>NZ_AP040363.1:0-2845435 GCF_055380235.1 Picosynechococcus sp. NKBG15041c
ATGTTTGAACGCTTCACAGAAAAAGCTATTAAGGTGATTATGCTTGCCCAAGAGGAAGCTCGTCGCCTTGGTCACAACTTCGTGGGTACAGAGCAAATCCTCCTCGGTCTCATTGGTGAGGGAACAGGAGTTGCTGCTAAAGTACTCCGCTCTATGGGCGTCAATCTCAAGGATGCTCGCATTGAAGTTGAAAAAATTATTGGTCGGGGTTCCGGTTTCGTCGCCGTAGAGATTCCTTTTACGCCCAGAGCCAAGCGGGTTTTAGAGCTTTCCCTCGAAGAGGCGCGCCAGTTGGGTCACAACTACATTGGCACGGAGCATTTGTTACTTGGCTTGATTCGTGAAGGGGAAGGGGTTGCTGCCAGAGTCCTCGAAAATTTAGGGGTAGATTTATCTAAGGTCAGAACCCAAGTCATTCGGATGTTGGGTGAAACGGCGGAAGTGGCCGCTGGTGGTGGCTCTTCTCGCAGTAACAAAACACCAACCCTCGATGAATTTGGTTCTAATCTCACCCAGCTCGCTAAAGATGGCAAATTAGACCCTGTTGTTGGTCGCCAAAATGAAATCGAACGGGTAATCCAGATCCTTGGGCGACGTACTAAGAATAATCCTGTCTTGATTGGGGAACCGGGGGTCGGGAAAACCGCGATCGCCGAAGGTCTGGCCCAAAGAATTTCCACGGGTGATATCCCCGATATCCTCGAAGAAAAACGGGTGGTCACCCTCGATATCGGTCTCCTCGTCGCCGGGACAAAATATCGCGGTGAATTTGAAGAGCGTCTCAAAAAGATTATGGACGAAATTCGTCAAGCTGGAAACGTGATTCTGGTGATTGATGAAGTCCACACTTTAATCGGTGCAGGAGCTGCGGAAGGGGCGATCGATGCTGCCAATATCCTCAAGCCTGCCCTTGCCCGGGGTGAACTGCAATGTATCGGGGCGACCACCCTTGATGAATACCGCAAGCACATTGAGCGCGATGCTGCCCTTGAACGTCGTTTCCAGCCCGTCATGGTGGGTGAGCCTTCTGTGGAAGAAACCATCGAAATCCTCTTCGGTCTGCGGGAACGCTACGAACAGCACCACAAACTGAAAATTTTGGACGAAGCCCTCGATGCGGCGGCAAAGTTGGCAGACCGCTATATCAGCGATCGCTTCTTGCCCGATAAGGCGATCGACTTGATCGATGAAGCGGGATCCCGTGTACGGTTGATTAATTCTCAGCTTCCCCCCGAAGCCAAAGAACTCGATAAGGAACTGCGCGAAGTCCTCAAGTCTAAGGATGAAGCCGTGCGTTCCCAAGATTTCGATAAGGCGGGAGAACTGCGCGATCGCGAAATGGAGATCAAAACTGAAATTCGGGCGATCGCCGCAAGCCAGAAAGAGAAAAGCACCGATATCGATGCTGTGGTCGATGCTGAAGAGATCGCCCATATCGTCGCCTCTTGGACAGGGGTGCCCCTCAACAAGCTCACCGAGAGCGAGTCTACCAAGCTCCTCAACATGGAAGACACCCTACACCAGCGCCTAATTGGTCAGGAAGATGCGGTCAAGGCCGTATCCCGAGCCATCCGTCGCGCCCGGGTCGGTCTGAAAAATCCCAACCGTCCGATCGCCAGCTTTGTCTTCTCTGGGCCCACCGGGGTGGGTAAAACGGAGCTCACCAAAGCTCTCGCTGCCTACTTCTTCGGTTCTGAAGATGCGATGATTCGCCTCGACATGTCCGAATTTATGGAACGGCATACCGTTTCTAAGTTGATTGGTTCTCCTCCAGGCTATGTCGGCTATAACGAAGGCGGTCAACTCACCGAAGCTGTGCGCCGTCGTCCCTACACCGTCATTCTCTTTGACGAAATCGAGAAGGCTCACCCCGACATCTTCAATATGCTCCTGCAAATCCTTGAAGATGGACGCCTCACCGATGCCAAAGGACGCACCGTCGACTTCAAAAACACCCTGATTATCTTGACTTCTAACATCGGTTCCAAGGTGATCGAAAAAGGTGGCGGTGGCCTTGGGTTCGAGTTTGGTGAAGATGCTGCCGAGTCCCAATACAACCGGATTCGCTCCTTGGTGAACGAAGAATTAAAACAATACTTCCGCCCCGAATTCCTCAACCGTCTCGACGAAATCATCGTCTTCCGTCAGCTCAACAAAGAGGAAGTCAAGGAAATCTCCGAAATTCTTCTCAAGGATGTCTTTAAGCGCCTAACAGAGCAGGAAATCACCCTACAAGTGACCGACAAATTTAAGGAACGTCTTGTGGAAGAAGGCTATAACCCCTCCTATGGGGCGCGTCCCTTACGTCGGGCGATCATGCGCTTGTTAGAGGATGTTCTCGCTGAGGAAATCCTCTCGGGCCGTGTTGGTTCTGGTGATACGGCGATCGTCGATATCAACGAAGAAGGAAAAGTGGCCGTCAGTAAGGCAGAAAAAACCCTAGAGCTGGCTAAACAACCAGGCTAGTTTTCCTAAGAAGACTGACCCTAAGACCTTTATGTCAGCCTTAAAATTTAAGTGATTTAACCCTGGGGAGCCTGAGAGCTCCCCTTTTTTATCTGTCAAGGAGAGGTGATTCTTAAGTTTTCCTGATTTTTTTGGGGATTTTCTTGGTTCGATGTAACAATGACTACAGAAAGTATTTTGAGGCTCAGTGAGGAAATCTCTATGAAATTAACCTATCGTGGTGTTTCCTATGATTATCGCCCTGCAACGTTAGAAGTAATGGAAGGGGATATCGTGGGTCGTTATCGTGGGCAGACAATCCGCCGCCACTGTGTAGCCGAAACTCTTGAGCGTCCTGAGGTGGAATCTGTATTACTCCACTATCGGGGGAATACTTACCAAAGTCTTCAAGCTGTGCCCGAGGTCTTACCCCAACGCCAAGCTGCAGCTGCCGCTTGTCCTGTGCAAGTTTTGCCATTGACAAAGCTGATGGGTCAAGATGCTCGCCGGATTCATTTAGAAAATATGCGCCATAGTCTTGAGCGTCGCTTGCAAACAGCCCAAGCTCGGGGGGATGAGCATTTGATTAGCTTATTGCAACAGGAATCCAATGCTTTGCCTTCGATGTAAGCGGGGCTGACACAGTTATCAATTAAGCACAATAGAAAAATATTTTGGAAGTGGTTTTGTGGCTGCTTCCTTTTTTATTTGGGTTTAACAATTGGGGCGATCGCCCTGGGTGAGATTTCCTTCTTCGGGAATAATGGAGAGAATGGTGTTTGCTAAGTAATGATGCGCATTTTATTGGTAGATGATGAACGAGAGTTGCGGGGAGCCCTCAGCCAAATTTTGGGGCGCGAAGGGTACTTGGTTGATCTAGCAGAAACGGGTCAGCAGGGGTTAGAGTTAGCCTTTAACAAAGATTATGATCTCCTAATTTTGGACTGGATGTTACCCCAATGCTCGGGGGTGGAAATCTGTCGAAAAGTACGGGCCCAGGGGCGGACCACACCAATTTTGTTTCTCACGGCGAAAGATACTGTCGATGACCGGGTGTCAGGGTTGGATGCTGGAGCTGATGATTATTTGATGAAACCCTTTGAGCTGCGGGAATTGTTAGCACGGGTCCGGGCTCTGCTCAGGCGATCGCCCGGGGGAGACCCCCCTAATCGTCTAAAAATAGCGGACTTAGAATTGGACATCCCTAACCAGATGGCCTACCGGGGGGGACGCATTATTCGCTTGTCAGTGCGGGAGTTACAACTGTTGAGCTATTTAATGGAACACCCCGAGCAGATTCTTACCCATGAGCAACTTTACCAACACCTCTGGCAAGACGAAGAGGAGTTACCCAGTAGTAATGTGCTGGCGGCCTTGGTGCGGTTGGTACGCCGAAAGGTAGAAGCAAAAGGCGATCGCCCTTTGATCCATACCGTTTATGGGAAAGGATATTATTTTGGTGAACAAAAAGCCTAAAAATCTAGGGTGTTTCTTCTTGTCTTTGGGGTGCTGGCGGGGCCGGCACATCCACATTATTCGGCGCTGGGGCCCTAGACGGCCCCGGATCTGGATTATTTCGGGGTAAGGGGGTGAGAGGTGGCACGGTATCTGCTGGATTATTAAAATCAAACGCGGGCGGTGCTGGCTGCGCTCTATTATCTACTGCATTACTATTGCCATTGTCTGTGTTATCTGTCGTTCCTTCCGAGGATGGATCGAGGGTCTGATCCGTCGTCGACTCAGCACTGCTCTCAGAGTTTTCGCTGGTTTCTGGGGCGATCGCCTGGACTTTTTTTGCACCTCCTTTAATCGGTTCTGCGGTGATCGAACCTACCCGACCATTTAAATTCGGCATCGCTGGAAATGACTCCACGGCCATAGTTCCGGCGATCTGACGCATCAAATTGCCCCAGAGACGTGCCGCTGTACTGCTCGCCCCCCAGGTTGGCCGATTATCATCATTGCCGAGCCATACTCCCGTCACCATCTGGGGAATGTAGCCGATAAACCAAAGGTCCCGCGCCTGGTCAGAAGTGCCTGTTTTGCCAGCGACCGGACGACCAATATTCGCCTGACTGCCAGTACCGCTACTCACCACATTGGTCAGCATCGAGGTCATAATTGCGGCACTATTGGCGTCGATCGCCTGGACTGGCTTTCGATTTGCTTGGTAAATCACTTTGCCGCTGTGATCTAAAATGCGACTGATGCCATAAACTGGCTGGTAGGTGCCGCGATTCGCGAGCGTACCGTAAGCTGCTGTCAACTCCAAAAGATTCACTTCCGAAGCACCCAGGGCGAGAGAATAGGTCGGCTTCAGTTCCGACTCGATGCCCATCCGCTGGGCTAACTTAATAATTGGGTCCCAGCCCACATCCAGCATCACACTCAGGGCGATCGTATTGACCGATTGCGTTAGGGCAGCGGTGAGAGACATCGCTTGATTTGTGAAACTGCCAGAAGCATTTTTTGGCCGATAGCCATCCATGACAAACGCTTTATCCACATAGCTCGTGCTAGGGGACATGCCAGAGGCGATCGCCGCCGCATAGACAAATGTCTTAAACGTAGAGCCCGGTTGCCGTTGGGCCTGGGTGACTCGATTGTACTGATTATTTTCAAAATCCAAGCCCCCCACCATTGTCTTGATCTGGCCATTGCGCGGATCAATGCTAACAATGGCCGCCTGTTCAAAGCGCTGATAACGACCATAGTTGTTAATGCCATCTGCCAAGACCTCTTCCGCCCATACCTGCCACTGGGGATCAAGGGTCGTTTCCACCACAAAACTCCCCGTTTCTAGCTGCTCAGGCGTGAGATACTGCCCTAATTCTCCTTTTATATAATCCGCAAAGTAAGGATATTCACGCAGTAAGCGCTTTGGCGTCTGGCGATTTGTCTCTATGGGAGTGGCGATCGCCGTCTGATAATCGGTCTCCGTAATAAACCCCTCTTCCCGCATGCGGCGGAGCACCTGATCTCGACGCACCGTCGCCGCCTGGAGATTGACAAAGGGTGAATACAAACTGGGAGCGGGGGCTAAACCGGCAAGCATCGCTGTCTCTCCTAGGGTTAATTCTGTCAGAGACTTGCCGAAATAAACCCAAGCCGCATCAGCGACCCCATAGGCTCCAGAGCCCAGATACACCAGATTTAGATAGCTTTCGAGGATTTGCTCTTTCGAAAACCGTTCCTCTAGTTTTGTCGCGAGGCGCATTTCCCGTGCTTTTCGTCCGAAGGTGATGTCCTGGTTCAAAAAGACAATACGGGCTACTTGTTGGGTGATACTACTACCCCCTTCGACAATTTTTCCGGCCCGAAAATTCACATAGACAGCCCGGGCTACCCCCTGTAGGTCTACGCCAAAATGATCGTAAAAACGGCGGTCTTCACTGGCAATAAAGGCTTCTGTCAACGCCTCAGGGATTTCCCAAATCTTTACCTGCTCATGGGATACAGGCCCAATTTCTTCAATCACATCGCCATTGGCGGCTTGAATGGTTAAGGTGCCAGGGCGGGTATAAATTAAAATTTCTTCGACGTTGTTGGGTACGAGAGCTTCTAGTTCTTGCCAGCCGCGATAGAGAATAGCGCCACTGCTGCCAATCCCGAGGAGTCCCCCCGCCACCAGCCAAGGCCACCAACGCTTTTTACGGTGTTTGTGTAACTTGCTAGGGGGCTGGCGATCGCCAGGAAATAGAGCCCTAAGGGCCTTGGGGATTTCTTTGGTGACGGCTTCTGGGTCAGAACCGGGGGAGCGATCGCCCACATCCGCAGGAGAGACTGAATTATGTTCAGACTCCTCGCTTTCTGAATGTAGGGTTTGGGGAAGTGACTTTCTGCCGAAATTAAACACACCAAAATCCTCTGAGTATGACGCTAACCCATTGATTTACAAGCCATTCTTGTGTTCGATATCGGGCCAACATTGAGTCATGTTTTCAAACATGCCAGATAGTCTACAATAAATCCCATAGATTGCAAGGTAATCGCAGAACCGAATGCTGCAAGGGACTGATTTTCTCTTAAGCGGGTAACGCGATTCGAACGCGCGACATTCACCTTGGCAAGGTGACGCTCTACCACTGAGCTATACCCGCTTGCGTGCTGAGCACGTTTACTAATATGCCAAGAAAAAAAGCGGATGTCAAGAGTTAAGACAAAATTTCTCTGGCTTAATTTTTCCAATGGGGGAAAGGGCTAAATTTTACCCATCAAACTCGCCATTTCGAGGGCACTGAGACCATAGCCCCAGCCCAGGTTATTTTTAATCCCTGCCCGTTCGAGGGCCTGTTGCATGGTATCGGTGGTGAGGACACCAAAGATAATCGGCACACCTGTTTGAAAGGAGGCTGCAGCTACCCCTTTAGAGACCTCTGCGGCCACATAGTCAAAGTGGGGAGTATCGCCACGGATCACAGCACCAAGGCAGATGATCGCGTCATATTTGCCGGCATCAGCTAGCTTTTTTGAGACCATCGCAATTTCAAAGCAACCGGGAACCCAGATGTAATCTACCTGTTGACCATCGGCACTGGTGTCTACACCATGGCGACGGAGACAGTCTTGGCAGCCGGCCAAAAGTTTACTAGTGACGAGATCGTTAAAACGGCCAATCACGATCGCCAATTTGAGGGCTTGGAGATTGTCGTTATAGGTTCCTTCAAAGGTGGCCATGGTTAAGTCGGGGGGTGAAAAGGACAAAAAATTAAGGTGCAATGGCGCTGGAGCTACCAACGGCGAGGATTGCACCTTGGGGAAAATTAGATTGGGGCGATCGCCAAATGTTAAGAACGAGCTTTAGATTTTTAGATCACGAAAAAATTCAAGACGCCAACGGCAATGACCAGGGCAGTCCAAGCGATGGAGCCCACAAAGATCAAAGATTTAGATTGTTCCCAGTTGGTGGGGGAAGCATAGGCCACAGGAACACCAATGACCATTAGGAACGAAAGAGCTACGAGGGCAGCAAGGGCCAGTTGAAATAAAATTGTCATTTTTTAAAATTCTCCCAAGACAGCAAGCAAATGGGTTGATGGGCTTAGGACGCCAAATAAAATTTTTGAAGATCCTAAAGTTTTTATTGTTTATAGTAAGCTACCAGAAAATAGGTCTTCTCTGGTAGCTGGAATCCCAGGTGATTCTCAAAGAGGGCATTCTCGGTGAGAATAAGAAGGTTTTGTATTGTTTTATTGCTAGAAAATTGTGACTGATTCTCCTCGGAAGTCCCGTTCATTGGCTGGTATCGCCGGTGTTGTGGCGATCGCCACGCTGATCAGTAAGGTGTTTGGTCTAGTGCGCGAACAGGCGATCGCCCGGGCCTTTGGGGTGGGGCCAGTGGTCGATGCCTATGCCTATGCTTACATTATTCCGGGGTTTCTGCTGATCCTGCTGGGGGGGATTAACGGGCCATTCCACAGCGCCCTGGTCAGTGTTCTCTCTAAGCGCGAACAAAAAGACGCGGCCCCCCTCGTGGAAACTGTGTCCACAATGGTGACAGGGGGATTGTTCCTGATCACCATTGTGCTAGTGGTGTTTGCCGGATTTTTTATTGATCTCGTTGCCCCAGGTTTAGAAGGAACAGTCCGGGATTTAGCAATCTTACAACTGCAGATCATGGCCCCCCTAGCGGTGTTTGCCGGATTGATTGGCATCGGCTTTGGGGTATTGAATGCTTCAGATCAATATTGGCTGCCGGGGATTAGCCCTCTTTTTTCCAGCTTGAGTGTGGTGATTGGTGTCGGTAGCTTGATCTGGATCTTGGGAGATAACGTCAATGCCCCAGAATATATGCAACTTGGCTGTATTGTGCTGGCTGGGACGACCCTATTGGGGGCTCTCTGGCAATGGTTGTTGCAAATTTTTGCCCAGTGGAAATCTGGTTTAGGCACGTTACGCCCCCGGCTGGATCTATCGATTCCAGGCGTAAAAGAGGTGTTGCGGGTGATGCTACCGGCGACCCTATCCTCAGGGATGCTCCACATAAACGTCTACACGGATATGTATTTTGCCTCGTCCATTGTGAGTGCGGCGGCAGCGATGCGCTATGCCAATTTCATCGTGCTAACGCCCTTGGGGATCATTTCCAACATGATTCTTGTGCCTCTATTGCCGGTATTTTCGCGCTTGGCAGCGCCCGATAGTTGGGATGACTTAAAGGTGAGGATTCGCCAAGGGTTGCTATTAACGGCCCTGTCGATGTTGCCCTTGACGGCAATTTTTGTGTCTCAATCTAAGACAATCATTCGGATTGTCTATGAATATGCGGCCTTTGATACCACGGCCACAGAGATCGTCGCGCCGGTTTTGATTGCCTATGGTCTCGGCATGTTTTTTTATCTGGGCCGAGATGTACTTGTACGGGTTTTTTATGCGTTGGAGGATGGCGTCACCCCGTCGCGGATCAGTGTTTTAAATATTTTTTTAAATGCGATTTTTGATTATATTTTGGTGAAACAGTTTCAAACACCGGGTTTGATCTATGCCACGGTGGGGGTCAATGTTGTTTCTATGGTGATGATGATCGCGATTTTGAATCGCCGCCTAAAGGGTCTGCCGTTGCTGGAATGGGGGGTTAGCTTGCTGGGTCTAACGGGGGCGGCGATCGCCTCTGGGTTCGTCAGTTGGGGTATTTCCCTCGGAGTTGAATCCTTGAGCTTTGGCCAAAATCTCTATGTGCAGGGATTGGAATTGTTGGTGGCGATCGCCCTAGCTTTAGTCGTCTTTTTTGGTCTGGCCAGTACCCTAAAACTCCCCGAGCTAGATATTTTTTGGCAGCGGGTCAAAGGCAAACTCAAGCGCAGTTAAGTTGTTGATTTAATAGCCTAAAAACTTTGGTTGGTTTGACGGGACAAATAAAGATTGAAAATCGATAGCACGAAAATCACCAAGAACAAAACCAAGCCAATGGTGCAAGCATAGCTAATTTCCAAATTCTGAAACGCTTGCTCATAGAGGTAATACACCACTGTCTTTGAGGCATTCAATGGCCCGCCTTGGGTCATCACATAAATTTCCTCAAAAACCTTTGTCGCAGAAATGGCCGAAATCACTGACACCAACAAAATATAGGGGCGCATCAAGGGCACTGTAATATCCAAGTGTTGCCGCCAACCGTCCGAACCATCGAGGGACGCGGCTTCATACAATTCGGGAGAAATCGCTTGGAGGCCAGCTAAGTAAATCACCATGTAATAGCCCAACCCTTTCCAGATTGTCACCAGCATTACACTCCAGATCGCCAAACTCGGATCTGTCAGCCAAGGAATACCCTCCCCAAAACCAACTTGTCTTAGCAATTGATTAAAAAAACCATTGGATGTGTAGAGCGCTCGCCAAGCAATCCCCGCGACCACTAAAGAAACAATTACTGGGGTGTAAAAAGCAGCTCGAAACCAAGAAATCCCCCGCAGGGTTTGATTGACTAAAATTGCGAGACCCAGGGAAAAACTCACCAAAATGGGCACAACTCCCACCAAATAAAGCACAGTATTTCCTAGGGTTTTCCAAAACAGAGTGTCTTGCAGCAGCCGGACAAAGTTTTTTAAACCCACCCACTGGGGCGCCTGGGTTAAGTCATACTGATATTCTGTAAAGCTGAGGTAAAAGGCCTGGATCGCTGGCAGGGCCACAGCTAAACCCAAGATCATTAGGGCGGGCAACAAAAAAAGATAAGGGGTAATCGGGGTTAACTTGAGCTTCATGGGGAGATGTGAGCACACAGGAATTTAGATGTATCTTACGGCAAAAGTTCCTTGGGATCGGGCTCAAGCGGTTCCTGAATGGTCGGGGTGTCTTAACCAAGGAAAAGCGCTGATTTGTTAAGCTAAAGATGAGGAACATCTCTATTTTTATTCCTTCTGGAAAGTTTTATGGCCCGTTTAAATCGACGAACTGTTAAGCGTTTATATCGCAAGGAGCCGGTGTCTAGCTTTCTGATTGTGATGGGTTTGATTGAGGTGGTGATTGGTGGGGTGGATGAGCAATGGGGTTTGTTTGTGGTAGGCCTTGGGTTTGTGCTGGGGGCGATCGCCATCCGCTGGTCACGCATTCGCCGAGATCCCCAGGACTTCAAACAGGTTTTGCCCCGTCGTTATTTGCCCTCTAGTGAGATGAATGTGCCTCTGCCTCACCTTGCCCGAGAAAAACAGCGCGGATGACCACGACCACACCTATCCATACCTGGAAAATTGGCACCGTCGCCCGCCAAAGCGGTTTGCCGGTCAAAACTATTCGCTACTACGCTGACCTCGGTCTACTGGGAGACACCATGGGGCGATCGCCAAAAGGATACCGGCTTTTTTCGGCGGCCGTGTTGAATCGTTTGGCTTTTATTAAACGGGCCCAAGCCCTCGGTTTAAGCCTCCAAGACATCCGCAATATTCTCGCAGTACATGATGCAGGGACCCTACCCTGTGGGGTGATCAGGGAGCTTCTAGAAGCGCAATTGCAAGAAATTAACCAGCAAATGGCGACCTTGAGGATCCTCAAGGGAGAATTACAGGGTATTCTGTCTGGTTGGCAAGATTTTTCAAATCAGCCCCAATCTCCTTCGACGATTTGCCCTAATTTACGATGACGCCCCTCCAACAACGCTGGTTTGCACAACTCCAACAACACCAGGCGATCGCCATCATTCGCACTGCGGATTGGCAACAGGGGGTCAAGATGGCGGCCATCGCCATTGCAGGGGGGTTACATCTCATTGAAATCACCTGGAACAGTGACCAAGCCGGGCGAATTATTGAAACCCTACGGGAAAAATTTCCGAGCGCCCTAATCGGTGCAGGGACTATTCTGACACCAGCAGACCTAAAAGAGGCGATCGCCAGTGGCGCCAGTTTTGCCTTCAGCCCCCATAGTGATCGCGATCTAGTTAAAGTTGCCCACCTACGGGATGTGCCGATGGTGCTTGGCGCCCTTACCCCCAGCGAAATTTACCAAGCCTGGCGTTGGGGCAGTGATGGCGTGAAAGTATTTCCGATCAAAGCTGTGGGGGGTACAGCTTTTATCCATTGTCTCCGGCCGGCCCTCGCAGAAATCCCCTTGATTCCCACCGGAGGGGTTACCCTCAAGAATGCACCTGAGTTCATCCAAGCCGGGGCGATCGCTGTTGGTTTATCCAGCGATCTATTTCCAGAAACCATGGTGCAACGGGCAGAGTGGCCCCAGCTCACCCAGCGTATCCGCCGACATCATCCCAGCCAATGGCGATAAATAAAAAAACGATCACCAAACTGGCGATCGCACTGGTTAAATGAGGGTAATTTCACCTCAATTTGCCACAAATATATATCGCTTTTTCCGTAAACAGAATTCTCAGGAGATGCCAATGGTCAAATTTATTCACAGCCCTAGCATCAACCCCCAGAAAAATTAAATGTCCTCATCCACTCCCAGTTGCTTGAGATGAATATGTTTACGGCCAAGGGAAATTTCAAATTCATCCCCTGCTTTGAGTCCCATTTTTTTTGTGTAGGCAGATCCAATTAAAAGATTGCCATTAGACTGCACACTAATACGGTAGGTAGCAGCTCGACCACCACGACCCTGGGTGCTGGCATTACTATCAAGTTGTACCCCTTCTGCTTCAATCAAGGCATTGTAGAACTTCATCATATTGACACGCTCAACCCCATTTTTGGTGATCGTGTAATAGCCGCAAGCTCTCGCTTTTTCTTCTTTGCTGTGGTTCTCAAGTTCTTTGACCTTCGCCAACAAGGCATCACCGGTCAATATTTCAATCTTTTTCTTTGTAGCCATTTACTTATTACGAATGAATGACGATAAACGAGTGTTATGGGATAAAGCCTGCGAATTCTTTTTATTTCGCTGCCCCCCTTTAACTGTTTAATGAGCTGTTTCTTAGGTTTATATTACATTATTCTCACTTAAAATAAAGATTAAGACAATTTTTCTTTTTGAAAAGA
Organism: Picosynechococcus sp. NKBG15041c; assembly: GCF_055380235.1. NCBI lineage: Bacteria > Bacillati > Cyanobacteriota > Cyanophyceae > Chroococcales > Geminocystaceae > Picosynechococcus > Picosynechococcus sp. NKBG15041c. Next base: position 12,375 of record NZ_AP040363.1, read on the forward strand.
ATTGATTTTCTTCTTTAAAATGTCAACTTTTTTTGTAAAAGGGTAGCCATGAAGCTGACCACTAAAGGCCATTACAGCGTCAAAGCTTTACTTGATATTAGTTTGCAACCTGGCTATGGCCCCACCTCTGTAAAGGCGATCGCCGAACGCCAGAACTTACCTGCTCCCTACCTTGAGAAACTCTTGATTGAAATGCGTCGCGCGGGCATTCTTCGTTCGGTGCGTGGCGCCCAAGGAGGCTATCAACTACTATCAAAACCCGAAGATATTTCCCTTGGTCAAATTCTTCAGGCGATCGGTGAAACCGTTGATCCTCTCCCGCACCATGAGCCCCAGCCCAACCAAGCAGAAGATTGGGTAACTTTTAGCCTTTGGCAGCGGCTTCACCAAAAACTCCAAGAGGCACTTTATAACATCACCCTTGCCGATTTATACTATGATGCCCGGAGTTGGAAAGCGGCCCAGGGAGAAGCAACAAGTTTTGTGATTTGAGGTTGTCCTCTGGTTTATTTTTTTGATCTCGAATGAATTGGGAGGGCGATCGCCTTAGCCGCGATCATCTTTTTGGAGACGGAGAACTGGGAAGACAACATCACCCAAATCACTTAAAATCTGGGTTTCACGCTGTTAATTAAAAAATAAAATTGTGCTGTCGAGAAGATATCAACGCATTTGTCAGACCTTAGATTGCCGTCAACCAGATCTCACGGTGATCATGGAAGATGTCCATAAACCCCATAATATTTCGGCAATTATTCGCACCTGTGATGCAGTGGGCGTACTAGATGTCCATGCAATGAATCAGGTTGTCGATGGGGAAGAACTGACTACCTATGCTCAGGTAGCCCAGGGCAGTGAAAAATGGGTCAACCTCTACCGTCACCCGGATATCTCTACGGCAATTCAATCTGTGCAACAACAAAACTTCAAAGTTTATGCAGCCCACTTAAGCGATCGCGCAGTGGATTATCGTGAAATTGACTACACCCAACCCACAGCGATTTTAATGGGGGCCGAACGTTGGGGTGTCAGCAATACCGCTGCCGAGCTTGTGGATGGCCACATTATTATCCCGATGCTGGGCATGGTGCAATCGTTAAATGTTTCCGTGGCGGCGGCTGTTATTTTGTTTGAAGCCCAGCGGCAACGACTCCAGGCAGGCTTGTATAATCAGCCCCGCCTCACCCCAGAGCTTTACCAACAGAAAGTTTTTGAGTGGGGTTACCCCGAACTGGTAGATCATTACCGCGATCGCCAACTGCCCTATCCTCCCCTCGATGCCGAGGGGCAGATCATCAAAGCCTAGATAGTCCCACAGACCAGGGTCTAAACCTTGGTCGCACGGTTGGGGCTACCCCGTTCCGCATCCCGGACCCGTTTACCCCGCCAGACCAATTTAATGGGCGTGCCATGGAAACCGAGATCTTGGCGGAATTGTTTTTCGATGTAGCGACGATAGCTATCACTAAAACGCTTCGGATCATTTACAAACAGGGAAATTGTCGGGGGTTGGCTCCGCACCTGGGTGCCATAGTAAATGCGGCCTTGCTTCCCTTGACGACTGGTGGGGGGAGAATGCCAACTCACCGCCTCTTGAATCACTTCATTGATCACAGCTGTAGACACCCGGCGACGGTGAGATTCCGCCGCTTTATCCACTAAGTCGAGAATTTTATTCACCCGCTGGCCTGTTTGGGCACTGATAAAGAGCATTTCGGCCCATTCCATGAAGAATAGGCGAGCTTGCAACTCTTTTCGATATTGGTTGATGGTGTAGGTGTCTTTTTCAATCGCATCCCACTTGTTGGCAATGATGATGACAGCACGGCCTTCATCGATGATCCGGCCAGCGAGTTTGAGATCCTGTTCGGTCACGCCATCGATGACATCGATGACAAAAAGCACCACATCTGAACGGCGGATTGCTTTAAAGGCGCGGTTAATGCTAAAAAATTCGGCGCCATAATCGACATTTTTTTTACGGCGAATGCCAGCAGTATCGATCAGGCGATATTGTTGATCATTGCGCTTAATGATGGTGTCGATCGCATCGCGAGTTGTGCCCGAAATAGGACTGACAATCGCCCGTTGTTCCCCAGTAAGAGCATTGAGTAGACTCGATTTACCAACATTGGGGCGGCCAATAATCGCCACGTTGATCGTGGTGTCTTCTTCGACATCGGTGATCACCGGGAGATATTCAATCACTTTATCGAGGAGATCTCCAGTGCCACTACCGTGGATCGCTGAGATTGGGAAGGGCTCGCCCATACCGAGTTCCCAAAATTCGGCGGCTTGGGCATAGCCCTGGCCGAGGGATTCGCATTTGTTGACGGCAAGGACAATGGGCACGTTTTGTTGGCGCAACCATTCGACGATTTCTTGATCAGCAGCGCTTAATCCCGCCTGACCATCGACCACAAAAATGCCAACTGCGGCTTCAGCCAAGGCGATCGCCGCCTGTTCACGAATCAGAGGAATAAATTCTTCGCGGTCATCGAAAACAATCCCGCCAGTATCGACAATCTGAAAAGTGCGATCTTGCCAAAAGCCAGGGCGGTAGGTGCGATCGCGGGTAATACCGGGTTCGTCATGGACGATCGCCTGTTGATCGCCGGCAATCCGGTTGACGAGGGTCGATTTGCCCACGTTGGGACGGCCAATCACGGCAATAATAGGGAGTTTCATAGGGACTCTGCTCGGAACTATGGAAAAGACTGGATAATAATTGGGGTGACTCGCTAAGATTTCAGTACAAGCGGTCTGCTTTCTCTGGAAAAAACGGTACTTAACGCCAACATAAAAACTCAGAATAGTTAATCATACCAATTTTTGGGGCGATCGCCTTTTTCTGTTAGACCAAATTTGCTCTCCTTTTTTATTTCTTACCCTATGACTGCCCCCCAAGAACTGCCCGAAGTAATTAAACCGATTCTGAAATATAGCGGTTCAAAATTTGACTATGAAGTGAACCGGCTACGCTTACCCAATGGAGCGGTGGGAGACTATGGCAGCATTTTGCATCCGGGAGGCGCTTTAGTAGTACCGGTGACCAATGCGGGCCAGCTGGTGCTGGTGCGGCAATATCGTTTTGCGCTCCAGGGAAGGATTTTAGAGTTTCCGGCCGGGACCATTGAAGCCGGGGAAGATCCCCTCACAACGGTGCAGCGGGAGTTACCAGAGGAAGCGGGCTACGGGGCAAAAACTTGGCGATCGCTCGGTAAATTCCCCATTTGTCCAGGCTATTCTGACGAGTGGATTTATAGTTTTTTGGCGACAGATTTAGAAAAGCTGGCTGTGCCCCCCGACCAAGATGACGATGAAGATATTGAAGTGATCCTCCTCAGCCCAGGGGAACTAGAAGAAAAGATTCACCATCCCGAGGAAGGCGATCGCCTCGATGCCAAAACCATTTCCAGTTATTACTTAGCCAAACCCTTTTTAGATAAATTTTGCCCCAACTAAAGCGCCTCAAATTCCACTAAAAAATTGAGCTAAACTGCTACTGAGATGACAAAACTTCCCTGAGCACAGACTAAAATCGGGAAAATCCCAGGATTTGGAGGCAAATGATGCAGTTAGGCGCACTTTTAAAACAGATATCGGCCATTGAATCCCTGCCGGATCACCCTGCTTTGCAGCAAACCATTAAAGGTCTTTCGAGTAATTCCCAAGCGATCGCCCCCGGTGATCTCTTCATCGGTTTACCGGGTACCCGCGTCGATGGGGGAGAGTTTTGGCCAGGGGCGATCGAAGCTGGGGCGATCGCCGCGGTGGTCAGTGCAGCCGCCCTTGAAAAATTCCCGGCGACCCATGGGGAATGCGTCATCACCGTCACCGATCCGGTTCTGGCCTGCGCCGAAATTGCCAATCTTTTCTACGAAAAACCCACGACGGCGTTAAAACTCGTGGGAGTCACTGGCACCAATGGCAAAACGACCACCAGCCACCTAATTGAATATTTCCTCCAACAGGCCCAGCAGCCCACGGCACTGATTGGAACCCTCTACACCCGTTGGCCCGGCTACGAAAAAATTGCCACCCACACCACCCCTTTTGCGATCGATTTACAAAAGAATTTTGCCACTGCCCTAAAAGCGGGCAATACCCACGCCGTCATGGAAGTGAGTTCCCACGCACTGCACCAAAATCGGGTGAAGGGTTGTCAATTTGATGTGGCAGTGTTTACGAATCTGACCCAAGATCACCTGGATTACCACCCGACCATGGAGGATTATTTTCAAGCGAAAGCACTCCTCTTTAACGATGAATATTGCCATGGCCGCGCGGTGGTTAATCTGGATAATGACTATGGCGATCGCCTCGCCCACAAACTCGGTGCAAAAGCCTGGGGTTACAGTTTGCGAGATGCCGCAGCCGATATTTATATGGATCGACTGGTCTACACCGCAACTGGGGTCCAGGGCCGCTTAAAAACGCCCATGGGGACAGTGGATTTTAGTTCGCCCCTTGTCGGTCAGTTCAACCTAGAAAACGTGATGGCTGCCATTGGTGCGGGTTTAGCCCTCGGTTTAGAGTTAGACCCAATGATTGCCTGCCTGCCGCAGTTTCAAGGGGTTCCCGGACGGATGGAGCGGGTCATTATCGATGGGGATCAAGACATTAGTGTGATCGTCGATTATGCGCACACCCCCGACAGCTTAGAAAATCTGCTGAAGGCGTCCCGGCCCTTTATTGCGAAACGGATGATCTGTGTCTTTGGTTGCGGGGGCGATCGCGATCGCACCAAGCGACCCTTGATGGGGAACATTGCGGCGACACAATCGGACTGGGCCGTGGTTACTTCTGATAATCCCCGCACCGAAGATCCGAAACGAATTTTGGCGGATGTGGTGGAAGGGATTCCTGAAAATGTACAGTTTCTCGTGGTGCCAGACCGGGCCGCAGCGATCCACCAGGCGATCCTCGAAGCGCAACCAGGGGATGGGGTTTTGATCGCGGGCAAGGGCCACGAGGACTACCAAATTCTCGGCACCGAAAAAATTCATTTCGATGACCGGGAAGAAGCCCGCAAAGCCCTAGGCGATCGCCTGCAGCAAACGGCCTAGCGCTACAATCAACATAAATTCCTGCCTGAGTTTAGTAAAAAAACTGCCCCCATGAGTGATCTGGTTCTCGATGTCCGTCAATTGCAGGTGGCTTTCACCAGCGAAAATCAAGTTAATCTTGCGGTTGATCGCATTAGCTTCCAGATCGAACGGGGCAAAACCCTCGGGATTGTCGGTGAATCGGGCTCTGGGAAATCGGTCACTTCCCTGGCATTAATGGGGCTGATCCAAACTCCGGGCCGTGTCACTGGGGGCGAAATTTTCTACAGGGCGACCCCCGAAACAGACCCGATCGACCTCCAGAGTCTGCCGGAATGGGAACGGCGCACCTATCGCGGTGGCGAGATTGCGATGATTTTCCAGGAGCCAATGAGCTCCCTTAATCCGGTTTATAACGTCGAGTTTCAGCTCACCGAAGCGATTTTATTGCACCAAAATATTACCCCCGCCCAAGCAAGGCAACAGGCGATCGCCCGGCTCCAGGAAGTGCAACTGCCTGCCGAAGTGATGCAGCGCTATCCCCATGAACTGTCTGGGGGCCAACTGCAACGGGTGATGATCGCCATGGCGATCGCTTCCAATCCGACCCTACTCATTGCCGATGAACCAACCACTGCCCTGGATGTGACCGTACAGGCAAAAATTCTGCAACTGTTGCGGGATCTGTGCCAGGCCAGGCAAATGTCCCTGATTTTTATCACCCATGATCTGGGAGTGATTGCAGAACTCGTCGATGAAGTGGCGGTGATGTACCAGGGCAAAATCGTCGAACAAGGTTCAATTACCCAAATTTTCCAGGATCCCCAACATCCCTACACCAAAGGCTTGCTGGCCTGCCGCCCCCGCCTTGACCAAAAATTGGTGTTGCTGCCCACCGTTGCTGATTACATGACTGTGACCACAGATCCAGAAACCCAAGCTGTGATTATTCAAGAACGGCAGCCCGAGGATCATTTACTGGCAGAGATTTCCCTTGAAGCAGACAAACAGCGCCTCGAAGCCTTGATTCAACAAAAGCCACTCCTATCGGTACAAAACCTCCAGGTGGGTTATCGGAGCCGTAATTTCCTCCTGACGGGGCAGCGCTATTTCATGGCGGTCAATAATGTTTCCTTTGACCTCTATCCAGGGGAAACCCTCGGTTTGGTGGGGGAATCGGGCTGCGGTAAATCGACTCTGGCCCGGGCAATTTTGCGTTTAGTGCAACCGCTCGCTGGGGACATCTGGTTCCGGGGAGAAAATATCGCTCAACTGCCGGCCCGGAGTAAGCGACTGCGGCAACTGCACCGGGAAATGCAAATCGTTTTCCAAAATCCCTATAATTCCCTCAATCCGCGCTTAACCATTGGCCAGGCAATCGCCGAGCCGTTGATTATTCACAATCTCAAGCGGGACAAGAAAAAACGCCTCGAACGGGTGCAGTACCTGTTGGAGCGAGTTGGCTTAAATCCCACATGGGTGAATCGCTATCCCCACGAACTGTCTGGGGGCCAACGGCAGCGGGTTTGTATTGCCCGAGCCTTGGCGATCGAACCGCAATTTATTATCTGTGATGAATCTGTCTCTGCCCTCGATGTGTCCGTCCAGGCCCAAGTGTTGAACTTGTTGAAGGAACTCCAGACGGAATTTCAACTGACCTATATTTTTATTTCCCACGATCTCAGCGTCGTGAAATTTATGGGCGATCGCATTATTGTGATGAACCAGGGCAAAATCGAAGAAATCGGCCCGGCCGAACAGATCTACCGCGCCCCCCAACAGGACTACACCAAACAGCTGATCGCCGCTATCCCCCAAGGCCTCTAACTCAAGACTTTTTTTTCCTAAAAAAGATAGAGGAAGAGCCTTGACATGGAAGGGGTGATTTAGGGTACGTCGCGTTACTCGTAAATAACCTTCCTCTAAGGGGGAGTCAGAGGGGGGTTAACCATAGTTGTTATAGCCTTCCACTGCGCCAGGATCTACATCCCGCTTAGAGCCCAGTAGGTCTAAGCGATTGACACGGATCACGGGTTTTGAAGATTCATGGCCATTGCGGTTGGTAAAAGTTTCGATCTTGAGGGAGCCTTGAATGCCGATTAAACTCCCTTTTTTTACATAATTAGCGGCTACTTCCGCTGTTTTGCCCCAAATTTCTAAATTAAACCAATCCGGCTGATCACTCCGGCTGGTGGGACGATTGACAGCCAGGGTCAAATTACACAACACGCTACCCGATTCAAAATAACGCACCTCCGGATCGCCCCCGGCTCGGCCCACAAGATTTACAAGGTTAATGCTCATCGTTTAGCTGTCCATACAACTGTTCTGCTTTATTGTGCCATAAGTTTCCATGGCAATTTGCTGTGAAGTTTTGTAAGGTGTGAGAAGATCAACTACCTATCACCAAGGCAAAGCCCTATGTTGGAGCTATACCAATTTGAACTGTCTCAGTTTTCTGAAAAAGTCCGCTTTATCCTCGATTACAAGGGCTTAGAGTACAAAAAAATTGAAGTGACCCCCGGCATTGGTCAACTAGATGTCTATAAGATCTCGGGTCAGCGTCAGGTTCCCGTCCTCAAAGATGGCGACACGGTGATTAGTGACTCTACAGAAATCGCTTTCTACCTCGACCGCAAATACCCAGAAAAGCCGCTGATTCCCACCGCGCCAATCCAGCGGGCTCAATGTTTGATCATGGAAGAATGGGCCGATGAATCCATTGGCCTCAAGGGACGCAAAGCTTTCGTGGGCGCGTTGAACCAAAATCCCAATTTCCGCACGTCCATTTTGCCGCAGCAGGTGCCGGATCTGTTTAAAAATCTGTTGGGTGCCGTACCTGGGGATGTGTTGGATTTCCTTGGGGCTGGCGTTGGTCTTGGGGGCGATGCAGTCAAGGAAGCTCAACGGGGTCTAAGGCAGGATCTAGAAGCGCTGACGCTCTTAGTCCAACAGCAACCTTATCTGATTGGCGATCAGCCGACTCTGGCGGATTTCACCGTGGCGGCGTTGAGTATTTTGTTGAAATTTCCTGAGGGGAACTACTTTGATATTCCCGATTACCTCAAGGGCAAGGGGATTCCGGGTCTCGGCGATAATGCCGAATATGCACCGTTCTTTGAGTGGCGCGATCGCCTGTATGCAGATTTCCGTCAAGCTTCTGGAGATAGCGGTAAAACAAAGACTGATGATGGCTCACCGATGACTATTGAAATTGACTAACTTTTTCAAAAATAATCGAAATCCCCCAAGCTCGCTAAAGTCTGGGGGTTTTTTTTAGACATCAAGAAAATTACAGGAGACCTTGGATATCTTTGGCGATCGCCTCTGGAGTTGCTGTAGGAGGATAACGCTTCACGACTTTGCCATTGCGATCAACGAGGAACTTCGTAAAATTCCATTTCACGTTTTTGGTGCCAAAAATCCCAGGGGCCGTTTCAGTCAGATACTGGTACAACGGGTGGGCATTGCCGCCATTCACCTCGATTTTTTCAAACAGCGGAAAAGATACCCCAAAAGTCGTCTCACAAAAAGTTTGAATCTGATCTGCGTTGCCTGGTTCTTGCTGACCAAATTGATTACAAGGAAAACCAAGCACCGCTAAACCTTTATCGGCGTACTGTTCATGGAGTCCTTGCAATCCCTTGTATTGCGGCGTAAATCCGCATTGGCTCGCTGTATTAACAATCAATAAAACCTTTCCTTTATAGGTCTCAAGGGAAACAGATTTTCCATCAATCGTTGTCGCCGAAAAATCATAAATAGGCGCGGAGGCTTGCGTTGTCATAACAGTAAAAAATTGTAGAAAGATTCCTTCATGATCTTACTATGGGTTTTTCGGGGCGGCAGAACAAAAAGGCGATCGCCTTTTTGTGTGATTATTTAAAACTCACCGGAATTCATGTGGGTGGATTGGTATTGTCTTGGGTGGCTTTTTTTTCAGCATTTAGAATCTTGAGGTCGATAATTTATACCAGGCCAAATATTATTGATTTCTGTCGCTTGATCGGCAGCACTAAATCTTTCCCAAATCAAACCATTAACATCAGTTTCTTGGGAAAATTCTGAAGCAGTCGGATCTTCCCAACCCACATGTCTCACGGTGCCAGTAGGGCAATTTGAATCATGGCGGATCGAAATATTGAGCGTTTCTGTACGCCATAGCGCATATTCATTTTCAATCACAATACAAGGGTCAGCTCCCAAGCGTTGGGAATAATCTTGAATGGTTGCGGTTAAATTATTGGTGGCGATCGCCAAATGAAATTTTTTCATGTTCTATGACTCAATCGACCTTTTACTCAGAAGAAAAATGCCACGAAAAGAGCCCCCACCATTAATGGCAGGGGCTCTCGCTAACAATTACTTATTCAGTTTTTCTGTCAAAGCAATCATTGTTTTCAACTAAACCCTAAAACTCAAGCGGTTCTTAACCGTTGATTGCAGGAGCTTGCAGAGCTACAGGAGCTTGCTCGCCAGCTGCCAAGTCTAAGGGGAAGTTGTGAGCATTACGCTCGTGCATTACTTCAAAACCGAGGTTCGCACGGTTCAGAATGTCCGCCCAGGTGTTGATTACACGACCTTGGCTGTCCAAGATGGACTGGTTGAAGTTGAAACCGTTCAGGTTGAATGCCATGGTAGATACACCAAGAGCAGTGAACCAGATACCGACTACAGGCCATGCACCAAGCAAGAAGTGCAAGGAACGGCTGTTGTTGAAAGATGCATATTGGAAGATCAAACGACCGAAGTAGCCGTGGGCTGCAACGATGTTGTAAGTTTCTTCTTCTTGACCGAACTTGTAACCGTAGTTCTGAGATTCGGTTTCAGTGGTCTCACGTACCAAAGAAGAGGTTACGAGAGAACCGTGCATTGCGGAGAACAAAGAACCGCCGAATACACCAGCCACACCGAGCATGTGGAAGGGGTGCATCAGGATGTTGTGCTCAGCCTGGAATACGATCATGAAGTTGAACGTACCAGAGATACCCAAAGGCATACCATCAGAGAAGGAACCTTGACCGATGGGGTAGATGAGGAATACTGCAGTTGCTGCGGCTACGGGAGCAGAGAAAGCAACACAGATCCAGGGACGCATACCAAGGCGGTAAGAAAGTTCCCACTCACGACCCATGTAGCAGAATACGCCGATGAGGAAGTGGAAAATTACCAACTGGTAAGGGCCACCGTTGTACAACCACTCATCGAGGGAAGCAGCTTCCCAGATGGGGTAGAAGTGGAGACCAATTGCGTTAGAAGAAGGAACAACAGCACCAGAGATGATGTTGTTACCGTAGAGAAGAGAACCTGCGACGGGCTCACGGATACCATCGATGTCCACGGGGGGAGCGGCGATGAAAGCGATGATGAAGCAGGTGGTGGCAGTGAGAAGAGTAGGAATCATCAGGACGCCGAACCAACCGACATAGATGCGGTTCTCGGTGCTGGTGATCCACTGACAGAACTTCTCCCACAAGGAAGCGCTCTCGCGCTGTTGTAGTGTAGTAGTCATGTGTTTATGATTGCTATGAAATTATCAAGGTGCGTTCCGAATTGCTTCAGAACTTGTTTTTTTATGATGTGTCTATACTAGCAATAAAATAAAGTTTTGTAAAGTATTTCTGGATTTTTTTAACATTCGCCGTGATTTAAGCGGCGAAAAATCCTCGAAATCCTTCCCCTTAGAGGGCTGCCAGTTTATTACGCAGCTTAGGATTGTAGATGCGTTCATAATTCCAGTAGTTGGCGAAGACAGATTCGACATAGCCCCGTGTTTCGTTGAAGGGGATCTGCTCAACAAAGACATCAGGGTCATTCAAGCCATAGCGTTCTAACCATTGGGCCACATTGCCGGGGCCAGCATTGTAACTGGCGATCGCCAACATTGCATTGTCGTTATATTCCTGGTGGGTGTAGCGCAGATACCAGGTACCGAGCTTGATATTGTCTTCGGGATCATCGAGGGCGTAGGTATTGCCGGTGGTCTGCTGGGCAATCCATTCACCGGTGCTGGGCATCACCTGCATCAGCCCTTTCGCCCCAACAGGGGATTCGATGTTTCTTTCAAAGCGAGACTCCTGGCGCATGAGGGAAACGACGAGGAGTGGATTTAGATCATGTTCGGCGCTCCAGCGCTGGATCGCTTCGGCATAGGGGAAGGGAAATAATGCGTGCCAATATCCATCGCTTTCCCGGAGTTGTAACCATGCTTGGCGATCGCCTGGTTCATCCCGCTGGCTGAGATTCCAAATGCCATTAATGGCCTGGAGATATCGGCCTTGGGCAAGTTTTAAAAGACCCTGGGTAAAAGCTTCGGGGACTGTTAAATTTTCTGTGCTAGCCAATTCTAGTTGGAGGGTGTTCCAGGCATCAAAATCCTGACCCAAACGATAGAGTTCCTGGAATGTCTCTGAGCCTGCGGGAGGAACGGGGCGGGTGTCAGGAAGATTAAGTTGTGGCTGGAGAGTGCGCACAGTATCAAAATCCCCCACATCCCAGCCGAGCTGCACCGCCGACCGCCAGGCGTAATAAGATTCGGGATAATTTTTCAGGGCTTTTTCAAATGTTTGCTTGGCAGCGCGAGCTTGATTGAGCTGTTGTTGCCATTTTGCAGTCCAGAAAACCGATTTAGCAGCCTCGGGATGATCTGGGGTTAAGGTAGCGATCGCCTCGGCCCACTCAATTGCCTGGCGATAATTGCCTGCTGCGGCCTGGCGTTCAGCCTGTTGCCAGCGGTAGTCACTGGTTGCCTGATGGTCACGGTGATTTTGCAGAGCCAGCTCACGGGTTTGGTTCGCAGCGGTGCCGTTGCCTGCTTTTTCTAAAAGATCAGCTTTTGCAAAGAGGGCATTGGGGGCTTCTTCGGGAAATCTTTCGATCACTTGATCTAAATAGGCGATCGCCTCACTGTCGGGCACTAAACTAGCGAGGCGGCGTAGGCCCAAACCCGTTTCCGGGGCGTCGGGAAACGCTTGGATCAGGTCTTGATAGGCGGGTCGAGCCTGGTTGGGTTGGTCGCTCACCTGGAAGCTGCGGGCGAGACGATATAGATTTTGGGGCGTTCGGGGCGCGTTTTGATAGGCTTGGGCCGCATCAGTGTATTGCCACTGGTTCCAAAAACTATCGGCGATCGCCTGCCAAGTTTCGGGGGATAGCTGATCGCCAAAATTATCTATTAAATTGCGGCGCACTTGGGCAATGTCGGGGGCATCGGCATCGTATTTTAACCGTAGTTCTAGGAGATTTTGTTGGCGCGGATTTTCAGTCAGGCGCTCCTGAATCAAGGTTTGGCTCCGGGGATGAGCCGGATATTCGGCGATCGCTTGGTCTGCATATTTCGGGTCATAGGCACTGAGACGAAACAGAGCCTCAGCAGCGGCCGCATCTTCCGGATAGTTTTGCACCACATCAAACCAAATCACCTGGGCCTGTTCAGGATTGTTCATCAACTCATAGGCCCGGCCCCGCTTAATCAAAATATGGGGTGTGAGTGCGGGATAATCCCGTTCTAGATTTTCAAAGGCGGCCAAGGCAGCGGCTCCATCTTCGGCCACCAGATGATCCATCCCTAACAAGTAACGGGCGCGACTCTGGTCAAGGGGATTACGTTGATCGGCGGCGATCGCCTCCAGTCTGTCCCGCCGTTCTGCCGGAGAAAGTTCCACCAGGGCGAGTACCTCTGAATCAATGTCCGCTGGACTTTCAATTTGGCCACTGGTTTGCGAAAGCGGGAGGAGTTGATTCCGGTGGGCGATCGCCCCGAGGCCCAATAACCCCGTGAGACAAAGCCCAATCACAAATGTTGGTGAACTGTAGGTAACCCGGACCCGTTTCATGGTGCTGCCAGAATAAATTCAACGGTTTCGATCATAGGCGATCTCCTTTCAAGCTGCTGAAGCCCTCTCAAACCACCAAAGAAAAACCCCAATTTCCTTAAGAAATTAGGGCTAGGGGCAATTGAATTAAAGTGAGCGTAGTAAACCTATTTTTTCTCGGGTTGATAGTACAAGTGTGACCCTTGGTCAGCAATGTAGTGGCAGGCCTTCTGGGATTTGAAGAAACTGCGCCAAATGGGAGCATGGCTGACCCGATAGTAGTCCCCCAATAAAGGTTTGATCGCTTCGGTGGCATCCTTGAGGTAGTAGTGGGGGATAGTATGGAAAATGTGGTGGGCCACATGGGTGCCGATATTATGGTGAATTTCGTTAAAAATGCCATAGTCCCGGTCGATGGTGGAGAGGGCACCCTTAAGGTAGTACCAATCGTCGCCCCGGTACCAGGGAATATCATCTTCAGTGTGGTGCAGATAGGTGACCAGGTCTAACCAAATCACAAAAATCACATAGGGTACAAAGTAGAATTTCACAAAGGCTAAAAATCCAAATTGCACCGCAAACCAGCCCAAGAAAGCGACCATGGCTAAAATTGCCCCGGTGCTGACAATAATGTCATTGCGCTCATTGGATCTGAACAAAGGGCTCTTAGGGGAGAAGTGGGAACCCGGGCCCCGGCCGGGCGATCGCTTAAACAGATAGATCGGATAGGCGATCAGGGGCGCATAGAAGCGGACAAATTTTTCCGCAAAGCCCATCTGGTCATACTTTGATTCAGGAATGGGATACCAACTTTCATCGGTGTCGACATTGCCCGTGTTGGCATGGTGGGTGCGGTGGGAGATGCGCCAACCGTGGAACGGCACCAAGATCGGGGTGTGGCTCAGGTGGCCGATGAGATTATTTAAAAATTTTGATTTAGAAAAAGAGCCGTGGCCGCAATCATGGCCGACCACAAATAATGCCCAAAACATTGTGCCCTGGGCAAACCAGAAAATAGGGTAGAAAAACCAAGAATCTAAATAGGCGGCGATCGCATAGAGACCCGCGATAATGCCAATGTCTAAGAAAAAGTAAGCGAGGGAACGGAAGACCGAAGGTTGAAAACAGTATTCTGGGATGGCTGCTTTGACGTCCTTAAGGGTGAAGGGAAGATCTTGCCGTGAAAACTCGCTGCTCCCGGGGGAGCGGACTGTAGTTTGCATTCAGTTTCAAAAAAGGATTAACAAATGTTCACAATTCTACTGCTTTTTGTCAGAATGCAGGGAAAATCAGCAGAAATACCCTAAGTCAGGCATTTTTTTACGACGATTTTCCGCGCCGGCAGGAATCGAGAACTTCTCTGTAAAATAAGAATTAGTCCATTGCGCAAGAGATTTATGTCCACTACCACCGAACCTACAGACCGCCTCTTTGGGGCTTTACCATACTTGCTACCCCTCGTTTATGCCCTGCCTTTAGGGGTTCCGTTTTTAATGCGGTTTCCGATTTTGTCCATTATCTATGTGCCCCTACAGCCGCTGATTCGCCTTTACTCTTTTCCCTTTGCAGGCCTGATTATTTTTTTTGTGCTCTATAGCGCGGTGGTGCGAAACAGCCGGATCAGCCATTTCATTCGCTTCAACACTCTACAGGCGATTCTTATTGATATTGCGCTGATTCTGTTGAGCATTGTGATTCAGTTATTTGGTTTTGGGGGGGGAGGCATCCTCGTAGAAACGATTTCTAATGTTGCGTTTTTGGGGACCCTAGTGGCCTGTGGTTACGCAATGGTTCAGTCGGTGCTGGGCCGATATGCTGATCTGCCGACGATTTCTGATGCAGCCCGGGCACAACTGCCCTATTAGAGCGTTTTGATCAAAAAATAAAACGTTTTTGGAAACTTTCAGCGGCTTTTTTGAGACGAAAGAAACGCTCTAATCGGGAAATAGATGGAAATGCCAAAGTTGATGATGGTAGAGCCTTACCAATTGCTGTTGGGGGGGATGGTGGCGATCACCTTTTTGACCATTGGGTTGACGGTGGGAATGAGCCATGCGGTTGGACGCAATATCTTGCGATCGCGTCAATTTACCTGCCAGACGGTGGTGGATCCCCAGGCGGGGGAAATAGTTTGGACGGTATTCCACCAAAATGAAGCACAATCCCAACCTTGGCTACGGATAGTACCGGGTATGGAGGGGGATGTTTCTCCCCAAAGTCGCTGTGAGCAGGTCGCCCAGCGCTTAGATCGTCTCATTCCCCAGGGGCTCCAAGCATTGACTTATCAGCCAAATGTGGCCACTCCAGAGCGCCATGCGGTCTGTGCGATCACCCAAGAACAAGGCGATCGCTGTAGTACTCTCGTCATCCTGCGGCCTGACACTGACCCAACGGCATTTTTTGGAGAGTTGACAGCGCCTCTCCGTCATTGGGGAGAAGCGCTGAACTTAGAAACGAGCAATCAAGCGCCCCTCGACCTCCAGCCTTTTCTCCTTAGGCCATCGACCCAGTAACCTCTGCCGTTGGGCGATCGCCTAGACAAATTCCTAACCCCCGGGCCGTTTGGACTAAGGTGCCATGGGGATCTACCGCCCGATTGATACAGATCGCTTCACTGATCGGTACGCTAGAAACCCGACCATTTTGCCAGGTGACCATTCGGTCAAATTGGCCCTGGGCAATTAGATCTACGGCGGCGACCCCGAAGGCCGAAGCCAAAAGGCGATCGAGGGGTGAGGCGATGCCACCCCGCTGAATGTGACCCAGCACTGTGACCCGGGTTTCAGCACCGGTTTTTTTGGCCACCTCATCGGCCATATATTGCCCAATCCCCCCAAGGCGACATTCTCCAAATTGCAACTCATGCTTAAGGGTTTCGCCAGCTGTGGTACAAACGGCCTCAGACACCACAACGAGGGTGTGGTCATTGCCAGAATTTTGGCGATCGCAGATAAATTCACACACCTGCTTCATGTCATAGGGAATCTCTGGGATGAGGACCACATGAGCGCCCCCCGCAATCCCAGCGTTGAGGGCGATGTGCCCCGCATCTCGGCCCATTACTTCAACGATCATCACCCGATTGTGGCTTGCAGCGGTAAAGTGCAGGCGATCGAGGGCTTCCGTGGCAATATTCACGGCGGTTTCGAAGCCGATGGAGCGCTCGGTGATCCCCACATCGTTATCAATGGTTTTCGGGATGCCCACCAAATTCATCCCGCCAATCTGCGCTAACTTTTGTAAAATCGCCAGACTGCCATCGCCGCCAATGCCCACCAGGGCATCTAAACCAAGGCGATGGTAGGCAGCCCCAATTTCCTCGGAACGATCCTTAAGGGAACCATCTTCCATGGGGAATGCAAAGGGATTTCCTTTATTGGTTGTGCCGAGCATGGTGCCTCCCATGGTGAGCCAACTATCAACGCGGTCTTCAGTTAACTCGATGGTTTCTGGGGGGTCTTGCAGGAGACCCAGGGTGGCGCGACAAATTCCGATCACTTCCCAGCCGTAGCGATTGCGGGCACAGCGGGTGACGGCGCGAATGGCGGCGTTAAGGCCGGAACAGTCACCGCCACTGGTGAGCACGCCAATTTTTTTGATTTGTCCCATAGTTGCTTGTTTTGTGCGTGTAATTCTGGCAGGCGATCGGCATGCAATTACCAATAAGCCTATTTTGGGTCAGCATAGATCATCTCCTGGGGGCCTGGATGTCTTTGTGTGATTTTTTTGACAGTTGATCATGTTTTTCTGCTGACAAAAGGCGATCGCCGACAATTCCTCCTGACCCGTGGAGGCACTGGGAAGGATCTCGGATGGCCCAGTAAGATAGGGAAAGTAAAATCAACTGTTTATATATCTGGGAGTTAACAAGTATTCATGCGAGAAATTTGGTTTAGCTTTGGACTCATCGTCATCTGTGGGGTCATGTTAATCTTGTCTGCGGTCTTTAATGTGGGCGATCAAACGGCGATCGCCGCTGAACTGACCCCGACCAATGCCCCAGCGGTACAAATTGCCGCTAACCCCACCGAGGAACTCAAAAATATGGATCTTGATTTATCAAAAGCAGTGACCACCGAATCTGGCCTCCAGTACATCGACGAAGTAGTCGGTGAAGGGGAATTTCCCATGGCCGGCGAAATGGTCACTGTCCACTACACTGGCAAGCTCACCGACGGTAAGGTTTTCGACAGCTCCGTTAAACGAAATGAACCTTTTTCCTTCGTGATTGGTGTCGGCCAAGTGATTAAGGGCTGGGATGAAGGGGTGATCACCATGAAACCCGGTGGTAAGCGCACCCTGATTATTCCCGCAGAATTGGGCTACGGCGCTCGCGGTGCTGGCGGTGTGATCCCCCCCAACGCCACTTTGATCTTTGATGTCGAACTCCTCGGCATTCGCTAGAACTTTAGTATCTACAGGATTAGCAACGGTTAACTAGAGTTAACCTGATAATAAAAATCCCCTACTTTCCACAGGAGAGCGGGGGATTTTTTGTACATCAATAGATCCCAGAAACAAACTTGTCGTCGCTGGGTTAATCGGAGGCGATCGCCGGGGGCATAATCACCTTGGTGGCGAGGCCCAGCCGTTGCAACAGCCAAATCACCCACCAGGTGACATCCACTTCCCACCAGCGCCAACCGGCTTTGGCCACACTGGGATAGGCGTGGTGGTTGTTGTGCCAGCCTTCGCCATAGGTGAGGATCGCCGCCCACCAGAGGTTGCGGGAGTTGTCATCGCTGGCGTGGCTGCGGTAACCCCACACATGGGTCACGGAGTTGATAAACCAAGTGCTGTGCCAGAGCAGCACCGCTCGCAGGAGCATCCCATAAACCACCCAAGACCAGCCACCGAGGAAATAGAGGGCGATCGCCAAAGGAATTTGGAGCAGCAGGAAATTGCGATTTAACCAGCGATAAAAGGGCTGTTTGGCCAAATCCTGGGCGTAGCGGCTGTATTGGTCGGCGTCGAAAAATTGTTTGTCCGGGTAAAAAATCCAGAGCATATGGCTCCACCAAAAACCCCGCTTCGCCGAGTAGGGATCTTTGGTCTCATCTTCGGTGTGGGCATGGTGTAGACGGTGGCCAGCAACCCAAAAGATCGGTCCCCCCTGGAGTGCTAGAGCGCCGATGAGGGCGATCGCATATTCGAGCCATTGCGGTACCTTGAGGCTGCGGTGACTCAGGAGGCGATGGTATCCGAGGCAAATGCCGATGCTGCCAAAGAGCCAGTGGAGAAATAGACAGACGCCGATCGCCGACCAGGAAAAAAAGAAGGGGGCCAAACCAAGGGCCAAAAGATGAACAGTACCAAAGAAAAATACGGCCACCCAGTCCAGGGTCGGCTGCGGGGCGGATTGTTGCACAGATTGGGTCATGAACTCTCAAAAAAATAGAACAAGGCGAATGGGGTAAGTCGGGTTAGGGATTCACCCCAGGAACAGGAGGGCGATCGCTAAATCGCTTTTGAGAAAGTTTGCTCAGTTTTGTGTTGCAGATAGGTGTCAAACACCGCCGCAATATTGCGGATGAGTAGGCGGCCACTAGCAGTCACCTGGAAGCCATCCCCGGAGCGGTGAATCAGACCATCGACTTCTAGGTCGTTTAGGGCGTGGAGTTCCCCTTGAAAGTAGTCGTTAAAATCCAGGTCAAAGCCCAGGTGATATTTCTGCTCCAGCTCCGGGGCCGACAGGCGAAACTGACACATCAATTCCATAATCACGGTGCGACGAATTAGGTCATCCTGGCTGAGTTGGACACCCTTTTCGATCGGTAAAATCTGTGTATCGATCACCCCGTAAAAATCCTTCAGCCGTTTGTGGTTTTGGGCATAGACATTCTGCAACATACTGATCGAGGTCACGCCAAAGCCCAGGAGATCTGATTCGGGCTTGGTGGTGTAGCCCTGGAAATTTCGGTGGAGCTGGCCGGCCTGTTGGGCGATCGCCAATTCATCATTGGGCTTAGCGAAGTGGTCCATGCCGATAAAGGTATAACCGCGATAGGTGAGATTGGCGATCGTCATTTTGAGGATTTCCAACTTTTCAGCAGTGGGGGGTAGTGCCGCCTCGGGCATCCGTTTTTGGAGGGGCTTGAGCCAAGGCACATAGGCAAAGCTAAAAACAGCGATGCAGTCGGGATTCAGTTGGATTGTTTTTTCCACTGTTTCCGTAAACGTCGCCAAGGTTTGGTAGGGCAGACCATAGATGAGATCCACATTGACGCTCTCAAAGCCCGCTTGTCGGATCCAGGCCATTACCTCAAATAGTTTGTCTTCCGGTTGAATGCGGTTAATAGCCGCCTGCACCTGGGGATTAAAGTCTTGGATGCCAAAGCTAAGGCGGTTAAACCCCAACTGGCGCAGGGCAAAAATATAGTCGCGGTCCACATCGCAGGGGTTAATTTCAATGGAAATTTCGGCATCGGGGGCAAATTGAAAATTGTCCTGGAGAGTCTGCCAGAGAAGTGTTACTTGATCGAGGTTGAGATAATTGGGTGTGCCGCCGCCCCAGTGGAGCTGTTGGACTAGGCGATCGCCCGATACTAGAGGCGCAACCTGCTGAATATGGCGCATGAGGTAATCCAAGTAGGTGGCGGCGGCAGGTTTGTACTGGGTGATGATCGTATTGCAGCCGCAGAAATAACAGGGCTTTTCGCAAAAGGGAATGTGACAGTAGAGGGAAAGGGGCGTTTTTTTATAATTCCCCAGGGCGA
The DNA here is from genome assembly GCF_055380235.1 of Picosynechococcus sp. NKBG15041c. Taxonomy (NCBI): domain Bacteria; kingdom Bacillati; phylum Cyanobacteriota; class Cyanophyceae; order Chroococcales; family Geminocystaceae; genus Picosynechococcus; species Picosynechococcus sp. NKBG15041c. Next base: position 31,953 of record NZ_AP040363.1, read on the forward strand.
TCGCCTGACGGAACAGATCAGGGCTAAATTCAGCAGTTAATTCTGTGGCTGGGGGGTAGCTCGTGTAGCGGGGGACCGCTTGATTATATTTCTGGAGGAGTTGCCCATCGAAGCGGACATTTTGCGCAGCTAAATTCATGGAAAAACGTGGTTTGTTTCTGGGTTGATAAAAAAGCGATAAACAGGCGTTTTTGAAAAGTTTTTGAAAAAAATTCCCCAGCACCTCCGGGTTAGGAAGCAGTTGATCTGACAGAGGCGCTGAAGAACGCTATGGAATCGAGGTTAAAACTTGTTTTAGACGGGAGCAGTGGCGATCGCCTGGTCTTCGGGATGGCGACGATGGTGGTTTTCGGTGCTGCCGGGGCGGTCTTGGCGGGTAAGCAGATCGAAAGTATGTTCCCCAATCGCTGCTTTGACGTCCGGCTCCAGCTCATGCATCACATCCCGATTCAAGGCAAAAGCATAATTTGCTTCGTTGATGATCGCCTGGATTGTCAATTCATCGAGGGCCAAAGCATCGAGGGCATCGCGGTATCGCAGTTTGAAATCACGGCGATCGCCTGGGATCGGCCACTGGTCAAACTCATAAAATCTCGTGCCCTGAGTATCAGGTAAATCCAGCGCCGAACGGATAATATTTTTCAGGCTTTGGCCCCCAGACAGATCCCCCAGGTAACGCACGTAGCTATGGGCGATCAGCAATGTTGGATGATTGGTTGCTAATTCCTGGAGGTGGCTCCGGTAAAGTTTGCCAGCTGGAAGGAGTTCCAATTTTTCTGGCCAATTTTCACCATAATAGAAAGCTAAATCTTCTTCCAGATGGGCCACTCGGTTGAGGGCAGGAAAATAAACTTGCCCCAAAATCTCATGGTCTTTGTGCTGTTCGAAGGCGGTTTCTAGGGTTTGATAAACCCCATACAAATTAGCGAGTAATTTCCGCAAAGGGGCTTTCTCCACGATGCCTTTGGTAAAACACTTCATAAAGGCGGTGTTTTCCGAGAGGGTGTGGGACGTTTGGGTCCCGAACCGGAGACGTTGGGATAGGGTTGTCATAGCTACTCCATGGGAAATGGGTGTCGGACTGTTTTGGGAGAAATTCTGGAGAAAAATCAACGAAAGCTTTAGTGAACTTCGCAGCGCAGGGCCTCGGCATCAATGGGCTTGGCGAAGAAGATCAAGGCCATATTCCAGAGGATGCTCGCGATCCAGGGGAGTTTTTGGCAAAACTGAATCACTTTGGGTTTGCCATTGCCGGCGATCGCCTTGAGTTGTTCATTGGCCGCGGCGCAGGCTTCCAAGCGGGAGAAAAACTGGGGATGATCTGTGTCCAGCACCTCTGGGAAAGCCCGCAGAGAGGTTTCATTGGTGTTGCGAATCACATCCCGGTTGTACTGGTGGGCATCGAGGCCGATCATTTCGTAGAAATCAGACCGCTCCAACGTTGTCAGGGAATGGGTCACAAACACCGTCAACAGGAAAAAGCGTGACCAGAGGCGGGACTGCCAGGTTTGCCAGAGGGATTTTTGCGATCGCAACAGCGCTTTAAAAAAGTCCCCATGGCGGTTTTCATCCTGGCACCAGCTCTCGAAATACTTAAACAGTGGATAAATATTGTGCTCCGGGTGTTTTTCCAGGTGGCGATAAACGAGGATATAGCGCCAATAGCCGATTTTTTCCGATAGATAAACCGTGTAAATTACCCATTCCGGCGGGAAAAAAGTATAGGTGCGTTTTTGGGTGAGATATTTCAGATCTAAACAGAGGCCAAAATCTACCATGGACTTGTTGATAAAGCCCGCGTGGCGCGCCTCATCTCTGGCCAACAGGTGAAAAGCTTCGGCAAGGATTGGACTGCGATCGCGCAGGCGGCGGGACAGTTCTTTAAAGAGTAAAAAGCCAGAAAATTCAGAAGTGCAAGAGCGTTCTAGAAAGTCCACAAAAATGCTGCGGGTTTTTTCGTCGAAATGGTCCCAAGACTGTTCAAAACTGTCGTCCCGGACAAAATGATATTTGTTATAGTCGGCCCGCAATTCATCTAGGGCCGCGAGAATTTCTTCCTCCTGGGAAGACAGGACCATATTGGCGATTTTGTCAAAATCTGTGGTGTAAAAGCGAGGCGTCAGCAGGGTTTCTTTAACAGGCTTTTTGACCCCAGGTCTAAGGAGTTCCGGGTTTGGCTGGGCAGGGAGCGTAACCATAGGCTGTTTAAAGGGGACTTTTTAAAACTTTGTTGGTGCCCATCTTTTCGGAGTTTACCGGAAGTTTCAAGACAGTTTCTTGGGGTATCCTATAGTTACCTGCAGTAAAAAAATATGGACCTCATTGGGATTGCAGCAACATTGAAGAAATATTAAAGTTTTCAGATTAAATGCTAGGTGAGCTGATGATCGACCCAAATCCTTGCAATAATGCGGCGTTTCAATGTCCGATCCAATTTGTGGTGGATTTGCTGGGGAATAAGTGGTCAATCCTGGTTTTGCGGGAGCTGTTTGGGGGCGATCGCCGCACCAATGAACTGCTCAAAGCGCTCCCGGGAATCAGTACAAAGACTTTAATGGTGCGTCTACGGGAATTAGAAACCCATGGCTTGGTAGAACGGCGCATTTATGCGGAGATCCCGCCCCGGGTGGAGTACAGTTTGACCGCAAAGGGCCGCGAGCTTCAACCGGTGATGGTCGCGTTGCACCAAGTGGGCTCCCAGTGGCTCGATCAGGATACCTGTGTTTGTCCGCTGCAAGGGGTACCAGAACCCAGCGCCCAGAGCGTTTAAACCAATGTCATTGGTATTAGCCCAAATATGCGGCCTTTACTCGTTCGTCGGCGAGGAGGTCCCGGGTCCGGCCGCTAATTTTTAGATAACCTGCTTCTAGTACATAGGCGCGATCGCTACATTCGAGGGCGAGGCTCGCATTTTGTTCAACCAAAAGGATAGTGGTTCCCTCGGCGTGCAGTTGGCGGATCACTTGAAAAATTTCCTTCACAATTTGCGGCGCCAAACCCAAGCTCGGTTCATCGAGGAGCAGCAGTTTGGGCCGACTCATCACCGCCCGGGCGATCGCCAACATTTGCTGTTCCCCACCGCTGAGGGTGCCCGCAATCTGATTTTTTCGTTCTGCGAGGCGCGGAAAGATCGCAAACTGTTTTTCCAGGTCCGCTTTAATCCCTAGCTGATCTTGACGGGTATAAGCGCCTAACTCTAGATTCGTTAACACGGTTTGGCGGGCGAGGATCCGGCGACCTTCGGGGCTCTGGGCAATGCCAAGACAGACCACTTCATGGGGCGCTTTTTTGGTGATATCGATGCCGTTGTACAGGATCTTCCCTTGGCGCAGGGGCAATAGGCGGGAGATCGCCCGGAGAGTCGTGGTTTTCCCGGCGCCGTTGGCCCCGATAAGCGTGACGATTTCTCCTTGCTGCACCGTCAAGTGAATATCTTTGAGGGCTTCAATGCCGCCATAGTTCACCGATACATTAATCAATTCCAGCATTTATTCATCCCCCAGATAGGCTTCAATCACCGCTGGATCTGCTTTTACTTCTTCGGGTAACCCCAGGGCAATCAGCTCGCCAAAATCCAACACCGCCAGGCGATCGCATAAACCCATCACCAAGGGAATGTGGTGCTCAATCAAGACCACCGTGAGGTTAAATTGGTCGCGAATCTGGCGAATCAAGTCACTCAAGGCCCCTTTTTCATTGGGGTTCATCCCGGCGGCGGGCTCATCTAATAACAATAGTTTGGGTTCTAAGGCCAAGGCCCGGGCAATTTCTAAACGGCGCTGATCTCCATAGGCTAAATTCTTGGCCTGTTGCCGATACTTCCCCGTCAAACCAACCAAATCCAATAATTCTTGCGCGCGGTCGTAGGTCTCCTGTTCCGCTTTTTGGGCCTTAGGCAAACCGAGAATGCTCTCAAAAATATTGCTGCTTTGGTGTAAGTGGCGGGCGATCGCCACATTTTCGAGGGCCGATACATTCCCAAACAGCCGGAGATTTTGAAATGTCCGCGCAATGCCTTTCGCAGCAATCCGGTGGGGGGCGAGACCCTGGATACCCTGACCTTGATAGAGAATTTGCCCCGTCGAAGGGGGAATTATCCCAGTGAGTAGATTAAAAAAAGTGGTTTTCCCAGCCCCGTTCGGCCCAATCAGCCCAAAAATTTCCCCAGGGGCCACCGGAAATGACACATCATGCACAGCCACCAAACCCCCAAAACGCCGGGTGAGATGTTGCACTTCAAGGATAGGTTTGCCAGATTTTTCCATAGGCTCGACCGATTGAAACAAGCTCATTTTAGCGGTATCTTGGTAGGCGATCGCCAGATATTGTTATCCCCCAAAACAGGAATAATTGGCTGTACTTATGATCCCAATGCAGAATTCTCATGGCGATCAGGGGATTGTTTTGGTTTACTATGATTTCTCAGCAGTGATCCCATTTCGACCTGGATGATCGAACAGTGAAAAAACTTATTCGCGGTCTGGACAAATTTAAGCAAAATTACGTGGCGAGTCACCATGACCTCCTCGAACAGCTTTCCCACGGCCAGAAGCCCCGCGTCCTCTTCATCTGCTGTTCCGACTCCCGCGTCGATCCGGCCCTGATCACCCAAACCGACATTGGGGAACTGTTTGTCATTCGCAACGCAGGTAACATCATTCCGCCCTATGGTGCAGCCAATGGCGGTGAAGGGGGAACCCTCGAATATGCCCTCCAAGGTTTAGATATTCGTCAAATTATTGTCTGTGGTCACTCCCACTGTGGCGCGATGAAAGGCTTGCTGAAACTCGATAAACTGCAAGCGGATATGCCCTTGGTTTGTGATTGGCTCAAGCATGCTGAAGCGACCCGTCGTCTCGTACGCGATACCTATCCCCACTGTGAAGGGGAAGAGCTCGTAGAAACCCTCGTGGCAGAAAATGTCCTCGTCCAAATTGACAATCTCAAGACTTACCCCATTGTGCGATCGCGTCTGCACCAGGGTAAATTGAAAATTTATGGCTGGATTTACAACATCGAAAACGGTGAAGTGCTTGCCTATGACGAAGCCCGCCATGCCTATGTCAAGCCTGACTACAGCCTCATTGATGAAAAACCACTCCAGGAGCATGAACCCCCTGAAGGCTGCCCGATTCCCTATGTAATACCTGCTACTTCTAGCCTTTCGGCATGGTATGGCGAGGGTGATACCTTCTCTGTCAGTGGCTGAGGGCCGTATTCCTTAAGCCTCAAAACCAATGACTATTGAATTTTAACTGGTGGGGGATTCGAGCCCCTGGAAATCGCATATCTCTCTTTTGCTATGGTTGACCTCAACTTCGAATGAACGTTGGGAGGATGTAACGGGGAAGTAAAGCTTGGGCATCCTGCGGGACGGCGGTGTGTTTTGCAAAAAATTTTCCTTGAATGGAAAAATACCGAAAACGAAGACTCGGCCATTGGTGAGCTCCCGACCCCTAAATCCGGCAAATTAAGGAATATTCTCTTCGGATTTGGCCGCGTTCTCTCTTTTTCCGAAGTCTCCAAGCGAAACCACTTTTTGGTGCTGAAAAATAATCTTACTGCTTTAGATAGTACAAATATTCTGTATTGATGGGCATAATGCCAAATTTTTACTCTTTTTTAGGGAAGCGATCGCCTATATCGCCAAATTTTTGAGGGATGAAGAACATCATTCACCAGGAACATTTTGGGGTTGGTGCTGTCTTGATTGTTTCTCTTAGGAAAAAAACGGAGTCTGGGTTTTCTTTGGGGTGTTTTTGAAAGGCTTAACCTACAAAAACTTTTTCTTAATATTTTCTGGCAACTTTTTACCTAAAGAAATCGTCCTAAAGCCTACTCAAATCTAGCAATAGTTATTGAACTTAAGTATTTTTTAAGTAAGAAAGAATAGCATTGGTGCTAGGGTGAAGATAATTCGAAAAATACAGATGTATTTATGTAAACTAGAGGAGAAAAATAAAATGTCCAACCCAAGAAAATTTCGTCAATCCACAGCCCTTCTATTAGCCTTAAGCCTTGGATTCGGCACAACTCTTCCTTTCCAAGGTTCTTTATTACAGCCCGCTGCGGTCGTCGCCCAAACCAATCAATTCCCTGATGTTTCCAGTAACTATTGGGCCGCAGGGTTTATCAATGAACTGGTAAATCGGGGCGTCATTGCGGGGTTTCCTGATGGCTCTTTTCGTCCTGATGCGCCAGTAACACGGGCTCAATTTGCGGCCATGGTTCAAAAAGCTTTGCCAAAAAGCACAAACCGAAATGCGATCGCCTTTGGCGATGTACCGAGTAGTTATTGGGCCTTTACGGCGATTAACAACGCCTACGAAATGGGATTTCTTTCGGGTTATCCAGGGCAAGTATTTCGACCTGAACAAAACATTCCCCGGGAACAGGTCTTGGTCGCCCTAGCAAATGGTTTAAACTACACGCCTCGCAATGATACGAACACGACGTTAGGCTATTACCGTGACAGCGGCAGTATCGCAGATTTTGCCCGGAGCCCGATCGCCGCAGCGACAGAACGCCGGATGGTCGTGAATTACTCAGATCTTCAGCAACTCAACCCCAAACGTAATGCAACACGGGCAGAGGTTGCCGCTTTTATCTACCAGGCGCTCCTTTCCCAAAATCAGGTACAGGCGATTAATTCCCCTTACATCGTTGCCCAGGATGTGGTGGCAGTAGATTATCGCATTAATGCTGGAACGATCATTCCCATCAGTTATAAGGCTGACAAAATTTTATTGATGCGGGACGAGACCGCACCGGTCACCTTGACAGTTGATGCCAATATTGTGAATAACCAAGGGGTTGTTTTGATTCCCCAGGGGAGTGAAATTCGAGGGGAGTTCCGGCCGTCGGGCAATGGCACTCGCTTTGTGGCCCAACAGTTAAATCTGCCTAATGGCCAAACCTACTCAGTCAATGCAACGTCTCAGGTGATTACCGAAACTGAAAGTGTGACCCGGGGCATGGAGCTGGGCGGTTTGTTAAGAAATGCAGTTCTAGGGACGGGGGCAGCGGCGGCGATCTCTGCTGTTACCGGAGACCGGGCGATCGCCACAGAAGAACTACTCATCGGTGCTGGGGCCGGAATCTTAGCGACCCTAATCCCGCAGTTCTTGGGCCTCAATCGGGTTGATCTGTTAGTCGTAGAAACGAATACGGATCTTGACCTCACCCTAAACAACGACCTTGTGCTCCGAGTTAATCCCTAATATCGGGCGAGCTTGATTGAATTGACAGTGGGCGTGGGAGGCAGTAAATCCCGCGCCCTTTGAATTTGGGAAGCGCTTGATGTTGCCCTGCTTTGAGCTCACAAAGAAAAGGATTGTTTTTCTCGGTCAAAGGGGCATAATGGGGCTGATTGATTAGGATTTTAAAAAGACACGATGCTCCCGTTGCTGCAACAGTCCGGCTTGATGGCGATCGCCTTTTGCTTTCTCTTCATTTGGGGTGCTTGTTTCGGTAGCTTTCTCAACGTAGTGGTCTACCGTGTCCCAGCGGGGCTGTCCCTATGGCATCCTCCGTCTCGCTGTCCCCACTGCGGTCATCAACTGGGCGCGCGGGAAAATATTCCAGTATTAGGCTGGCTGACTTTGGGGGGGAAATGCCGCTGGTGCAAAGGGCCCATTTCACCACGCTACCCCCTTGTGGAGGTTCTAATGGGCTTACTGTGCGTGATCACGGTGGCACAGTTTGGTCTGACCCTAGAGGCGATCGCGGGGTTTACTTTGCTCTTTTGGCTCGTGGCCCTCGCTCTGATCGATCTCGACACCTTGACGTTACCCAATGCCTTGACCCAATCGGGTCTGGGGTTGGGTTTACTGTTTCAAGTCGCCCTCGGCTGGCGCGAGAACGGCCTCAACGGAGCGATTCATTTTGCGATCGCCGGGATAGGGGCGGCGGTCTTGGGAATCTGGCTCTTAGACGTTATCGGAGTCGTGGGCTCTGCTCTCTTGGGTCAGGAAGCTATGGGGGGAGGGGATCCAAAATTATTGGCGATGATTGGCGCTTGGCTCGGCTGGCAAAATGTTTTACTGACGGTCGTGCTCGCCTGTGGTTTTGGGACGGTGATCATTGGTAGCGCCCTGGGTTTAGGAAAGCACCAACGCCAGCAGCCATTGCCCTTTGGCCCCTTTCTCGCTTTAGGGGCGGTGATGGGTTTATTTTGGGGCGATCGCCTCATTGCCCTCTATTTAAATACGTTTGCGGGATGAGGCTTTTCTGTATGATGGGTGATGGTCGAAATTTAGGGCAACCCAAACCGTGAAACCTCCCCGCTGGCAACGGAAAAAACTCAGTCTCAGGCAACGGCAATTCGAAATATTTACCGTGGCTGCTCGGTTCATCCTCCGACTGGGAAAAGACAAGCTCCCCGGTGGCGACCCCGCTCGCAAGCGGCATCGTCAGGCCCGCTGGCTCGTGAATCACCTCCTCGACCTTGGTCCCACCTTTATTAAAATTGGGCAGGCGATGTCTACCCGGCCCGACCTTTTTCCGGTCGAATACATCACAGAACTCAGTCAACTCCAAGACCGAGTTCCCCCCTTCAAGGGCCAAGAGGCGATCGCCGTAATTGAACAAGAATTCAGCAAGTCTGTTTATGCCCTTTTCAAGGACTTTGAGTTAGAGCCCCTGGCCTCCGCCAGTCTGGGCCAAGTACACCGGGCCACCCTCTATACCGGAGAAGCCGTGGCTGTCAAAGTGCAGCGTCCAGGCCTTCATCGTCTTTTTCAGGTAGACCAGCAGGTACTTGAAAGACTCCTCAATTGGCTAGATCTGCTGTTCAAAGATTTAAAAAAATATAAACTCCGGCAAATTTACCGCGAATTTTTTGAGCTCCTTTACCAAGAAATTGATTATGTTCATGAAGGCAAAAACGGTGATCACTTCCGGGCAAACTTCGCTGAAGATCCGCAAATCCTCGTCCCAAAAGTCTATTGGCAACATACCACCCATAAAGTGCTGACGATGGAATACTTACCGGGGATAAAGATTGATGACCGGGCCGCCCTTGAAGCGAGCGACATCAACCCGGACCATGTTATTAGTCTAGGTATTTCTTCTTATCTAAAACAACTCCTCCAAGATGGCTTTTTCCAATCAGATCCCCACCCAGGCAATATGGCTGTTGATGCTAGTGGTAAGCTGATTTTCTATGACTTCGGGACGATGACCGAGGTCAAGTCCATGGAAAAAAACCAGATGATGCGCACCTTTTTTGCCGTCTTGCGAAAGGATACGGATGAGGTGCTAGAAACATTAGTGTATATGGGTCTGGTTGAACCCATGGCAGACATGACCCCAGTGAAACGGATGATTGCGTTTTTGCTGGATCGGTTCCGCGATCGCCCCATTGATTTACAAGAATTCGAAGCCATTAGCAGTGAACTGTATTTAATGTTCGAGCAGCAACCCTTTCGTTTGCCGCCCCAGATGACCTTCATTATCAAAGCTCTCACGACCCTCGATGGCATTGCTCGGGCTCTCGATCCCCAGTACAATCTCTTGGCCGCTGCCCAGCCATTTATTCGCAGTGTGGCGACCGGAAACCAACCGGGAGAAAATCGCTTCACTGCCCTGGCCCAGCAAACAAAGGAATTTGTTCTTTATCAATTTCAGAAACCCACGCGGGCAGAAATGGCGATCAAACACCTTGAATCTCGCATTGAATTGGGAGAATTGCAATTTCGGATTAAATCTGTCGAAGGCGATCGCCAATTGCGGCGCATGTACCTCGCGCTCAAAACAATGATGTACGGCATGCTCTGGGGCTTTAGCACCATTGCTAGTATTTTGCTATGGCATCAATCACCCCCCATTTTTCTCACTGGGGCGATCGTCTTAGGAGCTCTATTTTTTGGCATCCAAACCTTCAGAGCCTTACTACAACTGCTTATCCAAGAACGCCTCGACCAATTTATTCGGAAATAGAGTGGCTGGACAGTTTTGACTTTTTGAAAAACCAGAAAATAAAAATATTTTGTAATTGCATTTCTATTGCGGCCTATTGATGGCCAGAGTTTACCGTTTAAACCAGTTGATGTTTTATCATCTATAAATTGTTATATTGTAATTTTTTTAGACAATACAATAGTATCGATCAATAAGTTTTTGAGGTCATCAGAAGCATCGATTAGAATCTAATAAATCTAGTCTTAATGCTTTACTAATTCGACATTAACCTTGGGTTTATACAATCCCCTTATTCTAAATCTGGGAAAGCACTACCAACTAAATCCCTGTTGTTTCTGTGGAAAATTTTTAAAAATTTATGCCTCTTAAATTAAGCCTGAACCAAAGTCTTTTCTTTACCATGGCACTCACTGGACTTTGTAGTGGCTTATCTAGCTGTGGTGGCCTCCTGGCTTCAAAAGAACCAATGGGAATTGAAGGAGCTGGAGCAAGTTTTCCTGCTCCTCTCTATCAGCGATGGATTACTGAATTTGATAAACAAGCAAAAGTTTCCGTCAAATATGACTCAGTTGGTAGTGGTGAAGGCGTCAGAAAATACCTCAGTCAAGAAGTCGATTTTGGTGCGACAGACGCTCCACTAAACACCGAAGAAATAGAGCAATTCCCTGATGCCAGGGGTCCGATAATCCAGGTGCCTCTTACAGGGGGATTACTCGTTTTTGCCTATAATCTTGGTAATTTTGAAGGGACTGAGAATATTCGGCTCTCCCGTGAAAGTTATTGCGGCATTGTGACGGGACAAATTCGTAACTGGAATGATCCGAAAATTGTGGCAGATAACCCCAATGTCCGAATGCCAAATCTGCCGATTATTTTTGTACACCGTTCAGATGGAAGCGGCACAACCTTTATTTTCTCTAGCCATATCACAGCGGCTTGCCCTGAGTGGACAGGAGGCGCTGCCAAGGAAGTAGATTGGCCAGAAAATTTCCTCGGCGCACCAGGCAATGAAGGGGTAACAGCTCAAATTCAACAGAGTCAGGGAGGGATCGGTTACATCGAGTATTCCTACGCTCGTAGCAATAGACTGCCGATGGCAATCATCCAGAACAAAACAGGTGCGTTTATTAACCCCACTTCAGAAAATGCAGCCAAAGCGTTCAGCGGGATTAATGTTCCAAGTGACTTTGCCCTCTCAATTCCTGACCCTAGTCAGCCCGAAGCTTATCCCATCGTGGGTTTGACTTGGTTACTCATCTATGGCCAATATGACGACGCTAACACCATCAAAGGCCTCAAGGAGTTTGTCACCTGGACGCTCACCAAGGGGGATAGCTATGCAGAAGAGCTTGGCTACATCCCGATTCCAAACGATTTAGAGCAGCGGGTTTTGGAGGTGATGAAAAACTTATAAGTAATTTTTGTTCAGTCAAGCTGAGCTGGGAACCAAGGGGGATTGGCGATCGCCAGACTATGAACGGGCCATGATTAAGCAATCTAAGCTTGCTTATATCGACCAAGTTTGGTTACTGGAACCAAATTTCCCCTTTCGACACGTGCTTTTTGGAAAACATCCTGTCCCAATTGCTGCTGAGTTAATAACAATTGTTATCTTTTGATTATTTTGTGTGTCCGTCGCACCAATGTCGCACTAGTTTTGTTAGTGATGGGCAATTTAACCAGACACAATATGGGAATTTAGGATGTGGAACTGTTTTTTGCTGAACCAAAATCTCCTAAATAACTGTCAACCGAAAGAATAAGTGTGATTTTATGGAAGTGCAGGATATTGCGACAAAAACCGTTGTGATTCCGGGGAAAGCCCTACAGACCCTGATTGAGCGCCGGGTATCTGGCACTGTAAGCGTTTATGATCCCGTTGATGACTCTGTCTTTTGGCAACTGTACTTAGGAGGTGGCAAGCTCCATTTCGCCACCAGCGGCATGGGGAAACCGGAACGGCTTGATTATCTTTTGGGGCAGCTTTTTCCGAGTACTCAGTTTCCGATATCTGATACCCTCAGTCGTGATTATGACTACATTTGTCAGATTTGGAAGATGGGGAAGTTTTCTCTACAACAGGTACGCCAAGTACTATTTTTTATTACCCAAGAAGCTGTGAGTCAGTTTCTGGCATTACCAAGGGCGGCGGTCAAGTTTGAGCGGACCTTAGGTCTAGATCCCCTGCTGCTCTCCCTCTCACTGCGGCAGATTGTTCGCCCTCTCCAAGACACAATTCGAAGCTGGGTACAACTGCGTTCTGATATTAGTTCTCCCTTTCAACGACTTTATCTGGGGGATTTTGACCAAATCACCAGTCAATCATGGCTCCATATGCAAAATTATGAGCTAGTGGCCAATATGCTAGAAAGCCTCAACCAAAAGATGACACTCTATGAGTTGAGCCGCTCAATGGGAAAAACCACGACGGAACTGGGGGGAATTTTACAGCCCTTTATTCAGGCAGGTGGGATTCAAGTTTTACCCTATGAGGCGATCGCCTCCCCGCCAAAACCGCTCATTGCCTGCATCGATGACAGCAAGGCAACCCAACGCATTGTCAAAATGACCCTCGAAGCCAGTGGATTAGAAGTCATCGGCGTCACAGATCCAGCCCAAGCCCTCAGTACCTTTGTTCATAAACGCCCCGAGCTGATTTTGATGGATATTAATATGCCAGAAATTGACGGCTATGAGCTTTGCCGGATGTTTAGCCAATCTAACCTCCTGAAAAATATCCCTGTAATTATGCTCACCGGGCGCGATGGGCTATTGGACCGGATCCGGGCCAGAATGATTGGTGCCTCTGATTACATCGCCAAGCCTTTCGACCCCCAAGATCTGATTCAATTAGTGCAATCCTACATCCAGAATGCCACTCCACAATCCAAGCTTTAAGGGCGGCTGATGATGATGGATATAATCTTTTTTTCTTAAGTCGATATTTGTAAAGTGATGAAAACAGTTTTAGTCGTTGATGATTCCAAATCAGAGCAAATGCTCGCCCGGGCACTGCTGGAAAAAATGAATGTTGCCGTAAGTTTGGTTGATAGCGGCTCCGATGCCCTGAGTTGGCTCAAAGAACATGAGCAACCTGCTTTGATCTTTTTGGATATTGTGATGCCTGATATGAACGGCTTAGATCTTTGCCGCGAAATTCGCGAAAACCTCGGTTATAAAAATGTGCCCATCATTTTTTGCTCCAACAAAAGCCAAGATTTTGATCGGTTTTGGGCGTTGCGCCAAGGGGGGAATGCTTACATCACAAAACCCTACAGTCCGATGGATTTTATGAACACAGTCAAGGATTATCTCAGTTAGAGGTGATCGCCCCCAGTTTTGTTGAGTTCCACAAAGATTAACCATCTCACCATGCCAATAGTCACAACCGAAGTGGATTATTTCCGCGCCCAATTGTACCCCCCGAGAGAACATCAACCCTTGGCGAAAACAAAGTTGCTGGTGCCGCTACAAGATATTGCTGAGGTGGTGACGATTCAACGACAGGATATTTGTCCAATCCCTGGGGTTGCACCGGGGATTTTAGGGGTAGCGAATCAGCGAGGACAGTTGATTTGGATCATGGATCTCTGTGAAATTAGGGGCGATGAGGCGACCTCAAAACGGTTGAATCCCCAAGAAAAGTTAACGATTATGTTGCTCCAACAGGCCCAGGGACAAGTCGGCTGTGTGGTGGCGCAGTTGCAGGGGATTGTGTCGCTCGACTTGCAACAGGGGCAGAAAATCGAAGCGCAGTGGCAAACGTTTTATCCATTCTGTGATCGCCAACTGTCTGAGGGGGAGGATTGGGCTTTTTTATTAGACATCATGCAACTGTTCGAGTATTTACAAATGGGCTGATCGAAACAGCCTAGATTGGGCGCTTGGTCGTTCCATTGCTCTGATTTTGTCGGACTCTTCAATTTTGACTTTTCGCAAAAACAACTTTTATTCAAACGTGGCGTAGGCTTCCCCAATGACAACTTTCAACATTACCGATAAGCAAGCAGCTTTCTCTCCAGAAATTCAGAAACTCCAGGTGGCGATCGCGATGGATCCAATGGATATCATGGCAAAAATTAGTCTCGCCAGTCAATTTGAACAGGAAGGGTTCCTGAAGGAAGCAGCGACGGTTTATGAAGACATTATCGCGACGGACACCGACGGCGTTTTTGCCGCGAGTGCGCAACAGGCTTTACGCTCCCTGACCACAGACTATGACAACTCAAGTGACGAGCCAAATCAAAGCAATGGCAATGGCGTAGGGACAGCGACTGCGGCACCTGCAACCTTTGAACCAGAAGAGAACGTTGAACCAATTGCCTATTCAGCCGAAATTCTGGCGCTAAAAGAGGCGATCGCCAACGATCCAACGGACATAATGGCGCAAATTAGCTTAGCCATTGCCCTCGAAAATGAAGGTTTTATCCAAGAAGCTGCCGATACCTATCGCTACATCCTTGATCACCCTGAACAGGATCCAGACGGAGTCTTCACTGGTAGTGCCGCCAAAGCCTTAGAAGAATTACAGCCGGCCCTCGCTGCCCTCGACCCAACCTATAGCCTAGCCCAGGAGAGCGTTCAGACTTCTGGGCGATCGCCCCAAGCCCTTGATCCTCAGCAAGTAGATTACAGCGACGTAGATACGACTTCGCCACGGATTAGGTGGCTCAGAAATTTACCAATTGCCCGTAAACAATTTATCGGCATGTTTGCCTCTAGTTTCATCGCCTTAACAGGGGTTGTGGGAGCCAGTATTGGGGTGACAGTGATTTCCGGGCGGGCTCAGCTTCAGAACCAGGTGATCGCCGAGTTAGCCGTCACAAGAATCAATTACCTTGCTAAAAATAATGAACTCGGTGGCGCTTTACGGGGGCAGGGTGATAACACTGCGGTCATTGCTGCCGCTCGAGAATATCAAGCATCGGGTGTGCTAGATAGTGGTTTACAACAACTGGTTACGCGAATTTTGCAGAACGAAACCAGTGCCAGACAAATTGAGTATGCAACCCTCATCGGTTTAGACGGCAGGATTATCGCCAATGCTAACCAAAACCGGGTTGGCGAAAACTTCGACCCCAATGGACTGGTGAGCGAAGTGCTCCAATCTCCCCGTCGTCTCCAAACCAACGCCATCATTGATTGGGCAGAAATTGCCAGGGAACAACCCCCTCTCCCACCAGATCTCACCGAACAACCTGTGTTGATGAACTTTACCTTTGTGCCGGTTTTTGATCCGGATACCCAGGAGGCGATCGCCATTTTAATGGGGGGTGAAGTTATCGATGGGAAGATCTCTGTCATTCGAGAAACCCTAGAAGCCGTTGGCGGTGGTTATAGTGCGATTTATCACTGGCAAGGCGATGCAGAAACAGGAAGCTTCGAACTTGCAAGTTCGATTCTCAAAACCCCCACCATGGAAGCAACGGAGTACGAAACTAATATTCCACTTCCCGACTTAGAACTGCTTCAACTCGCAAGGCAAGGGGTAGGTGGCAACTTGGTAGACCGGTTGATGATTGAAGATAGAACTTACACAGTGGCAGTGCAAGCCTTAGCGAACTCGCAAGGTGCACCGATTGCCTTCCTTGTGCGCGGTACCCCAGAAGATTCTTTAAATGCCCTCCTGCGCGATAGTCTCTTAATCCAAGCCGCCGTCGGCTTAGGGGGGATCTTTGTGGCCGCAGGTTTGGCCTGGCTCCTTGGACGGGCCATTACCAAGCCGATCTCCAAGCTTCAAGAAACTGCCGAAGAATTTGGGGCTGGTAATCTGAAAACCCGCGCTGAAGTCATGTCCCAAGATGAAGTGGGACGTCTGGCCCAGACCTTTAACCTGATGGCAGAGCAGATTGCGATCACGACAGAGGCAGTAGAGGAACAATCTTCCCTGAAGCAAAAAGAAGCAGAATTTCAGCGGCAAGAACGGGAACGACTCCAGGAAGGGGTCATTCGTCTCCTGTTGCAGATTGAAGAGGTGCGCCAGGGAAATCTCACCGTGCAAGCGATGGTGGATGAGGGGGAAGTCGGGTCAATCGCTGACGCCTTCAATGCCACGCTCCGGAGCCTCCGGGATTTGGTTTTCCAGGTTACTTCCTCCGCTGATCAGGTCTATGATTTGGCGATCGTCAACAATGATCTCATCATGCACCTTTCCGGGGAAGCCACGGTTCAGGAACGGGCCATCCAATCGGCGGAGCATTCTGTGCAAGGGATGGCCCAATCAATCCAGGCGGTGGCCAAGTCTGCCCAAGGAGCAGCCCAAATTGCCCGAAAATCTCGTTTGGCAGCCCAAGAAGGGCAAACAACAATGGATGAAACAGTGATGAGCATTGATCTCATCCGGCGATCGGTGGCAGATACCTCTAAGAAAGCGAAACGCTTGGCGGAATCGTCCCAGGAAATTTCTAAGATCGTCAACATCATCGCGGATATTTCGGAAAAGACAAACCTCCTGGCTTTTAATGCTTCCATTGAGGCTACCCGAGCCGGAGAAAATGGCCAGGGTTTCCGGGTTGTTGCCGATGAGGTGCGGCGACTGGCGGAACAGGTCACGACGGCAGCCCAGGATGTGGAGCAGTTGATCAGTGGTGTCCAGGAAGAAACGGCGCAGATGATGCAGATGATGGAAGAAAGTACCTCTCAGGTGGTCACAGGTACAGAGCTGGTGAAGAAAACAAAAACCACCCTCCAAAGGATGGGCCGCATTAGTGAGGAAATCGATAAGGTGTTGGCACGAATTTCTAAGGCAATGGTTTCCCAACAGAATGTATCGGGGAAAGTCACCAAAATTATGCAGTCGGCGGCGGAGGTCGCCCAAAAGACGGCAGCGGAATCCAAAACCATGTCTGGTCAGTTAGAGGCCCTCACTCAGGTGGCGATCGCCCTCCAAGAGTCCTCTTCCCGCTTCAAGATCGATTAAATTCTCAGTTCCTAATCATCAATTCTTCACCAGTAACGAACTTCCCCTATGTTGGATGCAGACAGTTTAAGAGCGATCGCCCTCGAAGCCCGTCAATGTTTTTTATTAGAAGACGCACCGGACTTTATTGGCCTGTTTAACCAAAGTGTCAAAGCCCTCCAACAGGAGTTAGACCAACCCAGCGGCGGCGATCGCCAGAACCTTTATAAAGATCTTGTGCGCTCTGCCCACTCGATCAAAGGGGGGGCGGGCTTAGCAGAAATGCAAGGGCTCTACCAACTGGCACACCACATGGAAGATCTCCTGGAAGCCGTTGCAGAGGGGCAAATCGAAGATCAATCAATGGCCCTAGAATTGGTTGTCTTGGCGATGGAAGAAGTGCAACATTGCGTTGACCTTGCGGCCCGGGATGACAATCATCCCGGTGATAGCCCCGGGGTTGAAAAAATGACGATCACTCTGAAGGAATTTGTCGCAACAGCCCAACCTGTCGCCCCCCAGCAGCTGTCCTCCCCCGCTGGGAACGTCCCCAGTAAATTTGTTGCCACGGCCCTCCAGGTTGATCTAGAAGCATGTGTACAACGCCTCGAAAAGTTTCTCACCACGGCTCCTCCTCCCCGGGTCGCCGCCCTTCAGCTCAAAACCCTCGAAGAAGAATGCCGCCTCTTGGGAGAAGCCCTGATGGTTCCCTGGCTTAAGGAACTAGCCAGCTTACTCCGGACAGATTTAATCACGGCGGGCCTTGATCCCGTTGCCCTCGGTCAAAGGGCGATCGCCGAAATTCGCCGCCTCATTGAGATCTATCTTGCCGACCCCGACCAAGCTCACATTAGCCCGGAGTTTCACGCCCTCTTTCAGACCACTCCCCCCCCATCAGCCTCCCCCGCCATCGCTGAAGTTGCCACGCCCCCGGAAGATGGCATCGCCCCAGCCGCCCCGCGCACTGACACTTCTGATCCCCTGAAACAGACCTCCAGTTTGCAGATCCGGATGCCGATCCAGCAGCTCAATCGCATGGGCAATGCCGTAGGAGAGCTTTTTATTGGCTATGAAAAGCTCAACCGTCACCAAGAGCAGCTCCTCCGGGTTAGTCGCAATCTCAAAAAAAGAACTCAACAACTCAGCCCCATTCGCGATGAGGTTACCGCCCTCTATGACCAATTAGCCGTTGCGCCCACAGGGTCTACCCAAAATAATGGCCTGGGAGGACTCCGGGAAGCGGCTACCACCACCCACAACGAATTTGACACTCTCCACTTTGACCAATACACCCAGGCCCATACCCAGCTCCAGCAGTTTCAAGAATTGATGGTCCAGGTGCAAGAGATTCAAGAAGATCTCGAACTGATGCGCTGGGAATTTCAAGATTCCCTAGATGGCTTACGGCAACAGTTAGAATCTCTTAGCCAAGATTTGATCCAGTCGCGCCTAATGCCTTTCGGGAATTTAGCCCGTCGTTTTCGCCAATCTTTAGAAACCTTGAGTAAACGACATCCGCAAACTGCGCACCTTGCCATTGAAGGAGAACAGGTACTTGTAGACCAAGGGATCCTTGAGCAGCTGCGGACCCCCCTGACCCACTTGATCCGGAATGCCTTTGACCATGGTATTGAACCACCAGAGACACGCCGTCAGAGTCAAAAAGCAGCGGCGGGAACCATTCATCTGGGGGCGCAAATCCGAGGGAATATCGTCGAAATTTTGGTACAGGATGATGGCCGGGGTGTCGATTTAGAGCGGGTCTGGCAAAAGGCGATCGCCAAAGGACTCTGTCCCCCTGACCAACGGCCCCCAGAGGCAGAAATTCTCGAATACCTCTTTGCACCGGGGTTTTCAACGCGGGAAACCGTCAATGATTTGTCGGGGCGGGGTCTGGGTTTGGATATTGTCCGCCTGGAGCTGGCCGAACTCAAGGGCACGATCAGCGTCAAGAGTAAACGCCACCGGGGAACCCGTTTCACGATCCGCATCCCGTTGAATTTTAATATTTTGCCCCTGCTCCTCTGTCGCTGCCAAAAACAGGCGATCGCCTTCCCTTCGGTGACAGTGCAGGCGGTGGTTTCCCTGGTCAACAACGATCAACCCCATTACCCAGAATTTCTCGATTGGCAAGGGACATCCCTCAAGCTTTATGCCCTAGATCAGCTTTTGCCCTATCCCCAGAAAAATTTACTATTGCCCCCTGAACAGCGCCCTGCGCCAACCATTGGCGTCATTGTGCGCCAAGGAAAAAAATCCCTGGCGATCGCCGTAGATGAAATTTTGGGAGAACGGGAATTGGTGCTCAAATCCCTCGATGAAACCGTTGCCTATCCCCCCTATGTGGCGGGCTGTACTGTTCTTGGGTCTGGGGAAGTGATTCCCGTGCTATTGCCCGATGCCTTTGGGCCGCTCCTCACCGGGCCAAATCAAGATGGTGGGGCCGTTGCCGCAAGTCCGGCTGCAATACCAGCCCAGGGACAGCGGACGATTTTGGTGATTGATGATTCTGTGGCGGTGCGACGGACCTTGAATAAACTGTTGAGTCAGATGGGCTACCAGGTGCAACAATGCCGCGATGGGAAAGAGGCCTGGAATCTTCTGAACCGTGCCCAACAGAATTTTGACCTGGCGATTTGTGACTTGGAAATGCCCGGATACGATGGCTTTACACTGTTGCAAATGGTGCGGGGTCAGCAAAAATGGAACAATTTGCCCTTCGTGATGCTCACTTCCCGGGACAATGATCTCCACCGTCAGAAGGCAAAAAATCTCGGAGCCAATGATTATTTTACTAAGCCATTCCACCCGGTACGGTTTCTTCAGGCGATCGCCCGATATGTTGAAGGCTAAAGCATCAAATTGCGGGAATCAAAATCGTTTCTAACAGTCCCTCGACCCGTTGTCGCAGCTTCCGGTTATGGGGGTCAGCTAATAATGCCTTGCGTAAGTAGGTGCGGGCCTTGTGGTGCTGTTGTTGTTGTAGCAGATGGGTTCCCCAACTGAGATAGGTAATGCCCTGCCACTGACGTACCTCTGCATCATGGGGCAGCCGATAGGCGAGCCCTTCCATCAAGGCGATCGCCCGGGCGTAGCGCCGCTGTTGTAAACAAACTTGGAGCTGTTCATAGCTCTGCCATTTGAGCTGTTGGTCAAGATCAGAAGGCGCCGGCGGTGTTGGGGTCTGGGGTTGGGGCGATCGCCAGACATTTGTTGCCCCCGTAAGGCGCTGATTTTCGGCAAGGGCTTTGTAGGCGCGGGTAATACGAATAAATTTACTTTCGGCTTGGCGATCGCCCCGGTTCACATCTGGATGACATTGGCGAGCAAGACGGCGATAGGCCGCTTTCACGGCATCGAATTCTGCGTCAAGCCGTAACCCTAAAATTTCATAACATTCAAGGAGATTCATCGGGTCACTGCCGGGAAAGGAGGCCTAATGTAATGGCCCAATTTTACCTAAGAATACCGCAAAAATCTTGGTGGAGAAGATTGCTTTGGTGAATCCAGGCGATCGCCGCTATGATCCGGAGAACAAACCCTGCACACTTTGTTTTTTCTTAGAAAAATTTTGATGGCCGCCCCAATCCAAATCACCCTTAAACTGTTCGCCATTTATCAAGAAACCTACGGTACGGAGATGTTATCTTGGCAAGTCCCTGGGGGGAGTACTGTCAAAGATATTTTGAACCAAATTGTTGAAGCACATCCCAGTTTGGCAGAATGGCAGTCTGTGACTCGCTTTGGGGTAAATTTAGAATTTGTCCCCCCAGAAACAGTGCTCCAGGACGGCGATGAAGTAGTTTTAATTCCCCCGGTGAGTGGTGGTTAGTTTTTGGGAACTCCCCGGCCCCGAAAAATTCCATTACAATACGAGACGACTTTTATTTTGCCCATCACTCTCCCATTACTATTTTTTCCGTAGGGCCGCCGATGATGATGCACGTTGCCAATCTCCGCCAAAATTACACCAAAGCGGGTCTCCATGAAGACGATGTAAGCGATGATCCCATGGCGCAATTTGCCACCTGGTTCCAGCAGGCAACGGAAACGGCGGAAATTCGCGAGCCCAATGCGATGGTCGTGAGCACGGTGAACGCTGAGGGTAAACCGAGCGCCCGGGTGGTCTTACTGAAGGATTTTAGTGAAGCCGGATTTACCTTTTTTACCAACTACACTAGCCAAAAAGGGACGGAATTGATGGCGACGCAGTACGGGGCGATCGTGTTTTGGTGGGAACCTTTGGAGCGGCAAGTTCGCATTGAGGGCACTGTTGAAAAGCTCACCCCGGAGCAATCTGACGCCTATTTTGCCAGCCGCCCCCGAAAATCTCAAATTGGGGCCTGGGCCTCGCCCCAAAGTCAGGCGATCGCCAACCGAGAATTTCTTGAACAACGCTTTAAAGACCTCGAAGCTGAGTATGCCGACAAGGATATTCCCCGGCCAGACCATTGGGGGGGCTTTCTCGTACGGCCCGAAAAAATCGAATTTTGGCAGGGGCGCCCCAGCCGACTCCATGACCGTCTTGTGTTTACGTTACAGGACGATCGCACTTGGCAACGGCAACGCTTAGCACCGTAGTGTAACCCCGTAAATTTCGCTCTTGTCACCCGAAGCGACTTAAGATTTGTACTGAGTAATTTAGGGGAGCCCAGTACATGAACAGCCTTTGGAATGATCAAGAAGCCGCCGCCTACCAAGGAGATTTGGCCCTGCGGGTCTACACTTCTCGTCTATTGGGGCGGGATCCCTCCCTGGTGCTCCATGGGGGCGGCAATACTTCCGTGAAAGTGACGGAAACAAATCTGGTCGGAGAAACCGAAGAAATTCTTTACGTGAAAGGGAGCGGCTGGGATTTAGCGACCATCGAGGCGGCGGGTTTTGCGCCGGTGCGGATGAACCATCTGCTGAAATTAGCCAAACTGCCCAGTTTAAGCGATCCCCAGATGGTCAACGAGCTCAAAACCCAAATGACCGTCGCCACCGCGCCCACCCCTTCGGTGGAAACCATTTTGCACGCCATCTTGCCCTACAAATATGTAGACCATACCCACGCCGACGCGATTGTGACGATTACCAACACGCCGGAGGGACTGGATCGCATCAAGAAAATTTATGGCGATCGCCTGGTGATCATTCCCTACATCATGCCGGGGTTTGACCTGGCCCGCCTCTGTGCCGAAAAATTCGCCGCCGAAGCCCATGAAAAAACAGAGGGGATGATTCTGTTGAACCACGGAATTTTTTCCTTTGGGGCCACTGCCAAGGAATCCTACGAGCGGATGATTACCCTCGTCCAAGAAGCCGAGGCCTATCTCCAGCGGCAAGGGGCTTGGGATATTCCCCAACGGGTCAAACAAACCAGTGACGCCCCCATGGCGAAAGCCTTGGCCCAACTCCGTTATGACGTTTCCCAGGTGGCCGGTTTCCCGGTAATTCTCAGAGGCGATCGCCGCCCGGCAATTCTCAGCTTTAGCCAACGGGACGATTTAGACCGCATTTCCCAACAGAATCCCGCCACCCCCGACCATGTGATCCGTACCAAACCTGTGCCTCTAATTGGCCGCGATGTGCAAGGATTCGCCACCGCTTACCAAGCCTATTTTGCCAGTCAAGCGCCCCAGGCAAAGGAACCGAAGACGATGCTGGATCCGGCCCCAAGGGTAATCCTCGATCCAGAATTAGGGCTCGTGACCGTTGGCCAAACCGCCAAAGCAGCCAATATTGTCGCCGATATCTATCGCCACACCATCGAAATTATTTCCCGCGCCGAACAGCTCAGTCGCTACCAAGCCCTTTCCCAAAAAGATATTTTCGACATGGAATATTGGGATCTAGAACAGGCGAAATTGAAAAAAGGTGGCACGCCGCCAGAATTTACTGGGGAGATTGCCCTGGTGACAGGGGCTGCCTCTGGCATTGGCAAAGCCTGCGTCGAATCCCTTTTGAAACGGGGGGCAGCGGTGGTGGCCCTGGACATTAACCCTGCCATCGAAACCCTATGCGATC
This sequence comes from Picosynechococcus sp. NKBG15041c, assembly GCF_055380235.1. NCBI lineage: Bacteria > Bacillati > Cyanobacteriota > Cyanophyceae > Chroococcales > Geminocystaceae > Picosynechococcus > Picosynechococcus sp. NKBG15041c. Next base: position 54,781 of record NZ_AP040363.1, read on the forward strand.
GCCCCGATTTTTTGGGCCTAACCTGCGATCTCACCGACGAAACCCAAATCAGAAATGCCCTAGAACAAGCGGTGCAGTATTTTGGCGGTTTAGATATGGTGATTCTCAACGCCGGTATTTTTCCCCCCAGTCAGGCGATCGCCCATTTATCCACCGACCACTGGCATCAGGTGCTAGGCATTAACCTCGACAGCAATCTCATCCTGTTGCGGGAGTGCCATCCTTTCCTCAAACTCGCCCCGAAAGGGGGGAGGGTCGCAATCATTGGGTCTAAAAATGTTGCTGCCCCAGGCCAAGGAGTTGCCGCCTATTCCGTCTCCAAAGCCGCTCTCAACCAATTGGCGCGGGTGGCGGCATTGGAATGGGGAACTGAGGGCATTCGGATCAATACGGTGCACCCCAATGCCGTTTTTGACACAGGGATCTGGACTGCTGAAGTCCTCGAAAAACGCGCTCAAGCCTACGGTTTAACCGTTGAGGCATACAAAAAAAATAATCTCCTCCAGGTGGAAATCACCAGCCAGGATGTGGCTGAATGTGCCGCTGTCCTCTGTAGCGATTTATTTGCCAAAACCACTGCCGCCCAAATCCCCCTTGATGGCGGCAACGAACGAGTCATCTAAACAAATAAGTCCCCCTTTTCAAAGGGAGACTTAGGGAGAGCTCAATGTCTCAAATCAGGCCAGGGTCTACATGATACCCACAAAGTGGAGGGGGCCTTGGCCACTAATTAGCTCCAGCAACAGCGCTAAAAAGCCAATCATTGCCAGACGCCCATTGAGCACTTCGGCGCTGGTATTCAAGCCCCAGGAAAGTTCTTGGGGATACATCTTCATGTTTTCCTTCGGGTGGGTCACCTGGGCAAAGGTGCGGGGCTGCTGCTCTAGGGAATCCGTTACCAAGTGAGCAAGGGATTCAATAAAGAGCGGGTGAGTATTGAGGGCAGGGACGCGGCGAAAATTCTCGATGCCCGCTTCTTCGGCCACTTCCCGGTACTCAATGTCAATTTCCTGGAGGGTCTCGATATGCTCAGAAACGAAGCTAATGGGGATCACGACTAAGTCTTTAACGCCCTTTTCTCCTAGGGCAATGAGAGAATCTTCAGTGTAGGGCTGGAGCCATTCCACCGGGCCGACGCGACTTTGGTAGGCGAGGGTATAGTCATTGGGGCGGCCGAGGGCTTCCATAATCAAGCGGGTACATTCTTCGATTTCCCGTTGATAAGGGTCGCCTGCCTCTTTCACATAGCTCTGGGGGACGCCATGGGCACTAAAGAAAATATGGGCCTGGTCGGGGTGCTCGAATTGATCGAGTTCTTGGCGAATCAGATCTACCATCGCGCTGATGTACTGGGGATGGTCATACCAGGAGGGAATGAGGGTGTAGTTCAGTTGGCTGAGGTCTTTGTCAGTGCGCCACATTTCTTCGAGGACGCGAAAACTAGAACCACTGGTACTGATAGAAAATTGGGGATAGAGGGGAAGGACAACGAGGTGATCGAGGTTGTCTTGTTTAATTTCGGCGATCGCCTCCTCCGTGAAGGGGTGCCAATAGCGCATGCCGACATAAATTTTTACTTCTTTGCCCCAGTCCGCCAGTTTTTGGGCGAGGGCTGCACCTTGGGCCTCAGTGATTTGCCGGAGGGGAGAACCGCCGCCAATTTCTTTGTAATTTTCTTGGGATTTACCAGCTCGCAAGGTCGAAATAAGCCAGGCAAGCGGCTTTTGCATCCATGGTGCCGGTAAACGGATGATCTCGGGGTCTGCAAACAAATTAAAGAGAAAAGGACGGACATCCTCTAATTTGTCTGGCCCACCTAGGTTAAGTAATAAGACCCCAACACGACCCATAGCTGATACAAATTTAATTTACTGGTATTTTCTTTAAGCTATTGTAACAATATATCCTTCTGGGACGGTGTGCCTGTCATGGTGGCTACCAGAAAGTCGAAAAAATTTACATTTCTTCGGTTTATTTTTCAGCTTTGGGCACAGTTTTCTAAATTACCTGTTTGAGGCCTTCCGAAGACAGCCATTCGATCTGCTCGGCCCGTTGGGGACGTCCGAGGAAATATCCCTGGGCAATATCACAGCCCATTTCTTTCAATAGATTAAGGATCGCTTGATTTTCGACCCCCTCCGCAACGACCTCTAGACCAAGACTGTGGGCAAGGTTGATGGTTGATCTTACGATGACCAAGCTCTGTTCGTCACTCAACATATCCACTACGAAAGATTGGTCAATTTTTAAGGCGTGCACTGGAAAACGCTGGAGATAGCTCAAGGAAGAGTAACCTGTGCCAAAATCATCGATCGAAAGATGAACGCCCAAATTCGCGAAGCATTGCAATAGTTCGAGGGCAGCGCGGGGATCGCTCATCAGGGCGGTTTCAGTAATTTCTAGTTCGATCTGCTCGGGAATAATTTCATATTCCTGGAGGAGGGTTTCAAAGGTTGTGAGGCAGTTCGGGTCTAAAAGGCTACAGGCAGATAAGTTGAGGGCGATCGTTAAATCAAGGCCCTGCTTTTGCCAGATTTGTTTTTGTTGAAACGCTTCTTCCCAAATCCAGTAGGTGAGAGTGTGGATTGCGTCACTTTGTTCGGCTAAAGGAACGAATTCTGCCGGGGAAATTAGACCAAAGGTGGGATGGTGCCAGCGGGCTAAGGCTTCAACCCCAATGAGCCTTTTTTGCCGTAGGTCACACTTGGGTTGGTAGCACAAGAAGAACTGTTTCCGGGCGCTGGGTTTGCCCAAGCTTGAGAGAATAGCCAAGCGCCGGGGGGTGTAATGGTCGATATCTTCGTGATAAATCTCATAGGTGGTGCGCTTTTGTTTTGCGGCATACATGGCAACTTCAGCACTCCGGAGAGCAGCATGGCTATCAGTACCATGCTCGGGAAACATTGCAATCCCGAGACTTGCTGTGATGTGAATGACATTCCCCCCAGTGACGAAGGGTTGCTGAATCGCTGCCTGGAGTACACCCGCTAATTCTATGGCGTGTTTACAGGCTTGTTCTCGCTCACTCTGAACCATCGGGCAAGCTACGGCAAATTCGTCTCCCCCTAAACGACAGACAATGCCTTGGTAGGGGCTGAGGGCTGAAAGTAGCCGTAGGGCGATCTGTTGTAAAAATGTATTTCCGAGTTTGTGACCTAGGGTATCGTTCAGATCTTTGAAGCGATCAAGGTCAATGAGCATGATGATAATTAATTCATACCCGAGGGCCGGGGTATGCAGCCATTCTTGGATTGTGTCATGGAAAAGGTTGCGGTTGCCGATGGTGGTGAGGCTGTCGTAGCGGGCCTGGTAGCGGAGTTCTTTAAAATGATGGGCGTTGGCGATCGCCACCGAAATCGATTGTCCCAAAGCCCGGAGGGTATCGATTTCGTAGGATTCCAAAAACCGATCCTCCTGGAAGAGCATCAAAACTAAACCAAAGGTTTGTCGATGAAAAACCAAAGGCATTGCCAAAACCTTAAACCCTTCCCGGAGAAAAGCCGTTTGAGGATTTTCTTCTCCCCAACAATGTGCCCATTGTTCGGTGTCTAGAATCTGGAGTACGCCTTCCTTAAGAATGTGACGAAAGAGCCGATTTTCTACGGTAACTTGCCTAAGGACAGCACAATGTTCTGGGGAAAAACCATAGTGATCTTGAAGCTTAAGGGGGCCATCGTGAAAGCTTTCCCCTTCCAATAGATAAAAACCAATGCAGATTTCTGGATAATGTTGTCCTAGGGTTGCAACGGTCTCCCGCACGATATCCCGAACTTCTAGGGAACCATGTAATCGCTGGGTCAGGGCATGGGCCAGGGCCAAAAAACGATTGTGTAACTGCAGGGAATTTTGAGAATAGCGCAGTTCTCCTTCTACCTGTTTGAGGGTCACAAGCATTGGTAGCCATCGCAAAATTCCAAGACTCACCAAAAATGTACCTAGACCTTGGCCGACCCATAATTCGCCCAGACGCCAGACTTCTGCCAGGGGCTGCCACCGGAGGTCGAGATACTGTGGAATCTGCAAAAAAGCAGACCAGCGCCCTAGGGCTAATAAAATGCAGCCCACCGTGATCCAACGGTAATCCCAATCTCGTAGGGGCACTTGCTTGTCATAGCGGATTAGGACATAGATAATGCCCGTTAAAGCGAGAGCAGTATACAACGCGACAAGCGACTGAAACATAGGGGAGGAGGGAGGAGGAGAAAAATATGCCGAAAACTGCTAGCAACTTCCTAGAGAACAATCATTGAAATATTTATTCAAGGATTGTCTTGAATTATAGTGCTGGTTTCAAAGGGAAGAATGGGATTTCTTGTCCACTTAGGGTTCGAGGCAGTGACGGGGCATCACAATGAGGGTCGTACCTTCTCGGCGTACGACATAAACAGTTTCTTGGGCGTCGATCGCCATAGTTTCATCGGCGCAGCGGGCGCGCCAGGAGCTGCCTTCATAGAGAATACGACCTGGTTGGCCGGGGGCGATCGCCGTGATTGTTTCAGCTTCGGCGGCATCACTCAGGGTACGGACGGTTGTTTTTGGCGTAAAAAAGCGACGGGAGACGAGAATGGCGACACTCGAAAAAATCAGCCACAGTAGAATTTGGAAGTTCGGATCGAGGCTCGGGATGAAATAGATAATCACAGCCACAGCCATCGCACCCATCCCGAGCATAAATTCCATGAAGGCCGTGGGAAAAATAAACTCGAGGGAGCAAAGTAACGCCCCAATGATCAGCCAAATAAGTAGAGGATTGACCATGTACCGAAACTCAAATGGGGGGATTTTTCACAATATAATTCAAGCGAGGATAGCCGCCTTTGGGTTGTGATGGTAACCGCTGCCCTCATCATAACTTGACGACTGGGTCTGGGTTGTCTGCATGCTGTAGTGTTTTGTTAAGCTTATGACTATTTCTCTTCCTTATCTCCGAGCATCAGGTTCCCTCGCGCTCACGTTTCAGGGGGCAGACCTCGTGGGCGATCGCTATTGGGTCGTCGCCCCGCAAATTTGGCAAGATACTAAGCCTGAAGCGCCGCCTGCCTGCACTGAGCTCACCAATATCCTGGCCCAAAAATATGGCAAACTCTATCCGCGTCAACTCCATTTACCCCGGGTGTATGATGTGCTTTCCTTGCCAGAGGGGGATATTTTATTACTAGATAATCTGCCAATCAATGACCACGGGGAGCTACTCCCGGCCCTCGGGGCGCTGTGGGAAAAGGCTTCTCCCTTACAACAGTTGAGCTGGCTGTGGCAAATGACTGAGCTGTGGGAAGATTTGGCAGCGGTGGCCCTGGGGACGAGCCTTTTACCATTGGAGAATATCCGGGTAGATGGTTGGCGAATCCGGCTCATGGAACTTGTGGAAGATCCTGCAGATAAGCCTGCGACTTTGGCAGCGGTGGTAACCCAGTGGCGATCGCTTTTACCCCAGAGCCATCCCAGTATCCAGGAGCCTTTAGGGGCTATTTTTGAAGATCTTGGGCAGCCCGATGGAGACCGGGAAACGATTTTAGGGCGCCTTAATGAGCTACTTTTGGCGCAGTCGAGCCAACATCAACTCCAAATGGCGATCGCCTCTGCCACAGACCGGGGAAAAAATCCTCCCCTCAATCAGGATTCCCACTACCCAACAACCCAAGATCTTGCGGCGCCACCCAGTGCTCTGCTCGATTTGAGCGATCATTTACTCATTGTCTGTGATGGGGTTGAAGGCCATGCCCAGGGGGAAGTGGCGAGTCAATTGGCGGTTCAATCGCTGAAATTACAACTGACAGGGTTTTTCCAAGGAATATTTGATGCAGATACGATCCTTGAGCCAGCAGTGATTGCGCAGCAGTTAGCCGCCTATATCCGCATCACTAACAACATGATCGCCGATCGTAATGATCGCGAAGGACGCACCGGGGGCGATCGCCTCGCCACAACCCTCACTTTGGCTCTGCAACTTCCCCAAAGGCTCAGTCAGGGAGAAAGGCAAGACCGCCATAGCCATGAACTTTATATTGCCCAGGTGGGGGATAGTCGCGCCTATTGGCTAACTCAAAGTCAATGTATCTGTTTAACGGTGGATGATGATGTGGTGGCCCGGGAAGTCCAGGCTGGCCGCGCGGTATATCGCCAAGCCCGCCTACGCCCAGACCACATGGCCCTCACCGAAGCTCTGGGAACAAAGACAGGCGATCGCCTCCACCCGGTCATTCGTCGTTTTGTCTTCGCCGAAGATGGGGTTCTGGTGGTTTGCTCTGATGGTCTCAGTGACCAGCGTTTTTTAGAGCGTCACTGGCAAACCTTTGCGCCGGTGATTATCCAGGGTCACTTGCCCCCTGGCACCATGCTCCAGACTTTGATGAACCAGGCGATCGCCCAGCAGCAAGATGACAATATTACGGCAGTGGTTGCCTTTTATCGCTTTACGATGGATGCCCTAGATGAGGTCCCAGAAATAGCAGATCTCCCTGCCCTCAGTGAGTTCGCCCCGGAGTTATTGCCCCCTGATTTTGCGCCAGAAGAGCCAGAAACAAATCCAGACATAGATCCAGTGGATCAAGAAGTAGAGCTCAGCCCAACATCTAGTGAAAAGCAAAACGGCCCCTCCCAACTCACCTTGGTTATTGGGGGTTTGGTGATCGCGCTCGTCTTCTTCGTTTTAGTGGCCCTTGGCTTGAGCTGGCTGTTAAATCGCGAGACCCCGCCGCCAGAAACAACCCCGGGACAACCTACAAGCTCAACGTAGTGCGCAGAAAATCAGCAATTTGTTTGGCACTTTGGGGGATCCCCAAGGTCGCGGCATTGGCGGCGATCGCCTCCCGTTTTGCTGGATGGCGCAGCAGGTCTAAAACCATCTCTGACAGTCGTTCTGGTGTTAGGTCTTTTTGGGGGGCTAAGAGCCCTGCCTGGTGTTTGACAAAAACCTGGGCATTGATCGTTTGGTGATCTTCCGCTGCGTAGGGGTAGGGAATCAAAATAGCAGCGGTTTTTGTAATCGTTAATTCTGTTAAGGCACTGGCACCGGAGCGACTAACGACCACACTTGCCCGCTGGAGTAGGGCCGCAATTTTGTCGGTAAAGGGCAAAGGGAAGTAATGGGGATCTTGGAACTGCGCTACATCAGGGTCATTTTTCCCCGTGATATGCACAATGACCGCCCCTGCCGCAATCCAATCAACGGCACATTGGCGCACCAACTGATTGATGCCTACGGCCCCCTGGGAGCCCCCCATCACCAAAATTAAAGGGCGATCGCCAGGTAAATTTAGGTCAAGGGCTTGGGGGGTCAGAAATTCTGGTCGGACAGGGGTCCCGAGGTGAAGGGTTCTAGCTTTGGGGAGGTACTGGGCCGATTCTTGGAAGCCAATCACCACCGCCGTTGCGTATTTCCCCAGAAAACGGGTTACTTTACCGGGGAGGACGTTGGACTCGTGAAGAATGACCGGAATCCGGCGCCAACGGGCCGCCAGGATTGCTGGTGCCGCAATGTAGCCCCCAGTGGTAAAAACAAGATCAATGCGGCGATCGCCCAAAATTTTGTGGGTCTGGAACACGGAGGCTAGCAGTTGCAGGCCATTTTTTAGTTTTTGTAAAGGTTTACCTTGGAGCCCCTTCGCCGTCACTGTATGGCGATGATATTCCCCTGGGACAAGATCAGTTTCGAGGCGATCGGGGGTTCCCAGCCACTCGATGTCACAGTCAGTTAATTGTTTAGCCACCGCCAGGGCCGGAAAGAGATGCCCTCCAGTGCCACTGGCGGCCATGAGAATTCGGGTTACTGCCTTTGCCACAATTTCAGTTGTTTTTCGTCTCAGGTTCTAGAATAGATTACATGGTCTGCTTAACGGAAGGAAACGGGGCCGATTCTGCCGATTCTTAAGGAGTAAAGAGAATTTATGGGTTATGGGCACTTTTTAAAACGGTTTTTTAGTTTGGCGATCGCCACAGGAATGTTCACCCTCGGTTATGGTCTACGCACCGAAGCCCGTCCGCCAACAACAGCTCCGGCAGATCTGACGACTCTCCTGGCCGAGATTGACCAGGCGGCCAACGGCCAGCAACTCGATCAGCTCATGACCTTCTACAGTGAAAACTTTAGCCATAGTGATGGTTTGGCGAAGGGCGAATTTCAGACCCTGGTGACACAGCTTTGGGAAGATTATCCACGGCTCACCTACAACACAAGACTCCTCAGTTGGGATCAAACGGACGATCGCCTCACCGCTGAAACTGAAACCCAAATCCAAGGGGTCAAGCGCGAAGCAGGTCGCTGGATCGATTACAACAGCACCATCCGTGCCCAACAAACCTTCCAAGGGGGCCAAATGATCAGCCAAGAGATCCTCTCAGAAGCTTCAACCCTGACCAGTGGTGATAATCCCCCAGTTGTGCAGGTCGTGATCCCAGAAACCGTGGCCCCAGAAGCAGACTTTGGCTTCGATGTGATTGTTCAAGATCCTCTAGGCGATGAAATTTTACTTGGTGGTGCCCTTGAAGAAACGATTACTGGCACAACCTACAGCGATCCGGGCGCCTTTGAATTAGATCTTCTCCCTGCTGGGGGAATCTTTAAACGGGTGGTCGCCCCCGCAGACCCTGGTGATATGTGGTACTCCGCCATTGTTGTGCGCAGTGATGGCATGGTCTTGACGACTAACCGGGTCAAGGTTCAGGGCAACTAATTTGAGCCAGCTATGATTATTTGCCTCGCTGCAATCTCCCTTATTGGGAGATTTTTTACTTTTAGGGCTTATGGAGGTCTTCGGCCAGTTATTCACAACCCATGGCAAATGATCTGTCATCGGTGTTTTTGTTGTCTAGGGGGTAAAGGGGCCACATCGCGGTCTGGTTCGGATGGGGGGGCGTCGTCGGGATGACTTTGCTTCATGAAGTAATAGCCCACTGTCAGGGATAAAATAATGGCTGCAATGCCAAATAAACTCAAACTATCGGTGGTTTTGATATCCAGAATAATTACCTTGCGGGCGATCGCAATAATCGCCACCGAGAGTACCACTTCAAAATGGGGGCGCCCCTTGGTGAGGTAGGTATTAATAATGCTTTCTAGTAGCTCGATGCCGATGATGATCAGCATAAAGAGGCTAAAGATTTCTAGCAGCTGTTCTCCCTCGATAAGTAATCGTGGTGGTGCCAAAATACTTTGAAAAAGCACCCAACCGAAGTCCAGGGTTGCCAACCCAATGGCGATCGCCATCATCGTCAGGAGCACCTGAATCATCAACCTTTCGTAGCGCTTAAATAGATTGTGCATGGGTTCCCTGGGGCCGGAATGATTGGGCGGTCTGTTCCCCAGCAAACATTCTAGTACGAGGGGTTAATGGGAAAAATAGGCGAGGGTAACGCCAGCTCCGCCTTCCTTCTGATCAGCAAGGGTGAATTTTTGGATTTGGGGATGGTATTTCAGAAATTCATGGACTCCTTCCCGAAGCTTTCCGGTCCCTTTGCCATGGATAATCCAAAGCACATGGGCGCCGGCGGCGGTGGCTGTGGCGATCGCCTGTTCGAGTTGACTTTCGGCCTGGTGAATCCGTTGACCCCGAATATCAACGGTATTGTTGGCGGTGCGCACAGTAACTGTTTCTGGGGTTTTTGCTGGGGGTGGCGCTTGTTTTTTAGGTACTTTGGCCTTGGGTTCTACTTCTACTTTTTGCCCCTGGAGCGATTCGATTTCCGTCCAGTCCAAGGACATTTTCATAATGCCAAAGCGGGCGACGAGGGTTTTGCTGTCTGCATCGAGTTCGATCACTTCGGCAGTTTGTCCCAGGCGCGAGATGCGAATTTTTTCCCCTAATTGTGGTTGGTAGCCTGGTTTTTTTGGGGTGGTTTTGGCGAGTTTGGTTTCGGCAATATCCCCCAGGGCTTGGGTGGCGGCTTGGGCTTTTTGAGCGGTGGGCTTGCCTTTTTGGAGGGTGCGGATCACCTGGGCGATTTCAGATTTTGCCTCGGCGATCGCCGCCTGCACCTGTTGATCCTGGGCGAGTTTCAATTCTGCTTCCCGGCGTTGGAGATCGGCGGCTTTCGCAGAAACTTCTGTGTAAAAACGTTCGGTCTGCTTGAGGAGGGCTTCTGCTTCCTTGGCTTTTTGCTCTTGGTCTCGCCGTTGGGCTTCTAGGGCGGCAATTACATCGTTGACATTGGTATTTGCATTCCCCAGCAGATTTTGGGCACTCTCGACAATTGCAGGATCTAGCCCCAACCGTTGGGCGATCGCCAGGGCATTAGAGCGGCCCGGAATACCCCAGAGGAGCTTATAGGTGGGCCGCAGGGAATATTCATCAAATTCGACGGAGGCATTTTCAAAGCGCTCATCCTCATATTTGAGGGCTTTGAGTTCCCCATAGTGGGTGGTGGCGATCGTCAGCTGGGTATGATCGGCGAGGTATTTCAACAGGGCGATCGCCAGGGCACTGCCTTCGGTAGGGTCGGTACCGGCCCCCACTTCATCGAGGAGAACGAGATTGGTTTGATCTTCTGGTTGCAAAGCCTCGATAATGCGTCCAACCCGGCGAATATGTCCAGAAAAAGTCGATAAACTTTGCTGCAGAGATTGTTCGTCACCGATATCGGCTAAAACTTGGTCAAACCAGGGGATTTCTACCGGGGCGATCGCCGGAATAAATAGGCCCACTTTTGCCATCAAAGCGGCCATGCCGAGGGTTTTGAGGGTGACAGTTTTTCCCCCTGTATTCGGCCCGGTGATCGCCACCACCCGGATATCAGGACGAATTTGTACATTGATCGGCACCACCTCTAAGCTTTCTTCTTGTTTTTCCTGCCAAATCAGCAGGGGATGGCGCAAGTTACGCAGAATGGTTGGTTGCTCGGGGCTGACAAACTTTGGGGGATGGCCGTTAAGCCAGACACCATAGCGCATCCGGGCCAAGGCTAGGTCAAGGGTGGTGGCGATCGCCAAAAGTTTTTCTAAATCTTCCCCCACAGCCGCCACTTTCTCTGTTAACTGGCGCAGGACAATTTCAACCTCTCGTCCTTCCTGTTTGAGCGCTTGACGGAGGCGATTACCTACTTCGACGATCGCCTTGGGTTCAATGTAGAGGGTCGAGCCAGTACTAGAGATATCGTGAACAACGCCAGGAATTTGTTCCTTTTGGCCCGCTTTAACGGGCAAAACAAAGCGATCGCCCCGTTGGGTAATCACTGCCTCCTGGATCGAACTGCTGTGGCGCTGCATAATCCGCTGGAGGGTTTGATAGATTTGCTCCCTGGCCCCTTTGATCTTGACGCGAATCCCTTCCAGTTTCGGACTGGCCCGGTCAGTCACATCACCCCGATCATCGATGCAGTGGTGGATTTCTTGCTCCAGTTCTGGGTAGGTGCGCAGCTGTTCCACCAGATGAGTCAATTGGGGTAGATCTAATTCTGTATTTTCCACCAGGCGACGCAGGCGTCTTACCCCGGCCAGAGTGGTTGCAATAAGCAATAAATCTTTCCCCGCGATCAGCCCACCCACCGCTGCTCGTTCTAAAGATTCGCTAATATCGCCAATGCCCTCAAAGGAAACCCCATTGTCCACCGCCCCATCCAAGGCTTGCATCTCCACCGTTTGGGCCAAAAGCACTTCACTTTCTGCTTGGCTCTGGGGAAATACAAGTTGCTGGGCGGCGATCGCCCCTAATTTTGTGGCAGCAAAGGTCGATAGATGCTGACAAAGGCGCGACCATTCGAGGAGCTTGAGGGTTTCGGCTTGGATCTGGGTCAAGGGCAATTCGTGGGAAATACTGCGAGAGTTACATTTTGACATTCCCTTTACACAAATTAAAGATCAATCCTCCGATGCATCAGGATTGGCAGGCTCGATGGCGGGTGGTGCTGGCGGTGCGGGCGGATTAGCAGGGGAAGCTGGGGGAGGGCTAAAAGCCGCACAAAAAGCAGGCTCATAGCGATAATTAACGCTGACTCGATAGTTAATGTTGTTCCCATCGAAGCGGGCGTTACGGATATCCTGGGCCGCTTGGCCGTCGAGGACATTACTGCCAGAACTCTGGGCTAAATTCACCTGGGAGGGAGCACCGTTACTGTTCACTACAACGGTGTAGGTGGCGGTGCCACTGGCTTGACTACTACAGGCATTCCGGGGATAGTTCCCCGATAAGGTGCGGCTTACCGTTGCACTATTGCGCGCCATCTGGGGTGGGGTCGGAGCCGTGTCACTGTCTCCACGGAGTTCTTGGGAGCGGAGTAACTCGGCATCAAAACGCACGTCATTGCCATTTTCTGGGGCATTATTACGGGGGCGGGTGGCGATCGCCGCTTCTGCTTCTAGCTGTCGTTGCCGTTGGATCAAGTCAGCGTTATTTGACCGGGGCGTAATGGTTAACTGCTGCTGACTACCATTGCTTTCTGTCGAAGCTGGTGGTGCACCATTTACCTCGCCTGGAATCGAGAGGCTGGGCAAAGACTCACTGGGACGCACCGCTTCTAAAGGGGGGGGCGGCGGTAAAAAGCTCATATTCCGGGGGGGCGGTGGGGGCGTAAACCCGGAATAGCTGCTGGCAATGGGGGGAGGACTAATCGGCACAAAAGAAAAATTACTTTGGCCGAAATTAGGACTCATGGGGGTGGGCAGCAGACTGAGGCTATTGGGGTCAGGGGCGATCGCCTGGCCATTGAGAGCCGACATATTCAAATCAAACCCCGGATTTGTCTCAAAAATTGACAAATCCAGAGGGGGAGCCATGGTCGGTAGGCGATTTTGTACCTCCGGGGAAAGTTCCATCACAGGGACAACCGCTTGGACCTCGGTGCTTTCTTCGGTGGGGTCAGAGGTAGCCCAAAAGGGAATCGTCAGGGCCGCTAATCCATGCAAGGCGATCGACCCCAACACCGCGATTCCCTGGGGACGACGTCCATAGTTGCCCAATTTCTGAAATGTCTGGAGAAACTGCTCTGTGGGATTGTAGAGGCTTTTGTCTAGCATGGATCTGGGGTTAACCTAGAAAAAAGGCTAAATATTAAAAAACATTGCTGTTCGATTCTAGCGGATCCCCCCATAAAATTTGGGTCGGGATGCGTCCGCTAGAATGCCCTTAACGACCTTTTCCCTGGTAGAAAGTTTCATGGCAAATCGTTTGGCCCAAACCAAAAGTCTCTATCTCCGTAAGCATGCAGAGAACCCGATCAATTGGTGGTATTGGTGTGATGAGGCCCTAGCCCAGGCCAAAGCTGAAAATAAGCCGATTTTTTTGTCCATTGGTTATTCCTCTTGTCACTGGTGCACGGTGATGGAAGGGGAAGCTTTTTCGAATCCGGAAATTGCTGCCTATCTCAATCAATATTTTTTACCGATTAAAGTAGACCGGGAAGAAAGACCAGACATTGACAGTATCTATATGCAGGCTTTGCAGTTGATGACTGGCCAGGGAGGATGGCCGCTGAATATTTTCCTGACGCCGGATGATTTACAGCCTTTCTATGGGGGCACTTATTTTCCGCTGCAACCCCGGTATAATCGTCCGGGTTTTCTTGATGTGCTAACGTCAATTCGGCGCTTTTTTGATGAGGAACCAGAGAAACTTCAGGAGATCAAATCAGAAATTTTTACGGTACTCAGTCGTTCTGCTCAGTTGCCTCCAGGAGCAGTGACACTCGATGGCGGTCTACTACAACAAGGGTTGGAGCGTTGTACAGCGGTGGTGGCACGGCAGGATGCTGGCCCTAGTTTTCCGATGATTCCCTACGGGGCGATCGCCTTACAGGGTAGTCGCCTCACTGCCCAAGATAAGCACCATGGTTTAGACGTAAGCACCAAGCGGGGCCTAGATTTAGCCCTGGGGGGCATCTATGACCATGTAGGCGGTGGCTTCCATCGCTACACCGTTGATCCCCATTGGACAGTGCCCCACTTTGAAAAAATGCTCTATGACAATGGGCAAATCACAGAATTTCTCGCCAACCTCTGGGCCCAGGGGGTCACAGAACCCGCTTTCAAGACAGCTTTAGAAGGAACTGTAGCTTGGTTAGCCAGGGAAATGACAGCTCCCGCAGGCTATTTTTACGCCGCCCAGGATGCAGACAGCTTTTTAGAGTTGACCCATCCAGAGCCGGAAGAGGGGGCTTTTTATGTTTGGGACTATGATGAGTTGCAAGCCCAGCTGACCGCCGATCAATTCACAGAGCTCAGTGAGACTTTTTTTATTGCCCCAGACGGCAATTTTGAAGGAAAGATTGTTCTAAAACGCCGACATTCCGAAGAACTCTCAGAAAATATCCGAGCCATTCTCGATCGCCTATTTTTAGCACGCTATGGCAGTCCCAGAGATCAACTGACAAATTTTCCCCCGGCCCAGAACAACCAAGAGGTCAAGTCGGTTCCCTGGCCGGGACGTATTCCTGCGGTGACCGATACAAAAATGATCGTTGCTTGGAACAGTCTGATGATTTCAGGTCTGGCGCGAATCTATGGGGTGCTGAAGATGGAAAAAGCCTGGGATTTGGCGGTTAATGGCGCTAATTTCATCTTAGAAAATCAATGGCAAAATAACCAACTCTATCGACTTAACTTCGGTGATGCTCCAGATGGTGCAGCCCAGGCGGAAGATTATGCTTTTTTGATTAAAGCACTCCTAGATCTGCAAACGAATCGCTCCTCAGAAATGATTTGGGTAGAAAAGGCGATCGCCCTCCAGACAGCCTTTGATGAAAACTTTTGGGCAACGGAGACGAAAGGCTATTTCAATAATCCCCATAGCCCAGAATTACTCATCCAAGAGCGGAGCTACCAAGACAACGCTACCCCTGCCGCCAATGGGGCCGCTGCCTGTAATTTAATGCGTCTTTTTTTGCTGACTGAAAATACAATTTACTTAGAAAAAGCAACGCAAATCCTAAAGGCCTTTGGTGCGATTTTGGAGACCTCTCCCCAACAAGTGCCGACCCTGGTATCCGCCCTCGATTGGTATCTCCATGGCACCGTGGTAAAAGCTCCCCATGAAAGACTCTTACCCCTGACCCAAATGTCGTTAAATACAGTTGTCCTGAAACCCACATTGGCATTACCAGCCGGGAGTATTGCCCTAGTTTGTCAAGGATTGAATTGTCTAGAACCCTGCCAAACTGAAGCTCAATTAATGACTCAAATACAGACGAGTCTCAATCGATTGTAAGCATCATGTAAATTCCCTGAGTCATTTTAAACAATCTCCCATTTCGGATTCTGCTATGCACGACCCCCATCATCATTTGCCCCAAGATAATCGCCAGGAAGTGCGGCGTGTACTGTGGTTGACTCTCTGGCTAAATCTGCTGGTGATGGGCCTCAAGGCGACCATTGGTTTTTTGACGGGTTCCCTAAGTCTCCAAGCCGATGCGCTCCATAGCTTCACGGACAGTGCGAATAATATTCTGGGGCTGTTTGCCAATCGATTTTCTTCGCCTACCCCAGACCGAGATCATCCCTACGGCCACCAGAAGTTTGAGGCGATCGGCGCCTTGGGGATTGGGATGTTCCTGGGGATTGCTTGTTTTGAGATTCTTAAAGGGGCGATCGCCAAATTGATCGAAGGCCAAGGGGAGATCACCATTGGCTTAGGGGAATTAAGTTGGCTTGTAGTTGTGCTGGGGATCAATATTTTCGTCACCTTCTATGAGCGTAACGTTGGTCAGCGGGTGGGGAGCGCGATTCTCCTGGCCGATGCGAAACACACCATGAGTGACGTATGGGTAACGATTTTGGTGCTATTTGGGCTTTTGGGTATCTGGCAAGCAAGGGTCTGGGATATCCCGCAGCTCCAATGGCTCGATGTGTTTTTGGCGTTTCCAGTGGCGGCCTTGGTTTTTCGGAGTGCGTGGGAAGTTTTGACTGATAATTTGCCCTGGCTGGTAGATGAGATGGCGATCGCCCCCGAAGCGATCCATAAACAGGTAATGACCGTGCCTGGTGTCTTAAATTGCCATGACATCGCCTCCCGGGGGCTGTTGGGGAGACAAGTTTTTATTGAAATGCACCTCGTGGCGATCGCCGAAGATGTGGCCACCGCCCATGCCATCAGCGAACAAGTAGAAAAGCATCTCGAAGCTGTTTTTGCCCCGGCTCGGGTGACTGTCCATATCGAACCCAAAGCTTACGAATCAGCCCACATTGGCTTTGATGGCACCTCATCATCCCACCCATAAAAAAACCCCAAGGCGATCGGGGGTTGCAGAAAAAATAAATTGCTTTTGCGTTATGGTCTTTGCCAACGAATGTGAAGCAGAAAGCTATTGGGGTCGATTCTCCATGAGATCGGCAAGACGTTCCAGGGCAGCCGTGAGTTTTTCTTGGGCAACAACTGCGGCATCTGGCTCAGGGGCAGGTGTGTCTAATTCTTCCATGGCTTTCGCTCGGCTCAGCCGACGTTGTACTTTTTCGAGGGCGCGAATTAAGAGAAAAATAGCAAAGGCAATCACCAAAAAATTGATGACAGCTGCTAGGAAGACGCCATATTTAATCCCATTGAAGGAGAGCTCACTCAAAGCATCTAAGTTTGCTGCATTAAGGGCTGGTTGCAACAGCACAGGAGTAATGATATCTGCTACCAAAGAATTAATGATTTGGCCAAAGGCACCACCAATAATGACGGCCACCGCCAAATCAATCACATTCCCCCTCATGATAAAGGCTTGGAAGTCACTCCAAAAGCTACTTTTTTTAGCCATGTATTAAATACCTCAATCCTATTTTAAAAAACCGTAAAGTCGCAGAATATTCAAAAATATTCATTGCTTCTCTAGGATAAATAATAGCCCGAATTGAATCAAGCTCTCAAATCAAACCTTACAGCATTTTTGTGATGGTCGAGGTACAATGTCGTGTGTGTGAGTAAATCAGATTAAACAAGAACAACCATTGCCTAAAGCCTACTCCATAGACCTCAGACAGAAAATTGTTGATGCCTATGACCGGGGGGATATCTCCCAACGTGGTCTCGCCAAGCAGTTCGGTGTCGCTACTAGTTTTGTCCAAAAACTCCTCAAACAACGACGTGATACTGGGTCTATCCGTCCACAATTTCGTCGGGGGCAGATTCCCCCTAAACTCAATGAAGAACACCGAAAGGTTCTGGCCGCTTTGGTGAAAGCCAACAATGATGCGACTCTGGCCCAACTATGTGCACAACTAGAAGCCGAGATTGGCATCCGGGTAAGCATCACCACCATGCATAAGACATTGAAGCAGATGAATTTTAGCCTTAAAAAAAACCTTTTATCCTGACGTCAAGGCGACAGACAGAGTGCAACAGGCCAGAGTCGAGTTTTGGGAGAAAGTAAGGCAGATTTTGGCCCAAGACCTGATATTCATCGATGAATCAGGCATTAATCTCGCAATGAGAACAACAAGAGCAAGGGCAGAGAAGGGGAAGCGGGCCTACAGTAGTAAGCCAAGCAAAAAAGGAAAAAATGTCTCACTGGTAGGAGCATTGGGCTTGCAGGGGATAATCGCCCACAGCAGCTTAATCGGAGCGACAGATAGGGTAACTTTTGAGGCGTTCATTTACCAGAAATTGGTGCCGCAGTTATGGGCAGGGGCCTGTGTGATGATGGATAACTGTTCGATTCATCTGGGAGAGATGGTGAGAGAGTCCATTGAGGCAGTGGGAGCAAAACTTATCTACTTACCGCCCTACTCACCAGATTTTTCTCCCATTGAGAACTGTTGGTCAAAGGTCAAAAACATCATGAAGCGCAGAACAGTGGGCAGCTATGAGGAGCTATCAGAGGCGATTGATGAAGGATTTGCAAGGGTGACACCTGAAGATATCAGAGGGTGGTTCACCCATTGCTGTTACTGTACCTCAGAAGAATAGAAAACGCTGTAAAAGAAAATTAAGTGAGCTTTATGTTTTTTTGGCCAAAGAAACTATCATGATTTACCGGTGGCTGATAAATTTCAACATATAAACTGAACAGAGTAATCATTTTTTATAGCTATTGATTGTTTGACGACTAAAGGGTCGGATTTTATCGATGTATCTTTTGTGACTAAAAAGCCAATCTTCTTGTTTCTTTGGGCAATGTATCAAAAGTAGCCATTGACATTGCCGTTAATTTTTTATTGCGACTATACTTAAACAATTCTTCCCCGTAGCCAACGCCGACAATTTTAATGAACAAATATACTATGTCTTTGGCTTTAGGTCTTGCCGTAGTGGTCTCTGGCAGCGGGGCGATCGCCCAAAATCAACCCGCCCAGACCGTCACAGTGGGCGTCTATCAGAATGATCCGAAGGTTTTTCTGGATGCAGGCGATCGCCCCCGGGGTTTTTGGGTTGATATTACCAATGAGATTGGTCGGGCAGAGAACTGGGGGATCACCTATGTGCCCTGTGAATGGGAGCAGTGCCTTCAGCAGGTAGAGCAGGGAGAGCTAGATCTGATGGTGGATGTGGCCTATTCAGATAACCGTAACGAGCAGTTTGATTTTAATACGGTCATTGTTTTAGCCAGTTGGTCTCAGGTCTATAGCCGTCGTGGTGTCCGATTAGAAAATATTTTAGACTTAGATCAAAAAAAGGTCGGCTTACTTGCCGCCGGCATTCAACAGGAAGTGCTGCAAGAAAGAATTAAATCCTATGGTATTCAACCGGAGTTGGTGGGGATTAATAGCTATCCCGAAATGTTTGGGCAACTAGAAGCAGGTGCAGTGGATGCGGTGGTCGTCAATAATTTTTTTGGGAATAAATTTAGCCCCGATTATCAAGTCATTAAAACAGATATTCTTTTTAATCCAGCTCGATTACACTTCGTTGTCCCTAAGGGAGACCCCAAACAGCTTATTCCGGCCATAGACCAACAGATGAGTCGCCTTCTCCAGGAGCCTGACTCTGTCTACTATCAGGCGATCACCCAGTGGCTCGAGCCCCCTGCAAAATTTAACTGGATCACTTTTCAAAACCTATTATTTAGTCTTTTGATTTATTTGCCTTTTGTGGTTTTGGGTTGGCTTATTCTGCGCAATTATAGCTTAAGAAAAGAAATTATCCGCCGCAATCAGATCGAAGCAAAGTTAGTAGATAGCCAGCATCGATATGCCAGTTTAGCGAATACAGCACCGGTGGGAATTTTGCGTACAAACCTCAACCATGAGTGTGTTTATGTTAATGATTACTATTGCAAATTACTGGGAGTGGAAACAGAACAAGTCCTCAATAAAGGATGGCTACAACAGGTTCACCCAGACGATATTTATCAAGTGCGCCAACAATGGCTGAAATGCATTGAACACAAAGAATTATTCGCCTTGGAATACCGATTTCAGCGCCTAGATGGGTCAATTCTTTGGGTCTATGGTCAGGGGATGGCCGAGCTGGATAGTAAAGGTGAAGTACAGGGTCATGTGGCAACAATTACCGATATTTCAGCGCGGATCAAAATGGAACAACAACTCAAGCATGATTCGCTCCATGACCGCCTGACAAGTCTCGCTAACCGTAATTTGCTGACAGAACGGCTGAGTTTAGCGCTCAAACGCCACAAGCGCTATGACGCCCATCAGTTTGCAGTCCTCTTTTTTGACCTGGATAATTTCAAGGTGGTCAACGATAGCCTCGGGCACTTGGTCGGTGATGAACTATTGATGGCGATCGCCCATTTACTCAAAGATTTTATTCGAGAAACCGATCTAGCAGCGCGCCTCGGAGGAGACGAATTTGTGATTCTCCTAGAGGAAATCAGTGGTGTAGAAGACGCTGTGCATATTGCCAATCGAATCCTCGCCGCCCTTAAAGCGCCCCTCGAAATTGCCAACTATGAAGTATTTATGAGTACAAGTATTGGCATTATCCTTGGGGATTCTCGCCATGATTCGGCCCAGGATCTCCTACGGGATGCCGACATTGCCATGTACCGTGCTAAGCAAAATGGTAAAGGGCAATATGCCATTTTTGATCCTCAGATGCATCTCCAGGCCATGAAACGCCTGCAATTAGAACGAGAAATCAGAGTGGCGATTGAGCAAAAACAATTTGTCTTGTTTTATCAGCCGATTATTAACCTCCACCAACAAACCATTGCTGGCTTTGAAGCCTTGATTCGGTGGCAGCATCCCCAGCGAGGCTTACTCTCTCCCTACGAATTTATTGAAATTGCCGAAGAAACCGGTCTCATTGTTCCTTTAGGAGAATGGATTTTAGATACTGCCTGTCAACAGTTATCAGCTTGGCAAGCAAAGTTTAATTGCCCCGTTAAGGTGCATGTTAATTTATCTGTCAAACAGCTCCAAGAATCTTTATTGTTGACGCTTGATGAATTATTAGAGCGTTATCCTCTCCGGGGGAATACCTTGGGCTTAGAAATTACAGAAAGTATGCTAATTCGCAATGTGGACATGACCTGTCATCTTTTAAGTCAAGTGCGAACGAAGGGCGTATTTATCAGTGTTGATGATTTTGGGACGGGGTATTCTTGTTTGAGCTATCTGCACCAACTCCCCATTGATTCTCTAAAAATCGACCGTAGTTTTGTCAATATTTCAGAATTGAGCGATCGCAACAAAGCCATTGCCGAATCGATTTTAGCGCTCTCGCGTTCCATTGGCATTCAAACAGTGGCTGAAGGCATCGAAACGGAACAGCAATACCATTGGCTCAAGAATCAAGATTGTCAATTTGGGCAGGGGTATCTATTTTCTCGGCCCGTTTCTTTAGAACAGGCCACTTCACTTTTACAAGAAAGCTTTATTAAGCTATCAAAAATATAGCGCTATCTTAATATTTGAAATATTGATAGCACCGGTGATTTTAGGGACGCACCTTTTGGACAGGGTCTGCCGAAAGTGGCACACTAAAGGACAGTCTCTAATCAAAAGGTTTTGTGTATGGAAATTCGTGGTAGTGCTCAAGCGGCGGCAGCCTGGTCTGGTGAGGCGATCGCCCTCGGTTTTTTTGAGCAAGAAGCGGTAATCACAGTGCCAGAATCCCTAGCAGCACTAGATGAGCGGCTTTCTGGGGTGATTACTGAGGTGATCACAGAGACAGACTTCAAAGGAAAATCTGGGGAACTGTCGGTAACCCGTGTTGGTTCTGGCGCGCCGATCAAAAAAGTGATTTTGGTGGGTCTCGGTAACGGTGAAAAGTGGAACAGTGCAACCCTACGCAGTACAGCCGCAGCGATCGCCAGGGCAGTCAAAGGGGATAAAACCATTGTGAATTTGGCGCTCCAATTGCCCATTGCCGAAAGCGAAGCAACCACAGCCCAGATGGTCACAGAAGGGATGTATTTGGCGTTCCATGAGGATAACCGCTTTAAATCGGAACAGAAAGATCCTCCCACTTTAGAAGCCATTGAAATCCTTGGGATCGGTGAACAACCAGAGGCGATCGCCTTGGGGACAAGCCTCTGTGAAGGGGTGATTTATGCCCGGGAGTTGGTAAATGCACCAGCCAACATTATCAATCCTGTAACCCTCGCCGCCTCCGTCGAAAATCTCTCCAGCACCTACGGTCTCGAATTAAATATCCTCGGAGAAGCTGAATGTGAAGCCGCTGGGATGGGTTCCTTCCTTGGGGTTGCGGCCGCTTCAGATCTGCCACCAAAATTTATCCACTTGGTTTACAAACCCCCAGGCACACCCCGCAAAAAAGTGGCGATCGTTGGTAAGGGTTTAACCTTTGACTCCGGCGGTTATAACATCAAGCCCTCTGGCCCTAGTATCGCGATGATGAAAATGGACATGGGGGGGGCCGCAGCAACCTTTGGGGCAGCAAAGGCGATCGCCGAACTTAAGCCCGATGTGGAAGTGCATTTTATTAGTGCCGTCACCGAAAATATGATCAGTGGCCGGGGGATGCGCCCTGGGGACATTCTCACCGCCTCCAACGGTAAAACCATTGAAGTGAACAATACCGATGCCGAAGGCCGTCTCACCCTCGCCGATGCTCTTGTTTATGCCGAAAAATTAGATGTTGAGGCAATCGTCGATATTGCCACCCTGACCGGCGCTTGTGTCATTGCCCTTGGGGATGATATCTGCGGCCTCTGGAGCGACGATGAGGATCTTGCCCAGGCGATCACAGCCGCTTCCGAAAAAGCTGGGGAAAAATTCTGGCGGATGCCCCTCGAAGAAAAATACTTTGAAGGCTTAAAATCCCCCATTGCTGATATGAAAAATACAGGCCCCCGGGAAGGGGGTTCGATCACAGCGGCCCTGTTCCTAAAACAATTTATCGAAAAAACCCCTTGGGCACACCTCGACATCGCTGGCCCCGCCTGGTCAGAAAAAGAAGCCGATATCTATGGTAAAGGCGGCACAGGCTTCCCGGTCAGAACCCTTGTTCACTGGGTTCTCAGCTAAGAAAAAAAAATCCCCCTAGTCAAATCCCTAGGGGGTTTCTTCTTTAGAGCTTGGGAATTTACTTCAGAAGCCTCAGATTAAAGGGATAGCGATACATTTGCCCTTCCTGTACTTTGGTTGCGGCGAGGATAACCACAGCAATCTGGAAAATGGCGATCGCCACAATCAACGCAATAAAAGCAAAAAAACCAATACCAGTCAAAATAGCAATCAGGGCCGCAAATGGATTATTGCCGCCACCAATGCCCAACAAAACCATTAAAACAACCCCGACGATCATCAAAATACCGAGAACAATCCCCGCCACCAGGCCATAGATCGTCATCGAAATCTGAAAGTTAAGGGATTCCTTCCCATGGGCGTCGATTAGCTCTGATTCCTCTTTCTTGAGATACCAGATGATCCCTGGTGCAATGACATTCACAAACGGAATGGCACCAATCCCAACGAAGGCCAAGAGAATCCAGGCCAAGCTCGACAGATGGCAGGCGATCGCCCAATTTTTTTCCTGTTCTGCGTCCATAACTGAAATTTCGATAGGGTTCACCCCAACTATATAGCAGCCTTGGGAAGACCGGAAAAAACCCGACATTATTATTAGAGAAAGGAAAAATTGTCCCAAATTTCCATGAGCAGGCCAAACACCCTAGGCAGATGTGAATTTTGGGGAGTAAACCCCATAAGCTATACTTAAAAACTGTGCCAAACGCCATTCCCTAACCATCCCTATCTCCCATGACTGTTAACACTGAAGAACGGGCTAAACTCGATCATGAATTATCCAGTCGCTTCATCGAACTAGATCCCAAGGGTTATTTCATTATCTATCTTGACCGAGACCAGGGTTTGATTTGCGCGAAGCATTACACCAATACAATTAACGATCAAGGACTCGCCACAGACCCAGAAACTGGTGAAGTTTTAGCCTGTAAAGGCAGCCTAGAACGTACCCATACCACACTTTACACCGGTCAAACTGCCAAAGAATTAGGCATTAAAATTACCGAAGAAGCCAATCCCTGTCCTCTAAGTAAATTTGACCACGCTTTATATTTAGGTCGTGAATTTATGAAAGCAGAAATAGCCCTTTTGTCTGGAGAAGAATATATTCAAGACTAACTAAAAATCATGGCTAAATTTCTAACGACCTCTGGAACATCTCACCACATTGAACAAATCATTATTGGCGCAAAAAAGACAGTTGTCTTTCTTACTCCCTATTTATTCCTTTCCAGAACGCTACTAGAAAGACTCCAGGACGCAGATCGTCAAGGAATAAAAATCATTATTGTTTATCGCCAAAACAAACTACGGCCGGTGGAAGTTGAAGTTTTAAATAATTTCAAAAGCCTTGACATTTTCTATTCTCCCAATCTCCATGCCAAGTGCTATTTCAATGCAAAAGAGATGATTATTACATCAATGAATATGTATGAATTTTCAGAGAAAAATAATCGGGAGATGGGCATACTAATCAACAGACAAGAGGATAAAGAACTATATATTAATGCCTATCAAGAAGCCAAGTCGATTATTGCAGCATCACAACGCTGTGACTCAACGGGTCAGCCTCTAGCAACGACAATCCCCCCTAGAGAAGTCGAAGTAAAGCCAGATTTTAATAGCGGTAGTATTTTAGAAGCAAAAGCTTTTTGCATCCGTTGTCATGGTGATATTTCCTTGAACGTACATCGCCCTTTATGCTCTAAATGTTATGTCGAATGGGCGAAATTCAAAAATCGAAAACATCCAGAAAAATATTGCCACCAGTGTGGCTTAGAAAAACAAACATCTCTCGCCAAGCCCATTTGCAAGAAGTGTTTTATTGAAAACAAAAAATAAGACTTTGTAAGCTACTTATTCATCCATTTAGAATTTATTTTTTATTCCCTATGAAGCCTATTCTTTTTCAATTACGGTCTGCTGTTTCCCAAGCGCTGGTAAAAGCTTTCGGAGAAACTTTAAAAGAAACAGATCCCCTGGTTGTTCTCGCGAGCAACCCAAAATTTGGTGATTACCAGTCTAATGTGGCTTTATCTCTCACAAAAATTCTGCAAAAAAATCCCCGGGAGATTGCCCAAAATATTATCGATGTCCTTGAAATTTCTGACCTGTGCGAAACACCTTCTACTGCGGGGCCAGGGTTTATTAATTTCACCCTCAAACCTAGTTATCTGGCCGGACTTCTTAAGGAAGTACAAACAAGCGATCGCCTCGGTATCGATCCTGTTGTGAATCCCCAAAAAGTCATTGTTGACTTTTCTAGTCCGAACATTGCGAAAGAAATGCACGTAGGTCACCTGCGCTCAACTATTATTGGCGATTCTATTGCTCGCATTTTAGAATTTTGTGGCCAGGACGTTTTGCGTCTCAACCATGTGGGTGATTGGGGGACACAATTTGGGATGTTAATTACCTATTTAAAAGAAGTCTATCCCGATGCGTTGACGAAAGCAGATGCCCTCGATATTGGTGATTTGGTTGCTTTCTACAAAAAAGCAAAAATACGTTTTGATGAAGATGAAACCTTTAAAGAAGCATCCCGGCAACAGGTCGTCAAATTGCAATCGGGAGATGCAGAAAGTCATCAGGCCTGGCAATTACTCTGTGAACAGTCCCGCCGAGAATTTCAGAAAATTTATGACACATTAAACATTCGACTCACAGAACGGGGCGAATCTTTTTACAATCCCTACCTGGGGGATGTTATCACTGCCCTAGATGAAGTCGGTTTATTAGAAAAAGACGCTGGGGCTCAATGTGTTTTCCTCGAAGGCTTTAAAAATAAAGATGGCGATCGCCTCCCCCTAATTGTCCAAAAATCTGATGGCGGGTTTAACTATGCCACAACTGATTTAGCCGCCATTCGCTACCGAATTAAGGAAGATCGCGCCCAACGGCTCATCTATGTGACCGATTCCGGCCAGGCAGGACATTTTGCCCAGGTATTCCAGGTAGCAGAGCGGGCTGGCTTTATCCCCGATGATGTGGAAGTCATCCATGTGCCCTTCGGTTTGGTGCAGGGCGAAGATGGCAAAAAGCTTAAAACCCGTGCGGGCGATACGATTAAACTCAAAGATCTCCTCGATGAAGCAGTCAGTCGCTCCCGTGCCGACTTAGAAAAACGTCTCGCTGAAGATGAACGCCAAGAATCCCCGGAGTTCATCGAAAAAGTCTCCCAAGTGGTAGGCATCGGTGCCGTGAAATATGCCGACCTCAGCCAAAATCGCACGAGCAATTACATTTTTAGCTTTGATAAAATGCTCGCCCTCCAGGGGAACACGGCGCCTTACATGCTCTACGCCTATGTCAGGGTCCAGGGGGTTAGTCGTCAGGGGGGTATTGATTTGAGTCGTCTGCCGACCGACACCAGCATTATTCTTGAAGACGCCCCAGAACTGACCCTCGTGAAGCATCTCCTGCAACTGAGTGAAGTGTTAATCAGTGTGGAACAGGATTTGATGCCGAACCGCCTCTGTGAATATCTCTATGATCTCAGCCGAAAATTCAACCAGTTTTATGAAGCTTGCCCCATCCTCAAGGCCGAGGGCGATCGCCGTATTTCTCGCCTAATCCTGGCCGACACTACAGCCCGGACCCTCAAGCTTGGCCTCTCCCTCTTGGGCATCGAAGTCCTTGATCGGATGTAATGCCTAGGCAATTAGTTAGGGGAATAAGTAAACATTAAGAGATATAAAGGACTGATTATCTCAACCTATATCTCTGATAACTTATAGGCAGGGTACAAAATAAAAGTTCTAAGAAAGCTTTTATTCGGACGGAGAGATTGAGCCCCTGTACCTATCTCAGTTCAGTCTCACCCAAAAGTCCTTCTCGACTTTTCAAGTTGACGATAGACTCGATTATTCCCCCTAACGGCATCGGGTAATTGGGCTATAATCACCGCCTGTTAGGTACTGTTTGTGAGAAGCGCTTGTTGGGCTCGTTGTTAACCTTATTTTGTCGTTTGGTAACTTTTTATTGTTAATTAAATCTGAATTGTCGGCCTACTCACCTGAGTAGGCTTTCGCATTTTAAGGACTAAACAAACTTGCTTTTTAATCCCATTAAGGGAGAGTCAAAGTCTCAGACAAGGGCGTATATTCTCCAACTTCGTATCCCTTTTCTTGAATTAAGACTTTAAGGTGTTCTACCCGTTTGGCGGGGGCAGGGTGACTGGTGAGAAAGTCCCAATTTGCCCCAAGATTCTGACTCATCCTGGCAAAAAAATCGGTGGCCCCTGCCGCTTGGCCATAGGTTTTATACAGTAAATTTAGACCATATTCATCGGCTTGTTTTTCTTGGGATTGAGAAAAACGTGCGGCACTGGCGATTTGAGCGAGGTCGCCTAACCAACTGGCGTCACCAAAAATTGTCGAAATAACGGTGCGAATTACCAGGGTACGACCAATATTGCGGAGATGATCGCGGTTTGCGAAATGGCCAATTTCGTGGCTGAGCACCATCATCAATTCATTTTCTGATTCCATTTGCTCCAGAAGGCCCTGATAGACAATCACGGTATCACCAGGCAGTGCAGCGGCGTTGACGGTTGCTTCTGGGATATAGAGGAGCCGATAATCGCGTTTTTCCTTAGTGCCTGCGGTGATGTTTGCTTCTAGGCGATCAAGGAGGGCATTTAATTCGTCCTGCTGGGGTGACGGGGGAGCTTGGGGTTCGTAGATTTTGACGAGGGCTTGCCCCAGCTGTTGTTCCCAGCGAACGGGCATCTGCACAATTAGCCAGGTCACACTGAAGTTGAGCAGCCAAAGAAGTAAGGCGATCGCACAAAAAAACATCCCGGTAAGGGTGAGGAGCTCCCAAGGGGAAGCTTCGGCATTGCGATCGCCTGTGGCGTTGGGATCAACCATGGCTAATTAAAAAGGGCATTGAGGTAGGGTTGCAATTGGGCAAAGGCGCGCCCGCGGTGACTGGCGATATGTTTAACAGCCGCCGACATTTCGGCGAAGGTCTGTTGATATTCTGGCACATAGAAAATGGGGTCATAACCGAAACCGCCACTGCCCTGCAGTGTGGTGATGATTTCTCCGGGGCATTCTCCTTGGACTTGGGCAGCAATACTGCCATCGGGTTTGGCGATCGTCACGGCGCAGATAAATGTCGCCTGGCGATTGGGGTTGTCACCGAGTTCAGTCAACAGTCGTTCAATGCGCTCTTGGTCTGTAGTACCATAGCGGGCAGAATAAAGCCCCGGCGCCCCATGCAGCGCGTCCACCGCCAGACCAGAATCATCGGCGATCGCCCATTCATTCAGTGCCTTGGCCACCTGGGATGCTTTGAGAGCGGCATTTTCCAAAAAAGTTGTCCCCGTTTCTTCGATATCTAATTCCGGGGGCTTGAGCCGCAACTCCCAGGGCAGATCCTGGAGATAGCTTTGCATTTCTTGGAGTTTCCCAGGGTTCCCAGTGGCGACAACAAGCACAGACATAATAGAAAAATTTTTGAAAAGGATGAATTGCTGCAACGGTGCAACGGCTTCTATTTTATGAAAATTTCCACAAAAAAAGACGACCCTTGGTCGCCTTCATCAAACTTATGCTGTTGAGGTGTTGTTTGCAAAAATTGGAAAAATTTGGATTCTATTGGAAGATCCCAACGACACCATGGCCGGTGAAGAGTTCGAGGAGGAGGAGAGAAGCAAAGCCGATCATTGCAGCACGGCCGTTGAACTTCTCTGCATATTCGGTGAAGCCGACTCGGGGATTTTCTTGGATATAGACGGTGGGCTCAACGGCGAAGGTGTTGAGTTTCCCTTGGTCGTCAACGATGTTGCCTTGGTATTTCTTAGCCATAGTTCTTGTGTCGGAGGGGAATGAGATGTTGCTTTTCGTCATGAATGTATATTAACAACTTTTGTAACAATTTGCAACAATTTATTTTTCGAGGTTGACAAAAAATACGGGGATAGTTTGTTTTGCCTTTGTGATTATCATGATTGATTTTTTGGCGCGATCGCCGCAGATGGTGTGGTGGGCTACAGATTTTTGCCCCATATCTTTTTAGGTTGGATCTTGGTTTTCTTGCACCTCAGGGGCTGCGGTCTATGGTCTGCTCAAATTTCCCTGTCATCTATTCCACCCTGTCAGCCTTTGCCCTTGCCAAGCAGGTACTTCCGAAATACGGCCTGCGGGGCAATGTCGAGTGTGAACTCTGGAATCGCGGTCTCAGTGACATCTACCTTGTCCAAGCGGGCCAAGACTCGTTTGTATTGCGGGTATCCCACCACCACTGGCGATCAGCAACGGATATTTTCTTTGAGCTGGAATTTCTGAGTTTCCTCAAGGCGAAGGGTCTACCAGTCGCCGCCCCTCTGAGTACGGAGGCGGGAAAGTTAGCTGTTAAAATCAATGCCCCTGAAGGCGATCGCTATGCGGCCCTCTTTCCCTTTGCGCCAGGAGAAATCGCCCTGGGGGGTTGGAATGAAACCCAAAGCCGCCGCTTGGGGGAAGTGGTGGCCCAGATTCACCAGGTTGGCCAAGAATTTGCCTGCGATCATCCCCGCAAACCCCTCGATTTGAATTATCTTCTTGACGAATCCTTAGCCGTGATTTTTCCGTTTTTTGGCGATCGCCCCCATGACTGGGGATTTATGAAAGACACTGCCCAAAAAATTCGCGAAACCTTAGCACAGTTGCCCAGGGAAAAACCCCTCTGGTCAGTCTGTTGGGGAGATGCCCACTGCGGCAATGTCCACTTTACCGAAGATTATGAACTGACTTTATTTGACTTCGATCAATGCGGCTATGGCTGGCGTGCCTTTGAAATTGGGAAATTTTTCCAAGGCGCCCTCACCACGGGTATGCGGCGAAAAGTCCGGGAAGCATTTGTCGCGGGTTATGAGTCCCAAACCGCCTTTCTGCCCCAAGAGCAAACTGCCCTCCAAGCCCTCACCCAACTGGCTTATATCTGGTCATGGCGCATTAGTCTGACGAGCATCCAAATTTTTAGCAACAGCCAACTCGATCGCCACTACCTCACCAAACGCATTGAACGGCTCAAGGCGCTATCTTCCCGAGATTGGCAGTTGTTTTAGGCGTTACTTGCCCCATTTGTTTGTTGCAAAAATAAAAGGCGATCGCCCCCATCAAATACCTTTAGTAATCGCTATCCGCAACGCAAATCCCTTTGCACTTAATGCCGTTTGTTGCGGTTCGTTTGCAATGGGGACAGAGGATTTTTTCTGGCGAGGTTGTTGAATCCTGGGATGATACGACTTGGTTTTTTTTTATCTCAGTCATAGATAGTTAGAAAACGGTCACAGAGGAGTCACAAAATGGCGATCTGAGCTGAACTAAGGCTAACTTTGACAGTTGCACTGGTTACTTCAGACATGGATTAGACTATTAGATTAGAGGAACAAATGTATATACTGTAAACTAACTGCCCTGCTTCTGCTTTTGTGGCAGGCAATTAAATCAGTTTGCTTTAATTCTTTTCTAGAAGCCCATAACGAGATTTGAACTCGTGACCTCTCCCTTACCAAGGGAGTGCTCTACCCCTGAGCCATATGGGCAGTGAGTGGTGGGCCGAGCTGGATTCGAACCAGCGTAGACGTAGTCAGCGGATTTACAGTCCGCCCCCATTAACCACTCGGGCATCGACCCACGTTTTTCTTTTCACAGTTACCAATCCTAGCACAAAAAAAAGATATTGCAAGCCCCTAGACATTTTTTGCGAGGGAGGCGACTATATTTCGTCTTTAGCTGGGAAATAAACGGCCAGGCAGGTGCGATTCCCGGGGGGCAGAATCACTTTCGTCATAGATTTCACCGACTAGTTCTTCGAGCAGATCTTCTAGGGTAACGAGGCCAACAGTACCGCCATATTCATCGACAACGATCGCAATATGAAGACGTTGCTGCAACATTTCCTTGAGGAGGTCAGCCACCCGTTTGGTTTCAGGAATGTAGACGGGGGTATCCATCACAGACCGAACAATGGGGGGAGAGGCAGCTTGGGCCATATCCGGGTCATGGAGGCCTTTTAGGGCTTGTTTGAGATTAACGATACCAATGATGTGGTCTTTCGATTGTTCCTGGACAGGGATGCGGGTATAGCCTGTCTCAAGGCAGAGGTTGACCAGCTCTTGTAGGGCAGCATCATGGGCGATCGTCTGCATGTCGATGCGCGGTTTTACCACGTCTTTGACCATTAATTCATCTAGGAGGAGGGCATTACCAAGGATGCGACGACGCTGGAGGTCGAGTTTACCTTTCCCACCCAGGATTTCGATCATCAGTTGTAGTTCTGTCAGGGTTTCACTAGTGGGTGCGTTCTTGTCTTGACGGCCCCCAAAAATGCGGATTGTCTTTTCAGTAATGGTCTCAAAAATGTAAATAACGCCCAGGGAAGAGAAAAGACGAGATAGCCAGTAGATGGGCGGAACCACAAAGGTAAATACTGGGCGTAAATTTAAAATAGCCAAGGATTTTGGCGTGATTTCACCAAAAATCAGCACGACAATAGTGACGACCGCCGTCGCAATACCAATGCCTGAGTTACCGAGCCAAATGGCGAATAGGTTACTCGTTAAGATGGCGGAGAAATTGTTAACAAGGTTATTGCCAAGGAGTAGGGTCGTGATAAAGCGTGACCGATTTTTCAGGACTAGCCGAAAAATGCCTTTTGGATCTCCTTGGCGCTTGATCAGTCCTTCGAGTTTGAGGTTATCAAAGGCGGTGATTGCGGTTTCGGATCCGGAAAAGAAGGCCGATAGGCCAATCATGACCACTAGAATCATGAGGTCAAGCCAGATTTCTCCCAGCAGGGGACCCGGTTTACTCGTTTCAGCGGCGGCGATCGCAGACAGAAAATTCAAAGTGTGTTTTTGAGAAAAATAGAGGTGACCGAATTAGTTTAGAACGAATAGGCGGTACTCAGACCCCAGATCACGAGGCCGGCGATCGCCCCTAGGACTAAAATGGCAGAGACGGCCACAACAATGGGTTTATCTGCACCATCAAACTTCATGATGCCACGGTTAAGGTCAGACATAGTCAATACAGCGGCTCCTGATCCGCTAGAAGTCAAGGATGTATCTATTAGGTTAGCGAAAACCGCCCTCATCGACGCGCTAAATTTCTCAAAAAATCCAGATCAAGCCATTGGGAATGGCGCGACCGGAGTTTTAGGCTTGTTGAGATATTGGTAATGGCGATCGGCGTCCTTCCAAACCTTACCGTCGAGGGCACTCTGTTCGATTAAACTGGCCAGACGTAGGGCCTTGAGAGCCTGCTCACCGCCGACGGAGGGTTGTTCGCCGCCCCGGACACATTGAACGAAATGCTCTAGTTCCGCATGGAGTGGCTCAATATTGCTCGTGTAGACCTGTTCAATCAGGCCATCCTGACGGTAGAGAACTTGGCCGTAATCAGTGGTGTAGTTAGCAGTAGTTTGGCGGTGGATCTCGATTTCGTTATTGAGAAAGTCCGCTTCAGTGAGGGAATTTTGGCAGTGGGCGGCGATGGTACGGATTTTGCGGTGGGTGACTTTGCTCGCGGTCAGGGTAGCAACAATGCCATTGGCAAAGTTGAGAGTGGCAGTGACGTAATCGAGGTGGCTGGAGTCATCTTTTTTCGAGCCCGTCGCGGTCAACTGCACCACAGGGGAGCCGGCCATTTCTAGGAGTAAATCAATATCGTGGATCATCAAATCCAGCACCACTGAAACATCATTGGCCCGGTCAGAATAGGGACTCATTCGGTGGGCTTCGATCGCCAAAAGTTTTTCGGTTTTCAGAACCTTACTCAGTTCTTGGAAAGCGGGATTAAACCTTTCGATGTGACCCACTTGGAGGATGACATTGTGTTCAGCGGCGGCGTTAACAAGGGCTTCGGCCTCGGTGATACTGGCGGCGATCGGTTTTTCGATCATCACATGTTTGCCAGCGGCCATACACTCTAAGCCAACTTGGTAGTGGAGCTTTGTAGGAACAGCGACACAAACGGCATCAACACGGGGGAGTAAATCCCGGTAGTCTTCGAAATAACGAATGCGATACTTGCTGGCCAGGTCGAGACCCCGCTCAACATTGAGATCTGCCACGCCAATCAGTTCAATGTCTTTGAGGAGGCTGAGGACACGGGTGTGGTGCTGTCCCATGTTCCCAACACCAATCACACCGATTTTGAGAGGCGTATTTGAGGATAGACTGGACTGTAATTGGGCCATAAGATTTAGGAAACTCCTTGAACTCCTCCACCATAGATGTTGAGGAATACTTTTTAACCTCGCCACCTTTTTGACTACCGATGGTAGCACGGATGTCTAGAGTCTAAAGAATTAATAAGAAGATCGACGGCTAAGGAAAGAGGCGATCGCCTCTTTCCTTAGACATTTCCTTATGGACGAGATTTGTGGGCGAAAGTTCACCCCTGCCCTTGGGCTTCAAGTTTAGCCAGGCGGCTCTGGAGTTGTTTATTTTCTTCTTTGAGCTTGTCGAGGTCTTCCCGCAATCCCTGAATTGCCTTATCGGTGCTGAGTTTTTTCTGGAGACTGGTCACCGTTTCTTCGGCCCGTTGGCGGACCCGCTTGTCGGGGGCTTGGCTGGCAAGGTTTTGGAGTAAACTAACGGCCTTGGGATTCTCGATCTGGCCGAGGGCAGCGACGATCGCCACCTGGGTGAGGAAAAATGTTTCTCGGGCGATCGCCTCTAAACGGTTGAGGATTACTTCTAATTTGTCGTTGGTTTGGCCACTGGCGACTGTGCCTAGGGCACGAATAGCGGCGAGGCGCAGCGGTTGGGGTACCCCCAATTCTGTATAGGGCAAGATCAGATCCACCGCTTCAGCAGAGGTTTTCATCGCCGCTAAACCCCCAATGGCACCAGCGCGGACGACCTCATTCCAGCCGGCACGGGTTTCGAGAATCTGTTTCAGCACATCACGGCTTTCCTCGGCTTTTTCCGTTAAACCAACGGTGACCATCGCCCCTAAAGTCCGGGCGGCGGCGGCCTCAGTGTAGTAGCTGGCATCACCCTTAAGCAAACAAGTTTTTACGGCTTCATAGCTGGTTGCGGTTTTAAATTTGCCGAGGCTGTTGATGGTGGCGCGGCGCACGCGGGGATGGGCATCCTGCAAGCCGACCAGCAGGGCCGTTTCTGCTTGGTTGAGCTGAATGGTGCCAAGGGCTTTGGCGATTTCTACCCGCACCCCCCAAAAAGATTCTGCGGTGAAAGCGGCCTGCAACGTCTTGACCGCTTCGAGGTTGCCTTCTTTGGCGATCGCCTCAGCCGCTTGAATTCGGGAAATGGGGTCAGGATCATGGGTGAGTTGATTTTTCAGTTCCGCCATCGGGTAGGACAATTTCACCGTTTTTGTCCAATGGTTGCCGACATCGAAGCTGACAAAATCTGGCTTGCGGTCGAGGGGCAGATAAAAAGTATGTTCTGGGTCGTTCAGGCGGAAGGTAAAGGTTTTTTGGCTAACGGCATCACCATCGATGTAACTGAAGGCAACGGGAATTTTTAGATCAAAAAGGGTTTTTTCGTCTTTTTTCCCTTGGGTTTGTTTGACCGTCAGTTTGGCTAAACCACTTTCTCCGTCCCAACTGTAGGCGACTTCAAAATCAGGATGACCACCCCGGAAGACATATTGATCAAACAAGGGCGCCAGGTTAAACCCAGTGGACGCTTCGATCGCCCGCAGTAGATCAATGGTTTCGACGGTCTGGTGGGCGTGCTTTTGGACAAAATTTTGAATCGCTTTATAAAACAGTTCGTCCCCTAGTATTGTGCGGATCATGTGATAGACACAGGCTCCCTTTTCATACAGGTGGCGATCGTACAGTTCGATGGGGGCGCGGTAGACATGGGTGACGATTGGACGACGGTAACGGCTGCTATCTTCGTCGAGATAGTTACGCATCTGTTCAAGGAGGTAATAGGCCGCTTCTTCCTTGCCATACTCATGTTCCGTCCAGAGTACCTCCGCATAGGTGGCCATCCCTTCTTTGATCCAAGCGTGGCTCCAATGCTTAATCACCACCAGATCCCCAAACCATTGGTGGGCTAGCTCATGTAAGACCAAGGTTTCGGTGCGCTGATCATCGAGGCTGGCCCGCTCATCCAACAGACAGCGATCCGTTAAGAGCGTGGTGGAGGTGTTTTCCATGCCGCCGAAGATAAAGTCATCGACACAAACCTGGGCATACTTTGGAAAGGGATATTTGTAGCCATAGGTTTGACTGAGAAAATCGATCATTTGGGGCGTTTTACCCATGCTGCGATCGCCATCGGCTTCGCGCCCTTTTTCCACGTAGTAGAGGACGGGGATGCCTTGCCATTCAGTTTTTGTTTCGGCGAAATCACCCACCGCCAAGGTAATTAAATAGGAAGGATGAATTTCCTTTTGAGACCAGTGATATTCAGTTTTGTCCCCCTGGGCGGTGGTGGCGATCAGTTCCCCGTTGGAGATGGCGCGATAGGGATTAGCCACGCGAATTTTGAGTTCAGAAGTCGCAAGCTGGCCGGGATAGTCGAAACAGGGAAACCAAAAGCGGGAATCTTCATCTTCCCCCTGGGTCCACACCTGGACAGGCTTTTCCGGGTAATGGTCATCCGGTTGGATAAAATAAATGCCCCGCTGCGGTTCCGTTAAATGGTAGGCGATCGCCAAATCAATTTTTTCTGTGGTGGTGGGCTGGAGTAAGCGGATATTAAGGGTTTCGCCGTTGTAATCAAAGGGCTGACTCACGCTGCCGATGCACACCGATTCGATGGTCATATCCACCGCATCAAGGGTTAGGGAAGTCACCCCAGAACGCACTGGCGCTAGGGTAATTGTGCAGATGCCGGAGAGCGATCGCCCCGTCAGATCGAGGTCTAAATCCAGAAAAATATGTTCCACCTGCCCCGGCCGGTCTGGGTTGTAGTGGGGTTTCGCGCCGGGTAACTCAAAGGAGCGGGTCGCTTCGGTATCGACAAAATATTCAAAATTAATTCCAGACAGTTTACTCGGCATATTTCTATAATCTTGGGCGATCGCCACCCCAAAAATTCCCTCGCTTCAAATCATAACAATCCGACCCTACTCCAAGCGAACCGCCCCCAGATATCCCCACTGCTTCCTGCAAAAACTTACTGCCATAATGGGAAATAGCGTAAATATTTAGAAAACTCAATCCCTATGACCCAAAATCCCCTCCTCATCGGCCAAGGTTTACCCCCTTTTGCAGATATTAGGCCGGAACAAATCGAACCCGCCGTCACCACTCTCCTTGACACCCTCGAACAGCAAGTCAGCAGTCTCGAAGCTAACCTCCAGCCCACTTGGGAAGCCTTTGTTGAACCCCTCACTCGCCTCGAAGAAAAACTGATGTGGACTTGGGGGGCGATCGGGCATTTAATGAGTGTGAAAAATAGCCCCGAACTCCGTGCCGCCTACGAAAAAATGCAGCCCGCCGTAGTCCAATTCATTAACCGGTGGAGCCAGAGTCGCCCCATCTACGAAGGTTACAAAGCGATTCGCGAAAGTGATCAATGGCAAACCCTTGAGCCAGCCCAGCAGCGCATCGTTGAAGCCGCTCTCCAGGAAGCGGAGCTGGCCGGGGTGAGCCTTGACGGAGAAATCAAAGAAAAATTCAATGCCATCCAATTAGAACTCGCAGATCTCTCAACAAAATTTTCTAATAATGTCCTTGATGCAACCAAGGCTTTCAAGCTCAAACTGACGGATAAAGCCGATGTTGCTGGCTTACCTGATAGCGCCCTGAGCCTTGCGGCCCAAACCGCCCGCAGTGAAGGGGAAGATGAGGCCACCCCCGAAAGCGGCCCCTGGGTGATTACCCTCGATTACCCAAGCTATCTGCCCTTTTTGCAATATGCTGACAATCGAGACCTGCGGGAAAAGGTTTACAAAGCCGCAATTTCTAAGGCCTCCTCTGGGGAATTTGATAACCATAGCAATATCGATCGTATTCTCACCTTGCGCAAGCAAAAAGCAGAGATTTTAGGGTTTGCGAATTATGCTGAACTGAGCCTCGCCCGGAAGATGGCCCCCGATGTGGCGGCGGTAGAAAATTTGATGGAAGAGTTGCGCCAGGTCAGCTTCGATGCGGCCCAACAGGAATTGGCTGAACTGAAAACCTTTTCGGGACAAGCAGAACTCAAACATTGGGATATCGCCTACTGGTCAGAGAAACAAAAAGAAGCCAAATTTGGCTTCAAAGCGGAAGAATTACGCCCTTATTTCTCCCTGGAGCGAGTGCTAGACGGTTTATTTGGTCTAGCCCAGCGTCTTTTCTCGGTGCAAATTGTTGCGGCGGACGGACGAGCACCTGTATGGCAAGAGGATGTGCGCTATTTCCAGATTAATGACGAATCTGGGACGCAAATCGCGAGTTTCTACCTCGATCCCTACAGTCGTCCGGCAGAAAAACGTGGTGGCGCTTGGATGAATGATTGTGTCGGTCGGGCGAAATTAGTGGCCGATGGCCATACGGTGACCCGATTGCCTGTGGCTTATCTCATCTGCAATCAGACACCGCCCGTTGATGGCAAGCCTAGTCTGATGACCTTTGGGGAAGTAGAAACGCTCTTCCATGAATTTGGTCACGGGCTGCAACATATGCTGACCCATGTGGATTACCCTGGGGCCGCTGGGATCAATAATGTGGAGTGGGATGCGGTGGAGCTGCCTAGCCAGTTTATGGAAAATTGGTGCTATCACCGAGAAACGTTGTTCGGTATGGCCAAGCATTACGAAACAGGCGAAACACTCCCAGAGCACTATTACCAAAAACTCCTAGCGGCACGCACTTACATGAGTGGCTCGGCAATGCTGCGGCAGTTGCACTTTAGTTTGCTAGATATTGAACTGCACGCGAAATATGATCCGGCTAGTGATGAAACCCCTGAACAGGTGCGCGATCGCCTGGCAGAAACCACCACAGTCATGAAGCCGTTACCCGAAGATTCTTTCCTCTGTGCCTTTGGTCATATCTTCGCTGGGGGCTATGCGGCGGGCTATTACAGCTACAAGTGGGCGGAAGTGCTCAGTGCCGATGCATTTGCAGCTTTTGAGGAAGTGGGTCTAGAAGATCCGGTGGCGATCGCCTCTGTCGGTAAAAAATTCCGCGAAACAGTTCTTGGTTTAGGCGGCAGTTTGCACCCAATGGAAGTGTTTAAAAAGTTCCGTGGACGCGAACCCCAAACCGAACCTTTACTCCGCCATAGCGGTTTACTTCAGACCGCTTAATTTCAACTGTTAAGAGTTTAATTATGGGCCTTTGTATTATTAATTGCAAGGCCCATTCTTTATTTTTAAGCTTTGCATTTCAATTCTTCCAATAAAACTCTAGGACGATAAAAAGCGATATTTGAATATAAGCTGGAACGATTTTTGAGGATATATAATTCATATTCAAACCAATCCATATCGAGCTTTTCTCGATTGCACCTAGAACAAATCACCCAAAGATTTCGAAAATCCATAGAAAGCCAAGGATATTTAGAACGTGGCAATTTATGATCGATATTTCGGCCATTATAATAATGATATTTTTCTTCGCAAATTGGACAACCAAAGGTCGAATTTTCTTGTACCCATTTTTTACTTTCTTGTGTGACTCCTAACTCTCCATCACCACCAATATATCGCCAATGATTATATTTACAGTATTCTTCAAAATCTTCGCTCGTTAAACGATGATAATGTTTACTACCAATCTTTTTGGCTAAATTCAAAATTTCTTCGAGGCTTTGGTCAAGAAAATTATTTTTGTCCATAAATTACTTTGATAAATCACCAAAATCAACAAACTCTACTTCATCATCGGGAAAGATTTTTTCTGCAACAATACTAATGCTTTCTATAATATGTTGAAATCTTTCTTGAAAATCTTTTTTTTCCTGGGAAGTCTGATATTTTTCTCCTATTCGATCAGACTCTAAAAATAATTCTTCTAACGACATATTGTGGATTTCAGTTTCTCTTTTAAGGTCAAGGATCTTTTCATGGAGTTTAATAACCCTATCCCAACCAATGTTTTGATAGCTATTTTGTTTTAACCAAATTTGATATTTTTTTTCTAAAAGCGAACGATGCTCTTTATTCCATCGTTGAAGCTTTCGATAGGACATTCCTTTATATAATTTTTTTGATGTTGTTTTTGGCATATTATCCACTTATTAAATTCACTATCTTTAATAAACCTTTTCGGATTTCACTATTCTCAAGGTTCATTAACCTTGCCATTTCTTGTGCAAATTTTAATCTCAAAGCATCATTGATATTTTTTAGATCTCTATTTTCTCGCTTCAAAACACCATTTACATCAATCAATTGCTTATTTTTTGATGATATTTCTTGCTTTTCTTTTTGTGCTGTATGTAAACGTTTTTGTAGTTCTTGCTTTTGAGCTTTTAATTCATCTATTTCTTGCTCGATTTTTCGATTATCTTCTGATAAATTAGTTTCGATACTTTTCAGTTTATTTTTTCGTGTCTCTAGGTCACTGATTTTTCCCTGTAGTTCTTGGCATTCCTGCTCTATTTTTTTGTATTTCTTTTCAAGTCTACTGCGTTGCTGTCCTAAAATGCGGTTATTCTTACCTAATGTAGAATTTGTTTCTGCAAAAGACTGTATTAATTTCTGAAGGAAGACAGATTTTCCTTCTTCTAGGGTATCTAGAAGTTCTTGGCACTCTGTTCGTTGCAGGGCATTGGTAATTGCCTTATTGATCTTATATTTGTCTTTCAAAACTGTTTGTATTTCACTTTTGCTTAACATGTCAAATGTCTTTTACTTTTGCACTTAAGTATTGCTTTCCTGGAAAAATCATAACAAAAATTGGTCGCGACAATAATAGTTTTAAAATTGTTGAATATTTATAATTTTTTTTTGAATTTCGTTTATTTTTTGAAGATTGTTGAAATCAACTGACATTAAAAAGACTCCTAGATTTTCTAGAAGTCCTTAGTTGTATTTTACTTAAAGCCACGTAATTTAAATTGAATCTAACCAATTTTCTTCTGAATCAGAATCCGCGCCAACATAGGCTGGAGGATTTGTTGCTCTGGTCGGGGATTCTAAGCCATTAGCTGTTTGCTCCGGCTCATCTATACCTAACCATTGATCATCGGGTTGTTCAGCATCAAAAGAAATAGCCATCGTCGCCTCATCTTCGCCCCAATCATCATCAGGTTCATCGAGTTCAACTTCTGCGACCAAAACTTCATCCGGTGCGACGACAGGAAGAATTTCTGCTTCTGTTGTTATGGATGGCTCTTCGGGTTCTGTGGGTTGCTCTTCCGGTTCTGGTAAGATCGCCACCTCTGCAATCGTCAGGGGTTCTTCCCGTTCGGGGCGTTGTCGATCGAAGATCAATTGCCCATCGGCACAATCAACCACAATGCGATCGCCTTCTATGAAGTCCGTTTCTAGAATGCGGTTGGCGATCGGGTTTTCTAGCTCCCGCTGAATCGCCCGCTTGAGCGGTCTGGCCCCAAAGGTTGGGTCATAACCCGCTTCTACCACATGATCTAAAGCCTGATCCGTAAGTTGAAGCACAATTTTCTGATCTGCGAGTAACTTCTCAATGCGCTTAATTTGCAACTTCACAATTTCCTTTAACTCGTCCCGTTTGAGGGTATGGAAAATAATCAGCTCGTCAATGCGGTTCAAAAATTCTGGCCGGAAATTTTTCCGTAGAGATCCTGTCACCTGATCGCGCATTTGGTCATAGTTCGCATCATCCCCTGACAAACTCAGGATAAACTCACTGCCAATGTTGCTCGTCATTACGATGATCGTATTGCGAAAATCCACGACCCGTCCTTGAGAATCAGTGATCCGGCCATCATCTAGCACCTGTAACAGGATGTTAAACACATCCTTATGGGCTTTTTCCACTTCATCTAGAAGCACCACCGAATAAGGGCGCCGCCGCACCGCCTCCGACAGTTGACCTCCTTCTTCGTAACCCACATAGCCTGGAGGCGCACCAATGAGTCGCGACACGGCATGTTTTTCCATGTACTCAGACATATCAATACGCACCATCGCTTCTTCACTGTCAAAGAGTAGTGCCGCTAAAGCCCGTGCTAATTCTGTTTTGCCGACCCCCGTTGGCCCCATAAACATAAATGAACCAATCGGACGACTGGGATCCTTCATCCCAGCCCGGGCGCGACGGATTGCCGCAGAAACCGCTTCCACCGCTTCCTGTTGGCCAATAACTCGCTGGTGGAGATGCCCTTCAAGTTGCAACAGCTTTTGGCGCTCCGATTCCATCAGACGGTTCACGGGAATGCCAGTCCAACGGGCAACAATTTCCGCAATGTCTGCCTCGGTGACCTGTTCCCGGAGCATCGCATCCCCAGCCGCTTGAATTTCCAAAAGCTTGGCTTCTTTTTGGCTCAGTTCTGCTTGTAATCCTTCGAGGCGGCCATATTTTAATTGGGCCGCTTTGTTGAGGTCATAGGCTCGCTCTGCCTGTTCTACCTGGAGGCGCAATTGTTCTTCTTCTTCCTTAAGACCATTAATCTCATCAATCAGATTCTTCTCCGCAAGCCACTGGGAAGAGAGGTCTTTTTGTTGGACTTCGAGATTTTTGATTTCCTCATCAATGCGATCAAGGCGTTCTTTGGATGCGAGGTAAGCTGGGGAATTGGCCCCCAGTTGTTCTTCTCCCTTCAGGGAAAGTTGTTCCATTTGTAGTTGCATCAAACGGCGATCGATCGCCTCTAGTTCCACAGGCTTAGAGGTAATCTCCATCTTGAGCTTGGCAGCGGCTTCATCCACCAAGTCGATCGCCTTATCCGGGAGAAAGCGGTCGGTAATGTAGCGGTTCGAGAGGGTGGCCGCCGCAACCAGAGCCGAATCGGTAATATTGACGCCGTGGTGCAGTTCATAGCGCTCTTTTAGACCCCGCAGGATTGAAACAGTATCCTCAACGGTGGGTTGTTTCACCAAAACCTGTTGGAAACGTCGCTCCAGGGCCGGATCTTTTTCAATATGTTTGCGAAACTCATCAAGGGTGGTCGCCCCAATGCAGCGCAGTTCGCCCCGGGCCAGCATCGGCTTGAGCAGATTCCCCGCATCCATGGAGCCATTGGTGGAACCGGCCCCCACGACGGTGTGGACTTCATCAATGAACAGAATAATTTGGCCGTCGGATTGGGTCACTTCTTTAAGCACCGACCGTAGCCGCGCTTCAAATTCGCCCCGATATTTTGCCCCGGCGATCAGGGAGCCCATATCCAAAGACATGAGTTGGCGGTTTTTTAACGATTCAGGTACATCTCCATTAACAATTCGCTGGGCCAAGCCCTCGGCGATCGCCGTTTTACCGACCCCCGGCTCCCCAATGAGGACTGGATTATTTTTCGAACGGCGAGACAGCACCTGGATCACTCGGCGAATTTCATCATCCCGCCCGATGACTGGATCGAGTTTGCCGTCTTTTGCTTGCTCCGTCAGGTCCCGGCCATATCTACCCAGGGCACTGCCATAGGCACTGCTACT
The DNA here is from genome assembly GCF_055380235.1 of Picosynechococcus sp. NKBG15041c. NCBI lineage: Bacteria > Bacillati > Cyanobacteriota > Cyanophyceae > Chroococcales > Geminocystaceae > Picosynechococcus > Picosynechococcus sp. NKBG15041c. The sequence goes on from NZ_AP040363.1 coordinate 96,559, forward strand.
GCTGCCATCTTCCCCTTCCTCTTGATTTTGCGTGGTGACCCTCTGGCTCCCCTTGACCGCTTTGATTTTTAGTTCAAAATCTTGGGGATCGAGGTTAAAACTTTTGAGCGATCGCCGCCCGATACGGTCATCTTCTGCAAAGCCCACCAGCAGATGTTCCACAGAGATAAAATCATCCTGCCAACTGACCCGGCAGGCTTCCGCCCGGTCAAGCATTACATCCAGTTGGGGGCCGAGATAGAGTTGGTCACCCCGCATCAACTTCGGTTGCTGTTGCGTAAAGCGTTCAAGCTGTTGCTGAAGCCGCAGTGAGTCGATACCCGCCTGGGTCAAAATAATTTGGGCCAGCCCCTGATCCTGTTCCAACAAAGACAACAGTAAGTGCTCTACCTCAAGATTTTGGTGTCTGTAACGACGGGCGATCTCCTGTGACTTGACGATCGCATCCCAAGCTTGCTCGGTAAATTTGCTGGAATCAGTGGGCTGCATCAGTAATTTTCGGGGTTGGCATGAACAGTTTTCTTCAGCTCAGTTTAACACCCCCACCGCCGTCCCAAGGGGCTGCCCACAGGAGATCTTGGGGTCATTCCTCACCCGAAGCCCCCTTGGGAAAATTAGCAAAATCCTAAATTCAGGTAAAAATTAGGTAAAAATACGGATTTATTTTCCAAGAAAAATCATTGAAACTGTTATCTTCCTTGTGGTATCAATAGGAAGTTTACCCCTTTACTTGGAGTGTAAGGATAACAAGAATGAAAAAATTGGGTACTCACCTTGTGGTGGATGGTTGGGGTTCCCCTGCGAACCTGCTTGATGATCCCGAAGGTATCCGTCAGGCTATGATCGAAGCGATCGCTGCCGGAGAAGCTACTCTAATTGACCTCTGTGTCCACCAGTTTAGTCCCCACGGTGTAACTGCCACCGCAACCCTTGCCGAGTCTCACATTGCGATTCACACTTGGCCCGAATATGGGTATTTTGCAGCTGATTTATTTTTCTGTGGTCGCGGTAAACCCGTCGAAGCCATGAAATTCCTTCAGAAAGCGTTACAGGCGACGGAATGTAAAATGACCGAGTTTGACCGCGGCTTCCCTAAGGAAATGCTTGTTCCTCCCATGGCGGCGATCGCCTAAATCTATCAGTTTCTCAACCCTTGAAGTTAGCAATATATTTAAGACTTCCTCAGTAACTGAATAACTCGAACGCTTCCCTTCCTCTGATGATTCGCAGGAAGGGATTCTTGTTTGGGCCGTTGCTGGTACTCGAAATTGACTTTTGGGTAACAGGGTTTATCTGAGGCGATCGCCCCAGGACACAGCCCCGAGAAGATTAAAAGTATTCTCCCTGGCCCAACGTTGGTTAAATTCCCCTAGGATTTTAGTACGGCGATATATGGCGCCCTTTGATAGAATGTAGCTCACCCATTGACTGCCATTTCTATGGAAAATAATCCGACCGATATCCCGCAACGCAGCGAAAAAACCCAAATTTCCATCCACATTGATCCAGATGTCCTTGAGCAGATCAAACATCTCACCAATGATCCGAGTAAAGTGATTGAAACGGCGGTCAAACAATGGCTCCGGGGCGAGCGGGTGCGGGATGATGAGTTGACGCGACGTCTCCGCCGCAATCCACCAGTCCCCCCCAAAGGAGAATGGAACGATTAGGCTGAGCATGGCCGCGCATTTTATTTGATCTCCTCGATGTTCCTCTGGGGAAAGTGTGAAGATCTCCAATGCTAGATTTAAGTGGCAAGTCGCATGGGCGCTAGTAAAGGACATGGACAATACCTGGGAAAAAAGTTGGCTAGAGCTGTCGCATCTATAGAATTCTTGGGGATATTGCTTTGTCGATAAACGGGCGATCGCCCACAATAAAAGCTTTTTTCAAGCAATATCCTAAGAGCCAAATCCGAAAGTGCATCGATAGTTTGAATGCCGGAAAATCAGCCCAAAAAAATTAATAATCTCAGTATTTTTTACCTGCAAATCGACTATAGTCTGGAAAGATTGTCTTAAATTCTCACATTCACCATGAGCCAGACGGCCATTACTGATCGCCTCGCCATCTTTGAACATTTTGGCATTAACCTCGGCTTAGACCGCATTCACAATCTCCTTGCCCATCTCCATCATCCAGAACGGCAAGTCCCGATCATCCACGTTGCCGGGACCAATGGCAAAGGTTCAGTCTGCGCTTATTTATCGAGCATTCTCACCGCAGCGGGCTATCGAGTCGGCCGGTTTACCTCTCCCCATCTGGTGGATTGGACAGAGCGGATTTGTCTCAATAACCAACCCATCGCCGCCGATCGCCTCTTCAAAATTCTGCAGCAAGTTGAGGCTGCCATCGATCCGGCACAGGAAACACCCACCCAGTTTGAAGTCATTACAGCAGTTGGGTTTTTGTATTTCGCCCAGGAAAATGTTGATATCGCAGTGATTGAAGTGGGCTTGGGGGGCAGACTGGATTCAACCAATGTTTACGATCGCCCCTTGGTTTCGGTCATCACTTCCATTGGGATGGATCATTGGCAGCGGCTGGGGAATAGCCTCGATAAAATTGCGGCAGAAAAAGCGGGAATTCTCAAACAAGATTGTCCGGCAGTGATTGGGGTCGTGCCAGAACTCGCCGCGCAGGTGATTCAGGAAAAAATTGCGGCGCTAAATTGTCCCAGCACTTGGATCCAACCAGCCCAGGCAGTTCACTCCCCTTCAGGGGGAGGGCAGAGGGGGAGGTTAGCGAAATATGGTGATTTTGAGTATCATTTGCCGCTTCTAGGGGATATTCAGCTCCACAATTCGGCGATCGCCATCGAAACCATCTACACGCTACGAAAACAAGGCTGGCAGATTACCGATGCAGCATTGCGCGATGGAATCGCTCAAACCCAATGGGCGGGACGGATTGAGTGGCGACGCTGGAAAACTCACGACATTCTCATCGATGGGGCCCATAACGGTGTGGCAGCGGTAGCGCTCCGGGAATATGTCGATACCCTGCCACAACCTGTGACTTGGGTGATGGGGATGCTCACCACCAAGGATCATCAAAATGTCTTTAAAGCGTTGTTGCGGAAAGGCGATCGCCTCCATTTAGTTCCCGTGGGCGGCCATAGCAGCGCCGATCCAGGCGAACTTGCCATGTTAGCCCAGTTGAGTTGTCCCACATTGGAAAACTGTCAAACCCACGCTACTTTGTCCGCAGCCCTTGATCAGGCCATTGTCAACAAGGAAACTGTGGTGCTATGCGGCTCTCTATATCTTTTGGGAGAATTTCTTAGCTATGCAGCCTAAATTCAAAACCAGACGAGCCTGGAACCAAGCCGAAGCCTTGTTACAACCAGCCTTTATTCGGGTGGTGGACAACTTTCGCGCCCAACTAGAAGATTCTGCCTGGAGTGGCGAGTACGAAGATATCCAGACGCCCTATCCAGGTTATCTGTTACACCTCAAAAAAGAGGGACTGGAAACCAGCATCAATATCTGGGATCTGTGCTACCAAATTTGTTTCTGTGAATATCCCACCACAGCCATTGTGGGCAATAGTTGTGAAGTGGAAATCGATCAAAGCCTCTTTGAAGACGCCGGTGCTGTGGATTGGCAACGGCTTGAAACTAAGACCCAGCGGTTAATCAAAGCAATTTTTGACCAGTTGCCATAATTCGGCCCAGTTGCCGTGATGCGAGATTATGCTGAGTTGAAAAGACAAAACCCGGGGGCGATCGCCGACGTCTTAATTTGACAAGAGCTGATGGAAACAGTAATGACCTACGCAGACTGGAAGCTTGATCTCCTCACCTATAACACCGACACAAGCAGTGACAACTCTCTCATTTGGGCGATCGACGCCCCACAAACCTATCGCTATACAGCCCAATTTTTCGCCGAGGCCAATGGTCTTCTCAACGAAATAAGCCCTGAAGAACTGAACAAAATTTTTTGGTTTTTGAGCCATGATGTACTCAATGTTCAGCCAGAACATTATCCAGATCTATCGATCTGGCAAGACTATTTAGGCGCAATCAAAATTCTCTTTCGCGATCTTTTCAACATCCACTGTGCCCCGGTCCTCGGGCATCGCGATGAGCAACCGACAACCCCCCTCAATAGTGCCTGCTACATGTGGTGGGACATCCTCCCCGTTTGGCATTCTGACGAAAATTGTCGCTTTGCCATCCAGTCCCTTTGTTTGGAGGTGATGACATTTTGTCTGTCCCTGGGGAATCTCGCCTGCAAAGAGTCGGCCCTGCATGGCCTCGGACATTGGTATCATTTCGCACCGCGAGAGGTTGAAAGGATTATTCAAGAGGGCGATCGCCACATTCCTCCCCCACTCAAAAACTACGCGAAATCCGCCCAATGTGGCTGTGTACTTTAATCCCCAGAAAATCAGCACAATGACCCTGGCGGAAAGACCACAAGCCATAATTTTGCATGAAGTTATGTTAATTTTCCCCGGCGGAAGAACTTTTGGGCTCAGACCCTCAGCACTTTGTATCGGGTGTCACTTTTTTTCGGGGGCTGGACTTTTACACTGCAAGGCTTAAACATCACTTAAACTCTCCGGCTTTTCTCTTCTCACACACTACCCTAAAGCCCCTTGAGAAAATTACATTTAACCATGAGTAATCTCGGAAGACGTAAATTTATCCTCTACAGCTCTGCTGCCCTCGGTTCCAGTATTCTCCTCAAAGCCTGCGGCCAAGCTACAGATACAACGAATCCTGATAGTAGCAGTGGGACAACTTCTACCCCTAGCGGTGACACCATCAAAGTGGGTATTCTCCACTCCCTCAGTGGCACAATGGCGATCAGTGAAACCACCGTTGTCGAAGCAGAACAGCTCGCCATCAAAGAAATTAACGCGGCTGGTGGCATCAATGGCAAACTAATCGAGGCGATCGTTGAAGATGGCGCCTCTGACTGGGATGTGTTTAAAGAAAAAGCGGAAAAACTCATCGATCAAGATGGTGTTGCCGTTGTCTTCGGTTGTTGGACATCTGCCAGCCGCAAAGCTGTCAAGGATGTTTTTGAAGCAAAAGACCACATTCTGTTCTATCCACTCCAATATGAAGGCCAGGAATGTTCTAAGAATATTTTCTACACAGGGGCAGCCCCAAACCAACAGATTGAACCGGCTGTTGATTGGCTCCTAGAAAATAAAGGGACTGAGTTTTTCCTCGTCGGCTCTGATTATGTGTTCCCCAGGACTGCAAACACGATTATCAAGGCACAGTTGGAAGCAAAGGGTGGCACTACTGTCGGAGAAGACTATCTCCCCCTTGGTAATACCGAAGTGACACCGATTATTTCTAAAATCCAAGCTGCACTCCCCGATGGTGGCGTGATTTTCAATAGTCTCAATGGTGATAGTAATGTTGCTTTCTTCAAGCAAATTAGGGATGCGGGCCTGACTCCTGATAAATATCCGGTAATGTCTGTGTCGATCGCCGAAGAAGAAGTACGGCAAATCGGGGCTGAGTATCTCGTCGGCCACTATGCGTCTTGGAATTATTTCCAAACAGTGGAAACCCCAGAAAATGAAAAGTGGGTGACAGACTTTAAGGCAGAGTATGGTGATGACCGGGTGACCAATGACCCCATGGAGGCGGCCTACATCATGGTCTATCTGTGGAAGCAGGCCGTGGAAGCGGCGATCGCTGGCGGTGCGGCTGATGCCTATGACCTTGAAGCAGTACGTAATGCAGCCATCGGTCAAGAGTTTGCGGCCCCCGAAGGCCCCGTTACCATGAATGTCAATCACCACCTATCGAAGACGGTGCGTATTGGTCAGGTGCGGGAAGATGGCCTGTTTGATATTGTTTGGGCCACCGACGGCCCCATTGATCCCCAGCCTTGGAACCAGTTTGTTGAGTCCACTAAGGGTTTGGGTTGTGACTGGAGTGATCCCACCAAGGGTGAACAATACCAAATCTAAAGGTTTTTAGGGGAAACTTCGGGATAGTTGCCAAATTTTTTTTTGCAATTGCTCGATGTTTCCCTGGAATTTTTTTATGCGTATTGCGGGGAATGTGGGTCAGTGACAGAACTTTTAATTGGTATTTTTAATGGCCTGAGTATTGGCTCGGTGCTACTTCTTTCAGCGCTGGGGTTGGCGATCGCCTTTGGGTTAATGGGGGTGATCAACCTCGCCCATGGGGAACTGATGATGTTGGGTGCTTACACAACATTTGTCGTACAGAATGTCTTCCGGAGTTTTGGAGAACCTTGGTTTAATCTCTATATTCTTTTTGCCCTCCCCATTGCTTTCTTGGTGACGGCAGCGGTGGGCTTTGGCCTGGAGCGGGGGGTGATTCGTTACCTCTATGGCCGTCCCCTAGAAACTCTGCTGGCGACCTGGGGGGTGAGCCTGATTCTGCAACAGTTTGTCCGCAGTGTAAATTGGGCGATCGCCGCTGGGTTAACGGCCTTCTTGCTCAAAGATGTGATCCGCTGGCTTGTCTTAAAGGTGCTGAGTTGGAAATCGTTTGATCACGAAAAAATCCGCCATGGCTTCCAGCAATGGGCAATTCCTGCCGGGTTATTCCTCGGCTTTGGGGTGCTTTTTGGGATCAACCAGACAGCAAATACCACTTTGACCCGGCCTTGGTTCAGTGCTCGAAATGTGGATGTGACTGCCCCCAAATGGCTCCAGGGTGGTATTTCCTTTGGGACAGCCCAACTGCCTTACAGTCGAATTTTTATCATCGTCCTTACCCTGATTTGTTTGGCGGGGATGTATTGGTTTTTAAATAAATCTAATTGGGGTTTACGCATCCGTGCCGTGACCCAGAACCGTCAAATGAGTGCCTGTCTTGGTATTCCCACCGCGAAAGTCGATGCCCTTACCTTTGCCCTCGGGTCTGGTTTGGCGGGGATCGCAGGGGTGGCGATCGCCCTGCTGGGTTCCGTGGGGCCGAATACCGGCCAAAACTACATTGTCGATGCCTTCATGGTGGTGGTGGTCGGTGGTGTTGGGAATCTGTTGGGGACAATTCTCGCCGCCATGGGCTTAGGGATCATCAACTATCTGATCGGTTCAGGCACTTTTGTGACCCTATTTACAAAAATGCAAGCCCCTGACTTTTTCACCGAGATCGCCAGTTTTTTTGCAACCACCAGTATGGCGAAAGTAATGGCCTTTGCGTTGATTATTACCTTTCTTCAATTCCGTCCGGCGGGACTTTTTCCGCCCAAAGGAAGAACGGCAGAGCTGTGATTTCGATCGGTCATTGAGAGAGCCACCACCTAGTAAGTGCACTTTTTCTTGCCCCATAACTGACCCTAGACCCTTAAATCCAAACGAACCATGATGAATGTTGGCTTAAGCCCACGGGATAAAAAACAACAGGCGAAAACAAGATTTTTCATTGAAGGGGGGATTATTTTGGCCCTCCTCATCCTGTCGATGCTGGTCTTGCCCCTCGCGATTCCGGCATTTCGATTGAAGTTAGTGGGACGGTTTTTAGCAATGGCGATCGTTGCCTTAGGCATTGACCTTATCTGGGGTTATACCGGGCTCCTTAGTTTGGGCCACGGTATTTTCTTTGCCTTAGGAGGTTATGCCTTTGCGATGCATCTCAGTTTGCAATTGCCCAATAATGCGATCCCCGACTTTTTCATGCTCTATGGCGTGAATGATCTGCCGCTATTTTGGCAGCCATTTTACTCCTTGCCGTTTACCTTGATGGCGATGGTACTCATTCCTGGGGCTGTGGCGGCAATCTTAGGGTATCTGGTTTTTCGTAATCGGATTAAAGGGGTTTATTTTTCGATTATTACCCAGGCAGCTTTACTGGTCTTTTTTAATTTTTTTAATGGTCAACAAAAACTAATTAATGGTACGAATGGCTTAAAAACAGACACCGCACTTTTTTTTGGGCAACGGGTTGGAGATACGCCGATGCAAATTGCCTTCTATGAAATTACGATTGTGGCTTTGCTCTTGGTTTATCTGCTGTGCCGCTGGTTAACTAGTGGGCGTTTTGGTCGGTTGCTCATTGCGATTCGGGACGATGAAACCCGCGTCCGATTCACAGGCTATGACCCCACCTGGTTTAAGGTGGTAGTTTTTGCCATATCTGGGGCGATCGCCGGCGTCTCGGGAGCACTGTATACGGTACAAACCGGAATTATTACGCCAAATTTCATGGATGTGGGTTTCTCGATTGAAATGGTAATTGCCGTGGCGGTGGGGGGCAGAGCGACCCTAAGCGGTGCAATTCTCGGCACAATTTTAGTGAACTTTGCCCGCATTTATTTGAGTGAAAATTATGAGGAGACTTGGCTCTTTTTCCAGGGGGCATTATTCCTCTTAGTCGTCACCGTTCTACCCGATGGTATTATCGGCTGGGGACGGGACGTATTGTGGTTTCAAGTGCGTAAATGGTTGGGGATGGATAGCACGATTACCTATCCGGCGATCGCTGATGCCGATGACCCAGATCTAAACAAAATCCAAGACCAACTCGTGACGAAAGAATAGGGGGCAACACTCATACCATGGAGAATATCCTAGAAATCGAAAATATCACCGTCAGCTTTGATGGCTTTAAGGCTCTCAATAACCTCAATTTCACTGTTAAAAAAGGGGAACTGCGGGTGATTATTGGCCCGAACGGAGCGGGGAAAACAACTTTTTTAGATGTCATCACCGGGAAAGTGAAACCCACTATCGGCCGAGTAAAATTTAAGGGTAAAGTCATTAGTGGTCTCCCGGAACATAGGGTGGCCGGTCTTGGGATTGGGCGAAAATTCCAGACGCCCCGGATTTACCAAAATCTGACAGTGCGGGAAAATCTAGACCTGGCCTGTAGCCGCCATAAGAATGTTTTGAGCACGTTGTTTGGCAAAGTCCAAACGACGGAAAAAAATCAGATCCTCAGCCTTTTAGAAACCATTGGCCTCACCGATAAAGCCGATCTCCAAGCCGCCTGGCTCGCCCATGGGGAAAAACAGCGCCTCGAAATTGGGATGTTGGTGGCACAGTCACCAGAGCTTTTGTTGGTCGATGAACCGGTGGCAGGTTTAACTGACGAAGAAACGGAAAATGTCGGCAATTTACTACTGGCTCTCGCGGAAAGTCATTCTTTAATTGTGATTGAGCATGATATGGAATTTGTGCGACAAATCGCCCGCCAAGTTACGGTGCTACACCAGGGCTCCGTGCTCTGTGAAGGGAATATGAATGAGGTCCAAAATGATCCCCGGGTGATTGAGGTGTATTTGGGCGAAGATCCGAATGGCACTGCCCATGGGTAATGGGTGTGAATGGAGGGGGATGGCGATCGCCCCTAGCCAGAAAATCCATAAAACAATCTGTTAAGATTGCAGGCTAAACCTTTGGGATGGGCACAGAAGTTATGGTTTGGCAAGAAAAACTCGACGCTCTACGGGCTTTTTTTCGGGAAACAGAGCGGGCCTTGATTGCCTATTCTGGGGGAATTGATAGTACCCTCGTGGCGACAGTAGCCCATGATGTTCTGGGCGATCGCGCGATCGCCATTACCGCTGTTTCTCCCTCCCTATTACCAGAGGAGTTAGAAGAAGCCATTGACCAAGCCAGAGCCATTGGCATTGTCCATGAACAGGTGGAAACCCACGAGATGGATAATCCCAACTACGCTAGTAATCCCGCCAACCGCTGCTATTTTTGTAAAAGTGAACTCCATGACACCCTCAAGCCCATCGCCCTAGAACGGGGTTATCCCTACGTGATCGATGGAGTCAACGCCGATGATCTCCAGGATTATCGCCCCGGCATCCAAGCCGCTAAAGAACGGGGGGCGCGATCGCCTTTGGCAGAACTGGGCATTACCAAACTAGAGGTGCGCGAAATTTCTAAGGGATTAGGGCTTTCCTGGTGGGACAAACCGGCGCAACCCTGTCTAAGCTCTCGGTTTCCCTATGGAGAACTGATCACCACCGAAAAGCTCCAGCGGGTTGGTCGATGTGAAGTGTATTTGCGTAAATTGGGTTGGCGATCGCTCCGGGTGCGCTCCCAAGGAGACACCGCCCGCATCGAATTACCCCCCGAACAAATTAAAGATTTTGTCGTCCAGGTAGATTTGGAGATCTTGGTGGCAACTTTTCAGCGCTACGGTTTTCTCTATGTCACCCTCGACCTTGAAGGCTATCGCAGCGGTAAGCTCAATCAAGTTCTCGACCTAAACGCTCCCCATCATCGGCAGGATCTGGGGACAAACCCCGCTATGATCAAATCCATTTAATTCCACAGTTTTTTTAATTTCACAAAAATAATGATTTATTCCCGGCAATTTTATTCCGCAGCGGCGATCGCCCTTTGTTTTGGCTCTTTACTGATTGGCTGTAATCCGAATCCTAGCAGTACAAACCCAGGTAGCGAAACCAGTACGGTCGCCACCGACCCGAATAATCGTCTGACCCTAGGGACAACCGCCAGACCAAGAACGATTGATCCCGCTGACAGCTACGAAATTGCTGGCCTAAACATTATCTATAACGTTACTGAGAGCCTCTATACCTACGAAATTGGCACTACCGAGATTCAGCCCCTTTTGGCCACTGCCCTGCCAACAATTAGTGATGATGGCCTCACCTATACCATTCCTCTGCGAGAGGGGGTGACCTTCCACGATGGGGAACCTTTTAATGCGGCAGCGATGAAATTTTCCCTGGATCGCTTTATTCAAAACCAGGGCAAACCCTCTTTTCTGCTGGGCGATATCATCGATACCATCGAAGCCACCGGAGACTATGAACTCACCATCACTCTGAAACAACCCTTTGCTGCTTTTCCGGCTCTCCTCGCCTTTGCCGGAGCCAGTGCCGTTTCTCCTGCTGCCTATGAAATTGGGGAAGGCGCCTTTAACCCGAACCAATTGGTCGGCACCGGTCCCTATCGCTTGGTCACCTTTGGCAGTGATAGCATCACCCTCGATCGCCATGAAGAATATTGGGGAGAAGCGCCGAAAAATGCTGGGGTAGACATTCAAATCTTTAGCAGTAATGCGGCGAACCTTTTTAACTCCCTCCAAACTGGGGCCGTTGATATTGCTTACCAATCCCTCGAACCAGAACAGATTACCAACCTCCTTCGGGAGGCAGAAGCAGGACGGATTCAGGCGATTGAAGCGGAAGGAACAGCGGTGAATTTTATGGTGCTCAATCGCAACCAAGCCCCCCTCGATCAGCTGGAGGTGCGTCAGGCGATCGCCGCCCTTCTAGACCGAAATTTAATTAACGAACGGGTGCTCAATGGCCAAGCTGACCCCCTATATAGTTTAATTCCCACCTCGTTTCCTGCCTCTGAGCCCCTATTCCAGACCGCCTATGGTGATGCAAATATTGAACGTGCCCGGGAACTCCTCACAGAAGCGGGCTTTACCCCCGAAAACCCCGCAGTAATCCCCCTGTGGTATCCCTCCGGCTCCACCGTGCGGGGAATTATCGCCACCACTCTCCGGGAATATGCGAACCGGGAGTTGGGTGGCCTACTGCAGTTTGAGCCTAGCAGTGTCGAAGGGGCGACCTATTTTCAAAATATTGCCCAAGGCATTTATCCCGCAGCCTTGGGGAACTGGTATCCCGACTTTTTAGACGCTGATAACTATCTTCACCCCCTCTTGAGTTGTGAGGTGGGAGCGGCAGAAACTGGGTGTGAATCGGGGGCATCCCAAAACCAAGGCTCTTTTTATTGGAATGAGGCGATGAATCAATTAATTAGCGCCCAACGGACGGAAACAGACCCCACAAGACGCCTTGAAATTTTCACTCAGATTCAACAGCAAATGGTTGAAGATGTGCCTTACATTCCAATGTGGCAAGGGAAAGAGTATGTCTTTGCCCAAACTGGGTTAGCCGGTTTGACAGTAAATCCGAGCCAAAGTTTACCCCTTTGGCTTGTGGAAAAATAACCAATTATGTCGACGAAAAACTAGCCTAGGACTTGGTCTCCTCTTCAGGGAGATCAAGGCTCTTGCGGGTATGTTTTAGGGTTTTCCAAAGATTTTTAATTTCTTTATACGCTTGCTGGGAAGATAACTTGCCATTGGTTTCGAGGTTGCAGATAAAATTGACCCGCTGGGCAAACTCCTGGAGATTGGCATTAAAGAGGACATTTTCTACTTTAAAGTCGCCCCGATAACTTTCGAGGGGATATAAAAACTGATCTTTTTCGGATTGAGACATGGCGATCGCCTGGTGTGAATTTTACAAAATTTCAACAATAAAAAAAGGCCAAAGACGACTCCAGTGTAACGAAAGAGTTTTCCTAAAGATGGTGTGAAGGACTGCTTTTTCCAGAATTTGTTCTCACCTTAACCTCGCCATAAAAAAAGGTAGAGCAGCGCTCTACCTTTGGAAATATATTTAAAAAATTTAGGGTCAGTCGTTTTGATCCCTGGTCATCGGCGCTCGGCTTACCAACTGGACTTAACCACACCGGGGAGGAGTCCTTGGTGGGCCCATTCCCGTAGAACGTTACGACACAGGCCGAAATCACGGTAGTAGCTGCGGGGTCTGCCAGTGACTTGGCAACGGTTCCGCATCCGAGTGGGGGAGCTATTACGGGGGAGGTTTTGGATTTTGCGGTGAATTTCGAGCTTCTCAAGGGGATCTGCTGTATTTGCAAAAGCTTCCTTAAGGGCAGCTCTTTTTGCGGCGTATTTTGCCACCGTGAGAGCGCGTTTCTTGTCACGCTCAATCATTGATTTCTTTGCCATGAAATTTAGTCTAAGAGTTCGATATAAAGACAGCATTCTCTATCATAGCCTAAGTGACCGAGATTCCTATCCCTCCTAGGGGAATTCCTGGCGATCGCCTAGAATGAAAGCTTTGATCTTTGCGCCAATTTATAGGTGGTTATGGCAACTCCGGGAACTCCTTTTTTGGGTTTAGCGCTCCACACAACAACGCCCCAGTTGGGATTAAGCATAAAAAACATCACGACGAAGGAACAACACACTGCGGTCTGGGATTTGGGCCGGGGGCTCTCGGCAGAACTCCACTGCTATCTACAAGATTTTATCCAGCCCTACCATTGGCAAGATGTGGCTTTTTTAGGCGTTGCGAAAGGGCCCGGGGGCTTCACAGGAACTCGTTTAGGGGTGGTGACAGCCCGTACCCTCGCCCAACAATTGGAGATTCCTCTCTATGGCATTTCTACCCTAGCGGCGATCGCCTTTCGAGTTGCCCAAGATAATCTCGATCAAGCGATCGCGGTTTATTTGCCAGCACGACGGGGGGCCGTGTTTGGGGCCATCTATCAAATCACCACCACAGGGGTAAAATCGCTGGTGCCAGATCAGCTGTTTACCCCGGAAGCTTGGGCCGATTGTCAGCAGAACTTCGCTGATTTACAGGTGATTGAGCCGCCGGAAACCCTTGGTGATACTGCTGCAGAAATTTTGAGTCTGGCCCAACAGCAATGGCAGCTTGACCCCCAGGGGCCTTGGGGGGCAGTGGTGCCTTTCTATGGTCAGCACCCTGTTCATCGGTGATGGCAGACCACTTAATTATTTTCACGCGCTATCCAGTACCAGGCCAGACCAAAACTCGCTTAATTCCAGCTTTGGGGGCGGCTGGTGCTGCCGATTTACAGCGACAACTCACAGAACATACCCTCAATACTGTCCAAACCCTGGGGAATCTTGATATTTCAATCTATTTTTCCGGCGGTAATGTTGAGCAGATGCAAACTTGGCTGGGGGATCAATGGCATTACCAAAGGCAACGGGGGCAGGATTTAGGCGATCGCCTGATTCATGCTTTCCAAGCCAGTGAAGACCAAGGCTATACCAAAACCGTGGTGATTGGTATCGACTGCCCAGGAATTACCGGGGAAATTCTTACCGCCGCATTTTGTCAACTGGATTCTGCAGCTGTTGTCCTCGGCCCTGCTGTGGATGGGGGTTATTATCTAATCGGCCTACATCAGAATATTGCTGCACTGTTTACGGATATGCCCTGGGGCACAGCGACGGTTTTCCAGGAAACCCAAACCCGTTGTCAGCGGCTAAATTTAAGCCTTGCCCTACTGCCCGCACTGCAAGATATTGACTACCCAGAAGATCTAGCTGTTTGGGAACAGATCACAAGAGCTGCTGAATAATTCTCTTGGCCTGACTGCCGTAGCCCCCCCCAAACAAATTGAAGTGGTTCAGCACATGGTAGAGGTTGTATAAGTCCCGGCGATCGCCATAGCGAGAATCCAGCGGCCAAACCTCGTTATAACCCTGATAGAAGCTGCCAGGAAACCCCCCAAATAATTCCGTCATCGCGATATCTACCTCGCGATCGCCATAGTAGGCCGCCGGGTCAAAAATGATTGGTTCCCCTGCCGCTGTCACCGCCGCATTCCCTGACCAGAGATCTCCATGGACTAGGGACGGTTGAGGCTGGTGATCCCGGAGGAGATGGCGCACCCGGTTAATCACCTGCTGAGTTTCCGGAAAATCGCCCCCTTTGCGCTGGGCTAAACGCAGTTGGTAGCCAATTCGGGTTTCTGCCCAAAAAGTTGCCCAATGGTCTTGCCAATCGTTAATCTGGGGCGTCGAGCCGATGGTGTTCTGGCGATCCCAGCCGAATTGATCTGCGGTACCCAAACGATGGAGTTGGGCCAATTGCTGACCCATTTTACGCCAAGCATCGTTACTACCGCCCCCGAGGTCGATCCACTCCAATGCAATGTAACTGTGATTTTGGGTTTCGCCCCAACAGATCGGCGTAGGTACGCGAATTGTTGCGGTTGCCCCCATCTGCTGGAGGGCCAGGGCTTCGGCCGCAAACATCGCCGTTTGATTGGGCTGGTTCAACTTGACGAAATACTGTTGCCCGTCCCCCTGGAGACAGTAGCCCTGGTTGATGCAGCCGCCCCCCACAGAACGCTGTTGCTCGATCGCAAAAGGGTGTCCGGTGGTGGTGGCAATCTGGGCGGCGATCGCCTCAAAGGAATTCCGCATGACAGGGTTAGAAGCTTGGCGTTGATTTTTTGAAACAGGTAATGTTTAGGCGATCGCCTTTTGGAGTGGAAAACCCAACTCTTCCCGCTGGGCAAGATAAAGATGGGCCACTCGGCGGGCCATATTGCGAATCCGGCCAATATAGCGGGTCCGCTCGGCCACGGCGATTACGCCCCGTGCATCGAGCAGATTAAACGTGTGGGAACATTTCAACACATAATCTAAGCTCGGCATCACCAAACCCTTTTCGATTAGTTGTTGCGCCTCGGCCTCGTATAGCGAAAACAACTGAAAGAGCATCTCCGGGTTGGACGCTTCAAAATTATAGGTACATTGCTCGATCTCACTCTGGAGGAAGATATCCCCATAGCTGGTGGTTTCATTCCAACGAATCTTGGTGATCGCATCCACCTCCTGGAGATACATTGCCAGCCGCTCTAGGCCGTAGGTAATTTCGATGCACACCGGACGACAGTCGATCCCGCCGCACTGTTGAAAATAAGTAAACTGGGTGATTTCCATGCCATCGAGCCACACTTCCCAGCCCACGCCCCAAGCACCCAGGGTCGGCGATTCCCAGTTGTCTTCCACAAAGCGGATATCATGATCTTCCGGGTGAATCCCCAGAGCTTTGAGGGACTCTAAATAAACCTCTTGGATATTGTCCGGTGACGGCTTGATAATCACCTGATACTGAAAATAATGCTGTACCCGGTTAGGATTTTCCCCATAGCGGCCATCGGTGGGACGACGACAAGGTTCCACATAGGCAACAGACCAGGGCTCAGGGCCGATCGCCCGCAAAAATGTATGGTGATTCATCGTGCCCGCTCCCTTTTCGGTGTCGTAGGATTGGGCAATTAAACAACCGCGCTCCTGCCAAAATTGATTCAGGGTGGCGATGATTTCTTGAAAGTTTAACGACACGCTACTTTGCCTCGAACGCTTGCTAGGAGATAAACAGAAATACTGCGATGTTTCCCTACTGAAGATATCACAAGAGCTCTCCCCCTGGGCCGCCAACAAAAATACCCCCCTGAAATGTATCTTTGTACATCCAAGAGGGTACCCAAAAATAGAGAAAACCTAGTGACTAAAGCTCAGGATCGGCATCAGTGTTTTTTTTGGATCAGGATCATCAAAGATAGTCAATTCTTTCGGTGTGGCGCACCGCTTTAGGTCGACCCGAATACCCTGGGCCCCTTCTTTACTCAGGTCTTCAAGGAAGCCAACTTTAGCGGTCTCTGCTTCCTTGCGGCTGAGATAAGGGCCAAAATAATAGGTACATTCGGGCTGCTCGGTTTTGATTTCGAGCCAATGGGCACGACCAAATGTCTCGAAGAGCTTGAGCAAAAGTTCTTTCATATCTGTCCCTTTGGTGATGGAGTTTAAGGTCTGGAGCTACTAGAAAAATACTTGTTGTTACTGATAGTCTCTGGAGTATCGCGCAACAACCTTTGTTGTATCTCGAAAAGGCTCGTTTTGCATACTGCCCTAGGGGGTATCTGGTAGGGTGATTTCCACCTGACGCACAAGTTTTTGTCGATAAACCTCATATAAGGCGATCGCCGCCGCTACGGAAGCGTTCAAACTAGGGGTTTTGCCGGCCATAGGAATGGCAACCAGTTCATCGCAGTGTTTTTGGGTCAATAAACTGAGCCCTTGTCCCTCGGAACCGATAACTAATCCTATCGCCCCTTCAAACTTGATACTGTGTAAGGCTTTACTAGTTCCGGCGGCAGTGCCATAGATCCAGAACCCAGCTTCTTTGAGCTCTTCGAGGGCTCGACTGAGGTTAATCACCCGCGCCACAGGAAAATGTTCGAGGGCTCCCGCCGCAACTTTCATCACGGTGGAGGTGACGCCCACAGCCCTTCTTTGGGGAATGATCATTCCTTGGGCACCCATGGCTTCGGCTGTGCGGATAATTGCCCCGAGGTTATGGGGATCAGTAATTCCATCGGCGATGACCACGAGGGGAGAATCTGTTTTTGCCTTGGCCTGTTCCAGGAGGTCTGGTAAGTCTAGATATTCGTAAGGGGCTGTTTGGGCCGCGATTCCCTGATGGACGCCACGATTAGTCAGGTGATCGAGGCGGGTCATACTCACTTCATCGATAACTGTGCCCTGATTTTTCGCCGCTTGGAGGAGGGAATGGAAACGGTTAGCGTGACGTAAGCGGGCGGTAATCCAAATACGATTGAGGGGACGCTCACTTTCGAGAACGGACAGGACAGCGTGTTTTCCGTAGATTAGATCATTTTCTTCTTCTAGGAGTTCCTCATTGGCCTCTCCCGAAAAGACTTGGGGAGTTAAGTCTGTGGCGTCCTGGGGGGGAAACTCAGCGGGGGCGCGGCGGGGGCGGTCTTCGAAGCGTTGTCTTTTTTCTGGGAATGCCCCCCTGGAAACAGAGCGATCGCCTCGTTGGTCAAATCGCTTGGAGGGTCGATCACCCCGATCATCTCGGCGAGAAAACTGTCCATCGCGGCGCTGGGGCTTGCGATCATCGCGCTCGAAGCGACGCCCTTCTTCCCGACGCTCGGGGCGGTGGTCACGGTCAAATCTTGAGCCTTCTTCGCGCCGATCAGGGCGGCGTTCATCACGGTTGAATTTGCGACTGTCCGGACGGCGATCACGGTCAAATTTTGCGCCTTCTTCGCGGCGATCGCGATCAAAAGAAGAGGATGGTTGACCATATTTTTTGCTGGGTTTACGGTCTCTATTACCAGTAGGTTTGCCGTATTTTTTACCAGAGTCGGATCGATGGGGCTTATTCATAAAAAAATCGATACTTGGGTCGTTGAAACCTATTAACTTGTCAAGAAAAATCTATAAAGGGGGTTCCGGAAGGGCGATCGCCCGCCAACGGGAAAACGATGAAATCACATCACTCCGGAAATATTAGAATTTGTGTCAGAGAAAGGCTGCAAAAGAAACATTACGACTTTACAGATCTCGTAACTGGCCAATTTATTTGATCAAATCACTCAACAGAACACGAATAGAGAGTGAATCATCATATCAGACCCCAGGCGTTTCTCGGGGCAAATGGGCGAATAATTCTTCGAGGCGTGACTGGTTTGTTAGGTAGAGATAGCCAATGAGGGCTTCGAAACCCGTCGCCTGACGATAAAGGGTGACACTCAGACGCCTCGGTTTTCCCGTTGCCGCATTGCGGCCGCGACGAACAATATCTCGCTCTAGATCAGTTAACAAGGGCTCTAAAACCGTTAGATATTGTGCTTGGGTTTCAGCACGCACCTCTGCCACCACTCTGTCATGGTAATCAGCGCTGCGGCGGGGGGGCAGCAAAAAATAACAACGGCAATAAAGTTCATAAACAGCATCCCCCACATAGGCTAAAGACGCGGGGGAAAACTGTCGCAGTCGATCTGCAGAAATCTTAGGGACAAACAACCTGGTATCTCGTCCCTATTTCTTTTCTTTGAGATGGGCGATCGCCTCATCGACGGAGTTCCGCAGAGACAAGAACTTCTCAAGACGGACTAACTTAACTGTCTGGGTGACCCGGGGGTTGGTGACCACCTGCATTGTCCCCCCAGCATTCTGGGTATGCTTGACCAGCTGCACTAAGGCTCCAATCCCAGAACTATCCACAAAGTCAATTTGGGCCAAGGAGAGGATAATGTGCTGTGGGCCAGCATCAATGCGGTTTTTGATCGCCGTGCTAAACACAGGCTCGGAGAAAGCGTCCAATAGCCCAGTTAAGCGAAAAACTTGGTACTCATTATCAATGACCTCGTAAGTTCCTCTCAAACTCACAGTCAGATTTAGCGGTTCAGGAATTGTTCTTTCCTCCTCAAACTGAACGAAGATCCACAGCCAATTCTAGCTTATTGTGCCTTGAGGCAGAATAAAGGGTAAAAAACAGTTACTAAGACTGCAAATTTATCCTAATTTACGCCGAATTTTAGAATTCATCCCAGCCGGTAATCCCCGAAGACATTACATAGCTTGTCACACCCGCCTCAAAGAAGTTGGCTTTGGTATTCCCTGCCTTTTTCGTGTCCGAAAATCGCTCTAAATGACGGTAGGGACTCTTTTTATACTGTTCCCCTTGGTACAGTGGTTCAAGGCCGATCGCCTGGAGGCGGATATTCGCCAGGTACTTGGTATAGGTCTCGGTGCTTTGTTCTGTGATTCCGAGGATATCATTGCCGACGATGTGATTCGTCCATTGACATTCATACTGCACCGCCCGCTCAACCATCTCGTAAATGTGCTCGACAGAGTGGTCAAAGGTCGCCATCGCTTCGGGGATCAATTTTTGGAACAGGCGCACGTGGCTAAGTTCATCCCGGTTGATCATTTTAAAAATGTCCGCCGAGCCCGGCATCAGCATCCGCGAAGCAAGGTTATAGAAAAAGACAAAACCATTATAGAAATAGAGCCCTTCCAGGAGATAATCTGCCATCAGGGTTGTGAAATAATTCTCGGGGGTAGGGTTATCGATGTAGCGCTGGTAATGGCTGGCGATGTATTCACAGCGATCGCGTAAGACCTTATCTGTCCGCCAAAAATCATAGACCGCACTGCGGCGCTCACTGGGGATAATCGTCTCGATCATGTATTGGTAAGACTGGTTATGCATTCCCTCCTGGGAAATCTGCTCAGCGATGCAAAGGCTGATTTCTGGGGCAGTGATCGAACTCTTGATGTGAGGCAGATTACAGGTCTGGACAGAATCTAAAAACGTTAGATAACTCAAGATGCCATCGAAGGCGCGGCGTTCCGCATCGGTCAAGTTATGGTAATCGGTCACATCCTGAGTGATGTCGAGTTTTTGGGGGATCCAAAAATTTTCCCGCATCTGCTGATATAACCCCACCGCCCAGGAATAGCGCACGTCGTTGAGCTGCATCAAGTTTGTGGTTTCACCGAACCAGACGGAACGGTGGGCGATGTCGTCGTTTCCCCCAGGGTTGAAAATGGGGTTGATGGGCATCCGGTTAAGTAGTGTTGTCTGTGGCATGGGGATATGAACTCTATGTCTGTTATTAAAATTCGCTGTGTTGTCCAAAAAAGATTTTAATAAAATCCTTTATCGCCTCACAGAATATTTCTCTATGCAATCAGCTTTTAGTAAAAAGCCTGATTCGAAGAATCTCCGATTCAAAGAAAAATCCCGGATTAGGAGAATGATTAGACAGAAAGATTTTACGTCTGTCTTTTAAGCCCGCTTATGCTCAAGGACTTTGAGCCTATTCTCTTAACTATATCTCTCAGTTGTGAATGGGGTCTTAAGATTCAGATTCGGATGGACTGGGTTGGTTAAACATCGGTGCAATAAAAGCGACGATCGCCCCCATCATGAAGCCCAGCACGTTCCGGAACAGAGGGAGCCACTCGGAGGTGCGGGTGACCACCGGGCCGACACCAAACGCCAGAAAGAGAATGCCCCAGAGGGGAGACATAATCAGCGCCCATTGCCAGGCAAAGACTTGCCCTTCTTTGCGGGGGATCCCTGCAAAACCACAAACGATACCACCTACGACAGAACTAATCAGGGTCAACAGCCACTGCTCCCTGGGTAAGCCAGGCACAACGATACAGCCCCCTTCCCTTGTGACACAGGTTTTGACGGTTTCAAGGGCGTCGGCGATCGCCTGATTTTCACCGTGGTCCCGCACATAATACATATTGCCAAAACGGGTCTGGAGTTCAATCCAGAAGGTACGGGGCATCAGTTCATACACATCGTCACCAATGCTAAAAGCAAGGAGGTTCCCTCCCCGACCATCGGCAACGAGCAAAATACTTTTGTCATCTAGGCCCCAATATTCCTTAACCGCGCGACCAGGACTACGGTCATATTGGGTCAGTACCCGCATTTTCCAGCCAGTTTCTGCTTCAAAATTGTTGAGATCAGCGACAAGATTTTCTTCCTGGAGCTGGGGGAGAAAGTTGGCTAGATCTACTACTGGGGTTTCGTAATCGGGGAGGAGTTCGGGGTTGTTTACGGCATGGGCAGCGGGGGCGATCGCCCAAGTCATGGCTGCCAAACAGACCACCAAAAGACCACGGAGCAGAGGACGGGGGAGAAAATGATTCATAGGGGTTTCTGAAAATAATGCGGGCGGCAGGGGCCAGAGATTATGAAAAATGGCCGCAGTTTTATTACAGCTTGTTACTTTATTTTAAGTATTTTAAGATTTTTCTCAATGGTTGCCCAGGAAATCCCTGGGACTATGGCATTAGTTGGCCGCTCAAATGCTGCAATTGACGGACAGCTGGGTGGTTTATGGACAAAGGCCAAGGCTCTATGGCGCCTCCCAAAATTTCCTGGAAGGGAATCACCCCTACGACGCTGTTGCTATAGGCGATCGCCTCAAATGTTTGTACCAGCTCCAGATCCCAGGGGATTTCTTGGAATGGTATCTGGCATTGGGTCAACTGCCGCTGGAGATAAAGCCGCATTACCCCAGGAAGAATCTCACCGAGGGGCGGTGTGTACCAAGTCCCCTGCCGAAAACCCCACAGATTTCCTGTCGCTGTTTCCAGCCATTGCCCATGCATATTTAACAAAATTGCTTCCCCAGCCCCTTGGTTTAACGCCCGCTGGCGCGCCTGCCAAGCACTAAGATAATTCCCCGTTTTAAAACTGGCCTGGGGTCTTTGGTAGTCCAGCGCCGGGGCAATCCATCCCTTGATACCCTGCTGTTGTTTTTCCTTTAACTGCTCAGGTAGGGAGCGGCCTAAAATCAATTCCCGGCCATCGTGGAGGAGGGTAATTCGGATGACTGGAGCGACTGAGGCCATTTTTTCTGCCCCTCGTCTAATATCGTCCCAGTTGGGAGCGGCCCACCGTAAGGTTTGGATACTGTGGCGGAGGCGATCGCCATGGTCAGACCACAAACCCAAGGGGTGATCTAGGGAGCTGTGGTGAATCCGAGCGGTGGTGAAGAGAGTCGCCCCAAACAAAAAACTTGGATCGTCAGTTTTTAGGCATAAATTGTCGCCATCATACCAAGTCCCTTTGTACCAATAGCCCATGAAGATTATTTCCTAAGATTCACGCTTTGGGTTTACACAGGGCTTTCGGTTGCAGTTTGGGACTGGACTCGCCGCAGAAGCCAATCAAATCGTGTTGTTGCCACATTAAAGCTTTCTCGGGCGACAACAGGGATCTCTTCGCTGATAAAACTCTGGTTAAATACAAAATCTTTATCTTCCCCCAGGTGACGCACAGTATTGCGTAAGCGACTGGCGAGGAAAGTGGCGATCGCCCGATTGAACCGAGCCGAAAACCCGATATCTTGATTAAGGCGATTTAAAATCTTGTCCTGGGCTACCGCCAACAACAGGCATTCCTCACAGGTTTTGACACTGGCACTGGGTAACTGCTGATCAATGAATGACAATTCCCCAAAAATCTCCCCACTTTTTAAAACAGCAATATCCCGGGCTGTACCAGCAAAATCAATAGATACAGCCACCGCACCCTCCAGTAAGATATAAAAATTTTCCAGGGGTTGATTTTCTCGAATGAGCACAGTTTCCGGCGGAATTTTGGCAATTTCTCCCGTAGTGATTAACCAATCGATATCATCATCATTCAATTCCCCAAACAGAAATAGCACTTTCTGCATCACCAATACCTTTGAGCAAAAATTATGCGGTCTGCCGTTATTTTACCCCGGATCCCTAGGGGACCTAACGGTGAAAGAATGCACACCATCGGGATACCTGCACGGCAGGGCCCCTGGATTCAGAGCCAGGGGAACTTCCTAGAGCCGTGCTCTCAGCATAAATTGGTAATCACCACCGGGTTCTAAGTGATAGTCACTTTGTTCTAAAAATCGTCCTAGAGGCTCATAAATGAGGGCTCGTCCCAGGGTTGGGTGTACCCGCAGTTTACCTTGACGAAAATGCCACTGAAACTCCCACTGGTAGGAACCGGCTTGGACTTCACCGCTAATTTTGCCCTGCTGCCAGGACTGTTGCAAAATTCGGACGTGGGCTGGGGTCTCAGGCACAATGCAAACCTTAGAAGTAACGGGAGATCACGTTTTCCATTGTGGAAGTTTTTGGAGAAAAACGCACGAACACTTCAAGATTTCATGATGCAATGATCGTCCGCAAAATTACTGAGGCGGTCAGTGTTGTGGCTTAGGCGGCGATCGATGCATCGCGCAAACCAGAGGTTCAATCTCGATCATCACGACTTTTGAAATATCGCTTTGCAAGAATATTGTGGGGTCATATCTGGGGCGATCGCCACCAAAGGGTTTACCCATGGCCCGTGGCGCTCCGAACTGCGCTCAGGCAAACATCAGTATTGAATGCGGTCCGTTGTTTTACCGGGGATTGCGTTTTTTTCGAGATATTGAATAATTTTGCTGGCAACATCTACCCCAGTGGTTTTTTCAATGCCTTCTAGTCCTGGGGATGAGTTGATTTCCATGACTAAAGGGCCATGGTTCGACCGCAGGAGGTCAACCCCAGCCACCCGGAGACCCATGGCTTTAGCTGCTCGCACTGCGGTACTACGCTCCTCTGGGGTGAGGCGCACCTTTTCTGCTTTGCCGCCCCGGTGTAGATTCGAGCGAAATTCTCCCTCGGCTCCTTGGCGCTTCATGGCAGCTACGACCTTATCCCCGACCACGAAGCAACGAATATCCATGCCCCCAGCCTCAGCAATATATTCTTGGACCAAAATATTTGCATCAAGACCACGGAAGGCCTCAATTACAGATTTGGCAGCCTGGTGGGTTTCTGCGAGCACAACGCCAATGCCCTGGGTTCCCTCAAGGAGCTTAATTACTACAGGGGCGCCCCCAACGGTTTCAATGAGACCATCGATATCTTGGGTGGCATGGGCAAAGCCAGTGACCGGTAAGCCGATTCCCTTTCGGGCAAGAATTTGCAGCGATCGCAATTTGTCCCGAGAGCGAGAAATAGCCTGGGAGGTATTGGCACTAAAGCCCCCCATTACTTCAAACTGACGTACCACTGCTGTGCCATAAAAGGTGGCTGAAGCACCGATGCGGGGAATAATCGCGTCGAAATTTTCGAGTCGCTCTTCCTGATAGATCACAAAAGGTTTATGGGAGGTGATATTCATATAGCAGCGCATGAAGTTAATCACCTGCACCTCATGATGGCGATTTTCGGCAGCTTCCCGGAGACGACGGGTGGAATAGAGCTTGGGATCTTGGGAAAGAATGGCAATTTTCATGGGCGAGGGTGATGATCCGGTTGGCTTTGAAGGAAAGATTGACTGACATCTACAAGAAACCGTTTGCGGAGGGCTTGGCGGCCGAGGAGCATGCGGTAGCCCATGAGAGAACGGTTGGTGAGATTAAGTTCGATGAGCCAGCGATGTTCGCCGAGCTGGATGTGGGTTTCGATTACGGGACGTAGCTGCTTTTGCCCATTGGAACTTTTGATGTGGCGATGTTCAATGAGGGGGGCTTCTAGGGTGACGGTGTCATGGATGTTGTATTGGTGGGGATGGACTTGGAAACGCACCATTTCGCGATCGCCTTGGTGAAAATAATGAATGCGAGTGGCGTGGATCGAAGAGGAACCAGCTCCCGTATCAATTTTGGCGCGGATTTCAGGAAGATCAAAGTCCGGCAGGGCCACACATTCTCGCCAACCAATGGTCGATAGGATGGGTGTTTTTTTCATACAACAGCAGTCTAGGGAGCAAAGTTTAAATTTTTGCTAAGGCTTTAGCTGGAGGCGCTGGTATAAAACCGTAGGGCAAAGCGCCAAATCAAATTAGAAAGGAAAAGTAACAGTATTCCCAGGGCACCCGCTCCGATAATCCAGCTCCCGGGCGATCGCCCCAACATGGTTTCTGCCGGGATCGTGGTCAAAAAAACAACGGGCACAATAAAGGTAAAAAAGAAACGAAAAATACCTGGGTAGGCGACAATCGGGTAACGTCCAGCCTCTAGGAACCCCCGCAGAACCTCAGTGACATTATAAATTTTTACAAACCAGATGCTCGTTGCCCCCAACATAAACCAAAGACTATAGAGAATCAGCATTCCAAAGGCGATCGGAATTAAACTCAGGAGATAATTCCAGGGCGATAAATCCAACTGCCAGCCCACATAGCCAAAAATAGCGATCCCCAGAAGCAGATCAGGAATGCCCCAGGGGGAGACCATCCGGGTCGAGAGCCAGAACTGACTGCTAATCGGTTTTAGCAAGACAAAATCTAAGGTGCCTTCCTGTACCTGTTGGACGATGCGGTTGAGGTTAGGGGAAAAAAACGTATTGGCGATCCCCTGTAATAGGGTGAACATGCCGACTACTAATAGAGCTTCTTGCCAGCTCCAGCCCGAAAACTGGTAGCCCGTACGATAAAACAAGAAAAGGCTAAATAAACTGCCGCCTAAATTGCCGATGCTACTTAAAGTGGCGATCGCAAAATTTAACCGATATTCCAACTCGGCGGCGATCGCCGTTCCCCAAAATAGCCTCAAGATTCGCCAATATTTCCCCATGGCACTGTGCCTAACTCTCGGCGGCCCGAATTTCAATCACACTGCCGTTGAAATCATAATCAAAGCCTTCAATGCGGAGGGTGTGACCGACTTTAACCTTGTTATTGCCAAACACATAACCATTGTCAGTTCTTTGGGCATCGCTGGTGAGAACAATGCGAAAATCCCCTAGGTTTTGCACCTCAGGTCGAGGATCAGTGAGGGGGAGGACTGAACCGTCCGGTTGGGGCACTGGGGTTGTACGGGGCAACAGCTCAATGGATTTAATGCCCACATTGGCAAAGGGTTGGTTCCGAATCACGATGGAGGTGGTTTCTGAGGCGAGAAAGCTCTGTACAAAAGCTTCGGGAGATTTGACACTCAGACCCCGTACCAATAGTTCCACCTCAACTGTCTCAACGGCCGTACCGATTTGCGCAACAGACCCTGATTTACCAGGTAGAAAAAAGATCCCGAAAATGACGCCCAGAATAATCAGTAGCGCTCCGATATCGAGGATACTTACTTTACCGAAGAGACGTCCTTTTGAATCCAGCAGAGCCATAGGTTTTGTGAAAATGCACTAAAGGGTTTGACCCCCCACATTATAGGGGGAGGTGGAAGCAGACCGCAGGAAAATTTCCATTAGCTATCTTGGGGCCGCGAAACGGGGATCGGCGATCGCCGCCTGAGACCTGGGGCGGCGGATTTTGGCTTTTTAGAGCGTCGGGGCGCGCCTTGATAAAGTCGATAGAGGGCATAGGTCAAAAGGGAAGACCCCAACAAACAGCTCGAAATAATAAGCCCATATACCCACAAGGGGACTGGCCGTGAGACGGGAGCCACTGCCGGTTCTAGGGTGGGAGGTGCGGCGGTCGTTGGTTCTGTCGGTGCGGTGGGGGAAGTGGGGGATGTCACTTCCGGTTCCTGTGCCATTAATTCTGCCGTCTGACGGGGCAATGAACCCAACAGACTATCGACGACCGGAATTGGCACCCGGGGGTTTAGCAGTGCGGCCATCGCAACACTTGAGGCGATCGCCATTGCAACGCCACTCCCCCCCAAAAAATATGTACGGCCATGGTGGGTTTTGATCAAATGCTTAAAGGTAATTAAGCGGGGAGGCTGTTTGGGGGAAGAAAAAGACATAGCTGTGGGGAAGAGGAAGCGACGGTAAAGCAAATGATGGATATTGTTTTGTGCCCAATGGTGAGACTCGACCTTGGTAAACGGCCAATTGCTCACCCCAAGGCGGCGGTGGGACTGGGGGGAGGAGAAATAGTTAACGCTAAATGATGGGAAAGCTTATGGAGAAGTTCCTCTAGGGCGATCGGTTGATAGATAATGTCATCACAGACCGCCCGGAACTGCTCACGGTGCTGGTTTTGAAAAATTTCGGCCGTCATCACGATCAGTTGTGGTTTTGGGGTGATCGCCGCCATTTGCAGTTGGTGTTGAATATCGGCCAAAATCCCAGGGCCATCGACAAACGTTAGTTTCAAATCTAAGAGGATCAGATCAGGGGTCCAGTCTGGCCCCAGGTTGAAAGCAAGCTCGCCGAGGAGGATCGTCCGGGTTGCAAATCCAGCTCGGCTCAGGCGTTGACAAAGCAGTTCTTGCCGCTCCACTTGATCTTTGAGGATTAAAATTCTTGGTTGGCGTCCCAATTGATCTGTGAGTGAGGCAATCGAAAGACGATCGCCCCCCACCGCATCCTGGGGAGGGATGACGCAGGGGAGCTCAAACCAGAAACAGCTGCCTTGATTTGCTGCCGTTTCCACTTGGATGCGGCCCCCCATCAGTTGTATGAGTTGCTGACTAATGGCAAGTCCCAGGCCAGTACCTTGGCGAGAGCGAATGCCAGTGCTAGTTTGTTGAAAAACTTGAAAGAGGCGATCCAGCTCTGAAGTGTGAATCCCTGGGCCAGTATCGGATACGGCAAAATGTAATAGTGCTTGATCCGGCTTGTAACTGACTTTTAGGATGACTTTGCCGCGCTCAGTAAATTTCACAGCATTACTCACCAGATTCAGCAAAACTTGCTTGAGTTTTTTCTCATCGAGGTAGATCGATTGGGGCAGGTGGGGGTCGAGCTCAATAATTAAATCTAGGTTTTTTTGTTGGGCCGAAAGAATCACAAAATCTTGGATGACCTTGAGCGTTTCTCGGAGATTAAATTCTTCGTCTATGACTGTCATCTCGCCGGCTTCAATCTTAGAAAGAGAAAGAATGTCATTGATCAAATCCAGGAGGTGCTGGGCACTTTGGGTGATGATCTCTAGGGATTCATGTTGGTCGACGGTGAGATTTGTATCGCCTGCTAGTAATTCTGTAAACCCTAAAATAGCGCTTAGGGGTGTGCGCAATTCATGGCTCATGTTCGCCAAAAATTGACTTTTTGCTTCGTTGGCGGCTTCGGCTTCTTCTTTGGCGGCCTGGAGATTTTCGAGGAGCTGGGCCTGTTGGAGGGCAACGCCGAGCTGGGTAGCGATTTGTCTGGCCATTTCAATTTCTTCTGGGAGCCAAATCCGAGGGGCATTGTTTTGGTAAATCCCTAAAAGTCCCCAGAGGCGATCGCCCAAAAAAATCGGCAACATGATGTAGGCTTTGGCCTGAAAGTTTTCGAGTAGCTCAATGTAACAGGGGGGAAATCCTGCTTTGTAGATATCACTGACCGCCCGATAGGTATTGCTTTTACGATAAATGCCCCCCTTATTTTCCTGGAGATAAGTATCTTCTACCCAACCAGGTAGATCGCTCTCAAAGACTTTGACAATGCAACGATCTTCTCGAAGCGCAGAATATTCGAGCAGTTCCCGCTGTTTACTGTCGGCACCATACATCAGCGATCGCCATTGAGGCGACATTGCTTCAGCGACAAAAACCCCACTCCAGTCGGGGTTGAATTTGTAGATGACAGCCCGGTCACAACTGAGGGCATCATGGATTTCTTTGGCCGTACTTTGGAAAATTTCGCTGAGATTCAGGGTGCGACGGATGCGGTTGATCACAACGCTGAGAATTTTTTGTCTGGTGATCGTCCGCTGGAGTTGATCTGTTTGACTGAGCCAGAGGGTCTGGAGTTTTTTGTGGTCGAGCTGCTGTTGAATGCGCTTTTGCAACTCCGTATTGGTACAAGGGAGCAATAAAACATCGTCGGCACCTAATGAAAAGGCCTCAGCCCGAGCTTCGGCCTTGGGCTCGGTCGTGGTCAGGATTAGGGGAATATCCCGGGTGCGCAGATCTGTTTTGAACTGGGAAAAAAGCCGACGTTCTGGGCGAGGAATAAAATCGAGGTTGACAATAATCAGTTGGGGAGACTGGGTGATCGCCAGGTCAAATAGACGCGTCGCTGTCGGGGCGATTTGCACAGCGCTTATATCTTGGAGGGCTTCCAAGAAAAACGTGAGGATATTCTCTTTGTGTTCACCGATTAAAATCATGACAAAATCGCAAACCTCAGCATAGAGACGGTAGAGACAGGCAAATTTTCGATCCTCTCCAGCGAGGAGATGGCTTTTTTTGAGGGGAGGACACCAGCTTGACCAGGGCTAATAGTCCAGTGCATTTTAGCCCTCAAACTTTATTCTGCTTGGGTTTCAGGAAGCTGAGCCGCGACAATTCCCACCATTAACCACCACAGGGTACTAATTTGGGGACGATACCAGACAGTATCAAACAAACCCTGAACCAGAAGTCCAGCCATCGCGGCGATCGCCCCCACTAACCACAGTCCTTCTATTTTACGCTCTAGACGAAATTGTTGAAGGCTTTGTAAAGCTTGGCTAAAGGTATTCAGCAGTAACCAACAAAAAGCGGTTAAGCCCACGAGACCGACCTCCACGGCTGTCTCTAGGAAAATTGAATAGGCGCTGAGGGCGGAGAAGCGACTTTCCATGTATTGGGGGTAGATCGCGTTAAAGGCATTGTTACCGGGGCCAATACCAAGAACGGGGCGATCGCCAATCATCCGCAGCACTGCGAACCAAACATTAATCCGGAAATTATTACTGCTGTCGCCGCGCCAAGAAAAAATACTCAACAAACGTAGACGAATGCTATCGACCCCAAGGATCGCAATGAGGATCAGGGCACCCCCAACCCCAAAACATATGGGGAGGAGCCATTTGCGCCAAAAGGGACTGAGGCGATCGCCATACCAGGCATACAGCATCAGGCCGCCCACAATGAGGAGGGCCAACATCGCCAACCAGCCGCCGCGACTGCCGGTCCAAAATAGACAAGCGCTATTGGCAGTGAGCGTCACCCCAGCAAGGAGCTTCTGCATTTTGGTCTGCCAAATCAAGATCGCGACCCCACTAAAGGCGATCGCCCCCACGAGATAGCCCGCCAACAAATTCGGATTACCCAGGTAGCTATACACTCTGGTGTCATTAGCAAACTCCGAGAGGGGGTCATTCCAAGTGGCGAGGGGTTCGACACCAAAGAAATATTGCCGAATGCCGTAGCCGCTGACTACTAGGGAAACCATCAAATACACCCAGATCACTGCCCCGAGAATTTTTGGCGATCGCAGTACCCGGGCACAAAAAGCAAAAAAGATCAGGTAGAGAAAAAGTTGAATTAACCCAGATAGGGCTGCCCCCTTCACCGGGGATAAGGCGGTGGCGATCGTGGCAATCCCCCCATAGAGAGCAACGAGGAGGTGGATTCCGGTTAACCGTCCGGCGGGCAGATCAGAAATACTCACTAAAGCCCAATAGCCGCCACAGGCCACCAATAAAAAGCCAATGAAGACCGTGGAAACAAAAGGAGCCGCCACCAACAAAATGCATAGGAGGATGCCCCCCAGGGGTTCTGCCCACTGCAAAAGCCAACTGCCACCGCGCCAGCCCTGCAATAGCCCAAAAATGCGGTAACTGTAGCTGGCCCGCAACCAAGATTCAAAGGGAAAACGCAGAAAGAGAATCTGCCGCCACACTGCCGCCATAAACACCTCACCTCAGTATTTTGTAATGGTTCATTGTAGAGGAGATCTAATCTTCGTCCCCACACAACTCGTCGACGGATTGTTTTTCGTAGAGATCCTTTAAGTTCTGCTGCTGTTCCCGCCGGGAGGTACGGCGATATTTTTTTGTAGCGAGTTTGGGTTCATGGGTCTTTTTGCCCGCTGCGGTGATTTTAATCTTCAATTGTGTTTCACTGTCTCCCTGTTGTTGTTGGGCTTCTTTGTAGGCGATCGCCTCTTCTAGACATTTTTTGTAGATTTCATAGCGCTCCCAATCCCGGCCCACGGCGCAATGGGGCTCCTGGAGATGGAGGCAGTCCTTAAACTGACAGTGGTTGTCCCGCAAGAAAGCACGGATTTCGGGAAAACAGCGGGGTAAATCCTGGGGAAAAATTGACCAATCCGGCTGGTTAAACCCAGGGCTATCGGCCAGCAGTCCCCCCTGGGGCAAGGGGAACAGCTCCACATGGCGCGTGGTGTGGCGTCCCCGCTGCAACTTGCCGGACACCTCCCCTACCCGCAAGCTCGCTTCAGGAATCAGGCGGTTAATCAGACTCGATTTGCCCACCCCGGACGGCCCCGCCACCACGGTGATTTTGTCTTTTAACTGGGCTTCGAGGTGATCGATGCCTTGGTCCTGCTGAACGCTAAAAAACACGGCGGCATAGCCCCACTGCCGTAGGCGATCGCCCCAGGCTTGTCGGGCTGCAGTCGAGAGTAAATCCTGTTTATTCAAGCCCAACAGGAGCGGTAAGCCGGTGGATTCGGCTTTAATCAAAAAGCGGCTCAGTTGCCAGGGGTCAAGGGCGGGTTCAGCCAGGGCAAACACTAAAAGCAACTGATCGGCGTTCGCCACCGGGGGGCGGTCTAGTTCTGTTTGCCTGGGTAGGACCTGGGCGATCGCCCCGCGCCGGTCTTGAAAGTCAGGCTCTTCAACAATGACCCTATCTCCCACCATCACCCGCTGGCCAATTTTCTTGAGGCGGGTGCGGCGGGTACAGAGCAACTGTCCCAGTTCAGCCTGGAGTTGTACCTGATAAAAATTTGCTTGGACTGCAGTCACAGTCCCCTCTAAAGGATGGGGGAGGGGTTGCCCATTCATGATGCCGGACGACGCACCCACAGCGCATAATGGCCTTCCGGTTGGGCGATCGCCTGTTCAATGCAATAACCTTCCATCGTTAAGCTGTCGGGTACCTGCTCCATCGGTTCCCCCGCATCGAGCCACACTTCCAGGAGGGCATTGGGGGCCATTTTTTTGAGCTGCAATTTTGTCCGCACGAAATTGATCGGACAGGGTGTTCCCCGCAGATCCAACTGTGCATCTGCCTGTAATGGTTGTGAATCGCTCATTTGTTATGGAATAAATTCCCCAATAAACCTTCAAAGCCGCCCTTACTGTGCTCTGTGCCTTTCAACTTAGCCAACTGGTGCAGTAGGTCTTTCTCTTCGCGGCTGACCTTCGTGGGAATGACAACTTTGACCGTGATCAAATGATCACCACGGCTGACGGGGTTCCCCAACTTCGGCACACCCTTCCCTTCTAGGGTCAGCACCTTATTGGGCTGTAGACCAGCTGGAATGGTCAGCTCTTCTGTGCCATCGACGGTCTTTACTTTCACCGTATCCCCAAGGATCGCCTGGAGGTAACTGATTTCAATTTCCGAGAGAATGTTAATTCCTTCGCGGCGAAATTCTTTGTCGCTGCTCACCGCAAGATACACATAGAGATCACCAGGAGGGCCACCTTTAACCCCTGCATCCCCTTCCCGGGAAACCCTAAGCCTGGTACCACTATCTACCCCAGCAGGAATAGTGATTTTTAGTTTTTTCGTTTCTTGCTTGCGGCCTGCACCGCCACAGGATTCACACTTATCGGCAATAACTTGCCCTTCACCGTTACAGGTGGGGCAGACAGAAACCTGGGCAAAGCTCCCAAAAGGCGTCCGGGTTGCCCGGCGCACCTGGCCTGTGCCGCCGCAGGTGCCACAGGTATTGGCAGAAGTTCCAGCTTTAGCGCCAGATCCAGAGCAGACCTTACAGGTTTCTAGATGGGGAATACGAATTTCTTTTTCGCCCCCAAAAATCGCTTCTTTAAAATCAAGCTTGAGGTCGAGGCGCAGATCATCTCCCCGCGCCGGCCCACTGCGACGGCGGCCACCGCCACCAGGGGCTCCGGTTCCCATGCCCCCAAAGCCGCTAAAAATCGTTTCAAAAATATCGGCAAAACCGCCCATGTCACCATATTCAGCACCGGCGGCACCGGCCCCAGAAACGCCAGCTTCGCCAAAGCGGTCATACCGGGCCCTGGTTTCTGGTTCGGATAGGACTTCGTAGGCGCGGTTAATTTCTTTGAATTTTTCTTCAGCCCCCGGATCCTTATTAACATCGGGGTGATACTGACGCGCTAGACGACGATAAGCCCGCTTGAGTTCATCCTTCCCGCAATCACGGGAGACACCAAGAATTTCGTAATAGTCGCCTGCCATAAGTTCTTTTTACTAACGAGCACAATCCAGCCTTCACTAATCTTAACTTGAACTGGGAAAAGCTGAAAAGTGTGATCTGGAATCGATCGCCTGGGTGGGGAAGATCACAACTGGGGGATAATCTACCTACTACCTTTTCATTGGATGCAATGTCTTCAGCCCGTCAACTCGCTTTTCTCGCCCTCCGGCAAATCATGTACCACAATGCCTATACTGATGTGGCCCTCGACCGAGTGCTCCACAAAAGTAACTTGGCGGGGAGCGATCGCGCGCTGGTGGCGGAGCTGGTTTACGGGACGGTGCGCCGCCAAAAGACTCTCGATGCCTTGATCAATCAACTAGGGAAAAAGCCCATCGAGCAACAACCGCCTGATTTGCGGGTATTGCTGCAATTGGGCCTATACCAACTGCGCTATCTGGATCAAATTCCCCCCTCGGCGGCGGTCAATACCAGCGTTGAAATTGCGAAGACTAATAAACTGGGCCAATTGGCAGGGGTGGTCAATGGTTGTTTGCGCGCCTATCTGCGGCAACAGGAACAGCAGGGCGATCCCTTGCAGTTCCCCGAAAATGAAATCGATCGCCTGGCCCTGACCTACAGTTTTCCGGAATGGCTCATCGCCCAGTGGTTGGAACAATTTGGGGCGGCGGAAACGGCCCAGCTCTGCCAATGGTTTAACCAACCGGCCCAACTAGATCTGCGGGTAAATCCCCTACGGGCCAATGTAGGGACAGTACAAAAGGTGCTCACGGATGCCGGGATAAAAGTGGAGGCGATTGCCCAGATTCCCAATGCCCTGCGCCTAGTGGAAAAACGGGGTTTGATTCAGGAGTTACCTGGCTACCGAGAAGGCTGGTGGACGATCCAAGATGCCAGTGCCCAGTTGGTGACCCATCTGCTGGATCCGCAACCGGGGGAAGTAATTATCGATGCCTGCGCTGCCCCCGGTGGTAAGACCACCCACATCGCCGAGAAAATGCAAGACCAAGGGACCATTTGGGCCTGTGATAAATACCAGGCCCGGATTAACAAAGTCGAGCAAAATGCCCGCCGCCTAAAGCTGTCGATGATCCGTACCCTCATGGGGGACAGTCGCAGCTATTCGCAGTTCCGCAATATGGCAGACCGGGTTTTGTTAGATGTGCCCTGCTCCGGCCTGGGAACCCTCCACAAGCGCCCCGATATCCGTTGGCAACAGAGTCCTGCAAAAATTGCGGAACTGACGACGCTCCAAGGGGAACTGCTGGCCACGGGGTCCACCTGGGTGAAACCGGGGGGCTATCTGGTCTATGCCACGTGCACTCTGAATCCAGCAGAAAATGAGGCGATCGCCCAGCAGTTTCTTGGGACCCACCCAGATTGGCACATTGTCCCCCCGGCAGAAGATTCCCCGGTCTTTCCCTACAGTCAACCAGAGGGCTGGCTCCAGGTTGTGCCCCACCGCCACCAGATGGATGGCTTTTTTATGGTGAAGCTCCAGCGGCAGGCTTAGAACCATGTGCGCCTCTAAAAAAAGTTAAGGGGGCATCGGTTCATTCGTCAGAACCAACACCCCCTAAATCTCCCTTCGCAAGTGAAGAATGAGAACTTTTTATGGCGATAAAAAAACTTAGAAAGAAAGACCGAGATTAACCCCCAGGGCCGCATGGACCAACAGTAGCGCGATCGCCGTCGACCCCACATAGGCATGAACTGTGCGGAGAGACTCTTTGCCCAGGAACTTGGTGATTGACAATGCACCATTGGCCATTAAAAGGACGATCGCAATCGTCCCAGTCCAGAAATGGGGACTCTCAAAAATCGGCTGCCCTTGCATCACCAGCGATAGCACACCCCCTGTCCAGCCGAGGCTGATAAAGGTGGTCAACCAGAGGGCCGCTTTCCGGTGCCAGTAAGCATTTTCGTTCTTGGCCTCAACATCGTCGGTGCGGCGAATTTGCCAGCCTTTAATCGCTGCCGAGCTGCCCACCGCGATAATCACAATGCTCATAAAGAAGGGGTGTCCCCAGTGGGTGACAACGGCCGGGATCGGCAGGGTGTTGAACCAATCGGCGATCGGCTCTAGGTAAGGACGAATGAATTCACCCATGGTTTTATCTAAAAAATTTTCTAAAATGTTTGCGTTCTCTATCTTAGGGGATTAACCCCTAGACCTCTCGCACTGATTGTCACTTTGCGATCGCCCCTGGTTGAAATCAAGCAAAACAGGCCGCGACCCAAAATAAACCATCCACAAGGAGCGTGCTGACCACCGCTCCGGCAAAGCTCCAAGCGGGAATGGTTCGCTGATGAAAAGCCCACCAACTGATCGCAATCAACAAATTCACCAAAACCACCGCCCAACTTAAGCCCCAAAAGGTCTGCATTTGGGCCAATGCTGCCTGGAAGATCGGCATCACAAAATCCGGCTCGGCATACATCAACTGCCGCCAGTAGGGAATCAAATCCGTCAGGTAGAAATAAATATCGGTGATCGCCGTCCCCAGGAGGGAACCGAGATAAAACAGATGACCGACTAAACCGCGCCTTTGCCACAGACCCCAGAGGGCAAAGGGCAGGCCGATCGCCTCCACGGGCAGATGCAAGAAAGGTTCATAGCGCAGCCAGCCCCAGTAAATGGCCCCCGCCAACCAACTCCAACTAAACCCCCAAAGCAGATCACCCCAAATTTCTGTACTCTCTTGTTGGCGCAGACGGTAGGCGATCGCCACCCAAACCAGTGTGAAAGCCAAACTAACCCAGGGGGCTGTTCTCACTAGGGGCGCTTGGAAAAAAACAGGCACCGAAACAAGGAAGCCGGAGGCCAGACAAATTAAAAGGGGCAGATTACGGCGGAGGTCCTGCTGTCGCTTGAGAACATACACTGCACCGACGGAGAAAAGGGGATGGTTCAGCAAAACAAAGGGGGTTTAAATAATAAGTTGTAAATATTTATGAATGAATTTTAACTGATGACCCCCAGTTTTCTCAGAAATCCGCTCAAAATTTTGCCATTTATCCCTAGCATCGCCCCTGTTTAGGTTTCTGAGAAAGCAGTCGAGGTGGTGGTAGTTCCGTCAGCCTGGGCCAAGGAAATTAAAGGGATGAGGCAAAAAGGTAGTCAAGGTGAACTGGATTGATTAGAGTGGTTTAGGCAAATCTCACCCAAGCATCAACAACATCAATGCTCAAGAAAAAGCAACAGCAGCAATGGTTTGAGTTCGGCATCCTCGTACTCCTCGGTCTCTCTGTTTCTCTCGTGGTCGGTCTTTGGAATTTCCGACTCCATGCCGCTGTGCCCAGTGAGCCCGAGGCGATCGCCTCCCCAGCTTTTAATTGGTTCCAGGGAATTATCTTGGGCCTCATCCAAGGTTTGACCGAATTTATCCCGATCAGCAGCAGTGCTCACCTCAAGGTGATTCCCGTTGCCTTGGGCTGGCCAGATCCAGGGATTACCCTCACGGCCGTGATCCAACTAGGTAGTATGGTTGCCGTGTTCAGTTACTTCTGGCAAGACTTGCAACAGGTCTGCGGCGGGGCTTGGCAAGCCTGGCAAACAAAAGACTGGCAGAAGCAAGAATGGCGAATGTTTGGTGGCATTTTTTTAGGAACCTTGCCGATTATTATTGTCGGCCTTGGTCTCAAGCTATTTATGCCCGGTTATGACGAATCGAATTTTCGGGGGCTCACGATGATTGCGATCGCCTCCATCGGCATGTCTGTTCTGCTGGCCCTGGCAGAACGGCTAACCCAGCACCAACGCTCCCTGGCACAACTGAAATTAAAAGATGGCATTTTGATGGGACTGGCCCAAGCTCTGGCAGTGATTCCTGGGGTATCCCGGTCTGGTTCGACGATTACGGCGGGGCTTTTTCTCGGTTTAGATCGCCCAACGGCAGCCCGTTTTTCCTTTCTACTAGGGATCCCCGCCATTACCATTGCGGGTTTAGTAGAGCTTGTCGAACTGTTTCAAACCGGTTTAGCGACAGTTCCCCCCCTGACCTTAGTCACCAGCCTGGTTTCCTCTACTGTTTTTTCTTACCTGTCGATCGCCTGGCTGATTCAATATCTGCAAAAGCACCAAACTTGGATTTTCGTCTGGTACCGATTGGGGTTTGGTATGATCATCTTGGCATTTACCCTGCTTTAACCCATGAGTGCCTCCACCATCAAGCCCGCCCAGATTTATCGCGTTGTCCCCGACTCCATTGCCGCTGAAATTGGGTTTGAGGCCGGAGATGCGATCGTCTCGATCAATGGCATGCAACCCCGGGATCTGATCGATTATCAGTTTCTCTGCGCCGATGAATATTTAGAGTTGGAAGTCCTCGATGCCAAGGGGCGATCGCACCAGATTGAAATCGAAAAAGACTATGACGAAGACCTGGGCCTCGAATTTGAAAATGCCCTGTTTGATGGTCTGATCCAATGCAATAATCGCTGCCCTTTTTGCTTTATTGACCAGCAGCCCCCCGGCAAACGCCAAAGCCTCTACCTCAAAGATGACGACTATCGCCTCAGTTTTCTCTATGGCAGCTATCTCACCCTGACGAATCTGCCCGAGCGGGAATGGCAGCGCATCAACCAAATGCGCCTCTCCCCTCTGTTTGTTTCCGTCCATGCCACAGAACCGGATATTCGCCGTCAATTGCTCAAAAATGAGCGCGCTGGGGAAATTCTTAAGCAATTGCAATGGTTTGCAGATCATCGTTTACAAATCCATGCCCAGGTGGTGGTTTGCCCAGGCATTAACGACGGTATTCATTTAGAACGGACCCTGCGGGACTTAGCCCAGTTCCACGAGGGGGATTTGCCAGCGGTGATTTCGGCGGCGGTGGTGCCGGTGGGCTTGACCCGGTTTCGCCCAAATTTGGCAGAACTGAGCCCCGTGAGTCAACCAAAAGCCCAGGAAGTAATTGCCCAGGTCACGGCCCTCCAACAGGAATTTCGTGAAAAATTTCAGACGAATTTTGCTTGGTTGGCCGATGAATGGTTTTTGATCGCCCGGGAAGAGTTGCCGCCGGAGTCTCATTATGAAGATTATCCCCAGTTGGGTAATGGGGTGGGTTCGATTCGCCAATTTATCCGTGATTTTCTCCAGACCGCCGATGAAGTTTTGCCCGGGGCGATCGCCCAACCCCAGCACTTCACTTGGGTAGTAGGGAACGCCGTCGAAAAAGCCTTTGAACCCCTGGTGGCACGGTTAAACCAGGTGGAAAACCTCACCGTTACCCTCGCCGCTCTGAACAGTGACTACTGGGGCCAAGCAATTACAGTGACCGGCTTACTCACAGGCCAAGATTTGATTGATAAATTAGCCGGGCGAGATTTCAGGGATGGGATTCTACTGCCCCGGGTCATGCTCAAACATGATGAGGCCAAATTTCTCGATGACAAAACCGTAGCCGAGGTGGCGATCACCCTAGGCACTCCGATTTATCCCGTAGAAGATGTCCGTCACCTTATGGCCCGCTGCACACAAACAGTGTCCCAAGAAATGTTATCAAAAGGTTAAGATTTGAAGACTTTTTGCTGATTTGGGCTAGTTTACTTCTCTAATAGAGAAAGAAGCCGATATCAGTCCGTCCAAGACAGTGCCTTCATGGACAGTTTTTCGATGTCCGGTTGAGATCAACGATGCTGTCTACCATCAATAGTCAACAATTACTCCAGCACTATGCCGCAGGCCAACGGCTGTTCCATAGACTTGATTGCGTGGCGGCGAGTCTGAGTGGCTCAGATTTGTCCCATGCCAGCTTTTCTGAGGGAAATTTTGCAATGGCCTCCCTAGCGCGGACAAACCTATCCCATTGCCATTTCCGGCGGGCGAATCTAGAGCAGGCTTTTTTGTACGGAGCCGACCTAAGCTACGCCAAACTCGACCACGCCGATTTAACTCGGGCCGATCTAACAAAGGTCAATCTCCAAGGGGCAACCTTAATTCGCGCTATTCTCACCGAAGCCCAATTGAGTGGCGCAATTATGCGGTGGGTTACTTTCTTTATGGCGGACCTGCAACAGGTGAATCTCTGTGGGGCCAACTTGACCGGGGTGAATTTTCGGGGGGCAAATTTAACTGGTGCTGATCTGAGTTGGACAAATCTCAGCCAAGCTAAGCTCAGTGGCGCTATTTTAAAAGACGCCAATTTACATGGGGCGCGGTTACAAGAGGCCTATCTCAATGGGGTTGACTTTCGGGAACGGGATTTCAGTGGTTTAAATTGCGCTGGGGTGCTGTTCAGTGGTGGCAAAGGCAATGAAATGAATTTAGTAGGCACAAATTTAACGGGGTCAACTTTGCGCTTTACCAATTTTCAGGGGGCGAATTTTCAACAGGCTTGCCTCAATGAAGCGGATTTACAGCATGCCAATTTAACCAATGCCAATTGCCAAGGGCTTGAGGCGATCGCCAGCAATTTTCAGAGGGCAGAATTAGTAAATGTTGATTTTCGCGATGCCAACCTCCAGGAGGCCGATTTTCGGGGGGCGAATTTGACCGGGGCTAACTTGGCCGGTGCTCAACTTCAGGGGGCTGATTTGCGGGGGGCAAAGCTAGACAGAAGACAAATACAGCCTGCGATTGTTGGTTTTAGTTCTCCCTTAGAAACCCCCCTGGCCTGTTAAATCATGGGCTGATATTGCCGGAAAATATGTCCCGCTGCGACAAAAATTGTCGTAGCCAATGGAATTTTGTAAATTTTTTTGACGGTAGTAGTTTCAAGTATTTTGACTTACACTAGGTCATTAGTTCCCAGCCATACGATTGGTTTAAATGCTGATTTTGGCGAGGAACGCTCTTTATAAACTATCTTCAGCTGGACCCTCAGAAGCTCAATGTTTGCCTTGCGAGATCTCATTACCCTTAGCACCAGTAGCCTTGTTGTTCTCTGTAGCGGCGGCGGGGCGATCGCCCAGATAGAAACTCCCCAATCTCTCCCCCCAGATGCTTCCCTAGAAGATCAGTCTCCGGCCGGTGACCCAGTACTGTCTCCCACAGTCGTTCCCGCCGACCTAGATACTTCTTTTTTACCCAATCTTGGCGGTTTGAGCGAGCCAACTACCCTCGCCGCTTCCGCCCAGACTTCTGAAATACAACTGTCTCCCTCACCCCACCTTGGTAACCTCCAAGCTCCAGCCCTCGTGGCCCAAGCAGAAATGCCTGAGAGTGATTCGACGGTGCCAGAGGCGGCCAACGAAGTCGAAATCCCAACAAGCAACGACAATCGACCGACCCCCACGGCACAGCCCCTGCCCTCTGACCAGGTCGAAAATGTCGAATTGCGAGAGCTATTAGTGCCGATCGAAAACCCTGCGGTCACAGTACCTCAAACTGCGGAAGCCCTGACTGTGAACGATGGCATCGATTTAACCTTAGAAGACACGGTTCGTTTGGCCCTAGAACGTAACGAATCGCTCCAAGAGGCCCGTTTGAACTATGAGCGCGCTGAGGCCCAAATTCGTGAGGCGATCGCCGCCGAACTACCGACCATCAGTAACCAAGTAGACTTGACCTACAGCGATAGTGCCAGTGGTGCCCTCCAGGGCAGAGCCCTCGGCCGCGATTCCAATTCCAGCACCTCCCTCAATGGCCGCCTGGAAGTAAACTATGACATCTATACCGGGGGGCGTCGTTCGGCTCAGGTAGAAGCAGCGCGCACCCAACGACAGATCGCCGAATTAGACATTGAACGGTTGACAGAAGAAATCCGCGCTGCCGCCGCGATCAGTTACTACGATCTGCAGAGCGCCGATGCCCAGGTGGTGATTGAGCAAAGTGCAGTATTCGACGCCACCCAAAGTTTGCGGGATGCAACCCTCCTTGAGCAGGCGGGGCTCGGGACGCAATTTGATGTACTCCGGGCGGAGGTAGAACTGGCAAATGTGCAGCAACGCTTAAACCTCGCTGAAGCCAATCAGAAAACCAGTCGCCGTCAATTAGCCCAGCTTCTGAGTCTAGAGCCGACTATTGACCCGCGTACTGCTGACGAAATTGATCTAGCTGGCCGCTGGGAAATTTCTCTACCAGAAACTATTGTTCTGGCACTGCAAAATCGCCAAGAACTCCGCCAACAGCTCCTCCAACGTGAAATTGATGGTCAACAGGAGCGCATTGCCCTAGCTGCGGTGCGACCGACGGTGAGTGTTTTTGCCAATTATGATTTGCTTGAAGTTTTCGATGATGGCCTTGGCCTGGCTGATGGGTTGTCAATCGGGGCGAGGATGCGTTGGAACTTTTTTGATGGCGGGGCGGCGGTAGCCCGGGCTGATCAGGAAGAAGTAGACCAGGCGATCGCCGAAAATCGTTTTGTTGACCAGCGTAACCGCATCCGGTTAGCTGTAGAAACGGCTTACTATAACCTCGAAGCGAGCGAACAAAATATCACCACGGCAGCTTCGGCAGTGACCCTGGCAGAAGAAAGTTTACGGCTGGCCCGAATGCGCTTTAATGCGGGGGTTGGGACCCAAACCGATGTCATCTCCGCCCAGACGGGCCTGAATACTGCCCGGGGCAATTATCTCCAAGCGGTGACTGATTACAACCGCGCCTTTGCCCAGCTCAAACGGGAAGTTGGCTTGGGTGACCGAATCCTCGCTAACGAGTAGTCAGCTTGCTTAACACCCCAACCCTAGGGGCTGGTTTTTGTGCGGAGCCAACGTTCGATACTTTGGGCGATCGCCCCGGCCAATTGATCTTGAGCTTGGGGCTCAGTAATCCATTCAAATTCTGTGGGATTAATCATAAAGCCCAGTTCCATCAATACCGATGGAGCTTCGTGGGGGCGAGTCAGGGCGAGGTTATTCCAGAAAACGCCATAGCTGGGACGATCTAAGCGGCTCGTCAGTTCATCATGGAGAAATTGGGCTAGATCATGGGCCTGGGGATGGTACCAAAACATGCCAATTCCCGCTGTGTTTTCGGCGTCCCCGGCATCGGGGAGAGCATTGTAATGGACAGACAGGGCTAAGGTTGGTTGGCCATTGGCAATGGCCGCCTGGCGATCGCCTAAAGAAACGTCCCGGTCATCGGTGCGAGTGAGGATCACATTCGCCCCCTTTGCTGTGAGTTGCTGTTGAATTTTTTGGGAGATCAAAAGATTAATCGCCTTTTCGGGATAGCCCGTGGGGCCGAGGGCGCCGGACTCACTGCCCCCATGGCCAGGATCTAGCAAAATAGTTGCCCCTTGGAGAGAATTCGTCCCCAGTTGTGGGGGATGACGGAGGGAAAGGATGAGATTATTTCCTTCGTAGCGCAGATCATAGCCCCATTGCTGGTCGGTTTTCAGGCGAAAATTGTAGCGGATCGTTTCTGGATCTACCTGGGCCCAGTCAAGACGACGAATTACGGGGCTTTCTGCTAGGTAAATCGTATCTGTTTGGGCGATCGCCTGGTGGAGGGTCAAGCTAAAGGTGTCGTCGTTCTGGGCAACGGTTACAGGCACGGGCCTTTGGAGAGGAAAAATCACCTCGGTGCTGGTCGCTTGGGTCTGCGATCGCACACTGCGAATGGTGCTGGTGGGGAGCACCGCGCCTTGGATGGGTTGGGTTTCATTGGCCCGAATCCAGGCCCCATAGTCAAGGCGTAGCCAATCTCCTTCTTTTCCAGTCACTAGGGCTTGGGTCCCCTGGGGGAGGGGGGTGAGGCGAGAAAAATCCGTTCCCGGCCCTGTCCGTGCCACCCCAGCGGCACTGGTGACGGCGATCGCCCCCAATGCTTGGGAATTTAGAATTTCAATATTACCGAGACTAGCAGCTGTACTCGTGCGTCCCTGGAAATTCATTTGGTAGCGGGCTTGCCCCAAATTACCCGGCTCACTAAAACGCTGACACCCTCCATAGGTTCCAGTAAAGCTGCCAGTCGGTGCTTCATTGTCTAGGGTCAAAACAGCCGCATTACTCGGGAGAACTGCCCCCATCTGGGGCTGCAACGGGAAAGACTCACGACCGAGGGTAACACTGACTTGGGCTTGGGCCGGGGCTTGGACTTGAAAACAAACCAATTCCTGGGGTTGACGGGCGATCACCACCGCAGGGAACGGCTCGGCTAATTCCCTAGGGGGGGTTATTGCACTAGCGAGGCGTTCAACCGTGACCACTTTTGTTTCTGTGGCTCCAGAGGGTTGGCGATAGGTCAGAGTAAAACGATTTTGTCCCACCGTTAGGGGAAAACTTGGGGCGAAATGACCCAGTTCACTGCGGGAGAGCCTCTGACCATTAACCTCTACCGTACCGGCCAGGGGCGCAGAACCAATCAAAAAAATCTGCTCTGCATTCGTTTGGTGGCTGTTGGGTGGATAGACGACCTGGAGGCGATCGCTCTGGCGGGGCAACTGGGAGAAGGCCGGCAACGTCAACATCGTGGCCGAACCCAAGCCGAAAAATATTGCCTTCAACATTGAGATTTTTCTCCTAATGAAATCTTTTCCGGTATTTTTACAGGGTAGTTTTAGGGAGTACTATCTCCCTGGACTACCTGTTTGATCGTTGTAAAGCTTTCTAGACCAATTAAGCCCCGTCGATTTCCCTTTTGGTTCGAGACCCCAAGAAAAACCGAATCACTCCCCTGGGGATGGCGAGAAAAACAAGGGGAAGCATTGACATAAACCAAGGCACTATCGATGCCCGCCGCAAATTGTCGACTTTCTTGGTAAGACTCCGTGATAATGCAGTCTGCATGGCCACCAGAGTTGCAGTTAATCTCAGTGATGGCAGCGGCGAGGTCGGGAACCCGTTTAAAGGCGACCACCTTAGCGAGATAGGCCTGTTGCCATTCCGTTGGCGCTGCGGGAACCAAATGTTCTGGAAATTCTGCGACTAAGTCAGGGCCACCCCGCAGTTCAAACCCTTGTTCTTTCAGCACTTTGAATAAGCCAATAAGATGGGATGTTTTTTGTTCTGGGCTAACTAGTACCTTTTCGATCGCATTGACCGCATCTGGTTCGTAGTTGTGGCTATCTTGGATAACACGACTAGCCAGGTCGAATTCGCCACTAGGGGAGAGGTAAAGGTAGCAGTTACCCACCGTTGTACGGAGAACAGGGGCAGTGGCATGTTGGACTACTTGTTGGATCATTTTGGGCCGACCATAGGGAATGATCAGATTGAGATATTGATCTTGGCCCACAAGTTCTTGTATGGTACAGCCTTCTTCGGAAGAGAGCGCTTCGACGCAACCCTGGGGCAAACCTTGGTCTGCCAGGGCTGTTTGCATGATGTTGGCAAATAAATGATTCGTATGACTGGCTTCACCACAGCCGCGAATCACCAGGCTATTGGCCGTTTTGAGACTGAGACCAGCGGCGATCGCCCCCAATTCTGGTAGAGCTTCGTGGATCAAGCAAATGACC
Organism: Picosynechococcus sp. NKBG15041c; assembly: GCF_055380235.1. NCBI lineage: Bacteria > Bacillati > Cyanobacteriota > Cyanophyceae > Chroococcales > Geminocystaceae > Picosynechococcus > Picosynechococcus sp. NKBG15041c. The sequence goes on from NZ_AP040363.1 coordinate 140,749, forward strand.
CCGAGAGGCATCCGCTGGGAATAGGTTTGGTAGCCACTGATTTGATAGGTGGCATTCTTAATGCGCTGGAGGGGATCAGGGAGTTTTGGTAGCCGCCGCAGGAAATCAATCGTTTTGTCTAAACGTTCTGGGGTCAGCTTGAGCCATTCCAAAATTAACTTTGGCACGGCCATTTCTCGGCTGGCTTCAAGATCTTTGGTGTTGGCCTCCAAGATTGCAGCGATGTTTTCTTCGATGGCATCGGCGATCGCCTCAATGCCGAGGTGACGTTCACTCCCTTTTAATAATTCCAGCTCAAGGGAAGCCCGGTGAGCCCGCCGGAGCGCCGCCACGATTGGCCCATCACCATCTCTTGGGGGAGTAGAAGCCATTTGATTACCTATGCAAACCTCAAATTGCGTCTAAACAGGGACGCCAAACCTCACCAAATCATACTGATTGCCCTGGGGGATCGCAAGAATATTTGCGGGAAAGTACCGAAAAAACAGTCCTCCGGCAGAAAACGCCACAACATTAATTTTTGTATTTTGTATCAAAATTTACAGAAATTAAAATAAAATAGATCATTGAAGAGAAAAAAATACACGCCAATCTTCTGGGGTTTGCGAATCAATTTGGAGTCAATCAATGGGTACCCAACAACAGGCCCGCGCCCTTATGATGCGCCAACATCACGCTATCAAAAATCGACAAATGTCTCTCCTAAACCGTTCTGCTAGCGCCATTGGGATGGAAGCGGATGGGGAGTATCAAGGCAGAGTTCAAGGAAAATTACCCCGTCAAGTCCTCGCTGACTATCGTCGCAGCAGCGCCACTATGAGTTGAAGATCAAAGGCTATTGTCTGTTGTCGGACGAAAAACATTCCAGGAAAATTAGAGCCGCTGGCTCCACTGGTCTTGGGAGAGAAAAGGGCGATCGCCACTGATAGGGGCCACAGGCTCTGTGAGGGTAAAATCACCAATGGTGATCCATTTTTTTAACGTTTCTGCCACCTGATCGGCGAGATACAAGCTGGTAACTGGAGCCACCTTGACCGTCTTTCCTTCGATGGTTAATTTGCCTGTTTTAAGCTGACCATAGCTGACGAGGCCAAAGGTGGGCCGTACCCGCCGGGGAATCGAAAAATCCATTACTGGGGCGACAATTTCCTTATCTTGGACGGCGCAGTGGGCGATGACTTCTTCATGGAGCACAGGCAGGGGGACCCCGACCCCCAACATCAAAGAAGGACCATATTTGGTGAAATAACAACCCCGTACCCATCGGGGATCCATCTGTTTGGCATCACCGATGAGGGCGAGGGTAGAGGCTGGCCCCAGGGGGGTGCGGTTACCGAGGCGTTTTTGTAGGGGGAAATGTTGCGTACCTTCCCAGGCCACATAACCGATGCCCCCACCGAGAAAAATTTTTGTCCCGACCCCAATCAGTTCCAGATCCGGATCGTTTAACAGGGGGGAAATGGCCCCTGCACAGGCGTAGACGGCATTGCCTAGATGGGGTTGGAGCGGCCCGAGGTAAGTATATAAAGGGCGATCGCCGCCGTTGACCCCGACGATGAAATTTTGATAGAGGTTACGCGGGTTAAACAGATAAAACTGATTGATTTGATCTTTCGTGATTGTATTGTCCCAGGTGGCCCGGGGGTAGCAGTCTGTCACATGGCCTAAGGCATGGAGGTGAACTGCTTTCCCGGCGATGAGATCGGCGATTACATGGCCACCCCCTTTCTGGGAGAGGGGGCGATCGCCCATTTCCTGGGTTTCATTTTCGAGGGGATCTTCCATCATCGTCGCCCCGAGACAGAGATCGACAGCCCCAAAGCCAGGATAGGCAGGAACCCCATTGAGCCAACATTTGCGAATTTTTATCGGCGGGTCGGTGTGGCCTAGGTTTAAAATTGCCCCCGAAGATTCCATCGGCTCGAATGTGCCCGTCGTAACCACATCCACCGTTGCTGCAATTTTTTTAATGCCCCATTCAGCCACCCTCGCCTTGACCTCAGCCACCGTCCACACCACAGCTTGGCGGGCTAAAATTTTTTCGTTGATGCTGGCGATCGTTCTCATGGAAATACGCAGGGAAACTTATTTTCCATCCTAGGGGAAAATTAAGCTTGGTTGCGCCGCCGTCGACAACGTTCAGAGCAATATTTCACCTCATCCCAACATTTTTCCCATTTTTTACGCCAGGTAAAGGGGAGACCGCAGACCATACAGGTTTTTGTGGGTAAATCGGCTTTTTTCCGTTGTCGTGCCATTTTTGCTGAAATTCTTTAATACATCCGACTAAGGACATAATCAATCAAGTCGGTGAGGGCCACTTTCGAGGGGGACGGATCGAGGCACTCCAAGCTCTGGAGGGCTAAACGACCATGCTGGGCGGCTAATTCCTTGGCACGACTAATTCCATTGCTGTTGCGCACCATCGCCAGGGCTTTTTCAGAATCGCCATTTTCTGAAAATTCCCGTTCAATCAGCTGGGTTAAAGTGGGGTGCTCTTCCATGGCAAAAAGCGCTGGGGCAGTGATGTGGCCGCCGATGAGATCGGAACCTGCGGGTTTACCCAGCACATCGGTGGAGGCGGTAAAGTCTAAAATGTCATCGACAATCTGGAAGGCAAGGCCCAAATTACGGCCGTAGTCATAGAGGCGATCGCCAATTTCCGGCGCCATTTCACTGAGCACAGCAGCGGCCTTGGCACTATTGGCAATCAGAGAGGCGGTCTTGTAATAGGACTTTTCGAGATAGATCTCTAGGGTCATCCCTGTGTCGAAGCGATTTAACCCCTGCTGAATTTCGCCCTCGGCAAAATCTTTAATCACTTCAGAGAGCAGCTTCACTACGGTGAGGTTGTCCAAATTGGCCAGATACCAAGAGGACTGGGCGAAGAGAAAATCCCCGGCCAGCACAGCAATGCGATTATCAAACAAGCTATTGACCGTGGGGACATTCCGGCGGAGAGCGGCTTCATCTACCACGTCGTCATGAACGAGGCTCGCGGTGTGGATCATTTCTGTAATTTCGGCCAAGCGTCGATGGCGTTGGGTCAACGGGCGATCGCCTAGGGTAGCTCGCGATGCCAACAGGACAATCGCCGGTCGAATTCGTTTCCCCCCTGCAGAGAACAGGTGCTCAGCTGCTGCCCCCAGGATCGGGTGTCGGGCACTAATGAGCCGCGTCAGATTTTCACTGAGCTCCTTAAGGTCGGCTTCGACGGGAGAAAAAAGGGTAGTCGCTGAAATCATTATTAAGCCGAGGGAAACGAAATTTACGAAAATTTACATATCCTATATTGTATGGCAATGGATTCGTTTCAGCAGAAAACCGCGATTTTTTGCTACGCCACACCGAGACTCCAGGGGGAGTCTGAGACTATTTTATGTAATTGACCCAATTTAACCGTTACTCACAGGCAAGGGAGAAGCCATTCTTACTAAGGTTTCTAGATCCACCTGTTCTACCAAGGGGCTATATCCTAGCCAGGCCCGGGAAGATTGGGCAAATTGTTCTGGGCAGCCGCTCACTGCAAATCGAGTGGGTCGGGGCGGTTCTGTATTTTTCCAACCCATCAGTTCCAGCTCCTGTTCTGTGGCTCGAACGACGTATTCTGCTGGGTCAACACAGGTCACATGGCTCGGTAAAATCGATTGAATAACTCCAGCCAGGTGACGGTAGTGGGTGCAGCCATAAATGAGTGTGTCAATACCTTGCTCTAATAGTGGTTGGAGACGTTTTTGAACAATACGTTTTGTGTGGGGGTCGTTAATGCGGTTGGCTTCAATTAAGGGGACAAATTCTGGACAGGGCATTTGCCACACCGCCGCTTCTGGATTCACTTCAAGGATCGCATTTTCGTAGGCGCAACTGTTGACTGTAGCTTGGGTGGCAATAACACCAATACGCTTGCCTTGGCTGACGGCACCCCGTGCCCCCGGAAGAATTAAACCGAGTACCGGGGTTTTAAATTCAGACCGAATCACATCTAGGGCGATCGCCGAACTGGTATTGCAGGCCATCACCACCATCTTCACCCCCTGGGCTTCCATCCAGGTCAAGATTTCCCGCACATATTGAACCAATTCTTCGGGGGAACGATCACCATAGGGGAGCCGGGCCGTATCTGCAAAATAGATAATTGACTCCTGGGGAAGCTGTCGGTATAGGGCTCGAAGAACGGTAATTCCCCCTAAGCCACTGTCAAATATACCGATGGGGTGTTGCTGTTGGTTGCCCATAGATTCTCGTTCACACCAAATAAATTAAACAAAGATTAGCGTAGTTTTAAGGGATTCGCGCCAATTTTTGTGGTGAGTTACTAATTTTTTATGGCAACCGGCAGTTAACGCACACTATTTTGAATATATTCCAAAATACCCGCGGCGATCGACTGGGCCATCTGACTGCGGAAGGCCGGATCATTGAGACGCGGAGCATCTTCTCGGCCCGTGACAAAACCCACTTCCACCAAGGCTGAGGGCATAGAAGTCGCCCGGAGCACGTAGAATCTGGCGGTCTTGACCCCCCGATCGCGGATCGTGATGCGACGCATGACATTGCGGTGGATACTGTCCGCCAAACCTCTCCCGCTTTGGTGATAGAACACCTCAAAACCATTCACATCAGGACGACTCATGCTGAGGGCGTTGGCGTGGATACTCACAAACAGATCTGCGCCGGCAGCATTGGCCTGGCGGGCTCTTTCCTCCAGGGAAATAAAAGTGTCGGTGTTTCTAGTCATGCGCACGCCGATACCGTGCTGTTGGAGGATGCGAGTTACCTCCTGGGAAATGGGCAGGATCACATTTTTTTCTTGGAGGCCACCAATGCCCACTGCACCGGGGTCTGTGCCCCCATGGCCAGGGTCGATAGTCACAACAATGTTACTGCGGGGGGGCCGAAAATTGGGGAGCAACCGACCAGATTGACTGGGGGGGACATTTGCAGGCGGAGGCACGGCTAGGGGACGATTGAGATCGAGGGCTAAAAACTGGGCGCTGGGTTGAGTGAGGTTGCCAATTTGTACCCCTGGGGCCGGAGCAATCTGCACCAGTACGGTATTGGCGTTTTCTTGGCGGATGGCAATGCGAGAGATGGGGCTATTCCCTCCCCACTGGGGGCCACGTACGGGTTCGGCGAGACGAGCATTATTAATGCGAATTTGGTAAAGACCTTCACTCTGGTTCCAGCTGCCATTGGCCTGGAGGCGATCATTTCCTCGAATGACCAATTGACTGTTATTGCGGGCCAATTCAAGGGCTTCAACGGTGCTTTGTCGGGCCTGGGCTGAGTTTTGATTTTGGGCTGGAGCTTGGGTTTGTGGCTGGGGGTTTGCGGCCTGGGTCAGCACGTTAATAGAACCTGTTCCCTGGCTGCTGAGGCTGTTGGTTCCGCCATCGGGGAGGAACACAAGACCACCATTGCCGAATGTCGTGTAGAGCGCGCGCCACCGGGGACTGCCAGGTTCGAGGGTGAGGCTAATCCGCGCTTCGGTGCGACTGGGCTGCTCAAAGTGAATTTGTTTAACTTGGTAGCGATTGACGGTGAGGGTTTGGTTTTCGAGTTCCCGGGGCAGTTGCAAATCCCGCAGGGTGAATTCTAGGCGATCGCCCCTTTGGTTAGTGGTGATGCGACTCCCAGGACGGGGCTCCAGGTTAACCAAAAAGCCCTGCTGGGTGACCTGGACCAGGTTTCCTAAAAAAGCTTCTGTGGGAGCAGGAGCACCACTGCCATTATTGTTACCCGAGTTGCTAAACAGAGCTGGCGTTCCCTGGGGGGGAGTTTGGCCTGAAATTCTTTGGGGTTCTGGAATATCAACAATCCAGTCCGTGGGCGATCGCCCTTCAAAGCGGATCGCGTTGGGATCAAGAGTATACCCAGGGGCAAGTTCCACCACCAAGCGGGCCGTATCCGGCGTAAACTGGCCAGTCCGAACGCTGGTAATCGCTCCCCCATAGCTACGATTGACCGCTGAACTGCCCAGTACTGTACCCGGTAAATCAATCACCAAACGACTGGGATTGGTGATGAGCTGGGCCTGGGGTTGAACTCGATCATTAGTCCGAAACTGGAGTTGGCGCCGTTGGGCATTAAATTCCCAAAAAACCAGTTGCCCAGCCCAAGCTGGTAGCTGCCAGGTGGATAGGGCGATTAGCGTCAGAAAAAACCAGAAAAATCTCACAATTAAAAATCCTCGATTAACAAGGGAAAGTACCACGCCCTCAGGATATAGAACAGTTCCGGTGTCTTAAAAAGTCTCTGTTGTCATCTCCCCAAGGGACGCGGATCACTTTAGATAAGTTTCAATAATTGCTCAGGGCTGCATTATTGTAGCTTCTCTGGTGTCTCCCCTGAGGCGATCGCCCCCTGGGGTTCCTTAAAGACCAAACGAAGAAAAGGTGGAGCCACAAAAGTTGTGATGATGACCATCATAATAATTGCCGCTTCCGTAGATTCCGAAAGGGCTCCGCTCGCAGAACCAACCCCCGCAAATACCAGGCCCACTTCTCCCCGGGGAATCATCCCGACCCCAATTGCCAGCTTATTGAGCTTCTCTTGGCCAAACACCGTAAAGCCTGTAATCACCTTGCCAAAGATGGCCACAACGATCAAAAAAGCAGCAATGACTAATCCCTCACGGTTAGCAGGAACAGCCGGATTCAGGACGCTCAAATCCGTTTTTGCCCCGACACAGACAAAGAAAATCGGTACGAACAGGTCAGCAATTGGCAGGATTTGTTTTTCTAGGTCACTTCGTTTGTCTGTTTCCGCCAGGATTAAACCCGCTGCGAAGGCCCCCAGAATTGCCTCTAGCTGAATAACCGTGGCGATGTAAGAAAGAACAAAGGCAAAAATAATCGAAACAATCAGTAGTTGACCGCGGGTTTTCATCCCATCTACTAAGCCGACAAATAGAGGACTCAGGAAACGGCCTACAATAATTGCTCCAATAAGAAAAGCAGCAGCACTGACAATGAGCCAAATGGTGCTGACAATTTGTACTTCTCCTGTTTTGGCGAGGCTCGCCACCACCGCCAGGACAATGATGCCGAGTACATCATCCAAGACCGCAGCCCCAATAATAATTTGCCCTTCTTTGGTTGTCAGTTGGCCCAATTCCGCAAGGACTTTCGCCGTAATCCCGATACTGGTGGCGGTGAGGGCAGCCCCAGCAAAGATAGCGGGTACAGTGCCAATGTGAAAAAGAAAAATTAACCCCGCCGTCCCCGCAGCGAAGGGGACAGTAACCCCAACAATGGCTACGATCGCCGCCTGGGGGCCAACTTTGATCAGCTCCTGGAGGTCTGATTCAAGGCCAATTTCAAATAAAAGAATAATGACCCCTAGTTCAGCCAGCACAGAAATCACTTCACTTTGGGTGGCAAATACCGCCGGTGCTGCTTCGGGGGAGAGGCCAGCCGTGCTCTGGAGAAACTGAATCAGCAGAGACTGGGAGGCCTCAATCCCCCCTTCGGGAAAAACGAGTAGACCAAAGGCAGAAACCCCCACCAGTACCCCACCGACCAACTCACCTAACACTGGCGGGAGATTAATACGGGCGCAAAGTTCGCCGCCCGCTTTACTGGCAAAGTAGATCACCACGAGACTCAACAGCACTGCGGCCAGCACCATAGAAGGCTCTGGGGCTTCACCAGCAGGTGGTGCATTGAGAAGGAACGATTGAAGGTATGGCATGAATTTGTAACAAGGTAACGACAAGCGCAGGAGCCAAAGTCACTGAGAATTCTCGTGCTTTGGTCAATGACAACGGCTTGGAAAAAATAAACGCATTGATCAAGATTCCCAAGCGCATTTCACCAAATCAATGTAACAAACCCCTGGGCCAATAAAGGGTTTATGGTTAACGGATTTATCGATGATGCTTTAATTGGGGACACAATAGGTGTAATGGTTTTGTTCGGCGCTATGTCAGATTCGTTGTTATTTGTTGCTAACCTGCTCTGTCGGGCTCCAACTGAGGTGAGTCGGGTTGAAGCTGCCCCCCAAGCCTGCTTTCAGAGGGCTACCAATCCCCTCTCTGCTCCATGGCCTGCGGCAGACAATCATGGTCGGTTCCCCCAACGCTTTCTTCTTTCTGGCCCCCAACTCTATACCCAACGGCTTTATGCCCTATTGCAGGGACAAGTCTATACTAGCCTCAAGGAAGGGGCGATCCCCCGCCTTTGGGGGAATGCTGCATCCCAACCAACCTACCAACAATGGCAGCAGCTTCTCCGTCAAGAAGCATATCTCGCCGTAAAACAAAGGGGCGATCGCCCCCTGGGAGTTTTATTAGGAGATTCCCTCAGCCTATGGTTTCCCAGTGATCTTTTGCCCCCCAACAAAATATGGCTCAATCAAGGCATTTCCGGGGAAAATACGCAGCAAATCCTCGCCCGCCTAGATAGCCTCCAGGGTCTCCCGGTGGATACGATTTATTTAATGGCAGGGGTTAATGATTTTAAACAGGGTATTGCCGAAACGGTATTTCTGGATAACATGCGTGCCCTGATCCGTGGTCTGCGCTGTCAGCACCCAAACGCAACCATCGTTCTGCAGTCTCTATTGCCTACGAACCACGACTATCTCCAAGGGGAACGGGTGATCCGCCTCAACCAGCAAATCCAGGCGATCGCCCGTCAAGAAGGGGCTAACTATCTCAACCTCTATCCTTTATTTGCGGCCGCCAACGGCACCCTACGACCTGAACTCAGCACCGATGGCCTGCACCTAAGCCGCACGGGTTATGACATTTGGCAGGGAGCTATGCAAAACCTTGAGAATTGCCTAAACCAAAACTGAAGACAAACCCCAACAATCCCGAGCAATTCCCTGCTGTAGAAGGGTTCTAGATCTTAACGCGTTGAATCTAGGCTACCTGGCGTGATGCCAATTTCTCGAGATGAAGCTGAGATTCGTGGATCAACTGACGGCGAACATCTTGGGGGTTGTCGAGGGAGGGGACTAAATTTTTCGCCTGGAGCGCCATATGCAGTTGCAGTTGAGCGACATATTCGCCCATATCTTCGGCCCAGGGGTTTGTTACTTGGTTGTTTGTGGAGTACATAGCAGTCATTGCTGTCAGGTTGCTGAGAAACCAGTTAAATGCGCTGGCTATGAGGTTACCATGCCCCCCAGGGGATAACGGACCCGGTGGAGAGAACTGCAATATTTCTCAATGGGCGATGGGAAAATTTTGTTATAAATCTTGATAGTCTACCCTGGTAGCGGCCTAAGATGCTGCGGCAACATCCCTTTCTAGCAGTTCCCGGAAGCGAATTTCATCCTTGTGGGGATCGGCTTGGCTGACTTTCACTTCGAGGCGATCGCCTAGGGCCACAGGCCGTTCAAAACGATGGGGGAGCTCCAAACCCAACTCTTCTAGAAGGATGACCCCAAGCCTTTCGTCCTCCCGGAGCCAACGCAAGACTAGACCTTGCCACACTTGGTCAGCATTGCGGCGGAGGTATTCTAAGCTCCAGTAACGGTTGGTCTGTCGTTCCACATGAACTGCTTCTTGGCTTGAAGTGACGACACTATACAGGATTTCCTTGAGTTCATCGGCAGAAAACGGTAAGGGATCACCCCGCAGATGGGCCTTGATTTGAAAGTGGGCCAGTAGATCTGTATAACGACGAATTGGGGATGTCACCTGAATATAAGAGTCTAGGCCCAGGCTGGCATGGCGCACTGGATTAGTGCCCATTTCACTGCGGGGCATACAGCGACGGACAGCACAGGCCCGGACAGGCCCGGCGGGTAAGAGCAGCAGTTCTTCTTCGGAGGGGAGTTCTGGCTGGGGCTGACCTCGAAAGGGGAGGGGCAGACCATGGGTCCGGCCATAATGCCCAGCCACTTCCCCTGCCAAAATCATCATTTCGGCGACCAGTTCCCGGGACATGGAACCATGGAGGACATCGATGAAAATGTCTTCATCCTGAACTTTAATCGAGGCTTCTGGCATTTTGATGCTGATTGACCCTTGGCTGTCGCGCCATTGCTTCCGTTTATGGGCAAATTCGGCGAGGAAGGCGATTTCTGATTCGGCCTGGATCCGCAGATGCAGCATTTCAGCCACATCATCATAGGTGAGGCGATAGGTGGGTTTAACGAAACTGGGGGTGATTTCATAGTCGGCGATCGCCCCATCGTCAGTGAGCAGTACCCCGAAGCTCAGGGCTGCACACACCTGGCCTTGGCGTAGACTCATCGGCCCAATAGCCAGGTCTTCGGGGAACATAGAGATCATCCCTGTAGGCAGATAGAGACTGGTACTGCGACGACGCGCTTCAAGGTCGAGTTCGTCCCCTGGAGTCAGCAGACAGGTCGGGTCGGCAATGTGAATCCAAACCTTGCGCCGTCCATCGGCAAGGGTCTCAATACTGAGACCGTCATCAATTTCTAAGGTACTCTCATCGTCGATAGTGTAGGTCTTGAGATACGTGAGATCGACACGATTGTCGGCATCGGCATCACCGGGCAAAGCGGAAAGACGGGCATGGGACACGTCGAGTACCTTCTGAGAAAATTTTCTGGGATAGCCACTGCGGAGGAGGGCCAGGTTTTCGTGGGCAGTCCACCAACCGAGGGAAACCAAAAGTTGAAAGGCTTGTTCTGTGGTAGGCGATCGCCCAATCATTTCGAGGAGATCCTGGGCCGCCTTTGTCGCCTGCTCTGGGTAGAGCACAAATCTTTCTAAGCTCTCAAAGCGTTGCCGATCACTATCTTCCCATTGCACAATTTCGCCGGCGATCGCCTGATTTACCCGTTGTAGAAACTCCGTCTTTTCTCGTTCTTTGTGAGCTTCTACTTCCAATTGATGCTGAATCTCTCGCACCTGAGCTTCCGAACGCGGTTCGTAATGCTCCCCCTTGCGCTTAAAAAAAATCTTGTCTTCTACCAACATCAAGTGGCAGGCATAACACTGCTGGGGTGTCTGTTCCGAAAAAAGAAGTTGAGCCAGGGATGCGGGGGTGGCATTTTCTGCAGCTTCAACCAGAAATTCCCAAGCTACAGCAAGGTTTTCGGGGTCAACAAGGCTCTGGCTTTGGGTCAAAAAGCTGGGGATATCAGCTGGATCAAAGGGGGCAGCCGCTACTTGATATTCAACCCGTTGGGGACGTAGCTTGTGGGATTGCCCCCGTCCATCAATGACGATCCAGTCTTTTTTTCCTTCAGGACGTTCAGCTACAGCAAGTACTCGCTCTCCCTGCAGCCTGAACTCGATCAATTGTCCTTTTTCCACCAGCTTTGTTGCCTAACGCGACTATACAAAAGCAACTCCAAAGTTAGCCCTTAGAATCGCTTGGCATCACTTTAGCCTTCTTTGTTGATGAAGGGCAACAGGGCTACCATGCGCGCCCGTTTGATGGCGGTATTAACATCACGTTGTTGACGAGCAGTGAGTCCGGTGATCCGTCGGGGCAAAATTTTGCCGCGCTCGGTGACAAACTTCCGAAGAAGTTCGACATCTTTGTAATCGATGGGCTGGCTGGGGGGAATGGGAGATAAACGTTTACGGTAGTAAGCCATGGCTAATGAATAGTTTCAAAAATAATGAGTTCGTGGATAAAGTAAAAATCTAGAATTTTTCAGCTAAGTATCCCAAGCGGTTGGGAGAACTCTAGCGGGCTTCTACTTGATTTCTTTATGGATTGTGTGGGCGTTGCAATGGGGACAGAACTTTTTGATTTCAAGTCGTCCGGTGGTATTGCGACGGTTTTTGCTAGTGGTATAGCGGGAAACGCCATTGGAGCGCTTGTTTGTATTAGTGCGACATTCAGTGCATTCCAGGGTAATGGTAATGCGGACGCCTTTTTTGCTTGCCATAATTTTTACGAGGTTAGCGGTTTTGGCCCGCTAAGGTTTACACACAAATTTCTATTTTTGCATATTTTGTCTTAGGTCGGCAAGGATCTGCTTGAGACGTAAATCAAGGGAAAACCCCCTCTGGGTCTGAATCATATAGGTTTCAGCAACCCGGTCATGGAACGCTTGGTTGAATTCTTCATCGGCGATCGCAATGCCACAGGAGGCCAATAGGGGCGAAACCAGCAAGATCAAAGAAATGCCATTGCCCATGAGGAAAAAGCTTTGGATGCCGTACATAGCCAGCATTGCTGCAACCCCTAAGATGCCTTCTCGCTTGCTGAGGTTGATAATTTCCGGCACTCGGTAGCGCACATCAATCACTTGCATATCGAAGGCCCAACTGCCGGGGCTCTGGCCCCGATTACGACTCACCAGAAAAACCCTCAAGCCAAACCAGGTGACGAGAAAAACGAACCATTGCAGAGAAACTCCCCCCAAACCGCTAACAAGCCAGGTGGTGACAAAATCTACAAAGAATGCCCAAAAGCGTCGATCAAGGGGGACTTTTGGGAAGCGACGGACGGGGCGGTAGTCTTCTTCTTCGTCGTACATCGGCAAGAGTGTTTGTGAGGCTATTGGGCAGAGACAGAGATTGCTTCTATTGTAGAGGTTTGGGGAAACGGGGCCATGGATTTATTCTGGCAGTTGTTGCGATCGCCAACCTTGGGCATTTTTTTCGAGCGATCGCCAAGTTTTCCCCTCTGGTTGTCGCTGGAGATAGAGATCAAAGGCATTGTGTCGTCGGTTTTCGCTCCGTTGGGAGAGAAAAGTGAGGGTCAGATCATAAGTCCCCTGGAGGTGATAGACGGGTAGCCCTTGAAGAAAAAATGAATCTAGGGTTTGCACTTGAATATTTTGGGGCGCTGGGATCGGAGCTGTTGCAGCAATGGTACGGCTCAGTTGTTGGTAGTGGGTTTCTAGCTTGTAGGCGATCGCCCGCTGAATCACCGCACCGTCAGGAGCAAATTCCCTCGGCGCTGCTGCCGTGGCACATCCCCCCAGTCCAAAAACAAGACAACAATAGCCCAGGCTGATCAAAGTTGAGGCCAACCGCCGTAGTATCGTCTTTCGGCGGCGACCAATCTCAACCAAGCCCATTGCCAGGAAAACTTTATCTATACGCTGGGGAAATGTCACAATGGCAATTGTTGCTGAACAGTCTTTATCTTATCTGTTGATCCCTATGCTGCTAAAATCCACCACCCGCCATGTGCGAATCTACACCGCAGAAATTCAGAAAAATGAATTGATCCCCAGTGAAAAAGTCCTGACCCTCGACATCGATCCAGACAATGAATTTGTCTGGTCTGAGGAAGCGCTCCAAAAGGTTTATCGGCAGTTTGATGCCCTGGTGGAGAGCAACAGTGGTGAAGATTTGACCGAATATAACTTGCGGCGCATCGGCTCAGATTTGGAAGTTTTTATCCGTGATCTACTCCAGAAAGGGGAGCTCCGCTACAACCTCGATAGTCGGGTGCAAAACTTCAGCATGGGCTTACCTCAGCTGGATCATCCCGACAGCCAGGGCGCCTACCTCCAACCGTAAATTTTTTGTGATCCACTTGGTTGTTAAAGCAAAGCCCACAATCTCAGATAAAGCTCCCATCGGATGAACTGAAATTGTGGGCGATCGCCTGGGCGAAATTTATGCCGTTTGTGGATATTAGGGTTTACATACCCATTTCGTCGTCCATATCCATCATGTCCATTTCATCCATATCCATTTCATGGGAATGGCTTTCGATAGGGCCGAGTTGTCCTCGGATTGCGCCGCCTGGAAACTCTGGGTTATGGACATTGATATAAAAATCTTCGGGGTTGTTCAAAATCCGTTGGACAATGCCCTCTTCACCATCAGGGAATTTACCTTCTTCCCCTTCCGTTAAGCAATCTGCGGCATCGCCATCCTCAGGGCCAGCCAGAGCTGCCACAACAGGGCCATTTTCATCAGCTGCCCCTTCATGGATGTGGGCTGCCATGCCTTCTCCCACTGGTACGAGTTGAATCTTGTCAACGGTAATCACATAGCAGAGCGTTGTCGGATCGCCATCAATCCCAAAAACATAGCCATGGCCCGTCCCGTTGGGATCACCAACTATTCCTCTTGACATGGAGCCTTCGGCTGGAACCTCTGATGCTCCATCCATCACCGTATGTAAAACAACATTAGAGTGACCGGCAAAAGCAGCCGTGGGGACCATGGTTCCGAGGGTTAAAGCAAGGAGACCACAGATATTTTTCACACTTTTAATTGGACTATTCATAGAAATTTCTGAATTTTGGGTTTGGGTCTGGGTTTAGGTTTGGTGAGTTGACGAGGCAATGAGGATTAAGGTTCATTTGTTGCCTCAAGATCCCACGATAGGAGTAGAAACTGGATTTGGGAGGAATTGGGGATTTTTTCCGTACTTTGGCGCAGAGGTACTATGGCCTTCAGTTCTGGATTTCTCCATTGCGCGTCAAGATAGTCAATAGTTTGAGAGAAATCTACTATGCTCACCGTACATTTGAGAATCAGTAGCAACCATGACTCCTGAAAATATGGGTACAGAACGTCTTTTGCCTCAGCAAATTGTCTGTTTGGCAGCTGGCGATCGCCGTTTATATAGTGCCGTGATTCAGTACATTGAACCCCAAGGAAACTACTGGATCCGTCCCCTCTGTCTAGTGAATGGCTCTCCCTCACCGATCCCCCTCCACCGCACCGCTGACATCATTGTTCCGGCCGATCAAGTCCGGGCAGTCTTTGATACAGAGATCCTGAACTATTGGACGGCCCTTTATGACGATTCTGGGAAATATGACGACAACTTCTTGGGGCGGCAATTACTCCAGGATTTTTTGCGTAGCCTCGATTGGTCTGGAGAAAAATCTGCTTTTGATGACTCTCTGTAAAGCTTTGGGCCACGCATACCGCTTTGCTTGCACAATGAAGAGCAGTGTACAAAAGGTCACCCAATGGTCATTGTCTACGTTGTGTTGGGGTTTTTCTTGGTGGTGATGCTGGTCTCAATTTTGGGTGACCAGGGCAAGCGCCCAGGCCCATTGAGCGGTCCTAAGCAGCCTGGTTCGGATGGGGCTATTCAACAGGCGATCGCCTCCGGTCGAAAAATTGAAGCCATCAAACTTTATCGGCAAAAATACAATGTTGGTTTAAAGGAAGCGAAAGAAGCTATCGAACAGATGGCAAGGGATGCTTAGGTTTCCAGAGACCTAGATTGACATGTCGGGTTCTTGGAAAGAGCTAGGCGATCGCCATTATGTTTGCAATATTTTGTAACAATGTGTATCAACTATTCACAAAAAAGGGTTTAAACCCCGGTATTGAGCTTGTTAGACTGTAACCTAACAAAAAAACGCAAGTCTCACGCGGTTATTTTTTACGGAATCGAGACTGATCCCCACATAAAAACGGAAGCAATAAAAAACTACAGCTATGGTAAGCACTGTTAACACAACTTCTGGAGTAGAGGAACTGCGCCCCGGCGTGAAGGTTCCGGCGAAGGAAACCATCCTCACCCCCCGCTTTTACACCACCGACTTCGATGAAATGGCGAAGATGGACCTCTCCGTCAACGAAGAAGAAATGGAAGCGATCATCGAAGAATTCCGCGTGGACTACAACCGTCACCACTTCGTCCGGGATGAATCCTTTGACATCTCCTTTGACCACATCCAAGGGGAAACCCGGCAACTGTTCATCGAATTCTTGGAGCGTTCCTGCACCGCTGAATTTTCTGGCTTCCTGCTCTACAAAGAATTAGGCCGTCGCCTCAAGGATAAAAACCCCCTCCTCGCTGAAGGATTTAACCTGATGTCTCGGGATGAAGCCCGCCACGCTGGTTTCCTCAACAAGGCGATGACGGACTTTAACCTCTCCCTTGATCTTGGCTTCCTCACCAAGAGCCGTAGCTATACATTTTTCAAGCCGAAGTTTATCTTCTACGCCACCTATCTCTCTGAAAAAATCGGTTATTGGCGTTACATCAAGATTTACCGTCACCTCGAAAAGAACCCCCAAGATCAGATCTATCCGATCTTCAAGTTCTTTGAAAACTGGTGCCAAGATGAAAATCGTCACGGCGATTTCTTTGATGCGCTAATGAAGACCCAGCCCAGCATCCTCAACGACTGGAAAGCGCGCCTGTGGTGCCGTTTCTTCCTGTTGTCTGTGTTCGCGACCATGTACCTCAACGATACCCAACGTCATGGGTTCTACGAGTCGATCGGCTTGAATGCGCGGGAATTTGACAAAGAAGTGATTT
Source organism: Picosynechococcus sp. NKBG15041c (assembly GCF_055380235.1). Lineage (NCBI taxonomy): Bacteria > Bacillati > Cyanobacteriota > Cyanophyceae > Chroococcales > Geminocystaceae > Picosynechococcus > Picosynechococcus sp. NKBG15041c. The sequence continues at coordinate 156,882 of NZ_AP040363.1, forward strand.
GGGAAACCAACAACACCGCTGGCCGGGTATTCCCGATTGTCCTCGATGTAGAAAAGCCTGAATTCTACGATCGCCTGGAAACTTGTGTGAAAAATGGTGAGAAACTGCGGGAAATTGACGCAAGCGATGCCCCTGCACCTGTGAAGTTGTTGAAGAAGTTGCCCGCTTACCTCTCCAATGCGGTCCAATTTATCAGCCTCTACCTGATGAAACCGATCCGTGTCGATCAGCTGGCTGGCACAGTCCGCTAACCTCCATAAGGTTAACCCTGCAATTTTTAACCACCTCCCTCCGGGGAGGATTTTTTTTGGAGATAGCAGGATAGAAGGATTTTGGGCTATGGTTGTTTAGCCGACCAGGGAAATAAATTGACCCTGGGCGATCGCCTAATTTATTTTGGGTGGGCATAAAGTTTCTGGATGTAGGGCACCGATGGTTGATGGATTATTTTGGACAGACATTTTGACCTTTGCGGCGGACACAAGTCACCGGATTGGGGCAGAATTGACGGAAAAATTTGGGAAACTCACGGCGGTGCGCAAAGCAGATGGCAGCCTAGTCACCGAAGCGGATCAGTGGTCTGACCGAGAAATTAGTCGGGCGATCGCCCAAGCCTTTCCTGACCATGGCATCCTCAGCGAAGAAACGAGCCATATTTTTCCTGGGAATGATTGGTGTTGGATTATCGACCCCATCGACGGCACTACGAATTTCACCAGGGGTATTCCCATTTGGGGCATTTCTCTCGGCTTGCTCTATAAAGGGACACCGGTGTTTGGCTATGTCCATTTCCCCTGGTTACGCCAATCTTTTCATGGTTACTGGTACGGAGATTCTGGCTTGACTGGGCCAACCGGAGCGTTTTGCAATGGCGAAGCGATCCGCACCAGTGATGATGAACCGAGCCTCAATCATATTTTTAATCTCTGTGCTCGCAGTACTGCTGTGGCGGCCCAACCGGATTTTCCCTGCAAAATTCGCCTGATGGGGGTTGCCAGCTATAACGTGCTGATCGTCGCAGCGGGAGCGGCTCTAGGGGGTGTGGAAGCCACCTCGAAAATTTGGGATTTGGCAGCGGTTTGGGCAATTATCCAAGCAGCGGGGGGCACCATTGAAACCTTAGAGCCGAACCCGATGTTCCCCCTAACGGTCGGGAAAGACTATGGCGATCGCCCTTTTCCCTGTCTAACCGCCAGCCGCCCTGAGTTGATTGAGGTGTTTAGACCCTGGGTGCAGTTTATCGGCGATCAGGTGTGCGAAAAATACGGATTGTAAAGAACTCCGATACAATACACAACTGAGCATTTTGATGAACCCTCGCGAGGAAGTTCCAGACCATGACTGTTGCGGTTGCCATTGACCACCTCCAGAAAAGCTACGGCACCATCCAAGCGGTAAAGGATGTTTCCTTCACGGTAGAACAGGGGACAATTTTCGGCCTTTTGGGGCCCAATGGTGCGGGTAAAACCACGACCATTCGCTGTCTCTGTACCCTTGCTCAACCGGATGGCGGCACCATCGAAGTCTGCGGTGTTTCGGCCCTAAAGCAACCCAAACAAGTGCGACAGCGGCTTGGCTATGTGGCCCAAGAAGTGGCGATCGACAAAATCCTCACCGGGCGAGAACTCCTTAATTTGCAAGCGGCCCTCTATCATTTGCCTAAAAGTTTTATCCCCCAACGGGTCGATCAACTGCTCAACGCCCTGGGTCTAACAGATTATGCCGATCAAAAAACAGGGACTTATTCTGGCGGTTTGCGCAAGCGCCTAGATCTGGCAGCGGGTCTACTCCATCAGCCGGATGTCTTAGTGCTCGATGAACCAACCGTGGGCCTCGATATCGAAAGTCGGGTGGTGGTTTGGGATTTTCTTCGACAATTGCGGGCGGCAGGAACAACTGTCATTATTACAAGCCATTATCTCGAAGAAATCGATGCCCTTGCCGATCGCCTCGCCATCATTGACCAAGGGAAGGTGATCGCGAACGGCACCCCCAATGAGCTCAAAGATAAAGTCGGGGGTGATCGCATTACCTTACGTATCGAAGAATTTGCCTCAGCTCAAACCGCCGAACAAGCAAAACAGGTGGTTGCGGCCCTCGATTTTGTCGAAAGTGTGATTATCAATGTTTCCCAGGGTAATTCTTTAAATCTCGTGGTCAATGCCCAAGGAAACTACCTAAGTACCATTGAACAAACGATTCAAAGTGCGGGTTTACCCATTTTTAGTCTGAGTCAATCGCGGCCTAGTTTAGATGATGTTTATCTAGCGGCCACGGGTAAAACATTGATGGATGCGGAGATTGAAGCGGCCAGTAAACGGGATCTCAAAAAAGAAAAAAAGCAACAAATGAAAGGCTAAAAACTTTTTACATTAAGACCCTTCTATCATCGATTTGATATTCACTTAAAAATTCACTAATTTATCTATGGGATCTGTTGTTCGAAACTCTCGCCTACGTTTAAATCAAGGTCAAATCTTTTGGCGAGAAACAGGACAAGGGGAGGCGATCGCCTTTATTCACCGAGAGTATGGTGACGGCAGTCAATGGTTAGATTTTTTTGAAAGCTTTGGGAAAGATTACCATTGCTTTGCACCAGATCTCATGGGCTTTGGGGATTCTGACCCAGCGGCATCCCCCCAATCAATTCAATGGCAGAGCGAAATTTTAGCAGCCTTTTGTAATCACTTAAACCTGAAAAAGATTTACCTCATTGGGGATTCTCTCGGGGCTTGGGTTGCGGCCCGTCATACGCTAGATTATCCAGATCAAATTCAAGGGCTGATTCTACTTGCCCCCATTGGGTTTGAGACACAGTCTAAAGCCGACTATTTATTTGCTAAACTCCTGTTATTGCCGGTTCCCATCCTGCCTTGGTTACTCAAAATATTATTCCCCCTAGGGAAATTAATCGGCCTGGGCCAACAGATTCAAAAAATTTTAAACTACCGACAACAACTATTAGCATCCCCAGCCAGCCGGCGGCTTTTGTTCCAACGTCATGCCAGTAAAATTCAGGCGGAATATGTAGGCCATGACTTATCTCAAATTACAGCGCCCACATTGATTCTGAGTGACAACCCAAAAACTGACCAGGCGAGGCTTTATGCCCAGAGAGTTCGCCAAGCACAGGTGATTACCATTGAACATCAATCGGAGGCGATCGTCTTAATTCGAGATTGGCTACAGCAGCAGCGCTCCTAGAGCCAATGGGCCAGGGGAAAGAGGAGATATTCTAAGAAAAAAAGCTTCCAAATGAATTGATAAAAGTCGGTAATGTCTTCTTTTTGTTCTAGGTTAACTCCGCGACTGCGCCACCATAATAGTCCCCCCAGAAAAACATGGGCACCGATAAAGAGTGGTGGATTTAAATCTGTCTCCAGGAATATGCCGCCCAAGATCATGGCCATATAGCAAGCCAAAATAATGCCGAAAGAAACTTGGAAGATGCGTTTTTTGCCTAACAGAAGCGTGAAGGTGGTGATCTGATATTGGCGATCGCCTTCTAGATCAGGCACGTCCTTAAAAATGGCGATCGCCACCGTGAACACCACAATAAACCCCGTTAGGAGCCAAACCGTCGGTGTGATCACCACAGGATTTTGTAACATCGCCTGAAAATGGGCAAATAAGCCGAGGTTGACCACCACCCCCCGCACCGTAAAAATGCACATTGCGGCCAATAGAGGAAAGCGCTTTAACCGCACTGGCGGCAGGGAATACATGGTCCCAATTGCTAAACTCACCCATACAGTCACCCCGAGCCAGAGGCCACTCGCCGCACTCAACACCAGCGCCAGCCCACCACAAAACCACACAATCCACCAGCCCGTTTTCCGGGAAAAATGCCCCGCCGCTACGGGTAAATGGGGTTTATTGATTTTGTCGATGTCAATGTCCGTGAGCTGATTTAAACCGACAATATAGACATTTCCGGCCAAGCAAGCGACCCAAGCCCCCAACACCGCCCAGCTATAGCTCCCAGTGAAAGTTTCTGGCGTGACCGCCAATAGAGTCAAGGCCCAAACGCTGAGACTTGTGCCGATAATCGTGTGGGGTCGGGAAAATTCCCATAGGGAGGCCAGAAAGTTTGGACGAGAAACAGGTGGAGAGACGGAAGATTTCACAGGTAAAAGGTTGCCCCAAAAAAGGCCCCAGCATACACTAATCGCACATCATTCTAACGAACTTGTCCATGGCTTCTCCTCTTTTGGCAATTCTCCAGGAAAAACTCCGGACGGCCCCCCGACAGCAGCTCACTTTTGCTGAGTTCATGGAGGCGGTGCTATATCACCCGATGGCCGGTTATTACAGCGGTGGGAAGGTGGCGATCGGTGCCCAGGGAGATTTTTTTACGGCTACGTCCCTCGGCCCCGACTTTGGAGAATTGTTAGCCGAGCAGCTCCTGCAAATGAAACAAATTTTAGGATCATCGACGTTTCAAATGGTCGAAATGGGTGCAGGCACAGGAGATCTAGCACAGGATATTTTGGGGTATTTCCAGGCGCATTATCCGGAGATATTGCCAGAACTTGAATACATCATCATTGAAAAATCCCCAGCGCTCCGCCAACAACAACAGGAAAAATTAGCGGCCTTTTCCCAGATGAAAATTCGCTGGTGCGATTGGCCAGAGTTATCAGAAAACAGTATTCAAGGTTGTTTTTTCTCTAACGAATTGCTCGATGCTTTTCCGGTTCATTTGGTCACGGTAGAATCAGGTCAACTCAAGGAAATTTATCTCGAATATGATCCGGCAAGAGAAACATTTCAGGAAACTTCTGGCCCCCTGTCGACGCCGAAAATCCAAGCTTATTTTGAACGCCTTAATATTGATTTTTCCCATTATCCCGATGGCTATCGCACAGAAATTAATTTAGGGATGTGGAGCTGGCTCGAGCAGTTACAAACTAAATTAAAAACCGGTTATATTCTCACGATTGATTATGGCTATCCCGCCGCAAAATATTACCATCCCCAACGCTCTGGGGGTACATTACAGTGCTATTTTCAGCACCGTCGTCATGACAATCCTTACGTTAATTTAGGAGAACAGGATTTGACGGCCCATGTGGATTTTACGAGCTTGCAAGATCATGGGGAATCTCTCGGCTTGCACACCCTGGGTTTAACCCAACAGGGACTGTTTCTCATGGCCTTGGGGTTAGGCGATCGCCTGAATGCCTTATCCCAAAATCCCACCGATGTAATGACCCTCTTTCGGCGACGGGATGCTCTGCATCAGCTCATGGATCCCATGGGATTAGGGGGATTTTATGTGCTGCTCCAGGGCAAAAATCTGAGCGATCGCCAACTCCAGATTCCCCTCAAGGGTTTAACACAGCCGCCCATGTTCTAATAGTTGCAAACAGTTGCGGAAAATTCTATGCGTCCGGTTCTCTATTTAGCGATTACGAGCCACGGCTTTGGTCACGCGGTGCGGGTGTCAGCAGTGGCGGCCCAGGTGCAAAAATTATTGCCCGATGTGCTCTTGGTTTTTGTGACAACGGCTCCCCATTGGCTGATTCGGAGCTATGTGCAGGGAGATTTTATCCAGCGGGAAAAACACTTGGATGTGGGGGTGATTCAAGCCGATAGTTTCTCAATGGACTACGGCGCAACCTTAGAAAAATTACAGGAAATCCGTAGGCGATCGCCCCAAATTATTGCCGATGAGGTGAACTTTTTACGGTTAAATCGTGCCCAGCTTGTCCTCGCTGATGTGCCGCCCCTGGCAATTCCCATTGCCCATGGTGCCGATATCCCCTGTTGGTGCATGAGTAATTTTGGCTGGGATTTCATTTACCGGGCTTGGGGCGGAGAATTCATGCCTGAAGCCGATTGGATTACGGATCTTTACCGCCAGGGCGATCGCCTATTTCGTTTACCGTTATACGAGCCCATGGCCGATTTTCCGAACCACACTGATGTGGGTCTCACGGGCGGAGATCCGCGCCATGACTTAGGGACATTGCGCAGTCAGTTCGACTTAACCCATCCCAAAGAAAAAACAATTCTCCTGAGTTTTGGCGGCCTCGGTTTTGCTGGGATGCCCTATGAGGCTCTGGCTCAATTTCCCGATTACCAATTCATTAGTTTCGACCGTAATGCCCCGGATTTAGCAAATCTCCGCAAAATTGCCGACAACCATTATCGGCCAGTGGACTTTATGCCCCTGTGCGATCGCATTATCTCGAAACCAGGCTTTAGCACTTATGCCGAGGCGCTGCGTTTAGACTTGCCCATCGTGACCCTCCCCCGGGATGATTTTGCCGAAGGGCCAGTGCTCATCGACAACCTGAAACAATATGGCGCCCACCAAATTTTAGATCCAGTACAGTTTGCCCAGGGGAATTGGGATTTTCTGCGGGAAGCGCCCCAACCCCCCCAGGGCGATCAACCCATCAATAAAACAGGCACTGAGGCGATCGCCCAGGCGATCGTTGAATTCCTCAGCACCTAAAGATCAAGCAACCTAAGGTTCTGTTGCTAAAACTTCCGGTACTATTTCTGCCCCCAAACCCATGGCTTCTGGATGGACAAAGGGCAAGCGCGCTCCCGTTAAACCTTTGGTAATGTGCTGGGGGGTGGTGGGCAGCACCACAAACAGTGGATGCACCTGGGCCGGGACGCTGCTCACCATGTGGGATTCAGATTCTGGCATCAACCATTCATAGTCTTGATCTAGGTAAACCTGGGTATGCCGCCAACGCAATAGCAGCTCCGAAAAGGTCTCCCCAGGGCGGTGAATAAACACCATAATTTCCGTATCCAGCTTTATTTGCCACTCCGGATCACAGGTCAAAATGGCCAGATCCGTCGGCAAAATCAAAGTTTTTGGAGCCTCAGGATCTAATAAGCGCACCACTGGCAACGGGATCACGAGCAAACTCTCATCTGGGCGGCGGATGCTGGGCACCAAGGAAAGATAAGGGCGATGGTGGGTCAAGAGGGCGATCGCCCGCTGTCGGTCACTATAGGCCGCTAGAAGGGTCTCATAATGATCCTGTTGTCCACTCATGGTTTCGTCCTACCCTAAAGTTTCAAATACTTTGAACATCGGTAGATACATCGAGAGCAAAATCACCCCGACCATCGCCGCAATAATCACCATCATTGCGGGCTCCAAGATACTGGTGAGGGCTTTCACCGTTTGCTCAACTTCATCTTCATAAAAGTCAGCTACCTTCATCATCATCGTATCGAGTTCCCCCGTTTCCTCCCCAATGGTCATCATCTGAATGGCCAATATTGGAAATACATGGTTGCGATCGAGAGCTACACTCAACATGCCCCCCTCTTGAATTTCCCCTTTTGCATCGTTGATGGCCTTGGCGATCACCACGTTCCCTGCCGTGGCTCCCACAATATCAAAGGAGTTGAGAATCGGTACCCCAGACCGGGTTAAAGTCCCGAAAATGCGACAAAAACGAGCGACTGCATTTTTTTGGAGCAGATCCCCAAACAAGGGTAGCTTCAACAACAGCGAATCAATTTGCCAACGCCCCGCTTCGGTATTGTAATAACGGCGCAGGAGGAAGAAAAGAATATTCACAGCAATAACCATTAGTAAGACATTGCCAAAGGGCATCGGCAATAGCCCCTCATTCGTGCGTAAGAAGTTACTAATAGCCATCATGACCAAGGTCAGCGCGGGGAGATCTGTCCCAATGCTTGCAAAAATATCAGCAAAGACCGGAATTAAAAAAATTGTCATCCCAAAGAATACTGACACGGCGAGGATCCCCACAGCCATGGGGTAGGTCATGGCTGACTTGATTTGGTTTTCCAGTTTGGCCATATCCTCTAATACCTTCGCCAAACGGTTCAGGACTTCGTCAAGAACCCCACCCAGCTCCCCAGCTTCCACCATGCTCACATAGAGGGTATCGAAGCATTCTTCGTGGGGACGCATCGCATCAGAAAGGTTCACCCCCTGTTGTACTTCGGTTTTGATGGCACTGAGGGCTTTGCGCATTTTGATGTTGGAGTGATTTTCTCCCAAAATAGTGAGGCAGCGGACGATCGCCACCCCAGCATTGATCATCACGGCGAACTGACGCGAAAAAACAGCTTTGTCTTTGATGGAAACCTTGGCCATGGCTTCCTCAAGGAAAGACAGGTCAATTTCCCCGGGCTTCATAATTTTGCCCACTTCTGGGTAGCGGGCTGAGAGCATGGTGCGGGCCTGCTCGGGGGAATTGGCTTCGATTTTTTCTTTGAGCTTTTGACCGTTACGGTCAACGACCTGTGCGACGTACTGTGCCATGGTTTCTAGTTACTTGAGAGAGATGAAATAATTCAGAGTTCAGTCAACGGTAAGCTTGATTTAACGGCGTTTTGCGGCAGCACCTGCCCCTAGAGCTCCCCCAACGAGGCGTTGGAGCTCATCGGGTTTACCGCTCTTGGAGAGCGCTTCTTCGAAGGTGACAGACCCTGTGGCCACTAATGCAGCGAGGGCCTGTTCCATGGTTTGCATTCCCAGTTTCATCCCCGTTTGAATCGCAGAATAAATTTGGGCGGTTTTTCCTTCCCGAATCAGGTTGGCGATCGCCGGCGTGACCACCATCATTTCCTGGGCCATGGCCCGACCAAATTCCCCGGGTTTCGGGTTCGCTTTTTTCACCAAACATTGACTAAATACCGCCAGGAGCGAATTAGAAAGCATCGCTCGAATCTGTGGCTGTTGAATCGGTGGGAACACATCCAACATCCGGTCAATGGTGCTAGCAGCGGAATTAGTATGGAGCGTCCCAAAGACTAAGTGGCCTGTTTCTGCCGCAGAAATTGCCAAAGAGATGGTTTCCAAGTCCCGCATTTCTCCCACGAGGATAATGTCTGGATCTTCCCGGAGAGCCGCCCGGAGCGCATTGGCAAAGCTTTTTGTATCCTCTCCCTTTTGCCGTTGGTGAAACAGACTTTTGTGGTTCGGGAAAACATATTCAATGGGATCTTCGACGGTGAGAATATGCTCGGCGCGGGTGCGGTTAATCAGATCTAACATTGCCGCCATGGTGGTGGTTTTTCCGGAGCCGGTTTGGCCAGTCACGAGCACCAGACCCCGGGGACGTTCAGCCATTTCTCGGACAATATCAGGCAAACCCAGTTGATCGAAGTTGGGGATTTTCGAAGACAGAGCCCTGAGACAAGCGGCATAACAGCCCCGTTCTTTATAAACATTGACCCGGAAGCGCGCTAAACCCTTGACACCGTAGGAACAGTCTAATTCCCAGTTTTGTTCGAGGTCTTTACGCTGGGTATTGTTGAGCATGCTGAAGATCAGCTTTTGGGCTTCCTGGGCCGAAAGGGGCTCATCGTTGATGGGGCCGAGTTTTCCACTAACGCGGAAGTAGACGGGGGCACCGGCTTGGATATGCATATCAGAGCCGCCCATTTCGACGAGTTGCTCCATTAGGTCTTCGATCATGTATTCCATTGCGCTGTTACTCCTGGGGGTGAAATGGGAGAAAGAAAATGTGGGTTGGAATTTTGAGGGAGGGTTTTAACTCTGTTGTAGGTTATTTTGCCCAAAGGGCGATCGCCAATAAACAGTTATTATCAGGTCTTAACCAAAGCGGGGGGTCATGCAATAAGGGCAATCAATCCATTCTGGTTTGAGTTCGGCGCTGCAAGTCTGACAAACAAGACCTGTTTTGCGTTTGGCTTTTAGTTCCGCTTCTAGGCCCGAGTCCGTAAAGGTCACCCGGTCGACCTCTTCAAAGGTGGTGTGGCCTTCCCTGACCAGCTCCAAGCTATAAGCCAAAATACTGAGCATCCCTGCTTGGACTGCGGCTTCTTTAATCATGTCTGTGGTAGCGCCGCTGTTGATCAATCGTTCGATCTCCTCGCTATTTTGCATAAACTCATAGACCCCAACCCGGCCTTTGTAGCCGCCGCCACTGCACTTAGGACAGAGGGTGCCTGTGTCCTTGGCAATTTGGATTTGTTCTGGCGTAAGGCTATTGGCGCGGTAGACGGTTAATTGTCCGCTCTCACTGCTGGAGATGCCGTAACGGGCTAATTCTTCTACCGTTGGTTCGTAGGGGATGCGACATTCGCTACAAACTCGCCGCATGAGTCGTTGGGCTAAAACCCCCAAAAGTGCCCCAGACACCATAAAGGGTTCTACCCCCATTTCATCAAGGCGGGCGATCGCCCCCGGCGCATCGTTAGTATGGAGGGTTGTTAAAACCAAGTGCCCTGTTAGAGCGGCTTCGATCGCTGTTTTGGCTGTTTCTTTGTCTCGGGTTTCTCCCACAAGAATCACGTCTGGATCCTGTCGCAAAAAAGCTCGCAGAATCGAGGCAAAGTCCATCCCTTTTTCCCGAATCACCTGCACCTGGGTAATCCCCGGCAATGAATATTCAATTGGGTCTTCGGCGGTACTGATGTTCACCCCAGGATTATTGCGTTCCGCGAGGATCGAATAGAGCGTTGTGGACTTCCCCGAGCCCGTCGGCCCTGTCACCAAGATCAACCCAAAAGGCCGCTGGGCTAGCTCCCTGACCTGACTCAAGATATTTTGATTGGTAATCAAGAGATCGAGCCCCAGTTGGGTCGAAGAATTATCCAAAATCCGGAGGACAATTTTTTCTCCGTAGCGACTGGGTAAGCTATTGACCCGAAAATCGACTTTTCTACCCTTAAACACCCGCCGGATTCGACCGTCCTGGGGCGATCGCCGCTCTGCAATATCTAGATCCGCCATGATTTTAAAACGCGCCGAAACAGCGGGAATAATTCGTTTTGGCAAGGGATCAAAAGCATATTGCAACACACCATCCCGACGGAAGCGGATGCGGAGGTCATTTTCCTGGGGCTCAATATGAATGTCAGAAGCCCCTTCCTGGAGTGCCTTCAGCAAAACTTTATTCACAAGCTTAATCACAGGAGCAGAACTGGCCTGATTTTCGTTCATCAGGTCGGCGCTATCATCCCCCTGTTCTTCGAGCTCACCACTGACACCCAAATCCAGGTCTTCAATGTCTACTGCCTTCTTGAGGGCCGCCGCTTCTGCCGCTTTAGCCGCTTGTTCTTGCTGTTGAATCTGGACCTGAACCTGTTGCTCTAGGTAGCCATCAAGGACTTGGCGGTAGTCATCTTCGGTAATGACGATGCGCCGCAGGGTGAGATTTTGGAGACGAAAAAGGCGGTTGAGGTCATCCTGGGCAGCGAGGTTATCGGGCTCCACCATCGCCACAATCACTTCGTCTTGAATGCGACGAATCGGTAAAAGGCGGTGACGACGGCATAACTCTACGGGTACAAGGGAATTAACCAGCTCTCCCATCTGGTCAATGTCGATTTTTTGCACCTCTGGGTCAATGGAGTTGAGCCCGTAGAGGATTTTGAGCTCAAAAAGATGGTGCTTTTTGTATTGTTGGACTAATTCAGGAGAAAGCGCCTTTCCGGTTAATTCTTCGACAATGGCGGTGAGGGGACGACCACTACGGCGGGTTTCAACGAGTGCTTTTTCCATCTGTTGATGGTCAATAACTCCCTGCTGAATTAACTTGTTACCAAAGGGGGAGAAGTCATTGCGGAGGGCAAGGGCTCTTGTCCGTTTTGGAAGGGGGGATTGGGTCATAGGAGGCACCAGACAGCATTGGGAAAGGTTGAAGACTGGAAATGGGCAGTCACAGCATTTTGAGTCGGGAGATTTCAATGCCGAATGTAGCAGAAAGTACCCTGTTTCGTGATGGGTTTGGGCGGCGCATCCCACCGTTACCGATTGGTTTTTGGGCGGATAATACTGCTTGCATTCTTTTCCAATATAGCTGTTGCCTGAAGTTTTATTCTTTTTCTGGGAAGGGGGCAGGATCCATGGGTGACAATGTTACATTTAGTAATGTTGAAATACATCTAATGTCTCTTAAGGTTAGGCGATCGCCATCCATCCCCACTAAGATGAAGGCGATTCAAAACATCGACAATAGACCTATCGCTAACCCCTAACAAACAAATAGTTCAGATAACCATGGTAGAAGACACGAAAAATCTTGATAGCCCCATTGAGCCAGGCTCCACCCCCGAGTCCACTGCTGACGCGGCCCCAGGAAACACCATCGAGTCTAACCTTGGAGATGACGCCGCTACCACTGAAGTTCAAGTCAACGAAGTCTTTGACACCGATGAAGATAGCCAAGAAGATGATACTCCCTTAGACAGTGCTGAGCTAGAACTCGTCGTCGCCGCCTTACAACAGGAAATTACCACCCTCCGCCAGCAACTCAATACCCAAAGCCAACAGACAGAAGACTTTAAAGGGCAGTACTTGCGCATCGTTGCCGACTTTGAAAATTTCCGGAAGCGCACCAGCAAAGAAAAAGAAGAAATGGAATTGCGGATCAAATGCAATACCGTCAACGAAATCTTGAGTGCTGTCGATAACTTTGAACGGGCAAGATTGCAGCTCAAGCCAACGTCCGAAGATGGCATCAGTATCCACAAAAGCTACCAAGGCGTGTACAAGCAACTCGTCGAAGGCCTCAAAAAAATTGGTGTTTCTGCCATGCGCCCAGAAGGTCAAGAATTTGACCCCAACTTCCACGAAGCCATTTTTCAAGAACCCACCACTGAATACCCCGAAGGTACAGTCATCGAACAGGTTGTGCGGGGTTATCTCTTAGGGGATATGGTGTTGCGCCATGCCATGGTCAAAGTTGCGGCGGCCCCGGAGGTATCTAGTGATGATGCAGCCAGTGACGGTGAGAGCTAGCTAGGGACCACTCAAAAATATCTCGGTAGGGCCACTCGTTTGCCGCCGCCAAGCAAATTCCCTGGCCCTGGCCGAATTTATCAGTAACATTTCAGAGTAAACTTCCGGTAATTTTTCCGCCAGCGAACCATGGGCAAAGTAATTGGCATTGATCTCGGCACCACCAATAGCTGCGTTTCTGTCCTTGAGGGCGGAAAACCCATGGTTATTACCAATGCAGAAGGGGCGCGGACAACTCCCAGCATTGTGGGCTTTGGGAAAAGTGATATTCGTCTTGTTGGGCAATTGGCAAAACGTCAAAGCGTGACTAATGCAGAGAATACGGTTTACAGTATCAAGCGCTTCATTGGTCGGCGCTGGGATGATACGGAACAGGAACGGCAGCGTGTGCCGTATAAATGTGTCCGAGGCAAAGATGACACCGTAGATGTGGCTATCCGCAAGCAGGTTTTTACGCCCCAGGAAATCTCGGCGATGGTGCTCCAAAAGCTCAAAGCTGATGCTGAAGCTTTTTTAGGGGAAGAGGTATCCCAAGCGGTGATCACGGTGCCTGCTTATTTTACTGATGCCCAGCGCCAAGCCACCAAAGATGCTGGGACGATCGCCGGCCTAGAAGTGCTCCGCATCATTAACGAGCCGACCGCCGCCGCCCTTGCCTATGGACTGGATAAGCAAGACCATGAAGAGTTTATCTTGGTGTTTGATCTAGGGGGGGGCACCTTTGATGTCTCCATTCTCCAGTTGGGGGATGGTGTTTTTGAAGTTAAATCAACCTCTGGCAATAATAAGCTTGGGGGCGATGATTTTGACAGTGCTATTGTGTCCTGGATGGTAGAAACCTTCCAGCAAAATGAAGGCATTGATCTCAGTGGCGATAAGATGGCGATCCAGCGGCTCCGGGAAGCGGCAGAGAAAGCCAAAATCGAACTTTCAAGCACCATCACTACTTCTATTAATCTGCCTTTCATTACCGCCGATGACAGCGGCCCTAAGCATTTTGAGATTGAACTTGCCCGTTCTCAATTTGAAGAGCTTGTCCGGGGCTATATTGATGCCACCCTCCGTCCGGTGGAACAAGCTCTCAAGGATGCAGAATTAACCATCGATAACATTGACCGTATTATTTTGGTCGGTGGTTCCACCCGTATCCCTGCTGTCCAACAAGCGATCCAAGGCTTTTTTCATGGAAAACAAATTGATCGCTCGGTAAACCCCGATGAGGCGATCGCCGTTGGCGCCGCCATCCAAGCTGGTGTTCTCAGTGGAGAAGTAAAAGATGTCCTGCTGCTTGATGTCACCCCCATTTCTTTGGGAATTGAAACCCTTGGGGAAGTTTTCACAAAAATTATCGACCGGAATACGACGCTCCCCACGAGCAATTCCCAGGTTTTCTCCACCGCCACCGATGGTCAAACTTCCGTAGAAGTCCATGTGCTCCAGGGGGAACGGGCCCTGGCAAAGGACAATAAAAGTCTGGGGAAATTTTTACTGACGGGAATTCCCCCAGCCCCCAGGGGTTTACCACAAATTGAAGTCAGTTTTGAAATTGATGTGAACGGAATTTTGCGTGTTTCGGCTCAGGATCGAGGCACCGGTAAAGAACAGGGCATCAAAATCAGCAATACAGGGGGCTTAGACCCGGCAGAAATTGAAGCAATGCGGGCTGAGGCGGCCAAATATGCCGAGCAAGATCGTCAGCGGCTTCAGGTGGTGGATCTACAAAATCAGGCGGATAGCCTTTTTTATAGCCTTGATTCTACCCTGCGAGAAAATAGCGACCTGATCACCCCAGAAACTAGAACCCAGTTAATCGAAAAACGAGCTCTCCTGGAGCAATCATTTACCGACCAATCTTTTTCGATCGCCGAAATTCGTCGCCTCCTCGAAGACTTTAAAGATGCTCTTTTGGCGATCGGCTCAAAACTTTATGACAGTGAAGGGACGCCGACCTATCGACCCCCCACGGCCTATCCTGTCCAGACCGCAGAAGATGATGGGGTCCTCGACTTCCCTGTAGAACCGGGTATTGTCATTGAAGGTGGCGAAGGGAGCATCACTGGGGACTACGAAAGTATTGACTAAACGTAGGTTTTGGTGGCAATGCTCCTCTGGTTAGGTTGTTGCTGGAGTCCTTCAGCTATACTGGCGATTTTTGGCCTGTCGTGAAAGGATGAATTATGGTCAGATTGATTTCGGATTTTGATGGAGTCGTGGTCGATCTCTCAGAACGTTACTATCACGTTTATCGCTGGCGGTTAACTCAACTCGCCCAACCAGGTCAGGCGATCGCCCCCCTGACTAAGACAGAATTTTGGGCCCTCAAGCGCCAAAAAGTTTCCCAACGAGAATTGGGCCTTCGTTCCGGTTTAACAGAAGAGCAACTGCCTGAATTTAAGCAGCTCCGGGACGACCACGCCCATCGCTTGGAGAATATGGTGCACGATCGCCTCATTGAAGGGTCCCTAGAAGCATTGACCGCAGCTAAAACCTGGGGCTGGGAGGTGATGACCGTGACCATGCGCCGCCACAGCGAACTAAACCAAGCCCTAGCATTACAACCAGAATTACGGGCCGTGTTTCCAGGCGATCGCCGCTTTTGTATTCCCGATGCCGCCGAGCGCACCCAAGATATCGACCAAAAGCCCCTTCTCTTAGGGGAAACCCTCGCCCAGTTGCCCCCCAGGGAAGCCACTTGGATGGTGGGAGACACTGAAGCTGATATCCGCGCTGCCCAACGTCACCGAATTCCTGTGGTGGCCGTGTTATCCGGGATACGCGATCGCCCCCGGCTCGAAGCGCACCAGCCAGATTTTATCGTGGCCAATCTGTGGGAAGCAGTGCAGCTAATCCGTGAAACAGTCGCCCGCTAGACCGAAAAAAAGCTGTGTTATAATTTTTTCGCCTTATTGGGGCTGTGGCTCAGTAGGATAGAGCAAGCGCCTCCTGAATCGTTCGGGCAGCATGGAGCGGAAACGCCATGACTGAATGTGGTCAAATTCAAGGAAGCCTAAGTGACCAGTAAGCTTTTTTAGCAAAAAGTTTGTTGCCATAGGGTAACCCTGAGCCAAGCCCTGCGGTGCCTCGCCGGGGGAAGGTGCAGAGACTAGCGTGTTGGTTTTGGGGCAATTTTTCAGAAGATCCATCGTTAAATTTAATTTAGCGAAACATCTTCGCCAACAACGCATAACGGCCACCACCTACGGAAAATTTTTAAATTTCTAAGGTGAAGAGATAGTCCAGAGAGTCGGGGAAACCCACACCAATCTGAAGCGCTAGGTCGCCGGTTCGAATCCGGCCAGTCCCGTTTTTAAACCATCCTTATCAAGGGGAGAGAGTCCCTACAAATCTGGGGGCGATCGCTCCGCGCCAAAACAAAAAAACTCCCACCTCTACTTGAGGTGGGAGTCGGCTATTCAAGCAAAAAATTGTTTTAAAAAAGTTTACTAAAGCAACCATCAAGAGGGGTGAACTTTTAAATCACCGTACCATCGGGAATAATCGCATTTTTGAGCACCACTGTAATGCCACTGCGGATGTAGTAGCCTTGCTCCTCGCGGCTGGCTTCCTCGATATTCTCCTTATTGACGATCATCACATTTTTGCCGATGCGAGCATTTTTATCGACGATCGCCCGCCGGATAGTGCTGCCAGAGCCGATACCAATCGCTGGTTTGCCATTGCGGAGCGCCTCTTGACGTTTCTCATAGGGTTCGTACATGTCAGCCCCCATGAGCATGCTGTCTTCGATGGTGCAATCCGCCTCAACGCGGGTGCGAATCCCCAAAACCGAATGGTGGATGCGGCAATTTTTCAGAATACACCCTTCACTAATCATCGATTCAGTGACGTCGGCATTCAAGATTTTCGTGGGCGGTAGATAGCGGGCCCGGGTATAGATCGGTGCCTTTTCGTCATAGAAACTAAAGGGCGGAATGGGCTGCTGGGTGAGGCCCAAGTTAGCATCATAGAACGCTTCGATAGTCCCAATATCTGCCCAATAATCATCAAATAGATAAGCCTGGACGTTGTAGTCTTTCGCTGCATCAGGGATGATTTCTTTGCCGAAGTCAGTTTTGTCTTTGCCTTCCCGGAGCAAATCGAGGAGCACTTGCTTCTTAAAGACATAGATCCCCATGGAGGCAATGTAGGGTTTTTCCTTCGCTTGCTCTGCATTGAGGCCCAGGGATTGGGTGTCAACCTGCATTGCTTTGAGGGCATCACCAGTAGGCTTTTCGCTGAAATCAACGACCCGGCCACTGGGGTCAATTTTCATCAACCCGAAAGCAGAGGCGACTTTTTCGCCGACGGGCACCACAGAAAGGGTGATATCGGCGTTGGTTTCCCGGTGCCGCTGGATGAATTCGCGATAGTCCATCCGGTAGAGGTGATCACCAGAGAGGATGATGTATTCATCCACATCCCAGTCTTCCAGGAGCCAACTGTATTGACGCACAGCATCGGCGGTGCCCTGGAACCAATCGGGATTTTCTTTGGTTTGCTGGGCTGCAAGCACTTCCGTAAAGCCTTCGGTAAACCCAGTGAAGTTGTAAGTCTGGCTGATGTGACGGTTTAAAGATGCTGAATTAAATTGGGTTAAAACGTAAATTTTATGGATTTCAGAATTAATGCAATTGCTAACAGGAATATCGATGAGACGATATTTCCCTGCTAGAGGTACTGCGGGCTTAGCTCTGAGCTTTGTTAGCGGATATAGGCGAGTACCTGCGCCGCCGCCAAGTATGATTCCTAGGACTCGTTTCACAAAAAAGACCTCACGTCTGCCTTTGACCTCTCCGTCAAGTGTATGACTGGAGGGGGGCTCTCGAAAAGTAACGATACGAACTTTTTCGAGATTTTTTCCCCAAAATCCATCATAGGTCTGATTTTTGCGCTTGTGGTTTTAAGGTTTGGGAATCTTTTCCTTAAGGGCGATCGCCTAAAGGAAAATTCCCCTGGGATCAGGGTAATCTGGTCAGAATTTCAAGGACGCTCCCCTTCCATCTCCTTGGGCCAGACTGATAAAATAATCCTTTGGCTTTTCCTTCGCACAGATTATTTTCCCTAATGACTTCCCCTAATCCTCGCCTCACCCTCGGTGTCAATATTGACCATGTCGCCACAATTCGCCAAGCCCGCCGCACGGTGGAGCCGGATCCGGTGACAGCTGCTGCCCTGGCGGAATTGGGCGGTGCTGACGGGATTACGGTACACCTGCGGGAAGACCGCCGCCATATCCAGGACCGGGATGTGCAAATTTTGCGCCAGACGGTACAGTCTCACCTGAATTTGGAGATGGCCCCCACTAACGAAATGGTGGCGATCGCCCTCGATATTAAACCCGACTATGTGACTTTGGTGCCGGAAAAACGCGAGGAAATCACCACGGAAGGGGGCATTGATATCGTCGGTAATTTTGCCCGCTTTCAAGCTGTGACGGCGCAACTCCAGGGGGCGGGCATTCCGGTAAGTTGGTTTATCGATGCGGAACTAGACCAAATCGAAGCGGCCCAGAAAACTGGGGCAAAATTCATTGAACTCCACACGGGCAAATATGCTGAAGCGACCAATGCTGACCAGGCACAGCGGGAATTAGAGGCGCTCAAAACAGGTGCAAAACAGGCGATCGCCCTGGGACTGCGGGTGAATGCAGGCCATGGCTTAACCTATCGTAATGTTTATCCCGTCGCCTGCATTGAGGGGATGGAAGAGCTGAATATTGGGCATACCATCATCAGCCGCGCCGTCTTCGTCGGTTTAGAGCGGGCCGTCCGGGAGATGAAGCTTGCCATGTGGGGACAGTTGTAGGGTATCTTTACTGGGGCAAAACCTTTATAAATTCTGACTATTTAAATATTCAAACGCAATGACAACCTACCATTTCGCCCTCGCCAGTCAAAAATTTCTCTTTGAGGAAGAACCCTTCGAAGAAGTGATCAAAGAGCGCATCCGTCACTATGAAGAACAAGGCAAAGAACGGGATTTCTGGGTGATCAAAGAGCCCGCTTTTATCAATGCCCCCAGCCTCAAGGAAGCCTGCGAAAAAACGCCCAAACCCTGTGTGGCGATCGTCTCGACGAAGAAACAATTTATTACTTGGTTAAAATTACGGTTGGAATACATCTACGTTGGCGAATTTGAAGCGCCTTCTGAGGAAATTCCCGATGCGCTCCAGTCCCTAGCGGCTTAGGCATCACCATTATTCTTTATCCCCTCAATGCCATGGGCAATTTCTGGAAACCCTTTGTTCAGCTCTGCCATGCGGTTTTTATGGGTAGTGCCGTGGCGATCGCCTCTGGCACTCCGGTGGTTGCCCAGCGGGGCCTCTCTCTCTGCCAGCCCCCCCAGACTGGGGAGTTTTTGGTGCTGGTCTTTACCCCTTCCCAACCCCTCCAGACAGAGGTACGGAATCAGGTCACCCAAACTCTCCCCGACCAACAGGCGATCGCCTGCGAATACAACGGCAATGTCCTCAGCCGTGTGGGGGGATTTACAACCCTAGAGGCGGCGACCCAATGGAGTGAATACTTTGGGGAGGCGGTGGGTTTGCCGTTAATGGTGATCACCCCGACAGATAGTGATTTATCGGCGGCGGCGGTCTTACCACCGAATGGGATGCCAGCGGCTGCCCAAGCAAATCCCGTACCCCCCAGTGTGGTCGCTGCTACTCCGGCCAGTTTCCAACCGCGACCGCTCCAGGGGGGCTTTGGCCTGTTGGTCGACTATGGTTCTGATTGGGCGATCGCCACCCGCCTCAAAGCTTTAACCAATCAAGCAGTGGGCCTTGTGGTCTATGGCGGGCGGGGTTATTTACTTGCCGCCCAGACAGAGGATGCCACCCAGTTAACCGAGCTGCTCAATCGCCTCAATCAAAATGGCTTGGGGGCGATCGCCGTGCCTGCCGATCAGCTGATTCTCCTCAAAGCCGACATCAATCCCTAAGGTTTCACTTTTTTTAGCAATTCTCCTATGACCACTATCCGCGTCCAAGTTCCTGCGACCACTGCCAACATTGGTGCTGGGTTCGATTGTTTAGGGGCCGCCCTCAGCCTCCATAATCAATTTCAATTCAGCCCTGTGACGCAAGATGAGCCTTTTTTTAGCCTGGAGCTGATGGGTGCGGCTGTGGAAACCCAAAAACTAGAAGCCACGGCGGACAATCTGCTTTATCGGGCCTTTGCGAAAGTTTTCGAAACCATTGGTCAAGCCGTACCCCACATCAAAATTGCCATTGATTTAAAGGTGCCTTTATCCCGTGGTCTGGGTAGTTCTGCAACGGCGATTGTGGGGGGGCTCGTGGGTGCTAATGCCCTGGCCGGTTCCCCCTTGAGTCAACGGGAAATTATGAATCTGGCTATTGAAATGGAAGGCCATCCCGATAATGTCGTCCCGGCGCTGTTGGGCGGCTGCCAGCTATCGGTGAATCACCAGCAGGATTGGGTAATTTGTCCTTGGGCCTGGCATGAAGGTGTCGTGCCTGTGGTGGCGATTCCTGATTTTGAGCTATCTACCGAAGCAGCCCGCGCTGTTTTGCCCCAACAGTATGCCCGGGCCCAGGCGATTTTTAATGCCTCACGCTTGGGTCTATTGCCCCACGGTTTAGCCCAGAACAATCCTGAATATTTAACGGCGGCCCTGGATGACCAAATCCATCAGCCCTACCGCAAGAATCTGATCAAGGGGTATGACCAGGTACAACAGGCGGCGATCGCCGCTGGGGCTTACGGCATGGTAATTAGTGGTGCTGGCCCGACGTTATTGGCCCTTACTGCGTCAGAAAATGCCCCCCAGGTGGCAGCGGCGATGCAAACGGCTTGGGAAATGATCGGCGTGCAGGCGATCGCCCATGTTTTAGAAATCGACCAACAGGGCACTGTTATTCTCTAGAAAATGGACCATTCCCTCGGCGCTTGATGGGAAACCGCCGGATTAACGCTGTCGGGCCATGGCAATTACAGTTTCTACTGTCAGATGTTTGATATCCCCTAAAGTGGGCAGAGCATTATCTCCGGCATAGATAATTGGCAGTTGGTCATTTTCCCAAACCCAGATCCGTTCTCGCTGAATATCGATCAACCAAGCTAATGCTGTTCCTTGGCCCAAACAGTGCAAGATTTTATGCTGAAGATCGAGGGTGCTCTGGTCAAGGGAGCGAATTTCGATTAGCCAGTCTGGTGCTCCCTGTAGTGGGCCATCTTCTGTCAAGCGCTCTGTTTTGACGACAACAATATCTGGGACAGGCGATGAGGGCGGTACGATACAACGCAGTTCTTGAATCGCTTCGTACTGGGTGGCTTGCTCATTGATGGCATTAACCAAATTGCGCTGGAGACGGGAGTGAAACAGAGATGGCATCGGCTTTTGTTTTGCGGCACCAAAAAGAAATTCCCAGGCGGGAGAAGCTTCGATGTTTTTTTGGCGTAAAAAATCGTCTAGTTCAGTTGCCGTGGGTTGAGAGGTCGGGGCCATGGGATTTAGGTAGGCGATCGCCTTTTATCTATTTTAAAAATTTAGGAAATGCCCTTAAGAAATTCCTGGGTTTTCTGCCAGAGGGTTTGGACAGATTCCTTGAGTTGCATTTTACGGTCCCATTTCTGAAATTCCGTTTCGTAATCGGTGCCACTGGTTTGCCACAGTCGCCAACTGCGCAGGCTAAAGAACATTCCCCAGCACAACAGCACATACAAAGACCAGGAAGGATGTCCAGTATCTAGGGCATCCAGGCCAACCAAAAAGCTATTGATAATGCTGAAGCGGATGACGCGGGTTTTGAGCAGTTGACGGCGATAGAGATTAAACGTTTGCTTTTTGGTGGTTTCTACCTTGAGATCTAGCCAAGCCTGTTCCGCTGCGACCAGATCCGTTTGGGGAATGCCCAGATCGGCGGCAATTTCTTCGAGCTGGGTGCGGGTCAGTTCGCTCTCGGTGTCCCGGCGGGCGATCGCCAACTGGAGAATAGCTTGGATATCTTCAACTTGGTAAGTCTCTGGCCCTTGGGGTGCGCTCATCTGTGCATTGCAACGGAATGGTTTCTTTCCATTATGCCGAATGATTTTCCTCTGCGACCGGGGCGATCGCCCCATATTCTGCCAAAAGACCTTGGGCCTGCTCCGGCTGGGTATAAATCAATTCCAGCAGGTCATCGACGTCCATATTGAGTAACTTGGCATAGAAGCCCACTTCCCCCATCACCCGGCTTTCCCCTTGGCGCAGGTACATCGACAGGCAATGGTGGGCTTGGGTTTCTACAGCGCGGCCCGTCCGAAAAAAAGCGAGGGCATGGAGCAAACGATCTTCGTAGGGAGCCAGGGGAGGCAAAGAGAAAGGTTCAGGGCGTTTCATCTTAAACTGTGAGCAATATTGCTGATTTTAGAATTTTTGGGCGTAGCGATCGCCCGTGCGACCCAGGGCAAATTTGAGAGAAGTCTCGATCTGAGCATTGCCAAGGGTCAGGAAAATAAAGAACGAAAAGAAGGCCAAACCAGAGGCGATCGCAAAAATCCCCTGATAGCCGACCAACTGGGTGACTGTACCGAGAAATAAACCCGCCAGGGCAATGCCCACATCAAAACCACCGATGCAAATCGAATACACTTTACCCCGTTCTGCACTAGAGGAGCGATCCGACATCAAGGCAATCATCATCGGGACGAGCGTGCCTGCCCCCAAACCTTCCATCACCCCCGCCATCATGAACCACGAAGTACTAAGGGCATTATTGAGAATTAACATCGTCACCGTATAGCAGAGGAGACTACCGCTGATAAATAGCCCCCTGCCGATCGTATCGGAAGCTCTCCCCACCAACAGACGGCTGGTAAAGCTAGAAATGGCCGCCGCCCCATAGAACAGCCCGACATTAAAATCTAAACCCAGATCGCGGATATACAGTGGCAAAAAAGTCACTAAAACACCAAACACTAAGCCGATACAGAGCATAATGAGCGACGGAATATAAAGCCCTTTATGGCGAAATAGCTCCCAATAATCTCGATTTGTCTCCGTCTGGAGGGCTGTCAATGGCTGTTTTGCGGACGCAGGGTCTGTGGGCATCGCTTCTTTGGTTTGAATGGCTAACAGCAGGGCCACAACCCCACAAACCCCAGACACCATGAAAATCACTGGATAGGGGACATTGCCCAGAAGGTAACCACCCACCACTGGCCCGATGGACATCCCCAGGGGAATCGCCAAACTCATGTAACTAATCACTTCTCCTCGGTTCCGCTCTGGGGCTAAATCGACGACTAACGCGCTATAGCCCGTCGTAAAAGCGGCAATACTAATGCCATGGAATGCCCGCCAAAGCATCATCTGGGGAATGGAGTTCAAGAAAATATATCCCCAAGGGGCGATCGCCACCACCGCAGCACCGATTAAGATCACCCGTTTGCGACCCTGCTCATCCACCATCCGACCGAGGCGAGTCCGGGCCAAAATCAGACCAATGGCAAAGCAGCCCATCACAAAACCCACCTGCTGGTCTGTTGCTCCCAAATCCTGGATATAGGCAGGAAGCACAGGCAGAAGACTGGTCATACTCAACCAAAAGCCTAGGCCTGCAATAAAGAGAAAAATAAAATTACGCCGGGTATCCGCTTCTAACTGCCCAAAAACTTTCACCGAAATTTACCCTTTCTAATGAGCCCATCTTAATTGTAAAGGAATGTAAATAAAGCCGCCTAAAAGCCCACCCAGCGAAATGCGCTAGAGTTTTAGACGGTATTTATCGTTGTTGATCCTGAGCCGCTATGGTGCTGTTTAAAGTTCCCCCTGCCTACGCCCTTGCCGAAAATTTGGTCACCACAGAAAGTGTGTATTGGAACCGCCGCAAATTTATCAAGACCCTCCTCGGGGCCGGCGTCGGCATTGGTCTCGCCAGTTGCCAGTCCCAGGATCAGCAGTACAATGCCCTGCGCCAA
This sequence comes from Picosynechococcus sp. NKBG15041c, assembly GCF_055380235.1. Classification (NCBI taxonomy): domain Bacteria; kingdom Bacillati; phylum Cyanobacteriota; class Cyanophyceae; order Chroococcales; family Geminocystaceae; genus Picosynechococcus; species Picosynechococcus sp. NKBG15041c. Next base: position 180,519 of record NZ_AP040363.1, read on the forward strand.
ACCCTCGATTTACCAAAACTGAAGGTCACCACAAACCCCGCCTTTCAGACCATCGGCGATCGCCCAATCACCAAAGAACTTTTTGCAGGTCAATACAATAATTTCTATGAATTTGGTGGCACTAAAGGCATCTGGCAAAACGCCCAGAGTCTCCCCACGAAGCCCTGGCAAGTGGAAGTGGGCGGCCTCGTGAACAACCCGAAAACCTACGATATCGACGACCTGAAAACGCAATTTCCCCTCGAAGAACGCATTTATCGCTTCCGTTGCGTGGAGGCTTGGTCGATGGTGTTGCCCTGGATTGGCTTTCCGATGCGCGAATTGATTAAAGCCGTTGAACCCACCGCCCAGGCAAAATTTGTTCGCTTTACCAGCTATTACGACGAAGCGATTACCACCGGTCCCACCTTTCATTTGGGCGGCCTGCCCTGGCCCTACACCGAAGGACTGCGGATCGAAGAAATGAATAATGAACTGGCCTTTTTCGCCCTGGGGATTTACGGCCATGATCTGCCGAAACAGCATGGAGCGCCCCTGCGGATGGTGCTGCCCTGGAAATATGGCTTTAAAGGGGCAAAGTCCATCGTCAAAATTGAATTTCTCGCCGAGCAACCGGCCACCTATTGGAATACGATTGATGGCCATGAGTACAAATTTGAAGCCAATGTGGAGCCGGACGTGCCCCATCCCCGCTGGTCCCAAGCCACCGAAAAATTTATCGGCAATACCCCTGATTTCAGCTGGGAACTGAAGGAAACATTGCCCTACAACGGTTATGGGGAATATGTCGCCAGCCTCTACAGTTAAGTCAAAACGCACCTACCAGGGCAAAATCTCCCCATTGGCATGCCAAAAAGTGCCTGTATTTTCGAGATTGAGTGCCTGAATGCGGTCTAACAGCCCTTGCACAGCGATCGCCGGGCTAATGGCATCTTCGCGAAAATTGATCATCCGCGTTTTTACAAGACCAGGATGGAGAATGCCCACGGCAATGCCCCGGGGCCTCAGGTCGATCGCCAGGGATTTTCCGGCCATGGACAGGGCGACTTTCGACATTCGGTAGCCGTAGGAACCGCCGGAGGTGTTGTCCTCAATGGAACCCATGCGACTGGTCATCAAGATCACCTTAGAGCCGGCTTGCAGATTTGGTAAAAGGGATTGGGTAAAACGCAATGGGGCGATCGCATTCACTTCAAATTGACGACGGATACTATCGCAATCTAAGTTTTCTAAATCAACTCGCTCTAAAATGCCGGCATTGTTAATCAGCACATCAATCATTTCCCCCTGAAGCGATTGAGTAAGGCGTTGTACTGCATCAGGATTTGTCAGATCCACATCGCTTTTAACCGTGATGCCCAGTTGCAACAGTTCCTCGGAAGGGGTGCGACAAACGGCAATGACCCGATCGCCTTGGGCTTGAAGTTGGCGGCAATATTCCAAGCCGATCCCTCGATTGGCCCCAGTGATCAGATAGGTTTTCATCTTGCTTTATGCTTGTTTTGAGACAACGATTTGCAGTGTGGCAAGCTTCACCAAGAAAGTCAAATTTAGAGCTGCATTATTCATAGCCGAGGGAAATCTGCCCAGGGGGAATTTTGATAATGCTGCTGGCCCCGGGCGCAACAAGTTTCAGTAAAAGTTCTCCTTTCTCGTTCACCCCAGTAATCACCCCTTGATGGTTTTCGTAGGTTATGGTTTCGCCCAAATTTTTGAAATGTTTGAGATAGTCTGGCAAGATTTCTGCCATGGAACCTTGGGCTAATGTTTGGCTACCGTGCAAAATCCCAGCAATCACCAAAGCCGCCAGGTGATCGCCTGAAATTTTCATATCTCCTTGCCAAAATTGTGCGAGGTTAATTCCCGGAGGTGGTACAGGATTTTGATAGTTAATCCCGATCCCAACCACCGCCGCACTCATTTTTCCCTGGGAAATTTTTGTTTCGGTTTTAATGCCGCCGAGTTTTTTGCCACACAACAAAAGATCGTTAGGCCATTTGATTTGTACGGGAATTCCTGATTGTTGCAACCTTGCCACAATCCCCCAAACGCTGGCGAGGGTGAGGCTATAGGCTACCTGGGGGTGCAGCTCTATGGGTAACAATATCGACAAATAGAGCCCACCTGGTTCCGAAGTCCAGGTGCGTCCCCATTGGCCCCGGCCTGCCGTCTGGGATAAGGCGATCGCCACCCGAGGCATTGGTTGTTGTGCCCCATAGCGCCGCCAAAGCAGCGCATTGGTAGAATCAACGTCTTGAAAAATTTCGATGGGAATCGTTTCTTTAGTAGGAAACAAAGTCCCTAGGGCAACTTCAATCGCGTCAGGCTGAAACACAGTTGGTAAATATTTCTATCGCTTTTTTCACAATAGCTTGCTTTGCACCGCCCCCCACGCCGGGAATTTGTTAAAGTAAAGCGCCAACTTCCACCTCTGCAAACATCCTATCTGCCCATGGTTGCCAGCTCTGCTTCTACCCAAATGACTCACCGCACCGTCCTTAGCAATGGCATTACCCTAATTGTGACCGAAAATCCCATAGCGGATTTGGTCGCAGGCCGTTTGTTCTTTCCCCAGGCGGGAGGATGCTGGGAAACCCTAGCCCAAGCAGGACTGTTTCATCTGATGGCAGCGGTGATCACCAAGGGGACCCGCCGTTACAGTGCGGTGGAGATTGCTGAGCAGGTAGAATCGATCGGAGCCAGTCTCGGGGCCAGCGCTTCCAGTGACTATGTAGCCCTTAGTCTAAAAACGGTGACGAAAGATTTTCAGACGATTTTTAAGCTGATGGCCGAAATTCTCCGGGAACCTACTTTTCCGCCAGAGGAAGTAGAGCTAGAGCGCAAAATCACCCTACAGAGTATTCGTTCCCAACAGGAGCAGCCTTTTAATGTGGCCTACGACCTGCTCCGGGGCCAGATGTATCCCCAACATCCTTATGGTCAGTCGATCCTCGGCACAGAAACAACGGTACAAAGTTTAACGCCAGAAGATCTACGTCAGGCCCATCAACGACATTTTCGCCCGGATAATTTAGTCATTAGTCTTTCGGGTCGCATCACCTTAGAGCAGGCGGAGGCGATCGCCGAACAGACCCTAGGGGATTGGCAAAATCCTCCAGAGCCCTTACCACCTTTAGAAATTCCGGCTTTGGTTCCCCAGGGAGGCTTCTGGCGACAGGAAAAAGACAGTCAACAGGCAATTATTATTCTGGGTTATCTCACAGGGACGGTAGCCGATGATGATTTTTTTGCTCTGAAACTGTTGAGCACCTATCTGGGGAATGGTCTTTCGAGTCGCTTATTTGTGGAACTGCGAGAAAAGCAGGGTTTAGCCTACGATGTGTCCGCTTTTTTCCCGACTCGGCTGGCTCAATCACAATTCATCACCTACATCGGCACAGCGCCCAAAAATACGGCGATCGCCCTCCAAGGTCTTTATGACGAAATGCAACGGCTGGTAGCGGCACCCCTGGCTGAAGTAGATTTGCAGGTGGCAAAAAATAAACTCCTGGGTCAATACGCCCTCGGCAAGCAAACGAATGCCGAGTTAGCCCAGATTTTCGGCTGGTATGAGAGTATCGGCCTTGGCATTGACTTTGACCAAGCCTTTAGGTCCCATGTAGAAAAAATCACTACCGCTGAAACTCACCAAGCGGCCCAGCGTCATTTCCAACAGCCTTACATCGTCGTTGTTGGCCCCCAGGAAGCTCTTTCCCTCGTCCAAGACATTCAACTATCGTAGAAAACGATATAAGGCGATCGCCCTAATCTATCGAAATCAAAAATAGCTATGTTTATTCGTCAAATCCTTTTAAGTCTTAGTTTATCCACACTCTTCTTCGGTGGTGGTCTAGTGTTGGCCCAAACGCCCCGACCCGAACTCCGCATTGGCAGCACGGGTGCAGCCGTTGGCGAATTACAGACAACCCTACGCCTGTTGGGTTATTACAGTGGTGAAGCGACAGGAACCTACGACGAAGCCACCGTAATTGCCGTTTATCAGTTCCAACGGGCTGCGGATATCCCCCAAACAGGTGTAATGGATCGCGCCACCTGGGAGGCCCTACTGCCTGCGACCAATGCCAATCCCCCTAGTGCTGCGGCAAACCCAGCTACAGCACCTGAACCTGAGGAGGCCACCCCTGAAACCCAAAGCAGGCCGACCACCACCACGAGTACTGCTGACACAACAGCGCCTGCCACCGCCACAACGCCTGCGAATCAAACACCCGTCGCCGCCGCAACCACGACGGATAATCCAGATCCCAGTAGCTTACCCCTCCTCAAAGAGGGCATGGATGGAGACGCAGTCAAACTATTGCAGACCCGCCTGCAAGCTTTAGGGCACTATCGGGGGGCGATCGATGGTATTTTTGGCCCCAATACCCGTATTGCGGTGATTGCTGCCCAAACAGCTTTGAAGATTGATGGGGATGGCATTGTTGGGGCTCAAACTTGGGCTAAACTTTTAGCCCAATAACAGTCGAGCCTAGACTGACCTGGGTTATCAGTATTACCCACCCCAACTCCCTAGGGGGAAAAATAAACAAGAATGCTGTTTTACATTTTTAGAAGTATCAACTTTTTTATAATGTAAAACAGCAATGACCTTATCATCAGCAGAAAATAATAAATGCAGACTTTTAAGATGCTGCTAACATGTACAAAAATAAGCTTTAAGTAAAATAATCTATGAGTTTTAAGATTGCTGTATCGAGTATCGCCTGTGAAGTCTGTGGCCAGACCATCACTAAAGCGATTCAAAATCAAGATGCTCAAGCCCAAGTTACGGTCGATGTTGCAGCGAAAACCGTCGCAGTAGAAACGGTACTTTCCGAGGCAGAAGTCAAAGAGCTTATCGTCCAAGCTGGTCATAACCCTAACTAAATTCTAATATTCATGGAACAGGAATTTCCCTGGTGGTTGAGACTGGGTCATGCCCTTGATGATTTTGACAGCGGCTTAGGGCGGTTTCTGAATATCAGTCTTTGCAGTCTTATTTTCATTTCATCGGGGATTTTTGTGGCCCAAACCTATCCACTGCCCCAGCCTTACTCCCAGTATCTAGATTATTTAGACAAGCTGATCTTAATTATTTTTGTTCTAGAATATCTTTGCCGTTGTTTAGGATCGGCAGACCTGCGCAAGTTCGTTTTTAGTCTTTTTTCATTGATCGATCTTCTGGCGATCGCCCCGCTATTTTTAGGGTTTCTAGATATTCGCTTTATTCGATTATTCCGTTGGTTTCGACTGCTCCGGCTAATTCGTTTTTTTCGTCTAGAGATTTCTATTCTCAACATCCAAGCAGAAGATAGTATTATTCTCAGCCGAATTCTTCTCACTTTATTTACGATTGTTTTTGTTTACTCTGGTCTTATTTACCAAGTAGAACATGATGTAAATTCGGCAGTGTTTGGCAATTTTTTAGATGCTTTGTATTTTGCAGTGGTGACTATGACTACTGTGGGCTTTGGAGACAAAACGCCCATTTCCGATCTCGGGAAGATTGTGACTTTAGTGATGATCTTAACTGGGATTATCGTGATTCCTTGGCAACTGGGAGATCTGGTTCGACAATTTATCAAAAGTACTGGTCAGCAAGAGGTTAGCTGTCAGAAATGTGGCCTTGCTTTCCATGACCGAGATGCACAATTTTGTAAGCGATGTGGTACGGCGCTTAAAGGAGAAACTTTAAGTTAGCATTTAGGAACATTACTCAATAAAAAAACACTAAAAAGTTGGCGGAGTAAAAAGAAATTCCTATGATGAAAATATCATTCAAATCCAAACATTAAATCATGCTTTTTGTGCTCAATTTATTACAAGGTTCTGTTAGTTTTCAATTTCCTTCTACTGCTGCCCAAGAACTCAAAGGAGAGATCTCACAACTTATGGATAGCATGAAGGCGATCGCCAATGGTGGAGATCTAAAAAAGCGCCCCCAGCCCCAAAAACCGATGGAATATCAATATACAGGGGATCTTTTCTTAGAGATTTTTTGTAACCCAAATATTTACCCTAGTCCCTTCGCCGCCAAAGTGTTGATTACCCTACGCGATGAAAAAATTCGCTTGACCAGCGAAGCTGAACTTCCTCGTCTTGTCGAAGACTTAGATAATTACCTGGCCCAGGCAGAATCGTTCTCAAGGTAACAGCCGTTTTGGTGTCAGTGCGCTAGTCTAGGTCTAAACCATGCAATCTCTAATTTCTAATTTATCCTTCCCTAGAGAGGACTGTTGCCATGAGTACATCCACAAACTTTCTTGAACTGATCCAAAAAGGGTTCCACGTCACTGTGGGAGCAGCCGCAACCCTCGTTGAAACCATCCAGGATCCAATGAAGCGGGAAGTCACGATCACCGGATTTCGGACAGAGCTACAAAGTCGTGCCGAGGAGTGGTCTGAAAAGGGTGAAATGACAGAGCAAGAAGCCCGGAAATTTCTTGAAAAGATCTTCCAACAGGGTAAAACGGCGGGGGCACCTGGTGATCAAGAAATCGTAACCACTGCCACCGAAGTAAAAGATGGCGAACTGCAAACGGAATTAAAAAATCTGACAGAGCAAATCATCACTTTGAAAAGTGAGCTTGCGGCTCTACGCCAAGATAACCAAGGGGAGAATTAATTCTTTTTTAGCTTAAGTCTTTTTATCGCTCAAAAACAAACCGCGATGACGATAATGCTCTGGGCAGGTCTGTTCTGCCCTATTTTTATGCTTTTCAGTGGAGAAAATTTTTTAAGTGAGATATGGACGAAATAAACCAACGCTAATCATTGTCCCAGCGTTCGCCCCCAAGGAGATCTCCCACACAATCTCGTAGGAGAAAACCACAACGTTCTAATTCTACTTCGACACAGCTCCACTCCCGGGGGGGAATGTATTCACAAAGACTGTAGAGGGGCTGCCGCCGACTAACGCGATTTTGGTCAACGAGTTGTCGTGCTTCATCACGGATCTGCCCTAGGGAAAAGAAGAAGGGCGATGGCAACATGAAAGTTGATTGGGTCATGGGGCTTCATCCAAAGATTACGGTAAGGCCAGAAATCATGGTCTGAAATGATGTCGTTAAATGCTGAGCGACATTTGGTTGGGGTTGCTTAGTCATCGGACCAGCATTGGGCTGGATTGAGATCGGCGATTTGATCCCGGAGCAGGAAACCATTGCGTTCTAGTTCGCACTCGACCCAAACCCATTCTCGGGCCGGAATAAATTGACAAAGAACGTAAATGGGCTGGCTGCAATCGATTGTGCCCAATTCAACAAGCTGGCGAGCTTCGTCTCTAAGCATGTCAATGGAAAAGTGTTTCGGGGTAGGAAACGCCGGAGGCATCGCTGTGGTGGACATAAGAGTTACCTCTTGGTGGCTAATGGTTGTTCCATGCTTATTTTATTGGATTCTGCAAGGCATTGCTATACAAAAAACACTGTATATTTCAATACTTATCAATAATACTTTTAGCGAAACTTTAAGTAATGTAAGAAGGAATTATTAGGGTTTGATTATAGTTTGCTTTTAATGATCGGGGCATTTTAAATGAATTCTGTGGCGTTGGTGATTGGCTGGAGGGGGCTTTCCCAAAGGGACTGACAGATCTGCGCTTGGGCGATCGCCATTTGGCCATAGCTAAACCACCAGGGAATGTCTCCCAGGGCTTTTTGTAAAGCAGGGAGAAAGTATGGACTGCCATAGAAGACGACGCCTTGTAACGGAATTTGGGCCGCGATTTGGGCGATCGCCTGGACGGGATCGATTAATTTTCCGGTAAAAGGATTGCCCCGGAGAAAGCATTGCACCAGCGTCGGTTCTGACGTGAGCTGTAGTTTAGGTAAGGTTTTTAATTCAATAATTTCTGGTTCATAACCATGGTGTTGGGGGATGGTGATCGCCGGACAGTTGGGCCGTAGGAAAGAGCTTTTTAATGTCGAATCAACAATGATTAAGTTGCGGGCTGATTTGTCAGGAAAAGCCGACAATTTTGTGGGTGTTGTTGACTGTTTCTGGGCATTTTGAAGGATGTCACCCAGGGTTTTCTGGATCTTTTTTTGATCTCGATTGATCCCCAGGGGAAATATCAGTTTATTTTGGCGAAGAATTTTTTGTTTGGCTTGCCAAATGCGGCCCACAGATTCGTAAATACGATGTTGGGGGAGGTGACCGCCCCTGATGGCTTTTTCAATGGCAGTGATCGCCTCATCCACATCAGATGGCATCAAAAGAATGTCGGCTCCGGCGGCGATCGCCTGCACCGCCACTGTATCAGGATCTGCAAATTGAGCCACGCCTCCCATAATCAGGGCATCGGTGACAATCAAGCCAGAAAATTTGAGGTTGTGGCGCAGTTGACCCGTGAGAATGGATTTCGACAGGGTTGCTGGATAGGTGTCATCCCAGGCTGGAATCTGTAAATGGGCGGTCATCACCGCATCAACCCCGGCTTGAATCGCCGCGGCGAAGGGGGGCAATTCTACGGTTTTTAAACGCTCTGCTGGGTGGGGAATGGTAGGGAGGGTGAGATGGGAGTCGGTGGCAGTGTCACCATGGCCAGGGAAATGTTTGGCGGTGGTTAGTACGGCATGGCGATGGGCGCCTCGGATAAAGGCGGTTCCCAGGTCGCTCACTTGATCCGGCGTTTCTCCGAAGGCGCGGATATTGATAACGGGATTATCGGGGTTGTTATTCACGTCTAGCACTGGCGCTAAAACCCAATTAATCCCAATGCTTAAAGCTTCTTGGGCGGTGATTTCTCCCATAGCTTCGGCGAAGGCGATCGCCCATTGGGGATTTTTGACCCAAATTTCGCCTAGGGCCATGGGGGGCGGCAATTCTGTGGCCCCAGAAAACCGTTGACCAACCCCTTCTTCAATATCGGCAGCGATCAGCAACGGAACCGCCGCCCAACTTTGTAGTTGTTGGGTTTTGTAAGCCACCTCTGCGGCACTCCCGCCCAACAAAATAACACCACCAACCCCTGCCTGGAGCCAGCGCTGGAGGGTAGCTTGATCCGCTTCCCACTGGGGATAGGGCCGCTCGTCATCAAACCAATGGCCGGACGCACGCACGACGATCATCTGGGCGATCGCCTGGCGTAGAGACAGAGAGTCAACTGGAGGTAATTGTGGGGTGACCAAGGACCTTACACCATCTCCTCAGAAGCGAAGGCCTCCCCATCGTCGTCCCCATCAAAGCCATCGTTCAAATCAGCGGTTTCTGCGTAGCCCTCCAAATTTTCGAAAGCTTCTGGCGGCTTAATCTCCAACTGGTTGATAAATTGAATCATGCGATCGCCCTTTTCCAGTGCCCGGTCTTCCACAAAAGAGATTTCAGGCGATCGTCTGAGGCGAACCCGTTGCCCTAGAGTGCGTCGCACAAAACTCCGACTCGCTTGGAGACCTTCCATGGTTTCTGCCCGTGCCGCCTCAGAGCCATAAATGCTCACAAAAATTTTGACATGTTGCAAGTCCCCAGACACTTCCACATCGGTGATGCTGACCATCCCCGCACCCACCCGGTCATCTTTGATATCTTGCAAAAGCATCAAGCTCACTTCCCGCTTAATCAGAGAAGACACCTTAGACACCCGTCGATCATTTGCCATAACTCAACTCTCCTAAAACCCTGCGCCCTACTGTGTCTATCATGCCACCAACGGTTTCAACTTTGCCTTAGATAATCTACCAACGAAGGAAAATTTCAAAAAGTCAAGCAGCTATTTCTCAAGTTCTAGAGCCTGCTTGGGATTGGTGGGGCAGCCTAACAACGCCCTCAGTTTATCTTGAAAAAAGCCTACCCTTCAACTGCTTCGGACAAACCCCCCAATCTGTCCCCTAAACCTAAAGAAAATATCAAGATATATCCCTGAACCTTGACAACGGCCCATTGTCCCCAAAGATTAGCCCTAAAAAAGCAACAAATCCTCCAGAACAGGGTATGTTTAATACCTGAATATCAATGGTCAGTGAGTAATCCCAAATGCTGGATAAATCCGAAGCAATTATCGAAGCAATCGATGCTAGAGAAATTTTAGATTCCAGAGGTCGTCCCACCGTCGAAGCAGAAGTGCGCCTAGAAAGTGGTGCTGTGGGCCTCGCCCAGGTTCCTAGTGGTGCTTCGACAGGTAGTTTTGAAGCCCATGAACTACGGGATGATGACAAAGCCCGCTATGGCGGAAAAGGAGTACTAAAAGCAGTCCGGAATGCGAAGGAAAAAATTGCGCCGGAACTAACAGGGGAAGATGCCTTAGATCAAGCGGCGATCGACTATGCCATGATTGCCCGGGATGGCTCTGACAACAAGTCTAATCTGGGGGCTAACGCGATTTTGGCGGTTTCTTTGGCCACCGCCAAAGCAGCAGCGGCTGAACTTGCCTTACCTCTATATCGTTACCTTGGTGGCCCCTTAGCAAATGTTCTCCCCGTCCCGCTGATGAACGTGATCAACGGTGGGGCTCACGCGGCAAACAATGTTGATTTCCAAGAATTTATGATTGTACCCGTGGGAGCAGATTCTTTTAAGGAAGCGCTCCGCTGGGGGGCAGAGGTTTTTGCTGCCCTCAGCCAAGTCCTCGACAGTAAGGGTCTATTGACAGGGGTCGGTGATGAAGGGGGGTTTGCCCCGAACCTCGGCTCTAATGAAGAGGCCCTGGAAATTCTTGTAGACTCCATCAAAGCAGCTGGTTATGAACCCGGCAAGCAGGTGGCCCTCGCCCTCGATATTGCGGCCAGTGAGTTCTACAAAGATGGTCAATATACTTATGACGGTGCGGCCCACTCCCCCGCTGAGTTTATTGATTACCTAGCGAATCTTGTGGAAAAATATCCCATTGTTTCCATTGAAGATGGCCTCCATGAGGATGATTGGGCTAGCTGGACTGCTTTGACCGAAAAAATTGGGAACAAGGTGCAGCTGGTCGGGGATGATTTGTTTGTTACGAATAAAGTGCGTCTCCAAAAGGGTATTGAGCAGAAAGCTGGCAATGCAGTCTTGATCAAACTCAATCAAATTGGCACGCTCACTGAAACTCTCGAAACTATCGATTTGGCAACTCGCAATGGCTACCAATCGGTAATTAGTCACCGCTCTGGGGAAACAGAGGACACCACGATCGCCGATCTCGCCGTTGCCACTCGTGCGGGTCAAATTAAGACGGGTTCTCTCTGCCGTAGTGAGCGAGTCGCAAAATATAATCGCCTCCTCCGCATTGAGGATGAACTAGGCGATCGCGCGGTTTATGCCCCGAAAGTGGGTCTTGGCCCCCAGTTCTAGGGCTTCGCCCCTGCGTAAAAAAAAGTTTTGTTTTTTTAAGATCACAGTGCAAAGTTCTGTGGTCTTTTTTTATGAAAAATTGCTGGGGCGATCGCCTAGGAAGATTTTTGGTTGAACCCAAGGCGTTATGATAAGAAGCGCTCTATCGACCCCTGCCCATGCCCCAACCGATCCAATGGTATCCCGGCCATATTGCCAAAGCCGAACGCCAACTCAAAGAACAACTGAACCGCGTCGATGTGGTGCTGGAAGTATTGGATGCCCGTATCCCCTTTGCTTCCCATCACCCCCAAGTTGATGAATGGATCGGCGAAAAACCAAGGGTTGTGGTAATTAACCGGCGAGATATGATCCCCAGCGAAGTCCTCAGTCAATGGCGGGACTGGTATCAAGCCCAAAAAATTCAGCCTGTTTTCACCGACGCCAAAAAGGGCACAGGCATCAAAGGTGTGATCAAAGCAGCCCAAATTGCAGGGAAAGCGATGAATGATCGCCGGATTTCTCGGGGGATGCGGCCCCGGCCCGTGCGTGCTGTGGTGATGGGCTTACCAAATGTGGGTAAATCGGCTCTCATTAATCGTTTAGTCGGGAAAAAAGTCGTCGAAAGTGCCCGAAAAGCTGGTGTAACCAAACAACTACGCTGGGTAAGAATTTCGGATCAAATCGAAATGCTTGATGCCCCTGGGGTTATTCCTTGGAAGTTAGATGACCAAGAAAATGCCGTAAAACTAGCCATTTGTGAAGATATTGGCGCTGCTTCCTATGATAATCAATTGGTAGCCGCAGCGATGGTGGATTTGCTGGTCGAACTAAACCTTGAACACCACCTCACTCAGCGCTATGACTTGGATCCGTTGGATATGTCTGGAGAAGATTATGTCATTGCCCTGGGCCAGCACCGCTTCCAGGGTGATATCGAACGCAGTGCGGTGACCCTGCTTAATGAATTTCGCAGGGGGATGCTTGGTCAAATTCCCCTAGAGTTACCCACCTAGGAAGGCGATCGCCTCTCTTGGGTAAACAATAGATCGATCACCATGACAGAGAAAAAACTTGTGTTCTAGAGGCTCCTTGCTGGAGGCTTCCCCGCTAGTCGCAAGCGTAAATTTTTCAACTCTACGCCGGCAAATTTTGTCCCATTAAAACAATTTTGGTCCTAGATATGGTTGCCCATCAGGATTTCTCGGCTCCTGGGTGAGCTTAATTCCAATGCAGCTTCTTTATTTTTGCAGTTTGCCAAACTCAGGTTTTAAAAATTGCGATATCATAAGTACGGTTGCACTTAGAATCAAAAAAATTCTTTGCCCATTATGCCCTGTCCATCGAGGTAGTCATGTCAGCCATCACCAATAATCCCGACAAAGAAAAAGCCCTAAATCTCGTCCTGAGTCAAATCGAACGCAACTTCGGTAAAGGGGCGATTATGCGGTTGGGAGATGCCGCCCAGATGCGGGTAGAAACCATTCCCAGTGGTGCTCTCACCCTAGATCAAGCGATGGGAGGTGGGTTTCCCCGGGGGAGAATTATTGAAATCTATGGCCCCGAAAGTTCTGGTAAAACCACCGTCGCCCTCCATGCGATCGCCGAAATCCAAAAAGCCGGGGGTGTCGCTGCTTTTATCGATGCAGAACATGCCCTCGATCCCACCTATTCAGCCGCTTTGGGGGTCGATATCGAAAACCTTTTAGTCGCCCAACCCGATAACGGTGAATCTGCCCTTGAAATTGCCGACCAACTGGTGCGCTCCTCGGCAGTGGATCTCATTGTTATTGACTCCGTAGCCGCCCTCGTGCCCCGGGCAGAAATCGAAGGGGAAATGGGCGATGTCCAGGTGGGCCTCCAAGCGCGCCTAATGAGTAAAGCTCTACGGAAAATTGCTGGGAATATGGGCCGTTCTGGTTGTACGGTGATTTTCCTGAACCAGTTGCGGCAAAAAATCGGCATCAGCTACGGTAATCCTGAGGTGACCACCGGGGGAACCGCCCTCAAATTCTATGCTTCGGTACGCCTTGATATCCGGCGGGTCCAGACGCTGAAAAAAGGTAGTGAAGGGGAATTTGGCATCCGCTCTAAAGTCAAAGTGGCCAAAAATAAAGTAGCGCCTCCGTTCCGGATTGCAGAATTTGACATCATCTTTGGCAAGGGAATTTCTAGCGTTGGCTGTATGCTCGATCTGGCAGAACAGACGGGTATTGTGAACCGTAAGGGGGCTTGGTATAGCTACGAAGGTGAAAATATTGCCCAGGGCCGAGATAATGCGGTGAAATATTTCGAAGATAATCCGGATTTGGCCGCAATTGTCACCCAAAAAGTGCGGGAAAATCTCGATATCAGTGCCATGAGCTTTGGAGATGATCAAAACAACGCGACCGAAGAAGAATTGGGCGAAGAATAATTTTTCTAGTTGTGGTCATTGTGGGTGAATGTGACGATTGATAGTAACTCATGAGATTCAAGGATGCTTTCAGGGCATCCTTATTTTGTTGTGTTTTTCTGTCTGCTCTAGGTTTTGGCAAGAAAGACAGCATATTTTTGTGACGTGCTAGAATCGGATGCGTCATTTTGAAAAAAAACGTTACGTTTACTATGGGTATTCCTTTCTCTCGTTGGTTAGTCGGCTGTGGTATGGCGATCGCCCTCGGTGTTTTCACCCCCCAAGTCACCTGGGCCAATGCGCAGCAGCTCAATGCTTTCCTCGAACAGGGAAATGAACAGCTCAAAAATCAGAATTTTGCCCAAGCCGTCCAAAGCTATCGCCAAGCTTTGAACCTCAAGCAGGATGATGCACGGATTTATGGGGCCCTCGGCTATGCCCTTGCTCAACTGGAAAACTATCAAGAAGCGGCGATCGCCTACCAACGGGCAACGGAACTCGAGGGTAACAACGCAGAATTTTTTAATGCCCTTGGGTTTAGCCTCGGTCAAAGTGGTGACTACCGCCGTGCCATCTCTGCTTACCAACAGGCGAACCAACTGGAGCCGAACAATCTTTCCCACAGCCTCGGTTTAGCGACGGTGCAGTTTCGCTTAGGAGATTTTGCAGAAGCGCTCGTGGCCTACCGGAAAGTGCTCGAAAAAGATGCAAGCAATGCGATCGCCCTCCAAAATAGTCTTCATAGTCTCTTGCAATTGGGGCGCAACCAAGAAGCGGCGGCCCTCTTCCCGGATCTTTTGCGCCAACGGCCCAACGATGCTGAACTACGGATTCAAGCGGCAGTGACCTGGTTTGGTCTAAATGATTCTAGCCAGGCGATCGCCCTCCTCGAAGAAGCACGGCAACTGCGGATGCGGGATGCAGAATTCCAGATCCGGATTGGCAAAATGTATGAATTGCAAAATTTGCTGCCCCAGGCGATCACCGCCTATGAGCAAGCCAGCTTTGTCGATACCCAATCCATTGAAGCCCTAAAGCTGCTCGGTTCAGCGGCCATGAAAGCCCAGGACTACATCAATGCGATCATGGCCTACCGTGCCCTGACGGAATTAGTCCCCACGGATCCCGGTGCATTTTATAATTTCGCCGTTGCTCTCCAGCGTCGTAACCGTTCCCGCGAAGCCCTCACTGCTCTCGAAACCGCCCTTAACCTCTACCAAACCCGGGGCGATCGCCAAGGTGTCAGCAGTGCTGAAGCCCTAATCGCCGAAATTAATAGTTAGGTTTTAGACCGGAGATTAACTAGGGTATGCGCTATCGACGGTTCGGGAAAACAGGGCGGCAACTCTCCATTTTTTCCCTAGGGACAATGCGCGCCCTCGACAGTCTTGAAACGATGGCAGCAACCTTGGAGCGGGCTGTTTCCTTAGGGATTAACCACATTGAAACAGCCCCCAGCTATGGCGCGAGCGAGCAATTTTTGGGCCAGAGTTTACAGGTTTTGAACCGGCCCAGGTCTGAATTATTTCTTACCAGCAAGCTCCTCCCCAAGGGAAATGCCGCCGATATTCAACGCACCCTAGAGGCATCTCTAACCCAACTCAAAACCAACTATTTAGATGGCTTGGCGATCCATGGCATTAATACCCCAGCTCATCTCCAGTGGTTTTTAGACATTGGCTTCCCTGCCCTGAAACCATTACAAGAGCAGGGCTATTTCCATCATCTGGGCTTTTCTACCCATGGCCCCCTCGATCTCATTTTACAAACGATCAATACGGGTCATTTTGAATTTATCAACCTCCATTACTACTATTTTTTTCAACGTAATGCTGAGGCGATCGCCCAAGCCTTTGTCCAGGATCTGGGGATTTTTATCATTTCACCGGGGGACAAAGGGGGTCAGCTGTTTACCCCCCCTGAAACCTTAAAAAAACTGTGCGCTCCCTTTAGCCCTCTGGAACTGACCTATCGTTTTCTCTTAGGCGATCGCCGGATCACGACCCTCAGCTTTGGGGCGGCGAATCCTACGGAATTAGATCCTCTGCTGGCCATAGCTGATCAAGACTATCCTCTGACGCCGGCAGAACAGGAAAAATTCACTGCTTTGACCCAACACCAAAGCCAACAACTCCAGACCACAGAATGCCACCAATGTTATGACTGTTTGCCCTGCCCGGAGGCGATCGCAATCCCTGAAATTCTGCGTCTGAGAAATTTGGCGATCGCCTACGACATGAAGAGTTATGGGGAATATCGCTACCAAATGCTCGAAAATGCCGGTCATTGGTTCCCCGGTAAAAAAGGGAATGCCTGCACGGAATGCGGCGATTGTCTGCCCCGTTGTCCCAATCAACTCAACATCCCTCAACTGCTCCAAGACACCCATCAGCGCTTAAACGGCAAGCCCCGCCGCCGCCTCTGGGAAAATTAATCTGTTAGGCGATCGTCCTCTTGTTATGGTGAATCATAGTCTATATTTTGTAAAAACTGCTCAACAGATTGTATTTGTATTGACCAAAATGGGTTAAGTATCAATAGATATTTATCTCCACTAACAATAAAATTCGCTCTGCCACTGATGGCTAGTTCTAAAATTTTGTCATCTTTGGGATCGCGGCACTCTTGGATAATATCGACTATTTTAATTAGTATTCCTTGGCCTATAAAATTATCTGAAAATTTTTCTCTTTCTTTTCTAAAGATATATTTTGTGAATTTTTGATGACTGAGAACTTCATTGATTTCTTCGATTAGTTCTAATAATAATATTATCATTCTGGAGAGAATGTCTCGTTATTAGGTCTGATCTACTGCTTCCAAATAGCTAAATAACGAACAACTACTATTTGTATCGAAAATATATTGCACTTTACTCATTTAATGAATTATTCAAAGTTTCTGATATTAAAACTCTAGTTTTAGCATCTAATATCACTCATGAAGGCTTCTAGGGGACAACGTTTTCGAACAAATTCTTTGAGTCTCAAACTCAGAATCATACTGAGTTTTCAACGATCAGCAAGTATCGCAGATTCGTACATTTTTATCTACCAAGGAAGGTTTATATATTGTCTAAAATCCATTGTGAGAGGCTAAGTAGATCTAGAATTATTTGGCAGTTCGTGATAGCTAAAGCTTATTATAATAAGCTTTAGCTACATTAATTAACGGCATATGAAAAGAGTGCGTTACATCATATTAAGATGTTGTACAAGGTTGATGATCGTTTATTTGATGATTGAATAAGTAATTTTCTGATGATTTTAATTATATCAGGCTACTTTTTTCCCGATAAGTATCATACTTTTCCACAAGTACGGTAACCGTCCAACCCCTGAAAATCCTACCACTGTAAAACCATTTTTAATTAAAAGCTGGGAGAGTGTATATTTGCTCCAAAACTTAATATGTCCGCCATGCCAGAGAGGTGTGTGATGCTTGTCCCATGCATTTAAGAGCGAAAGAGCAAAATTTTTCAAGTAGCCATGATAAGGAGTTGAAAGAATGATATGACCTCCCTCCTTTAATACGTCAGCAGCAAACCTTGGTAGAAGATGAGGAGAAAATAGATGCTCAATCACTTCCGTAGATACAACTACGTCGAATGGTTCTTCATATTTTAATAAATCTGCTGGATTGTCTTGTACCCCAAATTTATAAAATGGAATTGATGGATATGTCTTCTTTGCTATTTCAACGCCTTGCATATCATACTCAACACCTACTACATCATAACCTGAAGAAGCAAGCAGGGAGCACAATGCACCATTACCAGCACCAAGGTCTAGTATCCGTTTTCCTTTAAGATTTTCTAGAATTTTTAATACTTCTGGAGCAATGTAATCACATGAGTGTGGCCCTTGAGCTGTAGACCATCCATATTCTTGAACAACATTTTCAGTCATATAAGCGACTCCAAATTCTTTTAATTACATATTATATGAGTTTTATCCATACATCTTTTTCTTTTTAAATATAGTGATTGCCAAACCCCAAATCTCTTAAACCGTTAAATGGGAGTTGCTCGCAGACGAAGACCGAGAGCTTGAACAACTTTTAAAACAGTCATAAATTCTGGGTTTCCGTCAAAAGATAACGCTTTATAGAGACTTTCACGCCCTAAGCCTGTTTCCCGCGCAATACTAGTCATCCCTTTGGATCTTGCAATGTCTCCTAATGCTGCGATGATAAGATTTGGATCCCCATCTTCAAGGGCTGCCTCCAGATATGCCGCCATATCTTCCTTAGTTTCTAAATGGTCTGCCGCGTCCCAGAGAGACGTTGAAACTTTGTCCATGATATTTCCTATAGGTTTTGTGATAACTCTAAGGCTGTTTTGATATCCTGAGCTTGAGTTCGTTTATCTCCACCCGCAAGCAGTACGACCAACATATCTCCTCGTTGCACAAAATACACTCGATATCCTGGGCCGTAATCAATGCGAAGTTCTGACACTCCTTTGCCCACTGGCTTTACATCACCAGGATTCCCCATGGACAATCGCCGAATACGAATATTTATGCGGGCTTTAGCCTGCCGATCACGCAGTGATTTAAACCATCGAGAATAATTTGCGGTCTCGCGAATTTCGATCATGCCTCAACTGTATCCCATGGGATACTAAAAGAACAAACAAGCCAAAAATTGAACTACTTTTCTTGAGGCGATCGCCTGGAATAATGATGAGCTTTGGCTTATGGAAAGGTGCATTAACCCAAAAAAGAACCCCACCAAATCACTGGTAGGGTTCAAGACTTTATTTATGCGATCGCCCTCTAATCTTTTTCTGGGGCAGTGGAAGCAACATAAAGTTCTTTCAGTTGTTTCGCATCAACCGAAGACGGCGCATCAGTCAGCACACAACTGGCTTGTTGAGTTTTGGGGAAGGCAATCACATCACGGATCGATTCTTCTTTGGCCATCAGCATCACCAGACGATCTAAACCGTAGGCAATCCCACCGTGGGGCGGCGTGCCATATTCAAAGGCTTCGAGTAGGAACCCGAATTTTTCCTTGGCTTCTTCGTCGGACAGACCAATAGTGCTAAATACTTTTTCTTGCACGTCGCGCTGGTAAATCCGTAGACTACCGCCACCGATCTCGATGCCATTTAAGATAATGTCGTAGGCGAGGGCGCGGGCGGTGGCGAGATCCTCAATGTCTTCGGGGTTGGGGGCAGTGAAAGGGTGATGCAGGGCTTCGAGACGTTTTTCGTCGGCATTGTACTCGAACATCGGGAAGTCGGTTACCCAGACGAAATTCAGTTGATTGTCATCGATTAAGCCCATCTCTGCGCCGACCATCTGCCGCACGCGATCAAGGGATTTGTTCACAATATCTGTGGCCCCTGCGCCAAAGAGGAGCAGCGTACCGGATTCTGCGCCTGTGCGTTGGAGGAGTTCCGCTTTTTGGGCTTCGCTGAGGTTGTCTTTGATCGCGCCGATGGTATCGATTTCGCCATTGTCCCGCACGCGGATAAAAGCCAGACCTTTTGCGCCCATTTCCACCGCGGCATTGAAGAGATCGCCACCGGGTTTGATGCGCACATTGGAGATGGCATCGTTACCGTTGGGGATGGGCAGCACTTTCACCTGTCCGCCGCTCTGGACTGCACCGGAGAAGACTTTGAAGCCCATATCCTTGACGATATCGGAGACATTCACGAGTTCTAGGCCGAAACGGGTATCGGGGCGATCGCAGCCGTATTTTTCCATGGAGTCGGCGTAGGTGATGCGGGGGAAGGGCCGGGGCAGGTCAATGCCTTGGGCATCCTTGAAAATGCGACAGATCAGCCGTTCGTTGAGGTCGATAATTTCATCAAAGGACATGAAGCTCATCTCCATATCCAATTGGGTAAATTCTGGTTGGCGATCGGCGCGGAGATCTTCATCGCGGAAACAACGGGCGATCTGGTAGTAGCGATCGCACCCCGCCACCATCAGCAATTGCTTAAAGAGCTGGGGTGATTGGGGCAGAGCATACCAGTCCCCAGCATTGACCCGGGAGGGAACGAGATAATCCCGCGCTCCTTCGGGGGTGGAACGGGTGAGGATCGGGGTTTCCACTTCCATGAAATTTTCGTCATCTTCCAGGAAGCGACGCATGGCTTTGACGACGTTGTGGCGTAGTTTCAGGTTGTTCGCCATCGCTTCCCGCCGCAAATCGAGGTAACGGTATTTCAGGCGCAGATCTTCTTTGACCTGATCACCATCGGCGCTGCTGGAGACGAGGATCGGCAATTGTTTATGAACGCTGTTGAGAATTTCGATAGAATCAGCGTAAATTTCGACTTCGCCTGTACCTAAACGGGGATTTTTGGCCCCTTCCTGGCGGGCGCTGACCTTGCCGACAATTTTTACGACATACTCACTGCGGCTGGCATCGGCATCTTTGTAGGAGTCGGGCGTCCGCTGGGGGTCACTGACGATCTGGATAATGCCAGTGCGATCGCGTAGATCGATGAAGATAACGCCCCCATGATCCCGACGGCGATCGACCCAACCATACAGGGTCACGGTCTGGTCAATGTGCTCGGAGCGCAAATCCCCGCAGTAATGAGTACGCATAGTTAGAAAAAATATATAAATTTAAGGCATAGAGTTTTAGAGCGATACTAAGCCTACCAAAAATCAAGGGTCTTGCCCATAGAAGAAAATCGACAGGCATAGGTCTGCCCAAAGCCGATCAGAACGGGCCTTTTCTGCCACTGATACCGTTGCTTCCCCAGGAAATTTTTGGCTATGAGGTGCGCTAATTTCAAAATCAGACAAAATGGCGATCGCCCAGGGGCGATCGCCATCAGCTTAAAAGCAAGATTCTTCCCTAGAACCTACTTATTGGGCTGGGGCGTCATGCGTAGATAGGGCTTGATTTCCTTAACACCTTTGGGAAACTTCACCTGTGCATCCTCAGTGGAAATCGCCGGCGAAACGACCACATCCTCGCCATCTTGCCAATTCACAGGAGTGGCCACACTGTAGTTATCGGTCAGTTGCAACGAATCTAACACCCGGATGATTTCCTGGAAGTTGCGACCTGTGCTGGGGGGATAGGTAATGGTTAAACGCACTTTCCGCGCCGGGTCGATCACGAATACCGTCCGCACCGTCACCTTGGGGTTGGCATTGGGATGGATCATGTCATAGAGCTGGGCCACCTTTTGGTCCGCATCGGACAAAATGGGGTAATTCACCGCGCAACCTTGGGTTTCGTCGATATCCCCTACCCAGCTATTGTGGGATTCAGTATCGTCCACACTGAGGGCAATTACTTTTGCGTTGCGCTTTTCAAATTCTCCCTTGAGCCGGGCGACTTCCCCGAGTTCTGTGGTGCAAACGGGGGTAAAGTCAGCGGGGTGAGAAAACAACACTACCCAGCTATCTCCCGCCCAATCATAGAAATCAATTTCGCCGATGGTGGAATCTTGGGTAAAGTTGGGGGCCACATCACCTAATCTAAGAGACATTCAAGATACTCCTTTGTTATTTTGGCTACCGAGTATCTATTATCCTTCATCTTCCCAGGGAGATGCCAAGGCGGGCGATCGCCGCCAAAGGGAAAATAATTCCCTGCCAGAGGTCGCAACATTTATTAACTTTTGTTGCCATTCCTCAGGATCAAAAAAAGCAAGGGTGACAATAAAGCGGGAAAAATGAAATAATAAGCCAGAATTTTGACGTCTAGAGTTTCAGGCCGCCTGAAGCTTGGTATTTTATATCAATTAAGATTATAAGAAGCTGGGAAAAGCCTAGGAGGAATCAATCATAATGAGTAGAGTTGTGCGTGCATTAATGGGGCTCGTCCTCATAATCAGTTGTGCGTTCTTCAGCGTCCAACCCCAAGCCCAAGCCCTCGATCTAAGTCGTGGCTTCGTTTCTGCAGCCGTACTCGGCGAGCGGGTCAACCCGGCAGACCAGGTACTGGAAACGGAATACGGGAAAAAAATCGACCTCAACAATGCCAACGTTCGCCTCTTCCGTGAGGTGCGCGGTTTTTACCCCACTTTGGCAAAGCTGATCGTTAATAACGGTCCCTACGAATCTGTGGAAGATGTGCTGAACATCCCCGATTTGTCTGAAAGCCAAGTGGCGAAGTTGCAGGCAAACCTAGACCGATTCACCGTAACACCTCCCTCTGATGTGTTCTTGGATGGGGACGAGCGTCTTAACAACGGTAATTATTAGAAGGTTATTTTTGACGATCTTTAAAGTTAAAAGCAATATTCGAAGTAGTGAAGCCTACCCCTCTGGGTAGGCTTTTTTTTGCTAGTTTTCAGCCTAGGGCAATGGCTGGCAGAGGCGATAAAAAGCCTGAATCCAGCGCGATTCCCAACGGAAAGTCAGAAAGGCTAACACGGGGGCGAAGAGGCTCAATAGGAAAAAACAACCGGCGAGGGTAGGGAGACTGAGAGGGAGAAGGTTTTGGCTCAATTGGACAAGGTCATGGTCGATGAGGCCCCCTTTGCCAACACGATAAGCGATACGGAAAGTTTCACTGGTGACAAGCTGCCCGAAAAAGGCGGAATTTTGTAAGAAGCTGAAGCTAGCCAACATGCTGTACAGGGTTTGTTCCCCGGGGCCACGGCAAAAGTACCGGCCCAAGGCGAAATAGAGGCAAATGAAAACTGCGCCAATTTCAAAGAGGTGACCCATGGCGATAATGAGCGCTTGATCCCAACCGATCAGCAACAACAGGATTTGGCTGCTGGTTAACCCCCCCAAAAAGATCAGGGTGCTCTGGTTATGGCGGTAGTACCAAGCGAGGTAGGCGAGGCCGCCATAGAGAAGTAAAAGGATAATGGTGGCGCGACCAAGGGCAAGGGTGATGCCGCCCCCGAAGATAAAGTCAAAACTGGGCACGGCGGGATAGCCAAAACTCCAGTAGGCGATCGCATGGCCGATTTCATGGAGAAACGTCAGAAAAGTATCGAGAATAAAGCGACTGGGGGGTAACAAAAACAAGACTAAGCCCAGCAGGCCACCAATGGCGAGAGCTCTAGCTGTGCCCGGTTGGAGAGAGCGAGATTTGGCAGATTTTTCGATGGCAGGGGGTTCTTTGCTGTGGAGGGGGAAGCAGGTTTTCAGCAGGTAGCACCGTTGGGCGCGGTGGTAGACGTTGAGATAAATCTTATCGACAGCTTCTAAGGGCAGATTTTGGAGGGCTTGCCAAACAATTTGTGCATATTCTTGGCGATCGCGCTCATCGATCACCGTCAGCTTGATCACCAGGGCCCGGTCAGAGGGGGTAACCTTAATGCTCCACAGATAGGGAGAAAGGATTCGCCGCAGTTTGAGGGTCAGATCGTCATCCCTGAGGGCCGCTTTTTGGGGTGGCGCCTGAACCACAAAGGCGTCTGAGGATGGTTCCCGTTCAGCGGGAGAAAGCAAGCCTTTGATCATCGTCCATTCCCAATCGGGGGCGACTTCCCCAAAGCGAATGCCTTCGACGGTAAAGGTTTCGGTGATTGTCTTTTCCCAAAGCTGTTGCCAGGGGGAAAGAAGCTGCTTGGCGATCGCCTCATCGGGGGTCGAAAAACCTTCTAGTTGAATTTTTAGATGTTTATCCGCCACCCGTTTGACGATGACGCGGATCTGGTACGGCGCAAATAATGACTTTAAAATTTGGGCGATCGCCTGGGGATTTCCTTGTTCTGCCAACCGACGCAAATCCGACTCTTTCACAACAGCATTTCCCGGAAGATAATTTGATTATGGCACCGGATCTTCCCGAGCCGAAAGTTGCCCACAAAATCCCCATAAAAATTGAGGAGAAGCAACACCGCCTCTCCTCAACAATTCACTTATTTACTTTTCCCAAGTCTCCCTTCGTAATCGGAGATTTCGGAAAATATGCTCCCTAAGCCGCTACCGCTGCCGGCTTTTTGCTGTTACGAATCCCTTCGATCGCTTCAGCATAATCAGGCGCACCGAAGACCGCAGAACCGGCCACGATCGCATTCGCACCTGCATCGATGACCTGCCAAGCATTAGAAGGCTTGATGCCGCCGTCAACTTCGATCCAAGGATCCAAGCCGCGCTCATCACACATGGCCCGGAGCTTTTCGATTTTTTGCACCATGGAAGGAATAAAGCTTTGACCCCCGAAGCCGGGGTTCACACTCATGATCAGAATCAGGTCACACACATCCAGCACGTGCTCAATGATGTCGAGGGGGGTAGAAGGATTGAGTACAACCCCAGACTTTTTGCCCAGCTCACGAATTTGGCAGAGGGTGCGGTGGAGGTGAGGAGAAGCATTGTGCTCGGCATGGACAGAGATGATATCAGCGCCAGCTTTCGCAAAATTTGCGACATATTTCTCAGGCTCAACAATCATCAAGTGCACATCCAAAGGCTTTTTGGTGTAGGGACGAATCGCTTCAACAATTAACGGCCCGATGGTGATGTTTGGCACAAAACGACCATCCATGACATCGACATGAATCCAGTCCGCCCCAGCTTCATCAACGGCTTTAATATCTTCACCAAGGCGGCTAAAATCCGCTGAAAGGATAGACGGAGAAACAACAATTTTTTTGTCAGTCATGGTGGGGAAATGCCTCTTATCTCAAGAATTTGAAGTTGGTATCAATATTAACAAAAGTTTGTATCAAGATCGTTTGACCCTGGGCTGAATCAAGAACTTGTTTCAAGAAACGCTAACGATTGGGGGGCCGCAGGGAGCCATCGGTTTGAACGGGCAGCAGAATGCTGTTGAGTTTGCGCAGCTGCTCAGCCGTGCCCATACAAATCAAGACATCCCCCAATAAAAGTAATGTATCCCCCGTGGGGCCAGGGATTAGTTCCCCATCTTGCCGACGAATTGCAAGCACCAAAGCTCCGGATTTGACCCGGAGGCGAGCTTGACTCAGGCTACGGCCAACATAACCGCTGTAATTACTATCGACACGGACTTCTTCGAGGTAATAGGAATGCTCTGTGCCAGTGAGAATGCCATCAACAAAGTCCATGACCTGGGGTCTAAGGGCGGCAGCAGCTAAGCGACGCCCCCCGGTAATGTATGGTGAAACAACGGCATCGGCCCCGGCCCGACGTAATTTTTCGATGGCTTCTTCAGTGCTGGCCCTGGCGATCGCCCGGATCTTTGGATTCAATGTTTTGGCCGAGAGCACGGTGTAGAGATTTTCTGCATCGGAGGTGAGGGCGGCCACCAAGCCAATGGCTTGCTCAATTCTTGCCGCCTGGAGATATTGATCTAAGGTCGCATCTCCCTGAATGCAGATATAATTTTCGGCCTCGGCGATCTCGATCCGTTCGGGGTCAAGATCAATAACCACAAACGCAATTTTTTCTGCGACGAATTCTTTGGCCACCTGCTGCCCAGTACGCCCCAGACCACAGACAATGTAATGGTTATTGAGTTCATTAATTTGCTGTTGATATTCTTTCAACCGTCTGATCTCCTGAAAATAACCGCTGGCCATCGCTTCCACAAAGCGATTTACTATGTATCCCCCGGCAATGAGGCCCAGCAGGATTAGAATACTGGTAAAGATCCGGGAGCGATCGCCGAGGGGATGAATTTCCCCAAAGCCCACCGTTGCCAGGGTGATAATGGTCATATAGGCAGCATCGACCCAAGACCAATGCTCAACGGCAACAAACCACCCCATGCCGAGGAGAAATAGCCCCATAAGCATGAGCAAACCCAGCAGAAGTTGCTCCTTGAGACGTCCATATTTTTGTTCGATACTCTGCACCGATGAACCTCAACGAAGCCTCATATTTGTAAGCAAAATGGCAGACAGTTTTTCCTCCCCCGTAGGAACCTTAAAAAAATTGCAGAATTTCTTTAGCCTGTGGCCACTCTGTCTTTAGCAAAAAAGATGACCCATTGGCTAAACTGAAATTTACATTTGATTCTCGCCACCCCAGAGGAGTAACTTTGTGAGTCCCCAAACGCTACTTGATCATTCTCCAGTCGAAACCTTTGATCCGGCCCAGTTCAATCAGTATGTCATGAATACCTATGGGCGCTTCCCGGTGGCGATCGCCAAAGGAAAAGGTTGTCGTCTGTGGGATACCAATGGCAAAAGTTATTTAGATTTTGTGGCGGGGATTGCCACCTGTACCCTGGGCCATGGCCATCCGGCGCTGATCGAAGCGGTCACCGCACAAATCCAAAAACTCCACCATATTTCTAACCTCTACTACATCCCAGAGCAAGGGGAGCTGGCCCAGTGGATTGTAGAACACTCCTGCGCCGATAAGGTATTTTTCTGCAACTCTGGGGCTGAAGCTAACGAAGCGGCGATTAAATTAGTCCGCAAATATGCCCACACCGTTTCTGACTTCCTCGAAGAACCCGTCATTTTGTCGGCAATCTCCAGCTTCCATGGCCGCACCCTCGCGACCATTACCGCCACCGGGCAGCCAAAATATCAAAAGCATTTCCATCCCCTCCCCGATGGCTTTGCCTATGTGCCCTACAACGATATCCGCGCCCTAGAAGAGGCGATCGTCGACATTGACGAAGGCAACCGCCGCGTAGCCGCCGTGATGCTCGAAGCCCTCCAGGGGGAAGGGGGAGTGCGCCCGGGGGATGTGGAATATTTCAAGGCAGTGCGGCGGATTTGTGACGAGAATAATATTTTGCTCGTCCTCGATGAAGTCCAGGTGGGCGTAGGCCGCACGGGTAAATATTGGGGCTATGAAAACCTGGGCATTGAACCCGATATTTTCACCAGTGCGAAAGGTTTAGCCGGAGGCATTCCCATCGGCGCAATGATGTGTAAGGATGCTTGCGCGGTATTTAACCCAGGGGAACATGCCAGCACCTTTGGCGGTAATCCTTTTTCCTGTACTGCTGGTTTAGCCGTCGTCAAAACCCTGGAAACAGAAAATCTTTTAGAGAACGCCACCGCCAGAGGAGCACAGTTACGAGCTGGCCTAAAAACCCTCGCGCAAAAATATCCCTACTTTAGCGATGTGCGGGGTTGGGGCTTGATTTGTGGTATGGAAATCAAAGCTGATTTAGAACTTACATCGATTGAAGTGGTCAAGGCTGCCATGGAAAATGGTCTCCTCCTCGCCCCCGCTGGCCCGAAGGTGATCCGTTTTGTGCCGCCGCTGATTGTCTCAGAAGCAGAGATTAATGAGGCGATCGCCCTATTGGATCAAACCCTCTCCGCCTTCACGGTCTAAATAGCTCCAAACTGTCATCGACGATCAACAGCAAAAATGGGTAAGGTTTATTCTCTGAGAGAACAGACTTTACCCATTTTTTTAGACTTGCAAAGGGGTTAGGTTTAGCTGGCGATCGCCTCTGCTTCCGACTGAGCGCGGGCCCCATCGCTCGCTTCAGCCTTCACCGCATCAAGCTTTTTCATCTGGGCTTGGTAATTAACCAGTTGGGTTTCAATTTGCTCTTTGACGATTTGA
Organism: Picosynechococcus sp. NKBG15041c; assembly: GCF_055380235.1. Lineage (NCBI taxonomy): Bacteria > Bacillati > Cyanobacteriota > Cyanophyceae > Chroococcales > Geminocystaceae > Picosynechococcus > Picosynechococcus sp. NKBG15041c. The sequence goes on from NZ_AP040363.1 coordinate 207,561, forward strand.
CGATATTCAAGGAAATGCTCAATCTGGGCACAAACTGTTAAATAACTGGGTACGCCCCGACGATTATGGATAAACATTTGGGCGAGATAATACCAGAAACTAAAGCGGGTTTTCCGCACAATTCCCTGGCGCCAACAAATGACAGCGAGGGCATATAATGCCCGCCATTCCAGATGTTTTTTCACTGGATTTTTGCGGGGTTTCGGATTTTTGTGACAGGGCGCTTCCCCGAGGATGCGGTAATGCTGATAGGTGCGGTCTAAATATTTTTGAGGATCATAAAGCTCCCAGAAACCTTGTACAAATTCCTCTGCAATTTCTTCTACCGGTCGGGTCGGAATGAAATTCATCAAGGTGCTTTGGTTAATGCCCACTGAATCATTATGTTCTAATAGGCGGCCTTCCTTTTTCAAGCGATGGTACAGTCCTGTATCAGGTAGAACCTGTAACATGCTAAAGATCGCCGTAGGAATAGTACTTTTCTGGACAAAATCCACCACCCGCTGGGCTGCCCCTGTGGTTTCGCCATCAAACCCGACAATGAACCCAGCCATCACCCGTAGGCCAGAACTGATAATTTTATGGACAGATTCGCTGAGAGGATCACGGGTATTTTGGAATTTTTTCGTTACTGCCAAACTGTTTTCGTCTGGGGTCTCAATGCCGAGGAAGACTGTGCCAAAGTTGCAGGCAGTCATCATATCCATCAGCTCTTGATCCTGGGCCAAATCCACTGAAGCTTCGGTGGCAAAACTGAAGGGGTAACCCTTCTCTTCCATCCAGGGTTCAAGGGCTTTGAGTAATAATTTCACGTTGCGCTTGTTCCCAATGAAATTATCATCCACCATAAAAATGGTGCGTCGCCAGCCGAGGTTGTAGAGGGTTTCAAGTTCAGCGATCAGTTGCTCTGGGGTTTTGGTTCTAGGCTTGCGTCCATAGAGGACGATGATGTCACAAAACTCACATTGGAATGGGCAACCCCGGGAGAATTGCACCGACATTTCTGAGTAGGCATCTAGCTCTAACAGGTCATAGCGGGGAATGGGAGTCATCGATACATCGGGCTTTTCGGGGGAGCGATAGATCCCGGATGCTTCACCTTTTTCTAGGGCTTCAATAAACATGGGGATTGTTAATTCCCCCTCATCGAGCACGAGATAGTCTGCTTTACCTTCTAGGTCTTGGATAAAGGAAGTGGCATAGGGACCGCCGATCGCCACTTTTAGGCCCCGTCGTTTTGCTTCTTCAATTTGATCTAAGATGTCGTATTTCTGGACGATCATCCCCGACATAATCACGATCTCTGCCCATTCCCATTCTGCTTCGGTGACATCGCGGATGTTGCGGTCTACGAGTTTAAATTCCCACTCCTGGGGCAAAATCGCGGCAACGGTAATCAAGCCAAGGGGCGGCAATAATGCCTTGCGACCAATGAGCTCGATCGCCTTCTCAAAGGACCAGAAGCTCTTGGGGAAAACAGGGTAAATCAGTAATGCACGCATGGTTTTATGATTGGGAATTTTATCGAGATCGGTGAATCTTACAAATTGAAAGATCTTCCGGTGGCGATCGCCTATCACTTCCCATGGGGACGATCAAGCGAATAATTGCCTTCAAGTGTAGCGCTAAAGTTTTCGAGCGGTATCCCCCCGAAGAATTGTTCCCAGCGAGATTAGATGGTAACCGGGCGATCGCTCCCATCTAAAGAATCTAAACACCAACCGTTTGTCGTTCTGCCTCCCGAATAAACGATTCCACCAATTCCACATTTTCCACACTCCCAAGAATGGTCGGTGTACGCTGGTGGAGATAGGTCGGCACAAAATCTAAGAGGGGCATTGTGCCAGTGCTCGCTTTGCCACCGGCCTGTTCAATGAGCCAAGCCAAAGGCGCCGTTTCGTAGAGTAAGCGTAATTTACCTTCCGGCTGTTTCGTTGTCCCCGGATAGAGAAATACCCCCCCCTGCATCAAAATGCGGTGGACATCCCCCACCAAGGCGCCACTATAACGGGCGGTATACCCCTCATGGCGGTGCATATAGCGGATGTAGTCCCGAATGGATTCATCCCATTGCCAGAAGTTTCCTTCATTGACACTGTAAATTTTGCCGTGCTTCGGCATTTGAATATTTTCTTCTGCGAGAATAAATTCCCCTAGGCTGGGGTCGAGAATAAAAGAATGAACCCCTGTGCCAATGGAGTAGACCAACATCGTCGAAGGGCCAAAAAGAATATAACCAGCGGCAATTTGGTTCCGACCATTTTGCAGTAAATCTTTTGCTTCGCCGTCGAGATCCTCCCCTTCCTGCTGCCGAATCGCGAAGATGGCCCCCACATTGAGATTGATATCCACATTAGAAGAGCCATCAATGGGGTCATAGAGCAGGGTATAACGGCCAATGGGGCAGTTTTCAGGGATGTAATAGGGCTTTTCCATCTCCTCGGAGGCGAGGCGACACACTAAACCGCTCTGTTTAAACACCGAGATAAAAACATCATTGGCGTAGACATCCATGCGCTTGACGGATTCCCCTTGGACATTTTCTTCCCCAGTGAAACCCAGCACCCCTTCCATCAGTCCGGCCCGGCTGAGACGGCGGGAGATGAGTTTTCCGGCGAGGGCAATGCGATTCATGATCGCGCTGATGTCCTGAGCATCGGCCGCAAAGCTCTGGAGCTGCTGGAGGACATGGCGGGAAAGGGTGGTGCAATCGCGGTCGAGGCTGGGGCTTTGGCTAAGGTCTGGCATAGGCTTACCATTGAATGGGTCTGCCCCCATGGTAACGAGTGGCTTTTAGGATCCGTTGGGAATAAAGGATTACTTAACGCTGGAGCGTTGAAATTTGGCGGATTTTGGGGACGATGGGGGGAGGATATGGGCAAACCTTGACCTGGGTCTGTCAAAAATCGTCACAATCGTCGGTGGGCTGGGTAACGGTTGCTAGGATGACCTGTAGCAAAAACTTGTGAGCTTGTGAGCGATATATGTTTCAACGTCGTGCGAGTGGGGTTCTGTTACATCCTACGTCTTTGCCGGGTCGCTTCGGAATCGGTGATTTAGGGGCAGAAGCCTATCGATTTATTGATTTTCTAGCCGATAGTGGCCAGCAGGTCTGGCAGGTGCTTCCCCTAGGGCCAACGGGCTTTGGCAATTCGCCTTACCTCTGCTATTCGGCCTTTGCGGGAAATCCGATGCTCCTCAATTTAGAGTGGCTCGCGGCGGAAGGGTTATTGGATGAGGCAGATTTGGCGGATTGCCCGGATTTTCCAGCGGATCAGGTGGACTATGACCAGGCGATCGCCTTCAAGATGCCCCTATTGCGGAAAGCGTGCAAACGTTTCCAAGAAGTGGCGACCCCAGAACGTCTAGCCGAATTTCAGACATTTTGTGAGGAGCAGATCTATTGGCTCAAGGACTACACTCTGTTTATGGCGATTAAGGAAGCCCATGGCGGCAAGAGCTGGTATGACTGGGCGCCGGAGTTGGCCTGGCGTGACCCGGAGGCGATCGCCAAACAAACAGAATTGCTGGCTGACCAGATTTTCTTCCATCAATATGTACAGTCGGAGTTTTTCCGGCAGTGGTCTACCCTAAAAAGCTATGCCAACGAAAAGGGCATCCAGATTTTTGGGGATCTGCCCATCTATGTGGCCCATGACAGCGCCGATGTGTGGGGCCACCCGAAAATTTTCCGCCTCGACCGGGAAACGGGGGCGGCGAAGTGGATGGCGGGCGTGCCACCGGATTATTTCAGCGAAACGGGGCAACTCTGGGGAAATCCCGTCTATAACTGGCGTAACTTATCCCGTAGCCGTTATGCCTGGTGGATTGAGCGGGTAAAAACGATGCTCGCCTATGTGGACATTGTGCGGATCGACCACTTCCGGGGTTTTGAAGCCTTTTGGGCGGTACCTCAGGGGGAAGAAACGGCGATGTATGGCCGCTGGGTGAAAGGGCGGGGGGATGAATTTTTTGCCCTACTTAAGGAACAACTGGGGGTGCTGCCCATCGTCGCAGAAGATTTGGGTGTAATTACCCCAGAGGTAGAAGCGCTGCGGGATAAATACGCGTTACCGGGGATGAAAATTTTGCACTTTGCCTTCGATAGCGATCGCGCCAACCCATTTCTGCCGTTCAACTACACCAATCGCAATTGCATTGTTTACACCGGCACCCATGATAATGACACCACCCTCGGCTGGTTTGACAAGCGCAGTGACGAGGAAAAAGCTCGGGTTGTGGACTATCTCGGCTGCCTCTGTGAGGAGGGGGTCCACTGGGGTTTAATGCGTTTAGCTCTGGGTTCTGTGGCAAATCTAGCGGTTTTCCCGCTGCAAGATCTGCTGGGTCTGGGGAGTGAAGCAAAAATGAATACTCCTGGGGTGGCGGCGGGTAATTGGACCTGGCGCTATCAACCGGAGCTGTTAACAGAAGATCTAATTGGCAAGCTGCGCTACCTCGTTTATCTTTACGGACGGGAACCGGAATATCGAGGCGAATAAATGGGGCGATCGCTTAAAAAAGGAGCGGGTTGGCGGTTGGGCTGGGATCCTGACCCGACCCGTGCTTTCCAGGGACTGGTGGGGACTGATGATTGGGCAGTGGAGCTGACGGCGGCAGAATTTATCGATTTTTGTCGCCTGTTGGTGCAACTCGCTGAGACTGTTACAAGTATTGCCCCAGAATTGATGGCAGAAGAGCGCATCAGTATTGAAGCAGAAAGTGATTTAGTTTGGCTGGAAATTGAAGGATTTGCAGATTGTTATAGCCTACGAATGCTCCTTTTAACTCAGCGCAATATCGAAGGCAATTGGCCAGCAGAAGTTGTGAGCAAATTAGTGATGATCGCACGAATTTTTCACCAAACCAAAGAATTACCGATATGATTTTTATGACTTTTAACTTTAAATTTATTTATATTGATATTCATTTTTGTCGCTTATACTGACCAAGAGCGATAAGTTTTTTGTATCAATTATGATCGATTCGGATCTCAAAAAAGCATGGCTGTCTCTTTCTCCTGATGCCAATGAACCTGAGATAGCATTTAAGTTAGTTATCCCGGAAATTCTAAAAATATTTGGATTTAATCAGCAAGAGGTTTGTCAGCAGTATTTAACAGGACGGGGAGCTAAGGCTGTTGATATTGCAGCGCGGAAAAATACTGGAGAAGAGGACTTTTCTCATACTAAACAAGATGCCACCTTGATTGTCGAATTAAAAAAAAGACAATTAGACCTTTCTTCTTCTAGTAATCCCTATAAAAATGCAGTCAAACAACTCAAGGGATACCTGCATCCGACTTCAGTAAATTGCCGACAAGTAAACTGGGGAATTCTCACTAACGCAAATCGAATTCAACTTTTTCGTCGTCATGGTCGAGTTGTATATCCTTACACCACAAACATTGAGTTGACTGCTGAAAATATTGATGAAAAGATTTCAATCATCAAAACAATTATTGATAATCAACAACAAGCTTTAACAGTTGCTCTCTACAACAATAAAGGAGGTGTAGGAAAAACAACGACAGCAATTAATCTTGCAGGAATTTTATCCTTGCCTAAACCACTGGGGTTTGGGAAAAAAGTTTTAGTCGTAGATTTTGATCCTAATCAAAAGGATCTTTCAGATTTACTCAATATTCAGACTGAAAAACTTAGCTTATTTGATTTCTATAAAGATAGGAAAAGTCTGAATATTAATGACGTTATTGCACAATACCGTTTTAAAGAAAAATTTGGCTTTGATATTATCCCAGCAGATGAAAAATTTTTAAATGCAACAGGGACAGACTTGGCATCAATTCCCAAAGGAACTTTAAAAAAAGCTTTATCTCCCCTTGCTGATTTTTATGATTACATTTTAATTGATTCACCTCCGGGAGATAGTTATTTCACCCATGAAGCTCTAACTGCTGCTGACGTAATTTTAATGCCATCTAAGCACAATGGTGTAGCCTCCTTTAAAAATGCAGCAATGGCAATGAAGAGTATTTTTCCAGCTCTTGGAAAAGATCGACGTGCTTATTTTCCAGAACTCGCAGACCCCACTCCATTACCGATATTTTTTAATGGTGAATCGATCACTCCTACTGCTAAAGCACAAGCACAAAACGCAATCAAGGCAATTGTTCGACAAGCTAAGCAAGAAGATCAAATTGATTTAATGCATTTTTTCTTTCCCAAATGGACTCCCGCTCAAAAGAATCTTGAAATTTTCGAGATGCCTAGCTATGCTCATATTGCCTCCGCTGCATTTGCCAATCGCCCGGCTGTCTTTACCAGTAAAGTAGCCTGTGAATATTACCGCAATCTAGTTCAGGAGTATTTCATCTAATGAAACAAGAAATTGGCGCATTACTACATCTCTATCTTGAAGAGATCCAAGCAGGTGAACCGACGGAAGTTCATGAATTCTTAATCCAAAGTGCAGCAAAAGCAATCAATGAAGCAAATGATAGAAACTGGATTCCACTCATTGTTAAACAAACAGGGGCAGAAGAATATCAAGTGATTGCAAATAACTTTATTTTTGCTGCCGCGCAGGAAGCTGGACTGAATAAAGTTTGGTGTATTGTGGCGGACGATTCTACTGTTGTTCAATCATCATCACAAATTCTTGCTCAGGAAAAAATCTCAAAAGTCAATTTAGCGAAAGCATCCAGGGATGAAATTAAAGTGGCCCTTGATTATTTAATCAAGCGACCTGTTAAGCCTCTAAGTGGTGTAAAAATTGCAACAGCTACGGAAAGAATTGATGCCGCACCTCGTAAATATTGGAAAGAGAGCTTAACAGACGTCACTAACTTGAAATGTGGTATTACAAGGGGTAATAAACTCAATATTTTTAAAGAAGTCTTTTATACAACGCCTGAACCATTGCCAGACGTAATCACTGATCCGCAACTTTTGGCGACTTTCAACCAAACAGAACTGAAAAAAATGGCTAAAAAGCGGGGACTTACAGGGTATAGCAGCCTAAAAAAGGCTGCTTTAATAAAGCTGTTGTCTGAAGATGGCATGCCTCAAGGGTAATTACAACTGAGGTCGGAGAAGACTATAATCCTGGGGAAAATTGTCACGTTACAAAAATTCATGAAAGCCCAGACTATTGTCTTTTGCGACTTTGACGGCACGATCACGACCGTCGATACCTTTGGTGATGCCCTCGGCAAATATGCCCCAGAGGTGGCTGCCGATATTCTCCCAGGACTTTACGATCGCCAAATTACGCTGCGGGAAGGAGTGCGAAAAATCCTAGAGGCAATTCCTTCTGAGCAGTTTGGGGCTTTCGTCGGTGAGGTAGATGATAAACCCGTGTGCCAGGGCTTTAGTGAATTTTTACAATTTTTAGGCGATCGCCAAGTGCCGATCGTGGTGGTTTCCGGTGGCCTCGTGCCGATGGTGGAGCGAGTGCTGGCCCGCTTGGGCAGTGACGGCAAACCCCTGCGCACCCATATTGAAACCGTGGCCGCGATGGATATTGACACCCTAGACCCCTACTTCAAGATCATTGCGCCCTTTGAAGGGGGGACAGAAATGGTCGAGAAAGTGCAGGTGATGGGGAAATACCAATACCAGAAGGCGATCGCTATTGGTGACTCTCTCACAGATATCAACATGGCCCTAAAAGCGGATTTGGTTTTTGCGCGCGATCGCCTCCAGGAATATCTCGGCGAAGAAGGGAAAACCTACGTCCCCTGGGAAACCTTTGATGATATCCGCCACTATCTGGAAACCAACGGCTTTCCGGCCTAATAAGCCCCTTTACCGAAAACGACAATTCGCACAGTTTCCAGCAAAATATCAAGGTCGAGGTTCAAAGACCAATTATCGATGTAGTACAGATCCAGCCGCGCCGCATCATTAAAATCATCCAGATCCGAGCGGCCCGAAATTTGCCAGAGCCCCGTGATCCCCGGTAATACTTGGTGACGGATATGATGCCAGTCATCAAACCGTTCCACATCCCGCAGCGGTAATGGACGCGGCCCCACCAAGCTCATTTGGCCCAACATGACATTAATCAATTGGGGCAGTTCATCGATACTCGTCCGGCGGAGAAATCGGCCCAATTTTGTGATGCGCGGATCCTCTTTTATTTTAAATAAAACCCCATCTTTCATCTGGTTTTGGGCTTCCAGTTGCGCTTGCAGTTGGGGCGCATTGACAATCATCGTCCGAAATTTCCACATCCTGAAGGGCTGACCATTTAAACCGGCCCTTGGTTGCCGGAAAAAAATTGGCCCAGGAGAATCGAGACGGATGGCGATCGCCACCCCCAGCAACAGCGGCGAAATTAGCAGCAAACCAAATCCCGCCCCCAGAAAATCAAACCACCGTTTCAAGCGATAATCCCAGCACAATAGCAAGGGCGTTTCGATGCGGAGGGTGGGAATCCCTGCGAACATCTCTGGTAAACCCCGCCGATAGAGCATCTCCCGACTCGACGGCAGCAGACGAATGGCGATCCCTGCACTGCGCAAATGCCAAAACAAATGGGAAGCCAAATCCGTTTCTGGTAGATCTTTAACCAGTACCTCCTGGGCGCCCGACTGGCGAATCTGGGCCAGGGTTGCCTGGGTGCCGGCCATGGAAGCGAGGGCCGCACCAACGACTCTGTAATGGGGCCGCTTTTTGATCATGTGGGTCAAGCGATCTAACTGCCTTGCTGGGGCAACAAGAAAAACATTAATCGGGGGCGCTTGGCGGTCAAATTGGCGCAGAATCAGGGTCAAGACAAAACGGAAACCCACAACAAAGACAATACTGAGAAACCACGCCGTAATAAACAGAGAACGGGGTGGGTCCACCATCGGGTCATAGAAATAACTGCCGACCAAAAACAGGCCATAGACCAGGGTGATGATCCAGGCAGCACGGGTATAGTTTTGGGGTGCGGGGGGCAGGCGGTAGAGGTGATTACCAAAGAAAAAACAGAGGGTAACAAAGGCGAAAATCCAGAACAAACTGGGAATATCAAGCCATACCCACCAAATTAAATCGGCTGGAATAGGGGAAAAAAAGTTGTTGACATAGTCCGCCAGTTGCCAGGCGATCGCCAACCCTAGTAAATCGCTCCCCACCAGTAGTAAACCCCGTTGCCAGCGCCCCTGGGCGGTTTTGAGCCAATGGAGAGGATTGATGGCGCGGATATCTTGGCCGGGCAATGGGATGGGAGATTTTCGCATTGGGAGCACGCAAACATTAGGTGAAATAACAGTCAAAACAAAGAGGCTAAACGAGCAATAGATTTTCAGGGGCTAATGGGGCGGTCGGAGGAATTTTTGCCGGAACAGTTGCCAGCCAAACAGCACAATAAACGCCCCATTGTGAATGAGGTAACGCTTCCAGAGGCGGTGGGGTTCTTGGATCAACCGATAAAGCCATTCCAACCCCAGAGGCATCAACCAGCGGGGGGCTTGGGAGACAGTTCCGGCATGGAAATCAAAGGCAGCCCCGACACCCAATAACACCGCTGTTAAATGGGGAGAATTTTCAGCCATCCATTTTTCCTGCTTCGGGCAGCCCAAACCAACAAACACTAATTTTGCGCCAGACTGTTGGATCCGTTCTTGGGTGGCGATCGCCTCGGCGACAGTGGGTGATCGAAAGGGGGGGGCTTCAGCGCCGACAATGGGCAGATCAGGGAATTTTTTTAGAAGGTTTTGCTGTAATTTTTCGAGGGTTTCCGGGCGGCTACCATAGAGATAGATAGGGAAATTCACTTGAGCCGCCATGGCGCAACAGTGGAGCATCAGATCCGGCCCATAGACCCTAGTCGCCTGAGGACAGCCCAACCAACGTAGCCCCCAGACCAAGGGCATCCCGTCAGGGGTCGTAAACAGAGCCTGGTTGATAATGCCCTGGAACCGGAGATCCCAGTACCCCGTCATCACCATATGCACATTAGCGATCGCCCCATAGCCAAAGGTTTTTTCTTGGATGGCCGCCGCAATTCTCGCCCAGACCTGCTCATAATCGAGGCAATGCACCCTTGTTTTCAGAATTTGTCGCTGGGGAATCTCTGTCGTCAAAACCATGGCGATCGCCCGAAAATGCTACCGATTATTCTAAGATGAGGATCGAGGCCTAGAAACCTAACGTCCGGTCAAAAAACGTAAACTTTTACCGCCCCTTGCCCTACCATGCCCAGTCTCAAAGCCGTTTTATTTGAAATAAACGGAGTATTTATCAATGATGCTGATCTGCAATTTGCGCTCATTGATGAAATTCTACTGGCAGAAAATCTCCAACCCACCGACCGTTTTTATCGTGATAGCAGCCTCGGTAAAAGCGATCGCTGCTGCCTCAAGGAAAACTTGGCCACCAGGGGACGCATTCTTTCAGAAGAACAACTGGATAAGTTGATCCAACGCAAATCCCAGATTTATCAACAAAAAATGGCAGAGATTAGCCCCTTTCCCCTGTGGGAAGATGTTTTGCCCTGCATTTCTGCCATGAAGCTCAAAAATATTCCCCTCGGCATTGTCACGGGCTACTGCCGCAGTGATGCCGAATTTATCCTCCGCCAAGCCCAACTCGATCAAACTTTCGATGTGATCGTCACCGCCGATGAGGTGAAAGCTTTTAAGCCCAGTGGGGACAGCTACCGTTTGGCGATCGCCCAACTGAATCAAAAATTTCCTGGGCAAAATATTCAGTCAGAAAATTGTCTCGCCATTGAAGATAACTTCCACGGGATCCAGGCGGCGAAATCCGCCGGCATCCCCGTCGTCGGCGTCGCCCATACCTATCCTTTCCATATGCTGCAACGCTGTAGCAACTGGTGCGTTGACTACCTCACAGATTTAGAACTCGAACGCATCGATCCGAGTCTTGCACCCCCCGCAGAGGTGCTAAAATAATTTTCCGTTCTGGGGAATTAGCTCAGTTGGTAGAGTGCTGCGATCGCACCGCAGAGGTCAGGGGTTCGAATCCCCTATTCTCCATCCCCCCAAAAACTTGCCTACAATGGGATCATTCTTCCGTGGGAGTCGCGCTAATGGCTACCGTTACCCTTGATTTCCAGCCTGTTTTGGCCCTGACCCAAGACCAATTTGCCCAGCTCTGCCAGGCAAATCCTGATGCCAAACTTGAACGCACCGCCAAAGGAGAATTAGAGATTATGGCCCCCACCGGTGGCGAAACTGGCAGAGTAAATTTTAAACTAAATGTCCAGCTCGGAATTTGGAATAGCCGATACCAATTGGGTGAATGTTTTGACTCTTCGACGGGCTTTATTTTGCCCAATGGTGCCACGCGATCGCCTGATATGTGTTGGGTCGAAAAATCCCGCTGGGACAGTTTAACCCCAGACCAAAAGCAAAAATTTGTCCCCCTCTGTCCTGATTTTGTTGCTGAGCTCCTCTCACCCAGTGATGTGGTGCAACAAACTCGTCAAAAAATGCAGGAATATCTAGACAATGGTTGTCGCTTGGGCTGGTTGATCAATAGAGGCGATCGCCAAGTGGAAATTTATCGCCCCGGCCAAGTCGTTGAAATCGTAAACGCCCCCATACAGCTTTTAGGGGAAGATATTTTGAGTGATTTTATCTTAGATTTGAGTGAGCTTTGGTCATTACTTTAACCAAATAAACTTGATTTTTGTGTGAATCTTAACCAGCATCCCCCGAAAAGTATGCCACTATGAGGGAACTCACTAGAAATCACAAAAAATTCTAACCATGCCCACTATTACCTACGGCAATCAAACGATTACTTGTAATCAGGGGGATAATCTTCGTAAAGTTCTCCTTGCCAATAAAGTCGCTCTCTACAATGGCAATGCAAAGACCATCAATTGTCATGGATTTGGTTCCTGCGGTACCTGTGCCGTGGAAATCGACGGTTCTATTTCTAGCCAGAGCTGGAAAGAAAAAACACGCCTCTCATTACCGCCTCACAATCCAGATAAAAAAAGGCGCTTAGCTTGTCAAGTAAGCGTTGAAGGGGATATTACTGTGAAAAAATATGACGGTTTTTGGGGCCAAGGTGACACCATTGTCAATGGTTGAATTGCCAAAAATCAACAATAAATAAAATTATCTTGACTTATTTTAAAGGACTAGAAATTTCTAGTCCTTTTTTTGTTTAAAAATCAATAAAAAAATCTTGAATGGCAAGAACTGATTAGATGTTAAATGATGAAATCATTTGCTGATTAGACAACATTGACCTTGTTTTTCTTGATAATCATTTACTGAAAGGTAAGGATATATTTCATTCCTGTAAAAAGACTATTTCATTTCTCCTAGGATCTAAAGTGTATGAGATCAGAACTACCTAAGGAGCTTCTCAATTATGGTCAGCACTTTTGATGACGCGGCCACCACCGATTTGCGCACCAAGGCGTTAGTTTTGTGGTTTGAGGAAGTCGGTTCTAAGGATGTTGGTTTAGTGGGGGGGAAAAACTCTTCCCTCGGTGAAATGATCCAACAGCTCCAGCCACAGGGGGTTAATGTGCCGGGGGGCTTTGCGACTACGGCCTATGCCTATCGTTACTTTATTAAGTCGGCAGGTTTGGAGGATCAATTAAGGGCTTTATTTGCGGATTTGGATACAGATGACGTGGCGAATCTTCAGGCCCGGGGTCGGCAGGCGCGGGCTTTAATTTTAAATACGCCTTTTCCTGAGGATCTGAATGCGGCGATCGCCACGGCTTATACAAAAATGTGTGAACGGTATAGCGTGGGTGGAGATCTGTGCAATCGTTTTGAAGGGAAGGAACGGGAACTCTGTGAAGCGGGGGAAAAGAATGTCGATGTAGCGGTGCGCTCGAGTGCGACGGCGGAGGATTTACCGGAAGCGAGTTTTGCGGGTCAACAGGAAACTTACCTCAATGTCCACGGGGTTAAGGGCGTTTTAGAGGCTTGTCATAAATGTTTTGCGTCCCTCTTCACGGATCGGGCGATCGCCTACCGTCAACACAACGGCTTTGATCACTTTGAAGTAGCACTGTCCGTCGGTGTCCAAAAAATGGTGCGCTCTGACCTTGCGACCTCTGGGGTGATGTTCTCCATCGACACCGAAAGCGGCTTTAAGGATGCAGCGTTCATTACCGGAGCCTATGGCTTGGGTGAAAATGTCGTCCAAGGGGCGGTGAACCCCGATGAATTTGTGGTGTTTAAACCCACTTTAAAAGATGGTTACAAACCCATTCTCGAACGTCGTTTGGGCAGTAAAAAGATCAAAATGATCTACGCTGGCGGCGCGAAATTAACCGAAAACGTCCCTGTGCCTGAAGAATTACAAAACAAATTCTGCATGAGCGATGAGGATGTGCTGACCCTTGCGCGCTGGGCGACCACCATTGAGGAACACTATTCCGCCGTCCGTGGGCAATACACACCGATGGATATTGAATGGGCGAAGGATGGTCAAACGGGTCAACTCTTCATTGTTCAAGCCCGTCCCGAAACGGTGCAATCGCAAAAATCCGGCAACGTGATCCGCAGCTACAAACTCCAAGAAACAGGGAAGGCGATCGCCCACGGTCGGAGCGTTGGGGAAATGGTCGGTCAAGGGGAAGCTAATGTGATCCTTGATGTCAACGAAATCAAACTCTTTAAACCCGGTCAAGTGCTGGTTACTCGCCGTACCGATCCTGATTGGGAACCGATTATGAAAAAAGCGTCGGCGATCGTCACTGACCAAGGAGGACGCACCTGTCACGCCGCGATTATTGCCCGTGAGATGGGGATTCCCGCAGTGGTCGGTTGTGGAGATGCCACCACCCTAATCAAATCGGGTCAAGAGGTGACGGTCTCCTGTTGCGAAGGGGAAGACGGCAAGATCTACGAAGGTCTACTCAAATTCGAGGTTGAAGAAACTTCATTAGATGATATCCCAACGACGAAGACGAAAATCTTAATGAACGTCGGTGATCCAGAACAGGCTTTTTCGTTGTCTCAATTTCCGTCCGATGGTGTGGGTTTAGCTCGCCTTGAATTCATCATTGCCAACCACATTAAAGCCCACCCGAAAGCCCTCATTCACTACAACGAACTTGAAGATTTATTGGTGAAAAAAGAGATCGGTGAATTGACCCATCTCTATGAAAACAAAGCCGATTTCTTCGTGGGTAAATTAGCGAGTGGGATCGCCATGATTGCCGCTGCTTTCTATCCGAATCCTGTTGTGGTCAGAATGTCTGATTTCAAATCAAACGAGTATGCCAACTTGCTCGGTGGTCGTCAATTTGAGCCGACAGAAGAAAACCCGATGATTGGCTGGCGTGGTGCTTCTCGCTACTACGATCCCAATTATTCGGATGCGTTTGGTTTGGAATGTAAAGCCTTCAAGATTGCGAGAAATGACATGGGCTTGACGAATATTATTCCGATGGTTCCATTCTGTCGTACTCCGGAAGAAGGTCGTCGTGTATTAGCTGAAATGGCAAAACATGACCTCCGCCGTGGAGAAAATGGTCTGCAAGTTTACGTGATGTGTGAATTACCTTCCAACGTCATTCTTGTAGATGAATACAGCGAAGTATTTGATGGTTTCTCGATTGGTTCTAATGATTTAACACAATTAACATTAGGTTTGGATCGGGATTCTGCCCTCGTTGCCCATATTTTCGATGAACGGAATGAAGGGGTAAAACGCATGGTACAGATGGCGATCGAAGGGGCGAAAAAATATAATCGCAAGATCGGTATTTGTGGTCAGGCTCCCTCTGATTATCCTGAATTTGCTGAATTCCTCGTTGAATTGGGCATTGATTCGATCAGTTTGAACCCTGATTCTTTACTGAAAACGAAGTTGGCGATCGCCGCCCTTGAGCAAAAACTCGGTCGTTAATTTTAAACGTTAACTAAATCTCATTTCCTCTCTCCAGAAATTGCTTGGAGAGGGGATTTTTTTTCGCCTATTTTCGGAATGTTATAATTTGGCTAAATCTTGCGAATTGTCGTACAGGACTTTAGAAGTAGTTATGTCCTCCTTAACAAAAGCTCAGTGAATTATTTCTATTTCTAATAGATAATCACTCAATTTCTTTCCTGTTCCACATCCATAGCTCACAATCCCTGCATGATTTACCCTAACTATAGCAACGGTTACTAATATCAAAAAAAATCCTCTGAATTTACCTTCTGGATTGCAGAACGAGTTACTGGGGCAGCGCAATACCTGCTGTGAGCTTATCGACGAATTCATTAGTGGCACGTAGAAATAAAATGGTATCGCCTCAAATTTTATTCTCGAAGGAGACGCTGTCGTAGTTGTTCACGCTCAAGCACTGTAAAACGCCCCGCAAACATAAAGCTTGGATTTTGTAATAATTGCAGAAGGTGTTGGCCGGGCTCTAAAGGTGACTGGGGAGTGTAGCGAAAATAAATCACACCAGCAGGTGGATGTAAACCTAAACGATAAATAAGCTCTCCATAATCTCGATCAAAAGTCAGGATAATTCGCTGCTCACCCACTGCATTAGACAAAACTTCCGCGTCAGAAATTCCTGATGAGTCTTCTACAATTGCAACAATATCAATATTTCGTTTTCGCAGTAACTACACACTCGCTAAAGGAAAATTTTCGTTGGCTAAAAACTTCATCAACTTGCTTCTGATAAAGGAATAGCCATATAGAGGAATTCGTCTCTCATGCACTCAGCAGTAAAAGAAAAGACTGCGCGAATTGATTCTGATGTTAGAGACGGATAGTTTTCTAATATCTCAGCTTCAGACCATCCATTCGCAAAAAGATTCAAAAGGAATTCAATAGAAATTCTAGTTTCTTTAATTACAAGTTTGCCGACTAAAATATTAGGGTTTGAATGAATATAATTTTGCCAATTCATAATTATATAAATTAGTCAAACATAAAAAATACTTAATGGCAAATAAAACTCATAGCATTATATCTTTGTCCGTATATATTTTTCCTCCTTTTATAAAACCTAGTTTGCCAAGCTCATCCATAAATAAATGATCAATAATACTTAAAGATGTGTCTATCCATTCATCAACTGTTTCAATTGAGATTTTTGTTGGTTTTTGAGATGATTCACTTGCCAGATCGGCCCGATGTACAATTTTATGTCGTCTTTCCATCATTTCAGAGAGTATAGGGAAACATTGTTTCGGTAAGCTATCAACTGGTATGTCAACCTTGCTTAATATTGTTATTAAATTTTTTACCGAATTAATACTTTGCCCAGCCAAATATTTTTTTATGGACTGATTGATTAATGATTGACAATCTAAACTCTCTAAATCTTCTTTTATTCCTAAATTTTCACAAATTATTTTTCTACAAAAAAAATCTATTTTCTCATTGCGATAATTCATTAAATCAGATAATGAGATCTTACTTGGATAAATAATATTTAGAGCCTTGACGGGATCTTGAGAAAGCTTGAAACTTACAAATTCACGTATTACATCTTCAAAAATCGCGTGAAAAAAAACAATTGAAACACGAGTGATTTCATCAATTTGTGATTGGGTAATATCTTGGACTTTCCTATTTACAAGCTCTTGATTAATAATATTTGAACTCCGCTGATCTTTTGCTTGAAAGTTTTCCAGTCGATTAACAATATTCATTAAAACAAATAAGCGTTTTTTGTTGTTGACAAAACGAGTGAATATAGTTCGAATACTGATGATGTGTTTTTGCCGCAAAATTTGATCCATGAATAATATCTGACTCGTTGCTCATTAATGTTTAAAAAAATCAAACTTATTTGAGCAAAGTCACCTGCTTTTATGAATTTTATAATAAGCAATATCTTACAAAAAATCCCTCTGAAATATATTCAAAGGGATAAAACTTAAATTAATTTAGTTTTGTAGATTTTGAAGTTAAGCTTTAGTAGTCGAAGTCACCGCCACCGGGAGCCGCTGCCGCTTTGTCTTTTTCGGGCTTGTCAACGACGATGCACTCAGTGGTGAGTACCATGCCAGCGATAGAAGCCGCATTCTGAGTTGCAGAACGAGTCACTTTTGCGGGGTCAACAATCCCAGCTTCGAGCATGTCAACGAATTCGTTAGTTGCAGCGTTGAAGCCGATGTTGAAGTCTTTTTCCTTTACGCGCTCAGCAATCACGGCGCCGTTTTGACCAGCGTTCTCAGCAATGCGCTTCAGGGGCGCAGTTAAGGCGCGGGCAACGATCAATGCACCAGTGAGTTGTTCCGCAGAAAGGGTGTTGTTCGCCCAAGTTTCGAGTTCAGGAGCGAGGTGTGCGAGGGTTGTGCCACCACCAGGAACGATCCCTTCTTCCACAGCTGCCTTAGTGGCGTTGATGGCATCTTCAAGACGGAGCTTGCGATCCTTCATCTCAGTTTCGGTTGCAGCACCGACTTTGATTACAGCAACACCACCAGAGAGCTTGGCTAAACGCTCTTGGAGCTTTTCCTTGTCATAGGAAGAATCAGATTCTTCGATTTGACGGCGGATTTGCTCACAGCGGGATTTCACAGCAACTTCATTGCCATCGGCGACGATGGTGGTGTTGTCCTTGGTGATAGTGATGCGGCGAGCTTTACCGAGCATGTCAACGCTGGTGTTTTCGAGCTTAAGGCCTGCGTCTTCGGTGATCAATTGACCGCCAGTGAGGACGGCAATGTCTTCGAGCATTTGCTTACGGCGATCGCCAAAACCGGGTGCTTTTACCGCAGCAACGTTGAGAACGCCACGGAGACGGTTAACCACGAGGGTAGCAAGGGCTTCTTTCTCGATGTCTTCGGCGATGATGACGAGGGGCTTACCTTGGCGAGCAACCTGTTCGAGGACGGGAACGAGGTCTTGAACGAGGGTGATTTTCTTGTCGGTGATGAGGATGAAGGGATCTTCCAGAACCGCTTCCATGCGCTCAGTGTCGGTGACGAAGTAGGGGGAGGTGTAACCTTTGTCGAAACGCATCCCTTCGGTGATTTCGAGTTCGGTTTCCATGGACTTGCCTTCTTCGAGGGAGATGACGCCCTCTTTGCCGACTTTATCCATGGCTTGGGCAATCATGTCACCCACTTCTTTGTCATTCCCGGCAGAGATGGCACCCACTTGGGCGATCGCCGTGGAAGATTCAACGGGACGAGACACTTCTTTGATGCGACCCACAAGGAATTCAGTCGCTTTGTCGATCCCACGTTTGATGGCGATCGGGTTAGCGCCAGCAGCAACGTTACGCAGGCCTTCTTTGACCATCGCATGGGCCAAAACAGTTGCGGTGGTTGTGCCATCACCAGCTACATCATTGGTTTTAGACGCCGCTTGACGAATCAAAGCAACACCAGTGTTTTCGATGTGATCTTCGAGTTCGATTTCCTTGGCGATCGTGACACCATCGTTCACGATTTGGGGCGCGCCGAATTTCTTTTCGAGGACAACGTTACGACCTTTGGGGCCGAGGGTGACTGCAACGGCTTCAGCGAGGAGGTCAATGCCTTTTTCGAGGGCGCGGCGGGCATCTTCGTTGTAAATAATAGATTTAGCCATAATGATTGAATTTCTAGGTTGAACGTTTTATGAGGAAAAAATAGAAAAGATCTGAAACGACGGTTTAGGTCGAACCTAAAAATACTTACGCAACGGTTGCGAGGATATCTTTCTCAGAGAGGAGCACATAGTCATCGCCACTGAGTTTGATATCAGTACCAGCGTACTTGGAGTAGAGAACTTTATCACCAACTTTGACATCAATGGCAGAGCGGCTACCATCATCGTTGCGCTTGCCTTCACCAACGGCAACAACTTCACCGATTTGGGGCTTTTCTTTCGCGCTATCGGGCAGGAGGATGCCACCAGCAGTTTTTTCTTCAGATTCGCTGACCTTTACGAAAACGCGATCGCCAAGGGGCTTGAGGGTAGAAACATTGATGCTAATTGCGGCCATGGATAATTTCTCCAGATCAATAAACGACTAAAGTTAGTTGGATTGAAGTTTAGCACTCTCAATCTCTGAGTGCTAATTTAACGGAGAGATTTAAAAACAGACAACTACTGCTAATGTACGGGTTCCCGAACTGTGGCTTATGGGAGAGTAGAGCCCAACTTTTGGCGACAATATCCCTGGGAAGGATGCACCCTCCCTGTTTTAGATTCAGTCCCATGGCTAAGGAATTTATTGCTTCACGATCGCCCCAAAATCTGCGAGGACCCGGGCGTGGTTCCGTAGGAGGCCCAAAAGATTGAGGCGATTTTCCTGCACGGCTGGGTCTTCTGCCATGACGAGGACGCTATCTTCTCCATCGAAAAACCGTTCCACCGTGGGCGCTAGGGCTGCTAAGCCATCAATAAGCTTTTGGTAATCTCGTTCTGTGCGGGCCACTTCGGTGGTGGGGACAAGGTCGACTAAACCCGCATAGAGATCCCGCTCAGAATTTTGTTCGAATTTATCGGCGTTAATTACCCCAGTCGGATCGAGAATGGCTGTGCTAAGGGCGCCTTTCATCGCCAATTTTGCAGAACGATTGACGGTGGGATAGATTTTTTCCAGTTGTCCATCGTCACGGATGCTCTGTAAAAAGGCCGCGCGATCGCCCACATCGAGGAGATCCGTTAAGGCCCGTTCGGTGTATTCTGCATCGTCGCTTCCTAGGACTGCATTTACCAGGTCATAGTCAATGCCTTTTTCCTGGAGCAGGGTTTGGATCCGCTGAATAAAGAAGCTTTGCAACGCTGCCAGGGGAGAGGGTTTATCGGGGTGGGCCGTGACAAAATCCTTCGCGCCCTGGGCCAGCAGTTCCGCGAGGTTAATCTCGAGGCCCGCCTCCCAAGCCACGGTGACGATCGCATTGGCCGCCCGTCTGAGGGCAAAGGGATCCGAAGACCCCGTCGGGATCATCCCCAGGCCAAAAATACTCACCAATGTATCCAGGCGATCGCCCATGCCCACCACTTGGCCAGCGAGGGTTTGGGGCAGCATGTCATCGGCGTTGCGGGGCAGATAATGTTCAAAAATCCCCTCAGCAACGGCGGGCGCTTCCCCACTGACCAGGGCATATTTTTGACCCATGATCCCCTGTAATTCCGGGAATTCATAGACCATCTGCGTCACCAAATCCGCCTTACAGAGCATCGCTGTGCTGGCAATAATTTCTTTATCTTCGTCAGAAACCCCAAGCTGTTCGGCGATCTGCTGGGACATTTCCATAATCCGATCCACCTTGTGGCGCATCGTCCCTAATTCCTCCTGGAAGGTGACGGCTTCCAGTTGGGGCAGATAGGTTTCTAAATGATCATCACAATCGGCCCGGTAGAAAAACTGACCATCTGCTAGCCGCGCTCGGATCACCCGGCCATTCCCAGCGGCGATAATCGCTGACTTCTGGGGGTCACCATTGGAGATGGTGATAAATTTCGGCAATAGTTTGGTTTTATCTTGGCGATCGCGCACCGCAAAGTAGCGTTGATGGGTGACCATCACCGTTGTAATTACTTCTGGAGGGAGCTCTAAAAATTCCGTTTCAATGTCCCCGACCACTGCCGTAGGATATTCCACCAAATTCACCACCTCAGCAAGGAGATCAGTCGGCATCTCGGCTTCGCCACCAATCTCTGCCGCCGCCGCTTTTACTCCAGCAACAATTTTTTCTTCCCTCACCTGGGGATCTACTTCCACAAAGGCTTGTTGCAAGGTAGCTACATAATCAGTGGCACTATTTAAGGTCACATCCCCTTGAGATAAAATCCGGTGTCCACGAGAAATACGACCCGCTTCTAACCTACCGGAGCCATTCACCAGTTCCAGGGGCAAAACAGTTTCATTCCAGAGGGAAACTAACCAACGGATCGGCCGGGGAAAGCGCAGATCACCATCAGCCCAGCGCATAAAGCGTCTGCCTTCGAGGGCCGTAAACCAGCCCAAAGCCAACTCTTGTAAAATTTCTGGCGTCGGCCGACCGAGGGTTTTCTTCTGCACAAACACAAAATCACCCTTTTCTGTGGGGCGCACTTCCAAAGCCGACAGCTCAACCCCTTGTTTTCTAGCAAAACCTTCGGCGGCCTTGGTGGGCTGACCATCTTTAAATGCTGCAGAGGCGGGGGGGCCTTTAATTTCTTCTTCGCGATCGCCTTGCTGGTCTGGCAACCCTGCAATTAAAACCGCCAGACGACGAGGGGTACCATAGACTTTGATTTCGTCCGGGGCGAGAAAATGCTCCGCCAAGCTTTCTGTGACGCGGGTCTGCAATTGGGCGATCGCCGCCGCGACAAAATCAGCAGGGAGTTCTTCTGTACCAACTTCAATGAGGTAGGTTGCCATGGGAAACGAAATCAGGTCAATAATGAATCTTGATTAGTTTACCGTGAAGCCACAGGAAAAATAGTCTCCATGGCAATTCAATATCCCCGCAGCAAGAAAAAGCGAGCCTTAGCCGTTCTTGAAAAACTCTATGAACTCTATCCCGATGCCACCTGTAGCTTGGACTATGAAACGCCAGTGCAACTGATGGTGGCGACGATCCTTTCAGCCCAATGTACTGACGAGCGCGTCAATAAAGTGACACCTGCACTGTTTGCCCGATTCCCTGATGCGGCGGCCTTCGCGGGGGGAGACCTCGAAGAAATTGAACAACTGGTGCGGTCAACGGGGTTCTATCGCAACAAAGCGAAAAATATCCAGGGAGCTTGCCAACGCATTATGGCGGTTTTCCAAGGGGAAGTGCCCCAAACCATGGAGGAGCTGCTCACGTTACCTGGGGTAGCCCGGAAAACCGCTAATGTTGTTCTCGCCCATGCCTTTGGAATTTGTGCGGGGGTGACGGTGGATACCCATGTGAAACGCTTGAGTAACCGACTGCGCCTGACAAAATCTGACAATCCAGTGCAAATCGAACGGGATTTGATGAAGCTAATCCCCCAACCGGAATGGGAAAACTGGTCCATTCGTCTGATTTACCATGGGCGCGCGGTTTGTAACGCCCGGAAGCCCCGCTGTGGTGATTGTGCGATCGCCCATCTTTGCCCTTCTGCACCAAAGGCTTAAATTTAGACAAAATCTATGACAGGCAACGGCTAGGCACTAGCTGGATTCGTCCAGCATCCATCTCTGCCATCAGCAGTTCTAGGGCTTCATAGTCCTCGGCAGAAACATGGCCTAGTCGGGTTAATTCAGAGTTGATGCCCTGTTCAATTTCGGGGGTCATTTGTTTAATGAAAAGGGCTTTTTCTACTAAACGACGGATCACAAATGGCGTATTCATAATGGCAATCAACTTCCCTCAAAAGAAATGAATTTCACCACAATATAAGTGTGCTTTTATTGTCGCTTATTTCAGCCCAAGAATAAACGATGAAATGGCTTAGATATAGAATATCTACTTGAAAACTTTTGCATTTCTAAGAAAATTTACGTAACTCTTCCCTGTTCTTAAATATTTTTTAAACTTTGGGGCTCTCTTTTAAGGAGAAATGTAAAAAATCATACATTTTCAAAGGAATAAAAAATCTTTTAAGTAAAACACAAACCAGTTCAGGATAAGTTATCATCTCTACCTATTCTCAATCATTACCCTTATTATCATTTTTATTGATTACTCTGATGAAACCTTTGTGGATTTTCCTGGGTCTATGGGGTGATTCAATCGTCTATTCGATAAAAGCTTTGATTGAGACAATCAAGTCACTGGGGAAGTTCCCCTAGGGAGAATCTACATGATGGAAATGAGTCGACGGACTGTAGTTTTGCGCCCAAGTCATGCCCTAACCGCCGAAAACTTCGAGGATTTTTGGCGATCGCTCCATGGGGCTATTCATGATGGAGAAACCACAGAAATCCTGGTTGATTTGCATCAAGTCGAGTTCATTGACAGTGCGGTAGCAGTGGTATTGGGCCAAGGGGCCAAGTTAGCAGAGGCCCATGGAAAGCGCTTGGGATGCTTCGGCGGCAATTATCAGGTGCGCATGGTGCTAGAGGTCACAGGTATGGAGCAATTCGTCACAATTTTTGGGGATGAAAGTGAATTTTTCGGAGACATTGCCCCTTTGATGGCAGCCTAAGATCCCACGAACTCTCCGGTATAATGGGGGACTGAATTGCTTTCCTTAACTCCCTTGGAGGTTCATCACCTGTGGCAATGGCTCCCTGTCTTCCCCAACCTGCTGATTATGAAGCGCTAATTACGACGGATATTTTCAAGCCAGCCCGCTATCTCGGTAATGAATTAGGGGCAGTTCATAAGCCTTGGGACGAAGCGCTCATCCGCTGGGTACTGACTTATCCAGAGGTCTATGAAGTGGGGTCCTCTAATCTGGGTCATATCTTGCTCTACAACGTGATCAATGCCCAACCCCGCCAATTGTGCGATCGCACCTATCTGCCTGCCGCTGACCTGAGCGAAAAATTAAAAGAAAAAAATCTGCCCTTGTTTGCCCTCGAATCCAGGCGATCGCTCCAAGAGTTTGACATCCTCGGCTTTAGTTTGAGCTATGAACTGGGAGCAACCAATATTCTCGAAATGCTCTCCCTGGCCCAAATTCCCCTCACCTGGCAGGAACGGGAAGCGGGAGATTATCCCTTCATTTTTGCTGGGGGACAAACGGCGACTTCCAACCCCGAACCCTACACCGATTTTTTTGATTTCATCGTTCTGGGTGATGGGGAAGAACTCCTACCGGAAGTGGGTTTTGTTTTAGAAGAAGCCAAGATTAATGGTTTAACGAAGGAAGCAACCCTATTAGATCTGGCCCAAGTGCCTGGGGTTTATGTGCCCCGCTTTTATGAAATGGTGGCGGATGGTTCTGTGCATCCAACCCGCCCGGAAGTGCCCAAACGAATTTTGCGCCGCGTTGCCACACCGATTCCGGCCTACTCCATCGGCCTCGTCCCCTACATCGAAACAATCCACGATCGCCTGACGGTGGAAATTCGCCGCGGTTGTACCCGGGGTTGTCGGTTTTGCCAACCGGGAATGCTCACGCGGCCCGCGACAGATGTGGAACCAGAAAAGGTGGTCGATGCCATTGAGCAAGGCATGCGGGCGACGGGTTACAACGAATTTTCTCTCCTTTCTCTCAGTTGCTCCGATTACTTGTCCTTACCTGCGGTGGGGGTCGAGATCAAAAATCGCCTCAAGGACGAAAATATTTCCCTGTCGCTACCCAGCCAGCGGGTCGATCGCTTCGATGAAAATATCGCCAACATTATCGGTGGCACGCGTAAATCAGGTTTAACCTTTGCGCCCGAGGCTGGCACCCAACGGATGCGGGATGTGATTAATAAAGGTTTGACCAACGAAGAACTGCTCAGGGGCATCCAAACGGCGGTGAAAGAGGGCTGGGATAAGGTCAAGCTTTATTTCATGATTGGTCTGCCTGGGGAAACGGATCTTGATGTGCTGGGCATTGCGGAAACGGTGCAGTGGCTACGCCGGGAATGTGCCAATCTCAGTAACCGTCGCCTGAATTTCAACATCACCATTTCTAATTTCACGCCTAAACCCCATACACCTTTCCAGTGGCATTCCGTTTCTACGGCGGAATTTAAACGCAAACAGGAGCTGTTACGGGAAGCTTTCCGACCGATCCGGGGTGTGAAGGTGAACTACACTGATGTGCGCATTTCGGCCATGGAGGACTTTGTCGGTCGGGGCGATCGCCGACTGGGTAAAGTCGTCCGCCGCGCCTGGGAGCTGGGGGCGGGGATGGATTCCTGGTGGGAAAATTTAGCCAAAGCCTATGGCGCTTGGGAGCAGGCGATCGCCGAATCAGACCTTACTTGGAAATATCGCAAAGTCGAAAGCGGTGAGTGGAATGTCTTTGAAACCACCGACAGTGATCCCCTCGATGCGCCTTTGCCCTGGGATCATCTGAATACAGGCATTGATAAGCAATGGTTGAAAGATGATCTCCAGCGGGCCCTCGAAGCAGCGATCGTCCCTGACTGTGCCTTTGATGGCTGTTCCCATTGCGGCGTTTGTAGCACTGATTTTGGTCACAATATCGTTTACCAACCGCCCGAAATCCCTGAATTTGTGGGTCAATTTCAAAAGGATCAAGAGCGTCTGCAACGGCTCCGGGTCCGGTTTGGCAAACAGGGGGACATGCGCTTGGTGAGCCACCTGGATTTAGTCCGCCTCTTTGACCGGGCCGTGCGCCGTGCTTCGATTCCTGTGGCTTTTACCAACGGTTTTCACCCCAGTCCCCGCATTTCCATCGCCAATGCTCTTACTTTAGGGGCGACCAGTACTGGGGAAATTATCGATTTTGAGCTGCGCCAGATTCTGGGTTTAGAAGATTTCCGGCAACGCTTGGCGGAACAGCTGCCCGTGGATATGCCCATCTACCACATCGAAGAAGTGCCCGTCCACTCCAAGGCAGCAACGGCGCTGCTCACGGAAGCAGAATACCTCATCGATCTAGCTACCGATGAACCGGTGACCGCTGAACAGTGGGAAACCTGGCTGGAAACCATCCGCCAGACCCCGGAAATTTTTCTAGAAAAGAAAACTAAATCTGGCAAGACAAAGCAGCTCAATCTCCGGGAAATGCTGACGGCGATCGCCCTTGAGCAAGTGATTAGTCCCACCCAAGTGAAACTCCGTTATCGCGGCAGTTGTCGCAATGATGGCACTTTATTACAAGCAGATCACATTGTTCACATGTTGACCCAACTGACCGGGGTAACCTATGAACTCCACCAGACCCACCGCGCCCAAATGTTCCTCCAGGAGGAGAGCGCCGCCTCTGCCAACTAATAATCCCATTCACTGTGATGTCTCGGTTAAGGCAAGAAACTGTTCTGCGGCTTCACGCATGGCCGGGGCGATCGCCTGGAGATCTTCCCGGTTGGCGAGGTAGGTATCAAGGGCATTCATCGGGTCAAGGGATTCACCGAGGCCCAACTCTGGTAGGCGAGGGCGGGACAATTGGCTGACTAGTTCTGCCTGGAGGAAAACTTGGTGGGCAGAATTTAAACTTTTTCTTAGAACACGTAGGTTAATCTGATCACTTTGCTCCGGGCGGATTCTATAAATTAAGCGCACGACCCGATCTACCACAGGGAATTGCTGAATTTCTGCGAGAATATCCGCCTCTGGTTGCTCTGATTCACTGACATCAATTTTGATGGTGAGAAACTCGCGGACAGGCAAAGGGAAAAATTTCCAGTCGGTTTGACCTTTACTGAGTTTGATTAATACATAGCCTTTATCTTCTTTTTCTTCGCTGAAATCCACCCGTTCGATGCTGCCGGGATAAATAATCGGCGGATTGTTGTTGGGGTTAAGATTTTGGTGGCGGTGCACATGGCCAAGGGCCACATAGTCTAGTTCGGGGCGGTTGAGAAAAGCAACGGGAATATTAAAACCTTTGCCCACAGCCAGCAACCTTTCTGCCCCCAAGTTGGCCCGGTCTGCCATCAGGTGGCCGACGAGGATGGCAGGAATGTTGGGATCAAGACGCCGAATTTCGGCTTCGAGGATGGGTTCAAGTTTACTGAGGAGAATTTGGTGGATTTCGTTGAGGGGTTTGCCTTCGGTTTCCTGTTTCGTTAGCAGGGTGGCTTGGTTTAGCCAGGGCAGGGTGATAATTTGTAGCGGCCCTTTCGCCAGTTCTAAGGTGTGGGTCTCTAGGCGATCGCCCACGATAAAACCTGGCACAGCAAGGGTGCGATAGATATTTAAACTGGCGCCTCCACTCCCCTGGGAATATTGATCGTGATTGCCGACGACAAGGACAGCCGGAATATTGTGAGCCACAAGGCGGCGAAATTGCCCCGCAAAAGCCTCATGGATATAGGGGGCTGGGGTGGCATCGGGAAAGGCATCCCCGGCGAAAATCACCAGATCAACAGGTTCGGCGATCGCCCGGTCAATACAAAGACCAAGGGTCCGCTCAAAATCTTCGAGGCGCGAATTCAAGCCTGTTTCTGGATTCACTTGACCATGGGAGAAACCGCTTCCCATGTGGATATCTGCAAAGTGAAGAATTTTGAACATCGCGGCGGTGGTTTAATTTTTTATTTCCTACAATGGAAGGCGATCGCCCCCCCCATCATAGTATGTCTAACCGCTGTGAGTCTGAAGTTCCGGTCTGTGAGCGCCCTCGTCTGAAGCGGGCCCGTCTCCCCCAGCCCGAAGGCCCAGAACAAGAGGCGGTGTCTTATCTCCAAGCCTTCTTAAAAACAGCGGGATTTTTGCCCCGTTCAGCAGCGATTAACGGTATTTTCAATCGTCCGACAGAGGCGGCCTTACGGTCTTTCCAGCAGGCGAACAAGCTGGCAAAAACCGGTATCGTAGACCATCACACTTGGCAAAGCATTGAGCGCTATCGGCAGCTTTTTTTGACCCCAGTGGGAACAGCCGAGCACCCACCGCAACATCCAGCATCCAAGGCGATCGCCCCGGCAGCTATTTCCCCCAAAGAGTCTTTTCCTTCAGTGGTTCAGCGCCATCAAGAGAAAGTCCTCCTGCGTCGGGGGGCTGGGTTTGAAATTTCGCCCCAACAGCAAGCGGTATATTACTTACAAAAATTGCTCCAACGGGGTTTATTTTTGCCAGAAAATGCCAAGCTAGACGGAAAATTCGGGCGTCAAACAGAAAATGGCGTGAAGTTTTTTCAGGTGCGCCAAAAGCTCGTTGCCGACGGTATTGTCGGGCCATCCACCTGGGAAGCTTTAGAAAATTTTGTCCATTACCAGGAGGCGATCACCCATCGATATATAACCCTCCAGGACCCCCAGGACGGGGCATTTCAGCCCCAGCAGCACCGCTATCCGAGGTTGAGACGGGGAGACGGTATAACAACACCCCAGCTCCAAGGACCCGTCCGCCAGCTTCAAACCCATCTCCAAAAAATTGATCCCCCCTCTCCCCTCACCGTGGATGGTCAATTCGGATTATTGACGGAACAGATGGTCAAACGCTTCCAGACTTTGCGGGGGCTCACCGTAGATGGGATTGTCGGGAGTCAGACTTGGATGACGCTACTAGACCATTGGGTGGAAGTCTATCCCCCCCTACGGCCCCTAGTGGCCCATGGCGATCGCCTAGTGCAATATCTCGCCCAAGACTCCCTCCAGGATGCTGCCCGCCAAACCGTTCCTATCCTTCTGGAAACCTGTCAGCACTGTGGCATTGATGAGCCGGCCCAGGTGGCCTATATACTCGCCACCGCCTACTATGAAGGGGCATTTGGCAAAGCTCTCTTTGAGCTGCATCCCAGTAGCCACCGGGAAGGGCGTCATGATCTGGGCAATATTCAACCAGGGGACGGCCTGCGTTACCAAGGCCGGGGCTTTGTAAAAATTGTTGGGCGGTTAAATTACACCCGTTGGGGCGATCGCCTGGGGGTGAATCTCTTAGATCATCCAGGCTTCGCGGCCGAACCGAAACTCGCTGCTATAATCTTGATTCTGGGGATGCGAGATGGCTCCTTTACGGGGCATAAATTAGACGATTATCTCAAAGGCGATCGCCAAGATTTTTACCAAGCCCGCCGCATTGTCGCTGATCTTGATTCCCAAGCCGAGGCGATCACCCAATCTGCCGTTGATTTCCTAAAGGTGTTCCATTGAGACGAATTTTTAACCTCCTTACCCCCCCAGCGCCCAAAGAACAGATCGGCCTACCCAACCGTCGAAAAAAAAGCAAAATTAAGATCAAAACCGCCGCTGAAATTGAGATCATGCGCCAATCGTCGCGGATTGTGGCTACGGTCCTCAAAGAAATTAGTGAGCTGCTCAAGCCCGGCATGACCACCCTCGAAGTAGACACCTACGCCGAACAGCGAATCAGAGAGATGGGGGCAACACCGAGTTTTAAGGGCTATTACGGCTTTACCGGCTCTATTTGTATTTCGATCAATGATGAAGTGGTCCATGGCATTCCCCGGGCAGACAAGCGCATTCACCAAGGGGACATCGTCAAAGTCGACACGGGTGCTTTTTTCAAGGGTTACCACGGCGATTCTTGCATTACGGTGGGGGTCGGTAAAAAAATCAAACCTGCGGCCCTACGTCTGATGCAAGCGGCCGAGGAAGCCCTCTACAAAGGCATTGACCAGGTAAAAGCAGGTAATAGTCTCCTTGATATTGCTGGGGCCGTCGAAGATCACGTGCAGAGCTATGGCTACCATGTGGTGGAAGATTTTACGGGCCATGGGGTGGGCGCCGAACTTCATGAAGAACCATCGGTGTTTAACTTCCGCACCCGCGATCTGCCCAATGTGGTCTTGGAAGCGGGCATGGTCTTGGCGATCGAGCCGATTGTCAATGCAAAAACCAAGGAAACAATCACCCTCGATGATAAATGGACGGTGATCACCCCCGATAAGTCTCTGTCAGCTCAGTTTGAACATACGGTGCTGGTCACGGAAACGGGCTATGAGATCTTGACGGACCGCAATTTGGTGTAGGGAATCCCAAAAACCCAAAAAACTCAATACAATGGGCTGCATCGTGTGTGGAATGTCGCTATGTTTTTCCTTCCTTTCTTTGTGGCCCAGGCCCAAGCGCCGGAACCTGTTGAAATCGTCCGTCCCCAGGAAGTGCGGGTATTACCAGGACAACTAGACTCAACCCCAGTCTTTAATAGCAACAGCCCAGAAAAGGTGCTAGGAGAAGGTATTCTGCTGTCGACTTTTCCACCTGCGGGGAAAACTAATCCTGAGGCCCATCTGGATTTCGCTTTTTCGGGCCGCTTTGATCTGTTTGCCCACCATGTGGCTGAAGGCTCCCCGGAAGATCTGCGGGATTTGCACATCGGGGCGATCGCCTACAATCCGGGGGATGAGCCAGTTACTTTGTATTTCCACCACGGCGCGAGCTACTTGAGCCAACCGGATGCCCCTTTTGTCACCCTTGAGGCCCAAGTCCCGAATCCGAGGGGAACAGTCTATGCGGGGCCTGGTAGCCGGGTGATGGATGACTTACTGCGTCGTCGTCTCCAGGATATTTTCCCCAAGCAACTGACGATCGCCCCCCAGAGCTATGAAATGATTTTTGATCTGCCGATTCCGGTGAAAGAGTTGACACCGCCCCTCAACGGCCGCTCCACATATCTGGAACTCACGAGCACTGGGCCACTCCACATCGCGAGTTTGGCGCTATTTGAAAAGGATGATGCCGAAGGCAACCTGCGTCCCCCCACCTTCGAAGAATGGCAAGCCCTCGTGGAAACAGGTGACTTGTCTACCCCACGCGATCGCGTTCCTAGTGTGCCTGGAGAGCCCGGGGCCCTGATCTATGGTCGGGTAGCCGGGGTTTCTGAAGGTGGCACCTGGCGTACCCAGATTTACGATACTCCCACCTGGGATCTGACCATTCCCGCGTCAGGGGAAACGTTTTCCTATGGTATTAGTACCCTCGTTGGCGGTAGCCATGGTACGGGGCAAATCCAAACAGCAGAAATGCTGCGACGCTACCCAGACACCGCCTATGCCGCCCATGGAAACTATGGGGTGTTTTATGATTTAACGTTGCCCCTCCATAATCCGACGGAGCAGAACCAGACCGTCACCATTGCCCTCGAAACCCCCATTAAGCAGGAAGCCACCAACGAAGCCCTCAGATTTTTTGATCCTTTGCCGACGGCGACCTTTTTCCGGGGGCCGGTGCGGGTCAACTACCGTGATGATCAAGGCCGTCTGCGCACTGACTATTTTCACCTGGTCCAGCGACGGGGTCAGATGGGAGATTCCCTCGTTACCCTAGAAATGCCCCCAGGCGATCGCCGCTTGATTAATGTCCAACTGCGCTATCCCCCCGATGCGACGCCGCCCCAGGTGCTGACGGTAAAAACTCAGTAATTTATCTAGAAATAATCTCTGCCTGAATTTGAGCGATCGCCTCCGTAACTGTCTGGACGCTATGCCACTGACCAGGGGCAATTACTCCGAAAAAAGCGGCAGTTACTGGGGTAGGCTGCCAAAAAATCACGGGCTTGTGCT
The DNA here is from genome assembly GCF_055380235.1 of Picosynechococcus sp. NKBG15041c. Classification (NCBI taxonomy): domain Bacteria; kingdom Bacillati; phylum Cyanobacteriota; class Cyanophyceae; order Chroococcales; family Geminocystaceae; genus Picosynechococcus; species Picosynechococcus sp. NKBG15041c. The sequence continues at coordinate 238,397 of NZ_AP040363.1, forward strand.
GCTTGAGGGCGAGAGCAATCTCTGAGGCTGTCCCCAACCCCATACCCACTGCGATGACAACAGTCGCACTGAGGATATTTACATTGTTTCGACCTTGGCCTAGATCCGTACAAATCGAAATATCGACCCCTGGAGCAATTTCCTTATTATCTGGCCCCGGCAAAATTCCCACCGTTAGCCCCCCTGCTCTCTGGGCACCTGCCGTGGCCGCGGCCATCACGCCGCTATTTCGGCCCCCCGTCAGCAGAACCCAGCCCTGCTGGGCGATCGCCTGACCAAGATCGTAGGCGGCGCCCAAATCTTCTGAAGTGGCCCCAGCCCCCGGTCCCATCACGCCGATCATAATTCTGGGCATCAATCCAATTCCCGCCGCCCTTCCAGAGCCCGCGCTAGGGTGACTTCATCGGCATATTCCAAATCGCCACCCATGGGCAGACCAAAGGCAATGCGGGTCACTTTTGTAAACGGTCGTAGCAATTGCGCCAGGTAGAGGGTTGTGGTTTCTCCTTCGACGCTGGGATTAATCGCCAAAATTACTTCCTTGGTTTTTTCGGCACTCACCCGCTGCACTAGGGCTTGAATGGTTAACTGTTCTGGGCCAATGCCATCCATCGGCGAAATCACGCCCCCCAGAACATGGTACCTACCATGATATTCCCGAGTTTTCTCTAGGGCGATCACGTCCTTAGAATCTGCCACCACACAAATCACGTCCTGCTCCCGTTGGGGATTACGGCAGATATCACAGATAGAAGTGGCCGACAGGTGAAAGCATTTTTGACAAACCCCCACCTGCTTTTTGGCGTTCAAGAGGGCTTGGGCAAAAGCTTCCACTTCTTTTTCGGGTCGTTTGAGAATGTGTAACGCAAGGCGCTGGGCACTTTTGGGGCCGATACCCGGCAGACGCTGGAATTGTTCGATCAGGCGGGCGAGGGGGGGCGTATAAATGGCGAGTTCCTCCGGCAGTCAAGACGATTTTTCGAACCTTTATCTTAAAGGGCGATCGCCTCTGGGTTAATAGTGAGTCCCCGATTTCCGGTGATGGATCGCCGTCATGCCGTTGTTTTGTAACACTTTGCCCTTATCGGTAGTGGCATAGATCACCCAGTGGTCGCCGCATTCCAGCCGATTCGCGACGGTGCATTCGAGATAGGCCAAGGCATCGGTCAAAATTTGGCAGCCATTGTCTGCGGTTTCGGTGGCCACCCCCACAAAGCGGTCTTCTCCAGGGGCAAAGGGCTTGAGAAAATGCTTCATCAGCCCCAGGTGATTCCCTTCCTGGAGGACATTGATCACAAAATTTGTCCCTTTATGGAGCAATGATTCGATCGCCCGTTCTTTTGCCACCGCAACCGTAAACCCAGGGGGGGTAAAGGTGGCCTGGGAAACCCAAGATGCCAGCATCGCCCCAGCGAGATTATCCTGTTGGGTCGTGACGATACAGAGGGAGCCCACCAGACGACCCAGGGCCTGTTCGAGGTTGTCTGACTGGGAAGTAGAAGCAACATTTTGTTTGGGCTGGCGCCGTTTGGCGGCTTTTTTGATCGCCTGGGCAAAGTCTGTGCCCGTTTCTTCGCAGGTTTTGAGGGTTACTTCGGTGGGTTTAAATTTAACGCGGATCGGCTCGAAGCCCATCTGGTAGCCGGCATCGCGGAATTTTCCTTCCAGCAGATCGATCGCCTCGCCGCTCCAGCCAAAGGAACCAAACACCCCAGCCAATTTATTTTTATCGGCATTGTTGAGGACAATCCCAAGGGCCGTCTGGATCTGGGTTGGGGCATGGCCCCCAAGAGTGGGAGACCCCATAATAAAGCCACTACAGCGGCCGATCGCCTCTTTGATTTCTGTGGGTTCGGCATGTTCGGCATTAAAGGTTTCTACCATCACCCCAGCTTTGGAAATGCCGTGGGCGATCGCCTGGGCCACCGTTGCGGTGTTGCCATAGGCGGAGGCGTAGATCAGGGCCACGGAGAGGTCATTTTTCTGCTTTTCCACCCAAGCGCGGTAATTATTAAAGAGTTCCTGACGGCTGTAGCGAATCAAGGGGCCGTGGCCAGGGGCATAGATTTTTGCCGGAATTTCTTCAATTTTGCTGAGGCCCGCGAGGGTTTGGCGGATGGAACTGGCCATCACACAGTCGAAATAGTAGCGGCGGTCTTCGTCATAAAACTGCCAGCCTTCGTCAAAAACTTGGTTGCCGCACACATGGGCTCCAAAAAATTTATCCGTGAAAAGAACCCCTTCCTTGGGATCATAGGTGCAGAGGTGCCCGGGGAAACGGGGGGTCGGCGTCGGGATAAATTCCAGCACGTGACCTTTCCCCAAGTCGAGGCGATCGCCACTTTTGACGATTTCGATGTTGGGGGTTTCATCCTTAAGGAGATCCTTGAGGGCGATCGCCGCCGGATTTGAACAGACAAAAGTGACTTGGGGGGCAAGTTTCAGCAGCTCCTTGAGGGTAAAACAACGGTTTGGGTTAGTGTGCCCGAGGATAATGTAATCCAGTTGTTTCAGGTCCGTACGCGTCTGAATTTCTGTTAAGAAGAGTTCGCAGAAGGATTCTCCTGGGGGATCTAGGAGAGCTGTTTTTTCCCCAATGATCAGATAGCTATTTGCCGTGGTTCCCTTTTGTAGGCCGTATTCAATTTCGAATTTGAGGCGGTCCCAGGTGCGCGATCGCAGCAGCAGCAGATCGGGACTAATGAGATAGGGTTGGATATCTCTGGGGAGGGTTGCAGCGGCCATAGACTTCCGGGGATCAAAGTTTGCTTCAGATTTTCAGTATCGCAAACTTCGGCAGGCGATCGCCATTTGGAGACAATGCGTAAAATTTATCATCGCAATTGGTGAAATCAATTCCCCATCTCTCTAACAGCCGCAAGATAGGGAGCAATGGTGTGTTCGATCATCGTTAATAATTCCACCTGGGTCGCACCGTAGGCTACATGGGCAGCGATCGCCAACCCCCCGGCCCCGACTCCCTCTTTAACATAGCCCTGTTCATAGGACTGTAATTGCGAATATTGAGAATCTCGAAAACTCAGTTGCGTGGCCAATAGGGGCACTTCCCCAATTGAATTAGCCAAACCCAGCGTATCACCCGTCGGATCTTCGGCGACCCAACGCGTCGTTCCTACTGCAATATTTGCAGGATTGAAATCAAGCTGATGAAACCCACAAATCCTTTGAATCAAAGCATAAACCGCTAACATTTGAGTTCCCCCCCCAAGCAAAACTCCCTGGGTATGACTTAAGGCGATCGCCATCCCAGCGATAAAAATTTGCATCGGGTCTCCCACTGCCGACACCACGGCAAAAGGATCAGGATTATCGGGCAAATTCGCTTTTCTCAAACCTTGTTGGACGATTTGCCACTTTAAATCATGGTTACATTCGATATGGCTACTATTTACTTTTTGGTGCGCGTCATAACCCAATCCAGTTAAAATTCCCAAGGCCGTCGTTGTCCCTGCCACGACACATTCTCCCAGGACAAATAGATGATTTGTGTATTGCGTCGCTAATTTTTTACCCCAGGCCAAACCCTGTTGAAAAAGATGCTGCACCCTGGAAAATTCGAGGGCCTTACCAGTAGAAACACAATTCGCTTTTTTGCCCCCTAGGTCAATACAATTCACCGCTTTTGGCTCGGGTGGAATCAACAATCCCGTGTCGAATAAATAGTAAGGAATCTGGTATTTCTGCAAAATTGCCCGGGAGAGAATTGCCGGAGAAGCACCGACAATCAACGGTGGCAATGGGTACAGAGCATCTTCCTGAAAGCCATGGCAAACACATTCCCCGTCGGCGATCGCCGTATATTTTCGCGCTTTCGGGGTAGCCCCCGCTGCAGAAATATCAGGAATTAAAGCTGTATCCGTAAAGCCCAGGCCACAGGCGAATACCACTGACTTTCCTTGGTATTTTTCTAGCCAAGCCTGTCCCCGTGCTAACTGCGTATAAACTCGAATCACGTCACCCTTATCCCCGTCATACAATTCATTTGACCTACCTTAACCCATAAAAAAATCAGGAGAACCATATTGATTCTCCCGATTTTGTCTATTTATTTGTGCTGGTTTTGAGCATCAAGATTCCATAACCAAGCCAAAAATGCTTTAACGGAAACGCTTCTTCCGACGGGCAACAGCCTTACGCTTGCGCTTCTCGATGGGGGTTTCAAAGTGACGACGACGCTTGATATCAGCAAAAATACCAGCTTTAGAAACTTGGCGCTTAAACCGACGTAATGCGGATTCAATATTTTCGTTTTGTCCAACAACCACTTGGGTCATAGGGGATCCTCCTTTGGTGATGATGAATATAGGTGAAGTTGAAATGGCTGAGGTGAATGACACAAAATCATTCAATCGAAAAACTTTTGGCAGCTTGCCAGACGTACGATCATAGGATCTTTTGGGCGGGGGATGCAAGGCTTATGGGTCTGAACCTTGACGGTGTTTGCCAAAATTAGCCCTGGAATTTTCACCAAAGCATGCCTGCTTAAAGTGCTGATCGTCATTTAGTTTTTCGCGATAAATCGGCAGTTTCCGCCAATTATTTACTTGGGTCCCTCACACCACCTCCAAAGGGGGTATTCAAATGCTTGTAAATCTTGATGAAAGCGCAAGCTTTTTGCTCAGACTGCTAACAATACCAAAAAACCGGCCACTAAACCACTCAACATTACGCTCCCGCACCAGTAAGCCAGCTTGAGATTGCCGATCGCCCGGGTAAAACCAACTTTGACCAAGGTATTAACGGTAATAGCCAGCCAAACGCCATACATGGCCACGGTGATCGAAAAATCATCCTGGACAGCATTGGCGAGGGATAGACTCACGGCATCCACATCGGCGAGGCCGGAAAGGGCTGAAAGGAGATAAATGCCCTGTTCGCCAAATTCTTCTTTGGCCCAGCGCACGAGCAATGACAGGATCACAAGGAGAGCCGTGTATTGGAGAGCAGAGCCAATTTCGACGGGGTTACTCACGGTGATGGTGGTCAGGTTTTTTGTCTGGGGATCAATTTTCCAGCGGGCGATCGCCACGGCGGCAATGATCGGAATGGCGCCCAAAATAAGGAGGGGAGCGGCGAGTTTGTACGCTAGGGTTTGACTCACAACGGCGATCACCAACAGCAGACGGGGGGCCATAATGCCGTTCGCCAGCACGATGCCAGCGGCGAAGGACAGGGTTTCACTGGGCTGCTGTTTGGCCATGCGGGAAAAAGATACCGTAAGGGCCGTAGAGGAAGCAATTCCGCCAAAAAAGCCAGTCAAAAGGAGGCCCACTTTACTCCCGAGGAGACGGATCGCGAAGTAGCCAATGTAAGAAATCCCGGCAATCAGTAATACCAACCAACCGATCGCCTGGGGATTGAGAGCATTCCAGGGGCCTATGGCTTGGTTCGGCAACAAAGGTAATACCACCACTGCGATCAGCAGCAGTTGTAGGGTCGCAAGTAATTCTTGCCGTTGGAGCCAATTGAGGGTTTTGGTGAGTTCTGGTTTTGCACCGAGGATCCAGGCCACCACCACCGCCACGGCGATCGCCTCCTGGGTAAATCCACTCAGGGCCAACGCACCGAGGCAGAAGGTGGTCAGGAGGGCTAATTCGGTGGTCGTGCCGTAATCTCCAGATTTTTGCGCCGTGAGAACATAAGCCGTAGCAGCCAGTCCCGCAAGGCCCAGGAAGATTCCGACTAAAACACCAAAACCCCAATTTTGCGCCAAGAGTGCAGAAATGCCTCCCAGAAGACCGCTGATAGCAAAATTTCGGAGGCCACTGTCCCCAAAGCCTTCGTCGTCGGCCCGGTTACGCCAGCCCCGTTCGAGACCAATGATTACCCCCAGGGCCAAGGCGATCGCCAGCTGTACGAGGACATTTAAATTCATTGCCAAATTTTTTTCTATTTTTCTCACTATACCGGGAGCTCTGCCCAGAAAAGTAAGGTCAATTCCGTTAGCATGGCTAATGATGCCCCTTTGTTATGCGGCAGTCTTTCGGCCATGGCCACCATTGATCATTACCAAACCCTCGGTATTTCATCTAGGGCGACCCAACAAGAAATCAAACAGGCCTACCGCCGTTTAGCGAAGGAATTTCACCCAGATACCTGCGATAAAGGTCAGGTAGAAAATGGCGATCGCATCGTGGCCCTCAACCACGCCTATGAAGTATTGGGAGATGTCCAACAGCGGCAACAATATGACCGCAGCCGCGATGTGGCAAATTATCGGGGGATCCGATCAGCCCAGGGAACAACGGTTAAACCTCAAAGCACCATCGAAACAGATCTAGAAGTCTGGCTCCAGAAAATTTATCAGCCCCTACACCAGGCTATTACAAACATTATCAATCCCCTTGAAGCCCAAATTGATGAACTGGCCGCAGATCCTTTTGATGATGAATTGATGGCGGCCTTTCAAGGCTATTTAGAGGAATGCCAAATTGCCCTAGATTACGCCCAAAATTTGTTCCGCTCAGTGCCTAATCCTGCTACCGTCGCTCGCTCGGCCCGGGATCTGTACTACTGTCTCAATCATTTAGGAGACGGTTTGGAGCAGTTTGAATGGTTTACCCTCAACTACAGCGAGGATTATCTCCACACAGGTCAGGAAATGTTCCGCCGCGCTGACCAGTTTTCTGGGCAGGCCCACGAGGCGATCGCCCAACTGCGTTAGATAAACAAAACCTCTCAATCCTTAATACGCGCCATGGTTGAAGTGAATTGGCAAATTGTAGCAACATCTAAAGTCCCAGAATCTTTTAGCCGACTGGTGAAAAGTCTGACCCATGGTAAAGGCGATCGCCATCTGGCCCAACTGCTCTGGCAAAGAGGGTTTCGCGACGAAGCACAATTGCCCGGTTTCCTCGATCCAGCTGCCTATGAACCTACCTCCCCCTTTGCCTTTGGCCAAGAAATGAAATGGGCGATCCAACGGCTCATGCAAGCTCGGAACCAGGGAGAAAGGGTCGCTATTTGGGGAGATTTTGATGCCGATGGGGTGACGGCAACCAGTGTTCTCTGGGAAGGTCTAGGACAATTTTTTGAGCGCGAACAGCAGCTCTGCTACCACATTCCCAATCGCTTAACGGAATCCCATGGGTTAAACCAGGCTGGCATCGATCGCCTGAAAGATTGGGGCGCAACCCTAATCGTGACCTGCGACACCGGTAGCTCTGATGTTGCGGAAATTGCCTATGCCAAGACTCTCGGCATCGAATTCATTGTCACCGACCACCATACCCTGCCCGAAACAAGGCCCGATGTGGTGGCGATTATTAACCCCCGTTATTTTGCGGAAACTCACCCGCTCTATCATCTTTCTGGTGTTGCAGTCGCCTATAAGCTTGTGGAAGCGCTCTATGAAACGCTGCCAGAGATTCCCCAACAGCCTCTACATCACTTACTTGACCTGGTCGCTATTGGTCTTATTGCCGATTTGGTGGCCCTGAAAGGCGATTGTCGCTACCTAGCCCAGCGGGGTATCCAAGAACTCCATAAACAGAGCGACTTGGCCACCGTGGTTCACCCGGGGATTAAAGCGCTCCTTGATGCTTGTCGCAAAACAGGCGATCGCCCTACGGATATTTCCTTTGGCATTGGCCCCCGCATCAATGCTGTGAGTCGCATTTATGGGGATGCGAGCTTTTGCGTAGAACTGCTCACCAGTCGTCATACTGGCCGGTGTGGCTATCTCGCCCAACAAACAGAACTCGCCAATGCCCGCCGCAAAGAATTACAACGCAAAGTGCAGCACCAAGCCCAAACCGAAGCTGACAAACTAGACTTGTCCACCACTGGCGTTTTGGTTTTGGCCCATCCCCAGTGGCAGGGGGGTGTTTTGGGTTTAGTTGCCAGTCACATTGCCCAGATGTTTGGCCGTCCAGCCATTCTTTTAACCTATGACCGCGACCAAGACCTCTGGAAAGGTTCGGCCCGGTCAGTCCAGGGGATTGATTTGTATGAACTGGTCCAGGACCAAAGCCACTTGCTCCATCGCTTCGGGGGGCATCCCTTTGCGGCGGGCTTGAGTTTACGGCCCGAAAACTTAGAGCTTTTTAAAATGGCGATCAATCAACAGGCGCGACAAAAATTGGGCTCCAGGCTCACCCAACGGCAGGGCAATATTTCCGTTGATCTTGTGGTGACTGTTGAGGTGCTTGGGGAAGCCCTTTTTCAATCCCTAGATTGCCTCGAACCCTTTGGTATGGGCAATCCTAAACCCCGGCTTTTGGTTAAAAATTGTGGTTTAGAGGTGCGTAATTGCCGTAAGCTTTTTGATAAATTGAATCGCCCACTTAATGCTTGGAAAACGGAATTTATTTTGTGGGACGACACGGGGGAAATTCCAGGGCTTTTTTGGGGCCGACCCGATGATCTTCTGCAGGGCCCAGGGCTAGATGTCGTGCTCGAATTAGAACAGCGGCTGGGCTCAGAGCAATGCTACGTGGTTAATCCTGTGGCGATCGCCTCAACCACTGAAATTGCACTTGCGCAACAGTCAGAACATTTAATTGACCTCCGGCAACAATCTGATCCCCCCGCCGACAATTTAGATTATCTCTCTCAGACTGCTTGTCCGGTCACCTGGCAGGATCTTTATCAGCCCTATCAGCGGGCGATCGCCCTCCAAAAACCCTTAGCTCTCTGCTACTCCCTGGGTGACTTCCGCCGCCCAGAAGCATTGTTTAAACATTTAATTGGCCTTGCCAAATATCACACAGAACATCATCAAAAGGTGGCATTTTCTCGCCTCCAGGAAAAATTAGCGTGCGGCGATCGTCCCCTAAAACTAGGATTAATCGCCCTTGAAACTGTCGGCTTTAGGGCGACAATTGAAGCCGGATTAGTGCATTTTGAAGTCAGCAAAGCCACGAATTCTCCCGCTGCCTTTGAACAGTTCGTCCAGGCGATTCTTGAAGAGCAGTTTCAGCAGCAATATTTTATGACGGCGCCCCTCAGCATCATCCAAGCAACCCTCCAGAAGGCGCCAGAGCTCCCCAGCCTTTCTTAAAATAAGTCCTACATTGATGGACTTTGGGCTAGCCGAATAGCTTACATTGACTTTCCTTCAGAAATTCAGGAAGCTGAAAGGGCGCTCTTTTAGATTTACCATGGCAGACTCAAAGCAAAATTCACTCCGCTATCTCCCCCTTACCGTTGGTGTAATTGGGGGGACAATGTTAATGGCCAATCGCCTTTTGACCCCCATCTTGAGTGAATCCCAGGCGCGGTCTGACGTAGTAGGGGTAATTCTCAGTGCTGTTTTGATTTTAGTAACTTTACTATGGGAACAAATTCAACCGCGAACCCCCGAGGCGGTGATACTTGAGGGCACAGAACAATTTGAACTAACAGCCGACTTGCCAGAGACGATTCGCACAGAATTAGCCTGGGCTTCCCATCTATTGCTCACCAACACCGTCACTAAATCTTTGGTGCTGTATTACAACGACCAAATCATCCTACGGCGGGGGGTCTTTGGGGAGAAAAAAGCATTTAATCTCGGGGCGATCGCCAAACGAGTGCTCGAAACCCAAAAGGCAGTCTATTTGGTGACCTTAAAGGTATACCCAGGCCGTGTAGAATTCGATTACTTACCAGAAAATACCCAGGGCATTATTTGTCAGCCCGTTGGCAGCAAAGGTCTCCTTGTTTTAGGGACAAATATTCCCCGTAGCTACACCAAACAGGATGAAAATTGGGTGGCGGCCTTAGCTGAAAAGTTAGCGATTACGTTAGAAAATACCTGAAAAAATCTATTTTAAGCTAACAGTAATTGAACAATCATTAGCTTGGTTTTATAAAAAATCAAAGCGCAGATTAAGGGTGTACAAAACAAAACCACCCAGAACCTAATTTCCTAAAACTTTCCATCCTCATCATTTAGACTATCCGGAGACCTTGGCTGAGTACCTTTTCTTCTGCCTGACGTGACAGATCCATTCAGCTAAGTTGCTCCCTGCTCTACAGGTGGTTGGAAGTGCGGATTTCGTGCTTGAGTGGTTTCGTTTTGTTCAACGAGACAGATATGCAAAGAAACAGCTGGTTTACTCTCCTTAACTAACTTTACTTGACTCAGACAGTGGCTGTTTTATCTGCCAGGGAAGTTAAGTTCCACCTAACTTCAATTTCTAATTTAACAGGATTTCCTGACCTAAACAATTGACTTCAATGAAAGTTTATTTGGAAATTAGCATGAGCTTTCTTCTTTATGAAGAAAAGTAAAAATCCTCCTTTGTTACTAAGGTTGATGAGCCATAAGCTCTGCCAAGGAATACTAAACGGCAGTGGTGGCCTGTGGTACGTTTAGGGCAGTGATTTTCCTAGATTGGCAGCATGCTCTACATCCATAATTTGGACTACCATCCCACGGCCACCCCGGAACCAATTTTGCAGCGAGTAAATCTCCAGCTTGCTCCCCAAGAAATGGGGATGATCGTCGGACCGAGCGGTTCAGGAAAAACGACTTTATTAGAGATTCTGGCAGGTCTTGCCCAACAGACTCAAGGAGAAATCCGTTGGCGAGACCAGGTTTTGAGCAATCTTCATCTGCAAGAATTAGCAGGCCTTGTGTTCCAATTTCCGGAACGTCACTTTTGCGCTTCGACGGTCATTGATGAAGTGCGTTTTGGCCACCCGGAGCTGCGCCTCGAACAAATTCGTGATGCCCTGGCGGAGGTGGGTCTGGAAAATATCGATCTCAAGGCTTCTCCCCACGCCCTCAGTGGTGGCCAGCAGCGGCGGTTGTCCTTGGCGGTGCAATTAATCCGTCAGCCGAACCTGTTGATGTTGGATGAACCGACAGCGGGCCTAGATTGGTCGATGCGATCGCAACTGGCAAAATTGCTCGCCAAGCTGAAGCAACATTGGACACTACTCATCGTCACCCATGATCCCCACGAATTGGAGGCGATCGCCGACCGCTGTTGGCGCATTGACCAAGGGCGAATTACGGTAACGAAAGCGCCTGGGGTTGCAAATACTGGGGTGGAATAAGCTTCTCTAGATGCCAATTGGCGGCGATTTTCGCTAGGGCTGACCCATCCAATAGATTCTCCACATGGGGCATGATTCCCACCACCGGCACTTGGGTAAATTGTTGCAGCATTGTCGGTGGTGTCAAATCAGCAATTGCATCAAAGGCATCAGGAGTACCGCAGCTTAAAATAATCCCCTGCAAATTTACCTTACGCTCCCGGGCCAAACTCACCTGGGCGATCGCCTGACCAATGGAACCCAATTTTACGGGGACGACCAATACCGTCGGCAGTTTCCATTGCCCCACCAAGTCCGCCACCGTTAACTCATCGGTGATTGGCGATCCCAAACTACCGAGGGATTCGGCAATCACGAAATCTTGAGCATCACTCAACTCCAGCAAAGCCCGCCAAACAACTCCCAAATCAATGGCTTTCCCTTCTAGGGCAGCGGCAATCGGAGGCGCCACCGGGGTCTCATACTCTAAGGGCACCTTTAAAACTGTTCTCTCGTCACAGAATTTTTCGTACCATTGGCGATCGCCGACGCCCGTTTGCAGAAGTTTAATGACTCCCAGGCGAGAAAACGGGAGAAAATAACGCCAATAGGCAATCAGTGCTGAGCTAACCACTGTTTTTCCGACTTCTGTATCCGTTCCCGCGATTAACAAGCAATTTTGCAGCATAGAAAAATTTCAAATTGAATTTAGAGGTTTATTGAGTACAATAGACCCTGAAGATCAGCATCTTCTTTAATAATTTTTTTATCTTCTATTAACCCTATATCCTCTGCGGCGGCGATGATGGCCCCCTGTTCCCACAACCCCTATCCAGCTTACTTCCTGGGACATTTTAAGTAATTGTACTCTGACAACTCCCATCATCGAAACGACCAAAAGGAGGATTATGGCCCCTGCACTGATCCCTTGGATGTCCTTTATCAAACCGAAAGAGAGGTTTATTCTGCCGTGAGCCACTCCGCCACCCTCGCCTTGCAATCTGTTCTCCAAACCCCCACCGATAGCAACCGCCTCCGGATTTTTTCTGGATCCGCAAATCTTCCCCTTGCCAACGAAGTTGCCCGGTATCTTGGAATGGATTTGGGCCCCATGATCCGGAAACAATTTGCCGATGGCGAAATGTACATCCAGGTTCAGGAATCAATTCGTGGTTGCGATGTCTACTTGATCCAACCCTCCTGTCGCCCAGTCAACGATCACCTGATGGAGTTGTTGATTATGGTCGATGCCTGCCGTCGCGCCTCGGCCCGGCAAATTACCGCCGTGATCCCCTACTATGGCTACGCCCGTGCCGACCGTAAAACTGCAGGCCGTGAATCGATTACGGCAAAACTGGCAGCAAACCTAGTGACCAAAGCCGGGGCAAACCGTGTTTTGGCAATGGATCTCCATTCGGCGCAAATCCAGGGCTACTTTGACATTCCCTGCGACCATGTGTACGGCTCCCCGGTCATTATCGATTATCTCCTGAGCAAAAACCTAGAAGATATTGTGGTCGTTTCCCCAGATGTGGGAGGTGTTGCCCGGGCTAGAGCGTTTGCGAAAAAGCTCGACGATGCCCCCCTTGCCATCATTGACAAGCGTCGCCAGGCCCATAATGTGGCAGAGGTGATGAATGTAATCGGGGAAGTACATGGGAAAACAGCAATTCTCGTGGACGATATGATCGATACGGCGGGAACCCTCCAGGAAGGGGCAAGACTCCTGAAGAAAGAAGGGGCGAAGGCAGTTTATGCCTGTGCAACCCACCCAGTTTTTTCTGGGCCAGCGGTGGAAAGACTTTCCAGCGGCCTCTTTGAAGAAGTGATTGTCACCAATACCATCCCTGTACCCCATGATCGCCAGTTTAAAGAGCTCACGGTTTTGACTGTGGCCAATCTTTTGGGTGAGACTATTTGGCGCATCCATGAGGAAAGCTCGGTGAGCAGTATGTTCCGCTAAAGGGAATATTGCCAAAAACTAAATTACAAAACTCAAGGACTAAATTGATCTTTTTGGGAGGGTGCGAGACTGCCCCTCCTTTTTTGTTGTCGGTCTTGCCCAAGACCGAGGCGATCGCCCACCGGTTGCCCGGGAGAATCTTCTACAATGGGGACGGTCTTTATTCTCAAAATTCTCAGAAATTTATGGTAGTTGAGCAAATCCTAGATCTCGCCAAGCAAAAAGGTATCGAAGCGGAGGTGTACTACCGCAACAGCCGCGATACTCCCATCGATTTTGAGAATAATCGCCTCAAATCCTTAGAAACAAAGGCGAGCCAAGGGGTTGCCCTACGGGTGGTAGTAGAGGGCAAGCTAGGCTTTGCCAGTGCCACAGATTTAACGCGCCTGGAGGATGTGGTAGATGCGGCGATCGCCACGGCGGAAATCGGTGATCCCGTAGATTTTGAATTTGCCAAGGATTTCCAAGGGGTTGTGCCTGAAAGTGAATATGTACTGCCAGAAACCGCGAAATTAGTCGAAATTGGCGAAACCCTAATCGAAAAAGTACGGGCCTATAACGATGAAATTCTCGTCAGTGCAGGCTTTCATATCCGCTCTGGGCAAACCAAACTGGCGACCACCGGTGGCGTCTACGGCGAGCGCAACAGCAAAATAGTCAGCGCTAGCCTCGGGGGTAACCTCGTCCAGGGGGAAGATTTTCTGAATGCTTATGGTTACGACGTGGCCAAAGATGGGGAGCCCGATTACGACCAAATTCTCGCCACCGTCATCGAAAAATATACCAACGCCGAAAAAGCGGCCCAAATTTCTAGCGGTCAATATCCCGTGCTTTTTACCCCCAGGGCGGCTCTGAGTGCCATTGGTGGCCTGTTTGATACGATCCTCTCTGGCCAAGTGGTCGTGCAAAAAGCCTCGCCCCTCGCCGGGAAAATCGGGGAACAGCTGTTTGGCGATCGCCTGACCATTTACGAAGACCCGACCATTGGGGTTTCGGCCTGTCCCTTTGACGATGAAGGTACACCCACCCAAAAAAAAACCTTTATCCAAAACGGGATCGTCCAACAATTTTACTGGGATCGTCAGTGGGCGGCCCGGGGTAATGCCGAGGCCCAAGGCAATGGTTTTCGGGGTGGCCTTTCTCGCCCCAGTCCCGACATGGTGAATTTCTGCATGAATCCCGGCCACACCCCTTTAGCAGAACTCATTAAGAATATGAAAGAAGGAGTGATCGTCGATCAGGTCTTAGGCGCAGGTCAATCCAACCAATTGGCCGGGGAATTTTCTGTGAACCTCGACCTGGGTTATAAAGTGGAAAATGGCGAGATTGTCGGCCGCCTGAAAAATACGATGGTGGCAGGGAGTATCTTTGAAGCCTTTGCTGATTTGATAGATTTTAGTGACACCTGTGAATGGGTGGGCGGTAGCGCCTATCTCCCCGCAATCCTGTTTGGCAAGTTGGGCGTTGCGTCCCGGTCGGTTTAAAATCTCCTTACTGCCCCCTGACTGCGAAGCCATGATGCCTGTGAAATCTTTGATCCGCTTGCTGAGTCTCTGTTGTGTTTGTGCCCTCTGCCTGGTTGGTTGTGTGGACTATGATGTGGAGATCGCCTTCGACCACCAGCACCATGGGGAAATTCATCAGCATCTACGGTTGGGGGATGAATTTACCAACTTCAACCAACAGGAAGCCAAACACTGGCTTCGTAGTCTCGAAAAGCGAGCGAAGGATCTCCATGGGGCAACCCAACGCGTTTCTTCACAGGAACTCGATGTGCGGATTCCGTTTAACAATGGGGCGGATCTCGTCAGCAAGTTCAATGATTTTTTTAATCCAGAGGGGCAAAATCTCCAGGCTACGGATCTCGATTTAGTACAACTCAAATCGGCGATCGCCCTTGAGCAAAAAAATTGGCTCTTGTTTGAACGGAACCGGGCCACCCTAGATGTGGATTTACGTGCGCTGGGGGTGCTTTCCCAACGGGGCAGCCTGATGCTCAGCCCGGGTTCCCTCTTGGATTTGGACATCGGTTTGAAAACGCCCCTAGGGGCGAGGGTGGTCAATCGTGATGCAGCCCCATCCCCCGTCACGCGCAACGAGGGTGATCGCCTGATTTGGACTTTACAACCGGGGCAGTTAAATCATTTAGAGGTGGCTTTTTGGGTTCCCAGTTGGGTTGGCCTCGGCACTGCAGGGATTATCGGTTTATTATTTCTGGGCTATTACCTAAAATATCGCCGTTTGCCGGTGTAATTACTGATTTGGCGCTATCGTTAAACCAGTTGTCTCTATCTCCTGTCGCCTATGGTTGCCGCCCAAGCCGAACCTTTGATCGAACTCCGAGGAATCTCTAAAGCCTTTGGGTCGAATGTGATCCTCGATAACATTGACCTCAGCATCTATCGGGGGGAAGCCCTGGTGATCATTGGCCCTTCTGGTACCGGGAAATCGACAATCCTACGAATTATTGCAGGGCTCCTGGCCGCCGATGAGGGGGAAATCTATGTCAATAGCGTCCAACGCCGGGGCCTTATTGAAGATGGCAATGACCCCATTGGCATCAGCATGGTTTTCCAGCAGGCGGCCCTGTTTGATTCTTTGACAGTGGCGGAAAATGTTGGCTTTTTGCTCTATCAGCATTCCCGACTTTCCCACAAAAAAATTCGCGAACTGGTGGAAGAACGTTTGGATATGGTGGGCCTTTCTGGGGTAGGCGATCGCTATCCGGCGCAGTTGTCGGGGGGGATGCGCAAACGGGTGAGCTTTGCCCGGGCGATCATGGCCAATCCCGACAATCCCAAGGACAATCCCGAAATTATTTTGTACGATGAACCCACCGCTGGCCTTGACCCGATCGCCTCAACGGTGATCGAAGATTTGGTGCGTCACCTCCAACATATGCAGGGGGTTTGCGGCACCTATGTGATGGTCAGCCACCAGGACAGTACTATCCGTCGCACCGCTGACCGGGTCATTTTCTTATATGACGGTAAAATTCAATGGACCGGCACAGTACCAGAAATTGATCAAACCGATAATCCCCTGGTGCGCCAATTTTTTGATGCTGCGGTGGAAGGCCCGATCAAAGTCATCGGCTAAAATTGGCCCGTCCCCATACAATAAAACGTAACTTCACCCCATCTACTGACGAATCCTATGCGATCGCGTACCCTCAAAGAAGGCTCCCTTGGCTTATTCATTTTTGCTGGTCTGTCCCTGCTCGGTGTTGTTCTCATCTGGCTAACGGGGGCAACCCTCGGGCGGCGCACCTATTCTGTCACTGTCCGCTTCGAAAATGCCAACGCGATGCAAGAAGGAGCGACAGTCCGCTATCGGGGCCTAGAAGTCGGACGCATCACCGCGGTTGAACCTTCTAGCAATGGTGTGAATATCACTATCGAAATCCAAACGCCTGACTTGGTGATGCCTCGGGATGTGGTGATTGAAGCAAACCAAGGGGGCTTAATTGGCGAGACTTCCATTGAAATTATTCCCCAAAGCCAACTTACGCAAACCCAGATGGCGTTGAGTCCTTTTGCGTCAGACTGTAATGACCAGGGGACGATTCTCTGTGATGGAACAACCCTAGACGGGGTGATTGGGGTCAGCTTTGACCAAGTATTGCGGAACACAGCCCAGTTTAGTGAACTTTATGGGGACCCAGAATTTGTTGAAATTGTGCGTACCTTAGCGACAAACTCCAGTGCGGCAGCGGAACAAATTACCCTCTTAACAGAGGAACTGACACTTCTATCTCGGGAAGTCCGGGGCGAGGTTGATAGCTTTGCGGAAAACACCCAGAAAATTACCGATGCGACAGTCACGACCTCTGGCCAACTCAATCGCACCCTCACCGAGGTCAATGCCTTGACGGGGAATTTTAACAGCCTGGTGGTAGAAAATCGCCAAGCCCTGGTAGGAACCCTCAATAGCATCGGCCGCACCAGTGACCAGATGCAACAGACCTTAGTTGCGGTGAATACAACCCTAAATTCAGTCAACCAGGGCCTTACGGCCACCGACACCCAAGAACTATTGGATAACTTGGCTGTACTAACAACGAATGCCGCGATCGCCTCTGAAAATCTCAAAGATGTGTCCACGGCGTTAAACGACCCAACCAATATCCTGACGCTCCAAAAAACCTTGGATGCGGCACGCGTCACCTTTGAAAATACTCAGAAAATTACCGCCGACTTGGATGAGCTAACCGGAGACCCCCAGTTCCGGAAAAATTTAATCGATCTCATTAATGGATTGAGTCAATTGGTTTCGTCGACGGAACAACTCCAACAGCAAGTGCAGGTGGCCAGCCGTGTTGAACAAGGTCAACCGCTTGCCGATTCTCCGCGACAGATATCATTGCGCACCAATCCTCGAGATGCACTTTAAGGCCCGAACCTGGGGACAATACGCTTGGAAATTTTTTTCCCAAAAGATCTTGGCGATCGCCTAATGAGTATGTTATATTCGTTCAAGTCAAAACGAGCGGATGTGGTGGAATTGGTAGACACGCACGCTTGAGGGGCGTGTGGAGCGATCCTTGCGAGTTCGAGTCTCGCCATCCGCATAATAAGCAAAAGAAAAAACCTTCCCAAACCTCAGGGGGAGGTTTTTTTGTGTCAAAAATTGATTATTACTGGAAATCAGCGCGGAGGATTTCTCAGATCCTGAAAAATATGAAAAGAAAATGATAGGATAAGGCCAGTGCTTTTCATAATTGTTTCATGATTCGAGCAATGTTCCAGCGCGATCGCCTGATTCTTTTCAGCCTGTGTGGTGGGCTATGGCTTGCGACAGGCTGTACCCAAGAAGCAACGCTGACCCCTATACCAACCGCCGAATCAGGGACTGAGACCGCCCGCCAAACTCAAGAAAGAAAGCGTGTGCTGACAACCTTTAGCGTGTTGGCAGATATGGCCCAAAATGTGGCAGGCGATCGCCTGGTAGTGGAATCCATTACGCGCATTGGCGCAGAAATTCATGGTTATGAGCCAACCCCAAGTGATCTGGTGCGTGCCCAGGATGCTGATTTATTGCTCTACAACGGCATGAACTTAGAGCGCTGGTTTGAACCTTTCTTGGGCAATTTGCGTGATGTCCCAGCTGTGACATTAACTGAGGGCATTACCCCGATTCCGATCGCCGCTGGCCCCTATGCCAATCTGCCGAATCCCCATGCTTGGATGTCGCCACGGAATGCCTTGGTCTATGTGGAAAATATCCGCCAGGCCTTTATTGAACTCGACCCAGAAAATGCCGCTGTCTACACGGCCAATGCCCAGGCCTATAGTGAAAAAATTCAGGCGATCGCCGACCAACTAGAACAAGAGCTTGCCCCCCTGCCCGAAGCCCAGCGGTACCTGGTGACCTGTGAGGGCGCCTTTTCTTATTTAGCCCGGGATTACAACCTGCAAGAAGTCTATCTATGGCCCATCAACGCCGAACAACAATCCACCCCTAGACAAATTCAACAGGTCATTGAAGCAGTGAGAAATAACAATATTCCCGCTGTGTTTTGTGAAAGTACGGTCAACGATACCAGTCAACGGGAAGTGGCCCGCACCACTGGGGCTTTTTTTGGCGGTAATCTCTATGTGGATTCCCTCTCTACCCCCGATGGGCCAGTCCCCACGTTTCTCGACCTCCTCAAATACGA
The DNA here is from genome assembly GCF_055380235.1 of Picosynechococcus sp. NKBG15041c. Taxonomy (NCBI): domain Bacteria; kingdom Bacillati; phylum Cyanobacteriota; class Cyanophyceae; order Chroococcales; family Geminocystaceae; genus Picosynechococcus; species Picosynechococcus sp. NKBG15041c. Next base: position 257,005 of record NZ_AP040363.1, read on the forward strand.
TGCCCAGGCGATCGCCAAGGGTTTACTAACCCAAACTAGTGCCCCAGACCCAAACCCTTAATCTCTCCCACTGCAAACCCCATGATGACCACCACACCATCCTGCGACATCACCGTTGACAATCTCAACATCACCTACAATGCCTCCCGGTTGGCCCTTTACAACGCCAGTTGCCGGGTCGAGCCGGGGACGATCACAGCCCTTGTGGGCCCCAATGGTGGGGGGAAATCGACTCTCTTTAAAGCCATTATGGGATTTCTCACCCCCACCAGCGGCAGGATAAGGGTCGCGGGGACGGCGATCGCCAAAGCGCAAAAACGACAACTGATGGCCTACGTCCCCCAGGCCGATGAAGTGGATTGGGATTTTCCGGTGAGTGTCTTTGATGTGGTGATGATGGGTCGCTATGGTTATATGAACCTACTGCGGATCCCCCGTCCTAGGGACCGCCGCATTGTCATGGAAAGCCTCGAACGGGTCGGTATGGTGCACCTGCGCGATCGCCAGATTGGGGAACTCTCTGGGGGCCAAAAAAAACGCGCCTTTCTCGCCCGGGCCCTGGCCCAGGAAGGGAAAATTCTCTTACTGGATGAACCCTTTACGGGGGTCGATGTCAAAACGGAAAAACAAATTATTGATCTCCTCCTACAGCTCCGGCACGAAGGCCACACAATCCTTGTTTCAACCCATGACCTCGGTTCCATTTCAACATTTTGCGATCGCACTATTTTGTTAAACCGTACAATTCTGGCAACGGGGACCACCGCTGAAACCTTTACCGAAGAAAATTTAGTCATGACCTTTGGGGGCTTACCACTCACTGGCCTCAGGGCATACCAGGTGGAAAACTGCCCCGAATCAGCCTGCCAAAGTAGCCATAACCCAGAGGTAGAAGGATGACGCTTTTGGGAGATTGGTTGATCGCGCCTTTGCAGTATGGCTTTTTAGTAAAAGCGATTTGGGTGAGTGCCTTTGTGGGTCTAGTCTGTGCAGTGTTGTCTTGCTATATCACTCTCAAAGGTTGGTCATTGATGGGGGATGCCGTGTCCCACGCCGTTGTACCAGGGGTGGTGGTGGCCTATGCCCTAAATATTCCCTTTGCGATTGGTGCTTTTTTGTTTGGGTTTGGGGCAACGGTGGCGATCGGCTATGTCACTGCAAAAACACGCCTTAAGGAAGATGCCGTTATTGGGGTCATTTTTACGGGGTTTTTTGCCTTTGGTTTGGTCTTGATCACAAAAATCCCCAGCAATATCGATCTATTTCATATTCTCTTTGGTAACGTGTTGGGCATTTCCCAGGGGGATATTATCCAAACCCTGATCGCTGGCATGTTGACCCTTGTGATTATTCTGCTGCGCCGCAAAGATCTATTGCTCTTTTGTTTTGACCCAAACCACGCTAAGGCGATCGGTTTGAATACTCAGCTCATGTACTACACACTCCTGTCGGTGCTGGCCTTGACCATTGTGACTGCCTTGCAAACGGCGGGAATTATTTTGGTGATCGCGATGTTGGTGACCCCGGGATCGATCGCCTATTTACTGACAGACCGCTTTGATAAAATGCTCTGGATTGCCGTAGCCAGTAGTGTGCTCTCCTGTGTTTTTGGCACATATCTCAGTTATCACCTCGATATTTCTACCGGTGGGGCGATCGTTGTGCTGCTAACGGCCTTATTTGTGTTGGCAATGTTTTTGGGGCCGAAGCATGGTGTGCTTGCCCAGGGGAAACCCAATACTCTTGAGGCAAATCATTAGGCTTACCGGAAAAAACAAGAAATACCCTCGATTTTGGCGCTGATTGCCATGCATGATGTATTAAATCAATTATTTTAATGCAAAAAATACATCATGCAATGATTGCATCATATACGATGGAAAAAACAGCGAGGTGTAATTATTATGGCAACCATTCTGCCCAAATCGACCCAGGCGATCGCCCAAATCATCGCACAGTTAGAGCGAGGCGAAGTTGTCATTATCCATACCGATATGGTTTATTTGTTGCTGGCCAATGCTCTCAACGCCGAAGCAACAAATCAAATCCACGAATTAAAAGGCTGGAATCCCCGTAAACCTTTGACCTTACTGTTGACCCCGGCCCAAGTAGCGAAATATAGCGATCTGAGCAATGATGCTCAAACACTAGTCAATCAATTTCCTTACCCGATTAGTCTGATTCTATCTCATCGCAATAACCTGCCCGATGCAGTAACAGCTGGACATCGTGAAGTATTTATTTCTTGTCCCGACCAATTCATTTATGATCTCGCCGCCCAAGCCCCCTTTCCCATCGCGGCGGGGACTGCCAGCTTAGGCAGCGAGATGCGGGCCAACGACGCGAAGACAGCCGCGACCTTTTTTGGCAATCAAGTGTCCTTAATCGTAGATGGCGGCAAATCAAAAGAGCAAATTCGCACGACCCTCATTGATTGTCATTTACCCTTACCGACGATCTTAAATTTTGGTCTGATTTCCTTTGATGAATTGCGAGAAATTATTCCCCACATTGAATTGCCATCTCATCTGCGTAAATAGAAGCAAATAACAGTCGCGCTAATCATCGTTGAGAAAATCTGAATCATCATTCCCCGTGGCAAACATTATGTTTGCCTCCTTTAATTTGCGGCGGAGATAAGCATAGGGATTACTGTAGTTACCTTCCCAAGGGTTGACGAGAATACTTGCATTTAACAGGGGAGACATTCTAACCACTGTCCGGGTTAATTCATAGATGTTATTAAATTTGAAATCTGGAAAAATTTGCTTTTCACCAGAACCAAGAAAACGAATGGTATCGTATTGAGTGACTTGGAGTATTTTGAATTTAGGAATAGCGAGGATATAAACTTTGGGCTGGGGTAAAAATTGAAACCAGGGATAACCTGGTTTTAAAAAATGAACTAAATAGGCTTCAAAATAGATCACTTGGTTGGCATCGGCATCTACTTTTAGATAGCGAGCATAGGGCATTAAATAAAAAGGAAAAAAGAGAAAAGTATAAATGAATAAACCGATGAGATAAATAGCATAACGATAGCCTAAAAAATCCGAGAGGGGCCATAGCACAATGGCAAGGGAGGGAATAAAAGCCAAAATAATTGCTGTTATTTTGTCGATCCCTTGCTTGAGGACGAGCTCAGAGGGACTCACGCTTTGGATTTTATATACTTTTTTGTATAGGCCCATAGGAATTTTGCTATTTTTGAGGCGTCACGGTTGCTTAAAAATCTTGATTTAGGTTTGTGGTCCAAGAATACGCTTTTCATCATACGCAGTTTTTCTCTGGATGCTCAGTGATCTTAGGCGTTTTTCACCTGGGCTAGATGGTTTAGAAGGGCTTGGCGCATGGTATCGACGGGAACCGCTTGGCCGAGCCATTTTTCTAGGGCGATCGCCCCCTGTTGCACCAACATTTCGCTACCGTCGATAATTTGTGCTCCTTGGGCCTGGGCCTGTTGGAGAAAGCGAGTCGGGGAGGGGGTATAGATCAAATCGTAGGCGATCGCCCCGCTGGGTAAAGTCGCCATCAGCTCCTCTGTAACCGGGGAGGCATCGACCCGAGGTGCCATACCGATGGGGGTAGAATTGATCAAGAGTTGGGCCTGGGGAATCAGCCGTTGGCGATCGCCCCAAAGATGGGTTTGTACCTTGCCGGCGAGGGGCGTATTTTGCCAACTGGCGCTAAATTGGGCCAATTTTTCAGGATCGCGGCCTAACACATGGATTTGTGGGCAACCCAGTTGATGGCAGCCGACCACCACCGCCCGGGCTGCACCGCCATTGCCGAGGATCACCGGGGTGACATTCGACCAGTCCCGGTCCATGGCTTTCAAGGGCGCGACAAAGCCGGCCACATCGGTATTGGTTCCCTGCCAACCGGTGTCTGTGCGCCAAACAGTATTCACGGCCCCCACCAATTGCGCTTCCGGGGCGATCGCCTCCAGGTGGGCCATGATCGCCTGTTTGTGGGGAATCGTAATGCTAAAGCCCTGTAAATCAATCGCCCAAAAGCCGTCTAGGGCGGTTTTTAGATCTGCCGCCACCACCGGAAAGGCGAGATAAACATAGTCCACCCCCAGTTGGGCGATCGCCGCGTTGTGCATCAGGGGCGAAAAAGAATGTTTCACAGGATCGCCAATTACGCCGAGGAGTTTAGTGGTGCCAAGAATTTTCATCATGTACTTCAAGTGTGTAGGCTTCGATGGGGGTCTAAAAAATATTTCTCAACCCTGCATGGATTCAGCAAGTTTAACCAGATCCAAGGAGTAGTGATAGAGCGCAACCGGTTTATTTTGGGCCTTGAAAAAATCTGGATCATTGGGGGACAGATAGATTGCTGTTACTTGATTGGCGGTAATTTTGTCGGGGGCAATGCGTTGATAATCTGTCGTCGTTTCCACCCGGTTGAGATAAACTTGCTCGGCGTTTTGAAACTGCTGTTGGGTTAACTCGCTGCTGAGAAATTGATCGGGCTTCGGTGCAGTTTGGGCACGGCCAGTGACGGTGGAAATCAAGCGGCGATCGCCCTTTAAAATCGTTAACTGGCGGTTGGGATTTTGGGGATCTACTTCCACCCGTTGGACAATTTCTGTCCCTAAATAAGCCTGGGCAATTTCGCGGCCATTAAAAGCGCGGTCTGCGACGATGGGTAACTGGGGGGCGATCGCCTGGGGCAAAGTTAGGGGCTGCACCATGAAACTAGCCTGGGGTTGGAATTTCACCCGAAAGGAAAAGGGCTGGCCGATCAGTTTTTCATTGGCCGCAAACCCAGGGGTGACCACCTCCGGGGCGAGGGGAGCCACCTGGTCTAGTAAAATGCTCGTCGCCTGCCAAGTGCCCGTAAACCACTCTGGATAAATCAAGTCTGTTCCCGGCTGCACCGCGTTTAAAACAGGTAAATCTTGCCATTGGGGATAGCGGCCTAGGCGATCGCCTAAAGATTCCGCCCAGCTAGGAGCCAAGCCCCAAAGCCAGAACAATAATCCTAAAACCAGAATTTTTCCCCAGGCGATCGCCATTGCCCTACACGTTAAAGCGGAACAACATCACATCCCCTTCCTGGACGACATATTCTTTCCCCTCTGAACGGACCAAGCCTTTTTCCTTGGCGGCACCCATGGAGCCACAGTCTACCAAATCCTGGTAGGCCACCGTTTCAGCACGGATAAAACCCCGTTCAAAGTCCGTATGGATCACCCCGGCAGCCTGGGGCGCTTTCATGCCCACTTGGATCGTCCAGGCGCGGGTTTCTTCGGGGCCAGTGGTCAGGTAAGTGCGGAGGCCCAACAGTTCATAGGTGGCCCGAATCAGAGATTGCAAACCCCCTTCCTCCACGCCGAGGGATTCGAGGAAATCTTTCTTTTCCGCCGCATCAAGTTCGACTAATTCTGCTTCCACCTGGGCGGAAACAACGACGACTTGGGCTTTTTCTGGGGCCGCAACAGCCCGCACTTGCTCGACCCATTCGTTCCCTGTGGCCAAGTCTTCTTCAGAAACATTGGTGGCATAGATCACCGGCTTACGGGTCAAGAGGCCCAGGGCTTTGATCGCCAATTCTTCTTCTTCATCTAGGTCCACTTCCCGGGCGGGGCGGGCATCTTCGAGCACTGGAAGGATTTTTTCTAAGGCAGCGACCTCTAAAAGCGCTTCTTTGGCACGGCTTTTGGCTTGTTTACGGGCACGGTCGAGGCGTTTTTCTACCTGGGCTAGATCGGCGAGGATCAGCTCTAGGTTAATCACCTCAATGTCGCGGGTGGGATCGACGGAGCCGGACACATGGATAATGTCATCGTCATCGAAGCAGCGCACCACATGGACGATCGCATCGACTTCGCGGATATTAGCGAGGAACTGGTTTCCTAATCCTTCCCCTTGGCTGGCCCCTTTGACGAGACCAGCGATATCGACAAATTCCATGCGGGTGGGCACAACTTTGACGGATTTAGAAATGCCAGCGAGGACTTCCAGACGGGGATCAGGAACGGCCACTACCCCCACATTGGGCTCGATGGTACAGAAGGGGAAGTTGGCGGCATCTGCTTTGGCGTTTTCGCAGAGGGCGTTAAAAAGGGTGGATTTACCAACGTTGGGCAGTCCGACGATTCCGGCTCGTAGCATGGGGCTTTTTTAGAAATTCTTATTTTCGCTAGGTGGTCATTGTATCCCGAATCGCCAGAGTTTAATGGTTTTGTCGGCGGCGGCGGTGGCGATGATCTGGCTGTTTGGGCTGATGGCGATCGCCTGAATTTCGCTGTCGTTGTGGGCGGGAAGTTGCACCATGGGTTGTTCTTGGCCCAGTTGCCAGATGGCAAGGATTCCTTGGCGATCGCCCCCGACAAAAAAACGCAAATTTGGGGCGATCGCGACTTTGGTGATCGGGATGAGTAAACGGAGGGTTTTGGGTTGTTTGCCAGGGGTGAGGGGCCAAATTTTCAGGGTTTGGTCAGCGCTGCTACTGAGCAAAAATTGCCCGTTGGGGCTAATTTGGAAATCGAGAATTTGTCCCTGATGGCCGGTGAACGTTTGGAGGCGATCGCCTGCCCCATAACGGCTTAATTCATTGCCCTGGGCCGCCCATAATTGCCCTGGAATTTGGGCGGCGCGAATAATTTGGGTATTTTGAAGGGCAAAGGTTTGCACAACTTTTTCTTGGGCCAAGTCCCAGTAGGTCAGATTTTGATCCGCACCAAGGGCCGCCAATTGCTTGGTTTTTTCCCAGAAGGCTAGCCCTTGGATCCAGGTGGATTTTCCTTCTAGGTAAGTGAGCTGCTCCCCCTGCTGCCAATCCCAGAGGCGAATAGTGTAGTCCCAACTGCCGGAGATGAGGCGATCGCCCCAAAAAATTAGACTAGAAACAATGCCCCGATGACCCCGTAAACAGCTCGCTTCCTGACGATGGTCCAGATCCCAGAGGCGAATCGTTTGGTCGGCGGCGGCACTGGCGAGATGGTAACTATCGGGCGCAAACTGGAGATCGCTAATGTAGGCGTGATGGCCCCTCAAGGTGCGAAAGCAATGCCACTGGGGCTCTGGGTCTGGGACCGCTGGGGAAATCGTCTTGGGTTTGGGCGGTTTAGCTTTGGGAGGAGTAGCAATTTTTGCCTGTTTAGGCATTGTATGTGGGAATAAAGCCGCCAAAATCGCTTGGGCGGATTTGGGGCGATCGCCTGGAATTTCAGCAACCATTTGTTCGAGTAAATTCCCCAAGGAAGAACTAATGGGTGTTGTTAAATAGTCCCGCCATACCCAGCGATTTTCTCGCACGCTGTAGAGATCAAAGGGATGAATCGAGGTGAGCAGTTCTAAGCAAATCACCCCGAGACTATAAAGATCGCTGGCGGGATAACTCTGGCCCCGCAGTTGTTCTGGCGCGGTGTAAATGCCCGACCCAATTAAAGTTCCCGGTTCCGCGCTGGCCATTTTTGAAGTGACCTTCGCCGCTGTAAAATCGACGATCGCCCAATGGTGTTCTGGCGTGAGTAATACATTTTCAGGATGTAGATCCCGGTGGATCAGGCCATGGTCATGGATGAGCTGCACGAGGGGCAAAATTTCCCGCAAAAACTGGCGCAGTCGGTCTTCAGAAAATGGCCCTGCCGCCGTTAGCTGTTGCCGTAGACTGTCCCCCACAATTTTTTCAAAAACCAGGGTCGGCGGAATAGTGATCTGATGTAAATATTTCGGCAAAAAAATGTCCAACACCGTCGGAAATTCTGGGCGATCGCCCAAAGTTTTTAAGCGGTCTGCATTGTCTTGAAAGGTGCTGATGAACTGCTGGGCGTTGACACTCTGGGTAATAAAAGACTGCTTGATGATGCAATAGCTCTCCGGAAAAGTGCCCCGATCAATGCCTAAAAAAGTGCGCCCCTTACTACCTTGATTGAGTACCTGCCGCGCCCCATAGCGATCGCCCAACAGCAGCGGTTGACCGCAGGTGCTGCAAAATTTTCCCTGGTCAGGATTGCGGGGCTGTCCGCAGGCCGGATTGAAACAATAGATCATCGGTGGCGATCGCACAGAAACCTTTCCATTGTGGCAAGAAAAGGATTTTCCTTAGGGTAAAGCATCAAGAAATTGGGCGATCGCCTGATTAAACGCTTCTGGCTTCACCATGTGGGCCCAATGGTTGCCGGGGACCTGCTGCCATTGGAGGTTCGTTAAATATTGGCGGTAGGGCTTGAGCTGAAATTCGAGGCGATTTAAGCCCCCCGCTGGCTGCACAAACAGGCTCGGCATTGTCAAAGGTTTCGTGAGGCCATTGACCCGAAGAATATCGAGGAGAATTTCATCACAGGCGCGCTTTACGAATTTACTCGTCCAAGTGCCGTCAGCATTTTCGATAAAGCTTTCTCGGAAAATTGCCTGTTGCCAGTCGCTCCAGCCGCGATATTGTTTGAGATTTTTGGCGATCGCCTCGGCCTGTTCGTAGGTTTCAAACTGGCCTAAGAGCTTGAGGAAAGGCAAGACACGGTAGCCGATCGGGAAGGTGTAGCGCCACCAGAGGGGCAGTTTTCCCATAAAAAATGGATCGGCGAGGATCAAGCTTTTTACTTTGTCCGGATTTTCGGTCGCCCAAACAGTTGCAATCTTGGCGCCCCAGCTATGGCCGAGAAGGTTAACTTTTGACCAGCTGAAATGTTGGCAAATTCCCTCTAGGTCGGTGCTGTAGTCGGCAAAAGTATAGCCCGTTTCCGGTTTGCCACTGTCCCCATGGCCCCGGAGATCCAGAGCAATCACGTGATATTTTTCCCCGAGACTTTCCCCCAGGCTCGCCCACACCAAACCGTGATCGGCGAGGCCATGGAGCAGCAAAACCGGCTCGCCGCCCGGATGCCATTCGTAATAGCTCAAGGGCAAGCCATTAATCTCAGCGGTGTGTTGGGTCGGGGGAATAAACGTCATCGGTTAAAAAATAAATCTAGGATTCTGTTTTGTCGTCGCCGTTGTTGCGGGGAAAACCACCAATCAAGCCACTTTCGATCATCAACCCTAGGCCCGCATTGACCACGATCAGGCTCACCGTGCCCCACCAGAACCAAGGTTCACCGTTGATGCGCCTGGTGATCGATTCTCCCAGGAGACAGAGGCCAAAGGGAAACATCAAAACGCCTATCTGGGCGGTAATGTACCAGGTGAGTTTGTTTTTTCTAAGATTCATGGGCGATCGCCTTTTTGAAACGTTTCAAATAAAAATTTGTTTTCAAGATTATAGGCAGTTGGCGTCCTCGACGCAGGGAAATTTTGCGGGATCTTATGGGCGCTGCACTGGGCTTTGGGAAACTATATACTGTTGGTTTGTTTGCCATCTCCCCAAATCTATGACCCCTGCGACTCTACCCCGGATCAAGTTTCTCCAGGAGCCGACCCGCCCGGAATGGATCGAGCTGGCCCTCGCTAATCTGGACACCATTTTGCTGGATCACTCCCACTGTGAACGGAAGGCGGCAGGAGTGGCCTTGAATATGATGTTTCGCTACCCCTCGGCGGTGGCACTGGTCAAAACCCTGACGGCGATCGCCAAGGAAGAATTAGAGCATTTTGAGCTGGTGAACCAGTGGCTAGAACGAAAAAATATTCCCCTTGCCCCCTTGAACGCGCCCCCCTATGGCGGTCAGTTGCGCAAATTGATCCGGCCCCAGGAACCCGATCGCCTGTTGGATTCTCTGTTAATTTCAGCCCTGATCGAAGCCCGTTCCCACGAACGGCTGGGATTACTGGGGGAACATTGCCCGGAGCCGGATTTGGCGAAATTTTATCGGGGGCTCATGGCCTCGGAAGCACGGCATTATGGGGCTTATTGGGTGCTGGCGACCACCTATTACGACCAAGATTTGGTAAATCAGCGCCTGGAAGAATTGGCGATCGCCGAAAGCGAGATTCTTGCGACTCTCCACCCAGAACCCCGCATCCATAGTTAGAATCAACGGCAACACCTTTTAACAAAAAGAATTAGCCCGTCATGGATCAGGATACAAAATTTATTTTCCTCGTTTTGGGGCTACCCGTTGCAGGATTACTATATTGCGGTTTGATCATTGCGCTCATGGTGAGCCAGCCCTTTGTGCGGGCCAATTCCCTCTGGTTTGGCTTTTTATTTTTCCTGATCCCCTTTACCATTGCTGCTGTAACCTGGCTCCGCGCCTCGGCGAAGGCCTACCGTAACTAAACCCCTGAATATTTATGACTTTTATCCCTGTGATTTTGGCTGGTGGTAAAGGCGAACGCTTTTGGCCCCTCAGCCGTCAAGACCGCCCGAAACAGTTCCTCAGTCTGGATGGTTCCGGGGTGAGTTTACTCCAGGCCACAGCCCACCGCTTGATCCCCCAAGGCAATTGGGAAGATTTGTGGATTATTACGGCGGCCCAAATTGCGGATCTGGTGCGAGAACAGCTCCCCCAACTGCCCCAGCGCAATATTTTGATGGAACCAGAGCGACGGGATACGGCAGCGGCGATCGCCTGGACTTGTCTAGAGTTGGCGAAATATTACCCAGCGGATACGGTAGTCGCTTTTTTCCCGGCAGATCATTGGATTGGCGAACCGGAACAATTCCGCATGACCCTCAACCGGGCGGCCAATTTTGTGAAAGACAAATTGGCGATCGCGACCATCGGCATTAAACCGGACTACCCCGCCACGGGCTACGGCTATATCGAGCAGGGAGAAACGGTCGCAGCGGGCATTTTTAAAGTGAGTCAGTTCTACGAAAAACCCGGCACGGCGGTGGCAAAATCTTTTTTGGAAACGGGGAATTTTAGCTGGAACAGCGGTATTTTTCTTTTTTCGATCCGCACAGTGCTACAAGAACTGGCCAGTTACGCCCCCGAAATCCTGGAACCACTGCAAGATCGAGGAATCGAGGCTTACGATACCCTACCAAAAATCAGCATTGACTACGCCCTAATGGAAAAAACGGAACACGCTTATGTGCTACCTGCCGAATTTGGCTGGGATGATCTGGGGGATTGGCGATCGCTCGAAAGATTACTCCCCCCCGATGCGGTGACGAATGTTTGTGTGGGCACGCACCATGCCTTTGAGACGGAACGGGCGATCGTCTACAGTGACAATCCTGATGAAACGGTAGTAACTTTGGGCGTCTCTGATGTGGTGGTGGTGCGTCAAGGGGATGTGACCTTGATTGTCGATAAGCACCGCACCCAGGACATTAAAAAAATCCTCGGCTACCTACCCAAAAATCTCCTGTAATGGCTGGGGTTTGGCACTATATTCCGCCCATGGCTGCCCCTGGGGAAACCCAAATGGCGATCGACCGTTGGCTCTTAGATCAGCATCTCCAGGGCAATATTCCCTCGGTGCTGCGGTTTTATACCTGGCAGCCGGCGGCCATTTCCCTCGGCTACCACCAGCGCAACTATCCTGAGTTTTGGGAAAATCTCACCTATCAGGGTGAAAAAATCGATCTGGTACGGCGGCCCAGTGGTGGGCGGGCGGTGCTCCACCAGGGCGATCTCACCTATGCCATTGTCACTTCTGGATTAACGGGCGATCGCCAAAAAAACTATGAAACCCTCTGCCAATTCCTAATCGCAGGGTTTGAAAAACTGGGGATTTCCTTAAGTTATGGTCAACAGCAGCGTAATTACGAGCATTTTGACAGTTGTTTTCGCACCCATACCAAGGCGGATCTAGTGACGGAATCGGGCTATAAGCTCATTGGTTCAGCGCAGTTACGGCGTCAGGGGGCAATTTTGCAGCATGGTTCGATTCGCCTCAACCCTGATCCTGCCCTTTATGAATTAGTTTTTGGTGAAAAATTAATGCTCTCATCTCCCCCAGCTCCATTGTCAACGACAGAATTAATCGCCGTTTTGCGGGAGAACTTGCAGACCTGCTTTGGGGTGACACTCCAAGGGTCTCTTTTGCCACTTGAACGCTAATCATGACTGTTTTGGATTCGTTTAGTAATACTGGGTTTAGCCGATAGAGCGTTGGGCTGGTAGATGTCACACAGAACCCCATTCCCTGCGTGAAACCGTAGTTTGGGCTCTTGTTAACGGCTTTTGTGATGGGTTATCTCCCGCCAAATCTATCCTTTTAACGGGGGCGATCGCCTATTTTTAGGTGATTTTTTTTAATATCACCGAGATTATTCAAGAAAACTTCTAGAGCCCAAAAAAGAACCCCGTATTTTCCCTCTGGTTTTTAATGAAATCACCCTTAATGTTGACGATTCTGGGTAAAAAAATGACAATAAAAAATTGACGATTATCGATTTTTATTGGAGTTTGATTAGAATTTTCTTAGAGTTGCTGGATAAAGATTCAAAGGGATTTACACTGAGTTGCAATGACATCTAATTTGTGACTGTCTCCAGTAGCAGTACAAAAAATATGCGAGTCGCCTACATTCTCAAACGCTACCCTCGTTTTTCAGAAACTTTTGTTGTTTCTGAAATTCTTGCCCACGAAGCAGCGGGGTTAGATGTCGTGATTTATGCCCTGCGGCCCCCGCTCGATAGCCACTTTCAAGACATCATCGCGCGGGTTAGGGCCCCGGTAACTTATCTCACAACAAAAGATTTAAGGGGTAGCCAATTCTGGGAACTGCTGCAAGAAGCCGCCGCCGTATTACCGGATTTTTGGGCCAAATTACCCCTAGCCCAAGGAGAAGAGGTGAAAGATGTTCACCAGGCGATCGCCCTAGGGATGGCTGCCGTCACCCAGAATATTACTCACTTTCACGCCCACTTCGGTACATCTGCCACCTCAGTGGCGCGGCTAGCTAGTCTGTTTACTGGCATTCCCTACACTTTTACCGCCCATGCTAAAGATATTTACCATGAGACTGTGCGACCAGAAGACATGGCCCGTAAGCTCGCCGATGCCAAAAGCGTCATTACTGTCAGCGACTACAATCTCCAGTTTCTCAAGGAACAATATGGCCCCGCAGCGGCGGCGGTACGGCGCGTTTACAATGGTCTCGACCTCAGTCAGTTTCCTTACCAATCCCCCCAAAATCGACCTGCCAAAATCGTCGCAGTAGGCCGGCTGGTAGAAAAAAAAGGTTTTCCTGATCTGATTTCCGCCTGCGGCTTACTGGCCAAAAAAAACATAGATTTTCACTGCCAAATTATTGGCCATGGGGAACTTGCAGAGTCTCTGCAACAACAAATTAATGGGGCAGGCTTGCAGCCCTGGGTAGAGCTACTTGGGCCACGGCCCCAGGCAGAACTACGGGCGATCGTCCAGGGGGCAGCGGTGTTGGCGGCTCCCTGCGTGGTAGGCGGTGATGGTAATCAAGATGGCCTACCGACTGTACTCCTCGAAGCAATGGCCCTGGGGACTCCCTGCGTTTCTACTGACGTGACGGGTATTCCTGAAGCGCTGCACCATCAAAAAACAGGTCTACAGGTTCCCCAACATCACCCAACTGCTTTGGCAACGGCCCTAGATTGCCTATTGCAAGACAGCAATCTGCGGGTCCACCTAGCGGCTGCGGCCCGCCAGTTGATCGAAGTTAATTTCGACATTCATCACAATGCTGCCCGGATACGCCAGTTGTTTGAGCCCCAACTTCCGTAGGCTTGATGCTTTTAACCATCTATTTGCTCTTATTTCTTTCTCTCCACTACTCCCATGGCACGACGACCTCAAAAACTAACCGAAATCGCCCCTGGCCTCTGGCAAATTGTGCAACGGTTTCAGCCCTATATTCGCCAGCAGTGGACCCTGGTTTTGGGTGGGTTGGCGGCGCTGCTGGCCCAGGTTGGGTTAAGGCTCCTAGAGCCTTGGCCCCTGAAGTTTGTTTTTGATGAAGTGATTACTTCGACCTCTGAACGCAGCTCATCGGGAATGTTTTGGTGGGATAACCTATCCCCAACAACGTTGCTGTGGGGGAGTGCGATCGCCCTAGTGGTTTTTACGGGCCTACGCGCCCTAGCCGACTATGGCAGCACCATGGGCTTTGCGTTGGTGGGAAACCGAGTCCTGACCCAGGTACGAAATGATCTTTATCAGCACCTACAAAACTTGTCCCTGAGCTTCCATAACCAAGCCCGCAGCGGCGAACTCACCATTCGAGTGATCAGTGATGTGGGCCTATTGAAAGAAGTAGTGGTGACTGCTCTTTTACCCATGACAGGCAATACGCTAGTCTTAGTCGGCATGGTAGGACTGATGCTGTGGCTGCACCTAGAACTTACCCTCCTGGCCCTGGTTACGGTGCCATTGCTGTCCTTGATTACGGTACGCCTCAACCGTCGCATTAAGGAAGTTTCACGGAAACAACGAAAGCAAGAAGGGGCGATGGCTTCTACCGCTGCTGAGGCGATGGGAGCGATCAAAGTTGTGAAAACCTTATCCCTAGAAAAGACCTTCGCCCAGACTTTTTCTGGCCAGAGCAAAAAAACCCTCAAAGACAGTGTCAAGGGCAAACGACTAGCAGCGCAATTGGAACGCTCAGTAGATTTGATTATTGCCCTAGCAACTGCCCTGGTGCTGGGGCGTGGAGGTCACTTAGTCGCCAATGGCAGCTTAACGCCAGGCGATCTGTTGGTGTTTATGGCTTATCTCAAAAATGCGTTTAAACCTGTCCGTGATTTTGCTAAATATACAGGCCGATTGGCCAAGGCAACGGCTGCCGGGGAACGCATCCTTGACCTGCTCGACCAAGTGCCGGATATTGTCGATCGCCCCGATGCCTGTCCTGCCCCTCGATTTGCTGGTCAGGTGACATTTCAGCAGGTGCAGTTTGCCTACGAGCCGGGTCACCCAATTTTAAAAAATATTAGTTTTGATGCGACTCTGGGTCAGTCCTTGGCGATCGTTGGGCCATCGGGCAGCGGTAAATCTACCTTAGCCAGTTTGTTATTGCGCCTCTACGAACCCAGTCAAGGCCAAATTTTGATCGATGGGGTAGATATCCAGGCATACCAAGCAGAGTCTTTGCGATCGCAGATTAGCGTCGTGCTACAAGACAGCCTTTTGTTTGCCGCCAGCGTGCGGGACAACATTGCCTATGGTAATCCCCATGCCAGTGAGGAGGACATTCTCGCCGCCGCCCAGCTCGCGAATGCCCATGATTTTATTCTGCGGCTCCCTGAGGGCTATGACACAGTCTTGGGAGAACGGGGGGTTACCCTTTCGGGGGGGCAACGCCAACGCATCGCCATTGCCCGTGCGGCCATACGTCAATCACCGATCTTAGTTTTAGATGAGCCAACAACGGGCCTTGATCAAGAAAATGAGCGCACAGTTATTGATGCCCTACAGCGGGTCGCACAGCAACGCACCACCTTGATCATTACCCATGATCTCACCCTCGCTGCCACCGCCGATCGCCTCATTTACATGGAGTATGGTGAGATTTTAGAGAGTGGCACCCATGCTGAATTGTTGACTAATGGCGGCCCCTACGCAGCCCTCTATCAGTTGCAGATGGCTCGTCGCCAACTGGCTGAACAGGAGTCACCGCGATCGCCCCAGGGAGGTTCCTATGCTACACGCCCCTGATTTGGCTTTGGTCGAACGCGATCGCCGACTATCTAGTTTGACGACCCTGCTCGATGACCAAGCGATGCTGGCCCTCTTGCAAAAACAAGGCTATCCTGTGCAGCGGGTGACTAGTACCTATCTCCGCTACAAGCCCCACACTAACTGCCTGGTGGCCTACACCCTACAATCTCAAGCATCAGAGCAAGCCTCCTATTGTTATGCCAAGGCGCATCTGCCAGGCAGTAAAAAGTTAACTAAATATCGACACCTGGGCCAACGTTACGCGAACAGTGGATTGTTACCAGTCGTTTTAGATGAGTTGGGGTTGGCGATCGCCCCCCTGCCTTTTGATCGCCAACTAAAATCACTGACTCGATTATTTAATCCTGCAACCCAACTCCAGCTCTGCTGCCAGCTCCTGGCCCTGGATGAGAGGACGCTGGAAGGAGCGGCGATCGCCTTGACAACCCTCAATTACAAGCCCGAACGTCGCTATGTCTGCCGGGTGCAGCTTGGTGATCAAAATTGGGTGTTTAAAGTATATGCCGGAGACCACTACGACACCGCCCAGCGCAATAGCAAGCACCTGCAGTTCGGGACTGTGTTGCAGATGTCACCACAGGTAGGCTGCAGTGACCGTGACCAAATCTTGGCCTTTCCTTGGGTAGATGATCAGCCATTAGAACCGATGCTTCAAGCAGACCCTTGCACCGTTCAGCGCACTCTCCGACAGGTTGGGGTCGCTCTGGCTGAGCTCCATCGGCAGCACCTCCACCATTGGCAATCTGTGAGCTGTGTTATGGAGGCCTCAGGAATAAAAGCACTAATGAGCGACCTAGCCTATTTGCAACCGAGTCTCACCGATAATATCGAGATCCTTGGTCAGGCCATTGTCGATGGCTTGATGCAGTTGCCTCAGCAGTGGCGCTCCACCCATGGAGACTTTAAGCCAGATCAAGTACTTTTTAAAGGCGATCGCCTTACTTTGCTAGATTTTGACCGTGCCGCCCAAGGTCACCCCGCCCGGGACTTGGGTTCATTTTTGGCTCAACTCGACTACCAGCATCTCCGGGGGAGTCTCGACGATCACCGCCGTCATGCCGCTGCCACTGGTTTTCTTGAAGGTTATGTTGCCCATGGTGAGGTCGTGGACCCTAAGGCATTGCGCGTTTACAGAGCCCTATCGTTGTTCAAACTCTTACCAGAACCTTTTCGTTACCGCGCCCCTGATTGGCCGAAAAAAATGCAAAAGTTACTAGACCAAATTGATGCCGTTTTACAGCGGAGCGATTCAGATGATGGGCTTGATTTAAGAGAGGCTTGATTTTCCTCAAAGGTACATTTCTTGATTCGGCAACTTAACCCCAAGGACTGACCGATACAATAGAGATTATTTCTACTGCGGCCAACCCTTGTCTATGTTCTCCCAGTTGCCTACTGACAATCGTGAATTGAATTGGTTTACTCTCACGGAGGCGATCGCCCAACGGTTTGAGGCAGAATACCAGAACAAAAGGCCCGATTTACCCGACGAAGTGCAAGCCCTACCGATTTTTTTGGATTGGCAATCTGGAAAATTGCAGAACCGCGTCACGTCTAAATTTTGGGAACTGGCCCAACCGAAAAAAAACCAGCATTGCCTTGATCTCGGCTGTGGCCTGAGTTTTTTGATTTATCCTTGGCGCGACTGGAACGCCTATTTTTACGGCCAAGACATTAGCCAAACGGCAACGGAAATTCTCCAATCCCGTGCCCCCCAGCTCAATTCCAAACTATTCAAAAGCATTGTGCAGAAACCCGCCCACCACCTGGAAAGCTATCAAACAGGGTTTTTTGATTTGGCGATCGCCACTGGCTTTAGCTGTTACTACCCCCTCCCCTACTGGGAAAGCGTCCTCGAACAGGTGCAGCGCGTGCTCAAGCCAGGCGGCTTTTTCGTCTTCGATGTGGTAGACCCGACCCAGGACATTGCCGAAGATTGGTCAATTCTCGAAACCTACCAGGGGGCCGAAGTTTTTCTCGAAGGCCTCGATGATTGGCAAGCTCTGATCAAAAAGTCCGGCGCAAAAATTGTCAAAGAACAACCAGGGGAACTGTTTCACCTATACAAAATCCGCTGGTAACCCAGTATCCTGTTGAATGTTGGCGCTTTGCCAGTGCAGTGAGAAGATTAAAAACGTGGCTTATCAAGGATTATGGGAAATGTTTAAGCGGATTATCCTCTTGGTTGTTTTAGCGTTCGGCCTCTGGAGTTGTGGCGATCGCCTCGATGCCCGTCTCGTCAGTAACCTCAACCCCGAATCCCAGCCCGTCGTTACCCAGGCCTTAACCGAGGTGGCGACCCCCAGCTTGATCAACGAACTGCGCAAAGAACTCGATCAATACCAACCCCAGGTCAAAATCCTCAGCCCCCGTCCCGACGAAACCTTCAACAGCAGCACCGTTAACGTCCAGCTTCAAGTCAACGACCTCCCCATTTTTAAAGACGCAGAATTAGGGATGGGGCCCCATGTTCACCTGTTTGTTGATGACCAGCCCTACGTCGCCGTTTACGACACCAGCCAACCAGTAACCCTCGAAAACCTGGCCCCTGGGAGCCATATCGTGCGCGCCTTTGCTTCCCGTCCCTGGCACGAAAGCTTTAAAAATGAGGGGGCCTATGCTGAAACCACTTTTAATGTTTTTACCAAGAGCAACAATAATATCCCTGACTTTAGCCAGCCGCTCCTCACTTATAGTCGCCCCCAGGGAACCTATGGTGCCGAGCCGATTATGCTGGATTTTTATCTGACCAATGCGCCGCTCCATTTCGTGGCCCAAGCTGATGATACGGACAATATCAACGACTGGCGGATCCGCGTCACCATTAACGGCGAAAGTTTCATTCTCGATAACTGGCAACCGATTTATCTTTCTGGGTTTAAAAAAGGGGAAAACTGGCTCAAGCTCGAATTTATCGATGACCAAGGAGAATTGCTCGAAAACGTTTACAACAGTCCTGTCCGTGTGATCAATTACGATCCGAAACTCAACGATACCCTCGCCAAACTGGTTCAAAATAAGCTGCCCCTCAGAATGGCGAAAAAACTGGTGACTTTGAAAGAGTTGCCGCCAGAACCGGCCCCAGAAATCATTGCGCCCCTTGAAGAAGCTACGCCAGAAGTCCCAGCAGAACCAGAAGCTACCATTCCCGAACCGGCAGTAAGCCCCGATTTAAACAATGAGGAATCGGCCCTAGAAACGGAAGAGATTCCGACGCTAACAACAGAAGAGACGATTGCGCCTGAAGATAACGGTGATGTTCTAGAAAAACCAACGGATACCCCAGAACTCCCCGAAAAAACAGTCCCAGTGGTGACACCAGAAGCGGAACAAACTGAGCCGCTAGCAACGGAAGAAGCAGAGTCAGAAGTAGAAACACCAGTCACGCCGACCGAAGTTGAGGGATTACCCACTGAAGAACCTGCGGCGATCGCCCCCGAAAGCCCTAAAACGCCAGAGGTTACCCAAGAAGAGCCAGCAGCTTCAACTGAAGCCCAAACCCCAGAGCCAGCAACCCCAGAGACGCCTGCTTCAGAATCAGAAACCTTAGAAGAGTAGCGGCATTTTAAGACCGTTTGAAAAACTATGCCAAAAACCATTGCTTTTCTCGGGATAGGGGTAATGGGGGCGCCTATGGCCCTCAATCTTCAGCAAAATGGCTATCCGGTTATTGTTTGGAATCGTTCCGCTGCTAGCTCTTACTTAGCAAAGGTGGCAGCGGCTGGTGTCCCCATTGCAGCGACGATCGCCGAAGCGGTTCAAGGGGCTGATTATATTTTTTCCTGTGTGAGTGATGTGCCTGACGTGAAAGCGGTTTTACTGGGCGACACAGGAGTAGTTCACTTTGCGAAACCCCATGCTTTAGTGATTGATTTCAGCACCATTGGCCCTACAGCCGCGCAGGACGTTGCTAAAACTTTGGAAACTAAGCAATTGCGTTTTCTCGATGCCCCCGTCAGTGGCGGTGACATTGGCGCAAAAAATGGCACACTGACAATTATGGTCGGGGGCGATCGCTCAGATTTTGACGAAGCAAAACCCTACCTCGAAGCGATGGGCAAAAATATTTACCATTGTGGCCCCGTGGGGAGCGGCCAGGCCGTGAAACTGTGTAACCAAGTCCTCTGCGCGATCCATATGGTGGCCCTCTGTGAGGCGATCGCCCTTGCCCAAACCCAGGGGATTGACCCGAATTTGATGATTGATGTGTGCCAAACGGGGGCCGCTGGCTCCTGGGCGATCGCCAACCTAGGTCGCAAAATTACCGCCGCTGATTTTCGCCCAGGCTTTATGGTCAAACATATTCTCAAAGATTTGCGTTTGGTAAATGAAAATCTCGCCGATCTCCCCTTACCTGGTTTGGCGATCGCCCAACAAAAATTTCAAGACACCGCCCAACTTGCTGATGCCCTCGAACAAGGGACCCAAGCAATGTTTCGCACCTATGACTCTTTGATAAAGATAGACTCTCAAAGCACATAAATCCTTTAAAACTGATGGTCAAAATAGCCTTAAAGTACGCCAGAAAAGTCTTCCAAATCACTCCCCGAAACTTCAGAGAATTTGGCCAATCTGTGGTGATAGAGCTCATCAATCTCTTGTTGTAAGTTATTACACATGCGATCCAGGGGGAGATCGTTAGGATCCTGGCCAAAAGGATTTTCAATTTCTTGACCAATGGCTTCAATGCCAATCAGGGTAAAGCTAATCACCCCCGCTGCCACCGGTGTCCACCAATTAAGCGTTGCCACCAATTGAAAAGGAACCACCAGGCAATACAGTAAGAGCAAATGATTTAGATGGGTCGAATAAGCCTTTGGAATGGGCGTATGCCGTATTCTTTCGCAACCGGCCATTTTTTCGACTAGCTGATCGAGAATAATATTATAGGTAGTCAAAATATGACTATCGATATATTTCAAATGATACCAACGCACCACATAAGCGTTAATCCATTGAATAATTTTTAGCGGCATTTTGTTCGTCTGACTGAGCTCTAAAGCTTGTTCTGGGGTGACTAATGCAGTGAGCTGCGCATCAATCGGCTCTTGTCTGAGATGTAACTTTGTCGCGACAAAAAAAGCAATAATTAAACGGTTGACCGTCATTTTTTCTTCATAGTCTTGGCGCGTCTTTTCTGGAATCGTGACAGAAAATTGCCGTGAAAGTTGGCGCGCACCAATAATAATTCCCCCGACAAGTTTTCTGCCTTCCCAAAATCTTTCGTAGGCCGTATTTGTTCTAAAAACCAATAGAAGACCAAGCACAACCCCTGGAATTAAACTAGCCAGGATCGGCTGATTGAGGGTCTGAGCCCCGCGCATATAGAGCGCCGTCACAGCAAGCGAAAACAGCATCATGAAGAGAACAATTTTCCAAATGCTTGGAATAATTGAACCATGAAGCTGCCGAGCCACTTTTTGCAATACCATACAAACTCCAAATACGCCCAATTTAAGAACGCTAAGATTTTTTGATCAAAAAAACTCCTGTCATAAAGACAGGAGCTAAAAGACATAATTCTAGGTTGGTTACTGACTACTCAGGACAGTTTAAATTCCCTTGTAATTAGTCCAGATCACCCATGTTCAGTACGGGCTCAGTTTCACGGTCAATCCCTTTCTCGAAACCAGCTTCAGCCGCACGAGCACGACCAGCATGCCACAGGTGACCGATGAGGAAGAAGAAGGAAAGAATGAAGTGAGAACCAGCCAACCACTGACGGAGGTTCACAAAGTTAAAGGAGTTGGGCTCAGTAATAATCCCACCAACGGAGTTAATGGAAGCATTAGGAGCGTGGGTCATGTATTCAGCGGCACGACGGAGCTGCCAAGGCTGAATGTCATTCCGGATTTTGTCGAGGTCAAGACCGTTGGGACCACGAAGGGGCTCCAGCCAAGGACCACGGAAATCCCAGAAACGCATGGTTTCACCACCAAGGATGATTTCACCAGTAGGCGATCGCATCAGATATTTACCCAGACCAGTAGGACCTTGGGCAGAACCAACGTTTGCACCCATAGATTGGTCACGGGCCAAGAAGATCAGAGCCTGGGACTGGGACGCCTCAGCGTTAGTCGGGCCGTAGAATTCACTGGGGTAAGCAGTGTTGTTGAACCAAACAAAACAAGTTGCGATGAACGCCATCAAAGACAGCGCACCAAGGCTGTAAGAAAGGTAAGCTTCACCAGACCACACGAGCGCCCGACGGGCCCAACCGAAAGGTTTGGTGAGGATGTGCCAAATACCACCGAAGATACAGATCAGACCCACATAGATGTGGCCACCGATGATGTCTTCCATGTTGTTGACACCAATAATCCAGCCTTCGCCACCGAAGGGAGCTTTGAACAGATAGCCAAAGATCACCGCCGGATTTAGGGTTGGGTTGCTGATGATGCGGACATCACCGCCACCCGGCGCCCAAGTGTCATAGACACCGCCAAAGAACATTGCTTTGAAGACAAGTAGCAACGCACCACAACCGAGAAGAATCAAGTGATAACCAATGATATTGGTCATTTGGTTCTTGTCTTTCCAGTCATAGCCGAAAAAGCTGGAGTATTCTTCGAGAGTTTCGGGGCCACGGACAGCATGGTAAATACCACCAAGGCCGAGAACCGCAGAAGAAATTAAGTGAAGTACACCCACAACAAAGTAGGGGAAGGTGTCGATTACTTCACCACCAGGGCCTACACCCCAACCGAGGGTTGCCAGGTGAGGCATCAGGATAAAACCTTGTTCGTGCATCGGTTTCTCTGCCACGAAGTGAGCCACTTCGAACAGAGTCATTGCACCAGTCCAGAAAACGATAAGACCTGCGTGGGCAACGTGCGCACCCAGGAGCTTACCAGAAAGATTGATTAGGCGAGCGTTACCAGACCACCAGGCAAAGCCAGTGGACTCGATATCGCGACCGCCAGACATGGGCGCATTAGAGAGCGTTACCACGGGGTAATACCTCCTCAGGGAATACAAATTGTTCGTGAATTTGGTCTTGGGGGGCCATCCAAGCACGCATACCTTCGTTCAACAGAATGTTCTTCGTGTAGAACGTCTCAAACTCGGGGTCTTCCGCTGCACGGATTTCTTGGGATACGAAATCATAAGCACGCAGGTTCAACGCTAAACCGACGATACCCACAGAGCTCATCCACAGACCCGTTACAGGTACAAACAGCATGAAGAAGTGCAACCAACGCTTGTTGGAGAACGCAATCCCGAAAATCTGAGACCAGAAACGGTTCGCGGTCACCATGGAGTAGGTTTCTTCTGCTTGGGTCGGCTCGAATGCCCGGAAGGTGTTCGCTTGGTCACCATCTTCAAACAAGGTGTTCTCTACGGTCGCCCCGTGGATTGCACAGAGCAGTGCACCGCCAAGAATCCCAGCAACACCCATCATGTGGAAGGGGTTCAGGGTCCAGTTGTGGAAACCTTGTAAGAACAGAATGAAACGGAAGATACCAGCAACGCCAAAGCTAGGAGCAAAGAACCAGCTAGACTGACCCAAGGGGTACATCAGAAACACACTGACAAATACCGCGATGGGGCCAGAGAAGGCGATCGCATTGTAGGGACGAATGCCAACCAGACGAGCGATTTCGAACTGACGGAGCATGAAGCCGATCAGACCGAAGGCACCGTGGAGGGCAACGAAACTCCAGAGACCACCGAGTTGGCACCAACGGGCAAAGTTCCAGTTAGCTTCGGGGCCCCAGAGGAAAAGGAGGGAGTGGCCGAGGCTGTCAGCGGGGCTAGAAACAGCAACGGTCAGGAAGTTACAACCTTCGAGGTAAGAAGAGGCAAGGCCGTGGGTGTACCAAGAAGTGACGAAGGTAGTACCAGTCAACCAGCCGCCCAGTGCCATGAAAGCACAGGGGAACAGGAGGATACCGGACCAACCGACGAAGACAAATCGATCTCGCTTGAGCCAGTCATCGAGGACATCAAACCAGCCTCGTTCCTGGGACGCGCGTCCGACTGCAATAGTCATAGTTTTTAATTCCTCTTGTCTATATAGATGAACAAGGGTTGGATATTAAAGGGCTTACGTTAGTTTCCTTGGTATGGATTCTCCCTGTCAAATGAGCAAAAGCCAATAGGTATAAATCCTATGGTCAGGGGAGTTTCCGGGACTAAGATAAGCGCGTTAACCCTATGAAATATAGGCTATTCCAGATGGTTAATGTTTCTTAAAATAACACATACTCCATGGGCATATAGCCACTTGAAGGATTTCATAATCTGAGTGTAAACACTTTTCTTAATATCTAGCGGGGTTTTTGTTACAAAAAGATACATTCCTTTCAGGTAAGGGGATCTTTCACCGGAGGCAAGGGTTGCCCGAGATGTTTGAGGTCTAGAGCATGACCGCCAACAAGAAGATATGCTTCATCAACGACTAACCCGACTTCGCGGATGAGACGCCCCAGGCGATCGCGAAACATTCTACCCATGGGATAGGCGGGAACCACTCCCCAGCCCGTTTCCTCTGCCACAAGAATCATCATTTGAGGAGTAGTCCGGAGTAAATCCAAAAATTCGCTTGTTAGATGGTGCCATTGGCTGGGCTCTGTTTCTAAGTGACTCGCCACCCAAAGCCCTAGGGAATCTAGCAAGATGCAGTGATTTTGAGGAACGCTTTGGATGGCGGAGGTTAGCTGGGTTGATTCGGCAATGAAACCCCAACTTGCGGGACGGCGATCGCGGTGGTGTTGGATGCGGGCAACCCATTCGGGATCGTTGGGATCTTCGGTGGCAGTGGCGATGTAGGTGACAGGGCGCTGGGACTGAAAAGCAAGGTATTCGGCCCATTCACTTTTGCCTGAGCGGACAGCACCGGTCACAAGAATAGTTCGACCCATGGGTTTAGTAACAACAGAGATGTTAGGTTCGCGATCAAATTTCAGAATTTTCGGACTGGGCTTCGGCCTCTCGTAGTTCCCGAGGCGATCGCACATCAGGTAACCGCCGTTTTAAGACATATAACCAGACCAACCCTAAGATCCCCAAAGCCATTCCTGTCAAGCTCACCAACTGGGCGACGCGAATGCCCCCCAGCATCAAGCTGTCAGTGCGCAAGCCTTCGATCCAGACTCGACCGGCACTGTAGGTAATCCAATAAGTAAAGAAAATCGTGCCTGTTTTCAGGCGATCGCCATGGCGCAGACCCCAAAAAAACAGATAGAGCAACAGAGCAAAAACACCGAGATTCCAAAGGGATTCATACAGGAAAGTCGGGTGAAAATACTCATACTCAATCAAGCTTAAGGGACGATTGGCCGGGGGAATATAGAGCTTCCAGGGTAAATCGGTGGGGGCACCAAAAGCTTCGGAGTTAAAAAAGTTTCCCCAACGGCCGATCGCCTGGCCCAAGATTAGGGAAGGGGCAATCAAATCAGCCAACTGCCAAAAAGAAAGGCGGTTTAAGCGACAAAAAATCAGTGCAGCGATCGCCCCCCCAAGGATTGCCCCATGGATGGCAATCCCCCCCTGCCAAATCGCCAAAATATCCTGGGGTCGATCTGCATAGTTACCCCATTGAAACAACACATAATAGAGCCGGGCGCAAGGAATCGCGCCAATAATGCCCCAAATGACATAATCGGCTAACAGCTCCGGCTTAACCCCACGCCGTTGGGCGAGAAATTGCGACAGACTAACGCCGATCAAAACCGCCGAAGCAATCAAAAGGCCATACCAACGGAGTGCGAAATTACCCACTTCAAACAAAATGGGACCAGGGGATTGAAATTGCCAAGCGAGAATCATCATGCTTGTTCTTTTTTGTGGGTGACTTCAACGACAGTATGCACATTACCACGGGGTTGATAATCCCCTTTAATCGTCATTTCGAGGGGATCGCAGGCAGCCACCAAATCATCGAGGATTTGATTGACCCCTTCTTCATGGGAAATATAGCGATCGCGGTAGCTATTGATATAGAGCTTAATTGCTTTTAATTCCACAACTTTTTGATCCGGTATATAGGAAACATAGATAGTCGCAAAGTCAGGGTAGCCAGAAAAAGGACATTTACAGGTGTATTCCGGCAGGGTGATATTAATGGTGTAATGCCTTCCAGGGCGGGGGTTCGGGAAGGTAATTAGCTCACCATTTTCGATTTCCCGCTCACCGTACTTCATTGCTTGTGCTTCTGTGGTCTGGCCCATGGTTAAAACCTTAATATTTTTTAAAGAAACCGTATTGTATTGTACAAATTTTCGGAAAGTCCTGGAGAGTTATGGGATCCATCCCATAGGAGCACAAAAAAATCCCCTTGCGAGGATTCATAACAGCAAATTCAATTGAATAATTCTGCTCACTCACTTTCGCCAAGAATCTTTGGCACTCGAAAATAGTCATCTTCGCGGTCAGGGGCGTTATCAAGTAAAAGTTGGCGATCGCCATAGGTCTTTTGCGTGTCGGGCCGGGTGATATTACTCACATCGATCGCCCGGGTAGTTGGCAGCACATCATCCGTGTTAAGTTCGCTCAACTGCTCTACATAGTCCAGGATCGCGCTGAGCTGTTCCGGTAATTTTGCTTCATCTTCCGGGGTCAGTTCTAAGCGAGCTAAGTGGGCAACTTTACGGACTTGTTCCAAATCAATCATTTCAGTTATCGGTTAAATAGTTATCGAAACATGGGGTGGATGAAACTAAAGTAAAACTCTCTGGATTCATCCTGGAATTATGATCAAATGGTTTTTAAAAGAACACATCCATTTCTGAGCGGCCAGTAGTTTTCAGCCAGTTTTGGGCTTCGATGTAGTTGTTTGGAGCGATGCGGATCGCCTGCTTCCAATATTCTGCTGCTTTATCAAAGAGATCTTCTGACGTGTCTTCATCCCCTGCCTGTTTTGCTTTTTCCCCTTGGTAGTGGTACACCACCGCAATGTTATTTAAAGCTTGGGGCATCCGGGGATTGAGCTCGATCGCCTCGTGGTATAGCTCTAGGGCCCTGCTGTGATCGCCGTTACTAGCGTAGATTAGACCCATGTTGTAGAGGATATAGCTGCGGTCATTGGGATCATCTTCGAGTTTGAGGGCTTCTTCGTAATTCTCTAGGGCTTCGGAATATTCCCCATCGGCTTGGGCCGACATCCCATCGCGGTAGTAGGCAAAGGCTTCTTTAGAGCGGTTATTGGTGGGCAGGATCTTGAGGATGATATCTGCCATCACCGTAAAGCTCTTATCGATGAAGTTATCGTTACGCTGTGTTCTGGGCATAATGGTTAAGTCGGGAGGGATGCTCTATTCACTTTACCTCGATTTGTTCGTGATTTTAATGGGTGGCCATGGCGGTGTATTTTTTCTGGGGTGAGGATGATTTTGCGATCGCCCAAGCAATCGATCAACTCAAGCAATCTATTCTCGACCCGGCTTGGCTCTCGTTTAATTTTCAAACCTACGATGGCAGCAAAGAGGAGAGTATTATCGCCGCCCTCAACGAAGTGATGACGCCACCTTTTGGCATGGGGGGCCGGCTGGTCTGGCTCAATGAAGCAAGCCTATGTCAGTCCTGTTCCGAAAGTCTTTTGCAAGAATTACAGCGCACTTTACCTGTTATTGCCGACAATGCTCACCTGTTGATTACCAGTCGCAAAAAACCCGATAAGCGCTTGAAATCGACAAAACTGATCCATGAACAGGCCAAGGTGCGGGAATTTTCGCCGATTCCCCCTTGGCAGACAGAAGCCCTCGCCGACCGAGTCAAGGCAACTGCGCGGGAATTGGGGGTAAACCTCGATCGCCAAGCGACAGAATTGTTGGGAGAAGCGGTGGGTAACGATACGCGGCGGCTCTGGAATGAATTGGAAAAACTAAAAATCTACCAAGGCGATCGCCCCCAGCCCTTAACCCAGTCAGAAATTCAAACCCTGGTGGTGGCCACCAATCAAAATAGCCTGCAACTTTGTGAAGCGATTCGGAAAGGTCAAGGGGGGGTTGCTCTGCAATTAGTTGGGGAATTGCTCGCCCAAAATGAACCCGCCCTCAAGATTACGGCCACGCTCATCGGTCAATTTCGCCTCTGGACGGTCATTACAGTCATGGAGGAAGCGGGAGAACGGGATGAAGGGGCGATCGCCAAACTCGCAGATCTCAAAAACCCGAAGCGTTTATTTTTTTTGAGAAAAGAAATTGCACGGCTACCGAGTCAAAAATTACTGAAAGCCTTGCCAATTTTACTGGAGCTCGAAGCGGGTTTAAAGCAGGGGGCGATCGCCGCCGAATTTCTCCCCACAAAAATTCTCCAACTCTGTGAACAATTTCATTAAATCTACAAATAAAAGACAAGAAAATTTCTTTTTTGGAACTTCCCCCCCTGAAATCAATTCTCTAATATTAAGTACATTCAAAAATTACTACCGCCGCTTTTATACCCTATCGGTCACTATGTTTTCACGCCGCCGTGTCCAAGATTATCTCCTCAGTAGCTGCTTTGCCTTTGGTTCCCTTGGGTTAGGATTAGTGCCTGAAGTTACTCTGAAACCTAGCCTCGTGAGTTGGGAGAATCAGGCGATCGCCCAATCACAGCCCAGTGCTGCAGATATTAACCGTTATGCCGAAGCTTACCTTGCCATTTACGGTAATAACAACATGGATAATCTGTTACTTGAAGTCGAAAGAATGATTGGCCGCAAGCCGGACTGGGAAATTCGCTGCGATCAGCCCCAAAGTATCAATCGCCTGAACCACCGGGCTGCCATTGGCAAAGTGCGTCGATATTGCAATGAAGTTTTGCCAAACCTTGTCGATGACATCATGCCCCGCCGGACTTTCAACAGC
The DNA here is from genome assembly GCF_055380235.1 of Picosynechococcus sp. NKBG15041c. NCBI lineage: Bacteria > Bacillati > Cyanobacteriota > Cyanophyceae > Chroococcales > Geminocystaceae > Picosynechococcus > Picosynechococcus sp. NKBG15041c. Next base: position 285,298 of record NZ_AP040363.1, read on the forward strand.
ATTACAAACCAACTGTCAAATAATCCTGCCCTCCAAGAACGAGTGGAAGATGCAATGCTAAATATCCTTAGACAAAGACAGAGACGGTAAACTTTCCCGACGCCCATGGCCGAGGCACAGAGAGTGGGCTGCCGGCTCCCAAGGAAATGGCCATCAACAGACGGGTATCTTACCAGTGTCTTACGTTCTCTATCTAAACGATTCCTAACAGCCATACTTGTACTCAGTGAGGATAGTCAAAGTGTCCACAGGCCTCTGATTTTTTTATAAAATTGATTGCTGCATTGATGTCCCTGGTGTGGTGGGTATTACACCTTTGACAAATCCACAGCCACTTCATTCTTTCAATTAGTTCCATTAAGAAAACATAATCAACGCACGGATTCCTCAGTTATTCTCATGGGTGCCAGTGCCAGGCAGAATTTACCGCGCTCACTGTTAGTTAATTGTCTTTAAAAAATATCGGTGGCTTTTCCTGAGTTATCCCAAAGCTTTTTGATTGGCAGTTAGATATTCCCAATAAAAAAGGGGCGATCGCCCCTTTTTTATTTTCTTTAACTTTTGAACAATTACATTCAATTAATAGGATTAATAGATACCCTAGAGGGGCGTGACTCGACTCCGATAGCGCTGTTGATTTAATCCCTCTGTATAGAGAGTTCCCTGGGCATTACCTTGGTAGCCATTAACCCTGGTCTGCAAGCGGGCGATCCGGTCACTGGTAGCAGGGTGGGTACTCAAGAAACCCGGTGGACGTCTTCCACCACTGGCATCCATAAGTTTGCGCATAAATGAAACCATTGCCTCTGGGGCATATCCGGCCCGGGTCAACATATTAAAGCCGAGGTCATCTGCTTCCATCTCATCGCTACGACTGTTGGGATAATCGACAGCGATCGCCATTCCCAGTTGCACAATTTGACTACTGTCTAAACCTGCTGCAGTCAGGAGACCCTGGTTCCGCGCCTGGACTCTCATCTGGGCCAGAGAGTGTTTGGCGGCAATATGAGCAATTTCATGGCCAATCACACTAGCTAACTCTGCTTCGTTAGTTGCTGTTTTGATCAGACCTGTGTTGATGTAGTTATAGCCGCCCATGGTGGCAAAGGCATTAATGCTGTCATCTTCCACCACAAAAAAGCGATAGTTTAAGCTGGGTCGAGTGCTTTCGCGCGCGAGACGCTGGCCAATTTCATTAACATAACTGACGACCCGTTGGTTGTTGTAGAGTTTCACCCGGCCGGAGCGTATTAAATTATTGTGAATTTCTTGACCAAAACCTTGCTCCTGGGCGTCAGAGAGGTTCGAAAGTTGATAGCTTTGCACTCCCCAATTGATCACACCACGCAATAGATTTTCCAAAAATCCGGCGTGACTGACGGTTGGCGTCGCGAGATTGACGCTGATTGCAAGAATGCAGGCCATCAGGCCGTACACCCAGCGTTTTTTCTGACGAGACAACATCATGTTTGTATTCCTGTGGCTGTGGTTGACAAGGGAGGAGAGATTGGCTCGCAAACCCCAAGTTTACTGCTTGCGCACATCACCAATCTTATTTTTCCGTTGTTGCCTAAGACGACCATCCCCAGGACTTTTGTTCCTTAATGGGTGTTCTGATAATAGTAAAAATTAAAGGTTTCAAAAATTCCCCCCACAAAACCACAGGTGATCGCGATCACTAAGATTCCTTCCCAAATACGGCCATTGCCAAAGACTTTCAGGATATTGGCCAGACTTTCGGTAAGTAGTTCAATGGCAACACCAGAACAGAGGCTCACTGCCGTAGACAAGGTCAAAAGCAGTCCTAAAATAGCCATTGGTGCTAAGAAACTTAGGGCAATCGTAATCAGCAGTGAAGGGAAAAATCGAGGTGTTATTTTCATAAAAATTGTCATATCCTTGGTCGCAAGTGCTGGTTGTCCTGAGGATATAACCCATGGAACTGACTCTAGAGTAGCCAATTAAACTGAATGCAGAAAATAAAGGACATGATTCTTAAATCTTTATAAAATTTTGAGATGTGTGCTACTTTTCCCCGTGATTCTCAGGCCAGAAGGCGTTAAGCATAGTGGCTAATGTTGTCTTATGGCCATTGGTGGCATATCTAAATATCCCGCTGTCGCCACAGTTGCCAGCCCCACAAACCGACAACCACTGAAATAATCGCGGCATAGAGTGTCCCACTGGGTAGTCCAGAAATAGCGATCGCCAAGCTTCCCGCCCAGAGGGTAAGCCCATAAATAAATAAAACTGTTGCCCGGTGTGAAAATCCTGCTGCTAACAGACGATGGTGGAGATGGCGTTTATCGGGTTTAAAGGGCGAAGCACCACTACTAATGCGAGAAAAAACCACTGTCGTCATATCAATCAGGGGTACTGCCAAAATCACATAGGGTAAGAGTACGGCGGCAGCCGCCGTTGTTTTTACCAAACCAACAACCCCCATCGCTGCCAGGGTAAAGCCCATAAAATAGGAGCCGCCATCTCCCATGAAAATTTGGGCAGGGTTGAAGTTGTAGCGCAAAAAGCCCAGGGCTGACCCGGCCAAAGCTGCCGCAATAAAAGCCACCATTGGTTTATCGAGGTGGAGGGTCGTCACCAGCAAGACGGCCGAGGCAATGCCGGATACCCCCGCAGCTAAGCCATCAAGACCGTCAATCCAGTTGATGGCGTTGGCCATTCCGACTAGCCAAATAAGCGTAAAAGGTAGACTGAGCCAGCCGACGGAAAAGACTTCGCCAGTGAAGGGAATGGTGAGGAAGTCGATACGGACCCCCATCTGCCACACAAGCCCCGCTGCGGTAAATTGCATCAACAGCCGTGACAGAGCGCTAAGTTCGAATAAATCATCCCCAAAACCAATTGCAAAAAAGGCGATCGCCCCGACAATCACCCCTAAAATCGGTCCTTGCTCCCCTGGGTTAAAGGCTGGAAACCAGCCCATTTGCCAAGCTGTCCCCAGGGAGATCATCGTACCAGTGAAAATGGCCACTCCTCCCAATCGCACCATCGGTCGGTCATGGACTTTCCGTTCGTTGGGCTGGTCTACCCGGCCACTGCGTAGACCAATTGCTTTCACAATGGGGGTGCTAATCAGCACTACAGTGAGAGCGATTAGACTCGTAACTAGATACAGTAATTCTTTCGGCATATGGGAGTTGGCGACAGGCCGTCAAGATTGAAACAAAACCAGAATAAAAAAACTCAGGTTACCGTTTCCATTAAACCTGAGCTTTCTATACTTTTAACCAATCTTAGAAAATTTAGGCGATCGCCGCTACTGGAATACCTAAATGGGAATACAACGGGAACTGCTCGCACAGATCAGCCACACGACCGAGACAATCTTGTTTCACCGCTTCATCATCAGGGTTGAGCAGGCGATCTGCAATGATATTGGCGATTTCTGTGAAGTCTACTTCTTTAAGGCCACGGGTAGTCATCGCTGGGGAGCCGAGACGTATACCACTACCAATCCAAGGTTTTTCAGGGTCAAAAGGCACCGTATTTTTGTTCGCAGTGATGTTGATGCCGCTGATCAACTCATCTGCCCGCTTCCCGTTCATGCCGATGGAACGCATATCCACCAACATCAAGTGATTATCGGTGCCGTTAGAAACTAACTTAAAACCACGACTGACCAAAGTATTTGCCATCGCTTGGGCATTGGCAATCACCTGGGCAGAATAAGCCTTAAATTCCGGCTTAAGCGCTTCCCCAAAGGCGACAGCTTTCCCGGCAATCACATGTTCGAGGGGCCCGCCTTGGCTACCAGGAAAAACAGACTTGTCAAATTTTTTGCCCAGCTCTGCGTCCCGGGTCATGATCAGACCACCCCGGGGGCCCCGGAGAGTCTTGTGGGTGGTGGTGGTGACTACGTCGCAGTAGGGGATTGGGTTGGGATGATGGCCAGTGGCTACCAAACCTGCAATGTGGGCAATGTCTGCCATCAGATAAGCACCCACTTCATCGGCGATCGCCCGGAACTTGTCAAATTCGATAATCCGTGGGTAAGCGGAGTAACCACAGATGATGAGTTTCGGTTTCTCCCGCAGGGCAATTTCCCGGATTTCGTCGTAATCAAGGCGCTCTGTTTCTTTATTGACGCCATACTGAACCACCTCAAACCATTTTCCCGAGACATTTACCGGTGAACCATGGGTCAGATGCCCCCCATGGGACAGATCCATACCCATGATTTTGTCTCCCGGCTCTAAAAGGGTAAGGAAAACAGCGAAGTTTGCTTGGGCGCCAGAGTGGGGTTGAACGTTAGCATGGGCAGCCCCAAATAATTCTTTTACCCGGTCGATGGCCAATTGTTCAACTTGGTCAACAAATTCACAGCCACCGTAATAACGTTTGCTCGGAAGACCCTCTGCATATTTGTTCGTGAGCACAGAACCCTGGGCAGCCATTACTGCTGGAGACGTAAAATTCTCACTGGCAATTAGTTCGAGGTGTACCCGCTGGCGATTGAGCTCACTGGCAATCATGCCAGCGACAATACTATCGGTTTGGACTAAAAAATCAAGGTTAGTTTGGGTCACGGTGAGGTCTTCCTTTCGCAATCGCAAATAGTGGTAGATAAAAACTGAAAAATATCTCGCGCGAATGGGGCATTATACCATCGGCGCCGCTAAAATTTTAGCAAATATTCCATCAGGGACTGGGGCCAGCCTTCTCTGAGGGTTAAGCAGTGTAGCAGGTTTGACGAATTTAGGAGGCGATCGCCCTACAATATAAAGTTAAGCGGATGTGGGAAAACGCACTGGAGGAAAGATCAAATGTTGATGATCCTTACGGATGGACAAATTCTACCCACTGATCAGATTTGTCAAGGTTGTCTGATGGCCGATCAAAGGGGCACTCCCCGTGTGCGCCAGGGTAAGTTGTGTTGTGCTCACCTCATCCAAGGCAGCCCAGTGAAGGCGGCGACCACCTATGAGTGTCAAATGGGTTTTCGCCTTGCGGATATTGGCAACTAGACAATTGCGCTTGTTCTTTAGGCGCAACATCAGATCTTTTATTTCGCTGTTTGATAAACCAAACCCATGGCGATCGCCATTACGATGAGATTTGGCAACCAGGCCGCCAAAATTGGGTGAAGATAGCCCGCTACCCCCACAGAACTAATCATAAAAGCCATAAAGTAATAACCAAAGACCAAGCCAACACAAAGACCAAACCCTGTTGCTTTACTGGCGCTCTGGGGTCGCAAGCCAATGGCTGCACCGATCAAACCGATCGCCAAGCAGATAAACGGAAAGGAAATCTTCTCCTGAAAGCGCACTTTGAGTTTACGGAAGTTAGTTTCATCACGGTCAGGCTGCGCCGCCAATGTCGCGATGTAGCGTTGCAGTTCAGCAAGGCTCATATCTTCGTGCTTGGGTTCTTCCTGATTTAGATCTAATTCATTACTCAGTTGAATTTGGTGTTGATCGAAACGCAGAACATTGCGAGAAGAACCATCAGCATTGATGAGATAGATAATGCCATTTTGAAAATTCCACTGATTACGGGCCAGATCCCAGCCCGCCGCTTCAGCAGTGACAATCTGGTTTAGGCTGCCGTTGGAGCGATCAATGATGGTGAGATCTCTCATTTGTTTACCATCAAATTCGGCCGCATAGAATAGACGTTTTAAGACCTCATCTTCACCGTATTCGGGGTAAATGATTTTCTCGTCTCGAAATTCTCCCTGTTGTTGTTGGAGGGCTTGGTCGAGGATGAGGGTAGCTTGGGCATTGGCTCGGGGAATGACTTGATCTTTAAAAATAAAAGTCAGCGTCGTCACCAGAATACTAAAAAGGAGGGCTGGCAGAATCAGGCGATAAACGCTGATGCCCAGGCTGCGCAGGGCAACAATTTCACTGTCCCCCGACAGGCGACTATAGACAATTAAAGTGGCCAATAATACTGCCATCGGCAGGGCAAAACCGATAAATTCAGGCATTTTTAGGGCCATGACCTTAAGGGCCACATCGAACAAAAGTCGTGATTCTCGGACTTGGGCTAGGAGATCAAATAGGCTGCCAACGGCGACTCCCAAGGCCGAAAAAAGACCCAAACCGAAGATGAAAGCGAGGTTGAGTTCACCGACAATGTAGCGGTCTAGGATCGAAAATTTATTCAAAGACAATTTCATTGCAGCGATAGGGTGTCGATGGCTTCGGTAAAGTCGTTAATATTGTGGTTCAATTCTTCGGCGATCGCCAAACCATTTTGGAGAGCGATGAGGGCATCAGAGTTGCGGTCGGTCTGTTGGTAGAGGTCTGCGAGGGTACGGTAGGTTTCCATCATCCCAAAGCGGTTATAACTTGCATTTTGGACCGTCAGGAGTTGTTCATAGACTTGAGTTCCAGCGGTGTCTCTTCCCTGGGCTAAATATAGGTCTGCCAATTGTTTGAGGGCATTTTCGGCGGCTTCAAAATAGCGCATTTCCCAGGCGAGGGTAAAGGCATTTCGGCTAAAACTAATCGCTTGGGAATAGTCTTGGCGTGCTTGGTAATTGTGAGCCAACCGCTGGGAGGTACGAATCAACGGTAAAAAAGCTTGATCTTGGAGGTAAAAAGCAGCTAACTCCTGTTGGTGGGCGATCGCCTTTTCAAGTTGATCGCTCTGTTCGTACAGTGTGGCTAATTGTTCTTGGTCGGCGATCGTCAGGGCGTTAAGCGCGGCAATATCTTCTAATGCGGCGAGGGCATCGTCCGTTCTAAACCAATCCGTAGCCAGTTGGGCAATCAGTCGTAAAATTTCTGGTTTATAGGGATCCTCTAGGGTATCTAGGTGTTGACGGTAGAGGGCAATCGCCGGCTGGATTTCACGAATTTGCTCATAGGCAGTAGCGAGGGGAAGGAGGAGACGATAGTTTCCCGGAAAGTCCTGCCGTTCAATGGTGACAAGACGCTCGGTAATACTTTTGACCACGGTGGTTTCGTTGTCTTCCCAGGCGATCGCCCCAACCTTACCCAAGCTCTCGATCTCTGCCCGTCGATCGGGTAGAACCTGGCGCAGTCGCAGTTGACGAACTAAAAGGGTGATCGCCCGTTCTTTTTCCCCGGCGGCCCATAACGCAAAACCCTGTTCTTCTAAGGCGATCACTGCCTGTTCAAGTTGGGCGATTTGAGTTTCATTGAGAGGGCGATCGCCCTGCTGAATCGGCAGGAGTGGATCCCAAATTGGCCCCATCAAAGATGCCGCCGAAACCTTTCCCATGCCCAGCATTAAGCCGAGACTAAGAAAAAGCAAAAGTTTGCGATAACGATTAGTCATGGGGTTTACTCTTTTACAATGACAAGGAAAGCGCCCTGTCACTGTTTCGATTTTTTGCATAAAAAGTATATGTCCTCAGCGAAAACCGCTAGCAAGCTCAAAACCGACCTCGACAATCCACAATACTATTTTAATCGGGAACTCAGTTGGCTTGAGTTTAACCGTCGGGTTTTGAGCGAAGGCCTAGACGAACGCAATTTATTGCTGGAGCGTCTCAAATTTCTCGCTATTTTTAGTAGTAATCTCGACGAATTTTTTATGGTGCGGGTTGCGGGTCTGAAGCAGCAGGTTGAAGCCGGGGTCAGTAAATTATCCTTCGATGGATGCAATCCGGCCGAACAACTCCAAGCTATTTATGAAGGCCTGAAACCCCTCGTACAGTTGCAGGACCAGCATTTTCAACACCAACTCAAGCCCCTCCTTGCCCAGGAAGGTATTTACATCGTTGATTATCTCGATCTCAACCGCGAACAACGCAACTATCTCCATGACTTTTACCAAGAGCATATTTTTCCTGTTTTAACGCCCTTGGCAGTTGATCCGAGTCACCCATTTCCCCACATTTCCAATCTCAGCCTCAATCTCGCCGTCGTGATTAAAGAACCCGAAGATGACCGGCAGGAGCGGTTTGCCCGGGTCAAAGTCCCCGGAAATTTTGCTCGTTTTGTGACTTTGCCTGAGGAGCTCTGTTATTACCCAGATCAAGAAAAAGCAGTGTGGGTGGGTGTTCCCATTGAGCAGGTGATCGCCCACAATCTCGATACTCTTTTCCCGCAGATGAATATCCAGGAGTGCTATGCCTTCCGGGTGACGCGTAATGCTTCTTTGTCAGTGGAAGAAGATGAAGCGGATGATCTGATGTTGGCCATTGAAGAGCAGCTCCACAAACGGCGTTTTAGCGGTTCTGTGGTGCGTTTGGAAATTCATCACTCCATGCCAGCAGATGTGCGACAAATGCTCATCAAAGAACTAGAACTCCAAGAAATTGATGTGTACGAAGTAGAGGGGTTGATGGGTCTTGATTCGCTCTTCACCTTTCTGGGCCTGCCCCTCAAGCATCTCAAGGATAAACCCTGGTCACCGACCGTACCCGCTTGGCTCGATGGGACAAAAAGTAACCGCTCGACCGAAGACTTTGAGCCGGATTTTTTTGAGCTTATCCGCCAAGGCGATCGCCTCCTGCACCACCCTTACCATTCCTTTGCTTCAACGGTGCAGGCATTCATCACCCAAGCGGCCCACGATCCCGACGTGTTAGCGATCAAAATGACCCTCTATCGCACCTCCGGGGATTCCCCGATCATCCAAGCCCTAATCGCCGCTGCCCAAAATGGCAAGCAGGTGGCCGTGCTGGTAGAACTTAAGGCTCGCTTTGACGAAGAAAATAACATTAATTGGGCCCGTACCCTCGAGCAAAAAGGTGTCCATGTGGTCTATGGTTTAGCCGGCCTCAAAACCCACACCAAAATTGTCTTGGTAGTGCGCCAAGAGCAGAAGAAAATTCGTCGCTATATCCATGTTGGTACGGGTAATTACAATCCCAAAACAGCCAGGCTCTACACAGATCTTGGCCTGTTGAGCTGTCGTGAAGATTTAGCCGCTGACTTGACAGAACTGTTTAACTTTTTGACGGGATATTCCAGGCAAAATACCTATCGGAAGTTACTGGTCGCCCCCGTTACGCTCCGGCCCCGGATGGTGGCGATGATTGAGCGGGAAATTGCCCATGTAAAAAAAGGCGGCAGTGGCCGGATTGTCGCTAAGATGAATTCCCTAGTAGACCTTGAGATGATCCAAACGCTCTATCGAGCGTCCCAGGCCGGGGTAGAAATAGATCTCATTATTCGCGGAATTTGCTGTCTTCGTCCTGGCGTTGAGGGTCTCAGCGAGAATATTCGTGTCACTAGCATCATTGGCCGCTTCCTAGAGCATTCTCGCATCTATTATTTCCAAAATGGAGGGAGCGAAGAAATGTACATTGGTAGTGCTGACTGGATGACCCGTAACCTCAGTCGCCGGGTAGAAGCGGTAACCCCCGTTGAAGACCCAAAGCTTATTGGGGATCTCAATGAAATTTTGGGAATTATGCTGTCGGACAACCGTCTTGCTTGGCAACTACAGCCCGATGGTCGTTATCTCCAAAAGGAAAGTCATGCCGATGGACACAGTGATAACACCCATGACATTTTAATGCAGATGGCACTCCAGGAAAGTCTGGATTAGGTCTGGCGTTATGTCTTGACCGATGGAGGCGAAAATCAAAGCGATCGCCTTACTGAGCTAATGCTGGGGAACCGCAACCTTTTGAGACGGATTCCCCTACTGTCAAATAATGCAGACAAAAATACAATACGAAGTAAGTTCTAGGGTTTCTTTTTGGAGAAGCAATGGGGCTTTATTTTAATGATTATTGTTTTGTCCTATGCAACCCACTAACCCGAATCAATTTACCGAAAAGGCTTGGCAGGCGATCGCCCAAACCCCCGATGTCGCCAAGCAGAATCAACAGCAGCAAATCGAGTCTGAACACCTGATGCAGGCGCTATTAGAACAGGATGGTTTAGCAAAAAGTATTTTTACAAAAGCAGAAATTCCCCTAGGGAAACTCCGAGAAAATACGCTTGCTTTTATCACCCAGCAACCGAAGATCGCTCAACCCAGTGAATCAGTCTATCTCGGGCGTAGCTTAGATACCCTTTTAGACCGGGCTGAACAGCATCGAAAATCCTTTGGAGATGACTTTATTTCTGTTGAACATTTAATTCTTAGCTATGCCAAAGATGACCGTTTTGGCAAAAATCTCTACAAAGAATTTGACCTAACAGAAAATAAGCTCAAAACGATCATTACGCAAATTCGAGGCAACCAAAAGGTGAACGATCAAAATCCGGAAGGAAAATATGAATCCTTAGAAAAATATGGCCGCGATTTAACAGATTTAGCCCGCCATGGGAAACTTGATCCGGTAATTGGCCGGGATGATGAAATTCGCCGCACCATTCAAATTCTCTCCCGCCGGACAAAAAATAATCCAGTCTTGATCGGGGAACCAGGGGTCGGCAAAACCGCGATCGCCGAAGGATTGGCCCAAAGAATTATTAATCGGGATGTGCCCGAATCCCTAAAGGACCGGACCCTAATTGCCTTAGACATGGGGGCTTTGATTGCCGGGGCAAAATACCGGGGCGAATTTGAAGAACGTCTGAAAGCAGTACTCAAGGAAGTCACCGATTCTGAAGGGCAAATCATTCTCTTTATCGATGAAATCCACACTGTTGTTGGCGCTGGGGCAACCCAGGGGGCGATGGATGCCGGGAACTTACTCAAGCCAATGTTGGCCCGGGGCGAGCTGCGTTGTATTGGGGCGACCACCCTCGATGAATACCGTAAGTATATTGAAAAAGATGCGGCCCTCGAACGGCGTTTCCAGTCGGTGCTGGTGAATGAACCCAATGTGGTTGATACCATTTCAATCCTGCGTGGCCTCAAGGAACGCTATGAACTACACCACGGCGTGAAAATTGCCGATACAGCCCTGGTTGCCGCCGCAATGCTCTCAAACCGCTACATCACCGACCGTTTTTTGCCCGATAAGGCGATCGACCTGGTCGATGAAGCCGCCGCTAAGCTGAAGATGGAGATCACTTCCAAGCCGGAAGAACTCGATGAAATTGACCGAAAAATTCTCCAATTGGAAATGGAAAAACTCTCCATTCAAAAAGAAAAAGATGAAGCCTCTTTGGAACGGCTTGCCAAGCTAGAAAAAGAATTAGCTAACCTCAAAGAAGAACAATCTCAGCTCAATGCCCAATGGCAGTCTGAAAAAGAATTCATCGATAAAATTCGCTTCATCAAAGAGGAAATTGAGAAAACAAACCTAGAAATTCAGCAAGCAGAACGGGATTATGATCTCAATAAAGCAGCTGAATTACGTTATGGCAGACTAACAGAGCTCCAACAAAAAATCAAAGAAATTGAAGCTAACTTGGCGACCCAACAAATCACAGGAGAATCACTCCTACGGGAAGAAGTGATTGAATCAGATATCGCTGAAATTATCTCTAAATGGACGGGAATTCCGATCAGTAAGCTGATCGAGTCAGAAAAAGAAAAACTTCTTCACCTGGAAGCCGAACTCCACCGCCGGGTCGTTGGTCAAGACGAAGCCGTTACCGCTGTCGCCGAAGCAGTCCAGCGATCGCGCGCCGGACTGGCTGATCCCAACCGTCCCACCGCCAGTTTTATTTTCTTGGGGCCGACGGGGGTCGGAAAAACAGAACTTGCTAAAGCCCTGGCCCAATTTCTCTTTGATACCGAGGAAGCAATCGTTCGCATTGACATGTCAGAATACATGGAAAAACATGCAGTATCTCGGCTTTTAGGCGCACCGCCTGGATATGTGGGCTACGAAGAGGGAGGCCAGCTGACGGAAGCGATTCGTCGTCGCCCCTACTCAGTGATTCTTTTTGATGAGATCGAAAAAGCCCATGGCGACGTTTTTAATGTGATGCTGCAAATCTTGGATGATGGTCGCCTCACGGATTCCCAGGGACGAACGGTGGACTTTAAAAATACGGTAATCATCATGACCAGTAACATCGGTTCCCAATTTATCCTCGATCTTGCTGGGGACGACAGCCGCTATGAGGAAATGCGGGGTCGGGTGATGGAGGCGATGAATGTCAATTTCCGGCCAGAATTCCTAAACCGCATCGATGAACTCATTATTTTCCACGGCCTGCAAAAAGAGCAGCTGCGCTCTATTGTCCAACTCCAGATTAGACGCTTGGCAGAACGGCTTGCAGAACAAAAAATTAACATCCAATTCACCCCAGAAGCCTATGATTTCATTGCAGAGGTGGGTTACAACCCTGTTTATGGGGCTAGACCGCTAAAGCGGGCTGTTCAAAAATATGTGGAAACGGCGATCGCCAAAGGTATTCTGAAAGGCGAATTCAAAGGAGGGGAAACAATCAATGTCCAAGTTAAAGATGAACGACTGACATTTACCAAGTAAAGCCCTCTCCACCGAGCCATGAAAGAACGCGGCTTTTTACCCCCGAATTAAACGCCCAGAACCCTGTGTTAGTCACTCAGTGATCAGCACAGGGTTCTAGACATCACTAGGTCATAAACTTAAGGGGCCATCACATTGAGATTAATCAAACTCATGGCATTGCCTTCAGGATTAGACACAACAACTTGATTAGTCATCGGGATAAATTCAATCCCTTCTGGCTCGAATCCCGCTTCTTGATCTGCCCGAATTACTGCAGGATTAAGGATTACTGTGTCAAGTAGTTGAATATTGGCCGGGTCAGAAATGTCATGGATGGTCATGGCATCGGAACGCTCGATCGCCACAAATGCGAGGGTACGACCATCTACGACCCCAAGAGAAACAACCTCCGGCTCTGGCCCTTTGCTGTTGCAGCGCTGTGGCAATCCTAAGGCCGTGATGCTTTCTTCGATGGAGTCACCACTGTCTCCTAAAAATTCTCCTGTGACCGCATCAAAAACACTAATACTCCGAGTGCCGTGGGGGCTAATGGGGATGCCTTCGTAGGACTGATTGTTGACATGGGTCAAATTGTCTTCGTCAGCGGTAACAAAGTAACGTCCGTCCATCGTCAAAGCCAAGCCATCAGGCTCACGGGCAGAGGTGAATTCTTGTCTGAGGGACAGATCATAGCTGCCAGAACGACAGCTTCCTTCCCCAGCTTTATCCTTGACCAGACCGAAACCTGTGCGGATGCCAACATCAAAGTTTTTCACTGAAAATGCATCGGCGGTTAGGCGACTGGGCAAGGGAGAAGGAATCTCAAGACGTGCGACGGCATTGTTTTCTTGCAGTGTGGCAAGGACAAAAGTGCTGTCTGCTGCAATACGAACCGTTTCGGGTTGTGGGTCGTGGGGAAAAAAGGGAAGATTGTCAGGGGGAATGGGCACTTCGACTTGGGTCATGCGAGTCGGCCCATTCCGTAAGTCAATGATCGAAATAGTGCCGGGACGATTATCAAGGTTGGTCAAATCTTCTTCGTTTTCTTCGTCTTCATTGGCGACTGCTGCAAATTGACCATTGGGGGCGATCGCCACCGAGTCTGGCCCACGGCCCACGGTCACTTGGCCAATTGGTTCAAGGCTCGGGAGGGCAATGGCGACGACCTTGCCGGGAACCTCGTCAAATGTAGCGACATTGGCCTCATCTGAATCTTTAACGCCTAAAAGTGCAAAAGTACCATCTGGGCTGATTGCTACCCCAGTCAATTCGGCCTCTGTTGAACCTGCGGGAAAAAACTCATCGGTCAAAGTCCAGGTTCCTTGGACGCTTAGGGTATCGTCTTCAATGGCGACTAGAGTGGCCGTATCGCTACCAACTACGAGGGCATGGCGACCATCTTTAGCAACAGCCAACATTTCTGCTCCGGCCAGATCTGTGAGTGTGAAGACGACTTCCCCTTTGATAGTCGCATTTTGGGCGATCGCCTGGGGCACTACTGCGCTAAACGGCAGATAGGCAAGGGCAGATAACAAAGCCAGCTTAAGGCCAGCTTGGAGCTTGGGCTTCACCATTGATGCCGATGCGCTTTTTACACCACGATTCAGATTCATTACTTAATATCTATTTGAGCTAAAACCACAGCCCCAACCATACAATGTAGCTAGAGTTTCTCGAGTTAAAAAAAGGCTAAGCAAAGTTTAATTTCAGATTTTTTAAGGGTTATTTTTTGATGATTTCATCACTACTTTGCAGCGAAATCAATTTTTTCCTGGAATAAAACCAAAGCAATTGACACAATAAAATTAAAGCGATGTCATATAATGGATACTCTATCTAACGGCAACTTTATTGAAAGATTGGCGATGTAGTTGCTTTCTCTTTTCTTTCTCCGGCACAATAGGAGACCGTGTAGTTTCGTCAGGATAGAGAAACAATGGCCAGCCAGTGGGAAAATTTTCTGAAAAATCTAGGGAACTGGCGCGGTTCCTTTGCGGGGGTGACCCTAGAGGGGGAGATCATGACCGAAGTCCCCTCTATCTTGACCCTCTCGTTGGTCAATGGCGATCGCGATAAAGTGCTGTTTACCCTGCGACGTTTTGAAAACGGCGGCTACGATAGTGAGCCGACCAGCAATATGTCCCAAGAATTTACGGGACTGGGACGGCACACAATGTTTTTTGATACGGGCTCTTTTTCCAAGGGCTCCATGTGCCTCTCGTCCATTTCGTCGTTTATTGCGGAATATGGATTCATCAAAGGCGATCGCCGCATGCGCATGGTGCAAATGTACGGTGATGCTTTTACTTTTAATAAATTGGTTTTTATTCGCGAATTTCGTGAAGGGAGCAATGCCCAAGAGCGTCCTTCATTAACGGTTGAGCAACTTTTGGGCACTTGGGAGGCAGAATATTACGTTTACACCCCCGACCTCGATCCCCCCAAGGTTCACCAGAGCCGCCTGACCTTGAACAAAGATGGAGATTATCTCCAGCAAACCCTAGAACTAGAACATCAAACCATTACCTCTAAGGGGCAAATCCAAGGCAAGACGATTCACTTTACAGAAGGCAGTGCGCCCCGTAATTTGGTGCTCCTACCCGATGGCGCTTCGATCAATGTGCCGCCCCAACTGGCCCAACGACAGGCTTTTTTTGTGGAAGCGGGCTGGTTGGTGAACGACAATGAACGGCAACGAATCATGCGCAATTACAACGACCGGGGCGAGTGGATTAGTTCGACATTGATTTTTGAGCGGCGAGTGGCATAGATTTCGGTTGACAAAGGGTCTGGTGGAGCTGGTAGCGATATTGAGGCTGTAAAAATTGGTGCTGGAGTTTTGTCCAATGATGCCAAGTTTCGTGGCGATTATCATGGAAAATTTGACAGAGGGTCGGCAGTTCCTGGTGGAACATTTTTCCGAGGGCTTTTTCGAGGAATGCTTGGAGTACGGCATCGTCTTGGAGCAGGCCGATTAGAGTCTGGGCTTTTTTGATTTTTTGGAGTGCCTCGCCATACTCAGAGCCATAAAAAGGGGTAAAAATTTCCATGGTGTAGCGCGATCGCTTGGCTGCTTTACGGAGATCGTGGATGACCGGGCTTTGGGTTGCAAACAGTTCATCTAGGTGCTTTCTGGGGAGTTTCTTCGAGCTGTAGCCGATCCACCAGCCGGGATGGAGCAGTAGTGCACTCAGTTGGGGCAAAAGTAAGTCTGGCAAAATAAGGTGAATCTCAACCGAGGCGATCGCCTGATATTGAGGTTGCTCAAGCCAGTGACGACAGGTATTTTTAAATTGGCCATAGATTTCAGACGCAAGGAATTGTCGGACTTTTTCGAGTTGCTTTTCCCGTTGCTTCGTCAATTTTTTCAGGGCTAGCCCTAGGTAATCCACTTCAATAGCCGGTAGTTGGGGTAAATATCGCGCCGCCAGGGTCATCCCCATCACGTCTAAATCCCGCAATTGCCCTAAAATGCGGCCATAGCGACCGACCTGTTGCGGGGCGATCGCCCTGGGTACCATGAGAGCTGGCGCTAACCCCAACAACACACTGCGTAACCGCCGCATTCCCACCCGCATTTGGTGTAGTTCTTCCGGGTCACGGTCCGCCAAAACGCCCGCTTCATGGCTGAGGATCGCCTGATAATGTTTGGCGATCGCCTGGTGTGCCCAATCGCCAAATGTGTGTACCTGGGGCAGAGGAACAACCATAATTTATCGACTCATCAACATCACTCTTTCGATCTTAAAAGCCACTATTTTAAATACTGATTAAGGACACACAGAGCTTAACGATTGTTTGTGATTCAAAATCCGTTAAAGAAACTGACGTGCCTCAGCCACCCATTGCTTGACCAAGCCCAAAGAAGGCGCCAAGTCTTTCTGCTGTAAATGGGCCACCTGTAACTTCACAATATTGCGGTGGAGCCGCGAAAAAGGCGTTTGTGCGAGTTGATTTACCGAAGCCACGCCGCTGTGCAAGACTAAGCCACAATAGTCAGTCCCCACGCTGGGTAATCGCGCCAAATCTGCCAGGGCAACCCATTTTTTGAGATAATTGGGGTGCAACTTGAGACGGCTTTCAAGGTTATATCTGTCTTGGGGCGATCGCGTCGCGAGCAGCAGTTGGTGGGTAGTTTGAATCCCTTGATCCTTTAATAGAGCCTGTTGTTCTGCACTAATGCCAGGCAAGGCTGCAATCTGCCAATTACAGGAAGCCATAGGAATCCTTGATACAATGGATGCACATGGTATCAAGAAAAATTGTCGTTCTTCCAAAACGTTAAAAAATTTATGACTGCTGGCCTATCTGTCCCAAAAGAAAAACTCGATAATCCCCCCCTCGATCTCCACTACCTCGGGGATAAAGTCCTCCGTCAAAAAGCCAAACGTATCACTAGGGTAGATGACGAGACCCGCGCCCTGGCCAAAGAAATGCTACAAACCATGTACAGCGCCCATGGTATTGGTCTCGCTGCCCCCCAGGTGGGCGTCAATAAACGTTTGATCGTCGTGGATACAGATCCTGATAACCCTGAAAATGAACCGATTGTTTTGGTTAACCCTGAAATCAGAAAATTCGGGAAACAGTTCTGTGCTTTTGAAGAAGGTTGTCTAAGTATTCCTGGTGTCCACTTAGACGTTATGCGTCCTGACGAAATTGAAGTTCACTATCGTGATGAACAGGGTAAACCCAAGCGAATGAAAGCTTCGGGTCTGTTGTCTCGGGTAATCCAACATGAGATTGACCACCTCGACGGGGTGATGTTTGTTGACCGGGTAGAAAACGAAATTGCCCTCAGTAGCCAGCTCAAAGAGCAAGGTTTTGCACTAAAGTCAGTGCAACGCATCGCCTAGGTCTTTTTGCGCTGGTAGGTTTTTGGGAAATGATCGCCCCAGTCGACCCACAATTTTTAAATTTCCCCCATAGACGATCCCTCAACGTGGTGATCGTCTTTTTTTGTTCTGGGGCTAGAAGTATTGCATTTTGTATCGTTTGCCAAAAAATTTACGTTTCGTTAGCAAATCTTCGGTTGACTCCTCAAATAGGGTTCGGGCCCGGCTTGGTCAGAAGGTTTTTGGCTGATGTGGAGGAGATCGCTTTTCGTCTTTAGGCCGTTCCAGCAGAACCTTTAGGGGAATTGCACCATTGAAAGTAAGGCGATCGCCTTTTGATTTATTAGGCCGTATTTATACTCAGCAACACTGTGGGCCGTCTTTTTGCTTATTGTTTTTATTTTTATAAATAAACAACCTAAATTTAGATTTAAAAGTTTTTTAAAAGATTTTCAGATAAATTTTAGTTTTATCAGCTCTTTAAGTAATTTTCATCAGTATCAAAGGATTTTAGAGCCCAAAACCCAAGACCCACACCTTTCAATTCCCCCAGAGATTACCAATAATGCAGCTAACGGCATTTTTTAGGAGCCCTTGATCCCATGACGATGACCCTCGCGGTATATGGCAAAGGTGGCATTGGTAAATCCACCACCAGCTGCAACATTTCCGTCGCCCTCGCCAAACGGGGCAAAAAAGTTCTTCAAATTGGCTGCGACCCGAAGCATGACAGCACCTTCACCCTGACTGGGTTTCTCATCCCTACAATCATCGATACCCTCCAGGAAAAAGATTTTCACTACGAAGATATTTGGCCCGAAGACGTAATCTATAAAGGCTATGGCGGTGTTGATTGCGTTGAAGCAGGTGGCCCCCCAGCCGGGGCGGGCTGTGGCGGCTATGTAGTCGGTGAAACGGTCAAACTCCTCAAAGAATTAAATGCCTTCGATGAATATGATGTGATTTTGTTCGATGTGCTGGGGGATGTGGTCTGTGGCGGTTTTGCGGCGCCATTAAACTACGCTGACTATTGCTTAATCGTGACGGACAACGGCTTTGATGCGCTGTTTGCAGCCAATCGGATTGCTGCTTCCGTGAGAGAAAAAGCGCGGACACACCCCCTCCGTCTGGCGGGTTTAATTGGTAATCGCACCTCAAAGCGGGATCTCATTGAAAAATATGTGAGCCATGTGGCGATGCCGATCTTGGAGGTATTGCCCCTGATCGAAGATATTCGCGTGTCTCGGGTGAAGGGAAAAACCCTGTTTGAGATGGCAGAAAAAGACCCGATGCTAGATTACGTCTGTGATTTTTATCTCAATATCGCCGATCAAGTCCTGGCTGCACCGGAGGGAGTTGTACCCAGTGAAGCCTCAGACCGGGAACTGTTTAGCTTGCTCTCGGATTATTACCTCAATCCTCCCGCCGAAAAAGTAGCGGCGGATGAGCTGGATTTGATGATGGTCTGAGCCCTAGGGTGTTGAGCTCGGAAAAGCTGTTTTAAAAATCACTGCTTTTTCTGGGGGGCTTGGGTTAAATTTTGATTCAGAATCGGGGCGATCGCCAAAATCGGCACAATGATCAAAAAGGCGATCGCCCAATCCCAACAAACCTTTGCAGTTGATTTTACGAGGAGTAAATCCCATGAGCTTTTTCGAGCAGATTAAACCCAGTGTCAAAACCAAATGGTTAGACTACTTTGAAAATAACCAAGACTGGCTAAAAATCCTGATGGACCGCGGTGAATATGTCGCCACACCCGATGGTGGCCGTCGCCCCCAAGGATCAGTCATCCTCGGTGCCGTTAGTGCCAAAGAACCCCGCCTTGCCGAAAGCCTTTATCTGTTCTCACTAGTAGAAGCAAATTTTGACACGATTATCGATGTGCTCGGGCTGAATTTCGATCCGCTGATGGAACTCAAAAACCTGGAGGGTAAAGACGGGAATACAAAACCCCTCATCACTCCTCCGAGCAAAATGGCGTTACCAACGGAATAACTTTCTAGAGCCCCTTGCCCTTCATGCATGTGGGGGGCAACCCAGAGTAACAATCGTGCTTCTCCATGACGACTACTAGACATTCACAAAATTTTTCTAAAAATATTCTGTAGGAAGCTTGATTATGACGGTTACTCAAGAAACCCCAAACTTAACTTTTGATTGCGAAACTGGCAATTACCATACCTTCTGTCCCATTAGCTGTGTTGCTTGGCTTTACCAAAAAATTGAAGACAGTTTCTTCCTAGTTATCGGCACAAAAACCTGCGGCTACTTTCTCCAAAATGCCATGGGAGTGATGATCTTCGCCGAACCCCGCTACGCCATGGCGGAACTAGAAGAAGGAGATATCGCCGCCCAACTCAATGATTACGACGAACTCAAGCGCCTCTGTCTGCAAATTAAACGCGATCGCAACCCCAGCGTGATTGTATTTATCGGCACCTGCACCACCGAGATTATTAAAATGGATCTCGAAGGTTTTTCCCCCAGACTCGAAGCCGAAATCGGCATCCCCATCGTCGTCGCCCGGGCCAATGGTCTTGACTATGCCTTTACCCAAGGAGAAGACACTGTCCTCGCAGCCATGGCCAATCGCTGCCCCAGTAAAGCATCTGCCCCCGAAAAAGTCGAAGATCCGGCAACAGCGACCCGCTTCCAAAAACTATTTAACCTCGGCCCGAAGAAAAAAGACGAAGAAGCGCTGACCCAAACTGAATTTAAGGACCACCATCCCTTAATCCTCTTTGGTTCCTTGCCCGATCCTGTGGCCGCAAACCTGGAATATGAATTGAAAAAACAAGGGGTCAAGGTTTCCGGGTGGCTCCCCACAAAGCTCTACACTGAATTACCTGTCATTGAAGAAGGCTACTACGTCGCTGGCGTCAATCCTTTCCTTAGTCGTACTGCCACCACCCTCATGCGTCGCCGTAAGTGTAAGCTCATCGGTGCTCCCTTTCCTATCGGCCCCGATGGAACAAGGGCTTGGGTTGAGAAAATTTGCTCAGTTCTAGGCATCGAGCCCCAGGGATTAGCAGAACGAGAAGCCCAAATTTGGGAGAGCTTAGAAGATTATTTACAGTTAATTCGCGGTAAATCAGTCTTTTTCATGGGTGATAATTTACTTGAAGTTTCCCTTGCTCGTTTCCTTATCCGTTGTGGTATGACCGTAGATGAAATTGGCATTCCCTACATGGACAAACGCTACCAAAAAGCAGAGCTAGATTTCCTTGCCCGTACCTGCCAAGAGATGGGCGCCCCCCTACCGAGAATTGTTGAAAAGCCAGACAATTACAACCAAATTCAGCGGATTAACGATCTCAAACCGGATTTAGTGATTACAGGCATGGCCCACGCGAACCCCTTAGAAGCGCGGGGGATTAACACCAAATGGTCAGTAGAATTTACCTTTGCGCAAATCCATGGCTTTACCAATGCCCGAGATATTCTGGAGCTGGTAACCCGCCCCCTCCGCCGTAACGATAGCTTGAAAGATTTGGGCTGGGATAAATTGATTAAAGAAAAAGCGTTAGTCTAAGTCAATTTTCACAATAGGATAAAAGCGGAATCATGTAAATTATGGTTCCGTTTTTTGTATTTTAGTTTAAAACAAAATCACCTATTTTTTAAACATATGTCTAATAATCCTTTTTCAAAATATCGTTTTTCAAACAAAAAAAATATCAACTCTGATGAATTATTTAATTATGCTTACCATTCTCCAGGGAGCATGCCAGGGACTTTGCGCATCGAGCCAAATGCAGCTCAACCTCGTATTTCTCTGATTGATTATAATGAAAAAAACTGGTTTAGAGTTGATAATCTCTCCCCAGAAGAATGTTCTACTTATTTGAATACAGAGTCTGTTTCTTGGATTGACGTGGGCGGTATTGGAGATTCTAAGGTTTATCAGAAACTCGGTGATCTTTTTCAGTTACATCCATTGATTTTAGAAGATATCGTCAATGTCCCCCAGCGCCCGAAAATAGAGGAACATGATAATCAATTATTGATTATTTCTCAAATGGTGGTTTCAAAACCAAATAATGCTGGGTTTTGGTTAGAGCAAGTTAGCTTTATTCTATCCCGTTATTATCTTTTGACAGTACAGGAAGAGCCGGAAGAGGATTGTTTTGAAAGAATTCGCGATCGCCTGAAATTAAACAAAGGTTCGATTCGAAAACAGGGGGCTGATTTTTTAGCTTATGCCCTTTGGGATGCAATTATTGATGGCTTCTTTCCGGTACTAGAAATTCTCGGTGATCGCATTGAAGCATTAGAAGATGAAGTGGTGATTAATCCGACCCCCCAGACCCTTTCTGAAATCCATCAAATTAAGCGAGAATTATTAGCGTTACGGCGCGCCATTTGGCCCCAGAGAGATGCCCTAAATACTTTAATTCGGGATGGCAGCCCTTTAATCAATAACGAAGTTTCCCGTTATTTCCGAGATTGCTATGACCATACAATCACAATTATTGATGTGATTGAAACCTACCGAGAATTAGCATCGGGTTTAATGGATGTTTATCTATCAGCGGTGAGCAATAAAATGAATGAAGTGATGCAGTTACTAACGGTTATTTCTACTATTTTTATTCCCTTGACATTTATCGCGGGGATCTATGGCATGAATTTCAATACCGAAAAATCTCGGTGGAATATGCCAGAGCTCAATTGGTCTTTTGGCTATGCTTTCTGTTTGGGCATTATGGGGGCGATCGCCATCGTCCTATTGTTTTTCTTTTGGCGCAAAGGTTGGTTGAAAATTAGACAATTAGATTAACCTTTGAGTCTTAGTCATTAACATTTGGGTTATTGCAGAAGCCAATCAATAGGAAACGTATTTTTTTTCACAAAATGGCGATCGCCACCGGGCCTTATGGGAACCACCAACAGTGATCCCGATCAGCTTTTTTAGCTGTTACCACCGTACCAATTGGCTTGCCATTGGCGCATCAGGTCGATCTCCTCCTGTTGGGTCGCGATAATTTCTTCAGCGAGGGCCAACAATTCTGGGCGATCGCCCCGCTCTAGCACTTGCTGGGCCATATCCACCGCGCCTTCATGGTGAAGAATCATCGCTTCTATAAACCGGAGATCAAACTCCGCATCAGCAGCCCCGAGATCGAGATCCATCCTCATGGCGGCGGCCATTTCTGGGGTCATGGGCATCATATGGTTAGCTTCGGCATGGTACATCATCGGTGTTTCGGCCACCGCCGGATACCAAGCTTGGCGCCATTCCTGCATTTGGGCAATTTCTGTTTCTTGGGCCGCGATGATCTCCTGGGCGAGATTCTGTACTTCTGGTCGACTGGAATTATTTAGGGCCGATTCCGCCATGGCGATCGCCCCTTGATGGTGCAGAATCATCCCATCGATAAAGCGCAAATCGAAGAATTCATCCCCTGGTCCTAAATCCATTGCCGCCATATCATGGTGCTGTATCGCGTCCTGCTCCATGGAGACTTCTCCAGGTTCTACTCCATTGCCGACGGGATTACGATTACAGGCAACGAAGCCAAACGAGACAATCCCCAACAGGAGCATTGAAAAAACTTGAGTTTGATAACGCATAGATTTTAGATTCTGTTCAAGGTTTTTGGCCCTTGGCTAAGATAGCAAATCAAAACTGTAACCTGCCGGAAAATACCCCTGGGAAGACGCCAATTCTCTCCGGATCTTCCCAGATTCCCCACATTTGAACAGGTCAATCGTAACTGCGTTTTTGTGTTTTTTTATTCTGCCAACCAACGGACAGCGTCTTTGGCATGGTAAGTAAGGATCAGATCTGCCCCAGCTCGTTTAAAGCTCGTGAGGGTTTCGAGGACGACTTTTTTCTCGTCAATCCAATCATTTAAGGCTGCGGCTTTAACCATGGAATATTCCCCAGACACGTTGTAGGCGGCGACGGGTAGATTGGTCATTTCCTTGACCCGCCAAATGATATCCATGTAGGCGAGGGCCGGTTTGACCATGACAAAATCTACCCCTTCGAGAATATCTAACTCTACTTCCTTGAGGGCTTCGCGACCATTACCCGGATCCATTTGGTAGGTGCGGCGATCGCCAAATTGGGGGGCAGATTCGGCCACATCTCGGAAGGGGCCATAGTAAGCCGAGGCATATTTTGCGGAATAGCCCATGATCGGAATATTCGTAAAACCAGCTTCATCTAAACCTTCACGAATCGCGGCGACAAAACCATCCATCATCCCCGAAGGCGCAATAATATCCGCGCCAGCTTTGGCCTGGGACACAGCGGTTTTTTTAAGCAGTTCGAGGGTGGGATCGTTTAATACTCGTCCGGTTAAATCCCCCGTTTGCAGGTAACCGCAGTGACCGTGGGGCGTATATTCGCACAGACAAGTATCGTTAATGACGGTCATTTCGGGGATCGCTTCTTTGATCGCCGTGGTTGCCTTTTGGACAATGCCGCAGTCATGCCAGGCCCCGGTTGCATCGTTATCTTTTTCGGGGGGAATGCCAAACAGGATCACCGCCGGAATGCCCAGTTCCCAAACTTCCTTGGCCTCGGTGACGATCTTATCGATGGAGAGTTGATACACGCCGGGCATCGACTTTACTTCGTTGGCGATCGCCTCTCCGGGCACTGCAAAGAGGGGATAGATCAAATCATTGGCAGTAAAGGTATTTTCCCGCACCATGCGGCGAAGCGACTCACTTTGGCGAAGGCGACGGGGGCGGCTAGAAGGGAACATAGTTGGCAAAAATAAAATCCAGATGAGAAATTGCTTCTGAATAGTTTAGGCGATCGCCCCCATCCCTTTACTGAAACGTAACAGTCCTCAATGATTAAGCAAGTTTTGGCCAATTCTAGGAAGTGTTTGCCCACTCCTGCATGGCCTGATCTCCCAAAGGGCGATTTTCTTCAATTAATTAAGGCCATCATTTTTGTCACTGAAATTTGCAGCAGGGCTAAACTTATTTCAGAAACACGATATTTGCCTTAGTCGAGAGATAACGGTCTGCGGTTTGTGCTGCCGAGCGATCAACCTTGAAGTAGGGCAAGAAGCCTCAACCAGTCAGCACAAACCGTTGTTATTGCACGAAGCTTTGAGTTCAATTATCAACTTCCTCTAATTGGTCAACGTCTTCGTAAACTTCTAATTGATCTATTTCTGACGTTTGTTCAATGATTTTCTTACTTAATTGTTTACTAATATTTAAGATTCGATTTTCATAAAATTTGCCGTAGTCATTTTCCCAAATTCCAAATTCTTCAATGCCGTCAATGAGATGTGATTTCATCGTATTCTCGATATGCGGATTTTCCTTTTGAAAAGTCTCCATGTACTCAGAAGGTGGTTTGGCACGGATTTTATGTTTGTTTAAAAATCCATCAACAATTGTAATGTTAGCTATGTGATTAACCTGCCATGGTTCCCATTGTGGTTGATTTTTTCTCATGTAGGATTTAGGAAAGAAATGGTGATAATTTTTTGAGGTGGCAATCTTCAGCCAACTATTATCAATATTGACATCTAAGTGGTTATCAAATGATTTTGGCTTGTTCATTGCAAAGAGACTTAAAATCGCCTTGATAAAAGAACGACCGGTTCCAAAGTAGCCGTTTTCATGAATAAATTTGGGAGTTGTATCAACACTCCATTCATATCTTGGTTGTTCGTGTTCGAGGATTTTGTCAATTTTGTCTATGTCTTGGGATAATTTACTTTCAACCGATGATGAATAACGAAAACCTAAAGAGACTCGCCAAAAGAAGTCTTCAAGCAATCTCAGTTTTTCACCGGCAGGATTAGATGGATGGTGATAAAAGAAGTAACCAAATGGAACAATTAACGCATTATAAGGCAAAAGGCGTGATACTGGAATTCCATAACTTCTGAAAAAATCAATAGCACTTTTTATACAGTTTGTAGCATCATCCCACATATCTATAAAGTCATTCTTATCTAATTTAAGAATCGTTTTTCGTTTACATTCCCGTGTTAGCAATAATGATATGAGCTGTAATACATTTGCAGAAGATATGGTGTCATATTTTGATGGTTCAAGATCACTTTTTAGCTCTTCAAATTTTTCATATAAGTCGAATTCTCTTTCGGGATCGTAAGTTTTGGCCACCATGATCTCAAAAAGAGTAAGATCCTTTCCACCAACATTTAATCTTGTGAAAACTTCAGTTGCAACATCAATTTCTGCTTCCTTTAGATTGATGCCTTTGAATTGATAGGAGTGTAGTATCTCTTTGTATTTGTCAAATTGATCATCATACTTTTCTGGGAAGTCATTAAAAAATCTCCTTCCCTGAGTCATTAGATCAGTTAGTTTTACGTATGTAAATGGCTCTTTGTTTGTTACATCTACTATGACTAAGCCATTCTCGTCGCCAGATTCCAAATCAATAAAAATCTTCGAAAAATCTTCATTTTTCCCATTATCTCTTTCAATTGTTTCACCACGTAATGCTGCAAATAGTGAAGTAATTCTCTGCTGTCCATCCAAGACATAGTTTACAAATTCACCATCTTTTGGTTCAGGAAGGTTGATGTTTCCAATATTCCGAATAGAACGTAGCCTTTCATTTGTTCGCCAATATATAAATGTACCAATTGGATACCCCTTGAGAATACTATCAATCAACTTTGCAGAAGCTTTGATGTCCCAAACAAATTGTCTTTGAAACTGTGGGATTTTTATTTGTCCTGTCTCTATTTCAGTAAGCAAGGTTGAGTACTTCTTGTCTCCGTTTTCAAGTACAGCCATCGTAAGATTTTATTTATTGGATATTGATTATTTAGAGTTCAATGACTAAGAGTTGTACCACAAGGTGCGGTATAATTACTTCACAATAAAGAAAATAATACCGCAAGTCTTTGTGGCATTAACGAAAGAGGATATAAACCTTAACGGTCTAATGTCGAACATGTTTGTGGTTTTTAACAATGTATAAACCCTTAGAATCACCTCTGCTCAATGAGGTGCATTGTGCGCTTCGATTTATGAGTCGTGCCACGGAAAAAAGCGATTTACATTAAATTCTGGACTTTATCTATTTTCATCAGAAAAAACATCCTCAGAAAATGGGAGTTGATGAAATTCATGCTTATGATTAGCCATTGAGCAATACATGAACATGTGGCGGCTTCTATCCAGAATATTACTCCCCATCCCCCTAAAGCGTCCTGGCCCACTCCCGAATAGCACGGCGGATCGCCCGGCGGCCTAGGTGCCGATTTTCTTCAATTAAGGCCATCATTTTCGTCACGGAAACTTGCGGTAGCGCTAAACTCGTTTCCGAAACGCGATATTTTCTTTGGTCGAGGAGATAGATGGTGATTTTTCCATCCTCATAGCTCCAAATTTCCGGTACCCCCAACCGCCCATAGACGGGAAATCGCTCAAGGGATCGGCTTGTCAGTTCAATTTCTAAGGCTAAATCGGGGGGCGGACTTTACTCAAGTCATAATCCAACTGGCCCCGGATGAGCGGCTCATGCTGGAAGTAAAAACAATTGTCCGGCTCTAGGCCCGCTTTTGCCGCTGGTTTACGCCAAGTCGTTGAGCCGAGACTTTCATAATCAATTTCCAGTTCATCGGCGAAATCTTTGATCGAGATACTAATCGCTTCTTTGTAAAACTCATGCCCTGACAGGGGCGTCATAATTTCCAAAGTTCCATCGCAGTAGGCCACACGACTAGAACGAGTTTCCCCTAGGTCGCGCAGGATATTCTCGAATTGTTCCCAGCTAATGTTACTCAGAAGGACTCGATCCGCCCGTTGTTTCGTCAGCATCACTTGATCTCCCCTTGCCGATCACCCTCCATTCTATTTAATGAATCCCAGGACGTTGGCGATCGCCTTTTTTCACCGAGATTCACGGGACAAGCCACAGCAAGTTAAAATCAGCCATAGCAAACATTTGTAAACATCAGCCACCACAGCCACCGTGACAGACGCAAAGAGCTACAAAGAAACCGTTAATCTGCCGCAGACTAAATTTGATATGCGGGCTAATGCCCCGAAAAAAGAACCAGAAATCCAGAAATTTTGGCAAGAAAATCGTATTTACGAAGATTTAGCGCAGAATAACCCCAAAGAGTCCTTTACCCTGCACGATGGCCCCCCCTATGCCAATGGCGACCTCCACATGGGCCATGCCCTCAACAAAGTTCTGAAGGACATCATCAACAAATACAAACTTCTCCAGGGCCACAAAACCCACTATGTCCCTGGTTGGGATTGTCATGGCTTACCGATTGAGTTAAAGGTGCTCCAGAGCCTTGATGCGGAAGTCCGACAGAATTTAACGCCCTTAAAACTCCGCTACAAAGCTCGCGATTTTGCCCTCAAGACCCAAAAAGCCCAAGCCGCCGGCTTTCAACGGTATGGTGTTTGGGGCGATTGGGAAAATCCTTACCTTACTCTCACCCCAGAATACGAAGCGGCCCAGATCGAAGTATTTGGGGAAATGGCCCTCAAAGGCTACATCTACCGCGGCTTGAAACCAGTTCATTGGAGTCCGAGTTCCCAAACAGCCCTCGCAGAGGCAGAACTCGAATACCCCGAAGGCCACACCTCCCAAAGTATCTACGTCTCTTTTCCGATTACGGATCTAAGCCCTGAAGCGAAAGCTATTTTAGGTGAATTTGCCGATAGTTTGGGCGTGGCGATCTGGACAACGACTCCTTGGACATTGCCCGGTAACTTAGCTGTGGCGATCAATCCTGCGTTGGAATATGCTGTCGTGGAAACCGATGGTAGCCTGTGTGCTCAGAAATATTTGGTAGTGGCCAAGGATCTGGCGGAAACCCTAACGGCAAAATTTGCGACGACTCTAACCCTCAAAATCGTCTTTAAGGGAGAAATTTTAGAGCATTGCACTTATCAACATCCCCTCTACGATCGCCAAAGTCCAGTGGTAGCTGGTGGTGACTACATCACGACGGAATCCGGGACAGGCCTAGTTCACACCGCCCCGGGCCATGGTCAAGAAGACTATATCACCGGCCAAAAATATGGCTTGCCAATTCTTTCGCCAGTGGATGCGGAAGGGACATTAACGGAGGAAGCGGGTGAATTTGCGGGTTTAAATGTTCTGAATGGGGCAAATGATGCCATTATCGCGGCTTTAGTAGAAAAACGAGCTCTTTTAAAACAGGAAGCCTACCAACATAAATATCCCTACGATTGGCGCACGAAAAAGCCGACTATTTTCCGGGCGACGGAGCAGTGGTTTGCCTCGGTGGAAGGGTTCCGCGATCAGGCCTTAAGTGCGATTAAAGATGTCCGCTGGATTCCCGCCCAAGGGGAAAATCGGATTACGGCGATGGTCGGCGATCGCAGTGACTGGTGTATTTCCCGGCAGCGCAACTGGGGGGTGCCGATTCCTGTTTTTTATGATGAAGAAACGGGCGAGGCCTTGTTAAACGAAACCACCATTAACCATGTGAAGGAAATCATTGCCCAGGAAGGCTCTGATGCTTGGTGGCAGCGTTCCGTAGAAGAACTTTTGCCGGAAGAATATCGCAATAATGGCCGCAGCTACCGCAAGGGCACCGATACCATGGATGTGTGGTTTGACTCTGGTTCCTCTTGGGCGGCGGTGGCGAAGCAGCGAGCTGGGATGAACTACCCCGTGGACATGTATTTAGAAGGATCTGACCAGCACCGGGGTTGGTTCCAGTCCAGTCTCTTGACCAGTGTGGCGGTAAATGGAGTGGCCCCCTATAAAACGGTACTGACCCATGGGTTTGTGCTGGATGAAAAAGGGTACAAAATGAGTAAGTCCCTGGGGAATGTGGTCGATCCAAACATCATTATCAACGGCGGCAAGAATCAGAAGGCAGAACCGCCCTACGGTGCCGACGTGCTGAGGTTATGGGTTTCTTCGGTGGATTATTCCTCGGATGTGCCCATTGGCCAAACCATCTTGAAGCAGTTGGCGGATGTCTACCGCAAAATTCGGAATACGGCCCGCTTCTTGCTGGGGAATATCCATGATTTTGACCCAGCAAAGGATGCAGTCGCCTATGCTGACCTGCCGGAACTAGACAAATATATTCTGCACCAGACCCACAACGTTTTCTCAGAAATTACCGAAGCGTTTGAGGAATTTCAATTCTTCAAATTTTTCCAAAAGGTGCAGAATTTCTGTGTGGTGGATCTCTCGAACTTCTACCTGGATATTGCCAAGGATCGTCTCTATATTTCCGATGTGAATGCGCCCCGGCGACGCAGCTGCCAAACAGTGATGGCAATTATTTTAGAAACCCTTGCCCAGGCGATCGCCCCGGTGCTCTGTCACATGGCAGAAGATATCTGGCAGAATCTGCCCTACCAAACTGCACACAAATCGGTGTTTAACGCGGGTTGGTATCAACTCGATCCCCAGTGGGCCGCTGATGCCGCCCTATTTCAACGCTGGGAAGAGCTACGTAAAATCCGCAATGGCGTCAACCTTGTGTTAGAAAAAGCCCGTACAGAAAAGCTCATTGGGGCATCTCTCGAAGCAAAAATTCTCATGCATGATGTGGACGGGATGTTGGGCACTTGGCTGACAGATTTAAATCCCACTGACAGTTTGAGTGATTCCCTCCGGGTCGATGAACTGCGTTATCTGCTCCTCGTGTCCCAGGTGGAATTTGTGACGGCGCCCCTCGACAGCCAGCAGTATCAAGATACGCTCGAATTGGCTGAGGGCAAGCTCCAAATCGCGGTCGTCAAAGCAGATGGTCATAAATGCGATCGCTGCTGGAATTATTCAACACAAGTGGGCACATTTACGGATGATCCCACCATTTGTGAACGGTGTAATGATGCCTTAGCGGGTAGATTCTAAGTTGTGCTTTAGGGGCGGGAGCAATCTCGCCCTTCGCTTTTTATGGACGTCAATCATCTCGTCGCCGAAATTTTTTCCCCGGCTCTCCGGATGCCCCTGGGGGCCGTGATTATTTATCTGGGAATCCTGTTGGCGATCGCCGAAGGCTTGAGCCGCAAAAATCACCTTAGTCCAGAACTGACCCGCAAAATCGTCCACATCGGCAGCGGGAATGTGCTGCTGCTGGCCTGGTGGTTCGCCATTCCCATGGAAATTGGCATCGCGGCCGCCTTTATCGCTGGGCTAATTGCCCTGAGTTCCTACTTTCTCCCCATCCTTCCCAGTGTTAATAGTGTGGGTCGCCAAAGTTTGGGTACGTTTTTCTATGCCCTTAGTATTGGTCTATTGATTTGGTGGTTTTGGTCGATCCAGCAGCCCGTGTTTGCGGTGCTAGGGATTCTAGTGATGGCCTGGGGTGATGGCCTCGCTGCGGTAATCGGGAGTCAGTTTGGCAAACATCCCTACGAAATTTTCGGCAATAAAAAAAGTCTTGAAGGGACCGCCACCATGTTTGGCGTTGCTTTTTTGATTTGCTGTTTATTATTTTTGAATTTTGATCTGTTGCTCTGGCAAAAATTGACGATCGCCCTCATCGTTGCCCTCTGTGCCACATCTTTTGAAAGCATTGCCCAGTTTGGCATCGATAACTTTCTTGTACCCGTCGGCAGCGGGGCGATCGCCTTTTTACTCATACAAACGTTGCACTAACGCTCATCGACAGAAACAGAGGGAATGTCCACCGTCGTTTTTGCTTTCCCCGGTGTCGATTCATCGGTGGATCTCTTTTGCGGCCGCTTTTGATAAAAATCCAGGGCCAGCTGGGACAGTTCCGCAATCAATAAACTCACAAGCATTAGATCATCGATCTGTCCGGCGATCGGCAAAAAATCCGGTATCACATCGATAGGGCTCACTAAATAAGCCAAGGTCGCCAGAATAATCCACCAACGATATTTCGGATTGCGCAGAGTATTACGATACCAATCGTAGAGAGCTTTTGGGGAAAGAGCCATAGCGATGTTGAGTTCCAAGTCTCGAACGGGATAGTACCCCCATTGTGCAAAATCTCAACCCGCAGCAACCAGTGTAGAAAACCGCCACTTGTCCCTCCCCCAGCTACAAAAAAAGAGGGGGACCTAATTGAGTCTTCCCTCTCCGGAATTATTTTGTTGAAGCGTTGAGAAAGCAGCTTTACAGCTGAACTAGCATCAACTATTTAGACAAACTGTAAATTAAGCCTTGTTGGTGCGAGTCGTTTTGTCACCAAGCTTCTGGAAATAGCCCCACTCAACCTGAGTTTCAGCCAATTCAGGGTCAACCCCAGCAAATACATCTCGGTACAGAGTCCGAGAGCCATGCCAGATGTGGCCAAAGAAGAACAAGAGCGCAAAAACAGCGTGACCAAAAGTGAACCAACCACGGGGGCTAGTGCGGAATACACCATCAGAACCCAAGGTTTCAGTGTCGAATTCAAACGACTCACCCAATTGAGCCCGACGAGCATACTTTCTTACCGTTGCAGCATCGCTGAAGGATTGACCATTCAACTCACCACCATAGAAAGAAACCGTGACACCAGTTTGCTCAATAGAGAACTTAGACTCAGAACGACGGAAAGGAATATCGGCCCGGATCACACCATCGGCATCAGTCATGACGACAGGGAAAGTCTCGAAGAAGTTAGGCATCCGACGAACGAAAAGCTCACGGCCCTCAGCATCTGTAAAGACTGGGTGACCAACCCAAGCTTGGGCGATACCATCCCCTTGCACCATCGGCCCTGTACGGAACAAACCACCTTTAGCGGGGCTGTTACCGACATAGTCGTAGAAAGCAAGTTTTTCAGGAATAGTGTTCCAGGCTTCTTCAGGGGTCGCACCCGCCGCAATTTCTGCATCCACACGGCGCTGAATTTCATTTTGGAAATACCCCTGATCCCACTGATAGCGGGTCGGGCCAAAAAGTTCGATGGGGGTGGTAGCGTTGCCATACCACATGGTACCGGCAACGATAAATGCAGCAAAGAAAACCGCAGCAATACTGCTGGAGAGAACCGTTTCAATGTTCCCCATCCGGAGCGCCTTGTATAAACGCTCAGGCGGACGAACACTGAGGTGGAATAGGCCAGCAATGATGCCAACAATCCCAGCTGCAATGTGGTGGGCAACGACGCCACCAGGGCTGAAGGGGTTAAACCCGCTGGGGCCCCAATCGGGTGCAACAGCTTGGACATGGCCTGTGATGCCGTAGGGATCAGAGACCCACATTCCTGGTCCCCAGACGCCACTCAGGTGGAAAGCGCCAAAGCCGAAACAAAGAAGACCAGAAAGGAATAGGTGAATCCCAAACATTTTGGGTAAGTCCAACGCGGGCTTACCAGTGCGGGAATCGACGAAAAGATCGAGGTCCCAATAAACCCAGTGCCAAACGGCAGCGAGGAATAATAGACCGGATAAAACAATATGTGCAGCGGCAACGCCTTCAAAAGACCAGAAACCAGGGTTGCTTCCGGCAGCGCCAGTGATGTCCCAGCCGTTCCAGGAACCTGTTACGCCCAACCGTGCCATGAACGGTAGTACGAACATGCCCTGCCGCCACATGGGGTTGAGGACGGGATCACTGGGATCAAATGTTGCTAGCTCATAGAGGGCCATTGAGCCAGCCCAACCTGCGACAAGCGCAGTGTGCATGAGGTGTACAGAAATCAGACGACCTGGGTCGTTAAGGACGACTGTATGTACGCGGTACCAAGGTAGTCCCATTGACTACTCTCCTCCTAAACAATCGTGTCTACTATGACCAAATATTTTCTCATTATTAACGAGGATTGGTCTGAACCGAGGAAAACAACCTTTAATCTTACTTTTGGGAAAGATTTTGGGTTGAAACGGCTTTTTGACGGCAATGTCTTTGTAGACTTTGATAAAAGTTTTCGTGGAAAAAATTCACAAAAGTTTACAAAGCATCCTCAAGAAAGTTGTTTTGTTATTGCTAGTTGTCCAAGGGACTTAAGCTTTTTTTCTTCTCTCTAAACTGCGATACAAGGGGCTTGTGCGGGGTTTAGGGGGAAGATTGTTTAAAGAAGTGTAACTATTGTTAGAGGGCTTGGCAAGCGTATTGCAGGAAATGTAATGGTTCTAAGGACTTGGGTCTGGATCTTTGTAGATGCTACTGGCTTGGTTGAGCTGGGCGATCGCCTCTTCGGGGCCCATAAGTCGTTTGATCATGACCTGGCCAATATTTTCGGTTTTGACAACTGCCGGGTCGGGGCTGACTTCTAGCATCAAGATGGGGTCTTCTACTTGGTAGAGCCAAAGGCGCTCTCCCTGGTTTTCCATGGCGATATTTGTGCGTTGAATTTGGGGAGGGCGACGCCAGGATAGGATATCCCAGAGGCCACCGGGCTCCCAAACTCGGCCAATATGCCAACCTTCGGTGAGAAAAAAATACTGCATAGACATGGGGAAAAGACAACGGGAGATTTTAATTTTTCCAGATAATAAACGGAATTGACTGTTTTCCTGGGCACTGAGGAGATCAAAGCTCAAAATCTATTTTTGGGAATGGATCAGTGCACAAAAAAATCCCCAAAAGCCTGGGGATCTACTGATAACGGGACATAGAGTACTCCCCCTAGGTACGCAAAACAGGGCGATCGCTTAGCACTTTAATTTCAGGCAGCGTCTGGGAGAGGGCGGCTCGGTTCACCTGAAAGCGATTAGAAGCAACATTGGTCACCCGCATCCCATCGCGATCAATGAGATCCAGGAATGTATTTAGGGGCTGGAGACCGCAGGTTTCATCCCCTGCACTGGTTTTATAGTGGGTGGGGATGATGATTTTTGGCTTTAGGACAGCCAACGCTTGGACGGCTTGGGCTGGGGTATAGCCTTTCGGGGGGATATTGTTAGGATCCGCATCGGTGCCACCGACAGGAATCATCAGGACATCTGGACTGCCACCAATCAAGATGAAATCGTCGATGTCTAGTTCTTGCCCAGCGCCTCCAAGGTGAAGGATGCTAATGCCCCCCTGCCGCCAACTCCAAGCGACATTGGGAGGAAAACGCCAGCTCCGATAGCGGTCGATGTTCGCATGGGCTAGGCGAATACCGTTGAAGGTAATGTTGTTGACGGGATACTGGCCTGGTTGAAATAAAGTCCGGCGATCGCGCGGGATATTTCCGGTGTAGCCCTCATCGAGCAATTGACTACTCAAAAGCACCAGGTCTGTGCTGGGGAACGTTGCCCGATAGCCAGCGGTGCAACTAATGGCCTGGAAAGGATTGATCAAGACTTTTGTCCCCGCACCACTAACGGTGAAGCAGGTGTGACCGAACCATTCGATATCCAGGCTCCCGGTTTGGGCCTGGGCGGTTCCCTTAGTGAGGAAAGAAAAGCCAGCGATCGCCCCGGCGGCACTGATCCCTGCGGTCTGAATAAACTGTCTACGTTTCATGGTGTGTTGTCAAAAGTCCTCACGAATTCTGGGTAAGCATTGGCACAGGTGCCAGGGAAACAAGAAAATTGCGCAAAAGTTGCTTCCCGGCGGTGGTCAAGATACTTTCAGGGTGGAACTGGACCCCTTGGATATGGGGGTAATCCCGGTGTTGTACGCCCATAATCGTACCGTCATCGACCCAAGCCGTAACCTCTAAACAATCAGGGCAACTGGTTTTATCAATGACGAGGCTATGGTATCGGGTCGCCGGGAAAGGATTTTCGAGCCCCGCAAAGACGCCTTGATTGGCGTGGTAAATGTCTGAAATTTTGCCATGCATCAATGTTTCTGCGCCGACGATCGCCCCCCCAAATACCTGACCAATACTTTGGTGTCCCAGACAAACGCCTAGGATTGGAAGTTCCTGACCCAACTGCTTAATCACATCGAGGGAAATGCCTGCATCTTCTGGCCGACCGGGGCCAGGGGAGATCACAATGCCATCGGGCTGTTTGGCACGGATTTCTGCCAGGCTGATTTTATCGTTGCGATACACTTCAATCTGTTTGGCAACGGGCAGCTCTTGGCCGAGTTCGCCGAGGTATTGGACGAGGTTATAGGTGAAGCTGTCATAGTTGTCGATGACAATAATCAAAGGGGTCACACTCCTTCCGGTAGTTGGGGAATTTCGCTCACGGGCTAGGGAAGCGGTCGGGTTTTCTGGGGAAAAATTTTTATAGGGGTAAGATAGCAGGCTCGAGGAACGCACGGAAGTGGGGAAAGGCAATCAAGCTGGCAATGGCCACGGAGGCGATCGCCCCAATAAGGACAGCAGCGGCGGCGCAGTCCTTCGCGATCTTCGCTAACTCGTGGTAAGTCTGCTGTACTGTCAGATCGACCACCGACTCTAGGGCTGTGTTGAGTAACTCTAAAACGAGTACCAAGGCCACCATCGCCGTCAGCAGTGCGGTTTCTAGATAAGTTAAAGACAGGAGCCAGCACATTGTCCAAACGAACAAGGCGATCGCCAGGTGAATCCGAAAATTTCGTTGGGTACGGGTGGCATAGGCAAGCCCCTGCCAAGCATACCGGAAACTGGCGAATAGATCGGGAGCGACTTTCCAAGCGAGCGATCGCCGGTCCCGCTCTGGGGGCGAGAGGAGTTTTTTTTGTTGTGTCATCTTGTCCCTCGTCAGATCACCCCATTATGGAATAAGTTGTACGTTTCGCAAGAGGACGCCCTGACGATTGAGCATTTGTAGCAGTTGATCTTCATCAGGATGGTCCCAGCCCAAAAGGTGCAATAGGCCATGGCTTACCAACCAACCCAGTTCTGTTTGTAAACTATGATTCTGCTCCTGGGCCTGTCGTTGGGCAGTATCTACCGAAACGATGATATCTCCTAAATAGAGCGCCTCTCCTGGGGGTAATGGACTCCCAAAATTATCCTCTAAAGCCGCAAAGGACAAAACATCCGTAGGCTGATCTTTTTGGCGATACTGATGGTTAAGGGCCTGAATTTCCCCATCATGGGTGAAGCGGAGGGTTAATTCATAGCCATCGGCAGGGGGTAACTCACCGGCTAATTCCCCTAACCACCGATTGAGGTGATTTTCCCAGGGGGCGATCGCCAACTCTGGTAAGTCTAAACCAGAGTTATTCTCAACAAAAATTTCGCAATCCATAGAATCAGCCCTTACCGGGTGAAATAGGCCAAGGTCACAAGCACCGTCAAGAGGCCCATGGTGGTCAAGAAGAAGTGCCAAAGGGACTTGCCCCCTTTGCGCACCATATTTCGCATGGCGAGCTTGACATAGGTCGGCTTAGGCTCGGTGGCTTCTGGGGTCTTTTCAGTAATTGTGCTAGGTTCGCTCATGGTTCTTGGGACGGGAGAATAAAAAAGCAGACAAATTCTCTCCTCAATGTAACAGTTTGTTGCAAAAAATGATTAAAGCCCTGAGAGGACCCAGGCGATCGCCACCAAATGTACGATCATCAAACCTGAGTAGCAACAAACAGGATCATGTCTTTGAGCTGACATATTTAGTTTTTTATTTATCACTGAATTTGCCATTCATAAATCAATCTGATGAAAGAGTTCTGTATTTTTTTTTGAGGTGGCGACAATCTACAAGGCAGTGACTACCCAAGTTTGTTAGGGTAAAAGCATCTGGCTGAAATATACATTAGAATCAGATCTTGCTTTTTTGGGATTAAAAAATCCCCAGGCTCCCGCAGCCTTGATGTTTCACCTAAAGCCCCATCTCTACATGGAAACTGTCATTAAAAAATCTGATTTCATCCTCCAGCCTTACATGAGAAGCAATAATCTAAAAGCGGCCTATCAAGTTTTAAATACCTTGATTCCCTACTTTTTGCTCTGGTATCTGGCCTTTTATACATCAAAAATTTCTCTGTTATTTTTGCCGCCGATTATTATTCTGATCGTTCTATTTTCGCTGCGGTGTTTCTCATTAATGCATGACTGTGGGCATAATTCTTTATTCACCTCTAAGCTTGCCAATCGAATTGTTGGCTTTGTTTTTGGGGCAATCAATGCAATGCCTCAATATTGGTGGGCTAGAGACCATGCCTATCATCACAAAACAAATGGAGATTGGGAAAGATATCGAGGAATTGGTGATTTTTTATCGACCCAAGAATACGAGCAGCTCAGTGAATCTGGTCAGAAATTATATCGCTACACCCGACATCCTTTCATGACTTTGGTAGGGGGATTTTTCTACCTGGCCTTTAAGCCAAGACTAATTTTATTGCTGGGAATTTTTGATTTTATGCGCCACTCGTTTAATTGTCTTCGACGAGATCCGAAGGTGACATTTGCGGACATAAAATCATCTCACAAGCCCAAATATTGGGGGACAGAAGCTGAGTTTTGGGATGTTTTTTTGAATAATATTGTTGTCATATCTAGCTGGGTTTTCTTTTCTAATCTCATGGGGGCTGGGTTCTTTCTTACTGTCTATGCTCTCGTGCTCATGCTTGCGGCGGCGGTCTTTATTGCTGTCTTTTTTGTACAGCATAATTTTGAAGATGCTTATGCCCATAAAACAGAGGGTTGGGATTATTTATTGGGGGCCGTTGAAGGCAGTAGCTATCTCAAGTTACCTGCGGTTTTGAACTGGTTTACGGCAGATATTGGCTACCATAGCATCCACCATTTGTCAGAAAAAATCCCTAATTATAATCTCCGTGCTTGTCATAAACAGAATTTGCATCTTCTCGGCAAGGTAAAAACCCTAGGGATTAAGGATATGCTCCATTGTTCTGGATTTATTCTCTGGGATGCTGCGGGCGATCGCCTCGTCTCCATCAAGGAGTATTCCTGATTGTTTAGGGTTGCACCTGGCTTGGGTGACCCTATCCGATAAACTAAAATGTTGATGCGATCGCCCTCTGGGAAACAGGAAACAACTATGCGAATTTTAATCATTGGTGGCACTCGCTTTATTGGGGTTTACTTAACCCAGGTTCTCCAAAAAGCGGGCCATGAAGTGGTACTTTTTAATCGCGGTAATCACCCGGCCCCTGCTGGGGTGGGACAGATTGTGGGCGATCGCCAAGACCCAGAGCAGCTAAAAACGAAGCTCGCCGGAGAAAGCTTCGATGTGGTTTTTGATAACAATGGGCGCGAACTTGCCCATACCAAACCCCTCGCTGAAATTTTTGCCGGGCAAATCAAGCATTTTGTGTATGTCAGTTCTGCGGGGGTCTATCTCCCCACTGACCAACCGCCCCACAAAGAAGCAGATCCGGTCGATCCCAACAGTCGCCACAGGGGTAAACACGAAACGGAAGCTTATTTAGCGACCAGCGGTTTGCCCTGGACTGCGATCCGCCCCACCTACATCTATGGCCCGAAAAATTACAATGATTTGGAAGCTTGGTTTTTTGATCGCATCGTGCGAGATCGCCCAATCCCGATTCCTGGTGATGGCAAGCTAATTACCCAATTTGGTCACGTCTACGATTTAGCCACAGCAATGGCCGCCGTGCTGGGTAACCCGAAAGCCGTCGGGCAAATTTACAATATTTCCGGCGATCGCTTTGTCACCTTTACGGGGTTGGCCAAAGCTTGTGCGATTGCTGCTGGCAAAAATCCTGATGATCTGGATTTGGTTTATTACAATCCGAAAAATTTTGACCTTGGTAAACGCAAAGCCTTCCCGATCCGAGGCCAGCATTTCATGGCCGACATCAACAAAGCCCTTAATGACCTCAATTGGCGGCCGAAATATGATTTGGTGAACGGTCTTCGGGATTCTTTCCAGAACGATTACCTTGCCACCGGACGGGATCAGGCAACGGTTGATTTCAGCCTAGATGACCAGATTTTAGAGAGTAATTAGAAATTGCCATGGCCACCAAAACCATCACTGATATCTACCGCTTTATCCAGCAGGAAATTCCTGACGCAACAGGCGATCGCCTCACCGAAGACACCGATATTTTTAGCACCTTCGATATTCAGGGGGACGATTGCGCGACCTTCATCGAAAAATTTGCCCAAGCCTTCAAAGTCGATCTCGATGGCTATCTTTGGTATTTCCACCATGGAGAATCGGGCCTCAACATTGGCGGTTTTTTCGTCAAACCTCCCTACAAACGTGTTGATTCCCTGCCGATCACCCCAGCAATTTTGTTGAAAGCTGCCAGCAAACGTCGTTGGAAATTGACCTATCCCGACCATACCCTCCCGAAAAAACGGTGGGATATGATCATCAACAAAATCATTCTATTTCTGGTCTTTTTCTATCTCCTGAATCGTTTTGCCCCCCTCCTCTTCGAAAAATTCTTCTAAAAACCGTTTACCATACCTCAGCAGTAGTATTCAGGAAAACGAGGGTATGGCACGGGATCCAGAAATTATTGTGATTGGCAGCGGTATTGGCGGCCTATGTTGTGCAGGGCTCCTAGCGCGATCTGGCTATGATGTTCTCGTTTTAGAAAGCCATGCGATCGCCGGCGGTGCCGCCCACAGTTTCACCAGACAAGGCTACCATTTCGACTCTGGCCCCTCTCTCTATTCCGGCCTTTCCTACAGTCCTTCCCCAAATCCGTTGCGCCAAGTGCTCGATCTACTCGAAGAAGATTGCCCATGGCTCACTTACGACGCCTGGGGCGTTCATTTACCGGAAGGTTACTTTCGTGCTGCCGTTGGTGGTGATGGCTTCTGTGAAATGTTGACCCAGATGGGCAAAGCCGAAGCGATTCCCCAATGGCGCAAACTCCAAGAAGTCATGCGTCCCCTTGGGGAAGCGGCCACAAAGCTCCCTTTAGCTGCCTTTCGAGAAGACTTGGGCGCCATTCGTACTGTCGGGAAATACGCCAAAACACTCCTGCCCTATCTCCCCTATGCACCACAACTCAATGCCCCCTTCAGCCGGGTGATGAATCGCATTATTCATGATCCTTTCATTCGCAACTGGTTGGATTTACTGTGCTTCATGCTGTCTGGTTTGCCTGCCAATGGGACGGTCTGCGCAGAAATGGCCTTTATGTTTGCCGACTGGTATCGCCCCCAAGTGCTCCTGGATTATCCCCAGGGGGGCAGTGGGGCGATCGCCGCAGCTCTCGTGCGGGGCCTCGAAAAATTTGGCGGTGAACTACGACTCAATAGCCATGTCGCTAAAATCCTGACCAAAAATGGCCGCGCTACGGGGGTGCAACTGCGCAATGGAGAAACTATCCAAGCAACCCGTGCGGTTGTTTCTAATGCTTCGATTTGGGATACCCTCAAGTTAATTGAGCCGCAACAGATTCCTCAGAAATGGCAGCAGCGGGCGGAGCGAATGCAACCCTGCCGCAGTTTTATGCACCTCCATTTGGGTATCGATGGCAGCAATTTGCCCGACGACTTAGAGTGCCATTACTTAGTTGTAAATGATTGGGAAAAAGGCGTTGCTGCAGCCCAGAATGTCGTCGCCGTTTCGATTCCGTCTGTGCTTGATCCAAGCTTAGCTCCCTCAGGAAAGCACAGTATCCATGTTTATCTGCCCGCCACAGAAGCGTATGCACCCTGGGCAAAATTAGACCAAAAATCTCCGGAATATCAAGTGTTAAAAGAAGAACGTTCCCAAGTGCTTTGGCAAGCTTTAGAAAAAATCATTCCCGATATTCGCCAACGCACAGAATTAACCCTCGTGGGGACACCCTTGACCCATGCTCGTTTTCTGCGACGCGATCGCGGCACCTACGGCCCGGAGTTACAAGCAGGAAAAGAACGTTTTCCGGGCTGCACCACACCGCTCAAACAGCTATTTTGTTGTGGAGATTCCACATTTCCAGGAATCGGCATTCCGGCGGTGGCAGGTTCTGGGATGATCGCCGCTAATACTCTTAATTCTGTGGATAAACATCTGCAAATTCTACAGGCGATTTCCCACTGATAGCGTTAGATCAAAAATTTTGGGCTTGGGCGATCGCCCTCCGAAGAGCCTTGTCATGTACCCAACCTGTAAAGGCAGAAAATCGGCAATTCCCCCCAGGATCGGCGATAAAAATATGTCTAACACCCATAGGATTCACCCATTCGCGTAGGGTAATTCCGTCCGTAAAAGTATGGCAAATTGCTGCCTTAGGAAAATCGCGTTCATCGGCGGGGGTGATCCCCTCAACATGCTGAAAATGTTCAATCAGACCGGTGAGTCGAGAATGTTCGGGCGTGGGAAAAACTGGATTTGCCAAAAAGGCTTTAATTTTTTTACTGACGAGTATGTCGATTGCCAAATCTTGATGACGAACACCATCCCGTTGGAAAAAGTGGGTGTACTGTAATCGGGTCGATTCAACAGGAATTACGCCATCGCTTCCTTGGTTAAGACTTCCAGCGATGACAAGGGTGGGAATTCGTTGAGTGATTTTTTCAGCAAGATATTGGCGATTTCGTCCCAATTCCTGGGCTATTCCCAGTCCCCAACCGAAGGGATCGACGGTTCTCGCCAAAGAAGCACCTCGAAGCGGTGAACCCAACAGAACAAAACCGGTCAAACGCTCTAGCCAGCTTGGATTTCTTGCTAGCACCTCAACCCACAATACACCCCCCAGGGAAAAACCAATCACTTGGAATGGAAGCTCAGGCGATCGCCTGAGAGCCGCCGCGGCAGATCTTTCTACGGCTTTAATAAGCGGATCAAGCTTCAAAAAAGTTGTTACAAAATTCAATTCCGGCACAATGATATGTGTTTCTTGCGTAGCAACACGCTGGGCTAAAACCTGCATTTTTTGATTACCTTCGCCCATGCCATGCTGCGAAAATAAAATGGTGGGTTGGCTCATGGTGCAATCGGATGATGAGTTGTACTTTGGTCGGAATTCCATTTCCAATATATTAGACAGGCGATCGCCTCCTAAATTTCTCTAGAAGGCGAGATTATGCAGCAGGCTGGAGGGTCATGGGCTGGGGGATAGGCTGTCCTTCTAGTACCCAACTTTCGAGATACATCTCAATCACTTCCTCTCCATTCCGAATCGCTTCTTCACGACTTTTACCATGGGTACAAGGCATCACCACGAGATCAATAAATTCAGGAATAGTCACTAAAAATAATTGATCTTCTTCTGACCATTGAATCATCATGCTGTATTGATACATCATTCTCAGTCATCTCCTAATTGTTCTAATTCTGCCAAAAGTTGCTTCAGCTGCTTTTCTAAATAAAATGGGACATCACTACCATCTTTGCCCGAAATTGTTAGGGTTTTCCGCAATTTGGGATGTTTCCAACGTTCATGACTCCCTTTTCTTCGTTTTGGCAAACAGACAAAGCCGATACGAGCAATTTCTGCTTTTAATTCCCTGATTTTTCTTGGCATATTGACTCTAGATTCCCTTCTTCCCAGTCTATCTCAGGTCTTAATATGGCGATCGCCCCCCAGATTTCTCCAGAAGGCGAGCTAAAGATCGTTTTCAGTTAGTCCTGCATCCTTGAGAATGCCTCGAAGTGTACCTGTAGGTAAATCTCGATTTCCATGAATAGGAATCACAATAATTTTTGGGCTATTGGTTTTTGTGTAAACGTAGTGACTTCCCCTAACTCTGGCCAATTGCTACCCTAATTTTTCAAGAACTTTACAGAGCTTTTTTCCTGAGATTTGTTTCATACAGAAATCTCAACTAATTGCTGGGTTTCGGTGGGAAATTCTTGTTCATTAGCAACTTCTAACCAGCATTCAATTGCCTCTTTTACCATTTCCATCACATGATCATAGCTTTCACCCCATGTATGGCAACCCTCTAATGCAGGCACGCTGGCACACCAAACATCT
Organism: Picosynechococcus sp. NKBG15041c; assembly: GCF_055380235.1. Lineage (NCBI taxonomy): Bacteria > Bacillati > Cyanobacteriota > Cyanophyceae > Chroococcales > Geminocystaceae > Picosynechococcus > Picosynechococcus sp. NKBG15041c. The sequence goes on from NZ_AP040363.1 coordinate 327,998, forward strand.
TCTTCCTGCCAAACAATGACTTTTAATTTCATCGGAATTTTTAAGAGATTCTATATCGCTATTGTATTCGATCAATAATGGCGATCGCCCCCCAGATTTCTCCAGAAGGCGATCGCCTAGCGTCTCCTTAAGAGATCGCCATAAATTTATTTGAAGCAAAGATTAAACATTGAGATATTCCTGCAATGGCTTCACATCAAGGGGGTGATCCTGTAAGGAACGAATTGCCGCCACTGTGGCCCTTGCCCCAGCCAAGGTAGTAATAATTGGCAGCTTATAGTCAAGGGCAGTACGACGAATCATCCGCCCATCAGTTTGGGACTCTTCACCAGAAGGCGTATTAATGATGAACTGGATCCAGCCATTTTTCATCCAATCGACCACATGGGGACGGCCTTCATGGAGTTTTAAAACGAGTTCCACATCCTCAATACCGTTGTCTAACAAAACCTTGCGAGTGCCGGATGTTGCCACAACCCGGAAACCTAACTCAATGAGATCTTTCACCACCGGGACAGCCGCTTCCTTATTGCGATCATCCATGGAAACGAAGATTGTACCTTCGGTGGCGAGCTGCACCCCTGCCCCAAGTTCTGCTTTGGCAAAGGCTTTCCCAAAGTCCACATCGATGCCCATTACTTCCCCAGTCGATCGCATTTCAGGCCCGAGTAATGTATCTGTGCCCTCAAATTTGTTGAAAGGGAGGACTGCTTCTTTCACGGCAATATGTTTGGTGATAATCTCACCGTCCACACCCAATTCATCGAGGGTTTTACCAGACATTACCAAAGAGGCAATTTTCGCGAGGGGGCGGCCCGTTGCCTTCGAGACAAACGGTACAGTACGAGAAGCCCGGGGGTTTGCTTCGAGGATATAGACTTGGTTATCTTTGACGGCATATTGAATGTTCATCAAACCGACGACTTTTAAGGTACGGGCAAGTTTGACAGTCCATTCGCGGATCGTGGTCAACACTTCGTCGGCAAGGGAGGTATGGGGCAGGGAACAGGCGGAATCGCCGGAGTGAATCCCTGCTTCTTCGATGTGTTCCATGATGCCGCCAATGACTACTTTGCCAGTGCGATCGCAGAGGGCATCCACATCGACTTCAATGGCATTTTCAAGGAATTTATCCACCAAAATCGGGTGATCAGGTTCCACCTGCACCGCATAGACCATGTAATGTTCTAATTCTTCGTCGGAATAGACGATTTCCATCGCCCGACCCCCGAGCACATAGGAGGGACGCACTACAACGGGATAACCCACCCGGTTCGCCACCCGTTGGGCTTCGTGGTAGTCGCGGGCAATACCATTGGCAGGTTGAATAATATCGAGGGCATGGAGAATTTTCTCGAAGCGTTCGCGGTCCTCGGCGGTGTCGATCGCATCGGGTTGGGTTCCCCAGATTTTCGTTTGCACGGGGCAGTCGGAGGCGTTGAGATATTTTTCCAACGGCACAGCCAGTTTCAGGGGGGTTTGGCCACCGAACTGGATGATCACGCCGACGGGGTTTTCGGCTTCGATAATATTGAGGACATCTTCCTTAGTCAGGGGTTCAAAATAGAGGCGATCGCTGGTGTCGTAGTCCGTGGAAACCGTTTCAGGGTTGGAGTTGACCATGATCGTTTCGTAGCCCGCATCACTCAAGGAAAAAGCGGCATGGCAACAGCAATAGTCAAATTCGATCCCTTGTCCAATGCGGTTGGGCCCGCCACCGAGGATCATCACCTTTTGTTTGTCGGAGGGGATCACCTCGGTTTCCGTTCCGTCATAAGTGGAGTAGTAGTAGGGCGTAAAGGCTTCAAATTCGGCGGCGCAGGTATCCACTACTTTATACACAGGCACAATGCCAAGGGATTTGCGGTAGGCGCGCACCGCATCTTCATTGGTTTTGGTGGCGTAGGCAATTTGGCGATCGCTAAATCCCTGTTGTTTGATCACCCGCATATTTTCGGCAGAGATTTCCGTGAGGGAAGTCTGTTTCATGAAGCGTTCGGTGACCAGCAAATCTGCCAGTTTGTCGAGGAACCAAATGTCGATCGCCGTCAGTTCATGAATTTCTTCGACGGTCATGCCCAATTTCAGCGCGTGGTAAATGCTGTAAATCCGGTCGGGGTTAGGCGTGCGTAAACTGCTAGACACATGGCTCAAACTGGGGAGGGTTTCTTGGCGATCGCACCCAAAACCAAACCGCCCGGTTTCCAGCGAACGTAACGCCTTTTGGAAGGATTCTTGGAAGGTGCGCCCGATCGCCATCGCCTCGCCCACAGATTTCATTTGGGTGGTGAGAACAGGCGAAGACCCAGGGAATTTCTCAAAGGCAAAGCGCGGAATTTTCGTAACAACGTAATCAATGGTTGGCTCGAAAGAAGCAGGGGTTTTCTTTGTAATGTCGTTGGAAATCTCGTCCAGCGTGTAACCCACCGCCAACTTCGCCGCAAATTTGGCGATCGGGAAGCCCGTTGCCTTGGAGGCCAAGGCCGAGGAACGGGAAACCCGGGGGTTCATTTCAATGACGATCACATCCCCATTCAACGGATTCACCGAGAACTGAATGTTGGAGCCGCCCGTTTCGACACCAATTTCTCGAATAATTTTCAGCGAATAATCCCGCAGCCGTTGATATTCTTTATCTGTCAAGGTTTGGGCTGGGGCAACGGTGATCGAATCCCCTGTGTGTACCCCCATCGGGTCAAGGTTTTCGATGGAGCAAATAATCACCACGTTATCGGCCAGATCCCGCATCACCTCTAGCTCATATTCCTTCCAGCCGAGGAGGGATTTTTCCACGAGAATTTGGGACATCGGGGAGCACTCAATCCCGAATTTCGCCATCTTTTCGTATTCTTCTTGATTGTAGGCAATGCCGCCTCCAGTGCCGCCCATGGTGAAGGCAGGACGAATAATCAACGGATAGCTGCCAATTTCTTCGGCGACCGCTTTGGCTTCATCGAGGTTGCTGGCGATGCCCGATGGACAAACAGGTACACCGATCCGCGCCATCGCTTGTTTGAAGAGGTCGCGGTCTTCTGCCATTTCGATCGCCTCTAATTTCGCGCCGATTAGCTCCACATTGTATTTGTCGAGGGTGCCATTTTTTGCGAGGGAAACGGCGGTATTGAGGGCAGTTTGGCCGCCCATGGTGGGGAGTAGGGCATCGGGACGCTCTTTTTCGATCACTTTGGCGACAATTTCTGGGGTGATCGGTTCGATGTAGGTACGGTCGGCGGTTTCAGGATCCGTCATAATAGTGGCGGGGTTGGAGTTCACCAAAACCACTTCATAGCCTTCCTCCCGCAGCGCCTTACAGGATTGGGTGCCAGAGTAGTCAAACTCACAGGCTTGTCCAATCACAATCGGGCCAGAACCAAGGATTAGAATTTTTTTGATGTCGTCGCGGCGAGGCATAGGGCTACTGCGTTCACTTTCGAAATTGTCTCAATTATTCTATCTGCTCTGATGCCGATCCTTAACGCGATCTGGCGTGGATAGGCAGTCAAGTGAAATTTAGCTGACATCTATGGTCTTGGCGGGAAAAATTGATGACATCGCCCTCGCAACTTGTGATTCACTGGGGAAAATGATGGTGCATTTTGAAATTCGGCAAGCGACTGCATTAGACGAGGATGCCATTTCCACCGTAATCAAAAAAGCTTTTGGCGCAGAGGAGGGGGCAGCGATCGCCTCGCTGGTGCAAAATCTCCTCGCAGATCCGACGGCCCAACCCAGTTTGTCTCTGGTGGCGATCGCCGAAACGATGATCGTCGGCCATATTCTCTTCTCAGCGGTCAAGATTAAAGATCAACCAGACTGTCCGGCAGCAATTTTAGCCCCCCTGGCGGTCCACCCAGGTGCGCAAAACCAAGGTATTGGTGGGCAGTTGATCCAGGCAGGTTTAACCCAGTTAAAAACAGCAGGCTTTCATTTAGTGTTCGTCCTGGGCTACCCAGAATATTACAGCAAATATGGATTTACCCCGGCTAGTGCTCTTGGCTTAACGGCGCCCTACCCAATTTCCCCAGAGCATACCGATGCCTGGATAGTGCAAGAATTACAACCAGGGATTTTCGGCACTGTCCAAGGAGAAATGATATGTGCCGATGCTCTAAATGAATCGCAATATTGGCAAGAATAGCGCAGTTGCAACGCCAGGGATTTTTGTGCAGATTTTCTGGCATGGGCCATTACGGGGCGGACTAGATGAACTAAGATTTACCGAGAGTAATTCGACTTTTTTCGAGGGCAACATACGTTATGGCAGAAGCAAAAAAAACCTGGAGCGATCGCTTTGATACATCTCTCCATCCGGCGATCGCCGTGTTTAATGCCAGCATCGGTTTTGACATTGAACTGATCGAGTACGACATTACTGGCTCCATTGCCCATGCCCAAATGCTTGCCCACACCGGGATTATTTCCCCTGAAGAAGGTGAAACCCTGATCAAGGGCCTAGAACAAGTGCGCCAGGAATACCGCGACGGCAACTTTCACCCCGGCGTCGAAGATGAGGATGTGCATTTTGCGGTGGAAAAACGCCTAACGGCGATCGTCGGTGATGTGGGGAAAAAGCTCCACACAGCCCGCTCCCGCAATGACCAAGTGGGTACAGATATTCGCCTCTATCTACGAGACAAAATTCGCGGTATTCAGCAGCAATTGCGCGAATTTCAGCAGGTTTTGCTGAACCATGCCGAAAACCATGTGGAAACGCTCATTCCGGGCTACACCCACCTGCAACGGGCCCAACCGATTAGTCTTGCCCACCACCTGATGGCCTATTTTCAGATGGCCCAGCGGGATTACGAACGGCTCGATGATGTTTATAAGCGCACCAACACTTCCCCCCTCGGCTGTGGCGCTCTGGCAGGGACAACATTTCCCATCGATCGCCATTTCAGCGCGAATCTTTTGGGCTTTGACCGCATTTATCAAAACAGCCTCGATGGGGTGAGCGATCGCGATTTTGCGATCGAATTTTCCGCCGCCGCCAGCTTGATCATGGTGCACCTGAGCCGCCTGTCGGAAGAGATGATTTTTTGGGCCTCGAAGGAATTTAGTTTTATTACCCTAAAGGATAGTTGTGCCACGGGGTCGAGCATTATGCCCCAGAAGAAAAACCCGGATATCCCTGAGTTGGTGCGCGGTAAAACGGGCCGCGTTTTCGGTCATCTGCAAGGCTTGTTGGTGCTGATAAAAGGTTTACCCCTCGCCTATAACAAGGATCTCCAGGACGATAAGGAAGGGATTTTCGACACGGTTAAAACGGTGCAGGGTTGCCTCGAAGCGATGACAATCTTGCTCGGTGAAGGGATCGAATTTCGGACCCAACGCCTGGAGGAAGCAGTGAACGAAGACTTTTCCAACGCGACCGATGTCGCCGACTATCTCGCCAGTAAAGGGGTTCCGTTCCGGGAAGCTTACAATCTCGTAGGGAAGGTGGTGAAAACCAGTCTCGCAGCGGATAAATTACTGAAGGATTTAACGATGGCTGAATGGAAAGCTCTCCATCCTGCCTTTGAGGAAGATATCTATCAGGCGATCGCCCCGAAACAGGTGGTTGCAGCCCGCAATAGTTATGGTGGCACAGGTTTTGAGCAGGTGAAACAGGCGATCGCTGATGCTAAACATTTAATGGATTAATTTTTAGATTAAGGGGGTATCGAGATGATGCTCCCTTTGTGATGAATGATGGCGATCGTTCTTTATTTAACGTTATACGGCTGTAAAATCACCTCTCATCAACCGAAACTCCTCCAAATCATGATGTTTCCCTTTCCAAAAACCGCGCTCTCGAAATATCCCTTGGCTCTGAAACCCCAATTTCTCCAATAACCCTCTAGAAGCTACGTTGTCTAACATGATTTCTGCAGTAACAAATTGCACTCCCTTTACCTCAAATCCATATTTCAAAATGGCACTCAAAGCCTCACTCATGATGCCTTGTCTCCAACATCGGCTAGCCAGCTCGTAACCAACCTCAGCAGCATTGGCTTCCTTGTTCCACGTGAATCCGCAAGAACCAATCAAATAGTTGCTTGGCTTACGAGCAATTCCCCAGCGTATCCCACGCCCAGTTTCAAATCCTTTTGCACGTCGCTCAACTACCCCTACTGCCTCGTCAAGGTGTGTAAAGGTGTAAAGGTCATGAAACTGAGTCACGTTTGAGTCAGAAAAAACGCTAAATATCGCTTCAGCATCTTCCTGAGTCGCCTGCCGAAGCCAAAGATGCTCTGTTTCAAGATTTGGGAAAGAAATGGATGAGCAATTTTGATTCATCAAATTTCGTCGTCTATTTCTACTTTTCGAGTTATTAACAAAAACTTTACTTATATTTTTATGGCGATCGCCAAATGGAGCTTGATCTGTAACACCTACAGATAGCATTTCGATATGCTATCACCGGGAATGGAATCCGTATAAACGTTCCGGTTGAGCGGCTGCAAATAACCTCTGCAACGCCGCCGAGATCTCTCAGCAGTCCGCTCCAACCGGGTTTTAGCCTGCCTGCTCAAGCAGCTATTGCGATGATGGCTACAATAGCACCGACAGTTTCTTTGCCTTCATCTGATCTTAACCAGTCCAAGAATTTTTCCCCTTTATCAAATATTCTCCAGTGCGGATCGTGTTGATGAAGAATTGCATACCCACGAACTTGATCGATGATAGTGGAAGGTACTGTTGCACTCCAGTTTTCGTGCCTATCATCGTTACCCACCCATTCACCATCAACACCATGAGTTTGAGGATTTGCAGCCCAAAGTGCTATTCCATTTTCGTCGGTTAGCACCATAGTAACTGAACCAGTGAATCCTGTTAATTTCACATTTGTCCACCATCTTGTTACGGCACTCAGATTTCCTCCTGCATCAAGAGTAAAATCTGTTTGCATATGCCCACCTGCTACATCGTCATGTCGAGATCCCTTAATAGGAAAAGCAGGTTTAGCTGATGCAAGATGGGCACCAATTCCATAGACAATACCACCACTGCTAGCGAAAACATTCTTATAAGCTTGCCAACCCCCGTTCCCGACTTTGTTGCGCCCTTTCCAATCAGCAGTACCAGATGACCAGCCATCGTGCTGATACCAGTACAAATCACCAACATCATCAATTGCATAGATGATCCCTTCACTGCTAGCAAATACGTTTTTGTAAGCTTGCCAACCCCCATTCCCGACTTTGTTACGTCCTGTCCAACCTGTTTTTTCGGCAACACCAGTTTTCCAGTTATTGTGTCTATACCAATACAGATCACCAGCGTCATCAATTGCATAAATGATTCCACCACTGCTAGCGAAAACATTCTTATAAGCTTGCCAACCCCCGTTCCCGACTTTGTTGCGCCCTTTCCAATCAGCAGTACCAGATAACCAGCCATCGTGCTGATACCAGTACAAATCACCAACATCATCAATTGCATAGATGATCCCTTCGCTGCTGGCGAAAACATTCTTATAAGCTTGCCAACCCCCATTCCCGACTTTGTTACGACCTTGCCAAGAGGGAGTACCAGATAACCACCCATCATGCTTATACCAGTACAAATCGCCAGCGTCATCAATCCCATAAACAATACCATCACTGCTAGCAAAAACATTTTTGTAAGTTTGCCAGCCACCATCTCCAACTTTATTACGTCCTTTCCAACCCCCCTTGTCAGCAACACCAGTTTTCCAATTATTGTGCTGATACCAAAACAAATCTTCGTTAGCCATTTGTGTTACTCCTAATTACATTAGCCCAAAGGATGACACGCCCATAGCAAAACTTGAAGCACTGCCTCGACCGCGATTTAGCAGGCTAACTATGTATTATGCGGATGATTTCCGTATAAAGTCCTCTCTGTTACTTTTATATGGAAAGTTTCTGCATAAACAGCCGAAAATGGGGTGTTATACAGAAAAAATCCGTATAATATTCCTTTAAGGGCAATATACAGATTTCAAAGCTTCATATGACACCATCCCCACCGCGTAAGTTGTTGGATGTGGTGCGTGAGGTCATTCGTCTCAAGCATTACTCCTACCGCACTGAGCAGAGTTATCTGGACTGGATTAGGCGGTATTTGCGTTATCACAATGGTAAGCATCCCCGTGACATGGGCAAACCGGAAATTCAAGCTTTTTTGACTCATTTGGCTGTGGAGGGTCATGTTGCCGCTTCGACCCAAAATCAAGCATTGAGTGCGTTGTTGTTTCTGTACCGTAATGTGTTGGAAATTAAGATCGAAGGCATTTCTGAATTTGCTAGAGCCAAACGCCCAAAACGCTTGCCAACTGTCCTCACAAAGTCTGAAGTACAGGCAGTAATGCAGCATTTAACAGGGGTTGAGCGGTTGGTGATTCAGTTGTTGTATGGCAGTGGGTTGAGATTGTCTGAAGCTTTGAACTTACGGGTCAAGGATGTGGATTTTGCCCAAAATCAATTGATTATCCGTGATACGAAGGGGAATGAGGATCGAGTTACGCCGCTACCGAATACGATACAAGTTACGCTCAAAGGTCATTTGGAAGCTGTGAGAAGGGTACATCAACAGGATTTGGGTCGGGGTTATGGTTCGGTTTATTTGCCCTATGCTTTGGCGAAAAAATATCCCAATGCCGATCGCAGTTGGATTTGGCAATATATTTTTCCGTCCTATGCCCTATCTCAAGATCCTCGATCTGGGGTGACGAGGCGGCATCATCTTAGTGAAAGTTCAATTCAAAAGGCGTTAAAAAAGGCTGTTCAGCGTTCAGAGGTGTCAAAACGAGTGAGTTGTCACACCTTTCGCCATAGTTTTGCGACTCACCTCCTCCAAAATGGCTACGATATTCGCACCGTGCAGGAACTTTTGGGTCATAAGGATGTGAAGACAACGATGATTTATACCCATGTCCTTAACCGTGGTGGCTATGCTGTACGTAGTCCTTTGGATGATTGAAGCTCAGGCGATCACCCCGAAATAAGTGGTTGCTGCGCGGAATAGTTATGGTGGTACAGGGTTCGAGCAGGTGAAACAGGTGATCGCCGATGCCAAACATTTAATGGATTAATTTTTAGCGTAAGGGGGTATCGAGAGGATACTTCCTTTGTGATCGATGGTGGCGATCGTTATTGCACTAATGATTTGTTAGCGAGCTATAGTGTTTCCTTTTAACCATTCCACTAATGCTTCTCGTCCTAACTCGCCCGATGCGATCGCCAACACCACACACTCTTGTTCATCCACAGAGGCTTCAATTTCCATGCCATTCAAGACAAGAAAAGTGTCCATCACAGCATGACCTGTACGTTTGTTTCCATCGACGAATGGATGATTCACGATGATCGAAAATCCTAATGCTGCGGCTTTTGCTAGCAGGCTTGGGTATAGCTCTTCTACACTAAATGTCATACGAGGTTGGGCGATCGCCGACTCCAACAAGCCTAAATCTCGAATGCCAAATGCTCCACCGGATTGTTCAATGACTCTGTGGTGTAATGTTAGTACCTCGATTAACGTCAGCAGACGCACTATGCTAACCGCTGATACAATTCAGCATTTTTTGTAAGAACATAATCAGCTGTATCAGCAAACCCTGTTTTTTGAGAATTAAGCCAATCCTCTAGACTTGCCTTCAATAAAACTTCTATCGCAATCCCATGCATGGCTGCTAAATCTTGCAGTCTTTGGAATTGAGTATCTGAAAAATCAAGGGTAATAGAAGCCACGGCGATCGTCCTCCTGATATTTCTGTGCTAAGTCTAGCATCGACTCCCAACATTTAAGGATCTACTCCCTTGGCGATCGCCCCGAAACAAGTGGTTGCTGCTGCGCGGAATAGTTATGGTGGTACAGGTTTCAAGCAGGTGAAACAGGCGATCGCTGATACTAAACATTTGATGAATTAATCCCCAAATTGAGGGAGTATCGAGATGGTACTCCCTTATTTGTTTTGTAATGGATGGCCGGCGCTAGATATATCCAAAATCATTCTAAAGTTCCTTAAAATACCGAACCACAGGCCACTGCACATACCCGAGGGCTTCATATGTACTCCGAGCTGGCTTGTGACCAGAGTCTCCTACAGTCTCGACCATCACCATGTTCATCCCGCTATCGCGTATATACTGCTCCGCAAAATGTACAAGCTCTTTCCCAACCCCCTTTCGTTGATGGCCAGGAGACACAGCAACTATCGAGATCTCGCCCATTCGATCCTCTGGATGAATTGCAACAGCGATAAATCCGGCCAGCGAGTCTCCTTCAAACGCCAGCCATACATTCTCAGAATTGCTATCAAGCAGCGAGGACACTTCTGAAATCTGACGAACCTGCCAGCCTTTCGGCCAAAAGTTATCGTAGACAAAACGTGGAACTTCGTTGATGGTCTTCTCAAACACTGGTTTCCAAGCACTTATGACCAAATCGAGAACCTGTTCTTTGAACTCTTCACGATAAGGGATAATTTCAGTCTCAATCATGCCTTTCCTCTGATGCCTAACGGTAAAGGTTAGCGGTTGCCGATCGCCCTCGACCACCCAAACGATTCCCCCCACAAATCCGCTTCACGACGTGTTAGGTGGCGACTTTACGCTACCAACTCATCACAAGCGGCAACTGAGGTTGGAAATCTACCTGTTTTCCCTGCACTTCTCCATCAAACCCAAGCTCCACACAGTACTCTGCTCCTACCCGTAGCTTTATCTGCTTTGTATCAACCACTGCTTGAAGTTCGGGTGACAAATGATTTGCAGCAGGACTGACCAACTCTACACGAGTAATTTCGCGTAAACCAATACCATGATCGAGAGGTTGTGACTTCTCAACAGGATATTGATCTGGACGTTGACCAAATGGAGTCTGGAACAGCCACGGCTCAGTCAACACATCACTATTCTTTCCCACCTCAATACTCATTGTTTTGGACAGATAAGGTGGGTGATATGCCCAACTGGAAAATGCAATTGTTTCAACAGAACCTATAACCGGACGCAAACAGATCCCAAATGGACATGCGCCATCGCTCCGGTGAGTCCATCGCTCCCAAAGACGAGTGGGACGAATTAGCTCAGACCTTGTCTCTTCTGGCTCGTGAACCCACAACAACTCCAACATTGCGTTATGAAAAAAGAAACGGCGATTGGTTGTGCCCTGCCCAGGATGAGTATTAGAGGTTCCCTCCACCAAGCCGAATGATACTAGGCGATCAGCTTCATAAGCACCAATGTCAGTCCAGATAAAGAGATGATCTAATTCAAATGCCATAGCTTCAAAGCCATCTGAGGTGGACTTACTCAACTTCTTAAGTTTAATAAATCCAACCGATAAGTTCCAAGTACCGCCAACACTGATAACTCAAGCCACCTAACTAGCGATTATACGAAAAGTGTCCATCTAAAATACCTCACGATACTTTTATGCAGAATTATTCTGTCTAAAACTCCAAATGAGGATGTTATCCAGACAGTATTCGTATAATGTGATTAATCAGGCATTATATAGATTGTATTTTGTCATGAAAATATCTCCCCCGTGCAAGCTTTTGAATGTTGTTCGTGAAGTGATTTGCCATTAAGCACTATTCCTATCGGACGAAACAGAGTTATATCGACTGGGTTAAACGCTATTTGTGCTATCACAATGGCGATCGCCCCGAAACAGGTTGTCGCAGCCCGCAATAGTTACGGCGGTACAGGTTTTGAACAGGTGAAGTTGGCGATCGCTGATGCTAAACATTTAATGGATTAATCCCCAAATTGAGGGAGTATCGAGATGGTACTCCATTGTTTACTGATGCATGGTGGCGATCGTTCTTTATCTAACGGTGTGGTGTTTCTGCTGCCGGGCGATCAACTTAAAACTAAGGCGACAAATTGCAACCGGTCAGCAGGAAACACATTGTTAGGCCTCATTTTTTAAGAACCCAGATCATCACAGGACTAGTTTCATTTTCAAATTTACTTGCTTGATAGTCTCCGAAAACATCTTCAACTTCAAAACCTGCTTCAATAGCAAGTTCCCGAAATGTCTCTTTTTCAATCATCTCAAATTGCATGGGTTGAAATATCCTTTTCTCAAGATGGCCTTCGGAATTGTATAGATCTATAAATTGACTACGTTGAACTATAGGGTTGCCACCAGTTTCAAACCCTGATAAAACAACATATCCATTGTCGGAAGTAAAAGTACCAACGCCTCTCATTACGCCATCAACTGTTTTACGTCGAACGATAGGGTTATTCATCGTGCAATAAAACCGCCCATTAGGTATTAGTGCTCGGTAAGCTGCCTTTAATGTATTCAGCTGTTTCTCTTTGCCTACCAATTCCACAAACGATTGAAAAGGAAGTATTACATCCTGAAATTCCTCTTTAAATTCAAGATATTGGACATCAGCACAAATTGTATTTGCCTGCAGTCCTTCATTCTTGATTTTTCGCTCAAGGACATTGATCATTCCTTTTGATATATCTACGCATGTTAATTTCACCCCCGATTTTATAAGAGGGATTGATAAGCGCCCGGTACCCGAAGTTAGCTCCAGCACGTGCGTTTCAGGCGATAAACGGCTCAGAAAAAAATCGTAATCATAGATTGTTGCTGCATAAGTATCATAAACCTCAGCAACAGAATCGTAATCAATGTAATCTAAGAATTCCATATTGTCTCTGATGATATAGGGCCTAACTAGCGATTATACGAAAAGTGTCCATCTAGAACGCCTGACGATACTTTTATGTGGAATTATTCTGTCTAAAACTCCAAATGGGGATGTTATCCAGACAGCATCCGTATAATGTGAACATTCAGGCATTATATAGATTTTATTTTTGTCATGACACTATCTCCTCCGCGTAGGCTTTTGGATATTGTTCGTGAAGTAATTTGCCATTAAGCACTATTCTTATCGGACGGAACAGAGTTATATTGACTGGATTGAACGCTATTTGCGCTATCACAATGGCGATCGCCCCCAAACAAATTGTTGCAGCTCGCAATAGGTGACACAGAGTTTGAGCGGGTGAAAAAGGCGATCGCTAAAGCCTAAAATCTTCTAACCAATCTCTAATTGGGGCACACATGTGAGAACGGCTATTTTTCAGCCACCGCAAAACCTGCGTTGCCAGATGCAGATGCAACCACTGAGACAAATACAAATGGCACCGAACTAGAATTTAAAGCACCATGCACTTGCCCAGGTTTTGCGATCGCAATATCGCCAGCCTTCAGATGGGCGACCATGCCATCTCCTTGGTAATATTCAGCTTCTCCAGAGATAACTGTCCAAGTATCTTGGCCGTGGGGGTGAATGTGAGCGGCTATTTCTTGCCCGGGATGGGCGTGCCAAACAACAACTGTTGAGTCTTTAGTTGCTAGAACCACTGAACGAATTGGTTCACCGTCAGATGGACGGATATGTTTTTCTACCGAAAATATTCTTGGTTCCATTTCCTTTGTGAAAATATAATTGGTTTGAAAAGTTTCTACAGAACAACTGTATCTGAGAGTTCTAACTCTATAATTATGCAAATGCTTTCCGAATAAAGTCCCTTCTGTTACTTTATCGCCGCCATGCAAGTTATTAGATGTGGTGCGTTTACTCTTAACTGTACTGAGCAAAGTTATCTGGACTGGATTAGGCGGTATCTGCATTATCACAATGGCGATCGCCCCTAGACAGAGATAGATGGCTAAAAACTTACCCAACTGTTTTCCAAAGCCAAAAGCCGACGCCAAGCAATAGAGCAATTCCAACAAACCACGCAAATTTCGTCCAATTTGAAGCAGGCTTCACCGGGGGAGTCGGTTCGACTTGAAATTTTGGCGTATTGAGATGTGAAAGTAGATTTTCTGGCGTGGCAACATTCATGAAAATCTTCGTGAGCCCAGGCCAAACATAATCAGTATTGTAGGCATTGGGGCCATCTTTAACACCGCCAAAATTCTCGAATAAAGCATCATCATAATATTGGGTCGAAGTGACCGCTTGATTATGAAAGGCGACCAGGGGCGGATTGTTTTCTGGGTTGGAATAGGAAAAATAAATCGCCTTATTTTCGCTGGCGATCGCCTCATAATTAGAAGCCGTTTGTCCCCGCATAGGATCAACCCATTGACTGGGCGGCACCAAGGTATCAGAACCACCATGTAAGATCGCCACAGGCTGTTTTAGATCTTGCCCCGTATCCTGAATCAAAATCGGGTCTGCCGTAAAAGGAGACCGAAACAATTTCAAAATCCAAATGGCAAATTTAGGAATGCCCATCTCCGTGCTAGCGGCGGGATCGGCTGTGACGATTTGCTTCGGAAAAAAGCGATTGTTGGGCGAATCTTTCAGACCGAAAGGCAGACTCAAGGCAATTAACCCCCCCAAAGAATGACCAAAGGCAAAGGTATCCAAGCTTTCCTGATTCCAGTGGCCATAAGGCTCCTGAGTGCTCAAATAGTCCCAAGCATCTTCCGTGAGGGCGATCGCATTGGTCAGCCATTCCGTCGGCGCATGCATCAGGCTCAAGCCCACCGTAGACAAAAGATGAATTAAATTTTTCCCATACTCCCGTCGAAACCAACTGCATACAGTCAGCAGCAAAATAATCACGACCAAGGCCCAGGCCACCCGGCGCAGCTCCCCAGTTCTAAATGCAGATAAGCCACGGCTTAAACCCGTGTCATTTCGTTCGTAAACCTCTGAAAATAGGGGTTGAAGCTCCTCTGTGGATAAAGTCTTCTGGGCTGGCCTCTGGGTTTGCATTGCGGCCGCTAACCATCGCTGCCTGTGGGGCTGAGATAGTCGAGGTGGGGTCGGCGCTTGGGGCGGCGTATTCGGATAAAAACTCCGTTGAAAATCAGGAAAAAAGACAATGTATCCCTGCTTGACCAACTCAACCAGATGAGCCTCATAAAAAGACGGCATACAGAGAGCAAACCCATGTAGATACAGAATGGCATTCAGCTTTTTGCCAGGCTGCGAAGCTGATTCCGGGACATAAACTCGCATAAAAGTCCCATCAGCATGGCTACCCCCTTGATACACAGAATATTGAGCCTCAGGCACATGGACACAAATCCAAGATTGAGAAGCAGCAAGTGACATAACGGTAGATTTCCTTAATTAGATGACACAAAAGCAGATTCATTCAGTGCCTTGGCACTAGCGGCACGTCCTTTGAGATAGACCAGCCAGGTAAAGATCGCGACCCCAGTTTCGGTACCCGCTAAATCATGCAAAATATGAAATAAAGCGTTCAAGCCCACATTTGGGCTGGTATAAGGATCGCCACCATATTTTTGTAATAAAAATACGAAGAACAAGTTCACGCCCACAGAAAAAATCGGAAAGAAAATAATTCGCCAGTCGTCCAGCAGCTTATAGCCACGATATGTGAGGACACTAAAAATTAATGTAAGTGCGATATAAATGGGGATTTTATAATTGCTGTTGTCCGATATATTTCCGATAGAATACAATATTGAAATAGCCAATAAACTCAGGGCAAAAATAAGATTTAATAGCTGGGTAATCCATGTATTATTCTCGGCAAGGCCATCGCCCCAGAGGGCGAAAGCAGATAGTAAAAAGAAATAAAACATAAAATTCAACATCGTGAATTCGTCTTGATAATACCAACACTGGGTCACGTGCCAGCCAATTTCTGACGCAATCGAAACCATGATAAATGACAAGCCTATTTGAGAAGCAAAAATGCTGCTTTGGGGAAGTTTCAAGGCTGTCAATGTGTGATAAAAAATTTTCATTGATACAGGAATCAAGACAAAAGCCATGATATGGGTCAAGATCAAAGCTATTTTCCAAGTTCCTGTAATACAGGTGCGACCAGAAAGGGGGGCAGATATTCCTGGAAGTGTACTGAGAATATACCCCAAACCAATAAAGCTAATGGCAAAAAAGATCAAGATCCGTTGAAATTTAGAATCTAATATTTTTGCGCTGGATGATTGTTCAGAAGTATTAACCAATTTAGCCATGGGAGATCACCTAAATAGTTGTACAGGGAATAAAATTAACCCAAATACAAAGAATTCTCTATTATTGTAGTGTTCAATATTTTTGGATTCATATTTACTGAATCTAATTACATATTTTATGCTCTGAAAATTGAAGTAAAAAATCTCTGGATTTCCGCAACATAAATTGACTACTGAGCTTGACGCAATTGTTCTAGATCAGCACCACAGATTGCTTGGAGATTGCGGGTGATTTTTTCAATATCCCACTGCCACCACTGAATTTCAAGTAAGGTTTGAATCGTGGCATCATCAAAGCGCTGGCGAATTTCGCGGGCCGGATTGCCCCCGACTACGGTGTAAGGAGCGACAGATTTGGTTACCACTGACTGAGAGGCCACGATCGCCCCATCACCAATGTTCACCCCTGGCATTAAAGTAGCGCCATAACCTAGCCAAACATCATTGCCAACGATGAGATCGCCCTTATCCGGCCATTCATCTGGCATCGCTGACTCCCAGCCCTGGCCAAATACCGGAAAGGGATAATTGGTAAACCAGTCTGTGCGATGGTTACCGCCGTTCATGATGAATTTTACATCCGAGGCGATCGAACAGAACTTACCGATGATGAGGCGATCGCCAATGAAATCGAAATGATAGAGTACATTCCGCTCAAAGTTTTCAGGGTTTTCAAAGTCATCGTAGTAGGTGTAATCTCCAACGATGATGTTGGGGTTGGTGACGATGGTTTTTAGGTAAACCAGGCGGGTCTGGCCACGAATAGGATGTCGAGTATCGGGGGAAGGGCCGTAAGTCATAGGGTATTTTTGGGAAAAAGAAAGGCCGCAATCGTTGACACCACCGTTCTTCAGCAAGCCTTCTCAGTGGCATCAGAGCAGCGCAGCAGTCAGAAGGCTCACCCTCAGAAAACTGCTAACTTTCCCAATCATAGCGAGTCCCTATTCGCCGATACCCTATATTTTCTGAAGCTATTTGTTACGACTGCATGGCAGGGCCTAAAGCCGCCAAGAGCTTCTCGCCCATTGCCTGGCAACCTACAGCGATCATCCCTGGGGACATGATATCCCCAGTGCGATAACCCTGGTCGAGTACTGTTTGTACCGCCTGCTCAATTTTTGCCGCTGCTGCTGGTTGGTCAAAGGAATAGCGCAACATCATCGCCGCACTAAGCACCATGGCCAGGGGATTTGCTTTATCCTGGCCGGCGATATCTGGTGCCGAACCATGGACGGGCTCATAGACCCCAGGGCCATCGGCACCTAAACTGGCCGAGGGTAACATGCCAATACTGCCTGTAAGCATCGCTGCCGCATCGGAGAGGATATCCCCAAATAGGTTCCCAGTGACGATGGTATCAAACTGTTTCGGGGCACGGATCAATTGCATTGCGGCATTGTCCACATACAAATGGGACAGTTCCACATCGGGATAATTTTCGGCCATTAGATTCAGGCGATCGCGCCACAGTTGTGACACATCCAATACATTTGCCTTATCTACAGAACAGAGGCGTTTATTGCGCTTTTGGGCAATTTCAAAGGCCACTTTCGCAATGCGATCCACTTCCGACTCGTCGTAGACCATGGTATTGAAGCCACGTTTTTCGCCTGTTTCCGTCTCGACAATGCCCTTGGGTTTACCGAAGTAAATGCCACCAGTGAGCTCCCGCACCACCACGATGTCTACCCCTTCGACCACTTCCCGCTTGAGGCTGGAAGCATCGATCAACTGGGGCAAAATTGTAGCAGGGCGCAAATTAGCAAAAAGACCTAGACCTGCCCGTAGGCCCAACAAACCGGTTTCGGGCCGTTGTTCCCGGGGGAGGTTGTCCCACTTATAGCCGCCGATCGCCGCAAAAAGAACTGCGTCACTGGCTTTACAGGCAGCGAGGGTGGCTTGGGGTAGGGGTTCCCCAGTGGCATCGATCGCCGCTCCCCCAATCAGTGCTTCAGTAAAAGAAAACTCTAGATCAAATTGTTGCCCGATGGTTTTGAGCACAGCTACGGCCACGGCGGTAATTTCGGGGCCAATGCCATCGCCAGGGAGCAGGGTAATCCGGTATTGCTGGGTCATAGGAATTTTTGATCTAGATGTTTTTTGCAACTGTTTATCATAGCGGGTTTTGGGCGACCCCAAAGGGCGAATGTTAGACTAGGACAATCATTTCAGCCCAGTGTGTTGTCCTGTGAACCGATTCAATACTTCCGGTTTTTTATCAATCTTTATCACCTGTCTTGTGTGCTTTCTCTTGCTGTGGATTTTGCGGGGTTTTGGCGTGCCGCCCTTTACGCTACTGCCGGGGGGCGTGATCAATATCATGTTGCTGCTGACGCTGCTCTCTGGAATTCTCTATGGTCTGGAATGGACTAAGAATTACTAAAAAAACCCTAGACTATGGCAAAACTAATCGTCGTTGGGGGCGGCGCGGCTGGTTTTTTTGGGGCGATCGCCGCTGCCCGGGCCAACCCAAAGTTAGAGGTGATCATTCTCGAAGCGGGGAAAGCATTTCTCAGTAAAGTCAAAATTTCTGGGGGCGGCCGCTGCAATGTCACCCACCACTGTTTTGATCCCCTCGAATTGGTCAAGGCCTATCCCCGGGGCCAACGGGAGTTACGGGGGGCCTTTAGTCAGTTTCAACCCCAGGATATGATCGCCTGGCTGAGGGCTGAAGGGGTCAAGCTCAAAACCGAAGCTGACGGGCGGATGTTCCCAGTGACGGACGATGCCGAAACAATTATCCAGGCTTTTTTACGGGCTGCTACCCAAGCCAAGATTCAATGTCGCACCGGGGCTGCCGTCCAGAGCATTCTTAAGGAAGAAACAGGGCAATTTCAGGTCAATCTGAAGGGGGGCGATCGCCTAGAGGCTGATTTTGTCCTCATTGCCACGGGGA
Source organism: Picosynechococcus sp. NKBG15041c (assembly GCF_055380235.1). Taxonomy (NCBI): domain Bacteria; kingdom Bacillati; phylum Cyanobacteriota; class Cyanophyceae; order Chroococcales; family Geminocystaceae; genus Picosynechococcus; species Picosynechococcus sp. NKBG15041c. The sequence continues at coordinate 346,851 of NZ_AP040363.1, forward strand.
GTCATCCTTCTGGTCACCGCCTCGCTGCGACTTTGGGTCACAAAATTATCCCGCCAAAACCATCCCTCTTTACCTTCCAGATTAAAGATCCCCGACTCCAGGGGTTAGCAGGGGTAAGCGTTCCCGAGGTGATCGTCAGTATCAAATTGGATCAAAAAAAGAAACTCGAACAAATGGGGCCGCTCCTGATCACCCATTGGGGCCTCAGTGGGCCGGCAGTACTCAAACTCTCCGCTTGGGGGGCGCGCACGTTAGCGGAAAATCAGTACAAAATGTCCCTCACGGTAAATTGGCTTCCTGATGTAAATCCAGAAACCCTCCGTCAGCAAATTCAGACTTTTAAAACCGAGCATCCAAGGAAAAAAATTATCAATCTTGCCCCAGTAGAAATCCCCAAGCGCCTGTGGCAAAGCTTGGCGCAGTTTGCCGCGATTCAATCGGAACAAAATTGGGCAGATCTGTCGAAAAAACAACTAAATGTCTTCTGCCAAGAACTCACCCAGGGTCAATACAACATCCAAGGGAAAGGGGTTTTCAAGGAAGAATTTGTCACCTGTGGTGGCGTTTCTCTGAAGGAAGTTAATTTTAAAACCCTTGCTAGTCGCCGTTGTCCGGGCCTCTATTTCGCGGGGGAAGTGCTCGATATTGACGGGGTGACGGGGGGCTTTAATTTCCAGAGTGCTTGGACCACCAGCTGGCTCGCGGGCCAGGCGATCGCCAACAATATTGATTAGAATCACAGCAACCCATCTCCCCTAAAACCATGGTTCAAGGCGTATCCTCTCTCCAACAACAAACCTTTACAGACCTTGCCCAGGCTGCGATCCAATTGATCCGAAATCAGGGTTGCGAGTATGGCGAAATTCGCCTCTGTACCTATCGGCAGCAACGGCTCTGGGCCCAGGATCGTTCCCTCAAACGCCTCAGTGATAATGTCAGCGCTGGTTTTGGGGTACGAGTCCTCTGGCAGGGTTCCTGGGGGTTTGCCGCCAGCCACCGCCGGACCGAGGCCGAGGTTGTACGCATTGTGCAACTGGCAGTAGATATTGCCAAAGGAAGCTACCTCAGCCAACGGGAGCCTGTGCGTCTTGTACCTGTGCCCACCTACTGCGATCGCTACACAACGCCAATTCAAATTGATCCTTTCTCTATACCGCTGATAGAAAAGACAGATTTACTTTTAGATCTAAACGAACAATTCCTGAATTATGATCCCCAGATTAAAAAAGCCTATGCCTATTTGAGTTTTACCCAAGAGGACAAGATTTTTGCTTCCACTGAGGGGTCTGTCATTGAGCAACGGCTTTATCGCAGTGGGGCAGGGATGGGCTGTACCGCTGTTGCCGATGGGGATGCTCAAAGTCGAAAATACGAGCGATCGCCCTTAAACCTCGGCTATGAACATATCGAACCTGAGACGTTAAAGGCAAATGTTGAACGGGTCGCCCGGGAAGCCCTTGAAAAAGTCCATGCTCCCGAAGCCCCCAGCGGCGAGGCGACCTTAATCCTCAAACCCAGTCACCTGTGGCTACCGATTCACGAATCTGTCGGCCATCCCACCGAGCTAGACCGGGTCTATGGCTATGAGGCAAATTTTGCAGGGACGAGCTTCGCGACCACCAATCATCTAAATCAGTTGCAATATGCTGCCCCCTGGGTGAATTTTAAAGCTGATCACACCCAGCCCGGTGGCCGCAGCACCACTGGCTATGACGATGAGGGGGTGAAAGCTCAGGAATGGTACGTGGTAAAGGATGGCGTCTTGGTAGATTATCTCACCGACCGGGAAACAGCCCACCGCCTCGGCCGCCCGGCAAGCAATGGCTGCGCCTTCGCCGATAGTTGGGCCAGTGTCCCCATGGTACGGATCCCGAATTTGGGCCTTGAACCTGGTAGACCAGGAGGCGATCGCACAGCCACCCTCGCAGAGATGATCGCCGATACCAAGGATGGTTACCTCATCGATGGAGACGATACCTTTTCCATTGACCAACAGCGGCGCAATTTTCAATTTGGGGGTAATGGGGTCTGGCACATCAAAAATGGCAATCTGAACGGCATGGTCAAAAATCTCACTTATCAGGGCTTGACCACAGACTTCTGGAATAAAGTAGAAGCGATCGCCCCGGCCTCAGAATTAGAACAACGGGGCACTGACATGTGCGGCAAAGGGGAACCGATGCAAATTGCTCAGATGACCCATGCCTGCGTACCGATCCGCGTTGGCCCAATCACGATTGGTCGGTAAAAACGCCCTCATAACAATGGGCCAGTAAGGCGACCCTGGCGATCGCCCAAGCTGATTTTCCCTATTTTTTCGGCGTGAAATTTTGCCTCAGCATTCATGTCAAGAAACAACACCTGCTAAGATTTGTAAAATATGACTTGCAATTTTCCTGGCTTTCTTAAAACCAGCCCTCAACAACATGGCCGAAAGGGTGCAAAAAATTCTAGCCCGTTGGGGTATTGCGTCACGGCGGGGCGCTGAAAAGCTAATTCTTGCCGGGCGAGTGACCCTCAACGGCAAACCCGTCCATTTAGGTGACCAAGCAGACCCCGCAGGCGATCGCCTCTATGTCGATGGGAAGCTCCTTAAAGTCACCGAACGGCCCCGTTACCATTATTACCTCATCCACAAACCCAAAGGCGTAGTGTCCACCTGTGCCGACCCAAAAGGCCGGCCGACCGTGCTAGACTGCTTGCCAAAAGCCCTCCAGCAAGGACAGGGCATGCACCCCATTGGTCGCCTCGATTCCCAATCCACAGGCGCTTTATTGTTGACTAATGACGGCGATTTGACCCTTGCTTTGACCCATCCCCGGTATCATATCCCCAAAGCCTACCGCGTGTGGTTAAAAGGAAAAATGCCAAAGCATATCCTTGAGCAGTGGCAGCGAGGAATCGTTCTCGACGGTCGCCCGACAATGCCCGCCCAAATCACCGTAAAAACCGTTACCCAAGATAAAACATGTCTTGATATCATGCTTACCGAAGGACGCAATCGCCAAATTCGTCGGGTCGCTGATCAGCTCGGTTTTCCGGTCCTAAAGCTCCACCGCTTTGCCATTGGCGACCTAGAACTGGGCGACCTTCAGCGGGGTCAAGCCCGTCCCCTCACAAAAACTGAGATCAAACAGCTGCGATCCAAACATAAGTATCGTTCTAATTCCCCATTTCATCCATCCGCCCCAGCCCGGGAGTACCAAGCATGAAGGAGACAGCGATTAATTCCCTTTCCCCCCAGCAAACCTACCTCGATCAGATCGGGAGCCAATTGCAGCAACATCGCCTTGCAAAAAATTGGTCACTGACCCTTGTGGCCCGCAAAACTAAAATTCGCCAAACATTGTTAGAAAACATCGAAGCAGGCCGCCTCGAACAACTGCCGGAATTGGTTTATCTCCAAGGCTTGATCCGACGTTATGGAGAATGCCTTGGCCTAAATGTCGAAACTTTGCTCCAAGATTTTCCGAAACTAGATGCCCAACATCACTGGCAACTACCCCGCTGGAGCCAAGTTATCTCTCAGTTTCAACTGCGCCCTCGTCATTTGTATGCCGTTTATTTGCTAATGATTGTGGCGACAGTACAATCCCTTGGGAGTGTGCTGCGCAACCAAAACCCGGCCCTCATTCCCCAACTAGATCCAGCACTTCAGGAAAATGTCCCCGCCGTTAGTCCACAAACAACGGCCCAGGAGACAGCGCTTTCGCCGCAACTTTCTTCTACTATGACCATCGAAAATGAAGATGTCATGAAGGAAGGTGAATCAGTGGTCGTGGATATCCGTACCCAAGAGATGGCCTGGATGCGGGTAGAAATTGATGGGGAAACTGCCTTTGAAGGCACCTTAGAAAAAGGGACCCAAAAGCAATGGATTGCCGATGAGAGTGTGCGAGTCCGCTCAGGTAATGCCGGTGCTGTTTATATCACCATTAACAACCAGCCCCCTCACCGCTTAGGGGAGCCGGGTGCCGTTGAGGAATTCACCTATCAGGCTAAAGCTGCTGAAAGTAGACCAAAAACCCAAGCGTCTTCTTAGTCTTTTAAGTCTGTGCTGAGTTGATAAATATGGCGACGGGGAAGATTCAGAGTCTGGGCGAGGGTGCGACTGGCTGCAGAGCGACTGAGACCCTCCTGCACCATTAGAGTTTGTAATTGGGCCAGGATTTCAGTATCCGTGGGAACTTCTACGCCCATTGCCCGGGGAGCACCCCCAAGGATGAGGGTAAATTCTCCTTTGGGGGGTTGCTGTCGGTAATGTTCTAGGGCTTTTTGGAGGGTGCCACGCCAAAATTCTTCATGGAGTTTAGTGAGTTCTCGGGCACAGACAACTGGGCGATCGCCCCCAAAATGATCCGCCAAATCCTCTAGGGTTTTTAGCAGGCGGTGGGGGGCTTCGTAAAAAATAATCGTCCGGGGCTCCTGGCATAGTTGCTCTAAAAGGGCTGTCCGGTCTTTTTTCTTCTGGGGCAAAAAGCCTTCAAAAACAAATTTTTCAGGAGAAAGTCCCGAGGCAATCAACCCCGTTAAACTAGCACTTACGCCAGGGATCGGTACGATAACAATCCCCGCCTCTACGGCACTGGCCACCAATTCAAAGCCGGGATCGCTAATCCCTGGTAACCCTGCATCGCTGACGAGGGCGATATTTTTCCCGTCTTGGAGCTGTGCAATTAACTGATGTTGCCGTTGCTGGCGGTTATGGTCGTGGTAGCTGATCTGGGGGGTGCTAATCTGGAAGTGCTTGAGGAGTTTGCCAGTGTGTCTGGTGTCTTCTGCGGCGATGAGATCAACCGTTTTTAGGGTGGCGATCGCCCGGAAGGTCATATCATCGAGGTTGCCGATGGGAGTGCCCACCAGGTAAAGGGTGCCGTAGGTCATAGTGTTTTTGATTATAGGGTTAAGGGTGGATGTCCGCACGGGGATTATTTGTTGGGCTGATCACGGGAGATCTCATCTATCGCGTTACCCGCGTGCCCCAGACTAATGAAAAAATTGTTGCCACCACAGATTGTTTTGCCGCAGGCGGCCCAGCGACCAATGGGGCGATCGCCTTCCAGGGTTTAGGCTCCCAGGGTAAACTTTGGGGGGCTCTGGGCAGGGATGCCTTAAGTCACCTCCTCCGGGAAGAAATCCAGGCCTGGGGGGTCGAAATTGTGGCCGGGGATCAAGATCAGTTGAGACCACCACTATCGTCTATTTTGGTGACGGCGGCGACGGGGGAACGGGCGGTGATTTCCCGCAATGCCCAGGGGGCAGTGTTGCCGATTCCAGACAATTTAGTCGACTTTTTGATGGGGATCGATATCGTGTTAATTGATGGTCACCAAATGTCTCTGTCGGCGGCGATCGCCCGACTCGTCCAGGCCCAAAAGATTTCGGTGGTGGTGGATGGCGGCAGTTGGAAATCTGGGTTTGAAACGGTGCTGTGCCATGCAGATTATGTGATTTGTTCAGCGAATTTTTATCCTCCCGGCTGTGTAAATTCAACTCAGGTCGTCCAATATTTACAGGCATTTAAGCCCCAGGCGATCGCCATTACCCGAGGTGAAAAACCCATTCTCTGGTGGCAGGGGGAGCGCACAGGCCAGATTGAAGTTCCCACAACAAATGTGGTGGATACCCTCGGGGCTGGGGATATTTTCCATGGGGCTTTTTGCCATTACATTCTGCAACAGGACTTTCCCCAGGCACTCCGCTCAGCGGCAGCGGTGGCTAGCTATAGTTGCGGCTTCTTTGGCACAAGGGCTTGGTTAAAAGGCGATCGCTTCCGGGGCCAGGAGCCAATCGCAGATCGTTAATGCCGTTGCAGGGGCCAACAAAACACCATTGCGGTAATGGCCCGTGGCCAAGAGAATATTTTCGTAACCGGCTAAACCCTTGAGAACTGGTGCCCCTTGACCGTTGGGGCGGGGCCGTTTACCAGACCAGTGACGGACAATTTCGGCTTTTTTCAATACTGGGTAGAAGGCGATCGCCTTCCGTAATACCGCCTGAGCGAGATCTTCATCGGAGGAAATTTCACCGGTATCATCGGGAAATTCCACCGTTGCCCCGACCCAATATTCCCCCTGGCCGAGGGGAACGACATGGACATCTTCAAAGCTAACCACGGGCTGAAAAGTCTGGGGTATTTCTAAGTCAAGGGAGACGCGCAACTGAAAGGCCTGTCCTAGCACTGGCCCCAAGGAAAGGGTTTCCGTCAGCGATTTTGTAATTTCTAGAGAACCCAACCCTGCTGAGACAATGAGCCAATCACATGGGTAGGCCGCTTGCTCTGTCACGACCTGCTGGCAACGCTGCCCCTGGCATTGGAGCATCGGTTGGGCAACGCCAAACTGACAGCGCACTCCATTTTGTTGGGCCACAGCAAGGAGGGCTTTGGTCAACGGCACAGGCTGCACCTGGAAATCCTGGGGAGAAAAAATGCCACCAGCGATATTCTCTGCTTGCACCTGGGGGCACTGTTGCTGAATTGTGCCTTGATCCCAGACGGCCAATTCCCAGCCGGATGCCTGACGAATTTCCCGGAGGCGATCGCCTTTTTCCAGCTCCTCAGGTTCTCGGATCAGCTTTAAAATGCCGTGGGGATTGTGGGGCACAGGCTGACCCGCAGCAGCTAATTCCGCCAGGAGCTCTGGGAAACGTTCCATACTACGGCGGCGCAAGGTCCAGGCCCGGCCCTTGGTTTTGCGACTAATGATCCCCATCAGCACCCCCAGGGCGGCCCCCGTCGAGCCCTCTGCCGGTGATCCCGTATCGAGAATCGTAATTTCAAACTTTTTTAAGCGGCTCAGTTCGTAGGCGATCGCCGCCCCCACAACCCCGGCCCCCAGGATCACGACTCGCTCTGTCATGGTTTAGGCCTGCACCTTGGCGATCACTGTGCGGTGACGGGGGGTATTTTCCTGGATAAAGGGCGCTTCAAACCCGGCCCATTGCAATTCTGTGGCCACATCCAGGCTGAAATATTGATCTAAATAGGGCTCCGTACTCTTCAGCAGCGTCAAGATATAGGGGGGCATCTTTTTATAAACTTCCGCCTGGGGGTTCATGTCCATCATCGCAAAATAACCACCGGGCTTGAGTAAGCGTTTTGCTTCCTGAAAAAGGGCGATCGCCGCCGTCTGGGGCAGCTCATGGAAAATTAACGAACAGGACACCAAATCAAAGGACTGAGCAGGCAGTTGGGTATCTTCCCCAGGGGCGTGGCACCAGGTGAAATTTTCGCCTTGAGCCGCCGTGCGATATTTCGCCACCGCCAAGAAATAGGGTGATAAATCAACCCCCGTCAACTCAGCTTCTGGGAACGTTTTTTTGAGCGCCTCTGTACTCATGCCTACGCTACAGCCAATATCCAAGATTTTCTGGGGGCTGAGGTCAATATTAAATTTCAAAATTTGGTGATAACTTTCCCGCAGGAGTGCATCCCCTTCGATATTCGGTTCTCCGAACAAAGTCGAATGGACAGAATAGGCGGCTGATTCAACTTCTAAGGCAGGCTCCCAACCTAAATTACCCTCGTCATAGGCATGGAAGGACGTGAGGTAATAGGACGGATAGCTCAGGGCCGGATTTTCGACGGCAGCCAGCTCCCCTCGCCAATCTCGCCGTTGTAGGGTTTCCACATTTTGTCGCCAGGGAACCCCCAACTTCTCAGCCCGTTGGATCATCATCGCCCGGGCACGGTTTTTCGCAAAGGTGGCGATCGGTCGAATTGCTAAAATGCCATTGACCAGCTTAGAGCGGAAATCAACCGGTGGAATAGAAGGACTCGCAGTCATCATCAAAAAATCAAAGCAAGGCTTTACGAAACGCTATTGTCGCCTATTTTACAGTCGATACCCCTGAAAACCGACATGTACAGTCTGATAAATAAAAGCTAAAGTGGGAAACGAGAAGTAAACATTTTCGGGCTAGCGAATGATTTTCAACTCTGACTTTTTTCCCACCGATGTTAACGAACAGACCGCCAACAATTTGATGGAATACTTGCAACAGCAAAATCCAGATGTCTTGGCGCGGGTTGCTCAGTCTGCAAGCTCGGAGATAAAAGATCTGATTGCTCATAATGTCAGAGGTCTGATTGGAGTTTTACCCCCAGATGATTTTCAGGTGAGTATCACCACAGACCGCGAAAATTTAGCAAATCTCCTCGCTTCTGCCATGATGACAGGCTACTTTCTCGGACAGATGGAACAGCGCATGAACCTCGAAGATAGCTTGATTGCATCTGGCTCCCTCCAGCGGGAATTAGATTTTGAGTAAAGTTTTTGGCACAAAAAAAGGTGGTGCTTAGGCCACCTTTTATCGCTCAGCATCATTGGTCACGCAATCAATTCAACTCACATTCTATTGATTGTCTAGACAGTGATATTGAGCTTTTTCCGGGCAGCTTCAACCCGCTCATCAGCATTAGCTTGGAGTTCTTCAAACTTTTCAATGACTTCACCGGGGAACTTTTCAAGAGCTTGCAAAGAAAGGGAAATGCGGTTGCTGCTTTCTTCGATGTCTGCAATCAAAACCCGGATCTCTTGGCCGATTGTAAAAAAGTCTTCTAATTGTCCGAGAGATTTTTCGCTGATTTGACTACGGTGGAGCAGGCCAGTCGTGCCATCGAGGTCGACAAATACACCGTAGGGTTTAATGTTAGCGATTTTCCCACTGACCAGAGAGCCAATGGAGAGGCGGCGCATAATTTCTGCTTGGGCAGCGTAGCGCTGGGAAAGCACGAGTTTGCGTCTTTCTTGGTCAAATTCGAGAAAGTTGACTGTCAGGAGTTGGCCCATGAGGTTGTCGATATTTTTGTCCACAAGGTGGGAGTTGGGGATAAAGCCCCGGAGCCCTCGGACATCTCCGGTGATGCCACCACGGTTACTGCCGGTAATGCGTATCTGCACGGAAGCACCTGCCTCGGCTGCTTGGGCCAGTTCTGCCCAAACTCGCTGTTCGGCTAATTTCCGCCGGGAAAGGGTGACTTGTCCTTCGGCATTTTGACCACGGATAATCAGAAATTCGACGCTTTCACCGACGGGGAGAGCGGTGTGGGTATCGGTTTCGCCGGAGAGGAGCGCTTCCTGGGTGGGGGCAAACCCGGGAGACTTTCCGCCAATATCCACCAGGACGCCATCGGATAGATGATCAAAAATTTTGCCTGTCACCACTTGCCCCTGTTCAAAGTGATAGTCGTGTTCGGTTAGGGCATGCTCAAAGTCATCCATGGAAAAGGCGATCGCGGGATTGGGCTCTGCAGTCATTGCTAAATCGTTAGTCTGAATATGAAAAAGGTTGGAATAGGCTTAATCCTATCGTACTCCGGGGTCGCCGTCGTCACTGCTTAGTGGGGCTTCAGTTGCTGAAAAAAATTCTGGTCTGTCTGGAGCATGGCGGTGAAGGTGTTGACAGGGATGGGAGGGCTAAATAAAAACCCTTGAATTTCGTCGCAATGTTGGGCCTTGAGAAATTCGAGCTCAGCGATAGTTTCAACTCCTTCGGCAACGGTAGTGAGCTTGAGTTGCTTAGCCATCATAATGATGTGCTTGACGATGGTGGAGTTGGTGATATTGCGGTCAACATTTTGGACGAAACAGCGGTCTATTTTGAGGATGTCGAAGGGGAAATTTTGGAGATAGCTCAGGGAAGAGTAGCCGGTGCCAAAGTCGTCGATCGCAATGGAAAAGCCACGATTTTTTAGGACTTGCAGGTGGGCGATCGCCAGATCCACATCTGAGATCAATGTGCTTTCGGTCACCTCCAACTCTAACTGTACAGGGTCAATACCATAGGTTTTGGTAATATCCAGAAGATTGTCAACGAGATTCGTTTGATAAAATTGCCGTCCAGAAAGATTAACGGCAATTTTAGGGCAGGGAATCCCTTGGGTATTCCAGATCTGGGCTTGGTGACAGGCGGCCCGAAAAACCCATTCACCGATACTCCCAATTAAGCCGTTTTGTTCCGCGAGGGGGATGAATTGAGCAGGGGAAATCATCCCTAATTCTGGATGGAACCAGCGAATCAACGCTTCTGCTCCGGCGATCTTACCTGTTTTGACGCAAATCTTAGGCTGATAGTACAGGGTCAACTGATGCTGCTGGATGGCCTCATAGAGGGCGGCATCGAGGAGCAAACTTTGGTGATTGGCCTTGACCTGGGCTTCTTGGAAACAGGAATAATAGTTGGTGTTACCCCGTTGACGCGCCACTTCCATCGCCTGTTTTGCTTGGTTGAGATATTTGTCAAAGTTATATTCTTGGTAGGGCATGGTACACATGCCAATGTGCCAACTGATCAAAACCTTTTGGTTATTAATCGCTAAAGGACTCCCAAAAGCAGTGAGAATCTGTTCTGCCATTCGGTTCAGGTCAATTTCGGCGATCTCACAACCGGGGGGATAGACCAACACAAAATCCGTGTAATTCAGACAAGCAAGATAAGCTTCTTCTGGTACGGTGATGACCAGTTGGCGCACGATGTGTTTGAGAACAATATTGCCAAATTGATAGCCAAATAACTCGTTGATTTTTTCAAAGCGGTCAATGCTGAGATAAAAAATTGGCAATTGCCATTGAGCGTGCGGATCCCCATTCTGTTGGATGAGCGGATCCCATTGCCTCAGGAGGCGGTTGAGGTCATCGCGGAGGGCCAGTTGATTGGGGAGCTGGGTGACGGGATCATGGGTGACGGTGTAGTTAATTCCTTGGCGATCGCCTTCCTGCTGCTGAAAATGTCCCTGCCAAGACCGTTGTTTTCGCAAACGGGTTTTAATGGCATCTAGGAGCTCATGGGTCGTAAAAGGCTTCGTGAGATAATCATCGGCACCGAGGTTCATCCCCTGGCGAATATTTTCCTTTGTGCCTTTTGCGGTCAAAAAAATGAAGGGAATTGTCTCTGTTTCTGGATCAGCCTGGAGAATTTCTAAGACACCATAGCCATCTAGCCCCGGCATCATAATGTCACAGATGATTAAATCCGGGCGGTTTTCAATGGCGATCCCCACACCGACCTGGCCATTTTCGGCTTCGAGGACTTGGTAATCTTCGGCAATGAGGAGGGTGACAATTAGTTCCCGAATGGAATCTTCGTCTTCAACCACCAAAATTGTAGGGGAGGGGGCGACCATAATAGGGGCTTCCATAGAAATGCAGTGGGATTAGGCGTTGCCGACGAAGGCGCAGGGAATGTTCACACGAAAAGTGCTCCCCGAATTGACTACACTTGCAACCATGATCGTACCATTGTGTAAGTCGATGTAGCGTTTCACAATATGTAGGCCAAGCCCAGTCCCAGGAATTTTACCGACATTTTGGGCCCGATGAAAAGGCTCGAAAAGGTGTTGTAGATCGGCTGGGGGGATGCCGATACCCCGGTCGGTGATCATCATCGTAATTTGTTCGTCTTGACAACTAATCATGAGACCGATCGCCTCTCCGGGAAACGAGTATTTAAGGGCATTGGATAACAGATTAGAGAGAATATGACGGATGATCTTGCTATCGAGGATCGGGAGGAGGGGGCGATCGCCTTTGAGCTGCGGATCAAAGTCCAGCACAATGGGATGGGTGTGGTCAAAAACAACCTGCAACTCCTCAATGATTGCGTGACAGAGGGGCTCTAAGTGAACGGGGGCCGGATCAAAGATCAACTGACCTGCATCTACACGACTGACCGAAAGCACATCATCTACCAGGGCTTGGAGACGCTGGGCTGCATCTTTAATGCGTTGGAGGTGGCGACGTTGGGCCTCCGGGTCGAATTTGTGCGAATACTGCTCTAAAAGTTCGGTAAAGCCCAAAATCGAAGTGAGTGGTGTACGAAATTCATGGGAGGCGATGTCAATAAATCGGGTTTTCAGCTGGTTGAGCTCTTTTTCTCGCATCAGGGCATTATGCATATCCAGTTCCACCTGTTTGCGATCGCTGATATCCCGCATCACCCCCACGACCCAAAAATTTTCTTGGTCCAGGAATGGTTCCTTGGGGACACCCCGGTCTTGGATCCAGAGGTAAGAGCCATCACGGTGTTGGAAGCGGTATTCCAAGTCGTAGGCTTCTCCTTGGGTGTAGGCTCGTTCAAGGCTGACGAGGGCTTTCGGCTGATCTTCAGGGTAGAGTCGCTTGAGCCAATCCTGGCCATGGTTGCCAATTTCTGCATCAGAATAGCCCAAAACTTTAGTGAAATCTCCGTGCCAAATGATCGCCCCTGTCTTTAAACAACGTTCATAGACAATATCGCCAAGGGCTTTGATGAGGGCGGGATTGTATTGCATATCTATCGGGGAGCTGCAGTGAAGAGAAGACAAAGTTGAGACATTGGCGATCGCTGCGGGAAATGGCAGAAAATCAGTGTAATACTAAAAATAAATGCGTCACACATTCAGTGACTTCGCATTAGTCAGGGACCTGGCATCAGAACAATGGAAGAGGGGATGGTCAAGGAAGTAGATTTTTGGGAAGAAAAATACCAAACAGCTCAACATCGTTGGGATTTAGGCCAAGCCGCGCCCCCTCTACAGGACTATTGGGTCAGAGAACAAGCTCCTTCCCAAGGTGATCTTGTGGTTTTAGGGTGTGGCCAGGGCCATGACGCGATTTTTTTAGCCCGCCAGGGATTGACTGTGACGGGGGTTGATTTTGCGCCCACAGCGATCGCCGCCGCTAGGGATCTCGCCCAAAAGAACGAGGTTACCCTTACTTTACTCGAAGAAAATATTTTCGATCTGCCAAAAAGTCATAAAAGTCATTTTGATTATCTGTTTGAACATACGTGTTTTTGTGCGATCGCCCCGGAGCAGCGACCAGATTACGTGACCCTTGCGGCGAGTATCCTCAAGCCCGGCGGTAAACTCTACGGCATTTTTTATACTCACAATAGAGAAGGGGGGCCACCTTTTGGTAGTACCCCCCAGGAATTAGTCGACCTATTTTCACCGGCTTTTGAAATATTGAGCCTCGATCCGATCCACAATTCAATTCCCAGTCGCCAGGGCGATGAACATTGGGCGGTCTTTGAGAAAAAATAGACTGATTTTTAGGGCGATCGCCTAGTGCATCACCATGCCCCCATCGACATTGAACGTTTGGCCTGTGATGTAAGCGGCGGCGGGATCAGCGGCGAGGAAGCGCACCATCCCTGCAATTTCTTCCGGCTGACCATAGCGGCTCAGGGGAATGTATTTGAGAATTTCATCAGCAGCGAGGCCCTCGGTCATATCCGTGGCGATAAACCCGGGGGCAACGGCATTGGCAACAATATTGCGGCTAGCCAGCTCTTTGGCGATCGTCTTTGTAAACCCGATCACCCCAGCTTTGGCGGCGCTGTAGTTGGCTTGGCCTGGGTTCCCCATCAAACCCGCGACGGAGGTGATGTTGATGATCCGGCCCCGGCGCTTTTTCATCATCGGCTTAGTGACCGCCTTGGTACAGAGAAAAACCCCCGTGAGGTTGAGGTCGATCACCGCTTGCCAATCGTCCAGCTTCATCCGCATCAAAAGGGTATCTTTCGTAATCCCGGCGTTATTTACAAGCACATCGATCTGTCCCCACTGGGCCAAGGTTTTTTCAACGAGATCGGCCACTTGATCTTCTTGGGAAACATCGGCTTGGAGGGCGATCGCCTCTCCCCCCGCCGCTTGAATTTCGGCCACTAGAGCCTCGGCAGCACCACTAGAGCGGGCATAGTTAATCACCACCTTAGCCCCTTCACTGGCCAGGGCGATCGCCGTGGCTTTCCCAATCCCCCGGGAAGCCCCCGTTACAATGGCCACTTGATCTTTCAAACGTTGCTGCGCTACGGGTAAAAGCTCCATTCCCTAATCTCTCCAAAAGTCTTTGCATGTTGATGACTGGGTTATCATAGAAGTTAGGGTTGTACGAGCGCAACAATTCCTATAACCACCACAGTTTAGAGGTGTTTTCTAATGGCCATTAAAAAACAATTTTCCAGCTTTGAAGCAATGTTAGAGCAGGCCGAAAAGCCCGTACTTGTCGATTTTTATGCCACCTGGTGCGGCCCTTGCCAAATTATGGGAAAAACCCTCGAAGAAATTAGTGCTCAAATGGCCAATGAAATTCAAATCGTCAAGGTTGACGGCGATCGTTACCATAACCTTGCATCCCACCATGGCGTCCATGCCTACCCGACCCTTGTCCTCTACAACAAAGGCCAATTGGTTTCTCGCATTGAAGGGGCAGTCCCGGCTCAGCAACTGATGCAACAAATACGCCGCGCCCTCCAAAATTAATCTTTTTATTGCCGCGCTTTCTGCCTCTCCCTAGGCCATAATTTCAGCAAAAGTTCGTCATAAAAACCCAACATAAATTTACATTCTTTGACTTCTCCCTGACTTTTTTGGAGATCAAGAATTACTTTATGAATTTATGAAAAGAAAGACCGAGATATCCTTCCATCAACGGTTGGCCTCACGTTACAGTGAAGTGTAAGAAAATCAAATATCAAGCCACGAAAAAAGTTGTCGACCTGTAATCAAAATTTTTTCGGGGTGGCGTAGGGGTTTTTAGCAGTTGATAATTGATATCAGGGAGCGCAAGATGATGTGGCAAACTTTAAGCAAATTCGCAAAAAATCTCTTCATTCGGCCTGCTGCCCTTTTGTTAGGACTAGGTCTGACGGCGATCGCCCCAACCCCTAATTTCGCTGCTCCCCTCGAGCATCCCCACATAAGCTCCCGCGAAAGTTCTGCCGATTCGCTCAATATCAGACTTATCGCCCAACAGCAGAGCGCCATATTCGTCTATGGAACTTCTCCCATTGCCCAACAGTGGGGCCAGGATTACATGGTGCTCCAGGTAGATTTTGATAACCACGTCCAAGGCGCTTTCTACCAGGTGGATTCAGAGTATGCTTGTTTTTCGGGTGAAATCCACAACGGTAAGCTAGACCTGGCAGTGATTGATCCCTATGAGCAAGTCGCTTACGCCTATCAACTGGATTACACCGCCCAAGGTTATCTGGCGAATGGTGGCGATCGCCCAGTTTTACAATTTATTCCCGAGGGCTTTCAACCCATCAATGTTCCTAGTGAATTAGACTATGCCCTCCTCCAAGAATGTGGCGGCACAATACCCCAAACAAAGGCTATGGTTGAGACCTAGGAAATAAAAGCAATTTCCCCATCGACAAAAAACTCAGAGACTTATTCCATTTCTGAACACTGTTGACTATTCCCTAAACAGGGAGAATTAGTTGGCGTCGTAATTGCCAAGAAAGTTGACAATTCCCCACCTTAGAGATGGAGAGATTTTTTGTTCAACGATTCAACTTGCCCTAACAGAAAAAATTCAGCCAAGGCAATAGCAGTGAGCAACGAGCGATCGCCAATTGTTGCTCTTTCTGGTTAGCCATCAAAAATCGACCACTGGCTTAACTTCCTTCCCCTTGGGTTTGTTGTTGTCGTTGCCAAGCTACCGTTCCCCAAGTCGTCATTAGGTGACAGAGAAGTCCTGCTGGCCCAGCAAAGAGACAGAGGGCCAAAGAATGGCGTGTGAAAATATTTCTTTCTAACCCCTGTTGATAAATCCAACGGCCTACAAACAGATCCATCACCAGGAAGTGAGTCCACCCCGTCGCCATCACTGGAGGCAAAGAAAATAAGGCGGCTAGGTCACCAAGGGTTGGATTTGACCAAATGGCAGCTTGATCTGGGTCGAGGGAGAGCGCAAATAAGGCGATATAAACCACCGCCAAAACCGCAAAGGGAACTAAGGAATCCATTACTTTTTGGGTGACCTGCCACCGGGGGGCCAGAACCATCAATCCCCAAAAGGGCAAAACAAAAATATTGGTAAAGTTAAATACAATTTCTAAGTTTTCTAACGTCATATTGCTTACAGATAACGGTGTAGATAGGCTTTGGGGTGCACTTGGGTATGATAACCGTAGCGTATCAATCTGGCGTATTGCCCCTGGCAAATTTAAATCTTAAAAAAGTATTAAAAGGTTTAAAATAGTCGTGTCACTATGGAGACAATAAGGTGTTTATTCGACTGGCTCAACAGCATCGTGATTTCGTCAAAGACCTCGTCATGAGTCTACAGGCCCTGGCGATCGCCCTCGAAAACCGTGGTTATCTCGCTTCTTGCTATACCTGTGGCGCTGAACTCAACAGTGCGTCCTTCATGGTAAGCCTAGGCGAAAATCATCTGATCCGTTTTCTTGTTTCCGACTATGGCATCACCTGGACCGAGATGCGTGACGAGCGGGAGCTCATGAAGCTGGAAGGGGCCGAAGCGATTAGTCAGCTCCAAGAGCTTGCCAACATGATCAAGTATCAACGGGAACTGCCCAAAGAATTTTCTTACCAGCGCCCCGAAACAGAATCGCTAATAACCCTCTAAGGAACAGTAAATTTCTCTCAATTGTTTACGACGCTGCAAAAAGGATCTCTGGTATGAAAATTCAGAGATCCTTTTTAAAGGATTCAATTTCGATGCGTGGAATTGCCCCTAGGGACTGAATATCGGCAGGCAGATCGTGACGAATAAATAGACCACAGGGGCAGTAAACACATAACTATCTGTGCGGTCGAGAATGCCGCCATGACCAGGAATCAACTGTCCGGAGTCTTTAAAGCCTGCATCTCGCTTCATGATCGACTCAGTCAAGTCTCCCAATAGGGTTGTGACGCTGATTAAAAAGCCGAGTAATGTGCCGGTGAGTGGCCACCAAGCCCAGTCCAGATACCAAGCGCCGGCGATCGCCACGGCAATGGTCCCTAGGGCACCGAAAATCGCTCCTTCTACTGTTTTTTTAGGGCTAATGGCAGAGAGTTTGGTTTTGCCGAGCCATTTTCCCATAAAGTATGCGCCGATGTCTGCTGCCCAAATACAGACCATCACCACAAAAGTAAGCTTGAGGGCGTGGGGCAGATCAAACCATTCTGTCCAGGAGGCAGGCAGATAACCATAAAATGGGAGGTTACTAACGGCCTGGGTTTCCGCAAGGCTACCCATCCGCAAACGCACCCAGTAACTCGGCATATAACCACCATAGAAAAGGCCCAAAATCGACGTGGACATATCGGCGATCGTTGCCATTTTTGGCTGGAACAACAGATAGAAACAAATGAAGGTTCCGGCGAGGGGGAAGAGGGCGTCGGCTAAGCCGGGGTTGAGGGTGGCAATAACTAAGAGCAGTTGAGAGACAATCAAGGTGCTTTTGACTGCTGGTGCTAATCCTTTTGCCCGAACCATCCGGAAATATTCCTGCTGGCCAAGGAACACCAAAATGCCCATTCCGCAGGTAAAGTACCAGCCCCCTAAAACAATGAGGGTTAAGGCGAGGGCGATCGCCACTACACCACTAATGATTCGCGACAAAGACATAGGCTTGCAAGCTCATGGCTGGGGGCATTCGATAAAAGAATTAAAGCAATTCCCCCATGGTTGTTAAAGAAAATTTTATCAAACGTTAACAGGATCCATTGCCTGACTGGGAGGAATTCTTACGGGTAGGACTGTTTTCCCCAAGGGTCTTGACCCAGTACAGTACTTGGAGATGCTAACACAGCTATTTTCCTCGCTGCCAAAAGCTTAACCTTACACAAGATTTAGGGCGGTTCTGGGAAAAGATTTGTGCTAATCCATGCCCCGTAAGTTGCTTCTACATGTTCCAGGGCGATCGCATAGATTGCCGGCAGCTCGTAGGGATGATTTGCTTTAATCAAAGCTTCCAAGGCCGCATATTGCTCGTTCGTGATTTTACAGGAGAGGCGAAATTCTGGTTCCTGTTGCAGGGCTCCTTCCCAATAATAAAAGCTTTCGATGCTATCAATGTGAATACAAGCCGCTAAACGCTGCGCCATAATTTCCTGCGCCAATTTTTGGGCCGCTTGGTGATCATTAACAGTGGTGATAACGATGAGATATTTCATGGTGATTGCCAGCGGACTAAACGTCGTTTTCCTGTGTTTTTCGCTTTGTAGAGAGCTTGATCGGCTAAATCTAAAACCATCTCAAGCTTTTCATCATCCGTTGGCCAAAAGGCCAGTCCGATGCTCGTCCCAATGTTCGCGGTGCAATTTCCTAAATGGAAGGGCTGGGCGATCGCCTCAAGGATTCTGTGGGCAACGATTTCAGCAATATGTTCTCCCTCATCAACCGGTAGGGGCAGCAAGAGCAAAAATTCATCGCCCCCAAGCCGAATTCCAGCTTGATTTGGTCGCAGTTCTGCCTGTAAGCGGTAAGCCACGGCTTTGAGCAGCTCATCTCCGGCGCTATGGCCATAGTGGTCATTGACCTGTTTAAAACCGTCAAGATCGAGGGCTAAAACAGCCAGTACTTGCTTCCGAGGCAATACCCTTTGATATTCTGCCAGTAGTAGACGTAATCCTTCTCGATTTGCCAAGCCGGTGAGGGGGTCTGCTCGGGAAACTTTTTCGGCTAATTGACGGGCTGCATATTCTTGTTTGCCTTCCTCATGGAGGCGGTAAATGGCCTGCTTAACAGTCTCAATTTCGTCTTTGACGTGCGCTGAAGCAGGGGTGGTTGATTCTGAATTGAGACGCAACTGTAATGCTTGGCTGATGGAACTCAAGCGCCGTAGGGGCCGGCTAATCCACCCGGACAGATACCAAATGCCGACCATGGAGATTCCCCCTATGGTCAGGGAATAAATCCAGATATTATGGATGAGCTGTTGGGCTGGGGCCAAGGCGATCGCCTCCGGTTGTCGAGCCACAGTGAACCAGCCCAAACCGGAATAATCCTGGTAGCCATCAGTGCGGCGAATATCTGTTAGGTAATAGATGCCATCGGGCCACTGGAGGGTCACTTCACGGGATTCACCCGACTCAATGTCAGCAAGGGGTAAAAAGGCCATTGACGAGCCATCCACAATTTCTTCTGGCCCTAACAATTTATTGCCATCGGCCGACACGACAAATAGCTCTTTTTGATTATCCCCAGCTAAAGGTGCCATGAGAGAGACTCGGGTATCCTGGGCCCATTCCCAACTGAGGTGGGCCGCTAAAACCCCCTGAAACTCGCCATTATCGGTGACGACGGGAATCGCAATATCGACAAATTGAATCGGTTCTCCATTGGGTAGGCGGGGAAACTGACTGGCCAATAACACCGCGTCGTGGACATCGCCGATAAATTCTCCCTGGCGACCTTCTTGAAACACAGGACGCTGGGCGATAGATTCTCCTTCAAGGATTTGGCCAGTGGCGATATCCACCGTACCTTCTGGATCAAGAAAGCCCATCCAGGTAAACATCGGTAAAAAATCCTGGGTCTGCTCTAATAGTCGTCTGGCTTCATTTTCCCGCTGGCGATCGCCAAACACTGGCGTCACCGCTAACGTTCTCATCTCATTGCGCCTTGCCCACATGCGTAAATCCAGTAGGGTCGCAAACTGGAGATTAATATCCCTGAGGTAGCCCGTCGCTGCTGCTTTGCTATTTTCCGTGGCTTGGAGGCCCACTAAAAAGCTTACCAATGCCCCCACCAACAATAAAGTTAGTCCATAGGTGATTGTTAGGCGCTGTCGGTAATTCATCCCAGAAAAAAGTCAAAGGCAATGCGATGGTAACAAAGAAAATCTTTGCCATCTAGAGTAAAAATTTCCAATGAGGAACGCAAGAAAAAATGCATTTTATTTACATTTTCAATAATTCAATCAAAAGGTCAATTAGGTAGTTTTAGAAGTGTTTAAAATTGTTGCCTTACTTAATGAATCTTGCAATTGAGAGAACTTTTATCTGGAATTGATAAAAAATCAGCTTAGCTTAAGAAAGGTAAACAAGCTTTTTAACCAACTTTTGCTAAGACAATAAAAAAAGGATCACGAACGTGATCCCCGATACTCTTATTATTGAGTCTAAATGAATATTTACGCTGAGAGCTAGGGCGCAAGGGCATTGCCTCGGAGCAGACTACCGATGGTTTTCGCGGTAATTTTCATCTGCTTGAGGGGATTAGCGGGAACAACGGTTTTGTACAGGTAGCTGTCAAAAGTGAGCTTCTGGACGTCGATGTCAGCGCACATTTCCACAAAGGCTTCCCGAGTAGCGTCGGAGCGGTAGAACACCCGCTGAAGAATGTCGAGGACGAGGTAAGTCGCACCGTACTTCTTATCCCAACGCTTGAGGTATTGCTTGAGGTCTGCTTCGGTGGGAACCCGTTGGCCGTTGTTAGAGGCTTCGACGATGACTTCAGCACACATCCGCGCGGATTTCGCCGCGAAGTAAATCCCTTCCCCGGAGGACTTGGTGACAGTACCAGCCGCATCACCGACGAGGGCGACCCGACCGACAACCCGGCGGGGTCTGGGATGTTCGGGAATGGGGTGGGCTTCTACCTTAATGATTTCGCCCCCTTCAAGGCGCTTGGCGGCCCGGGTGCGGATGCCGGCTTGGAGTTCTTTGATACGGGCTTGGTTTACCTTCATGGTGCCAGTACCGACGGCCACGTGGTCATATTTGGGGAAGACCCAGGCATAGAAGTCGGGGGAAACGTCGTCACCCACATACATTTCTGCCAGCTCTTCGTAGTAGGCCATTTTGTCTTGGGGCAGACGAATGCGCTCTTGGAAGGCGATCGCATAGTTATAATCACCGGCGTCAATGGCCTTGGCGATACGAGAATTAGCCCCGTCAGCACCGATCACGAGGTCTACTTTGAGGATTTTCATTTCCCCTTTTACTTCGCCATTGGAGTGGTCGGAGTAATGGAGAACATAGGGATCCGTATTGTTGCTAGGAATGTCGAGCTTGAAAACGGTGCCATTGATCAAGTTTGCCCCAAGGTCAGCGGCGCGGTTACGCATGAAGCTGTCCATCACTTCCCGGCGACACATGCCGATGTATTCGCCATCTTTGAGGGTTTGACCGATATCCACTTCAATGTTGGAAGGGGAGATCATTTTCATCTTCCGTACCCGGCGATCGATGATCTCTGGGGGTAAGTCAAATTCGTCAACCATACAGAGGGGAATCGCCCCACCGCAGGGTTTGGCATTATCTAGTTTGCGCTCGAAAATGTAGGTTTCGATGCCGGCTTTGGCTAAGATTTCGGCGGCGGAAGAACCAGCTGGCCCTCCTCCCACAACAGCGACCCGTAGTACCAAGGCTTTGCTCCTCGTCTCGTGAACTATACGTTGGGCATGGTATCACGGAGTCTTTGGGACTTGCAGGCGATCGCCAAGGTTTCAGAAAATCTCGCAATAGACCTTAACAAGTTTGTTAAAAAAGTTAATGTTTAGTCCACAAGAGGCAAGTTTGATCCAAGAGGATCTTCTATCAAAACTCTTCAGCATACTCTGGTTATCCCCCTAGAGTTGGGGAGATAAGCGTCAACCCTAGGGGAAGGAATTTACAAGTTGGAGGTTGCCTTGGAGTCTTGAGGCATTTCACGGCCCGTCACTCGGAAAGCCATGACTAGCGTTGAAAGGGCGATCGCCCCCAGAGCAAAGGCATTAAGACCGACCAGCAGTCTCGGCCCCCAAAGTCGCCGCTCTAGATCCTGTAAAAAAGCCGGGTGGGAACCAGCAAAAATAATTTCGCTCTGAACACCATGGTTTCCGGCTGGCGGCTGTGGCCCCACGGGAGCGTCGATAACTTCTTTTTGGCCGATGATGACTACCTGTTGCCGGGGATTGAGAAAGCGTAAATTTCTGTCTAGGGGCCAGTTGCGGGGCTCGTAGCTCTCATCATCGATGGCGATCTGGGTATCATCTAGATCAAAGAAAATCGTTTGGGGCGTCCAGAGGCCATTGTCATCTACATAGGCGAGATACTCGTTGTTGCGGCCCCGTACTGGATTATCTGGACTAGCTACCGCCACCACCGCCACAGGTTGTCCGGCATCAATGGCCTGGAGCGCCTGGAAAGTGGTGACCGGTTCTAGGCTAGCCTGGCGTTGGAGCTGTTGTTGGGCATGGTAGGCGATCGCCAAATTGATCCCCAGCATCAGCATCAGCGCCCCCACAACCGGAACAAAACGTTGGGTAAACTGCTTAAAGCCCTTAAGGCGAGGGATCCCAACGCGAAACAGCAATAAGGCGATCGCCACCCCCAGAAGAAGAATCAATAAATTTATGACCATCACGATCCAGGCAATGCATGTTTATGGCTAACTGCCTTTAGGGTAGCGGTAAATCTCGCCTAAGACAGCCGCCATCTGCCGAAAATTCCGTTTAAATCACTTTAATTAATCAAGCCGCAGTGGAGAGGGTGCTGGTTTTAGCCAAAACCTGGCGATAATATCCCCGTAGTTGTTCCGTCGCCGCTGCCCAGCCCCATTTTTCTGCTTCCTGACGGGCCTGAATCCGTAACCTTTCCCGTTGGGTTGCATCCATGGCGAGGAGCTTTTGGGTCGCTTTTACGGCCCCGTCGGGATCTTGGGGGTCGAACATAAAACCATTTTCCCCATCGGTGACAATATCCGGGATGCCACCAGAATTAGCGGCCACCACCGGACAACCGGCGGCCATCGCTTCTAGGAGAACCAAGCCAAGGGTTTCGGTGCGGGAGGGGAAGACAAAGGCATCGGCGGAGGCAAAGGCGGAAGCCAGCTCTAAGCCTTGGAGATAGCCAACGAAGTGGGTATTCGTGCTAGCAAAATGCTCTTCTAGTTCGGCGCGATAGGGACCATCGCCGACGATCGCCAAGCGGGATCCGGGGATCGCTTCAAGAACAGGTTTAATCTGGTCGATTTGTTTCTCGGCTGAAACCCGGCCTACATAGAGCAACAAAGGCGCTTCCGGGTGACCCTGGGATAGGCGATCGCGCATTTTGTCAGACTTTAGACTGGGCTGGAACATCTCCGTATCGACGCCCCGTTGCCAGAGATCGAGGTGCTTAATACCGTGGGCCCGCAGCTCTTCCACCATCGCTGTAGAGGTGCAGAGGTTTAATTCTGCCTGGTTATGGGCAGCCTTAAGGAGTTCCCAGAGGAGCCCTTCTAGAGCGCCCAGGCCGTAGTGTTGGAGATATTGGGGCAGATGGGTATGGTAGGAGGCCATCAAGGGAATATGCAGTTTTTTCGCGAAGAAAATGCCCCCCAAGCCAAGGATCGCTGGGTTCACTACGTGGACCAGATCCGGTTGAAATCTTTCGAGTGCTTTGCCCACCGACGGCCCCGGAAAGGCCATTTTTAGCTCAGGGTACCAGGGGAGGGGATTGCCTTTAACGCCATAGACCGCAGCGCCTTTATGTTCCCGTAGGCCACCGTCGGGGCAGAATACCATCACTTGATCGCCGCTGCGTTGGAGGTGATCGACGGTGTGACGCAGCCTGGTGACAATCCCATCGACTTTCGGCAAGAAGGTTTCGGTAAACAGAGCTATACGCATGGCGATCGCAAACGAAGAAACGGGTTTGTCTGTAGGGTATCAGACAAGGTGACATTTCTTCACAGTGAATCGGGCTTTTCGAGAGAGGCTAAGGGGTTTCAGGCACAGAAGAGGAATCTAGGTCAGCGGCGTCAAACTCAAAATATTGGTGGAATTTATCGCTCACCTCTAACCAATAGGAGCGGCCTTCCTGTTGCCGCCGCCGTTTAATAAAGCCCTGGGCTAGTAGATCCTGGATGTGTTGGTAAGCACCGCTGCCCCGCAGTTCAATCAGTTCTGTTTGCAGAATGGGCGATTTGAGGGCGATCGCCGCAAGGGTTCTCTGGGCGCCGACGCTGAGTTCTGTGGGGATGAGGTTGGTAACCAGAGCTTGGCAACTTTCCCGTAGTTGGAGGCTATAACCCGCTGGGGTTTCCACTACTTCGAGGGCACTGTCCCGGTGGGCATAATCATCCATCAGCTCCAGTAGGGCATCGGCTACCAGATGCAGCGGTTGTCCGGCAGTTTCGGCCAAATCTTCAAGGCTGAGGGGCTGGGCTTTGATGTAAAGAATCGCCTCTAGGGTGGTGGCAAGCTTCATGGGGCAGACCAAAGGAATGGTTTAGCCTTCCACTGTATCGGCTTTATTCCTGGGGGAGCAAGAGTGATAATTGCTGGGGCGGCGGCTGGATCTTAAAACTTTGGCGATGGTGGGGGGTCAGTCCATGTTGCCAAATGGCCTGGCGGTGTTTTTGGGTGCCGTAACCTTTATTTTGAGCGAGGTCGTAGGCCGGGTAAATTTCAGCCAGGGCAATCATTTCTCGATCTCGGTGTACCTTAGCAAGGATGCTCGCCGCCGCGATCGCCTTTATTTTGCTGTCCCCTTGGATAATAGCCTGCTGGGGATAATCGAGCTTGGGAATGGTTTGGCGACCATCGACGAAAATTTCCGCAGGTTTCAGCTGCAACTGCCCAACGGCCCTGGTCATGGCCAGGAAGGTTGCTTGCAAAATATTGAACTGATCGATTTCGGCCACCGACGCCGAGGCGATCGCCCAATCACTCACAAGCTGCTTAATCTGAGGCACTAAACTTTCCCGCCGTTTGGCAGAGAGCTTTTTGCTGTCGGTGACCCCCAGGTCAGCCAAGGCTTTTTCCTGGGACTTATCCACGACCACCACCGCCGCCACCACCGGCCCAAACAGACAGCCCCGGCCCACTTCATCAACCCCTGCAATCAGTGCCATGACCTAGGCCTGATATTTGTCGTACAGCCGCGCCAATCTATCCCACACCTTCAAGGAGCGCAGGGGTTCAAAACAGACGGCGGTTTCGGCCTCGGGGTAATAAATTTCTGGATCGAGGAGAATTGCTTCTTCCAGACTGTTAAACGCTTCTTGGTAATCGCCCACCTGGGCAAAACAATAGGCCTGTGCGTACCAAGTTTCGGCATCCTCTGGCAGATCCACGAGGGCTTGCTCAAAGGATTCGATCGCCTCTGGATAATTCCTCAGACTTTCGAGAACGCGGCCCCGTTGGTACCAAGCCCAAAAATCACTGGGTTTCGCTTCGAGGGCACGGTCATAGCTGGTGAGGGCAGCCTCTGGCTTTCCCCAAGTGCGGAGGGCATCTCCCCGGCGGGACCAGCTCCAATAATCACCGGGACGTAAATCTAAGGCACGGTCATAGCAGGCGATCGCCCGGGCGTAATTCTCCAGGAGCCGCCAACATTCCCCCTGGCGATAGGTGGCCCAATAATCGTCGGGTTGGACAGCGAGGGCTTTTTCAAAACAGGAAATTGCCTGGGCATAGAGCTTTAACGCTTCCATGTATAAGCAACCCTGGTCATACCAAGACCAATAGTTTTGGGGTGACACCAAACAGGCCCGTTGGTAGGCGGCGATCGCCTCGTCAATATCTCCTAACTTTTCGGAAGCGAGGGCTAGGTGATACCAAGACCAATAATCACGGGGATGATATTCCAAAGCCTTTTCATAGCAGAGGCGGGCTTCGTTAATGTTTCCCTCTCGCCAGCGGAGTTGTCCCTGTTGGTACCAGCCTTGGTAGTTGTCGGGACGGCATTCGAGGGGACGATAGGTTGTGCAAGCCACGGTCGATAAATTTTCCATCCCAAGAAAGATTGCGCGTTTTGCGTTATTGAGGTGCTACTTCTACGATAACGGATTGCTTAAGGTAATCTAAAGGGCTGTTTTGGTAGACTTTTGGCTATTTTTTCTAGCCAAGCTAATCAAGCTAGGTTTGGGGACGAATTGCACATCCTCATGTTCTGTAACAAATTTTACGATTCTTATGCTGCCTTCAGATTTGTTAATACATCGTCGCCAGGGGGAAAGTCTAATTCCCAAATATTTGAAGCCCGATAAACAGGCGATCGCCTTGGCAGAATTGTTGATTGATTGTTTTCAACGTTGCCAGGGAGAGCCCCAAAAGGTTTTGCAGAGCGAACTCCAGGAAATCGAAGGTGAAAGCACAGATTTTAAGGTGCAACGGGGTTTGGCCCACCTCCTCAAAAATCACTTCAGCACCTTTGAAATCATCAGTCCCCTAGAGCCCCAAATGTTGCGGGAAAAGGTCTTCGCCCAGGCCGCTGTCAATGTGCCAATTCCCGAGCAACGGTTAGAAATTCTGGAGGCGATCGCCACGGAGCTGAGCACCGCCTTAGACCAGAACGTTACACCAGAAGCGATCGCCGCCGGTCTCTATGCCGATTTGCCCGAAAATCACATCCTCACCGAATTCACAGCCCCCACCCCAACCGCCCTCATCGATCGCTACAATCTCTCCCAAGTGCAGGGGATTTTTTACAAAGCCAGTCACCTGATCATCCATGCCCATCGCAATGACCCAGGGGAATATAAGCTGCTATTTCGTTATCTAAAGCTCTTTCAACTGATGACCTACATCGAAGGAGATGCAGACACGGGCTTTACGATCACCATCGACGGCCCAAGCAGTTTGTTTAAAGCTAGTACTCGCTATGGCTTGGCGATCGCCAAAATGCTGCCGGCCCTGCTCCACGTGAGCAGGTGGCAACTAGAGGCTCACCTGCAATACAAAGACACCTACAGCAACACCATCCGCCAGGGACAATTTTGCCTCGATGACAGTTGTAATCTCGTTAGCCACTATCCCCCCGGCAAGCCCTATGACAGTATGCTCGAAGAATCTTTTGTGAAAGGCTGGCAAAAGCTGAAAACTGACTGGCAGTTAGAGCGGGAGGTAGAGCTAATTCCTTTACCAGGGAGTGTGATGATTCCCGACTTTCGTCTCGTGCATCCCGATGGCCGAGAATATCTGTTGGAAATTGTCGGTTACTGGCGGCCGGAATATCTTCAGAAAAAATTTGCCCAGATTCGCCGCGCCGCACAGCCCAATTTCATTATTGCCATTTCAGAACGCCTCAATCTCCAAAAAGCTGGCGTGAAATTTGATGATTTACCGAATCCGATTATTTGGTTTAAAAACAAACTACTTGCAAAAGATATCTTGAAAGTGATTGAGAATTGAACACTGCCATTTGAGGAAAAACATAACTTTCGTGATGCTTATCGTTCCAAAAGAGCAAGTAACCTGATGTTGATCATATTTCTTTTTAATCCAGAAGAAGAAAATGATTTACGATTAGCTCAAAATCTTCATTTGTTTTAGATCATGGACAAAATCGTCGATACAATCGCTGCCTTGGGCGTCCCCGGTCTAATTTTGTTGGTGGCAATGGCGATTTCTGGCTGGGCTGGGGCGGCGGCGATTACCAGTGCTTTGGCAATGTTGGGCGGCCCATTTGGGATGCTGGGAGGAATCGCCATGCTGGGTGTACTCAGTCTAATCGCCAAAGGGATCGCCCAATACGGATTTGAAAGACTTTTTGAAAATGTCGTAATTGAATTAAGAAAACAAGGAAAAACCAAGTCAGATATTGAAAGAGAAGTTTTGCGATATCCTATTTCGCGAGAATTAAAGCTCAAAATCAAAGAATACTTAAACAATTTAGCCTAGAACCAGACAATCAATCAAAGCAAGCCAATGTCATCGATGTCCAGCTTTAACTGAATTATATTTCTGGCTGAGACTGCATATTTGAGTAAAAGATGAGCCCCTAGGGATGTCTATTTCTAGGGGCTCATCAGCACGTTAGAATTCAGCGTTTAGAGGGGTGCGGGGGAAAGGAATCACATCGCGGATATTGCCCATCCCCGTCATAAACTGCACCAACCGTTCAAAGCCGAGGCCAAAGCCAGCATGGGGCACAGTGCCGAAACGCCGGAGATCGAGATACCACCATAGATCATCGGCGATAATGCCCATCTCTTGGATGCGCCGTTCCAACACATCGAGCCGTTCTTCCCGCTGGGAACCGCCAATAATCTCACCAATTTTTGGGGCCAACACATCCATCGCCGCCACGGTTTGGTTGTCATCGTTGAGGCGCATGTAGAAGGCTTTAATATCCTTCGGGTAGTTGGTGACAATCAGAGGCTTTTTAAACAACTCTTCTGCCAAATAGCGCTCGTGTTCTGACTGGAGATCGATGCCCCATTCCACCGGAAATTCAAAGGTTTTACTGCTTTTTTCTAACAGGGCGATCGCCTCGGTGTAGGTAATGCGGGCGAACTCATTATCGATGATGTTTTGGGCGGTAGCGAGGACGGAGTTGTCGATGCGCTGGTTAAAAAATTCCATATCCTCTGGGCAAGTTTCCAACACATATTTAAAGATATAGCGCAAAAATTCTTCGGCTAAATCTTGGTCGCCGATAATGTCGCAGAAGGCCATCTCCGGCTCCACCATCCAAAATTCTGCCAGGTGGCGCGAGGTGTTAGAATTTTCTGCCCGGAAGGTGGGACCAAAGGTATAGACATTTTTAAAGGCCATGGCCATCACTTCCGCTTCGAGCTGACCACTGACCGTGAGATAGGCAGGCCGGCCAAAGAAGTCTTCGGCGTAATCAATCGCCCCCTCTTTTGTGCGTTTTGGGTTAGCCAGGTCGAAATTAGTGACCGCAAACATTTCCCCTGCCCCTTCGCAATCGCTGGCGGTAATAACCGGCGTGTGGGCCCAGATGAAGCCCCGTTCTTGGAAAAATTGATGGATGGCTGTGGCACAGGCATTACGGACCCGCATCACCGCGCCCATGGTGTTGGTCTTGCCTCGCAGGTGGCCGATGGTGCGCAAAAATTCAAAGCTGTGGCGTTTTTTCTGGAGGGGATAGGTTTCGGGATCGGCTTCTCCGTGCACAGTGACTGCTTGGGCCTGGAGTTCGATCCGTTGCCCTTTGCCAGGAGATTCCACCACTAGCCCCGTCGCGGTGACGGATGCGCCCGTATTGAGCTTTTTGATTATGGCTTCATAGTCGGCCAGGTTGCCATCGATAATCACCTGGAGCCCATTCATGGTGGAGCCATCGCTCAGTTCAATAAAAGAAAATCCCTTCAGCTCCCGTTTCGTTTTGACCCACCCCTCGGCGGTGATGGTGCTGTTGATGACGGCGGTGGTGAGGATTTCCTTAATGCGCATGGTTGTTGGCTTGATCTGGGGTTTGGAAAATGGAAAATGAATCGCCCTCTATCTTATCGATTTTGGGAGCCTCAGGGCAGAAATGGGGAAGGCTTGGTTAAATCCGGAGTGCGGCAGGTGCGTTGGCCAAACCAGCGGTAACGGTTTGTCGCCACCAGTCGGTAGAGCCAATCCCGAAAATTTTGCGGTAAAGGCCGGGCCAAGGTGAACAGTTGCCAGGGGCCGCCAAGCCTTTGGCAAATGGCTAAACAAGCATCGGAGCCGTAGGAAATATTCGCGCCATCAAAATAGGCGATCGCCCAATCTTCGCGCCTTTTGGGGAGGGGTGGTAAATATCGCTGGGCGGTTTCTCCCTGGAGGGGGGCAAGATGAAAGATTTGCGCTGTGTCAATCTTGAGCATCAAGTCCACAAAGCCATTGCAGAGATTACACTCTCCATCAAAAAAAATAATCGGTTTGTCAATTTCAATAGACATAATGGGTTGTGTTTGGGGCGATCGCTGCGCCATCAATTTTCCTTAAAATGGCTCCATGGCAAATTCTAGCGAAGGTACAATTTCAATGCGTTCTTCCCAGATGCCCACTGCCGAAAACGGTTGGGTCAATACCATTAAAGCCACTGATCCTGAGGCGATCGCCCTTGTCCAAGATTTATTAGAAAGTCAAATTTATTGCCACCTCAGCACCTGTTCCCCAGATGGCTTTCCCTGGAGTAGTCCTTTGCTATTTGTTTGGGATCAAGATTTAAACCTCTACTGGTCATCGGCGATCGCTGCCCACCATTCCCAAAATTTATCTCAGAATCAAGGGCGGGCCATGGTGACGGTATATGATGCCGCACGCATTAAGGCCACCTTTTTTGCCGGAAATGCCACAGAACTGACCGAATTAGAACCCCTAAGGCAAGTTTTAAGACAATTTGACGAACGCGCTCAACGACCCACACCCCGTCAAGCAGAAGATTATCTTGGCATTTCGCCCCGTAGAATGTACCAATTTACTGTGCAACAAGCCTGGGTCAGTGGCGATCGCCTTTTGTCAGGGGGGCAACTCATCGATACAAAAATCCACCTGGATTTAGCCACCCTCAAGGCTTATTTTTCGCCGTAAATATGCACCACAATTTCCCGAGTATGGCGACAACTGCGGTGTTCCCAGAGATAAATGCCTTGCCAGGTGCCCAACACCAGATGACCGTTGGCGATCGGAATTTGTTCAGCGGTTTTCGTGAGTACCGAACGGATATGGGCCGGCATATCGTCGGCCCCCTCAGCGCTATGAATATAAGCATGGCCATCTTCCGGCACTAATTTTGCCATAAAGTTTTCTAGGTCCAGCAACACATCGGGGTCAGCATTTTCTTGAATAATCAACGAGGCAGAGGTATGGCGCACAAAAATGACGCAAAGGCCCGTTTTAATGCCCGATTCCGCGACGTAAGACTCGATTTTGGCCGTAATTTTGTGGAAGGATTTTCCTTGGGTTTGAATTTGGAGAGCTTGTTGGTATTGGTGCAGCATCGGTACAGTATGGGTCAAAATGGCAAGGACTCGCTCCATCCTAAAATGAAAGAAAACCGAGCCCAAATTGATTATGTCTGATTGGTCAAATATTTCCCTCGCGATCCCCGATTTTAGTGCTGCTGCTTTTGTTGCGCCCAATGCAACGGTGCTGGGTGCTGTGAGTCTTGCGGAGGGATCTAGTGTTTGGTATGGGGCTGTGGTGCGCGGTGATCTCGAAGGGATTCATGTCGGCCCCTTTAGTAATGTGCAAGATGGGGCGGTGCTCCACGGCGATCCGGGCAAACTCACAGTGGTTGAAGACTATGTCACCATTGGTCACAAGGCAGTGGTTCACAGCGCCCACATTGAAACAGGCTGCTTGATCGGTATTGGTGCGATTATTTTGGATGGTGTGCGGGTCGGTGCCGGTAGCATTATCGGCGCGGGCTGTGTCGTCACAAAAGATGTGCCAAGGCGATCGCTCATGGTGGGAATTCCGGCGAAACGATTAAAAGAAGTAACCGATGACCAAGCCGCCGGGCTAATCAACCATGCCAAGGCTTATCATCAGTTGGCATTAAAACATTCGACACTTTCCCCTTGAGCTTGACAGTCAGCACAGAGGCCAAAAAATTCGAGGGTATGGTAGTAGACCTTGAATTTTTGGGTCTGGCACCAATCGGTAATTTTTTGTCCGATGGGACAGCTATCGAGGGGATAAGATTGGCCACAATTGACGCAATTTAAATGGTGGTGGTGGTGTTCAGGGGCGTCAATTTTGCTATAAAAAGATTCTCCCTCTGGGGTGACGCGCTCTTGAATTTTTCCTTCCACTTTGAAGAGTTTGAGGGCACGGTAAACCGTGGCCAAGCCAATGGTAATACCGGCCTGTTTCATTTCTAAATGCAGACTCTGGGCACTGATTTCTCCCTCTTTGGTTTGTATCAGTTGGAGGATCTGCTGCTGGTTTTTGGTCAGTTTTTTAGACATTAGGCTCCGGTTTGAATGGTGCGGCGATCGCAATAGAATTTGCAACTGAGGCTCATGAGGTAGGCAACTCCCGAAACGAGAATAATCGTTGCCCCTGAGGTGAGGTCAAATTTGTAAGACAACCATAGTCCTAGGGTGGTGAAGATCATCCCTAAAATGCTGGCAAACAGCATCATCCCTGTAATTTTTTTTTGCCACTGGCCGGCGATCGCCGCCGGGACAGTCAACAGAGCGATTACCATAATGAGCCCAACAATCTGCATCACCATCACTACCGTCAGGGCCACTAGGCCCACTAAAACAAGATATAAACTCCGCACTGGCAGATTACGGGTAGTGGCAAAAATAGGGTCAAAGGAAATTGCTAGCCATTCTTTATAAAGTAGGGTGACCAGGGCAATGATCAAACAGTCAATGCCAAGCATCACCCAAAGGTCGGGCCTGGGAACTGCCAAAATGCTGCCGAACAGATAGCTCTCCAAGCCAGCTTTGTAACCCTGAGTCAAGTCAATGAGAATAATCCCGATCGCCATGCCGATCGCCCACATCACACCGATGAGAGTATCGCCCCGTTGTTTGGTTTGTTGTTCGACCCAGCCCATCCCCAGGGCGGAGATGAGACCAAAGGCGATCGCCCCCCAGATCGGGTTAAACCGAAAGAAATACCCAAGGCCAATCCCCCCATAGGCGGCGTGGGCGATGCCACCACTAATAAAAACAATGCGATTAACCACGACAAAGGTACCAATGATGCCGCAGGCAATACTGACGAGTACCCCCGCAATGAGGGCGTTTTGCATAAAGTCAAACTGGAGAGCATCAAGCATGGTCACAGGGGGAAGAATGATTGTGGACTGGCGCTAACGTGGTTTCACCATGGTCAGGAAACACCCGGTGGGGAATGCCATGGGCGATCAAATCAACAGGACATTGGTAGGTTTCTTCGATCATCCTTGGGGTGATCAGGCGATCGTAATGATAATGCAAGCGGCGATTGAGGCAGCCCACGGTTTTTACATAGGTGGAAATAGCACCCAAATCATGGGAAATCATCACAATGGTAATTTCTTGATTGAGCTCCTGGAGGAGTTCGTAGATGCTGTTTTGGATATGGGAATCGACGTTGGCAGTGGGTTCATCTAGAAGCAATATTTTGGGTTCCGACGCCAGAGCCCGGGCCACATAAATCCGTTGTCTTTCTCCCCCAGACAGTTCTCCAATGGGGCGATCGCCTTTATGGGCCATCCCCACCTGTTCGAGGCAGCGTTGGACAATTTCTCGATCTTTGTGGTTATAGCGTTGAAATAATTTCCGTTTCCCGAGACGTCCCATACTAACCACATCCCTCGCTTGGATCGGAAAATCCCGGTCAAGCTCTAGCAATTGGGGCACATAGCCGATATAACGGCGTCCCTGGGTCACAGGCCGGTCTAAAATTTTGACCGTGCCCCGTTGGGGTTGCACGAGGCCCAGCAGTACCTTCAAGAGGGTCGTTTTCCCGCCACCATTGGGGCCAATCAAACCCACAAAGTCTAGGGCTTGGACGGTGAGATTAATGTCTTCAAGCACCGGAGTCTGGGGGTAACCGGCCCAGACTTGTTCAAGGGAAATAATGGTTTCCATAGGGTGTTATTCCGTAGGGCTCTGACGACTAGCATTCACTAATTCGTCAGCGATGGTCAACATATTTTCTGACCAATTGGGAGCCAAATCATCGAGAAGAACAGTGGTGGCATTGATTTGTTGGGCGATCGTTTGGGCGGCCTGGGCATTGATTTGGGGCTGCACAAAAATAGTGCGAATTTGCTTTTCTTCAGCGGTGCGGATCAGTTGGGCTAACTCGGCGGCACTGGGCTCCTGGCCCCCTGCTTCAATGGAAATTTGCTCTAGGTTATAGTCTTCGGCAAAATAACCCCAGGCGGGATGAAAAACAAGAAAAGCACGATTTTCTAGGGGGTCAAGTCGTTGACGAATGGCGGCATCGATTTGATCGATTTCTATTAGAAACTGGCTTAGATTTTCGGCATAGAACACTTCGTTGGCGGGGTCGAGTTGGGCCAGAAGCTGATAGATACTTTCAGCCTGTTGCTTGACCCGTGCAGGAGACAGCCAAATATGGGGATCTAAGAGTTCGCCTTCGTCGCTGCTGTGGTAGTCATCGCCATCGTGGTGATGGTGGTCGAGGAGAGGAATTTTCTCGATGTTTTCTGAGGTGTCTAACCAAATCATTTTGCGGTTAGCGGCCCGGAGGCGATCGCCCCACACATCTTCAAAGAAGATCCCAATCCCCACATAGGCATCTGCCTCGCTGAGCTCCCGTAGTTGTTGGGGTCTGGGTTCATAGTTTTCTGCCTCAATGCCTGGGCCAACGAGGGATGAAACCTGGACGCGATCGCCACCAATTTTTTCGACAAAATATTTCTGGGGTAGCACACTAACGGTAATCCTCAGGGGCTCTGCCTGGGGGGCAGTGGCTGCTGGCAGCTCTTGAGCCCCAGTCCCATTCGTTGGGGCTTGGGGAGAAGTGCCGTCTCTACAGCCCAATAACAGCCCAAAACAGCCCAGTGCCACGAGGGATAAGGTCATTGGCGATCGCACGTTACAGCCCTCTCTTTTTTAAAAATGATAATCGTTCTTGATTCTAAAGGAGTCAGCCCGAAACGTAAACCCACGGAGCCTTAAGGTTGCAGGGTTGCGATCGTCAGATAGCCGCCAATGCGGGGCAGGGTAGGGAGATAAAAT
This sequence comes from Picosynechococcus sp. NKBG15041c, assembly GCF_055380235.1. NCBI lineage: Bacteria > Bacillati > Cyanobacteriota > Cyanophyceae > Chroococcales > Geminocystaceae > Picosynechococcus > Picosynechococcus sp. NKBG15041c. The sequence goes on from NZ_AP040363.1 coordinate 380,915, forward strand.
TCATTAATGGCTTGGGTCCGAAAACCTGCTGCCTTGAGGAGTAAGCCCATCGGACGGTTGAGGTTGCAGCCCCCGGCACAACAGTTCATCACACCGTTCAGACGATGCTGCCATTGGGCGATCGCCGGGTCAGGGCTCAAGCCATGTTCGAGGGTCAGAAAATAACCATCCTTCCTTAAGACACGGCGAATTTCGTGCAAAACCTGGGCCGGATTCTGTACCGAACAAAGGGTAAACGTGCTTACCACCGTATCAAAGACCTCTGATTCAAAGGGAAGAGCTTCCCCACGCAGGTGATGCCAATTGACCTGGAGACCACTCTGGCGAATTCGGCGATCGACCCGCTGCCGCAACATCCGTTCTGGTTCTACCACTTGTAATGTCCGTACTTTCGGGGTGTAGTGGGGAAGATTTGCCCCCGTACCAAAACCAATTTCAAGCACGTTGCCCTGGGCCACTTCAAGGAGTATTTGTCGCTGTTGGGCGATCGCCTGGCGGTGCATTACGTAGTCTAAAAGGTGAGGCAAGATGAAATGGTTATAGAGTTTCATCGTTATATATATAAATAGTTTTATATCTTAGTAATTTAAACTTCCTGTGATCTTACGCGGCCCTTAAAGCAAGAAACGCAACGGGGATTTCATATTACCAAGCCTCCAAACCCCAGTATTTTCACGGATCAATACCTGTTTTTTCAATCAGAAATCACGAGGAAAATCATGAATAATATGACTTTTTAAATGGAGTATTATCTAAATGCTCAAAAATACCTAACCGTCCCTAAAGCACCGGGGATTTCCCCTGGAATTTCTCCGCTTCACCTTTGCTTTATCCGTAGAATGGGGCATCACAAATCTTAATTTGTACCTTATAATCCTAGGACTCATTGCTTAAAATGAAGGCATAATTTCCTAACGAAAAAGTCCCTCCCCTAGGCTAACCCCATCTTTTGATATCAATCATTTTAGTCAATTCTGTTGTTACTCCGAGGCCCAAAACCAATGGATGCTCTCATTAAAACTCTCATTCAAGCTGGGCTACTCAGTGAAACCCAGGCCCAAGTGGTGCGATATGATGCGGAGTCACATCCAGATATGTCCCTCGGTGAAATTTTAGCGCTCCGGGGTTGGGCCACCGAAGAAACCATCGACTTTTTTGAGCTCCTCTGGGAAATGCGCTATCAGCAGCCAGACCGCAAAAATATCGGACAATATTTACTAGAAGCCCACCTCATCACCCAAGAACAGCTAGATGATATTTTGGTTTCCCAACAGCAAGATACTTGGGGAAAAAGCCTCCGATTTGGAGAAATTGCCGTTTTAAAGGGCTATGTGAAGCAGCCGACAATTCGCTTTTTTGTGGAACATCTTTTTCCTGATCAGCTCCATAAAACCAATAAAAATCCTTTTGCCCGTATTTCTTTGAGCGATCGCCCAAGCCAATCCCGGAAGACAACCCTATCCCAGGGGCCCACCGAAACAGAAACCCCAACACCAGCGCCCCATGGCCAAGCCCCGCAGCGATCGCCCCATCCACTGGTCGCCAAATTCACCGCCCCACGGCAGGCCAAATCTGTCTCCACGCCTAAAAAACCAGACTATGAGCCCGAAGAAGCCTTTGCCACAAACTTTGATCTGCTCAATGCTGAAGATTTTGACCCAGGCCAGCTCCGTTAAACATCAGACCTAAAAGAAAAAGCGCAAAAGCAACGAACTGATTGCACTAAAGATATTGCCAACGGTGTTGCCGGAATTTTGGCGGGGATTGAGGGCCAAGTCAATTTCATCAAGGAGCTTTTGACTGGCGTCGATGCCGACGGCGGAGCCTTGGCGAGTAAAGAGGTTTTGGGCAAAAGTTGCATCCTGTTGCGCTGCCCCAAAATCCCGTAGCTGGTAATGGGAAATCGCCCGGGATAGATAAATCGCACCGTTTTCGGGTTCGCGGTTCGCGGCGGCATCGTAGTAGGCGATCGCCATACGGTGATTTTTGCTTTCCCCTTCCACATAGCCCCATTGGTAAAATTGCTCGGCGGAAACGGGCGCTTCCAGTAAACCGATCGCCCGGGCAATATAAAAGGTGCGGAGGGATGTATTGGTAAAGTTTGCCCCAGCCAGGTAAGCTTCCCGGAGGTCGGCCCCATCCAAGGTTGCCCCTTCAAGGTTCGCCCCGGCTAGATTGGCTCCCACCAAAGAAGCCCCAGATAAATTTGCCCCCCGCAGGTCCGCGAGACTGAGGTCAGCCCGACTGAGGTTAGCTTGGCGCAGGTCCGCCCCCCGCAGATCCGCTCCATCTAAGCGGGCATTGGCTAGGCCACTGCGGTTCAATTGACAATTTTGGCACTGACGACTTGAAAGCAGTTGGCTCAGGTGGGTTAAATTTTCGGCACGGACGGGGGCGGCGATCGCCAAGGTAGATAAACAACCGGCGGCAAGGAGCAGCTTTTTCATCGGAAACCTGGGGGGAAATGACTGGAGCTGTAGACCGTGGATCTGGGCAAAACGTTTCCGGCTAGCAGCGATTTTCTGCGTCCATCGTAGCAGTCCCTTTCTCATGGGAAGCAAAATGCAACAAATTCTTTGCGGTGCGGGGATTTTAAGAGCAGCGATATGATGAAGCATCAGTGTTTTTGTTCGTCTGTTCGTTGCCCCATGACCCCCCTCAAACTCAAGCTCCAAAATTTTCTCAGCTACCGTGATGCGGTCTTAGACTTTACTGGGTTCCACACAGCCTGTATCTGCGGCCCAAATGGGGCGGGCAAATCTTCTCTCCTGGAGGCGATCACCTGGGCGCTCTGGGGTAAAAGCCGCACGAGCAGCGCCGATGATGTCATCCATGGTGGCGAGACTGAGGTCCGGGTTGATTTTGAATTGATGAGTCGCGGTCAAGTCTACAAAATTATCCGCCTGCGATCGCGGGGACGGGCCGCCTCTTTGCAATTCCAAGTGCGATCGCCCAAGGGGGATTTCACCACGATCACCGGGAAAGGAATGCGAGATACCCAAGATCTCATTGACCAGGAACTGAAGCTTGATTACGACACATTTATTAATTCGGCCTATCTACGCCAGGGCCACGCCGACGAATTCATGGTGGCCAAACCCGCCGACCGGAAAAAAATTCTGGGGGACCTGCTCAAACTCGACCAGTATGAAACCCTTGCCCAACTAGCCAAAGAAAAAGCGAAGGAATTAAAACTGAAGGCCGATCTCCGCGAAGAAAGTCTTGCGCCCCAGGCGGAAAAGCTCCAGGAAAAACCAGTCCTCGCCGCAGAATTAGCCGATTTAGAACAGGCCATTGGGGAGCGAAAACAACGGCAAAGTCAACTCCAGGAGCAGTTGCAACGGTGCCAGGCGATCGCCCAACAACGCCAACTCCTCACAACCCAATTAGAAACTCTCCAGCAGCAGGTAGACCGCCGCCGCCAGGAACAACAACGCCAACACAACCAAATCCAGCAACTCCAGGGGAATTTGGACCAGGCGATCGCCTGCCTCGCTCAAGGGGAAACCATCGAGGCGGAATATACCCGCTGGCAAGCCCTCCAACAGCAGGAGGAGCAACTGAACCAAACCTCCCAACAGTACCAAGACCTGCAACAGGAAATTCAAGCCCTGCAACAGGAGATTCAAGCCGAAGAAAAGGCCCAAAGCCGCGAAATTCAACAGCTTGAACTCCAGCTCCAGGATTTAACCCGCCAGGAACAGGCTCTTCAGCAGGCGATCGCCGCTACCCCAGATGTGAGCCAAGCTCTACAAGATTTACAGAGGGCCCGAGACACCATCAGCCACCTGGAAGCCTTACAACAGCAGGCCCAACCCCTCCTCCAACAACAACAGCAGCTCGAAAATCAGATTGCCCAGGCGACCACCGCCATTCACCTTAAACTCGAAGCCCAGCAACGGGAACGGGATAACCTTGCGGCTAAAATTAGCCAAATTCCCCAGCAACGGGCACAACTACGGCAGGTTAACCAAACCATGGTGGAACTCCATCGCCAGAAAAGCCATTTAGAGCAGCTCCAGCAACAGCAGATCGCCCAGTCCACCCAGCAACTGCGCCTCCAGGACGCCCAGCGCAATTGCCACAAACAACTCCAGGAATTGCAGCAAAAACTGGCGCTGTTGCAGCAACCGGGGGCCAGTTGTCCCCTCTGTGAACAGGCCCTCGACCACGACCACCACCACAATGTCGTCACCAAAACTGAAGCCCAGTACAACGAGACGGAGCGAGACATCCAGCAGCTACAGCAGCAACTGCAAACCTGCGCCCAGCGCCTTGCTGACTATGATCAAGAATTAGCTACCCTAGATGGCATTCGCACCGCCTATGAAGAGCAAGATCAGCAATTAATTCGCATCGAACAGGCCATCGAAACCAATCAAGCTTTAGAAAAACAGTTTAAACAGCTTGAACAGGATTTAGAAAATCTGCGGCGATCGCTCCACCTCGAAGCCTATGCCGAGGATCTACGCCAAGAATTAACGGAGGTACAGCAAGCCCTAAGCGCCCTGAACTACGACGAAACCCAATTGGCGATCGCCCGAGAAACCGAAAAACAATGCCGCGCCGCTGAACTAACCCAGGCGAAACTCGCCCAAACCGAGCAGCAGCTCGCCGCCGTGCAGGGGGAAATACCCCGCATCAAGCGTCAACTGGCACAACAGCGCCAAAACTTCGCTGACTACCAGCAGCGATCGCCCCACCAAAAACAGCTCGAACAATGTCACAATCAGCTCCAGGCCCTCAATTATGACCGCAATGCCCACCAGCGACTCCGGCAAGATTTAAACGAGGCCCACGTCTGGCAGCGACGTAAACTCGAACTGGATCAGGCCCAGCACCAACGCATCACCCTCGAAACCCAGCTCCAGGAATTGACCCAAAGTCAGGCGATCGCCCAAATGGAGATCGAGCAGCTCACCCAGCAAATGGCCGCTATCCAAGAAAGCCTGACCCAAACCAGCCCTGACCGAGGGGAGATACAGCAGCTCGAAAGCCAACTCCAAACCTGGCGCCAAGCCCTCGAAATTGACATTGCCCGGCGCGGCCAACTGCAACAGTCTTTAGCAAATCTAGAGGCCCTGGCGATCACCCAAGAGCACAGTAAAGCTGAGCTAAAGGAACTCCGTCACCAGCACCGGATCCACCATGAACTGAGCCAAGCCTTTGGGAAAAATGGTATCCAGGCCTTGATGATTGAAAATGCCCTGCCCCAACTGGAAGCAGAAACCAATCAAATCCTCGGCCGCCTTACAGATCACCAATTTCACGTGCAGTTTTTCACCCAAAAGGCAAAGAAAGGCTCGAAAAAAGGAACTGCCCAGATGATTGATACCCTAGATATCCTCATTGCCGACGCCCGGGGAACGCGGGCCTACGAAACTTATTCTGGTGGGGAAGCCTTTCGGATTAATTTTTCGATCCGCCTAGCCCTCGCCAAACTCTTGGCTTACCGATCCGGAGCTACCCTCCAGATGTTGGTGATCGACGAGGGCTTTGGTACCCAGGATGCCGAGGGCTGCAGCCGTCTGATCGGAGCAATCAATGCGATCGCCGATGATTTTGCCTGCATTTTGGCCGTGACCCACATTCCCCAGTTCAAAGAAGCCTTCCAGAGCCGCATCGAAGTTTATAAAGATCAACAAGGTTCCCAGCTCCAAGTGAACAACTAGATTCCCCGATTCGGCGAAACTGTGCCTAGAATGGAAGTCGTAACAAATCGCAATGTTTGCCCCTGGTATGTCTTTCCATCTTTCCGCCTGGTCCATCAAGAATCCAGTGCCAACCCTCATGGCCTTTTTGATCATGACCGTTGTGGGGGTCTATTCTTTCCTGACCCTTGGCATTGATGATACGCCGAACATCGACATTGGGGCCGTTTCGATCAATATCACTCAGCCGGGGGCAGCCCCTGAGGAAATTGAGACGGAAATCACCAAAAAAGTGGAAGATGCCGTTGCCAGTCTCGCTGATCTCGACCAAATTACGTCCACGGTCACCGATGGAAACTCGCAAACGGTCGTGACCTTTGAAATTGGGGCAGACACGGACCAGGCGGCCAATGACGTGCGCAATGCGATTTCCCAGATTCGCTCTTCTCTCCCCCAAGACATCACCGAACCCATTGTTCAGAAGCTCGATTTTGCGGGCGGAGCGGTGATGATCTATGCCGTTTCTTCAGACCAGCGCACCGTTGAGGAACTCAGCGATCTCATTGACCGAAATATTGGCCGCGAACTAACTAATGTTGACGGCGTGGCAGAAATTCAACGGCTGGGGGGGGTTGACCGAGAAATTCGCGTGGATCTAGATCCGAATTTATTACAGAGTTTGGGCATTACCGCCACTGAGGTCAATGATCAAATTGCCCAGTTCAATATTAATCGCCCTGGGGGTCGCCTTGAATTTGGGGGCAGTGAGCAGAATGTACGTACCCTCGGTAGTGCAGCTTCGATCCAAGAACTCCAGCAATATCCGATCTTGCTCCCCAATGGCGATCGCGTAGCCCTCGAAAACCTGGGCCGTGTAGAAGATAGTTTTCGGGAACCGAGGGTTTCCGCGGCACTGGATAATCAACCGGTGGTTGCTTTTTCGGTGCTCCGCAGTCCGGGGAGTACCGTGGTGGGGGTAGACCGAGGGATCCGGCAGGCGATCGCCGACCTACGGAGGACCCTACCGGAAGATTTACGTTTTGATTTGATTTTGACGCGTGCCACCGAAATTCAGGCCTCCTATGACGGAACCATTTCGGCTCTCTGGGCTGGTTGTATCCTGACGGTGATCACCGTTGGTTTTTTCCTTAAGGATTGGCGGGCCACGGTGATTACTGCCGCAGCGCTCCCCTTGTCTATTGTGCCCACGTTCTTTGTGATGCGAGCCCTAGACTATACCCTCAACGGCATGACTCTCTTAGCACTGGCCTTGGCGATCGGAAATTTGGTTGATGACGCCATTTGTGTGATTGAAAACATTGATCAGCACTTGCAAATGGGAAAGAAGCCGTTCCAGGCAGCGGTAGATGGGGCCATGGAAATTGGCCTAGCGGTGGTAGCAACGACGGCAACCATTGTGGCAGTTTTTCTGCCTGTTGCGTTTATGGGGGGCGTACCGGGGCAATTCTTCCAGCCCTTTGGGGTGACGGTAGCCGTTTCAACAATGTTTTCGACCCTGGTCGCCACCACAATGACCCCGATGCTCAGTGCATATCTATTGAAGTCAAAATTAGGGGCTTTTGAAGGCCAGTCACAACCGGGCCTTTACCGCAAGGCTTTGGGTTGGGCCCTTAAGCATCGTCTGACGACCCTCTTGGTGGCCCTGGCTTTCTTCATCGGCAGTTTACAGTTGCTCCCCTTCATCCCAACAGGATTATTTGCAGCGGCTGATTCAGGCATTAGTACCTTGGTCTTTGATCTCCCCCCTGGGGCGACCCTTGCTGATAGTGAACAAATCATGGCCCAAGTTAGCGATCGCCTCCGTGCTAACCCTGCGGTCTCTAGCGTTCTGGCCACTGCCGATACGGTAAATAGCGGCACGATCTACGTTAACCTTGTGCCCATGGAAGATCGAATTTCCCAGGCGGAGTTCGAACAAACGATGCGTAGCGAATTGCAGCAAATTCCAGGGGCGCGCATTTCTTTCCAGAGTGCGGGGGGCACTGGCAGCTCAAAAGACCTCTCCATTGTTCTGAAGGGTGAGGATGCGCCACTTTTGTTAGAAACGGCAAACATTCTCGAACAACAGATGGCCAGCATTGGTGGTCTAGTGGATATTGCTTCTAGTGCGAGCCTAGTTAAACCAGAGCTTATCATTCAACCAGACCCCCAACGGGCAGCTGATTTGGGGGTTTCCGTTGCCGCAATTTCCCGCACCGCTTCCCTGGCGCTCATTGGAGACAACGACCTGAATTTGCCGAAGTTTAATTTAAGCGATCGCCAAATTCCGATCCGCGTCCAGCTAGATCCAAATCAGCGCGGTAATATCGAAACCCTCAAAAATCTTCAGGTGCCGAGTAATACTGGGGCCCTCGTTCCCCTCGCCGCCGTTGCCGAACTAAAGCTGGGGAGCGGTTCCGCCCAAATTGACCGCTTTAATCGGTTCCGCCAAGTAGAGGTGGGGGCCAACCTAGAGGGAGTGTCCCTAGGGGATGCCTTTGCCCAGGTGAATGCACTGCCAGTAATGAATCCTTTACCAGCGGGCATCACCATCGAGCCCTCGGGGGATGCAGAAATTATGCGCGATATTTTTAGCCGCTTCCTGACCGCTTTAGGGGCAGCAGTACTCTGCATCTACGCAATTCTCGTCCTGCTCTACAACAATTTCCTCTATCCCTTCGGTATTCTCACCGCCTTGCCCCTGTCTATCGGTGGCGCCCTGCTGGGTTTAATGATCACCCAAAAGGAATTGGGACTGTTTGCCCTGATCGGCATTGTCCTGCTGATGGGTCTGGTGACGAAAAATGCAATTCTGCTGGTGGACTTTACCCTGTCAGGGATGCAAGAAGGAAAAGCCCTCAAGCAATCGCTGATCGATGCTGGGATTTCCCGCCTACGGCCCATCTTTATGACGTCCCTTTCCACCATCGCTGGGATGCTCCCCATTGCCCTGGAACTCGGCGCCGATGGAGCAACGCGAAGCCCGATGGCGATCGCCGTCATTGGTGGCTTTAGTACCTCAACAATTTTGACGTTGATCGTGGTACCCGTGATTTTCACCTATATCTATCGTTTGGGACGATGGCTCGTAAAACCCTTTCAAAATGCCCAATCCGTAACCCCCTAAAACCCAGACCCAATTCCCAGGTCAGAAATTGCGAGGAAAATTACAGATTTTGTCGTAGTTGCTCGGATGACTGAATTTTTATGTCAACATAGTACATCTGAGTAGCTTTTATAGATATTGTGAGCCTGACGCTTACTCTGTTCCAGGCCCAGACGATTAGCTCCCATTAAAGAAGAACATCCCAACTATGACCACGACACCCCCCAAAACTTGGAAAGAAGTCCTTGGCGATCGCATTGCGCCCCAGATGGCCGAAGAAATTGATACCTTTGAAAATCAAATGGCCCTGCGTTGCCAAGACAAACTCGAAGAAAAAGTCTTTGCCGAACTGCGTCTCCGCCGGGGAGCCTATGGTCAGCGTTATGATAACGGCTTCCGCAATGATGGAGTTAAATCCAAGGCGATTTCTTTCCCGAAAGCAGAGTTGACCAAAGGGCCAGATACTAAATGGCAGGCTCCGGGCATGCAACGGATCAAAATTCCCTATGGGGGGATGACCGCCGAACAAATGGATCTCCTCGCCGATATCTGCGAAGAATATTCCGATAACATCCTCCACATCACTACCCGTCAGGATATCCAGCTCCACTTCATTTCCCTGGATAACGTCCCTGATATGCACCGCCGTCTTGCTGCTGTGGGGATCACTGTCCGGGAAGCCTGTGGCAATTCAGTACGGAATGTCACCGCCTGTCCCCTCGCTGGGGTTTGCCATGACGAAGTCTTTGACGTCACCGGCCACGCCCAGGAGCTGACAGACTTTTTCCTCGGTCACCGGGATATCCAAGATTTTGGCCGCAAATTAAAAATTGCCTTTTCTGGCTGTGAAGACCATCCCTGCGGTCTCACCTCCATGCATGACCTGGGCTTCATTGCCGCTACCAAAGAAATTAATGGTGAAATCGTCAAGGGCTTTAAGGTCTATGTCGGCGGTGGCCTAGGTTCCGTCCCTTTCCTGGCCAAACTTTTTGATGATTTTGTGCCCCTAGAGGAAATTTTTCCCCTTTCCCAGGCGATCTTCCGGGTATTTGCCCGCCTTGGGGAAAAGAAAAACCGCAACAAAGCCCGGATTAAATTTCTGGTACAAAAGCTGGGCCTCGAAGAATTTAAGCGTCTCGTCACCGAAGAACGGGCCATCCTAGAGCCGGATGCTGGCTGGACCGCTTGGGTCGATCGCCTCACCACCTACGAAGAAAAAGGGAAGGCAGCTCCCGTTGCGGCGGACCAAACCTTTGATCACGGCGTAGAATTTTCCCAGTGGAAAACCACAAACCTCTATCCCCAACGGCAAAAGGGCTTCTACACTGTCGCTGTTTCCTTGCCGCTGGGAGATGCCACTTCGCCCCAGTTCCGGGGTTTGGCCGACATCGTCCGCAAATATACCAATGACACGGTGCGGACAACCGTTGAACAAAATATTCTGATTCGTTGGGTCCACGAAGCAGACTTGCCTGCCCTCTATGCAGATCTCAAGGCGATCAACCTCCACAGTGGCGGCGCCCACTCGATCATTGATATCACTGCTTGCCCAGGCACCGACACCTGCAAATTGGGGATCGGTAGCTCTCGTGGTCTGGCGGGTGAGTTACAGCGACGGATGGCCGTTAAAGGTTGGCAGTATGACCAAACTGTCAAAGATATACGGATTAAAATTAGTGGCTGTTTCAACTCCTGCTCGCAGCACATGGTGGCAGAAATTGGCTTCTATGGCTCCAGCCGTCAGGTACAGCGGCGCCGGGTGCCCCACTTTAACCTTGTGCTCGGTGGGGAATGGGCCAACAATGCTTCTACCTACGGAAAATCTATGGGGGTACTGCCCTCGAAGCGAATTCCTGATGTGGTGGAATTTTTGATTGATACCTTCATGCAAGAACGGCTAGAGCATGAAAAGTTCACAGACTTTTTCAACCGCATTGGCCGCAAGGAAATGAAAGACCGCCTCCAGCCCTTTACAGAAGTGCCCAGCTACGAAGAGGATCCATCTTTCTATTCTGATTGGGCCGATACCCGAGAGTTTACCCTCGGCGATATTGGCATCGGGGAATGTGCTGGGGAAGTAGTCAGCCTGACCGATTTCAGTATGGCCGATGCAGAAAGTCTCCACTTTGATGCCACGGTGCTACTGGACAACCCCCAAAATGGAGATGTTCAGGTGGCTGCAGATAAGGCGATCGCCGCCATGGTCAGCGCAGCCCAAGCCCTGCTGAAGTTCCAAAACATCGACATCAGTGACGACCCTGATGTGGTGAGTGCTGAATTCCGGAAATATTTTTACGACACGGAGCTGTTCTTTGATCCCTTTGCAAAGGGGAAATTTGCCCAGTTCTTTTTCTCTGCCCTCAAACATAAGGAAAAAGCAGCAAGTTTGGAGCAGGCCCAACGGCTTGTGGAGGAATCTCGCCTCTTTATTGAAGCGGCCCACGAGTGCAACAGCCGGATGATCGAAGCGGGGATCACCAGTCCGATCAGCTTTAAGCAATGGCTGCTGACCAAAGGATTTGCCAATAACTAGGGGGAATCCTCAATTTGCCATCGACAAACAATAGGGTGGGCTTCGCTCACCTTATTGATGTATTGCTCTCCAGAATTTAATCTTTCAAGTCGTTTAGATCTCAATCAAGCCTGTGTATATTGAACGTTTTTGTGTAAAATTCCCGGCCCAAACTCCTACTGATTTTGATGAAGCATCTCTCATTGGGGTATTTCAGGGCTGGATCCGGGATGAAAAAATTGGCGGTACTCTCATCGACGTGGTGGACTATCGTCATGTGCCCGATGGCCCGGGGATTATGCTTGTCACCTACGAAATTAACTACATGATGGAGCACCAGGGGGGTTATGGACTGTATGCCCAACGCCGCTGGAGTAGCGTGGAAAATCAACCCCACACCGAGGCGATCGCCGACCTGATCCAGGCCGCCGCAAAATTTGGCACTCTTCTCGAAAAGGAAACGGGCATCACCCTCAACGGCAATGAATTTTTCTATATCAGCAATGATCGTCTCAATGGCCCAAACACCGATGAAGGTTTTGAAGCGGTAAAAGCAGATCTCACCATGGCCCTAGGACAAATCTATGGGGGAAAATCTTTCGCCATTGAGCGGGTGCAAAATGATCCGAGGGAACGTTTGACCCTTTCTGTCAAGGTGGATAGCCCGGTGGCGATCGCCGAACTTTGTGCGGTTGCATAAAAACAAAATCATCCCTTAAGATAATCTCTAACAGGATCAAAGCCTACTGCGTTGGTGACTACCAATATTGTTTGTTGATCTATGCTTGAGCTAATTGGGAAGACTATTTAAGTTCTCGCGGCAGTAAACCGAGCTTGTACTCGGAAACCGAAGCTGAGTTCTGTCCTTCCCCCCTGGATTTTCCAGGTCATAAGCTGAGGTAAGACGGCGCGGCGGGTGTAAATCCTGTATTTTTTTGCCTTTGTTCCAGGGGCTGGATTTTTATGGTTTGGCGTGGCGGAGCTTCCAAATCAGGCTCGAAGTGAAGTTTGTGACAATATGGGCAATCACAGGCACAAGTAAATTTCCCGTGGCGATCGCACTATAGCCAAGAATAAAACCAATAATCGTTGCCCAAACAGCATAAGACCATTGCTGCACACCGCTGATGTGGAGCACACCGAAAATAAAGCTAGAAATAAATAATGCTCCCCAGCCCAAACCTAAACCCGGCAGCATAATTCCGCGAAACAAAAATTCTTCACTCAGACCTGGTAATAAACCCAACCAAATCGCATCGGGCACTGCTAAGGGTTTGAGCACAAATTCTAAATAGGTATCGACACTTTTGCGATATTCCGCCCAAACTGCATAAAGCACGCTGCTTGCACCAATGATCCCCAGGGCGATCGCCACCCCCTGGATTAAGGCGAGCCCCGAAAATTCCCAGGCCAAGAGCTCCACATTTCCGATCAGTCGCCAGAGGTTTCCCACGATAAACAGGAGGAGTGCCGTGATCCCCATCAGGAGCAGCACCTGCTGACGTGATAGTGGTTCCATGGGTGGTTGATTGGATTGATTCACAGTAGTTAAAAACCTAAATTGCATTGAGCGATGGCACAGAGGGGGTCAAGCTGGCAAAGTCTAAACCAGCGCGGTGGGCGACCAGGGTCCCAATGGCTTCTAAGTATGAGTCTACCCGACGGGCTTTTATCCCAACGGATTCTGGAAAAATGCTTAATGCAGTGTCATTTTCGTTTACAGCAATAACTAATGTTTCAGTTTGGGCCAAACTTAACACCGCACTCCCCCCACAGGCGCTAGCGGGGATCACGAGGCTATCTATCTGATCGGCCCAGATCGTTCCGGTTTGGCGATCGCCTGCCATGACAAATTGGGGCGCATAGCTCAATCCCGCCAAAACACAGGGCAAAAAAGTGTAACCCAATTCCTCGGCCGCAGCCTTGGGGGAAAGCGCCGGCTCGATGGGTAACGGCGACAATGCCGGGGCATGGGCGCAGGGGATTTGAAATTGTTTGACCAGTAGATGGGAAATGACCGCTTCGGCTCCGGCCAGGGCATCGACCCCAGACCCCTGACGGTACTGAGCCAGCAGCTCGCTATCTTCGTCGTCTGGGAAGCGAGCAATAACGGCGATCGCCTGGACTTTGGCCTGGGTAATCAGTTTTTCTGCTGCCCGTAGCAAACTACCTACATTTTCAATGGTGCCCCAACTGACCCCTGTTTCAGAAACATTGAGGGTGACATTGAGGGGAGCATCTGTCACAACATAATCTGTGACGGGTAGGCCCAGGGTTGCCCGACAAGCCTCTGCCCCTTGGATATGGCGCGTTTGCAGCTCTATCTCAATGCCCTGGTCGAGGATTAGACCGACTTTATTTTGGCGCACGGGTCGTAGGCCCCAGTTTCCCGCTGCGAATTGATCGAGGCCGTACCCCTCCACATAAAAGGTATTCGCCATCGGCCAAAATAACTGCGCCCCATTCAATACGTTGGGGTGAGTAATGAGGCGATCGCAAACCTGGGCCATGAGCCGCGCGATGGGGATGCCATCCCCTGCATAGCCGCCTATTTTTGCACCGATCCCCGTCGGAATGATCAACACCGAAGTGTAAGGATTAGGGCCAGAATGCAGGGAAGCAGTAACCATAAAAATTTTTATGAACGGGATTCCTTGAGAAATTTAACACTAATTTTGTCCATCCTCCGGGAAGGGCATTTCTCTTTCTCCCCAAAATATCTCCTGGTGATCTTGTCCCTGAAGGCCCAGACAATACGATATACTCCACACTGAAAAGATTTCAGTCAAGCAAACACAGCAAAGGCAATGGTAGCGGTAGCAATTTTGGCAGCGGGTAAAGGCACAAGAATGAAGTCGGATCTCCCGAAGGTGCTTCATTCCCTGGGGGGGCGATCGCTCGTCGAACGGGTCATTGAAAGTTGTGCCCTAATTGAACCAGAGCGAATTTGTACCATCGTCGGTTATCGCGCCGCTGAAGTAAAAACAGCCCTTGCCCATCTGCCCCAGCTAGAATTTGTCGAACAAACAGAACAACTCGGCACGGGTCACGCTGTCCAACAACTCCTCGAACCCCTCAAAGGTTTTGCTGGGGATATCGTGCTGCTCAACGGTGATGTACCTCTCCTGCGCCCTGAAACCATTGCTAATCTTGTAAAAACGCACCAAAAAAACAACAACGACGCGACATTATTAACCGCTCAACTGCCTAATCCCACAGGCTATGGTCGCGTTTTCTGTGACGGCGATAATCTGGTGACCCAAATTGTGGAACACCGTGACTGCAACGATGCCCAGCGCAAAAATAACCGTATCAATGCTGGCGTATATTGCTTTAAGTGGGAAGTATTGGCCGAAGCACTGCCGAAATTAACCACCAACAATGACCAGCAGGAATATTACCTTACCGATGTGATTCTCCATTGCAACCAGGTGATGGCGATGGATGTGGCAGATTTCCAGGAAATTAGCGGCATCAATGATCGTTTCCAGCTTTCAGCCGCCTACGAAATTTTGCAAGATCGCATCAAAGAAAAGTGGATGAAGGCCGGCGTCATGATCCACCAACCCGATACGGTAACCATTGATGATACGGTGCAGCTCGAACCCGACGTGATTATCGAACCCCAGACCCATCTGCGAGGGAATAGCGTCGTTAAAGCAGGCTGCCGTTTAGGGCCAGGCAGTTTAATTGAAAATAGCGTTATTGAAGCCAATACAAAAATTCTCTATAGCGTTGTGAATGATAGTCATGTGGGGAGCAATACCCAGGTCGGCCCCTATGCCCATATCCGGGGTCAAGCCCAAGTTGGGGAGCAATGCCGCATTGGTAATTTCGTTGAGATTAAAAAATCCACCATCGGCAACCAGACTAATATGGCCCACCTTGCCTATATTGGGGATGCAATCCTCGGCGAGAAGGTAAATATTGGCGCGGGAACGATTACTGCCAACTATGACGGCGTGAATAAGCATCAAACAGTGATTGGCGATCGCAGCAAAACAGGCGCAAATAGCGTTTTGGTCGCACCGATCACCCTGGGTGAGGACGTGACCGTTGCCGCTGGTTCAACGATCACCAAAGACGTAGAAGACGATTGCCTTGTGGTCGCCCGGGCCCGCCAGAAAGAAATTAAAGGCTGGCGCCTCCAATCCTAGACAGGAAAGTATCATTTTCTCGGGTTACAGACCCTTATGAAACTGGCTAATGTCGCAATTGCGAACGAGAAACTCACAAACGACCTACTAAAATTTCAATTAAAAAATGACAAATCGAAATTTTTAGCCCAGGCTGGATTTAGTCAAAAAAACCTGAACAACTCAAACCAGCTATTTTTGACTTAGTTCGGGATAATGAAGCCATCCAGGATCGAGTGGATGAGTATGACACTTTCTATAGAGTTGAAGGCCAGTTGAAAGGACTTTCACAGCTCTCTTGCCGTTGTTAGCATCTGGCAAAAGCAAGCAATTGACCAACAAATCCGATTCATCACCTTAAAGCCAAAATGGTAATGATTATGATTGAACTCTACCAACAGGTTTTCTTCGTACGGGACTTTCCAGAGTATCAGCTCCAAAAAAGAGACACCGCAACAGTTGTTGATACAGTCTCCCATCCTACGGGCGGAGAAGATGGCTACGTCCTTGAAATTTTTAGTGTTTTCGGGGACTCAGTGGATGTCATTACCGTCCCCCAATCTACAGTCCAAGAACTACAACATAATCAGGTCTTTTCTGTACGTTCCCTCTCTGGTGTGATTTAGGTTTTACTGGATAGACCTTAAACAGGGAAGCGTTTCATTTTGGCGATCGCCTCCTTTGCAGTGCGCATTAAGCCCGGTTTAATCTCCGGGATTTGAGGAATCTGCCAGAGCACATCCACCGTGCGCCGTAGCATCCGCACAATATCCCCCTCGTCGAGGCTGGTGTTATCGCAGAGCTCTGTCCATTCTGCTCCCAAGGCCCACTGTTCGATCAGGCCGATAAACTTACTTTCTAGCCAAACGGGCATGGTCACACCACAGTGTTTTTGCACCTGGTAGAGTTGGCGGCGCAGTTCCCAGAGACTCACCGGGTTGTGGCCTTGGTCTTTTTTACGAATGCCCAATACCTCTAATACGGCCTGGGGTTGCGGATAGTCGGTCCAACTATCGCCCCGGGGCGGTTCACTGATAATCGCACAGATGGCCGCTGCTAAATGTTCAGGGGAGAGGTGATCTAATTGGCCAGACATCAGGCAGAGGGCCAGCCACAGTTCATTTTCTCCGCGAATGGTGGCCGCAGCACGACCCAATACCGTCGGCGTATATTTATCGAGGGCATGGAATTCTTGTAATACCTCAATGAGATTGAGAAAGTCTTGCCAATAGTAGGAGCGCTTGTTTGCATGTTGCCGATAGAGGGTCTGGCGACGGTTTAATTCTTTGTGCAATTCTTTGCGCCGTTGGTATCGCTTGAGGAGTTTACCGGGCTTGTCATGTTGGCTCAGGGGCGAGGCGGCAAACTGGGCTTGGACAGCGACCACCCGTTGCTTTTGGGCCTCTACTTCAGGAGCTTCGACCAAAGGCAGCAGATAATCAGCGATCGCCTTCACGAGGGGAAACGCTTCTGCATCGACTTTGCCATTTTTGCCTAGGGTGAGCTTTTGGTCGATGGGCAGGGGAATCTGGGCCAGTTTATCGGCCGGATAAAGACCTTCATTAAGGGCGACCACATCCATATTCGTCACCAGATACCATTGTTTGTCTGTCCCCAAACAGAGAAACTGCTGCCCAGCGGTCTGCTCGACGAGGACAGCGGCGATCGCCTCCTTGACCCGCAAATTTTTTCCCTTGAGGTGCAGAATCGAGCCCAGGGGCAACTGATCTACCAGGGGGGCAAGCAATTTACGGTTTTCTAATTCTGCCTGCTCCCGCAAAATCCCCAATAGCCGCTCTTCTTCCTTGAGCCGCTCTTTCAGCTTGCCATAGCGTTCAAAGTGCCGCTCATCGATTGCCGCTAGGTCAATATCTAAGTGGGCAATTTCGGTGGTCAGTTCGGCGATCGCCTCCTGTTCGGGGCTGAGCTGCTGTTGCACCTGATATTCCGCAAAACTCCGAGACAGCAGCTCCTTTGACTCCTCTAAACTATGTTTTTGCAAGAGGTTAAGCACCATACCATAGGAGGGTGTAAACCAACTACGCAGCGGCTCCGCCTCCGAGAGAGCTAAACGGGCTGCTTCCTTCGCCCCTTCAAAAGGTGTTTCTACAGTAACCACATAGCCCACCGTATCCATTCCCCGCCGTCCGGCTCGGCCCGCCATCTGCAAAAATTCTGAGGGGGTGAGCATTCGGTGTCCCTCATCGGTACGCTTCGAGAGGGCGGTGATCACGGTGGTGCGAGCAGGCATATTAATCCCGGCTGCCAGGGTAGCCGTCGCAAAAACCAATTTCACCAGGCCCATTTCAAAGAGTTTTTCCACCAGTTCTTTCCAGGCGGGCAAAATCCCGGCGTGGTGAGCGGCGATCCCCCGCAGGAGAGGTTCTACCTGTTCGGGCCGGGCAAATTTCGACTCCTGGGCGAGGTATTGCCAAAGCTGTTCCCGGAGGGTGGGATTTGCTTCGAGATAAGCGACTAATTTCTCTGTGGAGAAGGGATTTTTTGCGATGAAATCTAACACCAGAGCACTAAAGTCTGGGGTGTCATCGCATTGCTTGAGGAGTTTTTCTTGGAGTTTTGGCTGATTATCAAGGAAAAAGTGGAGTAAGGTCGCCTCGAGGAGTTTGGCTTCTTCGGGGGAAACCAGGGTCATCTCCTTGAGCTGGGTGACGGATTGGTCACAACCCCGCCGACTAAAAATGATGTAGATCGCTGGAAGCAGGTCTTTTTGACGCAGTTGCCGGACGATGGTGAACAGGCTGGGGCAATCTTCCCGTTGACGTTTTTTGCGTTTTCCTTGGGGGGCATGGTCACGCGATCGCAACCGAGGATTCATCTTCGCGCCGCTGTCATCGAGGAGCGGGTAAAGACCTTTTTTGTTGCTGTAGAGGAATTGGAGTGGGACAGGGCGATGGTCGGAATCGACAAGCTCACAACGGTGTTCTTTACGATTAGGGTGATCGGCATGGGCAGCTTGGCGGGTTTTGTTGATCCAGGCGGTGAAAATTTCGGGTTCACCAATGGTGGCCGATAGCCCGACAATTTGTACTTCTGAAGGGCAATAGATAATCGATTCTTCCCAGACGGTGCCCCGGCCGCGATCGCTAATGTAGTGACATTCATCGAGGACGACGGTGGAGACATTTTCCAGGGAAGTGCCCACCTGACCAATGGGGGTTTCATAGAGCATATTCCGAAAAATTTCGGTGGTCATGACGACGATGGTGGCCTGACCATTGATAATCACATCACCGGTGATTAAGCCGACTTGTTTTTCGCCAAAAGTATCGCCAAAATCACGAAATTTTTGGTTGGAAAGGGCCTTGAGGGGGGTGGTATAAAAAACCCGTTGACCCATGGCTAGGGCACGGTGGATGGCATATTCACCAATGACGGTTTTCCCAGAACCTGTGGGTGCGCAAACTACCACGGATCTGTCGGCATTGAGGGCAGCGATCGCCTTTTGTTGAAACTCATCTAACGGGAACGGAAAAACTTGATTTAAATCTACTTGCAACCTAACCCACCTTTTCTCCTGATATCGGTATGTCTAGCTTAAAGAATTGATTTACCGAAATCAAAAAATATCTATGCGACTAATCTGGTCTTCAAAGTCCATTATAGGGGGGAGTCCCTAAGCCCATGTGGATTTTCTGGGAAAATCAGAGGCGTTGATCATGGGAGGCGATCGCCCCAACGCCGATTCACTGTAACGGATGTTTACCCGGGCTCTAACGGAGACAAATTCTTCATCACAATAGAGATAGACCACTGGTATCTCGAAAATTTATCTCCTCTGCCCCAGCACCTTACCTAGTTCTATGGAATTGCAAGCACATACGCTCATTAAACCGATCCTCAACTCCTTTGATTGGGGAGTCATGGTGGTTTTAGACGATCAAACCCAAGTGTTCATGAACGACACCTGTGCCCAACTGTTTCAATTGAGTGATGAAACCAGGGAATTTGCCCCCTACGACGAGCAAATCGCCCACATTGGCCGTCAGTTCCGCGACCAAGCTGCTTTTTTTGGAGAAATTCACGACACTGAAAATCAGCCCCTCCTAGAAACCCAAGAGCTGTTTCACACCATCGATGGCCGCAGCCTAGAGATTGCTAGCCAACCGATCACTGCTGACTACGTTTTAGTGGGTCGCATTTGGCATTTCCGTGAATTTACCAACCACCCAAATCAGGGCAGCACAGCATTTGTCCGGGGGAAACGACAGGCCTTGATTGCCACTGTTGTTGCTCAAACCTATCACCAGCGCCACCCCAAAGAGATTTTGTCCAATGTGGTCAACGCCCTAGGAGAAGTTTTTGCGATCGAGCGAGCATTAATTTATCAGCTAGACAGCGAAATCCACGATGGATTGCGACTGGAGTGGCTCCACAAAAGTTTTCCGCAAAAATGCGGCGATTACTATCGTTATCTGCAAAATAATCCTTGGATTTGGAATTTTTATAGCCAAGTGCAATGCGTGCACCTCGGGCGCGATGATACGGACGCCAGCCGCAAAATTCATCAAATCTTAGAGCAGCTCCAAGTGCAAACTTGCTTGAGTTTTCCGATCATTATTCACGATCGCCTCTGGGGGGTGTTGCTACTCCACTGCTGCCATGGCCACCGGGAATGGCTCCCCGACGAAATTGAATTCCTCGAAACTCTCAGTAACCAAATGGCGATCGCCATCCACCAAGATGAGCTCAACGCCCGACTGACCACGACCCAAAATCAAATCAGAGCCACTAATACCACCGATGAACTGACTTTGATCCCCAATGCCCGTCGCTTTGAGCAGGTGCTTGAAAAAGAATGGCAGCGCCTCGCCCGGGAAGAATTGCCCCTGGCCATTTTGTACTGCCGCATTGACTACTTTGATCTCTACCAAGAAACCTATGGGGAGGAGCTGGCTGACGGCTGCTTACAACAAGTTTCTTGGGCGATCGCCTTGGTTTGTCAACGACCTGCTGATCTAGTAGCCCGCTGCGGTCGGGAGGAATTTGGCGTGATTTTACCGAATACAGACCTCGACGGGGCTCTCTACATCGCGGATCAAATTCTCACCAGTGTCCAAAAGCTGCGCATTAGCCACCTCCAATCTCCCCGAGAACAATATGTTTCTTTGAGTGTTGGCATGAATGCTTTTATTCCAAACTTGACGATTTTGCCATCGGAGTTGATTCAGTCAGCACAACAGGCCCTCGACGCAGCCGCCCAGGCGGGCGGCAACCAGATTAAAGTGGGGGAAATGCTCACCCTGGAGGATATCGCTCTGTCCGCGGTTAATCCGGCCCTTGATTGGTGAGAGACCAATGGTGCTCATAGGGGAGCCTTAGCTGTTCACAACTGCGCTCGAGTTGTTTTTGCTGGGACAGGGCTTTACGAACAGTTAAAATCAGTTGCTGAATCTGGGTGCGTGCCAGGGGATCTTGATCCGCAATTTGTTGGCTTTTGCGCTCCAAAATTTGCAAAATCGTCTCGTAGTGAATGTGGGAAGGTAGGGGCAATGGTTCCATAAAAATCTGCTAATCAGTTTCTGTCTGTTTGTAGTCTTCTAGACTACATCACGGTCTGGGGGGAGTTCTGCCAAGGGCGATCGCCTCAAGCCCCAAATTCCCAGGGGTAAAATTTCGGCCAAAATACTCACCCCCCGCATCAGGGCAACGATGGTTAGTAAGCTGCCCACTGACACATTCGTATGGCCCACCGTTTCTAATAAGCCAAGGGCCACCACCTCAAATACACCCATGCCCCCCGGTGCGCCAGGGATGATAAATCCGGCTAGCCAAGCACCACTAAAGACCCCAATTAGTTGAGGAACTTGCGGCCAGGCCAGCGGGGCGATCGCCCCCCAAGTCAACAAAAAGCCAATGCCCCGCAGCCCCATAAAAAATACCGAGCCTAGGAGTGGTTGCCAAGGATAAATCTCTAAACGCACCGGATCGTGATTTTGGGTTTTGCCCCGGGAAACTTTTTGAATCACCGGATTAAAAAAATAGGGATGAAGCCCCCCTAAAACCCCCATTAACCCCAGGGGGACTAGCAATCTCAACAGGGGGAATTGATTCATGTCAACAAGACTCCAGCCCAAACCCAAAACCACCATGATCGCCGCCGCCGCTGCCAACAGGAGGGGTTCTAGCAGCACCGATAAACTGGCCACGCCCCAAGGGCTACCCAGCTCAACAATTCGGGTCATACGTCCATAAAAATGCCAAATATTTCCTGGCAAATATTTCGCCATATTGGTACGCAAATATAAGGCGATCGCCCCGTTGTGACCAATCGGAACCCGAAAAATCTTTAGAATACGACCCCAGACCAAGGCTGACCACACATGGGAAATTGTTGTGGTCAATAGGCTCGCAGCGACCAACAGCCAACCCCGTTGATCGAGGCGGATCGTCGATACCTCTTCCCAGTGGTTGCGGAGGGTCGCCAGCAAAAAAAAGAGCGTCAGCCCGACGATAAACCAACGCCCATAGGATTTGAAAAACTGGAATGTTGCTTTCAAGATTTCTTTCAACAGCCTGACATTAGGGGGCCTGGACTGATTCAACACTACGGGCATTGTAGATGCTCATCGCCTTTTCGACCCCTTCTCGG
Source organism: Picosynechococcus sp. NKBG15041c (assembly GCF_055380235.1). Lineage (NCBI taxonomy): Bacteria > Bacillati > Cyanobacteriota > Cyanophyceae > Chroococcales > Geminocystaceae > Picosynechococcus > Picosynechococcus sp. NKBG15041c. The sequence continues at coordinate 402,930 of NZ_AP040363.1, forward strand.
AGACTGAGGGCCAAGGCATCCTCCGCAAGGCCAAGGACTTCTTTTAAGACGGGTTTCTCTGCTGGCGAAAACTTCCCCAGAACATGGGAAATCGTCGGTTTATCGCCCTTGATTTGGGTTTTACCAATGCCAATGCGCAGGCGGGGAAACTGCTGGGTGCCTAGGTGGGTAATGATGGACTTGATCCCATTGTGCCCTCCTGCTGAACCCTGGAGACGTAGGCGCAATCGTCCTAGGGGGAGATCCATATCGTCATAGACCACAAGCACTGATTCTGGCGGGATTTTGTACCAGTCGATCACCGCTCGCAGGGATTGGCCAGAACGGTTCATGTAGGTAGTGGGTTTCAATAGACCGAGCTTTTGGCCATTGCGACGTACTTCCGCCCAGGAGCCATGAAATTTTCGGTTTTCCTGGAGAGTTGCCCCCCAATCTGCCGCCAGGCGATCGACAAATTCAAAGCCGATATTGTGGCGGGTATGGTCATATTTGGGTTCTGGATTGCCCAAACCGACGATCAATTGGGGGATAACGAGCGATTTATCTTGACCCATAACCTCGATCAATAGCTAGTAAGACTTTGACTGCTCAAAGAGCGTTTCTAAGTATACTCTGGCGCAGGCCCGGTAGTTTTCGGCTTCGCGGGGGGTCTGCCCTTCTCCGGTTTGGAGGAGAAATTGGGACAAGGCAGCAGCAAAAACTCGGTCTTGGTCCCAGTTGGGATGGGTTTCGAGGTAGTCGGTCAGGGACTGATGCAAGGCCTCGGGAATTTCTGCCAAAATGCTCACGGTAGTAGGATTCATCATTAACCTTAATTTTGTCGAAAAGCTGCGGAATTAGGAGAAAAATTTGGACGAACAGGAAACGAAGGAACAGGTTTCAAAAACGACTAGGATAACTAGGATAATGACGTCGGCATTTTGTTCGATTTCGCCTGTCGTGGCCCTATTGTTGTCTATGGGGGGGTAGGTTTGTCAATATTGCGAAATGTTTCGTCGAGGCGATCGCCAACCACTCTCTCACGCAAGAATAAGGGTTGTAGGCATATTTTGTTTACATTCCTTTACAGAAAAACTCTTCCCCAAGGCAAATTCACCATCCAGTAAAAGAATTCCCCAAACCCCTGCCAAGCTCTCAAAAAAAGTAGCTTTTAGCTGTGGAAAACCTGGGGAAAGCTGTGGAAAAAATTGCAATGACTGGGGAAACCATGGGGAATCACTGGGGGAATTTTGATCAAGAAAATAAGAATTGCAAATTTATTGAGAAAGATGAATTTTGTCAGGACTTTTGTTTAAATCATTAGAATCAAACTACTCCTACTCAGCCAGCAGTCCATGGAAAATCGCCAACCCCAAGTTATCTCCAGTTCTGGATCCCAGAATCCTCAAAAACTGGATGTGCGCACCTGTGGTATCAATAAAAACCATTGGTATGTGGCAGCGCGCAGTGCAGAACTGACGGATCAACCCTTTGGCTTTACGCTCTGGGAAGAAGACTTTGTCTTATATCGGGATACGGATGGAAAGGCCCATGCCATGGAAGACCGCTGCCCTCACCGCCAAGTCAAGCTGAGTTCTGGCCAAGTTGTGGGAGATAATCTCGAGTGTGCTTACCATGGCTGGCAGTTTGACGCGTCTGGTACCTGTGCCCACGTGCCTTATCTGGCAGAAAATCAGAAGCGCCCAGGCTGTAAAATTCGTTCCTTACCAGTACGAGAGCAAGATGGTTTCGTCTGGGTTTTTCCTGGGGATCCGCAGATTTTAGAAAAAGAAGCAATTCAACCCCTGCCGATTCCAGAATGGGACCACCTCAATTACATCGTCAGTGTGACAACGATTGACTGTGAGGGGCATTTTTCTTATCTCATCGAAAATTTGATGGATATGTACCATGGCCACCTCCATGATGATTATCAGGCTTGGGCTTCGGCGAAATTAGAAAATATAGAAGTCGATGGGCAGCGGGTCGATGCCCACTATGAAGCCCAGAGCTATTACAAGATTGATAAGATTTGGTCAGTGTCCCAGCTCTTCATTCCTTCTCTGCGCAAGCTGCACCCGGAGCCGCTGGATGTGAGCTATGTTTACCCCAACTGGAGCGCCACCCTGGGCAATGATTTTAAAATTATGTGTCTGTTTTGCCCGACCCATGGCACCCGCACCCGGGCTTATTTGTTGCACTTCACGTCTCTGAATGCCTTTTGGCGACTCCATAAACTGCCCGTTCCTTTCCGTCGCTGGGTCAAAGACCTCTGCTTTAACGCCGCCAAAGGTTTACTGGATGGTCTGGTGGAACAGGATGTGCTGATGATCGAGCAGGAACAAAAGGCTTATCTGGAAAATCCCCAGCGCCAGAATGTGGAACTCAACCGGGCGCTGATGGCGGTGCAGCGACTGATCAAACAGCAGGCGATCGCCCAAGCAGAATCTGTCTAGCTGACCAGTTGACGGCGTTTTTGCTCAAATTCATATTCGGTGATCAGACCCTCCGTGCGGAGCTTCTCTAGTTCCCGCAGGGCCTCGGCAATGGCAGCGGTTTGCTGGGCAGCGGCGATCGCCTGATCAGACGTTGCACTTTGACCCAACCCAAAACGCCCTTGGAAAGATTCGAGATCTTGGAACAGATACCACACTGCCTCAAAAGCGCAGGCGATCTGGGGTACTGGCGTTGACCACAGGAGAATGTACATTACCCCCCACACCGGTTGCCCCACATAGAATTTGTGGATTCCAGCCAGGGGGGTGACGGCACCGAGGAGGGCCAAACCAACGGCAATTTTTCGATCTTTGGGTTGGGTCAAAAATTGGGCGATCGCCTGTTTCATGGCAGCTTAGATGTGGAAAACCATACTTTGCGACAAAAAACGTCTCCACTAAAATTTAGAAGAAGACACTCACCCCCTATGGTAGAGCAACTTACCCAAGCCGCAGCAGCGCATAGGAGTCACGATGGGATTTTTTGATTCAGAAATTGTCCAGCAGGAAGCAAAAAGCTTATTTGAAGATTACCAAAACCTCGTCCAGCTCGGCGGTGATTTCGGCAAGTTCGACCGCGAAGGCAAAAAAATGTACATCGACCAGATGGAAAGCGTCATGGACCGCTACAAAATTTTCATGAAACGCTTTGAACTCTCCGATGACTTTATGGCGCAAATGGCCGTTGAGCAGCTCAAAACCCAACTGGGTCAGTTTGGCATGACCCCCCAACAAATGTTTGACCAGATGAATCTAACCCTAGAGCGGATGAAAGCCCAAATCCCCGAATTCTAATGGCAAAAAAGATCATTGCCTTTGATTTTGATGGGGTGATTTGCGATGGGTTGCCCGAATATTTTCACTCCAGTTGCCTCGCCTACCAGACCCTCTGGCCGGATCACAATCCAGATGCTCTAGCCAATTTGCAAGCGGACTTTAACCACCTGCGACCTTTGATCGAAACGGGTTGGGAGATGATTATTCTCCTGCGGGCTTTACAGCAACAGATTCCCACAACGCAACTTTGGCACAGCTGGTCTGCCACGGTGCAACAGTTGCTCCAGATAGAAAATGTGCATTCTCACGAGTTAATGCAGGCTCTGGATCAAGTGCGCGATCGCCAAATTCAAACCCAGTTAAACCAATGGCTGGGGCGACACCACTTTTATCCGGGAATAGTGCCCTTGCTGCAACATTTATTAGCCCAGGATGGCGTAACCCCCTACATCATCACAACGAAAGAAGCCCGTTTTACCCAACAGCTGCTCCAGCATCAAAATATTGATTTTCCAGCGGCACAGATTTTTGGCAAAGAACAAAAACAACCCAAAGCAATCACCCTCGAAAAATTGCTTTCGCCTGATACCGAAACGTTTCTCTTTATTGAAGATCGCCTGAAGACATTAGAAAAAGTGCGACAGCAACCCGCGTTAAATAGCCTTGAACTTTTTCTGGCGGACTGGGGCTACAATACCGCTGCGGAAAGGGCCGCCGCGAAAAGTCTGAGGGTTCCTGTGGTGAATATTTCCCAATGGGAGCAAATCATCACAGCAAAGCTTACTTGAAAACTATAGCTGCCGTTCCATCTGGATCATCCGCCGATAGGAGAGCCAACCCCCCGCAATCATCGCCAGGGCAAAGATACCGAGAAATAATAAATGATTGGCGATCGCCCCGACCGTTTCCCCCTCCGCCCACAGTTTCACCAGGGCTTCGTTCATGTGAAAAATGGGATTGTATTGGGCCGCATTGAGGAGCGCTTCCGGGAAGAGGGAAGTCGGCAAAAAGGCTCCCCCAAGGATGAGCAGCGGTACGCCGAAGGTGGCCACCAACGCATTTACATCCTCTGTGCGTTTCGCCAGTTGGGTACCGAGGATAAAACCCACCCCCACATAGGCGATGATGCTCAGGAAAATAATCCCAATGCCCACCAGCAAAGATCCTGTAAACGTCGCGCCCATAAAAATGGCGATCGCAAACACCAGTAACGCCTGACCCACGCCGATAAAACAATGGGCGAGGAAAATCCCCAGAAAATAGGCTGTCCCGCTCAGGGGGGAAATAAACAGCCGCTTGAGAGTGTGCTGCTCCCGCTCGGAAACCACCGTGGCGATGCTTCCCCCCAGGCAACTGAAAAATAAAGCCGCACCCACCAACGTTGATGGGGCCGCAAATTCCATCGCCTCCGCCAAGCTCAGATTGGCCCGTTCTGCCAAGATAAACCCGTTCAAAAATAGTAAAGAGACGGGGAAAACCAGCCAAAAAATCAAACTACGCCGCCGTCGCCACAATTCCAACAAAATTCTCTGGGTGACGGCGATCGTCTCATACCAATATTTCATGGGGAAAATGCTTAAAAGGATTGGTCTAATTCCGCAACCAACTCATCCAATTCCTCAAGGGCTTGATTTACATCTAGTCGTAAAGTGCCAAGATTAGGATTTTCGAGGAGCTTTAAAAGAATCGCGCGTTTGCCTTTAATCGTCTCAATCTTTGCTTTTAGTGTCACCAAATCCACCATGGTTATTCAAAGTCCTTATGAATTGAAAGATCATCCGCTAAAGACCATACCGCAAAAAATGTGAGCCTGCCTAACCCTACTCAATATTTGCGAGGTTGATGCGAGAGGGGCGTTGCTCCACAAAGCCGCCAGCTTCTTTTAATTTCACCAAAAATTCTTCAGTTAATTTGACAAATGCCTTGGCCCCAGCACTATTGGGCATAGAAATTACCGCTGGCTGGAATGTGTCGAGCGCCTTAGCGACATTGACGTCCATTGGGATTTTGTGTTGGAAAATTTGCTTACTTGTAAAATCATCGCTAACCCGTTTCATCACCTGATTGTAGTAGCGATTGAGGAGGCTACCGCCGGAGAGAATAAACACAATGCCCAGTAAGTTGAGTTTAATCGGGTCAACATTTTGCGGATCTGTATTCTGATGACTTTCCCGGAGGGCGCGAATCCGCCGTTGGAGTAATTGAATGCCCACCACCGACAAGGGTTCTGGGCGAGCGGGCAGAATATAAAAATCACTGGCGGCGAGACCGCTCCGGGTGACGAGGTTATAACCGGGGGCACAGTCCATGATGATGAAATCATATTTATCCATCACAGGCATGAGGATTCGTCGAATAAGGCTGAGTTCAAAATCATTCCAAACGGCCTGAAAATTCAGGTCGGTATGCCGATTAGATTTTTGATGGAGCATTTCGGAAACGAGATATTCGTCATAGAGCTCAATATCACCGGGCAGAAGATCTAAGCCCTGGACATTGGCAATGAATGGGCAGATAACATCGTTGATATCGAGGGTATGCGTGAGGGTCGGTTTGATGGCTGTTTCGATCAGGTAGCTGATGGTTCGGCGCCCTTTGCGGATGCGGGCAAAGTCTTGGGGGGGCATCAAACTGAGGGTGGCACTGATTTGAGAGTCTAGGTCAACGACCAGCACACGTTTTTTGTAGTGACGGGCAAGACAGGCGGCAAGGTTAACGGTGAGGGTTGTTTTGCCGACGCCCCCTTTCATGTTAACGGTACTGATGATGAGTGCCATAAAAACCTGGGGAATAGGTGTTTGGGTTAAGATTTTTAGCTATTGTACCGCCAACGTTTGTTTCCTTTTGGTATTGCTGTAACGGAAAATTTTTGTACTGCTGGGGCATCACTCTAGAGCCGTCTAGATGTCGCGGCGTTTCGGTTGCAAGGATTATTTTTAATTACTGTTATGTTCACGATTCGACCTTTTCAACCTCAGGATATTCCGGCGATCGCCCAACTATTCCATGACACAGTGCGGACGGTCAATGCCCAGGATTATTCCTCTGCCCAATTGCAGGCCTGGGCCCCTGATGATCTATATTTTCGTGACTGGCACGCCCGCTGCAGCGCTGGCTTCACCTATGTCGCTGAGGCCGCCGGACAAATCCTTGGCTTTGCTGAACTTTCTCTAGGGGGTCACATCGGTTGTTTTTATTGCCACAAAGATTACCAGCGCCAGGGTATTGGGAGGCAACTTTATCAGGCCCTCCTCGTTCAGGCTGAAAGTTTACACCTGAATGCTTTAACTGTTGAAGCGAGTATTACGGCGAAGCCTTTTTTTGAAGCCCTTGGGTTTCAAGTTAGCAAAAAACAATCAGTGCGGTGTCGCCAGGAAATCTTCACCAATTACGTCATGAGAAAATCCCTAGGCGATCGCCGCTAATCAATCACAAAAAAACCCCTAATCTCTAGGGGTCGCTACCGATAAAGCGCAAAATCAACTGATCGGCCTAGTCGAGATAACCGATTAATGTATCCATGTCATCGGTTTCATTCGGGGCAACGGGGCGATTTCCCATAATGACAATGCTTTCACTGATGTGGAGATGACTAGCCATGATCGGCCGGTTGCCGGAAACAGTCATTGTGCTCGAAATTTCCATGAGGCCTGCGGTCACGGGGCGATCGGCCCCAACAGCACGGTAGGTATGCATTACCTTGAGGTGGCTGGGTTCGATGGGGCGATTATTAGGGAGACCTAATTTTGCCGGCCCTTTGACAGAGAGGGCAACTACTTCTTCTTTTTTCGCGGTGCTGCGGGAACGGGTAGTCGTGGTTTTGGGCGTACTATCTTCTGCGGGGGTGGGCGTCGGGTTGTCGGTGGTCATGGGATTTCTCCTTGGGGTATCTGAACTGACACCTACTGAATCAAAATTTTAAGTAGGATATATGTTTTAAGAATTTTGTCGTGATCTTAATTATCCCAAATGATGGGACAAAGATTCTTTGCTGATCTTAGACAGACTTTGTCATAAATTCCCAACATTGTTTCTAAAGTGTCTCATTAATTCAAATTATGTTTGACGGGAGTAGCGCTTTGTTTCATCTCCATGCCCCCTTTGTGCCCACGGGAGATCAACCCCAGGCGATCGCCAAATTAGTTCAATCTTTAGAATCTCAAGCAAAATATCAGACCCTCCTGGGGGCAACGGGCACTGGTAAAACCTTTACAATGGCGGCGGTGATCGCCCAGATACAGCGGCCCACCCTGGTACTGGCCCATAACAAAACCCTAGCGGCGCAACTCTGCAACGAACTGCGGCAGTTTTTCCCCCACAATGCCGTGGAGTATTTCATCAGCTATTACGACTACTACCAACCGGAAGCTTATATTCCCGTCACCGACACTTATATTGAAAAAACCGCCTCCATTAACGATGAGATTGATATGCTGCGTCACTCGGCGACGCGATCGCTCTTTGAACGCAAGGATGTGATTGTGGTGGCCTCCATCAGCTGCATCTATGGCCTGGGGATTCCGAGTGAATATCTCAAGGCGGCGATCGCCCTAAAAGTAGGCGAAGAACTAGACCAGCGGGCGGTGCTCAGACAACTGGTGACGGTGCAATATCAGCGCAACGACACAGACCTCAGTCGAGGTAACTTCCGGGTGAAAGGGGATATCCTCGAAATTGTCCCCGCCTACGAAGACCGGGTGATCCGCGTCGAATTTTTTGGTGACGAAATTGAGGCCATTCGCCTCCTTGACCCCACCACCGGGGAAATTCTCCAGAGCCTCGACCAGATTAATATTTATCCGGCACGGCACTTTGTCACGCCCCAAGAACAGTTGGCGATCGCCTGCGAACAGATCAAGTCAGAATTAGAGCAACAGCTGAACGTTTTAGAAGCCGAAAATAAACTCCTCGAAGCCCAGCGACTACGGCAACGCACCAACTACGACCTGGAACTGTTGCAGGAGGTGGGCTATTGCAATGGCGTGGAAAATTATTCCCGTTTTCTCGCAGGACGGGAGGCCGGCTCACCTCCAGAATGTCTGATTGACTATTTTCCCGACGATTGGCTGCTGGTAATTGATGAATCCCACGTGACCGTCCCCCAGATCCGCGCCATGTACAACGGCGACCAGGCCCGCAAAAAAGTCCTTATTGACCATGGTTTCCGTCTGCCCAGCGCCGCCGATAATCGGCCCCTAAAGTCCGAGGAATTTTGGCAAAAGGTGAATCAATGCGTCTTTGTTTCCGCCACTCCCGGTAATTGGGAGCTGGAGCAATCCGACGCAAGGGTAATCGAGCAAGTGATCCGACCTACTGGGGTGGTGGATCCAGAAATCGATGTGCGTCCCACCGAGGGCCAAGTGGATGATCTGCTGGGAGAAATTCGCCAGCGGGAAAAACTCAAGGAGCGGGTTCTGATCACCACCCTCACGAAACGGATGGCCGAAGATTTGACCGACTATTTCAGCGAGCAGGGGGTGGCGGTGCAATATCTCCATTCTGAAATTAAATCCATTGAGCGGATCGAAATTTTGCAAGCTCTCCGGAAAGGGGAATTTGATGTTCTGATCGGCGTCAATTTGCTGCGGGAAGGCTTGGATCTGCCAGAAGTTTCCTTGGTGGCGATCATGGATGCAGACAAAGAAGGATTTCTCCGGGCCGAGCGATCGCTAATCCAAACCATTGGCCGGGCGGCGCGCCATGTGCGGGGGAGAGCGATTCTCTATGCGGATAATCTCACCGACAGTATGGCCAAGGCGATCGCCGAAACAGAACGCCGCCGCGCCATTCAAATCGCCCATAACAAAAAACACAACATCACTCCCCAGCCGATTAAAAAACGGGAAGAAAACGCGATTCTATCTTTCCTCGATATTTCCCGTCGTTTAAATTCCCAGCAACTCCAACAGGTGGTGGAACATATTAAAGACGTTCCCCTCGAAAAAATTCCTGATGTCATCGAACAACTGGAAGAACAGATGAAGGAATCTGCCAAAAACCTTGAATTCGAGCAGGCCGCTCTCCTGCGGGATCAAATCAAAAAATTGCGCCAGCAACTGCTTGGCCACTATGACGACTAAAAACTGTCAAAAGTAATGGGTAGGCGTAGAAACCAGAGTAGAGCTGTTGCAAGGTTAATGTCTCCCCGAAATTTCCCTTTGCCAGATGTTATGATTTAGTGTCCTGGTTCCCCTTACGCAAAAAAAGAGCTGAAGATTATTGCTTCAGCTCTTTCAGACATGATCATTTGAGTCGGAAAAATTTATTCTGCGTCTTCGATGCCAAAAACTCGAGCGACAATTTTTTGGACTTTGTAACCAGAATCGATAGATTCGAGAGGATCTTTCCGTAGGCGGTGCCGTAGGCAGAGGGTGACCACCCGACGGATGTCATCGACAGTCACTTCGGTGCGACCTTCATAGGCAGCTAAGGCTTTTGCAGCCCGGTTGGTGACGATGTCACCCCGTAGACCATCCACATCCGCTTCGGAACAGACTTCAGAAATTTTTACCTTCAAGTCCCGGTCAATAGTGACCTGGGGGAGCAGCTGCTGGGCACGGACAAGGCGTTCTTGTTCGGCTTTCTGTTCGGCGTCGTATTGCTGGAGGAAATCTGTGGGGTTCTGGTCAAAGGCAGAGCGGCGTTCGACAATTTCAACCCGTTGCTCAGGGTTGCGCTCGGTACGGATCTCAGCGTGCATCCCAAAACGGTCGAGGAGCTGGGGTCGTAGTTCCCCTTCTTCAGGGTTCCCAGACCCAACGAGGACAAAGTTTGCCGGGTGACGGATGGAAATCCCTTCCCGTTCAACGGTATTCCAGCCCCCAGCGGCGGAGTCGAGAAGCACGTCTACTAGGTGGTCATCGAGGAGGTTAACTTCATCTACATAGAGAACGCCCCGATTTGCTTTAGCCAGCAGACCGGGTTCAAAAGCTTTGACCCCTTCGGAAAGGGCTTTTTCGATGTCGATGGTGCCGCAAACTCGGTCTTCGGTCGCGCCGAGGGGCAGATCGATCATCGGCACTTTTTTGCGGGTAATCTCGATATGTTCGTTGTTTTCGAGTTTCTGCCGGACTTCATCGCCCATCAGTTCGGGATTACTGGGATCGCTGTTAAAGGGATCGTTGGCGACGACTTCGATTTCGGGCAGGAGATCGGCTAAAGCGCGGATGGTGGTGGATTTTCCGGTGCCGCGATCGCCCATGATCATCACGCCGCCGATTTTGGGGTCGATAATATTGAGTTTGAGGGCCAGTTTCATTTCATCTTGGCCGATTACTGCCGTAAAGGGGAACACCACACGACGTTTTACTTTTGCTTGGGAAGGAGCTTCAGCCGTTACTGTCATATCAATAGAAACTTTTGTAAGGGAACGTAATTTTTTATTTTAAAAATTCACAATTTATGATTGCTGATCACCCATCGTAACAGGTGCTGGGACGATAATGTAACCGGAGAGGCGATCGCCTAGGGTTTGGTTTTTTGCCTGGCCCCAGTACCACCAGTAAGCCCCCACATAGGCACAAACCAGGGCATCAATGCGGTCTTCGATTTCTTTGAGCTCACTGCCTTTAGCCGCCATGATCGGTTTAATCAAATCATCCCAAAGATGATTTAAGGTCAACTGCGGTTCGAGGGTCGTCAGAACCGTTTCAATGAGGCCCACCAAACGCAGCAATTCTTGGCGGCGATCGCCCAACTTACCTTTTTTGTATTTGATAATGCGATCGAGGTTAAACAGACGCACCATTGCTGGATGGGGAAACACCTCAATTTGATAGCGGCCCGGTTTTTGAGCGTCAATCTCTGGAGCATGGGCAAACCCTAATGTTTCAAGATCAAAGCCCAGTTGGGTAGTACGGGGGGCAAAGGGACGATTCAAATTAGCCGGATAGCAGCCCGCGTGGTACTTGCCAAAATATTTGTGGGTGAGGCGATCGGGCAGACGCGTCCCTGTTTTATTGGGGATAATTGTCGGCGCATCTACCGCCACCAGGCCGATGGATTCTTCCGGCAGCAGTTGGCCCACCCAGGTGACAATTTCTCCGGGGTCAAGGAGTAGATTGAAACTGTCAATCGTTAAATGTTGTTGCACCGAACTGAGACAACACAAACCACTCGCACCGGATGTCCAGCCGAAATCAACGCCCAGAAATTTCACTTAGGTTGCCCCATTAAAGCCTTCGGGGAGAATTGTCCCATCAAAAATCGCATTATGAAAATTAACCTGATCGACGGTTGCATCCAACAAAACAGCCTGGGTGAGATTGACATTGGTAAAATTTGACCAATACAACTTACTGCGAAAGAGCTGGGCTTCGCTGAGATCAGCGCCGCGCATTGTTGTCCAAGCCATTTGTACTTTCCGGAGGATGGCACGGCGTAGTTTGACATTGGTGAAATTGGCACTATTTAACTTGGCCTGACTAAAATCGGCATGGTCGGCGATCGCCCCAGTCGCATTCACCCCATGCATAATCGCATGGGAAAAATTCGCCCCCTTCAAATTTGCCCCAATTAAAATTGTGCTGGTGAGGTTGGCATTGCTTAAGTTGGCCCCCTCTAGGTTCGCTTGGGTGAGATTTGCCCGCCCGATAAAAGCATCGGTCAATATTGCATGGGCTAAGTCCGCTTCTCGTAGTACCGCTTCGTTGAGGGTCGCAGAACTGAGGTCTGCAGAGACCAGTTGTGCCTTGGAGAGGTTGGCCGCCCGTAACCCACCATAGGTCAGTTGGGCATTGGTTAAATTTGCCTCTGTGAGATCACAGGAAATGAGATTGGCCTCACTCAGATCGGCCTGGAGATTGGCATAGCTAAGATCGGCTTCCCGGAAATTAGCTTGTTTGAGGGAAGCACCAGTCAGGGTAACTCGAGATAATTGGCTCTCCCGGAGGTTGATGCCGTCAAAACTACTCCCCCCCAAAAAAGCACCTTCAAGGTCGACTTCCCGAAAGTCCCGTTCGCCAGCATTGTAGCGCTCTAATAGTTCTCCAGCATCCATTCGTTTCAAAATGCTAATCCTCCTGGGACGATGTTCGGTTGGGTCGGGATGGCCTGTGTGGGTCATGAATTCTTCTCTCTAGCATTTTAGAGGGATACATCTAGCCCCAAGCGATCGCCGCAACTATAGTTAAACAAGACCACAAAAAATCTATTTTGCAGCTCAAAGCATCCTTGTTTGGTTGGCCAAGCACCACCAAAGCCCCCCAATGAATCCAAGGAAGGTCAACAATAGCAGCCATGGAATCGAGATGGCGATCGCCTCTGGATGATCTGGGTGAAATTTACGATGGAGCTTATGTTTGACAGGCCGGTTGTGGATCAAATGCTGGTCAACGATCGCCGCAATATCCACTGGTTGCACGTGGCTATACCAAATATTATCTGGCAGAACTTTCACCATGGGGCCATTGCCACATTCTCCCAAACAGCTAGAGCGAATAACTTTTATATCCGTTGACACTTGTTTTTGAAAGGTTTCTAAAATCAAAAATGCCCCTTGTTTTGAGCAGGTTTTTTGACAACAAACCAAGACGACTTTATCCATTCAATATTTTTGTGATATCGATTTTAGTCTGTAAATTCTGCAGCATTAAACCCTGCAATCTTCGCAATAATCACATTGGGAAAACTTTCGATTGACTGTTCATATTGACTCGCTGCTTCATTGTATCTTTTTCGCTCAACAGCCAAACGGTTAGCGGTTCCAGCCAATTCATATTGTAAATTAATAAAAAGTTGATTACTACTTAACTGTGGATTGCTCACAGAGTATTCTGTGAAGTCATTAATCGCTTCATTGACTGTGGCGATCGCTGCGTTTTTTTCTACAGATGTTTGAGCCGTAAGATAACTTTCTTGGGCATTAACCAACTGAGTGACAATGCGCTCCTCTTGGTTGGCATAGGTTTTTGTGATATTGACTAAATCAGGAATTAAATCTGCTCGCCGCTGTTGTTGATTTTCGACCTGGGCCCAAGCCGCTTTAACTGCTGACTTTTGCGCGCTTAATTGATTAAAGGTAAAAACGCCCCAAATACCCATTAAAACCAATGAACCAAAGCCAATTTTTTTGAATAAAGCCTGTTTTTCCTGTTGTTGTTGTTGCGCTAGATTTTTTTGCTTTTGTTTAAGTTGAATATCGGCGATCGCCTTTTCGATCAGCTCTGCGGGGATTTCTACTTCGCTCCCAATTTGAATTAGATCTGCGTCTGTATAGCTATCCTGATATTCCGAATAATACTGCGAAGCTAAATCAAGAACTTCTTGGGCAATTTCATCGGGAATTCGTATGTTGTCTTGACTCATAATTGGGCCTGTATTATTTAAATTTTGTGACGGATCAATGCTTATACTGGAGTCATTTACCAGCTCCCTCCAGCACCACCCCCACCAGAACTGCCGCCCCCAAAGCTCCCTCCTGAACTGCTGCCCCTAGAGGAGGACGATGATCTGACCCGTTTAGGAATAATCTCGATTTTTTCTTCATGATAATCACAGTAAGCACAGGTTTTAGAGACTAATCTACTTCCCGTACTAACATAGGTTGGAGCAAGGATTACTTTGCTGTTTCTTTGCACCGTCCAACCATCACATTGGGGGCATTGGAGAATGCCAAAATTGGTTGAAAATAAAATATGAAAATTCAAAGTTCCTGGCGGTTTACAATGGGAACATTGCCAAGCAGTTAAATTGAGATATTTTTTGTTTTTTGAAAATTTTTCAACCTCTGTCAACTGAGCCTCCAGTAAGCTTTCTTTGACCTGGGTCATGGGTTGTCGACATTGTTTGCAATATACAGGGCGAGAAAAAAGTGAGCAACGCGATCGCCCTTTAGGTTCCACATAGCGGCGACGGTTTAAAAATTTATATAGTCCGCCACTAAAGAGCCCAGCTCCCCCCAAACCCAGCAGCCAATCCCAATGGCGGGTGGCAAATTTTTGGAGTGGAAAATCAGCAGGGGATAATTCAAATACAAGGGTTTTTGTTCCGTCTAAAACACCTTGTTCAAAATTCCCTACTCTGAATTGGGGAATAATTTTTTGGTCAATAATATTACCGACTTTAGCATCCGGCAAAATACCTTCGATACCGTAGCCTGTTTCTATTTCTACGCGGCGATCTCCCGTTGAGATCATAAATAAAATGCCGTTGTCAACCCCTTGTTTGCCAATGCCCCAGTGGTTAAATAATGCGGTCGTAAATTCTTTGGGAGAACCATAGTCAGCGGTATTTGGCACAGTCACAACGGCGATTTCTGTGCCATTTTTTGCCTCTAGCTCGGTGATGAGTCGATTGATCTGGGCTTCTGTTTCGACATTCAGGATATTTTCCATATCGGTCACCCAACGCCCGGATGTTCTGGGATTTGGCACACTGTTGATGTCGATTGCCTGGGCCGGAGCAGAGAAGTAGGCGATCGCTACCATAAGACCTAGGCTAGCTGAAAAAGTTTTCATAGTTTAAGTATCAGGGCAACAATAGCTCGGTGATCTGGTGGGGGCGTTGTTTCATTCACCATCGAACAGGTCAGCAGTTCAGGGCAGGCAAGCTATTTTTTAAAATCATGACAAAAGAAAACCTCAACTTCCTGAGGACGTTGAGGTTATTTACAGAATTTAATTTTTTATTACTCAGCGATCGCCACTTCCAGCAATTCTTCCGTCTCCTGGGCAACCACCTGCTCGATCGGGTGATTCGCCGCCTGGAGCATCGGCGTACTGGTGACAGAGCTGTCGGCAATCACAAATAAAGGATTTGACAGAATTCCGGCTAAAGATGTGATGATCACTGACAAGACCAGGCCAATTTGCAGCGGTTTCATGCCCACCGCCGTGAAGCTGACAACTGGATAGTTACGGACAGAATCAGACATTTCCTGGGGCTCTTTGACTACCATCATCTTAATCACGCGGATGTAGTAGTAGATGGAAATAACGCTCGTGATCAGACCCAGCAGGACCAAGCCATAGAGTCCGGCTTGCCAACCGGCCCAGAATAAATAAATTTTTCCGAAGAAACCAGCCAAGGGCGGAATCCCCCCCAGAGACAGCAGGCACACACTAAGACCAAGGGTGAGCAGGGGATCTTTTTGGTAAAGCCCTGCATATTCAGCAATTTGATCCGTACCTGTGCGTAGGGAGAACAAGATCACACAGGTGAAGGCGCCGAGGTTCATGAACAGATAGACCAGCAGGTAAAAAATAACGCTGGAATAACCTGCATCAGTGCCCGCCACAAGACCAATCATCACGAAACCCGCCTGGGCAATGGAAGAATAGGCGAGCATCCGTTTCATGCTGGTTTGGGCCAAGGCCACCACGTTCCCGAGCACCATACTGAGAATTGCCAGGGCTGTGAAGATAAAGTGCCATTCTTCACTAACGGGATTAAATACTGTGACCAACAGACGAATCGCCAGGGCAAAACCCGCTGCCTTAGACCCAACCGACAGAAAAGCGACAACTGGGGTCGGTGAACCTTCATAAACATCAGGCGTCCATTGGTGAAAGGGCACTGCCGAAATTTTGAAGGCGATCCCGGCGATCGCAAAAACCAAGGCGATCGCTAAAGCCAGGGATTGACCACCCTGGGGATCCGTAAAGCCAGCGGCAATTTCACTGAGAATTGTTTTTCCGCCCGATAGCCCGTAGAGCAAAGACACACCGTAGAGGAAAATCGCGGAACTTGCTGCCCCAATCAAGAGGTATTTCAACGCAGCTTCGTTAGAACGGGGATCCCGCTTCATGTAGCCCGTGAGCAGATAGGACGAAATACTGAGCATCTCCAGCGAGATGAAAATCATCACCAATTCATTTGCCCCAGAGAGGAACATCGCCCCTAAGGTTGCAGTGAGGAGGATACAAATAAATTCTGATAGTGCCGTGCCAGATCGTTCCACATAACGCACCGACATCATGACCGTAAAGGCCGTCGAGAGCGCAATGATTCCCCGGAAGAGAATGCTGAGATTGTCGCTATTAAAGGCGCCGAGGAAGGCGATCGGGTGTGGGTTGTCCCAGCCAAAATAGAGGGCAATGACAGACCCCAGCAATCCGGCGATCGCCGCATAGGGAATCCAGCCAGAACGCGATCGCCCGACAATTAAATCCCCCACTAGAACGACAATGAGGGTCAAAATCACAATACTTTCCGGCAGAATGGCTCCAGTGTAGAGCTGACTTGCTACGGTACTTGAAAAATCCATCTTTGCTCTTTGGCCTAGTGAACAAACATACATTACACAATACCGTAAAGCCGGAGTAAACGACTGAATTCCCAGTCCCGCCCCGAAAACTTACAAAAAATAAAATCTTGACGAAACATGGCCTCATGAGCCATTGATTAGATATATAAGGTATCCAAGCACCTCATTAATTCTTAACCCCTCACTTTTTGACAGCCCATGTCTACCCTTGTCATCGTTGAATCCCCGACCAAAGCCCGCACCATTCGCAACTATTTGCCGAAGGGATATCATGTGACGGCCTCCATGGGACATATCCGCGATCTCCCCTCTTCCGCCGAAGAAATCCCCAAAGAACAGAAAGGACTACCTTGGTCGCAACTAGGGGTCAACGTTGAGGAAAACTTCGCGCCCCTCTACATCGTGCCCAAGAAAAAAAAGAAGGTGGTCACGGAACTCAAACAAGCCCTCAAGGAGGCGGATGAATTAATCCTGGCCACAGACGAAGACCGCGAGGGGGAAAGCATTAGCTGGCATTTGCTCGAAGTGTTGAAACCGAAAGTGCCGATCAAACGGATGGTTTTCCACGAAATTACCCAAGAAGCTATTCAAAAAGCGTTGACCAATTGCCGCGAAATTGACTTTAACCTGGTTCATGCGCAGGAAACTCGCCGGATTTTAGATCGTTTAGTCGGTTATACCCTATCGCCCTTGCTCTGGCGCAAAATTGCGAAGGGACTCTCGGCGGGACGGGTGCAATCGGTTTCCGTGCGGTTGATTGTGCAACGGGAACGGGAAAGACAGGCGTTTCAGTCGGCCAATTTCTGGGATTTGAAAGCGGAACTGCTGCAAAAAAAAGCGAAATTTGAAGCGAAATTAATCACCCTCGGTGGCAAAAGATTAGCGACAGGGAGTGATTTTGATGCCACCACAGGTCAACTGACTAAGGGCAAAAGGGTTGTTGTTTTGTCCCAAGCGGAGGCGATCGCCCTCAAAGAACGCCTAACAGGGAAAGACTGGACCGTTACCCAAACGGAGGAAAAACCAACCACCCGTAAGCCTTCCCCGCCCTTCACCACTTCCACCCTGCAGCAGGAGGCCAACCGCAAACTGGGCATTTCCGCGCGGGATACGATGCGGACGGCCCAAAAGCTTTATGAAGAAGGCTATATCACCTACATGCGGACGGATTCGGTGCATCTGTCGGATCAGGCGATTACAGCGGCGCGGGATTGTGTCGAAACCAAATATGGCAAGGATTATCTCAGCCCCCAAGTGCGTCAGTACAAAACTAAAAGTAAAGGCGCCCAGGAAGCCCACGAAGCGATTCGTCCCGCAGGCAGCACCTTCCGCACCCCCCAGGAAACGGGTTTGAAGGATCGCGAACTCGCCCTCTACGACATGATTTGGAAGCGGACCGTCGCTTGTCAGATGGCAGACGCGCGCTTAACACAACTGTCGGTCATTCTGAAGGTGGAAGATGCGGAGTTTCGCTCGGCGGGGAAACGCATTGATTTTCCTGGGTTCTTCCGCGCCTATGTGGAGGGTTCCGATGACCCTGATGCAGCGCTGGAAAACCAAGAAGTGGTGTTGCCGGACCTCAAGGAAGGCGATCGCCCTACTTGCAAAAAACTAGAGGAAGTGGAACACAACACCCAACCCCCCGCCCGCTATACCGAAGCAAGTTTAGTGAAAGCCCTTGAAAGCAAAGGCATTGGTCGCCCCAGTACCTACGCCACCATCATCGGCACAATCGTCGATCGCGGTTATGTACAAATTCGCGATAAAGCTCTCACCCCAACCTTTACCGCTTTTGCGGTCACAGCACTCCTAGAGGAGCATTTTCCCAGCTTAGTAGATACTGATTTCACCTCTCGCATGGAGCAAACCCTCGATGAAATTGCCACGGGAGAAGTGCAGTGGTTGCCCTATTTAAAGGATTTTTACCTCGGTGAAAAGGGCCTAGAAACCCAAGTGAAGGTGCGCGAAAGTGATATTGATCCTGCTGTCGCTAAGGCGATCGCCATCGAGAGTTTACCCGTCAAAGTGAAGATTGGTCGTTTTGGCCCCTACATCGAAGCAGAAAACGGCGAAGAAAAAATTACTGCCTCTCTCCCTGCCGATCTCACCCCAGCTGATCTAAATCCAGCCCAGGTGGAAACAATCCTCAAACAGAAAACCGAAGGCCCTGAACAGGTGGGCAGTCATCCTGAAACAGGAGAACCGATCTTTTTGTTGGTGGGTAGCTATGGTCCCTATGTGCAGTTGGGCGCAGTGACTGAGGAAAACAAAAAACCGAAGCGTGCCTCTTTACCGAAAACCATCCAGCCAGAGGCGCTTACCTTACAGATGGCGGTGGATCTTTTGGCCCTGCCCCGACTATTGGGGGAACACCCCGAAACTGGTAAACCGATTAAAGTTGGCCTGGGACGCTTTGGCCCCTACGTTGTCCATGACCAAGGAAAAGATGGCAAAGACTACCGTTCCCTGAAAAAAGAGGACAACCTTTTTACCATTGATTTTGAGCGGGCGATGGAGCTATTGGCCCAACCAAAACGCACCCGTGGCAAGAGCAGTAGTAAAACCCCTTTGAAAGCATTGGGTAATCATCCCACTGACAATGAACCGATCAATGTCTACGAGGGCCCCTACGGAATCTATGTCAATCACCTCAAGGTCAACGCAGGATTACCAGAGGGGGAAACCGTCGAAACCATCACCCTAGAAAAAGCCCTTGAACTACTTGCGGAGAAAGCAGGCAGTAAAGCAACGAAAAAGAAAACGACCACGAAAAAAACCACAACTAAGAAAACAACTACCCGCAAAACCAAGTCGTCTTCATAAGCAGTTGTCAATAGTAGTGCCCAAGATCAGGCCCATGATTGAGCAATTAGGCGATCGCCCAGTCCGTCCCTCAAACATCTTGGGGCATAAAAAACCCTCATAAAAAAATTGCCTCTCTTCATAATTGGTAGAGAGGCATCAAACCAGCTATTGGGGTTTAAGGGAGAAGTTTAGAATTTAAAAAATATTAAAAGAATCAACTTCTAAAGCCTTAGAGCCACCTTCGCGAAGAATGGCAAAAACCCGTTCTAATTGTTTCCATAACAGACCAATGGTGGCAATGGTGAGGGGCAAAGAGAGGCTATAGGCAAACCAAGTGGGAATAAAAAAAACTTCAAGACCGCTGGCAAGAAAAATACTCATGCCCATACCTGTGCCAAACAGGGGCAACTGCAGATCGATAATTGCCAGTTGCTTACGAATATCATCTTGATTGGCAACAATACCCCGCGCTTTTAACTTGAGGGTGCTTTGGAAAGCCAAACCACTTGTTAGGGCAATAAATAATCCTAAACCCACCAAAATAAATGGAGGCTGAGGAATGTAGTAATAGTAATATTCCATTGATTTTTTACAAAACTTAATTAACTAGCCTTTATTATGACTGAGATTGGGCGAAACTCGGCAGGACTGCTGTTAAACGCTCCCCCGAAAAAGTTCTGAGGCTTGACCAAGCGGCTCCCAGGAGTTTTTGGGGTTGAAATTCATCCTTGAGGAGCGCCCAAATCCGCTGTACTTCTTCGGTATGCAGGCGATCGTCTTCGGTGAGAGCCAGTAAAATCAGGCGACGGATTTCTGCCCCTTCTTCAGACATTAGATACTGAAAGCCCAGTTGGGCGGTGGGAAAGATGTCAAATTGATTATCCGCTTGGGCGATCGCCAACATATTTTCCAGACGATGCCACTGGAATTTTCCATCCTTAAACAAAACCTCTAACAGCTTTCGGCGTAATTCTGGTGTTTCGGCAGTGAGTAGGCGACGGGAAACATAAGGATAGGATATTTCGACAATTTTAAAATCCGGGTTTAGGCTCAGGGCCAATCCTTCTTGGGTCACAAGGGAGCGGATAATCAGGGCAAACTTAGCAGGCACTCGAAAGGGGTATTCATACATCAGTGCCGAAAATTCATCGGTGATCGTCTTAAAGTTAAAATCGCCGACACTTTCTCCCACTGCCTTACCTAACACTTTTTCGAGGGCGGGAATAATTGGCCGAATATCGGTTTTTGGGGCCAGAAAGCCCAGTTCCACAAAATCCTTCGCTAGGGTTTGATAGTCTTGGTTAATTAACTGGACAACGGAGCTGGCGATCGTTTCCTTGGTGAGGTTATCAAGCTGATCCATCATGCCAAAGTCAATGTAAGCCATCCGCCCATCATAGGTGGCGAAAAGGTTACCGGGATGGGGGTCAGCATGAAAAAATCCATGCTCTAAAAGCTGTCTGAGTCCAGTGGTAACACCGATTTCAATGATTCTATTCGGGTCTAAACCCGCAGCACGGATGCGATCGAGCTCATTGAGTTTGTAACCATGAATCCATTCAAGGGTCAGTAAGCGGTGACTGGTATATTCCCAGTAGATAGCAGGCACTTTAACGGTGGGATCATCCCGAAAATTAGCAGCGAACTTCTCGGCATTTTTTCCTTCATTAATATAATCAATTTCTTCAAAAAGCTTGATGCCAAATTCATCGACAATCAAGGTCAAATCATGGCCCAGATTGAGGGGCAAATAGGGGGCAAATAGTTTGGCCCCGAGGCGCATTAAGTAGAGGTCGAGGGTCAATACTGGCAGGAGGTTTGGCCGCTGCACCTTGACGGCTACTTCTTCGCCACTGTAAAGGCGGGCTTGGTAAACCTGGGCCAAGCTAGCGGCGGCAATGGGATGGGGAGAAATTTCTTGGTAAATGCTGTCAACGGAGCGGCCAATGTCTTTTTCGATGATTGCAAAGGCAATTTCGTTATCAAAGGAGGGGAGTTGATCCTGAAGCTTAATTAATTCTTCGAGGAAATCAGGGCGAATAAGATCTGGGCGAGTAGAGAGGGCTTGGCCGACTTTGATAAAAGTGGGCCCAAGGTAGGTAAGAATTTCCCGGAGTTTATTGGCACGGCGGGCCCGGATTGCTGCTTTTTCTTCGCTTTTGCTGTCTAACCAGAGTTGCAGTGCAAACCACCCAAATAGCCAAATAATCGTACAGGCTCGCCAGATAGATTGCCAGGGACGCCAGCGATAATGGCGGGCGATCGCCTCAGCATCGTAACGGGTTAAGGTGGTGGAACCGAGCTTATGGTCAGGGGCAACGGAAGGATACTGGGTCACAGTGGTTTCGCCGTCAGTAAATTATGTGGTTTTGTAAAGTAAATCACATTGTATTGTATCGAAATTTTTTGCAGGGATACTTTTTCCAATGGGAAGAATGAAGCTAACACCCGCTTTTTTGTAATTGCTCACAGGGATTTGGGCAGATTAATTTGGGTAGCAAGGGCTTGCAACAGGGCAAAGCGATCGCCCAGCGTAGGGTTGTTGTTGGGAGTGGGGGATGGCATTAATTTTTGTAACGCAGCCTGGGCCGCAATTTTTTGGGCTTGTTTTTTGGATGCGGCAGAACCGCGACCCCACTCCTTACCCGCGATATAGACAGCGACGGTAAAAGTTTTAGCATGGTCGGCCCCCGATTCTGCCAGGGTTTTGTATTTAGGCACTTCGCCCTGGTGCGCCAAGGCCCATTCCTGTAACTGCCCCTTAAAATTTTGGGCGAGGGAATCTGAGGGTTCATTCACTAGGCGATCGGCCACAGGAATCACCAGATCTTCTACGAAGGCGATCGTCGCTTCAATGCCGGCATCGAGAAAATACGCCCCAACTATTGCCTCAAAGGTATTACTCAGAATTTCAGGATTTTGCCTAGCCCCTTCTTTTTCAGCTCCTTTCCCTAAGCGCAGCACCTGATCTAAGCCAAGCCCCTGGGCAAACTCCGCCAATTGATGGCGATTGTTTTCTAAGCTGGCCCGTAAACGACTCAACTCCCCTTCTTGGAAATCAGGATAACGCTCATAAAGTAACTTGCCCATGATAAATTTCAGAACCGCATCCCCCAAAAATTCTAGGCGTTCATTGTCTGCCGTCTCCTCCGATTGCTCATTGGCGAAGGAGCGGTGAGTGAGAGCCTGTAACAATAGAGGCGATCGCCGAAAAGGGGGCAAACTTGTCATGGTTAACCGAAACTTTATAATGTTCAGATAGGAAAATAAACCTAGCGTAAATCAATCCCGGAGCCAATGGCTGGCAAAGCCTCCAACAGCTTCGTTCACCAAAAACTTACGCACTGGCCAGCACTAGCCAAGTCTCACCCAACCAGATTCAACAAGCATAAGGGAAAACCTGCGGATCCATGTCAAGAATTGAAACTCGAACCGAACCCATGGTGATCAACATGGGGCCCCACCACCCCTCCATGCACGGCGTTTTACGCCTGATCGTCACCCTCGATGGGGAAGATGTCGTCGATTGTGAGCCCGTGATTGGTTATCTCCATCGGGGCATGGAAAAGATTGCCGAAAATCGCACCAATGTCATGTATGTGCCCTATGTGAGTCGTTGGGACTATGCCGCAGGGATGTTCAACGAGGCGATCACCGTCAACGCCCCCGAAAAACTCGCTGATATCGAAGTGCCAAAGCGGGCCCAATACATCCGGGTCGTGATGCTAGAGCTGAATCGCATTGCCAACCATCTCCTCTGGTTGGGGCCATTTCTCGCCGATGTTGGCGCCCAGACTCCCTTTTTCTACATTTTCCGGGAGCGAGAAATGATCTATGACCTCTGGGAAGCTGCTACGGGGATGCGCTTGATCAACAACAACTATTTCCGCATCGGTGGAGTTGCGGTGGATCTGCCCTATGGCTGGAACGACAAATGTCTTGATTTTTGTGACTATTTTGATCCGAAAATCGATGAATACGAGAAGTTGATCACCAACAACCCCATTTTCCGCCGCCGTGTCCAAGGGGTCGGTACAATCACCCGTGAAGAAGCAATCAACTGGAGTTTGTCGGGGCCGATGCTGCGTGCCTCTGGGGTAAAGTGGGATCTGCGTAAAGTCGACCACTACGAATGCTACGACGATTTTGATTGGGATGTGCAGTGGGAAACCGCCGGGGATTGTTTTGCCCGTTACCTGGTGCGAATTCGCGAAATGCGCGAATCGGTAAAAATTATCCGCCAAGCCCTCAAGGGGATGCCCGGCGGTGCTTACGAAAACCTCGAAGCCAAGCGGATGTTGGAAGGGAAGAAATCGGAATGGAATGGTTTTGATTATCAGTACATTGCCAAGAAAGTAGCGCCCACCTTCAAAATTCCCGCCGGGGAGCATTATGTACGCCTAGAGAGCGGTAAAGGGGAAGTGGGCATCTTTATCCAGGGCAATGACAACGTATTCCCCTGGCGTTGGAAAATCCGTTCGGCAGATTTTAACAATTTGCAGATTCTCCCCCACCTCCTCAAAGGGGTTAAGGTGGCGGATATTATGGCGATCCTCGGGAGTATCGATGTGATTATGGGTTCTGTGGATCGTTAACTATTACCTTTGAAAAAGTTGAAGGAGGGCGATCGCCCTCCCTTTTTTTGTTTGTATTGTCTGTAAAAATTGGGAAAAAAAAATGACGATCGCCCCGTTAGAAAGTTTAGAGTTTGCCAACTGCCCGCCAGAGACAGCGCAATATTTGGTGGTGATGCTCCATGGTTGGGGAGCCAACTACCATGACCTCAAACCCTTGGCGCGGATGCTGGAGCTGCCTCACTGCCGCTTTTTATTTCCCAACGCCCCTTTTCTCCATTTCCAGAGTCCCCTGGGCCGGGCCTGGTACGCCCTGGAACGGGAAGATTTTCAAGGGTTACCGGAATCTCGCGATCGCCTATTCACTTGGCTAGGTAATCTTGCGGCAATGACGGGGATTCCACCAGAACGGACGGCGATGATTGGCTTTTCCCAGGGGGGCGCGATGACCCTAGATGTGGGTTTGCAGTTTAATTTTGCGGCTCTCTGTAGCTGTAGCGGCTATCTCCATTACGATCCAAGCGCTCAACCAGAAAAAGAATATCCGCCAACTTTGCTGATCCATGGCAGCCAAGATCCGGTGGTCCCCATCCAGGCGGCGCACCAAGCAAAAACTCAATTACATCAAGTGGGGGTGCCGCTGGAGTATTTTGAATTTTCCGGGGGCCATGAAATTCCGGCGATCGCCCTGACGCAGATGACCCAGTTTTTGCAACAACATCTCCTCGAAAAGAAAATCTAGGGTTGCTTGCCAGTCTCGACGGGAATTTTCGAAGCTTTGGACGGAGCAACCGTTTTTTCTACCATTGGATCGGTAAACCAAGTCGCGATTTTTTCCCGCTGGTTAATCAAATAAATGCTCACCAGAGTGAGGCCAACCCCAAACCACTGGAGAGTACTCAATTCTTCTCCCAGGAGTAAATTGCCAAAAATCAGGGCAAAAACAGGTGTGAGAAAAGTGAGGGCGCTGAGGCTCGTTAAATTACCCTCGGAAGCCAGGTAGAAAAATAAACCATAGGCGATCGCACTCCCAAAAACTGCCGCATAGGCCAGCTCCCACCAGCCTGCCACGCCGATAAATTGCCATTGCAGGATTTCTAGTTGATCCGAAGCAATGAAAAGCGGGATCCCTCCCAGCACCATATGCCAGCCCGTCGCCATCACTGGATCAGCGTGGCGGCTCACATAGCGGATGAGAATTGTCCCCACCGCCATCGATAGGGAGGCCCCCAACATCAGCACTTCGCCGCTCACCTCTAGGCTATCCCACTGGAAAAAGGAAAAATCTCCATGCGCCACCGCAAAAATCCACGCATCGGGAATACCAATTAAACTGATTCCGGCAATCCCAAAACCCAAGCCGAGCCAACCCCACAGGCCAATCACTTCCCCAAATAGCCAACTGGATAACAAAGCCACCGCTAACGGTTGGGAGTCAATCATCACCGACCCTAAACCTGCCCCTGTTTTCACCAAGCCCTCGGCGAGAAAACCTTGGAACATGAGGCCATCAACCAACGCAAACAGAGCGATCCAGAGCCAACCCTTGGGAGAAATGTGGCGATCGCGTCCCGACAGTAGCCCAAACAAGAGAACCAGTAATCCAGCTGGCACTAAACGCAATCCCGCGAGGAACAGAGGCGTCGTTTGGGGCATCACCCCTTTCATGGCGACCATGGCTGTCCCCCAGAGAAAAAAGGGAGCGATGAGCACGAGCGGCAGTTGGCTAAAGCTTGACTTCGAGAGATTAGGGGCCATAAATTCGCGGCGGCGGTGAAGACTCAGTTCGATGTGTCGTAATGTTAAGCATAGGGGAAATTTATCCAGTTTGCTGTCTTTTCTCCGACAGTTCTGTGGTTAGTTCCAGCGCTTTCTGAGAAAAAATCAGCTTAATTCTCTCCAAAAAGCACAGTGAGGCCGGAAGAATCAGTTAGCATAGAAAATTAGTGCCCTAAACCCTGAACCGAGTGGGCCTCTGTTTACCTCTTCTCTATTGAACAAAAATCCCTATGGTGTGGCCTTTTCCTCCAAAAACCCGTAAACAAATTGCCCGCATTGAAATCACCGGGGCGATCGCCGCTGATACCCGGAAGCGAGTCCTCAAGGCCCTCGAAGAAGTTGAAGAAAAAAAATATCCTGCCCTCTTGTTACGTATCGACTCCCCTGGGGGGACGGTGGGTGATTCCCAAGAAATTTATTACGCTCTGAAAAAACTCCAGAAAAAGACAAAAATTATCGCCAGTTTCGGTAATATTTCCGCCTCTGGTGGGGTCTATATTGGCATGGGCGCCCAGCACATCGTCGCGAACCCCGGCACCATTACAGGGAGTATCGGTGTCATTTTACGGGGTAACAATTTAGAGCGTCTCCTCGAAAAAGTCGGTGTTTCTTTTAAAGTGATCAAATCCGGCCCCTACAAAGATATTTTGTCCTTTGACCGGGAGCTGACCGAAGCCGAAGAGAAAATTCTCCAGGACATGATCGATATTAGCTATGGCCAGTTTGTGAAAACTGTTGCTGAGGCCCGTAATCTAGAAGTCGAGACAGTCAAAACCTTTGCTGATGGCCGCATTTTTACAGGCGAACAAGCAAAAGAACTGGGGGTTGTCGATCGCCTCGGTACCGAAGAAGACGCCCGTATCTGGGCTGCAGAGCTTGCAGGTTTAGACCCAGAAAAGGCAGAATGTCGCACCATCGAAGAACCCAGACCCCTTGTCAGCCGCCTCCTTAGTCGTAGTCAATTGAGTTCTCCCATGGGAAGAACCCTGAATTGGGTAGAATTTGAACTGGCAACGGCGGGACAACCCCTGTGGCTCTATCGACCCTGATTGATTGATAAAATTTTGTGATGCTTGAGGCGGAGGAAAACAACGTGGACTGGAAGGTGCGGGCCATTCGAGGCGCAATTACGGCAACGGCCAACACAAAAGAGGCGATCGCCGATGCGGTGCGAGAACTCCTCGATGACATTGAGGCCCGTAATCAACTAGACCCCGAAGAAATCATCAGCGTTGTGTTTACGACTACAGCAGATTTAGACGCGATTTTCCCGGCGGCGATCGCCCGGCAACGGCCCAATTGGGATAATGTCCCTCTTCTAGATGTGCAACAAATGGCGGTCCAGGGCAGCCTCCCCCGGTGTGTACGGGTTCTCATCCATCTCAACACCCCTAAACCCCAAGCTGAAATGTATCACTCCTATCTCCGCCATGCCCAAAATCTGCGCCCCGATTGGCATCTGGCTCAGGTGGCGGGTCGGTAAATCGCCAATCAGCGGAAAAAATTTTTACTAATTTTTAATGTTAAATTCTGTTCTTGAAGAAGAAGGGCCTCACAGATTATTGACAATTCCCATTCCAGGGCAATTAGTAGATAGCAATTAATTAAATAAAAATAAGCAACACGCCAATACTGGATTTTTCAATATATTTCATCCCACAAAATCAAGGAACAAAGGAACTTAGGGACGAGATAAAATCGTCAGTATATATTTAGGTGCAATGGTAAGTGCATAAGTCCATATGTGCCGTAAGTATAAATTACGAGCATATATTGCAATTTCATCCCAATTTTTTTCTACAACCTGTGAAGACAATGAAAGCCAATCAATTTTTGACATCCATGGGCCGTTCGACAACCCTGGCAGTGTTGGCCCTGACCTTGGGGCTCGGTAGTAACGAAGCATTAGCCCAAGTACAACCGACTATTTCTGTACCGGAATTTAAAAATGAAACCAGTGGTAGTAATTGGTGGTGGTGGAATAACAGTGTTTCCCAAGAGTTAGCAGATGCTCTCAGTAATGAATTGACCGCCACGGGCAACTTTCGTGTTGTAGAGCGCCAAAATCTCGGCGCCGTTCTCTCAGAACAGGAACTTGCAGAACTGGGTATTGTTCGCCCAGAAACTGGTGCCCAACGGGGTCAAGTCACCGGCGCTCAGTATATCGTCCTCGGCCAGGTGACCTCCTATGAAGAAGGGGTACAGGAAGAGTCCACAGGTCTTGGGATTAGCGGGATTCGTATCGGTGGTTTTCGCATTGGTGGCGGTGGTCGTGGCTCAAGCGAAGAGGCCTATGTCGCCGTTGATCTCCGAGTTGTAGATTCGACGACTGGGGAGGTTGTTCATGCTCGCACCGTGGAAGGTCGCGCCACTTCTACCGAAAATTCTGGGGGCGCAACGGCTAGCTTTGCTGGCATTAACCTCGGTGGCGATCGCACGGCCACAAATCGCGCCCCCGTGGGCCAGGCACTCCGTGCTGCCCTTATTGAAGCAACCGATTATCTCAGTTGTGTGATGGTAGAACAGGATGGTTGTCTTGCGACCTACCAGGCCCGGGATGATCGCCGTCGCGAAAATACCCGGAGCATCCTGGACCTAGACTAGGGTTAAACACCAAACATCCAAAGCAAAAGTATCTGTAATCAGCTGAAATAGCTGATTTTTTTTGGAAAACAAAAGTACTATTTGCTAGCATTCTTGAATCTGTTGAAATTAACGCCTATAATGAGAATCAAATAGTTTCTGTATCAAAAGTAACTAAATCAAATTTTTCTTAAAGGGAGTTTAAGGTTATGCGGATGCGCAAAGAGAAAAATGAGACCCTCCGGGCGATGGAACGGGTTTGGGCAAGACATGTCCTCAAGCAGCAGACAACCCAAGGCCAACCGACGGAAGCCATTAGAGAAGCAAAAGAAATCCTCAATGAATACGGCGAATAAAGCTTTAAAGGAATGTTTCCTCAGCAGGGCATGTCGTTGCACATGCCCTTTTTTTATTGATTAACCCAGTTCAAAGCTAGTCACACCGAAGATATCTGCCAGGAGAATCGTTGGGGGCGTTTGGGTATACATTCGCGCTGTTTCAAAAACAGGTTGCATGTGATGACGTTGAGCCAAGGCGATCGCCTCAGGGTTAATCATGGGCACATCAAGGAATAATTCACCACTAGCAGGAATGCTGCCTTTGAGGGCGAGAAAAAGACTTTCTGCAATTTTAGGATTGTTGGCAAACAGAGGGCCGATCTTATAACCCCGACGGCAGGGACGGACCATGCCATAACCCGTAATTTCAGAACCATTGACCATGGCCCAGGTAGTGCTATGCGGTTGCTGGAGCCAAGATTTTAAAAAAGTGTGACGATCGCCCGGAAAGAACCGCTGATCATAGGCACAGATTTTTTCGATTTCTATGGCAGCAAGGGGTTTTAAAGGGAGATTTTCGGGCATCTCACCACCGCCAACCCCGCTGTAGCGCACATTGTTATAGGCTAGGGTGAAACCAGACTTTTTGTAATTTTCCTGCTGGGCTACCACCCCATCGAGGCCCACATTGCGACCTGCGACGGAGGCCATGGCTGCCTGCCAAATTTTCCAGCCATAACCTTGGCCGCGATATGCTGGTTTGACGAGATAAAAGCCCACAAATGCAAAATTCGGGGCATATTTCACCGCTGAGATGGTGGCGATCGCCTCCCCATTGAGCAGACCGACGAAAAATCCTGTCGGATCCGCTGCATAGAAACTAGTTGCGTCCTGTAGACCAGGATTCCAGCCTTCCTGAGCTGCCCACTCCACTGCCAAATCCAACTCTGCCCGGGTCATTATTCTAATGTCGTAGGTTCCGGCCATGGCGATCGCTCTCTTGAAATTTTTTCAGTCTAGCCCGAATATTTTGACAACTTTTCGCTCTGTTGCATTTCCTGATAATTGCGTAGGATGGAGGCAGTTTTTGGAGGGAGATAGTAATGATTCCAGGCGAACTGCGTCCCCAGACTGGGGACATCGAACTCAATGCGGGCCGCGAAACCAAGGTGATTACAGTGGCAAACACAGGCGATCGCCCGATCCAGATTGGCTCCCACTTTCATTTTTTTGAAGTCAACCCAGCCCTTGCCTTTGACCGGGATACAGCGCGGGGTATGCGTCTGAATATTCCGGCAGGGACAGCGATTCGATTTGAACCGGGCGATGAAAAAGAAGTAGAATTGGTCGCCTTGGCGGGTCGCCGCCATGTGTATGGTTTGAACAATTTGGTAAATGGAGCGTTGGATTAGATGGGTGCAGTGATTGGGATTGACCTGGGGGGAACCGCCATTAAAGGGGGAAAATTTAGCCTTGATGGAGTTTGCTTAGCGGAAAAAATGGTGCCCACTCCGCAACCCAGTACCCCAACTGCTGTCGCTGAGGCGATCGCCCACCTTGTCAATGGACTCAACGCCGACGGAAGCTGTCGAGCGGTTGGCATTGGCATTCCTGGCCCCGTCGATGGCAGCGCTCGTATCGCCAAGGTCGCGATTAATCTCAGCGGCTGGCAAGATGTGCCCCTCGCCGCTTGGGTGGAGGAAAAAACAGGTCTGTCGACAACACTGAATAACGATGCCAACTGTGCCGGTCTTGGAGAAGCCTGGTTAGGGGCAGGGCGCGATCGCCAAAATTTAATCCTGATTACCCTGGGGACTGGGGTCGGTGGGGCGATTATTCTTAATGGCCAACTATTTACGGGGCACTACGGTGCAGCAGGAGAACTAGGACTCATCACGCTCAATCCTGACGGTCCCCCCTGTAATAGTGGCAACAATGGCTCCTTTGAACAATATTGTTCGATCAATGGCGTTAAACGTATCTCTGGTAAAGATCCTGGAGAATTAGGTCAACTGGCCCAGGCGGGAGATGCGGCGGCGATCGCCCATTGGCAAACCTATGGCAAATTGCTCGGGGCTGGGCTCACCAGCTTGATTTATATTTTTACCCCCGAAATTGTGATCATTGGCGGCGGCATTAGTGCCAGCAGTGAATTTTTCTTGCCAGCGGCGATCGCCGAAATTGAGCGACGGGTCTTGCCCTCGTCGCGGGTGGACCTAGAAATCACCAAAGCCACCCTAGATAATAATGCGGGGATGGTCGGGGCCGCGAAACTGGCACTCCAACAGTTCAGTCTAGTTTAAAAAATATCTACGATCAGTCTCTTTAGGGAAATAAAACGACCTGGTTATCAGGTGTTTTTTGACGGCGCCAAGAAATTTCCTTTAGGATAAAACGAGTTTCTTTGCACCGTATGGGGTTTTGCTATGGTGGGTCGAAAGCTCGCATTTAACCGTAATGCCGCCCTGGAAAAGGCGATGGAACTGTTCTGGGAAAAGGGTTACAGCGCCACAAGCCTTACGGAACTTCTAGACTACATGGGTATCCAGCGCCAAAGTTTGTACAACACCTTTGGCAATAAACACGATTTATTCCTAGAGGCGATCGCCTATTACGGCAAAGTCGCGGTGCGCCAACTGGAAGAACGCCTCAACTATTCCGCCTCGCCCCTCGATAATGTCCGTAATCTGTTCTACCAGACCGCTGAAAACGCGAAAATCCTTGGTTGTCGGGGCTGCTTTGTGGTAAACGCCATGATTGAGCTGGCCCCCCATGACCCCCAGGTGGCGGCCCTCGTCGAACAAATTGCCCAAAAAGTCGAACGGATTTTTGCCCAAACCCTCGATCAGGCGATCGCCAACGGTGAGCTTCCCGAAAATTTCGATAGCCCAAAAACCGCCCGCTATCTTTACCACGTGCTGTTGGGTCTGAATACCCGTATTAAAGGCATTCCCAACCCTGAACATCTCAGAGAAACCCTCGATCTTGCCTTGCTAGTGTTGCAACCTCACTAAAAATCTCCCTGGCTTAATTACTTAGAACATCAACCAGAGAGCCTATTCTTCCTTAGGGGGAGCTGGAGGGGAACCCAAAAAAATCTCCTCTCTCAGAGGAGATTTAAAAAAGGGAGTTAGTCGCGACTATTGAGGGCAATCAGTAACCGGAGAATAAATACAAACAAGTTGATATAGGTCAAGTACATCGACAAGGCCGCCGAAAGGTATTGATCATTACGGTAGGCCCGGGGCAACACATAAAAATCTACCACTGCACAACCCGCAAACAGCAGTGTCCCTAAACCAGAAATTCCCACCTCTAGCCAACTCGGTGTATAAACCCCGAAAAAGGAGAAACCCAGCTGGGCCAACAGCACCACAAACAGAGCGATAATGCCGAGGCGGACTGTTTGGGCGAGGGCTAAACCATCTTGGTCCGAAAGGTTAGAGCCAATGTTTCGACCCAGAATGAAGGTGATACCACACCCTAGCGCAGCGATACCGACCCCTTGCATGCCGACGCCAGTCGTACCGAGGGCGAGGGCCACAAGACCCGTGAGGGTATAGCCAGAGAGTAAGCTGTAGCCGGCCAAGAGGGGGAGAGCAACACTATTATTTGCCTTTTCTGCGACGCCTCGGGCGACAAAAAAGAGCACCAATTCTACAATCAAAGCCCCCCAAAAAGTGGGCATAAACAAAGCCGGGTTAGTTTGTAAAACCCCTAGACCGCCATAGGTTCCTAGGGCAGTCAACAACAGACCACCCCCGAGGTAGGGGAGGGCGTTTTTGATCACCTCTGGGCCGACGAGGGCTTGGCCCTGGGCCTGCCGGATCGCATCACGAAAATTACTGGTATTGCTCATAGCTGATGATTGAATGCTTGCAAACGTAAAATTGCTTACCTTTTATTGTGGCAAAACTTTCGGGGTGGTGCAGTACGGATTCCTTTACTGTTGGGGAGGCTTCCGGGGATAATAATGGTTGATTGATGAGTTGTTGTCAGTAAAATTAAAACCGCCATGCCGAAAACGGAGCGCCGTACATTTCTGCTTGATTTCGAGAAACCCCTCTCGGAGTTAGAATCGCGCATCCACCAGATCCGCGACCTCGCCGAGGAAAATAATGTGGATGTCTCGGAACAAATTCAACAGCTAGAGGCACGGGCAGATCAACTCCGGGAAGAAATTTTTAGCACGTTAACCCCCGCCCAGCGGCTCCAGTTAGCCCGCCATCCCCGGCGACCCAGTACCCTCGACTACATCCAGATGATGACGGATGAGTGGTTTGAGCTCCATGGCGATCGTGGTGGGTCTGATGACCCGGCCTTGATCGGTGGCGTCGCGCGTTTCGAGGGGCAGCCAGTGGTGATGTTGGGTCACCAGAAAGGCCGTGATACTAAGGATAATGTCGCCCGTAATTTTGGGATGCCGGCCCCTGGGGGCTACCGCAAGGCGATGAGGCTGATGGAGCATGCCAATCGCTTCGGGATGCCAATTTTGACATTTATCGATACCCCTGGGGCTTGGGCTGGTCTGGAAGCTGAAAAACTCGGCCAGGGAGAAGCGATCGCCTATAATCTTCGGGAAATGTTTAGCCTTGATGTGCCGATTATCTGCACCGTGATTGGGGAAGGCGGCTCCGGTGGCGCCCTAGGGATTGGCGTGGGCGATCGCGTCTTGATGCTGAAAAATTCTGTTTACACCGTGGCGACCCCCGAAGCTTGTGCGGCAATTCTCTGGAAGGATGCCGGAAAAGCAGAACAGGCTGCCGCCGCCCTTAAAATTACCGCCGAGGATCTCAAGAAACTCGATATTATCGATGATATTGTGCCTGAACCTGTTTCCTGTGCCCACACTGACCCCATTGGCGCCGCCCAACTGCTCAAAGCAGCGATCCAAGAAAATCTCCAATCTCTGTTAAAACTCAGCCCAGATCGACGTCGAGAACTGCGCTACCAACGGTTCCGCAAGATCGGTGTCTTCCTAGAGAATGCCCAAGAATAGGTAGGGATTGAGGCGATCGCCCCATGCTTCTCATTCAGCAATATTTTGTAACATTTCCGAAATTTTGGTAGGATAAGAAGCCGCTGGGCCTTTGGGTTAATTGTGGAATCACCATCCACCTGACTCGCCGTCAAGCACCGTGATCGATGCCGATTTAGCCAAAGACTTCATCCAGGCGATCGCCCTAGCCCCCATCAACAATTTTTCTTTGCGATGGCAACCCCCTCTGACAACTCCGTTCCACCCCCTCAACACCTTCAGAGTTGGGATAACCTTTTCTCCCGTCGCAACCCGAGCATCCAGAACAACCCCACTCCCCTGCCCACAAGCACGGCACCATCGTGTCTGGATAAAACCCTGGCCGCTTCAGAAATAACCTATTTCAGGAGTGTCCCCCAGTATTCTTCGAGGGATTTCGACGATCCGTTGAGCCCAGCACTGAAGAATTGACCCTGATCTCCCCTGCAGGCAATCCCGCAATTGATTTTGCTCCCGGATCTATTTTCCCTGCACTTTTTCCTTCTATTTCTCCATTCAATACCGAATTATGACAACATCTTCTTCAAGCGGCTTCAATGGTTCCACGAAAACCATAGCGACTGATGCCCTAGGTCGTGACCTTAGTGACCTGGTAACGCGCCCAGATCGCAATAGCCACGATGGTAAAACAGCAAGCATTCGCCCCACAACAGAAGAAAGCCAGCAAAAAATGGCAGAAGCTGTTTACACCATGCTCGAAGCCGTCGGCGAAGATCCTGAGCGGGAAGGTTTGCTAAAAACACCGCTGCGGGTTGCGAAGTCGATGCAATTTTTGACCCAAGGTTACAGCCAGTCCTTGGAAGAACTCGTCAACGGTGCCATCTTTGATGAAGGACATAATGAAATGGTGCTGGTGCGGGACATTGACTTCTTTAGTCTTTGTGAGCACCACATGCTGCCTTTTATGGGTCGTGCCCATGTTGCCTATATCCCGAATCAAAAGGTAGTA
Source organism: Picosynechococcus sp. NKBG15041c (assembly GCF_055380235.1). NCBI lineage: Bacteria > Bacillati > Cyanobacteriota > Cyanophyceae > Chroococcales > Geminocystaceae > Picosynechococcus > Picosynechococcus sp. NKBG15041c. The sequence continues at coordinate 437,391 of NZ_AP040363.1, forward strand.
GGCCTCAGTAAATTGGCGCGGATCGTTGAGATGTATTCCCGCCGCCTCCAGGTGCAAGAGCGTTTAACTCGCCAAATCGCCGAAGCAGTGCAGGAGATCCTCGATCCCCAAGGGGTAGCGGTTGTTATGGAAGGGATCCACATGTGTATGTCGATGCGGGGAGTTCAGAAACCCGGCTCTTGGACGGTAACCAGCGCGATGATTGGCTGTTTTCAGAAGGAACAAAAGACCCGCGAGGAGTTCCTAAACCTCATTCGTCACCAGCCGAGCTTTATCTAAGCGGTCTTAGGCGATCGCCTCTTTGCCAATCGCTGAGACACACCCAAAAAAGGACAACCCTAGGGTTGTCCTTTTTTGTTGCTTGATTAGAATTTAGGCGGGGTCAAATCTCGGCTCTGTGCCCTAGTCTAGGCAGCATAGCGGGGAAAGTCGGTATAGCCCCGAGGGCCGGCGCCGCCATACCAAGTGCTCATATCAGAGTCCTCATTGAGGGGCCAGTTGTTGGCGTAGCGTTCAACCAAATCAGGATTACTGATAAAGGAGCGACCAATGGCAATGAGGTCGGCCTGGCCGGAGGCGATCGCCTGTTCTGCACTCCCTTGATCATAGCCGCAGTTCCCCATCAGGACGCCATCATAGACCGCACGGAATTCATCGAGGGTCATCGCTTCCCCGAGGCCATGGAACCCAAAAGCAAGACCATCAACCACATGAAGATAAGCCAAATTACATCGGTTAAGTTGGCTCGCCACATGGGTAAACTGCTCCCGGAAATCAGGAGAACCCATATCATTAAAAGAACCATTCGGCGCAATCCGCACGCCAACCCGCTGGGAATCCCAAACTGTAGAAACAGCTTCTACAACTTCTAAGAGCAAACGGCTACGATTTTCAACACTGCCCCCATAGGCATCGGTGCGGTGGTTGGTTTTTGACTGCAAAAACTGATCTAAGAGATAACCATTGGCCGCATGAAGTTCAATCCCATCAAAGCCGGCTGCTTTAGCGCCAATAGCCGCCTGACGATAGTCTTCAATTAAGCCCGGGATTTCTGCGGTCTCTAGGGCACGGGGCACTTCATAGGGCTGCTTACTGAGGGGAGTATAAATTTCGTCGCCATTATCAATCTTGACTGGTGAAGGGGCGACTGGCAATTTGCCCCCATGGAAACTGCTGTGGGACGCCCGGCCCATGTGCCACAGTTGCAAGAAAATTTTGCCACCTTTTTCATGGACGGCACTGGTTGTTAATTTCCAACCTTCCACCATGGCATCGGTGTAAATGCCAGGAGATTCATTCCAGCCATTGGCCTGCTCAGAAATCGTCGTTGCTTCGGCAACAATCAAACCCGCCGAGGCTCGCTGGGCATAATATTCTGCCATGAGTTCATTGGGAATGCGATCTTTTCCTGCCCGAGCCCTAGTGAGGGGGGCCATCACAACGCGGTTACGCAGGGACAATCCTTGGAGGTCAAAGGATTCTAAAAGTTTGGGAGAAGCAGTCATGGGGCTATTTACACTCCTTTTTGACTAGTTGGTCAATAACACTGCTTCCTATTGTAAACTTTTTTATCAAAAACCTCTGGTCTTAAAAACCCAGGTCTGCTTTTGCGAGGTCAGCCTCAGCAAATAATTTGTCGTCAGCCATGGCTTGCCAGTCTTGAATGCCGATCTCTTGGTAGAAGGTCTGGTCATAGGCCCGGGTGCGCATCACCACCGGCATCGGTAGAGCATGGCCCAGTACAAGGGCTTGCTGCTTCGAGTCAAGTTTCGCCAGGACAGAACGTAGGTTGCCGCCCCCAGAAACCCCGGTAAAAATGGCGTCGATATCTTTTTCATCATTGAGCAGACAGGTAACCCTCGTACCGATCTGGGACATAACTTCGTTATCGATGCCCGATGGCCGCTGATCCACGACCAACAGCGTCACAAAATATTTACGCATTTCCCGGGCGATCGTCCCAAAGATGGTTTGGTGGACGATTTTAGAATCAAGGAAGCGGTGGGCTTCTTCGATGGTGATCACCAGGGGTTTTGGCTTATTTTGAGAGTTTTTGGTTTGCAGATACAGATCCGCCTTTTTGACATAGGCTGAGTGGATCCGTCTGGTAATCATGTTGGTGGCCAGCATGTAAGAGAGCATATTGGACTGGGAGCCAAATTCGATGATGATATGTTTCCCGGCATCAAGGCTCTGGAGCAGCTGATCGATGTAGTTAATGGGGCAAGTTTGACGGATATATTTGAGACTTTCGAGGCGCTTTAATTTCCGCTGGAGGGCCATGATTGAACCGGCATGACCCTGCCGCTCTTCACAAAAGGTGCGAATTTCTTCGTTACTCATGGTCAACAGTTTGACAATCCAGGAGCGGCCAAATTCGGAATAAAGAACATTGGCATTGTCCAAACTTGCTTCGGAAAGTCCTAGTTCAAACCCCACGAGGCGGATGTCTTCGATTTCAATTTGGTCAAAGCTGAGATAGAGTTCCTGGGCATCCCGCACTCCCCGCCGCTGGGTCGATTCGGGATCAAGGGTGTAGATCTCCACCAAGCCCGGAAACAGTTGTCGTAGCCCTTTGACCGTACTGACACCCTTGCCTTCTTCGAGGGCTTCCCAGCCATATTCAGAATGCATATCAAACATTAGATTGACGGCGGCATCCCGTCTGATAATCCCGGAGAGGAGCAGTCGGGTGAGAAAGGATTTCCCAGTACCCGATTTGCCAAAGATGCCGTTACTGCGTTCTACAAAGCGGTCAAGGTCGAGACAAATGGGCACTTCCATGTCGAGGGGGCGACCGATCGCAAATTTTTTGTGGTGGGGGTCATCTTCCCAGCCAAAAACCCGCCGAAAGTCTTGCTCGTTGGCTTCATAGACCTGACTGAAGTGGCTAGGAATGGTTTTAACGGGCAGTAGTTCGAGGGTTTTGCTGTGATCGGTTTCATCGTCTTGGCTGGGGGTGAACATCAGCATTGGGGCCAGTTCAACGGTGCCATAGGTACTCGTACCAGCAAGGACAGCCTGGAGAAAATCATCATGGGGGCTGGGCGGATCGGCAAGGATGCGGGGACTAGCGGTGCCGAGGGAAACATCGGTCAGGAGGCAGAAAAATTGGGAATGATTGCCTTTGACAACGAGAAATTTACCAACACGCATCTCTTCAACGGAGACGTCGCCATGGAGACGGACTTCGAGGCCCTGGCTCAGGGAACCTTGGATAACGGAACCGAGGGGCTGTTCTGTGGTCATGGGGATTTTGGAAGAAGGGGTTGATGGCGTGACTAGGGTTCAGCGATCGCCTCGGTGGTGGTGGGGGCAAGGAGGCGTTGCCAGGTTTGGATTTGGCTTTGGGCGGGTTCGTAGGCGGCGGTATTGCGGGGAATTTGTTGGGCGGTGGCGATCGCCTGGGGAATCGAGCTATTCGCTTGACCCTGGGCGACGGCGAGGATGTTGAAACTCCACTGATCAGCGGCCTGCCGACCTTCACTACGTTGGGCACTGGCGCTGCTGGGGATCTGCTGGGTGAGGCTGATCGCTTCTACCCAAGCGGCGACAGTTCCACGGTTGGCCACTTGGTAGGCAGTACTGAGGTTGGTGCTAGCAATTTGGGTCTGACGCCAACCGTTGACTCGGGCCTGCATTTCGTTATACAGGGCACGATTTGGGGCGATTTGGTTGGCGGTGGCGATCGCTTCGTTAAGACGCCCCTGTTCCCCCAGGGCCACAGCCCGGTCAAAAATAGGTTGGTCTTCGGCCCGCTCGACAGTACTGCGCCAGCGGCGGATATTCTCCTGGGCTTCAGCATGGAGGGCACGGCCTGGTTGAATTTTGCGAGCTTCGGCGATCGCCTCCGTAAGTCGGTTACTAGATGCCAGACTTTTTGCGTAGTTGAGGGTAGGGGAATCTTCACTGACTTCAATTTCCCGCCGCCACTGACTGATTTTCTGCCGCGCTTCACTGTAGCGGGGATTTCCCTGGGGCACGAGATTGAGTTGGGCGATCGCCCGTTCATAGTCAGCCACATTCCCCCCCCGGGCGATTTCCTCGGCTTGTTCGATGCGGGCAACATCAACGATTTCCTGTTGCCAACGACTAATTAAATTCTGGGCCTGGTCATAGACAGGGCTGTCAGGTTGAATACTTTGAACCTGTGTTAGGGCCATTTCGATATTGCGGACACTGCCTTGGTCTGCGGTCAAACCCGCCTGGGCCAGGAGCCGCCAGTCCACAAGCAGAGGTTCAAAATTCGCCTCTCGCGGTAAGCGATCACCCAGGGCCAGCAGATCATCCCAGCGCTGCTCATCAATGAGCGTCGCCACGTAGTCCATGATTTCTTTGCGAGCTTCATTAATCAGACGCTGGGCTTGGGTATAGGCATAGCTATCCCGACCAATGGTGCTCGCCTGGGCGATCGCCTGGAGCCAATTCTCCAATCCTCCCTCGCGGAGAGCCGCCTGGGCCCCAGCCAACTGTTCAATTTCTCTACGGGCCAGCTGAATTTGCGCCATGGCCTCATCATATTTCACCGTTGCCCAATAACGATTTTCTAGGGAGTTAAGGCGCAGCACGGTGCGCATGGCCTCACCCAGATCCCCGGCTTCTAGTTCCCGTTGAAGCTGGGCCATAATTGTTTCCCCTTCCTGCCAAATTTCTCGCCAGGCAGCGATCTGCGCCTCAACTTCTCCCTGGAAGCCCGCCCGCTCTGGAATATCGTTCACCATGGCGATCGCCTCGTCCAACTTACCCTCCTGGAATTCCACTTCCGCCAGGGCAATAATTTGCGAGACCCACACCTCAATATTGCGGCGAATATCCGGCCAGAGGGGATGATTTTCCGAAAAACCACTCACCATGCGGATTGCCCTAACATAGCTGGCGAGGGTTTGCTTTTCTGCCTCCAGTTGCGCGCAGTACAAACGACTGGTTGCCGAAGCCAAAGGTAAAAAGAGAGCGCTGCAATTATTACTGCCGTTGAAACTTAATAGCACCGACGTCGCCAAAAAGCCCACACCCCCCGAAAGAAAGATCAATAACAACCCCAACCATTGCCAGTTGGGTAAGAGAAATTGCTTTTTTCTGGGCAACCCTGGAGTCTCTGGTCCGTTTTCTGCTTCACCTGATTCTGTTTCCGGGGCGATCGCCTCAGGATCTACACCATCAAAGGTCTCTGTCTCCCTATCAAGGACTTGCGCCCCAGGATCTTCCGGCAATGCCGCTTCCGTCGGTGACGATGACGGCGGCTGCGTGCCAACGGGCTGACTAGCTTGCACTTGGGAAGGATTAGATTTTTGGTGCATATAAACCGGAGGCTAGAGGTCTGCAGACATCAAGAAATAGCTGAAAAATTGATGATATGCTCTAAACAATTTTATAAAAATTGGCCTCATCATAGCACAGCCATTTAAGGCTTTCAGGGCCGATATCAAAGCAACAATCAACAGTCTCCCCCGTCACTTTTTTCGAAAAATTAAGGAGGAAATATCGCCAAGAGTCCTTTACATCAGCTATTCTTGATGCTCTTAGGAGGATGTAGACAGAGATTTCGAGATATGTCTGATAATATGGGCATCATTCGTCCCTTACTCAAAAATCTGAAAGGCAACTCCGCTGCATCCTAGTGCGACTGCCCCACTACCACTCTGTACTACATAGACTATATAAGGATAGGTTTGAAAGATGGAACAACAGCCTGAAACCCAAGTAGAAACTGGCGCAGCTCCGTTCAGTAACGAAGCACCCGGTCCCATGACCACTCCCCAAGCTGAGCAACCTTGGCAAGAAGCAGTTAAACCCATCACGGATTTTCTGTCTGAATTGCCAGAAATTCTCGGAGCATTTTTCGCTGATTATAAACAACCCCTGACCACTGTTGGTTTAATTGTCGCGGCTCTAATCACCGTAAAACTGACCTTTGCCCTAATCGGTGCCATTAACGATATCCCCTTGCTCGCGCCCTCCTTCGAACTGATTGGGATTTCCTACACAGCTTGGTTTGTTTATCGCTATCTGCTCAAAGCCTCCAACCGTGAGGAGCTCTTGGCCGAATTCGATTCTCTCAAGTCCCAAGTGCTGGGCAAAAAATAGACATAGATTTTTAGATTTCAACTAAAAACTCCTCGGTACTGGTCATCGAGGAGTTTTTAATGTCTTAAATTCAACCAATTATTCAAAAATTGCTTCCCGAAGATCAATGACCAATTCCATTTTTTCTAAAACAAGAGAACGTAAATCTTGGGTTAAGGGCGCAATAGATTCATCACCAAACCATTTTTCAAACGTTGTAACAGCTGGCTCTTGCCCTTCTAAATAATGTTGAATAAAGCGAAATAAAGTGTAGTTTGTAATATCGGCAAGACCAGAATTATTTTCTGGGAGCATACAGGCGATACCTTCCTTAGAAAAATATTCAGCTGCCTGAAACTCCAGGATACGATTATTTTCTTGTAACCAATTATCGATCAAAATACCATCGGCAGCAAAAGCATCAACAGCTCCCCTTTGTAAAAGGTCATATCCGTCATAATGGTGATCAACAACCACTAGTTTGGCTTCGGGATGAGCTTGACGAATGGCAAGTTCATTGGTCGTTCCGGCGAGCACTGCAATTTTTCGTCCTGCTAAGCTTTCTGCATTTTGTAGGGGACTATTTCTAGGGAGTAGGAGGCGAGTGCCTGTCTGGGCATAGGTCAGGGAAAAATCAATGACTTTTTCTCGCTCCCAGGTATAGCTACTCGCATCACAAATAATATCGACAGCACCCGTAAGAATTTTCGGAATTCGTTCATCGGTGCTCACAGAAACTAATTCTAATTGGATGGGACGTTCTAGTTCTTGTTCTAGTTGGGCTCGGATCAGATGGAGCATTTCAACAGAGTAGCCTTGGAACTGACCATTTCCGTCTAAAAAAGAAAAAGGGGCGGCATCTTGATTGGTTCCGGCTCGCAAGATTCCTGTTCGTTGAATTCTATCGATCGCTAATTCTGCGGCGACATTATTGGGGTAACTGAGTAGCCCCAAGAAACTGAAGGCGATCGCCCAAACAGATTTTATTAAAACATTTTTCATAAAGATATTTTTTTGACCAGCTTTAGAGGGTCTATGGCGCAGCAAGATGTGTGATTATTATGGCATCCTCTGTCTGAATATTTAAGGGAGCTAGTGCAAAGATAATTCCCTTTAGAAGACCCCAAATCGTCACCAATTCAGACCAGTAATAAGACACCACAGGGTGAATTTTTTCTCTGCAAGTTCAAAAATGATCTCCCCAGCATGACAACTCCTCTGCCCGAAAATAAGTAAATCGGGGTTCCCCATCTCAGACAACTGCTTTGGGTTATATTTCCTGGTGGGGTTTTATAGGGTTTTGCAATAAGCGGATGATCGGACTCGAACCGACGACATTCAGCTTGGGAAGCTGACGTTCTACCACTGAACTACACCCGCGTAGTTAGGAGTATCAGTATATCCTGAAGCTTTTCCTGGTAGCAAGCTTTTTACGGTGGCTTCTCGAATGGCTTGGGTTTGGCCGAAGATACTGAACATCATGGCTTCGCGGTAGAGTCTCTGGGCGGGACTGGTCAGCAGATTCCCACTACCCCCTGTCCAACTGAGAGCAATCTGAGCAAAGGTTTGGGCGGTTTGAATTGCCGCGATGCGGAGCTGTAATTTGTCTTGGTAGCGATCACTTCCGGTCTCCCCAAGGGCGGCAAACAATTGCCGCTGTAGGTTTTGCCAATGTTCTTTTAGAGGTACTAATTCAGGAAATTCCCTCGTCTGGAGGTAATTAAGGCACCCTTGGGCACAACCGAGGGCAAAAAAGCCGTGGTGGAGAATCTGTTGGCGATCACCTTGGTGAATTGTCTCGGGGGACTGAATCACGAGGACATCAGCGGGAGACATGAGCCAGTTTTCGAGGCGGACAGTGGTCGTTTGGCTGACTCCCATGGCCGCAAGGGGGAGGGAATCGCTACAGCTAATTGTGCCACCCGTTGGCCCCTGGCATGTTCGAAGGGGAATGATGCCATAGAGTGCCGCCCCGTCGGGTAAAGTCGCGCCGGCGATCGCCCGTTGAAAAAAACCATAGCCTGTCACCCAGGGAATTGTCCCTGTTAGGGAATAGCCCTCCCCCTTTGGTTCTGCCCGTAGCATTGGCTTTCCTCGCCGCCGCAGATGGGAAAATCCGACGCCGATGCGCACTTTTCCCGCGGCCATATCTGGTAATAAAGCTTGCTGTGCCGGGCTGCCAAAGCGAGCCAGTCGATTGGCTGCGCTCTGGTGCTGGGTCTGTAAAAAGGCCAAACTGCCCGACACCGCCGCTATCTCTACTGTAGCTTGGTAATATTCTGCGGTTGTCAAGCCGCCTCCCCCTAAATTCTGGGGAACTTGCAGGGCTAATAGATGGCGATCGCCTAACCCCTGAAACGCTTTTTCAAGGGCAGTTGAATCTTGATCGAGTATTTCTGCCTTGATCGCAACTTGCAACCGCAAATATTGTGTTAACCGCTCCCAAATCGCAGATGCCATCAATGCAATCCTGAACTTTACTTTTTAAAACTGCCGCCGACTGAAAATAAAGATGGCGATCGCCTGGAGCAAAACCACATAGGCCAGACCGTAGATCGCGCTAAGTAAGAGAGTTTGAGCATCGGGGACAACACCGTAAACCACCTCATTGCGAAAATTAAGTCGCGACAAATCCGGCAGAATTTTGTAGAGATTTTCGGTGATAAACTGCACCCCAGAATTATCACTGAGTTCCCCTAGCCGCACTAAGTCAGTGCTGAAATTTCCCATTAGATAAATCCCAAAGGAAAATAAAGTTGCCAATAGAGAGCTCGTAAAAACCCCAAAGGCGATCGCCACAGCGATAATCACCATCAACTCCAGGAATAAATAAACTAGGGAAACGAGAATTGGCCCCGTTGTCAGGGTGGTGTTTTGCCAGAGTAGCGGCATGATGCTTTGGGACCAGCTCAAGAGGGCGAAATAAATAATCCCCATCGCCACCAGCATCACTGCTACCACCGCCGAAAGACCCAGATGTTTACCGACGATCAACTCCGCCCGACTAATGGGCTTGGGGATCAGCACAAGAATCGTCCGCTTTTCAATTTCTTTGTTCACCAGGCCTGTGCCCACAAAAATCGCCACCAGCACGCTGAGAATGCCGATCATCCCTAAGCCAAAGTCGATGACCACCTTTGCCCCGGCCGTTGCCGCCACATCTGGCAAAATCCGCACCGCTAAGGCAAAGATGAGGCCATAGAATCCTAGAAAATACAAAATGCGATCGCGAATTACTTCCCGAAAACAATTACTGGCGATCGCCCAAATGCGCTTAAGGTTCATGGCGTTTTTTCTCAGGATCAAGCATCAAAAAACAGCATATCAAGATTTTTCCCTTTCCCAGTAAAAACCCCTCAATCAAGGGGCAAAGCTAGATTGTTAACGATTTGATAAAAAGACAGCATCTTCCCACTGTCATAGGTGAGAATGCCAAAATATTCCTGTTCCCTACCGCTAAAGACTGAGCCTCTCCCCATGAGTCATCCCCATGCTGCCCAACTCCAAGTCCTCATGGCCCAAGCCAATGTGAGCGACGTGATCCAACTGGCAGCCTATTCTCAAGTTTCAGCGCGACAAATTTACCGGCTCCAAGCAGGATTGATCCATAGTGTTCCCGTAGAATCAGTGGTGCAGTTGGCCCAATATTTTGACCGCTCAGTAGATGAATTTCTGGCCTTATTTCTCGCCACTGGCATTCACCCAATCCCCTTTACCGCGAAAACAACCAGTAGCGCGGCGGTTGATCCGGCAGAACTCGAAGCCCTCCAAACCGAAGGCGATCGCCTCCGACAACAGCTAGAAACCCAAGCCATCAACCACGCCGAAGAAATTGAGCAACTGCAAAGTCATCTCCAGCAGCAAGCCCAGCAATTTCAGGACAAAATCGACCATCTGCAACGGCAATTAGAAAACCAGGCCACCACCCATGCCGAAGAAATCAAGCTGCTCAAAACAGAATATGACCGCCTCGAAAATCAATTAGACGAACAGCTCACCCAGGCCGAACAACAGTGGCAACAGGAAGCCCTCGATACCCTCGAAGCTTGGCTCCTGCAGTGGTCTGCCGCGGCGAAAGCGGCCCAGGACAATCCCCAATTTCCGGCGCGAACAATCGTGGCTTTGACCCAACCCTTCGATCAACTGCTCGAAAGCTGGGATGTTTCCCCCATCGGGGAAGTGAGCGACATTGTCGAATATGATCCCCAACTGCATCAACTGGTCAAAGACCATGGGGATGTGGCCCCAGGAGATCTCGTAATGGTTCAAAATGTTGGTTACCGCCAGGGCGATCGCCTACTGCATCGCGCCAAGGTTATCCACCAGGAAGAACCCAAAGGGACAGAAAACTAGGGATCTAGATCTATACGGAAGTGGGCGCTTGCTTTTGCAAATTGTCCACATAGTCCCGGAAGCGGTGCAAATCTGCCTGGATAGTGGATTCGACCACCCGACCGAGGAACAGATTGTCCATCACCTGCCCGAGAATACCGGGGATATCATAGGCAATGCTCAGGCGGACAATGGTGCTGCTGTGGCGGTCATAAAAACGGATTGCACCCCGATTGGGGAGGCCATCGATCGATTCCCACTGGATGATCTGGTGGTTGACCACCTTGACGATACGCGACAGCCAAGTGAATTCAAACGTGCCACTGGCAAGCTTCCACTTGGATAGGTCTGGATCCTCCTTGAGAATTTCTACTGAATCGATCCACTTCATCCACTGGGGCATTTGCTCGAGATCAGACCAGAGTCCCCACACGAGGTCGATGGGGGCGTCAACTTCTACCTGTACGCTGTGCTCTAGCCAACCTGACATAAAACTTCATAAAACCAAACGTCCCCCTCACTGTAACAGAATTACCCAGGGAAGTGGTATGGCTGTTTGAGGGGGCGATCGCCTTTAATCTTCAGGTAATTTGTACTGGCTCACAATTTTTTTGGCAAATGCTGGCACATGGGCATCAAGTTTCTCAGGATAGTTGCGCCGGGTGTAGAGGTAGTTCCGCGTAAAGTGAGAATCAATGGAGAATTTTGCGTATTCTAAACCCTTCGGACCAATTTTTTCGATCACTACCCCCATCAGTTTTGCTGCCCACATGGGTAGGGTAACCCCCTTGTCGTAGGCAGGGATGCTATTTTGCACCGCCGCCCGGCGATCGCCTTTGGAGTCGACAGATTGCGTTTCAATCTGATCGGCGATCAGGTCAAACATTGCCTGGCCCGTTTCATTGCGCACCACCAGCCATTGCCAACCGAAGGGGGCGCCCATGTAACCCACCACGAGATCTGCCAAACCGTTTGTATAGTCAAAGCAGCTCATACAGGAGGGGGCAAATACATCTTTCAATTGGTTGGTTTTCAAGCCAAAAAACGGTACGGTTTCCGTCGAACCATCCTCATGTTTGAAGTGCACCTTAAAGTCCTGCATGAACTCGTAGTAAACAACTGTTTCAGGCGATCGACTGGTGGTATCTAGGAATTTCTGTAAGCCGGCGCGGGTGACATTGTCCACACAGGGCAAACCCAAAACATAGAGCTTTTCGAGGCCCAGCTTATCCTGTACGGCACGCAATGCCTGGATCTGGCACCCGACACCAATCACCAATAATTTCTTAAAACCGCCCTGTTCAATCTGCTCCAAGATTGTCAAATTTGGCGAGAGGGTCGGTTTGTTGACCCGAGCCGCGAGGATTTCTGCTGGGGTAGTGGCAATAATCGGCATCGGCTGGAAGCGATCTTCAGGGGAATTTTGCACACAAACCACCCCTTCCACGAGCTTTTCTTCAAGCATCTTGCAGGCCAGGGAACTGACAATCCCTGTCCACTGCGCCCCTTCGATGGGTTCTGTTTTGCGGGCGGCCACCATTTTTTGATGTACCCCAAAGTACATTTCCTGCTCTTGGTCTAGATCTCGCTGGCGGCCATGGACTCGGGTTTCGAGCTGATCAAACTGCTGATTGAGAAAGGCACAAGCCTCTTTGACATAGTGGATAAAGTGGGTGTCACAGAGACCGCAGTCACTACAGAGATCTTTCGCCGGGCGGACATTTCCCCGGGGTAGACCTTTTGCTTTTTTGTGGGCAGGAATTTGGGCAGTCATGGGCGGCAGCATTGATCAAAAAACAGTATTTGTCAGCGTAATGGAAACGATCGCCGCAAAGGGAACTTTTGTGACGAACTGTAACGCGATCACCGTCAGAAGCAGGGTATTTTCCAGGGGTGCCGATGGTTATGGCGACATTTGGTTGTTGAGCCAGAGAGAGCCGCCCATACCTAAGGCTCGCTGGGATGGGAAAACATCCTGGGAAAATTTCAGAAGTGCCCGTTGGCCTACTGCTGTTTCAAAAACAGTAGACATCACAATGTCCGGCCTATGGGTTTGGCAAAAATCATTAAGCTGGGATGGAAATCCGGCGATCGCCAGTTTGATCACAAAGACGCCGCGCCATCCTTGGGCATAGCAATTTTCTAGGGAAGCGAGCTGGGCGACCGACTCATCGAGGGCAATTTGGGTCTGAAATTCTGCATTGAGTCGCAACAAATCAGAAAAGTGCCCAGGGGCTAAGGGTTGCTCAATAAATTCTAGTTTTCCTTGGGTTTCTCCCCAATCTAGCCAATATTTAGCCTGTTCTAGGGTTAGACCACCATTGGCATCAAGACGGAGATAACCATCGGTGGGTAAGGTGTCCAGAATGTGCTGACAGAGGGCGATTTCCGTTGTGGGATCATCGAGGGCAATTTTGAGCTTAAAGGTGCGAAATCCTTTTTTCAGTAGGTGTTCTAGGTTGTGGTACAAGTTGGGCGATCGCCTAACCAACTGACAAAATTTTTTGGGGGGTAGGGGCGCTAAATTTTCGGGGTCAGCAAGATGCAGACTGGCACTCTCAAAGCCAAATTGACAGGCAGGCAAGGTATCGGGAATGGCCGCGATTTGCGTAGTAGTGATTTTTCCCCCAAGAGATGTACAAAAGGCGATCGCCTCCTTGAGGGTTTCAGTGCCAAACCAAGGCAGAGGCGCAATTTCTCCCTGGGTGATCCGTCCCGCCTCGTCCCGGAGCGATAGAATAATGCCCTCCCGTACCGCCCAAAGACCGTGGTGGGTGCGCAGGGGCGTTTTAAAAGGGCGACGGTAGGCAGCAAAGCGAAACCGATAATCCACCACCTAAGCTACCCGTTGCAGAGTCGCCAGATTCTCCAGGAACGCGAGGGGCCGACTCATATTCGCGGCGAACCCCAGAATATTGCGGTCGAGGTGCTGATATTGCAGCGTGCCATCAGGATTAAATAAAAAAGTAGCCCCCCGTTGGGTCATGTACTGGGCGTCGGGCACATAGGTAGACCAATTGCCGAGAACTTCCGCCATGTTCCGCAGGCGCAGAGTGGCTAATTCTAAAGGCCGCTGAAACCCCTTACCTCCAGCCGCCGCAAAAAATTCTCCTTTCAGGGCTGGTAGGGGAGCCGCCTTGATTACCTCATCATCGGCAAACAGTTGGGGGGCTTTTTTGTCGCCCGTATAACCCCGCAAAACTTCCCGCAGCGTACCCGGACTGCCGATGCCTGCACACATCAGCATCAAATTGACCCAGGCATTTTGGCCCGCCTTGAGGCCTGGAATTTTCCAGCTTAAGCCCCGATAGAGGCCCAGTTCTTGGTGGAGAGTCGCGCTCGGATCAACAAATAATTTTTCTGGAGGGAAGCCCGTATAGTCACAAAATTTTTGACCGGAGCGGCGATCGCCAATTGCAATGGCGACATAATCTATCCCACGACAGAGATCTGTTTCTTTTTGGAGCCACCAAGCATATTCGAGGCTATCAAAGTCACCGAGTTGAGATAGGATGAGCACCATTAGGGGACGCGTTAAGATTGATGGCACAAGGGAACTTTGCTGACCATCACTCACCCGCTGACGTTCTGTGTTTTGAAAAAATTGAAGGTAATCCACGGCGTTTTTGGGAAAGATAAAAACTGAAGAAGAATTGCGACGCTTCGCTTGGTTCTTTCTCTGCCAGGATAAACAGATTTGTCTTTAAAATGCCACAGTGCCCATTGCCCTATGGTTATTGCCCACTACAGTATCGCGGTTTTATCGACGGACGCCGGGGTTTCCCCTCGTCTGCAAAGTCTTTTGTCCGAAGCCCAGTGGGAGGAATGCCGCCTCACTTGGGTCGATTTGCGGGCTGCCCCTGATCTGCAACAACTGGGCGGCTATGATCTTTACATTAGCGACGGGCCTTTACTGTACCTCGTTGAAAATGTTGATTTTGTGGCGCGATCGCCTTGGCTCTGGCTCACCACCACCGAAGTCCTACGCCAAGAAATTCTTCCTTTGGGGGTTGTGGATTGCTTACTCTGGTCTGAGCTGACAGCAGGCCTCCTGGGTCATGTTCTCCGCATTGCCCTACGTACGAAACAAAAAGCTTGTCCGAGCCCCCTGGCGATCGCCAACTGGAATGACACCCGTGATAATCGCCTTGAAACGTTGATTCGCAACGTTCCGGGGACAGTATATCGCTGCCTGAAAACGCCCCAGTGGCACGGTACTTATTTTAGTGATGCCATCGAAACCTTGACGGGTTTCCCGGCAGCAAACTTTTTGCCCGGGGGCGATCGCCATTTTGTCAGCCTCATCCACCCCGCAGACCGGGAGTTTGTCTCCCAGGCCATTGACCACAAGCTCCAAGAAAAAAAGCCCTTTGCACTAGAATATCGCCTCAAACATCGGGATGGCAGCATTAAATGGGTTGATGAACGGGGTCAGGGTGTTTTCGACGATCAGGGCAATCTCCTCTGGTTGGATGGGGTCATTGTCGATATTTCTGAAAAAAAGGCGATCGCCCTCGAACTCAACCAACGGGCCATCCAATACTACGAAAAAACCCCGGCCATGCTCCATTCGATGGATCCAACGGGCCAGATCATTGCAGTGAGCGATCGCTGGTTGCAGGTTTTAGGCTATGAGCGCCAAGGGGTCATTGGGCGAAATTTTCTCGATTTTCTCACCCCCGATTCCCGCCATCTGGCTGAACAAACCCTACTGCCCACCCTGACAGAGCAAGGCTACGTAGAATCTGGAAACTATCAATTTGTCAAACAAAATGGGGAGCCGATTGAAGTGGAATTGTCGGCGACCCGCGAACCCACGGACCATACCCACCGCATTTTGATGGTACTGACGGATGTGACGGTTCAAAACCAACTGGCCCAACAGGTACAAAAATACCAAACGCACCTCGAAGACCTGATCGATCAGCGCACCCAAGCCCTCGCCGCCAGTGAAGCGCGCCTCGCCCAAGCCCAGGCGATCGCCCACATTGGCGTTTGGGAGTGGGATATCCAAGCAAACCAAACCTACTGGTCCCCAGAGGCTTTTCGAATCTATGGGTTCGAACCAGGAGAAATCCAGCCCAATGCGGAACACTTTTTCGCCTGTGTCCATCCCGATGATCGCCATCAAATCCAAGACAAGATCAGTCGCCTCTTGGCGGGCGAGACGATCCCCTATGCCGAGTACCGCATCATTACCCCAGCGGGGGAAGTGCGCTATCTCAAAGACTTTCACGAAGTCAAATACAACGCCCAAGGGGAAGCGATTAGTATTGGCGGAGCCGTCCAGGACATTACCGAAATCAAAACCACCCTCAATGCCCTAGCTGCCAGCCGCACCCGTTTAGCAAAGGCCCAGGCGATCGCCCATGTGGGGAATTGGGAATGGAATCTCATCGACAATGAACTAATTTGGTCCGATGAGTTTTATCGCATCTTTGACCTCGAACCCCAGAGCATCACGCCCAATTTTGAGCGCTTCATCGCCATGGTGCACCCCGATGACCATAACCGCATCGAAGCAGCCATCCATGAGCTCAAGGCAGGCGATCGCGTGTATGCATTTGAATACCGGATCATCACCGCCCAGGGCCGCGAAAAAATTGTTCTCGAACATGTGGATCCCCTAACCAACAGCGAAGGCATCGTTACCTGTTTTTCCGGTACGCTCCAGGACATCACCACCTTCAAAAAAACCATGAATGCCCTCCAGGAAAGTGAAACCCGCTTCCGGGAAATGGTCGAGCACATCGACGAAGCATTTTGGGTGAATTCCCCAGACCCAAGGGAAGTAATCTATGTCAGCCCGAACTACGCCAAGATTTGGGGGCGCAGTTGCCAGAGTCTCCTCGACGATGGCACATCTTGGCTTGAGGCCCTACACCCCGACCACCACGAACAGATCCAACGGGCGATGGTCAAAATGCAGCAACAGGGAGAGGATTTCCAAGAAGAGTACCGGGTAATCCGCCCAGACGGTGACATTCGTTGGGTTTACGCGCGATCTTTTAAAGTCTATGACGAAGCTACTGGCCAACTGCTGCGCCACGTGGGTGTGATGACCGATATCACTGAACGCAAAGAAGCAGAGCTCAAACTCCAGGCCCAGGAAGCACGTCTGCGAACAATCTTTGATCAAGCGGCCCTGGGGATTATGCAGATTGATCGCACGGAGCACTTCTCTTTGGTCAACCAGGCTTTTTGTCAGATCTGTGGCTACACCGAAGCGGAGTTGCAGCACCTCACCTGGCGCGAACTCACCCACCCTGAGGATATTTATATCTGTGACGAGGCCCTGGTTAAGCTCAACCGCCGCGAAGCTGCCAGTGTCATTTTAGAAAAACGCTACCGCCACCGCCAGGGCCATGATATTTGGGCCAAAGTGATCTGTTCTTATATCTATGATGACCAGGGGCAAGCAGAATATCTATTGACCATCGTTGAAGATATTTCGGAATACAAACAGGCGGCGATCGCCTTGGCCGAAAGCCAAACCCGCTACCAAGAAATGGTAGAAGGAATTCCGGCGATTATTTACCAATATTCTCTCCAGCAGGGGGGCATTTTTTACTCTTCCCAGTTGGAAAATATCCTGGGCTATGACGTAGATTTTCTGAAGGCCCACCCATCTCTCTGGAACCAGTCGATCCACCCAGAAGACCAAGAAAAAGTAAATGAGGTCTTCCGCCACCTCTGTCCCGGAAAAAACTTCAGCCTCGAATATCGAATCCTAGATGCCAAGGGAGACTGGCGTTGGCTCTATGATTGTTCTTTTAGTATTCGACAAATTGATAGCGATTGGCTTATTGACGGCTTTGTCCTCGATATTACAGAGCGCAAGCACTTCGATGAAACCCTCCGCCACCGTCTCAAACTAGAAACCCTGTTGGCAGATATTTCTCACTTGATGGTGGTAGAAGACAATTTAGATTTTGAGGCGGTATTGACCCTATTGGGAGATACCTTAGCGGCCGATCGCATGTCGGTGATGCTCAGTCAACCAAACACCCATACAGTTAAGCGCTTGGTTGCCTGGACTGCGGACCCGAGTTTGCGTTTAGATGACAGCTTTACAACCATTGATTTGGATCCCTATCCTTGGTGGTTAGACCATTGGCAACACCAAAGAATTATTTTACTCAACCGAGAAATTCCCCTACCAGAGGCGGCGAGCCTGGAGCAACAATTTTTAGATGCCCTCGGGGTGAAGGCGGTACTGTGGGTCCCGATCCAAGACCAGGCGGGCAAGCCCTGGGGCTATATTGAATGTTCTTCAACGGCTTTGGATCATCGGCTCTGGTCGAAGGAAGATGCAGATATTTTGGCGATCGCCGGCAATTTGATCTACAACTATCACCACCGACAACAGGCTAACCAACAATTAGAAATCGCCAAAGAACTAGCCGAGGCCGCCAACCACGCTAAAAATCAGTTCCTCACGAGCATGAGCCACGAATTGAGAACGCCCCTCAACGCGGTGTTAGGCTTTACCCAAATCATGGAGCGATCGCCTAATTTACGCCCAGAACACCGGGAATATCTCGGCATCATTCACCGTTCCGGGAAACACCTGCTCGCCCTCCTCAACGACATCCTCAACCTGGCCAAGTTTGAAAAAGGCACGCTTCAGCTCAACAAAAACCTATTCAACCTCCATGACCTCCTCGATGATTTGGCCCAGATGCACGCCCTAGAAGTGCAGCACAAGAGTATCCATATCGATGTCAGTTGGGATGAGCAAGTACCCCGCTACATCAACGCTGACCAGCCCAAGCTCCACTCGGTACTGCTCCATCTGTTTAATAATGCGCTGAAATTTACGGATACGGGTTGGGTGCGTCTCGTGGTACAGACCGTCAGTCAAATGCCACTGCGATTACGGTTTAGTGTGACAGATACGGGCATCGGCATCGCTGAGGCAGACTTCACGAAGCTTTTTGATAATTTTGTGAAACTAGAGGCTGGCGATCGCCTCGGGCAGGGCAGCGGCTTGGGGTTAGCCCTGAGTCAAAAGTTTGTCAATTTGATGGGGAGTGAAATCGTTGTCAGTAGTCAGCCAGGCATCGGGTCTTGTTTTTCTTTTGAGCTGACCTGTGATACCCCGACCAACCTACGGCAGTTTACCCTCTACCCGCCCCAGGCAGCCGATGAACCGACGATCAACCTCACCCCAGATGTCTTTAAAGATTTTTCGGCTGAGTGGTTAGCCGCGTTTCACCAGGCAGCGCTTGCGGCCCGGGCCCAACAGCTTAAAACGCTCATTGCCCAACTGCCCCCCGAAGCGGCGGCGATCGCCAAAGCCCTCACTGCCCTTGTGCAAAAATTTGCCTTCGATACCCTGGCGACCCTCAGCCAAGAAAGAACCCCCAGCGACCGATTGCAGCCGAAGGGGGATTCTGGTAATTAGCCTTGGATTTTTAAGGTGATTTAGCCTTCACTGTCCTTGGGTTTTGGCCGTGGCACTGGTTTAGCCCGGGCGGTGGCATCGTGGCTACCGCCAAGACTGGGGCGATCGCCACCGGGTCTAGTCGGTTTACCCTTGTCACGGTCAAAGGGTTTTTGACCAGGCTTACCCCCCTTACGGCGGCTGCCAACATAGCCGATGTCTTCGCAGGTTTGGATCATCAATACATTGTCCAGGAGCTTGGCCCGCAGGTCATAGAAATGATTGACGGGGCGTTCTGGCAATGCCCCAATTAGTTGAATTTTGAAAAACTTAGGTTTTTCGCCTTCCTTTTTCGGCGATTGGCGAATTTTGACCACTACTTTCTTCGATTCGGCCTCATAGAAAACCACCTGGCCCCGGATGGAAAAATAACCGTCTTCTACCTGTTCGCTGGTGGGAATTTCCTCCGTCAGCACCTCTGGATCATCGAGGGTCTCCGGTTCCCAAATCCCCAAGATCTGTAAATGGAGATGGTTGTCATCCTGTCGGGTACGAGGATAAACCACCCACACATGTTCCTGGTCCAGGTCGATATGATTTTTGATCAGGCTAATGACCCGGCCCAACAGGACTGCTTCAATGTCACCATCCGCTGTGGCGATCGCCCCTTTGCTAATTTGTTCCGGGTCTTCGGGGGTATATTTGCCACGCACAATGCCGATAGCCCGATACTGTCGGGGGTGACTAGCCGGGGGAATCGGGTGCTGCCGCAATTTTTGGGAGATCCTTTGCTCTTCTTTGGGATCTTCTTCTGGCGGGGATGGTAGATGATGGGTAGATTCAGACACGGGCTTATCCAATGCTTTCTAGGTGGGCTAAAAAAAGAGATACTTTTGCGATACCAGATAGTCTACTATCAGACGCTAAGATCATCGCGATTGCGATCGCCACCGCGATAAAAAGCGTTACACCGCCAATCATCAAGATGAAAGACGTTTAGCGCCTGCCCATTGTACTCAATGGCTGTCCCAGAGGTGATAAACCGTTGAAATTTAGCTAAAATTTTGCCAACCCCTGGCCCCAGTAGCCGCCCACCTTATTTTTTCCTGTTCACCTTCTCCCCCAATCTTAGCCATGGCGAGCAACATCACCGAAAAGTATTACCGACCCCGCCTTTGGATTTACGGCCTTTCGGGGCTGCTGTTTATCTTGGCAGGGGGATTATTGCTCATGCCCCGCGTTGACCGCTGGCTTGTGGCGCGGCAAACAGCGGCGGCAGCCCAGACCCAAGCCCAAGAAACCGTTGATCCGACGATCGCCCTATTGGAAAAAGACCAGCAGAGCTATGAAATTTGGCTAGAAAAAGAACCGACCAACGAGCGAGCGTTGAGAGGGCTACTGGACACGAGTCTCAAGTTAGATGATCTCACCGCTGCGGCAACGGCCCTTGAGGGATTGGCCCAAGTACATAGCGAAAACGCTGACTATCTGGTGCTACTGGGTCAAGTGAAACAGGAAGCAAAAGATTATGAAGGGGCAGCGGCCACCTACAGAAAAATTCTCCTCACAGATCCGACTCATATCAATGCGCTCCAGGGCATGGTGGATCTACTGCTGGTACAAAATCGTCCAGAGGGAGCAATTGAGTTACTGCAAACCACCCTCCGGGAGATGGGCCAACTGACCGAGGAAGAAACCATTGAAATTGATCCCCAAAAGGTGACTTCGATTCAACTGATGCTTGGCCAGATCTATGCTGCCCAGAAACGCTTCGGGGAGGCGATCGCCATCTATGACCAGGCGGCCTCGGTGAACAAAACAGACTTTCGGCCTATTTTGGCCAAGGCAATTGTCCTAAAAAATCAGGGTAACGAAGCGGCGGCCAAGCCATTTTTTCTCAATGCGATCGCCTTAGCTCCCGCCACTTATAAAGATCAAATCAAAGATATGGCTGTTCTGAGTGAAGCAGATCTTAAAACCCTAGAAACATTGTCCCCCGTGGAAACGGAAGCGACTCCCGAAACAGCACCTCCAGAATAACAACCAAATTTCCCGAGGGCGATCGCCTATAATTTCAATCTGAAATTCTCCGCCCCAAGCCATGTCTGACGCCATCGAAACCCGCCTGACCCAACTGCGATCGCAACTCCAAAAAGCGGCCTATGCTTACTATGTCCTCGATGCGCCGTTCATGGAAGATGCCGTCTATGACCAGCTTTACCGGGAACTAGCAGATCTAGAAGCGCAATACCCCCAACTGATCACCCCCGACAGCCCCACCCAGCGCGTCGGTGACAAACCGGCTAGCCAATTCACCAGTGTCAAGCACAATATTCCCCTCTACAGTCTGGAGAATGCCTTTGATTTTGGCGAACTAGGCCAATGGGAACAAAAATGGCAACGGGCCTTAGAGGGTGAGGTTCCCCATCATTCCAGTTATGTGTGTGAACTAAAAATTGACGGCTCGGCGATCGCCCTCACCTATGAAAATGGCCTGTTGGTGCGAGGGGTAACCCGGGGTGACGGGGTAACAGGGGAAGATATCACCGCCAATATCCGTACCATTCGCACCATTCCGTTACGGCTAAACCTGGAGAATCCACCGCCCATTGTGGAGGTGCGCGGGGAGGCATTCTTACCCTTAGATACTTTTGAAAAGATCAACCAAGAGCGGGAAAAAGCAGGCGAAAATTTATTTGCCAACCCCAGAAATGCCGCCGCCGGGACTCTCCGCCAACTGGATGCGCGCATTGTGGCAGACCGTAAACTCGACTTTTTTGCCTATACCCTACATCTGCCTGAAACAGAGGTGCAGGCACAGCCCATGACCCAGTGGGAAGCCCTAGAATTACTGCAAAAAATAGGCTTTCGGGTTAATCCTAACCGGGAACTGTGTTCAGATTTACAGGCGGTAAAAACTTACTTTGAGAAATGGGATGATGGGCGAAAAAAGCTCTCTTATCTCACCGATGGCGTAGTGGTGAAGCTGAATGATTTTGCCCTCCAGCAGGCATTAGGTTTTACCCAAAAGTTTCCCCGGTGGGCGATCGCCTTAAAATATGCTGCCGAAGAAGCCCCCACCGTGGTCAAAGACATTATTGTCAATGTGGGCAGAACTGGCGCGGTGACCCCCATGGCCGTGATGGAACCGGTGCAATTGGCCGGCACCATTGTGCAGCGAGCCACCCTCCACAACGCCGACCGAATCCAAGAACTAGATATCCGCGTCGGGGATACGGTGGTGATCCGGAAGGCGGGGGAAATTATTCCCGAGGTGCTTAGGGTGCTGCCCGATCTGCGCCCCGAAAAGGCGATCGCCTACGAATTTCCCCAGCATTGCCCCGAATGTGGCTCGGCACTAGTGCGCCCCCAGGGAGAAGTGGTTGCCCGCTGTGTGAATAGCTCCTGTCCGGCGATCTTACGCGGTTCCCTTGTTCATTGGGCTAGCCGCGATGCCCTCGATATTCAGGGTCTAGGCGAAAAAAATGTGATTCTTCTAATTGATCATGGCCTGGTTCATTCCATCGCCGATATTTATGACCTCACCGTGACCCAAATCGAAGCCCTCCCCCGTCTCGGCCAAAAATCGGCGGAAAAATTAGTCGAGGCGATCGCTTCGTCGAAAAATCAGGATTATGCCCGGGTTTTATATGGTTTGGGGATTCGCTTTGTGGGGAAAGTCAACGCCGAAATTTTGGCCCAAAACTTCTCGACTTTAGGGCAGCTCCAGAACGCAACCTTTGCCCAATTGCAAGGGGTCTACGGCATTGGTGAAGAAATTGCCCAATCTGTTGTCGATTGGTTTCGGGTAGATGGGAACCAGCAACTCATCGCTAAGTTGCAATTGGCAGGCTTAAATTTTGCCCAAACCCAAACTGTCAGCAGTCAAAGCAATAGTCATATTGCCGGAAAAACCTTTGTTATCACAGGCACACTCCCGACCCTCAAACGCACCGAGGCCGCCGACAAGATCAAAGCCGCTGGGGGTAAAGTGACGGGTTCGATTAGTAAAAATACTGATTACCTAGTGGCAGGGGAAAACGCCGGTTCGAAGCTAGAAAAAGCTCGGCAATTGGGAATTCAAGAACTTACAGAATCTGAATTACTTGATCTATTGGGCTAACCATCTCTAGGGCTGCTTTCTCAGCACAAAAAAGGCCGCTCAATTGCGGCCCATGGAAATCGTTTGAAGTCTCAGCAGAATTTAGAGGCTGGCCCCCAGACCCACTGGACAGCTCACCCCTGTACCACCAAGACCGCAGTAGCCGCCTGGGTTTTTCGCAAGGTATTGCTGATGGTATTCTTCGGCGTAATAAAATTCCGGTGCTGTCAAGATTTCTGTCGTAATCTCTCCGTGGCCTTGGGCTTTGAGAGCAGTTTGGTACGCTTGACGTGAATTTTCAGCGAGCTGTTTTTGGGCATCGGAATAGGTGTAAATTCCAGAACGATATTGTGTTCCCACATCGTTCCCCTGGCGCATCCCTTGGGTGGGATTATGGCTTTCCCAGAAGACTTTTAGTAGTGTTTCGTAGGACACTTGGCTCGGATCATAGGCGACTAAAACCACTTCGTTGTGCCCTGTCATCCCCGAACAGACTTCTTGGTAGGTGGGATTCGGCGTGTGGCCAGCAGCATAGCCCACTGCGGTGCTGTAAACTCCGGGTGTTTGCCAAAATTTGCGCTCTGCCCCCCAAAAACAGCCTAAACCAAACATTGCTAACTCGATACCTGCGGGAAAGGGAGCCGCGATGGGATTACCGTTCACAAAGTGTTGGCTAGGGATCGGCATTTTCTGGGTGCGACCAGGCAGTGCCTCTTGGGGGGTAGGTATTTGAGTCTTTTTACCGAGCAAACCAAAAAACATAAAATTCAACTTCTCAGGGTAGTGACTGCCTTGATTGTAGACAAAAAAGCCAGAGGACAGGGCGATCGCATTTTTGGGGAAGCACCGGAGGGGGCGATCGCTTTCTGATAAAATTCTATAGAATCTTAAAAAAACGTTACTTAACCGGAATTTAAATGAATTTACTGGTGGTCGGTGCTACTGGCACATTAGGCAGGCAAGTCGCGCGACGGGCATTAGATGAAGGGCATCAGGTACGCTGTCTGGTTCGAAATCCCCGTAAAGCTTCTTTTCTTAAAGAGTGGGGCGCAGAACTCATCGGCGGAAATTTATGCCAGCCCGAATCTTTAGTCCCCGCCCTCGAAGGCATTGACGCAATCATCGATGCGGCCACCGCCCGGCCAACGGATTCCATCGGTGTTAAGGAAGTCGACTGGGAAGGTCAGGTCAACTTGATCAAAGCTGCCAAGGAAGCCGGGGTTGATCGTTTTATTTTCTTTTCGATCATTAATGCTGAGCAGCACCGTGAAGTGCCCTTGATGGATGCAAAATATTGCGTCGAAGAGTACCTCAAGGAAGTGGGATTGAACTACACTATTCTGCGCTTAAGTGGCTTCATGCAAGGATTAATCGCTCAATATGCGATCCCCATTCTCGAAAATCAAGCGGTCTGGATCACGGGAGAAAGTTCGCCGATCGCCTATATGAATACCCAAGATATTGCGAAGTTTGCGGTACAGGCCCTAAAGGTACCAGCTGCAGAAAAGCAAACCTTCCCTGTGGTCGGAACCCGCGCCTGGAAAGGAGAAGAAGTGATCGCCATCTGTGAACGTTATTCTGGGCAAACCGCCAGCATCGCTCGACTGTCTTTGGGTTTTTTGCGCTTGATGCGTCGGGTGACTCGTTTCTTCCAGTGGGGGCAAAATGCCTCAGATCGTTTGGCCTTCGCTGAAGTGATGGCTACCGGAAAACCTTTGGACGCTCCCATGGAAGAAGTCTACAAAGCCCTTGAGCTCGACCCGGCTGAAACCACGACCCTAGAGAGCTATTTACAGGAATACTTCAGTCGCATTATGCAAAAACTCAAGGAAATCGACTACGAGAAGAACAAAAATAAGAAGAAAAAAGGGGGCAAGAAAAAACCCAATATCCGGACGCCTTTTTAATTGAATCCTGTTCTGCGGTATTCTCCCGATAGTTTGCGGGGCAGTATCGCAGGGCTTGATCCCACCAAACCCATTCATCAGGGCGATCGCCTGCCGTAGTTATTTCAGAAAACGGTTTGAGTGATACCCTATTGTTTAATATCCTTAAGTTTTCAGGACAATTCTGCTTGTGCCCAAAGCTGGCATTATCTACAACGACATCAAGCCCATTGCCTGCCAAGTCGCCCAGGAACTCACCAAAACCTTGAGGAATAATGGGTGGGATGTATTTACGGCCACTGGGTTTGGGGGACTATTAGGTTATGCAGAATGTCCTCCCCCCTGCGAAACAGGCCACCAGCGGCCGGTTTGTCATACCAAAATTGAACAATTAGTGCCCCCCAATTTCGACGAAAATATGATGTTTGCCGTCGTTCTGGGTGGTGATGGCACCGTATTATCAGCGGCGCGCCAGGTGGCCCCAAAGGGCATCCCTCTGCTCACTGTGAATACGGGCCATTTGGGGTTTTTGACAGAAATGTATCTCCAGCATCTCGATGAGGCGATCGCCCAACTCCTGGCCGGGGAATACGAAATTGAAGACCGTTCGATGATCACCGTGCAACTGTTCCGGGACGAAGAACTCCTGTGGGAAGCCCTCAGCCTCAATGAAATGGTGCTCCATCGGGAACCTTTAGCCGGGATGTGTCATTTTGAAATCCAAATTGGTCGCCATGTCCCTGTTGATATTGCCGCTGATGGAATCATCATCTCCACCCCCACAGGCTCCACAGCCTATTCCCTTAGTGCGGGCGGCCCCGTGGTGACCCCCGATGTACCCGTATTTCAATTAGCGCCCATTTGCCCCCATTCCCTTGCTTCCCGGGCCTTAGTTTTTTCAGACCGAGAACCCGTAAATATTTTTCCTGCCACTTCCCACCGTTTGGTACTCGTCGTGGATGGCAACGGCGGTGCCTATGTTCTGCCAGAAGACCGGGTTCACCTGGAGCGATCTCCTTATAATGCTCGCTTTGTCCGCCTCCAACGGCCCGAATTTTTCCGCATTCTACGAGAAAAACTCGGTTGGGGACTGCCCCATGTGGCCAAGCCTACCTCCCGCAAGCTTCCCTGAGACTAGGGACCTAGAAGCAAAGATTCATGAAAAAATTTTCTCCCCCCAAAGGAGTCTCCCTAAAATCAAGAGGGCTCACTCCCCCATCTTGATTTCCCCTTTATTCTTACTTATTTTGTTCAGACGATTTCGATAGCGTGATATGCCCCAAAGCCAATACACTGCCGATGGTTTAGCCTATGTTCTCCTTGTGGGGACAGAGCCAGGACTGACACAACGGGTCACCCTAGATCTGGCGGACCGTGGCTATCAAACCGTTGCCGTTGAAACCCTGGAACAAGCACACCAACGCTTTCAGCAGTTGACCCCGGCCATGGTCATTGTGGACTATCCAATGTTGGGACAGCGGGGTGTAGAGCTGTGCCGTGCCCTCCGAAAAACTCAGTTTGTCCAGCCTATTTTATTCTTAGTTACCCAAGATAGTGTAGAAGAACGGGTTGTCTGCCTAGAGGCAGGAGCTGATGATTATCTACTACAGCCTTACCAACAGGATAGTTTTTTACGACTCCTCGATATTTATCTCGAACCCCAGACGGGACAGCGAGAACAGCTCTTTTTTGGCGATTTAATCCTTGACCTCAATACTCGCCAGGTGTGGCGATCGCCCAACCAGGGCAGTGAAACCCCCAGGCCCATTGAGCTAACCGTCAAAGAATTTGAACTGTTGAAATATCTGATGTCTCATCCCCAACAGGTTTTGACCCGGGAGCAAATCCTCGAAAATGTGTGGGGAAATGAGTTTCAGGGGGAATCAAACGTCATTGAAGTCTATATTCGTTACCTACGCCTCAAAATTGAAGTAAAAGGGCAAAAGCGGCTGATTCAAACGGTGCGGGGCGTAGGTTATGTTCTAAAAAAAGACACCTAAGCAACTTCTTCCGCCTCAAATAGGTCTCGCCTTTTAAAATACCCTTAATCATTTCAGCGGTACGATTATGTCCTTGTCTGCACGTTTTTTGTTTGCCCTCGGCGGGGTTGTTCTAGTGGGCTGTGCACCCATCACCGCAGATAACCCTGAGGTAACAACGACTGATCCGACTGATACTCCGACTGCAATTGTCGCCAATGAGCCTTCAGATCCTGATTTTCAAGGGCAAATTTTACCGATTACGGCAACGGCCCAGGTGGTTGGCCGCGATCAAACATTTGCTCTAGAGGTGGCAAAAACACCTGAGCAACAAGCCCTCGGCCTAATGTTTCGGGAATTTTTGCCCGATGACCGGGGAATGTTATTTGAATTTAATCCGCCCCGGCCCGTGAGTTTCTGGATGAAAAATTGCCTCATCAATCTGGATATGATCTTTCTGCGGGATGGCGTGATTCAGGCGATCGCCCATGATGTGCCCCCCTGCGAAACTGAACCTTGCCCAAGCTATGGCCCGCCCCGAAACGTCAACATTGACCAAGTGATCGAAATTCGGGGAGGACTCGCCGCAGAAATTGGCCTCAGCGAAGGGGATCAAATTACTGTTACCCACCAGGAAAATTAGGGAAAGTGTGCGTGGGCTGAACATCAGCCCTAGAATGGCCTTGGAGCCTTAATGTCGCCCTTGGTAGTCCATGTCTTATAGCCCGCGCATCCAAGATATCCCCGCCAGCGAACGACCGCGTGAAAGACTCGTCACCATGGGGGCGAAATATTTATCCAATGCAGAATTGATCGCCATTTTGATCAGCACAGGCGATCGCCACCAAAATCTTTCTGCGGTCGGTCTTGCCCAAAAAATACTTCAAACCTTCAGTGAGGGGAAACGGGATCCCTTTGATGGGCTGCGTAATACCACTCCCCAGGAGCTTACCCATATTCCAGGCGTTGGCACGGCCAAAGCTGCGCAAATTTTAGCTGGCATCGAACTCGGTAAACGGATTTTTCAGGCCAAACCCAGCGAAAAAATCATTGTCGATACTCCCGAAGCCGCGGCGATCGCCCTCAGTAATGATCTTATGTGGCAAGAGCAAGAACGTTTTGCTGTTCTTTGCCTCGACGTGAAAAATAAACTGATTGCAACCCGGATCGTGACCATTGGCCTCGCCACCGAAACCCTCGCCCACCCAAGGGAAATTTTCCGCGAAGTGATCAAACATGGCGCTACCCGGCTGATCATCGCCCACAATCACCCCTCCGGGAACGTTGACCCCAGCCAAGAAGACCGCGATCTTACCGGACGCCTCCTCCAATCCGCCCAAATCCTGGGTATTCCTCTCCTTGATCACATTATTCTCGGTCGTGACAATTTCAGTAGCATGCGCCGCAGCACCGATCTTTGGGAAATTTACCCCCAACCTGACTAAATAATATTAATCAGGCGATCGCCTGATTAATCATCACAATCGATGTCAGAGAATCCAATTATTCTTAGCAGAGAAAATAATTTGTTGTGAATGATTTTTTTGCTTAAAATCAGTAAAAAATCTCCCGTTGATTTTGATTTATCCTTTCTGAATTCTCTGCAAATCAAGGATTAGAACCCCTTTAAAAACCCATAAAATCAAACATAAGCCCAGGACTATCAGTTCTTAAATAAAACTTAAATCGTCACGAATCCGCGATAATTTAAAGAACTTTTCATACATCTTCGATTGATGTTTAAGAAAAACGACAATTCCTCTAACCGGTCAGGCAAAACCTAAAGCACACGCTAACGTAAAGAAAACGCGCCTGCACTTTAGCAAGACATTCAACAACCAATATGACTAAACGAACCTTTGGCGTCATCGGCCTCGCCGTAATGGGAGAAAACCTGGCTCTCAACGTTGAACGCAACGGCTTTCCCATTGCAGTGTACAACCGCACCGCCAGCAAAACCGAAGAATTCATGGCGACCCGAGCTGTCGGCAAAGACATCAAAGCAGCCTATAGCCTCGAAGAATTTGTCCAGCTCCTAGAGCGACCCCGCAAAATTTTGGTGATGGTCAAAGCCGGCGCTCCTGTTGACTATGTTATTAATGACCTTAAACCCCTCCTCGAACCGGGAGACATGATCATCGATGGCGGTAACTCCCTCTATGAAGACACCGAGCGCCGCACACAAGATCTAGAAGCTACAGGTCTAGGCTTCGTCGGGATGGGAGTCAGCGGCGGTGAAGAAGGTGCTCTCAATGGCCCTAGCTTAATGCCTGGTGGCACAGAAGCTGCCTACCGCGAATTAGAGCCAATCCTTACAAAAATCGCTGCCCAGGTTGATGATGGCCCCTGCGTCACCTTTATCGGGCCTGGTGGTGCAGGCCACTACGTCAAGATGGTGCACAACGGCATCGAATACGGTGATATGCAACTCATCGCCGAAGCCTATGATCTTCTGGCCAATGCCGCCAAACTAAATCACACTGAGCTCCACGAAGTTTTTTCGGAGTGGAACGAAACGGACGAGTTAAATTCTTTTCTCATTGAAATTACCGCGGATATTTTCAAAAAAATTGACCCGGAAACAAAACAACCCCTCGTCGAATTGATCCTCGATAGTGCGGGACAAAAGGGGACAGGACGTTGGACTGTGGTCAGCTCCCTCGAGCTGGGTGTACCTATTCCAACGATTTACGCGGCTGTAAATGCTAGGGTGATGTCTGCCTATAAAGATGAACGCACCGCCGCCGCCCTAGAGCTTCCAGCACCGGAGCGGGTCTATCGGGGCGATATTAAAACCTTTGTGAACCAAGTGCGGGATGCCCTCTATTGCTCGAAGATGTGTTCCTATGCCCAAGGGATGGCTTTATTGGCCAAAGCTTCAGCTGAGTATAGCTATAGTTTGAACCTGGGTGAAACGGCCCGGATTTGGAAAGGGGGCTGCATCATTCAAGCGGGCTTTTTAGACAAAATCAAGACCGCTTATGTGGAGAATCCGAACTTGCCAAATTTACTGCTTGCACCGGAGTTTAAGCAGTCGATTATCGATCGCCAAGCGGCATGGCGGACAGTGATCCTGGCAGCCAATGAATTAGGGATCGCGGTTCCGGCATTTAGCGCGTCGCTGGATTATTTTGATAGCTACCGTCGGGCACGGCTACCCCAAAACCTCACCCAAGCGCAGCGGGATTACTTCGGGGCTCATACCTACGAGCGGACGGATAAAGCCCGGGGAGAATTTTTCCATACGGCCTGGGCGGAATAAATATTAAATCTCAGTGGGGAGATATCTGTTTTGCTGATTTAGATATTTTCTTTGGGATTTGCCCTTCTATCTTCTGCGGTGGAAGGGTTTTTGTTGTTTTAATGGGGAGAGTATTAATGGGCAAGGTTCACCATGGTTTCGACAGCAGCGCGATTGATTTCCCAGGCTCAGGCATTTGATTGGCTGGATAAAATCATTGAAGCAGCGGCATCAGATGGGGTGGCGGTGGCGATCGCCGAAACGGAGTCTGCTTTAGGACGGTTCGGAGAGAATCAAATTCGACAAAATCTCCAGAAAAACCAGTTCGAAATTTCAATTACGAGCTACTTTGGCTCACGCAGCGCCAGTGTGACGACGGTCGAACAGGATTGGGACGGCATCCTAGCAGCGTTGCGGCGTAGTGAAGCCTTGGCCAGGGTTGCCCCAGAAGATCCAGAATGGCTGCCGCTGTTGACAGAACAGGTTTACGAAGACCGTCCGGCCAAGTTTGATACAGTAACTTTGGACTATTCACCATTGCAACGGGGGGAATTAATTCAACAGGTGTGCCAGTGGAGCGACGCGGCAGGCGTGAATGGGTCGGGTATTTTAAGTACCAGTGCCAAGGTTTATGCCTTGGGAAATTCAGCGGGGTTGCGGGCAGGCGATCGCCAAACGAAAGCAGAGTTTAGCTACACCGCCAAGATTGGGAATGGTTCCAGTTGGAGCAGTCGCACGGCTTGGGGGATCAACGAATTACCCATCGAACAAATGGTATTGACGACGATGGGGCGAGCACAATTATCGCAAAATCCTCGGAAGGTTGAACCAGGCACTTATCCGGTCGTTCTGGGAGCCGGAGCCGTGGCTAATTTAGTCCCTCGTTTGGTGTGGTCGATGTCGGCGCGGGCAGCGGCAGAGGGACGCAGTTACTTTGCGAAACATTCCCTCGGCGAACAACTTTTTAGCCCATTGGTCAATTTGTCCCGCGACCCGGCCCATCCGTTGTTACAAACAGGGGCTTTTGGTAATGATGGCTTGCCCTGTAACAGATTGGCGATCGCCACCGCTGGCGTGCCTAAAACCCTGAGCTACGACCGTTACTGGGCGCAAAAAACAGGAAAAACCCCGACGGGCAGTTTCTTTCCCTTGGTGATGACTGGCAGCGACCAAACCCTGGCGGATTTGATTGCCCAAACAGAACGGGGCATCTTTATTAACCGCGCCTGGTACGTGCAGGTGGTTAATCCCCAAACCCTTGAGTTTACAGGGATGACCCGCGACGGCACTTTCTGGATCGAAAATGGGAAGCTCGCTTATCCCATCTACAATCTGCGCTTTAATCAGTCCTTGCCCGATTTGCTGCGCGATGTGGAGGCGATCGCCTTCCCAGAACGCCATGGCAGCACTGTTGTCCCGGCCCTGAAGGTGAAAAACTTCCACTTCAGCAGCATTACAGAAAGCATTTAGTTAAATTCGAAAAGTTTTCTACTAGATGGGCAGAGGGGGACTTGAACCCCCATGACCGAAGTCGCCACATTTTGAGTGTGGTGCGTCTACCAATTTCGCCATCCGCCCTTGGATAAGCCTTGTGAATTATAAACCGAATCTTGGTTTTGAAGCAAGAGGGAATATTCCTGGGAGCTGGCCCACCGCCAAATTTCTTGGGCGCGTACTACGGGCAGCGGATGGGTCAGTTGAGCCGTTTGACTTTCCTTTAATAGTTGTCCCAGTTGATTTTGGCTCAGATTTTCGTAAGTTTTTGCCTGCTCCATAAAGGCATCGAGGTTGAGGAGGGGCGCCAAACTAGGGGAGCCGCCCGCCAACTTCATCAGCACTGAGATCATGATTTTTGGGTCTTGACTCACCAAAAAGGCAGCGCGATCACAACTTAACTCAGCACAACGCAACCAGGATAGCATTTGATTTTGCATCGATTGGGAAAGCACTGTCCCCCAAATAGGTAGAGCATTGGTGGCCAGCATCAACAGATTTGCCAGGGTGAGATAAACCCCATGTTCACATTTGAGGTGACCTAACTCATGGGCCATCACTGCCTGAAGTTCCGCTTCTGTGAGAATTTCAATCAAAGAAGTATGGATCACCATAAAGGGCTTTTGGCCCCGCATCGCGAAGGTGTAGGCATTCGGGACTGGATTTTGTTGGATGTATAAATCTGGCGGATCGAGATCAAGAATTTTGGCGGCTTCCTGGAGGAGATTGTGCAGATGGGGCAGTTGGCGATCGCCCACTTGGATGCTGGCGGCGAGGTTATTAAACTGAAAAACCTGTTCTGCGGTAGAACCCAGCACAGAGCGCACCAAAAAGTCCAACCCAGGGAGGCGACCCAGGGCAGCGGTGGCTTCTCGATCTAAAGGGTGCCGGAATTGATCCGCCGTTAAGCCCGTGAAGTAATGCTTTTTGCCCATGATCACCTCGATTTATGCCGATTAATCTGCTATTCAGAAAGCCAATTTTTAACCTTCGTCAGTTCCTGCCAGTCTGGCTTACGCTGGAGGCCATCTTCGATATTTTCAAAAATATCTTGGCGGACTTCTTCACTAAAATCCATCACTTTTTGCACTAATTCAATATGCTTACGGACGCCTTTACCGCCAGTCCCCAACAGAGCAAGGGCCAAGTTCACATGGGCTTGGGGGTTGCGATGGTCAATTCTGACGCTCCGTTGAGCCGCTGGTAAAGCCAGATCCGCTTTTCCCCGCAGGAGATGCAACCAAGCGACACAGCTCCAGGCGGCGGCATTTTTGGGCTCGAGGGTGCAGATTTCTAAAAACTCTGGCAGGAGAGCATCGGGGCTTTCGCCGGCATCGTAACGTTTCAACGCAGCTTCAAAGCGCTGTTCAGTAGTTAATTCGGTCATGGTGGATTAGCGGAGATAAATAAAAAAGCAGAACCGTTGCCGACCTGAGGCGACAAAGATGCAGTTTTCTATTAAACCCCAAAAGATTTCCCGCAACCACAGGTCTGGTTGGCGTTGGGATTGGTGAACTGGAAGCCACCGCCAATCATCGCGTTGCTGTAGTCTAGGACGAGCCCGTAAAGGTAGAGTAAGCTTTTGCGATCGCAAATGATCTTAAAGCCATCGGCATAGTCAAAGACTTCATCATGTTCGCCGACATTTTCGGGGTGATCAAAGTCCATCATGTAAGACATCCCGGAACATCCTCCCTGGCGCACACCGACCCGTAACCAGAGGTCTTGGCCCTGTTGTTCCCGGAGCATCAGGACATGCTTGAGGGCGGCTTCGGTGAGTTGGATACTGGGGGCAGTGGTTGTTTGTGTCATGGCTGCTCGATAATTTCCACAAAATTTTTGGGCTGAACATGACCCTATTCTAGCGGCTCTCTGGAGATTCAAGCAGTGGGGGAAGTGCTTGGGGTTTGGGGCAGAGGGGCGAGATTTTCGACTTCGGCTAGGGTTTCTAGGGGGAAATTGATCGTTTGGGGATGCCCTGAAAAATTCGGCAGGGCAGCAGTTTGGGGGCTATGGAGGAGATAGATTAATTCGTCGTCTACTTTGAGATCTTCAAGCGATCGCATCACGACCAATGTGCCTTGACGACGGATAACCAGGGGTAGCAATTGGCCACTATCGATGAGGGCCTGGAAGGGCAACGGGGTTTGTTTTTCCTGGGCAGTGATCGTTGTTTTTCCTAATTTTACCTGGCGATCGAGGAGATACTGGTTCCATGTTTTCACGGAAAAGCCTCCCCCAAATGCTTGGCTAATTTTGCTTTTGTTGGCGATCGTATTTTCTTGATCTCCCTGCTCAAAAAAAGCCATCACCTTGGGGGGCTGAAACTCCTCAACAACCCGTTGGGCCAAAACCAAATTGACCTCTCCATTGGTGGTCAAGGCCACAAAAGCACCCATGGAACTAATGCCAATTTCCTCTAGTACATCCCCATCGAGAGCACTGCTTTGGTACACTTCCAGCTGCTCTGTCCGGGCCACCTCGCAGGCCTGGGGGTCAGTATCGATAATCACCACCGATTCCCCCTGCTGTTGAAACAGTCGCGCCAGAAGGCGGCTGAGGGGATTCGAACCAACAATAACTGCCCCCCGTGCCGTGCCAGCAGTGATCTTGAGCTGCTTCGCAATCCACTTGGCCGACAGCCCTTGGATAAAGACCGTCATCAAAATCGTCAGAAAAACCAGGGCTTTAATGGAGGCTCCCCCATTGAACCCTTTCTCAGTCAAAATAATGGCAAATAGGGACGCCACGGAAGCAGAAACGATTCCCCTGGGGGCAACCCAAGCGACAAAAAATTTTTGCTGCCAGTTTAAATCACTGTTGATCGTACAAAGGGCAACACTGATAGGGCGCACCACAAACATCAGGGCCGCCACGGCGAAAAAGCTCCCCCAACCCAAGGCAAAGATACTGGCGATGGATAAATCTGCGGCGAGTAAAATAAACAGCACCGAGACGCAGAGAACGGTTAATTGACTTTTAAATCGCCGTAACAAGCGCTCTTCAGGAATAGAAAACGCTCTGAGAACAAGCCCTGCCACGACGACTGTCATCAACCCTGATTCATCACGCACAGATTGGGCAAACCCAAATAACCCCCAAATTCCTGCCAACACCAACAAATTTTTGAGGTCTTCGGAAAGAAAGGTTGCAAGGCGCAAAAATTTCCCAATGAGCCAACCGCCGCCAGCGCCAATAATCGCCCCAATACCCAAACGCAGAACCAGACCCACAAACACTTGGGTAAAACCAGCGTCGACATTGAGCATGGTATCGAGCACCACAACGGCGAGAATTGCACCCACTGGATCAATCAATACACCTTCCCCCTCAAGGAGAGTGGCAACTTTGCGGTCAACATTTACTTGTTTGAGGAGTGGCCCCACCACTGTCGGCCCGGT
This sequence comes from Picosynechococcus sp. NKBG15041c, assembly GCF_055380235.1. Classification (NCBI taxonomy): domain Bacteria; kingdom Bacillati; phylum Cyanobacteriota; class Cyanophyceae; order Chroococcales; family Geminocystaceae; genus Picosynechococcus; species Picosynechococcus sp. NKBG15041c. The sequence goes on from NZ_AP040363.1 coordinate 472,275, forward strand.
CACGACGACTAAAGCGCCGTACAAAAAGGCGATCGCCCAGGGAAATTCCGCGAGGTAGTGGGCGGCGAGGCCTCCCCCCACGAGGGTGATCATCGTCCCGATGGTCACGAGATTGCGGAGACTACCTGACACTTCGCTTAATTCTTTAAGCTTGAGGTTTAGACCGCCCTCAAAGAGAATGATCGCCACCGCTAGGGCCACCAAGACCTCCAGACCAACACCAAATTCACTGGGATGGAGCACCCCGAAGCCATCACCCCCAAGGGCGATGCCGAAGACCAAGAGGAGCACAATGCTGGGAATTTTGAGAAACTCACCACACACCTGGGCACTAATGCCGGCAAAGACAGCGATGATGATTTGCAATGTCAGGGCGAAGGAATCTGCCATGGGGACGTTATCGGTGAAGAAAAGCTAGATCTGGAAGAAACTACAACAAGGCCATGGAGTTGATCAAAGTATAGCTTCTCCCTCCATCTGTCCTTCATCACCCTGGGCGATCGCCGCCCATCGCCCAGATTTTTCCGTCATCTTTTCCCAAGGCAAGCCCCCAAGCAACGTCCACAAATTAAAGAAAGTTTACGGATTATGTCATAATTTTTCATAATTACTTCCTTGATTTGCTAGTCAAACACCCCCTGAACGATGAGCGATCGCCCCGTAGAAAAAACCCTGGCTGAAAAAGCCGCCGCCAGTTACGAATGTCCCAGTTGCGGCTATATCTACAATCCTGCCAAAGGAGAAAGCCGCACCAATACCCCCGCAGGCACAGCCTTTGAAGACCTGCCCCTCATTTGGAACTGCCCTGTCTGTAGTGTAGACCGCGTTCAGTTTCGCAATATCGGTGCGGCCGATGCCCCCTCTGGATTTGAAGAAAATCTCAAATATGGTTTCGGCGTCAACAACCTCAGTTCTAACCAGAAAAACCTCCTCATTTTTGGGGCCATCGGCCTCGCAATTCTCTTTTTCCTGAGTCTTTATGGCCTAGATTAAAGAACTGTTTCCCGACAGTTGCCCACTTTTTAATTTATTACCGCATTCCCAATTGCCCTATGACTTCATCCTTAGGTCTATTTAAATCCTGCAAAAAGGCGATCGCGGCGATCGCCGTTTTGATTCTCTGTATCGGTTGCGTCCAAGCGCCGACCATCAGCGAAAATCCTTGGCAAGAAATCAACCTCAACACCGACTCTACCTTTGCCAATGTCGCCTTTACCGATGACCTCCAACGGGGGTGGCTTGTGGGAACCAAAGAAACTCTCTTTGAAACCACTGACGGTGGCAAAACTTGGACCGAGCGCATTATCGACCTCGGTGATGAGAAAGAGAGCTTTACTGGTGTAAGTTTCTCTGGCCAAGAAGGTTGGATTACTGGCCGGCCTTCGATCCTGCTTCACACGGACGATGGCGGTGACCATTGGAATCGCATCGCCCTTAGTAACCAGCTTCCTGGCGCTCCCTACGACATCGTTGCCCTTGGCCCAAAAACCGCAGAAATGGTGACTGACCTTGGGGCGATTTATAAGACCACCGATGGCGGCAAAAACTGGAAAGCCCTCGTTGAAGGAGCCGTTGGCGTAGCCAGAACCATTGAACGTTCCGTAGATGGCAAATATGTTGCTGTTTCTGCCCGAGGAAATTTTTATTCCACCTGGGCCCCTGGGGACAGTGAATGGACCCCCCATAACCGCAACTCTTCCCGTCGTCTCCAGAGCATGGGCTTTAATGGGGAAGATAAGCTCTGGCTGTTAGCACGGGGTGGGGTAGTACAGTTTAGTGACGATACAAATCCGGACAATGCCGATGCCTGGAGTGAACCCGTCACCCCCCAGTACCGCAACAGTGTTGGCCTATTACACATTGGGTATCGTACCCCCGAAGAACTCTGGGGTGTTGGCGGCAGTGGTAGTGTTGTTGTCAGCAAAGATGGTGGCGAAACTTGGTTCCGCGATGAAGCCCTAGAAAAAATTCCGACCAATTTTTATCGGGTGGTCTTTCTCAATGAAAACAAAGGGTTTATCTTGGGCCAACAGGGGGTGATTTTGCGGTACGATACATCCACGGAAGCGGCCTAAGGGCAACCCTTCTATTGTGAGAGTGCCTATGAATTCCGTATGATATAGGCTAGTTTGTTTAATAAGTTTTTTTCATTAACAGTTAAGAGGAGAATGTTCGTATGGCAGGTACTACCGGAGAACGCCCGTTTTCTGACATTGTCACCAGTATTCGCTACTGGGTGATCCACAGCATCACTATTCCGATGCTATTTATTGCTGGCTGGCTTTTTGTGAGCACCGGCTTGGCTTACGACACCTTTGGTACCCCCCGTCCTGACCAGTATTTTACTGAAACTCGCCAAGAGATTCCCATTGTGACGGATCGTTATAAGGCGATCGACCAAATTACTGACTTTAGTAAATAACTCATTTACTGTTTTCTGCTTTATTCAATAAAGGTTTTGCATTATGACAAGCGGTCCTTCTAATCAACCCGTTTCTTACCCAATTTTTACCGTCCGTTGGTTGGCGGTTCACACTCTGGCTGTTCCCTCGGTTTTCTTCCTTGGGGCGATCGCCGCTATGCAGTTTATTCAACGCTAGGAGCTTCCGATGGAGAGAAATCAAAACCCCAACCGTCAGCCCGTCGAGCTAAACCGGACTTCTTTGTATCTGGGTTTGCTCTTGGTCGCTGTCCTCGGTATTCTGTTTTCCAGCTACTTCTTTAACTAAGCTGGCAGCCCTTTTAATTTATTTTTTTCGGAGGTTGTTCCCATGTCTGAAGGCGGAAAAATCCCACTTTGGATCGTTGCAGTTGTCGCTGGTATGGGCGTAATTGCGGTTGTCGGTATCTTTTTCTATGGCGCTTATGCTGGGGTCGGTTCTGCGGTTTAGAGACGCAATCCCCCACTAGCTTTTATTTACGATTCATAGATTTGTTCTAAGTAACCACCTACTCTTGTTGAGAGGTGGTTTTTTGGTAGGGAACTTCTCAAAAAAGTTCTGGGTCAAGGCAATGTCTGGTGGTCGCTTTAGATCATGACCAGGTAAAGATATTTAGGGGGAAAATTTTGAGATGGGGAGCAAGCCGCAATGGGGCCGGGTGTGGAGCTTCGGCCTGGTCAGTCTTTTTACTTTAGGATTTGGTATTGGGGCAGATCGGGCGATCGCCGCTGAGACACTGCGACTCAAGTTGGGGCCAATCCAACAGCGGGTATCCCTGAGGGATCTAGAAAGTTTTGCAAATACAGGCCAAGTGTCAGGGAGTTTGCAGCCCTATGGCATGTTTTTGGACCGCAATCTCCAACAATTTTTGCAGCGCCGTTTGGAAGTTGAGCCGGAAATGGCAAGTCAATTTTTCGATCAATTGTGGCGATCGCCGACAGGGAAGCAACTATTAGCACAAATCCAAACTGCTCTCCCTGGCACTTCCGTGGCGGATCTAGAAGCAACGGTTAACCTTGTACTCAGCCAAAACCTAGACATTAGTGCCCTGACGCTTTTACGGGCTTACCCAAAACAAGAACTGACTATTGATCTGACAACGGTAGCCGGGGTTTTACTCCAGCTCAATTTACCCAACCTGCAAAATCAACTCCTTGGCCCCAGGGTAACCACCGCCCTGGAAACCCCAACGCCCCGTAATTTACCCCGTTTGGATATTGACCCCACTAGCTTAGGCCCCCAGACGGTGCGTAGACAAAGCTTGATTCTTCAGGATACCCAGCGCGATCGCACCATTCCCATTGATATTTTTGATAGCTCTCAACCCCAAGCCCAACTGGTGATTTTGTCCCATGGGTTTGCGGCGAATCGAAATTTTCTCGATTACCTCGCCGTACATCTGGCTTCCCATGGCTATACGGTAGTAACCCTTGACCATCCAGGGAGTAATATCCAATCTCTGTTTCGCGCCAATGTCAATTTAGATAACCTCCTCCCTGCGACGGAATTTGTTGATCGCCCTAAGGATATTCAATTTGTCTTGGATCAACTAGAACAAATTAATGAAAATCAAACGATTACCACTCGTTTCACCACAGACAATGTGACGGTGATTGGCCATTCTTTTGGGGGGTACACGGCCCTGGCGATCGCCGGTGGTATTGTCGATCCGGTAGCGGTACGGGCTCACTGCCAGCGGGCGACGCCCCTCACCCGTGCCCCTGGGGACTGGCTCCAATGTGCGGCGGCGCAGCTCCCCTACGACCGTTTAAATTTGCGAGATGAGCGGGTAAAGCAGGCGATCGCCCTCAATCCTCTCAGTGATCAAATTTTTGGAGAAAACGGTTTAGCCAATATCGCCATTCCCACCCTGATTGTCGCTGGCACAAAAGATACGATCACCCCGAGTCTTACCCACCAACTCAGGCCTTTTCAGCAGTTGGGGAGTGAAAAATATCTGGTGGTCGCCGATGGGGCCACCCATATGAGTGTCACCGACCTCAACAACGGCGACAGTCTTTTTGCCCAGAGCAGTCTTGTGCCAGAGGTAATGGGTAATGCCGCTGAACCGGTGCGTCAAATGTTGCGGGGGGTCAGTTTAAGCTTCCTGGCCCGGCACCAGAGCAATGGCCAAGATTTTCAGCAGTTTCTCACAGGGGGCTATGTGCAATCCTTATCGCGGGGCGGCATTCAGTTGCGCTTGACGGAGATCATCACCCCAGAGTTGGAACGGTTTTTGAGTCGACTGCCCCAAAACCCTGAGCCTAATCTCGGTCACGCCCAAGTGCGGCAGGCTGCTTTTTTGAATTTTGGGCGATCGCCTACCAGCCAAACTGCCCCAACCTATCCCCATGGCACCATTACCCAAAGTTTTGCTCCCTTGATGGCAAATGGGATAGGGCCGACGGATAATTTTGATGTCTTGTATCAAAAACCCTAAAGAATTTCGCAGAGGCGATAAGATGAAAAAGTTCAATTTTCTCGCCAATTACCAATAATGTCTCAGGCACCTCTGTTATCGAAATTTGGAACGCAGATGTCTCGTCTAACCGGCGTTCGGGCCATCATGAAAGACATCATCGATACCCTAAAGGCAGGGGCCGGCCAAGACTTTATTAACCTCAGTGCGGGTAATCCGGTGATTATCCCGGCAGTGGAACAGCTCTGGCGCGATTGCACCAACGACCTCCTCGATAGCCCGGAATATGGGGAAGTAGTTTGTCGCTATGGATCGTCCCAGGGCTACGAACCCCTAATTGAGGTGATCGCCCAAGATTTTAATCAACGCTACGGCCTGAACTTAACGAGCGAAAATATCCTCATCACCCCCGGCTCCCAATCTCTATATTTCCTGGCAGCAAATGTCTTTGGTGGTTACAACAATGCCGGTCAATTGAAATCCATTGTGCTCCCCCTCAGCCCTGACTACACTGGCTATGGGGGCGTTAGTTTATATCCAGAGGCGATTCGCACTTTTAAACCGAGCCTCGACATTGACCAGGCCAACCACCGTTTTAAGTATCGGCCTGATTTTAGTCAGCTCAATATCGATGAAAATACCGGCTGTGTAATTTTTTCACGCCCCTGCAATCCAACGGGGAATGTCCTCAGCGACGAGGAAACGAAAAAAATTGCCGATCTTGCCGCTGTCCATGATGTGCCAGTCTTTATTGATTCGGCCTATGCGCCCCCCTTCCCTGCTCTGAATTTCACAGAAATGCAGCCTTTATTTGGGGGCAATGTGATCCACTGTCTCAGCCTCTCCAAAGCAGGTCTACCTGGGGAACGGGTGGGCATTGCCATTGGGGAACCGCGTTTTATCGGTGTTTTGCAGGCTTTTTTAACTAATGCTTGCATTCATTCGTCGCGCTATGGTCAGGCGATCGCCGCCCGGGCGATTCAATCGGGAGCTCTAGCCAATATCGCCGAAACAGTGATCCGGCCCTACTACCAAAACAAGATTCAAATCCTTGAAGCGGCCTTGGATCGCACTATGCCTAAGGATGTACCCTGGTATTTACACCGAGGCGAAGGCGCTATTTTCGCCTGGCTTTGGTTTGATGAGCTGCCCATGACCGATTGGGAACTGTACCAAGAGTTAAAAACGGTGGGCGTGATCGCCGTGCCGGGGAGTCCCTTTTTCCCTGGCCTCCGGGAAGATTGGCCCCACAAGCAGCAATGTCTCCGCATTAGTTTAACGGCCACTGATCGCGAAATTGAAACCGCGATGCAACGACTCGCCGAGGTGGTAAAACGAATTTATTCTGCGGTTGCCGTCGGGTGAAAATAGCGATAAATGTCCTCGGCAAGACGCGGGCCAATCCCTTTAACCTCAGCAATTTGTTCGGGTTTGGCTTCCCGCAGATAGTCGAGGGAGTGGAAATGGGCGAGCAGGATTTTTTTGCGGTGATGCCCTAAACCAGGAATGTCATCCAGTTGCGATCGCCTGCTGGATTTAAGCCGCTGTTGGCGGTGAAAACTGACGGCAAAGCGGTGGGCTTCATCCCGTACCCGCCGCAAGAGTTGAATCCCAGGTTGCTCCTTGTCGCTTTTAATCGGATTGCTTTCATAGGGCAAGTAAACCTGTTCTTGTTTTTTGGCGAGGCTAATCACATTTAATTTATCAGCCAGGTTGAGTTCCTCTAAAACCCCCATCACTGCCGACAGTTGTCCCTTGCCGCCGTCAATCATAATCAAATCGGGGTAGTCTTTTTCTCGACCGTTTTTAAACCGTCGCCGCATAATTTCCGCCATGCTTGCAAAGTCATCGGAGCGGCCAATGTGGATATCCGGGTTTTGGATTTTGTAGTGGCGATAGTCCTGCTTCGCGGGCACACCATCGATAAAAACCACCTGGGAAGCGACGGCATTTGAACCCTGAATATGGGAAATATCATAGCCTTCGATACGCTTGGGTAGTTCTGGCAAATCCAGTAAACTGGCCAAATCTTCCAGGGCAGTTTGGTTTTTGGTGGCGGCCTGTTGGGTGCGATTGAGTTCGTATTGGGCATTGCGTTCGACCATCGCGATCAGATCTGCTTTCAGTTGCCGCTGGGGTTGAAGAATTTGCACTTTACTGCTCCGGCGATCGCCTAAAAACTTTTCGAGCCAATCTTGATCTCGGAGGGGATATTGCACCAAAATTTCCGCTGGAATTTCGACCCCATCCACATTCGCATAGTGGGCTTCTAAAACGTGCTGGAGAATTTTGCCATACTCCACCGTCAAATCTGGGCCTAAATTTTCTGGCAGGGGCGTAAAAAAGCCCAACCGTCCTACCAAGCGCCCCGCCCGCACTTGAAAAAGTTGAATCGCACAGTGGCGCTCATCGGCGGCCAAGGCGATCGCATCCCGGGACACGCGATCATCGGGCAAACTCACCTTTTGATCCGCATTCAGGGCGGCGATCGCCTTCATCTGGTCTCGAATTTGGGCCGCCCTTTCAAACTGGAGATTTTCGGCAGCTTGGGCCATTTGGAGATTAAGACTTTCGATTAATTCGCTGCTACGCCCCTGGAAAACCATTGCCACCTTTTGTACCGTTTGTCGATACTCCTGGGGGGAAATCAGCTGCTGACAGACCCCCGGACAGCGCCCGATATCGTAGTTTAAACAAGGCCGGTTTTTGAAGAGCGGTTGTCGCCGTTGCCGCAACGGAAAAATCCGTTTCATCAACCCCAAAGTATGCCGCAATAACCGCGTATCCACATAGGGGCCATAATAGCGATCGCCTTTATGCCCGACATGACGTTTGCGAGTGATAAAAAAGCGCGGATAATCCTCCGACCAAGTGATGCAAACATAGGGATATTTCTTGTCATCCTTGAGCAGCACATTGTAATAGGGCTGGTGCTGCTTAATTAGATTCGCTTCCAGGGCCAGGGCTTCCGCTTCCGTATCCGTGACAATGAATTCAATGTCCGCCACCTGCTGCACCATCATCTCAATGCGAGGCGAATGGAGGCGGGCATCCCGAAAATAAGACCGCACCCGATTGCGTAGGGTCTTCGATTTGCCGATGTAGAGAATATCCCCCTGACGGCTATGCATAAAATAAACACCCGATTCCGCTGGAATTTCCCTAAGGCGTTGTTGGAGACGATCTGGATCTTGCAACAGGGGAATCGGACTTACCATTTGTAATGACTGGGGGAACACCAAAGACCTTGGTAAAACACAAATTTTAGTCTACCAAGATCCGTCGCGGTGCTCCGTCCATATTACCTAGCGACTAGGTGGAGAGGATGTCAAAAATCAGATACTTGGATAGTAATCGGTGCACTCACACTGTCTGCCGCAACACCTACTACTGTATATGTTCCCGCCGGTACTTCAGACCAAACAATACTCTCTGTTCGTTGTTCATTGGGTTCAAGAGAACGTTCACGATAGTCCATCGTACACATCCGGACAGGCGCGTCTACAAATTGACCCGAATTTTGATCCTGAATTTGTAGATCCAACCAGCAGCTACCTGATCCGGGGCTAAAATTGACCGTTTGATTGGTGTTGTTCTCTGCAGTAACTGTTACGGTAGTCGTGCCTCCTGCAGTGAGGGTTTCCGAGTCTGCAACAATATCAACCGATAATTCTTGGTCAACATTAGATTCTTGGTCAATTGTTGGATCTGGATCTGTGGTGTCAACGGCTTCCGTCTCTGGACGAATCGCGCCATTGTAGAGGATCTCGGCCGTACCATCGGGGAAAACTTGTACTTCTGTTTCGAAACTCAAGTCGAGGGATTCTGGACGACGCCCCCGGAATGTGAACGTATAGCTATCATCGTCATTGCTAACGTAGGGAGAGTCTTCAGCGATGCCATGCATGGATTGTTCTGCCCGATAATTACTCAGACCCCCATTGGCTCGCTCTGCAACTTGACGAGCGATGTTTTTGGCCTGATTTAGCTCGAAGCGGGCCACTGGAGCCTCAATGCCAGCAAAACTGTCGGGACGGATCGGGCCATTGTATTCAACGGTTGCGAGGCCATCGACAGAGACGGTGACAACGCTTTCGAAGGTGAAGTCCATGGACTCTGGGCGTCGCCCCCGGAAAGTGAAGGTATAGCTACCGTCATCATTTTCCACATAGGGAGAAGCGAGGGCTGGGCCATGCATTGACTGTTCTGCCCGGTAATTCATCAGACCCCCATTGGCATCTTCAGCGGCTTGACGGGCTAAATTTTTGGCCTGGTTTAACCCAAGGATAAGGGTGAAGCCATCTTGGGCAAGTATGGTTTGGGCTTGGCTTGGGCTGTGGGGCAGGAGGAGAATGTTCGCACCACTGAGTAAGCCTAAAAAGAACATTGACTGTAAAGCTGTGACTTTCATGGTTATTCAGCAAAAAATCTACGGGGGCGATCGCCTTACCTCCCATGCTATCTAAAGAAACCATTGCCGCAAAAAAGTTTCCATTAGGGGGAAAACAGAGGGGATAATGGAAAAAATTTCTTGATTTCGGGAAAAAATGAGTCGATCTCTCCCCCTCTCAGCCCATTATCACCAACGCACTAAGTACGACCCAGAAACCCTTTCCCAACGGGGTAAAACCCTCGATTGGAACCAACAGCCGAGTCCTTTCAAAAGCTACAAAATCGGCACGAGCTACGACCTCAAACCCTATCTCGACAGTGATCAAAAGGCACCCCTCTGGGAGCATTTATCTTATTTTTTTCTCCTCAGCTATGGCCTAACGGCGAAAATACCGACCATGGGGGGAGATGCTGTCTACCTAAGGACAGCGCCTTCGGCGGGGGGACTCTATCCGGCAGAACTTTACCTTATTTCTAGGGGAACAGAACTCCTCCCGGCAGGTCTCTATCACTATCAACCCCAAACCCATACCCTGTTGCGCTTTTGGGATAACCACTGCTGGGTCGATCTCCAGGAGGCTTGTTTTCGTCATCCAGCCCTCGAAAAGACCCAGTTAGCCCTTGTAACAACGGCAATTTTTCAACGTTCTGCCTGGCGTTATGAAGACCGGGCCTATCGCCGTATTTTTCTCGATACAGGGCATCTATTGGGCAATATTAACCTAGCTGCTACTCCCCATGGTTTTCGGCCCCATTTGATTGGGGGGTTTTGCGATCGCCTGATGAATCAGTTGCTCTATTTAGATGAAGCAACGGAGGCTGTGACCAGTGTAATGGCCTTAAACACGCTCTTTTCTGCCCCCAGTCAAGGGAAAACGGCCCTCCCCTCCCCGGTGACGCTAGATTACCCCGAACTTGTCGAGGGTCAACTATTGGCCGCCTTGCACCAAGCTTCAGCGATTCAAGCGAAGGCAGCTCTCCCTCCCCAAGCCCCAGATCTACTGGAGGATAAATATAATTTCCCTTTTTGTCTGAAGGTTTCCTTAAAGGACGTTAATGCAGAGTACTTGGGAGGCGATCGCCTCGATTGGGGCGAAGATCTCGAAAACCTCGAAGACACAATCCTCACCCGCCGCTCCACCCGCACCTACACCGGCGAAGAACTGACCCTAGAAGAATTACGCTTGATTCTCCACTTTGCCTATCACCCTGAAGCCTACGAAGATCAAGGGCTTTTGGGGGACCCCGATTATTTTGATCTGGGGTTAATTGAAACCTTTGTGGCAGTTTCTGGGGTCGAGGGCCTAGAATCTGGCTGTTATTACTACGCGCCCAAGGCCCAGGAATTGCGGCAAATCCGCTTTAAAAATTTCCGAGAAGAGCTGCATTACCTCTGCCTCGGACAGGATTTGGGCCGGGATGCTGCCGCCGTGGTCTTTCATACCGCTGATCTCGAAACCGCTGTGAGTCGTTATGGCGATCGCGCCTACCGATACCTCCATATGGATGCGGGGCAACTGGGACAACGGTTAAATTTGGCGGCTATTCAACTGGAATTAGGGGTCAGTGGGATTGCGGGCTTTTTCGATGATCAAGTAAATGAAGTGCTGGGTATCCCCGCCGATGAAGCAGTTTTGTACCTGACCACCCTCGGCGTACCAGAACAGGGCTAAACTGAGCTAGAGATTGGGAAAAAAAGCGATCGCCAATGCTAAAAATTGAGAACCTCACCAAAGCCTACGGCCAGCGGGCTGTGCTCCAGGGCTTAAATTTGCACATTAAACCGGGGGAAATTTATGGCCTCCTGGGGCCCAATGGTGCGGGAAAAACCACGACGATTAATATTCTCTGTAATCTGCTCCAGGCCGATAGTGGTTCAATTCAAGTGGCTAAACAGCCAATTTCCGAAGCTACCAAGAAAATTTTAGGCGTCGCCCCCCAGGAAAATCTACTTTATAAAACCCTCTCCTGCGCTGAAAATCTGCGTTTTTATGGCCGGATCTATGGCCTGACGAAAAAAGATTGTGAAACAAGAATTCACTATTGCTTAGAAGCCGTGGGCTTAGGCGATCGCCTAAGCGCCCCCGTCGAAACCCTCAGTGGCGGGATGCAGCGGCGGATGAACATTGCGATCGCCTTGATGCACCGGCCCAAGTTACTGATCTTAGATGAACCCACCACGGGCCTGGATATCGAAACCCGCTACGAAATTTGGCAACTAATCCAACGGCTCCAGGACGAAGGAATCACAATTTTACTTACCACCCACCTCCTCGACGAAGCCCAGCGTCTCTGCCAGCGGATCGGCATCCTCAAGGGAGGCCAAATCATTGCCGAGGGGACCCTCGCAGAACTGCGTCACCGGATTCCTGCCCAGGAAATTGTCCTCTTGAAAACCCCCAACCCCGAAAAGGCGATCGCCCTCGGGACTGCCGCCGGCTTTACCCAACGCAACTACGGCGGAGATTTAGCCTTCTGGTTGCCTCAATCCCTCGAGCTCACGGAAATTTTAGATATTTTTCAAGGCATTCCCATCGACTCCATTGCCCGGCAAGTCGTGCAACTAGAACACATTTATATTGAAATTACCCAAAGCCACATCCTGACAGAAACCCAGGCCGAAACCATTTAGAGAGTGCCCAAACTTTTTCTCTGAAAGCTTGACAATCCTAGAATAGTTAGGCAATATATTATCCGTGCCTGAGGGGGTATAGCTCAGTTGGTAGAGCACTTGCATGGCATGCAAGGGGTCACCGGTTCGAGTCCGGTTATCTCCATACAACGACAGTTTGATTAAAAACTCAAAGCCAAAAAACTTCCTGGTTAAAGCAACTGGGGAGTTTTTTGGTGTGGTCAAGGGGGGCGATTTTGGGGAATTTTGAGTCAAGATGACCGCTTTGGCGATCGCCTCCGCCGAAGAAGAAGTGCGGATGTCTCTACCCTGGGGTGGGAAATGTTCATGCTAAGATCTCAATCAATACGTTCTACGAACAACTCTCACTTCAGAATCTTCCTGAGATAGGAAACCTCTGAAACACTCTGAAAACCCCAACGAGGAAAACACCACCATGGGATACGAACTTCCTGCATTACCCTACGATTACACCGCCCTCGAACCCCACATTTCTAAGGGAACCCTAGAATTTCACCACGATAAGCACCATGCTGCTTACGTGAACAACTTCAACAACGCGGTGGCAGGTACTGAGCTCGATAACCAGAGCATCGAAGACGTAATCAAAGCTATTGCCAATGACCCCGCTAAAGCGGGCTTGTTTAACAACGCAGCCCAAGCCTGGAACCATAGCTTTTACTGGAACTGCATGAAGCCCGGTGGTGGTGGTCAGCCCACTGGCGCCCTCGCTGATAAAATCAATGCTGACTTCGGTAGCTTTGAAAAATTTGTTGAAGCGTTTAAAGCTGCTGGTGCCACCCAATTCGGGAGCGGCTGGGCATGGCTCGTCCTCGACAACGGTACACTTAAAGTTACCAAGACTGGCAACGCTGGCAACCCCCTCACCGAAGGCCAAGTGCCCCTCCTCACCATGGACGTGTGGGAACATGCCTACTATCTCGACTACCAGAATCGTCGCCCTGACTATATCAGCACTTTCTTGACGAGCTTGGTGAACTGGGATTTCGTTGCGGCTAACCTAGCAGCGGCTTAATTAAGTTTTTTGAGATCATCTGAAATAAATTAAAAAAGAGGCTTAATGATTAGGCCTCTTTTTTGATGGCGAATTTAATGAATTGACCTTAGGGCGATCGCCCTCTGATTTATGGCGCTGCCTCCCCTTGGGGTAAACAGAGATAAAGACGGTAACTGTAGCCAATCACCTGTTGATCATCTGCCTCTGGCTGTAATGTGCAAAGGGGTTCGGGGGGGGCAAAGTGAGTGTTAAGCATGACCACTTGGGTGGGTTCAGAGAGGTCAGTGAGGGTTGTTGCTAACACTTGATCCGCGCTGTTTTGCTTAAAAAAATTGTCGAGGATTAAGAATTGGGGTCTTAGGTTCGCATCGCGTTGATGCAATGCCCAGGCCAGGCCCATTTGAGTGCGGACAACACCTAATTCGAAGTAATGGGTGACAAAAATTTGAGGATAGTTCCAGTTTAAGTTTTCCTGAAGAATTTGGGCGATCGCCTGATTATTTTGGGGTTTGTGATAGGCTAAATCGACATTTACAAACCAGCTACTAAGGGCCATTAGAAAAATTATCATCAAAGTACTGGGACGTTGACGTAAAAACCAAATTTTTCTAGGGTCGGGAACCTTTTGCCACAGATATTTAAATAGAATACCCAGTAAAATCATCAGGGCAGGAAAATAAATAAAATAATAACGAGGTGCTAGGGAAATATCTCGCTTTGAAATATAAATAATCCCTAAAATAGTGAGTAAATTAGCCAAGATAATATATGTAAAAATCTTGACTTCTAGTTGAGCCCAATTTTGCTTCAGTGCAATGATGATTTGGGGAACCAAGAAAATTAAAATGCCCAAGATCACAATCACTGAAACGACAACTAACCAAGTTTGCTCTACTTCAACAGGTAAGATGAAAATCATCCCTAGGGTGTAAGCAATGGAGCGCAGTGGTGGGACAAAATTTTTCACGCCCCAGCCATAGTCTCGATTCAGCCAGGTAGTGAGCTCCACATTGTTACTACTTTGCCAATGGTTCAAAAGAAACATCGTTAGCAAAATAGAGGCGATCGCCCAAACCAAAGTTCGTTGCCAATGGGGTAAAAAAAAAGATTTCAGGGATGCTTTTTCGCACCATTTTTGTATAACTTCATGGCCATAAAAAAAGCATAAAATCAGCCCCTCTGCAAAGAGAGTAATCACCATAAAATAATGGCTGGCAATGCCTAAACTATTGACGATGAACCAACAGCCATAAACCCATAGAGGTGCTTGGCGAGACTGCTGTTGTGCCTGGATAACTTTTGCGAGACAACCATAGGACAGAGTGATCCAGATCATCGCTAGGGTGTAGTGTCGTGCCTCTTGGGAAAGGTAAACGGCGTAGGGAGAAAGGGCCATGGCGATCGCCCCGCTGTGGGCGACCCATTTATCCTTGATGACCCAATAACTCACCCCAAAGGTAAGGGGAATGAGCAACACCCCAAAAAATGCTGCAGGCGATCGGCCAACTGCAATGCTAATAAACTCCCCCTCTTGGCTCCAGAGATTAAACCAAAGGTGCGTCAGCCAATAATAGAGGGGCGGATGGTTACTCTCTGCGAGGAGTAATTGGCTGACATCTGCTAGGTTTGTTGTTCCTTCGTAGCGCAACGGTTCCAACAGCTGTCCCAAACTCAGCAATTGATCTAGGGGAATTTCTCGGAAGCTGTGACCCAAGCTAAAAACAAGGGTTGCCCATTCATCACTCCACACAGATTTAAAGGTGAGATTAGAAAAACGCAGTAGTGCCCCGAGCCCTACCCAAATACCCAGTAGGGAATAATCTTGCCGCGAAAACCGGATAGACTTTGTCACAATACCTTTCAACGATTAAGTCTGAAAGGATGATTTTAAATTATTCTTCCCAGAGTTCAAAGTCGTCATAACTGCCCCCAACACTGATATTTGTGTTAAATAGTTCGGCATCGGTGAGGGTCAGATCTTCCATGGATGCCCCAAACACATGGGTATCGTACATCCGGGCCGCAGTGAAATTCACATGATTCATGCGAGCATAGTCCAGGACGGCATTGGTTAAAAAGGCATTGGTGAAATCAGCGCCCGAGAGATTTGCGCCTGTCAGGTCGGCCCCCTCTAGGTTGGCATCGTTGAAGTTGGCATAGCTGAGATTTGCATCCCGGAGATCAGCTCCAATCAAGTGGGTTTCCTGGAGATCGGCGCCAATGAGGTTACAGCCTTGGCAAGCCCCTGTTTCTAAGAGACGTTTGACATGGTCTGGGTTTTCACCTCGGGCTGGGGGGGCGATCGCCAAAATCGTCGTAAAGATTGCGAGGGTCAAGAATAAGCGTTTCATCTTTGTTTTCCTCCTGCCAATTTTGAGTGGAACCAAGTCAGCTTTCGATAGCGCAATTCCAAAAAAACTGAGGTTTGGACAGGGGCTTCTTCGTATCATTGGAGGTCGCGCTTTTATCAGTTATTCTCCAAAAAAATGAATTGAAGCGTTTTGATAATCGAGATTTTTCGTTCTTTAGTTTTTATTTTTTAACAGCTTTTTGACAAGATTAACCTGTCCTAAAGTTGTTGTATTTTATTTTCTCTTTAATTGAAAACAGACTTGTATCTATAGAATAACAAAAATTTATGAATTCCGCCAATTCTAGTTCGGTTGTCGACCATAACCTTTATGATTACAGATAAGATTTAATCAATATGTTTTGAGCTTTTGATGGTGAGCAATCTTCCCAGTACAACGTCTTTCCCCGATGTCACAATCCCTTGGTATCATCAAGCGATCGCCTCTGTTCTCCAAACCTTTCGCGGCGACGAAAAACAAGGTCTAGACCCACTCGAAGTTGCGGAGAGACAGCAATTCTATGGCCCCAATGAAATCCAAGGGGGACAGGGCCGAAATACCTGGGAAATTTTCCTCGATCAGTTTAAGAATATCATGCTGATCATGTTGATTGTGGTCGCCCTGATTTCTGGCCTCATTGATTTCGCGGAACTCCGTGCCCAGGCTCTGCCAGAGGGGACGATTCCGTTCAAAGATACGATCGCCATCCTCGCCATTGTGATTTTGAATGGGTTACTGGGCTTTTTTCAAGAAAGTCGTGCGGAGAAAGCCCTGGCTGCCCTTAAAAAAATGTCTTCTCCCCAGGTGCGGGTTTGCCGGGGTGGGCAAATTTTAGAAATTAAAGGAGCAGACCTTGTGCCCGGTGATGTGATGTTTATCGAAGCGGGCTCCCAGCTTAGCGCCGATGGTCTCGTCCTCGAAGCTGCCAATCTCCAGATCCGTGAATCTGCTTTAACTGGGGAAGCGAATCCTGTCACGAAACAATATCGGCCAGAGGGTCTGCCCTTGGAAACGCCCCTGGGCGATCGCCAAAATATGGTTTTTTCCGGCACCGAAGTGCTCCAGGGCCGCGGCAAAATTCTCGTCATTGCCACGGGCATGGCCACAGAACTCGGCAAAATTGCCCAAATGCTCGCAGCGGTCGAAACCAGCCAAACCCCCCTCCAAAAGCGGATGACCCACCTGGGTAAAATTCTTGTGACCAGCTCCCTCGTGTTGGTTTTCTTGGTGATCCTTTTGGGAACTCTCCAGGCAGGGAATTTTAGCAACCTCAAAAATCTCATTGAAGTTTCTTTGAGTATGGCCGTGGCCGTGGTTCCCGAAGGCCTCCCCGCCGTGATTACCGTCACCCTGGCCATCGGTACCCAACGGATGGTGAAACGCAATGCCCTCATCCGGAAGTTACCCGCTGTGGAAACCCTCGGTTCCGTCGATACCATCTGTTCTGATAAAACAGGAACTCTCACCCAAAACAAAATGGTGGTGCAGCGTCTGGAAACCCCAGCTAACTCCTTGACGGTGACTGGGGAGGGCTATGCCCCGATGGGGAATTTTTTGCTTCAGGATACGGCCCTAGATTTAGCGCAACACCCAGAATTACAAATATTATTGCGGGCCTGCGTCCTCTGTAATGATGCGGTGTTAAGACAGGAAGCCCAGGAGTTTGTAATTATTGGTGATCCTACTGAGGGAGCTTTGCTCAGCTTGGCGGGGAAAGGGGGCTTTTTTGCGGAAACGCTCCAAGCGACATGGCCCCGCTTAGGAGAATTTCCCTTTTCTTCGGAACGGAAACGCATGAGCGTGATCTGTGAGATGCCCCCAGGGGAGCAGGCCGTAGAGGATAAACCCTACCTACTCTGTTGTAAGGGGTCACCAGAATTGGTCTTAGAACGCTGCCAAAGCTATCAAACAGCCACGGGAATTTTCCCTCTGGAGGCCCGCGATCGAGCCGCAATCTTACAGCGCAACAACGAGATGGCCCAGGCGGGTTTGCGGGTTTTGGGATTTAGTCAACGTTATCTATCTGAAATTCCTGAAGCTCAAGCAGAGGCGATCGCCGAACAGGAAATGGTCTGGCTCGGTTTGGTGGGGATGCTCGATGCACCCCGCCCGGAGGTCAAAGAAGCGGTGGCTAAATGTCGAGCCGCAGGGATTCGCCCTGTGATGATCACCGGCGATCACCAGCTCACCGCTAAGGCGATCGCCCAAAAACTTGGCATTAGTGACCAAAAGGCCCAGGCCCTCACAGGGATCGAAATTAGCAAATTATCCCAGCCAGAACTTGAGGCGATCGTGGAAGAAGTCGATATCTACGCACGGGTTGCTCCAGAGCATAAACTGCGCATTGTCCAAGCCCTCCAACATCGCGGCAGATTTGTCGCCATGACCGGTGATGGCGTGAACGATGCCCCGGCCCTCAAGCAAGCAGACATTGGCATTGCCATGGGCATTACGGGTACAGATGTGAGCAAAGAAGCCAGTGATATGGTGCTCCTCGACGATAATTTCGCCACCATCGTCGCCGCTACCGAGGAAGGCCGGGTTGTATACACAAATATCCGCCACTTTATCCAATACATCCTCGGCAGCAATATTGGCGAGGTGATCACCATTGCCGCTTCCCCCCTACTGGGTTTATCTGTGCCCCTGATTCCGCTACAAATCCTCTGGATGAATCTGGTTACCGACGGGATCCCGGCCCTCGCCCTTGCCCTGGAGCCCGCCGAACCCAACGTCATGCAGCACCGCCCCTTTAATCCCCAAGAAAGTATATTTGCCCGGGGTTTAGGTGCGTATATTATCCGTATTGGCCTGATTTTTTCTGTGATTACCATTGCTCTCATGGCCTACAGCGCGGAGGCTTATCCTGAGACCTGGAAAACCATGGTCTTTACTACCCTCTGTCTGTCTCAGATGGGCCATGCGATCGCCGTGCGTTCTCGTACCCAATTTACCTTTACCAGTAATCCTTTCCGAAATCCCTACTTAATCATTGCTGTGGTTGCCACGAGCATTTTGCAACTGATGCTGATCTATGTAGAGCCCCTACGGCTTTTCTTCGATACCCAACGCCTATCCAGTTCCCAACTTCTCCTTTGTCTTGGCGTGAGTTGTCTACTGTTCGGGTGGGTGGAGCTAGAAAAACTCATCATTCATTGGCACTGGACCCGAAAAAATCCCTCAAAAAGTAGATGAAAAACAACAAAAGTGAATCCGATTTCTGTATAGATCTTATCTGTTTTTAGGATTAGCCTTGGGTACTATAGTGCGGTTAGACCTACAGAAAAAACCTATGACTGGAAACGCCGCCCGTGTCCAAGCGATTCAACAAATCACGAATCGTACGCCGATCAAGTGTGCACCGCCCATTAAACTCGACGAAGTATGGGCGACCAATGTCTTTGACCTGAGCAAAATGCAGGCCAGCCTGCCCAAGTCCGTTTTTAAGTCCATCAAAAACACCATTACTTCTGGTGAAAAACTTGATCCTTCCATTGCTGATGCCGTAGCAACCGCGATGCGTGATTGGGCAATGGCAAAAGGGGCCCTCTACTATGCCCACGTCTTCTACCCGATGACCAACTTGACTGCGGAAAAACATGACGGCTTCGTTTCCGTTCAAGGCGATGGCAAGGTCATTTCTGAATTTTCCGGTAAAGTGCTGGTCCAAGGGGAGCCTGATGGTTCCTCCTTCCCCAACGGTGGCATCCGTGACACCTTTGAGGCCCGGGGTTATACCGCTTGGGATGTGACCAGCCCGGCATACATCATGGAAACCGAAAACGGTTCCACCCTCTGCATTCCCACTGTTTTCGTTTCTTGGACTGGGGAAGCCCTTGATAAGAAAGTGCCCTTGCTTCGTTCCATTGACGCGATGAACAAGGCGGCCCAAAAAGTTTTACGTCTGCTGGGTCATACAGAGATCGCCCGGGTGAATTCTAGCTGTGGTGCTGAACAAGAATATTTCCTCGTTGACTCTAATTTTGCTCACCAACGCCCTGACCTCCTTTTGGCGGGTCGTACCCTCTTTGGAAAATCGCCAGCTAAGGGTCAAGAGTTTGATGACCACTACTTTGGCGCGATTCCAGAACGGGTGCAGATCTTTATGCAGGATGTGGAAGCTCAACTCTACAAGCTCGGCATCCCCGCTAAAACGCGCCACAACGAGGTTGCTCCCGGTCAGTTTGAAATTGCCCCTGTATTTGAAGCTGCCAACGTCGCCAGTGACCACCAACAGATGATCATGACGACCCTCAAAACCACAGCGAAAAAGCATGGTTTTATGTGTCTGCTTCACGAAAAACCTTTTGCTGGCATCAATGGTTCTGGTAAGCACGTGAACTGGTCTGTGGGCAATGCAACCCAAGGCAACCTCCTTGATCCTGGGGATTCTCCCCATGATAATGCCCAGTTCCTCGTCTTCTGTGGTGCGGTCATTCGGGGTGTCCATAAGTTTGGGCCTCTAATGCGGGCAGTGATCGCCAATGCCAGCAATGACCACCGCCTTGGGGCCAACGAAGCTCCCCCAGCGATTATGTCGGTTTACCTCGGCTCCCAGTTGGAGGAAGTTTTTGAACAAATCAAAAATGGCTCTGTATCTGAGTCGAAAAAGCGGGGTGTGATGGATCTCGGTGTAGCGGTATTGCCAGAGCTCACAAAAGATGCCGGCGATCGCAACCGTACTTCTCCCTTTGCTTTTACCGGAAACCGCTTTGAGTTCCGGGCTGTGGGTTCGAGCCAGTCTGTATCTGGGCCCCTAGTGGCACTAAATACCATCCTCGCTGATTCTCTAGAGTGGATCGGCGATCGCCTCGAGAGCGAATTGGCCAAAGGCCTAGAGGTAAGCGAAGCGATCCTCACCGTCCTCAAGGAAATCATGAATGACCATAGCGCCGTTATTTTTGGTGGTAATGGCTATTCTGAAGAGTGGCATAGAGAAGCCGTTGAAGAGCGGGGTCTGCGCAATTTGCCGACGACCGCTGATGCCTTGCCTGTGCTAAAAGAGCCGGAAGTCGAAGCCCTCTTTGAAAAACTGCAAGTGCTGACCCCCGTCGAACTCGAAAGCCGCTTCGAGGTCTATGCCGAGCAGTACATCAACTCCATCGAAGTCGAAGCCAAGCTCGTCATGAACATGGCGAAGACCATGGTTTACCCCGCTGCGGTGGAATATCTCTCCAAACTCTCGGGGACGATTTCCGCCCTGGTCGGCCTCGGCATTTCTCTGGATAAGAAGAATGCAGAAACCGTTGCAAATCTCACCAATGCCTTGATGGTCGCCACCGAAAATCTCAGCGCCGCTTTTGCCAAAGATGATTTTGCTTCCACAGAAGAGCATATGCATTATTGTGCCAATACCATTTGTCCTCTGATGAATGATGTCCGGAGCTATGCAGACCAATTGGAAAGCGAGCTACCCGATAGCTTCTGGCCCTTACCCACCTACCAAGAAATGCTGTTTATCAAATAGATAATCGTTTTTTTGCTGGAACATTAAGTCGTTTTGTTTAACCCCTCCAGATTGAGGGGTTTTTTCTTATTGTCCGCAAGTCAAATCCCCCCAGAGCAGTGAAAAATTTTCTCCCTCTGGCCACAGGAATGGCGCAAATCAGACCTGAAAAAATAGCCCACACTGACCGATAGGAGAGTTATTGCTTCCCAGAGCCACCTTTGGTTAGGTCGTATGGATAACGTTTGCGGGTAAGTCTTGGTAGAGGGGGGTGCTGAGATAGCGTTCACCATAGCTCGGTTGAATCACCACAATCAGCTTGCCGCTATTTTCGGGACGTTGGGCGACTTTAATGGCCGCGCAGAGGGCCGCCCCCGTAGAAATGCCTGATAAAATGCCCTCTTCCCGGGCTAGACGCCGCCCAAAGTTAATCGCGGCTTCGTCGGTCACAGTCACGACTTCGTCGATAATCTCTTGGTTCAAGACACTCGGCACAAATCCGGCACCAATGCCTTGGATTTTGTGGGGGCCGGGTTTTCCGCCGGATAGAACGGGGCTATTGGCTGGTTCTACGGCGATCGCCTGGCATTCGGGCTTATATTTTTTCAAAACCTCAGCAATACCTGTAATCGTGCCACCGGTACCAACTCCCGCAACAATGATGTCCACCTTACCGGCGGTATCTTCCCAAATTTCGAGGGCTGTGGTTTTACGGTGGGCATCGGGATTAGCCAGATTATTAAACTGCTGCAACATGTAGGCGTCGGGCAGGGTATCGACGATCTCTTGGGCTCTGGTAATGCAGGCGCTCATCCCGGCTTCCCCAGAGGTCAGCTCGAGCTGTGCTCCATAGGCCAAAAGCATCGCTCGACGCTCAACACTCATTGTTTCTGGCATGGTCAAAATGAGTTTATAACCCTTCGCTGCCGCTGCCATGGCAAGGGCAATGCCAGTGTTGCCCGAGGTGGGTTCTACAAGAATTGTTTTGCCTGGGGTAATTTCTCCAGCGGCTTCTGCTGCTTCGATCATGTTGACCCCGATCCGGTCTTTAACTGAGGCGGCTGGGTTCATCCCCTCTAGTTTGATCACCACCTGAGCGACGCAATTTTCCTGATCAGGAATGCGATTCAACTGCACAAGGGGGGTTTTGCCTACTAATTCGGTAATGTTATTGGCAATTTTCATAGTGGAGGAGGGGGGCTGGATCGGGGCAGAAAAAATAGGAACCGATAGCCTATTATAAAGGCCGATTCCCTGAAAATATGTGTACCGAATTGTTTCGGGTAAATTGGCGATCGCCAGGGACAAATTCTAGGCCGGATCGAGGCTGTGGCGCTGGAGATCTTCGCGGCGGACTATCTCCAGGGCTTTGGCATGGGTTGCTTCAAGGATCACAGGGGGCGCGACCCCGATTTCGAAGGCTTCTTGCCAACGGGCAGCACAGAGACACCAGCGATCGCCCGGTTTGAGGCCCGGAAAATTGTACTGGGGCATCGGTGTACTCAAATCGTTTCCCTGATTTTTGGTGAAATCTAAAAAAGCAGCCGTCATCTGGGCACAGACCACATGGCGACCAAAATCATTGGCCCCGGTGGTGCAACAGCCATCTCGATAAAAACCCGTCATCGGGTCTGTACTACAGGGCTGGAGGGTTGTGCCTAAAACATTTTTTGCCTCGGTCATGGTCGTGGGCTCCTCTAGAAACGAAGGGGGCTCTAAACTCGGGGGAATTAGCGAGATTTAGATAGGCTGGCGGTGGGGGGCTTGGCTTTGGCTTTAAGGGCATGGCGAGGGGTCACCACCCAGCGACGTTGACCCCGATAGGTGCTGTCGAGGGCGACAATGACGATCAAGATCTTCACCACAAAAAAGAAAGGTGAAATTAGGGTATAAAACCATCCTTCCCGGTGCCAGATGGAACGGCCATTGGCGATTGTTGCTTGCAAATGATTACAGAGCAAAGATAGACCCATCACCGCAAAATTGTAGATCAAAAACCACTGTGGTACATCCCTCGGCCAGATCCAATGGTGAACTGTTAAGGCAAAAATTTGAATGGCGATCGCATGGAAAAAGCTGGAATAGAGCAACATAATCACCCAACAGGCTTTTTGCCCAAGGTCTAAGCCTTGCCAAAATAACAGCTTAAATTGATATTTCAAGGCTACCTCTAGCCAACCTTGGGTCCAACGTTGCCGCTGTGACCAAAAAGCCTTCAAGTCAACTGGAGCTAATTCGTAGGAAATAATTTCTGGGTCATGGACAATGCGGACGCCATGGCTGAGGCCACGGAGAGTCGCATCAATATCTTCGGTGAGCATGCGATCGCAAAATTCTAGCCCCTGTAAAACCCCTGTCCGCCAATAGCCATTGGACCCACCAAATAAGGCCGTATCTACCAATAGCGATCGCGCCGGATGGCTCACCCCATAGAGACAATCAAACTCAACGGCGATCCAGCGGGTCAGCCAATTTTTGCGGTGATTCCGGATAATATTGCGACCTTGAACCACATCATAATTACCGCCGCGGAGCCAAGCCCAAGCCCTGGCTAAGGCATCCCCTGTTGGCCAATGGTCGGCATCAAAAATACAGGTCATCTCCCCTGTGACCACGGCAAGGGCTGCATTTAAGTTTTCGGCCTTGGAGTGACTCCCCTGGACGTGGAGCAGACGAAGTTCTGGGTATTGGGCCGCGAGATCCCACAGTTCTGCTTCTACTGGGAGAAAATGGGGCGTGTTATAGGCCAAAATTAGCTCTAATCCTCCCTCTGGGCGGATCAACCGCTGCAAAATTTGTGTGAGGGTCTCAAGAATAATCTCTTGTTCATTGGGCAGATAGGCCACAACGATCACACTGCACTTTGGTGTAGGTCCGTCAAGCAGCATTTGCCCGGCCATGCTCCCCCGAGGTCTAATGCTTTTTTTTTTGCTTAGTAGAGCTTGGAGCAAGCCCCGTTCAGGGCGTAGGCGTGGAAAACGCCACCAGAGGATCATGCAGACTGCTTCTAGGGTGAGGACTAATGCCGCCACCAAATACAGACTCGCAATAAAAGCGTACAACCAAGTTAACGACCACCCCTGCTCCCAGAGAAAGTGGTAAAAGCCGATGGGGATTAGTAGCCAAAAAAAGAGACTAAAACCCATCGGTAGCGAGAAGATCGAGATCAATCGACGCTTCGGAAATTGAGATATTTCCATAGATTGTGGGTGAATTTGCTCAGGGGCTGAGGGAGATTGGACTTGGAGATGAAAACGAAATTTGTGATGGATGATCGGCTAAATAAGGGTGCTTGGTTTAGTGTTAGCTAAATATTACCGCCACATTTATTCACTTGCTCCGAGTTGCTTGGGGAATTATCAGGCGATCGCCTTGCGGCAACCGCTCCATAAAGGTTTGCTGCCGCAATTAAATTTCGGCCATTGCACCCTTTGCCATGGCGGCGATCGCCTGATCCGTCGCTTTAGGGAGACGGTAATATTTACCGCCCGCTTTAGTGGCCAATTCTTTACCGAAACCAGAGGAGATAAATTTCTTCTCGGTGTCAATAATCAAGAGTTTCATGCCAGAAGCGCGGATTTTTCCGGCAATATTCAACAGTTCTTCCTTAATATCCGGCTTTTCTTCTCCTTCCTCTGGTTGTTCACCGAGGGAGCGAGATAAAGGAATGTTGCCTCGACCATCGGTGATGGCGACAATAACCACCTCACCCACATCCCCAGACATCTGAGCATTGACGCCGATATGGACGGCTTGGGTAAGACCATGGGAGAGGGGGGAACCACCACCACAGGGCAACGTTTCCAATCTGTTTCGCGCCAGGGTAATGGAACGGGTCGGTGGCAAAAGCACCTCTGCCATTTCTCCCCGGAAGGGAATCAGGGCAATTTGGTCACGGTTTTCGTAGGCTTCTGTCAAAAGACGCATTACCGCACCTTTTGCCGCCTGCATCCGGTTTAAGGCCATAGAACCCGACGCATCCACCAGGAAGATCATCAGGGCCCCTGCTTTGCGAGCCATCCGCTTCGAGCGCAAATCCCCCTGTTCCACAATAACTTTACGGTCTGGGTATTTTAAGCGGCGGGCTTTTTGGTAGGGAGCTGCCGCCCGGAGTGTCGCATCCACGGCAATGCGGCGCACTTTGCCACGGGGTAACATCGGTTTGATATAGCGGCCCCGGTCATCGGAAAAAATCAGCCCCCGTTTCCCAGAATTACCTTTATTTTGGGTCATCTGGGCAAAAGCTAAAATGCTCGGGTCAAGGATTACGCCCTCTGGGTCAAAGACAAATTCCTCGGGAATGGTCGGCTCCTGTTCAGCCTGTTCCTCCTGGTCTTCATCTTGGTCGTCGTCTTTGTCATCTTGGTCCTCGTCATCCTGGGACTGATCGTCCTCATCTTGTTGATCATCCTGGGACTGTGGTGGAGGCGGCGGCGGGGGCGGCTGCATGTCCTCATCTTCTGGGGTGGGAATTGTTGTCGCCCTGGGTAAAATTACCAATTCCACCGCCGTGCGTAGATCATCGGCAATCACCACATTACGACCATCCAGGGCCGCCGCTGCCATGGCGACACGCACCGCAAACAGTTCTGCCCGGTGACCTTCGACACTGCCCCGAACAGCTTCGTTCACAAGGTATGCGACTTGATCTGTGCTGATTTTGACTTCCTTGAGCCATTCCCGGGCGAGAATAATCTGGGTACGCAGGGCATCGAGGTCTTCTTCATAGCTCTGGAGGAAATCTTTGGGGGCGGTGGCATATTGCACCACTTGCTCTACGGCAGTAACACGCTCTTCGAGGCTGAGGGGGCGATCGGCGGATAGGGTCACAGCAATGCGATCGCGTAAATGCTCTCTTAAATTACCTTCCTCGGGGTTATAGGTGGCGATGAGCAGGGGACGACAGGGGTGAGAAAAACTAATGCCTTCCCGTTCAATGACGTTGCGTCCTTCGGTGAGTACCGTCAGCAGTTGGTTGGCGATTTGGTCATCAAGGAGGTTAATTTCATCGATATACAGCACACCCCGGTGGGCCTGGGCCAATAGCCCTGGTTGAAAAACAGGCTCCCCCTGGCGGACAGAAGCTTCCACATCCACCGAACCCAGGAGACGATCTTCGGTGACACCGAGGGGAATTTGCACAAAAGGTGCAGCGATGACTTCGGTGGGAATATTTTCTGTCGGCACATCACCGTAGGTGGCGTCGGTGAGGTCATCCCAGTCGCTGCGGTTATTAACGTCGCAGTGGTAGGGATTATCTTTGATAATTTCGATGGGGGGCAGAAGGGAGTGAATGCCCCGCGCCATCACGGATTTAGCTGTGCCCCGTTTACCGGCGATCGCCACCCCCCCAAGAACTGGATCGACAGCCCCCAGTAACAGAGCAGTTTTGATTACATCCTGACCGACCACCGCAGTCAACGGAAAACTTGTACGAGATGTCGTTAATGTAGGCATCTATCTAGGAAATTTTTATAAAAAATAGAATTTAAAAAGGTGCTTGTAAAAGTAAGGAAAAAAGTCCCAGTTTTGAGATTCTTCCCCTTCGACCTTGTGGGGATTTACCAAAGGTAAACCCCGACTAAAATCATGCTTAATCGTTACACATAGTTCACTAAACGGGCAAAGCTCTCGGCCTCTAAGCTGGCGCCCCCAACCAAGGCTCCATCAATTTCCGGTTGTGCCATGATTTCATCGACATTCTCGGGTTTCACGGAGCCGCCATATTGAATGGTCACATTCTGGTTAGTGAGCTTTTCGCGGATGAGGCCAATTACACGGTTTGCTTCGGTGGCATCGCAGGTATCGCCAGTCCCGATCGCCCAAATGGGTTCGTAGGCAATGACCAGATTGTTTTGATCGATATCGACTAAATCTTTTTCCAGCTGGGCAAAAATTACGGCTTCAGTTTCGCCCGCATCTCGCTGAGCTTTGCTTTCGCCCACGCAGAGAATGGGCGTCAAACCATGACGCTGGGCGGCTTGCAAACGCTGATTCACGGTTTCATCGGTTTCGCCGAAATATTGCCGCCGTTCGCTGTGGCCGACGATGACATAACGGACGCCCATTTCCGTAAGCATCGCCCCAGAAATTTCCCCAGTGAAAGCACCTTCATCGGCCCAATGAATATTCTGTGCTCCGAGGCGGATTCGAGTGCCGTGGAGACTTTTGGACATTAAACCAAGGTCGGTAAAGGGGGTACAGAGAACAACTTCTCGTTCCTCATGGTCGTCGGCAATTTTGGGCAGTAATGCTTTGAGAAATTCTAAAGACTCGCTTTGAGTCTTATACATCTTCCAATTACCCGCAATAATGATCTTTCGCACGGCTTTCCTACTAATGCTTTCCTTACAATGCACAGGGATCCAGTTTACCCCATTGCTGAGGCGGTGCTAGTGCGGGATAAGCCCTAAAGGAAGGATAGTAAACCGCGATCGCCATCGAGCATGACGGGCACGCCCACGGGTAAGGCGGCGTTTTCTCCATCATGGCCAAAGGGTAACTGGGCAACGATGGGAATATTCAACTCTTTCAGGCGATCGCCCAATACTTCCATGACGCTAAAACTGTCCGCTGAACCCAGCTCATCGCAGCGACTAAAGCGACCGAGGGCGATGCCTTTGACTTTCTCGAATGCTCCCATTAGTCGCCATTGGGTTAAGAGGCGATCGATGCGATAGGGCGCTTCGGTGACATCTTCGAGGGCCAAAATTACCTGGTCAAAATCGGGTTGTAATTTCGTTTTTAAAATGTGGGTGGCCACAGTTAAATTCGCTGGCAATAAGATTCCCTTTGCTTGACCCCAGCCCCAACCTTCCCCTTGGAGTGGTGCTAACGGTTTCCCGGCTAAAAAATCAAATAAACGCTGCTTTGACCAGTCGGGCTCCGCAGCAAAAGTGGTTAAAACGGGGCCATGGAGACTGGCGATTCCCACCGTCCCTAAACTCCAGAGCAGGCTGGTGATATCTGAAAAGCCAATCAGCCATTTGGGAGTCATTGAGTCGATTTTCCAGTCCCAATCTTCCAACAGACGCATGCCGCCATAGCCGCCCCGCGCACAGAGAATGCCTTTGCATGCTGGGTCAAACCAAGCTTCGGCCAAGGCATCGCGTCTTCCCTGATCCGTCCCAGCCAAATAGCCCCAGCACGCATCCCAACCCGTCGTCAGTTCTACACGATAGCCCTGCGATCGCCAAACGTCTACCCCCGCCCAAAATGCATCCTGTTCTAACAAACGACCACTGGGGGCGATCGCCTTCAATAAATCCCCCGGTTGTAACCAAGGGGGCAGCCTCAATTTATTCATTTACGAACCGACAGATGGATGTTGCCAAACTAAGGTTATTTTTTGTTCTGACTGGCGAGTTTCTTTTTATTTTCCCAACGCCAGAGAAAAACCATTAACCCCACGACGCCAGCCTGTACCGCTAGATTTGGAATGGCCTGTTGTAAGTCTCGACCAGCGGCAATTTGCAACAAAAAGATCATCCCACCTACAGCCCCCGAAAAACCAAAACTTAAATACACAAATTGCCGGAGGGTGCGGTAGGGATTTTGCGCTTCGGCCCGGAGCCGCGCCATTTTTTCGGGGGTGAATTTCTGTGCCATGCTTATACCAATTGCTGGAGGTTGACCATGGCCAACCCCTGGGTTGATTTAACGAATTAGATTCTGAAAAAAGGCCAAATTAACCGTATCGCGCACAATGAGGAAAACCCCAAGGCCCAACAAGAGCACAAGGCCCGTTTGCATAATGTTTTCCTGGAGACGCATCGGCAAGGGCTTACCGCGAATCCCTTCGACGAGCAAAAAGGCTAACTGACCTCCATCGAGGGCCGGCAGGGGGAGGATGTTGATAATCGCCAGGTTGATGCTGATCAAGGAGCCAAACTGAAATAAATTGCTCAGGTCATCTTTGGCTAAATCTGCGCCCACAGCGACGATCGCCACGGGGCCAGCCACCTGTTGGGCTGTTTCGCTGAAATTAAAAATCAGTTGCCCAAACCCTTGGACTGTTAAACTCGCAAGCCGTTGAAATTCTCGAGATCCTGCCTGGAGCGCCGCGACTGGATTCCCCGCACGATTTCGAACAATTTCACCATTGGGGGCCAACATCACCCCGATTCGCCCTTGACCATCACTATCAGCATCAGGGGTTACAGTCAGGGAAAGCTCATCTTCACCCCGTTTTATCTGGAGATCGAGGGCGGTATTGGCTGCATTTTGGATTTCTTCCCGCAGTTGTTCAAGGGCAGCCTGGCCACTGGGGAGGACCTGGCCATTGATCCCAAGGACAATGTCACCACTCTGCATGCCGGCTTGGGCCGCGGGGGAATCTACAACGGTGAGGACTTCAGGGATGCGGACACCAGGCTGGTAGTCAATATCCTGGAAACCGACAGTACCGGCCTGCACCACTAAGAGGAAGTAGGCAAAAATTAAGTTGGCAATAACGCCCGCACTGATCACAATTGCCCGGTCAAACACGGGACGGTTACGGAGAAGATCGGGGTCTTCTGGGGGAATATCGCTGTCTGGATCATCGTCAGGAAAGCCCACGTAGCCACCGAGGGGAAAGGCGCGCACGGCGTATTCTGTTTCTTTGCCCTGGTATTTCAGGAGGGTCGGCCCAAAACCGATAGAAAAACGGTTGACATGAATCTTTTGGAGTCGGGCTGCTGAGAAGTGACCAAGTTCATGGACCACGATGAGGAGTGCCAAAACTGCGATCGCCGCCAGTACGGACATAACGTTCTCTTGTATTTCGATAAATTTTGATGTTCTAGCTATTGTAGGCGATCGCCATCCGTGGCGGGCTACCGACCAAACTCGGCTCGAAGTGCTAGAATCAGCGGCGACAAGCCCCTTCAAAAAACTTTACTTTTCCTCTATCCCTCTCTGTGGTGATCTTCCATGGCTCAGCAAATCAAAGCCCCCATCGGTATCTGTGCCTCCTTACTCTTGGCCTTTGGTGCGACAGGATGCGCCCTAGAACGAAATACCAACGCCCAACCTGCCCGTAACGAAGACCAAGCTGAGCGGCCCCCCCTAGTGGACGTGGCGATCGCCGCCAGCACAGAAACAAACTCTGACACTGCCAGCTATACCGGGACTACCGGAGCCCTTAGAACCGTAGTTGTGCGATCGCGGGCCGAAGGACAACTCCTCGTCCTCAATGCCGATGTCGGGGATGTTGTGCGTCAAGGTCAATCATTGGCCACCATCGAACAAAATTTACCCCTCACTGAGGTGAACCAAGCCGAAGCAGAATTGGCCGCCCGCCAGTTTGAAGTCCGGGAAGCCGAAGCCGTCCTCGCAGAAACCAAAGCCCAGGTAGAACGTAACCGGGCTGAGTTAAAGCAAGCGGAAGCCGATGCCCAGCGGTTCCAAAGTCTGGCTGAATCTGGGGCGATCGCCGCGCAACAGGCCGAAGTGGCCCAGACCCAAAAGGCCACTGCCGCCCAGGTATTACGAGCCAGCCAGGAACAGGTGACCACCAGACAACAGGCGATTTCTGCCGCAAAACAGCGGGTCACAGCGCAACAGGCGATCCTGGCCCAGGCCCGGGAACGGCTTACCTATACGCAAATCTCTGCCCCCCAAAGCGGGGTTGTGCTCAGTAAACAAGCAGAAGCTGGGGATACGCTCCAAGGGGGCCAAACCCTTTTAGAAATCGGTGACCTCAGCACAATCAAAGTAGAAATTCAAGTTTCCGACCGGGATCTGAGTCAATTCAGCTTGGGGCAAGCGGTGAATGTGAATCTTGATGCTTTCCCTGGTGAAAACTTTGCGGGGGAAGTGACCCGCATTTCCCCCGTGGCTGATGCCGCTGCCCGCTTAATCCCGATTGAGGTGGCGATCGCCAACCCCGAAGGAAAAATCGCCACCGGATTATTGGCCCGGGTGAGTATTGGGAGCCCTTCCCTCACGGAGGCGGTAATGATTCCGGTGGAAGCGTTGAACATTGGTGAAGGAACCAATGAAAATACCCTCTTTGTGCCAGTTACCCAGGGAGAAGAAACCACCGTCCAAGCTCGTCCCGTCCAGGTTGGCCCCGAAGACAATGGCATGGTAGAAATCCTCAGCGGCCTCAGTGCCGGGGAGCGCTACATTGCCAAAAGCGATCGCCCACTAGCGACTGGTCAGACGGTACGCCTGAGCTTGCTTTCCAATTAATCGCTACGGGCTACACTAGAAACATCAAGTTTTTTTGATTATTTGTGCCCATGATTGTCACCCAAGACCGGATCGAAACCACCACTCTGTTACAAGGATTTAAGGCGATCGCCGACCCGATCCGTTTGGAGATCCTCGAACGGCTGCGCACCCAGGAACTCTGTGTGTGTGAACTCTGTGATGTCTTGGGTCTCAAGCAATCAAAGCTGTCTTTTCACCTGAAAATTCTTAAAGAAAGTGAATTAGTCCTCACCCGCCAGGATGGGCGCTGGATTTATTATCGGCTTAATTTAGCCCAATTCATCGCCCTAGAGACCTATTTAGCCACCTACCGCCGTTTTGGGGAGATTCTCCCCGCCCGGCCCTGCCCAGATTAAAATCAGGCAAAAAGCACAAATCAATTTTTTTTGATATATTGTTCCTGTCCAGTTCTCACAGGAAACATTTGGCCATGGTTCAACCCAAGGCGGTACAGGCTGGTGGACAGCTGAATATTTTCGAAAAATATCTCACCCTCTGGGTGGCACTCTGCATTATCGGTGGCATTGGTCTGGGTCGTCTCTTCCCGGCGATCGCCCAAACTTTGGATGCGATGAGCGTCTACAACGTCTCGTTACCGATCGCGGTGTGTCTATTTTTTATGATGTACCCGATCATGGTGAAAATTGATTTTTCCCAGGCAGTGAAAGCGGCCCAAACGCCGCAGCCCGTAGCCTTGACCCTGATGGTTAATTGGCTGATCAAACCCTTTACGATGCTCGCCCTCGCCCAATTTTTTTTGGGGTATTTGTTCCGGCCGCTCCTGTCGGCGACAGAATTGATTCGGGGCAGTGAGATTGCCTTGGCGGATTCTTACATTGCCGGCTGCATTTTGTTGGGGATTGCCCCTTGTACGGCGATGGTGTTGATGTGGGGTTACCTCTCCTATAGCAATCAGGGTCACACCCTCGTGATGGTGGCGGTGAACTCTTTGATGATGCTCTTTGTCTATGCGCCCCTGGGGAAATGGCTCCTGGCAACCAATAACTTGACCGTGCCCTGGCAAACCATCGTTTACTCGGTGCTGATCTATGTGGGGTTGCCCCTGGCGGCGGGGATGCTCAGTCGGCAGTGGATTTTGCGCCATCGCGGGCGGGAATGGTTTGAGACTGTGTTTCTCAGATATCTCAATCCCGTGGCGATTATTGCCCTGCTGACCACCCTGCTACTGTTGTTTGCTCTCAAAGGGGAATTGATTGTTAACAATCCTCTGCATATTCTTCTCATCGCCATCCCCCTATTTATTCAGACCAACGTAATTTTTCTGATCACCTATGTTGCGGCGCAAAAACTGAGCTTTTTTTATGAAGATGCGGCCCCGGCTGCACTCATTGGGGCCAGTAATCATTTCGAGGTGGCGATCGCCACGGCCATTGTCTTGTTCGGCCTTGATTCTGGGGCAGCCCTGGCTACAGTGGTGGGCGTCTTGATCGAAGTACCTGTGATGTTAATGCTGGTGAAATTTTGCCAAAAAACTGCCTTTTGGTTTCCCCGAGAGCCAGAAAAGGCCACCCTTTTCGATCCCCGCTGCCTCAATTACAAGCCCTAATTTCCCAATCTCAATAGCTGTTATCAATGTCTACTTTCGACCATCCCCCCCGGATTCTCTTTCTCTATGGTTCCCTCCGGGAGCGTTCCTATAGCCGCCTATTAGCGGAAGAAGCCGCCCGCATTATTACCGACCTTGGGGCTGAGGTGAAATTCTATGATCCCAGGGATTTACCCCTGCGGGGCCGCGTAGAAAATACCCATCCCAAAGTGCAGGAATTATTAGAACTGACCCAATGGTCAGAGGGGCAGGTGTGGTCTTCCCCAGAAATGCATGGCAACATCACCGGCATCTTGAAAAATCAGATCGACTGGATTCCTCTAGAAATCGGCTCTGTCCGGCCCACCCAAGGAAAAACCCTCGCCCTAATGCAAGTCAGCGGGGGCTCCCAGTCTTTTAATACGGTGAACACGATGCGGATTTTGGGGCGGTGGATGCGGATGTTTACGATCCCCAACCAATCCTCCGTCGCCAAAGCTTATCAGGAGTTCCATGAAGACGGCACGATGAAAGATTCTCCCTATCGAGACCGGGTAATCGATGTGATGGAAGAGCTCTATAAATTCACCCTCCTGCTGCGGGACAAAGTCGATTATTTGACCGATCGCCACAGCGAAAGAAAAGCCCGTGACTCGCAAGATTCCTAATTTCTAACCACTGCATCACTTATCCAATCCCATAACGGAGCAACCCCATGAAACGCATTATGTTTGTGTGTCGTAAAAATTCCTGCCGTTCCCAAATGGCGGAAGGCTGGACCAGGCACCTCGGCGGCGACAAAGTGATTGTCCATAGTTCTGGCCTCGAAGCCTCTCGCGTCCATCCGGGGGCGATCGCCGCCATGGCCGAAGCGGGCATCGATATCACTGCCCAAACGTCGAATCCCCTGGATGAATTTAGTGCCGAAGATTATGACGCAGTGGTTTCCCTCTGCGGCTGCGGTGTCAATTTACCGCCGGAATGGGTGACCCGCGACATTTTTGAAGATTGGCAACTCCAAGATCCCGATGGCCAACCCCCGGAAGTTTTCCAACGGGTACGAGATGAAATTAAGGAGCACGTCAAGGATTTGTTAAATAAGTTAAGCTCTTGAGGGAAATAACCTGGGTTTGCCTGGGCAAAAATGTCAAGAAACGCTTATAAATACTTTTTTTGCGGCATTTTGAACCGAAAGCAAACCCCTAACGTCCAAATAGCACCCATTGTTTTCTCTCTCCCACGGTGAATTCGCCATGAGCGCAAAATCGAACCTCAGCTTGACGACCATCGCCATCCGGCGTCATATCGGGACCTTAATGTTGACGATCGCCGTGGTGGTGATGGGTCTTTATTCCATCTTCCAGATGCCAGTAGATTTGCTGCCTTCGATCACCTACCCACGCATTGGGGTCCGGGCGGATGCCCCTGGGGTAGTACCCGAAGTCGCTGTTAACGAAATTACCCGTCCCCTCGAAGAAGCGTTGGCAGCCACCGAAGGCGTTACCCAAATTTTTTCCCAGACTAGGGAAGGTCGCATCAGCATTGATTTATTTTTCCAGCCCGGCGCTGATGTGGATCAAGCCCTCAACGACACAACCGCAGCTCTTAATCGTGCGCGCAACTCTCTCCCCGACAGCATCAGCCAACCCCAGGTTTTTAAGTTTGACCCATCCCAGTTGCCTGTTTATGAGATGGCTCTTACTTCTAGTTCGTTAGCGCCTGTCGATCTCCGTATTTTTGCCGAGAATGAACTAGCCAGAGAACTGATTCGTGTTCCAGGGGTAGCCAATGTGGATATTTCTGGTGGTGTCGAAGAAGAAATTCAAGTCAATCTCGATTTACGCCGCCTCCAGGCTCTCGGTTTAGATATTCCGACGGTCCTCAATGCAATCCGGGAACGAAACCAAGATACCTCCGGGGGTTTGCTGAGGGGCGGTAATCAGGAATCTCTCACGCGCCTTGTGGGTCAACTGCAGGATGTCAATGAAATTCGTAGTCTTCCCGTCCGCCTAGGTACACCAGAAAACCCCCAGACGATTACCCTCCAGGATGTGGCAGAAATTACCGACGGCACTGTGGAAGAACGCCTCGTAGTGACCCTCAATGGTCAACCAGCGGTGAAGGTGAGTGTTCAGAAACAGCCCGATGCGAATACGGTGCAGGTGGTCGATGGGGTCAAGGCAAAGTTAGCTGAGCTCCAGAATGCAGGGGCCATGCCAGCGGATATGGATATGACTGCGACCCTGGATGAATCTCGGTTTATCCGCAGCTCAATTCAAAACGTGGCGGTGTCGGGTTTAACTGGGGCAATTTTGGCGGCGATCGCCGTTCTGCTTTTTCTGGGTTCTGTGCGCCAGACTTTGATCATTGTGCTGTCAATTCCCCTGGCGACCCTGACAGCAATTATCTTGATGTCTAGTTTTAATCTGTCCCTCAATGTCTTTAGTTTGGGGGGGTTGGCCCTTGGGGTCGGGGTTGTGGTGGATAACGCCATTGTCATGCTCGAAAATATCACCACTGGTGTAGAAAAAGCGACCCAGGACAACCGCTCTCGCCGTTTATTGCAACGCACGGTGGAAGGAAGTAGCCAAGAATTAGAATCAGCTCTCTTTGCTTCGACCACCACCAACCTTGTTTCTGTGTTGCCATTTCTGCTCATCGGGGGCTTTCTGGCACTGATCTTCAGTGAGCTGATCCTCACTATTAGTTTTTCGGTGGCGGCATCATTAATTATTGCCCTCACAGTTGTACCGGCCCTGTCGTCGCGCTTACTGGCGATTCGTTGGTCGAGCCATCTACAATATGCTGCTCCGATTCGGTTATTTGGGGGATTTATTGACCGCCTAACTAAGTTTTATGGTCGTTTTCTAGGTGGGATTCTCCGCCACAGATTGTTTGTCATTGCTGGGGCGATCGCCATTTTCGGTGGCAGTAGTTTTTGGATGGTGGGCCAACTCCCCCAGGAAATTTTGCCCCGGATCAACACAGGTCAAGCAGAACTACGGGCGAGTTTTCCACCGGGAACCACAGTCGAAGAAAATCGGCAGGCTATGCAGGTTGTGGAAGAAATATTACTCGCCCAACCGGAAACAGAATATGTCTTTACCACTTCTGGCGGGGCACTGTTTGGGAATGCTACCGTAAACAACGCTCTCCAGGGCTCCAGTAGCATCACCCTAAAACCAAATACCAATGTCCAAGCCTACGTAGGTCGCGTCAACAATCTGATCGCAGAAGAAGTTCAAATGATTGGGACTTCAATTCGGATGCGCCCCGGTACGGTGCGGGGTTTAATTTTGAGTAATTCTCCCTCCCGGGCCGATGTGGATATTTCGCTTCAGGGGGCTAACACTGCTGCTCTAGAACAAGCTGGCGAACAGGTATTGGCAGCTCTTGAGGAACGAGCAAGCCTCGCTGCCTATGAACCCGATGCAACCCCACCCCAACCGGAAGTGCAAATTCTCCCCGATTGGCAACGGGTTGCTTCTCTAGGGCTTTCCGCCGAGGCGATTGGCAGCACGATCCAAACAGTTATCGATGGAGCAGTGCCCACCCAACTGCAGCGGGGCGATCGCCTGGTGGATATCCGCGTCCAACTGGAGCCCCAAACAATTCAACAGGCAGCTCAACTGCGGAGCATTCCCCTCTTTACCAGCACCCAACAGCCCGTTCAACTGGGAGATTTGGCGACGATCACCTCTGGTGATGCCCCTGGGGAAATTCAACGGATTAACCAGCGGCAGGTATTGATCCTCGAAGGGACCCTTGCAGAAGGCGTCAACCTCAGTGATGCGCTCACGGAAGCCAATGAAATTATTAGCAGCCTCGATTTACCCCAGGGGGTGAGCTTGTTACCCAGTTCCGCCGCGGAAACCAATCGCCAAATTCAACTGGCCCTGAAGGTACTGGGGGGCATGGCGGCCTTCCTGGTGTTCGTGGTGATGGCGGTGCAATACAACTCTTTGATCGACCCGCTGGTGATCATGCTCACGGTTCCCCTTGCCTTGGCCGGCGGGATTTTGGGCCTGTTTGTCACCCAAACGGCGATCGGGGCGACGGTGATTGTGGGGGCAGTACTCCTCGTGGGGATCGTGGTCAATAACGCGATCATCATGGTGGAATTGGCGAACCAGATTCGGGAACGCGATCGCCTCAGTTATCGCGCGGCTATCTTAGAAGCGGCCCCCCAACGACTCCGACCAATCCTGATGACGACGATCACCACGGTCTTGGGCCTCTTTCCCCTCGCCCTGGGGATTGGCGAAGGGTCAGAATTTCTGCAACCCCTAGGGATTGTCGTCTTCTCCGGCCTGTCCTTGGCCACGGTGCTCACCCTCTTTATCATTCCCTGCTTCTATACGCTGCTCCATGAGTTGGCTTCGCCCAAATCTCGCAAGCCCCGTCCGGTGGTGGTGAAAGAAGAGGAAACCCCCCCGAAGGTGCTGCAATAGTTGCCAGAGCGTTCCCAGGAAAAATCCGCCTAAAATGGTGCTACTGCTGAACTTCGATTGAATCTTGGATAAATTGCCATGGGCGATCGCCAACTGTTTCACCTTGCCATTCCGATCACGGACCCAGCCCTTGCTAAGCAGTTTTATGCCGATGCCTTGGGCTGTGCGGTGGGCCGGGAAAATAGTGGGGCGGTAATTTTTAACTTTTTTGACCATCAACTGGTGGCCCATGTCACCGATGAGCCTATTTCCCCCCAGAAAGGGATTTATCCGCGTCATTTTGGGATGACTTTTCTCGATGAACAGGATTGGCAGACGGTTCTAGACCGCGCTAAAAAACATCAACTCACGTTTCGCGATCGCCCCAGGCTACGTTTTCCAGGGAAACTGACAGAACACCGCACATTTTTCCTGGAAGATCCGTTTTTCAATTTGCTGGAATTTAAGTGGTATCGCCACCCGGAGGCGATTTTTGGTGGCCAGGAAATCACCGAAATAGGCGATCGCCCCGAAACCCACTGACTTTTTATGAACTCAATAATCTCGTTACAATCTAAGTGGAGAATAATGGCTTTCTTATGACTAAACTTCTAGAACAAGCAATCAAACATCTGCAATCCTTGGATGCTGAACGGCAAGACGAAATCGCCACTTTGATTATGGAAGAACTTGAAGATGAAGCGAAGTGGGATGCTGCTTTTGCTCAATCCCAAGAACTTTTAATGGACTTGGCATCTGAAGCAATGACTGAATATAGAACAGGAAAAACTCAAGTGCTAAAACCGGAAGAGCTGTGAAATCGAGAACAACAGCTAAATTTCGTAAAGCGTTTGTGAATTTACCTGATTCTGTGCAAAAACAAGCACGTCACGCATATCAACAGTTTCAGGAAGATTCTGCCCATCCTAGTCTGCGCTTTAAACAGGTTCATCCTAACTTACCGATCTACTCAGCTCGCATCAATAAGAATTATAGAGCCGTTGGCCAACGAAATGGGGACACCATGATTTGGTTTTGGATCGGTTCTCATGCAGAGTATGACAGACTTTTATCACAAGTCTAACTAATGAATCTAACTACTAGGACAAAAAAGATGATTGAGTCAGTTTCTAGTTACAGCACAAGCGGCCTTCTCATGATGCATGGTGGAATTCGGCAGTCTTTGGCGGTAGATGACAATCTGCCCAAAAACATGGAAAAACTTTATGGAGTTCGTCAATACTCCGGCTGGCGTAAATGGGCAGACAAAATTGAGGCAGAATTAGATGCTCGACAAATCAAGTACACAAAAATTGCCTGATAATGTTTCTTAGATGGCTAATTAATTTAACCGATGTCAATTTTTTAGCTCGATTAAATTCGTCTTGAAGAAAACAACCAGCGCGTCAGGAAAATTCCCCAACAAAGGCCGAGAAAGTGGCTGTAAAAACTGACATTCGGAGAACTGAGGTCTACTATAAATTGGATCACAATAATTAGAGAGATCAGACGAAATTGGCGGCCTGCAGCCTCGATGTGATGTCGTTGCCATCCTTGCCACAAAATCACAGCGATCGCCCCCATAATTCCCATAATCGAACCAGACGCCCCGACCCAGACTTGATAGCTGTGGCGAATTTCCCGAGTAAAGAAGAGCAGCACACCCGAAAACGTTGCATAGTCAAAGTTTTGGGCCAGCAATACTAAACCAAACAAAGTCACTGTTGCCCCAAGACCACTGCCAAGATAGACGAGAAGATAGCGCGATCGCCCCAAATGTTTTTCTGCGAATGGCCCTAGTAGAGAAAGCGTAACCATGTTCATCAGCAGATGCGCGATGCCCACATGGATAAAATTCGCGGTAAAAAATCGCCACCATTGCCCTTGCAACACTTGATCGGGGATAAAGCCACCCCCCTGGAGCACCGCTTCAGGATTGCTCGGGAAACCCCAGGCGATCGCCCCAAAAAAGACCAAACAATTCACTACCACCAAAAGATTGGTAATCGGGGAGGGCCCTCCTCCCACAAGGGATTGATAAAGACGTTCCTGATTTTCTTGCTGTACAAGACGGCTTAAACGCACCAATTGTGGATAGGCGGCCCTTGGTATCAGCTTTTGGGCAAGCCTGGGAGGATGCTGTAAACGAATGGTCACGGCATTGCGAAAACTGGGGTCAGTTTCCTGTTGGATCATTTGCAAAATGGCCTGGCCCTGGGTCCCATTCCCCGCCGCATACTGGGCGATCGCCCCCCAAAACGAACGAATCTGGGGCGGATAATGTTTGAGATTTTCAGCGAGAAGTTGCTCTAGGGTCTTCACTTCACCGCAAAAGGCCGCCGCAAAAAGCAAAACCTGGTGCCAGTAATGGCGATCGCCCCCCTGGGTGAGCTTGGCTTGGGTACTCGGCGCAGACAGCAAATCTAACAGGGATGCCAGTTGCCCCGTTTCTCCCAAGGCGCGGCAATAATAAACCAAGAGCAACGGTTCTAGGGTCTTCAATTCCCTAGCTCGGAGCCAACCCAGCAGACCTTCCCAGTCAAATTGCATCGCATAGTATTGGGCGATCGCCTGACGCGCTAAAAAGCTTTGGTGATTTTTGTATTGCCGCAGAATTTGTTTACCCTGACTGATCTGGCCCCGTTGTCCCAGCACCAGCGCTCGAATGATGTCCGGCTGCTCCCACCAGCCATCAAAGGGATGTAAAACACGCAGATAAATCGCCCATTGGTAGGCTT
Organism: Picosynechococcus sp. NKBG15041c; assembly: GCF_055380235.1. Lineage (NCBI taxonomy): Bacteria > Bacillati > Cyanobacteriota > Cyanophyceae > Chroococcales > Geminocystaceae > Picosynechococcus > Picosynechococcus sp. NKBG15041c. The sequence goes on from NZ_AP040363.1 coordinate 511,885, forward strand.
TTTGATACTGTTGGCGATCGATGAAACTTTGGATCTGTCGTGACCCCAGGGCCGGAAGCAAGATCAACAAAACCCAAGCACTACCGCCCCAAATTACGGCTCCCACCATGGAAACAAGGTTGATTCCCCAGGTGAGCAACAGCACAAATCCCCCGACCCAGAGCCAGCCCACCGGACGCGGCTGCGGCGATCGCCAGGTGCGAAGAATCAACGCTACGCAAGAAATTGAGATGCCATAAAACCAAAGCAGCGGCCAGAGCGCAGATGCCATACGGGAACCATCACCAAAAAAGGGGTCAATGCTATCTTAATGGGAATCAATTTTCGCTTGCTTTTTGGCGACTGTTCATGAAAAAACAACTTCTATCTGCATTTTGTCTCCTTGCCCTCAGCCTATCTGGTTGCAATACTGCATCCAATAATGAAACTTCTGGCACCACGAACAGTGACACTCCAGCCGCAGTCCAGCCCCTCATCACCGGGGCAATTCCCGACCAAGATCCCGAAAAATTGCAGCGTCTCTATGGCCTCCTAGCGGACTATCTCAGTGCTGAATTAGATATCCCCGTGGAATATCGACCTGTCACCGATTACCTCGCCGCAGTGACTGCTTTTAAAGTGGGCGATTTAGACCTCGTGTGGTTTGGCGGTTTAACCGGAGTCCAAGCCAGATTACAAGTGCCCGGAGCCGAGGCGATCGCCCAGCGGGATATTGACGCCGAATTCCACTCAGTGCTGATCGCTAATGTTAATAGCGGTTTGGGTGAATTAGCCACCGATGCTGATTTGGTGCAAGTCAAAGGCAAAACCCTCACCTTTGGCAGTGAATCTTCCACTTCCGGTCGCCTAATGCCCCAATATTTTCTCGAACAGGCGGGGGTATCCCTCGATGATTTCCAAGGAGAAGTGGGGTTCTCGGCTTCCCATGATGCCACGATCCAACTGGTAGAAGCTGGCACCTATGCCCTGGGGATGGTCAACGAACAGGTGTGGAATACTCGCGTTGCAGCGGGCGATGTGGACACCAATCGAGTAAAGGTCATTTGGCGATCGCCTGCTTATTTTGACTACCATTGGGTGATTTCCCCGGCGGTGGATGAGCGCTACGGAGAAGGTTTTAGCGAAAAAGTGCAGCAGGCCCTTTTGAATCTCGACCCCGCCAACCCAGAGCATCAAGAAATTTTAGAGCTGTTCGGAGCTGCACAATTTATTCCCACCGAAAACGATAACTATGCCGAAATTGAAGCCGTTGGCCGTCAGATCGGCAAAATCCAATAACCCCCTTAATTTCTCCACAGGAGAGTGATCGTAGTCCCCTGTTTATAAGGGAGTTTAGAAGAATCCTCTTAATGAACTGATAAAGCGAAATTTAGAGGATCTAAAAATTAAGCCGCCGCTTTTTTCATCTCAATCAGCTCAATTTTGTAACCATTGGGGTCTTCCACAAAAGCGATCACGGTAGTGCCATGTTTCATGGGTCCAGGTTCGCGGCTAATTTTGCCACCGAGGCTCCGGATTTTTTCACAGGTGCCATAAATATCTTCCACGCCCAAGGCAATATGGCCAAAGCCATCGCCCAGGTCGTAACTCTCAGTATCCCAGTTGTGGGTGAGTTCAATGACAGTGTTGTCTTTTTCGTCGCCGTAACCCACAAAGGCGAGGGTGAACTTACCACCGGGATAGTCTTTTTTGCGGAGGAGCTGCATGCCGAGGACATCGCAATAAAACCTGAGGGATTCTTCGAGGTTGCCGACTCGAAGCATGGTGTGGAGCATTTTCATGGGTGTGGGTTTCTCCTATCTAAACGTCTTGCTATTCAACACATATTGTAATGGACTGACTATCACTCCAAAACCAGGGCAATTATGCTCCCTTGCTCACAGTAATGGATGATCGGCGATCGCTTTTTCACTAGAATTGAGGTGTTTTATCAGAGTCAAGCTATGGGTCAACGTCAAATTCAACAAGCCTTATTATTCTTCGGTGCGATGCTCGCTGTTTCTCTCCCTTCGGCGGCGATCGCCCACGTTGGTGGCCATGAAACCGCAGGCTTTCTCCATGGCTTTCAGCATCCCCTAGGGGGTCTTGATCACGTTGTCGCCATGGTTGCTGTCGGCGTTTGGGCGGTACAACTAGAGAACGTCAAAGCGCCCATTGCTCTACCCCTGAGCTTTTTGGGGTTAATGTGCTTAGGCGGCCTGCTCGGCATGGTCGAGATGCCCCTGCCCGGCATTGAAGTTGGGATCATCATTTCGGACATATTGTTGGGCGCCTTTATTTTCTTTGGTACTCGTCTCCCCCTCGTCTGGAGTAGTTTAATCGTGGCAGCATTGGCCATCTTCCATGGCTATGCCCACGGCGCAGAAATGCCCGCCAATGCCCAAGGACTCCAATATGCCCTGGGCTTCTTGGGCAGCACTGCCATTCTTCACCTCATTGGCATGGGCGTTGCAACCTTGGCACTCCGTCGCCAACAAAGCCAATTTTTTCGCATGGCTGGTGTACTAATGGTTCTGGCTGGGGTGATGGTAGCAGCCCAAGGCATTGTTTAGACCCTGCCGATTCCCAAGCGAATAGAGATTAATGTTACTCCTCTGATCGGGGAGTTTTTTTGTGGCGATCGAGCTGGCGACAAAAAAACCGACTGGCAGAACGCCAATCGGTCTTTGTTAGTGATTTAAGGCATAGGTCTGAGACGAATTCGTCCCCTGAATCTCTTGTGGAAATAGAGATTGAAAAGGAGGCAAATTCTCAAATTTACTTCGCTTCAGCCCGTTCCTTAGCTTCTTTGATCACTTCATCAGCAACGTTTTTCGGACAAGGCTCATAGTGGGAGAATTCCATGGAGAATTGGCCACGGCCAGAGGTCATAGTCCGTAGGTCGCCGATGTAGCCAAACATCTCACTGAGAGGTACTTTGGCTTTAATGCGGATCCCGGTTGCGCCAGATTCTTGGCCTTCAATCATGCCCCGGCGACGGTTGAGGTCACCGATCACATCCCCAACATAATCATCGGGTGTGAATACATCCACTTTCATGATCGGCTCGAGGATTTGAGGGCCCGCCTTGGGTAGGGTCTGACGGTAACCGCTCTTTGCAGCAATTTCGAAGGCGATCGCCGAAGAGTCAACGGGGTGGAAACCACCATCATTAAGGGTTACTTTCAGGTCAACACAAGGGAAGCCAGCCAGGACGCCCTTGTCGATGGACTGCTCAAACCCTTTCTGAACTGCCGGCCAGAATTCCCGGGGGACGTTACCACCGGTAACTTTGGACTCGAATACAAAACCACTACCGGGTTCACCGGGCTCAATGGTGTAGTCGATCTTCCCGAACTGACCAGAACCACCGGACTGCTTCTTGTGAGTATAGCTGTCGTTAACGGCCTTGGTGATCGATTCGCGGTAGGCAACCTGGGGTTTACCGACTTCCACTTCGACGCCATAGGTCCGCTTCAGGATATCTACTTTGATGTCGAGGTGGAGTTCGCCCATCCCTTTAATGATGGTTTCGCCGCTTTCTTGGTCGGTTTCCACCTGGAAGGAGGGATCCTCTTGCACCATCTTGCTGAGGGCAACCCCCATTTTTTCGTTGCCGCCTTTGGTTTTGGGGGCGATCGCAATGGAGATTACCGGATCCGGGAAGACCATCGCTTCTAGGGTTGCCGGCTTGTTGGGGTCGCAGAGGGTATGACCTGTTTGGACATTCTTCATGCCGACGATCGCGATAATGTCACCGGCTTGGGCGGTGTCAATCTCTTCCCGAGAATTGGCGTGCATTTCAACCATCCGGCCGATCCGCTCAGTTTTACCCGTAGCCGTATTGAGGATCGTGTCACCTTTTTTCAACGTCCCAGAATAAATCCGCGTAAAGGTCAAGGCACCAAAACGATCATCCATGATCTTGAATGCGAGGGCGCGGAGGGGCTTCTCGGGATCAACGATCGCATAGTTGCCCGTTTCGTTACCTTCCTCATCGGTTTCTGGCTGGGGATTTACCTCTGTGGGGTTAGGCAGGTAGTCCACAACGCCATCGAGGACGAGTTGCACCCCTTTATTCTTAAAGGAAGAACCACAGTAGGTGGGGAAGAAGGCCAGATCACGGGTTCCCTTACGGATACAAGCCTTGATCTCGTCGATGGTCAGCTCTTCGCCTTCGAGGTATTTTTCCATCAGCGCATCATCTTGTTCAACCGCAGTCTCGATCAGCGCTTCGCGGTACTCTTCTACCTTGTCCACCATATCAGCGGGGACATCTTGGATTTCATAGTTATCAGGGTTACCAGAGTCATCCCAGATCCAAGCTTGGCGATTGAGAACATCAACCACACCGACAAAATCATTTTCTGTCCCGATGGGTAGAGTCATTACGAGGGGCTTCGCCGCCAGAATTTTCTCGACCTGTTCGACAACTTTGTAAAAATCTGCCCCAATTCGGTCAAGCTTATTGACGTAGATCAAACGAGCGACTTTAGAATCATTGGCATAACGCCAGTTGGTTTCAGACTGGGGTTCCACACCACCGGAACCACAGAAAACCCCGATGCCGCCATCAAGTACTTTCAGGGAACGATAAACTTCAATGGTGAAATCGACGTGACCAGGGGTATCGATGATATTGAATTGGTGCTCTTTCCAGAAACAGCTGGTGGCAGCGGATTGAATCGTGATTCCCCGTTCTTGCTCCTGTTCCATAAAGTCGGTGGTGGCGGCACCGTCATGGACTTCACCGAGTTTGTGGATTTTTCCGGTTAACTTCAGAATACGTTCGGTGGTGGTGGTTTTACCCGCATCGACGTGAGCGAAGATACCGATATTACGATATTTGGTCAGGTCTTTCATAGATTTATGTTCGCTCTATAGAATTTCAATTACTAGCTATTTGCTTGGGGGGTGATCACTGTGGACTAGATTCAATGTACAGCGACAGCCCTCCGGGTCTTTGAGGTTACCCTCAAAACCAAGGGGGTCATGTGTAACAGTCAAAAGTTAGTATGTATTAGTAAGTGTCACTCTTGGTTGCGCTTTAACTGGCCGCTGGGCTCCGGAGAGACGGTAACGGCGAGCACCACAGCAAGGTCTATTAAAATCCTTACGGGGCACGATCGCAACATCACAAATTGTAAATTATCTTGTGGTCTAGGTGAAAGGGGCAAAGACCGATCCGCTCCGGGTTTAAAGGCGTGGGAAACAGACAAGCTTTTTGAGGTTAAGGTGTTTTGAGCTGGCTGACGCTTCAGTTTCCTGCCTGTTCAAATTTCTGCTACATTTTGAGCCTGTCATTCGGCCTAAAGATCACATACCCTTAGATCTGTTTTATTTATCCATGAAGCCTTTGAACACCCTAAGTCATATTCGCATTGTCGTTGTTGAACCAGCGGGGGCTCTTAATGTGGGTTCGATCGCCAGGGTGATGAAAAATATGGGGCTATCACAGCTCTATTTGGTCAAGCCCCAGTGCAATCACCTCGGTCAAGAGGCTTGTTTAATGGCTGTCCATGGGCGGGATCTATTAGAAAAAGCAATTGTCGTGCCAGATTTGCCGACGGCCTTGGCTGGCTGTAAAAAGGCGATCGCCACGACGGGGCTCCAACGTAGTCTGCCGATGCCCGTAGAAACGCCGAAGCAAGCCCTGCCTTGGTTTCTCGAGGATGCTCAACCCAGTGCCCTGATTTTTGGCCGGGAAGACCATGGCCTGAGTAACGAAGAATTGAACCAGGCCCAGCGACTGGTGTGTATTCCGACGGGGGATGAATATATGTCCCTCAATTTGGCCCAGGCGGTCACTGTCTTGGCCTATGAACTGCGCAGTTTATCCATGGAACTCGGTACGCCAAGGGCAAACTTTTCGCCTGAGCCAGCCCCAGCCCTTGCGGATCTCCAAGAGTTGGAAGGCTATTATCAACACCTAGAGCGGGTTTTATTACGGGTGGGCTTTCTCTATCCCCACACTGCTATCTCTCGGATGGAAGCGTTTCGCCACCTGTACCGCCGGGCGAATCCGAGCAGCCGAGAAGTGGCGATGCTCCGGGGCATTTTGCGCCAGGTGGAATGGGCGATCGCCAACCCAGAATTACCTTCCAATGAGCAATCCTAAGCTTTTTTTATACCTCTATATATACGAATAATTTCAGCGACCACCTGATCAATGGTGAGACCATCGGTGATGAGCTCCACGGCATCCACGGCTTTTGTGAGGGGGGCGATCGCCCGGGTGCTGTCGAGGCGATCGCGTTCGCTGATCTCGGCCTCTAATTGCTCGAGGTTAATCGATGTTTCCCCTTGGGCTTGAAGATCCTTCGCGCGGCGCCGAGCTCGTTCTCCAGGGGTGGCCGTGAGAAAAATCTTAAGATCGGCGTCAGGGAATACATGGGTCCCAATATCTCGCCCCTCTGCCACGAGGCCGCCATTTTCACCGAGGCGCTGCTGTTGCTTGACCAAAGCTTGGCGCACCTCCCCCTGGGCGGCAATTACAGAGACCTGTTTTGTGACAGTGGGGGTGCGGATCATCTGGGTGACATCGAGGCCATTGGCGAGAACCGTGACTGGCTGGGTAGGATCCTGGGGGGGAATTAGCTCAATGGTGGCACTACTCATTAATTCGGCGACGGCAACTTCATCGCGAGGGTCGATATTTTTGTCTAGAACGAGGTAGGCGATCGCCCGGTACATCGCCCCCGTATCGAGGAAGAGGAGCTCTAGTTGTTCGGCTACTAGGCGGGTGACGGTGGATTTACCTGCCCCGGCGGGGCCATCGATGGCAATAATCGGCTGACGGGTTGTGAGCATGGTGTTATCAATCAAGCGGGTTTGACCGACATAGGCGGCGATCGCCAGTAAAGCAGATTTTTGCACCCTGGGTAGCGCTTCAAGGCTATCGGGATCGACTAATTCGAGATATTGCAACTCTACCCCTGGCCATTGTTCGACCACCTGGGTAGCCGCTGCAAGCAATGGCTTTGCCTGCCGTTCCCCGGTTTGAAAAAGATTTTTTGCGGCTTGGAGGGCTTGGGAGAGGGCGATCGCCTCCGCCTTTTCCGCTGCTGATAAATATTGATTCCGAGAGCTGAGGGCTAATCCAGAGGGCTCCCGCACAATGGGACAACCCCGCACGGTCACTGGCAGATGGAGATCCTGTACGAGTCGCCTAATAATCGCCAATTGTTGGGCGTCTTTTTCGCCGAAGTAGGCGATCGCTGGCCGCACCATTTGCAGCAACTTCACCACCACCGTTGCTACCCCCACAAAATGCCCGGGGCGGAAGCGACCACAGAGACCAGTTGTTAAAGAGGGGGGCGGCAGAATTTGCACTGCCTCTGGCAATGGGTACATTTCGGCCACCGTGGGCGCAAAAACCAGGTCTACTCCCAGGGTTTCGCAAAAGCGGCGATCATCTTCCAGTTGACGGGGGTATTGATCGAGATCTTCATTGGCGCCAAATTGGAGAGGATTGACAAAAATACTCACCACCACGAAGTCTGTTTCTCCTCTGGCCTGCTCAATCAAGCTACCATGGCCCCGGTGGAGAGCTCCCATGGTAGGCACAAAGCCAATTTTTACCGTGGGAGCCATCTGGGCGATCGCCGCCCGTAAGGCAGCTAGGGTATGGACAACTTTCATGGGTGCTGCCGCCATCAGACTAGTTCAGGACATCAATTCTGACATTGGCAACACCAGAACTTACCAAGCCAATCTGTTCTGCAGACCCCCGGGACAAGTCGATAATCCGACCGGGGGTAAAAGGCCCACGGTCATTGATCCGCACGACCACAGAGCGGTTGTTGCGTAGATTCGTTACCCGGACTCTCGTGCCAAAAGGCAGAGTCTTGTGGGCAGCGGTCATGGCATATTGATTAAACGGTTCACCACTGGCGGTGCGGCGACCATGGAAACCCGGGCCGTACCAAGAGGCACTACCTTGCATACTCCGTTGGACTTTCAAACCTACGCCCGCATCATTTTGAGCTTTCGGAGCATTGGCAATTTCGGCGATCGGTTCAGCACCACCGAGGATGCGTCGGAAACGATTCACGGCAATTAGAGCATCCTGGGTTGTATTGCCAGTACGGTCTGCCAGAAATACCGCGTCATCGAGGGTCACCAGGGGTTCATTGTCATATTGCAGAGCATATTGCCCTTCCCCTTCCCAGCTGGCGGTGAACTTTGTGGCGTCAAAGTCGGCTTGGGTAACGAGGCTATTTAATTCTTGGGAAACTTGTTGGGCGATCGCCGGAGTCGTATCAGGGGCAAGATCGTCAGAGTCGAGAAACGTGAGAACGGGCAATTGGTTGACGTAGAGAGTGGTAGCAGTCCGTTCTTCTTGGGGATAGGAAAAGAGAGTTGCGATGGGTTCAGAGCGTTGGGCCGCCGCAAGTATTTGGTTTTGGGCCAGTCGGCCAGAGGACGTATCCTGATTTGCCAGGGTTGGCGCTGCGGTCAGGCCCAGGGGAGCCAAAGTGGTAAAAACAGCAGACAAAGCGAGCAAATGGTTACGGTTTAAAGTCATGAAAAATAATTGAATTCAACTACCGCCGAAAACTACGCTTCACCAAAAACCTTGGTACAAGAGGGTTTTCCTTGGTTAAAGGGGGGATTGCATCGGGAAGATGCTTTAGCCCAAGCTTCAGTCAGAACGTGGTGATCACGTTACATTTCTTAAGCCGCCATACAGTAACACAGGCTTTTTCCGCTTCACATCCGTATACACAACCCCAAAAATCAGGTTCCGAACCAAAATAAATGGCAACGGGGGAAGTTAAAGCAAGGTAAAATCAGCTTTTCGAGTTTTGTTGAACTCGACAATTTCCCTTGATCCATTCATCAGAAATATTTATTCCATGGACTACCAACAAGCAGGTGTAGATATAGAAGCAGGGCGTTCCTTCGTCCAAACCATCAAGGATAACGTCGAAAGCACATATCGCCCCGGGGTGCTGGGCGGCTTGGGTGGCTTTGGGGGCTGCTTCGAAATTCCCGCTGGCTATCGTCAGCCGGTACTGATTTCTGGCACGGATGGGGTGGGAACGAAGCTTAAAATCGCCCACCAGACCGATCAACACCACACCGTCGGTATTGATTTGGTGGCTATGTGCGTCAACGATATTCTGACAGCCGGAGCTGAGCCGCTTTTCTTTTTGGATTATCTGGCCACGGGCAAACTTGAACCTGATCAATTAGCTCAGGTGGTCGCCGGGATTGTGGAAGGTTGTAAACAGAGTGGCTGTGCCCTTCTTGGGGGAGAAACGGCGGAAATGCCTGGTTTTTACCAAACTGGGGAATATGATCTAGCTGGCTTCTGTGTGGGGATTGTTGAAAAGAGCGAAATTTTAGATGGCTCCCGGGTACAGGTGGGGGATGTGGCGATCGCCTTACCCAGTAGTGGTGTCCATAGCAATGGTTTTTCCCTGGTGCGCAAGATTATTGAGATGAACCAACTCACCTGGGCAGACAAGCCGGCAGAATTCCAAGGGAAAACCCTGGGTGAAGTTTTCCTCACCCCTACCCAGATTTATGTACAGGCGATCCAAGGGGCGCTCAAAGCTGGTTTAGAGATCCATGGTATGGCCCACATTACGGGCGGCGGTCTCCCAGAAAATCTCCCCCGTTGTCTCCAAAAAAATCAGGCGATCGCCATCGATGCGAGCAGTTGGGAAATCCCAGGATTATTTCAATGGCTCCAAAAAATGGGAGAGGTCCCCCAAGCAGCCATGTGGGATACCTTCAATATGGGCGTAGGCTATGTGGTGCTTGTGTCGAAAACAAATGCGGCAAAAAGCCTTGAGTGGTTTACATCCCAAGGAATCAATGCCTGGCAAATCGGGGCAGTCGTCGACGGTACTGGGGAAGTCCTCGGGCTACAATAGGGAGCGAATTTTGCAATAAATCACTGATATTGGGTTTGAATTCATGTTTTCCTTTGATAATCAAGGTCCCCAACCCCGGGAAAAATGGCGATCGCAGGTGGATTGGTTTGTCCAAGATTATCGGCCGCAATTAACTGCCCTCGCCTGGGGTTTGCAACAGGAATGGAACAACGACGGTACAATCCTCGGCATTGATCTCAAGCCCAAACCCCATTTTGTGCCCTGTTCGTTTGAGATGCTCCAAATGCTCAATCGTCGAGTGGGAGGCCGTCTTCAAGAAATTTTAGGGATTATTGAAGGGGCTGATTTTGACAAAGAAGTGGTGATTCTCTGTCTGGGAGAAGGACAGGTGAAGTTAATTTATTTTGAAGCAGAGCCCAACCCAGTCGACTGTTTTCAGACCCATGGGGCCGACCTTGACCAACTCATTACGGCGCTAGAAGCGGTCATGGCCGAGTCTATTAGCCTCAAATCGGCATCGAAGTAACGATCTACTACGAAAATCCCACAAGAAATCGAGATTTTCCTAAAATTAAGACAGAAAACCCTAAAAATCTCCTAAGTAGGCATCATGATTACTAAAACCGTTGCCGAAGTCATGACCCCCGCGCCCGCCGTCGTTAAAGCCAGTGACTCGCTCCAAACGGCGATCGCCCTTTTAGTCGAAAAAAAAATTAGCGCCCTGCCTGTGGTTGATGACCAAGGAAAATTGGTGGGGATCATCGCCGATAGCGATCTCACCTGGCAGGAGACTGGGGTTGATACACCCCCCTATATCATGCTGCTTGATAGTGTGATTTATTTACAAAACCCCGCCAAGCATGACGCCGCCATCCACAAGGCCCTCGGCCAAACGGTGGGAGAAGTGATGAGTAAAAAAGTCCATAGCATTACCCCCAATAAAATGGTGCGAGAGGCTGCCCACCTCATGCACGAAAAACACACTGGTCGCTTACCAGTGGTGGATCCTGACAGTGAAAAAGTCATCGGGATTATTACCCAAGGTGATATTATTCGGGCGATGGCCCAAGCATCTTAATGTCCCAATTGTTTCGTTTGGTAGAGGATTTTCATGGCTTCTCTGGAATCTGTACAACAGCTACTCTCTTCTGAGAATTTCGGCGATCGCATTTCTGGTCTCAACCAACTGCGGGCCTTTTCTCCAGCGGAGGCTTTCCCCCTGATTCAACCTCTCCTGAGCGATCCAGAGGCTCGGGTACGCTATGCGGCGGTCAGTCAAATGGATGCCGTGGGCCAAGGCTTTGAGGCTGAAGCCCTTGTCTTACTCCGGCAAGCACTTTTCAATGACTCAGAACTTGATGTAAAAGCCGCCGCTGCCGATGCGATCGCCGGACTTAAACTTGCGGAAGCTTATGATGATCTCGCCCAGGTTTACCATGGCACGACAGAATGGCTGTTGCAATTCAGCATCGTGGCAGCCCTAGGAGAATTGGGCAATCCGGAGGCCTTCGATCTGCTCAAAGAAGCACTCCAGTCGGATATAGAATTAGTCCGCACCAGCGCCATTAGTGCCCTGGGCGATTTAGGTGATCGCCGGGCGATCGCCCTGTTGACCCCTTTTGTCGCTGACTCTGACTGGCAAGTGCGTTATCGCCTTGCCCAGTCCCTCGGCCGACTGGGTGGACCAGATGTGAAACCCTTTCTAGAAACCCTAGCCCAAGATGAACAAGCCGCCGTCGCAGACGAAGCCAAGCACCACCTCGCCTAAGAAAAAAGCAGTGCATCACCTACCCACCTAGTCGAAGCGCACTGTTTTAATTAAGTAAGTGGGCAAGAATTTGGTTGGGGATTTCTTCTGGGTAACCGGCATTAGATGATACGGACATGATCCTTCTAGCTAGGGAAGAGTGCTCATTTGTGACTCGCTCCTTTTCGACACTGTCTAACCTTTACTCACAGCGCCGGATGAGGCTCTGATTTTGAAAGGCTTCCTTCCCTCCTCGACATCGGCAAGGGGAGGAAGCCTGATCGGGCTGCAATGACGCATTCTGTTTCAAAAAGGTGACTAACTTCAGGCATTCCTCTCGCTGGTGGGATATGAGACATATTCACTGGCGTCTAATCCTGTGCAAGGGGATATGGCCATAGCTACAAAAAATCCGGGTAGCCCCGGATTTTCGTAGAAAAATGACTTCAGAAATGGTGCTTGGTAAGCCTTAGAAACCGAGGGCTGTCCAATCTACCTCAAAACCTTCGAGAATCAGAGAAGAGTTGTAAATCTGGAGAATAATAAGCAGGAATACTAAAAACAACGCCATGAAGACGCCCATCAGCGGTGTAGTGCCCCAACCAGGCGCAACCTTACCGTATTCAGAATTTAAAGGCTTGAGGATATCTCCCAACCGAGTACGCTGTGCCATAGGATTCGTGTATCGTAAAGGATTTTTGTAATGTTCCGTAATATTATAGAGGAAGAGTCATCATAATCTGAGATACACCTATGGATTCTGCAACAGTTCTTAGCATCGGTATTGCGGCGGTTGTGATCGCTGTGACGGGTTTTTCGATTTACACTGCTTTTGGGCCACCTTCGATGGAACTTGAGGATCCATTTGAAGATCATGAAGACTAAAAAAGCCCTTGGCATATTTTTTTAACAAGCGCAAAATAACCATATCTGATTGATAAATCATCCAAAACAGCCTGTAGGCTGTTTTTTTTGGAGATTGGCTTTGTCCCTTTGTTTTTAATCTTGGAGGAGGGTCGCCAGAATTTCAGGAACGAGGTCTTGCACGCCGGGAAGGACAATGCTGGCCCCCACATCTTGAAGATTGGAGGCGTACATATATTCTTTATCGTCACCAGTTTGGGCATGGGGTGGGATCACTCCAATGGCCTGCCATTGACGCTCAGGCTGCTGAATGATGGCATTGCTGATGGTGCGCATATCGGCAGCGGTATCACCCACATAGGCGACGGGGGTATTAGCCTCTGGGGATTCTAATTGGGCGATCGCCGCAAATAGTCCTTTGGGATTAGGTTTTTCGGGGGCGTCCTCCATGGCGACCAAGACGAGGTTGTCTAAACCAAGACGTTTTTTCAAGACATGTTCTGCGGAGGCCCGCATTGCCCCGCTAAAAAAACCCCAGGCAAAGCCAGCGGCAGTCAATTGTTCAAAATAATGATTGGTAGCCAGGAGGGGCTCATCATTAATGTAGCCATCAAAGTTCTTGCCCCGATATTTACGTTGGAAAAAAGCAACGAGTTCTTTGAAATCTACAGCAATATTTTCATCCCAACGCCGGATGAGTTCATGGGAAGCTTTCCAGTCATTATTCCAAATTGCTTCGGCCTTGAGGCTATCGATATCGCCATTGGTGGGGCGGTATTCCCCTTTGGTGTAATGTTCAACGGTATCGGCGATCGCCCGACGGTAGGACTGGCTGACATCCCGAATCACACCATCGATGTCAAAAATTACGATCCCTCTGGCCATGGCTATAATCTCTCCTGAACACTAATCACCACCATTGCTATTGTCCCAAGTCTCTGACTAAAAAAAAAGGGCAAACAGTGCCCGAAAATCCCGCTTTCGCCTTTGTTAGGCGTTTATTGAGATGGGGCGATCGCCCCATCTCAATAAAATTACCGCCAGTGGATATTAGTTCAAACAAGACAGAGTTGCTCAAACCAATATTAATGACGGTAACTCGAGGTTTTTCAAAAAGGCAGAACGTCCCAGGGAAGCCCCGACTTTTTTCTATTTACTTACGGTAAGGAACCGAAGCCAAGCTAATGTCTGCGGTGGAAACCCGGACGTTGACGGCGGGAATCCGAGCAGAACGGGCCATGGTGAGGAAGTTGGCCGGATCGCCAGCTTGGGGAACCCGGTCGGGCGTCCGGAAGCGACGGACAGCGTTTTGCCAAACCACTTGGGGGAAGCCAATCTGAGAGCGGTAGTAAGCATCGTAACGGGGAGACTTGATGTTAAAGGGAGTCTCACCTTGGTCACGGCTCGCGAGGCTACGGCGGCGCTGGTAAGGCACGGTGTCATAGCCAAAGTTTTCCATGTACTCATCGGTGTTGAGGAGTTGGTCAACAAAAGCGGCTAGACCCTTGGTGCAAATAACGATTGACCAAGTGATTTTTTCCCGTTCGTTGTAGGGATCACGGCCAAGTACCCGTTGAATGCACTGCTCGACAAAGCGGTAGTTACTGTTTTTGTTATAGAAACTATCAATGAAAGTCGGCGAAAGCAGCAGACCCCGGATAAAGTCACGGACGGTGATTTGACCGTTGCGTAACTGGGATTCGAGGAGTGTTTGGCGATCGCGTTTAAAAGCGTGGAAGAAAATTTGACGGTAAGCAGCGTTGATGAGAACGTCAAAATCGGAATCGCTAATAACGTTATCGGTCGTAAAAACGAAAGGCTGCTCGTCGCCACCGACGGTATACCCTTCTACTCGAACATTTTGGCTCGAGGGGGCGTATTGTAATAAAGGAATTGTCAAACCAGACCTCCGTTATATCAGAAGACTTTAAAAAGTAGGATTTCTTACTGATTAGCATAAGGGAGTCAGGGACTCTCCCTCAGAAAGATTAAAAAATATTACAGAAGTTAACGTTTATGTTGCTGCGCTAGGGCCTAGGGGATTTTATGGTTGTAGGCCAAAGTTCTCGGCATGGGGTTTACTCCCGGGCGATCGCCTGAGCTGGGCTGATAAAAGAGAAAATTAAATTTAAAGAAAATCTATTTTTCAGAGTTGACGGTGACCTGAAAAAATGCAGTATTTTAAGGAAAGTTATTGCCCGAAGATTTTAGTTGTTATTTTTGAATGACAGGTAAGAAATTCTGGGGCGATCGCCCCTTTCGGCGGATCTAAGCTTTATATCTAAGTGTGCAGGAGTTTTCGGATGAGCCAAGCCCCCCCTAACCAAGCAAACACCAGGTTACAGGCAGCCCTTGATAGTTTGGATTTAGATCTAGGCGCCGAATTCCAGCGCTACCAACGCCAGCGGCCAGCTCGATTAGCGCGATTGGCATCGCCACCGAGCTCAGCCCAAGCCCCCTCTTCGCTGGATCATTTAGACGATAACTTAGCCGCCCAGTCCCATCAATATCAAACGGAGACGGTTGACGCCCTAGATGACCCTGGAGTTGCGATGTTATCTCCCTGGGAACAGACACCGCCGCCCCCTGAAGATTACTTAAAATCTTCCGAAGAGCTTCTCAAAAGTTTGGACGAAGAAGGGGAAGTGTTACCGAAAAAGTCTGCTCCCCGTTGGCAGTTGGTCCTTGGTCTTTTGGGGGCAACTTTACTGGGGGGAGGATTAGTCGCCCTGGCGATCGCCATGCCTGATCTGTTTACGCGAACCACCGCTCCAGCAGTCAGCAATGAGCCGTCTCCTGTGACCACCGCTGCAGATCAAGCAACAACACCAAGTGATATTACTAATGGTTCACCCGCAACGGTAAATCTAGCTTCCCAAGAATTCATTGAACTGCGCCTCGAAAACCTAAGCGTTATTGATCCACGCAATGGAACAGAAACGACGACTGCCACCCCTACCGATGACAATCCTACTGAAACAACTGCTGACAATACAGCGACAACCCCGGAGCTAAATCCCATTGGTCTACCAGGCTTGACCAGTCCCCTCGCAACCCCCGATGGTCTCAAGGTGGGATATTTTTATATCATTTCTCGTGATACCAGTGCGGCGACCCTAGGGAAGGCGAAACAGGCAGTAGAAGAAGCATTTATCCGTCAATTTCCGGTTGGACCAGGGGTACAAATGGCTGAGGTGGATACAGTAGCCAAAGCTCAAACCCTGGTTCGGCAGTTCCAGGGCCAGGGGATCACTGCAGAAATTTACCACCATCAACTTTCGCCGGCACTGTAAAACAAGCCAGCGATCGCCCATTGGAGAATTGCACTTTCGGGTCAAGAAAAGACACTTGAAAATTAGGGCGATCGCCCGGGCGGTATAAATTGTAACGAAGGGTAAAACTTATGTTACGCTGACCTGTGGTTTTGTACATGCCCAAAGGAGAATCCTGTGGAACGCACATTTGTAATGGTTAAGCCGGACGGCGTTCAGCGCGGTTTGGTCGGCGACGTTATCCGTCGTTTTGAAGCAAAAGGCTTTAAGTTAGTGGGCCTGAAGTTGGTCTCTGTTTCCCGTGAATTAGCAGAGCAGCACTACGGCGTTCACAGAGAAAGACCGTTCTTCGGTGGCCTTGTGGAATTTATTATTTCTGCCCCTGTTGTTGCGATGGTGTGGGAAGGTAAAGGGGCGATCGCCTCTGCCCGTAAACTCATCGGTGCGACCAATCCCCTCGACGCAGAGCCCGGCACCATTCGCGGTGATTTCGGTGTAGATATCGGTCGTAACCTGATCCATGGTTCCGATGGCCCCGATACCGCCGCCAGTGAAATCGCCCTCTGGTTTAACGAAGGTGAACTTGCCAGCTGGGAGCCCGCTGCTCAAGCCTGGCTCTACGAATAAAAGCCCTAGGACTTACTAAAATAACCTTTTATATAATGAACACCTCGCCAGATTAACAAAGCGGGGTTTTTTATTATCCAAATTCAATTCAAAAACTCATGAAAAAGAAAATCTTAATGTCTTGGAGTAGTGGTAAAGATAGCGCTTGGGCATTGTACACACTACAACAAAACCCGGATTTTGAAGTAGTTGGACTTTTTTGTACGATCAATAAAGAATTTGACCGCATTTCTATGCATGGTGTCAGAATCGAACTTCTACAAAAACAAGCTGAAAGCCTCGATCTTCCTTTAGAGATCATTGAAATCCCTTACCCCTGTCGTAACATTGAATACGAAAAAATCATGGGAGATTTTGTAGAGCGAGTCAAAAGCAATGGTGTTGAATATTTTGCTTTTGGTGATCTATTTCTTGAAGATGTCCGCAACTATCGGGAAGAAAAACTAAAAGGATCTGGAATTCAACCTATTTTTCCGATCTGGGGGATTCCCACCGAAAAAATCTCCCGAGAAATGGTAAAAAACGGCTTAAAAACAATCACTATTTGTGTTGATTCTAAGCGAATTCCCGATAAATTTTTAGGTAAAATATTCGACGATAATTTCTTAGATGCATTACCTGAAACCATTGACCCCTGCGGTGAAAATGGAGAATTTCATACTTTTGTTTATGATGCGCCTATGTTCAAAAAGCCCATTGAGATCACCATAGGAGAAAGATTTGCGCGAGAAAATTTTGTCTATGTTGATATTTTATTGGCTACAGCTACCAATGGATAGTCAATACATTTTCAAGTGACTTGATTTTTTGAGCGTTTAAAAAAAGAGATTTATTTTTTATACAATTGTGAAACAATTTTGATTTTTTGAAATTATTTCTCTTCCTGCCAAAGTTTTTCCAACTGGTATTGCCAGGCAAGGAGAGCTTGACGCTGTTGCCTGGGTTTTTGGTCTAGGTCGCCCATCATGCCCTCTTCATAGAAACGGGTGATGGTTTGCATGGTTTGTTCAATCGTTTGTCCTTGGGATTTTGCCGCCCGAATAATTTCTCGCACTTTTTCTTCTGCAAGTTGATTAAAGAAAGCACTCAGTCCCTGACGATGGAGGGCCAACATCTCTGTTAACACTTGCTGGAAAACACTGGCACTCAGATGCTGGAGGGGGTATTTAAAGACGCCCCAGAGCAAATTTTGATTCATCGCATAGCGCACCAGTTTATTTTCATTAAAGTTGCCTTCGAGTAGCTGTAAATAGTAGGGAGCCGCCTCTTCCTGGGTGGCAATAGGAATAAACACCCGGAGCATTTGCCCATCACTGGAGAGACTGACTAACACATGCAGGCGGGTTTGAACTTGATGGATTTTCCAGGTCTTGCCATCTGTGTGGTTAATTTTGGCATCGGGAAAAAATTCAGCGAGGGTGGCGGAAATGGCGTCTGGGGTCATGACTCTAGAGGGCGGGTGAAGTTTTAATTCGGCGCATGGGCGTTTGGCGATCGCCCCATGGTACAGCGTTGCCAATCATGGACAGCGACGACTATTTCATCCATGGCTTGCCTGGTGGTACTGGCAGGTTGACCCGTTTGATTAGCCATAATTCCCACAAGCATTGTGCTGTCGTTGGGCAGATCCAGATAGCCAGTCAGGGTAGATACATGGGTCATCGTTCCAGTTTTGCCGAAAAATTGATTGACCACTGGGGTATTTTGAAAGCGATTTTGCAGCGTACCAGTGCGGCCGGCGATCGCCAAGGAATCTCGAAATACAGATCCTTGGGTGTGATTATCCATCGCAGCGAGGGCTTGCACTAAGGCTGTCGGTGTCACAAGATTATGGCGAGACAGCCCCGACCCATCCCGAAGCCGATAGCTGCCGGCCTCAATACCGAAGGCAGAGAAAGCAGCGGTTAGATCGAGCTCTTGGGTTTGTAAAGTTTTGAGCAGAGTCTCCGCAAAAAGATTGTTGCTATCTTGGTTGGTGGTTTTGATGATTTCTGCCAGGGGAGGAGAGGCGATCGCCGTCAGGGGTTCTATCTCATACTGTTGGCTGCCGTCACCTAGAGGATCTGGCAGTAAAGAAGCGAGATCACTATAAACGACCCGGCCCCCTCCGTAAGTAATCCCCTGCTCTCGGAGAATCAGCTGCACTGTTTCTAGGGCATAACGGCCGGGATCAGGCACCGATAAAAACCAGCGCCTCGGCGCAGCATCTGGTGCTAGAGATCCGCGCAGACTGAGGGTATTTGTACCATAGGTTTGGATCGGCTCAGGGGGAATCGCTGGCCCATCGGTGCTAGTGAACTGTTGGTTATCAAGACGCCACTGACGGCCGGCGATCGCATCGGACCAATTGAGATTGACTGGCGCCCCTACACGGCTTGGGGTAACAGTCGCTTCGACCGTATTTTCATTGAGGATCAGCCGATTGACTGCCGTTGCATAATACCAAGGCAAATCAGACCATTCCCAAGTTGAATTCAGGGTTTGGCTGGGGGGGCTGTCGAGAATGATCACTTCTTCCACGGCGGTAATGCCCTGGGTTTGTAGAGTGGCGAGGGCATCCCGGAGTTTTGCGGTCGTTAGGGTAGGGTCTCCTTTTCCTTCAATAACGAGGTAGCGCACATCTCCGTGGATATGGCGGACGAGGGAAATGGGGGTCTGGAATTGATAATCGGCTCCCAATAATTCTAGGGCCGCAGCGGTGGTCAACAGTTTAAGGGCAGAGGCGGGAACAAAAAATTGATCCCCGTTGTGTTCATAGATGGTTTGCTCCGTGTGGGCATCTTGGATCGCAATTCCCCACTGGCTTTGTCGCTGTTCTGGACGGTCGAGAATCTGGGCGATCGCCCCCGGTAAATCACAGGTATTTTGGGCCAGACTCACAGAAGCAAAGAGCAAGGGGAGACTGCCCCCCAGAATCAGGATGCTCCCGATTTGCTGCGATCGCCTGGTTCCCATAATGTTTCCTCGCTGAAATTACCGCTATTCGTCCTACTATACTGCCGTTTTTTGGGGATTTCAGTACACTGCGGGAAGGATTCTCTATTTTATTGCAGGGGGCAAAGCTTCCATGGGCGAACAATTTTTTCAACGCAAGCAGACCTTTTTTGATCGCTGGGCGAAAAATTACGACATTTTATTCACCACCCCTTTTTATCAAGCAGTTCACAAGCGATTACTCACCTACGCAGATTTCCCCAAGGATGGCTATGTGCTAGATCTCGGCTGTGGTACGGGCAAACTCTTTAAACGTTTGGGCAAACTTTATCCAGACTTAACCGGGGTTGGTCTGGATTTGTCCCCAGGAATGCTTGCCCAGGCCCGGACGAAAAATCGCCACGGCGATCGCTTTAGCTTTGTGGAAGGCAATGCGGAGGCGCAACCTTTCCCGGACAACAGCTTTGACGCAGCCTTTAATACGATTAGTTTTTTGCATTATCTAAACCCTGAAACGGTCTTGGGGGAAGTGCAACGGGTGCTCAAGCCAGGGAGCAAATTTTATCTCGCGGACTACGGCAAAGGAGAATTGCTCCAAGGGGATGGTTTTCCCTTTTCACCGGGGGGCTTGCGCTTTTATTCCCGCGCCGAGCGCACCGCCATGGGGGAACGAGTTGGCTTCAAAACGGTGACACACCATTATTTGATGTTTGGCGTGCTGTTGACGATTTTCGAGAAATTTTGAGCATTCGTCCCAGGCGATCGCCAATTTTCCCCGACCACTGATCCCCGATTATGGGATGATTATTTCCAACAGACGGGTTCACAGAAACAAGCACTATGACTAACGCCAAAGCCATCTCCATCCTTGGTTCCACCGGCTCCATCGGGACCCAGACCCTCGACATCGTGCGATCGCACCCTGATAAATTTCGCGTTGTGGGGATGGCGGCGGGTCGCAATATTCAGCTTTTGGCGGCCCAGGTGCGGGAGTTTCAGCCGGAAATTGTGGCGACCAGTGAAGAAAGTTTGTTACCCGAACTGAAAGCATTACTCGCTGATTTGCCCTGCACCCCCCAACTGATTGCTGGAAAAGAGGCGATCGCCGAAGTCGCCCGCTATGGTGATGCCGAAAGCGTGGTCACAGGGATCGTCGGTTGCGCCGGACTGTTGCCGACCATTGCGGCGATCGAAGCCGGCAAAGACATTGCCCTCGCCAACAAAGAAACCTTAATTGCCGGTGGCCCTGTCGTTCTCCCATTAATCGAAAAACATGGCGTCAAATTGTTGCCTGCCGATTCAGAGCATTCCGCCATCTTCCAATGTTTACAGGGCGTGCCCGCAGGGGGTCTAAAACGAATTATTTTGACCGCCTCCGGAGGCGCTTTCCGGGATTTGCCCGTCGAAAAACTGTCGACAGTCACCGTTAAAGATGCTCTCAAACATCCCAACTGGTCCATGGGCCAAAAGATCACCATCGATTCAGCAACCTTGATGAACAAAGGTTTAGAAGTCATCGAGGCCCATTATCTTTTCGGTCAAGGTTACGACAATATCGATATTGTGGTGCATCCCCAGAGCATTATTCATTCCCTCATCGAGTTGCAGGACACCTCTGTTTTAGCCCAACTCGGCTGGCCCGATATGCGCTTGCCCCTACTCTATGCCCTGTCCTATCCAGAACGCATTTACACCGATTGGGAGCAGTTTGATTTAGTCAAAGCGGGCGATTTAACGTTCCGAGAACCAGACCACGCAAAATATCCCTGCATGAATCTTGCCTATGGGGCGGGCCGGGCTGGGGGCTCGATGCCAGCGGTACTGAATGCCGCCAATGAACAAGCGGTAGCTCTCTTCCTCGAAGAAAAAATTGAGTTTCTCGATATTCCCCGCCTGATTGAAAAAGTTTGCGATCGCCACCAGAACGACAACAAATCTAATCCCAGCCTAGAAGATATTCTCGAGGCAGACCAATGGGCAAGGGCACAAGTTCTCAGTCTCCAGCCCCAGCTTGCCTAAATTTTATTAAGTTTTGCGATCTTTGACCCAGGTTAAAAAATCCTGAGCTGTCAAAATTTCAACGTCTTGGAAAGGGTTAAGAATCAGCAGATCTTGATCCCCTGTAACGAGAAAATCAGCATTGCCATTGACGGCTAATTCAAGGAATTTATTATCTTTGGGATCGCGGCAGGCAGAAATTTTCTCCATCACAGAGACAATTTCTGATTCAAAGGCCAAGCTGGTTAAAAAGTCTTCTCGAATCGATTGAGTAAGATAATGGTCAAACTTTTTGCGGCTCAGAACTTGGTTTAGTTCTGTCAGGACAGCAATTGAAGTGAGGATAGTTCCCTGCTGTTTGGCAAAGATAACCACTTCCCTACAGTTGGAACTGCCAAATACCAAAGCGCTCACCAAAATATTGGTATCAAGGGCAATTCGGAGCTTATTCATCTGCCAGAATATCGGCAAGGATTTCTGGTGTGATGCCGTTGGCGATCGCCTGTTGACTGGCTGTTTCCATCACCGCTAAAAGGGGCTTGGGGTTGATGGTTTTTTCGAGGAAAAGATTGAGTAAAAGCTGGATTTTTTCCTGCTGTTCTGGTTCCGCCTGCTGATAAGCAGCAGCGAGTTGTGGTTCGACAGGGATTGTAATACTTGTCATAGCCCTAGCCTCAAGAATGCTTACCTCTAGGGTAAGAGGAACTGTCAAAAAAGAGATATTAATTAAACCCGTGCTCCCGTTTGCACTTGCCAGAGACTGTAATAAAGCCCTTGCCGTTCTACAAGTTCTTCGTGGGTTCCTTGCTCAACGATTTTGCCTTGGTCCATCACATAGATGCAGTCGGAATGGCGAATGGTCGAGAGGCGGTGGGCGATCGCAATGGTGGTGCGATGCTGGGTGATTTTTTCGAGGGACTTAGCGATCGCCGCTTCGGTTTCGTTGTCCACGGCGGAGGTGGCTTCATCCAGAATGAGAATGGGCGGATCTTTTAAAATGGCCCGGGCGATCGCCAGCCGTTGCCGCTGACCACCGGATAATTTTTGCCCCCGTTCCCCGACGATGGTGTCGTACTGCTGGGGTAGGGTGTCAATGAAATCGTGGGCCTCGGCTAGTTTTGCCGCCTGGATAATTTCAGTTAACGTCGCATCGGGGTTGCCATAGGCGATATTTTCGGCCACGGTGCCGTGGAAAAGAAACACATCCTGACTCACCAGGCCGATCGCCCGCCGCAGATCCTTGAGATAAACATCACGAATATCTAGGCCATCGATGGTAATTTGCCCGCCGCTAATCTCGTAAAAGCGCAGGAGCAGTTTCACGATCGTACTTTTGCCAGAACCGGTTGCCCCCACAATCGCAATGGTTTGGCCAGCGGGAATCTGGAGGGAGAAATTTTCTAAAACGGGCGATCGCTCAAAATAAGCAAAGGAAACATTGTCGAGGTTGATCTCGCCTTTGACATTGTGGGTAGGGAGGGCCGTATCGCCAGAGCGAATTTGAATTTCCGTATCCAGCAGGTTAAATACCCGGTTACTGGAAGCCATCGCCCGTTGGTAGAGATCCAAGGTTTGCCCCAAGCGTGTCAGGGGCCAGAGCAGCCGTTGGGTCATAAACACCAAAACGCTGTAGGTGCCCACGGCCAGCAGACCCTGTTCCACCTGGAGGCCGCCGAAAAAGAGAATCGCCGTAAAACCCGCCAGAATCGCGATCCGAATCAAGGGGATAAAGGCCGCACTCAAGGCGATCGCCCGTTCATTACTCCTTAGATAAGCATCACTATCAAACCGGAGCCGTTCTAGCTCATAGTGCTCCGTCGTAAAGCTTTTAATCGTCGTGATGCCACTGAGGTTGTTCGATAGCCGCGCACTGAGTATTCCCACCTTTTCACGCACATCGGCATAACGGGGCGCTAACTTTTTCTGGAAGGCCACAGAACCCCAAATAATAATCGGGATCGGCGCCATCGCCATCCAGGCCGCCGATGGGGTCGCGTAGAAAAAGAGTGCTCCAATCAAAATCACCGTAGTGATTACCTGTAAAATTTCGTTGGCCCCTACATCCAGAAACCGCTCCAACTGGTTAACATCATCATTGAGGAGGGCCAGTAATTCCCCCGTGCTGCGCTCCTCAAAATAGCCTAGTTCCAGCTCTTGTAAATGGCTATAACCATCGAGACGGAGGTTATGCTGCATCTTTTGGGCAAGGTTACGCCAGAGCCGCTGGTAAAAATACTCAAAAATCGACTCGGCTCCCCAGATGATGAAGGAAAGCCCCCCAATCACCAGCAACTGACCAATGATGCTGGTGACCCCAAACTGCGCCACAAAGGATCTATCCCGCTGCACTACTGTATCCACGGCCACCCCGATTAATACCGGTGGCGCTAAATCAAAAAGCTTATTCAAAATTGAACAGGCGATCGCCCAATTGATTTGCTTACGGTAGCGATCGCCGTAACGAAACAGCCGGGTGAGAGGGTGGGACGACATACAGACCAAAAATCAGCGTAGGGGAAAATTGATCATAACCTGTTGTGCTTAATCCTGGCCCGGTTCGAGCACTTGCACTTCCACGGTTTTTACCGTTGCACCATCGCTGTCAATATCTGCCGTTGATTCTACTTCCACCGCCGCCACTTCCACCGTACCTTCTGGGGTCGAGCGCTGGAAGGTTTTTTCGGTGATCTGCACCACTTCGCCACAGCTCGGACAACGGGCCATGGAGTTATTTAATCCCGTAAATTCATAACTGCATACCGGGCAAGCCGCTTCCACCAAATTGCGCTTCAGCCACCACTGGAAGCCTACAACCCCCAAGGCGATCGCCACTGGGATCAGCACAACAAGAATAATCAGCCCATTGACGACCCAACCTAGGCCCACTGAAGTTAGTAAGGCTGCAATCAAAATAAGACTTAAAACGCAACCCAAGCCTGAAGAAGAGAATTGAATATTACGGGAGAAAGGATCGTTCACAATATTTCTTAATAATTGTTAACTGCCGACGCGAGTGCCTCAAGCTTATTTCACAAACCGAGATGATAAGCTTACAAATGCACAAAAATTATTTTAATAAATCATGTCGGAAAGCAATAATACACCTCTTTTATTGAGGGCTGCACGGGGGGAAAAAGTTGAGCGGACACCAGTTTGGATGATGCGCCAAGCTGGACGTTATATGAAAATTTATCGCGACCTACGGGATAAATATCCGAGTTTTCGGGAACGTTCCGAAAATCCCGATCTCGCCATTGAAATTTCGCTCCAACCTTGGCACGCATTTCAGCCTGACGGTGTAATTATGTTTTCGGATATTCTCACCCCCTTACCCGGGATGGGCATTCCCTTCGACATTATTGAGAGCAAGGGGCCAATGATTGATGACCCAATCCGCACCCAAGCCCAAGTGGATGCCATGACCCCTTTTGATCCGGCAGAATCGCTGCCCTTTATCAAGACTATTTTGGGAACATTGCGCCAGGAAGTCGGCAATGCTTCGACTGTACTGGGGTTTGTCGGTGCTCCCTGGACTTTGGCGGCCTATGCGATCGAAGGCAAGAGTTCTAAGAACTACGCTGTCATCAAAAATATGGCCTTCTCTGAGCCAGCAATCCTCCACAGCTTCCTCGGAAAAATCGCCGATGCGATCGCCGACTATGTTTGCTACCAAATCGAATGTGGTGCCCAGGTGATCCAAATGTTCGACTCTTGGGCCGGCCAACTGAGCCCCCAAGACTACGATATGTTTGCCCTGCCTTACCAAAAGCGAGTCGTCGATAAAGTCAAAGCGAAATATCCCGACTTTCCCCTGATCCTCTACATCAGTGGCAGTGCTGGTGTTCTCGAACGCATGGGCAAATCCGGTGTGGATATCGTCAGCGTCGATTGGACCGTCGACATGGCCGATGCCCGCCAGCGCCTCGGTAAAGATATGAAAGTCCAGGGCAACATTGATCCTGGTGTACTGTTCGGCTCCCAAGACTTTATCAAAGGACGCATTATCGACACTGTACGCAAAGCTGGCAACTGGGGTCACATCCTCAATCTCGGTCATGGTGTTCTTGTCGGCACTCCCGAAGATAATGTCCGTTTCTTCTTTGAAACCTGTAAAAATGTCCAAAGCTTTCTCTAGGCTGCAAAAAAATACCTAGTCTTAAAAAAGCGTTTTGGGAGATTAACACTCCTAAGACGCTTTTTTGATGGCCACCGCCGCCTGCCATAGGCAGCGCCGACATTTCTCGATAGAATTTGCTAGCGTTTGCTTTTTATTTAGTTGCGGGCAAGAAAGGGATGACAGTTCAACCAAAATTGATTATTCATGGTGGTGCAGGTAGTTCTCTCAAAGGGAAAGGGGGCTTGATCGCGGTACGAGAATCGCTCCACAAGATTGTCCAGGATATCTATAATTTGCTTGCTCAAGGCGGGAGTGCCGTGGATGCGGTAATCCTGGGGGCGAAACTTTTAGAAGACGAACCCCGCTTTAATGCTGGTACAGGTTCGGTGCTGCAATCTGATGGTCAAATTCGCATGAGTGCATCTTTGATGGATGGGGCTGCTCAACGCTTTAGCGGCGTGATCAATGTGGGTCGGGTGAAAAATCCGATTGAAATTGCCCAAGCACTGCAAGCAGAAGATGACCGGGTTTTGTCCGATGTGGGCGCAGCGGAAATGCTCAGGGTTTTGCAACTGCCGATCCATGATCCCCTCACAGATCTGCGTTTGCAGGAATGGATGGAAGAACGCAAAGGAAACTTCAGCAGTAGTATGGCTGGGGTCGTCGCTGAAGATGAAATGGCCCGGCGGGGAACCATTGGGGTAGTGGCACTGGATCAAGCGGGCCGGGTGGCAGCAGCAACTTCCACCGGGGGTAAGGGTTTAGAGCGTATCGGCCGGGTGAGTGATTCGGCAATGCCCGCAGGCAATTATGCGACGAACCTAGCTGGGGTCAGTTGCACTGGAATTGGGGAAGATATCATCGAAGAATGTTTGGCGGCGAAGGTCGTTATCCGCGTCACTGATGGTTTCAGTTTGCAGGCTGCCATGGAAAAATCCATCGAAGAAGCAACCATAAATCGGCGAGATCTCGGGGCGATCGCCTTAGATGCCCAGGGAAATATTGTCTGGGGAAAAACCAGTGAAGTGCTGTTGGCGGCCTACCATGATGGCACTGCGGTGGGGGATACCCTAGAGTGGCAAATTGAACCGGGAGTTGGCTCCCAGGCGTGATCGTGCGTACCTTTCTCACACGGACGGCGATCGCCTCGGGGACTCTCCTGGCCATTAGCTTTGTGGTCTTTACCATCTTGGCCTTGGCCCCGGGAGACCCCTTAAGTGAATTTGCCAACAATCCGGCGATCACCGCAGAGGTGCGGGAAAATATCCGGCGATCGCTCGGCCTCGATCAACCTTTCCAGATTCGTTATTTCAAATGGCTCTGGGCCCTGATTCAGGGTGACCTGGGCTATTCCTTCACGAGCAAAAGCCCGGTGCTAAGCTTAATCTGGCAACGGCTGCCGACGACCCTCTGGGTAGTGGGCATTGCCTATGGGGTGAGTGTGGCGATCGCCTTACCCCTGGGGATTATTTCTGCCCTGCGTCGCAATTCTCTGTTCGATCAACTGGCCACCACCGCCGCATTTTTGGGTTATTCTCTGCCCACTTTTTTCACGGGGCTCCTGGCGATTATCCTCTTCAGCGTGCAGTTGCAATGGCTCCCCTCGATGTATAACAGCACTTTAGTGGTGAATAACCTTGCCAGTTTTGGGCAGCAAATCCAACAATCGATTTTGCCGATTGCTGTACTGGCGTTGTATCAGACGGCTGTTTTGACTCGCTTTGTGCGCAATGCAATCCTCGAAGAGTTGCCCCAAGATTATGTGCGAACGGCCTATGCCAAAGGTTTGGGAGAATTCGCCGTACTACGCAAACATATTTTGCGAAACGCCTTAATTCCCGTTGTCACCCTCGTCGCCTTGGATGTGCCGACAATTTTTACCGGCGCGTTGATCACGGAGCAAATTTTTCGCGTGCCAGGAATTGGGGCATTGCTGATTGAATCGATTAACCGCAGCGATACCCCTGTCGTCATGGGGATTACGATGATTTACGCAATCCTAGTGGTCATTTTTAATGCGATCGCCGACTTGAGTTATCGTCTCCTCGATCCCCGCATTAAATAATCGACTTTTTCCTATCTTTTCCCATAAATCTTCCCCTTGGGGGGAAGTTCAGAGGAGAATTTATTCTTCTTCAGCGATGCTGTCCAGAGTCTCTGCACCCTCTCCTTCGGCGGCAGGGGGCACCAGAGCCACCGCGACGATCGCATCATCCTCATCAAGGCGCTGCACCCGTACCCCGGTAGCGTTGCGGGATTGGAGGGAAGTAGATTCCACTGCCTGGCGAATCATGATGCCCCGCCCAGTGACTAACATCAACTCATCACCTGCATTCACAATCCGCAAGGAAGCGAGGCGGTCATCTGCTGATTTGAACTTAATCGCCCGCAGGCCAACCCCAGCCCGATTTTGCAGACGGAAACGACCCACGGGAACTCGCTTACCGAAACCTTTGGTTGTCACGGCAATTACCCAGGGGCCTTGGTCAGCACTTTCAGTGACTTCTTCGTTCTCGTCATCTTCCTCTGCATTGTCCGCCGAGGCGATCGCCGCCGTAATTTGCGCCGAAACAATGTCCATGCTCACTAGGCGGTCTTCATCGGACTTGAGTTTCATTGACCGCACGCCCCGGGTAGAACGACCTAAGGGACGCAGTTGATGATGGTCGGCTTGGAAATGGATTGCCATCCCTTCACTACTGGCGACAATAATGCTGTCCTCCTGGCGGGCCAAACGGACCCAACGCAACTCATCCCCATCTTCGAGGGAAATAGCAATCAGACCATTGGAGCGAATTTTGGCGAAGGCGGAGAGGGCGGTTTTCTTGATGTAACCTTTTTGGGTCAACATCACGAGGTATTCATCCTCGGTAAACTCGCTCACCGCCAACATCGCCGTAATTTTTTCTTCCTTGGGAATGGGCAGCAGTTGAATGGCAGGTAAGCCCCGGGCCGTACGAGAACTCTGGGGAATTTGGTAGGCACTGATCGAATACACGACCCCCCGGTCTGTGAAAAACAGCACATGGTCATGGTCACAACAGGTGAGGAAGTGATCCACGCCGTCGTCTTCCTTCATTTTGGTGGCTGCTTTCCCACGGGTAGCTCGGTTTTGGGCGTCAAAGGTGGCCACGGGCATCCGTTTAATGTAGCCCTGTTCTGTAAGGAGAATTGCCGCCTGTTCATTGGCAATTAGGTCAATATCTTGCAAATCACCATCGTCAAGGACTAACTCAGTGCGGCGATCGCTCTGGTGAATGGACTTAATCTCTGCTAATTCTTCCTCGATGATCGCATTCACCCGTTCCCGGCGGGCGAGGATGTCCTCTAGGTCAGTAATTTTGAGCAGTAAATCCTGGTGTTCCGCTTCAATCTTGTCTGCTTCCAGGGCTGTCAAGCGACGCAACTGCATCTGTAAAATGGCGTCGGCTTGAGCTTGGCTGAGACTATAGCCATCCATCAACTCCTGGCGAGCGGTGATGGTATCGGCGGCTTGGCGAATTAGGCGAATCACAGCATCGAGGTTCCCTAGGGCAATGAGCAGACCTTGGAGAATGTGATCCCGTTCCTGGGCTTTACGCAGTTCGTAGCGAGTACGACGGGCGATGACCTCGATGCGGAAATCCAGGAAAACTTCGAGGAACTGCTTCAGGTTTAGCAGCTGGGGTTCCCCGTTAACAAGGGCCAGCATATTCGCACCGAAGTTCGCCTGGAGGGGGGTGTGTTTGTAGAGATTGTTTAAAACAACCCGGGGATAGGCGTCCCGTTTCAGTTCGATGACGATGCGCATCCCCTGGCGATCGCTTTCATCGCGGATATCAGAAATTCCATCTAGTTTCTTATCGTTGACCATATCGGCAATCCGTTCGATGAGAGCCGCTTTATTGGTCTGGTAGGGAAGTTCTGTAACAATAATTGCTTCTTTTTCTCGACCGTTTTGCTGAAGCGTTTCAATGGTCGCGACCCCCCGCATGGTGATTGAGCCACGTCCGGTGAGATAAGCATCCCGAATGCCGGAACGACCAAGAATTTGTGCCCCCGTCGGGAAATCTGGGGCCGGGATAAATTGCATCAATTCTTTGATGGTGATCTCAGGATTGTGGATCAGGGCGGTCACTCCATCAATGATTTCGCCGAGATTGTGGGGCGGAATATTTGTCGCCATTCCCACGGCAATCCCCGATGAGCCGTTCACTAGCAGTTGGGGCACCCGAGAAGGTAAGACCACAGGCTCTTGCTGGGAGCCATCAAAAGTATCAGCAAAATCAACGGTATCAGCTTCAATGTCTCGCAGTAGAGCATTGGTAGCGAGAGATTGGAGACGACATTCGGTATAACGCATTGCCGCCGCTGGGTCATTGTCAATGGAGCCAAAGTTGCCATGGCCATTGATCAGCGGGTCGCGCATCGAAAAATCTTGGGCCATCCGCACCAGGGCATCATAGACCGCCGTATCACCGTGGGGATGGTATTTACCGAGGACTTCCCCGACGACCCGGGCACATTTCCGAAAAGGGCGATCAGGGGTCAAACCCAGCTCATACATGGCATAGAGAATGCGGCGATGTACGGGCTTGAGACCATCCCGCGCATCGGGTAGCGCCCGCCCCACAATCACGCTCATGGCATACTCTAGGTACGAGCGTGACATTTCATTACTCAGATCAGTGGGGATAATGCGCTCCTGGGGGGAGATCATAGGATTTTGGCTCCGCTAGGTCAAAAAAGGTCAAAAATCAGCAAAAGAAGCATTTAGAAACGCTATTTCCTCTTTTTGCTGGGTTTTTTTTCGTGAATTCAGACTCTAATTCTATCACAATCTAGAGGCTATAAACGGCCTCAGGTAAGGGCTTTGGGCCTAGAAATTAGTCGGCGCCAGGCTGCTTAAGCCCCGCTGGGGAGTCCACTGGAGGGTTCCCTCGGTAGCGGTCCAATGGACGATCGCATTGGGGGCTAAAAAATGCCCTTGGGGGGAACCGATGGCGATCGCCCGCTGGGGCCGGAGGGTCTGCCAAATTTTCGCGTCGAGGTCTGATGGTTGGGCGATGAGAATCCCAGGGTTCCACTGGGCAATAAAATCTGCTTCTGGATTTTGTTTCGCCAAAAGATAAAAAGATTGTCCCTGGAGCCGAATTTCCAGCAAATGTACATTCTCTTGGAGCAGTTGTAGGTCGATCGCCCCGATGCGTTGGGGTTCGAGGGGGCGGAGGGCGATCGCCTCTGGGTTGATTTCCGGCTCAAGGGTGAAAGACTTCTGAATTGGGAATGTCTGGGGCGTCTCTGGCAACTCTTGATCTGTCGCTGTAAAGTTCACCAGGGCTTCGATTTGACTAATTCCGTTACGTCGCAGAAAGGGCACGAGATTATAGTCCCAAAAATCACTAGAGCCGCCATTGATCACGACCGTTTTGCCGCGAGCCTGGGCGACAATCACCGGGGTTTGGCGATCGCTAAAAATCGTCACCTGGGTCGTATTGAAATGGCGATAAATGAGCAGCACGATAAACAGCGTCAGCAAGCTCGCACTGAGAAAAACAAAACGTTTCTGGGCCCATTTCGTCCGCCAAATCAGCAGCATCACCCCATAGAAAACCAGCAACTGAGACCAATGGAGGGCCGCCACTGTCATCTGCGCCCCCGGTAACGCCACCACCCGTTCTACCAGCCAAATCATTCCCCCTAGGGGCCAAACCAAAATGTAGGCGATCGCCCCGCCCAACTGGGGACTCAATAGGCCCAAAAATCCACTAATCATCCCCCCTAAACTCACCAGGGCGATCGCCGGGGACAGCACAATACTTGTAAACACTGAATAGCTGGCGATCACATTGAACTGATAGGCCAACAGGGGCAACGTCCAGAGGCTGGCGGCGATGGGAATGGCGATCGCCGTGGCCACATTGAGCGGCAGGAAGTCCAGTTTTTTCTGAATGGGTTCGAGGGTCGTAAACAGGCCAAAGGTTGCCAAAAAACTCAGTTGAAAGCCCAAATCCCAAAGCCACAAAGGATTGATCAGCAGCAACACCGTCGCCGTTACCAGTAACAAACTGATGGGTTTCACTTGGCGATCGAGCAACAGGGCCACCAGACCGCCCATGCCCATCAGGGCCGCCCGCAGAATAGAAGGTTGTAACCCCGTCAGCAGCACGTAACCCAGGAGAACACCTGCGGCAACAGCAAACTGAATTTTGACCGCGCGATCGCGCAGGAGCCATAACACCAATCCCAACAGCAGGGACACATGGAATCCTGACGCCGCCACCGTATAGGCTAAGCCTGCCTTCACCCAGAGGTCATAGATCTCGCGATCCAAATTAGCCGCCTGTCGCCCCAGCACCATGGAACTAAGCAAACTGGCCGGGCGCTCTGCTAAAAATTGCCCGTGACTCCGTTGAATCCGTTGGCGAATCCGGTCAGAAATTGGGCGATCGCGTCGCTGTAAATCTGCTTCCCAGGCACTAAAACCCAAGAAAGTATTGCGTTGGCGCAGGTAATCGGGAAAGCTGAAGGCAAACCGATTTTGGGGTGGTCGGGGGGCATACAAGCGGCCCGTGAGCTGGAGGCGATCGCCCCGGTGCAAAGCCGGAAAATCCCCCGTTAAGGTGACATACAAATTTTCCGCTGGAGCCGCCACATTTTGCCCTTGCCGCACCTCGGTTGTGCGGAGCCAAAACCTTTGGTGCTGGGGGTCAGCGCTGTTGGTTGTTTGATAAATTTCGCCGCGAATTTCTACGGGACTTTGTAATAAATTGGGCTGGGCTTGGGTGAGGGCAAATAAACCATTGGCGGCGGGGCGAGGTAAACGAACTTGGCCATAGCCCACCGCCAAAAGCACCACCAATCCAAACAGGGGCCACCAGCGACGCGGCAGTTGCCAGAAATAGCGGGGGAGAAAGACCGTTGCCAGCATTGTGACAAAGGCGATCGCACTGACCATCATCCCCCATTGCAATCCGTCAGGCCTGGGATTTAATGGCCCCCAAAATCCGGTTAAGCCAAGGCCCAAAATATACCCTAGACAAAGCAAAATACCACGGTAGAAAGTCATTGCTGGTTGCAGGCAGTCTGTATAAGATTGAACACAAAAACATTTATGCCCTTAAGTTAAAATAACAAAGCTATTCAGGATCGTTGGAAAAACTGCATTAATGATGGAATTTGTTTACGATTTCAGTCAACTACCAAACTACCTTGAAATACTCAAGAAAAAGTTAAGAATTGCCGTCATTTATGGGGGAGATAAAACAGCTCAAGGGGCCGTTATTTATCAGACTCACAATCCCCGTTCCACCAAAACCTATGAAGTAGTTGCCCGGGACATTGCTGCTGCTCTCACAGATTTAGGTTTCCAACAGGTTTGCGTTTTACCTGATGATGCAACTTTGGGCGATCGCCTGCGAGAAAAGCAAATTCACCTGGCTTGGCTCAATACAGGTGGGGTGCAAGGTTACAATCCTGTTTGCCATACCCCGGCAATCCTAGAAATGTTGGGGGTTCCCTACATCGGCCATAATCCCCTCAATAGCTCGATTTTAGATAATAAACATGCCTTTAAACGGGAGTTACAAGGGCTGGGCTTCCCCACTGCTCCCTTTATGATTTGGCATCCCGCCCAGGGAAAATTTATCGCCAAAAATAATGTTCGTTTTCAGCAAACTTTTACAAATTATCAAGGGGCTTTTTTGGTGAAGCCCGTCTCGGGTCGCGCTTCTTTAAATATTCATTTCATCGCCCAACCTGAAGATCTCGGTGAGGCGATCGCCAACATCCATCAACAGACCCACAACACCGCTTTAATTGAACCTTTCCTGACAGGGCGAGAGTTTTGTGTCTCCGTTTGTGGCTATGTGCGTCACCGCCAAGACAAATTTGAAAAATTAGCCGCGCCTTTTACATTTTCTGTTTTAGAGCGACTTTTGGAACCAGACGAAAAGATTTTTACTTCCATGGATAAAAAAGCAATTACCGGCCAAAGAATTCGCTTTTTAGAAGACAGTGACCCAGCCAAAGAAAAGTTAATGAAATTAGCGCAACAAGTCTACTGGGAATTTAGTTTAAATGCCCTCATTCGCATTGACGCGCGGATGGATGGAACGGGGAATATCCAAATTTTAGAAGCAAACCCCAAGCCCGATCTCAAACGACCAGGGGCCAATGTTACTAGTCTTGTGGCCCAGGGGCTCTCAGAACAGCAAATGACCTATGAAGATTTGATTCTGTCTCTGATTAGCGATCGCCTGGATTATTTGTTCACCAACCACGCCCAGATCATCCCCCATATCACCGCATTGCTGGCCGCCTAACAAATAAATTTACAAATTTACAGCGGGGGCGATCGCCTGCTATATAATTAAATCTTGATAATTAAAATCAGTTCGGTTTTACCGGGGACCAGCCGGTAAAAGTAATGGGGAAAGAACGGTGAAAATCCGTCGCTGTCCCGCAGCTGTAAAGAAATTTGCAAAATTTCTAAGTCAGAATGCCCGCCGAATCCAGAGAATACACATTACTTAAACCATCTGCGAGGTACGGATGTTGACCCTCAATTCTTTTTTTCTCGCCCGCGATCAATTTCCTTTGCCAAGACTGCAATATCGCTACAGCCAGCGCCAGTTTTGTTAAGACAATGCCCATTTTTACATCGGCAGCTTCGTGATTAATCACGGGCCTAATCGGTTTTGATCAAACAGATTTTTTACTGATTACCCTAAATCAGTAGCAGTTTTCCTTTGATTTTTTACAGAGAATTCTGCCGATTAACGGTCAATATCGCTACATCTAATTCACATTTTTTTGAACTTACTTCAATGGCCCAATTTTCCTTTGTTAAGACCGTTTCTTGTGTTTTTCTTTACTTGTTCTGTGGCGCGATCGCCGCTGCTGCTCAAACAGAAATCAACCTTGAAGCAGACTCAGAAACTGAAGATCAAGAAACCGTTGATTTTGAGTTGACAGTAATCGATCAGCTTTTAAATCAAACGGTTTATGGCCCTTCCCGCCGTGAAGAAACGGTTAAAGATGCCACCCGCGCCGCCTATGTGATTAACCGTGAGCAGATCGAAGCCCAGGGTTATCGCACGGTGAATGAAGCCTTGCGGTATTTTCCTGGCATTTTTACGGATAGTACCTCTGGATCCCGCTTGGGAGCCCAAAGTTCTCAAATTTTGCGGGGGGCGAACAACTCTTCCCAAACTCTGATTTTGCTTGATGGCAGACCGATTAACCGTTTTGATTCTGGTGCTTTCGATCTATCGACTTTAACAACGGATAATGTCGAGCGGATCGAGGTCATCCCTGGGGGCGGTTCGGCGCTATTTGGCTCCAATGCCATCGGCGGGGTGATCAACATCGTCACGCGGCAACCGGAATTTAATCAACCGGTAGTGGTGGAAACGGGTCTTGATTTGGGGAGCTTTGGCTATAATCGCCAGCGGGTCGGGGTGAGTTTTGGGTCGGAGGCCCAGGCTGTTCGCGTTGCCTATGACCGCACGGCTGCAGATAATGACTTTGAGTTTGATATTCCGGTCAGTGGTCTAGCGGGAATCCGAGATAATGCCGCTAGTAATATTCAAAATGTGAACCTCCAGGCAATTACCCAGTTAGGCGATCGCCATCGACTGCGCTTTAGCGGTATCTATAGCAGCAAGGATCTCGAAATTCCGGGGAGTGTGACTTTCCCTAGCCCTAACGCGACGCAATACGACAACAATTGGCTACTGTCATTGGATTTAGAGTCTCGCCTCGGCAATAGCGATGATTCAATGCTGACAACGAAGGTTTTCGCAGATTTCAATGATTTTCGTTTCTTCAATGATCAATTTGGGACGACCGATGCTCGCTATGAAAACCGTTCCTTTGGCACACAAATCCAGCATAACTGGCAACTAAGCGAGACCCAAAACCTCACCTATGGCGTGGATTACCGCTATTTGACCGCAACAGCAGAAGATCCTGGTGTCTTTGGCTTTAGCTATGACGAAAACCTCAGTCAGGGGGCGATTTTTGCGCGCTATGGCTGGGATGTTTCCCCGGAATTTGCCCTCAATTTTGGTCTACGCCAAGACTTTAATAGTTTGGCGGATGGTTCGGTGACGTCTCCGAGTGCCGGGTTTGCCTGGCAAGTAGGAACAGCCACCCGCATCCGGGGTAATTATGCCCGCAATTTCCGCGTCCCCACGGCGGTGGATCTATATTTCCCTGGGTTTAGTAATCCTGATTTAGTCCCGGAAACGGCCAATAGTTTTGACTTGGGCATTGACCACCGTTTTTCTGACCGGGCAC
This sequence comes from Picosynechococcus sp. NKBG15041c, assembly GCF_055380235.1. Classification (NCBI taxonomy): domain Bacteria; kingdom Bacillati; phylum Cyanobacteriota; class Cyanophyceae; order Chroococcales; family Geminocystaceae; genus Picosynechococcus; species Picosynechococcus sp. NKBG15041c. The sequence goes on from NZ_AP040363.1 coordinate 547,549, forward strand.
TGGTGCGACTGACCTATTTTAATAACACCCTCGATGATGCCATTGTTTTCGACCTCGGCACATTCACCCCCCAAAATATTCAAAAAGCCCGGAATCAAGGTTTAGAGGCAGAGTTAACCGTCCAACTGGCGCCTTCTCTTTCTGCTTTTGCTAACTACACTTGGAACAACTCTAAAATTCTCGCCGACACTAATCCTGCATTCGTTGGCAATGAGGTCGCCTTTGCGGGGACGGATTATTTCAATATTGGCCTGGCCTATGAAGATCCCCAGGGCATTTACGCGGGAATTTTTCTGAAGCGGGTGGGCGATCGCCTAACAAATAACGCCAATACAAACTCCCTTGAAGGCTACACCAATGTGGATTTGCGGGCTCGCTACCCCCTCAGTGAAACCGTGAATCTGACGGCGAGTGTGGAAAATTTATTTGACGCAGATTTTGAAACCTTCCCGGGCTACCCTGGAGTGGAACGGCGTTTCCAAATCGGCGTGAATGCCCGCTTCCGTTAATGTTGCCTGTGAAGTTCCCTGCCATTTAACCCCCAATTTTCTATGGTCAGAATCGCCCAAATTACCGATACCCATCTCCTCGATCGCCCGGGGGCAGAAATGCGCGGCGTCAAAACCGATTCGTCTTTTCAGGCGGTGTTGGCGGCGGTGCTGCGGCATAAGCCAGATCGGCTCATTTTGACGGGGGATCTGGCCCACGACGGCGAGGCGATCGCCTACGAGCGGTTGCGGGATCTGGTTGAAACGACCCAGATTCCCAGCTATTGGCTGCCGGGAAACCATGATGATCCAGAGGTGATGGCCGGGATTTTGCAGGGGGATTATCTTTCAGTGGAAAGGAGCATTTCCCTAGGCCAGTGGCAATTGCTGCTGTTGGATTCGCACCACGAAAACCCAGAATATGGCGAAGGCTTTTTAAGCGCCCAGCAATTGGCTTGGTTGGCCGCCCAATTAGAGCAGCATCAAAATTTGCCGGTGGCGATCGCCTTACATCACCATGTGGTACCGGCAGGAATTGATTGGCTCGACCAAATTAACGTGACCAACTGCGGCGAATTTTGGCAAGTTGTCCAACAGCATCCCCAGGTGAAAACCGTTTTCTTTGGCCATGTGCACTTGGAATATAGCGTTACCCAAGGGGGAATTCCCTGCTTTGGGACGCCCTCTACTTGCACCCAGGTGACACCCCCGAATCAGGAATTAAAAGAAGGCGATCGCCAACGGTGGGAGCAGCCGGGCTTCCGTTTATTTGACCTCCACGACGATGGCCGCTTTGCCACAACTGTGCAACGAATCCCGTGGTTTTTGTAGGAGAAAAAATGCCCCTTCCTTTGTTTCTATACCGCTCCTTTCCCCTCCTGGGCTTGGGTTTATCCCTATGGCTAGTGAGTTGTGGCCCGACCCAACAAACGGTAGAAATCCCAACTGCAACGGCGGCCTGTGTCGAAAATTATGATCCGGCGGTTGATTATTTCCCGGAGAAAGTGGCGCCAGAATTTGCGGCGGGGTTCCAGGTGACTTATCACAACCATTACAAAGTGGTGACCGTGCGCCAACCTTGGGAAACAGCCCAGCAGGATTTGACCTATGTTTTCGTCCAGTGCGGCACACCCATTCCCGAAGATTACCCAGAGGCCACCATTGTCGAAGTGCCCGTCCAGCGCATCGTTGCCCTTTCGACGACCTATTTACCCCATCTGGAGGTACTGGACTATCAATCACAGTTACTTGGGGTAGGCGATCGCCAGCTCATTTACAGCCCCGAAATTCGCGCCGCCATTGAAGCGGGTGAAATCCAAGAAGTGGGCAATTTAGAACTTGACCGAGAAAAACTCCTCACGCTCCAGCCCGATGTGGTTTTAAATTATCGCCTTGATACCAGTGAAGGGAACAATACAGCGGCCCTCGATGCCTTGGGGTTAACGGTGGTGCTAGATGCGGCCCACCTGGAACCAACACCTTTGGGCCGGGCGGAATGGCTTAAATTTACAGCTCTGCTGTTCAATAAAGAGGCCGCAGCTAACGACATTTTTGGGGCGATCGCCAACCGTTACGAAGCCCTGATGGATCAAGTCCGAGATTTAGAAGCCATTCCCACGGTGCTGAGTGGTTCCCCCTACCAAGGGGTCTGGTACGTGCCTGGGGGTGAAAGCTATGTGGCCCAACTGTTTCGGGATGCTAATGTGAACTATCCCTGGGATGCGACAACGGCTCGCCTCAGTTTACCCCTCGATTTAGAAGCGGTGTTAAATCGAGCCCAGGACGCCGATCTTTGGCTAAACGTAAATCCCGCTTGGCAGAGTACCGCCGATATTTTCCAAGAAGACCGCCGCTATGACCTATTTACAGCGGTACAAAATCAACAGGTCTATGCTGCCAACAAGCGGGTCGCCCCCGGGGGGGGGAATGATTTTTGGGAAGGGGGCGTGTTAAATCCGGATGTGATCCTCGCCGATGTGATCAAAATTGCCCACCCTGATGTATTGCCCGACCACGAACTTTTCTATTACCAACATCTGCAAGATCCTCAGTGAAAATTCCCTACTCCACTACCCCTTTAACCTTTTTGCCGTGGCCCACTGTGCGGTGGCGATCGCCCTCTTTGCTGCTGGTGTTGGGGCTGGTCTGGGGGGGCTTGTTTTTTCTGAATTTAGGGCTGGGTTCGACGACAATTCCCTGGGATCAACTGTTGGCGATCGCCCTAGGCCGCCCCGTCGATAATCCGGTTTGGGCCAATATCGTTTGGCAACTGCGTTTACCGCGGGCGATCGCCGCGACCTTTGCGGGGGCCGCCCTGAGTATCAGTGGCCTCCAGATGCAAACCCTGTTTAACAATCCCCTCGCCGGCCCCTTTGTACTGGGGATCAACTCTGGTGCGAGTTTGGGGGTGGCGATCGTCCTGCTGGGGACGGGGTTTATGGGCGGTGTGCTCGGCACGTTGAGCGTGGCCATGGCTGCCAGTCTCGGGGCCGTTGCTGTTTTTTTATTAATTTTGGCGATCGCCCGACGCGTCCCCCACAACAGCACCTTACTAATTTTGGGGCTGATGTTGGGCTATGTGAGCAATGCTTTAGTGACCCTTCTGTTGCACTTCAGTCCTGCTGAAGCCCTGCGCCTCTATCTCAGTTGGACATTCGGCAGTTTCGCGGCAATCCACCGGGAACAGTTACCTATTTTTATTACCCTCATTCTTGCTGGTGGCTTACTGGCATTTTTCCAAGCGAAACCCCTCAATGCTCTCCTATTAGGCAAACAATACGCCGAGAGTGTGGGCCTCAATCTCCGGGCAACTCGTCGCCAAATTATTGCTAGTACAGCGCTGCTGGCAGGTTCTGTCACTGCTTTTTGTGGCCCTATTTCCTTTATCGGGATTGCTGTGCCGCACCTTTGTCGAGGCTTACTGAAAACCGTTGACCATCGTCTATTGGTTCCAGCGGTAACTCTTTTGGGGGCGAGTTTGGCACTTTTAGCCGATATCATCGTGCAATTGCCGGGCAGCGAACTGACTTTGCCCCTAAATGCGGTTACAGCGATGTTTGGTGCTCCAATTATTATTATTTTAATTTTACGCCGGCATTCTTAACTGCGGCGAGGTGCACGGCAGATCGAAGCTTTCAAATTGTTTATCTGCATTTTCGAATCACCATGGAAGAATATTTAAGAGCCAGTCAGGTTATTGATTGTCAACATCCTGAAATTGTTAACCTTGCACAAAAAATTGCATCAGGCCACCAAAGCTCAACAGCGATCGCCAAGGAATGTTTTGAGTGGGTACGAGATGAAATTTGTCACAGCTTTGATTACCAGATGAACCCTGTGACTTGTCGCGCTTCTGATGTTCTTAGACATAAAACAGGTTATTGCTATGCTAAGAGCCATTTGTTGGCGGCCTTATTGCGGGCAAACCAGATTCCCGCAGGGTTTTGTTATCAGCGCTTGAGCATCGATGATCAAGGCGCCCCTTATTGCCTACATGGTTTCAATGCAATCTATTTACCTGAAATAGGTTGGTATCGTGTTGATGCAAGGGGCAACAAAGAAGGAGTTAACGCTCAATTTTCTCCCCCTCAGGAACAGTTAGCGTTTAAGATTCAATTTCCTGAAGAGGCAGATTTTCGGGCAATTCTTCCTGAGCCACTGCCAATTGTGGTTGAGGCATTGCAAGCCCAAACAACTTGGGATGGGATGCTTCAGAGACTTCCAGATGTAACCCTAGCCTCTGCAAATAGCTATGGTCTGGCACTCGATCATTAATCCAAGCTTAGTGATAGATGGTGTCGAAAAATATTCATATTTTCTTGTCTCACATGGCTGTTTAGTGCCATAAAAATGTCGTTGAGATGGATAACCTCACGTACTGCATTTAACAACTTACCTGATGGGGATGCTGCCATATAGAGCTTAAAAATCTGTATATCTTCATAAAAGCACTGTACAGATTATGCCTAGAAAATATCTCATTTCGGGTGTTTATCCAGAAATATTCTATATAAAAATAACAGAGAGAATATTATGTGAAAAGCATCTCTATAATTACTTAATTAGGCTGCATTCATATTAGGGGGAAGCCAGTGATCATCGCACCCGTTCAAAAACATGAGAGGCAGGCATTACTTGACTTGGCCGTGAGCACAGGACTATTCACTCCTGAAGACGCAGAAGGACTTTTGGGAAGAGTATTAGATTCCTTGACTGCGGGTGACTTGCCCAGCGGTCACACTGCTGTCTCATGTCGTGAATCATACGGAAGCCCGGTAGTTGGTTGGTCATATTTTGCGCCAGACCCGTATGCAGAGAAAGTATGGAATGTGTGGTGGATCGGCGTCAGTCCAAGTCATCATGGCATGGGCGTCGGCCAGGCACTTCTTGCGCATGTTAAACAAGCGGCTATAGCATCAGGGGTTCGCATCATTGTTATCGAGACAAGCGATCAGGCGCCCCTAGCAAGAGCTCGGCAGTTCTACCTCAAGCTCGGATATAAAGAGTGTGGGCGTATCCCAGATTTTTATGACAAAGGTGATGCGAAGGTTATCTTCTCGTGCTCTATCACGGGGGCAACTGGAGCTTAACGGGTTATCACAGGTCAAAAAACGCCTGAATAAGGCGATCGCCTGGGCATACTGAGTTCATCTTGGTACTCAATCTCGAAGAAGAGTTAGAAAGAACTTCATGATTCAACGTTAGTTGCAGTCAAAAGCCGTGAAGAAAAGCCAGAGATTTTGAATAAAATGTATGAATTTAAGTGGCATTCTATCATTTCATATTCATAAGCCAAACATATGCCGGAAGAAGATATTTTTCGCCTTTTAATGCAGCATAAACCCCCTCGAAAAGAGCGTTGATGTCCAATAAAATAGTAAAACATCAAACTATTATAGTAAATGTATGACAATTCTGATTTAGTAAATTAATCTAAAGTCTTCGTAGGGCAATGAAATTTTCGACAATCATTGATCGGGAATTTTAAAAAAATGGAGATGAAAGGTGAAAAAATAGATTTATTGACTAGATTTTTAATTTCAGATTTAAGCTCTAAAATTAAATTACAGAAGAAAAATGAAGAAAAAAATCGCACTTTTAGGAGAATATACTCCAACATTTAAACCCCATATTTTTACAACTACAGCGATCCAACATTCTTGCTCATTATTATCAATCGATATTGACGGGGATTGGGTTTCAACCGACGATATTAGTGATTCGTTGTTTGATATTTATTCTGGAATTTGGGTTGCCCCTGGTAGTCCTTATAAAAGTATGGAAAAGACTTTATGGGCAATTCAGTATGCTCGTGAGAATGGTATTCCTTGTTTCGGAACTTGTGGTGGATTTCAGCACTTCATTATTGAGTATGCCCGCAACATTCTGGGATTCGAAGATGCTCAACATGCAGAGTATGATCCCTATGCCTCTAAACTATTTATTTCTCAGCTTGACTGCTCATTAGCTGGACGAGAAATGACGTTAAACTTTATAGCAGAGTCACAAATTGCAACTATTTATGGAGCATTAAACGCAGTCGAGCGATACTATTGCAATTTTGGCGTCAACCCTGAGTTCATTCCACTATTGAAGAGTAATTCTTTAAATATTACAGGTTCAGATAGTGAGGGGGAAGTGCGAGTGATCGAGCTTCCTTCTCATCCATTTTTTATTGGAACGTTATTTGTACCTCAAGCACAATCAACTCCTGAAGCTCCACATCCCTTAGTGACTGCATTTTTGAAAGCAGTTTTTAACTATTGATGCAAGTTCAAGTGGTTAGTGCGTCATTTTAAGCTCCCCTGTCTAGATAAAAAACCGAATTGCCTTGCTAAGATTCATTGTTTGTTGCTGTTAAACATGGACAAAATTTCTTGGGATCTGACTCTCTCAACTGAACGCTTGATTCTTCGTCCTCAAAAACCTAATGATTATGAAGCATGGTATGCAGGATTTTCAGGTCGTTTGCCTAGTCAATATCAATATGATGAAGGGCTTGTTGATTTAGAGGGTTGTGATTTAGATTGGTTTGCGGCATTGTGCCAGCGCCATCAACAACAAGCAATAATGGATCGAGCCTATATCTTTGCAATTTTTTTGCGAGAGACAGGACAACACCTAGGGTATGTTGACTTATCTACAATTCGACGAGAAGAGAATCAATGGGCGAATTTAGGATATGGAATTCACAATCAATATCACCGTCAAGGATTCGCTAAAGAAGCGGTTTATGCTGCATTAATCGCTGGGTTTGAAGAATTAAGCTATCATCGGATTGAAGCCGCAATCAATTTGGATAATACACCGTCAATCGCGCTTGCCGAGAGTGTGGGAATGCAAAAAGAATGTATACGATGTGGATTTTTTTATGAGAATAAGCAGTGGGTTGATCATTTGATCTATGTAGCTTTTCCACTTGACTTTGGCCTAGCTGAAAAACCGCCCATGGTTTAGTGAGCACAAACATTTGCTCATAACAGATAAACCAGAATGTAAAAAATCAGGAGCGCGCGAGTGTCAGTTCAGATTATCCACCTTACTGAAAATGACGTTGCCTTGTTGCAGTCTATCAATGCAATGTTTGGTGTGGTATTCGATGACGCAGGGAGTTATTCCAGCAACAAGCCATCATCAAGCTACCTTCAAACATTGCTTGGTACATCCAGCTTCATTGCATTAGCTGCTGTTGATGGGCAAGAAGTTGTAGGTGCGATCGCCGCGTATGAACTAAAGAAATTTGAGCAGCAGAGAAGCGAAATTTATATCTATGATCTCGCAGTCGTTTCGACCCATCGCAGGCAAGGGATTGCCACGGCTCTTATTCAGGAGCTAAAAGTTATCGGTGCTGCACGCGGCGCATATGTGATTTATGTTCAAGCTGATAAAGGCGTAGAGGATCAACCCGCTATAGAGTTGTATTCAAAGTTGGGGACCATTGAGGATGTATTTCACTTCGATATTGCAGTTGAGGGTGGCCACAAAAATACCTAGCCACTGTTGTTGGATGATTCGGAAATTCAAATTCGGAGCGTAGCGGAAAATTGACCGCAGAGCGCTGCGTTAAGGGGTCATCACAGATGAATAAGACGATCGCCTTACCTCAAGCATCACGGAAGCATTGCGATTTTTGGCGGCTCCTAGGGAATCAAGTACACTGGAGGTGCTTTTTGAATATTGTGCTGAACTCATGGTTGTAGGGTCTATGGCGATCGCCTTTAAAGCAAGTCGGTGGTTTCTCAGTAGTTTGATTGCAGTGAATCTGATTGGTTGTAATCCCTGGACAGTGCTTTCTCAGGAGGAGGACCAGACGATCAGCGCCTTACAGACCCTAGAGCCCGGCGTAGAAGTACAGGTTGAGGGCATTGTGCGACAGCGTGTACCTCTCCTTAACCAAGGGGCCTATGAGCTCGAAGATTCGACGGGCCGTATTTGGGTCATTACAACCGCTGAAGCTCTACCAACAGAAGGCACAAGTCGCCGAGTTTCAGGACGTTTAGAGTTTCATGATGTCCAATTACAACAACAAAATTTTGGTGAATTTTTCATCCAGGAGGCAGACAATGCTGACTTCGTGGAACAGGGTGAAATCTCGACCCCCCAAATCCCCATAAAAGAACACCTTGACTTTCAGTTTTTACCCCATAAGGCCCAGCAAAAATCCTGAATTTCAAGGTGTTTTTTCAGAAGTTCAAGTTTCGTGGGTACGACCCCCTAGGCATCTGCACTAGATTCGGTAGTTTCGGGTGACTCTATAGAAGCTGCGACTTTTGCCTGTGCTTCTGCTTCTTCTTTTTCCCGACGTTTGCGTTCTGCTAGCAGGGCATCTTCGAGTACGGCGAGGACCTGATTCATTTTCTCTAGGTTACTGCGATACAGATCGAGGTCTTTTTGCATTTTTTCCGCGGGCAAATTTAAGCCTGTGGTGACGGTCGTCAACATTTCGTCGCGTTTTTCGGAGTCTTCGAGCAGTTGAGGTTCTGATTCGCCGAGAAAAGTATATATTCCGATGGCAAAAAGACGACTATATTTAAAGTTTTTGTTTTTGGCGATCGCCTCAATTTTTTCCCACAGCTCCTGGGCGCCTTCTGGGGGAACATCCTGGCGAAAACAGTCAATCAGTTGCGTGCCAGAACAACGCTTGGCCAGTTCCAGGAGGGCGATCGCATCCTGTTTGTAGTGTTCTGCCGTATCACCGACAGCCTGGCACATACTCTGGAAAATCGAGTCCTTATCCGCTTCCGGGCGATACCCCTGCATAAACCGTTCGAAGGAAGTGACGACTCCCAACGCATAGAAAGGGTCGTAGCGAAAGTCTGCATTAACTGACAGTAAATGCATTTCCACTAATAATTCTTCAACCACCCGCCGAAAAATCGAATTGATTGGCCGGGTATGATACGTATAAAAATCACGCTTCGTATCGGAAACGGTGCGAACTTGACTCACAAATAGGACCCACGATTGACATTTCAATATTCTATTCTGACGTTTTCAGAGGCGTTTGCCAAGGTAATGACGTTGGGCGATCGCCCCCTTGATTTATTTCCGTAATTACTGTGCACAAAAAAAGAGCGGCACCCAAGTACCACTCTTTGATTTTAAAAACGACCAATCTTGATTGGCCCATAAACCTGGGCCCGAAGTCACCAAGATTAGAGGGCATTAGCCCCTGCAACCACCTCTAGCAGTTCCTGGGTAATAGCCGCCTGACGTGCCTTGTTGTAGGACAAAGTCAGGGTTTTCATCAGTTCAGAAGCGTTATCACTGGCGTTGTTCATCGCCGTCATCCGCGCTGCTAATTCGCTGGCCGCTCCCTCTTGGAGGGCCCGGAGTAACTGGTTACTGAGGTACAAAGGCAGCAGAGCATTGAGAATATCCTTCGGATCTTGCTCAAAGATCATGTCTGCCGGTAGTTCCTTCACTTCGGTCGAAACTTTTTCCCGCTCCACCTGGAACTTACCGCCCCGGGTGATTAGGTTAAAGGTTTCATCGTCTGGATTCGTTAAAGCTTCGGGAACCAACGGTAAAAGCGTCTGGATTACGGGCTGAGAGCTAATCAAAGACACAAAGCGAGTGTAGATCAATTCGATTTTGTCTACCTCTTCTGCGAGGAACAAAGAGAGCAGTTCATCGGCAATGTCAGAAGCTTCCGCTGCCGAGGGAATTTGTTCTAAACCGGAGTAGGACTTAGCGATGGGGGCTTGGCGATTTTGGAAATATTGCACCGCTTTACGACCCACCAGCACAAACTTATAGTCGATGCCAGCCGCTGCTAATTCCTTGGCTCTCTGTTCTGCCTTGCGGATAATGTTGGCATTGTAGCCACCACAAAGGCCGCGATCGCCGGTGATAACCAACAAACCCACACATTTCACTTCCCGTTGCTTCAGGAGGGGCAGATCTGCTTCCTCGAGACGTAAACGGCTCTTGAGGCCATAGAGCACCTGCAAGAGGGTATTAGCAAAGGGACGGGTGGAGGTTACCTGTTCTTGGGCGCGGCGTACTTTTGCTGCGGCCACCAGACGCATCGCTTCGGTAATTTTCTTGGTATTTTTGACCGATTGAATCCGGTCGCGAATCCCCTTTAGGTTTGGCATGAGTAATATCCCTTAGTTCGATTCTGGGTCGCCCGTAAGCCTTGATGATGTTCATCTTTGGCCCCAGGCGACAGATAATCTGCTTAGGCCGCAGCGCCAAAGCTTTGCTTGTGTTCGGCGATCGCCTCTTTGAGGAGGGTTTCTGCCTCATCGGTCAATGCTTTGTCATTACCGATGATTTCGCCGTAACGGGCCTTGCTGGTGGCGAGGTACTGACGGAGGCCAGTGGTGAACTCAACCACGCGATCGACGGGGATTTCATCCAAGTAGCCATTCAAGCCAGCATATACAATTGCCACCTGTTCAGCGACGGACAGAGGCGAATTTTGAGCTTGCTTGAGGATCTGGCGCAGACGCTGACCCCGAGCCAGTTGGTTTTGGGTCGCTGCATCTAGGTCAGAAGCAAACTGGGCGAAGGCTTCGAGTTCTGCGAACTGAGCCAACTCCAGCTTGAGTTTACCGGCAACTTTCTTCATTGCTTTAGTTTGCGCCGCAGAACCGACCCGGGATACAGAGATACCCGCATTGATCGCCGGACGGAAACCCGCATTAAATAGGTCAGAGGACAGGAAGATCTGACCGTCGGTAATAGAAATTACGTTGGTAGGAATGTAAGCAGAGACGTCACCGGCTTGGGTTTCGATGATCGGCAGAGCCGTCATACTACCGCCACCGAGTTCATCGCTGAGTTTAGCCGCCCGCTCTAGGAGGCGAGAGTGCAAGTAGAAAACATCACCGGGATAAGCTTCACGACCGGGGGGACGACGGAGCAGCAGGGACATTTGGCGGTAAGCCTGGGCTTGCTTAGAAAGGTCATCGTACACAACGAGGGTTGCTTTGCCTTGGTACATGAAGTACTCGGCGATCGCCGCCCCAGTGTAAGGTGCGAGGTACTGGAGAGTAGCCGGGTCGTTCGCATTTGCAGCAACAACAACGGTGTAGTCCATAGCCCCTTTCGATTCGAGGGTGGTGACAACCTGAGCGACAGTGGAAGCCTTTTGGCCGATCGCCACGTAGACACAGATTACGTCTTCGCCTTTTTGGTTAATGATGGTGTCTACCGCAACGGCGGTTTTACCCGTTTGACGGTCACCAATAATCAACTCACGCTGACCCCGACCAACGGGAATCATTGCGTCGATCGCCGTGATCCCAGTCTGCATCGGTTCATGGACAGAACGACGGGCGATAATCCCGGGGGCCATGAATTCGATCAGACGGCTATCGGTGGCGGCGATGTCACCTTTACCATCGAGGGGACGAGCCAAAGCATCGACAACGCGACCTACAATTGCCTCACCCACAGGGATTTCAGCAATCCGGCCAGTGGCTTTTACGCTACTACCTTCTTGGATATCGCGACCGTCACCCATAAGTACGGCACCAACGTTATCTTCTTCAAGGTTGAGAGCGATCCCAACAGTGCCATCTTCGAACTCAAGGAGTTCACCGGACATTGCTTGTTCAAGACCATAGATCCGCGCAATGCCATCACCCACTTGGAGGACGGTACCGACGTTATCGACTTGAACTTTTTGGTCGTAAGACTCAATTTGCTGACGAATAATGCTACTGATTTCGTCGGGTCTGATACTAATCATGTCTGTACTGTTAAATAAGGTTAATTCTAAGGACAGTCTATTGAGACACTTTCAAAATTAAGTGGTCGGCATGAAAAACTGGTCAAGAAGTACTAACGCAGCTTAATTTGAGCCTAGGAGGTCCATGCTAATCCGACGGAGTTGACCCCGTAAGCTGGCATCAAAGACTTTGGATCCGACCTTAATTACCACCCCACCGATGAGGTCGGCATTGGTAGTAATGTTTAATTCAACGGCACTAGCTCCGGTCATCTGTTTGACCTGGTCAGCGATCGCCGCCTCTTGATCCGCAGAGAGGGCTTGGGCACTCGTTACGTCAGCAAGAACGACATTGTTGAGTTTCCGTTGGAGTGCGATGAACCCTTCACAAATTCCATCCAAGAAGGTGATCCGGCGACGATCAACAAGAAGCAGCAAGAAGCTGAGGAAATAATTATCCACATCTTTGCCACAAACCGCTTGGAGGACGCTCTTTTTCTCCTCGGCTTTCACCAGAGGATTCATCACAAAAGACCGGAAATCGGCTGATTCCTGGAGGATTGCTAACAAAGCCCGGGCATTTTCGGCAAACACCTCAACTTTGTTTGTGTCCTGGGCAAGGGTCATCAGCGCGCCAGCATAGGGCTCAACGACTTGAGCGATCATTGCGTTACCCTTCATGCGCCACCTCCCAATTGTGCAATGCTGCGATCAACTAACTTAGCTTGAGCAGACTCATCTAAATTAGACCGCAGTTGAGCTTCTACTTTTGCCAGAGCAAGTTCGGCAACCCGTCGCTTGAGCTCGGTGATCACCTTAGTTTGTTCTGTACTGAGTTCTTTGACGGCAGAGGCTTTGAGTTTTTCAACTTCCTCGCGACCTTTTGCCAAAATTTCCTGCTTGGTCTTTTCGGCGGCTACCTTAGCTTCCTCGCGAATAGTCACGGCCTGAGCTTGGGCTTGCTCGAGGTCTTTTTGGGCTTTTGTCAGTGCTTCTTGGGCTGCTTTAGCGCGGCTTTCGGCATCTTTTAGATCGGCGACAATTTTGCTCTTGCGCGTCTCCAAAACGTTGCCAATAAACTTGCTCCCATAGACGTACAGAACCCCAATGATGATCGCAAGGTTGATAATGTTTGTTTCTAAAATGTCGAAGTTTAAATGAAAACCACCCTCCGATGCGGTGGCAAGGTAGGAAATAATTCCCATGATATCGATCTACCCCAGCGCTATTTGCTTATGGTGTATACATCTAAATAAATGGTTGACTCTTTAATTTTTAAAGATATAAAAACTTGAAATCTTCAAGAGTTCCCATCTAGGCAGCGAAAACCGCACTACCCTAAAGCTTTGCCCCAACTAGTTTGGAGGCGATCGCCTGGCTGAGAGAATCCACCTGTTGCTCAAGGGACTTGAACGCAGATTCCCGCTGTGCCTCGATCTCCAGGGCAGCCTTTTCCCGCTCTGCCAAGGCCTCAGCTTGGGCCGACTTGATTTCGTCTGCCACCACTTTTTGGGCTTCAGCCTGAGCTGCAGCAATCACATTCTGAGCTTCCCGGCGCACATTGCGGAGTTCTTGCTCATATTGAACTGCCAAGTCTTCCGCCTTCTGTTGACGCTCTTTGGCGTCTACCAGATTGGTGCGGATATAGTCAGAACGGTCGTCAATTGCCTGACCAATAGGCTTATAAAAAAGCTTATTTAACAACGCTGCCAAGACCAAAAACTGAATGGCCATCACCGGGAGCGTTGCGTCAAAATCAAAAAGACCACCCTCAGCGGTTTTCTCGACTGCTTCAGTTGCTAAAACAATTGTCCAGTGTGTCATTTATCAATTGACCCCACCGTGTTTGGGTCTCATAGAGTTTATACATCTAGGGCAATTTGCCCCATCGTCTCACTAAGGGACCGGGCCTAGGCCATTAAGCAGCTTTTGAAAAACAAACCCTAACTCAATGGCCTAAACCCAGTCCAGTGTCTTCTTATGCAAAGGGGTTTGCGAACAAAAGAACGAGAGCAACAACAAGACCGTAGATGGTTAAAGCTTCCATAAAAGCCAAGCTGAGGAGGAGTGTGCCACGAATTTTACCTTCAGCTTCGGGTTGACGCGCAATCCCTTCAGCCGCACTACCAGCCGCATTACCTTGACCAATACCGGGGCCGATCGCCGCAAGACCTACCGCAAGAGCAGCAGCAATAACAGAAGCAGCAGAAGTTAAAGAATCCATAATTTTTTCCTTTCGATGTTATTGAAGTGGGTATAAACAGGTCTCTAAAACAGATCCCCGTCAAAAAAATTAACAGAAAAAGTGACCAGAAACACAAACAAACTTGAAATTTCTAGTGAGCCCGGAGGCACATATCAATAATCCTGAAGATTTAAAAGCTTCCCCTAGTGATGACCTTCCATGGCTTCAGCGATATACGCCGCAGCAAGGGTAGAAAAGATCAACGCTTGGATCGCACTGGCAAATAAACCGAGTGCCATCAGGGGTAAGGGAATAATCAGGGGAACCAAGAATACCAAAACACCAACCACTAGTTCGTCCGCGAGGATGTTTCCGAAAAGACGGAAGCTCAGGGAGAGAGGTTTGGTGAAATCTTCCAGGATGTTAATCGGCAGGAGGATGGGGGTTGGTTCCAAATATTTTTTCAGGTAACCAATTCCACGCTTTCTGAACCCAGCATAGAAATATGCCAAGGAAGTCAACAGGGCTAGGGCAACGGTGGTGTTGATATCGTTCGTGGGAGCAGCCAGTTCACCTTCGGGGAGGCCAATGATTTTCCAGGGCACGAGGGCACCGGACCAGTTGGCAACGAAGATGAAGAGGAACAATGTGCCAATAAAAGGCACCCAGGGACGATATTCTTTTTCTCCCAGTTGGTTTTTCACCAGGTCGCGAATGAATTCGAGCGCGTATTCCATGAAGTTTTGGAAACCGCTGGGGATGCGCTGAACATTGCGGGTTGCCAGGAGAGAGGCAAAAAGGAGCACAGCAATCACGAACCAAGAGGTCATGAGTACTTGGCCGTGGACCTTCAGGCCACCGAGTTCCCAATAGAAATGTTTGCCGACTTCGAGTTCAGCAAGGGGAAATAAACTAAATGTAGTTAAACTATTAAGCATTTCCATTTGATGATCTTTCCCCGGTTCTTTCGCTGGACAGTCAGAGGCTAGGGCGCGATTCTACGACGATCGCCCAGAGAGCAATAAGCTATTAGGCAGAACGTAGACGAGGATGGCAAGCTTGTAGGTGAGAAACCCCAGAAAAGCGGGTAGAACTTCTAGTTGCTCCAGTTGGGTGGCGATCACGATTAGGCCTACAAAGAGGGCTAATCGGCCGGAACCGGTCCTGGGATTGGCGCTACTGATTTTTTCTACGCTTTTTGCCAGCATTCTCAAATAAATTATTCCGACGCCAGCACCAATGAGATAACTCACGGCGGTTTGGGCAGAATAAAAGTACCAAACCATCAGGGCGATCGCCCCACTGATGGCAAGAGTCACAAAAAAAATGGACCGTTTGAGCTGATAATACTCGTCCATTGCGGCGGCACTTGCCGGTGTTCCCTCACTGCCTGAAGTTGTATCAGAGAGCTTAGGAGATTCTGGTTGGCTTTGAGACTCAGATGAATTCACGCTCAGCAGGTTAAATGATCAAAAAATTGATCAATGTATTTGACTGTCAATGTTGCTTTGTACAAGGGAAACAGTACAAACCACGTGCAATCATATCACGCCATCGTCACAAACCTTAAAAAAGTACAGCGGCTCAGGTCAAGGGATTTTTGAGAGGATTGAAACCCTTGGAGGACAATCGTTTTGGGACAAAACTGAGCTATTTTAGTTAAGGTGCGATCGCCTTTGGGGCACACCACACCATTGCACTGGGAGGAAAAATATTGATCGATACGTCAATTTTGGACTGGGTGGCGATCGCCGGCTATTTTGGGGTTACCCTATTGGTCTGCTGGCAAATTTTTCTGCGCCGTTAAGCCCATTACTTTTAAAAACACCGAAAACATTTACTTGAACGAATACTGATGATCGACCAACTCTCCCTGCCAGCTATGGGTTGTGGCACCTGGGCCTGGGGTAATCGCCTCCTCTGGGGTTACGATCCGGTGATGGATCAAGAACTCCAGCAGGTGTTTGATTTCTGCGTTGCCCAAGGAATTACCCTTTTTGATACGGGGGATTCCTATGGTACGGGGCGGCTGAGTGGTCGCAGTGAAAGTCTTCTCGGGGAATTTTCCCAAGCCTATCAAGGGCCAAACCAAGCAAAAATCATCCTCGCAACCAAGTTGGCTCCCTATCCCTGGCGCCTCACGGCAGGAGCGATGAAACGAGCCTATAGAGCCTCTTCAGAGCGTCTACAGCGTCCAGTGGATCTGGTGCAAATGCATTGGTCGACGGCGAACTATGCCCCTTGGCAGGAAAAAAACCTATTGCGGGGTTTAGCAGAACTTTATGGCGCGGGCTTAGTGAAAGGGGTCGGCTTATCGAACTATGGAGGCGATCGCCTCCGCAAAGTCCACCGCTGGTTCGAGGAGTGGGGTGTGCCGATTCGGACCCTGCAGGTGCAATACTCGTTGCTTTCAACGGATCCCGTGCTGAAATATGACGTGAAGGCGGTGTGTGACGAATTGGGCATTCAACTGATCGCCTACAGCCCCCTCGCCCTCGGCCTGCTCACGGGAAAATACAGCCTTGATAAACCTTTGCCCAAAGGCCTCAGACGACGAGTATTTAAGCAAATCTTGCCCAATATGGAGGAATTACAAGGCTGTCTGACTGAATTGATGAGCATTCACCAAAAAACCATGGCCCAGATCGCCTTGAACTGGTGCATCTGTAAAGGGACAATCCCCATTCCCGGGGCAAAAAATCTGGCCCAGGCCGAAGAAAATGCCGGAGCTTTAGGCTGGCAGCTTGCGCCAGCAGAGGTAGAAGCCCTCGATCGAGCCGCCGCCAAAGCCACGAAAACCATGGTGCAAAATCCCTTTCAATCCCGCTAAAGCTCGGCTCGTTTCAAGTTCAATTTTATTGATTGATTTTTTCTGAATTGTCATGACCATTTCCCCTAGCGCCGCCCCGCCCATCGAATCCCCTGAGCAACTGGCGGAATACTTGGCCCAGGCGCAAACCTGGCAGGCGGTAGAAACCCTGACCCAAAGTTACCCAAGCTTTAAAGCGGCGGCCTGGAAATTGCTCTCTGAGGCTGAGCAGCAACACATCCTCGAACTGAAACGCTGGAAAGATGTGGCGATCGCCCAAATATTTCCCCCCGGTTGCCGGGTACAGCGCCGCCAAGATCCAGAACAAAAACAAGGGAAAGTCGTAGATTATTGGGAAGCCTATGGGACTTATTACGTTGTCTTTACCGTCGATGGTTTTACCGACTGGTGTCCTGGGGAAATGCTAGAAAGAGTCCCTTGAAATTGCGGCCACCCCCCCTGCAATATCAACATATATTACCGGCCCACAATCCCGG
Organism: Picosynechococcus sp. NKBG15041c; assembly: GCF_055380235.1. Taxonomy (NCBI): domain Bacteria; kingdom Bacillati; phylum Cyanobacteriota; class Cyanophyceae; order Chroococcales; family Geminocystaceae; genus Picosynechococcus; species Picosynechococcus sp. NKBG15041c. Next base: position 564,707 of record NZ_AP040363.1, read on the forward strand.
ATCAGGGCCATGCTATGAAAAAGACTGTTGCTCCATTTCGATTCAACCTGAGCCCATGCGTGATACTTCCGAAATTCGCTTTCGCCTCCACCACGAGCTAAGCCAGTGCTACCAAAAACTGTTTGATGACCTCGCCACCATGGACATCAAAGAAGGGGACGCCGCCACCGTTGCCCAACGACTACTCAACTCCCGCCTTGATGCCCTCAAGCATTTGGTTGACGACACCGAGCGATCAGCCTACGAAGCCCGCTATCCAGAGGATGCAGAAGAATAGGGGACCCCTGAATAAGCTCCATAAAAAATGAGGGGTCATTATCCATGTCCCCTCACCTGCAAAATTTTTAGCTCAAAATTACGGATCAACTAGGCCGGATCTACCCAACGGCCATCGGCTTTAATCAGGTTGATCAGCTCTTCAACCCCTTGATCCTCCGGGACTTTGCGGATTTCTTCCCGACCCCGATAGAGGGAAATAATTCCTGGGGTTTTGCCCACATAGCCATAGTCCGCATCAGCCATTTCGCCGGGGCCATTCACAATGCAGCCCATCACTGCGATGTCTAAGCCGGTGAGGTGTTTGGTTGCCTCGCGTACCTTGTGCAACACTTCCTCTAGGTTAAACAGCGTCCGGCCACAGGAAGGGCAAGCCACATATTCCACCATGGTTTTTCGCAGGCCCAGGGCTTGGAGAATGCTATAGCACACGGGGATTTCCTTTTCGGGGGCTTCGGTGAGGGAAACACGGATCGTATCGCCAATGCCCTCGGCGAGGAGCGTCCCAATGCCAGCGGTGGATTTAATCCGACCATATTCACCATCCCCCGCTTCCGTGACCCCCAGGTGGAGAGGATAGTCCATGCCCAGTTCATCCATGCGCTTGGCCATGAGGCGATAGGCTGCCAGCATCACGGGGACCCGGGAAGCTTTCATGGAAATGATCAGGTTGTGGAAGTCGAGGGATTGGCAAATGCGAATAAATTCGAGGGCCGATTCAACCATGCCTTCGGGGGTGTCGCCGTAGGTAAAAAGCATCCGTTCGGCAAGGGAGCCGTGGTTAACGCCGATGCGCATGGCCTTGCCCTGATCCCGTAGGGAAACAACTAGCGGTTCAAGGGTTTCGCGGATTTTTTCGCCGATCGCCGCAAATTCTGCCTCGGTATAGCCGGTGCGATCGCCACTAGGCTGTTCAAAAACATAGAGGCCGGGGTTAATGCGCACCTTATCTACATGTTTTGCCACTTCCAGGGCAATTTTCATGCCGTTGTGGTGCACATCGGCCACGAGGGGCACAGGCTGGTAGGTAGCCGCAAGTTTTTCCTTAATTTCGGCCAAAGAACGGGCATGGGCCATGCTGGGAACGGTCACCCGGACAATTTCGCAGCCAATTTCATGGAGGCGGCGAATCGCGGCAACAGAACCATCTACATCGAGGGTATCTTCGTTGATCATCGACTGGACGACCACGGGATAGTCACTGCCGATGGTGACATTACCGATCTTCACCGCTCTGGTTTTACGGCGGTGAATGGTGGTATCGACGAGGGAATCAGTCGTTGAGGCGGAACGCTCTAAAGCTTGCATAGGACTCGAGGAGAAGGAATTACAAAAATTCGCTGATGACTAATCCCCAGGATAAGTGCTAGAGAAGGGCCTAGGCAACGGAGAATGGCATCTTCCCCATGAAGTGTTCGAAGTCAAAGTGCTTTTGGAACAGGGCTTGGGCCACTTCTACTTTGATCGGTTCCTGGAGGCGTACGTGGTCAAAGGCCTGGTCGATAATCTCCACGGTGGTGAGGGTGTCGTAGTCCACGGAGAGAATGGGGATTTCGAGATCTTCGGCGCGGTTGAGGATAATTTCCTGGGGGGCCACATGGCCGGTGAGGATCAGACATTGGGTCGATGTTTCCAGGGCTGCCAGTTGCAAATCTGTGCGATCGCCCCCGGTGACCACCGCCATATTTTGCCGTTGGCGGAAGTATTTCAGAGCGGAGTTCACATTCATCGCGCCAATGGTCAGGCTTTCTACCATCAGATCAAGGCGATTGGTGCGACAGAGCACTTCAGCGTTGAGGCGTTTGACCAGTTCCCGCACCGTCACACTGCGGAGAATCCGGTCGGCGGGCACGAGGCCATAGACGTCAATGCCCCGCTGGGCCAAGAAAGGTTTAATCTGGGTTTCGGCAATTTCGAGGGCTTCGGGGGGGATTTTGTTAACCACAACCCCCATCAGGCGATCGCCGAGAAAACGATAAACCGTTAGTAAGCTGTCGATCAATAATTTGTGGTTGTAAGGAATCACCAGGAGAATTTTGGCATCGAGACTCGCCGCGATTTCCCCGGCAGACAGGTTAAATAAACTCCCTTCCCAGAGGCTGTTGGGCGCTTCGATAAAGGTGATATCGCTGCTGATATTGTCTAAATCATCCTTGAGTTTTTGGGGATAATCCGTGTGGTCTTGGCCCGTGAGTCTTTCTGTCACCGTCGCTTCATCGAGAAAAAGCACCGGCGATCGCACATCTGCTTCCTTGAGGCCAAAAGCGTCTCCCAGAAAACGCAAATCATCTTCAATGCGGGGGAGAGGACCATTCTGTTCGTTGTGCCACACTGTGCCGATGGGTTTGCTATAGGCTACTGATACCCCTTTTTGTTTCAGGCTCTGAACCAGCCCGAGGAGCACAGCAGATTTACCACTGTAGGGTTCGGTCGAGGCAACAACGATACATTGGGTTGAATTGGTCACACCCACAACTCCTTTAGAAGTGCATATTCTCTAAAACCCACAATAACGGAATTTCGCAGCATCGCAAACCATGACCTAGTCTTTTCTCAGACCCAACAGTTCCCGATAAAAATCCTTCGGAAAGTCGATTACCCCATCCCGCGCAAAGCCCATGAGCAGGTCAATGAGGTAGTCTACAAACTGGTTATTTGGCAAAGTAACACTGTAACTAAGATCGGCTTGGGCATCAAACTGCAAGCGACAACTGGTCATTTCTGACGGCAATTTTGACACATACCAACTGGCCACAAAAGGAATGGGTTCACCCCCTTCAATAATTCTTTCCCCTTCGATGGCCCCAATCTGGTATAGTCCAAGGGCTTTAGGCAATGTTTTCTGTTTATTTTTGGGGTAATAGGGAGCATAGATCATCACTTCTCCCTTGCCTGCAGGTTGAATGTTTTCAAGAACGGCCATAGTTTTTGATTGAGGTTCCCCACAAGAACTGGTTAGCGTTAGGAATACATCGAATTGTAGCCTGTTGTCTGGCCTCTGCTCCTGTTCCCTGAGAGGCGTCTGCAATGACCTGTGATCCCCTGATATGCTTTTGGTCTAATCGGAAATACTAAAAACATGGTTTGTCCTCACCTCCTGAGTGTGGCCCCAATGATGGACCGCACCGACCGCCATTTTCGTTACCTAATGCGCCAAATTACCCGGCGGACATTGCTCTATACGGAGATGATTACCACCCAGGCGATTATCCATGGCGATCGCCCGAAACTGTTAGATTTTGACCCAGCGGAACATCCGATCTCACTCCAACTGGGGGGCGACAACCCAAAGGAACTCGCCGCATGTGCTCAGGTGGGGGAAGACTGGGGCTACGACGAAATTAACCTCAATGTGGGCTGCCCTAGCCCTAGGGTGCAGCAGGGGAATTTTGGCGCTTGTTTGATGACCCAACCGGAGTTGGTGGCCGATTGTGTGGCGGCGATGCAGGGGGCGGTCAATATCCCCGTCACCGTAAAACATCGCATTGGTGTCGATGAGCAGGATAGCTACGCAGACCTCTGTCGCTTTATCGAGATTGTCTCGGCCACGGGATGCGATCGCTTTTCGGTTCATGCCCGCAAAGCCTGGTTACAGGGCCTCAGTCCGAAAGAAAATCGCACAGTGCCTCCCTTGCGTTACGAAGATGTTTATCAGCTAAAGCAGGACTTTCCTCACCTCTGGATCGAGATCAACGGCGGGATCACGGAGCTAGAGCAAATTCAAGCCCATTTAACCCAAGTGGATGCGGTGATGGTGGGCCGGGCCGCCTACGACAATCCCTATCTGTTTGCGACGGTAGACCGTGACATCTATGGGGAAGCCATACAACCCAAGAGCCGCCATGAAATTGTCGAAGCAATGTTGCCCTACATTGAACGCAGCACCAAAGCTGGGGTAAAACTCCATAGCATCAGTCGCCATATGCTCGCCTTATTTTTGGGGCAGCCGGGCACAAAGGCTTGGAAGCGCTACATCACCGAGGAAGCAAGGGGTTTTACCGTAGGGCGAGAAATTATTGAACAGGCTTTGGCTTTGGTGCCTGATTTGACTGGCGTCGGCTAAGAGCAAGCTGGGGTTTAACGGAGAAAAAGATGCAACGACCGAAAATCATTGTGATCGACGATGACCCGACCGGCTCCCAAACGGTGCATAGCTGTCCGTTGTTGCTGCGTTGGGATGTGGCTACCCTGTGCCAGGGCTTACGAGATCCTGCGCCCATTTTGTTTATCCTGGCGAATACCCGCGCGTTGACAGAACCAGAGGCGATCGCCACCACCACAGATGTTTGTCAAAATCTTAAAATCGCCCTCGCCCAGGAAAACATCGAGGAATATTTAGTTGTCAGTCGTTCGGATTCCACGTTGAGGGGCCATTTTCCGGCTGAAACCGAGGCGATCGCCAAAATATTAGGGCCATTTGATGCTTGTTTTTTTGCGCCGGCATTTTTTGAGGGGGGGCGCATCACCCGCGCTGGGATCCATTATGTACGGGACAATGAACGCTTGATCCCCGTGGCCGAGACGGAATTTGCCGGCGATCGCCTCTTTGGGTTTCAAGATAGTTTTTTACCCGATTTCATCGCGACAAAAACAAAAAACGCAGTCACGGCGGATCAAGTAGATTGTCTCAATCCAGGGAATTTACCTAAAAATTTCCAAGACTATTTTGGCAGGCTTCAAGCTGGAAAATATGTTGTCCTCGATGGTGAGTGCCAGGCTGATTTTGATTGTTTAATGCCGGCCCTATTTGGCGCGATTCACCAGGGAAAAAAGTTTCTCTTTCGCAGTGCTGCTAGTTTGCTCACCTCCCTCGCCAGTCTTGGTCCGCAACCAATCCCCCCAGAAAAGAGTTTTACCGTCAGGCGATCGCCCCAACCAGGATTAATTATTGTCGGTTCCCACACGCAAAAAACCACTGCCCAACTGACAGAACTGCTGCAATTGACCAGCGTTGTCGGCATTGAAATCGATGTTGAGCAATGCCAAACGTCCCAGGATCGTCAGCGGTTAAGGGAAAACGTTTTATCCGAAATTTATGCCATTCATCAGGCCCACAAAACCCCCGTCTTGTTTACAAGTCGTGGTGTCATCACCAGTGGGCAAACGGCTCAGAACCTTAAATTTGGGGACAATATCACTGCATTTTTCCTTGAAATCATCGCCCAGCTCCCCCCGGATCTCGGCTTTATCATCAGCAAGGGCGGCAACACGACGAATGCCCTGCTGCAAAAGGGTTTACGGGTTCCGCTCATTCAGCTCCTCGGCCAAATTATCCCTGGCTGCTGTCTGGTACAAACAGAAGCGGAACACCCGCAATTTCCTCAATTGCCCGTGGTGCTGTTTCCTGGCAATGTGGGCGATCGCCACAGCTTAGTCCTGACCTATGAACGGCTGCAAATGCCTACTCCCTAAACGCTTTTTTATCTATCCTGATAATTCCCCATGAACGATATCGCCCTCCAATTTCGTGACCTCTTCCAGCAGTATGCAAACCCTGACCTGTGGCAGCCCGATGTAGCCCTTGATCCCTCACTGGCGGACCTTTATCAGGGCATTTATGAAGGCAACCAGCGACTCAATCTCACTCGGATCACCTCCCCAGAAGATTTTTGGGAAAAGCACCTCTGGGATTCCTATGCTGCTCTGAAATTAGACGTCTTAGGCCAACGTTTGACCCAACCCCAAACAGTTATTGATGTGGGCACGGGCGGCGGTTTTCCTGGCTTACCCCTGGCGATCGCCTTTCCCCAGTGGCAAGTCACTTTGCTCGATTCCACCCGCAAAAAAATCAACTTTCTTGTGGACCTGAGCCGAGGGCTGCAACTCAATACCCAAGGCATCGCGGACCGGGCCGAAACCCTGGGCCAAGACCCCAACCACCGCGAACGTTACGATATCGCGACGATCCGCGCCGTGGGGACAGCCTCCCTCTGCGTGGAATATCTATTGCCCCTGCTGAAAAGAGGTGGTCTGGCGATTCTTTACCGGGGTCAATGGAGCGCCGAAGAAACTGAACAGCTCCAACCGGCGATCGCCCAATGTGGCGGCCAACTGCTCTCGACTTATTCCTTTACAACCCCGATCACCCAGGGCCAGCGCACCTGCCTTTATATCGAGAAAATTCGCCCCACCCCTAAGCAATTTCCCCGGGCGATCGGCCAGCCCAAACAATCCCCCCTTGCCCCGGTTTAAGCCGTACAGCATAAGCACCTCAGGCCCTTAGGGAATCTTATTTACTTGATCCCAAGAGATGGTACTCTGGGTATGGCAAATTTTTAAATTTGGTTAAAACTTTAGGTACAAAGTCAAGCTTTGGCCTAGGGCAAAGCCAATTGATAATAGAGAAGCATGGTAGCTACACAAGAACAAACCCTCGGTAAAGTTACTCAGATCATTGGCCCTGTTATTGACGCAGAATTTCCTAGCGGCAAAATGCCTCGGATCTACAACGCCCTGAAAATTCAAGGCAAAAACCCCGCCGGTCAAGAAGTCAGCATCACTTGCGAAGTGCAGCAGCTACTTGGAGACAACCGGGTACGTGCCGTCGCCATGAGCACCACCGATGGTCTCGTTCGCGGCATGGATATTCTCGACACAGGCGCCCCCATCAGCGTTCCTGTCGGGAAGAAAACCCTCGGTCGGATCTTCAATGTCCTCGGTGAACCCGTAGACGAAAAAGGTGCTGTCGATGCCGAAGAAACTTCTCCCATCCACCGCGCTGCCCCCAAACTGACTGAACTGGACACTGCTCCCTCTGTCTTCGAAACCGGGATCAAAGTGGTTGACCTCCTCACTCCCTACCGTCGCGGTGGCAAAATTGGCCTCTTCGGTGGTGCAGGTGTGGGCAAAACCGTGATCATGATGGAATTGATCAACAACATCGCTACCAAGCACGGTGGTGTATCGGTATTTGCCGGTGTAGGGGAACGGACCCGGGAAGGGAATGACCTCTATAACGAAATGATCGAATCTGGCGTAATCAACGCAGAAAACCTGAACGAATCCAAGATTGCCCTTGTGTACGGTCAGATGAACGAGCCCCCCGGAGCACGGATGCGAGTTGGTCTGTCCGGTTTGACCATGGCGGAATACTTCCGTGATGTCAACAAGCAAGACGTTCTCCTCTTCGTTGACAATATCTTCCGTTTCGTCCAGGCTGGCTCTGAGGTATCTGCACTGCTCGGTCGGATGCCCTCTGCGGTAGGTTACCAGCCCACCCTTGGTACTGATGTAGGCGATCTCCAAGAGCGGATCACCTCCACGAAGGAAGGTTCCATTACTTCTATCCAAGCGGTTTATGTCCCTGCGGATGACTTAACTGACCCCGCACCGGCAACCACCTTTGCACACCTTGATGGTACGACCGTACTTTCTCGTGGCTTGGCTTCTAAGGGTATTTATCCGGCGGTGGATCCCCTTGATTCCACCAGCACCATGCTCCAACCCAGTATTGTCGGTGAAGACCACTACAATACTGCCCGGGCAGTTCAGTCTACCCTGCAGCGCTATAAAGAACTCCAGGACATCATTGCGATCCTTGGTTTGGATGAACTGTCTGAGGAAGACCGTCTGGTGGTTGACCGGGCCCGGAAGATTGAGCGTTTCTTGTCTCAGCCCTTCTTCGTGGCAGAGGTATTTACCGGTTCTCCTGGTAAATATGTCACCCTCAAGGAAACCATTGATGGCTTTAAGCGTATTCTCTCTGGTGAATTAGATGATCTGCCTGAGCAGGCATTCTACCTCGTGGGTAATATTGACGAGGCGATCGCCAAGGGTAAAAAACTCAAAGAGCAAGGCTAAGTCTTAGATAGCCGAAGATATTGGGTCAGTGCTACCGTCAAACGTGGTACTGACCTTAACTGTCAAGTCTCCCTTTATTTTTTTGAATTAGATTTAAGCAAATGGCTTTAAAAGTACGAGTGATCACCCCAGACCGGACGGTATTGGACGACAGCGTCGAAGAGGTCATCCTGCCGAGTAGCTCTGGTCAAGTCGGTATTTTGTCTGGTCACGCTCCTCTCCTGACAGCCCTCGAATCCGGCGTGATCCGGGTCCGCACCAATGGTTGGGAAAATATCGCGATTACCGATGGCTTTGCAGAAGTGGAAGCCAATGAAGTAAAAGTGTTGGTAAATGCGGCTGCTAAGGGCCAAGATATTGACCTTGAAGAAGCCCGTCAAGCTTTCGAGGCAGCTCAAGCTCAGCTTGAACAGACAGATACCACTGACCGGAAAGCCGTCTTTGATGCCCGCAAGGAACTCAAGCGCACCCGGGCCCGTTATATGGCTGCGGGCGGTATGGCTTAGGCTATTTTTGTCCTGACAGCGACATCCTAAAACGACATTTTATGAATAAAAATGGGCAGCCTAAGCGCTGCCCATTTTTTTATAGAAAATTAATTAGAAAATAAAAACTGTAAAAACTTAGCTAGTGATTACGTTTAAAACAAATTTAGGTAATAAACCTTAGTTGCTACCACTGAAGGCGACTTCAGGGAATTTAGCCTGTGCTTCGGCCATACTGGTCTTTTTGCCATGTTCTTGCCAGTAGTTGATGACTTCTGTCGCTTGGTTGAGCACTTCAATGCGCTCTGCTTCAGAAATCCAGTGCTTCGCTTCCATTTCGTCTTTTAACTGTTGCCAAGCATCGTTGCGGGGCCAGAAGAAATAGGCGGTGAGGGGACTCGTGCCTTTACCGACGACTTGATCTACGGCGATCGCCACGTCTTTATCTAACCAAAGTACCTTTAAAAGAAATCTCTCTGTCAAAGAAGCCTCCAAACCCAAATTTTAGACAAATGGTTTCAAAAATTTACAGTCTATTATTTTACATTGAAGCGGGAGCTTTGGCTGCCCCTAAGAAAATCTCCTGAATTTTTTGCGGCGGAACCCATCGTTGCGATCGCCCCCCGCCATGTTATTGGGACAGGTGAATGTTAGACTATCTAAATGTAGACAAATTTCTTTGTCTATACCACCCCGATTAAGCAATCCTGAAGTGGGCCTGACCCGCTTTTTTTGTTGTCTAAATTTGCCCATGGCTCATCCCCTCATTTCTCAAATCATGACCTGTGCCGAACCCATTGCTGCAGCGTTGGGTTTAGAAGTGGTGGACGTGGTATTCCAGACGAATAAAAAACCACCGGTATTACGAATTGATGTGCGGAATCTCTCCCAAGAAACAGGGCTGGAGGATTGTGAACGTTTTAGTCGCCAATTCGACCCTGAGTTGGAGGCCCAAAACATCATCCCTGGAGCCTATGTGCTGGAGGTATCAAGCCCTGGTACTGACCGTACCCTAAGCACTGACCGGGAATTTATCGCCTTCCGGGGCTTTCCGGTACGAGTCAAAACCTATAGCCCCTACAAAGATCACAAGGAGTGGTGCGGCACGCTCAAGGAGCGGGATGAAACGGCGATCTATCTCAATCAAAAAGGAAAGGCGATCGCCATTCCTTGGGAACTCGTTGCCAAAGTACAACTCGACGATCACCAAGCCTGAACAGTCCCCGATTCCCTCCCAGTTTTGTTCATTATCGATTCTTTTCTACTTCCTTAAATCTCTATGTCCCTTGTAAGTCTCACCGGTTTAAGTGCCCTCGTTGCCGAAATCAGCGATCGCCATAATCTGCCCCAAAGCGCCGTCCATGAAGCCCTACGCGAAGCTCTTCTCAAAGGCTATGAACGCTATCGCCGTTCCCTGACCCTCAACCAAACGACCCCTTTTGCTGAAGATTATTTCGATAACTTTGAAGTAGAACTCGATCTCGATGATGAAGGGTTTCGGGTCTTAGCAACGAAAGTCATTGTCGAAGAAGTCGAAAATACCGACCATCAAATTGCCCTCCGGGAAGTCCAAGAGGTGGCCAGCGAAGCCCAACTCGGCGATTCTGTTATTCTCGATGTCACCCCTGAACAAAGTGATTTCGGGCGGATGGCAGCGATCCAAACCAAGCAAGTTTTGCTCCAAAAGCTACGGGATCAGCAGCGCAAACTGGTTCAGGAAGAATTTCAAGAACTTGAAGGGGAAGTGCTCCAAGCCCGGGTACTTCGTTTTGAGCGCAATTTTGTCGTCATGGCGGTTACCAGTGCCTTTGGCCAGCCGGAAACCGAAGCGGAGTTACCCCGCCGAGAACAGCTCCCCAATGACAACTACCGCGCCAACACCACTTATAAGGTTTATCTCAAAAACGTCAAAGAAGGCTCCCATCGAGGACCGCAGCTCGTCGTTTCTCGGGCCGCTGCAGATCTCGTGGTTTATCTGTTTGCGAACGAAGTACCAGAAATCGAAGAAGAAATTGTCCGTATCGTCGCGGTCGCCCGGGAAGCAAATCCCCCCAGCCGCTATGTAGGCCCCCGGACTAAAATTGCCGTCGATACCCTTGAGCGGGACGTAGATCCAGTCGGTGCTTGTATCGGGGCGCGGGGTTCTCGAATTCAGGCGGTGGTCAATGAGCTGCGCGGCGAAAAAATCGATGTGATCCGTTGGTCTCCTGATCCTTCGACCTATATTGCGAATGCCCTCAGTCCAGCCCGGGTTGATGGGGTAATTTTGGTCGATGCAGAAGAGCGGCAGGCCACAGTACTTGTTCCCGAAAATCAACTGAGTCTCGCCATCGGGAAAGAAGGGCAAAATGTTCGTTTGGCCGCCCGTTTGACGGGATGGAAAATCGATATTAAAGACAGTGCTAAATACGAGGCGGAACAGCAGCAAACCCCCGCTCCAGAGGTTGAAGTGGCGATGCCAGAAGCACCGGTAGAAGAAGCCGCATCGACGGAAGTCTAAGGGTTGAGAACATTTGCTTGAGATCAGGCGATCGCCCCAGGAACGATTACTATGGAACCAAATCTACGCCGCTGTGTAGCCTGTCGAAAACTAGCCCCGAAGGAATCTCTTTGGCGAGTCATTCGAGTCTATCCATCCCAGCAGGTACAATTAGATCGGGGTATGGGGCGTTCTGCCTATCTCTGCCAGGACCACCGTTGTTTGGAAATGGCCCAGCGTAAGGATCGGCTCGGGCGATCGCTCAAAAAAAATGTCCCCCCCACTATTTATCAAACCCTTCAAGAACGCTTATCTTCCCTAGATTAAGACCTGAGGGTCTGGCCCAAAATCCTCGGCATATATCTGCTATAGATCAAGGATTTTAAATAAAATTATTCTCAAAATTATTCAGATCAAATTTTTATTTTTACTGTTGAACTCTAGTGCCCCCGGAGGCCCCTCCATTCTTCATTTTTACCTAAGCTAACTGGATTTAGATTGCCACAATCCAGGCCTATCCCCCACCCCCATCCGTACGACTAGCAATTTAAGGACATTATTGAATGAATAACGAAAAAGTTAGAATTTACGAACTCTCAAAGGAATTAGATCTCGAAAACAAGGATATTTTAGAATTTTGTGCTCAGCTGGCCATCGATGTGAAGAGCCATAGCAGTACCATTACCGTTGAAGAAGCAGATAAAATCCGGGCGATCGCCACACAAAAGCGCCCCCATCCCCCGAAGGTCCAGCGTCCCCAGAAAAAGAAAAAGCAAGAAATTCTCTCTGTACAACACCAATCTTCGACAGAGCAAGCGCAAACTGGTACTTCAACTGTCGCTACTCCCCCCAGTCCCCCAGCCCAATCTCCCAAAAAATTAGAACGCCCTAAACTACAAGCTCCGCCGCCCCGGAGTGCTGCTGTGCCAAAACAGGACACAACCCCAGTTGTTGCGCCCCCCCCCAAAGCAGAAACAACCAACCCCCCAGCCGAACCAGCTCCAGCCGTTGCTAAGCCGAAGCTCATGGGCCCTCCCCCGCGGCCAGTCGCTAAATCTGCCACCAAAGCCGAAGGCTCTCCAGAACAGGCGAGCGGTGCAACCCAAGCGGATGTCCGGGCAAAATCTCTGTCAAAAAATACCGCTGAGCCCCCTGCAAAACCACCAAAACTCCGGCCCAAGCCCCAAATTGTTGGTACTGTTAGCAAAAAAGTAGCTGCTCCCGTACCTGCAATCGAGCCTGACCTAGATGAAGAAGTAACCGCAGCTCCAGACCTCGATGGAGATGACGGGGCAACCCCAGACGTCCTACTCGCTCCCCCCAAGCGTCCCGTCGCAAAACCGAAGAAAACCATTGGTGGGCCCATTAAGCCCGGTAAACGCAAAGTCTGGGAAGAAGAGGAAGAGGACGAATCAGAGGCGAATAAAGCAAAAACCACCAAACTTAAGCGTCGTCCAGTTGTCATTGATGATGACGATGATGATGAGTTCGGTACATCTCTCAATAACAACGCGGATATTCCCTCCGTTAGTCTGTCAATCGCACGGCCTCCGAAGCCAAAGGATCTATCTGCTGGAGCGCCCAGTAAGCCAACCCCCTCTCGGCCTAAAAAGCCCGCCGCAAAGCGAGGGAGTGGTGGCAGCCATCAGCAGAAAGAACAACGACGCGATCGCCGGGAAGTCCAAGCCCCGCCCACCGAGATCTCACTCACTGAAACCATGACCCTGCGGGAAATGGCAGAGGTCCTTTGTATCCCAGAAACAGATATTATCCGCCGCCTCTTCAGCAAAGGGATTGCGATTAATATCACCCAAACCCTGGACTATGACATCGCCCAGATGGTAGCCGAGGAATTTGAAGTGAAGGTTGTTGTGGCAGATGTAGAAGCCGCTGCCACCAAATCTACCGAAATGGTTGAGTTCGACGATCTAGAACACCTCCAGCAGCGTCCTCCCGTCGTGACCATCATGGGACACGTTGACCACGGTAAAACGACTCTCCTCGACTCGATCCGCGAAACTAAAGTCGCCCAAGGGGAAGCTGGTGGGATTACCCAACATATTGGGGCATACCATGTGGACATCGAACACAATGGTAAACCGGGACAAATTGTCTTCCTAGATACCCCTGGCCACGAAGCCTTCACCGCTATGCGTGCCCGGGGTGCCAAGGTTACAGACATTGCGATTCTTGTGGTTGCCGCCGACGATGGCGTTCGTCCCCAGACCCTGGAGGCTATCCGCCATGCCCAAGCCGCAAAAGTGCCCATCGTTGTTGCCATCAACAAAATGGACAAAGTCGGCGCAGAGCCTGATCGCGTAAAACAGGAACTCTCTGAACAGGGACTCCTTTGTGAGGAATGGGGCGGTGACACAATCATGGTTCCCGTCAGTGCATTGAAGGGCGAAAACCTCGATACATTACTGGAAATGATCCTGCTTGTATCGGAGATCGAAGAACTCTCTGCCAACCCCGATCGCCTCGCAAAAGGCACAATTATTGAGGCCCACTTGGACCGCGCCCGCGGGCCTGTGGCCACTCTCCTCGTCCAAAACGGCACATTGCGCGTGGGCGATATCATCGTTGCGGGCTCTGTGATGGGCAAAATCCGGGCAATGATTAGCGATCGCGGCGAAAAAGTTATTGAAGCGACACCTTCCTTTGCCGTGGAAATTCTCGGCTTAAATGAAGTCCCTGCCGCTGGGGATGAATTTGAAGTTTATCCCTCCGAAAAAGAAGCCCGGGCGATCGCCGACGAGCGGGCCGAAGGCAAACGTCAGTCCCGTCTCCAACAGGCGATGTCCTCCCGTCGGGTCAGCCTCAGTAGCCTTTCTGCCCAAGCCCAGGAAGGGGAGCTCAAGGAGCTCAATCTTGTCCTCAAGGGTGATGTTCAAGGTTCCGTTGAAGCAATTCTCGGCTCTTTGCAGCAGCTCCCCCAAGATGAAGTTCAGATCCGTGTACTCCTGTCGGCACCTGGTGAAATCACCGAAACTGACGTAGATCTCGCCGCGGCCAGTGGTGCAATCATCATTGGCTTCAACACCACCCTAGCCCCGGGTGCTAGACAGGCCGCTGAGCAGGAAGGGGTTGATATCCGTGAATACAACGTTATCTATCGTTTCCTAGAAGAGATTCAAGGGGCGATGGAAGGTCTGCTCGATCCCGAAGAAGTAGAAGAACCCTTAGGTCAGGCGGAAGTGCGGGTCGTCTTCCCCGTGGGCCGTGGTTCCGTAGCTGGTTGTTACGTCCAGTCCGGCAAGGTGGTACGGAACCGGATGATCCGCGTCCGCCGTGGCAACACCATTGTTTATAACGGCTCCCTCGATTCCCTGAAACGGGTCCGGGAAGATGTGCGGGAAGTCAGTGCTGGCTATGAATGCGGCATCGGCGTTGATAAGTTCAGTACCTGGAAAGAAGGGGACATCATCGAAGCCTACGAAATGATCTTCAAGCGCCGCACCTTGGCTGGCCGCACCAGCTAATTGACTTTCATGAAACAGAAGTCATTCTAAACTTGCTGCAATACCTCTCAGACCATGGGGGGTATTTTTTTTGTGGGCGATCGCCTGGGAGCATTAGCCCGGAATGACCGGGTTTTGGAGCGACTCTTTGATAAGATATGGGATGATTATTCTGTTGCAATATCAAGGCGTTATTAAAAATGGATGTTCTTTCTTTAGGTTGGGGCGCAATGCTCGCTCTCTTTACTTGGTCGATCGCCATGGTTGTTTGGGCACGTAACGGTTTCTAGGATTGTGGAAACAGTTTTTTTAAATTCGCTTTTTTTGGGAGCCCTTGCCCTACTTCTGCTGGTCAGCGGTGGCATCTCCTACTTGACCTTCGTGGAATGGCGTGATCGCCGTCGTCAGGATCGCGATAAACGAGGCCAATGAATGTCCTTTGCCCATGGCTCATCTGGGTTGGTTTTTCAGACCCATCTTGATAAAGATCAATAATCTCCTGCTCAACCAGGGGATTTTTTTATGGCGGCTACGGGGTAAAGTTTCCAAAACTATGCTCCCAGAACAACGATTATTTCTGCCACAATCAAAAGAGCCCCCTCCCCAAAAACCATGGTCATTCCCGCGAACGAAATTGATTTAGCCCAATATCTTGAACATTCCCTGCTGCATCCAGCGGCAACCTATGAGCAGGTCAAAGAATGCTGCCAAGTGGCAGAGCAATTTAACTTCCCGGCCGTCTGTCTTTACCCGACAGCGATGCGGACTGCCCGGGATTTTTTGAAACAACGCTCGATTCAACTGTGCTGCGTGGTGGGATTTCCGGCTGGGGCACACACCATAGGCACAAAACTCTATGAAGCCCAGGAAGCCGTCGAAAATGGTGCCACAGAGTTAGATCTGATGTTAAATCTGGCCCTGCTCAAAATGGGAGACTCGGAAAAGCTCTACCAGGAAGTGGCCCAAATCGTCGAAATGACCAAGGTTCCGATTAAAGCCATTTTAGAAACAGCCCTGTTAACGGACACAGAAAAACGCCTTGCTGCGGAAGTTTGCCTGGATGCTGGAGCCAGTTATCTGAAGACTTCAACGGGTTGGTTCGGGGGCGCCACCACCGCTGATGTGAAGCTGCTCTATGGGATTACGAAAGGAAAAATTGGCATCAAGGCAGCTGGGGGCATTAAAACCGCAGATCAGGCGATCGCCCTCATCCAAGCTGGGGCAAACCGCTTGGGTACATCCCGCAGCCTCAGCATCATTCAGGAACGGGAACGGCAGAGCGATGATGAAGCTTGGTAAAAACGGGGTTACTGTTGACCTAAGCCAAGCCGATGGGAAGCGGTAAATTATCATGTCTTTTAAAGTCACTGGCATCATCATCAAAGGAGCCCCCCTGGGGGAAGCAGACCGCCTCGTGACCATTCTCACGCCAGACCAGGGCCTTGTCAGGGCCGTCGCTCCAGGGGCCAGACAGCACCGCTCAGCTTTGCGAGGCCGGACAGAACTGCTGGTGGTGAATGATTTTTTGTTAACTCGGGGGCGATCGCTCGACCGAATTCAACAGGCAGAAACGATCACTTCTTACGCTGGCCTAAGCCGTGATTTTGCAAAACTAGCGGTGGGTCAGTACCTGGCAGAAGTGGTGAATCACCTCGCCGTGAGCCAAACGCCCCAGCCAGAACTATATGCCTTGCTCTTAGAACACCTAAGGCGAATTGAGCTTATTGAGTTAACACCTCCAGAAAGGGTTTCCCAGGTGATTGCTCACCTCACCCAAGGCTTATTTCATCTCGTGGCGATCGCTGGTTTTGCGCCTCAAGTACAGCGCTGCAGTGTGACCCAAGTGGCCATTGAACCGAATTTTGCTGATCCCCGTTGGCGCATCGGCTTTAATCACGAGATGGGGGGGATCATGACCCTGGGGTCAGGGAATATCCCCCCGGATCAACGCTTAACGGCCCTAGAACTAGACCTCTTACAGATATTACCGGACCGTGATTTACCTGGCTTACAACGTTGGTCTGTCGATGAACAAATGATTTTTCCTTTAGAAACGGCTTGGCTCCGGGTGGAAAATTTATTGCGGCAGTATCTTGAACACCACATGGGCAAACGTCTCAAGTCGGCGACCCTCATCGATACCCTAGCGCCCCTCGCTTTTTAGGGACAATATTTTAGGAATGCTCCCTTGCATGGGATCGCTAACTATCAGGATTTCCCTAGGGCGACCCCACACCTGGGGGATTTGTGATGGTCTCGGCAACTTGGGCCGCTTGGAAGCGCTGCTGGGCGATCGCCAAATTTTCCCTATAGTTGATGAGTTTTTCCTGGGCAAAATCATGGTAGAAATCCGAAGGAGGAATTGCTTCTAGGGTTGCGATCGCCCCTTGCCATTGCTGGACGATTTCTTGCCACTGGGCTGCCCCAAGGGACTGATTTTCAGCAAGTTGAGCAGCCTTGGCCGCTTGGGAAAGACCATTGATTAGGGCAGCGAGGCTAGCATCGAGGGATTGATAGTCCAGCAATTGCCCTTGAATCTCCGCAGCCCGGGGCGACCACTGGGGAATGTCTTCTAAGGTGGCGATCGCCTCGCGTAAATTGGCTTGAGCTTGAAAAATTTCTTGGCCGGAAGGGACTTCAGGGGCGGTAAATAACTCTCGAGCGGGGGCGGCCAGTTGACTCGCCCTTATCAAAGGTTGACAGGGCCCAACCACACAAGGACGGCTCAAAACATAGCCTCCTGCGCCAATAATTGCGACTAAAATACCAACCCCCACAAAAACGAGACCCTTCTTTTTGGGGCGATCGCCGATGGTTTGTACCGATGCGGCCAAATCATCCGGGGTGGCATCAGCAGAGATCAAGCCCTCAAAGTCCTTTTGAATTTTTGGTTCCGCCTCAGGTACTGTCTCTGCTTCCCCATTCGTCTCAGCAAAAAACGGTTCAGCGAGGGTGTCAAACCCAATATCTGTGGCAAATTCTGTTTCCAAGTCTGCCCCGTCCAGGTCAGTTTCGGGGAACGGGGGGAATGTCGGGGAGCCCATTTCGCTAGCATCTAAAAGGTAGAAGGCATAGGGTTCACTCGCACCAATGACCCGCAAGTAAATGCCGACCTGGGGCTGTTCAGAAAAACTTGCGGCCTGGAGGCGATCGCGAATCAGCCGAAAAATTGGCCGTTGGGCCACCGCTGCCGGAGCCGAATGCTGCACGAGGACAAGGAGTTCTCCCGCCTTAAAAACACACCGCACTTGTACCGGATTTGTGGGGAAGTATGACGCCTCGAGTTGGGCGCGGAGATCGACCTGTAAATCCTGGAGATTTAGCGGTGCAA
Source organism: Picosynechococcus sp. NKBG15041c (assembly GCF_055380235.1). NCBI lineage: Bacteria > Bacillati > Cyanobacteriota > Cyanophyceae > Chroococcales > Geminocystaceae > Picosynechococcus > Picosynechococcus sp. NKBG15041c. The sequence continues at coordinate 582,539 of NZ_AP040363.1, forward strand.
CATCGGACATAACCGGAACAATAGCCTATGGACTTGAGACGCCACCGTAAGTAAAGCTCAAAAAAAAAGTCTTGTCAAAAGCCCCGGGCGATCACCTGTTTTTCAACACCTAGCAGGTCTTCTGGCGCAAAAAACTACTCAAACTATCCACCGCACAGGTCAGCAGTAGAAAGCAAACGAGAGTTACACTCACCCCCGCATAGTTAAAACTACTCAATTGCTCCGTGAGTAACCGTCCCAGACCCCCTGCCCCCACCAAACCAACGATCACGGTCTCCCGCAGACACACTTCCCAGCGATAGAAGCTATAAGCAATAAAATTTGGCAAGGTCAAGGGTACAGTGCCGTAGAGCCACACATTAATTTCAGTACTCCCCAGATTTCGCAAAGCTTTGAGGGGTTCAGGGGGCACATTTTCAATTACCTCGGTCATCAAGCGTCCTAAAATCCCGAGGTTATGCAACCCCAGGGCGATCGCCCCCGGCAAAATTCCCGGAAACATCACAAACACAATCACCAAAGCCCAAATCGGCGCGGGAATGCTGCGACAGAGCAACAGCGATAGATGGCTGAAAAAATGTACAGGCCAAGGGAAACTTCCCTGATTTTTTGCAGCCAAAAAAGCGAGGACAAAGCCCCCGAGGCCCGCCAAGGCGATCGCCAAAATCGACATTTCTACAGTTTGTACACAGAGAATTCCCAACTGTTTTAGTTGGGCCCCATCCAGTTGGAGTTGTTGGAGCTGTGTCGCCACCTCCCCCAAAAACCGTTGGCCCCGACCAGACCAGAGCCGGGCCCAATCTGGGGCAATGTACCAAAAACCCCAGGTCACCAATCCTAAACCCAGGACCATCGTTCCCAAGAGCCAGTCACGCCGCCGGACCCCCACTTTGTACTGACGACTATTGAGGTCTAAACGGCTGGTGCAACCCAATCGCACCCGCAGGAGACGACTCGTCCAATCGACGATTCCATTGAGGGCAATCAAAGCGTAAAACAATGTCCAAAGCTGCCCATAACGCAGGGACTGTAAACTGAGGTAAATTTCATAACCCAGGCCCCCCGCCCCAATAATCCCTAGCACCGCCGCCGAGCGTAGGGAGCATTCAAAGCGATAAAAACTATAGGACAACAGGTTAAATAGTGCCTGGGGCAAAATACCATACAAAAAAGCCTGGGCCACGGGGACACCGCTATGGATGAGCGCCGTAAATCCTTGCCTTGGGGTTTCATCAATGATTTCTGCAAAAATTTTCGCGACGATCGCCCCAAAGGGAATGGCGATCGCCCCCAGGGCCACCACCGAATCTAGACCCCAAAAGTTGATCAAAATCAAGCCCCACACCACCTCATGGATCGCCCGGGGAATTGCCAAGATCGCCCGAATCGTCCCATATCCTCCCCCCTTAGCGCCGGGAAAAGCCACTTCCCAAAGTAATTGGGCACTGAGTAAGCCAGCGAACATGCCCAGCACCAAGCTTAAAAAAGTGCCACAGACCGCATAGGCAAAGGTCGTCAAGGTGGCCCGGAGGGTCAATGCGAGAAAATCCACCGTTAGATCTGGCTGGAGAGCAGCCCCAAAAAATCGTTGTAAATTGGCCCAACCTTGGAGATTGACGGCAGCCCCCCCCCGAAAAATGACATCTAACAAGCTGAGGGCGATCGCTAGGGCAAAGCAGCCATATCCCCAAGTCTGGGGTCGGATATCTCGGGGCAAGGGTGGGGAGATTCTAAATATCAGTGGCAAGATCCGGCGGAGAGTATGGCAAAATTATCAACAAATAATTATTAAACACATTAAGGAAACCTTCATTATGACTCCCTCTTTGGCAAACTTTTTCTACAGTCTCTTAGCTGGCACTTTGGTGGTAGTCATTCCCGCCACCGCATTTCTAATTTTCATCAGCCAGCAAGACAAAATCAAGCGTCAATAAATTTCCCCCACACGGGCAAGCTAATGGAGGTGGGCCTTACCCTCGGGCTGTCCACCTCTATTGTCATTGAATAAGATATCGTAGAGGCTGGAAACGGAAGCCGTTACTATAGGTAGTAGTAGAGTCAAGGGAGATCAAAGATGGTTAATTTTGGGCTAAATTCCGCCAGCATTTTAGGGATCGCGTTGGCCGCGGCAGGAGCATCCCTCTATTTTCTCCGGTCGGTGCGCCCAGAACTCTCCCGGGACCATGATATTTTTTTTGCAGCTGTTGGTTTGCTCTGTGGCTTTATTTTACTTTTCCAAGGTTGGCGCCTAGACCCCATTCTCCAGTTTGGGCAATTTCTCCTATCTGGCTCGGCAGTATTTTTTGCCATCGAATCGATCCGCCTCCGGGGACTGGCCACAGAGCAGGCCCGTCGCAATACCCCCATCGTGGATGATGAGCGACCGGTCAGTCGAGTTTACAGAGCAGAACTAGACCAGATTGAGCCCTACCAAGGGGAAGAACGCTATGAACGTCGCCTACGGGGTTATCCGGAACCGCGCTCCAGCCGCAGTCGTGGTTATGAAGATGAAACGCCCCGGGGCAGTGGTAGCCGTCCCAGTCGCAATCGTCCTCCCAGTGATTATGGCGATCGCCCCAGCCGTCCTACCCCCCCGAATCGCCGCCCTAGTCGCCCTGCCCCCCCAAACAATCGCCGTCCTCGCCCAGACCGATATGATGATGCCTATGGTCAGGAAGGAAGCGTGACAGATGTGTGGTCTGAGGATGCATGGAATGAAGGCGATCGCCCAGTAGAGGATGCGCCCCGTCGTCCCCGTCGCCCCCGTCCGGAGGATGACGCGCCCCGCCGTCCCCGTCGCCCTCGCCCCGATGCCTATGGGTCAGCCGATGACGAAGTGGCCACCGTTGATTATCAACCCATCGATGGGGGCTTTGGGGACGATCAAGATTGGGATGATCCGGCCCCGGACATGCCCGATGCCCCTGAAGGCGATCGCCCAAATAACCCCGTAAATTTCGACTATTAGGATCTGGCTTAAAGTTCTTTGTTAGGTCTATCAATTGACGTGCCTAGGCCAATTCTCCGTTTTTTCTGGCTCCTTACGCTCCTCCTGGGGCTGGGAGGCTGCTCCTTTGGAAACACACCCCTGACTCCGGTTTCCCTGAACAGCCGTTTTCACGATGAACAGCCGGCCCTGAGTGGGGATGGCCGCTGGCTTGCCTTCATTTCTAATCGCCATGGCACCAGTGAGCTGCTTTTTTATAATCTAGAGCAACGGCAGTTCGTCGAGCTCCCCAATGTGAATCAAAACAATGCCATTTATGAGAGTCCGAGCCTCAGTCGCACGGGACGGTATTTGGTTTACCTATCGAGCCCCCTCGGAAAACCCGATATTATTCTCTATGACCGGGCAACCAAGCGGTCTGATATTTTGACCCAAGGTTACCAGCACTGGGTACGCAACCCGAAAATTAGTCCCGACGGCCGTTATGTGGTGTTTGAATCGGCGCGCCGGGGCCAGTGGGATATTGAGGTGCTAGACCGAGGCCCGAATATTGAATTTGATCTCCCCCAGGAGGTTTTGATCAATCCCTAGATCAGGGTAAGAGGTAGAGAAATCATTGTGGAGTAATGTAATTTTTTTTCAGGTTGACAAGAAAATTAATCGGAGTATGATTTTACATAACTTAATCTTGTCATTGTAAAATCTTAGTCTGGACTACCCCGCCTTAGCCCCACAGACAGACAAGCATTCTGTTCCAGGCGATCGCCTAATTGTTAGCAACGTCAGCTAGTGCATCTGAAATATGATTAATCCATCGATTTTGAGCCTTGGTATTGCTGCGGGAGCGACCTGTTTAAGCGTCTCCAGTAAAGAAGAAATTGTTAAAGTTGCCACCGGCTTTGTCGCCGTTCTTGCCGGTCTTCTAGCCCTCTGTTATGCGCCCTGGGAAATTAAGGTTTTGGTTGTGGTCGTGCCGGTGATTATAGAACGCCTCAGAGCCCGCGCCTCCGGTCAATAGGGTTCAAAATTTTTATCTTTTAATTTGACGCGATCTCATTAGAAGCTCCCACCACCGCTTTTTTATTCTGGGGATCGAGACGTTGGTCAAACCAGTCTAAGATTCTTTGCCATGCCCACCAGGGATCTGAGTCGCCCCAATGGTCTTGGCATTGGCGATCGCTAACATAGCCCACATGACCCCCAAAGCGAGTAATCCGAGTATCAAGATTTTTATTTTGGCGACTCACCGCCTCTAAGTCGTCCACCAAATCCGGGACAAACAGCGGATCATCCGCTGCATACAAAATAAACGTGGGTCGCTGTAAATCACCTAAAAAATATAGGGGGCTGGTGGCTTCGTAATAGTCTTTTGTGGTCGCAAATCCCAGGGGCGGGATCACCAAATACTGGTCAAATTCCCGAATTGTGGTTGCTTTTTCGATCATCTCTGGTTGGAAAGAATCAGGATGGTATGTGTGCAACTGCCAAGCGAGTTTTTGTAAATTTTTGGCGATCGCCTGCTCAAAGTTGCGCTTGAGGGGGTGTTGTTCCAGATAAGACAAAGAACGGTGCGATTCTAAACTGGGGCAAATGACGGCCCCCGCCAGAATATCTCCGGGTTCTAGACCGAGAGACCGCAGATTTAATTCCTGGGCTTTTTTCAAACCCCAGAGTGCTAACTGTCCCCCGAGGGAGTAGCCCGTAAAGAAAAAGGGGGGTTTTAACCCCAGGTGTTGTTTCCCCTGGGCGGCCAAGCGCACAAAATCTTCCCCCTCATACAGGCCATCACTGGTCAGGTCTGGCGAGAGGGCGGCAGTTTTGCCATGGGCCCGCCAATCGAAGAACAAAATTCCGTAGCCTGCCTGGTGAGCTTTGTGGGCTAGAATTTCGAGAAACCACTGGTCTTCAAGGCTGCCCGTAATCCCATAGGTGGCAACAATGGTTCCTTTCGTTATTTGGGGTTGGCTGTACTGGCAAAAAAGGGGAGTTTGGTTCGCCCCGGTCAGGACCACATCCTGAAATTCGGGGGGACTATCCTTGGTTTGCGATCGCCACCGTTTAGCAGCCCCAAAAGCAGTGTAGATGGTTATCGCAACGCCAGACCGTAACCAGAGGGGCGGTTGATAAAACATAAATCAAGGCTTAATTACTTATTTATTACCAGCTTTTTTTGCCAATTGCTTTGCTTTTTTCGCCGCTTTCTTCGCTGCTTCCTGTTCTGTTTTGAGGCGCTGGCGTTCAGCTGCTTTTTCCTGTTCGATTTTTTCGAGATAGTAATGGTAGTCGCCGTTATAGACAACAAACTCACCATCGCGAATTTCGACGATTTTATTGGCTACCTGGGAAATAAAGTAACGGTCATGGGAGACGATCGCCACCGTGCCGTCGTATTCCTTGAGAGCATCTTCGAGCATCTCTTTGGCAGGAATATCAAGGTGGTTGGTGGGCTCATCGAGAATCAAGAAATTGGCTGGGGTGAGGAGCATTTTCGCCAGGGCAAGGCGAGCTTTTTCGCCCCCACTGAGAGCTCCCACTTTCTTAAAGACTGTATCGCCACTGAATAGGAACTGTCCCAACAACGTCCGTACTTCGCCGTTTGTCCAATCGGGGACTTCATCATGGATCGTATCCATCACGGTTTTTTCGAGATCTAGAGCTTCGGCCTGATTCTGCTCGAAGTAGCCAGGGATAATGTTGTGGGTTCCCAGTTTGACACTGCCTTCATCGTAGCTTTCCATGCCCATGACCATCCGTAGGGTGGTGGACTTGCCACAACCATTGGGCCCCAGGAAGGCAATGCGATCGCCCCGTTCGATTGCCAGATTTGCCCCCAGGAACAAAAGTTTGTCATCGTAGGTATGGGTGAGGTCTTTGATCGTCACCACCTCTTGGCCACCCCGGGGGGCTGGGGGAAATTTAAACTTGAGGGTACGCACATCACTAATGGGCGCTTCAATGCGTTCCACTTTATCGAGCAATTTCTCGCGGCTTTTTGCCTGGGTGCTGCGGGTGGCACTGGCCCGGAATTTTTCGATAAATTCTTGCTGTTTGGCTAAATCTTTTTGTTGCCGTTCAAAGGCAGACAGTTGAGCGTCTTTATTTTCGGCTTTCTGTTGGAGGTATTGGGAATAGTTGCCCAGATAGGTGGTGGAAACTCCCCGCTCCGTTTCGACAATTTTGGTGCAGAGGCGATCGAGAAATTCCCGGTCATGGGAAATAATCACCATCGGCGTTTTTAGGCCGCGCAGGTAATTTTCGAGCCATTCAATGGTTTCTAAATCTAGGTGGTTGGTCGGCTCGTCCAGGAGTAAAATATCGGGTTCCTGGAGCAGGATTTTACCTAAACTGATTCGCATCTGCCAGCCGCCACTAAAAGAGCTGACCAGGCGATCGCCATCCTCGATTTCAAAGCCCACTTCCGGGAGGATTTTTTCAATCTGCGATTCTAGACGGTAACCGTCGAGGGCTTCAAACTTCCGTTGGGCCCGGTCAAGCTGGTGAATCAGATCATCTAAATCTGCATCAGGCTCGGCCATCTCATGCTGGATCCGGTGCATATCATCCTGCACAGCGTTGGCTTCTACGAACACCGTCCACATTTCTTCGCGTACGGTGCGGGTCGGTACCACATCAAATTCTTGGGTCAGATGGGCGATGCGCAGATCAGCAGGACGCACAATTTCCCCATCGGTGGGCTCAATTTCCCCCATAATGATCTTCATCTGGGTCGATTTTCCGGCCCCATTGACCCCCACGAGGCCAACCCGTTCGCCAGTTTTTACTTCCCAGTTAATGTCCTTGAGAACTTCGCCGGTGGGATAAATTTTGCGGATGTGCTCAAGTCTCAACATTTAGAAAGAACTCCTGTTTGGGATTAGCATCAGTCTATAACAAATTGTAAACTTTTTTCGTTTCTCCCCATCATGACCCGTAGCACCCTCAATCTTGATGAAAATCTTTATAACTATCTATTGAATATTTCCTTACGGGAACATCCCATTCTTCAAGAACTGCGGGAAATCACCGCCCAGCATCAAGCGGCCCAGATGCAAATTGCCCCGGAACAGGGTCAATTTATGGCCTGGCTCGTGCAATTAATGGGGGCAAAGAAAACCTTAGACATTGGCGTTTTTACCGGATATAGTGCCCTCGCTGTGGCGATCGCCCTCCCCCCAGATGGCCAAGTCATTGCTTGCGATCGCGACCCCAGGCCAACGGCGATCGCCCAAACCTACTGGAAGAAAGCCGGAGTTGCCGACAAAATTGATCTCCGTCTTGCCCCGGCCCTAGACACCTTGGCGCAACTCCTTGAGCAGGGGGCCGCAGAAAGCTTTGATTTTGCCTTTATTGATGCGGATAAGGGCAACTACTTAAACTACTTTGAAAAATGCTTCGCTTTGGTGCGACCCGGGGGCGTTATTGCCATTGATAATGTGTTGTGGTCCGGGCGGGTCGCCGACCCCCATGACCAAGACAAGCGCACCCTAAAAATTCGCGCCTTTAATGAATTTTTGCATCAAGACTCTCGGATTAGTTTAACGGTGTTGCCCATGGCTGATGGTCTGACCTTAGCCCGGAAGTTGTAGGGATTTTTTAGGGATTTTTTCCAAAGCCCACCGCTTTTTTGATCGTAAAAATCGGCCGCTGTTTCACTTCATCGTAAATTCGTCCGATATATTCCCCGAGAATCCCTAAACAAATAAGCTGTACTGCCCCGAGAAAGAAAACGGCAATAGTAATCAGGGTATAGCCGATCAACTGGGGCGGCGCGTCATAAATCCGCCAGAACAGCACCAGAATGATCATGACGATCGCCACCAATGCCGCCATTAAGCCTAAATAAGTGGCAATTTTGAGGGGTTTACGAGACAGGGAAATAATGCCATCAATGGCGAGGTTTAAAGATTTACGAAAAGTGTACTTCACCTCACCAGCAAAGCGGGGATCCCGGTTAAATCGAACGGCAGTTTGGGGAAAACCAATCCATGCCCGTAACCCCCGGATATAACGGTGTTTTTCTGGCATGCTGTTGAGAATATCCACCACTTGGCGGGACATTAAACAAAAGTCACCCGTGTCCGTTGGAATGGGAATCTCTGTAAACTGATTTAAGATGCGATAGAAGCCGTAGGCCATCAGTTTTTTCAGCCAACTTTCCTGGGCCCGGCTCAGGCGCTGGGCATAGACTACATGGTAGCCACTGCGCCATTGCTCAATCAGTTGTGGCAGTAGTTCTGGCGGATCTTGGAGATCTGCATCCATGATAATGACCGCTTCTCCTTGGGCATATTGCAGGCCGGCGGTCACCGCGATTTGATGGCCGAAATTCCGGGCTAAACTAAGGTAATGGACGCGAGAATCGCTTTGATGGAGTGCTTCAAGGATTGCGAGGGAACGATCCTTGCTGCCGTCGTCAACTAAAACTAACTCCGTGGGGCCATCTAATTGGTCAATCACCTGGACAACCCGCCGATACATTTCGCGTAGATTGTCTTCCTCGTTATAAACCGGAATGATAATGGAGTAAGTAATCATCAAAGAACACGTTCTAGGAAGCCATGACAATTAAATGATGCTTCCAAAGTGATTGAAGGGCCAGAATTTAAAAATGGCATGGCCAATGATATGTTCTGCGGGGACAAAACCCCAGATATGGGAATCATTACTATTGTTGCGATTATCCCCTAGGACAAAGAATGTGTGCTCAGGAACTGTTAATTCCGGCAATTCGTAGTCTGGCTTTGCGGCGATAAAAGGCTCTGTTAAGGGCTCTTGATCCACATAAACACTGCCGTTGTGCACAGACACCGTTTGCCCGGCGGTGGCAATGACACGTTTAATAAAAGCCTGTTGGGGATTGTAGCCCAGGAGTTCGAGTTGGGGGGGCGTCCGAAACACCACTACATCCCCCTGGTGTACGGGCTGGAAATGGTAGGACAATTTTTCGACCACAATGCGATCGCCTAAATCAAGGGTCGGCAACATGGAGCCGGAGGGGATATAACGGGGTTCGGCGATCAACCAGCGCACCACAATGGCGATCGCCAAAGCGATGAGCAAAACACGAATATTTTCCCAAAGGGCAGCCCACCCCTGCGATGGCTGGTTAGCAGATGTTTTTTCGCCCTGGTTAGCCATAAATTGTTTCAGACCTTGGTGATACGGCTTTATATTGTGGCACGTCCACGCTGGTTCAGAACAGACTGCCACAACCACAACAGAAAGCGGCGTAAGGAATTGGGAGATTGCGTTCCCCAGAGGTTAATCGCCACACAAACAGCCCCAAAAGCCGGTAGGAGAAACGTCGGGATCATCACGACCCCGATCAAAAACCAGGTGCTCACATGGAGTACCATCAGCGTCACCCCTCCATAGACCGCGATCGCATTTTTTTGGATGAGACTAGGGGGAGCCTGGCGCACCACGTAGACCAGGGTCAAGAAACTCAAAATCAGATTAAAAGGGACAAGGCCACCACAGATGGCAATGCAGTGACACCGGGAAAATTCGCACAACTGCTCAAAAATACTGCTCAACATAGGCACAATAAGGGGTTCAACCGGGAAAAATCTGGTTCCTCTAGCTTTGAGCCTAACCAATTCTTAGGAACTTTTGCCTAACGTTTTATGAAGGTAGCGCCTTGACGAAATCTCCAGTGAGGCGATCGCCCCGCTGGATTTCAACTGGAAAAAATATTCCGCTCAAAATTTTCCCCGAGGTAATACTGGCGCACGAGGGGATTGTTATAGAGCTCTTCCGTATTGCCAGCGGCGAGGATTTCCCCGTCTCGCATGATGTAAGCGCGATCGGTAATCGCTAACGTTTCTCGCACATTGTGGTCAGTGATTAAAATACCCATGCCCCGTTCCCGCAGTTGGGCGACGATCTGTTGGATTTCGGCCACGGCGATCGGATCGACCCCCGCAAAGGGTTCATCAAGTAAGAGAAATTTTGGCCCCTTGCCCCCCACCGCTAAGGCGCGGGCCAATTCGGTGCGTCGCCGCTCTCCCCCAGAAACCAGACGTCCCTGGGTATTGACGATGCGATTGAGGCGGAATTCCCCGAGCAGTTCCTTAAGGCGATGTTGCTGTTGCCGAGGGGAAAGGGGCGATTGTTCTAAGACCAATTGGATATTTTCCTTAACCGTGAGATTGCGAAAAATACTCGGTTGTTGGGTGAGATAACCAATGCCCAATTGTGCCCGTTCATCGAGGCTGAGGGGCGTAATATTTTCCCGTTGCAGCCAAACGCGGCCCTCATTGGGTTTAATCAAACCAGTCGTAATGTAGAAAGTTGTCGTTTTTCCGGCACCATTAGGTCCTAAAAGACCGACGATTTCCCCTTGATTAACTTTGAGATTGACACGATTGACAATGACACGTTTGCCATAGGTTTTACGGATATTTTCGAGAACGATGGTCACAGTTTATTCGTCGTCAGGGAGGGTAATCGGGGCAGGGGTGGAAGATTGGCCATTCTGAGACTCTTGTTCAACCACGAGATAACGAGCCTCTACTTGTTCATTGGAGTTCGGAGTGGCAACGAAACGGCCTTCATCAATGGCATAGGTCATGCGTTCAGCGCGGAGGCTATTGCCTTCTTGGAGGACATAGACATTGCCCGTAAGCACCAGTATACGTTCCTCTGAAAAGTATTGGGCTTGGGCCGCTGTAGCTTGGATGTCGCGGGCTGGGTAGTTGATGCGGACATTGCCCCGGGCTGTAATGATGCCGCTCTCTGTGTTGGCCTCTTGGATATCGGAGAGGACGGTGAGGGCATTGGCTGTTTGGGCTTGGACTGCCTGTTGTCGGGGAAATTGGCTGAAGCTTGCGGCGATCGCCAGGGTAATCCCCCCCAAGCCATAAATGATCTGATTCCGAAAGCCCTTGACGGTCATAACTGCTATCCTTACTGCAAACAATGCATTAGCGTTTAATCTCAAGACGCAACCATAGATGTTTGGGTTGCCCATTCACCTTTCTATAGTAAGGCGGCTGTTTCTGTTTTTTGCAACAATTTGTTCAGGTCGAAAGCAGCATCACCTGGAGGCGATCGCCTGGGGTGATTTCTGGGGTTCCGGTGGGGACAATGGCGAGGGCATTGGTTTGGGCAAGATTGACCAAATTTGCGGAACTATGGCCGCCCCCCGCCGGCTGGAATACATAGCCTGTGGCCTCTGTCCGTAAAGTGCCCCAAAGATAAGCATCCCGCGAACCAGCCCCTTTGAGGGTTTGGCCGCAGGTGGCCCAGACAAAGGTAGGAGCATAGGCCCCTGTATAACCAGCAAGTTTTTTCAAGGCCGGTTGCACAAAACGCCAGCAGCCCACCAAGGCCGATACGGGATTCCCTGGTAACCCAAAATAGAGTTTATTTCCTGGGAATTTCGCCACAGTCAGGGGTTTACCCGGACGGATTGCGACGCTGCGAATAAAGATTTCGCCCCCCAATGTTTCGAGGAGTTTTTCTACATAGTCGAAATCTCCCACCGAAACGCCCCCCGTAGAAAGCACCACATCGGCACTGGCGATCGCCTCAGCCATGGTCGCCTTTAACTGTGCCGGATCGTCAGGGACAATGCCGAGGTTTTTGGCGATCGCCCCTTGGCTCTGGACAAAGGCCGTTAGGCCATAGCGATTGGAATCAACAATCTGGCCCATGCGTAAAGATTCTTCAGGCGATCGCAACTCATCCCCCGTAGAAAAAATCGCGACCACTGGCCGCCGATAAACGGGAAATTCAACACATTGACAGGCGGCCAAAACGGCTAAATCCGCTGGCCCTAGCCGTTGCCCTGCCTGGAGAATGGGTTTGCCTGCCTGGTAATAATCGCCCCGCTGCCGGACAAACTGTCGGTAGGTGGGGTTTTGTAAAATTTTGACCAGGGTTCCCTGGTGCTTAGTATGCTCTTGCATCACTACTGTGTCGGCCCCCTCCGGCAACATAGCCCCCGTAAAAATGCGCGCTGCCTGACCCCCTTGGAGGGATTGACTGGGGACTTGGCCAGCGGGAATGGTTTCAATCACCTCTAATTCAACGGGTGTTTCCTTGAGATCCACAAATCGGATTGCATAGCCATCCATCGCCGCATTGTCCCAGTGGGGAATGTCTAATTTCCCTGTAACTTCGGTGGCTAAAATTCGCCCCAGACCTGTTTCGAGGGTCGCTGTTTCAGTGCCCGTCAGGGGGGCGATCGCCTGGAGAATTAATGTTTGAGCCTGGTCAACGGGAAGCATTGATAAAACAAGATTTTTGCCCACCAATCATAGCAAGTTCAGCTGCAGTTAATCGGGGCGAGCTTCTGTGTCCGGGGCGACTCGATTTTCGTCGTAATAGCGTTTCCATTCCGTTGAACTGCGCACCGCTAACCAGAGCAAAATCATCGCAATAATCCCTCCCTGTTCTGGCGACTGAAAGGCAAACAGCACCAGCACCACACAGAGAAAATCCTCCAGAAACGACCACCATAGAGGCAATCCCCGGAGACGAAAAAACCAGCCTGTTAACGTTAATTTCAAGACAAAGGCCACCAGTGCTCCGATTAGTCCCACCAACCAGAGGGGCTCAAATTCTAAACGGATCACTTGGGCTACTGTTAAACTCAAGACCGCCCCGGCAATGGGACTAAAAACAAGGGCGATCGCCTGCAGAATCCGTTGTCCTAAAAGCCGCTTCGAGCCAAACAGTTCAAACACCGCCCACATGGTGAAAATCGCCACCAAAACCCGGGGGGGCAACCACCCAATGACAGGTAAATTGGCCACCAGTTCATCACTGTAGAGCAGCAAAATAATCAGCAATGGTAAACCAATGCGCATTCCTGCCGCCGCCGCTGCCGACAATACCGCCAAAAATCCGATGACCATGCAAGAACCACAAATTTGTATGCGACACAGTGGGCAGGGAAATTGTTCCTAGTCTATCGTGTCCCTTTCACCATAGACTTCTATCTTTTTACGGAATTGGCAAGGGGAAAATTAGGCGATCGCCCGCGGGGACAAAACCTACGATTGGACTAATGGAAAATCAGCGGGTTTAAGCCAGCGACAAATCTCTGTTTTTAAACCATTTAAATCCTTGGAAAGCCCCTGCTTGAACCACTGACCGAGGGTATCGAGGGGCGAAAAGCCGGCGCTAAATTGCCAATCGAGGTCTTGACCGAGGGGGGTGAGGTGATTGCCAGTTAAGGTGCGAGCAGCCACCATCGCCGGGAAGCGCTCTAACAAAATGGGAGTGAGATCTTGGGTTTGGTCGAGGGTGTCATTGTTGAACTGAATCAACAAATTGCGGCGAATCTGGTAACTGGTTTGGATAATTTCTGTGGTCTCTGGGGGGGAAGGGGTAAACTCAAAATTAATGTTGTTATCGGGGTCAAATTGCTCGAAAAAGGGAATCGATTTTTTCACCGGAAAATTGTTGTAGGACATGAGAATATTCCCTGCCCGTTGTACGTTGAATAAGCTGCCGATTAGTAGGTGAATTTTGCAGCCCATGCTGTGGCCTACCCCATAAACAGGCAGATACCGATAGCCGAGTTGATTAGAATTTTGCAGGCGCTCTAGAATATTTTCGAAGCGGTTCAACACCTGCCGGGCGATCGCCAAATGGTCAAAGGTATTTACAAAGGGCGTGGTGATGATGGCGTAACCTTCAGCGGCCAATTGTTCCAGGAGCCACTTGTAGGTCAATTGCGGCGCGGTTCCCACGAAAGCCCCCCCCAAAAAATGAATAACGCCCACCGGTTGTACCGGGATCAAGATCCAACTGCCACCAGACTCTTGCCAAATCATTGTTCGCCGTTTACTGCTTGTAAGACTTTTATTGTAGAAGCTTTTCAGGGTTGCTGTGGCGCATCAAATCCAGTTCAGACTGTGTAATCCCAGCAGCGGCAAGCTGGTCTAAAAAAGTTTGGTACCCCTCAATGGGAGAGGGGTCGAGGGCACGGCCAAGATCAGTGCTGAGGATGAAATGTTTGGCCCCAATGGTTTGGATCGCAGCGGCCATAGCCTCAATGCTCACTGTCTGCCAAGCTTGGTGATCCGCTTCCACAGCATTTTCTCCCATCAGGGTATTCACATAGGTCAGCTCCAAAAAAGCCCCCTGGTTGGCAATCGCCTGCATTTGCGCGAGGGTCAAACCGGGGACAGTGGCCATGGCATGGGTGACCACAATGTTTTTTACCCCCAATTGTTTTGCCACCGGAACAACCGTGAGAATTTCTGCCGGAGAAACATGGCCGGTGCCCAAAACCAAGTCATGATCAGCAATGTATTGCAAAATTTCCTTCATTTCCGGCACCAGATGGCCATAGCGGGCGACCCGTAGTCCACCAAAGGTCTGTTTTAGGGTTTGACGGTGGTGGGCCGCATCGATGGTCGGTAGCCAGACCACTTTCCCCCGGCCTTCCCCCAGACGGTCCATCGTTTCTATGGCCTTGAGGTTTAAACCACCCACGGTTTCATTCAGGACGACGCCCCCATACACTTCAATATTGGGGATAACCTTGTGGGCAACCACGGCACGATCGGCAGTAGGGGTGACATGGTTTTTTAAAACAAGGGCGGCCATCCCGGCCTCAGCCGCTTTTTGTACGAGGGTTAGATCGTCATACAAACGGGGCGTCACATCGGGGGCCGAGTGGACGTGGAAATCAATACTGCCGTTGAAATTGTCTAAATTTGCGGCGATCGCCCAAAAGTCACCCACTGCCCAAAAACACAGGCCCAGGTATCCCACCAGCAACCCTTTAAAAAGAGCGAAAATTCTAGGATGAAGGGTGGATCGCATCGTATGATATGTTACGTTGATTAAACTATCCTCATAAAACCAATTGTACCCTCTGGTTTTGTGTCCACAGGAGACCTATAAAATATGCTTACCCTTAAAATTGCCGTTTACATCACAGTCATTTTCTTTGTATCTCTGTTTATCTTCGGTTTTCTATCCAGCGACCCGACCCGGAACCCCGGTAGAAAAGATTTCGAATAAATTGCCATGGGCTACTCATAACAAGAAGCCAACCTGGTTAATGACAACAAATGACGGTGGGGCAGTGTCCTAGGACAACCCCATTTTTTTGTGGGCAAAAACCCCTAGTTCGCTACATTGGAAGAAAGAATTTGATTTGAATTTAACGATGGTCAGATCTGCCCTGCCTTTAACTGCTTCTGTGTGGATCCTCGCAGCTCCCTTCGCGATCGCCCTGCCGCCCCCTGAGGATCTTCCCGAAGAAGTGCTCCGCACAGAGATCATTACCGAAGGGCGATCGCCCGTAGATGGATCTCCGGTCACAGCCCAGGAATACGCCGAAATTCAGCAAGAACAGGGGGAACGAAATTTGCCCCCCACCGTCAATGCAGACGTTCAACACGTTATTTTTCTGCTGCGTATCCGTAAGCTTGTGCAGACGATACTCCCCCTCTAGGAGTTGAGGAAAATTGCGTTGAGACGTCGCCCCAAACCATAAACTTTTGTTGACTAATCATGAGAAAAGGGGAGAGGCGACAGAAAATCCAGTGCTAAAATGCTGGAAATTCTAGGGGAAATAGCCTAACACTAGAGCAATTAGGTGGCCCCACAAAACTCGCAAAAGTTGTCCATTTTGGTGAAGAGGATCATGAACATTCGCGCAGGTCTCACGGCCCTAGGGGTAGGTATGGCAGCCCTAGGACAACTGGCCCTCCCCCCCGCTGCCCAGGCTAATGGTAGTTTATTCGGCGCGCAGCATTTAAACCCAGGGGATGTGGTGGCGATCGCTGTCCCATTTTCTAGTGGCGCGGCCTACAATCTGTTGATTGTGGAGCAATTAAGCAATAGTCGGGCCTGCTGGCGAGAGCAAGGCGGGACACCCACAACCATTGATCCTCTCCTGTTGCAGTTTGATTTCACCGGGGTTTGCAGCCGCAGCACCGATTCCAATGGCTATTCTCTCCGGTTGGGAGAACAAGACCTCGGTTGGCGCTATAATCTCCGCCTTGTGCAAGAACGGGGAATGCTCGTCCTCAAGGCATTCGATGTGGAAAATCCCTCGCGATCGCCGATTGAGGTGGGAAACACCGGGGGGCTGGGGGAAGGAATGCTGAAAATCAACCTCAATCCTGGTTGGCGTATGGCAAAGCGCACCTATGAAGGAAGAACCCTCGGCCACGTTTATCTCGTCAACGATCAAGGAGTCGATCAGCTCATTGCCGCGACGCCCCAAACAGCAGCCCCCCAATCAAGTCCGCCCCCTACGCCAATCGCCACAGCAGCGGCCGCTCCTACCCCCATCACCATATCTACCCCGGCCCAAACCCCGAGTACCACACCGGATGTGACAGTTAGAACAACGGAGCCTCTCTTCCCCGGGACAGGCCCGGTACAAATTTTCGTCCCCCCCTATGAAGAAAGCCAAGGTGGGTCTAGTGAAACCCTCGTTGCCGCTGTCCCCGTGTCCCCGGCGCCGGCAGCACCCACAGCCATAACATCAACCCCAGCGCCCGTTGTCATTAGTGGCAATGTATTACCTGTGCCTCGCACCTCAATACCCACCTTGAGCTCCAGTAACACAGGCATGATTCGCCTAGAAGAACCGACAGGCCAAGTGCCGCCGCCGCCCAATTCCACTTCCCTGGCCCAGAGTTTGGGTCTGCGTTACCGAGTTGTGGTCGATGCCCAAACCCCAGATCAACAGAACCGTCTCAAGGGGATTATCCCCGATGCGTTCAATATCCGGGTGGGCGATCGCCGGATGATGCAAGCGGGAGCCTTTGCTGAAGAATTTGAAGCCCAGGAACTCCAAGCCCGTTTGAATCAAGTCGGCTTAGCGGCGCAAATTGTCCCCGTGCAATAGATGCTGAATTTTTCGGACATTTTTGTGACGATCGCCGCCGAATCTTGGTCAGAAGTCGTCGTTTTTTATAGAGGACTTTTTGGCTGTGACCCGGTGGTATACAGCTCGGAGCGTTATGCAGAGTTCCGAGTACAGGGCGTCAAGCTCGGAATTTTTAAACCCAGTGCTCACCACAGGGCCGAATTTCAAAAGCCAGCCGGAGCCCTAGGTTTATGTCTAGAGGTGGAAAATTTAGAAGAGGCGATCGCTACTATCAAGCAATTAGGGGGCGCAGTCCAAGGTGAAATTACCCAAGCCTCCCATGGCCGTGAATGCTATGCCTATGACCCAGCTCGCAATCGCCTAATTCTCCACCAGGCATGGGCTGATAAGGCTTAGAAATTAGCGTCCTATCGTCTCTTCAACCTCTTCTACCGCTTCTTCTGTGCGTTCATTGGGGTTTTGAAATCCTTTCTGCGGAAAAATGCTCAAAATTGCCTCATTTAAAGTTGTCTTAATTTCCTTACTCGCTCCCTTTAAAGGCTCTGGTAAAAACAAATCTCCCACAGCAATAAAAGCAAGAAGTAAAAAAACACTGAGCTTAATAATGCCACCTGTACTCAGAAATTTTACTTTCATTGATGATTTTCTCCGCTCAAACCGACCCAAATGTTCTCTCTCAAATCAATTCTAGACCAGGGATTGAACCTAAACTAGCCGACTGCCCTGTGGCCACAAAACCCCGAGGCCGTACAATATCAACCATTCCCATTCTTGTCGTACCAGTAATCACCATGAGCGAAGAAACCCCTGATCTAAAGCCGGAGAAAGCCCCCGCTAGCGAGGCTCTCCCGAGTCCTCTCCGCTGCTGGTATGGCACAGCGGTGGCAGGTGCGATGTCCCTTGCGGCCTATCTTTTGACCAGTAAAGTCATCGCTGGGTTTGCGAGCAAACCACCCACAGGCAATGAGCTGGCCGTCCAGATTGGGATCACGGTGCGCACATTAATTATGGGTCTCTTCACCATGGCAACGGGGGTTTTTGGGTTGATTGCGGTGGGTCTGTTTATTCTTGGGCTCCAATCTCTCTTCAGTGGCCAAAAAACGAGCCCTCCGGGGGATGCCTAACCCCAACGCAAAAAAGGCTAGTTTTGCCCCGAAGATTTGGTGGGCAAACCAGTGGGGATATCAGAGACTGCGGGGTAGATAGACGGAAAAGACTGTGCCTTGGCCTTTACTATCAACGGTGATTTTGCCGCGATGGTTATTGGCGATCGCCATGGCGATCGCCAAACCTAAACCGGAGCCTGTACTACTGTCTCCAGGGCTGGTACGGGCTGGGTCGAGACGGTAAAAACGGTCAAAAATATTCGGCAGATTTTCGGCAGGAATACCAATACCGTTGTCTTGGACAGTGATTTGGAGGGTTTCCCCAGAGGTGCGGCTTGTTTTTTCCTTCACCTGCATGGTGACGGTAATTTGTTTGGGTTTTTCGCCCCAATCTTGGGGGAACGCATAGGCGATCGCATTGCCGATTAAGTTAGTAAAAAGGCGTGCCATTTGATCCCAGTCTCCCAAAATCAAGTAAGGCTCTTCTAGGGCGGCTTCCCCCAAGATATTGAGCTGGAGGTCAATGTTTTCTTGACGACAAATCGCCCGCTGCTCTTCGATCACTTCCAACAGCAGCGCATCTAAGGGCAGCGGTTCAAATGCAGCTTGGAGCACACCGCTGTCGCTGCGGGCTAAAAACAGGAGATCATTGACCAAACGCCCCAGCCGTTGGGTCAGTCGCTCGATCACCTTGAGGTTTTGCTGCCTTTGGTCAGGTTCTGGGTAGGCGATCGCCATTTGGACATTGGTCTGGATCATGGCGATCGGGTTACGCAGTTCGTGGGAAGCATCCGCCGTAAATTGCCGCAGTTGCTGATAGGACTCTTTGACGGGCTCCATGGCAATGCCCGACAATAGCCAACCGATCACTGCCCCACAGGTAATCATGATAGCGATGCCCAGGCTGAGATCGAGGACTAGTTTGCGAATGGGCCGGGTCACCTCAAACCAGGGATGGCTCACCCGGAGATAGCCGAGAACGTAACGGTCTACTTCAAGGCGATCGGTAATTTGCCGCAGTAGATAATCGCCGCCGAGTCGTACCGTTTCGCCGCGGGGATGCCACTCCAAGGGCAGGGCTAGGGGTTCGGCAAAAGTAGACCAGAGCATTTCTCCGGTGGGGCTAAAAAATTCTAGGTCAATGCGGTCATCCTCCCCTGTCGGCGATCGCTGACGAAAACTTGCCTCCAGATTAATGCGGTAGCCCAAAGATTCATCGGGTTCGATGATGAGCGATCGCTCCACCACCTCCACCACATGTTTGAGGGTGTCATCAATCCGTTCGATCAAGGTGTAGCGCACGTAGAAGTAAACCCCCGTCGCAAAAACCAGTAACAAAATTGCAGTGATCGCCGTATACCAGAGCGCAAGACGATTCCGGGTCGTTTGAAACATGATGATTAGACCATTGGCACGGTGATTGTAACGGGGGTGATTCAGGATTTAGGGCTGCATCAAAAGGACAACGGCATGGACACAAATACCTTTTTCTTCCCCCATGGCATCGAGTTTTTCGTTGGTTGTTGCTTTTATGCCGACTTGGTCTGGGTTGATACCCAGAACCGTGGCAAGGCGATCGCCCATCGCTTCGATATGGGGTTTGAGTTTCGGTTTTTCCGCAACAATCACCGTATCAATATTGCCAATGTGCCAGCCTTTCGCTTGAATGAGCCCATGGACCTGCTTGAGCAATTCAAGGCTATCAGCTCCCTTCCACTGGGGATCTGTGGGGGGAAAATAATGGCCAATATCCCCCAAGCTTAGCGCCCCCAGCATCGCGTCCATGATTGCATGGGTGAGCACATCCGCATCACTGTGGCCATCTAAACCGAGGTGATGGTCGATGGAAATGCCGCCGAGGATCAACGGGCGACCAGAAACAAGGCGGTGGACATCGTAACCATTGCCAATGCGGATTTTCATAGGGGTGCTGCAGTGAACATAAAATCAATGGTTAGGGTAGCATATCCATCTAAACGACCCAGGGGGCCGCAGGGGATGTGCTTGGGTGAAAGCGGCAGATAAAAGTACATTTAAAGGCAATTTGTTGTTTATCCCTGTTTGGGTGTAGTCGTGCAGGAGAAAAAAGATGGTGGTAACAGGCCGATGGTGGCAAAGATCGATAATTGGTACTTTAATCTGTGGCAATATCAGCATTTTTGGTGTGGTTGCCCCTGGGGCGATCGCCGCCAATCGCGTGTTAGCGCAGTCGACATCTGAAACCATTAGTACCCAGTCGTTGTTCACGGAGTTGTGGCTCCTGAATCAAAATTTTTTGGCGATCACCCTGGCTCTAGAAACAATCCCAAGGGATTTGGCGGCGGTCAATGGGGGCACTCAGGAGTTTGATCCCCAAATAGTTCAGGACTATAGTGCAAGTCTGCAACGGCTCCAAGCCCAAGTCGGTCTGCTCGAAACGCAACTGGCGGGGGTCGAGGATCAGACCCAACGGGCCGCTTTAGGGGAAGCGATCGCCGATTTTGATCGCCATCTCAAAAACCTCGCAGATCTGATTCAACCCCTAGAGACAGGCTTTAACCCCGAGGCGATCCGCCGTATCCAGGAATTTTTAGATTTTTTTGAACAGCGCAATCTCAGCGAGGCGGACTATGGTTTTTATGGCAGTGTGACCCAAACAGAACTGGAAACCTACCTCAATCAGCAGCTCTCGGAGCTCAGGGAAGCCCTCAAAACCCTCAACGAAACAGCGACCCAGGGGGCGATCGCCCCAGATTTAGAAACCAGCATTAACTTTCTCTACACCAGCTTGAGCCTGGGGGCTGCCCTTGATGATAGCGACGCGACCTTTCCGGCCCTCATCCAACAGCTGCAACGGGATAACCTCGCCCTCCAGCGTCGCCTCAATACCACCCATTTCTTGTTTGCTTTGGTTCTGTTCCTAACGGGGGGAACCCTTGCCTTTCTATATTTTCAAAAAGCACCACAAACAAAACACCCCGGTCGACAATATTTTCCAGATGCCGCCCCAGAGCCTTTTGATCTCGATCACCTCGAAGCGACGATCATCAAACGGCTCCAACACACCTATGAGCTCAAACCCAGGCAAAGTGAGTCGACGCCCACATCAGGGCTAAGGCAAGCTTTTGTCCCACCGGTATCCCCTGAGTTAGACATAGAAACTGTGGCAGCAACGGAGTCGAATGTCACGTCAGATTTTGAAGCGGCGTTTCCGGTGCAGTTTTTAAACCCCTACGATGCCCTGGTAGACACCTACAATGCAGATGCCCAGGCGCTGGAATCCCAGGCGATCGCCCTTAGGCTCCAACCATCATCAGCCATCATTGCACCGCCGGCGGATGAAGCGGAACCTTTTTTATCAAACCTCATGTTTCAAACCCATGACCAGGGCACTTATTGGGCGATCCAGACCCAAGGCCATCACTACCTCGTTCCCCGCGCTGACCTACCGATTGCCACCGGTGATCAGGCAATGTTCCAACAGGTTTTTGTCTGCTACGGGAGCTTTGGGCCGACACCCCAAAAGATAAAACTCTTGAAGCCAGCTCGTGTTGCTAGCAGCGATCAAGCAAACCTTTGGGAACTGGTACAACCAGGAATTGTGGTCCTCGAAAATATTGAAACATAGGGCCTTTTAAACGCTATTTTCGCTGGTGGCGGAACATTAAGGGCGATCGCCCAGACAATAGATCCCGTCCAGGCCCTGTGGTGGAAAGCTAAAATTTACCTTAAAATAGCAGCAACTACGGGCAACATTTGCCTCGCTTTATGGTTTTGAGGAGTTTCAATATGAGCCGCGCTAGCATCGCTACGAAGCAACTCGGTGGTTTGGCGATCGCCACGATCCTTTACACAGGACTGGGGAGTCTCTTCCAACCCGTTGCCCAAGCCCAAGCCGCCTACGGGAGCTATCTTGGGGCGGGTGCCAGCGTTGGTGTTGGTGCTGACTGGAACGGTGAAGGTCACCAACTTGGTGCTGTTTTGGCCGCCCGCTACAAATTCTTACGCTCTCCCATTTCTCTCCGCACCCAAGCATTTATTAGTTCCGGAAGCACGGCGATCGTGCCGACGATTTCCTACGATATGCCCTTGAGCTGGCAGCTAGATGCCTATGTGGGGGCGGGCTATTCTTTCGCGACAGGAGATAAGCCTTCTCCCGTGGGCGACAGTAACAGCCTGGTGATTCAACCGGGCCTCGATTATGCTCTCCCCAATAGTAATACAGTAATTTTTACCAATGCAGTCTGGGCCCTTGATGCCTACAAAGGGGAAAATTCCAGCGCCTTATCTCTCCAGGGTGGTCTGGGACTCCGATTCTAAGCGGCGATTTGGCCCATAAAAAAGTACAATTGAACCGTATTGAGGCGATCGCCGGAGGAAACTGAACTGAAATGAATAGCTGTGTCTTCGTAGCCCGTATCCTTGGGGAACCAGAATTGCGCTACACCCCCGAGAACACCCCCCTGACCCAAATTACAGTGGAAGTTCCGGCACTGCGAGAAGGGGATCCTGCTTCTCAACTCAAGGCGATCGGTTGGGGTGATAGCCTCAGCCAAGAAATTCAGCAAAATTACCACGATGGTGATCAGGTCATTTTAGCTGGACGCTTAACCATGAATACCGTAGAGCGGCCAGAAGGCTTTAAGGAAAAAAAAGCAGAATTGGTGATCTCCCAGATCCAAGCCCTCGGTGCTGGGTTACCTGCTATGAACAATACTTCTCCAAGTTACACAAGCCCGGCAGTAGCGGCCCCCGTAACTCCCAGTAATGTTGTGCCCATCAATCCCATGGCAGCCGCTCCGACCCCAGCTTCTGTTCCCAGTGAACCAGAACCTAACCTTGATGACATTCCCTTCTAAGCTGTGAATCTAGGGGATACTATTGTGGCGATCGCCAGTGCGGTCGTGCCGAATCAAGGCAGCATTGGCATTGTACGCCTATCGGGGGAGGCCGCCCTACCCATTGCCCGCCAGCTTTTCCAGGCTCCGGGCCAACAAGTCTGGGAAAGTCACCGTATTCTGTATGGCTATGTGCGCCAACCGCAAACCCAGGCGATCATTGATGAAGCCTTGCTACTGCTGATGTTGGCCCCCCGTTCTTTTACTGCGGAAGATGTGGTGGAATTCCATTGCCACGGCGGGATTATGCCAGTGCAACAGGTGTTGCAGCTCTGTGTAGAGGCAGGTGCTCGCCTAGCTGAACCCGGCGAATTTTCCCTACGAGCTTTTTTAAATGGCCGTATTGACTTGACCCAAGCCGAAAGCGTTGCCGAACTGGTGGGCGCCAAATCACCCCAATCAGCCCAGGTTGCCCTTGCGGGAATCCGGGGTAAACTGGCCCAGCCAATTCGTCAGTTGCGGGATCAATGTCTAGATATTTTGGCCGAAGTGGAAGCCCGCATCGACTTTGAAGATGATTTGCCTCCCCTCGATGAGACGCAAATTCAACGGGACTTGACCCGAGTTCTTGGGGAAGTGGCGCAAATTTTGCAGACTGCTGACCGGGGAGAGCTGTTACGCACAGGTCTAAAGGTGGCGATCGTCGGCCGGCCCAATGTGGGAAAATCTAGCTTATTAAATGCCTGGAGTCGCAGCGATCGCGCCATTGTAACCGACTTGCCAGGAACAACACGGGATGTGGTGGAATCGCAGTTAGTTGTGCAGGGCATTCCGGTGCAAGTGCTGGATACAGCGGGCATTCGGGAAACGGAAGATACCGTTGAAAAAATTGGTGTGGCCCGTTCTTTGGCGGCCTCCCAGCAGGCGGATCTAATCTTGTTTACCATTGACGCAGCGGTGGGTTGGACTGGCGCAGATCAAGCAATTTTTCAGCAAATTACGGCTCCCACCACTCCAGAAACTCCCCCGAAACCGCTTATTTTAATCCTCAATAAAACGGACATCGCCCCAGGAGAAATGGTTGAAATTCCGCCCCAAGTGCAACGGGTAGTCAAAACAGCCGCAGCCCAACACCAGGGTATTGAAGATCTCGAACGGGCGATCGCCGAACTCGTCCAGGGAGGTCAAGTGAGAGCCGCAGACCTTGACTTTGCGATCAACCAACGTCAGGCAGCAGCCTTGACCCAGGCCCAACAGGCTCTCCTCCAAGTGCAGGAAACAATCGCCCAGGCCTTACCCCTCGATTTTTGGACGATTGATTTGCGTAGTGCCGTCCAAGCCCTTGGGGAAATTACCGGGGAAGGGGTAACAGAATCGGTATTAGACCGTATTTTTAGCCGTTTTTGTATCGGGAAATAGCCTCTTCCTTAAGTGCGAATTTCAAACTGATTGAGATAACTGTCCACTTGGTTTGGCAAAAAAGCCCGCTGATCGATGAAGTGCAATTCTGATTTGAGGGGCTCCGGGGGCAGTCGGAGGCCGAAGGCTGGGGCGATTTCTTCGTAAATTTCCGTGGGATAGGCCGCCGCCACCACCTCCAGGGCATTTTCTGGATATGTCCTTAGGTTAAAGTGTTGCCACCGGACCATCTGGGTCAGGAGCCAGAGTCCGTGGGACTGCCAACAATAATTGGCTTGATCCGGAGTCGGCAATTGTCCCCCCTGGCCAAACCAAATGGGACTGTCCCGCCGAGGGATGGGGCGATCGCCTATGCCCCCATAAAAATATTCCCCTCCTAAGAGAGCAATGATTTGGGTGGGCTCAAGCCCTAAATTTGTGGCGAATAAAGCACCGACCGTGGTCGCATTCAGCGGATTTTGGCAATATTGGCAGCCCTCTAGGGTGGCAGCTATCAAGGCTTTGGCGGTGTTGGGATTGGTTTCTAACCAGCCCGCACTGGTGGTAATCACAGGCCCAGGATGTCCTTGCCACACATCTCCTGAAAGGTACTGCACAAATCCGGCCCCGTTGGCGATCGCCTGTTGCCCCCAAGGCTCTTGGCTACAGTAACCCTGGACGACCCCCGCCTGGAGTTTATGGTGGAGTTCTGTGGGAGCAAAGGCCAATAGCTCTAAATCACGGTCTGGATGGAAACCCATCTCGGCCCACCAATATCGATAAAGATAGGCGGCTACGCTATATTGATCATCGACAGCAAAGGTTTTATCCGGTAGAGCCCGCACATAACTGCGGTAGGCATCCGCAAATTCTGGGAAGTTAGCATAATCGATCCCCGCCCGGATATTACTGTCCCAGGTGCGCTGGCGGCCACAAAAAACGCCCCCATGGCGATAGAGCTGCATCAGGGCCACCAGGTTTACAGCGGGGGTTTTGAGCTGATAGATCAGGGGCGTTGTAAAAGCGGTGATCGCCGCATCAAAACGCGCTTCCAATAAACCCTGTTCCACGGCCTCTTGATCTGCTTGGGGGTAGAATTGTACTTCGAGGCCATATTGGGCGAAAAAACCTTGTTCCTGGGCGACGAGCCAAGGGGCGATCGCTAAATTGGCCACATAGCCCACATTTAAAGTCTGCTTTTCTGGGGTAGGGAGGTCGAGGCGTGGCCCAGATTCCTCGATAGCCGATGGGGCAGAATTTGTCGGCCAGCCCATCTCCGGCAGTTGGGCACAGGCTGTGAGGCCATAGCCCCAGGCGGCAAAGGCTCCGTATTTGAGTAGGTGGCGACGTTTCATCGGCAAAATATAGACAGACTCCCAAATTTTACGAGTTCCCCCGGGCGATCGCAATTTCCGGGGATAGATCTTATTGCTGGCGATCGCCAAAAAAATCCCCAGAATTGTGATCAAAATCTTGGGGATCTCTCTTCAATGATTTGGTTGGTCTTTAAACGGTGGTAGCGGCGGGGGATACTCCTGTCTGGAAAAATGCCGCCCGAATCGACTCTGCCATCTGGGCTGGCGTTAACCCATGGGCAACCTTCGCTTCGGTGGGAGTGGCGTGCTCAACGAGCACATCTTCAATGCCAAAACGCTTTACGGGAACCAAAACATTATTATCCTGGAGTGCTTCACAGACGGCTGAACCAAAGCCACCCATCAGACAACCTTCCTCAAAGGTGGCCACCTTGCCGATTTGTTTGGCGAGGGGAGCGATGAGATCTGTGTCGAGGGGTTTTACGAAGCGGGCATTGATCACCGTGGCTCCAATGCTATGTTCGCTGAGGATTTCCGCCACTTGGAGGGTCGGGTGTACCATCGAGCCATAACCGATCAGGAGGATATCGTCCCCGTTGCGGAGAATTTCCCCTTTGCCGATGGGCAGGGGTTCCCAGCCGTCTTCCATCAGGGGCGCGCCGACGCCACTCCCCCGGGGATAACGCATGGCGATCGCCCCCTCTGTGTATTCAATGCCCGTAATGAGCATCCGCTGCAATTCCGCCTCGTCCTTCGGTGCCATCACCACAATGTTCGGAATCAAGCGCAGGTAAGCAATGTCGTACATTCCTTGGTGGGTCGGTCCATCAGCCCCGACGATGCCAGCCCGGTCAAGACAGAAAAAGACGGGCAATTTTTGAATGCAGACATCATGGATGATTTGGTCATAACCCCGTTGGAGGAAAGTCGAATAGATCGCCACCACGGGCCGGATGCCTTCACAGGCCAGACCCGCCGCCAGGGTGACCGCATGTTGCTCGGCAATCCCCACATCGATGTATTGCTTTGGTAATTTTTGTTGGAGCTTATCTAAACCTGTCCCCGTGGCCATCGCTGCCGTGATACCAATGATTTTCGGGTTATTTTCGGCCAGGGTCGTCAGGGTATGGGCAAAAACCTTGGTATAGCTAGGGGGCGTGGGGGTTTTGGACGGAAATGCTTTCCCAGTGGCCAGATCAAAGGGAGATTGGGCATGGTAGCCCACTTGATCTTTTTCGGCGATCGCATAGCCTTTCCCTTTGACTGTGGCCACATGGACGAGGGTCGGGCCTTTGGCCTTGTGGGCTTGTTTGAAGGTGCGAATTAATTCCTCTAGGTTGTGGCCATCTACAGGGCCAAAGTATTTAAAGCCTAATTCTTCAATCACGGCCCCCACTTTAGAGACCGCCAAACGCTTCATGCTGTCCTTGAGTCGTTCCATTTCTGGGGTGAGGGAGTCACCGACGAAAGGTAAATGCTTTACCTGTTCTTCAAGGTTGTCCGTAAGAAACTGCACCGGATCGCTGAGGCGGACTTTGTTCAAATAACGGGAAATAGCGCCCACATTCGGCGAGATGGACATTTCATTGTCATTGAGCACCACCATCAGATTTGTATCAGGAAGATGACCTGCATGGTTAATCGCTTCCAGGGCCATGCCCCCC
Organism: Picosynechococcus sp. NKBG15041c; assembly: GCF_055380235.1. Lineage (NCBI taxonomy): Bacteria > Bacillati > Cyanobacteriota > Cyanophyceae > Chroococcales > Geminocystaceae > Picosynechococcus > Picosynechococcus sp. NKBG15041c. The sequence goes on from NZ_AP040363.1 coordinate 609,597, forward strand.
GTTAAAGCGCCATCACCAATCACTGCGACACATTTAAAATCTTCTCCCTTGGCATCTCGGGCCAGGGCCATCCCTAGGGCTGCCGAAATACTGGTAGAAGCATGACCCGCCCCAAAGTGATCAAAGACATTTTCGCTGCGTTTGAGATAACCTGCGACCCCATCTTTCTGGCGGAGGGTATGAAACTCGTTGTAGCGTCCAGTGATCAGTTTATGGGGATAGGCTTGGTGACCCACATCCCAAATGACTTTATCGCGGTCAAGATCGAGGGTTTGGTAGAGGGCAAGGGTCAGTTCTACTACCCCTAAACCAGGGCCCAGGTGACCGCCGCTGGCGGCAATGGTTTGGAGGTGCTTTTCACGAATCTGCCGGGCAACCTCCTCCAACTGACGGATCGATAAACCGTGGAGTTGGTTGGGATGGGTAATTTCACTAAGATGCATGGGTTTTTCTCAAAGGCCATCTGATAAAGGGGTCTAGTTCTCAGGATATCAGGTCTAACAATTTTCATCAGAACATGTGAGATTGTACCGGATAGCCCAAGGGAATTTTGGAAGCATTCAGGAGTAGTAAGTCATAGATCAGAATCCAATATTTTCTGCCTTGACGATCGCCCCCTGAAATATTTTTTATTGTGTTTGGGGCAGTTTATTCGGGGCGAGCTGTTGGCCGATAATTTGGGCGATCGCCTGGGGATTTTCAAAATGGAGATTGTGGCCACCAGATACGGTCAGGCGCTGGGCCTGGGGGAGGGCCATTTGGATCGCCTGGAGATCGGCAGGGCGGTTAAATTCACTCTGATCACCGTAGATCAAAGTGAGCGGCGCCGTGATGTCTTTGAGCAACGCCAAATAGCGGCGCCGACTGATGCCGTTAAATTCAATCCCTGCCCGGGTGCGGAGAAAAGGATCCCAGCGCCATTGCACGCCATCATCTTTGGGAATAGTACTGCGGGCGGTTAGGGCCACCGATAGGTCTTGGGAGAGGTGGGGGGTGGCTTGGCGCAAACGGCGGGCGGCCACGGCCACACTCGGAAATGTGGGGTGTTGGGGGGGCTTAGCGAGGTAGTCCAGGTGGGTGATTAAGTGATTACCCGTTTCAGCGTCGTCGATGTCGTTGGGGACGATGGTTTCCACCAAAATTAAATTCTGCACATTTTCTCGGCGAATCCCGGCATACATGGCGCCAATCACCGACCCCATGGAGTGGCCCACAAGGGTGAAGGGCTGCGTTGTTAATTGCTTGCTTAGATCATCTACATCGGCAAGAAAATCCAACATGCTGTAGGACTGGCCATGGGCAGATTTGCCATGACCCCGCAGATCCGGTGCGACCACCCAATAACCCTGGGCGGCCAGCTGGGGGGCAATGAGCTGCCAAGAGGCTCCCTGTTCGAGGATGCCGTGCAGCAAGAGGATCAACGGATGCTGGCGATCGCCCCACTCACAGAGACAGGTTTCCAAGCCCCGCACTTGAATGAACCGTTCCCCCATGGCCTGATGAGCAGGCTGAGTTTCAACGGCCTTGGTATCGTCCTGGGGCAGCTCATATCTGAAGCGATGGGCCAGGTTGATGGTGCGCGGTTGCAAGGGGCGAGGCAAGCCAATGGATCGCCATTTTTCTGCCAAACTCGGATCAATACTTTTGTGCTGGAGAAAATTAGGATCACCGACTCCCATGGACTGTTCATGGAGACCATCGGTCAGGCGATCGCCGCTGTAGGGATTGAGGAGGGCTTCGTTAAAATCAACCCCAAGAAACGCACAAATTTGTGTTAAAACAGCACGGGGATCGCGCACCAAATCTTCATAAATAACCTGGAGATATTGATCGCCATTAACGCTCTCACCCAAGCCTAAAACATTGTAATTACTTTCGGTCCAAATTGATTCTGCTAAGGCATAGGGATTCTGTTTTTCTGCTCCCAAAAGTTTATCCATCCGTAGCCGGGTAAAGGATTCGATCACAGCATAGGGATGGCGGACCAGGTGGATATATTTTGCCTTTTCAAAAAGGATTTCACTGTGGTCTAGAATATGGCGATCGCTGCCATAACTAGGGGATTTATCAATGAGTAAACGATCGCCCGCCTGCTGTTGCAGATAGGCATAAATTTCGGCAATGGATTTATTGTCTCGTACCCATTGTTTGACCTTTTTTTGACTTTCTGGGGCAGTTAATTGCTCCAAGTCCATTAACGCCCGTTGCAGCCCTTCGCCCAGGTGAGATGGCCCCAGTTCCCCATGGCGATCGCCCATGGTTTCAAAGGGAAGCAGATGCAGTTCTGGGGGCGAATAGAGCGCCGGATGCCCTGCCAGCATTACCCGCAACAATGTCGATCCAGACCGGGGACTAGAGAGAATAAAGGCAATGGGATTGGGATTTTTGCGGGCAGGTTTCTGCCACTGTTGTTTTGTTTTTACCGTGAGGCCCTGGGCGGGGGCCACTGCCGTTCCCGTCGCCGCCTTGGGGTCATGGGCTTTGGTGAACTCCGCGGCCAGATAAGCTGTCAGCACATCCAATCGGGGCCGTTCATAAATTTCCCGGGGATAGAGCATCAGTTGTAGATCTTGCTTGAGGGCGGCGATCGCCTCCATCACCATCAGGGAATCCATTCCCAGATCTAAAAGACTATCGTGGGGTTGAATTTTTTGGCGGTCTAACTTGAGAATTTGCGCCACAGAATGACGCAGATATTCCAATAGGTAAGCTGCTCGTTTTTCTGCTGTCAGGGTGAGTAACTCACTGAAAATTGAGAGATTTTTTTGAGGTACTTGTTCCTCTGTAATTACCGCTTGGAAATAGTCGCTATGGGTCAGGTCCGGGAACTGTTTTGCCAGGGTAGACCAGTCGGCTTTAAAGACACCAATCTCGCCCTGTTTACCTAACAGTGTTTCAAGTATGTCTAAACCCTGTTGTGGTTGAATTAGGTCTAGGGCTTGGTTCGTTAATGCTGTTGCCATTCCCCCCGCGGCCCAAGGCCCCCAATGGATCGCTAGGGCGGGTAAGCCCTTGGCCTGCCGATGTTGGGCGATCGCCGTCATAATGCGATTAGCCGCCGCATAATTACCTTGGCCTGGGGAACCCAACACACTTGCAACAGAGGAAAAAAGGACAAAAAAATCGAGGTTTAAGTTTTGACTATGGCGATGCAAATACCAAGTTCCGTTAACTTTTGCGGCCGCAACAGCTTGAAAATTTTCCCAGGTTTGTTTTTGCAGTAAGCCATCGGCTAACGCACCCGCTGTATGGAAAATGCCACGAATCTGAGAATAGATTTGAAACAGTTTTTCAACCTGGCTTTCATCTGCCAAATCACAGGGATAAACAATGGCATTTTGCGGCAGATCTATAGAAATTTTGGGGTGACGATGGCGGCTGAGAAGGATAATTTTTTCGGCCCCTTGATCGGCGAGCCAGTGGGCAATTTTACGCCCAATCGCCCCTAAACCACCCGTCACTAGATAAGTTCCCTGGGATTGAACTGGCACCTTCTTGATGGCTCTATGGGCTTGGGGCTGCAGCTGAGCCCCATAGAGTTGACCCCGGCGCATTGCTAAATGTTGAAACTGATTTTGCTGACAAATTTGGACGAGATTCGGCAGGGTTGTATCTAGGTCGATAATTCCCCCCCACAACTCTGGATGCTCAAGGGCGATCACCTGGCCTAACCCCCATAGTCCGGCCTGGGCAAAGCCTTCTACAGAATCACTTTCGAGCACCCGCTGGCTTTGGTGGGTCACAAACCAGCAGGGCACAGCAAATTTTTGTTGATCAAGGGCTTGGATGAGCTTCAAGGCCGTGGCGCTGGTCGAGCGTTGGCCTTGTTCTAGGTCTGATGTCGGCACTATTGGGGGACAAATCTGAAGAACCCCCGCTAAATGTTCGCGCTCGATATGACTGAACAATTCGTCAAAACTATCGGGAGAGACCTGCCAGAAATCATCCCCAGAAAACTGATTGTTGGTCCCCAGATAAACAAATTTGGCCTTGGTGAATTGCTGATAAATAGCTTCACTAACGGGATGGCGATCGCCTAAAATCAACCATTGTTTTTCTGGCTGTTGAGCTATCCCTAAACTTTGAATCGGCTTCCAGACCGTGCGATAAAACCAACCATGACTATTTTCCGCTGGTGCGGCATTAGACTGTGTCCAGGATTGGGGATTAAACCAGTAGCGCTGCCGCTGAAAAGGATAGGTCGGCAAAATGAGTTTCCGGTGACCAAAACCCGCTTCCACGACTGGCCAATGCACGTCAAAGCCCTGTTCATAAAGTTTCCCGAGACTGATGAACATCTCCTGGAGGGGGTCACTTTGGGGACGCAGGCTCGGTAGCCACAGGGCGGCCTGTTCTGGGAGACAATGGCGTCCCATACTTAGGAGCACTGGTTTCGCTCCAATTTCGAGGTAAACATTGACCCCAAACTGGGCTAGGGTCTGGATGCTTTGGACAAATTTAACAGGCTGAGATACATGGTTGACCCAATAGTCCACCTGGGCAATTTCTGTCCCGATTTCTGTTCCAGTCACGTTGGAAATCAGTGGTATGCGGGGTGCTTGGAAGGAAATTTGAGCGGCAACCTGGCGAAACTCTGCCAACATCGGCGCCATGAGGGGCGAGTGGAAAGCATGGGAAACGCGGAGAGACTTGGTTTTAATCCCCTGGCTCTGGAGCTTACTAATACTTTCTTCGAGGCAAGGGGTTTTCCCGGACAGGACTAGATGGGAACCATTTTCTGCCCCAACGGTTAAATTTTCTGACAAATAAGGCTTAATTACGGTTTTATCCGCAAAAACTGCTGCCATGCTGCCATTACTGGGGAGAGCATGCATCAATTTGCCACGAGCTGTGATCAGTTTTAGGCCATCGGCTAAGGAAAAAACCCCCGCGAGACAAGCTGCTACATATTCACCGACACTGTGGCCCATGCAGAAATCGGGGGTAATCCCCCAACTGAGCCACACTTGGGCGATCGCATATTCAACGGCAAATAGTAGGGGCTGGGTATAGATTGTTTCATGGACGAGCTCAGGGCTGTGGTGGCCATAGAGCAACTCGATCAGGCTGGGGGCATCGGGGGCATAGATTTGCCAAAGGCGATCGCATTCATCTAGGGTCTCTTTAAACAGAGTCTGGGTCTGGTAGAGTTGTCGCCCCATGCCATGGTATTGAGAGCCCTGGCCCGTGAACAAAAAAGCTGTTTTGGGAGACTGAATTTTCAGCAGGGGCGCAGGGGGGCTCTGGTTTAATTGCCGTTGTAACTCTGCTACATCTTGAAAGACAAAAAAACACCGCTCGTTCAAGGGCGATCGCCCAGTATTAGCAGATAAACAAAGGTTCTGCAAATCTATTTTTGGATGTTGGCAGAGATAGGTTGAATATCGTCTCTGTAAATCATTTAAGGCAGCACGATTCTTTGCCGAAACTGTTAACAAATGCCAAGGGCGTGTTTTTGAGGGCTGGGGTTCTCGTTCACCGATTTTTGCGGCATGGTCACCGATAATGAGGTGGGCATTAGTTCCCCCAAAACCAAAGGAACTAACCCCAGCTAAACGTTTTTTTTCGCCCCGCCGCCAAGGTTGAACCGCTCGGGGAATCGTCACTAAATCTTCTAGGTCAATGCGGGAATTTAATTGCTGAAAATGTAGATGTTGAGGAATTTGCTCGTGCTGCAAAGAGAGCACAACTTTGATTAAACCGGCGATGCCAGCCGCTGCTTCTAAGTGCCCAATATTGGTTTTAACAGAACCTAACACACAGGGGGCTTGGCGTTTTTCTGTCTTTAAAACTGCCTTGAGGGAATTCACCTCAATGGGATCACCGAGGGGGGTCCCCGTACCATGGGCCTCTACATAGTCGAGCTCCGCTGCCGTAATTCTGGCCTGGGCCAAAGCCTGACGAATCACAGCCTGTTGCGATCGCCCGTTGGGGGCCGTCAGACCATTACTACGCCCATCCTGATTTACCGCCGAGCCATGGATCACCGCGAGAATATTGTCGCCATCCTGTTCTGCCTGGGCCAAGGGTTTGAGGAGTACAACGCCGCAGCCTTCCCCGCGCACGTAACCATCGGCTGCTTCATCAAAAGTTCTGCACCGTCCGGCTTCACTCATCATCCCTGCCTGAACGAATGTCTGGGTCACATCGGGAGTCAAAATCAAATTTACCCCTGCGGCGATCGCCAACTCTGATTCATGATTGATTAAGCTTTGGCAGGCTAGATGAACTGCAACTAAAGAAGAGGAGCAAGCCGTATCAACGCTGAGAGAAACCCCCCGTAAATCTAAAAAATAGGACAGGCGATTGGCGGCAATACTATGGGCGTTACCTGTACCTAAATAGGGATTAATTGGGTTATTTTCGCGTACTTGCAGTTGGGCATAATCACTATTACTAATGCCGACAAAAACACCTGTCCGAGAGTTTTTTAGGCTCTCTGCGGGGATATTTGCCCGTTCCAGCGCTTCCCAGGTAACTTCTAAAAGCAGCCGTTGCTGGGGATCCATTTGTTCCGCTTCCCGGGGGGAAATTCCAAAAAATTGGGGATCAAAGCGATCGATATTGTCCAAAAAACCGCCCCACTCTCCCGTTGCCCAACGATTTTTTAGCTGTTGGATACCATCTTTTCCCTGGTTGAGCAGTTCCCAGAATGCCTCTGGGCTGTCTGCTTGGGGAAAACGACAACTCAAGCCCACAATGGCAATTTTTGTCCCTTGATTTGTTTGGGGTGTCGGGATAATTTCAGGCGCTTGATCTCCTTGGATTAAAAAATAGGCGATCGCCCGAATGGTGGGGTAATCATAGGCTAAGGTGGGGTCTAGTTTGATGCCAAGCCAATCCTCTAGATCAGCCGTCACCTGTACCGCCTGGACAGAATCTAAACCATAACTGGCAAAGGGCTCATCAACATCTAATTGTTCAGGCCTAATCCCCAGTCGATGGGCAATATTTGCCTGTAGCCAGGTTTCAATATCCTGTTGTTTTTGTGTCAGGTGCAACTCCGCAATGGATAGCGATCGAGAAGGAGTAGAGGGTGACTGGACCGGCGAAAATTTTGCCATGGTTGCCGTGGCTTGCCACTCCCCAATCACCGCTAAAGTATGGTCTAAAAAACCAGCTTTACAGGCATGGCGACGAATCTTCCCACTAGAGGTTTTCGGGATGCTACCCGGTTTAATCAGACAAATGGCATGGGGTTGCAGGTGATGCTCTGCGGCGATCGCCCCCCGGATCGCTTGGCTCACTGCGGCGACATCAAGCTTACGGGCATACTGACGTTCGACTTCCTGTACGATCACCAGTTGCTCTTCACCGTCAACTTCCACAGAAACCGCAGCACCAGCCCCTTGGCGGAGGGCAGGATGGGCTACCTCCACCGTTAGCTCGATGTCTTGGGGATAGTGATTGCGGCCTCGAATAATCAGCAGATCCTTCAAGCGGCCCGTAATGTAGAGTTCTCCGTCCTGTAAAAAACCCAAATCGCCTGTCCGGAGAAAACCAGTTTCACCCGCAACCTGAGCTTGGAATTGCGCTTGGGTCAGTGCTTCTTTTTGCCAATAGCCTTGGGCGACACTTTCCCCTTTCACGCACACTTCACCGATGTTGCCGGGAGCACATTCTGTCAAATTCTGGGGATCAACAATTTTGACAATTTGGTCACCAATAATCTCGCCGCTCCCCACCAAAGTCACCGTTGCTTCCGTTGCTGCAGCTGGGCGAACCTCATTAGCTTCGATGCCCTGTTTACTGACGGTCACCGCCTGGGGGAGTCGGGCCGAGTGATGACCACCGGAGACAATCAATGTTGTTTCGGCCATCCCATAGCAAGGATAAAATGCTGATTTTTGAAAGCCCGCCGCCGCAAAGGTTTTCGCAAAATTTTCGAGGGTCACGGCGCGAATTGGTTCGGCCCCCGAAAAAGCCAGCCGCCAGCTACTTAGATCTAAGACTGCAATTTGTTCTGGGGTGATCTGGCTACTACAGAGATCGTAGGCAAAGTTCGGGGCACCACTGGTAGAAACCTGGTAATCACTAATCGCCTTTAGCCAGCGGAAAGGACGCTGTAAAAAGGCGACGGGGGGCATAAGAATTTGCGTGGCGCCCACATAGATCGGCTGTAAGATGCCGCCGATTAACCCCATGTCATGGTATGGGGGCAACCAGGATACACCTATACTGGCCTCAGTGTCTTGGAATCCTTGGTTAATGAGGGCAGAATTGTGAATTAAATTGTGGTGGGAAACCATGACCCCTTTGGGATCCCCCGTAGAGCCGCTGGTATATTGCAAAAAAGCGAGATCTTCTCCTGCAATCGGTTTTTCTTGCCAGTCTTGGGCGAGGCTGAGATCTAGGTGATCTGTGGCGAGGCAGTGGAAATCTGCTCCTTCTAAATCTTCAAGGCGATCGGCGATTTTGTCTTTAAGTTCTGTTGTGGTCAGGGCAAATTTCGCCTGGGCATCTTGGATAATGCGATGGAGACGGTCAAAGGATTTATTCGGGCGCGGTGGGTAAGCAGGCACGGCGATCGCCCCGGCATATAAGCAGCCCAAAAAAGCACCGATGAATTCTAAACCTGGCGGATACAAAAGGAGTGCCCGTTCCCCTTGGGCTTGGTTACGCTGCAAAAAAGCGGCGATCGCTTGGGCTTTTTGGTCCAATGCAGCATAGGTCAGGGCAGCAGATTCCGTTTCGCCATCAGCCAAAAAACTAAACACAGTCTTCTGGGCCTGGGATGCAGCTCTGTATTGGAGCAGATCGACGAAATTTGCAAATTGACCAACCATTTATGCCTTAGCAACTCCTGTGAATAGAAATTTTTGGACTCCGTATCCTAGCAAATTTTGCGAGTACCCTCGGACCATAGCCTAGTTAACCATATTAAACCGTGAGTTCCCTCCCCACGGTAAATCCCTTTGAAATCCCCTCGTCCTTGGGTGATTTTACGAAATTAGCCTCCTGGGGACTGTTGCCGACTCAACCAATCGAGCAAATAATCGTTAACAAGATCTGGGGCTTCATCCTGGGGACAATGGCCAACATTTTCAAAGGACTGAAACTCAATCTGAGGATACTGTTCCACGAGGGCACGCCCTAGGGTGATCGGCTCCCAGGGATCTGCTGTGCCCCAAGCCACCGCCGTTGGACAGGTCAATTGGGGTAGGAGGTCATCCGGTAGTGGCCCCTGGGAGTAGCTCGTGAAGGCGAGGAAAACAGCGGCGGCGCCTGGATCTTTCGCTGGGGCCAAAATCATCTCTACCAGTTCATCGGTAATCGCGCTTTTGTCGGCATAGGCCTGGCCCAGGACGTTACGGACTGTTTTTGGCTGGGCTAATTGCTTGAAGAAAAGGGAGCCGAGAGGCGTTTGGGTGAGCATTTTTTGAAATAAAGGCACACCCCACCGTTGATAGAAAGGGGCTCTAGATAAATTACGTTCATGGAATAGGCGCAGGGAAAAATTCAAAGCAACAATGCCCTTCACCCAATCGGGATAGGAGACTGCCGCTTGCATCACCACCACACAGCCGATGGAATTACCAATTAAAAAGGCTGGCTCTCCAATCACCTCGGCGCAAAATGCCTGAACTTGGGCTGCCCAGGTATCAAAGGTATAGTCTGCCTCCAGTTTTGGCTGGGGTTTAGCTGATTTTCCGAAGCCCAAAAGGTCGATTGCATAGCAACGGTAATGTTCCCCGAGGACAGGCAAATTTTTGCGCCAATGGCCCACCGATGCCCCAAAACCATGTACGAGTAGAATGGGTGCCCCCTGGGTTCCCCATTGACGATAGTTGATCGCAAAGCCTCGCCATTGCCAGGTGTAGTCGGTTTGGGGGTCGGTCGGAGAAATAACGGTCATGGGGATCGGTTGAGCAGACAAGAACAGTGGGTCAGAAACAGGCCTTAGGCGATCGCCTAAGGGTTTTTGGGGTCATGGCCACCACAGGGGGGCACTGGGTCATAACCACCGGGATGGAAGGGGTGGCAGCGGCCAATGCGTTTAACCGCCAGCCAACTGCCCCGCACTGGACCAAACCGTTCCACCGCTTCGAGGGCATATTGGGAACAGGTGGGCTGAAAGCGACAACTGGGGGGAAAGAGGGGCGAGATCCAGCGGCGATATCCTTGGATGCCCCAGAGGATGATGGTTTTCATCGGGATTAGGCGAGGGCAGCGGTTTTCTGGAGATCAATTGTCTGGTTGAGGGCTTCGTTGACCAGACGGCTAAATTCTTCTCCCTCGATGGTTTCTTCTTCAATGAGACGATCTACCAGGCGATCAATCAGTTGCCGATTGTCGCGGATGATTTGTTTAGCCGTGTCATAACACTCGTTGATAATTTCCCGCACCTTGTGGTCAATGCGTTGGGCGATCGCCTCGGAATATTCTGGCCGCTCTCCCAACCAATCATTGCGCAGGAACACTTCCCCCCGGTTCGTTTCGAGGGCAAATTGACCAAGCTCCGACATCCCGAATTTAGTGACCATCTGGCGAGCAATATTCGTGAGCACCTGGATATCCTGGGAGGCCCCGGAGGTGATTTCGTCATAGCCAAAGACAATATCTTCGGCGGCTCGTCCTCCGAGAGCGACGGCGATCTGGGCATGAAATTGTGCTTTGGTGGTGAGGCCCTGTTCTTCGTTGGGGGTAAACCAGGTTAAACCTTGGGCGCGACCCCGGGGAATAATCGTCACTTTTTGCAGGGGGTCATGGTCCTTGAGTACCGTGCCGACAATGGCATGGCCCACCTCATGGTAGGCGATGAGACGTTTGCTTTTACCGTCCGTGAGGGGAGTGCCCTCCATGCCCGCCACAACCCGGTCAATGGCATCATTGATTTCGGCACTGGTGATCGCTTCCTTGCGACGACGGGCGGTAAAAATAGCGGCTTCATTGAGTAAATTGGCCAGATCTGCCCCCGAAAAGCCTGGGGTGCGCCGGGCGATCGCCTCAAGATCCACATCTTCAGCAATTTTCTTATCCTGGGCATGGACTTCAAGGATCGCCAGACGACCGGGGCGGTCAGGATAATCAACAGTCACCTGACGGTCAAAGCGGCCCGGTCGCAGGAGGGCTTGGTCGAGCACATCGGGGCGGTTTGTCGCCGCAATCACGATAATGCCAGAATTCCCCTCGAAGCCGTCCATCTCCGTGAGCAATTGGTTAAGGGTTTGTTCCCGTTCATCGTTGCCCCCACCAATGCCCGCACCCCGCTGACGGCCCACTGCATCGATTTCGTCGATAAACACCAGACAGGGAGCATTTTCCTGGGCTTTGCGAAACAGATCCCGCACCCGAGAGGCCCCAACCCCCACAAACATTTCCACAAATTCTGAGCCAGAAATACTAAAGAAAGGCACGCCGGCTTCGCCGGCGATCGCTTTGGCGAGGAGGGTTTTTCCTGTTCCAGGGGGGCCGATCAAGAGCATACCGCGGGGGATTTTCGCACCGATAGCAGTAAATTTATTCGGCTCCTTCAGAAAGGTAACTACTTCGCCGAGTTCTTCTTTCGCTTCTTCTACCCCGGCCACATCCTTGAACATGATGCCTGTCTCTGCATCCATCTGGAAGCGGGCCTTCGAGCGGCCAAAGTTCATGGCGTTATTTTGCATGCTGGCGGAGCGACGGATGATCAAGACCAGGCCGCCAATCAAAATCCCAAAGAGCAACAGATTTGTAAACAGGGCGATCGCCACGGAGTTGTCCTGGGAAGGAACCACCTCAAAATCTACATTATTTTCTCGCAGAGCCGTGAGTAACTCCTGGTTGTTGTTGAGAAGCTGCACCGTTTGGGCTTCCTCTTCTGTTTGGCCCCGGAGAATCACTGTGGCGGTGTTGGTCTCCGGGTCAAGGACAAATTTCTCGATTTGATCCTGGCGGATATCTTGGATTAAATTGCCGTAGTTTAACTCCTGCTTGGGCTCGGTTTGGGCGATCGCCCCTGCCCCCCAAAACAATGCCTGACCCAAAAGAAAGCTAGCCATGCCAGCCCGCCATCCGGAGAAAACGCGGGGGCGATCTTGGGTTTGCTGAGGATGACGATGATGAGGATGGTGGGACATAGCTTGACGAAAACAACAGAGAAACTGTCTTTATTTTAGGGTTTTCCTCTGGGAATCGCTGCCTGTGGGCGATTTCTCCCCTAACTTTCTGCTCCAATGCCTGCTCTATAACTGCTTCTTTCGCCAAAATCGTCCTCATCTATCGTTATACCGGGCTGGGATTTGCTAAGTTGAAGCGGGCCTGCCCTGTGGAAACCCCCCTCCCCTAAGCGTTGCCCAAAATTTAAAATTCAATCTAAAAAAATGAATGGTATTCTGTTCGATTTTGGCATCCTACTTGCTGAAATCGCTCTATTTTCAATTTTGATTATCCTTGGCCAGTTTTTAATCATCTCGACCCTCAAGCAATTAATCCAGTGGCTGCCAGGGAAACAGGGTGAAAATCTGTTGACTCTGACCCAAAAAATTCTTAAAAAGCTATTTCTATTACTCGCTTTTGGTGGCGTTGCCACTATTCTGGCGCTCAATGGTTATTTATTATTACAGGGTCGGTCTATCTATCGCTACACCCTGGGAATTCTGAATGACATTTCGGTAGAACAGTGGCGCAATCTAGCCCTCGGCCTGGGCCGCAGTATTCTTCTTCTCCTCTTGGTGAGTTTGATTATTGCTAGTCTCAAACCGCGTTTAAGGCAGTTGGGCGATCGCCTCAAGGCTTGGAAAAATATCAAGCAAAACAATCACAGTATCGATACGCTCTTTATGGCCTTAGATTTAGCCATTACTAGTGGCTTATGGATCCTGGCTTTGGTTGTTTGTCTGGACTTTTTGTTTGTTCCCCCTTGGATCACCCAGTATTTTTATTTGGGAATTCAAGTTTATTTCTGGATCTGTTTGGCTATTATTAGTGTGCGAGCTGCGTTTTCTTTGATTGAAACTCTCGATGGTTTATCAACAGAATTTATCGCCAAAAATCCCGAGTCTATTCTGCGATTTTATCCTCGCTTTCAGCATCTATTGGGGCTACTAAAACGCTGTTTAGAGGCGGCAATTTATGTGGCAATTACTGGGACGGTTTTTGCTCAACTTCCTTGGGTTAATCCCCTTGCCAATTATGCCATTTCTATTAATCAAATTATTTTTATTATTCTGGTCGTTGCTTTTAGTATCGCCCTGGGTGACATTGTTGTTGAAAAGCTATTGCTGCGATCGCCTGACCTTAGTCCGATTCAATACCGTCGCCGCCTGACCTTTATTCCTCTAGTCCAAAATGGGGTTCGATACTGCATCTACTTTCTCGGCGGCGTCTCAGTGCTCTATGTCTTTAACATTGACCCCACACCAATTCTTGCTGGGGCGGGGATTGTGGGGATTGCCGTTGGTCTTGGGGCGCAAAATTTAATTAATGATCTCGTCAATGGCTTGTCGATTTTGTTGCAGAACTATTATTTAGTAGGAGATTTTGTCCAGACCGATGATGCCACTGGGATTGTAGAGGCAATGGACTTGCGGGTTACCCGTATCCGCGATCCGGGGGGGCGTCTCCACATTATTCGCAATGGTGATATTAAAACCATCGTGAATTATTCAAAAAAATATGTTTATGCGGTGGTGTATGTCGGGGTGGATTACGACTCTAATTTAGATCATGTGTATCGCGTCCTTGAGGAAGTAGGACATCAAATCAAAGAGTTACATCCCGATGTGCTCGAGCCGACGCGCATTGATGGTTTAGATGATTTTGCAGAATCAGAGCTAACCATTCGCACGGCGACCAAGGTCAAACCAGGGAAACATCTTCCAGTGCAACGGCTACTCCGAAAATTGATCAAGGAAGCTTTTGACCGTGAACAGATTGAAATTCCCTTTGCCCGTCGGGTGCTGATCCTGAAAAATGAGGGGACTTTGGAGAATCTGGATAGCGAAGCAGAAAGTATGTCAGACTTTTCTCAGTGATTGGGCTCAAAATAGGCAAAATTTAGTCTAATAAGAGCAGTAATTGTTTAAATTTCAGATTAGTGGCCATGTCTCAAGCGACCTTATCCAAAAAAATGTGGGCGATCGCCCTTGCGAGTATCAGCTGTCTGCTTCCCCTACGGCCAGCACAGTCCCAGAGTATTTTTGGTGAAACCGAAATTGATCCAAATAACATGGCGGCGATCGCTGTACCTCTGAACAGTGGCGGCTACAACTTACTGGTAGTGGAACAGTTGGAACGACCGGATCGGCAGGAATGTTGGGCTGAAACAGGGAGTAACCCAACCACCGTTGAGCCTCTGTTGTTAAACTTCGATTTCACGGGTTTTTGTCGCCGCAGTACTGACAGCAATGGCTATTCCATGCGCGTTGGCGGTGAAGATTTCGGCCAAAGCCATCTGCTGCGGATTATCCCCTGGGAAAATGAAATGCTGCTGGTGGCAACCCCCAATGTCAATACCCAAGATGAAATTGTCATCGGCCGTACCAATGGCCTTGCCGATGGCTTCCTTAAGTTCAACCTCCTGCCGGGCTGGGAATTTACCCGGCGCACCTTTGAGGATCGACCCTTGGGTCACTTCTACTTCTCTAGCAATGGCCGTCAGATTGCTATTATCAAAAAGCCCACCATCGATGAACTGGTCGCAGGCATTACCGGACGATCCATTGTGACGTTGGATTCTTTTCCTGGTATCGAACCCCCCGCCCCAGAAACGACCAATCCCGATGATCCAGGTGTCGCAGCAGGCTTTACGGATATCAGCGGTGATATTTACCGTAATGAAATTGCCCAGGCGGTGAATGTTGGCTTTATTGCAGGTTTTAATGACAATACCTTTCGTCCTAATGATGTCCTAACACGGGAACAGTTAGTTTCGATGGCGATCGAAGGTTTATTAACGATCCCGAACACTAATCTTAATGTTCCAACCCAAGTTGCCAGCGATCCCTATCCCGATGTGGCGGCTGACCGCTGGAGTGCGGCGAAAATCGCCTGGGCCCGGGCAAATAACATTGTCAGTGGTTATCCAGACGGTACATTTCAACCGACCCAGCCGGTAACTCGCGCTGAACTATTGGCGATTCTCCGTCGTACTGCTGAATATGCCCAGGCCGCCCAGGGACGCCCAACAACCCTTGTCGCCACTAACAATCCGGTGGCCTTTAGTGATACAGCAACCCATTGGGCCGGTGCATTAACAACGCAGATGTCGGCTTTCTGTCGGGTAGCGTCTCCTCTCAATGAAAGTGGCGATCGCTTCTTCCCCGATACCGCATCTCAACGGAACTACGCAGCGGCAGCCACCCTCCGGGCGCTCCAATGTAGCACGCGCTAAGTTGTCCTGAGGCGCTCAGTAAAATCAAAAAAATAGCCCTGATGTCTAAGCATTTGGGCTATTTTTTGGTTTGTTGAAGATTCTAAGGTTGAGCGATTTAAATTGGGGTGATGTCCGCCGAATCAAAAAATGCGTCCACCTCTGGGCTATCAACGCGATCGCCTTCTGTCACCACCAGAATTTGGTGGAGGGTAGGCCCATTGGGATCAATATAAATTTCGGCCCTGGTGGTATAAATCGTTCCATCATCTTGGGTGGCGCTCATCACCAAGTTTGTCCCCGGAATCCCAAAGCGATCGCTCGCCTCATCCAGGACGATAGTAGAGCCAGAATTACTTGCGGCACCTTCTTTAGCCGCTTCTAATCCTTGGGCGGCGTCATACTGATCTGGCGCAACTGGATAAGTCACACTGCTCACCATGAAAAATTGTTGGTTGGCATCATCCGCATAGGAAGTCATCGTAAATTCCAGTTCACCTAAATCAGAAGGTGTTGTTTGCGTTTCTGTTTCGGGTGTACCCGGAAATTTCACCGTCAAGTTGCCATCTTCTGTCTGAAAATCAATCCAATCTGCCGTCAAAGCCGCCGAGTCATCCCCCGTAGCATCACCCTCTGTCGTTTCCGTGGTTGTTGTGCCACCAGAGGTATCACTATCGGCATTGTCATTGCTCACCAGCCCACAGCCAAATATGGCCCCTTGGAACATGGCCAGACTCAAAAAAAGTAAAAGTTTAGATTTCATAGGGGTTTTAAACCGATATTTCAATAAAGCCCAGTCAATATTGAGCTTGCTCAGTATTCAATCATGGACTACTTTTTCTGATCCTAGACGTTCTCTCTGAGAGTCGCATCTTTTCTTCACGGAAATTCGACAGCAGGCAGAAAGGCGGCTTGAGCATATCTAAAAATTTCTCACCCCTGGGAGCGAGATAAAAATCATTCACAGAGTGAATCATGCTTTTACACTAGAGGTTAGCGTAGGTTGTTTGCCCGTTGTGAGTTACAGCCAATCTACCCATTCTTTTATGCAGACGCAGATTGTTACAAACATCTATGCTTTGTTTTCTCCGAATCGAAAATTTCGCGCTGATTGATCGCCTAGAGCTGGAACTGCAGACTGGGTTAATGGTTTTGACAGGGGAGACGGGGGCCGGAAAATCGATTATTCTCGATGCCCTAGACCTTGCCTTGGGGGGAAAAGCCACTGCTCGGATGGTTCGGGCCAAAAATACCCAAGGAGACTCCCAAGGAGAGCGGGCATTCATTGAAGCAACTTTTTTGCTTACGCCAGGCGTTAAGGAATGGCTGCAAGCACAAGAGATTGATCTTTTAGAAGATGAAACGGTAGTTTGTAGCCGAGAACTTAGTCTCAATCGCACGGGATTGCGATCGCGCAGCCGTGTGAATGGGGTGATTCTTACCCAGGGGCTGATGGTGGCCCTACGGGAGCAGTTGTTAGAAATTACTGCCCAGGGTCAAACGGTAGAGCTGTTAATCCCGGAACGGCAACGTATTCTGTTGGATAGCTACGGTGGTGCTCAGTTGCAGCAGCAGCGACAAAAGGTGGCTACTGCCCATCAAATTTATTTTAAAGCAAAGCATTTACTCGAAAACCGTCGCACCTCGGAACAAGAACGACTACAACGGCTTGATTTACTGCAATATCAACTTCGAGAGCTAAATGAAGCGAATTTAAGCGATCCTGAAGAGTTGGAACAGCTCCAACAGGAAGGCGATCGCCTGTCCCATGTGGTGGAATTACAACAGCTCAGTTACCAGACCCATCGCATTCTCTACCAAAATGATGACCCCGAAACACCAGCAGTGGCGGATCTCTTGGGAGATGCCGAAAGTCTGCTCCAGGAGATGGTCGGCTATGATCCGCAATTGGGCGGGATTTTAGAGATGGTGCGCAATGCCCTGACGGAAGTGGTAGAAGCCGGCCATCAGATCAGTGCCTATGGCAGTGACTTGGAGGCAGACCCAGAACAACTAACGCAGATTGCTGAACGGATTCGGACGCTGAAGCAAATTTGCCGCAAATATGGTGCAACTTTAGGGGAGGCGATCGCCCACCGAGACAAACTTCAGGGGGAGCTAGATGCCCTCACCGCGACAGATCAATCCATTGAGGCCTTAGAGCGCGACTGTGCGGTTAAATATCAAGAACTAGAGGTTCAATGTCAGGAATTGACCCAATTGCGCCAAAAAGCAGCCCAAAAGTTGGAAAAGCAACTTGTTAAGGAATTAAAACCCCTAGCGATGGCCAAGGTGATTTTTGAATGTCGCCTCAGCCCAACTCCCCCCACAGCAGTCGGCTCCGATCAGGTGATTTTTTACTTCAGCCCAAACCCAGGGGAAGCAGCTCAACCCCTCGCCGAAATTGCCTCCGGTGGGGAAATGAGTCGTTTTCTACTGGCGCTCAAATCCTGCTTTACCCAGCAGCAAAGCACACCGAAAACCCTGGTTTTTGATGAAATTGATGCAGGGGTTTCGGGGAAAGTTGCCCAGGCGATCGCCGCCAAACTCCACCAGCTCAGTCAGCATCATCAGGTACTCTGTGTGACGCACCAGCCCCTAATTGCAGCCATGGCTGATGGCCATTTCCGGGTCACAAAACAGGTGCAGTCTAAGGGGAAAAAAGTCAAAGGAGAAGCAGGCGATCGCACAATTGTCTCCGTAGAATCTCTCCAGCATCCCCACACCCGCCGCGATGAACTCGCACAGCTCACAGGGGGCCATGCTGCTGAGGAAGCAATTTCCTTCGCTGAGTCTTTACTCACCCAAGCCCAGAGCCTTAAGGAAACCCTCAAAAGCAGTTAGTTAGGCGAGATTGCTTTGGGCCACATTCACCAGATGTTGGGTCCAATATTCCGCAAGATACTGTTCTTCTGCTTCCACCATCACCCGTACCACCGGTTCTGTACCAGAAGCGCGTACTAATACCCGGCCCCGATCACCCATGGCGGCTTCGGCTTTACTGATTTCCGTCTGGAGGCGATCGCAATCTTGCCAATTTAAACGGCGATCGCGGTCTTCTACCCGGACATTTCTGAGCAGTTGGGGATAGGTCTGAAAACTTTGGTCAATCAGCTCGCTGAGGGGAACCCCTGCGGCCTGTATCAACGCTGCTAAATGAAGTGCTGTTTGAATCCCATCCCCAGACACACTGTGGTGATGGCAGAGAATATGACCCGACTGCTCCCCACCGAGCATTGCCCCCGTTTGCCACATGGCCGCTTGCACATGTTGATCACCGACAGCGGTACGACGAAGTTGTCCTCCCAGTTTTTCCCAGGCCCGCTCAAAACCCAGGTTCGCCATCACCGTACCAACAATTAAGTTTTCGGGTAACTGACCTGCTTCCTGGAGCTGTTTGCCCCAGAGGTAGAGGGTGTAATCTCCGTCTACAACCCGCCCTTGGTTATCCACAGCGATCACCCGGTCTGCGTCCCCATCAAAGGCAAAACCAAGATCGGCTTGGTGGTATTGCATGGCGGCTTGGAGCTGATCGATATGGGTAGAACCGCAGTTCACATTAATCTTGCTGCCATCGGGTTGGTGGTGCAGGGCGATCACTTCAGCACCAAGGGCTTGGAAAAGTTCGGGGGCCAAATGAACGGAAGCACCCCAGGCTAAATCCAGGACTACTTTTAAACCGCTCAGGGATAAATCTCGGGGCAGGGTGGCAAAGACGGCATCACGGTACTGTTGGGTCAGCTCCTTTTGGTGTTGGTAGGAACCGCAGTTCTGGTGACTCAATTGGAACGGTTCTGGGTGTTGACCCCGCAGGCCGGCTTCAATTTTTGCGCTGAGATCCTTGAGCAGTTTTGTACCAGCATGGCTAAAAAACTTAATGCCGTTATCTTCGGGGGGGTTGTGGCTGGCGGAGATCATAATGCCACCGATCGCCTCGGTGGTGCGAGCCAGATGGGAAACACAGGGAGTGGGACAAAGACCCACATGCCATACTTCTAAACCGGAAGCGGTTAAACCAGCGGCGATCGCCATCGCCAACATATCACTGGAGTTGCGGGAGTCTTGACCGATGATCACGGGGGCGCGCCGTTCTGCCGTTTCCTGGAGAACTTGGCCGGCCCAGTAACCCACCTGAAGCGCGAAGGGGGCAGTGAGTAGATCACCGGCTTTACCACGAATCCCATCAGTACCAAACAACGAACCTGCGGGCAAATCACATCGGAGTGCGTGGGGCGGATAACTCGCCAACATACGACTCAGGGGATGTCCTTCCTCTGGCATGATCATCATTGGTTTTGTCCTCACAACATACAGACACAACGATATCAGCGATCGCTTCGTCCTGCGCCATGGGGAGGCATTTTCATCAGGGATTGGTATCAATGGGGTCTAATTTAAAAACTTGCGGTAAGGATTACGCCCTGATTCACCGCTTTATTCGCTGAAATCGCCTTCTAAATCGTCATCTGTTTCAGGCAAGGTCACGGTGGCATAAATATCAGCAAGAGAGATTTCTAAGTCTAAAGATTGCAGTTTGAGAAGCGCTTCTTGGCCTTGATAACTTTCAAGAATCCAGAGATCGCCTTCGCCACGCCGGAAGCAGTCCACGGAATATTGGGTGGTGCTCACCAAAACATATTCTTGCAGGCTGGGAATGGTGCGGTAAAACTTAAACTTATTGCCCCGGTCAAAGCCTTCTGTGGATTCCGAAAGTACTTCAATAATGACTCTAGGTTCGGTTACATAGGACAAGCTCAACTCATCATTATCATCGCAACTAACAATTAAATCTGGATAGAAAAATTTTTTTCCTGCCGATAAGCGCACTTTCACATCAGCCATATAGGTGCGGCAAGGGGAATTGTTGAGATGATTGCGGAGGGCGATCGCTAGATTGAGGCTCAAGGTATTGTGAGCACGGGTTGCACCAGCCATCGCATAGACTTCTCCGTGCATATATTCATGTCTAATGTCACTGTCTTGCTCCAGTGCTAGATATTCTTCGGGGCTGAGGTAGTGATCAGTGGTGAGAGCAACCATGATTTTTTTGACTAAACGCAACTTGTTCTTCTATTTTGCCAAGAATCTATGGATCTGTTCTTGACGATAAATTGAAGGGCTCATGTAACAGGCGATCGCCCCGGGACATTTCCCCTTGGGTCACACTTTAGGAAAAGGAAAAAGTAGGGTTAAATGAGATGGGAATTTTCCTATTTTTACTCCACTTTCACCAACACAGTCAGCGAATATCCTATGGTTGCCCTTACCCCGAACCCAAGCTACAGCGTCACCATTCAGTTACGGATCTCCAATCGGGCTGGCACCCTCGCCAATGTGACCCAGGCGATCGCCAATGTGGGGGGCAGCCTCGGCAATATCGACCTGGTGGAACGGGACCTGAAGTTTTTAATCCGCAACATCACCGTCGATGCATCTAGCGAAAAACACGCCGGGGAAATTGTCGATGCGGTGAAGGCTGTCCCTGATATTGAAGTGCTTAAAGTCTCAGACCGCACCTTTGATATCCACCGGGGGGGCAAAATCACCGTGGAAAGTCGCATTCCCCTGACGGTGCAGTCGGATCTCGCCATGGCCTATACCCCTGGGGTGGGGCGGGTTTGTAAGGCGATCGCCGAAGCGCCGGAGCAGGTTTATGACTTGACCGTGAAAAGCAATATGGTGGCGATCGTCACCGATGGCAGTGCGGTACTGGGGCTCGGGAACCTGGGGCCAGAGGCGGCGATGCCCGTGATGGAAGGGAAAGCGATGCTCTTTAAGGAATTTGCGGATGTCAACGCCTTCCCCATCTGTTTGGCCACCCAGGATGTAGAAGAAATCGTCCGCACAGTGAAATATTTGGCGCCGGTGTTTGGGGGGGTGAATTTAGAAGATATTGCCGCCCCCCGCTGTTTTGAAATCGAACAACGGTTGAAAGCCGAAACAGATATTCCCATCTTCCATGATGATCAACATGGCACGGCGATCGTTTCCCTCGCCGCGCTGTTTAACGCCTTAAAGTTGGTGAAAAAAGACCTCCAGACCGTCAAAATCGTGATCAATGGGGCCGGGGCTGCGGGGGTGGCGATCGCCAAACTGCTCCGTCAAGCGGGGACAACGGATATTTGGATGTGTGATTCGAAGGGGATTATTTCTACCCAGCGGGATAATCTGACGGCTGAAAAACAAGAATTTGCCGTTGCTGCCTCTGGAACCCTCGCTGATGCAATGAAAAATGCGGATATTTTTCTTGGGGTGAGCGCGCCCGGTGTGGTGACCCCGGAGATGGTCGCTTCCATGGCGAAAGATCCGATTGTCTTTGCCATGGCGAACCCGATCCCTGAAATTCAGCCGGAACTGATTATGGATAAGGTGGCCGTCGTCGCCACCGGACGCAGCGACTACCCAAACCAAATTAACAATGTCCTGGCATTTCCTGGGGTCTTCCGGGGCGCCCTCGATTGCCGTGCCTCCAGCATCACCACCAATATGTGTCTCCAAGCGGCCCAGGCGATCGCCTCGTTGGTGAGCCCCGCCCAACTGGATCGCGAACACATTATTCCTTCCGTCTTCGATCAACGGGTGGCCCCTGCCGTCGCTGCCGCCGTTGGCCAGGCTGCTCGCCAAGATGGTGTCGCCCGTCGCTAGACTTTTAACGTTGCCCAATTCACCAAAAAACTCCCCAGTCGGTTAAGAAAACTGAATCTGGGGAGTCTCTTTCTGTGGTTGCCCTTGGGAGAGATGTCGTCAGGCAGAGGGGATTAACTTCTCAGGGTGACCGCAAACTGTTTCACCAGAGCATCCCGTACTTTTTGGTGGACGGGATCAATTTCTTCGTCTGTGAGGGTTTTGTCCGTAGCTCGATACCGCAAGCTAAATGCCAAGCTCCGCTGACCTTCTGGAGCATGCTCACCGCGATATTCATCAAACAGTTCCACCCCAGCCAGCAGTTTCTTCGCGGTTTTTTGCATTACCTGTTCCAAATCCCCAACAGAGGTTTCTAGGGGTGCAAAGAAGGCTAAGTCGCGGGTGACTGCCGGATAGGTAGAAAACGCCTTGAAAACAGGAACCTGTTGGGATGGGCGACTGAGTACGGCTTGCAACATCTCCAGTTTTAGCTCAAACACATACGCCGCATCGATGAGATCTTTCTCCTGACGCAGTTGGGGATGCAATTGCCCAAAAATGCCGATTTGTCGTCCCTGGAGCCAGAGGGAAGCGGTACGGCCAGGATGAAGCTTATTATTACTAGAATCAGCACGGTAACTGATCTCTAGACCCAACTGGGTGAAGGCCGCATCGAGTAAACCTTTTGCTTCGTACCAAGACATGGGCTGTCCTTTGCCACCGTTGGCCCAACTGCCATCGGGGTTAAGATTTCCACCAAGAATCCCCGCAAGGTAATCAGCTTCGGCATAATCCTCATTTTCCAGCCAGAAAACTCGGCCAATTTCAAAGGCGTTTAAGGCCCCATTGCCCTGGGATTGGTTGTAGATAAAGGCATCGATGAGCCCTGTGAGGAGTTCTTTGCGCAGGGCCGAATATTCCACAAAGAGGGGATTACTGAGTGTGATATCTGCCAATTCCGGCTTCACGAGGGAATAGTGCACCACTTCCGTTAAGCCGATCGCCCGGAAGCTCTCGCGCAGTTTACGATTCACTTTTTCAGCCGGGGAGAGGAAACCAGCGGCGGATTGACTGGGCAGGGTATCGCAGAAATTGTCGTAGCCATAGAGCCGGGCCACTTCTTCAATCAGGTCGATTTCCCGCTCTAGATCTCGGTAGCGGTAGGGGGGCACTTTCACGGCCCAAACCCCTTCACCGGTGGATTCGAGTTCACAGCCGAGATCCGCCAAAATGCGTTCCACGTCGGCTAGGGGCACATCGAAAATTTCACCATCTTTTTGCACATGGCCCAACACCTCATGGAGTCGTTGCAGGCGGAGGGTAATTTTGGGCCGAGCGTTGGGATCCGGCCGGGTATCTGCCATCCCGCGATGGACCACGGTGCCGCCAGCCAGTTCTTGCAGGAGGGCGATCGCCCGTTGCGCTGCCCGGTCCAGTTCCACTTGGTTAACCCCCCGTTCATAGCGGGTCGAAGATTCACTGCGGAGGCCCACTGCCCGGGAAGAACGACGGACGGTCACGGGTTCAAATAGAGCTGCTTCCAGGACAATATTTTCCGTGCCACTGTGAACTTCCGTACTCTCACCACCCATCACCCCAGCCAGGGCGACCGGGACATCATTGGCGGTAATCACCAAGTTTTTCTCTCCCAGTTCCCGTGCCTGGCCATCGAGAGTCGTTAGAGTTTCGCCAGCTTTCGCTAGCCGTACCCCCAGGGTAAACTCTGTGGCCCCAGCGACAGCCACGAGACGTTCCCGGTCAAAGGCGTGGAGCGGCTGACCCCATTCGAGCAGGACGTAATTTGTGATATCGACCACATTATTAATCGGGCGAGTGCCAGCGGCCTGTAAACGGAACTTGAGCCAATCGGGAGAAGGCCCTGTTTTTACCCCTTCAATCACAGTGCCAATGTAGGCAGGGCAGGCCAGATGATCGGCGACCGCAATTTGTAACGTGTTCCCAGCGGCTTTGAGGGGCGGAATTTCCGGCAACTTCACCTCAACCCCAGTTAAGGCCGCAACTTCCCGGGCAACCCCCACCATGCTCAGGGCATCGGCGCGGTTGGCGGTGGCGGTGAGGTCTAACACCACATCATCTAAACCCAAGAGGGGGCGCACATCCATCCCCGGTTTCAGGTCTGCTTGGGTGAAAATATGAATCCCCTCGGAGTCTTTTTCGAGCCCCAGTTCCGAAAGGGAGCAGATCATGCCAGAGGAGTTGACCCCCCGCAATTTCGTTGGTTTTAATTTCAAGTCAATGGCGGGCAGATAGGTGCCCAGGGTGGCGACGGGGACGAAAATATCGGCCCGGACATTTTTTGCACCGCAGACAATTGTGGATAGTTCAGCCGCACCAATATCGACTTGACAGACGCTGAGCTTATCGGCATCGGGGTGGGGTTCACGGCTGACGACTTTTCCCACAACCACCCCATCGGCCAAACGGCGACGATCTTCAATTTCTTCTACTTCAAAGCCAGCGATGGTGAGGGTTTTGGCTAATTCTTCTGGGGATAGGCTGATGTCGACAAATTCTTTTAACCAATTCAGGGAAATCCGCATTGACTTTTGGGGGCGTTACAGTAGTTTCAAGGAACTTATTTTAACTGGATCCCTCCCCCTCCCGGGAAAATCTTCTGGGCGATCACCCTAGATTCTTAGGCGGAGGCGATCGCCAGAAAATTTTTAGCCGTACCAAATCAAAATGCAAAAATCCCACCCATGTCTTTGCCATAAACATAAGGATGAAGCTCAAGGATGTCAGGGTGTTGGGATATGATGGAGCGTGAGGTACATAGGTCGTGATATTCCTGCCATGCGCACCTGAGGCCACAAGATACACTGCTGTCCCGTGCCCCCCTGGATCGCCTACTGTAAAGGGTAGTGGCGATCGCCTCCCCCACCAAGGTGACTCTGGATGAGCTACTGCATTAACCCCGAATGTTCTAATCCCAAAAACCCACTCAACGCCCGGGTCTGTGCCACCTGCGGCAGCAGTCTGATCTTGCATCAGCGCTACAAATCCCTAAAGAGCCTAGGCCAAGGTGGTTTTGGTGCCACCTTCCTCGCCGTAGATTTAAACCTCCCCGGTAAACCCTCCTGTGTCATTAAACAGCTCCGGCCCTCCAGCAATGTCCCCCACCTATTCCAAATGGCCCGGGAACTCTTTGAGCGAGAAGCCGAAACCCTAGGGCGCATTGGTAACCATCCCCAGGTGCCCCGACTGCTCGATTACTTTGAAGATAGCCACCAGTTCTACCTCGTCCAAGAATATGTAAAAGGCAATAACCTCCAACAGGAAGTGAGAAAAAATGGCCCCTTCAGCGAAGCAGGAGCGCGGCAATTTTTGAGTGAAGTATTGCCCGTTGTCCAATATATCCACTCCCAACAGGTGATTCACCGCGATATCAAGCCGGCTAACTTGATCCGCCGTGAACAGGACAAAAAACTTGTCCTCATTGATTTTGGCGCCGTCAAAAATCAAATTAATCTTGAGGCCGTGGCTAATTCCTCCGATCAAACGGCCCTCACCTCCTTTGCTGTCGGAACCCCTGGTTACGCGCCCCCAGAGCAAATGGCCATGCGCCCGGTCTATGCCAGTGATATCTATGCCGTGGGAATTACTTGCCTCTATCTGCTCACGGGGAAATCTCCCAAAGATCTAGACTATGACCCCAAAACCGGGGAAATGATGTGGGAATCCTTTGTTGATATCAGTAACAGTTTTGCCAGTGTTCTCCGCAAAATGCTAGAAAGCTCTGTCAAGCACCGTTACCAGTCAGCCCAAGAGGTATTAGATGCCCTTGAGATGGAACCCTACATGGAAAGCTTGGCCCAGGGAATGGCTGATTTAAGTGGGGCCGATGCGATCAAAGGCACAACAGGCGGACAACTGCCCAATGACCCCCTGGGCGAGGACGACGAGGATCTGACGGCGGGCCCCTCCACTTCGGCCCATTCTCGCTTAGCCATGGCCATTCGAGCGAGGCAAGACCGCTTTAAAACAAACCAGGGAAAACGGAATGTCCCCCATTCCCCCAGTTCTGCGGCAGGGCAGCGGGCAAACCGTGTCCAACAAAATCAACAACATAAGCCCCGTTCGACTACGGGACGGAGCACACGTCTAGAAAAAAATTCAACACAAAATATACCGAAGCCAACGACTGTGAAATTAACTTCTCAGGATGTGTTGAGTGGCTACAACCAAGGACGTAAGGATTTTGCTCAGTTACAACTGGTGGCCCTGAGTCTACCGCGTCTCAATTTAGCGGGTTGTATTTTTCATCAGTCTCAGATGATCCAGGCGAATTTTCAAGGGTCAGATTTAAGTAATGTTGATTTTGGCAAAGCTAACCTCAGCCAAGCAAATTTGCGGGATGCCAATTTAGGCCGAGCTTATCTAAGCTATACCAATCTCAGTAATGCGGATCTGCGGGGGGCGGATTTACGTTTTGCTTATTTGAACTATGCCAACCTCGAGGGGGCCAATCTCTGTGGTGCTAATTTGCGAGATGCGAAGGTGACGGAGCAACAATTAAAAAAGGCGAAAACCAACTGGGCAACGGTAATGCCTAACGGAAAACGGGGTTTATTTTAACCGTTGCTCTTCCGCCAAGCGGCGATATTCCAAGTATTCATATCCCAGGGCGTAAGGGTAACACCCATTAGGCGATCGCCAATGCCTGCCGTTTCTGCCCGGTGTACGAGGGGAATCACCGCAAAATCTTCAATTAACAGATCATTGAGGCGGATCAAATTAGCCTGACGCTGGCCCGGATCTAACTCTATGACCGTCGCTGCCCAGAGGTTGTCATAGTCCGAGTTACAGTAGCGGGAATCATTATCTCCCGTCCAGTTGTTGGCCTGGGTGGGAATTTCATCACAGGTGTAACGGCGCAGGTAGGGGAGAGGATCTGGGTTCGTATTCCCTGTCATAAACATTTGTAAGTCTGCGGTAAAGCGCTCCACTGTGTCCGAGTTCCCTGGATCCCCAGAAAAATAAACGCTGGCATCGATACTCTTGAGATCGATCGCCATACCGATCTGGGCAAGGTTTTGCTTGATAATCGCCTGGGTCTTTTGGCGCAGAGGATTCACAGAGGTTTGAAATAACAGACGCATTTCGATCCCATTTTTGTCGCGGCTGCCATCCCCATTGCTATCAACCCAACCGGCTTGATCCAGGAGTTGATTTGCCCGCCCTGGGTCAAATTCAAAGCGGGTATTGGGAGAAACTACCTCGGGGGGATTGACGACAAAATTACTGGTGGCCTGACCTGTCACCCCATAAAGTTCTTGGGCAATGGTGTCGCGGTCAATGGCGGAGGCGATCGCCTCCCGGACTAAAGGATCACTCAAAAAAGGATGGGGAAAAGCCAAGCTCGACCGCTCGCCACTGGGGGTGGCCTGATTTGGATCCGTGAAATTGAGCACCAATCGTTCACTGAGGGCGCCAAAATTGGTTAACACCTGGCCCCGACCCGCCGCCTCTAACTCTGTCAGCACCTTGCTTTCCACCTGGAGATTGTAGGCAAAATCTGCCTCCCCCGTTTGCAGCACCGCCCGCGCCGCCGCCGTTGCATCCCCCCCACCTTTCAATTCCAGCCGTTCAAAAGCCAGTTGTTCCACCGCACGGTAGTGGGGATTTTTCTCGTAGACCACCACATCCCCGGGTCGAAACTCTGTCACGCGATAGGGGCCCGTACCTACAGGTAAAAGGTTTGCCGGAGCCGTCCGTGCCTGTTCGCCTGGATAGTTGATAAATTGATGCCTGGGCAAAATGACCCCTTCGGCTCCCACAAAAATCCCAAACCAGGCAGGTGTGACTTCCTTGAAAGTAATTTTGACGGTTGTCTCATCTAGGGCCTCTACGGTTTCTATCCCCTGGACATTTCCTGCATTGGTCGCCCCTGTCGCCGGATCGCTGAGAAATTCGTAGGTAAACACCACATCTGCCGCCGTAAAGGGTTCCCCATCAGACCAGCGTAAATCAGGTTTTAAGCGCCAGGTTACCGATCGCCCGTCAGCACTGAGGCCACCATTTTCGAGGGTCGGAATTTCAGCCGCCAGGATCGGGGTCAGTTCGCTGTCTGGGTCAAAGCTAGCGAGGGGTTCGAGGGTAATACGGCTGGCTTCCCAATCCTTGAAACCCGTGGATAGGTGGGGATTGAGAATCGTGGGAGCTTGCCAATATAAAAGCTTGAGTTGGGTTGGATCATCCTGGCGGGGGGCCATGTTAGCACCACTGCAAGCAACCAGCAGGAGGGAAGCAACAAGGAGAGTCGGGCGAAATAAATGGGGCATTAGGCTCAGGGCAAGGGGGGAGTGGCGGATTCAACGGGGGCAACAATGGGATTTTCTAGGGCACCAATGCCCTCAATGGTGATCAACAAGCGATCGCCAACCTGTATCGGTTTCACCCCTGCGGGGGTTCCCGTTAAGATCACATCCCCCGGTAGGAGGGTCATCACCTGGGAAATATAGCTCACCAGTTGCGCTAGGGAAAACACCATATCCTGGATCGAAGCATCCTGAACGGGCTCAGTTTCAGATTCTTCGGTTTTGACATAATTTATATAAGTCCGCAGCCGGGCATCGGGGCTAATTTCCCGCACAATCCACGGCCCCAGGGGACAAAACGTATCAAAGCCTTTAGCCCTCGTCCATTGGGCATCCTGTCGCTGGAGATCCCGCGCCGTGACATCATTGGCGATGGTATAACCCCAAATCTTTTGATGGGCTTCTTCCTCGGAGCAATGGTGGAGGCGATCGCCAATGACCAGGGCTAATTCCCCCTCAAACTCTAATTGCTGGCAAGGAGTAGGATAGACAATGTTCTGTTGGTGTGCCACAAGGGAACTGGGCGGCTTCAGAAATAACAAAGGCTCCGGCGGCACTGCCTGATTAAACTCCGCTGCATGGGCTGCATAATTATGGCCCACAGCCACAATCTTAGACGGGGCACAGGGAGTCAAGAGTTGATACCCATCTGGCTCCAAAATTTCCCCTGTCGGTTGTCCCCCCAACCAAGCTGGCGCATCGATGATCTGCACTTCCCAGTTGAGCTGTAAGAGCCCATAAAGTACTTGCCCTTGGGGGGTCTTGACCCGTACATATCGTTTCGCCATAGATGGATTTCAGTCAAACTGATTAGGGATAAAAAACAAATATCACCGGACAATGGCGATCATCGATCCTCCCATTGCCTAACACTGAAGCAATAGTCTACCTGCAAATTTCTGCAAACATTTCCTAAAGCTAGGCAAGGTGTAGTAGAATTTTATATCCTTGCTCCTCGAATCGTAAAAGAAATCTAATATTTCTATTTCCGCACACCGAGCAGCCCTATTGTCCAGAAGGATTGAAATCAAACAGTAATGAGCAACAACTACGAAATGATGTACATCCTGCGCCCCGACCTCAGCGAAGAGCAGGTGCAGGAAGTGTCGAGTAAATACAAAACGATGCTCCAGGAATCTGGTGCCACTGATCTCCAAGTGCAAGTACGGGGCAAACGTCACCTCGCTTACCCCATCCAAAACTTCAACGATGGTATTTATATCCAGGTGAACTACAAAGCCGATGGTAGTCAAATCAAAGCCATTGAGCGGGATATGCGCTTAGGTGAAACTGTTATCCGCTACCTCACGATCAAAATGGATGCAGAGCCCGCTGAGCTCGAGACAGAAATTGTGCCACCTTCTGAACCAGCCGCTGCTGGTGCTTAAGCCCTGGTAACCCCACAACAATTACACAATTAAGCCTTAATTAAAAATGAAAAAAGGTGGAAGAAATTTTCTCTCCACCTTTTTTTAATGCCCTTACCTAGATCGGCACAGCCAGGCTATGGCCTAGGGGTAAGAAAATGGCAAAAACCTCTTCTCCTGATGCCCGTCGCCGAATTGCAAGTTTCCCCCCCAACTGTTGGAACAGATTTTTGGTGACATTGGGGTTGAGGCTCAAGCTTCCAGTTTCTGGCTGAAAGACCAGCAGTTGACCGATCGCCTTTTCGAGACATTTTTGACCAAGGCCATGGGATTGGACTTCGAGTTTGAGTTGGTCACCAGCCGTACTCACCTGAATTTGTACCTCTGCCCCTGTCGGTAACCGCCGGGTAAAGGTTTCAATGAGCCCAGAAAGTACTTGATCCAACATGGCTGGATCGCTCACCACCTGGGGGAGGTAAGGGGGCAATGTCACCTCAAGGTTGACATTACGCCGTTGGGCCTGTTTTTGCCAGCGGGGTGTCCCTTCCTGGAACAGTTGTTCTAGGGAAATGGGCATTAACTGCACGGAATGCCGCTGCTTTTGGGAGGGGGTTTCTAATTCTGCGGCCCGGAAAATGAGTTCCATGCGCCGGATCTGCTCATTGCATTCCTGTTCGATGGTTTCGATGCGCTTGATGATGTCTTGGGTGAGCTGGGTTTTCTTTTTTAGTAGCAGCTTCGTCATGGTGCGAATCGTCGTGAGGGGGGTACGAATTTCGTGGGTGAGGGCTTGGAGGAGTTCGAGCTCTGGTTGTACCGCCGGCACTGCCCGCTCTGGGATGGTTGAGGATTCTTCTGGAAGGATAATTTCGGTGTGGGGGAAAGTCGCGACCAGCGATCGCACAAAAAGCTGACTGAAGCGAACCACGAGGCGATAATCGGGGACAGCACCGCTTAGGGGTTGCCACCGTCGGGCAAGAGCTTGGAATTGAAAGGGTTGGGTGAGGGCCAGTCGCCACTGCAAAATATCCCAAATGGCGGCGATCGCCTCCGGCTCAAAAGAAAATAATAACCCTCGGGGAGAGGCGGCCATCGCAAAGTTAAAATCTTCTGTGAGGATTACGCAAAATTGCTCCTGGGCCAGGGGATCTTGGGGTAAGAGGGGAAATTCCACCATGTTGTTTTCAGGCGATCGCCCTTGGGGGCAACCCACGCCGGGCAACTGGAGCCGGTCCCGGGCGATGTGTCGGAGATTTTTTGGGGTGAGCACATAATGGTCATAGTGGCGGGCGATCTGGGGCGCGGCAAACAAAGGACTGGGGCTCGATAAAATGATGCCGTGAGTGGCGGCCGTGGTCGCTTGTAACAATTCTGTCAGCGAGGCGATCGCCGCTCCCCATTGTTCTCCCTGATGCCCAGAGTCTACGGGGGGAGATAGCGGCTGAAATTTTTGGAGAATCCCCACCACTGTCTGTTGGATGTCTAGTTGTTCGAGATCTAAATTCACCACAGTTACTCCGACGCCGACCCTAAGTTACCTTGATACTAAAGGGATTCCCTGCAAAATAGAAGTCGTACAACCGAACAAAGCGTAGTGGGGTTTTACCGGAAAGTCCAATTTCTCGGAGTCTTGGTCTGCCTTCCGGATGGGGCAAAATCTCCAAATTTTTTTCGTCATAAAAATGGTATGTTCTGCTACACTATGAGCTGTGTAAAGAAATATTTCGGGCTCCGTGCTGGGAACGCGTGGTTTGAAATTTTACGTTTTTTGATACAGAAACAACAACAAGCTTGAGTCATACCAGCGATCGCCTCGCTGGTTTTTTTCTGGGGGCCCTTGCTGAGATAATGGATGCCACGACTTTTTAAGACCTTTCTTTGGATCTCAATGGTTTCGCGATTGAGTGACCATCTTTTAAAATTACTGACCTATGGAAAATTTGGATTTCGCCCTCTATACCCAGTGGTCGGCCTATGCCACCCTGCTATTTACTGTTTTGGCGATCGCCGCCTTCGTCTTCAAATGGGGCATCCGTTTTCGCCTCGTGGGAACAACAGGTTTCATGATCGTTCTAACGATCGGTCTCTTTGGTTTGAGCCTAGGCTTATTCAATCGCAGTGTTGTCCCTGGGGCTGTCCGCTATACCCTCGTCTACGATAATGGTGCAAACTTAGCAGTTGTCGCCGTCAAGCCTGATATTACGGTCGACGAAGTCAATGCTACTCTCCAACAGGCCTCCAATGACCTTTTCTCCTACGGCCGCGTTGGTGGCGGGGAAGATAAATTTACCGTGCGCCTCCGGGTGCTCAACCATCCTGAACCCGGTATTTCTGAGCCATTATATTTGGGTCAAGTGCGGCGTTCAGTCACCGACCGCGAAACCGCGAGCCTTGATGTTCAGCTTTATCCAGAAAATTTCAAAAAACTGCCCCAACCTAACGCCATTAGTTAGGATCTAGGGGGTTGCCTTTTTCCCGTTGCTTTTACAATCATCCACCACCTATGAAAAACGTTGCTGCTCCAACCGAAACTGCTATGTTGCAAATTTTTATTGCCCCGGCCCAAGTGGTGAAGGGAAATAACGCCCTGGCCCAGGCAGGAGCGGCGATCGCCCGGTGGGGAAAACGGCCCTTTGTGGTGGGAGGACAACAGACCCTGGCACAGTTGGCAGCTCCTTTAAATGCCCTCAGTTCCCAAGAAAACCTAGATTTAGCCACAGGGAGCTATAGTCCCGATTGTTCGGAAGCCTCCCTAAAAAGTCTGGCGAAAAAGTTTAAGGGCCACAAGGCAGATTTTGTGATCGGGATTGGTGGCGGCAAAGCCCTGGATACGGCAAAGCTCCTTGCCCACCAGCACCATTGCCCGATTGTCACGATTCCCACCTCGGCGGCCACCTGTGCGGCCTGGACAGCGCTCTCGAATATTTATTCTGACCAGGGGGCATTTCAGTATGATGTCGGCTTGGCCCAATGCCCTAATTTGCTGATCCTTGACTATAATCTGATTCGCACTGCCCCCCAACGGACGTTAGTGGCTGGCATCGGGGATGCGATCGCCAAGTGGTATGAAGCCTCTGTGAGCAGTGGGCATTCCCCCCAGACCTTGACTATTGCCGCCGTCCAGGAAGCGCGGATTTTACGGGATATTCTCTTCCAAAAATCAGCCCAGGCGATCGCCGATGTCCAGAGTCCCGAATGGCAAGAGGTGGTAGATGCAACGGTGCTCCTCGCTGGGGTAATTGGGGGATTAGGAGGCGCTAACTGTCGCACCGTCGCCGCCCATGCCGTCCACAACGGGCTAACCCATTTGCCTGCGGCCCATGGCGTTTTACACGGCGAAAAAGTAGCCTACGGAATCTTGGTACAATTGCGCCTCGAAGAAATTTGCCAGAAGAGTCAATTGGCGGAAACCGCGCGGCAACAGCTGCTTCAGTTCTATCGGGAAATTGGTCTCCCCCAAAGTCTCGGCGATCTCGGCTTAGGTGATATGACTCTGGCTGAATTACGCCGGGTGGCTGAAATTACCTGCCAACCCCAGTCTGACATCCATCGCTTGCCCTTTAAGGTGAACCCAGAACAACTAATGGCCGCCATGGTTTCCACTCAGGCCCCCCGGGAAAGTGCCACAGCCGAGGCGATCGCCCCCACAGAAGCAAAGGTTAGCTAAAGGCGATCGCCCGGTGGCGGCGGCTGGGATAATTTTCGAGATCACGCATTAATTCACCAAATATCAGGACAGCACAACAACAGCATGAAATATCGAGTAGGTGTGATTGGAGGCGGCCAGTTGGCTTGGATGATGGGGGCCGAGGCGCGCCGTCTCGGGATGGAACTGTGGGTCCAGACCCCCAATGCCAGTGACCCTGGGGTTTCCAATGCAGACCAAGTGGTAATCGGGGCGATCGATGACCTAGAAGCCACAAAAAAGCTAGTAGAAAACTGTAATGTGGTCACTTTTGAAAATGAATTTGTCGATCTCGCTGCCCTCGATACTCTAGTGAAAAAAGGCGCTCGTTTTTTCCCTTCCTTAGCATTTCTCGCGCCCCTCCTAGATAAATATGACCAGCGCCATTGTTGCCAACAGTTGTCGATTCCAGTGCCGGATTTTGCCTTGTGGCGCTTGGGGGAACCTTTACCTGAGGGCTGGCAATTTCCCTTTGTGGTAAAAGCCCGGCGCCATGGCTATGACGGAAAAGGGACATTTATTGTGAACAATATTGCAGAGCTCCAGGCTTTGCCAGAGACCCTTGCAAATACGCCCCTCCTGCTGGAATCATTTGTGCCCTTTGAACAGGAATTAGCGGTGATGGTTGCCCGTAACCGTCAAGGAGAAATTCGTATTTTTCCGACGGTGGAAACCCAGCAAATTGACCAGGTTTGTCGGTGGGCCTTAGCGCCGGCGGCGGTGTCCCAGGCAGTACTTAATCAGGTGGAAAATATTGCTCGGACGTTGGCGGAAAAATTAAACTTGGTTGGCATTATGGGTATTGAGCTGTTCCTCACGCCCCAGGGACAAGTGCTTGTTAATGAGATTGCCCCCCGGACGCACAATTCTGGTCACTTTAGCTTAGATGCCTGTCAGACTTCTCAATTTGCGATGCAACTCCAGGCGATCGCCGATCTTCCCTTGGGTAATACGGATATGATGACCCCTGCTGCGGTGATGGTGAATCTATTGGGATTCGAGCACAGTATCGGCAACTACGCCCACAAGCGGCAGATGTTGAGCCAGATTCCCCATAGCCATGTTCATTGGTACGACAAAACCAGTGCCAGCCCAGGGCGAAAACTTGGCCATGTGACCATTTTCAGTGAAACGAAGCGGCGAGAAAAGCTACGGGCGATCGCCCAGCAGGTAGAAACCATCTGGTATGAAGGCAAAAGTCCCACCTAGCCCACTGTGGGCAACCCACACCAACGGGAACCCACGAAAGGCACACCACCCAATTGGGCTATTTTTTGTGGGGTCATCACATAAACCCAAGCTTCGGTGAGGATTGTTTGCGGGTCAGCATAGATGAGGGCTTTGACCCGTTGATATTCATTTTCTGCAGGCGATCGCCCCGGTTGATAATCTTCCAGTTCGTCGAGTTTTTCCAAAACGGCCCCATCCGCAAAACTCAGGAGACAGCCCTCCACCCAACCCGATCCCGGAACGAGGGCCGGATAACCGACAGGTAAATGGTAGAGCTGGCCGGGGATCAAGGCCGGTGTGACCTGGGGACCATGGGATTGGCAATAGCGGGGAAAATTTACTTCTCCAGGCTGGAGGGTGCCATAAACAAAAACCTTTAACATGGCGTAATTTCCGACAAAAAACAACAGGGGCCGAAACCGAGAAAAGCTATAATTAGGGCCAAGATCAGGCGCTTTCGTAAGGAACAACAGGGGCGATGGAAAAACGTTACAGCATTTTGTTGGTGGATGATGAACCGGGGGTGCGGGAGGCGGTGCAGGCCTATCTAGAGGACGATGAAGCCTTGACCGTTACCACCGCTGAGAATGCCACAAGAGCCTGGGAAATACTGCAAACTTTGACACCAGATCTTGTTATTTCCGATGTGATGATGCCCCAGGTGGATGGCTATCAGTTTCTCGGACAACTGCGGGAAGATCCCCGTTTTACCACCCTCCCAGTGATTTTCCTCACGGCGCGCGGCATGACAGGCGATCGCATTCAAGGTTACCAAGCCGGCTGTGATGCCTATTTACCGAAACCCTTTGAACCAGAAGAGCTCGAAGCGATTGTAAAAAATCTTTTGACCCGTGGCGAGGCGATCGCCCAACAGGGGAGCGGCGGCAGTAATCTCGAGGGGATTGCCCAGGATCTGCGGGAAATCAAGCAGTTCCTTGGCCAGCAAAACCAACTGGTCACCACCCCAGCGCCGTTAAAAATTGACCTCACCCCCAGGGAACAAAGTGTCCTAGATCTGGTGGCCCAGGGCTTGATGAACAAAGAAATCGCCAAGGATCTAGAGACCAGCGTCCGCAACGTCGAGAAATACGTTAGTCGCCTATTTAGCAAAACCGGAACCAATAGTCGGACAGAATTGGTACGCTACGCCCTTAAGCATGGCTTGACCCAATAATCTGTCTGCACTTTATTAAAGACTTTGTGAATTCCCTCCCGTACCATGCCCCAGCCCCAACAGCAGGATCAAGTCCATCCCCAAGCTAACCGCGATCGCCTAATTGTCGATAGCCTCCTCAAGGGGGAACCCAGCGAGCAAGCCTTGGTGGAATTGGCGCGGCTCCATATCCGTTATCAGGGCTTTCCGGGAGCCAGGGAAATTCAGCGGGATTTACAACTACTCTTTCAACAGTGGGGTCTGACGGAAGAAACGCTGTTTGCCACCACCAGGGAAATCCATCGGGCGGGGCGGGCCTACAAACATCTGCGCCATGGCGAGGAGCAACAGGATTGGAGTTAACCCACCTCAGTTTCACCGAAAAACTCACCGGGGCGATCGCGTCCCAAAATACCCTCCTGGTGGCGGGCCTTGATCCGAACCCAGAAATGTTACCGCCGGATCTGCAAGCGGGGGATTTACTCGAAAATCTCAAAACTTGGCTCCTGGGAATTATTGCCCAAACCCAGGATCTCGTTTGTGCCTACAAGCCGACCCTCGGTTTTTACCAAGCCCTAGGCGTACCGGGGATGCAACTGCTAGAGACGGTTTTGGCCCAGATTCCTGCGCAGATTCCAGTGATCCTCGATGCCAAGCACGCCGACCTCAACACCAGCAGCCTTTTTGCTCAGGCGGTTTTTGAAACTTGGCGCGTAGATGCCGTTACCTTGAGCGCCTACCCTGGTCAAGATCACATTGCTCCGTTTTTGCGCTATGGCGATAAGGGGGTTTTTCTCCAGTGCCGCACCTCAAATCCCGGGGCTAGAAGCATTCAAGATTATCCTGAAGCGGAACAACCTTTTTATCTGCATCTGATCCAGGAAATTAAACAGTGGGGCACACCGGAACAACTGTTTTTAGAAATCGGCAGCGATCGTCCAGAAATTTTTCGTCAAGTGCGCACCCTTGCCCCGGAGCGCTGGATCCTCGCCCGCAGCATCTGGCAACAGAGCCAAAACCTGGAAGAAATTATTCACCAAGGCCTCAATTTTAATGGGTCTGGCCTGTTGATCCCCATTCCCAATGATGACCTGAGCCAAACAGATTGCCGGACGCCCGTCGCCCAACTGCGGGAAAAAATCGACATCATCCGCCAGCGTTACACTCCCAGCAATGCCCGTTGTGATCTCCTCCAAGCGCCGACAGATTTCCCCGCAGTACACCCTGAAGCAGAATTGATCGTGCAGTTGTTCGATGTGGGTTGTCTGCTTTTTGGGGAATATGTGCAGGCTTCGGGGGCGACTTTTTCCTATTACATTGACCTGCGCAAAATTATTTCTAACCCCCAGGTGTTTAACCAGGTACTCAATGCTTACGGGGCGATCGCCTCTCGGCTGACCTTTGACCGCATCGCCGGGATTCCCTATGGATCGTTGCCCACGGCGACGGGTTTGGCTCTCAAGTTAAACTACCCGATGATCTACCCCCGTAAGGAAGTAAAGGCCCATGGTACGAGGCGAGTGATTGAAGGACATTTTGAACCAGGGGAAACAATCCTGGTGGTAGATGATGTGCTGATTACGGGCAAAAGCATCGTCGAAGGAGCCAAAAAACTGGAATCAGCGGGACTTAAGGTCAAAGATATGATCGTGCTCATTGACCATGAGGGGGGCGTCAAAGACCGGATCCAGGCCCAAGGTTACCAAATTCACGCTATTTTAAAAATCTCAGAGATTACCGAAACCCTTTTTCAGGCGGGTCGCATTACTCAAGCGCAATACCGCTGTCTGGTGCATTCCTAGGGGAGGACGCCAAAAATCGCGACCTTTTGTCTACAGTAGATAGGGAGAGATTGAGTTAAAAGACCCCATGGGACTACATCTGGTTGAACATCTGCAAATGGCGATCGCCACCCTGCGCACCAACAAAATGCGCAGTGGCCTGACCATGCTTGGGATCATCATTGGTAACGCCTCGGTAATTGCGATGGTGGGCCTCGGTCAAGGGGCCCAACGGCTCGCAGCAGAACAGTTTGAATCCCTCGGCTCCAATGTGCTGTTTATTATCCCCGGCTCCCGAGCGGCTCAACGCACCACCTTCGATCTGCCGCGCACCCTTGTTTTGACCGATGCAGAGGCGATCGCCAAGCAAGTTCCTAATGTGGTTGCCGTCGCCCCCCAGATCAATAGTCGGGGTTTAGTCCAATTTCGGGGGATCAATAAAGACTCTCTCGTTCTGGGGGTGACACCTGAATTTATCGAAGTGCGAGAGTTCACCCTTGACCAGGGCCGTTTCATTAGCGAAAGTGATGTGGAGCGTAACCAACGGGTAGCCGTAATTGGTTCAGAAATTGCTGACCAGTTATTTAGCACCACCGAACCTGTGGGACAAAAACTGCGGATTAATAACATCTCCTTTGACGTGGTGGGAGTGATGGCAGAGAAAGGCGCGTCCTTCGGCACAAACCAAGATGACGCCGTTTATATGCCCCTGACGACAATGTCCAACCAGATTGTTGGGCGCACCTCTCCCTATGGCACAGAATTAACCTTTATTTCCGTTTCCAGCGAAAGTGAAGACCGGGTGCGGGCAATGACCTTCCAGATTGAAAACCTCCTACGTCTACGCCACAAAATCGTCGATGAAGATGACTTTAGCGTCCAAAGTCAACAGGATTTATTAGATGTTGCCAATACTATTACTGGCGCATTAACCACGATGTTAGCGGCGATCGCCGGAATTTCTCTCCTCGTTGGCGGCATCGGCATTATGAATATCATGCTGGTTTCCGTCACCGAACGCACCAAAGAAATTGGTCTCCGCAAAGCCCTCGGCGCAACCCAAAACGATATTTTGTACCAGTTCTTGATCGAGTCGGTAATCTTAGCAGCGATTGGTGGGCTTTTTGGCACAGGCTTGGGGGTCGGGGGGGTCTTTATTGCCAATGTGTTAACGCCCCTCTCCGCACCAGTTTCTGTGACAGCAATTGTGATGGCGGTCGGCGTTTCGGGTGGAATTGGCCTATTTTTTGGGGTTTTCCCGGCGCGGCAAGCTGCCCGTTTAGACCCGATTGTCGCCCTCAGAAGTGAGTAAAACAGGTCAAGACCACAACCATTTTCCGCCGGCCTAAACTCAAACTCTAATCTGCTATACTTTATTAGCCAAAAATCCTTGGACGCATAGCTCAGTGGATAGAGCAACCGCCTTCTAAGCGGTCGGTCGCAGGTTCGAATCCTGCTGCGTCCGTTTTTTTCACCAACGACACCCTCCTATGGCACTGGTACACGGCACTTGGATTTTTCAGGCACAGCAAGCCTACTTTTTTTTGTGGTGTGAAGTCTGGCGCAGTGGGTCTGAGGTGCTGCCTCCTCCCAGGTATCCTTTTGGGGGCGATCGCCACAGCCTCGAAACCCAGTTGCAGAGCGATGGTGTCACAGTTCCCGAAAATGCCCAGTGGCTAGAGACAACCATTGCTTTACCCAGTACCAAGGGGACGAAGACGAAGCCAACAGTCCCCCTGCTGTCTCAACAGAGCCCAGTCCCTAAAACTCTGGTTTGGGCAGACTGGGAAATATCTGGCTTAGCCCTTAACCCTCGTCAGACCGCTCATCTTCTCCAGGCATTACCCCTCACCGCTGCCAGCCTTGCTGGTGACCTGCGCTTTTGGTGGCAAGTGTGCCGCTGGAGCTTAGATCTGGTGGTGCGACGAAAGTTTTTGCCCCACCTTGCCTCCCTAAAAAGCGGCGAATCTCTGGCTACCTGGATTCCCCTTTTAGATAGCGTCACGGAACAACAGCGTCTTGCCCAGTTTTTGCGACAGATGCCAGGCATTTGCCAGGGCAATCAGCCAGCAGCCCCGATTTTACTGAGTTTTCTAACGGCGATGGTGGATGCCCAGATTCGTCCCCACGCCAAGCCGCTACAAAATTTTCCTAAAACCTCAGTGGTTTTGTCGTGGTGTGATCGCCTCTCAAAGGCAAAGGCCACTTTTGAAGATGCGCCACGGTCACTGACCCATGCCTATGCGAATTGGACGTTTCCACTGCGAGATTATCTGGTGCAACCGCCGGACTTTAGCCTCAAACAGCCCTTGTTTCGTGGTTGTTTCCAGCTCTTGCCGCCGGAGAAAGATCAAGACACTTGGCGACTGCAATACGGCCTCCAAGCCCTCGGCAATGTCCAGGAAATGGTGACTGCCGATGCAATATGGCATGATCCTCGTCAACCCCAGGAAATGTTTCTCAAGGGTCTTGGCCTTGCTTCCCGTCTATATGGACCAATTCGTGAGAGCCTAAATGAACCCCAGCCCTGTGGTTGCTCCCTTGATGCGATCCAAGCCTATGAATTTATCCGGTCGGTGGCCTGGCAGCTGCGAGATAAGGGCTTGGGTGTCATGCTCCCAGAAGGTCTTGAAGCCGGTACTAACGAAGTGCGTCTGGGCCTGAAAATTTCGGCCCGGATTCAGGATGAAAGCCGCCTAAATCTCCAAAGTCTTCTGCAATATAAACTGGAAGTAGCGGTGGGAGAAACCACCCTAAGCGCCGAGGAATTTCAAGATCTTCTCGCACGGCGATCGCCTCTCGTGGAAGTGGGGGGGCAATGGCTAGCCTTGCAACCGACGGATGTGCGGGCCGCCCAGGAAATTTACCGTGCGAAAATCAGTGAGCAGCCCCTACGGGTAGAAGATGCCCTACGGCTGGGGGCAGAACCGGGCCAGGTGTTTGCAAAGCTCCCGGTGGTGGGCTTTGAGGCGTCGGGAGCGTTGCGGGAACTGCTCGATCATTTAACCAATAATGAAGCCCTCAAGCTGATTGATCCCCCCGCATCTCTCCAGGGAACTCTCCGGCCTTACCAACATAAGGGGATGAGTTGGTTGAGCTTTTTGCAACAATGGGGTTTAGGGGCCTGCCTCGCCGATGACATGGGTTTGGGGAAAACGATCCAGGCGATCGCCTTTTTATTAACCCTCCAGGAAGCAAAAAAATTAACCAAGCCTGTGCTGTTGGTTTGCCCGACTTCGGTGGTGAGCAACTGGGAGCGGGAAATCCATAAGTTTGCCCCTGGCCTGAAAACCTTGATTCACCATGGCGATCGCCGCGCCAAGGGGAAAAATTTCGCCAGCAGTGCAAAAAAATATCAAGTGATTCTAACCAGCTATCCCCTTGTTTTCCGGGATCAAAAAGAACTAGAAACGGTTTCCTGGCAGGGGATTATCCTCGATGAAGCCCAAAATATTAAAAATCCCCAGGCGAAACAGTCCGAAGCGGTACGCGCCCTTGATGCTGGTTTTCGGATTGCCCTGACGGGGACTCCTGTGGAAAATCGCCTCCGGGAACTGTGGTCGATTCTCGATTTTCTTAACCCGAACTTCCTCGGCAGCCAACAATTTTTCCAGCGGCGCTTTGCGATTCCCATCGAAAAATATGGCGATCGCCAAACCCTCCATAGCCTGCGCAAACTCACCCAACCCTTTATCCTGCGTCGCCTCAAAACCGACAAAACCATCATCCAAGATTTGCCAGAAAAACAAGAAATGGAGGTGTTTTGCAGCCTTTCTAAAGACCAAGCAAATCTCTACCAAAAGCTGGTGGATGAATCTCTGGTGGAAATTGAAAATACCGAGGGCATTAAACGGCGCGGCCTAATCCTGACCCTTCTGCTGCGTCTCAAACAAATTTGTAATCATCCGGTTTTACTCCAGAGTAAACCCCAACTCGGCAAAAACTTTGCCCAGCGCTCCGGCAAACTCCAACGCCTAGAGGAAATGCTCGAAGAACTGATCTCCGAAGGCGATCGCGCCCTGATTTTTACCCAATTTTCCGAGTGGGGTAAGCTGCTGCAACCCTATCTCCAGGAGCGCCTCGGCCAGGAAGTCATTTTTCTCTACGGGGCCACTAAACGCGAAGCCAGACAACAGATGTGCGATCGCTTTCAAAATGACCCCAATGGGCCGCCCATTTTCATTCTCTCCCTCAAGGCGGGGGGCACGGGCTTAAACCTGACGCGGGCTAATCACGTTTTTCACGTCGACCGCTGGTGGAATCCGGCGGTGGAAGACCAGGCCACCGATCGCGCCTTCCGCATTGGCCAGAAGCAAAATGTCCAAGTCCATAAATTTGTCAGCACCGGTACCCTCGAAGAAAAAATCAGTGCAATGA
This sequence comes from Picosynechococcus sp. NKBG15041c, assembly GCF_055380235.1. NCBI lineage: Bacteria > Bacillati > Cyanobacteriota > Cyanophyceae > Chroococcales > Geminocystaceae > Picosynechococcus > Picosynechococcus sp. NKBG15041c. The sequence goes on from NZ_AP040363.1 coordinate 651,444, forward strand.
TCGCCAACAAAAAAGACTTGGCTGAACAGACCGTTGATACTGGCGAAAATTGGCTCACGGAACTAGATACCAACCAACTGCGAGATTTATTGCTATTGGAGCGCGATCGCCTGATGGAGGACTAGCCAGGAGGATCGCCTTGCCGCCGCACCGTATAATAGGAAGGCTAAACTCCACCAACCCATTGATACCCTCCACCCCAGTATGCAAAAACGCACCTCCTTTGATTCTGCCGAGATTATGCACCGGGCCGAAGATTTGATGCAGGCCGCCTCGAATCGTTATCGCATCACCGTCCAGGTGGCCCAGCGGGCGAAACGCCGTCGCTATGAAGAATTTGATGCCATTGAAGATCCGTTGATGAAGCCGCCGATCCGCGCCATTATCGAGATGTCCGATGAGCTGACCCAGCCAGAAATCATTGGCGAATAGCCAGCGCACCTAATCTTGGCAACAAAACCGTCTTTCTTCTGAAAAAAGGCGGTTTTTTCATGGGTGATGTTTGCAAAAAAAATCTCAATAAGTTTGTGGCAAGTGTCCCGAGAAGAACGGTGGAAAGTAAACTGGGAACAATGACAACTCAGCGCAAGAGAGAATAGAGCTCCCATGAAACTGCTGTTGGTGGATGATGACCCGATTTTTCGTCTAGGCTTTTGTACCGCGTTGGTACAGGCAACTGATTGGGCGATCGCCGCAGAAAATTTTGATACTATTTTGTCCGAAACGCCCCGTCAAGATTTGGATTTGATTCTTTGTGATCCCGCATGGCTGGGCGATCGCCATTGGCTCCGTTACCGGGAACTACAAACTTTTTATCCCAGTACCCCCGTCGTTCTCCTGACTAGCCAACTAGATGCAGAACGAATTCTTCAAGCAAAACGGGATGGGATCAGCGGCTATTTACCCAAAGGCATGGCGATCACCGCCCTGATTCCAGAGTTGCAAAGCATCATCGCGGGCGGCAAAGTTTGGTCACAACAGCCCCGAGGCATTAACCAAAATTTCTTGGCAGGCTTACGTCGCCGGGGGCTGCAACAGATTTATACCAATCTTGATCAGGTGGAAAGCTATTTAGCCCAAGAAAACCTTCCTGCTTTTTATCGCCTTGTCTTCGCTGGACAGCGCCGGGAACTGAGGACAGCGGCCTGGTTATTACGCAGCTGCTTACCCCAGAGTGCTGTTTTTCTGGAGTCTCGCCCCCTAACCAACAACGATCGCTCTAATCGGGAGCCTGGAGCGATCATTATCAGCACCCCCCTAGAGATTACGACAAGCAACACCCGCTGGCAAAGCAGCCTTGAACAAACTTTTATCAAGCTCAATGGCCCCTTAAGTAACGCGACAACAAGTAGTTTTGAACTGGAAGTGATCGCCCCGGCAAAACGCCGAGAATTGCTCTACATCATTCTGCAGCAACTAAATTTTATTTTTAATGATCCCCAGTGGCGAAACTTAGAATTAGAGCAGTTTTCGGAGCAGTGCCAGTATAGTATTCGTAACCTCTGGAAATTTAGCGCCCAAGAATTTATCGGCCGCTACAATCTCACCGCCGACAACCAAGCGGAAGGCTTTTTGGCACTGCTCAACCGGGTGGCGATCGCCAATACCCCAGCCCTCAATCCCAGACTACCCCACAACCGGGAATTGTTTGCCTACTTCCTGCGGGATGAGCCTTTGACCATTGATAATGTCACTTATCGCCTAGAATCTCAGGAGGCGATCGCCCGTAGTCAACAAATTCTAGAACATCTCCTGTTAACCCTGGCCAATGACATTTTGCAATTTGTCTTAAATACCTTGCCAGAACCGGAGCTCCTCAAGGCGGAAATTTATCAACCCAAGCTTCGTTCCGCCCGGGCGATCGCCCGTTTTCGCAATGATTTATCCTGGCATTACCGTCTCCGGCAATATTGGTTAGAACCCAAGGCAATCTTTGAAAGTCAGTACCACCTCTTAACCTTGGGGAATACTGGCATTGTGGTAACCACGATCCATTCACCCCGCTATCAAGAATTAGCTAGCCTCCGGGGGATTCCCTGGGCAGTAACGATCCTCTTAGAATTGCGAGATGCCTTGGCTCCCCGGGTCCGGGCGATTATCTCTTGGCTGGGAAAAATCTTGGTTTACCTACTCACCAATGTGGTCGGTCGCGCCCTGGGGCTCATTGCCCGGGGCATCGTCGATGGGGCAGGCAGCAGTTGGCAGAGTTTGCGATCGCGCCAGGTGGAATTGGCCAATGGTGGCCGTAAAAATCCTCTCAAGTTTTGACCTATGACCTACCGCAACCCTGCTCCCACCGTTGATATCATTATCGAATTAGGCGATCGCCCCCACCGCCCGATTATTTTGATTGAACGCAAGTTTGAACCCCTGGGCTGGGCGATTCCTGGGGGCTTTGTGGACTATGGCGAAACGGTAGAAACGGCCGCAAAGCGGGAAGCTCTGGAGGAAATTTCCCTCGATGTGCAGCTTGTGGAACAATTTTGTGTGTACTCTGACCCCGGCCGGGATGCACGCAAACATACGATCAGTATTGTCTTTATCGCCATGGCCACTGGAGAACCCCAAGCGGCAGACGATGCGAAAGCTGTGGGTATTTTTCACCCTTGGGAGTTGCCCCAAAACTTATGTTTTGATCATGGGCGCATTTTGCAGGATTATTGGTCTTACCGTCATCACAGGATTCGACCCCGGTTGGGTTCCTAAGATTTTGGCTATTGATGTTGAGTTTTTAAAGGTTTATTGATGGAAAAGCAAGTTATTCAAACCAGTCACGCCCCGGCCCCCGTTGGCCCTTACAATCAGGCGATCGCCGCCTCTGGGAAAATGCTGTTTTGCTCGGGTCAGATTGCCCTTGATCCTGCCACTGGCCAGATTATTGAAGGGGATGTGCAGGCCCAAACCAAGCAAGTGATGAGTAATCTTGCGGCGGTTTTAGAAGAAGCCGGGGCTACTTGGGAAAATGTGGTCAAAACAGGGGTTTTCCTGAAAGATATGAATGATTTTGCCGCTGTAAATGCCATTTATGCCACCTACTTCGACGAAGCCACTGCCCCCGCCCGTGCTTGCGTTGAAGTTGCCCGTCTCCCAAAAGAGGTCTTTGTGGAAATCGAATGTATTGCCGTACTCTAGTCCGATTTTGCTGATAAATTAAGTCCACAAAAAAGCCCCCAATTCTATGTAGAAAAGGGGGACTTTTTTTATCTTAGGAAAAAATTTCCCTAAGATACCAATGAAAAATCATTAGGAACTACGAGTCGGGCTGCTGTAGGAGCGACGACCACCGCCGCCACGACGACGATCGCGATCGCCTTGATAGCCGCCACGGTCACGGTCGCCATAGCTAGAAGAACGGTAACCGCCTTTGTAGCCGCCGCCACCAGAGCGACGACCGCCACCTTTAGTGGGTTTGGGAATACCGGTGGTTTCGCTGATTTCAGGTACTTCCCAATCTTCCTTCATCCAATCGGGAGAATCGGTGTCGTACATCATCTGGAGAACCGCCGCTGCGATCGCCTGGGGATCATACTCATCACCCAAACGCTTGACGATGGGGAGGAAAGAAGCCATCCGTTCACCAGCGAGCGCCGCCTTCACTTCATCTTCTAAACGAGTGATGCGTTGTGCTTCCACTTGGGCACGGCTCGGAATAGTAGAAACCTTGAGAGATTGTTTCACTCGGCGTTCGATTTGGCGCAACAGACGACGGTCACTGGGTTCTACGAGGGCGATCGCCGTCCCTGTTTTCCCAGCACGGCCCGTTCGACCAATACGGTGAATATAGCTTTCGGTATTATCCGGCAAGTCAAAGTTAATTACATGGCTGAGGTTCTCCACATCCAAGCCCCGAGCCGCAATGTCGGTGGCGACGATCATTTTGATCTTGCCTTCCTTAAAGCGGCGAACAAGTTTTTCCCGTTGGTTTTGGTTGAGGTCGCCATGGTACTCATCAGCGCTTTGGCCGGCTTCGAGCAACTCATTGGTCAACTCTGAAGCTGTCCGCTTGGTGCGCACGAAGATGATCGCCGATTCCGGGTTTGCCATCTCAAGGATGGGCAGCAGCGCTTTGGTTTTCGACCAGCCCCGGGGAATCATATAGACTTCTTGGGCAATTCGATCCGGTGTGACCTGGGGCTGTTTAATGGTGATATTCACCGGGTCATTGAGGAAATTTTCCACTAAATCGCGAATTGCCGGGGGCATTGTGGCCGAGAAACAAACCGTTTGGCGCTCCTTCGGCGACTGACGCAAAATCTTTTTCACATCATCAATAAAGCCCATGCTCAGCATTTCATCAGCTTCATCGAGCACGGCCCAACGCAACTCTTCAAAGGACAGCTTGCCCCGTTCCAAAAGGTCAATCACCCGGCCTGGAGTTCCCACAACGATGTGAACACCCTTCTGGAGGCTACGAATTTGCCGCTCCATGGATTGGCCACCGCAAACGGTGAGTACCCATAGACGGCGATCGACGGCGAATTCCTTGAGAGACTGGGTTACCTGCACTGCTAGTTCCCGGGTGGGCGTCAGGATTAAACCTTGGACTGTTTTTTGCTCAATATCGATGTTTTCGAGGAAAGGCAAAGAATAGGCGGCGGTTTTCCCGGTGCCTGTTTGGGAGAGGCCAACGACGTCCCGACCGCCGAGGATTGCGGGGATTGCTTTACATTGAATTTCGGTCGGTTTCTCGAAGCCGATGCTTTCTAGTAGGTCAACGCGTGCTTCAGAAAGGCCGATGGTTTGAAAAGAAATGGTCATAAAGAAGTTGTAAGGTTTATGGATGGGTTATTTGCTAAGGTTTGACAAAATTTTTGAGATTCATTTTGTAAATCCCTTCCCCCAACCCTTTTCCCAAACTGGGTTTTTTGAGTTAAACCAATTGGATGCTTTTTGGCAGTCTGGACAATGCCGGGGGTGTGGCTGGACGGTCTAGTTATGCTTCGACGACGGTGCCGTAGAGGTCATAGTTATCCGCAGCGGTAATGTGAACAGGGACAATGGCACCCAGGGAAGCTTCCCCGGTGACATATACCAAGCCGTCAACGTCTGGGGCAAATCTAGGCGATCGCCCGATCAGTTCACCGGTCATCGGATTTTCCTGTTCGATCAGCACATCCACCGTTTGTCCTACGCAGAGCTCGTTGCGACGGGCAGCAATCGGCTGTTGGACTTCCATCAGAGCATCCCGACGGCTATCTTTCACAGATTGTGGTAGTTGATTGGGTAACTCGATCGCGGCGGTTCCTTCCTCAGGGGAGAAAGAAAACACGCCCACATGATCGAACTCATGGCGTTTCACAAAATCCACGAGGTGCTGGAAGTGTTCTTCCGTCTCGCCGGGGAAACCCACGATAAAGGTGGTGCGCAAAACTGCATCGGGGAGCGCCTTTTTCAGGTCGGCAATGATGCGATCATTGACTTGACCTTGCCAAGGACGATTCATCGCCCGAAGGATTTCTGGATGGGAATGTTGTAGCGGTAGATCCAGATAGGGAATAACGTTGGGGGTCTCACGCATCGCCACGATCACTTCGGGGGTTAAACCCGTGGGATAGGCATAGTGGATGCGGATCCAAGGTACATCGACTTCACCCAAGGCCCTGAGAAGCTCGGCCAGTTTGGGTTTGCCGTAAATGTCTTTGCCATAGTTGGTGGTGATCTGGGAAATCAAGATAATTTCCTGGACCCCTTCATTTGCCAACTACTTGGCTTCGGCCACAATGGACTCGATGGGACGCGATCGCTGGTCACCCCGCAGATGGGGAATGATACAGAAGGCACAGCGGTAATCACAGCCTTCAGCAACCCGGAGGTAAGCCACGGCCGAATTTGTTGTGCGGTAGCGGGGCAAGGTTTCATCGGCAATGTAGGAAATCTCTTTGGAAACTTCCTTCACAATCTCGCCTTTCTCTGCCCGTTGAATCACATCAACAATTTTGTGATAATCACCTGTGCCCACCAGGGCCACCGCTTCCGGGAGTTCTTCGAGGAGCTGCTCCTGGAAGTGTTGGGCCATGCAGCCAGAGATCACAATTTTCTTCTTGGCTTCAGCCAGTTCCACCAGGGTACGCACAGACTCAGCCCGGGCTTCTTCGATGAAACTGCAGGTATTGACCACCACGTAGTCAGCTAATTCTTCATTGGCATCCACTTGATAACCTGACGCTGCCAGTAACCCAATCATATGTTCGGTATCAATGCGGTTTTTTTCGCAACCAAGATGGGAAAAGGCGATCGTCGGCTTTGTGGTCATGCAGTCTCTAATAAAGAACCAGGGTCAGGTCAAGGTTTTGTAAAAACTTCTTAACCTATTGTAATGGATTGGTGGCCAATGCTGAAAAGTTTTTTTTGCTTGATTGTCAGCAAACCTTGTTACCGTTTGGACAAAATCTTTAGGAATTTTCGACGATCGCCTCCAGTTTTTCGGCTAATTGGGCTAGTCCGTAGCGGTTAGCGCGGTAACTGGTGGGGTGGGCAATGAGGCGCACCGTACTTTGAAAGAGCACCTCAACTTCCTCTAGGTTATTTTCTCGCAGGGTATTCCCAGTGGATACGAGGTCGACGATCGCCTCAGACATTCCCGTGATCGGGCCGAGTTCGACGGAGCCATGGAGGGGAATCACTTCAATAGGCAAATCCAATTCGCGAAAATAATCTTTAGCGCAATTGACAAACTTTGAAGCGACGCGGCAGTTGGGAGGCAGTTGGCGGGGATTTTTGTAGGGGCTGCTCTGGGGGACGGCAACGGAAAGGCGGCAGCCGCCAAATTTGAGATCGAGTAAATTCGCCACTTCGGGCTTTTTCTCCCGCAGGACATCATAGCCCGCAAATCCCAATTGGGCCTGACCATATTCCACGTAAACGGGGACATCGTGGGTGCGCACCAACATCGCCCGGGCGGTGCCGGTAGGATCGGTGATTTGTAGTTGGCGATTTTTTTTGTCGAGGAAGGCGCTAAAGTCGAGGCCCACCTGCTGGAGCAGGGCGATCGCCTCCGGGAGGAGTCCACCTTTAGGGATAGCAATGGTCAACATAGGGATTTTATGAATATGCGAAAAATATTTTGGTAGTCTGAATTTTTTGAAGCAAAACCTTAGAGGGTCTCTGTCGTTACGCTACCCCTTTCATCGAGCCAGGCTAACTGGGCAATGTTATTGCGGCGGGCATAGGCATAAATTTCTTCAGGCGATCGCCCCCCCAATTCCACTTCTACCCTGGTTGCAGAAGAAGCTTGACGCAGGGTCTGGGCGTGGGCGAAAACAAACTCTTGGGCCTCTGGCGCTCTGGCGACCACCAGCCAATCACTGCCTTTGAGGGCTCGGGGTAGTTTGGGTGTTTGGAGCAAGCAGCTATAGAGTTCCTCCAAGTTCAGGCAAAAACCGATACCTGCATGGTCTTCGTGATTGGGATGATAAAGGCCCAGCAACTGATCATAGCGTCCCCCCTGGCCTAACACATGGGACTGTTGATTGGAGAAACTGACTGCTTCAAACACAATTCCTGTGTAGTAGTCGAAGGTTTGGATCAAGGTCAAATCCAGAACGATGGGCAGGGCATTGTCGGTGCCGCTGGCCACGAGACGGAATAAATCCTTAAGATTGGCTACGATCGCCTGGGCCTCTGGGGTCAATTCAAACTGACTCACTTTGGCGAGCACTGCTTCCGGTTTGCCCCGCAGATCAAAGAGTTTTAACGCATAGGCTTTCAGCTCGTCCCCTAAGGGCAACTCCTGCAAGCCCACCCGGTCTAAATGGGCAATGCAATGGCGCACCTTTTCTCGTAAGGTTTCAGGAAATGGATCCAGGAGCGATCGCCCAAGGGCCGCTTCCCCCAGAATTAATTGCCAATCTTCGAGGCCCACCGCCTTTAAAGATTCTGCTAAGAGAAGAATAATTTCAGCATCGGCCACCACCCCAGAGGCGAAGAGTAATTCTACCCCGGCCTGGTAAAACTCCATCTGTTGGCCATGGCTACCACTGGGGGGATGGCGAAACACGTTGGCCCGGTAACAGAGCCGTTGGGGAAAAGTATTTTCAGCCATACGGGTCACGGCGGCCCGGGCGATCGAGGCGGTTAACTCTGGCCGTAACCCGAGGGGTTGACTTTCTGCTGTTTGGAGCTGAATCACTTTGGTGCGATCAATTGCCCCCCCAGCCGTCAGGGTATCGAGCCATTCTAAAGTGGAGGTGACGATCCGTTGATAGCCCCACCGCTGAAAAACTTTTTGGAGATTGTCATTAATCCAAGCTTTCTGAGCAACTTCGAGGGGCAATAAATCCCTTGCACCTGCGGGGGGTTGGTGAATCATGAAATCCGTATTTTGAGCTTTGCCGTCGCCTATTCTACTTCTTTTTCCCACCAAACAAACCGCCAAATAAGCCGCCCTTTTGTTTTTGCGTGCCTGGATGGGTATCAAGGGCACTGCCCATTACTTTTTCGAGTTCCTGTTTAACCTGGCGCACGAGGGGATCAGTCGGCTTTGAGGTGTAGGCTTTTTTGATATGAACTTTAGCCATGGCCAACTGGTTTTGCTTTAGGTAAACTTGCCCCATTAGCGCGTGGGCTTTGATGCAATTGGGGTCAAGTTGTAAGGCATCACGGAACTCTAGGGCGGCTTTGGCATAGTTGCCTTTTTTGAGATGTTCTTCCCCCCGCCAGAGGGCTGCCTCTAAAGAAGATGAGCTGGTGGTTCTAAAGGGCTGGGCGCCTGGTGTTGTCGGTACAGCTTGGCCAGAGGTTTGGTTCGTTGTTTCCCGAGCGGCAGCTTTTTTACTTTTGCCTAAATATTGGAGATAGACCAGATTGAGTTCGCTGAGTTCGGCGATCGCCTGGGGAACGGCGTTCATTTTGGTGTAATTCGCCTGGGCGATCGCCTCGACTTTTTCCCGATAGAGTGCTGGCAGGTCCGTCGTTTCATTGGAAAGCGCCCGGGCACTTTCTGAGATGATCTCCAAAGGGCCAAACTCATTACTAAGTTGTTGGCTTAGCTGTACGAGGATCACCTGATATTCTGACCAAGACACCGGCTTGGACAATTTCTCGTAGGCAGGGTTAACCAGTTTAGATAACAGTTCACTTGCCAGGTTTTTTTCTGCCGCCTGCAACAGGGCACAGGTGTCCGGATGAAGCCGTTGGGCGATGCGCAGATAGGCTTTCCGCACAACTTTTGTATCAGCATCAATGGGTAAGCCGAGCACCGCAAAGTGATCGACAATTTTCCGGGCAAATAATCCTTGATTAATGGCAAGCGACATAGGTTTATAAAGGCTCTAGTGACCTAATTATGACCGATTCTCGAACAGGTACAACGATTCAGTTTAGGGGCAATTAGCCCAGGGAATAGTATTCCTTGAACCACCCAGGCGCTTCCTGGAGAGCGGCACTTAAAAAACCATGGATTTTTCCATTGGTGGCGAGGAGTCTACCACTGTTTATTTGTAGGGGGGTTTGATCGTAGCTAGTGACGGTTCCCCCTGCTTCCCGGAGGATACATATCCCAGCGGCCATATCCCAGGGTTGAATCCCTCTTTCCCAATATCCATCAAGACGACCACAGGCCACATCCACGAGGTCTAGGGCAGCAGACCCACCCCGCCTGACCCCTTGGGTTTCGTGAGTGAGGTAGCAAAATTCGATGTAGTTATTGTCTTTAGTTTGGCGGCGATCGTAGGCAAAGCCAGTGGTGAGTAAGCTCTTTTGGAGTTGGGTGGTCTCTGAGACTTGGATTGGTTGCCGATTTAGGGTCGCCCCTAATCCTTGGGCCGCGCGGAAAAGTTCATCGCGATGGGGATTGTATACCACACCGACTAAAGGGTCTCCTGCATATAACAGGGCAATGGAAACCGAAAACATCGGATAGCCATGGGCGTAGTTGACGGTGCCATCGAGGGGGTCGATCAGCCAGAGATAGGGACTATTTTTCGCGGTGAGGAATTGGCCTGCTTCTTCGGCGTGGATCGGAAAGTCCGGTAGATGTCTCTGGAGGAGTTCGATGATTACCGCTTCGGAGGCGGTGTCGGCTTCGGTGATCAGATCACCTGGGGTTGCTTTATCACGTACCTGTTGGAGGTTGCCGTAATACTTTTTTAGGACAGCGCCAGCACTGAGGGCGGCTTCGGTAGCGATGTCGAGGTAAGTTTGACGTTCGGTGGGAGACGGAAAGGACATAGGCATGGGGAGCGGTTTTGCTAAAGGTAAGGGGAGGCGATCGCCTTTTTCATCATTGCCTTAATCTTCATCGAGGGGCAGCCCAAAGCGGATCCGCCCTTTGCCGAAATTCCGGCCAAACTGCAGTTCATAAACCTCATCCTCGTCCTGGGTTTCCACCACCAGATCACTCTTGGCATGACTAACGCACATTAAGGCATAGCCTTGCCGTTGCAAGTCTGGGGAAAGACCCATGGCGTATTTCTGCTCAAGATCACCAGATAAAACTCTGACAGCGCAGGTGGTGCAGGCTCCATTACGGCACGAGAAAGGAATTTGAAAACCCTGTTTTTCGATACTCCGCAGAATAAACTCATCCTCTGGAACAGTAAAAGTCTGGGTTTCGTTAATTTGCCGATAATTGATTGTGATTTTGTGAGTTTTAGCCATGTGACACCAAAAAAAATAAAAAGTTGCCTTTTCCTTTGGTTATTGTATAATCATTAACCGTGCCCCATCTGGAGAGATGGCCGAGTGGTTGAAGGCGCAGCACTGGAAATGCTGTTTAGGGGTAACTCTAACGAGGGTTCGAATCCCTCTCTCTCCGTTATAAATTTAGAACTTAATTTCTCAGAAAGCCCTGGATTATTCCGGGGCTTTTTGGGTTAGTAATGTAGGACTGTCACTTATGCCAATTCTGCGAGTTCCAGCCAACGTTCGGTTTTGGTTTCGATGTCATGGTTGAGGGTTTCTAGTTCCATAGATAGGGCTTGAAGCTGCTCGTAGTCGGTCTGGTTGGCGAGTTTAGTTTGTAATGCTTCCCGTTGAGCTTCTAGTTCCGGAATAATCTCATGTTCGAGTTGCTCTAACTCACGGCGTTGGTAGTTTGACAAACGACGGGAAGGAGTAGATTTTTGTGCACTGGTAGGTTGGGGTGCCGGGGCGATCGCCTGGGGCTTTACAGCAGGTTGTGTTTTTTTAGGTTGGGCGTCTAGGGCATTTTTCGCTTCCTCTGCCTTTTTGTAGTCCAGATAAATTGAATAATTGCCTGGATATTGACGTATTTGACCACCTCCTTCGAGGGCAAAGATTGTGTTCACTGTTCGGTCTAAAAAGTAGCGATCATGGGCAACAATAATCACACAGCCATTAAAATCTTCGAGATAATCTTCAAGGATTGAAAGGGTTTGCACATCAAGATCATTAGTCGGTTCATCAAGGATTAAAAGATTAGGCGCGGCCATTAAAATCTTGAGCAAAAAGAGGCGGCGTTTTTCGCCTCCAGAGAGTTTATGAATGGGCGCATATTGTTGGTCTGGGGGAAACAAAAATCGCTCCAACATTTGGGAAGCACTAATCTGGGTTCCGTCGGCAGTTTGCACATAGGTAGCCACATCTTTAATGTAGTCAATAACCCTTTGGTTTTGGGTGGATTCTCCTAAAAGATCATCGGAATGCTGGTCGAAATAGCCGACATGAATCGTACTGCCGATTTCAACCTTGCCGCTATCAGGCTCTAGACGCTCGGTAATCAGGTTTAAGAAGGTCGATTTCCCGGCCCCGTTACCACCAATAATCCCAATGCGATCTTCTGGGGTAAATTCATAGCTAAAGTCTTTGACAATCGGGCGATCGCCAAAGGTTTTACACAGGTTTTCCACAACAACAACTTTTTTGCCAATGCGCCGTCCAGGGGTATCAATTTCCACCTTACCCTGTGCTTCTTTAAAAGTTTTATTCCGCATCTCTGTAATACGATCAATGCGAGCTTTTTGTTTCGTACTACGTGCTTTTGGCCCTCGCTTCAACCATTCTAATTCTCGCCGCAAGACCCCTTTGTGTTTTTGTTGGCTACTAGCGGCAGATTCCTCTGCAAGGGCTTTTTTTTCTAAATAATAAGAATAATTTCCGGCATAACCATAGAGATCACCGCGATCAATTTCCACAATTCGAGTCGTCACTTGATCAAGAAAGTAACGGTCGTGGGTAATTAATAATAATGCCCCTGAAAATTGCTTGAGATAATCCTGTAACCATTCCACGGAATCCGCGTCTAAATGGTTGGTCGGCTCATCCATTAATAGTAATTCTGGTTCAGATAAAAGAGCGGAAGCAAGGGCAATCCGTTTCCGATAGCCCCCGGACAAATCGCCTACTTTTGCCTCAAAATCGTCAATCCCTAATTTACTTAAAATCACCTTTGCTTTGGTTTCCACTTCCCAGGCGTTGAGGGCATCCATTTTTTCAGTGATGCGGGTCAAGTCGCCCATCAGAGCGTTGAGTTCATCTCCCGTTGCCTTTGCCATTTTATGGGAAAGATCTTCATAGGCTTTCACCCATTTCATTTGTTCACCACAGTTCGCAAAAATTTGATCCAAAACAGTATTTTCAGGATCAATTTCTGGCTGTTGGGGTAAATAAATAATTCTTGCCCCTGATCGCACAAGTCTTTTGCCGCCATCGATAGGTTCGATGCCTGCAATCATTTTCAATAGGGTCGATTTGCCGCCGCCATTGACACCAATTAAACCAACTTTATCAGCATCATCAATAATGAGGTTTGCTTCACGGAGAATTTCTTTGATACCAAAATCTTTTTTGATGCCTTGGAGGTTGATGATACTCATGGATGATAATCAAGTGACTGAAAATAGTTTAGGCGATCGCCTATTTGTTTTTACTCAGAATGACTGAGAGACTGAGTTAACAATTGGTCAAATTCTGTTGGGAAAGGATAGCTTTCCGGGAAACTGACATCATATTCTAGCTGCATATTTTCAAGGGCTTCTTGATAACAGTCAAGGAAAATATTCTGAAGATAGGGTTTTAAACTGGGAGAATCTCGCAGAATTTTCAAAATGTCTTTTTGGGTCCGGCGAATAGTCACATCCCAACCCCGATAGCAATCTTCTAAAGGAACATATTGTCGCTTGAGGGCATGTTCAAATAAGGTAATTAATCGATTTTCTAGTTCCCTTTTTTCACGTTTGCCCAAGGCATCCATCTCCTCAATTAAATTGATGCGATCTAGGGCTTGTAAATCGCCAGATTTCAAACAAACAATTGTTTGCTCAATCCATTGGTGAAAATCTTGATCGTAGAGGGTATTCGACTGGAGATTGGTCATGATTTTGCCCTCCCAAGAAAGGAAAAAAGGAGGTTAATGGGATGATTAACCCCCAGTTGTTTGTACTAGAAATTGGTGTGGTTGGTGTTTGCTTCCACTAGACGGGAAATCACTTCAGCCATACCGATCGCCCCTAGTTCACCAGAAGCACGGGTACGAATGCTTAAACTGTTGGTTTCCACTTCTTTTACGCCGGCGATCGCCATGACAGGGATTTTCTGTTTTTCGGCGTTGCGGATCAGTTTACCGAGACGTTCACCCGATGCATCGGCGATCGCCCGAATACCCAGAGCTTGCAGTTTGTCGGCTTGCTCCTTGGCGTAATCATAAAATTCATCGCTGACGGGCAAAATGCGCACCTGTTCGGGAGCCAACCAGAGGGGGAAATCACCCGCATATTCTTCGATCAGAATACCGATCAATCGCTCTAGGGAACCAAAGGGCGCCCGGTGAATCATCACAGGGCGTTGGCGCGAACCATCTTCGGAAACATATTCCAGTTCAAAGCGTTCGGGCAAATTGTAATCCACCTGAACCGTTCCCAGTTGCCATTCCCGCTCTAGGACATCTTGGAAAATGAAATCGAGTTTGGGACCATAAAAAGCGGCTTCCCCCTCAGCTTCAAAATAGTCCATATCCAGTTGGGTAACGGCTTTGCGGATCGCGTTTTGGGCTTTTTCCCAGACTTCATCGGAACCAATATATTTATCCGAATTGGGATCGCGGAAACTTAAACGCGCCTTGAAATTCTTCAGTTGCAGGCTCTTGAACACGGTCAAAATCAGGTCAACTACATTAAAGAATTCTTTTTCTAGTTGATCCGGCGTGACAAACAGGTGCGAATCGTCCACCGTAAAGCCGCGCACACGGGTTAAACCGCCCAATTCGCCAGATTGTTCGTAACGATAAACCGTCCCAAATTCCGCCAGACGGATCGGCAATTCACGGTAGGAACGCAGTTGATCTTTATAGATTTGGATGTGGAAAGGACAGTTCATCGGCTTCATTACAAAACCCTGTTCTGCCAATCGTTCTGCGTCGCCATCCGCCATCATCGGGAACATATCCTCGCGGTAGTTCTGCCAGTGACCGGACACTTTAAACAGATCCACACGGGCGATGTGGGGCGTAACAACCCCTTGATAGCCGCGTTTGGTCTGTTCAGCTTTGAGGAAATTTTCGAGGGTGGAACGGATTAAGGTGCCCTTCGGCGTCCAGAGGGGTAAACCAGGACCCACTTGATCGGAGAAGATAAACAGTCCCAGTTCTTTACCCAGTTTGCGGTGATCACGTTTGAGGGCTTCTTCCTTGCGCCGTTGATATTCTTTAAGCTGTTCGGGGGTTTCCCAGGCTGTGCCATAGATGCGCTGTAACTGTTGACGGTTTTCATCGCCACGCCAATAGGCTCCGGCGACAGATTCGAGGGCGATCGCCTTAGGATTAATATCGCCTGTATTTTCCACGTGGGGACCCGCACAGAGATCCCACCATTGATCACCCAGGTAATAGAGGGTGATCGGGTCATGGATGCCTTCGAGGATTTCCAGTTTGTAGGGTTCGTTAATCGCCTGAATTCGTTTTTCCGCCTCGGCCCGGGGAATTTCTTCACGGATCACAGGCAATTTTTTCTTGATGATCTTTACCATCTCTTTTTTGATCGCCTTGAGATCCGCTTCGCTGAAGGGTTCTTTTTTATCAAAATCGTAGTAAAACCCATTTTCTGTCCAGGGGCCAATGGTGACCTGCGCATCGGGGAAAAGCTTTTGCACTGCCATCGCCATGACGTGGGAAGTGGTGTGACGAATCCGTTTGAGGCTGTCTGATTCGCTCGTTTTCGGCAGTTTCATCGGTTCGAGTTGTTCCCCAATTGCCTGATCCATGTTTTGAATGCGCTCCTTAATTGCTCGAAAAATGCTCAGAAAAGTTTAGCAGGTCGTTATTCTATGTTATCTGCTCCCTGGTGGCGATCGGCGCTAAATCAGATGTTATTCCGCAAGCCACAGGACGCGGCATAGGCGATCGCCATGGCATCGACACTATCATCAATGGGAATAGACGCCAGGTTAAAAATGGACTGGATGAGTAGCGCCACTTCTTTTTTATCGGCTTTGGCGTTGCCGATGTGACATTTCCAACTGGATTGGTGCAGATAAATCGGTTCGATCTGCAATTCCCGCCAACTGACGAGGTTTAAAACACCTAATCCCTGTAATACGCCCCCCGCCGCTTTGATCTGACGGCTAAAAAAAGGCATCTCAATGGCGATCGCCTGGGGTTGAAATTCCGTTAGTAGTTCTGTGTAATCCTGCTCAATTTCCAGGAGTCGCTGAGGCGTAGAAAGATGTTTTTCCGTTTCAATAATGCCGTAATCAAGAATTGTCGGCAGCGCTTGTCCCTGTTCCTCTAAAACGGCCCAGCCAATAATCGCTAATCCGGGATCAATACCAAGCCAACGCTTCATAGTACAGCACTTCTCATGACGGTGTAAGACAGTAGCAGTCGTGGGGATAGTCGTTCTTGAGCTGCGCCTCGCTGGTCAGCATCTTACCGCGATGGCCTAACCTGCTGAACAACTCATCCTACCAATTGCTTAAAGCTCCCTAGGACACGGGCATCAGCAACAGGCAGAATTCTGACCCTAAAGCCAAGGCACAATTTCCCGTAGGGTATCCCGCAGCAATTTTTTGAGATTTTCGGCGCCTTCTTCGGCATTTTCCTGGGCTTGCTCCCGCTGGAGTTGTTCCTCCGCAACCTGGCGATCGTCTAAAATTTGTTCGTCATTAGGCCTGTACTGGAGAGCCTGATCATAGGCAGCAATCGCGACTTCATATTGCCCCAAAATTTGATAGGCTCTGCCGAGGCGAGCCCAAGTGTCTCCGTCAGCATCATCAAGACGGAGGGCATTTTCATAGGCGGCGATCGCCTCGGGGTAGTTTTCAGCGCTGTAGAGTAAATTTCCCAAATTACGCCAACTGGGGCGATCATCACTCTTTAGGGCAACGGTGCGCTGATAAGCAGCAATCGCTGTGGGGTAATCTTCATTATTTTCAGCATTCCAGGCGAGATGATACCAAGCGCGGTCATTATTTGGCTCAAGGCGTGTCACGTTGACAAAGGCATCCTGGGCAGCGGGGTAATTGCGCAGTTGGTTCTGGGTCATGCCCAGGCTATACCAAGCGGCGGCATAGTCGGGTTTCAGGTCCACCACCCGGCGATAGGCGTCCCGGGCATTACGGTGTCGTTGCAATTTGCTGTAGCTGTTGCCCTGCTGATACCAAAGATCTGCATTTTGGTCATCGAGGCGGATGGCCTGTTGGTAGGCGGCGATCGCCTCGCCATATTCTTCCCGACCGTGGTGAATCAAGCCCTTTTCAAACCAGGCCCACACCTGTTGCCGATCTAGGTCTAAAAAGCTGTCTAAGCTACTGAGGGCGGCACTGGTTTCCCCCTGGGCAAGGTGGATTCTGACTTTGGTTTCCCAGACTGGTGCTTGGCGAGAATTTACTTCGATGGCGCGGTCTAAAAAACCAAGGGCTTGGTCATACTGTCGGCGATCGCCTGCAATTCTTCCTTTCCCCCACCAGGCTTCCCAGCGTCGTTCATTGATTTCTAGCAGATCATCATAGGCTTGAATCGCTTCATCCAATCGTCCTAAAGCCTGTAAAACCTGAGCTTTCCCCAGAAGCGCTCCTTGGTGCTTGGGATCTGTGCGTAAAACCTGGCCATACTGGGCGAGGGCCGCTTCATATTGATTCTCTGCCTGGAGTACTTGGGCCTCTTCATACTGGGCGAGTAGAGCTTGCCGCGCCGACCACCAGCGCAAGCCCACATTAGCCCCGAGACCGAGACTCACCAAGGCGGTTAAACCCAAACCCAGGAGGGCTGCTTTGACAATTTGTTCCCGATTGGGGTTGAGGCGCTGGTACTGCTGGGAAATCGCTGTGGAAACCCGGCTCAGAGGTCGGGCGATCGCCGTTTGGGGTAATTGCCGAATCTGGCTCACCGCTTGGGCAATGGCAGTCCCGGGTTGAGTGGGGTTTAATTCTTGCAACGCTTGCTGTACTGCCTGGGCCTTGGTGAAACGCTCCCGAAAATCGTGGCGCACCATTTTTTGTAAAATCTGCGCTAGATCTTTGGGGATATCTACCAAATCTTGCCATTGCACTTCCCCGGTTTTGGGGTCGGTGGGGAGGCTATGGGGCGATCGCCCGGTGAGGGCTTCGATGGCGATCATCCCCGCTGCGTAGATATCACTCGAAAATTGGGGCCGTCCCTGGGCCTGCTCACTGGGGAAATAGCCCTGGGTGCCGATGGCAACGGTGGCCCGACCAGAGGTACTCACAAACTGCGTTGTGACCTGTTTCACCGCCCCAAAATCAATCAAACAGAGTTTTTGGTCCGTTTGGCGTCGGATTAGATTACTGGGGTTTAAGTCCCGGTGGATCACCTGATGGCTATGGATAAAGGTTAAAAGCCCAAGGATTTCCTGTAGGAGGGCGATCGCCTCCTCTGGGGTAAAAGGGGGCCGATTTTGTAATTCCGCCCAGAAACTTTCCCCTTCGATGTATTCTTCAACCAGATAAAAATCTTGACCTTCCTCAAAATAGGCAAATAATTGGGGAATTTGCGGATGTTGCCCCAATTCATCCAAAATTTTTGCCTCTGTCTCAAACAAACGCCGGGCTGTGGCCAAAGTCGTCGCGTCGGTGGTCTGGGGTTTAAGAAGCTTCACCACACAGATGGGCCGCTTCGGAAGATCTTGGTCTTCTGCCAAAAAAGTCGCCCCAAATCCCCCCTGGGCCAATTCCCGGAGGATCTGATAACGTCCGCGCAGAACTTTTCCTGGAGCTAAGAGAGAGGCGGTCATCGGCGAATGGCGATAGAAAGAAGTGGGTTTAAATTGTTGGGTGAGAAATGGCAAAGGTCAGCAGGAGCTTTTTTACCAGTGAGTTGTCAGGAGATGTTGTATTTAGCATTTTTTCTATGGTAATCGCTGCTTTGGGAAATCGGTCTAGGTCTCAATTTTGTAAACGGTTGGGCGAGAGGTTAAAAAATAGGGTCGATCGCCGGATATCCTGGGTGCTGCCTGTGCTGGTGAGGGTAAAGCTCCGTAGGTGGTTGAAGAAGGGTTTGGCGACATAGTCTACCACTCGCAGAATGGGCACTTGGGTTTTAAACAGTTGGGAGCCCTGGCGCCAATCGGCAAAGAAATAACCGCTGTTTTCCGTCGGCAACTGGGCAATACTGGTCTGGAAATCTTTGTTGGCCAAAAGCGATCGCCCTTCATTGGCCTTGAGGGAACGACTGAGGGTCTTTACGGAAGTGGCAAACAGTTCGTAATCGTCGAGGCTGAGGTGGGCGCCCCGCACATTGGCGTTTAGTTGCACCAAATTGTCGCGGTCTTTGGTGTCGATCTCTGTCCAGGCGGTGACCCGGCGATCGCCCAGGGGCAGACGACCCACACTTAAGCCTTTTTCCTGGGCCAAGCTGTCAAAATGCTCCATAACTGGCTCGAGGTCAGTCCCTTGATTGCGTTCCGCCACAAACAGCCATTCCACTTGATTGCGTTCGGCATCCGGCACGAGGGCGAGGGCATATTCCCCCGAAATCCAAGCGAAAATATCTTCCGGTAAATCAATGCCGAGGGGTTCCTGGATCGCAGCTACTGCCTGTTGCAAAATCTGTGAAAGGGGGCTCTTGGGGTTTAATCCCGTGGTCGCCGACTGCCAGAGCTGCTGTAAATCTTGGCCGGCGATCGCCAACATCGCATCATCAGGAATGTAGTTGAGTACATGGGTCGGTGGGGCTGTCGTGCCGGGCACTAGGGCCGGCTGGGTTTCCCCAATCAAAGCTGTTTCTGCAATCAATCCTTCCGGATGGAGACCGATGGCGATCGCCAACCGCTGTTCTAGGGTGGGCTCTTCGGGGGCCGGATCGTTGGCGATCCAGGCGCTCAAGGCTGGTAGATTCGCCACCATCACACCGATGTGTTGGCGATCGATGGTTTCTAGGGCTTCGATATACTGCGGGTCATGACTGAGGTTTAAATCCGGCACCTGCACCGTATTGATTGCATTGCGCAGCACCTTCGCCTCGTTCGCAAACAGCACATAATTGCCGATAATCGCACTGGCAAAACGATGACTACCCGCTTCGGGGATGACTAAGTTAACGCCTTTGTATTGATCAAAGGTTAAACCCGCTTCCGGGGCGATCGCCTGGTCAGTGTAAGAGAGTTGTAAAAATTCCTTCGCTAAATTCTCATCCCGCGCTTCCACCATCAGTAGATAGCCGGGCTGCACCCCATTACTGAGATCCCGGTCCACATCGAGGGTCGTTACTGCCAAACTAATTTCGTCCCCTAACCAAGGCTCGATCTGCCGCCTGTAGTCTAGGCCCGTAGCACTGAGCAAACTCGTTTTCACCTGTTGTAACTCTGTCAGGGTAGCCCGTCGTTTTCCCCAGGGGGTCTGCACCAAACCCAAGGCCGCTAATTTTTCGGGATTCACCACCAGAGAAACCATCAAAGGCGCTTGGCGGGGCACAAATAAAGCTGCGGCTGGGTTACGCGTTACCCCACCCTGGAGCCAAGGCAAAGGGCTATGTTTCAAGATACCGACCCAACTGCCCACTCCTATCGAGAGTAGGAGTACCACCAGAAGACCGAGATAGACAAAGAAGGAACGAGATTTCATGGATTGCCTAGAAACGCACGGGGTCTATTATCTCATTCCCTCGGGAGGATCGAAAATTCTCCCAAATGGGGAGCTTTAATGGCGCTTTTTTGCTTTCCAAGTGCCCCCGTAGCGATAGTGAGCATTATTTTCGGCCAACTTCCGCCGGCAGTCTGGGCACACCAAAATCCACCGCTGGCTTGGGTCATGCTGAATGCGGTATCGCACAGAGACGGCATTTTGACAGGTTTCACAATTTTTTTCTCGAATACGGGCCACTTCAAACAAATTCTTTATGGGGACTACAGAGATCATAAAAAATCCCCGCCTGTTTAGGGGCGGGGAATATTAGAGAATCTAGCAGTACCAAACTTCAAAGAGTTTGTGTGAGGTGTTTGGTTGAGTTGATACGACTTGGGCCATCAATACCTGATCTAGAACGTAAAGGTTGTGCGGACTGTCCCGATCACGATATCTGCATTGTTCGTATCTTGGTTGGGATTGACCAACCAAATGACACCAGGGGTAATGGAGATATTCCGCGTGAGTTGATATTTGTAGAGACCTTCAATGTGCAAAGGCATATCATCGGTGAACCCAACAGGGGCAGCACCACCAATTTCTAAGTTACTGGCATAGGGTTCTGCTCCAACGATGATTGCGCCCATGTTGCCGGGTTTACCAAGGTTAGGGAAAGCAAGAATACCGGCCCAAGTCCAGATATCGGCGGAGCCATCGGCATCGAGGAAATCGGCATTGGTATAGCCGACCCAACCCCGCAGACTGACGCGATCGCTCACGTCCCATTGGGTTTGGAAACCAAAAGAGTCACTTTCGATCGCCCCTAAAGTCCCCAGGACAGGGTCAGTCCCTGCGCCAAGGTTGCCCCATCTGGTGCCAGTCCCCCCATAGGCGAAGGCACCGTTGGCGGTGTCATAACCCCGGAGATAGTTGAGGCCAAATCTGAGGCGATCGCTGGGCTTCACCACCAGTTGAGCCAGGGCAGAATAGCTGCCATCAAAAAGGCCATTGCGGTCACTGGGGTCACTGCCATTTTTCGCGAGGTAGCCAGCTGAAACTTGGAAAGTATCGTTGAAATTGTGGCGGACACCAATACCCGTGCTAGGAACCCCTAGACCAAGGCGATAAATAGGATTGCGCTCCCCAAAGCGAGAGAGCGCGCCATTGGAGCCGCCCCCCGCTTCGAGGCCGGTGTTAAAGGTGTCGGCATAGAAGTGGTGGCCCCCCAGACTGGCCATGGCGGTGACAGTGGTCTTGTTCCCAAGGGGAAAAACATAGTGGAGACGATCGATAGTGATGTCATTGTCTGTTTCGCCGTCATAGCTAAAGCGGCCTTCTTGGGTGAGGGGGGCAATGCCATAGCGACTGATAAAGGAAGTCCCTGCATTACCAGCGCTGAGACGAGTATAGAGTTGGTCTCGCCCAGTGAAACTGGTTACCAGTTGGAGACGGACTTTATCTTGGAAAACGGTCTGGGCATCAACGTCACTACCAAAGGCATCGGAAACATTAAAGGAAACCTCTCCCATCAGTTTCGTGGTGGTAGAGAACTGGTGATCTTCTAAAAAGTCAACGCGTCCTTCGAGATCACCAACGCGATCGCCCAGGGTGGCCAGTTCTACTTCAAATTCGTCAAGGAGACGACGGAGAGCTGCTAGATCTTCCACACTAACCTCACCCCCCTCCTGGATCATCCGCTCGATCTGCTGGAGACAAGCGTTCAGACCCGCCGCAAATTCATAGCGGCTCAGGGGGCGACTTCCCCGGAAAGTGCCATCAGGATAGCCGACGATGCAGTTGTAATTCTCTACCAGGTTACGGAGTGCATCAAACGCCCAGTCAGAGGGGGAAACGTCACTGAGTTGGAAAACGCTATTCACTTGAGCGGCTGAGGCGTCGTCACTGTACTGGTTGATTTGCACCAGCAGGTCTTGATTGTCCTGGGCGATCGCCTGATTTGCTACGGCCAAAAAGGCCGCCGTTGCTAGGGACACATGTCTCAAAAAAGCCATAGTTTTGTTTTTCCTCATACCCAAATCTTCAGTTGCACATTGGTAAACCGAAGCTTATGAAGGGGTTAATAAAATGAATGGCTTAGTTTTGCCATGGCTTTAGCAGTTATTTTGGTAGCTTCCCTTACGAAATCACTTCTGTGATGCAAGTCAGACTGATGTTGCATCCAAAAGTCGCATCAAGCAAGCAACAAGCGGGAACTGTATCCTAGAAACAGCAATTACAGATCTTTCAGGCGGTAAATCTATGGTTTTCTTCGGCACCCGATTAGCATGGTCAAAATTTATCCAGCGAGTCATGGTGATCTTTTTTGTGGCGATTGCTTCAATTTGCCTCATAGCACCCCAGGCGATCGCCGACAGCAAGTTGAACTATACCTATTCCGAGCTGCCCAACCACGACTTTTCTCACCAAGACCTCCAGGCCGCTAGCTTTGCCAGGGCCGATGTGCGGGGCAGCGACTTTACTGAAAGCGATCTCAGCCGCGCCATCCTCACTGAAGGCAAATTTATGGAAGCAGACCTCAGAGGCGCCAACCTTTCCGAAGCTTTTATGGATCAAGTCAACATGGAAGGGGCGGACCTGACCAATGCCCTGTTTATCGACGCCGTCGCCCCGGGGACAAATTTCGCTGGGGCCACTATCGATGGCGCAGATTTTTCCGGTGCGCTCCTCGACCGTTACCAATTGTCTGAACTCTGCAAACGGGCTTCCGGCACCAATACCGTCACGAACATAGACACCCGCTACAGCCTCAACTGCAAGAACTAATATCCCCAGTTGCTGCTCTAATAATTCTGTAAAAATCGGGATGATAGGATTTGAACCTACGACCCCCTCGTCCCGAACGAGGTGCGCTACCAAGCTGCGCTACATCCCGAAAAGCAGAATCCATACTAACACAGGTAAACCTTGCTAGGATAAAAACCTGTGCGTTAATTTCAAAAGTTTGCAAAAAATAAGGAGCGATCGCCGTGGCGGTAAAACCAGAGTGGCTCAGAGTAAAAGCCCCCCAATGGCAGCGGGTTGGTAGCGTCAAAGAAATTTTACGAGACCTCAACCTCAACACTGTCTGCGAAGAAGCTTCTTGTCCCAATATCGGCGAATGCTTTAACGCTGGTACTGCCACTTTTTTGATCATGGGGCCTGCCTGTACCCGCGCCTGCCCCTACTGCGATATCGACTTTGATAAAGTGCCCCGGGGCCTCGATCCTGCCGAACCTGATAACCTGGCTGAAGCCGTTCGTCGTTTGAACCTCAACCATGTGGTGATCACCTCCGTAAATCGCGATGACTTGCCCGATGGCGGTGCGAGTCAATTTGTGAAATGTATCGAACGCACCCGTGCCCTTTCTCCCAAAACCACCATCGAAGTGCTCATTCCCGACCTCTGCGGCAATTGGGATGCCCTCGAAACTTTACTGCAAGCAGAGCCTGAAGTTCTAAATCACAACACTGAAACGGTGCCTCGTCTCTACAAAAAAACGCGGCCCCAGGGAGATTATCAACGCTCTCTCGAATTACTCCAGCGCACCCGTGAGCTGACGCCCTGGGTCTACACAAAGTCAGGGATTATGGTGGGCCTTGGGGAAACTGATGTTGAAGTCCGTGAAGTGATGCGCGATCTACGGGCCGTGGACTGTGACATTCTCACCATTGGCCAATATCTCCAGCCGACCCAAAAACACTTGGGTGTGAAAGATTTTGTGACCCCAGAGCAATTTGACGCTTGGCGTGAATATGGTGAATCCCTCGGCTTTTTGCAGGTGGTTTCTAGCCCGCTCACCCGCAGCTCCTACCACGCAGAACAGGTGCGCACTTTAATGGCAAGTCACCCTAGATCTAAACCCGTAATCATTGCGCGATGAAACGTCCTATCTATCTGGATAACCATGCGACAACCCCCGTCGATCCGCAGGTACTGGAAGCGATGTTGCCCTACTTTACGGAGCAGTTTGGCAATCCAGCCAGCGCCGGTCATATGTATGGTTGGGAAGCCAGCGCGGCGGTAGAACGGGCGAGGGAAATCATTGCCAGCAGCATTGGAGCAGAGCCAGAGGAGATTGTGTTTACGAGCGGGGCAACGGAGGCAAACAATTTAGCGATTAAAGGGGTGGCTGAAGCCTATTTTGAAAAAGGCAGACATATTGTCACGGTGCAAACAGAACACCGGGCGGTGCTTGACCCCTGCGCCTATTTAGAAACCCTGGGTTTCGAGATCACCTATTTGCCGGTACAAGCCAATGGGTTACTGGATTTATCGCTGCTGGAAACAGCACTCCGTAAAGATACGGTGCTGGTTTCGGTGATGGCGGCCAATAATGAGATTGGGGTACTGCAACCGATCGCCCAAATCGGAGCCCTTTGCCACGAGCGGGGGATTTTATTTCACTGTGACGCAGCCCAGGCGATCGCCAAAATCGCGATCAATGTGCAGACCCAAAATATTGATCTCCTGTCCCTCACTGCCCACAAAATTTACGGACCCAAAGGCATTGGGGCGCTATATGTGCGCCGGAAAAATCCCCGGGTTAACCTCGCCCCCCAACTCCACGGCGGCGGCCAAGAACGGGGCAGACGCTCAGGGACCCTCTATACCCCCCAGATTGTCGGGTTTGCTAAAGCTGTCGAACTGGGTTTAGCCCAGATGACCGAAGAGAATACCCGGATTAGAAAATTGCGCGATCGCCTCTGGGCGCACCTCAAAACCATTGAAGGGATTCATTTAAACGGTGACCTAGAACAACGGCTGCCCCAAAATTTAAACGTGAGTTTTGAAAAAATTGACGGTGCAGCCCTCCTCCTGGGCCTGAGAAATACCGTTGCCCTCTCCACTGGATCTGCCTGTAGTTCCGGTAAACCCTCCCATGTGCTCACCGCTTTAGGTCGTTCCCCAGACCTCTGCCGCGCCTCCCTCCGTTTTGGTTTGGGTCGCTTTACCACGGCCCCAGAACTCGATACCGTCGCGTCCAGCCTGAGTCAAACCATCACAACCCTCCAGAAAATCCCATCGAAGGCACCCTGAAGTTGATCCAAAGTGAACACTTGGCCTTAAAATAGAATTTAAGGCGATGGCAAACATGCCGCTAAAGCTTCCATATTTTTAGCCGTAACCGTCTTCTGCCTCCGCACAGCGTGCGAGGCAAAAACTTGCCCCGGTCTTTGCTTTCCGTTGCGGTAACTTTAACTTTTTTCCACAACCAAACAAGATTCGGCGATCGCCCCATCTATTCTCATCCAGCCATACACAGATCTATGTCTGCGATGAAGTCTGCACGAAACAAAAGATATCTAGCCTAGTTTCACAGCATTTATCAAACAACAGAACTTGCACAGAGCAGTTTTTTCAGCACTAAGCGAAAAAAATCGAGGAATTTGAATGCCTAAGCAAATTATTATTGCAGAGCAGCATCAGATTGCTGCCGTTTTTTGGGAAGACCAAATCCAAGAAATTGTTGTATCTACCGGTGCTCAACAAGTCGGGGACATTTATCTAGGCATTGTCGAAAATGTCATTCCTGGTATTGACGCAGCGTTTGTCAATATCGGCGATACAGAAAAAAACGGCTTTATCCACGTCACCGACCTCGGCCCCATCCGACTCCGAAAAAATTCCAGCTCAATCATCGAACTCCTTGAACCCCAACAAAGAGCCTTGGTTCAAGTCATGAAAGAACCAACCGGGAATAAGGGGCCGCGCTTAACCGGAAATATTACCCTGCCCGGTCGCTACGTAGTCTTGATGCCGTACAGCAAAGGTGTTAATCTCTCCCGACGCATCAGTGATGAAAGTGAACGTAATCGCCTACGGGCCTTAGCCGTGCTGATGAAACCCCCAGGTATGGGTCTCCTCGTTCGTACCGAGGCCGAAGGGACCGATGAAGAATCGATCATCGAAGATCTCGAACTCCTTCAAAAACAGTGGGAATCGATCCAGCAACAGGCAAATCATGGTCGCGCGCCGCTCCTAATCAACCGCGATGATGACTTTATCCAACGAGTCCTGCGGGATATGTACAGCGATGAAGTGAACCGCATTGTGGTGGATTCGGCCCATGGGGTTAAGCGGGTAAAAAGCCAACTGATGAATTGGCAAGGCGGGAAAGCACCCGATGGCTTACTCATTGATCACCACCGCGAAAAACAATCTGTCCTCGACTATTTTCGGGTGAATGCAGCGATCCGAGAAGCCCTCAAACCCAGAGTAGAGCTGCCCTCTGGGGGATACATCATCATTGAGCCCACCGAAGCGCTCACGGTCATTGATGTCAACTCTGGCTCATTTACGAAATCAGCAACAGCGCGGGAAACGGTGCTCTGGACGAACTATGAAGCCGCCACAGAAATTGCGCGACAATTGCGTCTTCGTAATATTGGTGGGGTGATTGTCGTAGATTTCATTGATATGGATTCCCGCCATGATCAATTGAAGTTGTTAGAGCATTTCACCGGAATTTTAAAATCAGATAAGGCTAGACCACAGATTGCCCAGTTGTCAGAATTGGGCCTGGTGGAATTGACCCGTAAGCGTCAGGGCCAAAATCTTTATGAACTCTTTGGTAAACCTTGTGCCCATTGCAATGGCCTTGGTCATTTAGTGCATTTACCTGGGGAAGAAGAAGCGGTTCCTCTACAGCTTAGTGTAATGTCTTCTCTTTCTTTGCAGTCGGGCTCCCGGACGCCTGGGGAAAGTCGTCCAGTCCTTCCGGGACGTAGGACGCCGAATACTGCCCATGGCCGTCGCCTAACTTCGCGGGTTTCTCGGAGTAAGCTTGTCACCCAAGAGCCTGTTTCTGGCACTGAGCCTCTAAATTTGGTACATCATCCTGATTATCAAGAGCAGGGTGGGAGCGGCAATAGTCGCCGACGTCGCCGGCGTGCTCCGGAAGTTGCCAGTAAACCTGTGCTCCGGGATGTGAAAGAACTGCGGGAAGACAATGGTAATGATGGTGGCGATCGCCTCCAGCAAAATGAACCCCAAGAATCCAAAGTCGTCACACCAGAAAACAACAATAATACGCCGGCTCCACGCTTTGAGCGCCGCGAGCGGGGCCGCTTCCGTCGGGATGAACCCAAAGAAACGATTCAAGTGGAAATGACGGAGCAGGAAAAAAGCCTCTATGCCCTTATTGGGGTGTCGCCTCTGGTTCGTCTAGATCCCGCCATCAAAAAAGATCCCCGTTCAACCATTGTGCAAATTGTCAGCCCTGGAAGCCTTGATGCCGCCCAGGAAGAAGCTGCAGTGACGCCGGAAAAAACAAAATCTGAAGCCACCGAGCTTGAGCCTGTTGAGTCTGAACCCAACCAACCTCAACAGTTAGATCTCACCCATTTAGCCACCGCGAAAAAGCAGGAACTTTCGTCTGCCACCAGCGGTGAGTCAACGCCACAGGTGGCCACTGTCCCCGCAGTAACACCTGAAAATAATGCCGAGGAAGAGGCCCCGGTTGGCCGCCGGCGCCGCCGTCGTCGCTCTTCGAGCAGCAATTAACGGTTTTTTTCGTTATTCTGAGGCAGTGGCAACGCTGCCTTTTTTTGATCTTTGATATTGTTTTACTCCTTCGCTATTTCCAAAACCTATGGCCGCTACCCAAACGACCGACGCTATCTTGACCGCTCTGCACCATTTGATTGGTGTGGTTGCCCAACTGCGATCGCCTGAGGGGGGCTGTCCTTGGGATTTGGAGCAAACGCCCCAGACGCTCATTCCCTACGTTATTGAAGAAGCCTATGAAGTCGTCCATGCCCTCCGCCAAGATGACCAACAGGCGATCGCCGAAGAACTAGGCGACCTCCTCCTCCAGGTGATTTTACAAGCCCAAATCGCCCAAGAATACGGACATTTCAGCCTCCAAGAAGTCGCTGAAGGCATTAGTCAAAAACTGATTCGTCGTCATCCCCATGTTTTTGGAGAAGCCATTGCAACGACCACAGCCGAAGTGCGCCAAAATTGGGATGCGATTAAGGCCCAAGAAAAAGGAGAATCTCTCCATTCAAAAAACCAACTGAGTCAAAAACTAGAGCGCTACAACAGCACCCTACCGCCGCTTATGGCTAGTCTCAAGATGTCAGAAAAAGCAGCAGTAGCAGGCTTTGAATGGGAAAATATCACAGAAGTTTGGGATAAATTCACAGAAGAACTCACAGAATTTAAAGAAGCCCTAGGGAGCGACAACAAAGCACATCAAGAAGCAGAATTAGGAGATTTACTCTTTACAGTCGTCAATCTCGCCCGTTGGTATGATCTAGATCCTAGTGCGGCTCTCTATGGCACAAATCAGCGCATGGTACAACGCATTACTCTGATGGAAAATTTTGCCGAAAAATCTCTCAGTGACTATTCCCTCTCTGAACTAGAAACCCTTTGGCAACAAGCCAAATCCCATCTTCAGCAGCACAAAACTTAAATCAAACACTCATCAACTTCAGTAAAGGCAACGACTGACCGCTTCTTTGCTCAATTAAGGGTAACTAAAGACATTATCCTCGGGCTGATTGAAGGATGACGATATTTGTTGTCAGATAGAGGCACTTAATTGCCGCTGCCTAATTTTGTAAACAGATCAGTATTTTCTCAGTGTGCTCTCTGTGAAAATCATCAAAAGCGCTTGGGTTAATGTAGAAATGTCTCAATTAATTCTTGTATTTCATAGGATTGGCGATCGCAGAGATTAACAAAAATCAACACTAATCTTGACAAGAGCTTCATTTTTTGGAAGGTTTATCTTCCTGAGACAGAGATATAATAGATAGGTAGCCTATCTCGAAACTTAGTCTTGGCCCTGTTACGGAATTTCTCCCGTAAGTGTGTCAGGATAAAGTTTGAGGAAATGTTAAGATTTAAGCCTGGCCTCGTCATTTCTCGCTGATCTAGCTCTCCCGAAAATAGACTGCCGACAGTAGAGATACCGCATGCTTGATATCTGCGGCAATGATAGAGGCAAGTCAACACTAGATTTTTTAAATTTCTTCATCCTGAAGAACCCAGGGGAGACTTTTCATTGCTCCTTGCGTCAACCTTCATAGCAGTAGGTATTTGTCGTAACTTAGGCTCTGTATTTAAATTTAACTCCTATGGAAGATAAACAGTGGTGGAATAAACCCTTAGTCGGGGATGCTAGTCTAACGGAAAAGATTGCAAAGTTAATTAGTAAAGAATCCGTCCCTGACAGTGCTGTTTTAGCCCATCGGAAATTTTTACGAGAACTCAATGCTAAAGCTTGGCATGTGCAACGCATTGAGTTGAATAAATTTGATAATGCAGATTTTGTCGCCTACGCGCAAATGCGGATTTTACTCGAAAAAAACCTAGGGGATTTTCAAGGTCTGAAACGGGTTACTCAGTTATTAGAACTTGCCTTAACAGCGGCGGAAAGCTATCTACTGATTTCAGAGACAGAACTACAATTTCGTAGTCCGATTCAAAAAAGTATCTATAAATTTATTTCCCAAGTTTTAGCAACAAAAGAACATCAAGAAGTTCTAGAGATTATTCACCAAAAAGTATGGCCCCTAATTGATAAGGTTAAAACAGAAAAAGGGAAGGTGGTTTTAAAAAGCTATTTGATGGCCATTGACAAGGTAGCACAGTATGCAGACGGCCTTGAGCTGCTGCGTTTATTTAAGCAAGCCAGCTATAGCTATACTGTTTTGCGTATTATTTCGAGTATCTCAAAAACCCTTACTAAATCAGATGTTTATGATATGCAAGGGGTCAGTTTGCAAATTATTGATAATCAAGAAATTTTCAATAATTTGGCAAAAATTCTTCAGGTACCGCCAGAACATGACAACCCCCGCTCCTATGCGAGAATGCTGCAGTTTATCGCTTTTAAATATAAGTATCAACAAGAAGATTTAGATTTTCAACGACTATTACAGCGCCTACGAGATTGGGAACAACCTTATCTCAGTATTGCTGCCTTGCGAGAGCAGTATTCGGCCCAAGAGTATAATCTTCCGAAGGAATTTAAGGAAACCCTGGCTGCTCTGGAGATTTACGAAAAATATAAGCGTTATTTATAAAGCCTTCTTGCTCAAACGATCCTGCTAGGCAAAGGGCCTGCTCTATGGAGTATTTGGTCATTTCATGGGGTCACAGGATCGATGAGGTGATTAATCTGGGCATTGGTGGTACTGAGGGTCTGCTGGAGTAATGTGAGGGAAGTTTCACTGATGTAATTTTGGCAGGAAATTAGGTGAGGCGGCTGGTGAAGTTGCAGTTGTGTGAGTTGCTGTTGGATGGTAACAAGGCTGAGGCGATCGCATAAAACTGTTTGGCTGCGTTCGAGGAGTGAATCGAGCCTAGTTAGAGGCTCGGGCCTGCTAGTAGTTAGGGTGAGATCGGGACGCAGACTTTCAATAATCGTGCGGGCAGCGTGGAGAATGCCAGGACTAACACTCACCAAACCGAGGCGATGGTTCTGGGGGAGCGCTCTAATAAGCTGCAGTTCTTCGGCATAATCGTGGAGCGACAGGGGAATAATTTGAAATTTTTCTGGGGGGGCGATCGCCTCGACGATCTGGACAAAATAGGGGGTCGTAATAATCGTGGCGGTGGTGAAGTGGGTTAAGCGTTCGGCCAAGGTTTCGAGGGGAATAAGCTGCATCGGGAGGGCGATCGCCTGGGAAATTTCTTGCAAAATCCATTGACCGGCGCCTAACTCCTGTTCCGGCACGGTGACGAAAACCTGGGCAGCGGCAGCCAAACGCCAATCGAGATTTTCACAAAACAGGTGCCGAATTTGGGGCAAACTATACCCTTGTTCCAATAGTTGTTGAATCGCTTGGTCACAAATACTTTGGGGCCGCACGGTTAATCTGGGAGCCACGGTAGAACGGGGCATAGCCGGAAAATTATCTTGCACATAAACCCCCGAACCCGGCACTGATTTCACCAAACCTAGGGCTTCTAGCTCGCGGTAAACTTTGCCAATCGTATTGCGGTGGAGCCCCGTACTCATCTCTAACTGGCGCAGACTAGGAAGCCGTTTCTCTGGCGGAAACTGCTGGGAGGCGATCGCAAACTGCAACTGATCGCGCAGTTGTTCAGCGGCGGGAATATCGCTTTCCGATTGAATGCGAAACGAAAACATCAGCATTACCCTGAGGATTTCTCTCCATCAAAGCAGAAAACACCTGGGGCGATCGCCCCCCATCACCTCAAAAAAATTCCCCAAGCATAACTCAGGGAATCGATTAGTCAATGGGCCTCGGTTAAACAGAAACCCTTAAACAATCACAAAAGGATGAGGCTCCGTCACATTCTCCGTCCATTTCCGGGGGGGCGCCGCCCGCCGAATATTGCGCCAAATTTGGGTCGCTGCAAGAGTACCATCGGCCACCGCAATGGAAACTTGATTCAACCCTTTTTTCAAATCACCGAGGGCAAAAATCCGGTCATGGCTGGTTTGACACATCTCATTGGTCACCAAGTTTTCACCATCCCATTCCAGACTCGGAATGCCCTTGAGGTAGTGGTTATGGTAAATAGAGCCCATGTTGATCAAGCCAGTGGTTGCTTCCACGATGGTGCCATCTTCAAGTTCCACACCGCTCATCTTGTGATTTTCCCCATGGAATTTAACAATTTTTTGCTCATAGAGGGGATAGCCATGTTCGGCGAGCTTTTCTTTCATTTCATCACTCACCTCGACGAGGCCATGGGTTAATACCGAGATATAAGGGGTAAACCAATTCAACACAAAAGCGGCATTGATTTGTCCTTCGGTACCCGCGATCACCACCGCCTTTTGGTCCCACATATCATAACCATCACAGATCATGCACACATGGAGGGTGTAGCCGGCATAATCATAGACATTTTGCATGTCTTCGGTTTCCGGGAGCTTATCAATAATTCCAGAGGCAGCAATCAGGTATTTACTGCGAAAAATGGGATAGGCACTGTCTTTTTTTCCCACTTTTACCTTAACGGCGAAGGTGTCTCCTTCGTCGGTCACATCTTCCACATAGCCCCGGAGATGGTCAGCGCCCCACTCGATCGCCTGCTTCGTACTTTGGGTGAGGATGTCGCGGCCTGGGGTTTCGGGGTCGAGGCCCACATAGTTACGGAGATCCTGCATCCAGAGCGATCGCCCTTTGCCTTTTTCGATCACAAGGCACTTGAGGCCATAGCGGGCGAGATAAATGGCAGCGGACAAGCCTCCCATTCCGCCCCCCACGACGATCGCATCATAGACAGTATCTAAACGGGTTTCAAAATTTTTACTAGAAAGCTTCATGGCAGGCTCCCCCAATGGTTTGGCGGTGGTACGTACAGGTCAGGAGTAGAACAATAAAAAGGCAAGGAAGGCGATCGCCGCCCCCCTTGCCTTAGTTTAAAAAAATTATTTGGTGAGCGTCAGGCTATCAACCTAGCCAACAAATTCCTTACGGGGTTCAGACACACCAGGCGCAGATTCGCCCTTGAGGTAAGCGAGCATCGTATCTGCATCGGATACTTCAAAAGGATCGGTGGGGCAGTTATCAGAAAAATCAGGCTCAACGAACATCTTTTCGATTTCGCCATCGTTTACGAGCATCGAATAGCGCCAAGAACGCATCCCGAAGCCGAGGTTAGACTTCTCAACGAGCATCCCCATTTTGCGGGTGAATTCGCCGTTACCATCGGGCAGCAAGGAAACCTTGTCCGCACCAATTTCTTTGCCCCATTTGAACATTACGAAAGCATCGTTCACGGAGATACAGATAATTTCATCGACACCTTGGGCCTGGAACTCAGAATAGAGCTCTTCGTAGCGAGGCAGGTGGTTGGAAGAACAGGTGGGGGTGAAGGCACCAGGGAGGGAGAAAAGCACAACTTTTTTGCCACCGAAAATATCAGCGGTGGTTTTGTCTTCCCAGCGGTAGGGGTTGGGCCCTTCTACGGACTCGTCACGGACACGGGTTTTGAAGACGACGTCGGGTACTCTAGCCATGTTGATCTCTTGAATAATTTGATAACGAAAAGTGGTGAAGTATTCTTCACCCTTCTTAATAAACCAGAATAATTCTTATTTAGGAATAAGTCAAGACTTTTAGGGGTTGAAGGGAAAGACGAAGGGCACAAGGCTGCAGGTTACGGCCCAAAAGAGGAGGTTTAAGGGAATCCCTACCCGAAAATAGTCGGTAAATTTGTAGCCCCCCGGTCCATAGACCATCAGGTTTGTCTGGTAGCCGATGGGGGTCGAGAAGCTGGCGGAAGCGCCGATCATAATGGCGATGACAAAAGGCACGATATCAACGCCGAGGGTATTGGCAAGGGAGAGGGAAATGGGAAACATCAAGGCGGCGGCGGCGTTGTTGGTAATCAGTTCGGTGAGTAATGTAGTGATGCCATAAACCACAATTAGGGTCGACCAGGGATTATCGCCGGCCAATTGGATTAAATTGTTGGCGATCGCCGCCGCGGCCCCTGTGATTTCGAGGGCTTTACCGAGACCAAAGGCGGCCCCAATGACAAGTAGAACGGGCCATTCGATGCCTTTGAGGGAGCGCCCCGGCGAGCAGCAGCCCAGCAGCACCATGGCGATCGCCGCAAGGGTGGCTGCTTTCAACATTGATAGCCAATTAAACACCACACAGACCACCATCACTAATAGAATTGCCAAGGCGATCGGCGCGCGGTCATGGCGCATGGGTTCTGAATCAGGAATTTCGCTCACCAGGTAGAAATCCCGTGAACCCCGCTGCTGTTCTAGAAAAGTCGGGTGGGTTTCTAGAAGTAAAGTATCCCCTGCCAACAGACGAACATCCCCGATTTTACCCTTGAGGCGTTCCCCATTACGGGCAACGGCCACCACCACCGCGTTATAACGGCTGCGAAATTTTCCTTCCCGGATGGTTTGACGGATTAGGGGGCAGGTATTGGAAACTACCGCTTCGATCAAGCACCGTTCAGACCGGGGGGTATCGAGTTTAAACACTTGATCTGTGGCTGGCTGCAGACCCCGCAGGCGATTGAGATCCAAAATCGAATCTACGGCCCCCACAAAAATTAATTGATCATTCTCCCGTAGAATTTCTCGGGGACTGACGGCTGGTAATACAAGGGCATCGCGCACCACTTCCATCAGATACAGGTTCGGGAGATTCCGCAGGCCTGCTTCTTCAATGCTTTTACCGATGAGGGGGCTATTTTCGTGGACGAGCATTTCCACGGTATATTCCCGCAGATCATCATCATCACTAATGGCGGGTTTACGCTCTGGAATGAGCCAGCGATGGGTAAACATCAAAAAGATTGTGCCGGCGATCGCACAGGGTACACCTACCCAAGCAATGTCAAAAATCCCCAGGCCCGGATGATCCGTTTCCGCCACCAAAAGACCATTGACCACCAAATTCGTACTGGTACCAATCAAGGTACAAACACCCCCAAAGGAAGCCGCATAGCTCAGGGGCAACATGAGTTTTGAGGGACTAATGCGGAGCTTACGACACCACTCATTTACCACAGGGATAAACATTGCCACCACGGGGGTGTTATTCAAAAAAGCGCTCAACCCCATGACAGGGAGCATCAGGCGCATCAAAGCCGCAGATTCTCCATTGGGTAAGCCGAGGACGCGCTGGGAAATCCAACTCAGGGTGCCTGTCTGCTGTAGACCGCCCACGACGACATAGAGGACAGCGATGGTCACCAGCCCTTCATTACTAAAGCCAGCGAGGGTTGTGCCCGTATCCAATATTCCTGTCAGGAGTAAGCCCCCCAAAGCCCCCAGAAAAATCACCTCTGCGGGGAGGGGCGTCAAAGCATTAAGGAGAAAAGCCACCAAAATCAGCAGCAGGGTAAACCAGCCCTGCCAACCAAGCCCCAGTAGGGAAAATCCAGCTTCCGGGGACAGTTGGCCTAAAAGTGCAAGGGAAAAACTGCCACAACACAAACTTCCTAGGGCCGGCATAGTTCCAAAAAATTTAGGAGTACGGGTGAAATCAACAGGAAAAATCGCTGGCTGAGTACGGGGCGATCGCCCAAAAAGCTCTAGATGACGAGACTTAAACAATGGCATAGGTCAGCATGTAGCCGATTTCATCGGCGGGAACAGCACTAGACAGAGTTGGAAAAATTCCAGTCCCAATCATGGCACATCAAAGAATTACATCAAGATGAATTCAAAATGTATTGCATTTCAGTCTGTATTCAAATATGATTGGTCATCAATCAGAAAGTAATTCGTCTCAAGACATGTTCAACTTCCCTCAATCCTTAAAATTTCTGGCGATCGCCACCATCCTCGGCAGCACGATGGTGGCCTGCGGTGGGACGTCCCAAACTGAAGCGCCCCAATCCCAAGGGGCGGCGGAACAAACCCAAAGTACGGAGCCCGTTAGCCTCACTTTGGTGAGCTATGCAGTAACCCGCAGTGCCTACGAAAAAATCATTCCCCTCTTCGCCAAATCCTGGAAAGAACAAACAGGGCAAACCGTCACCATCGAACAAAGTTATGGAGGTTCCGGTTCCCAAACTAGGGCGGTGATTGATGGTTTACAGGCGGATATCGTGGCCCTTGCCCTCGCCTCTGACATTAACCAAATTGAAGCAGCAGGTTTAATCGAACCCGGTTGGGAAACAGAAGCCCCTAACAACAGCATCCTGACAACATCTGTAATAGCGATTGTCCCCCGGGATCCCAATCTGCAAATTACAAAGTGGACAGACCTCGCTGACAAAAATCTCGCGGTGATTACAGCCAACCCCAAAACCTCTGGGGGAGCTCGTTGGAATTTCTTGGGCCTCTGGGGGGCGATCGCCCAAACAGGTGGTACTGAAGCAGAAGCCAGGGCATTTGTGACCAAAATTTATCAAAACGCACCGATTTTGCCGAAAGATGCGCGGGGATCTAGTGATGTTTTCTATCAACAAGGGCAAGGAGATGTGCTGTTGAACTACGAAAATGAAGTGGTGCTCGCTAACTTGCAA
Organism: Picosynechococcus sp. NKBG15041c; assembly: GCF_055380235.1. Classification (NCBI taxonomy): domain Bacteria; kingdom Bacillati; phylum Cyanobacteriota; class Cyanophyceae; order Chroococcales; family Geminocystaceae; genus Picosynechococcus; species Picosynechococcus sp. NKBG15041c. The sequence continues at coordinate 687,349 of NZ_AP040363.1, forward strand.
GGGGAAAATCAACCCTACATTATTCCGACTGATTACAACATTTCTATTGATAACCCCGTCGCCGTGGTAGACAAAACCGTAGATGACAGAAATACCAGGGCCGTAGCCGAAGCTTTCGTTGAATTTCTCTATACACCAGAAGCACAAAAAATCTTTGCAGAAGTGGGTTTTCGTTCAGTAGATCCAACTATTGCTGCTGCATTTTCTGAGCAATATCCCCCCATTGAAAACCTTGTAACCATCGAAGATTTTGGCGGCTGGGATCAAGTACAACCTGAATTTTTTGGGGATGGTGGCATCTTTGATCAAATCTTCCAACAGTAAAAATTTACTATTAACGCCAGATTCTATTTCGAGTCGGAGAAAAACATTCTATGTCCAGTTCAATCGAGTCCAAAAATTTAGGCGATCGCCATACTCAAATTAACATTTTGGTCCAAATCCCAAAGCAATATCAGCAAGATCCAATTATTACTCAACTCGCCGTAAAGTTTGCAGTACAAGTTAATATTTTGGCCGCAACTCTTGGTCGTGACACTTCCGTCAGTGGCTGGTTTGACTTACAAATTTCAGGTACTGATCAAGCGATCAAGAACACTCTCCTCTATTTACAAGATCACAATATCAGTGTTTATCGCAAAGATACGCCTGAAACCGACGGTTGGTAACCACTAAATATGTCGAGACAAACCAAGATCTCAATATATTTAATCGTTTTTTCAAGGTAACTTTTTAAAACCCTGATAAAAGTACTTTTGACAGACTAAGTCCAATATTTTGTCATTTTAAGCAATGAAAATTTCAGCCACCACCCTTCCTTCCATATTTCCCTTGATTAGAAAAATTAAGTGGCCTAGAAATACCATTCCTTGGTCAATTAGCGTTATTTATTTAAGTTTGACATTAATCTTACCCCTGTTGGCGCTCATTCAAAAATCTTTTAGTATCAGCTTTAGGGAATACTTAGATATCGCTTTGGCCCCGATCGCAATGTCTGCCTATGAAGTTACTTTTATTACGGCGATCGCCGCTGGCATGATCAATGGCATTCTCGGTACAGTGATTGCTTGGGTGTTGGTTCGTTACGATTTTCCTTTCAAGAAAATTATTGATGCTGTTATCGATATCCCCTTTGCGGTACCAACTTCTGTTGCAGGTCTTGTTCTTGCAACTTTGTATAATGACCAAGGCTGGATCGGACAATTTTTTGCTCCCTTTGGGATTAAAATCGCCTACACCAGGATTGGGGTTTTCATTGCAATGTTATTTATTTCTTTGCCCTTTGTTGTGCGCACATTGCAACCCGTTTTGAGAGAACTAGAAGAAGAAACAGAACAAGCTGCTTGGTCTCTAGGCGCAACGGAAACTCAAACTTTCTGGCGTGTGATTTTCCCACCACTCATCCCGCCTATTTTAACTGGTATTGCCCTGGGCTTTTCCCGAGCCGTGGGGGAATATGGCTCTATTGTTTTGATTTCTTCAGGGGTTCCTTTTAAGGATTTGATTGCTCCTGTTCTTATTTTTCAGCGCCTAGAAGCTTTTGATTATGTTGGTGCAACAGTTATTGGTTCTGTTTTATTGTTGGTTTCCTTAATTATTCTATTTGTCATTAATCTGTTACAGCAATGGGGGCGTCGTTATGCAAACTAGTTTTTCTCGTTTTAAATTGTCACCCCGTTGGCTTATTGGTATCACCCTTGTATATCTTTCCCTGGTGCTTTTAATTCCTATTGTTTGTATTTTTTATGAAGCATTTCATCTGGGAATTTCTCCTTTTTTTGAGGCTATTCAAGCCAGCAATTTTACTGCAGCAGCACGCTTAACTGTCATTATTGCTCTCATTAGTGTCCCTTTAAATACGATTTTTGGCCTTTGTGTCGCATGGGTCTTGGCACGGAAACAGTTTTGGGGCCGGACACTTTTGTTGAGTGTCATTGATTTGCCTTTTTCTATTTCTCCTGTGGTGGCTGGTCTGATGATTGTGCTGCTCTATGGCAATAATGGTTGGTTTGGTTCTTTCTTTCAACAGGCCAATATTCAAATTGTTTTTGCTTTGCCTGGAATGATTATTGCCACAATCTTTGTGACTTTACCTTTTGTTGCTCGGGAAGTGATTCCTGTCTTAGAGGAAATGGGATCAGATCAAGAAGAGTCAGCAAGAACGTTGGGGGCAAATGATTGGCAAATTTTTTGGCGGGTTACATTGCCGAATATTCGCTGGGGCTTATTATATGGCGTTCTCCTAACAAACGCGCGGGCCATGGGGGAATTTGGGGCAGTTTCTGTGGTTTCGGGAAGTGTCCTTGGAAAAACAGCTACATTACCAATTTTTGTAGAGCAGGAACATCATAATTATGCGACAGAATCAGCCTTTGCCGCAGCGGTGATTTTAGCTTTATTGGCCTGTGTGACTCTGGTACTGAAGGAAATTTTAGAGCGTAAAACCCACGCTTAATTTCTTGGTGAAATGCTCTTGGCTTTGTCAGGTTAAAAAAATTTTAGGTGTAATCAATTATGAGTATTTTTGTAAATGCAGTCTATAAAAACTTTGGCACTTTTCAAGCACTAGAAAATATTAATCTAGAAGTTAAAGAAGGGTCATTAGTGGCACTACTGGGGCCGTCGGGGTCTGGAAAATCGACTTTGCTGCGGGCGATCGCCGGACTCGAACCCCCCGACCATGGTCAGGTGATTATCAACGGCCAGGATGCCACCCACGTAGATATCCGGCGACGGAATATCGGGTTTGTTTTTCAGCACTATGCTCTATTCAAACATTTGACCATTCGCCAGAATGTTGCCTTTGGCTTGGAAATCCGGAAAGCACCGAAACAAGTCATTCGTCAGCGGGTCGAAGAATTATTAGACCTCGTGCAGCTAAAAGGCTTAGGCGATCGCTATCCCTCCCAGCTCTCCGGCGGCCAACGGCAACGGGTGGCCTTGGCCCGAGCCCTCGCCGTCCAACCCCAGGTTCTCTTGCTCGATGAACCCTTTGGGGCATTAGATGCAAAAGTGCGCAAAGAACTCCGCGCTTGGTTACGCCGTCTCCACGAAGAAGTCCATGTCACGAGTATTTTTGTGACCCACGACCAAGAAGAAGCCATGGAAGTCGCCGATGAAATCGTCGTCATGAACCAAGGGCGTATTGAACAGGTCGGTAGTCCTGCTGAAATTTATGACCATCCCGCCACACCTTTTGTGATGAACTTTATTGGGGAAGTGAATATTCTGCCTGGTCACCATTCCTTAATTCGTAACCATACAGATTCTTTTTCTCACCACGATGCCCCCGACGTTTTTATCCGTCCCCATGACCTAGAGCTCCAGGATCAAGGCGATCAATTTTCCCTACCAGGTACAGTCAAACGAATCATTTACCGTGGATCTGATGTGCAAATAGAAGTTTTGATCGATGACCATGAGATCGTTGTCGCTCACATCAGCCGCGATCAACTGACTAAACTTCAGGTCACAGTCGGTCAAACGGTCTACCTCAAGCCAAAACAAGCGAAAGTTTTTGGCCCTGAGTCGGATGTTTCTGCTGTGCAAGCCCCAATCTAACTTGCCAAAACAGGGGGAATTCGGGAGGAGCTGGTCGCCATGAAAAATATCCCAACAAGGACAAAGCACCCGTTGAGGTAATTTTTTCAACTAGAATCGGGGTAAAGTCGTTGTAAGTTTCGCGCTGAATACATTTAAAATCCCCATGGCGAAGTCAGTCCAAGCTCCCCAAATACCAGAAATTATCACTGAGCTCACCGAAAACAATTTTTTCTTTCGTGGCTTAGACCCCGTGGAGTTGCAAAACTGGCTCGATCCAGAGACGTTAGCTACCGAAAAACTGTATTCTAGTCGCCCTATCTATACCGCTTTTCGGCCAAACCAGAACCTCGAATTTCTCTATGTACTCTTAGCAGGGGGACCTGTGATTGTCCGGAGTACGCCCCTAGATCGTATTTTGGCAATTACTTACATGGGTAGTTGTTTTGGGATGCGTAATCTTCCCATTGCTTTCGGTCAGGCCAGTCGGAGTTTTCCCAGTCTCGTGGAAGCCTACAAGACCACCGATGTCTTAAAAATTCCGGCGATCGCAGTACAAAAACTTTATGAAAATAATGAAATTTTTCGCGATCGCTATAACCAAAGTTTCGAGTTGCGGGAGAAATTTCACTACCATCTCCTGAACTGTAGCACCTATCCTCCCCAGGCCGTTGCCTCCCTATTGCGGGCTTTAATTTACCAAGAGCGATCGCTCCTAAATCAACCCCAAGCCGACGGGGTGTTTGTTTTTGATCTGCCCATTGATATCATTGCCCATGCCTGCCAGTTAAATCACCGTACAGTGGAGCAGGTCCTAAAAGGCATGACAAAAGTCGGGCTTATCTCCACTGGAAAATCCGCCGAAGGCCAAGGAGACTTAATCCATGTCCTCAGTCCAGAAGGCTTGAAAGAAGTATATAGCGCAACCCGTGACAAGGTGGCTTGGTGGCCTCTCAAATAATATCGTTGACCCTTAAAAGTGCAGACATAAAGCCTGTTTTCAGACAGGTCGTTCACTAGCCTAAGCCCCTAAACCAATGCTAAAAATTAGACCTCTAGAGAGATTGACGTCTGGCGGCAGTCTTTTTGTAAGAAAATGTAGGCAATCAGTTATCCTAGATTGACACATCTAAGTTTTGGCAATAATTAAGGAGTAAGAGTGGACATTCAAATTGGTCGTGGCAAAACAGCTCGTCGTGCTTACGGATTCGATGAGATTGCCCTCGTTCCGGGTGGTCGTACCCTAGACCCCGAACTGGCAGATACCAGTCTCGAAATTGGTGGCATCAAGCTAGAGATTCCTATCCTGGCCAGTGCAATGGATGGTGTTGTTGATGTGAAAATGGCCGCTCTCCTTTCCGAATTGGGAGCAATGGGCGTTCTCAACCTAGAAGGGATTCAAACCCGCTATGACGATCCGAACCCGATCCTAGATCGCATCGCCGCGGTAGACAAAACAGAATTTGTGGGCTTAATGCAAGAGCTCTACGCTAAGCCTATCCAACCAGAACTCATTGAAAAGCGCATCAAAGAAATCAAAGCGCAGAATGGTCTTGCTGCCGTCAGCTTAACCCCTGTTGGAGCAACAAAATACGGTCAAATCGTCGCCGATGCCGGGGCCGATATTCTCTTTATCCAAGCGACGGTCGTCTCCACATCTCATCTTTCCCCTGAAGGGATTGTCCCCCTGAATTTGCATAAGCTCTGTGCAGAATTGCCAATTCCCGTTGTTCTGGGGAACTGTGTAACCTATGATGCCGCCCTAGAACTGATGCGGGCTGGTGCTGCTGCGGTTCTTGTTGGGATTGGTCCGGGTGCGGCTTGTACTTCCCGTGGTGTCCTTGGCGTTGGTGTTCCCCAAGCAACCGCAGTCGCCGATTGTTCGGCTGCCCGTGATGACTACCAACAGGAATCTGGTCGCTATGTGCCGATCATTGCAGATGGAGGCATTGTGACTGGTGGTGATATTTGTAAATGTATTGCTTCTGGGGCTGATGCTGTAATGATCGGCTCACCGATCGCCAGAGCTGCCGAAGCCCCAGGCCGTGGCTTCCATTGGGGGATGGCAACTCCTAGCCCTGTACTCCCCCGGGGAACTCGCATTAATGTAGGCACAACAGGGACGATCACCCAAATTATGACAGGGCCCGCGAAGCTAGATGACGGCACCCACAATCTTCTCGGTGCTCTTAAAACCAGTATGGGGACCCTCGGTGCCAAGAGCATTAAAGAAATGCAGCAGGTGGAAGTGGTAATTGCGCCCTCTTTGTTGACGGAAGGAAAAGTTTACCAAAAGGCGCAGAAGCTGGGCATGGGTAAGTAGATTTTGCCCAGTGCATTGGCGATCGCCTTCTCCTACTTCAAGCTGTCATTGCTGATTTAATTAAGTGATAAAAAAGGGAATGTTCAAAACATTCCCTTTTTTAATGGTTGATCGCTGCTAATCAAAAATAGTAAGAGCAGTTAAAATCTAGGCAAGCCCAAGGTACTGAGCTTCAGCTTCTAGTTGTTGGATCAGATGAGCGTTACCAGAATTGCGGGCGGCTTCGAGGCGATATTGTAAATTTCTCTTGAGATTTTCACGGTGGGTGAGCTTTAGTTGCTTAACAATCTGCTGCTGAACATTTCTAAACATAGCACTCTCACTGGGAATAATAGGCCACCTTTAATGTAACAGGCTGGAGATTAAACTGTATTAAATGCTACAGAATACTTTAGGTTAGCAATGGCGATCGCCCTCATAACAGATTTCGGCCTCACAGATGGCTATGTCGGCACGATGAAAGGGGTAATTGCAAGCATTGCCCCTCAGGTGCTGGTCATTGATCTGAGCCACCATATTCCGCCCCAAGATCTGGCCGCTGGTCGATTTTGCTTACTCAATGCGGCTCCCTATTTCCCGCCAGAAACAATTTTTGTGGGGGTTGTGGATCCGGGGGTGGGCACTAGTCGCGAGGCGATCGCTGTGCAATTTGCTGGAGGATATTTCGTCGGACCCAATAATGGTTTAGGCAGTGGCTTGTTCGAAAAATACCCAGTGATCACCGCTGTGATCTTAGATAATCCCCATTATTGGCGATCGCCTAAATTAGAAGCGATCAGCAGCACTTTCCATGGCCGTGATATTTTTGCGCCGGTGGCAGCTCACCTTGCCTTAGGTGTTCCTGTGGACGCACTAGGCAGTCCCCTGGGGCGAGAATCCATTGTGAGCTTGAATTTACCTACTTATCAGCGCCTCGGTAAAACCTACCATGGCATCGTTCAACATATTGATCATTTTGGCAATTTAATCACCAATATTCCTGGCACAGTTTGCCCAAACATGCAGGGTCATATGACCCTTGCATGCCAGATGATCCCTCTCGTGCAAACCTATGGAGATGTGGCGATCGCCTGTCCCTGCGCTTTAGTGGGCAGCCATGGTTGGCTAGAAATTAGCCTTAACCAAGGCCATGCCCAAGAATTTTTTCAAGTACAACGGGGGGCGATCGTGCACTACAACCCGTAATCGTAATTGCTGAAAAATAAAAACTAAAGCCAACCAAAAGAAAAGGAAGGTTTTCTAGAAAACCTTCCTTTGGGTAGGGATTTGGCGAGATGGAGGTTGATCCAGGACAACGCCCGTGGCAACTTGGTTAACCCAAGTGATTAAGACCCTAATCTTTCGCTTGGCGGGGTTGAATCACACCATAGCCACCGTGGTTGCGCATGTAGATTACATTGATCGCGTTAGTATCTCTGTTCAAAAACATGTAGAAATCATGATCTACTAATTGCAACTGTTCTAGCGCCTCATCAATTGTCATGGGGGGCATCGCAAAATACTTCATCCGCACCACTTCAGAGGGGAGTTCCGGCGCGCGATCGCCAATGAGATTTTCTGGCACCGTTGCCTCTGGCAACACTTCACTAGTTTTTTCGTGGACATGGGTTTTCTTGCCGAAATTTCTCTCCTTATACTTACGGAGCTGACGGGCAATCTTATCGGAAACTAAGTCAATGCTGGCGTAGAGATTCTCACTGCCTTCCTGGGCGCGAATGATGGTCCCATTGGCATAAACAGTAACCTCAGCTTTATGCTTATCGTTAATGCGAGCATTGTTGGCAACAGACAAGTGTACATCTACTTTTGTTGCGAAAGATTGAAAATGTTTGGTTGCTTTTTCAAGCTTACTTTCAACATAATCATGGATCGATTCGGTGACCGCAATGTTGTTGCCTTGGATCAATAGCTTCATAATCTCTAGTTACTCCATCTGAATGGATAAAACAAGTCAACTTTTAGGACAAATCACGATTCTTGAAGATTAAAAAATAAAGAAATATCGTGAATGCAAAAATTTAAAAAAAGTGCTTGCTGTGAAGTGTTTGGTTATTCTAGCAAATTTTTTTGCCTTGGAAATAAATCACTTTGGTGGCGTCATATATAAACTCATTCGCTTAATATTTTTCAAAATTCCAAAGAGAAATTCAGGGAAAAAAGCCAGAAACAAAGGGGATGTGTTGTTTTTTGTGAAATCAACTAGTAGCGACTTAAGAGAGCTGAGATTTTAACAGGTATTCTCTTTTTCTCTATGTTTTAATTGTAAGTTTTGTCTTCGAAACTTGTCAATTTATCCGCTTTGAAACATTAAGAAAACTGGAACGCTTTTACAGTTCTTAACTATTTGCTATGGTGGATGCTGAAAGTAACATTTTTTTGCCTAAAGGCGATCGCCCCTTGATGACTTTTAATGTTTCGTCGGATTCCTTGACACAATCTCTGGCCAATTTACCTTCCCAGGCGTCTTGTTACTTATACCAGCGGGAAACTGTTGCCTACGTTAAAGCTTGGCAGTGGCAGCAGCAATTGGTGACTGCACGCTTAAATGAAGAAAATCTGCCTGATATCCTGGTTTTATTAGAACATTGGCCTGTGTACACCCTGGGGACGGGCTCAAACTTAGATTTTGTTAAATTTTCGCCAGAAACGGCGGCAGTAGAATTGCACCGGACGGAACGGGGGGGCGAAGTCACTTACCATTGCCCGGGACAATTGGTGGGCTACCCGATTTTGAATTTACGCCGCCACCGTCAGGATCTCCATTGGTATTTGCGCCAGTTGGAAGAGGTTTTGATTCGTTTGCTCGACACCTATGGCCTCCGGGGGGAGAGAATCGCCGGATTAACGGGGGTTTGGGTCGAGGGGTACAAGGTAGCGGCGATCGGTATCAAGGTGAAGCGCTGGATCACGATGCATGGTTTTGCCCTCAATGTTTGCCCAGATTTAGCTGGATTCCGACAAATTGTGCCCTGTGGCATCGGCGATCGCCCGGTGGGAAGTTTGCAGCAGTTTTTGCCCGATTTAACTTTGGAGCAAGTACGCCAGGATTTGCCGAACATTTTCGGGGACGTTTTTCAGTTGGAGATGATCGCAACAGATGCTGCATTAGGCGATCGCCTGGATCTGGGCTCGTAGCGTCTGATTTTCGGTAAAAGTTTGATTGGTCGCCGAAAATTGATCCAATAGGGGCTGGAGATAGCCTTGGAGCGGTTGGCGATCGCCCGGCAAGATAATCTCTGGGTCAATGTCGAGGATGCCCTGGGCCAGGAACCAGCGTTTGGTGATGTCTGGGTCAGGAATTTCTAAATTTTCTGCCTGGATCACCGCCTCATTAAACAGCAAAATATCTAGGTCCAGGGGACGGGGGGCATATTTATCAGCGGTCCGGACTCGGCCCAGTTTCGTTTCGAGCGATCGCAACACCTCAAACTTAAACGCCGCCGCTTCGTAGTCTGTTTCTACCAGGGCGACGCAGTTGATGTAATAGGGCAAATCCTTCGTTGGCGGCTGCCCCGGGGCCGGAATCGCATCCGTCACAAAACACCGTGACACCGCTTTGATTTGACAAAACGCTTTCAGTTCTGTCATCGCCTTGAAGATATTGGCTTCCGGCTGGATGTTTGAGGCGACACTGAGATAGACACGATTCTGGGCCATGGGTTTCGCAGAAATTTAAGAACGTTCCCGGTAAATGGTCACTGCCGAAGCTTTGGCGAAGCGGAGGGCGCCGGGTTTATCAATGGTTACTTCCACCTTTTTGACGAGGGCATCGGTGAAACAGATATCTGCCACCACCTGGGCCATTTTTTCGATGAGGCCATAGCTCGACGGTTCGATCGCCGCCAAAATCGCCTTAGTGATGCGCTTATAGTCGACGGTGTCATTGATATCATCAGTCTGGCCAGCCTTGGTGAGATCCGCCCACATCACCACATTGATCACCACATCCTGCTTTTTTTCCCGCTCTTCAGGAAAGATGCCAATAATGCAGCGCAGCAGCAGGTCACGGATATAAATTTTATCGAGGCTCTTAGACATAGAAATTTTCTCCTAGGTGAAACCCGCCATCGACACAAATCACTTGGCCGGTAATGAAATCGTTCTTTAAATAAAACAGCACGGTTTGGGTAATATTGCTGGGGTCGCCAAAGCGTCTGAGGGGGGTTTTTTCAATCACCGCCTGGACTCGCTCATCGCCTTCGGCATTCACTGGCGGCAGGATGGGACCGGGGGCGATCGCATTCACGCGGACGTTGGGGGCAAGCTCAAATGCTAGCATCTTCGTGAAACTGTGGAGCATTTTTTTGCTCAGGTGATAGGGCACATGCTCATAGTCATAGCCATAGATGCGGGTATCGAGGAAATTGATCACATTGCCATGGCTCGATTCTGGCGAGAAGAAAGCTTTGGTCAATAAAAAAGGGTGTAAAGCATGGACTTGGATATTATCCCAGAGGTTGGCTGGGCTCAGGTCAAACAGGCTTTCCTTGTTGAACATTGAGGCATTGTTAATCAAGATATCCAGTTGGGGGGTTTTCCCTTTCACCGCCTCGATCATCGCCTCGACGCTGTCCCGCTGCAGCAGATCTGCCTGGACTAAATCGATGGCAATTGAAAATTCTGACAGCTCTTCGGCAAGTTTTTCTACCTCTGCTTGGGAGGAGCGGTAATGCAAAATTAAATTGATCCCTTCCTGGGCGAGGGTGCGGGCGATCGCCGCCCCAATGCGTTTGGCCCCCCCAGTGATTAAAGCGGTTTGTTGACTCATGCTTCCCGTTGCGCAATAAAACCCATAGAAGTTAACCCATTTTTTCACGAGAAAGCAACAATCTCACTGCTTGGGTTGCCTCCCCCAGGATGTAACAGATATCTGGGGAACCCTTAAGTCAGGGAAACGGGGGTGATAAAATTTGGAATACTTTAATTCGTCACAGAGAAAGAAGGTCACCGTGGTTCAAGTACCGATCAAGCCCTCCCAGCAAGCCCCCTCCGCCGTGATTCCCAATGGCCCAGCCCTCGAAGCTTGGTTAAATGATTGGGCCCAACGGATTATCCAGGGCGATCGCCTGACCCGAACCGAAGCCCTCCGCCTCAGCGAAATCACGGGCGAAGAAAATATCCTCAAACTCTGCGCTGCCGCCGATCAGATCCGTCAAGCCTGCTGTGGCAACATCGTTGATCTCTGTAGCATTATCAATGTCAAATCTGGCAGCTGCTCCGAAAACTGTAGTTTCTGCTCCCAGTCCGCCCACCACCCAGGCGAAGATTCCCCCGTCTATGGTCTCAAAACCGCCGAAGAAATCCTTGAACAAGCAAAAGCGGCGGAGGCGGCGGGGGCCAAACGCTTTTGCCTTGTGAGCCAAGGGCGCGGCATCAAGTACAACAGCCCCAAATCTAACGAATTTGAGCAAATCCTCGAAACGGTGCGCCGTATCCAAGCTGAAACCTCAATCAAGCCCTGTTGCGCCCTCGGTGAAGTGACCCCCGAACAGGCCCAACAACTGCGGGATGCTGGTGTCACCCGCTACAACCATAACCTAGAAGCCTCAGAAAACTTCTTCCCCGACATCGTCACCACCCACAGTTGGCAAGACCGGGTCGAAACGATCAAAAACCTCAAGGCTGCGGGGATCCAAGCCTGTAGCGGTGGCATTATGGGCCTTGGGGAAAGTTGGGAAGACCGGATCGATTTGGCGATCGCCCTGCGGGATCTCGAAGTTGAATCTGTCCCCCTCAATCTGCTCAATCCCCGGCAAGGTACTCCCCTAGCAGAGAGCGATCGCCTAGATGTTTACGACGCTCTCAAGTGCATGGCGATTTTCCGGTTTATCTTGCCTGAGCAAATCATCCGTTATGCCGGCGGTCGCGAAGCGGTAATGGGTGAACTGCAACACCTCGGCCTGAAAGCTGGGATCAATGCGATGCTGGTGGGCCACTACCTCACCACCATGGGCCAACCCCCAGAACAGGATGAAGCAATGTTGGCATCCCTCGGTCTCCAGGGGGGTGAAGCCCCGATTCCTGGTCAATATGTCCCTGCCCAATAACCGCCCTCACGCACTGCCTAAAAGTCCTTGTCCCTGAAGCAAACCGCCACGGCTGGCCCCAATTGGTTTAACCAACTCCTATGGGCACTCATCGGTGTCTCCCTGACGATTGGGGGCACATTTATTGAGGCCTATGGCACCAATGCCCCCTGGGTCTGGGCCACAGAAGGCATCCAGGCCCAATCCCTCGGCATTTATTGCCAAGTGGCAGCGGTTCTATTGACGGGCTGTCTGGGGGGGAAAAATGCTGGCATCATCTCGCAAATGGCCTACATTTTTATTGGCCTTTTTTGGCTCCCTGTCTTTTCCCAGGGGGGAAGACTCGACTATTTAACGGAACCAACCTTTGGGTATATCCTCGGTTTTATCCCAGCAGCGGGGGTCTGTGGTTGGCTGGCTTTTCGTTATATCCTGAGCTTAGAAGCCTTGGCCTTGAGTGCTTTTTGTGGCCTGGTGGTGCTCCATGGTTGTGGCATGGCCTATGTGCTGGGACTGGCTTTCTTGGAAAAACTTCAAGGGGCGGGATTGACTTTCATTGAGGCGATCGCCCTTTATACTGTTACTCCCTTTCCCAGTCAGTTAGTGCTAGTGTGTGGAGTGGCGGTGATGGCCTACGGCGTTCGGCGGATTTTGTTCTACTGAAACTATACGGATAGGCAACCCACTGCGGCACTGCTTTGCAAGCAACCTTCTCAACGTTTACCTTTGACTTTTACTGAGATCAAAAAATTCCCATGGATCTGCGCCAAGATTTACTCAAAAATCGCTGGTTCTGGCTTGTGGCCCTGCTTGGGTTGGTGCTAGATCAACTCACAAAAACCATTGTCCTCCAAACCTTACCGGCAGTGGGAGATACCTTTCCCCTGTGGCCAAGCGTTTTTCACTTCACCTATGTGCGTAACACTGGGGCAGCCTTTAGTATTTTTACGGATGGAGTCTATTGGCTCCGCTGGCTTTCCTTGGCGGTAAGTATTGGCCTGATGGCTCTGGCTTGGTTTGGCGATCGCCAGACTGTTTCCGAGCAGTGGGGCTATGGCTTTATTCTCGCTGGGGCCATGGGCAACGGCATTGACCGTTTTCTCTTCGGCTATGTGGTGGATTTTCTAGATTTTCGCCTAATTAATTTTCCCGTCTTCAACATCGCCGATGTGTGCATCAACCTGGGAATTGCCTGTTTATTTCTCAATATTTTCCTGTCTTACCGCTCGGCATCGACAGATTCTTCAACTAAATAGACCAGGCGATGAATAGGCATAACCACTGCCCTGGCGTTTAGTCTGTTGGGACAGCAACTGTTCTTCGAGCTGGGCAATGCGCTTATAGGCCACCGTCAACTGAGCAGTCAGCCTTTTAACCTGAAGTTCTGGACTGAGTTCTGCTTCCTGGAAAGCATGGCCTTCCAAATTTAGGCTTTCATCGAACAAAATATCTTTATGTTGAAAAAATTCGCCGCCGACACTTAAATCTAAACCAAAAGCAGCATTGTCAATTTTGGGCATCATTGCCATCAGTGTATCTTTGCCAAGGGATGGTTCCGCCTCGATCACCTGTTGTACTTTTTCAACAAGTTGAGACAAAAGATCGAGCTGATGCTTTAACTCGTTAACATAGCCATGAACACTCATATTTTGTCAGTCTAAAGTCCTCTTCTCCCATGCTAATGCCAACTTTAATGGCAGGGAAATTTATCCTAATATATTTAAGATTCCCTTAGAAAACCTTAAGAAATCTCTGAAATCCGGGAAGAAAAGTTTCAATTATTCTGGGTTAAATTCAACTGGAATACAGGCTAAATTTATTATTTTTTGATAGAAATTTCCCTAGGGGAACATTACTTGAATTTATGCTTAATCGCCGCCAATTTTTGACGATTTCCGGGCTTTTTGCCGTTACAGGGGCATTGGGCGGTTGTCAGGCTACTGCCGCTCAAGCGTTACAAATTTATACATTAAAAGGCTCTGTTGCCCCTCAACTGTTGGCATTATTACGCCAAACATCTCCCCTCCGGGCTAACCTTACGCCCCTCGAACAACTCCAGGAGTTATTCGAGGCTCTCCAAAAATTTCCTGTCGATGGGACCAAGCGAAAAAATTGGCTTGGTCAAGCGAAATCAATTCCAGATCTGGTAACCCTAGGCCACGGCTGGTATCGTCAGGCGATCGCCTCGGGGCTGATTCAACCACTGCCTTTGACGACATTGGCTTCCTGGGATAGCTTGGGGGAACCTTGGCAAACTTTTTTACGGCGCGACGACCAAGGGAGTATCGCAGAAAATGGTCTATTGTGGGGGCAACCCTACCGCTGGGGCACAACGCTGCTGGTGTACCGCAAGGATAAGTTCAAACCATTGGGCTGGACGCCAACGGACTGGGCCGATCTGTGGCGACCGGAATTGCAGGGTAAATTTTCTCTGTTGAACCACTCCCGGGAAGTGTTGGGGTTTTTGTTAAAAAAGCAAGGCAAATCTTATAACGAGACTGATCCCCAGGCGATCGCCAACCTAGAGGCTGACTTTCGGGAGCTCCACCGCCAGGTCAAATTTTATAGCTCTACCGATTATCTACAACCGCTGGATATGGGAGACACTTGGCTTGCCCAGGGCTGGTCCCAGGATATCTTACCCCTCCTGAAGCAAGATCAGAATCTGGGGGCAGTTGTCCCCACCAGTGGGACGGCATTGTGGTGTGACCTGTGGGTGCAACCCCAGGGCAGCCAGCGAGACTTTGCCGCACTCCAGCCCTGGTTCGACTTTTGGTGGCAACCCGCGGCGATTCAACAACTTTCGCGCAGTAGCTATGGGGCCTCGCCACTGATCTATGCAGCCCCCGATCTTGACCCCGAAATCACCGCTAATCCCCTCATTTACCTAGACCCAACAACCTTCCAAGCGAGTGAAATTATTGAGACCTTAGACCCCGAAATCACCGCCCAGTACCAAGAAATTTGGCAAGCTGTCCGCCGGAGTGAGGGCTAGAGGCTTTGATTTTGACGACCCCAGTTCTAGATAATGCAAACAAAGCAATCACATTTCAGGAATCAAGATGACGAATCAAACCATTGGGGTGGCGATCGCCGGCACCGGTTTCGGCCAGAAAATTCATATTCCCGGATTACAGCACCACCACCGCACGGAAGTAGTCAGTGTTTACCACCGAGATCCGATGCAAGCGGCGGCGATCGCCGCTGAACACCACATTCCCAACCATGCCAGCGACTTTGCTGAACTGTTAGCAGACCCGGCAGTGGCGGCGGTGGCTATTTCAACGCCTCCTTTTTTGCATTACGACATGGCGAAGCAGGCACTCCTGGCAGGGAAACATGTCCTCCTCGAAAAACCCATGACCCTCAATGGCCCCGAGGCGCGGGAGCTCCATCATCTAGCGGCCCAAAAAAATCTAGTGGTCACCCCAGACTTTGAATTTCGTTTTATTCCAGCGTGGCAATGCCTGGCAGAATACTTGCAAAATGATTTTGTTGGTCAAAAGCGGCTCATTACAATCAATTGGCTCGTGACCAGCCGCGCAAACCCGGAGCGTCCTTGGAACTGGTATGCCCGCAAGGATCAAGGGGGAGGGGCTCTGGGGGCAGTGGGCTCCCATGCCTTTGATTACATCCACTGGCTTTTTGGCCCAATAAAGCGTTTATCGGGATATCTTAATTGCGCAATTCCCGAACGGCCTGACCCCCTTGATGGTAATCGGCTCAAACCTGTGGATGCTGATGATACTTGCCTAATCATGTTGGAGTTGGCCGACGGCACTCCCTGCCAACTGAATATTACCTCCGTTAGTCACCATGGACGGGGCCACTGGATTGAAGTGTATGGCGATCGCGGTTCTTTGGTCCTAGGGAGCCCTAATCTCAAGGATTATGTCCATGGCTTTACACTCCAAGCGGCCCAAGCTGGCTCAGATTGGGTAGCAGTGACTATTCCAGAACGTTTAGAATTCCCCCAAATCTTTACGGATGGTCGCTTAGCGCCTTTTATTCGCGTCGTTGATCATTGGGTCAATAACATCGATCGCCAATCTTCTGATCACCAGGCGATCGCCCCCACACTCCGGGAGGGGATTTATTCCCAACTGCTCATGGACTTGACCCACCAATCCCATCATCAAGGTCGTTGGGTCACAGTGCCAAGCCTCGATAATTATCTGGATTTGGGTTGACGACGCTGGTGCTGGCTCGAACGGCGACCTGACTGCGGGTGAGAACTCTGGCCCTGGGTCAGTTGATTGTTATTCCCTGCTTTGGGCAGTTGAATCTGTCGTAACCCATTTTGGACCGTCTCTAATTGGATTCTCAGGTTACCTTCGAGGGTGCTCAGAAGATGATGGGCATATTGATCGGCGTCTTCTTGGACGGCTTGGGCTTCGGCGATCGCCTGACTTTTGAGTTGTTGCATTTCTTGGGTCACCTGTTGGCGAGCACCTTCTAGTTCTGCAAACGTCTGTTGACGAGCATCCTCCAACTCCGCAAGGGTCTGTTGTCGCAGAGCTTGGCATTCTTGTTCTGTTTCATAGCGCAACTGGGCGGCTCGTTGCTCTGCCTGGCGAGTCAAGATATTTTCGTCTAACATTTGGGCGGCCCGTCGTTCGGCGGCTGCCATCATTTCTTCTGCGTAGGCTTGGGCCTCCCCCAAAAGTTGCTGCTTGTACTGGAGCACTTCCACCGCCCGCTCAATGATTTCTGGGACGCTAGTACGGACATGGTCAATTTCATCTAAAACATCATCGTCTTTAACCAGAGTAAGGCCGAGGAGCGGAACCTGGAATCCTTCAAAAATGACCTCTTCTAGGTGGGTTAACTGGTCTTGGACGTTTAAATCTACACCCCGGTAGAGGGTTGGGGAATTGGCGTTATTATCGGTGGGTTTATCTGAGGCGGATGAACTTTGTACCATTGATACAGATCTTGAGCAACATTGTCAGGCACGAGGTGATCGACGGAACCACCGAATTTGGCAATTTCTTTGACGACACTACTGCTTAAAAAGCTGTATTCGTTAGAAGTTGCCAAAAATACTGTCTCGATATTAGCCCAAAGCGTCTTATTTGTATGTGCCATCTGGAGTTCCTTTTCAAAATCAGATAGCACCCGCAGGCCACGCAATAGAACTCCGGCATTTTGTTTGCGGGCGTAGTCGGTCGTGAGACCTGTGAAACTATCGACGGCCACATTGGGTAAATGTTGGGTACAGCGGCTGATTTGTTCGACTCGCTTTTCGAGGCTAAAAATCGGTGATTTACTAGGATTGCACAGCACCGCTACAATCACTTTTTCAAATAGGCGATCGCCCCGCTCAATGATATCGAGGTGACCAAGGGTAATCGGGTCAAAACTGCCAGGATAAATCGCGATCACAGAAAATGTCGCCCCACGGGATGAAAGCTCGTACCAGTTAATTGTGCCATATTGTTTCCCCAAGACTCGCCGCAAACCCAGGGACATCAACCCCTACAATGGAAAGTGATTTTATTGACGAGTCCAAGCAGCTATGAGCGAGCATCACCCCGAAAAAAAATACGAAGGCAAGGCCAAAATCCTCTACAGTACCGCTGATCCTGACATTCTTCTTACCTACTTCAAGGACGATGCCACCGCCTTTAATGCCCAAAAAAAAGGCACGATCCAGGGCAAAGGGGAAATGAATTGCACGATCGCCGCTGCCCTTCTCCAGTGGCTCGATAGCCAGGGCATTCCCACCCACTTCATCGAACAAACTAAAGCCGATGAAATGCTCGTTAAAGCGGTCACCATCCTCCCCGTGGAAGTGGTTGTACGTAACATTGCCGCAGGAAGCCTCTGTAAACAAACAGGCCTAGCTCAGGGAATGGTTTTACCCCAGCCCTTAGTGGAGTTTTATCTCAAAGATGATGCCCTGGGGGATCCACTCCTGACGCGCAATCGCCTAATGCTGTTGAATATCGTTACGGAGGAACAACTGGCCCAACTCAAAGACTATGCCCTCAAAATTAACACCCTAATGCAAGACTTTTTTGGGCGCTGCCAGATTACCCTCGTAGATTTCAAGGTTGAATTTGGTACTGACAAGACAGGCACAATTCTCCTCGCCGACGAAATTAGTCCCGATACCTGTCGCCTCTGGGATCAAACCGTGAGCGATCCCAATCTACGGGTGATGGATAAAGACCGCTTCCGTCAAGACCTCGGGAATATCGAAAACGCTTATCAAACAGTCCAAGCTCGGGTACTAGCGCAGATTAAGCAACTACAATCCTAGGTCATATAGACTGGTATTTTGTTTGCCCAAAGCTGAATTACCGGGCCTGTTTGCCCCTCCATTGGGCGGAAACATAAAAGACACCGCCCCGTCTTTGGCTCTGGTACAATCCAGCAGAGTGAATTACTCGTGTTGGCCGATTTACAGACAAAGCACTTACAAATATAGTGCTGATAACTTTTTTTGATTTGGTGTTTGGACGTGCAAAAACAACGCAACTTAACTTATTTCTCCCCCCAAAACCTAGCACTTTGGGCAGTGATCGCCACTTTGGGGGCGATGACCCCGGCCCAAGCCGAACCCAAGTCTGAGACCACTGGTGCGGAGTCCACTGCACCGGCCATTACCCAAGTGGCTCAATCTCCTCTGGCCCCAGAAGAATCAATAGAGGTAGAAGCGACCCCGGTGCCTGCGGCGATCGCCGTTCCAGAAATCCAAACACCCCAATCGCAAACCATTGCCCTCACACCGAGTCAGGCATCAGAACTCTCTCCAGTACCGGACACTGAAGTAGCCCAAGTTACGGCCCCCACACCAGCCTCTAGCGCAGAAGAACCATCTCTCCAGGCCCAGACAACACCGCCAGCCTCTGAAAGCCAGCAGATTCCAGCCCAAACAGAGACCGCAGAACCAAGGGTCTTGGTGGCCGAAGTTCGCATCAATGGTGTCGAAGACAATGTGGCCTTGGAACAGCGTATTATCCAAGCCATCGAAACCCGCGCTGGTCAACCAGCCACGGTCACGCAAATTCGGGATGATGTAAACCGCATCTATGCCACAGGTCTTTTTGCGGATGTAGTCGCTACCCCAGAAGATACAGCCCTTGGTGTGCGGGTAAGCTTTAATGTAGTTCCCAACCCTGTTCTTAGCCGGGTTGCGGTGCAGGCACTCCCCCTGGAGGGAAATCAAAACATCACACCACCGGAAGTGATCGATGATATCTTTGGCGATCGCTATGGCGAGGTGATCAACCTCAACGACTTCCAGGAAGGCAGTAACAAGTTTCGTCAACTGCAGCAGTGGTATCAGGAAAATGGCTATGACCTTGCCAATGTAATTGGGATCGATGAGCCCACTGCCGATGGTGTGGTTACCCTCATTGTCGTCGAAGGGGTCATCGAAAATATCCAGGTCAATTTCATCAATGCTGACAATGAACCCGTCGAAGGTAAGACGAGAGAATTTATCATCACCCGCGAAATGGAACTCAAGCCTGGTGATGTTTTCCGGCGGGACGTGGCCCAACGAGACCTGCAACGAGTATTTGGCTTAGGTCTTTTTGAAGATATTCAGCTTAATTTTACGTCCGGTACAGAAGACCCAACCCAGGCAGTTTTAAACCTCAACGTCATCGAAGGAAATACTGGCTCCATCGCCGCCGGGGGGGGGATCAGCTCCGCTAGTGGTTTCTTCGGTAGTGTCAGCTATCAGCAACAAAACCTTGGAGGAAATAACCAGCGGCTTGCTGCTGAATTTCAACTAGGCCAGCGGGATGCCCTGTTTGATGTGTCTTTCACGGACCCCTGGATCGCAGGCGACCCCTACCGCACGTCCTATTCAGTGAATGCCTTTCGCCGTCGCTCTATTTCGCTGATTTTTGATGGTGGGGAAAACGAAGTTCGCCTACCAGCAGAGGGAGAAGAGCTCGGCGATCGCCCCCGTGTCAACCGCCTCGGTGGGGGGATAACCTTTAGCCGTCCCCTCTCCCGGGATGTTTTCAACCCGTCAGAATGGCGTGCGTCCCTCGGCTTTGATTACAACCGGATTCGCATTACTGATTCTGACGGAAACACAGCCCCTGTGGATGAATTTGGCAATCCTTTGAGTTTCTCCGGCGATGGTGTTGATGATTTGTTTAGCCTCAGCCTTAATGCAGTAAGGGACCGACGCACTACTTTTGATGGTGCGACCAGGGGCTCTCTGACCCGTTTTGGCACTGATCAAACATTGCCCTTTGGTAACGGCAGTATTTTCTTTAATCGCCTCCGAGCCAGTCATAGCATTTATATAGACTCTCCACTAAAGTTGCCCACCTTTGGCAGTGAAGAAAAACCCCATACCCTAGCTTTCAACATTCAAGGGGGAGCAATCCTGGGGGACTTACCCCCCTACGAAGCTTTCTCCCTCGGCGGTAGCAACTCTGTACGTGGTTTTGAAGAAGGGGATCTCGGGAGTGGTCGCTATTATCTCCAGGCAACGGCGGAATATCGCTTCCCGATCTTTGCTGCCATTGGGGGGGCCATCTTCGCGGACTATGGCACAGATCTAGGTTCTGGTGATGATGTTCCGGGGGATCCTGCTGGTGTCCGGGGTAAACCAGGCAATGGTTTTGGCTATGGTATCGGTGTTCGAGTCAATTCTCCTTTAGGGGCTATTCGGGTTGACTATGGTATCGCTGATAACGGGAATACGCGTATTCACTTCGGGATTGGTGAACGCTTCTAAAGTTCCTTTCATTGTTCAGGCTGGGGGAAATATCCCCCTTTTTTTGTGATGGTGACAACGCTTAAAACAACGGTGGAATGTGTTGGGATTGGCCTCCATTCGGGGGAACGGGTCTGCGTAAAACTGATGCCTGGCGATCGCCACCAGGGCAGATATTTTGTGCGGACCGATCTACCAGGGCAACCGGTGATTCCCGCAAGCATTAACACCGTGGACCAAACTCTCCTTTCGACAGAGTTGGCGATGGGTGAAGCGAAAGTCAGAACGACGGAGCATCTGCTGGCGGCCCTCGTGGGTTTGGGGATTGATGCGGTACGCATTGAAATTAATGGCCCAGAACTGCCGCTCCTGGATGGTTCGGCCCTGGAGTGGGCCCAGGCGATCGCCCAGGCTGGCACCGAAAACTTGAACCCAGAAAATAATCCACCTATCCCAGTTGTCAGCGAGCCCCTGTGGATTCGGGAAGGGGATATGTTTGTCGCCGCTCTGCCTTCGGCGGAACTGCGCTTTACCTATGGGATTGACTTCACCTATCGGCCCATTGGCAATCAGTGGCATAGCTGGAGCCCTAAGGTTGAATCTTTTGCAGAGGCGATCGCCCCGGCGCGGACATTTGGGTTTGCGGATCAAATTGAACAGCTCAAAAAAGCAGGTTTGATTCAAGGGGGGAGCTTAGACAATGCCCTCGTCTGTGACCCAGAAAAATGGCTCAATCCGCCCCTCCGTTTCCCTAATGAACCCGCTCGTCACAAGTTGCTCGATCTCATCGGTGATTTGGCCCTGCTGGGGACGATCCCCACAGCCCATTACCTTGCCTACAAAGCCAGTCATAAGCTCCATACTCAACTGGCGAAAGCATTACAGACAACCCTGCTGTGATCAGGGGTAAAGAGTAATGCCAGAAGCAATCTTTGTGGGGCGATCGCTTACCTGTCATTTTCGTGGGGTGACGGCCCTAGAGGGGTTGAATTTTTGTATTTATCCCGGCGAAAAGGTGGGGCTAATTGGGGCCAGTGGTGCGGGAAAAAGCACGCTGCTTAGCTTACTCAACGGCCAACTACGACCCACCGGAGGAGAATTGCTCACTTGGGGGGAGCCCTTGGCACAACTTTCACCCCGACGACGGCGGCGCATCCAACGGCAGATTGGTACGATCTACCAGCAATTGAACCTGGTGGACAGTTTGGCCGTGATTCACAATGTTAATGCCGGACATCTGGGACGTTGGTCTTTTTTGAAAGCAGCCTTTTCTTTGATTTTTCCCTGCGATCGCCCCCTTGCTTTGGCCGCCCTTGAACAGGTTAGAATCCCTGAAAAAATCTTGACTAGAACAGACGAACTATCTGGAGGTCAGAAACAGCGGGTTGCCCTGGCGCGGGTGTTGGTACAAGATCCCGCAGTCATCCTCGCCGACGAGCCGATCGCCAGTCTAGATCCCCACCTGAGCCGAGAAATGATGGATCTGTTGGCCCATCTCTGCGATACCCAAGGCAAAACCCTTGTGATTAGCCTCCATTCCTTAGAATTTGCCCGGAGCCATTGCGATCGCCTCATTGGTTTAAAAACAGGCAAAATTCTCTTTGATCAGCCCGCCGCGACGGTCAACGACACCCAGATCGCCCACCTCTATGGGCATCAATCGATATACTAGATGTCTGCATTTCTTAAAAAATCCCCATGGCGATCGCATCCCCTCCCCAGAACAGCAATGATTGGCAACTAGCGGGTAAGCTCTTGCCCTACGCGAAACAAAATCTCGCCACCCTTGTGGTTTCAATTATCTTACTGATTCCCCTGGCGATCGCCGGTGCAATCCAACCCCTCGTTGTCGGTCAAGCCGTGTCACTCCTGCGGGGGGAAGAAATTTGGGGTATCTTGAATGGCCTCAGTATCAATGATGGAATTACTGTTCTCATCTGGATCCTGTTGGGGACAATTTTAATTCGCCTGGCCTTCGCATCTGTACAGGGCTATCTAGTACAAAAGGTTGGCCAAGAAATTACCGCTGGGATCCGTCAAGATCTCTTTGATCATGTCACCTCCCTGTCCTCCCGTTTCTTCGACCGGATGCCCGTGGGAAAGCTGGTGACCAGGCTGACGAACGATGTGGAAGCCCTAGGCGATGTTTTTGCGAGTGGGGCGATCGGGATCATTAACGATGTGATTTCCCTCGCCGTTATTATCGTCACAATTTTCCTGCTGCAATGGCAGTTAGCGACCCTGTTGATTCTGATGTTAGTGCCGGTCGCTTTTTTGATTATTTATTTTCAGGGGCAATACCGCAAAGCCAACTACCAAGCTCGGGAAGAGCTGTCTCAACTGAACGCGATGTTACAGGAAAATGTCTCTGGCATTAATGTGGTGCAATTGTTTCGCCGAGAAGCTCTCAACGCTGAACTCTTCCGCACAGTTAATGACCGCTATCGCATCGCAGTGAATAAAACAATTTTCCATGACTCTGCTGTTTCCGCGACCCTAGAGTGGATCTCTTTGGTGGCGATCGCCGGCGTCTTGTGGCTGGGGGGCTGGTTTATTTTCCAAGGGGATTTGAACTTCGGGGTACTGTCTGCCTTTGTGCTCTATTCCCAGCGCCTGTTTAACCCCCTGCGCCAATTTGCTGACAAATTCACCATGTTTCAGTCTGGCTTTACTGCCATTGAGCGGGTAAGTGAACTGATGGCAGAACCCATTGAAATCCAGGATAAACAACAGCATTTAATTTCAACGTTAAATCTCAACCCTGAGGCATCCGGAGAAATTATTTTTGACAACGTCTCCTTTGGGTATAAACCTGGTGAGTACGTCCTCAAAAACCTTAACTTCAAGATTAAACCCGGCGAGAAAATTGCCCTGGTGGGGCCAACCGGGGCCGGAAAAAGTTCGATTATTCGCCTTCTTTGCCGTCTCTACGATCCCAGTGAAGGGCGCATCCTCGTCGATGGTATCGATATCCGTGATCTGCCCCAGGAGGAATTGCGGCGTCATATCGGCGTCATTTTGCAAGAAAGCTTTCTGTTTGCCGGGGATGTCCAACGCAACATTACCCTCGGAGAAGAATATCCCTTAGAAAGGGTGAAGCAGGCGGCACAGCTCACCAATGTCGATCGCCTCATTGAAGAACTCCCCCAGGGTTATGGCACTGCGCTGAGGGAACGGGGCACAAATCTTTCTGGAGGCCAAAAGCAACTGCTGGCTTTTGCGCGGGTGGCGATCCGGGATCCAAAAATTTTGGTTTTAGATGAAGCTACCGCCAGTCTTGATGTGGGGACAGAAGCCCTGATTCAATCGGCCCTGGAGCAGCTCCTCGAAGACCGCACGGCGATCATCATTGCCCACCGTCTCTCGACGATCCGGGATGTGGATAAAATCTTGGTGCTGAAGCAGGGGGAAGTGATAGAAACGGGGAACCATGATCAACTCCTCGCCCAAAACGGTCTCTATGCTAGTTTGTATCGTTTGCACATGTTAGGGGATTAGACGGAGCGTTTCCGTTGCTTGGTATGATATTGAACACAGAATTTTCGATAAAGGAAGCCCAATGACCACCCACTTTATTACGGCAGAAATTGACCTCCAGGAAAACCCCACCGATCTCCCTAAGGCCATTGAACAGGAACTCGAAAAGCGTGATGAGGAAGTGCTCCGCTGGGCAATCACGGCAGTAGACGGTGATAAGGCAACGGTTGAGGCGATCGCCTTAACTGCAGAATAATAAAATCATGGCGTTGGCGGTTGATCCAGAGACCCAAAATATCGACCTAAAGGCGTGGCAATATTGTCACCCCCATTGGCATGATTGTTTAGCCCAGATCAGCCGCCATTCCCCAGAGGCACTGTTAATCCCCAAGTCCCGGGAAGCACTCCAGGAAATTTTTCGTACAGCCCACCGGGAAAATATCAAAACAATCCCCTGTGGCAATGGCAGTAAGCTGGCTTGGGGAGGGCTCACCGCAGAAGTAGATTGGCTGGTGAGTACCCAACAGCTCAATGGCATTGTTGACCATGCCGTTGATGATTTGACGATCACAGTGGAGGCAGGCTTAACCTTTCAAGAGCTCCAAAATTACCTCCGCCCCTACCGCCAGTTTCTCCCCCTTGATCCTGCTTTTCCCAACCGTGCGACCCTTGGTGGCATTGTGGCGACCGCGGATACGGGCAGTCTCCGGCAGCGCTATGGTGGTGTACGAGATTTGCTCTTGGGAGTCACCCTTGTGCGGGCCGATGGCACCTTTGCTAAGGCTGGTGGCAAGGTGGTTAAAAATGTGGCGGGCTATGACTTAACTAAGCTAATCACTGGTTCTTATGGCAGTCTCGCCACAATTGTTGAGTTAACCTTTCGTCTCTACCCGATTCAGGAGCAGGGCCTTTCACTTCTCTTCAGTGGCGATGTAGATGCTATTCGCCAACTACAGCAAGGCTTGCATCATTCTGTGCTCACGCCGGTGATCGCCGATGTTTTGTCGCCGCGATTGATGGCTCAGTTTAACCTCGGCCAGGGCTACGGTTTATTGATTCGTTTTGAGGCGATCGCCGAAAGTATCACGGCCCAACGGGAGGCCTTAGAAGCGATGGGTCAGGCATTGAATCTGCAGGCGATCGCCCAGTCCAATCTTCTCAGTGCGCAACTGAGTGCAACTCTCCATCAATGCCCTGTGGTCTGTAAAGTAGGAATTTTACCCAGCCGCAGCCTCGATTTACTCAAGCATTTAGAACGATTAGCCGATGGTCAGGCGATCGCCCGCATCCATAGTAAGAGCGGCCTGGGAACGATTGCTTTTCCCCACGAAAAATTTCTGCGACAATTCCGTGAATTACGCCAATTTTGTCAACAAAACTCCGGCTTTTTAACCATGCTCCAGGGTTCCTATCGCCTAAAACAACAGTTTGAACCCTGGGGCTACCCTGACGATGCCCTCCCCCTAATGGAAAAAATAAAAGCTCAGTTTGACCCTGAAAAAATCCTCAGTCCCCAGCGGTTTGTGGGGGGAATTTAAAGGCGATCACCAGGGCCGTAAAATCATCAGGTCTTTCGGGGGTGATCACAATGGTTTGATCAATAAACGTCAGCACAACAGCCAATCGTGGCACCGTGGCATAGGCCGTATATCTCCCTAATTTTCTATTCCAAAATATCCCCGAAAACGCGAACAGGCCCCCATTTCCAAAAAGGCGGATCGACCGTTGCATCGCGAGGGGATCATGAGTCACACGGATCAACGTATCCAGGGAAATTGTCCGCTGCCAACCCAGCCGCTGAATGCGGAGGCGATCGCCCTCAAGATAGTATCCCTGCACCATAAATAATGCCGCTATGGCTAAAATCCCTACCGGTAAAATAGCCCATAAAAATGTCGCGGCATCCTGCTGCTGAATCCCCAAAATGACGAACATCAAGGCGATCATTGTCAACAATAGACCGGTCACCACCGTTACCACAGTCAAGGTTTGGTCCCATGGTGCCTTAAAAAAGAAATGACGTTTCATCACTCGACTGTCCATTGATTGCACCGTAATGAAATTCCCCAAACATCATAGCGACAATAGAATTTTGCTTTGATTTTGCTGCCCGACAACAGCCCTTGATCGCGCTTTTTTCAAAAAAATACATTTCACCATTTCCCAACATTTTTGCCCTAGATTAACCGGAGAAAATGTTAACCTTGATTTTTCCCAAGGGCCCATAGCCGAAATTTCTGAAGTTAAATATTAAGAAAGATGATAATTAGGCTACAATTGGGCAGAAATTGTCAAAAAAATTTACAGGTCTTAGGAACCATCCGTAAAATTTATGTCTCTTCCCATTCGTAACGTCGCGATTATTGCCCACGTTGACCACGGTAAAACTACCCTTGTTGATGCGCTTCTGCACCAATCTGGCATTTTCCGAGAAGGCGAAGACATCCCCGACTGCGTGATGGACTCCAATGACCTGGAACGGGAACGCGGCATTACAATCCTTTCTAAGAATACCGCCGTCCGTTACAACGATATTTTGATCAATATTGTCGATACCCCCGGGCACGCTGACTTTGGTGGTGAAGTAGAACGGGTTCTCGGCATGGTTGACGGTTGTATCTTGATCGTCGATGCCAATGAAGGCCCCATGCCCCAGACGCGTTTTGTTCTGAAAAAAGCCCTAGAAAAAGGTCTGCGCCCCATTGTGGTCGTCAACAAAATTGACCGTCCTAATGTCCACCCCGAAACCGCTGTGGATAAAGTATTCGATCTGTTTGTCGAGCTTGGTGCCGATGATGATCAGTGTGATTTCACCACCTACTATGCCTCTGGCCTATCTGGTTTTGCCCGAGAATCCCTCAGCGATACCAATGAAGATATGGAACCCTTGTTCCAGGGAATCCTCCAACATGTACCGCCGCCGGCGGGGGATGTAGATAAACCCCTCCAACTCCAGGTAACCACCCTCGATTATTCCGATTATTTGGGCCGGATCGTCATTGGCCGGATCCACAACGGCACCATTAAAGCGGGCCAACAGGCGGCTTTAGTGAAAGAAGATGGCAGCATCGTCAAGGCGAAAGTTGCTAAACTGATGGGCTTTGAAGGTTTAAACCGTGTGGAACTACCTGAAGCTACCGCCGGGATGATCGTTGCAGTGGCTGGTTTCGCCGATGCCAACATTGGGGAGACGATCACCTCTCCCGAAGATCCCCAAGCACTGCCTCTGATCAAGGTGGATGAGCCGACCCTCCAGATGACTTTCTCGGTTAATAATTCTCCTTTTGCTGGCCAGGAAGGTACATTCGTTACTTCACGCCAGATTCGCGATCGCCTCGAAAGAGAATTAGAAACCAACGTGGCCCTACGGGTAGAAGATGGAGAATCCGCTGATAGCTTTGCCGTCTCCGGCCGGGGTGAGCTGCACCTGGGTATCTTGATCGAAACCATGCGTCGCGAAGGATATGAATTCCAAGTGGCCCAGCCCAAGGTGATTTACCGCGAAGTCAACGGCAAGCCCTGCGAACCCTATGAATATCTCGTGCTTGATGTTCCTGAAGAAGCAGTTGGTAGCTGTATTGAGCGGCTTGGCCAACGCAAAGGAGAAATGCAAGATATGCAAACAGGTGTCGGCGGCCGGACTCAACTGGAATTCGTCGTGCCTGCCCGGGGTTTGATTGGTTTCCGGGGTGAATTTATCCGCATCACTCGTGGTGCAGGCATCATGAACCACAGCTTCCTTGAATATCGTCCCCTCTGTGGTGACCTGGAAACCCGTTATAACGGTGTGATTACTGCCTTTGAAGAAGGGGTAGCAACTTTTTATGCCCTCAAGAACGCCGAAGACCGTGGCCAGTTCTTCATTACCCCTGGCACTAAAGTTTATAAGGGAATGATCGTTGGGGAGCATAATCGTCCCCAGGATTTGGAGCTCAACGTTTGTAAAGCCAAACAGCTCACAAACCACCGGGCAGCTAGTGGAGATGAACTAGTACAACTTCAAGCCCCCATTGAGATGAACCTGGAACGGGCTCTGGAATATATTGGCCCCGGCGAATTGGTAGAAGTTACCCCCGAATCAATCCGGCTTCGGAAGTTAGAAACCAAAAAAATGGCCAAGCGCTAAATTGGGCTAAGTTTCACCCATTAACTGGCTAATCAAGCACTGATCCCATGGCAAACAAAATGGGGTCAGTTTTTTTGGTGTATTCCCCCAGTTCAGGGACAAAACATGTGGGGAAAAGTGAAAATTTGTGGGACAACTTAAAATTTTGGGGCAAATGGGCGATCGCCTATTATTTTCTGTCCCTTAAGACCAGAGAGCATGCCAGACAAATTGTGGTAACGCCAGCATCCGTCGCCAACGCCAGGGCTCTTGGCACAAACGATAAAACCACTCCAAATGGAGCCGTTGCCATAACTTTGGCGCCCGCTGTTTGACGCCAGCCCATACATCAAAGCTGCCCCCAAGACCGATCCAGGTACTATGGGGACAAAGGTGCCGATTTTCTTCAATCCAAAATTCCTGTTTCGGGACGCCCAAGCAAGTCAAAATCAGTTGGGGCTGTAATTGGGCAAGGGTCGCTTGCCAGGTCACCGCCGTTTCTGGGGTGAGATATCCATGTTGGGTTGTAATTTTCAGCTGGGGAAAACGTTGGAGCCAATTTTCTTTGGCTTGATCGGCAATGCCCGGTGCCCCCCCAAAAAAGACCACATGCCAATTGTGCACTGCGGCCTGGGCCAGGAGCTGTTCTGCAAGCTCGATCCCAGGCACTCGCCTTTGCTTTTTACCTTTGAGTCTAAGGTAAAGAACAATCCCAGCCCCGTCAGGCACAATCAGATCTGCTTGGCGAATCACCCGGGCGATCGCCGCTTTTTTTTCTGTCATCATGGCGATTTCAGCATTCAAGGTAACCACATGACAACCTTGACCCTGGTGGATGCGATCCGTCAGCCATTGGCAGTAGTTAGGATGGAGATGCACCAAGACTTTAAAAATAGGCACACTAGGCAGGGGGAATCCGGCAGTCAACATAGACAGGTGTCAAACAATTGGGTGAAAGGAAGAGGAGCGATACAGCAGCAGACTTATAGAAAACACTCTAACAGGCTAGGGATCCTGCTTGATGAAAGTGCCTGAGAAAATTTTTAGGGAAAAGATTTCAGGCGATCGCCACCCATGCGACACTTTGTCCGGGCAGTTAAACGCTAAAATTCTAACTCAGCTTATCTTTATTCCCCGCCGCCGCTGATGGTTCACATCAAGCAAATCGAGCTTTCCCACTTTAAATCCTTCGGGGGTACCGTTGCAGTTCCCCTAATGCCGGGTTTTACCGTGGTTTCAGGGCCGAATGGGTCCGGAAAATCTAATATTCTCGACGGCATTTTGTTTTGCTTGGGGTTAGCCAGTTCTAAGGGAATGCGGGCCGAACGTTTGCCAGATCTGATCAACCACAAACACAATCAGGGTAAAAATACCGCTGAAACGGTGGTGTCAGTAACCTTTGATCTCAGTGATCTTGCCCAGCAGTATGGCGCTGAAGAAGCGGAAACATCAGAACTCCAAGACTTTTTAGCCCAATTTCAAAGCCACGACTGGACAGTAACCCGGAAGCTGCGGGTCACGAAAAGCGGTAGTTATTCTTCTACCTATTACATCAATGATGAAGTTTGTAGCGCTACCGAACTCCACGAACAGCTGAATCGCCTGCGCATCTATCCCGAAGGCTATAACGTCGTCCTCCAGGGGGATGTAACGCGGATCATCACCATGAATAACCGGGAGCGGCGGGAAATTATCGACGAGTTGGCCGGGGTCGCTGAATTTGACCGCAAAATCACCCAAACCCGCGAAACTCTCAATGCGGTTAAAGAACGGGAAGAAAAATGCCATATTATTCGCCAAGAACTAGAGCGCAATCTAGAAAAACTAGCCGACGATCGCCTCAAGGCCGAGCAGTACCAACGCTTAAAAATTGACCTGGCTAGGCAGCAACAGGAAGAAGCCCTATTCACTTGGCGATCGCTCCAACTCCAGGAACAAAAACTCCAGCAGGAGTTGGCAGCGGGGGCGACAACCCGGACCCAACTCACCCAGACCCTCAATGATTTAGATGGGAGAATTTTTCAGACGGGCCAAACCCTAGATAGTTTAAACGCCAAGGTAAAAGCCCTGGGGGAAGATGAACAGCTTTCGGTCGCCTCAAAGCTGGCCACCCAAAAGGCAAAACGCCACCAGTGGGTGGAGCGGCAACAGGAGCTCGAGGCAGATCAAAGGCGATCGCTCGATTTGCACCGACAACTTTCGGACAATGTTCAAGTCAGTCAGCAACAATTGCTCCACCTCGAAGAAGAAAAACTGACCCTCCAGGAAGAGACGCTCCCCCAACAGCAACAGGCCCTCACCAACGCGGAAGAACAACTCCAAATCAGTCGCCACCAGGCCGATGCCCTTGCCAGCTCTTCTGAGGCTTGGGTGCAGGAACAGGCGGCACTGAGTAAAGACATTCAAACCCTCCAAGACCAGCTCAACCCCCAACGGACGGAACAGGCACTACTCCAGGAACGGGTCAGCCAACTGCAGCAGGCGATCGCCTCCCAAGACATTCAAATTGCCCAATGCAACAGGGAGATCAGCCAACAGGAAACAGAATTAGACGAAATGCAAACGGCAGGGGCGGCGAAACAAACCCAGATCCAGACCCTCGCCCAACAGTTCGCCCAACTGGAGGAAAGCCTCAAACTGGATCAAGAGACAGGCGATCGCCTCCAGCGGGAACAGCGAGACAAACAGCGCCAACTAGACCAACTCGAAGCCCGGGCCGAAGCCCAACAGGAAGCCCAGGGAACCTACGCCACCAAGGTGATTTTAAATGCCGATTTACCCGGTGTCCACGGCCTCGTCGCCCAACTGGGTCAGGTGGAAAAAGCCTACCAACGGGCCTTAGAAATTGCCGCAGGAGGACGCTTAGGTTACCTCGTGGTTGAAGATGACCAGACGGCGGCGACGGGGATTAAACTCCTGAAAAATCAGCGGGCGGGCCGGGCTACATTTTTACCCTTAAATAAAATTCGCGCCCCAAAATTACAGACCAACGCGATCCCCCGCTATGCCCAGGGTTTCATTGATTTTGCGGTGAACCTGATCCAATGCGATCGCCGTTACCTCGATATTTTTCGCTATGTATTTGGCAATACCGCTGTTTTTGAAAACCTCGATTTCGCCCGCAACTTCATGGGCCAGACCCGCATCGTCACCCTCGATGGGGAATTGCTCGAAACGACTGGAGCAATGACCGGGGGCAGTCTTGGGCAAAAATCTACCCTCCACTTCGGCAGCATGGCCACGGGGGATTCGGCGGAAATAGTCGCCTTGCGGGAACGGCTCGAAGAAATTAGCCACCTGCTGCGCTACACCGAAAACGCGATCCTTGATAAGGGCGATCGCCTCCAGGAACTCACCCAGAATTTAAACCAGGCGCGGCAGGTAGAACGGGAAGCCCAACTGCACCAGACCCAGTTGGAAAAATCCCTCGCCAAACTCCGCCCCCAACTGGCCCAGGCCCAACAGCAGCAGCACCAGGCCCAAACGGAATTGGCGATCGCCCAAGGGCAACTGGCCCACCTCGCCGACCAGATTCCCCAGCTCGAACAGCAATTAACCATTCACCAAAATCACCTAGCCCAGCTCGAAGCCCAACAAACCCACCGGGAATGGCAAGAAATTCAACAACTGATCAAAACCCAAGAAGGCGATCGCCAAACAGCAGCCCAAACCCTGAGCATTACCCAACAGAGCATCCAAGACCATGGGGCCAAACTCGCCCGACTGAACGACAAATTAACCAGCGACGAACAGCGCCTCCAGGAAACCCAGACCCACCTCGAAGACCTCCAGGGACAGATTGCGGTCATTCAGACCCAGCTCGATCAAATCACCCTTGAAATCCAGAACACAGAAACCCTCCTCGCCGATCTTTCCGAACAAATGGGAGAAAGTAAAAAGCAGCGCGACCAGACCGAACTCGCCCTAAAAAATCTCCAAAAGCAGCACCAAGAAACCCAGTGGCAGCTTGAAAAACTCCAAACCCAACAGCAGGAACGGGCCCAGACCCTCGAAAAGCTCCAACAGCAAATCCAAACCCAAGAAGCAGAACTGCCCTCAGATCTTGCCCCTGAGCACCTCAACCTTGGAGAAATACCCAGCGACCTCAGCCAAGCCCTCGAAGAAATCGCTGAACAGATAGAAAAAATCCAACGGGCTAACCGCCGCACCCAAAAGAAAATAGAAGACCTAGAGCCGGTGAATATGCTCGCCCTCAAAGAGTACGAACAGACCCAAGTCCGTTTAGGAGAATTGTCAGAAAAACTAAGTACCCTCGAACAGGAACGCCTCGAAGTTCTCGCTCGCATCGAACGCTTTACCACCAGACGTTTTCAGGAATTTAAAAAAGCTTTTGATGCGGTAAATGAAAATTTTCAGAAAATCTTTGCGACCCTTTCTGACGGGGATGGCTATCTGCAACTGGATAACCCCAATGATCCCTTTGCTGGCGGTCTAAACCTCGTTGCCCATCCCAAGGGAAAACCCGTCCAGCGCCTCAGTTCCATGTCAGGGGGGGAAAAATCCTTAACGGCCCTTTCGTTTATTTTTTCCCTGCAGCGATACCGGCCATCGCCGTTCTATGCCTTTGATGAAGTGGATATGTTTTTAGACGGAGCCAATGTGGAGCGCCTTTCAAAAATGATTAAACAACAGGCCGAGCAAGCACAGTTCCTTGTGGTGAGTTTGCGGCGGCCCATGATCGAAGCCTCCCAAAGGACAATCGGTGTGACCCAAGCCCGGGGCGCCCATACCCAAGTGCTAGGTATTCAATTGTGATGTCCTTGCTTTGTCCTGCTCGTCCCTCGGCAATTTTGAAGGTCGCTTTTTGCTGCTTTTGAAGTTTTGAGAAACTGAGAAAGTTATAGGGGATTTGCTGGAATATTTCTTTGGAATTTGACAAATCCTGATTTAGAAATAGGTATTTAAACTCAATTTAAAAAATAAATCTATCTTTAGCTAGTTGTATTTTTCAGAATATTGCTAAATGTTTTATTTCTGTTACGACTTGCAATGATTTTTTGTGAAAAGGGGTTGGGGATCAGCGATTTTAGCAGAAAAACAAAAAATCGATCCCCTAAGGAACCGACCCGAACGAAACAAATTTAAAAAGAGTTTTATAGGTTTATTATGTTGGGATCTATATATATCAGGTGATCCCTTGTTATATTTTCTACAAAAGATTATGACGGATCATCGGTAATTTGGATAGATCCGTAATGTTTTTTTTATATTTACTTAGGTTTACTTTTATTGCTCTTTATAAAGGTTTGTTTCATGTCCCCAAGGGAAGCACCGAGAAACTTGGAGATCCAAACTTCTACGTTGCGGACGGGATGCTTACGGGTCGCCACTAGGGGATCAATCATCGGTTCTACTAAAATCGTAAATAAACCCAGACGATTTCCGGCGAGGACATCGGTAAAGAGGCGATCGCCCACCATGGCCACTTCTTGGGGGCGTAGATCCATCGCATTCATCGCCTTACGGAGTTTTTTGCGGGAGGGCTTTTTGGCTCCGAGCAGATAGGGCAGTTCTAGGGAGGCCGCAATCCGACCGATGCGTTTTTGACTGAGGTTATTACTGACAAGCCAGATATCAGCCACCCGTCTCACTTGGGTGATCCACTGCAAAACATCTTCTGAGGCATGACTTTGGCGCATAGAAACCAGGGTGTCATCCACATCGAGAATCAATCCCTTCAGGCGGTGCTGACGAATAATCTCTGGACTGAGATGGAGGATGGTTTTTCCTAAAATTAAGTCTGGCTCCAGTAAATTGGCATTGAATAGCGCCATAACACCTCAGTTGCTGTAAATCTCTCAATCTTTTATTCTAGCGGCTCGTTCCCAGGTTTTCGGCTCTGGATCATTTGCAAACTCCCCCCGGCATATTGTTCTTGTTTCAGGAGCTCAAAGCCAGTGGTGGTCAGTTGTGCCCCAAGATCAGCTTTGATCATTTGCCAGGCGGTATCAGTCTCAAACAGAAACATAAAAGTGTAGAGACTCGGGATAAATAGGGGATTACTGGGCTGATGCAGATCAATAAAGGTAAAAATGCCGCCGGGTTTGAGGATGCGATAAACTTCCTGAAAAATTTGGGTCAGTTGCGTTGGGGTCATCTCATGGAGAGCGGCACTGGTATGAACCAGATCAAATTGGTTATCGGGTAGGGGCATTTTTTCTGCGGCACCCACCACATACGTCGCTTGGGGGACATTTTTTTTGGCTCGTTCAATGGCGAGAGGAGAAATATCCAGCCCGGTCACTTGATCTGAATAACGCGTCAGAAATTGGGTGGTTTGACCAGCCCCACAGCAGAGATCGAGGATTTTTATCTGTTTATTCCCAGTCAAACCCTGGAGGGCGAGGTTCCGGAAGCGTGTTTCTCCCCCTACGGTCAGGGCGGCGAGGCGAGAAATTGTGTCATACAGCCATTGATAGCGATAACTGAGGGTGCGGAGGAAGGTGGCCATGGCGATCGCCTCGGGAAAATATTTTTTTAACTAAATAACGGTGGGCTCAACCTAGGCTAACAAAGAATGGCGAGGGGAGTTGTTTACTGATCCATGGCGCCTTTGTGGTAGAGCTCTGTGATTTCCCGTAAAAAATTCAGGCTTTGGAGACCCGTCATGGAAATGGGAGAGAAGGTTTCTGTGTGGGAATATTTCAAAATAATATTCCGGACTTCCTCTTGGTTACTCAGTTGCAAGACTTTCATCGACCAGATGGCAAAATCACGGTGGTCAATTTCTGAAAAATCAATGAGTTCAGCATGGGTATGGCGCGGATCAAGCAGAATGCGGTTGTAGGTCTCACAGATGGCCCGCCGACTTCCTTCTAATACTTGCAAAAACATGGAGTCACCGAACGATAACATCCCCGTCACCCCGGCCCGGCGATTGTTAAACTCGGACTTTTGCAAAATTTCAATGAGGTCGCGGTATTCCAGCCCAGCGATCGCCTGACTCACATAAATTAAACGATAAAGAGCCATAAGTCTTTTGTTTTACCTGCAGAATAATGTGTATAAGACTACCAAAAAAACATCCATCACTGCCGGAGTTTTGGGCGATCGCTGGGGAATTTGTTTAGCCAGCGCCAGCATCCCAAAGATGACTTTGGAAATAGAGTTCCGAGAAACCCCCTTGACTGGAATTGAATAAAGCTGGGCGAATAGGGCAAAATCAGTAGTGCTTTAATTGTGTCGTTGAGATTTACCGTGACTATTTGGGAACTTGATTTTTATTCGCGCCCGCTTTTGGATGAGGCTGGCAAAAAGCTCTGGGAAATTCTCATCTGCGAAACCCCCACCCGTATTCAACAGGATCCGGCAGCGCTCTTCCGCTACAGTGAGTTTTGCGGCAATACCGATGTAAATTCGATCACCCTCAAAAAGGCGATCGAAAAGGCGATCGCCACCTCCGGCCAAAGTCCGACAAAAATTCGCTTCTTCCGCCGCCAGATGAACAACATGATTACCAAAGGTTGCGAAGATGCCGGCATCCCTGCGGCCCCCTCCCGCCGTACCTACAGCTTGATGCAGTGGATTACTGAACGGGAACAAGAGGTCTATCCCCAGGAACCCAACTATGACACTACAGCTGCCCAGAGCAGTTCGGTACAATACCCCGCCCTCAACGCTGTAGCCCTCCCCGATGCCGTCCGGGGTGACAAGGGGGACAAGTGGGCGATCGTTTCCCTCGAAGCCGCTGCCTTTGATGATTTTGATGACTGGGAAATCGCCTTTGGGGAACCCTTCCCCCTCAAAAACCTCGATCCCAACACAAAAATTCCTGGTCTCCTAATCTTTTCTCCCCGGGCTGTGCCCCTGGCTGGCTGGATGTCCGGTTTAGAAATGGGCTTTCTGCATTTACAAAAAAATCCCCGGGCCAGCCTAGTTTTAGAAACAGGCGTTAGTGATAGTTGGATCGTCGCCGATCTGCCCAACAGTCAGACCGTCCAGGAAGCAGAATCCTTTGAGACGGCGAAAAAAGCAGCCCAAGGGATCCATTTTCTCGCTATCCAGCAAAATCCCAACGACGAAAAATTTGCTGGCCTTTGGATGCTCCAAGAATAGCCTCTGGGGAAAATAACCAAAGCCAGAGGCTACTAAAACTAATTGGAATGCGCCTGGAGTTCTGCCACCAGTTGACTGAGATGATCCACATCTGCATGGTAGACCTCATTACAAAAATTACAAGTGGCCTCTGCCCCCCCATCAGTCTCGATCATATCGAGTAATTCATCCTGGCCCAGGAGTTTCAAGGCCCCCATCATCCGCTCAAAGGTACAGCCACAGTCAAAGCGAACTATCTGAGTCTCCGGAAAAATATGCAACCCCTCATCCCCCAGCAGATCATGAAAAATGTCGTGGAGAGACTTTCCTTGTTGCAACAGGGGCGTAAACCCAGATAGCTGACCCAAACGGCTTTCTAGTTTCGTCACCAAGGCTTCATCCCGGGCTGCCTTTGGTAAGACTTGCAATAAAATTCCGCCGGCAGCGGTTACCCCTTCGGCACCGACAAATACACCCACCAAGAGCGCGGAAGGAGTTTGTTCTGAGGTAGCAAGGTAATGGGTTACATCGTCGCCAATTTCCCCTGAAACCAGTTCTACTGTACTAGAGTAAGGATAGCCACGACCAAAATCTTTTACCGCATAGAGAAAACCTTTACCGACAGCGCCGCCCACATCGAGCTTTCCTTTGGCATTGGGGGGCAATTCTACGCCAGGATTTTGCACATAACCGCGCACTGTACCATCGGGGCCAGCATCCACAAGCACCCCACCAAGAGGGCCATCACCCTTAATGCGGAGATTGAGACGGGCTTCTTGTTTTTTCATACTAGAAGAAATCAACAAAGCCGAGGCCATCGTTCGACCTAGGGCAGCGGTGGCCACGTAGGACAATTTATGGCGGCGTCGCGCTTCCTCTGTGAGGTTGGTGGAAACGACACCCACTACACGAATGCCATTGTCAGCGGCGGTGCCACGAATCAATTGATCTGCCATCGGTCTTTTAGAAAATAAATTTTTGTAAATTCTATTATGGCAAGTTTCCCGGCACAAAATTGTGCAGGCCAAGAACTGCAGCAAAGTTCCAGTGATCATTTGAATGGGTTTTATTTGGCAATGCGGGTTGCAAAATTTTCAGCTCGGTTTGGCGAAAGGACCCGGGCTTTAAGGATGGCTGCGGCGAGAAAAGCATAGGAGAAGACGCCAACCACTGCCAAAAGAATTCCACTAAAAGCACCGACAGTGTTCCAGAGGGCATGCAATACCGATGAGGTCAGACAACCAACGATTAAAATTGTCCAGCGTTTGGAGGGTTTGAGGACACTGAGGCCGATGAAATAGCCAAAATAACCGCTGTAGGCCATGTGACCAGCCACGGAACCTAAGACGCGGGGAATCAATAGTTGCAGCCCCAATAGTTCCCCTGTGCCAGCATCCACTTGGAGGGAAACTTCATTGACGATATTGGGGACGTATTGGCCGAGGGTTTCAATGAGCGTGAAACCGACTGCTGATGCTGTGCCGAGCAGAATACCATCGAGGGGTTCACTCACACCCACCCTTTCTCGGCGGGGTGAGGCGAAGCGATCACCGATCGCCATGGCACAGAAAATTGGAATTGCTTTCAGGATTTCTTCCATGAGGCCAGCCCCGAAAAACATACCAATAAAGAGATTGATAATGTTCCCTTCTTCGTCAATGCCCCCTGGGAGAACCACGCGGAAGATAAAAATAAAGAGATCCACCACTGGGGTAATGAGCATCAAAGCGGTGAGGAGTCCAGAGCCAATGATGATCCACCAGGCTTTGCGTTTGCCACAGAGTTGATAGATATAGTAGTAGGCGGCGCCAGCGATATAGGTGCCCAGTAGGAGGTTGAAAAGACCAGGTTCACCGATGGTGGCGAACATTAGGACGACAAAGACCACAGTGAGAATTCCTGGTACCAAGTAGGCTTTTTGGGAGAGGTCTTTGCCCGTGCCGGCAATGGGAAAAAGTTGGGAGAGGGTCAAATTGGAGTTTGGGTTAGCCTGGGATGCAATTGGCTTGTAGGGATCGGGGTTAGGGAGAGCGGACTGATCGGCAGACTGAAGCTCAAAGCTAAAACTAGGACCATTGTCGCCGAGGGTGAGGCGATCGCCTGATTGGAGAATTTTCGATCCCTGCAACCGTTGGCCATTGATAAATGTGCCGTTAGCACTGCCAAGATCTACCACTTCCCAGCCTTGACCTTGAGGACGAAGCAACACATGACGCCGGGACACAACGGTGTAAAGGTTTGGATTGAGGGCGATTTGGCAACTGGGTTCGCGGCCAATGAGTATTTCTTGGGAGTGATCTAGAGAAACTTCCGAAAGGAGGGGGGCTGGAACGCCGCCTGTAGAGATTTGCCGCAGAGTGCCAAAAGCTTGCATCGATTTTCTGTCCCAAAACGCAAAAGACGGAGACTGTTCTCCGCCCCATTGTCTAATTTATAGCGATTGTCGCAGCAATCTTGAAAATATTTTTAAAGTGCTCGTGATGTCTATTCTTGGTTGGCGCGGGTATCTTGTACCGCCCAGAGAAAAGAAACAATGGTTAAAGGCACGCTCAGGGCAAGAATAATCGTGGTGGTGGTGGTGCCAAAATCCGGTTCACCGGAGCTGAGTTCAAAGACACAACCGACGGCGGCGATCGCAAAGACACAACAAAGCAGCAGGAGGACGCCACTTTTTGGGGTCATGGAAACCATAGCTATTTACTCCAAATCAGGGATGGGCAGGTTCTAGAAATTGTATAGAAAAAAATTTACCCAGAGGCTTCTGGACCAAGAAACCTCTGTTTAAATGGGTGATTAACCGCGATTAGGCCGTGACCTTGGCCCGCTTGTAGGCTTCATCCAGCACTTCCGACAGGGTCGGGTGGGCATGGACATTAAACGCCAGTTCCTGGACGGGTTTCTTGGCGGCGATCGCATTGGCGGCTTCTTGGATCAAATCAGAAGCGTGGATCCCCATAATGTGGACACCCAACAATTCGCCGCTGTCTTTGCGGTAAATAATCTTGGCGATCCCATCAGTTTCCTTTTCGGCCAGGGCCTTGGAGTTGCCTTTAAAGTAGGTTTTCGCCGTGGCGATTTCAAAACCGCCTTTTTCTGCCGCTTCTCGGGCCTGGGGTTCACTCATGCCCACGTAGCTAATTTCTGGGTGGGTAAAGGCCGCTGCAGGAATTGCCGCATAGTCAACGGTCATCGCATTGCCGATCATATTTTCCACCGCCACAACTCCCTGACCAGAGGCAGCATGGGCGAGCATC
Source organism: Picosynechococcus sp. NKBG15041c (assembly GCF_055380235.1). Taxonomy (NCBI): domain Bacteria; kingdom Bacillati; phylum Cyanobacteriota; class Cyanophyceae; order Chroococcales; family Geminocystaceae; genus Picosynechococcus; species Picosynechococcus sp. NKBG15041c. The sequence continues at coordinate 726,818 of NZ_AP040363.1, forward strand.
ATTTTGCCGGTGGCATCCCCCACGGCCCAGAGGTGGGGCACAGGCTGACCATCCTTGAGCACCTGCATTTTATCGTTCACATCAATGAAGCCCCGGCGATCGGTTTCTACCCCAACGGTATCGAGACCGAGGTTTTTCGTCGCCGGCACGCGACCAGTAGCTACGAGACAAGCATCAACTTCAAGATTTTCGACGACTTCTTTAGTTTTGGCGTCGGTCAATTCAATCTTGACGGGGGAACCGGGGATAATTTTTGTCGCAAAGACCCCTGTGTAGGTTTCGATATCACGGCTATCAATTAAGGCGCGCTTCGCTAACTTGGCGATTTCTGGATCAAAGCCGGGCATTAGTTCATCAAGGGCTTCAATCATCGTAATTTCGCAGCCGAGAGCGGTATACACATCGGAAAATTCGAGGCCAATGTAACCGCTACCGATGATCGCCACCCACTGGGGCAGGGTTTCTAAACGGACCGCATCATCACTGGTAAATACGGTTTTGCCATCGACTTGGATCCCCGGCGGCACGAAGGGCTTCGAGCCGGTGGAAATCATGATGTTTTTGGCGGTGATATTTTTAACGCCGTCTTCGCCGATGACACAGACTTTCTGGACGCCATCGACTTTACCCCAACCGCGAATGATATCGACATTCAAGCGCTTGAGGCTATTGGTGAGGTCGCTCTGGATTTTGTTGACTAAATCGGTGGCATGGGCGGCGATCGCCTCCCGACTAAATTCAACGGCACCGACGGCAATCCCCATCTCGCTGAGGTGTTTTTGGTCGCGCATTTCCCGCACTTTTCCGGAAGCGGCGAGGAGGGCTTTGGAAGGGATGCAACCCCGGTTCACACAGGTCCCCCCCATGTCGGCGGCTTCGACAATGGCTGTTTTTAAACCACATTTCACAGCATGGAGCGCTGCACCGTGGCCGCCAACCCCTGCGCCGATGATCACTAAATCATAATCAAACTGTGTTTCACTCATGAAGTTTTGATGCTCTCACTGATCCGATTTGCTTTTGTTAGCTTATCCTAATTGCCGTCACCCCCAGCGATTTCCCTTTCAAACGGCCTGGTTTAGATGCTGTGGTGCGATGTTTTGATTTTTTCTTGCAATTGAGCGTCAAACAATGTTGAATGTCACCCTCAAAAAGGCGATCGCCTGCGGCCTTATTTCAAGTGTATTGTTGTTCCCCATGGTCCCGGCGGCGATCGCCGCCACCCCAGAGCAATGTGCCCTGCGGGAAGAAAGCTTTGGTTTTACGATTGACGATTATGGCATCGAGCACCAAAATACCGCGATCTTAAATATTGCTGTCGATTTCCGTTATGTAGATCAACCCACTGCTCGGCGAGAAAATTATCTTAATTTTGTGCCCATGGCTGCTGAAATTGACCGTTTTCTCCGGGAGTATCCCAATGAGACAGACTACTGGGAAATCATGAACCGCAACCTAGCGGAATCTCTGTTTGCCCAGAACCCTCAAATGGAATCCCTGCGGGTACGCCTCGCCGTGGCGAAAGGCTCTGGAGATGAACCCTTTAATCGCCACAGTGTCGTGTCCTTGACCCGTGACAATGGTTGTCCCCTCACCCATTCGTAAGCGCCAGAAATGGCGGGTTTAGTTCTGCGCTTTTGTGCCCAGTTTCGGCTCTGTGCCCGCCATAATGCGTTGGATATTGCTGCGGTGACGCACAATCACATAGAGCCCCGCAAGCATTCCGAACAAAATGTAAGGGAGGGGCTGTTGTAGCACCACCATTAAAATCATGACGGCGATCGCCCCACTGATCGAACTGAGGGAAACAATCTGAGTTAAGCTAATTGCCCCGGCAAAGGCCAGGATCGTCCCGAGGGCCACCACCGGCGCCATAATTAGCAACACACCAATACTCGTGGCGACGGATTTGCCACCGTTAAACCCAAGAAAAATCGATTTACTATGGCCAAATACCACCGCTAGGGCCGACCCCATAATCAGCCAGTGGTATAGGCCCGCCGGGAGAGTAACCCATTCGGGATGGGCGTAGAGCAGTTTGACGATCAGCAGCGCAGTCATGCCCTTGAGAGCATCGAGGAATAGCACCGTTGCGCCTGCTTTTTTCCCCAAGGTCCGTAATACATTGGTGGCCCCTGTGGAATGGGAACCATATTCACGGATATCAATGCCCTTGAGCCACTTCCCGGCAAGATAACCCGTCGGAATTGACCCCAGGAAATAGGCCGCCACAATACAGAGAGCGGCGATCGCCACTGACAAATTCATAACCCTTACTCCGATGCAGAAACTGCGTGCAAACTGTGAAAAATCCTAGAAAAAGTAGGAAGAATCAGACTGGGGTTCCGGCGCAAACGCAAGCCACAGCGGGTATTGCAGCAACGACAGATTGATGTTGTCCTCAGCCTCATCAATAATGATTAGCGGTAGTCTATCATCTTCTACCAACCGATCTGCTTTTTGCACGAGGGCATCGGGATTTTCAAATAAAATCACCCCAGAATTCGGCCCAAAGTCACTGCGGGAAATGCCGAGGCAGTCCTGTAAGCCCCGGCGCCATTCTCCCAATCGTTCGGGGGTATTGGCCAAAATCAATGCCCGGAGGCGATCGCCATAGATGTTGTAGAGCACAGACAAACTCGCGGAGGCAATTAAGATATTTTGGAGGCGGCTGCCCATACTCCGGATCGCGCCCCGGCCCCCCTGCTCGAAGAACCATTTCTTGACTCGCTCACTGTGGATTGGCTCAAAGGTGCGCCGCAGTTGCCAGGGAGGACCGTAGTAATCTGGCGACATCCGGTATTGATCGAGCATTTCCTCGATGCGGCGGGTTTTAGCCGTGAAGCTCTGCTCGGAAAACTGAGGCGGCACCAATTTTTGCGGCGTGGGTTCAGGTGTCTGAACTGGGGCTGGGGCCGCTTCCCAATCTTGGTCAAAGCGAGGAAGATCGAGTTGTTCGGCGGCGATCGCCAAATCCTGCAGACTCCCGATCAGATAATCCTTAAAACCTTGGACACGCACAGCAATATCTTGGGAAGTGCCCGCAAAGGTGGTGCGCATTTCTTCCCGGATTTTGTCCCGCCGTTTTTCCAACTGAACTACAGAAGCTTGGAGCCGTGCCTGTCTCTCTTCAAGGCTCTGGAGACTTGTCGCCATTAGCTGCTGGAGTTGCGTCTGAAAATCAGTCATCTCCGGCGTTGACAGGGTTTCTTTTTCGGCTTTGAGAGCAGCGATTTCGGCGATTAATGCATCTTTCTCTGCCCGCAGATCGCTGAGTTCTCCCTGACTGTCAACAGCGGCGGCGTCCTGCTGCTGCTGTTCTGAAACCATTCCGGGAGTTGCGGTGGCATCCGAGTCTTCGGGGACTGGTGCAAGGTTTAGGGGCTCCTTGGGGGCAGGTTGGAGATCGAGCTTGGGGCGGTCTTGTTGGGGATCTGAACTCATAAATTTTGTCCTAGGGGGCAACGGCGGTGAATGGGTCGATTTTGATCACACTATTTATTAGTCACGCCGGGGGCAGCGGGCTTCGAGGAGCTGCTGGAGGGTACGGGGGTCGAAAATGATCGGCAAAAAGTGAATACTGTTGATTTCTTTAAAGTAGAACAGGATGGGAACCCTTGTCCAAAAGATGCGCCAGTTTTGCCACTCGCTGTAGGGAAAACGCCGGATGCGATCGCCACTGCGGTAAACATCAAGGTCCGTCGCCGTGAACTGGAGCCGGAGGGTTGCCGCTTGGAACAGTAGAAATAAACCAAACAGGGCAACCCCTGCCCCTACCCAGAGATTTAAAAACCCAATGGGAATCCCAGCAACGACGAGCACAAGGGGAATATTGTAGCTGGGGCGCAGTTCTACCACGGTTGGGGATGGCTCTGTTGGAGAGGGGGTTGGCGAAACAGAAGGCATAGCAATTGGGTAAGTCTAAATTTGGCAGGGGTGGACTTCAATTTTACCCCGATCCCCGGCGTCACAAAATTCCTCGGGGATGTAGGACAATGTCCCAAGGGGTTTCGTCCAATAATGCCAGGGCTTGTGAGAAAAGCTAATTCGGTAGCGTAATTTTGTATATTTGAATTATCTGTCCCCAGGGATCTTTCCAATGGGAATGGCTGTCATTGAGAGGAGATCAGTCTTGTTTAAGAAATTTGCAATGGTAAAACAGATGATGTTAACGCGACAGCTTTGGCAAAGATTGGGGATGGTCGCGGTGGCGATCGCCCTGATGACGGCTTGTCTCCCGGAGCCCGATGACAATAATCCTCCCCCTGTGGGCAATGAACCCCCCATCGAAAATCCTATTCCTCCAGAGGATGAAACTATCCCGGAGCCGGAACCTGAAGACCCCATTACCCAAGAAATCGTCGGCACCGTCTATTGGATCACCGATGCAGGCGATCGCCTGGCCCTTGTTCCGACAGAAGTCCCCCTCACCGAAGAAACCCCCACAGCTCAACTCGAAGCCCTCTTTGCGCAACTATTGACCGACACCCCAGATGCCAACCTGAGCAGTACGATTCCCCCAGGGACTGAACTGTTGAGTCTGATGATCCAAAGCGATGGTATTGTCGTGAATCTCTCCGAAGAATTTCAGTCCGGTGGTGGTAGTGCTTCGATGGTGGGTCGCGTCGCCCAGGTACTCTACACTGCCACAAGCCTAGACCCTAGTGCACCGATTTGGCTCCAGATTAATGGAGAGCCCTTAGAGATTCTCGGTGGTGAAGGTTTAGAAATCGCCCAACCCCTAACCCGCGAAATTTTTGATGCTGATTTCGATCTGTAAAATTTTTTGGCGCAGCATGACAAACTAATTAGTGTAATAAAAGTTACTCTTTGAAGTAGTCTTGATGCTTTTTCATGAATTCAGAATTATGTCTTTTTAAAGAATTTAAACTAGGATAAAATTCGATTTTCTTAGGCAAAAATATTTTTTGATTACTCAAAGGTTCATAGCAACTTCCAATTAATTTTGGTGCAATCACTACTTGCATAGTATTAGCATCAATAGTTAGTAGCATCTTGTCAAAAAGTGTGTGAATATCTTTGCGTAATAGCAATCCATTCTGAACATGATTAGAATCAATACCTGAATATCTCGTAATGTGCGCGGCTTCTAAAACATCCGGGACATCACATTGTGTTATTGCACACTTGCCCGAATAAACCTGGAATAATTCAGCGCGAAATTTCTCTTGCCCTTCGCGTTGAACAACGTCCATTTGTCTCCATTTGCGATCATCTTCAATATTTTCAAGATCAAAATCATTGTCGATTTTCAATATTTGCTTTGACTTTTGTTCTCTGTCATAATTACCATTGCCGTATTGAGACTCAAGATGAAATAACTCGGTTTCAGTAGAATGATCCCCATCCAAAAAATTGCGATTATATATTTTCATCATTTCAACCCAGCTAGACTCTCTCCCATTTCCTATCGAAATGCACAAATCAAAGAGAGGATATAAAAACAAAAATATTTTCAGATAATGATCCCAAAGTCGATGATCTATTGGTGCATCTACACCAATAAAAAAAGAAACATCAGAAAGATCTTTGTTATCTTTAATGCCAAATTTGGGTGTACTTACAAGCTCTATAAAATTTTGGGGACTGCCTGTAATATCAACAAGCTCCGAACTATAAAAGTTTAATGCAATATTTTCAGAGTTAGATAAAAATAAATCTAAATTCTTGTATAATTCTTTTCTGATTTGCTCTACAAAATCAGGACTTATTGACAAAAAGAAAGGAGTAAAATCAATTATAAATTTTCCTGTTTCATAGTATGTATATCCTAGATATGCAGAATGAATATATCGAGGATTTCCTTTGAGGTTTTTAATATGAAGTGGATTTTTATTCTTTTTTAAGCGACGCTTCCCTGTGTGAGCAATCATAACGGCTTCTGGTCTTTGAACTTTAGCTGTGTTTAGACGATTTTTAGGTGACAACGAGGTAGTCATACCTGTTCTAACATCTATGCCGTAAAGTTGTTGAGTTAGATCTAGAGACTCTTTTAACAAATACTCTAAACGCGGGAAAAAATGTTTTTGTAAGGCCAAAACACATTCCCTATCATTTTGAATCTTAAAAATTTCTAGATCTTCTAAAGTAAAACTCAATTCTTGAAATTTTGTGGGGTGAAGATTGATCATAATTAATTATCAGATGAGAAAACATCAAAAAGATGCATAGTCTTTACTGATATCTACGACTAAAATTAACGAAATTATTTTTGATAATAGCTACTAACCAATACCTTTTCACTGAACAAAACCGTTAAGCTATATTACGTACTCATTTTCAGACGGCAGACATGGCACGGGATTTACGCGCATTTATCAAACTGGTAGAAGAACGGGGGCAACTGCGCCGCATTAAGGCTCTGGTGGATTCAGATCTGGAGATTGCGGAGATTGCGAACCGGATGTTGCAGGTAGGCGGTCCTGCGTTGTTGTTTGAGAATGTGCGGGGGACTTCGGTTCCAGTGGTGGTGAATCTGCTGGGGACAGTGGAGCGCATCTGTTGGGCGATGAAAATGGAAAAGCCCGAAGAACTAGAGGATCTTGGCCGGAAGTTGGCGATGTTGCAGCAGCCAAAACCCCCGAAAAAGATTGCTCAGGCGGTAGATTTTGGCAAGGTACTGTTTGATGTACTGAAGGCGAAACCCGGTGGGAGTTTTCTGCCTGCCTGTCAGCAAGTGGTGGTCAAAGAAGAGGAACTAGACCTGAATTTGATCCCGATGTTGCGTCCCTATCCCAAGGATGCCGGGAAAAATATTACCCTCGGTTTGGTGATTACCAAAGATTGTGAAACGGGTGTGCCGAATGTGGGGGTCTATCGCCTGCAATTGCAATCGAAAACAACGATGACGGTGCATTGGCTGTCAGTACGGGGTGGGGCGCGTCATCTGCGTAAGGCGGCGGAACAGGGTAAAAAATTGGAAGTGGCGATCGCCGTCGGTATCGACCCCATTTTAATCATGGCAGCGGCAACCCCGATTCCTGTGGACTTGTCTGAATGGCTATTTGCGGGACTGTATGGCGGTTCGGGCGTGGCATTGACCAAATGTAAGACGCTGGATCTGGAAGTGCCTGCTGATGCGGAATTTATCCTTGAAGGCACGATTACCCCCGGTGAAATGATGTCCGATGGTCCTTTCGGCGATCACATGGGCTATTACGGCGGCGCGGAGGATTCCCCCTTAGTGCGCTTCCACTGCATGACCCACCGCAAAGATCCGATTTATTTGGCAACTTTTAGCGGTCGTCCCCCCAAAGAAGAAGCGATGATGGCGATCGCCTTGAACCGCATTTATACGCCGATTTTAAGACAGCAAGTATCGGAAATTGCGGACTTTTTCCTACCCATGGAAGCCCTCAGTTATAAGGCTGCAATTATCTCCATTGATAAGGCTTATCCGGGCCAAGCAAGACGCGCTGCCCTCGCGTTTTGGAGTGCCCTGCCCCAATTCACCTACACAAAATTTGTGATTGTCGTAGATAAGGATATTAATATTCGTGATCCGCGCCAAATTGTCTGGGCAATTAGTTCAAAAGTTGACCCGGTGCGCGATGTGTTTATTTTGCCGGATACACCCTTTGATACCCTCGATTTTGCTAGCGAAAAAATTGGGATGGGTGGACGAATGGGGATTGATGCCACGACAAAAATTCCGCCGGAAACCGATCATGAATGGGGTGAAGTTTTAGAATCTGATCCTGATATTGCTCAAAGGTGCGATCGCCGTTGGGAAGAATATGGATTGGCCGACATTGATCTAACAGAAGTAGACCCGAATAAATTTGGCTATGAAATGTAGAACAAAGCCCCCGTCTTCATGAAAAAGCGGGGGCTTGTGCATAAATGGACCAATGATTTAAATCTTTGCGCTCTCAGGGGATTTAGCTTCGAGGGTATTAATCATCTCTAACAGTTCCCGTTCAAAAGCGACCTGGGCACGATTCGTTTTGCCACCGAAATAAAAGCGATCGCCTGCCTGGAGTGCCCACACTTGGGAATAGGAAACATAGCTCATCACCACGCCGATCATCACCAACAAAAAGCCAGTGTAAACCACAGGAATGCCTGGGTCTGCTTTGATTTGTAACCCGGTGCTACCGACGAGATCGACTAATTTGAGGCTCAGGCCATCCACATCGAGGCGATCGCCGACCCGCACCGCGCCGACGAGGTCGCCTTTTTCATCGTAGACAATGGCGCTCCCCTGGAGATCTTGCATCAAAATCGAAACCCCCGCACTGAGGTCTGGCTTGATGGGGACCCAACTCCCCCAAAGCTTAGCGCCATTGGTGGTGGGAATTTGGGCGGCGGGCAGTTGAAAGATCGGACTGTTGTTTAGTTGTACCTGCACCCCGGCGATCGCCCAACTGGTTTGATAAAAAGTAATCCCATCGTAGCGGAGGGGATGATTGACGGAAATCGTCTGACGGTCGAGCTCATTGCCCGCTTCGTCTACCACCGACAGGTCCGAATAGAATTGGTCAATATCCCCCGTCGGCGTGTAGTCAATCCAAAAGCGATTTACGTTCACCGACCAGGGGCGATCGCTCTCGGCAAAAATCCCTGCCTTAAAGACATTATTCACTTTGAAATTCATGCCACTGGGGACGAGTTCCTGGGCCATAAACCCCCCAAAAGAGCCCCAGATCGAACCTAAAAGGGTGACAATCATACCGATGTGGACAATGATCGGCCCAATGCGACCGACGATTCCCTTACGGGCATAGAGTTTTTCTCCTTCTTGAAAAATTCTGTAGCGTTTCTGGGCCAAAAGGGGCGCTAAATTTTGCAATGAACCCTGATTGAGCTCTGTACTCAGGGCCAATTTATTGAACTGGCGAGCCTGACTGTAATAGGTCCAATTTTGTGCCGTTTTCAGGGCGGGCAGTTGGCGGCGGAAGGTGCAGGCGGTCAGACTCACCCCAAAAGTCAGGAGCAAAACCAGGTACCACCAGGTGGTATAAACGTGGTCTAGTCCCACCCCAAGGAGCACTTTCCAAGACAGAAAGCCCAAGAGGGCCGGGTCTTCTGGATAGTTTTCTTGGTAGAAAGTAATATCGCTACCCTGTTCAATCACCGTCCCCAAAATACTGAAAATCGCAATCAACAGCAGCAGGGCGATCGCCACCCGCAGATCGGCGATCCATTTCAAGCTGGTGCGCCATACTTTGCGGGGCAAACTCTGCCATTGAAAATTTGAGGAAGAATCAGAAACTGTCATGGTTTAGGCAATGAAAAATACAGGCGAAACAATAAACCTTGATCAACAAGCAACTCCGAAAGAACCCTAGGCAAGACCAATGGGTAGGCGAATGAGCAGGGAAAATAAACCAAAGCCCAGTAAGAGAGCACCACTGACAGGATTAATCCAACCGGACCATTGACGCAGGGCCAAAAGACGCTTGAGAGAAGCTGTAAAAATACCCGCTACGAGTACCGGCACCACATAACCGAGGGTATAGAACAGGAGTAAGCCCGCGCCCAGGGTCAAATTTTGGGTCGTACTCACCCAGGCCAGGAGGGTCGCCAGAACCGGGGTGCTACAGGGGGAAGCCACCAGGCCGAAGGTCAAACCCACCAGATAGGCCCGTAAAGCTGTGGGAAAATCTTTTTGAATCCAATCTGTCGCCCCCAGGGAAGGGAACTGGAGAGGCAGAATCTCCAGCAAGTTTAGACCCATCAGGATGGCGATCGCACTGACAAAAATCGGTAAACCGATGCCAATTTGGCCGTAAATTTGCCCGAAGCCCGCCGCCACCAAACCCAACCCAGCCAAAGTGGTGGCCAACCCAAGGCAGAACCAGAGGGACTGGAAAAACGTTTGTAACCGGCTACTGTCTTGGTTGCTGCCGATATAGCCGATGGTAATCGGCAGCATCGATAGGGTGCAGGGGGTGAGACTGGTTAAAAGACCCGCTCCAAAGACGAGAAAGAGGCTCAGCAGGCTCCAATGGCTCAGCTGCTCCCGCACGAGGGTGTCGCTAAATTGCTGGAGCTGATACAGTTGCAGACTGAGATTTTCCCACATGGTGCCGTACAAAAAGACTGTTTGCTATTGTATCGGGTTTCTTGGGTCTGCTCCCACAACCGCCCCTAGACGAGGGACAGTTCTCCCACCACATCGAGGCGTTTGTAGGGACTGAGAGAGAGAAATTGTTCTGCTAAGTTATCGGACACAGCCGGGGTAATCCAACCCAAACGGGTGAGCAGATAGAGGGCAACCGCATATTTCGCCCGTTTTGCACCATCTTTGACCTTGATCGCGAGGCCCAAACCTTCCCCGACCCGGCCAATACACTGGATGCCTTCGGCCCCGGATTTACTGACGATTTCCCCTTCAGAGAGGCGCATTAGTTCGGTATCAAAACCACCCCGCCCGGAGACCATGGTCGGATGGTAGGTCATCGCCCGGACGACCCGCTCCACATCCAGGCGATCGCCTGAGGCCAGGTGAGCGTAGAGGGTGGCCATTTGGCTCAGTTGCATCAGATAAGTGGGCACACCACAATCATCCCGAGCGCCGATAAATTCCTGGGGGGGCATGTGCAACAGTTCCGCAATTTTTCCGAGGATCAGCTCCTGGACAGGGTGGGATTTTTCCATGTAGCTGCCCAGGCCCCAGTTGCAATATTTACAGGTCAAAAGCATTCCCGCATGTTTGCCAGAGCAGTTGTGTTCGAGGGCGCTGTCTTTGCCATGGGGGATGGGGCATTGGAGCACATCAGATTCTAGATCTGCCTGCCAGAGGATCCGAAAGACCTGCCGCGCATGTTCCTTTGTCCCCTGGTGGGAACTACAAATCACGGCCAAATCTTTATCGGTGAGCTTGTAATGGTCGAGGGCGCCGGTGCCAATGACGGCCAGGGCTTGGAAGGGTTTGAGGGCTGAACGGATAAAAGCAGAACTTTCGGCATCCCCAGCCATGGAGAGGACGCGGCCTTTGGTGTCACAGACAACGGCTTCGGCGATGTGGGTAGACTCCTTGAGGCCTTCCCGGAGGAGATTGATTTCGAGGGGGGGAGCTTGGACGCGTTTGCCTCTGGACATGGTGATTTTGATGAATGGAATAAAAAATGCAGGAGAAAGGGCACGGCGCTGCGGTTTTAGAGCAGGTACAGGCCAGCGATGAGACTAGAACTGATCGCCACCACAATTAAACCAGTTTGTTGGATGCGACTGAGGATCGGCGCCACTTGGTAAGAAACAATTAGGCGATCGCGTTGGAGCACAGCTTCGGGTTTTTGCCAAATTTGGCCATCATACCAGCCGGATTCTTCGTAGGTCAGGTTTTCGGTTTGCAGGCGATCGCGAATATAGCGCCAGCCCAGATAGAGGCGGATCAAAATCAAACTTAGGAGAAACATACCGCCGAGGTTTGCGCTCAAGACCAATTTCACAGGGTAACGGTCGAAGGGGAAACTGGCCCAGGCGATCGGCGTAAAAATCAACGTTGCCCAGAACCAAACCCAGATCACCTTGCGAATGTAGGTGATCATCTCTGTGCTACCCCAACTAAAAAACCAAGATTCTTTGAGCTGGTCATATTCGTTGAGGGGTTGTTGCTCCTCGGGGACGGGGCAAAAGGTGGTTTGGAAATCGTTCATAACTGGCGCTGGCCCACAGAAAACCTTTGTCCAACAGTGTATCGCTTTTTTTTGGGGAGGCCCAGGGGCGGGCGATCGCCTGGGAATTTCGAATAAAAAAGTGACCCAAATTAATTTAGGTCACTGGAATTTTGGGGGCTCAAGACTGGGGAAAACCTCAATCGCCCCAAAGCTATTTTTATCGAATGAGGAGATCTTCGCCTTCGATGACCCGGGCCGACTGGATGCGATCGCCCATTTCAATCTGGTCGAGCACCTCAATACCTTCGGTCACTTGCCCAAACACCGCGTAGTTGCCGTTGAGGAACTCGTTGGGGGCGAGGGAAAAATAAAACTGAGAAGAAGCTGAATTGGGCGCCTGGGAACGGGCCATGGCGATCGCCCCCTTACTGTGGGGAAGCACCACCTTCGTCGGATCTAACTCCCCTTGACCGTAAATCGGCTCCGCTTCCCCTTCAAGTTTGATTTCTAAGGGTACATCCCGGCGAATTCCTGTATCTGGATCCGTAAATCCGCCCCGACCAAGAGCATTAAGAGGAACCTGGGCATCTTTACTTAGGGGATCTCCCCCCTGAACCACAAAGGGCTCTGGGCTACGAATCACCCGGTGAAAAGCCGTTCCGTCATAGACCCCGCGACTGACCAAATCAACAAAGTTGCCCGCAGTCACCGGCGCTTCAGCACCATTGAGTTCGATACGGATAGTTTGGCCATTGACTTCTGGGGAAGCACTTTGAAAAACCATCTCCACAACGGCTACACAGGGAGCTGCGGCTTCTTCTGCCTCTGCAGTGGCAGGACAGTCCAAACGGGGCCGGTAAGCTTCTGCGGCAGTGGTCGTTGGGTTCTCGGTAGATGTTTCTGGGGCTGGGGCACAACTCCCCAGGGTTACGCTGCTCACCAAAAGCGCCAGACATAACAGTTTCCAGGATCGTTCCATAGGAATGGGTTGCAATTTTTGGGTTTGTAAAATCATGAAAAAATTATAAGAAGTCAGTAGGGCGATCGCCCACCGATCTCCATTATGCCTAGAGACCTTCGAGGGGAATCGTCAGAAAGCGAGCCAATTCCGCCCCTTGGTTTTCTAGTTCAGCTAAGGGAATCGGCTCCCCTACGCGATTGAGAGGAATGTCACCGCGATTTTTTACCCGCAAATACAATACCCGGCGAGGATTTAAGCCCTCTTTAATTTCGGCCCGAATCGACAAAATATCTTTTAGGGAATACTGAAAATTAATAATTCGATTTTTACCCACAAAACCGTAGCGGAAAATGGTGACCTTACCCGTTTCCTTGTTGAATTCGTTGTAGCCACCGCCGACATTCAAGAAAAACACAAACCAGAGATAGGCCGACAGCAGCGTTCCTGCTACCCCATAAAACGTTAGGGCAGCCCCCTGGGGAATAAACTGAATATCACTGGGGTCACTGACCAAGAGAAAATTCTGGTGAAAATAGCTCGAGAGACCCGCCAATAAAAAGCCAATGCCGCCGATGGCAGAAACACTGGCCCAAAGCATGTTACTGAAACGCCGGGAGCCTAAGATCGGCTGTCGTAAAATGCTATCCGTTGAAGTTGTCACCTGTGCTGCCATAAAAGTTTTTTTAGAAAAATTCAGAAAATTTATTTCATTTAATCTTCTTTATTTTACCGGATGATCTGGCGCTCCCTTGCCTCCGGCCATCACCTCGGCCATGAGAGCGGCCACCGAGGCTGTCCCCATTGACGGCTCAAAGGTGATCGGAAACTTACCATGCCACAACATTCGCCACCCCAGGGGGAAAATTTCAGGACTACTCTGGAGACCAAACACCATTAGGGCAAAACGCCGTTCATCGACCCAGCCCCCTGCTTGAACGAGTTGGAGGAGGGTTTTTCGATGACGCACAGCCCGGCTTGTATTGGGGTCTTTTTGTTGGAGAAGGGTACTTTTGATGGCGGTAATGCGGTCTAGGGGATCGACCCCCTGGGGACAAACATAGTTACATTGATAGCAACGGGTACAGTCCCAGACGCCAGCGGTCGGTTGGTGGTATTTGTCTAGGCGGGCGGCGGTGATACCATCGCGGGAATCATTCAAAAGGCGATCGCCTTTTGCCAAGGCATGAGGACCAAAAAAGTCTGGATTAACGGCCACAGCATTACATTCACTGTAACAAGCACCACAGAGAATACAGTTCCCAGCCTGATTCAAGGCCTCGCGCTCTGTGGGAGACTGACGAAATTCCCGCTCCGGTAGATCCTGGGGAGATTGTCGCTGCACAGCAGGGCCAATGCTTTCGAGTTGTTGCCAAAAGGACTGTAAATCTACCACCAGATCCTTAATCACAGGCAGATTTTTTAGGGGGGTAATCGTTAATTGAGGAATTGCCCCATTGTCCCGGTGCAACCCTCGCCAACGGTTAACTTCTTCGCCTACATTTTCTTTGCATGCCAGGGCTGCCCGGCCATTAATCCCCATCCCACAACTGCCACAGATAGTATTGCGACAATTCTTGCGAAAAGCTAAGCTTCCATCCTGCTGCCATTTGATTTGATTTAAACAATCTAAAATCGTTGTACTTTCTGGGACAGAAAGATGATAAGTCAAGAATTCCGGTGCGACATTCCGCTGCCGTTGGCGCAGAATTTTCAAGGCGATGTCCATTTCCCAGCCCTTATTTTGCCACAAACTTCTTTTTCTTAGTCTATAAGGAGAGACTTCATCGTTGTCCCCATCGTCGACAAAGTTAACAAATAATCCTTAGGACTGTGGCAATTTAGAAAAAATATTGCTGCACTTTTTAAATAAACTGCACAAAAGGGAATTTTTGCAGTTATATTTACAAATGTGGTAAGTTTATTGCCGACAAAAAAATAGACTCAAAAAAACAAGCGTTTTAGAAATATGAGTGACATCCCGACAACTCCTTTAAAAGGAAAGGCTCTGCTGAGTAAAGTCAAGGAATTATCCCATTTGCCCCGACGAGAAACCGCAAAACTTTGTGGCTATAGCAGTACAAAAAATGGCTCAACTCGTGTCAATTTGACAGGTTTTTATGATGCTGTCCTCGAAGCAAAAGGACTTCCCTTGGATCCTGGTGGTAGCCAAGATGGTCGTGGGAGAGAACCCACCTACCGTGTGAGTGTCCACAAAAATGGCCAAATTGTGATTGGTTCTACCTACACAAATCAAATGAACCTGAAGCCTGGGGATGAATTCGAAATTAAAATTGGCTACAAGCACATTCATCTCAAGCAAGTCAACGAAGCCTAAAAGCATCGTTTAAGTCAAGTCCTGTCAATGATTAAGATTTCTTTTGTGACAGGACTAAGCTTGTCTAGAGGTTTATTTTCCTAAGAGCTTTCTCTCAAAAGAGATATCTGGTCAGGTCACCATCATTGCAAAAAATTCATCATTTGCTGCTCGCTAGACGAGGAATAGACTGCTAGATTTTTTAGAGAATTTTCTAAACTAATTTTTAATGGGGGTCATGGGAGCCATGGCTCTTTTTTGTTGCTTAAAAAAATTGAGGAGCAATGGAAAAAAAAGTTTGGGCGATCGCCTTAATTGTGGTGCTAGGGATTTGTGGTCTTTTGGGGATGCTAGCTCGGTCTAACATCACTCAACAACAGATCAGTGCTTTCCCGCGTTGGAACTATGGAGAGCAGGGACCTCAATGGTGGGGCCAACTGGATATCGCCTTTCAACAATGTGCGATTGGCCAAGCTCAATCTCCCCTGAATTTATCCCGTCCACTGGCTGCTTTACTTCTGCCAGAACAGCCGATCCAATGGCATTATCGACCTAGCTTCGGCATTATTCAAGACCTAGGTACGACCCTACAAATTCGGCCTGCCGGAGAAAATTACTTCCAGCTTGGCAGTGACATTTATGCTCTCCAACAGATTCATTTTCATCATCCCAGTGAGCATCTCATAGAGGGGCAAGCCTATGCCATGGAAGTTCATTTGGTACATCAAAATTCAACTGGGGCGACCGCCGTTGTTGCAGTCTTGGTTAAAACAGACATGGCAAATGGTACTTTTACTCATCTGCTGCAGCGGTTTCCCCGGCCCTTTCCGCACCCAGGGACAATTGTTGCCCTTGATATCGCCGATTTTTTACCGAAGCAGCCAGACAGCCACATGAGCTATTGGGGTTCTTTAACTACACCTCCCTGTACCGAAGGTGTTCGCTGGATTGTGTTGTCTGAGCCGATCACGTTTGCGCCAGAACAAATAGCTGCCTATCAAACTCACTATCTGCCCAATGCTCGCCCGGTGCAGATACGGCCTGTTCCTCTAGAGGAGCAGGCGATCGCTGACCCCCTATCTAAGCAACTTTAACCAGAATATTATCTCCCTCTTGGCGGACTTCATAGCGGGACAAACCTGCCGTTGCTGGCCCCTGAAGTAAGCTGCCATCGAGGGCAAAGCGTGAGCCATGGCAGTCACAAACTAAATCATTGCCCGCGAGTTCTGCTGGACAACCCCGATGATTACAGGTGGGGTCTAGGGCGATGAGGCTTTGGTCATCAGGGTTGCGGAAAATATAGACGCTTTTGCCGTTAACTTCCGTAGAAAATACGCCGTTGCCATCGAGTTCGCCCACAGTACCCACGGTGGTAAATTCCCCAGCAGCGTCTTCCGGGTTTGAATTTGCAGAACAGGCAGCTAATATCGTGGGCAAGGAGCTCGCGAGTAACCCTAGGCCGAATAGGCCAACAAATTGACGGCGTTCCATAATAATTTTTTTCAGGATTTTGCAAGGATGTTTTGATCCTTATAACGAATTTCAACAGCTTTTTGGGGAGTTGTATGGATTTTCTGAGAAATGGCTGATTTTATTAGGGGCAATTCATGGGCGATCGCCATTGTCAATTTAATTCGCCTCACAACTCAGTGCTTGTCGTTGGGCTTTGGCTTTCTGTAACGATTCGGCCCATTCTTGCTCTGGATCACTATCGGCAACAATCCCTGCCCCCACTTGACCGTAAACCGTTGCTGGCCCATGCGGTGTTGGTACATATAACAAAGTCCGGATCAAAATATTCAAATCCAGGTCGCCCCGCTGATCTAGGTAGCCGCAGGAGCCATAAAATAAATTGCGGCGCACGGGCTCTAGGGCCTCGATAATTTCCATACAGCGCACCTTTGGGCAGCCTGTAATTGTTCCCCCAGGGAACATGGCCCGAATGAGATCCACGGCATCATAGTTGGGGTCTAATTCTCCGGTGACATTACTCACTAAGTGCATTACATGACTATAGCGTTCGAGCACAAATTGCTCATCCACCTGCACTGTGCCCCAGGTACAGGCGCGGCCCAGATCGTTTCGTTCCAAATCCACCAGCATCGTGTGTTCAGCCCGCTCCTTGGCATTGCGTTGTAATTCTTCGCCTAGGGCTTGGTCTGCTTTTAGGGTTTTGCCCCGGGGTCTGGTGCCACCGATGGGGCGAGTTTGGGCAAATCGACCTTGTTTTTGTACTAAACGTTCGGGGGAGCAGCTAATTAGATCTCCCCAGGGCGATCGCCAATAGCTGGCAAAGGGAGAGGGGTTGATGCGATGTAGATGTTGGTAGACCTCCCAACTGCGACGATTGGTTTGGGTGTGAAAGCGTAGGGAAAGATTTGTCTGAAAAATGTCCCCTGCTTGGATGTGCGTTTTTGCCTGGCGGACAGCATCGGTATAGGCTTGGCGATCGCTTAAAAAATTTGTAGGAAAGGATGCCGATTGTTCCCCTAGGTCCCCCTGGGAGGGCTGTACTGGTGCAATTAACTGGGCTTCGAGTTGGTCTAGGGCTTGGGTATCAGCCGCAGCTAACCAAAGTACCTGCTGTCCATGATCTAGCACCGCAAAAGAATCAGGCTGATACCAATAGGCCACCGGAAAAGGCAAAGGATCTGTATTGTAGGTGGGTAAAGTTTCAATTTCCCAAGCAAAATCATAGCCCAACCAACCCAGATAACCGCCGGTAAAAGGCAAATGGGCGATCGCCGGGGGCGGTTCAACCGGGTTAGCCAAGAGTTTCTTTAGGCAGGCAGTAATCTCCCCAAGGGAGGGCGTCAAGAGCTGCTTATCCCGGGGTTCTCCGGCGCAGATAGAGTAGCGAGACAGTTGGGGATAATCCTTGGGTGTGGGGTAGGGACTTTCCAGGAGGGTGGCGATCGTCATTTGACCATAGAGTCTCGTGAAAATCTCTGAACCGGTGCGTTGTGCAAGGGGTTGCGATCGCCAATGCCACATAAAATCATTTCCAGATGAAAGCTTTCTAGGATTGTGACATATGGCCGCCTGCCATGATTTGAATCAGCCCAACTTCTGCTAGAAATTAAGCAAAAAAAAATCCCCCAAGGTTATTGGAGGATCGAGCACAACTAGAGATCTCATACTCTACATTGGCTTAAATTAATGGGCAGTCGAGCGAGCCGCAGTGGCTTCATCGGGATGAATACCCAAGCGAGTCAGGTTAATGCGGCCTTTGTTATCAATTTCACGGATTTTCACAACCACTTCATCGCCCACAGCAACTTCATCTTCCACTTTGCCGACACGACCTTCTGCCAATTGGGAGATGTGAATCATGCCTTCTTTACCAGGCATAATTTCCACAAAAGCACCGATTTGAATGATGCGGGTCACCTTGCCAAAGTAAACATCCCCTTCATTTAACTTGCGGGTCATATTCACGATCAAACGCTTGGCTTTCTCGGCATTTTCAGATTCCGAAGAAGAAATCGTTACGGTGCCATCATCATCGATATCCACCTTGGCGCGGGTTTGTTCCGTAATACCTTTAATGGTTTTACCACCAGGGCCAATCACCATCCCGATCAGATCAGGGTCAATTTTGATCGTCAAGAGTCGTGGTGCAGAGGGAGAAAGCTCCTTGGGTTCTGAAATCACCTCGGTCATCTTTTCGAGGATATGTAGACGGGCAGGCAGGGCTTTATTAATTGCTTCTGCAACCACATCAACGGAAAGCCCAGTGATCTTCATGTCCATTTGGAGGGCAGTAATCCCATCGGCGGTTCCGGCCACCTTGAAATCCATATCCCCAAGGAAATCTTCAATCCCTTGGATATCGGTCAAAATGCGCACTTCTTCCCCTTCTTTGATCAAGCCCATTGCGGCGCCACTGACGGGTTTTGTGATGGGAACCCCAGCATCCATTAATGCGAGGGTAGAACCACAAACGGAACCCATGGAAGTAGAACCGTTAGAGGACAAGACTTCGGAAACGACCCGAATCACATAGGGAAATTCATCCTTCGGTGGTAACACGGGTAAAAGGGCACGTTCGGCGAGGGCACCATGGCCAATTTCACGGCGGCCAGGCGATCGCATCGGGCGAGTTTCTCCCACGGAATAGGGAGGAAAATTGTAGTGGTGCAGATAACGTTTTTCGTCGGAGGGGTGAAGATCGTCCATTTCCTGGGCATCTCCAGGGGTTCCCAGGGTGGCGATCGACAGAACTTGGGTCAGACCGCGATTAAATAGGCCACTGCCATGAACTGCCCTGGGTAACACCGCCGTCCGACAGGAAATTGGGCGCACCTGATCCAATTGGCGGCCATCAACCCGTACGCCATCTTCAATGATTTGAGCCCGCATCAATTTCTTCGTGAGGGCCTTAAAAGTATTGTCAATGAGCTTCGGTTCTTCGGCTGTTTTAACCCTTAGGGGAGCATCTTCAGGCAGGGCTTCAATGGCAGCAACAACTTCCGTTGCTTTAATTTCATCGAGGGCCGTGTCACGGGCTTTTTTATCAAAATCAAAGTGGCTCAAAACTTGTTTGATTTTTTCCCGGGCGCGATCGCTAATGAACGCTTCTACTTCTTCATCCTTAGCCGGGGGTTCAGCGGTGACAATTTCTAACCCCAATTCTTGCAAGAGGGAACGTTGCGCTTCGATGAGCTCTTGGATTGCTTCGTACGCAAAATCAATCGCCTCGATCATGTCCGCTTCTGGCAACTGATTTGCCCCAGCTTCTACCATAATCACCCCGTCTGGCGTCCCCGCAACGATCAGATCGAGATCACCATTAATCATTTCCCGGTAGGTGGGATTAAGAATAAAATGCTCCCCAACGAGGCCAACGCGCACAGCCGCCATCGGGCCATAGAAAGGCAAACCCGCCAACAATGTCGCCACAGAAGCCCCAGTAACAGCTAGGACATCCGGCGGTACTTCTTCATCCAAAGAAAGCGTAGTAGCCACAATTTGGATATCATCTCGTATCCACTGGGGAAAAAGGGGACGCATCGGTCGGTCAATCAACCGAGAAATCAGTGTAGCCCGCTCAGGAGGACGGCCTTCTCGCCGTAAAAAACCACCAGGAATTCGTCCTGCTGCATATAGACGTTCTTCGTAATCTACTAGTAAAGGTAAAAAATCGATCCCTTGTCTGCCGGGGGCTGTCGTTGCACTGACTAAAACCGCTGTCTCACCCGATTCGATTAAAACAGACCCACCGGCCTGAGGCGCAAATAAACCTGTTTTTAGTCGAATTTCTCTTCCATCGAAAGAAATCGACTTGATATGTTCTTGCATTATCGCGTGTTGTCCTTTTGTGTATAATCACTTTTCTTCGTTCTGTGGCAATCGTAACACTTTATGCTGGCTCCAGAAGTGGCTAATTTCTTAACAAAAAAGCCTACAGAAGGATCACGCAAGGCTTTTTTGTCAAAGTTTTCTGATATTTTTCTTGCCAAAGCCCCCTCCTTCCATTTACAATAGCTGCCTGTGGCTAAATGTAACCAGTTATACGAAGCTTGCCTTGAAGAAAGCATTGGGATCAAATCAAGATGCGATGATCAGCGCTTTCAGGTCTTAGAGCAACTTCCCTAACAGTTCCTTTACGGCCGCAATTCCCCCTGCAGTTACAGCAAGATACTGGGGCGATCGCCTTAAGTCTTGGGTAAAGCGTAGCATCACTACCTGTAGGCAAAAGTTTTCAGAGCAATAAAACACTCTGAATATCTCAGAGTAGAAGACAAGAACCACAATCCCTATCGGGACGGTTCCCACTATTTCTACTCGCCTTTTAATGTTGTCTATTAGTAGATAGAGGTCTCTGTTCCGTGTCACTCGGTATCCTCGGTACTAAACTCGGTATGACCCAAATCTTCGACAATGAAACGGGAACTGCGATTCCTGTCACCGTTGTCCAAGCAGGGCCTTGTACCGTTACCCAAATCAAAACGCCCGAAACAGATGGCTATACCTCCGTACAAATCGGCTACGGAGACGTTAAGGAAAAGAACTTGACGAAGCCTCAATTGGGACATCTCAAAAAAGCAGAAGCAGAACCCTTGCGCCACCTCAAGGAATATCGCGTTAATGATGCCTCCAGTTATGAACTGGGTCAGGCCATTACCGCCAACATCTTTGAAGCAGGTCAAATTGTCGATGTTTCTGGTAATACCATTGGTCGTGGTTTCGCTGGCTATCAAAAACGCCATAACTTCAAGCGAGGCAATATGACCCACGGTTCCAAAAATCACCGCCTTCCCGGTTCTACCGGTGCAGGGACGACACCCGGTCGCGTTTATCCCGGTAAGCGTATGGCTGGTCGTTATGGTGGAACCAAAATCACCGTCCGTAAACTCGAAGTTGTTCGTGTTGACGAAGAAAGAAATCTATTGCTGATCAAGGGTGCAATTCCTGGGAAAGCAGGCAATCTTTTAAGTATTGCTCCGAGCAATATTGTGGGTCAAAACTAAGCAACAAATTTCTGGATTTTTCAGAACTATGTCGCCCACGTCACCCACAGCTCTATTTATTTCATTAGCTGATAACCGATAATCCGATACTTCATCACTATGGTTAACTGCGCAGTAAAAAATTGGCAGGGAGAAGATGTTGGCCAAGCCAGCCTCGACTTCAAAGTCGCCAAAGAAGAAAATGCCGCACATATTGTTCACCGCGCCCTTGTCCGTCAGTTGAACAACGCCCGTCAGGGAACTTCTTCCACGAAAACCCGCGCAGAAGTGCGTGGTGGTGGTCGCAAGCCTTGGCGCCAGAAGGGTACTGGCCGCGCCAGAGCTGGCTCCATCCGCTCTCCATTATGGAAAGGCGGCGGGGTGATCTTTGGCCCTAAACCCAAAGAATACAATCTCAAAATGAACCGCAAAGAGCGTCGTTTAGCGCTTCGAACCGCATTCCAAAGCCGGAACGAAGATCTGATCGTCGTCAAAAACTTTGCTCAGGAATTCACCGCTCCTAAAACCAAAGAATTAGTCAATGCGATGTCCCGTTGGGGCGTAGCTACAGGTGAAAAGGTACTCCTTGTTCTCGCTGAAATGACAGACAATGTGTATCTTTCTGCCCGTAATGTTGCTTCTGTGAAAACGGTTCCTGCTGATGGTTTGAATATCTTTGATATTCTCAACGCTGGCAAGATTGTTGTCACTGATGAAGCACTGGCAAAAATCCAGGAGGTTTACAATGACTAGTAGAATGCCTACTGCGAGCCGCGTGCCAACCCGTGACCTCGCTGATTTAATTCTCAAGCCCATTGTTAGTGAAAAGGCGACAATTTTGCTTGAAGACAACAAGTATGTGTTTGATGTTGCCCTAAAAGCAACCAAAATTGATGTTAAGGCGGCGATCGAAAGCTTATTTAATGTCAAGGTCGTCAAGGTGAATACCAGCAGACCGCCCCGTAAGAAGAAGCGTGTTGGTCGCTTTGTGGGCTTTAAGCCTCAGTACAAGCGGGCTGTTGTCACCTTGGCCCAAGGGGATACAATCACATTGTTCCCAGAAGTATAGTCGTCATTCACTTGAATAAATCATGGGTATTCGTTCATTTAGACCATATACTCCGGGAACTCGTCAGGCTACGGTCTCTGACTTTTCGGAGATTACTAAATCCAAACCGGAAAAATCTCTCACTAAGTATAAGCACCGCAAAAAAGGTCGTAACAACCGTGGTGTAATTACCTGTCGTCACCGTGGTGGCGGTCATAAGCGCCTTTACCGTTTGATCGACTTCCGTCGTGACAAGCGGGACATGGCCGCCCAGGTTATTGCCATTGAATATGATCCGAACCGTAATGCTCGGATTGCTCTAGTGCAGTATGAAGATGGCGAAAAACGCTACATTCTTCAGCCTGCGGGTCTAGGGGTTGGTGACACCATTGTTGCGGGAGAAGAAGCGCCCTACGAAATTGGGAATGCTTTACCTCTGCACAAAATTCCCCTTGGTACGGAAATCCATAACATTGAGCTCTACAAGGGTCGGGGTGGCCAGATGGTCCGCTCGGCTGGTGCTTTCGCTCAGTTGGTCGCAAAAGATGGTGACTATGTCACGATCAAGTTGCCCTCCAAGGAAGTCCGGATGGTTCGCAAAGAATGCTATGCCACGATTGGCAAAGTTGGTAATGCTGAAGCGCGGAACCTCAAACTCGGAAAAGCGGGAAGAACACGGCACCTTGGTCGTCGTCCCCAGGTTCGCGGTAGTGTGATGAACCCGGTAGATCACCCCCACGGTGGTGGTGAGGGTAGAGCACCCATCGGTCGCAGTGGCCCTGTGACACCTTGGGGTAAGCCAGCCCTCGGGAAGAAGACCCGCAAGAAGAAGAAGCAAAGTAGCTCTTTGATTGTGCGCCGTCGCCGCTAATCGTCTATTTTTGTTCATTACACGCTGTAAGAAACTATGGGTCGTTCACTGAAAAAGGGTCCGTTTATCGCGGACAGCCTCCTCAAAAAAATCGAGAAGCTCAACGCTTCTGGTGACAAACAAGTGATTAAAACTTGGTCACGGGCATCCACAATTTTGCCTCAGATGGTGGGTCACACGATCGCCGTTCATAACGGTCGTCAACATGTGCCTGTCTTCGTTTCTGAGCAAATGGTTGGTCACAAGTTAGGAGAATTTGCTCCGACTCGGACCTTCAAGGGCCATGCCAAGAGTGATAAGAAAGCACGTCGATAAGGGTTAAAGAAAACAATGACTATCGATACTCAAACTGAAGTCAAGGCGATCGCCCGTTATATCCGGATGTCTCCGATTAAAGTCAGACGGGTACTCGATCAAATTCGCGGTCGTAGTTACCGTGAAGCCTTGATCATTCTCGAATTTATGCCCTATCGTGCCTGTGAACCTGTACTGAAAGTTTTACGGTCTGCCGTTGCCAACGCGGAGCACAATGAAGGCTTAGATCCCGCCAATCTAGTTGTCAGCACCGCCTTTGCTGATGCTGGCCCCGTATTGAAGCGGTTTCGCCCCCGTGCCCAAGGACGTGCCTATCAAATCCGCAAGCCCACCTGTCACATCACCGTTGCTGTGGCCCCTGGCGCTGCTGAATAGCACCCCTAACTTGTCGTAGATCGTAAACATCAAAGGAACAAACCGTGGGACAGAAAATTCATCCAGTTGGTTTCCGTTTGGGGATTACAAAAGAACACCTTTCCCGGTGGTACGCTGACCCCAAACAATATCCTGCCCTTGTACAGGAAGACTACAAAATTCGTCAGTATGTTGAAGCAAACCTCAACAACGCTGGCATTTCCAAAGTCCAAATTGAACGAAAAGCCGATCAAGTAGACTTAGAAATTCATACTGCCCGCCCCGGCGTTGTCGTCGGTCGTGGGGGTTCCGGGATTGAATCCCTAAGAACTGGTCTCCAATCTGTTTTAGGTGACCAACGTCAAATCCGCATCAACGTTATCGAGGTAACAAGAGTTGATGCTGATGCCGCCCTGATCGCTGAATACATTGTTCAGCAGTTAGAACGCCGGGTCTCTTTCCGCCGCGTGGTTCGTCAAGCCATTCAGCGGGCCCAAAGAGCGGAAGTGCAAGGCATCAAAATCCAGGTCAGTGGCCGCTTGAACGGTGCAGAAATCGCCCGGACAGAGTGGGTACGTGAAGGTCGGGTTCCCCTGCATACCCTCCGTGCTGACATTGACTATTCCTACAAGACTGCCCAAACCATCTACGGAATTCTTGGGATTAAGGTTTGGATCTTCAAAGGCGAAATCATTCCGGGTCAAGAAGAAACTTCTACCGCCAGTGCTGCCCCTCTGCCCCGCCGTAAGTCTCGGCGTCAGCAGTTTGAAGACCGTAGCGAACAATAAATTGCACCCCAGGCGCAATTTAATTTTTCCACAATCACTGTTTACCCTTTAGGAAACAATGCTAAGTCCAAAACGTACAAAATTCCGGAAGCAGCACCGCGGTCGTATGCGGGGAATGGCGTATCGCGGCAATGATATTCAGTTTGGTGATTACGCCCTCCAAGCAATTGAACCCAGCTGGATTACTGCCCGGCAAATCGAAGCCGCCCGTCGTGCGATGACCCGTTATATCAAACGGGGTGGTAAGATTTGGATCCGAATTTTCCCCGATAAACCCATTACCATGCGTCCGGCAGAAACCCGTATGGGTTCTGGTAAAGGTAACCCTGAATTTTGGGTTGCCGTGGTTAAACCTGGTCGGATTATGTTTGAGATGAATGGGGTTGCCGAGCCGATCGCCCGTGAAGCTATGCGCCTTGCGGCCCAGAAGCTACCGATCAAAACCAAGTTCATCACCCGCAACGAGGAGTATATCTAAATCATGCCTTTACCCAAGATTGAAGATGCTCACAAGCTCAATGACCAAGAGCTTGCTGATGAAATCGTTGCCGTTAAGAAACAGTTGTTTGAACTCCGTCTCCAAAAAGGCACTGGTCGCCTCGAAAAGACCCATGAGATCAAGCATGCTCGTCACCGTCTGTCTCAGCTGATGACGGTTGAGCGTCAAAGACAACTCCAAGCTCAATAAAAGTAGGAGATAAGACCTCGTATGGCTACGAAAGAAAGAGTGGGAATGGTCGTCAGCGACAAAATGGATAAAACCGTCGTCGTCGCTGTAGAAAACCGCTCCCCCCACCCCAAATACAAAAAAATCGTGGTAAAAACCAAGCGGTTCAAAGCCCACGATGAGGATAATCAGTGTAAGGTTGGCGATCGCGTTCGTATTCGCGAGACCCCACCGACCAGCAAAACCAAACGTTGGACTGTCGCTGAAATCCTCGACCAATAGTTTTTCTCATAAACTGCTGGTTTTCCTTATTTTCTTTACCCTTACCGTAAAGCCGTGATTCAACAACAAACCTATCTAAATGTTGCCGATAACAGCGGTGCTCGTAAGCTAATGTGCTTACGTGTTCTGAGTACAGGGAATTGTCGCTATGGTGGCATTGGTGATCAAATTATCGCCGTCGTCAAAGAAGCAATTCCAAACATGGGTGTCAAAAAATCTGATGTTGTGCGTGCTGTTATTGTACGGACGCGTCAACCGCTCCGTCGCGCCAGTGGCATGAGCATTCGCTTTGATGACAATGCTGCTGTAATTATCAATGCAGAAGGCAACCCGAAAGGTACTCGCGTTTTTGGCCCTGTTGCCCGTGAGTTACGGGATAAAAACTTCACCAAGATCGTTTCCCTTGCACCGGAGGTCATCTAATGACAGGACGTAAAAGTTCCACCCCCGCACGCCATAAAATGCATGTGAAAAAGGGTGACATGGTTCAAGTCATCTCTGGTCGTGACAAAGGCAAAGTCGGCGAAGTACTTAAAACATTGCCGAAATCCAGCAAAGTCGTAATCAAAGATGTTAACGTGCGCACCAAGCATGTTAAACCTCAGCAAGAGGGTGAATCGGGTCAAATTCAGACCTTTGAAGCACCGATCCACAGCTCCAATGTGATGCACTATTCCGAAAAAGAAAAAGTTGCTAGTCGCATCGGCTACCAAGTCACTGAGGATGGCCGCAAAGTCCGTGTATTAAAGAAAACAGGCGAAGTCATCGACTAATCTAGTTTTCTTGCATTTTCTATCTACATTTAGTTTTTCCCTGACCAAGCCCAGGGAAGTTAAAGGTAATCCTATGTCCCAAAGACTCAAAACCCTTTATCAAGACGCAATTGTTCCTAAATTAACAGAGCAATTTGGGTACACCAACGTCCACGAAGTGCCTAAGCTCGTCAAGGTGTCTGTAAACCGAGGCCTTGGGGAAGCGGCAACTAATGCCAAAGCAATGGAATCTTCCCTCAAAGAGCTGGCAATTATCACTGGTCAACGTCCTGTTATTACCCGGGCGAAGAAGGCGATCGCCGGCTTCAAAATTCGGGAAGGCATGCCTGTTGGTGTAATGGCTACCCTGCGTTCCGAAAAAATGTATTCTTTCTTGGATCGTCTCATCAGCTTAGCGCTGCCCCGTATCCGTGACTTCCGTGGCATTAGTCCTAAGAGTTTCGATGGGCGCGGTAACTACAGTCTCGGGATTCGCGAGCAACTGATTTTCCCTGAAATTGACTACGATTCCATTGATCAAATCCGAGGAATGGACATTTCCATCATCACCACCGCGAGAACCGATGAAGAAGGTCGTGCGCTGTTGAAAGAAATGGGTATGCCCTTCCGTGAAAGCTAAATCCTAGGAGAGATTAAAGGTAATAATGGCGGCTAACGATACCATTTCCGATATGCTCACCCGCATTCGTAATGCGTGCATGGTGCAGCATGACAACACAAAAGTCCCGATGACTCGCATGACCCGTAACATTGCTGAGGTTCTAAAGGACGAAGGTTTCATTGAAAACTACACCGAAGCAGGTGAAGGGGTCGAGAAACACCTGATTATTTCTTTGAAATATAAAGGTCGCGATCGCCAACCGATCATCCAAAAGCTCCAACGGGTGAGCAAGCCAGGGCTTCGGGTATACAGTAACCACAAAGAACTCCCCCGTGTACTCGGTGGGATCGGCATCGCAATCATTTCAACTTCCAAAGGCGTGATGACAGATCGCCAAGCCCGTAAAGAAGGCATTGGTGGTGAAATTCTTTGCTACGTCTGGTAATCGTGGTTGAAGTTGATATCAGGAGAAAAACAAATGTCTCGTATTGGTAAACGACCAATTCCCATCCCCGACAAAGTAACAGTTACCCTCTCTGGCTCCACCGTATCCGTCAAAGGACCCAAAGGCTCCCTAGAACGGACACTGCCTGAAAAAGTAACTGTTGCTCAAGAAGACAACACCATCGTTGTCTCCCCCGTTGATAACTCCCGCACCGCGCGGGAACGCCATGGCCTCTGCCGCACCCTCGTGGCAAATATGGTCGAAGGCGTCGCCCAGGGCTACACCAAGCATCTAGAAATTGTTGGTGTAGGTTATCGGGCCCAGGTACAGGGGAATAAGCTCACCCTTAATGTGGGCTACAGTAAACCTGTAGAAATGGAAATGCCCGAAGGTGTTACTGCTGCAATGGGTGAAAAAAATACCCAAGTAAGCATCTCTGGCATTGACAAAGAGGTTGTGGGCAACACAGCTGCTAAAGTCCGTGCTGTCAGACCCCCCGAACCTTACAAAGGTAAAGGTATTCGCTACCAAGGTGAATACATCAGACGTAAAGCTGGTAAGACAGGGAAGAAATAAGAGATGAAAGCAAGCCGCAAACAACTCACGGAGCGTCGTCATTTCCGCATTCGTCGTCGTGTCGAAGGCACTGGCGATCGCCCCCGTTTAGCAGTGTTCCGTTCCCACAAGCATATCTATGCCCAGGTGATTGACGACGAAAAACAACATACCCTGGTCGCTGCCTCTACCCTAGACAAAGACCTCAAGGGAGAACTCGCCTCTGGTGGTAACATCTCAGCCTCCACCGCAGTTGGTGCTCTCATTGCCAAACGTGCCCTCGAACAAGGCATCACTCAAGTTGTTTTTGACCGCGGTGGTAACCTTTACCATGGCCGAGTCAAAGCCCTAGCAGATGCCGCAAGAGAAGCTGGTTTGGACTTTTAAGCTGTTGATGGAATCATTAGGAAAATAACCATGGCAAAGCGTCGTAAATCCGCAAAAAGCAAAGAAAAAGAAACAAATTGGCAGGAACGCGTCATCCAAATCCGTCGCGTCAGCAAAGTTGTCAAAGGTGGTAAGAAACTCAGTTTTCGCGCCATCGTTGTGATTGGCAATGAGACCGGGAAGGTCGGCGTTGGCGTCGGTAAAGCAGGTGATGTAATCGGTGCCGTCCGTAAAGGCGTTTCCGATGCCAAAAAACACGTTGTTGACGTACCACTCACCAAGACCAACACCATTACCCACCGCATCAATGGTGCGGCTGGCGGTGCTCGAGTCATGATGCGCCCCGCTGCTCCCGGTACCGGTGTAATTGCCGGTGGTGCAGTCCGAACTGTACTCGAGCTCGCTGGTGTGAAAAACATTTTGGCAAAACAACTTGGCTCCAGCAGTCCTCTGAATAACGCACGGGCAACCGTGGATGCTCTAGGAAACCTCCGGAGCTTCTCCTCCGTGGCCCAAGAGCGCGGCGTTTCTATCGAACGGATCTATGCCTAAATCCTGGTTGACAGGTCAAGGACATTAGTAAAACGTTTAACCCAAAAAAACTATGAAGCTATCCGATTTATCCCCCAAAGCAGGCTCAAAAAAACGCCGCCGTCGCGTTGGCCGCGGCATCGCTGCCGGGCAAGGCGCTAGTTGTGGTTTCGGTATGCGGGGTCAAAAGTCCCGTTCTGGTACTGGCACCAAAGCTGGATTTGAAGGGGGCCAAATGCCCCTCTATCGCCGTGTCCCCAAACTAAAGCACTTCACGATTGTGAACCCCAAAAATTTCACCGTTGTGAATATTTCCCAACTCGCAGCATTGCCTGCTAACAGTGAAGTAACCCTCGACAGCTTGATTGCAGCGGGGATTGTTACCACCAATGATGGCCCTTTGAAAATTCTGGGCGATGGTGAATTATCCGTTGCCTTGAAAGTTAAAGCGGCAGGATTCTCAGCCAGTGCAAAAGCAAAAATCGAGGCGGCCGGCGGTAGTTGTGACGTCTAGAAAAATTCGGGAACAAAGCACTAAGTTAGAATTTATCAAGGTTGCTTAATACTTCTTAGAATTGTTCATTACGTAAACTCCCGAAGAGAACATCACTATGGTTGTCAGTCGCGAAAAAACACCAACCGCCCAAGAAACTTTCATGCAGATGGCGCAAGCTGCTGGCCTCCGCGGTCGCTTACTTGTCACCCTTGGCCTGTTGGTTTTGGTTCGGTTTGGTGTTTTTATTCCTATTCCCGGCATTGATCGGGCTGCCCTGAGTGAGGGGATTGCTAATTCTCCACTTTTGGGTTTTCTAGATGTGTTTGCCGGTGGTGGTTTATCCGCTGTCGGCATTTTTGCCTTGGGAATTCTTCCTTATATCAATGCTTCAATTATCATGCAGCTCATGACGGCAGCCATTCCTGCCCTTGAGGATATGCAAAAAAATGATGGAGAAGCAGGACGTCGGAAAATTTCCCAAATTATTCGTTATGTGACAGTGGGTTGGGCCGCTTTACAGAGTTTTGGTATTACGCTCCAAATTCTGCGTCCCTATGCCATTGACGGTGGTTTTGCCTTTGTATTGGAAACAACTTTGGCGTTAACTGCTGGTTCTGTGTTTGTAATGTGGATCTCGGAGCTAATCACAGAGAAAGGCCTTGGCAATGGTGCTTCTCTCTTGATTTTCGTCAACATTGTTGCTGTTTTGCCGACAACCCTAGGCAACACCATTGAGTTTGCGCAAACAGGTGGTCGAGCCGTGATTGCACGGGTCATTTTGCTGTTGGTTGTCTTTTTGGTGATGATTGTTGGCATCGTCTTTGTCCAAGAAGGAACAAGACGGATTCCGATCATTTCTGCCCGTCGTCAGGTGGGTCGCAAACTCTACCGTGAACGTACAAGTTATCTGCCGCTACGCCTAAACCAGGGCGGAGTAATGCCGATCATTTTTGCTTCGGCAGTGCTGATCTTGCCTTCTTCTTTGGCTGGTCTAGCTGGTTCTGGAGAAGGGGTATTTGGCCAAATTATCGGCACGATTTCTACGGCGCTGCAGCCGGGTAGAATTCCCTATGTGCTCGTTTATTTGGGATTGATCTTATTTTTCAGTTATTTTTACGCCTCCTTAATTGTCAATCCGGTGGATATGGCCCAAAACTTGAAAAAGATGGGTTCTAGTATTCCTGGGATTCGTCCGGGCCGGGCAACGAGTGAATATCTGGAAAAGGTGATTAACCGATTAACACTGCTAGGGGCAATTTTCCTTGGTTTAGTAGCGACTGTGCCAACTTTTGTAGAGGGTGCGACAGGGGTCACAACCTTACGGGGTTTTGGAGCGACTTCTCTCTTGATTTTGGTGGGGGTTGCTATTGACACGGCGAAACAAATTCAGACCTATGTCATTTCCCAGCGCTATGAGGGCATGGTTAAGCAGTAGTTTTTGGATAATTTAAGGATTGGGTATTGGCTGGAATATCTAATCTTTCTTGTTGATTTAGTAAGCAATTCGGACAGGGGTAAGGGAGAGATGGTGCAAAGTATAAGATTGATTTTTCTGGGCCCTCCTGGTGCGGGGAAAGGCACTCAAGCTCAGATTTTGGCGGAGTCCCATGGCATTCCCCATATTTCTACGGGAGAGATTTTGCGGGCGGCGATCGCCAACGAAACGGAATTAGGTCAACAGGCCCAAGGCTTTGTTGACCGGGGGGAATTGGTTCCCGATAGCCTAATTTTGGACTTGATCCGCGAAAGACTCCAACAGCCAGATGCCCAACAGGGATGGATTTTGGACGGCTTTCCACGGAATGTTAGTCAGGCGGCGTTTCTGAACACCCTCCTTGCCGAGCTCAGTCAACAATGCAATGTGGCCCTTAATTTGGAGGTTCCTGACAGCACACTGATAGAGCGTCTTCTGAGCCGTGGCCGTAAGGATGATAACCAAGAAACGATTCGGCGTCGCCTAGAAGTCTATCGGGAACAGACAGCACCGGTAATTGATTTCTATCAAAAGCAAGGTTCTCTCCAATCTGTGAATGGCGATCGCCTCCCCGAAGAAGTGACTGCCGCCCTTAAAGATGCGATCGCATCATAGTCTTTTTCCCTATCCCCCAACCCGTTACTGACTAATGCAACTTATTAGGAGATCTATTTGTTTTGTCTAAACAAGATCTAATTGAAATGGAAGGAACCGTCACGGAATCCCTTCCTAATGCTATGTTCCGAGTCGATCTCGACAATGGTTTTAATGTCTTAGCCCACATTTCCGGAAAAATTCGCCGCAATTACATCAAAATTTTGCCCGGCGATCGCGTCAAAGTAGAGCTGACCCCCTATGACCTCACCAAAGGGCGGATTACCTACCGACTCCGGAAAAAATAAAAGACGCATCTCCTATGCTTAGTATTCATAGACAAAAAAACTTGCTATGATGATAAGCTTGCGGAGTTTTGTGCTAATCACCCAATCGGTTCATAGCAGAATCAATATATAGAAAATTGCTAAATCTAACCTGAAAATCTATGAAAGTTCGAGCATCCGTCAAAAAAATGTGTGATAAATGTCGCGTGATACGTCGTCGCGGTCGTGTCATGGTGATCTGTGCTAACCCCAAGCATAAACAACGCCAAGGGTAGATTTTATAAAAATCACTCAGACATTTATTTCGTAATTAAACTATTGAAATTGTTCATTTAGGGAGAAAAAATCGTGGCACGAATTGCAGGTGTTGATCTTCCCCGCGATAAACGCATTGAAATTGCCCTGACCTACGTGTATGGCATTGGTTTATCGAGAGCCCAAGAGATCATCGCAAAGACAGGAGTAAACCCCGACATCCGAGTAAGAGACCTCTCCGACGAAGATGCCCTTAAACTCCGTTCCTACGTCACCGACAACTATCAAGTGGAAGGGGACCTCAGACGTTTAGAGTCCATGAACATCAAGCGTCTGGTTGACATTGGCACCTACCGCGGTCGCCGTCATCGTCAAGGCTTACCCGTACGTGGTCAAAGAACCCGGACCAATGCTCGCACCCGCCGTGGTCGTCGCGTCACTGTTGCCGGTAAGAAGAAAGCACCGCGTTAATCCCCTGAGGTGAGTTTTACCTCACAAAGCTACGCACTTAACTCTATCTTCTAAAAACTAGAATTATGGCACGACAAAAAAAAGGCAGCCCCAAAAAGGTCAAAAAAAATATTCCCAACGGCGTTGCCCACATCCAATCAACTTTCAACAACACCATTGTGACAATTTCTGACACAAAAGGAGACTCTGTATCCTGGTCTTCTGCTGGTGCCAGTGGTTTCAAAGGCGCTAAAAAAGGGACTCCCTTTGCTGCCCAGACCGCAGCTGACAACGCTGCTCGTCGCGCAATGGAGCAGGGTATGCGTCAGATTGAAGTAATGGTCAGCGGCCCTGGTGCTGGGCGCGAAACAGCAATTCGTGCTTTGCAAGCCGCTGGTTTAGAAATTACTCTAATCCGTGATGTTACTCCAATCCCCCACAACGGTTGTCGTCCGCCCAAGCGCAGACGGGTCTAAACATCCTTGACTTGCCTTGGGTAAGTTTCGGGTGAAATCAATCTTGTCTGAAGGCTTGGTGCCTGGCTCAGATCGCGAAAAATGGGAGATCAGAAAAAGCGTGACACAGTTTCAAATCGAGTGTGTAGAAAGTAAAACACACAAAAATCAAAGCCAGTATGGCAAGTTTGTCTTCGAGCCTCTTGACCGAGGTCAGGGAACTACCCTAGGGAACTCCCTTAGACGAATCTTGTTATCTAATTTAGAAGGAACCGCTGTAACGGCCCTAAGAATTGGTGGTGTAAACCATGAGTTTGCCACGATTCCCGGTGTGCGGGAGGATGCCCTTGAAATTATCCTTAATATGAAGGAAATCATTCTTAAGAGCTACACTCACCAGCCCCAGATTGGTCGTTTGGTTGCGAGTGGCCCTGGTCAGGTAACTGCGGCTCAGTTTGATCTGCCATCAGAGGTAGAAGTTGTAGATCCGAGCCAGTATATTGCGACCCTCGCCGATGGTGCGAAGCTCGAAATGGAGTTTCGGATCGAAAAAGGGAAAAGCTACCGAGCGATTCAACGCAATCGTGATGAGTCTACTGCTCTGGACTTCTTGCAGATCGACGCGGTGTTTATGCCTGTTACTAAGGTAAATTACACTGTCGAAAGCATCCATAGTGAAGGAGATGCGGTCCGCGATCGCCTGATCCTTGAAATTTGGACTGACGGCAGTATGAAGCCCGAAGAAGCTCTGTCTCAAGCAGCGGCAATCGCCGTTGAGCTGTTCAATCCCCTCAAAGATCTCACCCTCGAAGCTATTCAGGATGAATACCAAGAGGACGAAGACCCCACCAGCCAAATTCCCATCGAAGAATTGCAGCTGTCTGTGCGGGCCTATAACTGTCTCAAGCGGGCACAAATTAATTCCGTTGCTGATCTCCTCGACTACAGTCAAGAAGATTTGCTCGAAATCAAGAATTTCGGCCAAAAATCAGCAGAAGAAGTCATCGATGCCCTCAAAACTCGATTAGGCATTACTTTACCGGAAGAAAAAACAGCGAAATAACTTTCCTGTTATCCAATTTTTTTCATTTAGTTCACTGTTTATATCCTAGGGAGGAATAAAAAATGCGTCATGGTTGTCGCGTTCCCGAATTGGGGAGACCGGCGGATCAACGGAAGGCCCTTCTGCGTGCCCTTACCACCCAGCTTATCCGCCATGGTCAAGTTAAAACCACAAAGGCCCGAGCCAAAGCCGTCCGCTCTGAAGTTGATCGGATGATCACCCTGGCAAAAGATGGTTCCCTGGCTGCTCGTCGCCGGGCTTTGGGTTATCTCTACGACAAAGACTTGGTTCATGCATTGTTCGCTCAAGCACAAGAGCGCTATGGCGATCGCCAAGGGGGTTATAGCCGCGTCGTACGAACCATACGTCGCCGGGGTGATAACGCAGAAATGGCCATTATCGAATTAGTTTAATTCGACTAATCACGCCAGCCTACTGTCCATGCCAGAGTCCCTCGCCAGCCCCAAAAAACGCATCGCGTTAGTTGTTCAATACATTGGCACTCACTTTTGTGGTTGGCAGCGACAAACCGCCGAAAGAACAGTCCAAGCCGTCCTTGAAGAAACCATTTCCCGGGTGGTCGGTCAAAAAATCACCATTCATGGTGCTGGTCGTACCGATAGCGGTGTCCATGCCGCCGGACAATTCGCCCACTTTGAATGTGACAGTTTAATCCCTGGATATAAATGGGCCAAAATCCTGAATGATCGCCTGCCTCCCGATATCAATATCCGTGGTGCTTGCGAAGTCCCCCAGGATTGGCATGCGCAGTTTTCTGCCCTGTGGCGACGATATCGCTACACCATTTACACCCACCCAACCCCCAATCTGTTTATTCAGCCCTACACTTGGCATTATTATCAGGCCCCCCTCGATGAAACCCTCATCCAGGCAGCCCTGACACCCTTGTTGGGTGAACACCACCTTGCTGCATTTCAACGGACTGGTTCCAAACGAACCCATGCTTGGGTCAACGTACAAGCAGCAGAGTGTTTTCGCCGAGGCTCCTTCATTCACATAGAGATTCAAGCCAATGGTTTTTTGTATGGGATGGTCCGCTTACTCGTTGGGATGCTAGTGGACGTTGGACAAGGTAAACTTTCTTTAGCACAGTTCCAAGATATTTGGAAAAACGAGAGACGACACCTTGTAAAATATTCGGCCCCAGCAAAAGGCTTATGTTTACTTAGGGTTGGTTATCCTGAGCCTTTGTTTCCCCCCCATATTTGGTTTGACACCCAGCCAACTTTTCTACTAACTCATTAGTTGAATTCTTTATGCTTATCTAAGCGAAACTTCTATGATTAAGACACCTTTACCAACACAAGAAACCCTCAACCAGAAATGGTATGTGGTCGATGCTGCTGACCAACGCTTGGGTCGTTTGGCCACCGAAGTGGCAAAAGTCCTCCGGGGCAAAAATAAACCAGAATATACTCCCCACATTGATACTGGGGATTTCGTCATTATCGTGAATGCCGATAAGGTCGTTGTGACAGGCCGCAAGCCGGAACAAAAACTCTATCGTCGCCATTCTGGTCGTCCTGGTGGGATGAAGGTCGAAACCTTTAATCAGCTCCAAGATCGGATTCCCGAGCGCATTATTGAGAAAGCCGTGAAGGGGATGTTGCCGAAAAATGCTCTTGGCCGCCGTCTTTTCACAAAGCTCAAGGTCTATGCCAGCGCGGATCACCCCCATGGTGCCCAGCAACCTGAAGTACTCACCATCAATACCATTCCCGGAGGAGATAACTAATGAACGCAACTGCAACCCAAGACCGTGCTGTTTACTGGGGCACTGGTCGTCGTAAATCGTCTATTGCGCGGGTACGTCTTGTCCCTGGCTCTGGTAATGTCGTGGTCAACAACCGCTCCGGAGAAGACTATTTCAATCGGATTCCAGGTTATATTGTGGCCCTTAAGTCTCCCTTAGAAACCCTCGGTTTGGAAAGCGAGTATGACATCCTCGTCAATGCCCATGGTGGGGGATTGACAGGTCAAGCCGATGCGGTCAAGCTCGGTGTTGCTCGAGCGCTGTGCCAATTGGATCCTGATAACCGTCAGCCCTTGAAGATCGAAGGTTATCTAACTCGTGATCCCCGTTGTAAAGAACGGAAAAAGTATGGTTTACACAAGGCGCGCAAAGCCCCCCAGTTCTCCAAGCGTTAATTTTCTTGGTGGGCGATCGCTATTTTTATGGTGGCGATCGCCCCGCTTATCTATCTTTTTAAACTAATCTGCTAGAGAGTAATTTCCATGCCTAAAGCTGATATTCACCCCGAATGGTATCCAGAAGCAAAGGTCATCTGTAACGGTGAAGTTGTGATGACCGTTGGCTCTACCCAACCTGAAATCAACGTCGACGTCTGGTCAGGTAACCACCCCTTTTATACTGGGACCCAAAAAATGATTGACACCGAAGGTCGTGTAGACCGCTTCCTTCGTAAGTACGGCATGCTAAGCAGCACCTCTGACGATCAGAAGTAACTGCTTTCTTGCGTTTTTTTGACCCGGCAGATTTCTGCTGGGTTACTCGTTTTTTAGGGATCACCCTTTTTTTGGCATTAACATTGGAATTATGGCTGAAGCATATTTACTCGACAAACTGAAATCCGTAGAAGAAACATTTCAGGAAATGACCCGCCGCTTAGGGGATCCAGACATTGCCACTAATCCCGACGAGCTCCAGCGGGTTGCCAAAATTCGTGCATCCCTAGAAGAAACAGTGCTTACCTACGAAGAATGGAAAGAAGCACAAACTCAGCTGCTGGAAGCCAAAGAAATTCTCAAAGAATCAGCCAGTGACCCAGAAATGCGCGACATGGCCGCCCTAGAGGTAGAGGAGCTCGTTGCGAAAATCGATGCCCTTGAGCTGCGCTTGAAATTACTATTGGTGCCTAAAGACCCCAATGATGAAAAAAATATCATGTTGGAAATCCGCGCAGGTACTGGAGGTGATGAAGCCAGTATTTGGGCGGGAGACTTATTACGAATGTATTCTCGCTATTCAGAATCACAAAATTGGCGAATTAAATTACTCAGTGAGTCGGCAGCGGATATGGGGGGTTTTAAATCGGTAATCCTTGAAATCCAAGGAGAACAAGTTTATAGCAAACTCAAATATGAGGCAGGCGTCCATCGGGTACAACGGGTTCCTCTGACTGAGGCAGGGGGCAGGGTGCATACCTCAACGGCAACGGTGGCGATCATGCCAGAGGTAGATGAGGTAGAAGTCCAGATTGATCCTAAAGATATTGAAATTACAACAGCCCGTTCCGGTGGTGCGGGGGGACAAAACGTCAACAAAGTAGAAACAGCGGTTGACCTAATCCACAAGCCCACAGGAATCCGTGTCTTTTGTACAGAAGAGCGATCGCAGTTAAAAAACCGTGAGCGGGCGATGCAGATTTTGCGCGCGAAATTATATGAAATTCAGCTGCAAGAGCGAAATGAAGCGATTAGTTCCATGCGGAAATCTCAGGTGGGGACAGGCTCGCGCTCTGAAAAAATTCGCACTTATAATTACAAGGATAATCGCGTAACAGATCACCGCCTTGGGGAAAACTTTTCCTTAGCGCCTGCCCTTGAGGGTAATATTGACGATATCATTCAATCTTGTATTTCCCAAGACCAACAAGCTCAACTTGAGCAACTCGCCGCGGAAGGCTAAATCTGCCGAAAAAAGGAAGGGCGATCGCCCTTCCTTTTTTAATGCTCGTATCTACTGTAGAGCTACCCACAAAGTGCTCCTTCTGGTACGAATTGCGCCCCTGCTTCCCCAGTGCCACCCCTGGGGGGAGTACCCAAGATAAAAGATCTTCTCTCCTGAGAGGAACGCCGGAAGCAGAAAAAGAATTAAGAAGGTTGAATTTCACTACAGACTTGGTAAAAATCTGTTTCTGGTGGTTCCGCAAACAGAGGATTCATTTCTGCCATAATTTGCTGGCCAAGCTCCGTTTGATTTTTATCCATATCCTCAATATTGTCCCAAAGGATCATCGCAATGCCTTGGTCACTGTCTGGATCCATTTTTTGCAGCAAAAAAGCACCTCGAAATCCATCCGAATAACCAGACACTACTTTTTCGTAGAGAGTTTGGGCCTGGGTAAAACGTCCCGGTTTAAATTTTCCAATCGCCACATAAGCGACTTTATGTCTTAGGCAGTCATTTAGTCCTTGCATCATCGAAATTTTCCATCCTTAAAAACCAAGTTTTCCGGAGGCCACTCCATGTAGCTCCCGTAATCTCACTGTAGCGGGGGAAGTTCAGTTCCTGATGATTTTGCGAGGTTTCTTAACTGCCCCTTGATTGTTGAATCTTTTGTCCGCTACGGAAGCAGAGACAAGGGCAATGGGTCACCCATAGTAGCAACCTTGAAATTAACCTGCCATTAATCTGACATCAAAGCCCTATTAATCATCCTTTGCTTAACTGGGAATGCACTAACACCTAAATCAACAAGTATCCAACTTTACTAATCTTGAAAGTTGTTCACTTGCGGTGCTATACTGCCAAGCGATGTTTTGCTAATAATTTGCAGCAACGTCTATGCTTGCACAGAGCATGATTGCCCAAATTCAGAAACAAACTTATATCTCAGGTGTGAGGTTCATTCGAAAATTATGTCTAAAGCAATGAGAAATCTTCTCAGTGGTGCAACCGTTGCTCTCGGTGCAACTGTTGCTTTTTCTGGCGCAGCGATCGCCGAAGAAAACCAAGCCGTCCTCGACCAGATCAGTCAATACAGCACTGATAACTCCGTTGCTCAGGTCAACAGCGTTTTCCAGCTCAGCGACGTTTCCCCTTCCGATTGGGCTTTTGACGCGCTCCGCAACTTGGTTGAAAACTACAACTGTATCGTTGGTTATCCTGATGGTACTTTCCGTGGCACTCGCCCCCTCAGCCGTTATGAGTTCGCCGCAGGTCTGAATGCTTGTTTGCAGCAGATCGAACGGATGCTCGAAGGTGGCGGTGAAGTAACCCAAGAAGATCTCGCAGCCCTCCGTCGTCTGCTCAACGAATTTGAAGCAGAACTAGCTACCCTCGGCGCTCGTGTTGATGACCTTGATGGCCGTGTTGAGTTCCTTGAAGACAACCAGTTCTCCACCACCACCAAACTGAATGGGGAAGTTATCTTCAACCTTGGTGGCGCTTTTGGCGATAGCAGAGCTGATGGTCCTGGCCCAATCGATGATGAGTTCACATTCAGCAATCGTGTTCGTCTGAACCTAGACACTAGCTTCACTGGTCGCGATCGCCTCCGCACTCGTCTTGAAGCCGGCAATATCACTCGCTTAGACCGTGCAACTGGTGTAGATGCAGCCCGTCTCGGCTTTGACACTAACAACGGTAATGATGTTGAAATTGGGAAATTGTTCTACCGCTTCCCTGTAGGTGACAACATCACTGCCTATGTCGGTGCCGTTGGCCTAGGTCTTGATGACATATTTGATGTAACCAACCCATATTTTGAGAGCAGCGGTAATGGTGCCCTCTCTCGTTTCGGTCGTTTTAACCCCATCTACCGTGGCCCCGATGGTGCTGGTGCTGGTTTTAACTTCGATCTTGGTGAAAGAGTTACCTTCTCCGCAGCTTACCTTGCGGATGATGGTGGTGCTAGCAGCCCTGTCTCGAAGAATGGCCTGTTCAATGGCAACTACACTGCGGGTGCTCAGCTCGATTTTGCTCCCTCTGACAACATCATGCTGTCTGCCGTTTATACCCGTCGCTACCAACAGGGTGGCGATGTCAACCTGAGCGGTAGCACTGGTAGTGATTTTGCTGCAGATCCTTTTGGTTTTGCTGCTTCTTCCAATAACTTCGGCTTACAAGGTAGCTGGTTGATCGGTGAAAAATTCAACCTTGGTGGCTGGGTCGGCTACACCAATGCTGATCTCAAAGATCCTGTTGTCACCGGTAACGCTGATGTTTGGAACTGGGCTGTTAACGCCGCTCTACTTGATGTCGGCGGCGAAGGTAACACCCTGGGCTTCATCTTTGGTCAACCCCCCAAACTGACTGAAGCTGATATTGATTTTGGTGGTGGTCCGATTACCTTTGACGGCAGTGACAGCACCTATCTTGCTGAACTGCAATACCGTTACAAAGTCAACAACAACATCACCATTACCCCTGGTGCTTATGTTCTTTGGAACCCCAACCAAGATGATGCTAATGACACCATTGTTGTGGGGACTGTACGGACTACCTTCAGTTTCTAAAAAAACTGAATTTCAAGTCTGATTCTTTCACTTAAGGCAAATCTAAACTTAAGAAATTATTGTTTAAAGTGGGCCAAAATTTGGCTCACTTTTTTCTATTATCGGCGAGTCCATTGGGAAACTTGCGTTTATTTTGACTTTAGGTTGTATTGTCCATATACTAGTAAATTGTGAGTTTTTTGAAAAACCATGAACGCAGAAGCAATTATTCGCTCCATCGAAGCGGAACAGCTCAAGGGTGATCTGCCGATCATCCACGTGGGCGATACCGTTCGAGTCGGAGTTAAAATCAAAGAAGGGACAAAAGAGCGGGTTCAGCCCTATGAAGGCACCGTGATCGCGATGCGCAATGGTGGGATTAACGAAACCATCACCGTGCGTAAGATCTTCCAAGGAGTTGGCGTAGAGCGGGTCTTCCTGCTTCACTCTCCCTTGGTCGACAACATCAAGGTTATCCGTCGGGGTAGAGTCCGTCGGGCCAAGCTTTATTACTTGCGCGATCGCGTAGGTAAGGCAACCCGCATCAAACAGCGCTTCGATCGCCCGATTTAGGCCCACCGTAATGCATTTGATTCACCCAAAATGTTTTGCATAAAGCCGGCCACCTGTGCTAAGATTGCTAAGGCTTATTAAGCGTAAGCCCATGAGCGTCCTTAGTTCAGTTGGTAGAACGCAGGTCTCCAAAACCTGATGTCGGGGGTTCGAGTCCTCCAGGGCGCGTTTCAATATAGATTAAACTTTAGTTGAAGTATTGCAGTAGCTCTGGGAGGAGTTTCTGATTGTGGCCAAAACAAAGAAGATAGTCGACACTGAAGTCAACAAGCCAGAAGGTTTTGACGTTACAAAATACGCAAATGAAACAAAAGAAGAGCTTGCTAAAGTTGTCTGGCCATCTCGCCAGCAGCTTATTAGTGAGTCCGCCGCTGTTATTTTGATGGTGATCCTTGTTGCGACTATCGTTTACGTCGTAGACAACATTTTTGTTTTTGTTTCAGGCGCCGTGTTTTAACAGACTCTTTAACTTTTTATGGAACATTCAGAAGAATACACAGAAACGCAAACAGGGCCGAAGCCACGCTGGTATGCTGTCCAAGTTGCATCTGGGTGCGAAAAAAGAGTCAAAGCAAACCTCGAACAACGTATCCATACCCTTGATGTGGCGGATCGAATCTTCCAAGTGCAAATCCCCCAGACGCCAACGGTGAAAATCCGCAAAGATGGCAGTCGGCAACATGGCGAAGAAAAGGTTTTTCCGGGTTATGTTTTGATTCAGATGAACCTCGATGATGAAGCTTGGCAGGTTATCAAAAATACGCCCCATGTAATCAACTTTGTTGGTGCAGAACAGAAGCGTAGTTATGGCAGAGGCCGGGGACATGTTAAGCCCATGCCTCTCAATCGGTCTGAGGTAGAGCGTATCTTTAAACAGGCTCAGGTCGTCGAACCGACCGTTAAAGTCGATATGACTATCGGTGATAAAATCCTTGTCCTTTCGGGGCCCTTCAAAGATTTTGAAGGCGAAATCATCGAAGTCAGCCCTGAGCGCAGCAAACTGAAAGCTCTATTGTCGATCTTTGGTCGAGATACGCCAGTAGAACTTGAATTTAATCAAGTGGAAAAACAGAGCTAGCAATGGCAAAAAAAGTTGTTACGGTAATTAAATTGGCTTTGCCTGCGGGCAAAGCAAACCCTGCACCCCCTGTTGGTCCGGCCTTGGGTCAACATGGTGTGAATATCATGGCTTTCTGTAAGGAGTACAACGCCAAGACTTCTGACCAGGCAGGCATGATCATTCCTGTGGAAATTTCGGTCTATGAAGACCGGAGCTTCACTTTCATTCTCAAAACACCCCCTGCTTCCGTACTTATCCGCAAAGCAGCCGGTGTTGAAAGAGGTTCTGCCCAGCCGAATAAGCAAAAAGCAGGTTCGATTACCCGGGCCCAGCTCCAGGAAATTGCCCAAACCAAAATGCCTGATTTGAATGCGAACGATATCGAAGCAGCAATGAAAATTGTTGAAGGTACTGCGCGCAACATGGGTGTGACGGTTACAGACTAGTTTTTGGTTTGGACTGGAATTTAACAGTTAAGTTTTTGATCTTTATGTTTGGGGAGAGGCGCGTGTCTCGCTAGGAACCCAAGGAGTAAATATGGCAAAAAAATTATCTCGTCGGCTGCGCGAGGCTCTTGAAAAAGTTGAAGACAGAGCCTATGAGCCTCTAGAGGCGTTAAAGCTTCTCAAAGAAACGGCTACTGCAAAATTTGATGAAACGGCAGAAGCACACATTCGTTTGGGCATTGACCCGAAATATACCGATCAGCAGTTACGGACTACGGTTGGTTTTCCGAAAGGGACGGGCCAGTCTGTCCGGGTAGCGGTCATCACCAGTGGTGAACAGGTGAAAGTTGCACAGGAATCTGGCGCTGATTTGGTTGGTTCTGAAGAGCTGATCGAGGATATTCAAAAGGGCATGATGGATTTTGAGGTCCTGATTGCTACCCCTGATATGATGCCGAAGATTGCCCGCCTAGGTCGTCAACTTGGCCCCCGTGGTCTGATGCCTTCGCCCAAAGGTGGTACGGTAACCACTGATGTGGCTGCGGCGATCGCCGAGTTTAAAGCTGGGAAACAGGAGTTCCGGGCTGACCGCGCTGGGATTGTCCACGTACTTTTTGGAAAATCCTCTTTCGCGGCGGAAGATCTTCTGGTAAACTTGAAGGCTCTTCAAGAAACCATCGACCGGAACCGTCCCTCTGGTGCCAAGGGTCGTTACTGGCGGAGTATTTATGTCTCTGCTTCCATGGGACCTTCAATCCAAGTGGACATTAATGCCCTCCGGGATCTTTCTATCGAAGAAAAAGCCTAAGCCTTCCTTAGGCCAGACAAAAAAATAGATTTGTACTTATGCCAGAGACAGCAGGGGCGATCGCTTAAACATCCTGCCGAGGTAACACGCTACAAGACCTAACAAGTTTTTCCAAATTTTATTGGAAAGAAAGCGTGACCCTGGCATTCCCGCTGGGGTCTATTTTTTGTCCCTACTAATAACCTTTCCCCAAAAAGGAGGTGAGAACAGAATGGGAAAATCGCTAGCCGAAAAGCAAGAGCTGGTCGCTGAGATCAAAGATTTGCTGAAGGATGCACAACTGACTTTTGTGATTGATTACAAAGGACTGACCGTTTCAGAGATCACCGATCTCCGAAACCGCCTTCGTCCCGCTGGGGCATATTGCAAAATTGCGAAAAATACGCTGATGCATATTGCCGTTGACGGTGACGAAACATGGCAGCCGGTGCAATCTTTCTTGAAAGATTCGTCTGCGTTTTTAATCGCGGGTGAAGATGTTGCCTCCGCCGTTAAAGCTTATAAAGAATTCCGCAAAGCAACGAAGAAAACAGAACTTCGTGGCGGCGTTATGGAAGGACAAGCCTTAACCAGCGACCAGATCGAAGCCCTGGGTGATTTGCCGACCAAAGACCAACTCTATGGTCAAATTGCCGGTGCAATCAACGCGGTTACTGCCAAAATCGCCATCGGCATCAACGAAGTGCCTGGTTCTTTGGCCAGATCCATCAAGGCTGTTTCCGAAAAAGAAGCAGCTTAAGTTTGAGCGTCGCATGATGATAACTTTGACTGCGGCCTGACTATTTTCGTTGTTCTAAACGTAAATTTTATTCACTAAGGAGATAGATTAAATGTCTGCTAATACTGACGAAATCTTGGAGAAGCTAAAATCTCTGACCCTACTCGAAGCTGCTGACCTTGTTAAGCAAATTGAAGAAGCTTTTGGTGTAAGTGCCGCTGCTCCCGTTGGTGGCATGATGATGGCTGCTCCTGCTGCCGCTGCTGCTGAGGAAGCTGAAGAGAAAACTGAATTTGACGTTATTCTCGAAGAAGTTCCTGCTGACAAGAAAATTGCTGTTCTTAAGGTTGTTCGTGGCATCACCGGCCTCGGTCTGAAAGAAGCTAAAGAAATGGTTGAATCTGCGCCCAAGCCCATCAAAGAAGGCACTGGCAAAGAAGATGCTGAAGCTGTTAAGAAGCAACTCGAAGAAGCTGGTGCAAAAGCAAGCGTCAAGTAACTTTCTTCAGTTGGCTGATGGCTAACTAAACTAAATTTTTTTTAATTTTATTGGCGAACAGAGTTTTCTGTTCGCTTCTTTTTTTAAGCGCAATTGTTGCAGTAAAAATCCCCTATACCACTAGGGGCAAGGGGATTAGTTCTCTAATGACTTGTTCTGTTCTACAAGGGCAAAATTAAAGTTTGGGTTGTTGTTTATGCCATTCGGTTGCTTGTTCGTAGGCATAAGCTGCCTGGAGTAGGAGATCTTCTCTAAGTACATTGCCAATAAGTTGCATCCCGATGGGTAGCCCTTGGGTATCAAAACCACAAGGCAGGCTCAAGGCCGGCAGGCCAGCGAGATTAACGGGGATTGTCATCAGGTCAGATAGGTACATGCTGAGGGGATCATCTGTTTTTTCGCCAGCTTTAAAGGCAGTGCTGGGGGAAGTGGGGCAG
Organism: Picosynechococcus sp. NKBG15041c; assembly: GCF_055380235.1. Classification (NCBI taxonomy): domain Bacteria; kingdom Bacillati; phylum Cyanobacteriota; class Cyanophyceae; order Chroococcales; family Geminocystaceae; genus Picosynechococcus; species Picosynechococcus sp. NKBG15041c. The sequence goes on from NZ_AP040363.1 coordinate 771,563, forward strand.
ATAAGGAGGTCAACTTTTGCAAAGGCATTGTCAAAATCTTCTTTGATTAAAGTTCGCACCTTTTGAGCTTTGAGGTAATAGGCATCGTAATAGCCGGCGGAGAGGGTATAAGTCCCTAGCATGATCCGCCGTTTTACCTCAGGACCAAAGCCTGCTGCCCGGGTTTGGGTATACATATCCACCAGGTTATTGGCAGAATCACTACGGCGCCCGTATTTCACTGCATCGTAGCGGGCGAGGTTTGCCGAGGCTTCGGAGGGAGCAATGATGTAGTAGGCGGGCAGGCCATAGCGGAATCGGGGACAGGAGATGGTTTCAATTTCAACGCCTAGGGCTTGAAATTGGGCGATCGCCTGTTGGACTGCCGCCGCCACTTCTGGCTCAAGACCTTCCCCAAAGGTTTCCTGGATAATGCCAATTTTTAGGGGTTTATCCTTAGGTAGGTCCGTCTGGAGCAGTTGGCTATACTGGGGAATTTCGACATCTAAGCTAGTGGAATCTTTCGGATCATAGCCGGCGATCGCCTCCAACAAAATTGCCGTATCCTCTACGGTGCGGGCAAAGGGGCCAATCTGATCTAGCGAAGAAGCATAGGCCACCAGACCAAAGCGAGAAACAAGGCCATAGGTTGGCTTCAAACCCACAACACCGCACAAAGAGGCTGGCTGACGAATAGAGCCCCCCGTATCCGAACCCAGGGCGATCGGCGCTTCCCCTGCCGCCACTGCTGCCGCCGATCCCCCAGAAGAGCCCCCTGGAACCCTGGTCACATCCCAGGGATTGCCTGTTACTTGGTAGCCAGAATTTTCTGTAGAGCTACCCATGGCGAACTCATCAAGATTTGTTTTACCGACCATAATCGCCCCTGCTTCCCGGAGCTTCTGGGTTACCGTCGATTCGTAGGTGGGCACAAAACCTTCAAGAATCCGTGATGCACAGGTGGTCTGAATGCCTTTGGTACAGAGATTGTCTTTAATTGCGATTGGAATTCCTTCCAGGAGGCCAATGGTTTCCCCCCGCGCAATTTTTTCATCCACCTGCGCCGCTTGGGTTAGAGCCTGATCTTTAGTCAATGTCAAAAAGGCCTTAACCTTAGGTTCCACCGCTTCGATATGGGCAAAGGTTGCCGTCAAAATTTCAACAGCAGAACGTTCCTTTGTGATGAGTTGTTGGTGTAGCGTGCGGATGGCTGACATGCTTTATATATTCTCTGAAATACCCCAATCAGTTTATCTACTTGCCTTCCTCCCTGACAATCACCCCCCAAAATAATTTTCAGGCGATCGCCCCGGAAGGGAACCCCCATCCGATACAATAAATTCCAGCTTATGTTAATTTAATAAATCTGTTTTTAGTCAGCACAACAAAATGCTAAATTTATGAGCGCTCATATTCTTAAACAAAATGTGAGAATCGCTCCGGTAGACTTTTTAGGAATCATCAATGAACCAGGAAATTTTCGACAAAATTAAAAACATCATCGTTGATCAGCTAGATGTCGATGCTGACGCCGTAACCGCCGACTCAAATTTTATCAGTGACCTTGACGCTGATTCCCTTGATACAGTTGAGCTGGTCATGGCTTTTGAAGAAGAGTTCGATATCGATATTCCCGATGATGTCGCTGAAAAAATCACTACGGTGGGAGAAGCAGTTAACATCATTGCTGAGAAAACGGGTCAAAATTAATTCTTTCGATCTCACCAACTGAACCGTGACCTTTAGAGCTGCGAACTTTTTACAGTTATCGCGGCTTTCTCGCTAGTTTTTACAATCATTGCTTCCCCCGGACGCCCAACCTTTTTCCCCCACTGCAAAAACACTTACATCAGCCATGGCAAACTCATCCCCGTATCGCGTTGTAATCACCGGTTTAGGTGCGATCACCCCGATTGGCAATACCCTACAAGAGTATTGGGAAGGACTCATGACCGGTCGCAATGGGATTGATGTTGTGACCGCCTTTGATGCTTCTCAGCACACTTGTCGCATTGCTGGTGAAGTCAAAGGCTTTGATCCGCTGGATTTTATTCCCAAAAAAGAAGCCAAACGGATGGATCGATTTTCCCAATTTGCCGTGGCTGCCAGCAAGCAGGCCCTGGCTGATGCGGGATTAGAAATCAATCCAGAAAATGCGCCAGATATCGGTGTGATAATTGGGACAGGGGTCGGTGGCATCAAGGTCATGGAAGACCAGCAGGAAATTTATTTAGAAAAAGGCCCAAGCCGTTGTAGCCCCTTTATGATCCCCATGATGATCGCCAATATGGCGGCGGGTTTGACGGCGATCCACACCGGTGCCCAGGGACCAAATAGCTGTACGGTGACGGCCTGTGCTGCTGGTTCTAATGCTGTCGGAGAGGCATTTCGGCTCGTGCAACAGGGCTATGCTAAAGCCATGATCTCCGGTGGTACAGAAGCAGCGATTACCCCCCTAAGTTTTGCTGGGTTTGCCTCAGCTCGGGCCCTTTCGACTCGCAATGACGATCCCAAGCATGCCTGTCGTCCCTTCGATCAAGACCGGGATGGTTTTGTAATGGGTGAAGGAGCGGGTATTTTGATCCTCGAAGAATTAGAACATGCCTTAGCCCGAGGCGCGAAGATCTACGGCGAAATCGTCGGCTATGGCATGACCTGTGATGCCTACCACATGACAGCGCCGACCCCCGATGGGGCTGGAGCGACCCGGGCAATCGAACTAGCCCTCAAGGATGCGGGTCTAGCGCCCAATCAGGTGAGCTATGTCAATGCCCACGGCACCAGTACCCCAGCCAATGACATTACCGAAACCAAGGCGATCAAAAAAGCCCTCGGTGATCAGGCTTACAAAATTCTCGTTAGCTCGACCAAATCGATGACAGGTCATCTCCTGGGTGGTTCCGGTGGCATCGAAGCGGTGGCTACGGTGATGGCGATCGCCAACGACCGCGTCCCCCCAACAATTAATCTGGAAAACCCCCAGGAAGGTTGTGATTTGGACTATGTGGCCAATGAGAGCCGGGCGCATTTAGTTGAAGTTGCCCTGTCTAATTCTTTCGGTTTTGGCGGCCACAATGTCACCCTTGCCTTTCGGAAATATCGCCCCGAATAAATGTTAGCGATTTGACAGAATCATTCTTGCCCAGGGATCCTAACAGTGGGATGATGGGGGGGATTTTGAGGAGGACGGCTTGTTCTCCTAAGACCGTCTAATAACTCCCTATAGTTTTTCTTTATTTGTCGTTTACTGTCAGAAACTTTCACTATGACCGTTGCAACCCAATCCGTAGATCAACTCTGTATTAATGCGATTCGCTTTTTGGCGATCGATGGCGTCGAAAAGGCAAAGTCTGGTCACCCCGGTCTCCCGATGGGCGCGGCTCCCATGGCTTACACCCTCTGGGATAAGTTCATGCGCTTTAATCCCAAAAATCCCCACTGGGTTAACCGTGATCGCTTTGTGCTGTCGGCGGGTCATGGTTCCATGCTGCAATACGCCTTGATGTATTTGGCAGGCTATGACAGTGTTAGCCTCGATGATATTAAACAGTTCCGTCAGTGGAAGTCCAACACCCCTGGCCACCCCGAAAACTTCGTTACTCCCGGTGTCGAAGTTACCACTGGCCCCCTCGGTCAAGGGATTGCTAACGCTGTTGGCTTGGCTCTCGCTGAAGCGCACCTGGCTGCCCGTTTCAACAAACCCGATGCAACTTTGTTTGACCATTATACCTATGTGATCATGGGGGATGGCTGCAACATGGAAGGGATTTCTGGGGAAGCGGCTTCCATTGCTGGCCACTGGGGTCTTGGGAAGTTGATCGCCCTCTACGATGACAACCACATCTCCATTGATGGTTCCACTGATATCGCTTTCACCGAAGATGTGTGCAAGCGCTATGAGTCCTACGGTTGGCATGTGCTCCATGTGGAAGATGGCAACAATGACATCGAGGCGATCGCCAAAGCTATCGAAGCAGCAAAGGCAGTAACCGACAAACCTTCTCTAATTAAAATCACGACCACCATCGGTTATGGTTCCCCCAACAAAGCTGATACCGCTGGTGTTCACGGTGCAGCCCTGGGGACTGATGAAATTGAACTGACCCGCAAGGCCCTCGACTGGAACTATGGCCCCTTTGAAGTACCGGAAGAAGCCCTGAGCCACTTCCGCAAAGCTGTTGACCGTGGTGCCAGTGCCGAAGCGGAGTGGAACCAAGTTTGGGCCACCTACAAAACCAAATATGCCGCAGAAGCTACCGAATTAGAGCGGATGCTCTCCGGTAAGCCCCCCGCTAACTGGGCTGATGTTCTCCCCACCGCTACCCCCGCTGACAAGGGTCTTGCCACCCGGAAGCATTCTGAAATCACCCTCAATGCGATCGCCCCGGTACTGCCCGAGCTGATCGGTGGTTCGGCTGATTTGACCCACTCCAACCTGACGGAAATTCATGTTTCCGGCGATTTCCAAAAAGGCGCTTATGAAAACCGTAACGTCCACTTCGGTGTGCGGGAACATGCCATGGGTGCTATCTGTAACGGGATGGCTCTCCACGGCACTGGTCTGATTCCCTACGGCGCAACTTTCTTGGTGTTCTCCGACTACATGCGGAATTCCATTCGTCTGTCTGCCCTGTCTGAAACCCGGGTGATTTGGGTGATGACCCACGATTCCATCGCCCTTGGGGAAGATGGCCCGACCCACCAACCGATCGAGCATGTCGCTTCCCTGCGAGCAATGCCGAACCTCTATGTGTATCGTCCCGCCGATACCAATGAAACCTCTGGCGCTTACAAAGTGGCAGTAGAAAGTGCAAAAACGCCGACTCTCCTGGCCCTCACCCGCCAAGGTTTACCCAACCTCGAAGGCAGTTCGATCGCCAATGCAGAAAAGGGTGGTTATGTCCTCTCTGACAGCGAAGGCACTCCCGATATCATCTTGATCGGTACCGGCAGTGAAGTGCATCTCTGTGTAGAGGCGGCGAAGGAATTGCGCGCTGCTGGTAGAAAGGTCCGCGTCGTTTCTATGCCCTGTGTGGAGCGTTTTGAAGAACAAGATGCCGCTTACCAAGAATCCGTACTACCAAAATCTGTCACCAAGCGGGTGGCCGTTGAAGCCGGTCACACCATGTGCTGGTACAAGTACGTTGGCTTTGAAGGGGCCGTAATTGGGATCGACACTTATGGTGCCTCTGCCCCTGGTGACGTCGTCATGAAAGAATTCGGCTTCACCGTCGAGAACGTTGTTAACACTGCCAAGACAGTTTTGGGCTAAAGCCAAGTCTGGTTATTATCTGACGTAAATTGATTAGTTGATTAGAGGCAGAGTATAAATCTGCCTCTTTTTTTATTCCCAGGGCATCCATTACAGGTCATGCAATGAAACGGACAATTTAATTTTTCCAAGGCTTTCACTTTGATCTCCAGTGGCATGATGACCCCTACGCAAAAAATTCATCCTTGCCACAACAATTATGTCGAACAAAGTAAAGCCTATCAAAAGCCACTTAGCCCGTACGCCAAATAATGGTTCCCGCCGCCACCAAACCCAGAATGTTTGGAAACCAAGCTCCTAAAAATGGCGTAACCGTACCCCAAACCCCGATGGAACTGGAAATTACAGAAATCATGTAATAGGCAAATACAATGGCGACAGAAAGGCCAACGCTGGTAGCTCGACTAGAATTTTGGGGACGGAGGCCAATGGCACTACCCACCATCGCGAAGACAATGCAGACAAATGGCACAGAGAATTTTTCTTGTTTTTTCACCTGGAGGGTACGGATACGCCGTTCGTTGCGACTTAATCGCAAGCTTTCGAGGCACAGATCAATCACAGGTAGGGTCATTTCATTGGGCTGTTGACACTGGGTCGCCAACACAAGGGGCGCATCAGAAAGTTTAAAGAAACTTGTTTCGAACTTTTCGATGTCACTAAAGGAGCCATTTGCGGCAATCTGATAGATACTACCCTCACGCATTTGCCACCCTTCTTGGGCTGGGTTCCACTGGGCAGCAAGGGCGGTGATAATTCGTTGGGTGTCTGTGGTAGCTCGATCGAGAATTGTGAGGTTGTTCATTTGTTTGCCGTCAAAATTCTCGGCATAAAAAAGGGTTTTCAAAATTTCTCGATTTCCGGTGTCACCTTGGAGACGTTGATATTCAGGATAAATAATATTTTTCTCTTGGTAGTCACTGCTTGCCTCCCCCTTCGCAATTTCGGTGATCTTGGTTGCTTGTCTGAGTGTGCCAGGAACAATCCAGTCGTTTAGGCTAAAGGTGAACCCTGTAATCAAAAGACCGAGAATCAGACCAGGCAGCATCAGGCGCAGAGGTGAGACCCCGGCACTCCGGAGGGCAATAATTTCACTAAAAGAGGAAAGGTTGCTGTAGGCAGTGAGGGTCCCTAAAAGGGTCGCCATGGGTAAGCCTAAAACCAGAAATTCGGGTAAGCGAAGCGCTAAGATCTGGAAGGCGATCGCCCAAGTGATTTCGTTGGCAACGACATTTCGTAGTACCTCAAAAAGAACCCCAATGGTGAGGCCGAGACTCGTGAAAATTCCTAACCCAAACAGGAAAGGCCCCACGAGTTGCGCCATAATATAGCGATCTAACAGTGAAAATACCCTTAAATTTCTCGACATTGTAGTCTAGTCTGAGTGAAGCAGAAAAAATGGGCTGCATCTTTGTCCATAGCCCATCATGCCAAACAAGCTGAGTCTTTGGTTGAAATTGGGGCCACTGATTTATGGCGGATCTTCTCTATAATCGGGAACTCTAAGCCTTAATTGTGATTCAGTGCCATTGCCCTTCGGTTTATTTCAAATTTTATTTTTTTGATAGAGTTTATGTTTGACCTGTTTGCTTCCTTGCTAATTGCCCAAGAGTCTGCCCCATTATTGGTGGCCCAGGAGAACAGGCCAACGGAACAATTACTCCCTCACCAAGCCCCGAGACTGGGGGAAGATCGTCAATCTCCCCTGGAGCGATCGCCCGCCCCAATCATCACGGAATATCAAGAAATTCGCCCGTTACCGGGAAGTTTGAACCAGGTGCCCGTCTTCAATAGCAATAGCCCCGAGGTCATTGCCCAAGAAGGGATTTTATTATCGACTTTCCCGAAATCAGGGAAAGCCCAGGCGATCGCTCACCTCGATACGCCCCTAGAAGGCCGCTTTGATATTTTTACCCACCATATTTCTCGACCCGCCGGAGAACCACGGACCCTCTATCAAGGCTTATTGGTTAATAATCCCACGGGTACGACCCGCACCTTGAGAGTCCTTCAGGGCATCAGTTATCTCAACAGTCAAGATGCACCGTTTCGGGAGTTGTTGCCCCTAGTCAACGACCCCCATGGCCATGTTTTTTCTGGCCCTGGTTCTCGCCTGGTCAGTGATGTCCTTCGAGGAAAAAATCAAACTCAATTCCCCTCAGTCCTGCGGATTCCTCCCTATAGCACCGTCGTTCTAGCGACATTGCCAATTCCGGCCAGTGGCGCCCGTTCTACTTACCTCCAGGTAGAGACCGATGGCAATGTTTATCTTGCAAATTTGGCGAAGTATGAAGTCCGCGAAGAAGCACTGGTTACCCGCATCAATGAGCGGGGCGCCATTGTTGAAGGAAAAACAACTCGCTCACGTCCCCCCAATCTCAATGAATGGCGATCGCTGCTGACCCAAGGACGACTGGCTGCCCCCCGTGATATCCCTCCAGTGCCAACCAGGGATCCCAGCCGTATTGTTTATGGCCGGGTTGCAGGTATTTCTGAGGGAAATCAATGGGAAGCGACGGTGACAGATCCCGATGCCGATACTTTAAAGATCCCCGCAGCAGGATCTGCTATCTCTTTTCCGATTAGCACCACCACCACAGGAACTTTTGGTACCGATCAAATTCAAAGTGCAACAATGCTGACCCGTTATCCAGACACAGCACTCCAAGGCCATGGCAACTATTTGGTGAACTACAAGCTGACTTTTCCTTTAGAAAATCCTACGGATCAAACCCAGCGTACAGCGTTGATTTTTCAGACGCCGATCAAGGATGATCTCCATAACGATCGCCTGACATTTTTTGAAACGCCCCCAGACCGGATCTTCTATCGGGGCACAGTGCGTATCACCTACCCGGATGAATACCGCCGTGAAACGACCCGTTACATTCACCTTGTGCAAAATCGAGGCCAGCAAGCAGAGCCATTAGCCGTTATCGAGATTCCCGCAGGGACGCGACGCACCGCAGAAATCGACTTTTTCTATCCCCCTGATGCAACCCCACCGCAGGTCATCACGGTGGAAACATTCCCGACCACAGAATAATAGTTCTTTGGTTTAAACATAAGTTCAAGGCAAGCGTCGGGGCGGAAACAACTGTCCTAGGGGGAAACCCCAACAGGCAAAATCCCGGCGGATACTCACGGTTGGATGGGGGTCAATTTCTTGGACTGTTTTTTCAGAAATCAGCAATGCAGGTAAAAGAGTGAGGGGAATTTGAAATAGTACATTGCTAAAGAAAAACAGCACAATTGCCGCCCCAAAACCCAGGATGTGCCACTGGGGAAGCATCGCCGCTACACCAATCGCCAAGGGGGCGTAGTGAGCCACTTGCCACAGCAAAATGACCATGGCGATCGCCCCAAGCACATTAAAGACAGGCTGCCTTGTCCCCTGGACGAGGCGGAGGATTTGTCGCTGCCGCTCATCAAGCTGCTCTGGGGGAATTTGCAAAAATGCCAGACCAAAGGGTTGCCAGGGCCGTAAAATTTGCAGGATCCACACTGGCATCCCCCCCAAAAGAATGATTAGGCCCAACTCTAGGTTTGCAACGGGAAAGGGAATACCAACGGCCAAGGCGATCGCCAAGAGAGCCCAGACCAAAGGGAGGAGTGCCAGTCCCGCGATATGTAACCAAAAGTAAGGTTCAAACAACATTTTTCCGACCCCGACTGCCTAGCTTACTAATCAGCTCACGAAATTTATAACGCCATAATGCCCTGAATATCCCATGGCGACCATAGATAAGTAAAGATTCTCCAGCGGGGGCGATCGCCTAACTCTCTTCTTTTAAAGTTATGACGTAAATGTCAAGGAATATAACGAAAAATTAAGTTTGGTTTATCAAATTGTGTCAGAATCACTGCTGCTTCCGGGGCTGGCCAAGATTTTTTGCTAAAACTCTTTATGTGCCTTTGGCTTGCTCACTGTCATACAGCGTCTCGCGCTTCATATAATGTGATGATGAGCTGTGAAATAGTTATACATTTTTTAATATCCATCTGCTTGTCCAAGTAAAGGAGACTCACCATTTATGTTCACTAACGTCAAGTCCGCCATTCGTCGCATCACACCAGATGACATCAATAATCGCACGTTAGTGAAGGTGGTCTATGTCGTGTTGGAATCCCAGTATCAGAGTGCGCTCTCGGCTGCGGTGAAGACGATTAACGCAAACCATCCAAAGATTGCGATCGAAATTAGCGGCTATTTGATCGAAGAACTACGGGACCCTGATAACTATGCCGAGTTTAAGCAGGATGTTTCCCAAGCAAATTTATTTATTGCGTCACTAATTTTTATTGAAGATCTTGCCCAAAAAGTCGTTGAAGCAGTGACCCCTCACCGGGATAATCTCGACGCGGCAATTGTCTTCCCCTCGATGCCAGAGGTGATGCGCCTGAACAAGATGGGAACCTTCTCCATGGCACAGCTGGGCCAGTCCAAGAGTGCGATCGGCGAATTTATGAAGAAGCGTAAGGAAAAATCCGGCGCTTCTTTCCAAGATGCAATGTTGAAGCTGCTGCGCACCTTGCCGAAGGTTCTGAAATATCTGCCTGTAGAGAAAGCCCAGGATGCTCGCAACTTTATGTTGTCCTTCCAGTATTGGCTAGGCGGTTCTTCTGACAACCTCGAAAACTTCCTGTTGATGATGACTGACAAATACATCCTCAAGGGTCAGTTGGGTCAGCGCGACTATGAAGAGCCAGTCGTCTATCCTGACATGGGTATTTGGCATCCCCTCGCACCGAAAATGTTCGAGGATACGAAGGAATATTTGCAGTGGTACAACAACCGTGAAGATATTGGTGAAGATTTAAAAGATCCGCTGGCTCCCTGTATTGGCCTGGTGCTGCAGCGGACGCACCTCGTGACAGGAGATGATGCGCACTATGTGGCGATGTTGCAGGAGTTTGAGTATCGCGGCGCTCGGGTGATTCCCATTTTTGCGGGGGGGTTGGACTTCTCGAAACCTGTGGATGAATTTTTCTGGGATAACACGGTGGCGGGTGTAGAAAAGTTACCGCTCGTTGATACGGTAGTCTCCTTGACTGGGTTTGCCCTCGTCGGTGGTCCCGCCCGTCAGGATCATCCAAAGGCGATCGAATCTTTGAAAAAACTGAATCGTCCCTACATGGTGGCTCTGCCCCTGGTGTTCCAAACCACGGAGGAATGGGAAGAAAGTGATCTCGGTCTGCACCCGATCCAAGTAGCGCTTCAGATTGCTATTCCTGAACTAGATGGGGCGATCGAGCCGATTATTCTCTCGGGTCGCGATGGCATGACGGGCCGCGCGATTACGTTACAGGATCGGGTCGAGGCGATCGCCACCCGTGCGCTGAAGTGGACGAATTTGCGCAAGAAACCCAAGCTTGATAAGAAACTGGCGATCACGATTTTCAGTTTCCCCCCCGACAAAGGAAACATTGGGACAGCCGCTTACCTCGATGTCTTTGGTTCGATCCATGAAGTGATGAAAGGGATGCGGGATAATGGCTACGATGTCCAAGATATTCCCGAAACGCCAAAAGAATTACTCGAAAGCGTGATCCATGATGCCCAAGCGCAATATGCCTCGCCCGAACTCAACATCGCCTACCGCATGAGCGTACCGGAATATGAGCAGTTAACCCCATATTCCACGCGCCTTGAGGAAAACTGGGGCAAACCCCCCGGCAATCTCAACAGCGATGGTCAAAACCTGTTGATCTACGGCAAACATTTCGGCAATCTGTTTATCGGTGTGCAGCCCACCTTTGGTTACGAAGGCGACCCGATGCGCTTGCTGTTCTCCCGTTCTGCTAGCCCCCACCACGGTTTTGCGGCGTACTACACCTACCTAGAGCGGGTTTGGGGCGCGGATGCGGTGCTGCACTTCGGCACCCACGGTTCGCTGGAATTTATGCCCGGTAAGCAAATGGGGATGTCCGGCGACTGTTACCCCGATAATCTGATCGGCAACATTCCCAACATCTACTACTACGCAGCGAATAACCCCTCAGAAGCGACGATCGCCAAACGTCGGAGTTATGCCAATACCATTTCCTACCTGACTCCTCCGGCGGAAAATGCAGGTCTGTACAAAGGTTTGAAGGAATTGAGCGAGTTGATCGCCTCCTACCAAACCCTAAAAGATGGCGGGCGCGGTGTGCAGATTGTGAACACGATCATGGATCAGGCGCGGATCTGTAACCTCGATAAGGACATCACCTTCCCCGAACAGGATGCAGGCACATTGACCCAAGACGAACGCGATAATATCGTCGGTTTGGTCTACCGCAAGCTGATGGAAATCGAATCCCGTCTGTTGCCCTGTGGTCTGCATGTCATCGGCAAACCCCCCACCGCTGAAGAGGCGATCGCCACCCTTGTGAACATTGCCAGCCTTGATCGTGAAGAAGAGGGCATCACAGGCTTACCCAGCATCATCGCCAAGAGCCTCGGACGTAGTATCGAAGACGTTTACCGCAACAGCGACAAGGGGATTTTAGAAGACGTTGAACTCCTCCAAGCGATCACCGAAGCCTGCCGTGCCGCCGTTCGTGCGCTCGTCATGGAACAGGTCAATGCCGAAGGTCGCGTCTCCCTCGTCTCCAAGCTCAACTTCTTCAACATGGGCAAAAAAGAACCTTGGGTCGAAGCCCTCCACGAAGCAGGCTACAAAAACGTCGATCAGGACCTACTCAAGCCCCTCTTTGCCTACCTCGAATTCTGTCTCGAACAGGTTTGCGCCGACAAAGAACTCGGTGGCTTACTCAAAGCCCTCGAAGGCGAATACGTTCTCCCCGGTCCCGGTGGCGATCCGATCCGCAACCCCAACGTGCTTCCCACAGGTAAAAATATCCACGCCCTCGATCCCCAGTCGATCCCGACCCTTGCGGCAGTCCAGTCCGCTAAAGTCGTCGTCGATCGCCTGATTGAGCGACAAAAACTCGACAATGGCGGCAACTACCCCGAAACGATCGCCTGCGTCCTGTGGGGAACCGACAACATCAAAACCTACGGTGAATCCTTGGCGCAAATCATGTGGATGGTCGGTGCAAGACCCGTCCCCGATGCCCTCGGTCGCGTCAACAAACTCGAACTGATTCCTCTCGAAGAACTTGGTCGTCCCCGCATCGACGTCGTCGTCAACTGTTCCGGCGTATTCCGTGACCTGTTCATCAACCAAATGAACCTTTTGGATCAAGCCGTCAAAATGGCAGCCGAAGCCGACGAACCCCTCGAAATGAACTATGTGCGCAAACACGCCCTAGAACAAGCCGAGGAAATGGGCATCAACATCCGCCAAGCCGCGACCCGCATCTTCTCCAATGCGTCCGGTTCCTACTCCTCCAACGTCAACCTCGCCGTTGAAAACAGTTCTTGGGAAGAGGAAAAAGAGTTACAGGATATGTACCTCAACCGGAAATCCTTCGCCTTTAACTCCGATAACCCCGGCGTGATGGACGAAAACCGCAAGGTATTTGAATCTGCCCTGAAGAAAGCTGATGTGTCCTTCCAGAACCTTGATTCCTCGGAAATCAGCTTAACGGATGTATCCCACTACTTCGACTCTGACCCCACCAAGGTCATTGCTTCCCTGCGGGATGACGGCAAGAAACCCGCTGCCTACATTGCCGATACCACCACAGCCAATGCTCAGGTGCGTACCCTATCGGAAACCGTGCGTTTAGATGCGCGGACAAAACTGCTCAATCCCAAGTGGTATGAGGGGATGCTGTCCCACGGTTACGAAGGTGTGCGCGAACTGTCCAAGCGTCTGGTGAATACGATGGGTTGGTCAGCAACGGCGGACGCAGTGGATAACTGGGTTTACGAAGATACCAACGAAACCTTCATTAAGGACGAAGAAATGTGTAAGCGTCTGATGGATTTGAACCCTAATTCTTTCCGCCGGATGGTCAGCACCTTACTCGAAGTGAATGGACGTGGGTACTGGGAAACCAGCGATGAGAACCTTGAGCGTTTGCAACAGCTTTATCAAGAAGTTGAAGATCGTATCGAAGGTATCGACGGTTAAGCGATTAATGACAATTTAATCAATAGAGGGTGGGCTAGTCCCGCCTTTTTTTTGTCTCAAGCTTTGTATTGACGATGTAAAGATGTGTTGGTTATCCTGTAACTGATGGATATTTTCTATACGCTAAACGGCATTACGTTTGTTTGGAATGCGGACAAGGCACAAAGTAATTTTCTGAAGCATGATGGGGTATCTTTCCAGCAAGCAGCGGGAGTCTTTTTTGATCCTTTTTTGGTTGTTGTCGATGCCAGTCGTAATCAGGAAGCCCGTGATGCGGTCATTGGTTTAGATCAAAAATGGAATTTACTGTTTGTGGTTTATATCGACAAGGAAGATGAAATGATTCGCATTATTTCAGCCCGTAAGGCGACGCGACAGGAGCGTGAATTTTATGAAGTTTGAAGATCTTAAAAAACGGCTGGATAAAGATCGCCCGATGACAACGATTACGATGCGGATGCCAGAAGATGTAATTGATGACCTAAAGCGTATCGCACCTTTACTGGGTTTTTCTGGTTATCAGCCTTTGATGCGTGCTTACATTGGGCAAGGATTACGCTCTGATTTAGAAAAACTAGAAAATAATTCGATGAATACTTTAATCGCAAACTTAAAACGTAATGGTGTAAGCGATGATGTAATTCAGTTAGCTTTAAAAGATCTATAACTGGAAATCATAAGATATGGATTTATCTAGTTTCCAATTTATCGAAAATAATATTTTTTCAGAGACAGAGTCAACAGTTCTTGAGTTCAAGATGATAACTCCTGAAGCTCCGAAACGAAAAGATCAACAACAACAAATTAGAAAGAAATTCTGGAATTATTGTAAAGAGTATGCAGTTGCATTCTTGAATGCTAATGTCTCAGGAGACTTGCTAGTAGGTATTCTAGATGAAAAAAATAAACCGCATTATATCAAAGGGATTAAGCTAGAAGACTCTTTTAAAGACGAGCTTGACAGAAATACAAATAGTAAATTAACAGAAATTAAACCCAAAGTCCCAGTTTCTTGCTTTAGTCTGCATTTTCATCCGCTTTTGATTAGTAATGGCAAAAGATACGAAGAGCATTATGTGATCCAGTTTTCTGTTAAACCGATTAAAGAACAAGATTGTTTGTATACAACAAATAGTGGTCGTTGTTGGATTCGACGAGGAACAGAAAATGTCACGCTCTCAGATGAAGATGGTTCGTTTAGAGCAGAATTCAAGAAAAAGAATTTGAGAGTACTCAATAATAAGTTAGAAGAAAACTATGAAAAACTTGAAAAAGAACCTGATAGTCCCAAATTAATTCTTGAGAGAGCACGTTTACTAGGGGATTACGGGGAATCTATTGAATCACAAAAATATTATGAAGAATATATTAAACTAATTCCGGGTAATCAGACTGTCAGACAAGAATATGCATCAACATTTCAACTTGAGGATAAAGATCAACTCCAAAAAGCGTTGAACGTTCTGGGAATTAAAGAAGATGACCATAAGCTGATTACAACAGTGAACAGTAGGCTTAATGATTATATGTGGTGTATTAATACAGGAGTCTTTTTGAGAAAAGTAAAACGGTACAAAGATGCTATTCATTTTTTTAACATGGCATTAAAAATCAATCCTAAATATCGAAAAGCGGCATATGAAAAGAATAAAACCTATATTTTGCTTTACAAAAAAATAATTTTCTATAGAATTATCTATCAAGTACTTGATCTTTAAATATTGATTCCTGTCGTGAATACTGCGACGGCTAGATTTTAAGAGCCATATAGGGCTTTATAAGTGACACTAATGCTATTGGTAGTGCAAAGCAGAAAAGTCGAATATTGAGGTCAAGTACTCTTTTTATTATGAATTTTTTTCGATACTCCCCAAACACTACTGTTCTACTGGAAGAAAGTACAGAGGATCTGTCTAGAAAATTTCAGTCATTACAAACAGTTAAGGACTTGGCTGATTTATTGGGGACGTCCTATAGCTGCCTGGTTTATTATGCAGTTGGTAGTATTGGAAATAAAAATAGATATAAGAGCTTTCTCGTACCAAAGCGATCTGGTGGAAGTAGAAGAATAACAATCCCCCAAAAATCTCTTAAAACACTTCAACGCAAACTTAGTCAAGTTCTATATACGCAATATAATCCGAGGCCCTGTGTGCACGGATATGTTGTTGGGAAAAATGTCATTACTAATGCAAATAGTCATCGTCGTAAAGCTTTTATATTCAATCTAGATATCCAAGATTTCTTTGGTTCAATCAATTTAGGAAGGGTAAGGGGATTATTCATGGCCAAACCTTTCTTCTTTTCAAATGAAGTTGCTACGACAATTGCCAACTTATGCTGTCATGAAAATAAGCTACCTCAAGGATCACCATCTTCGCCAATAATTTCCAACTTTATATGCCAACAACTTGATCAAGAATTGTCATATTTTGCAAAAAAAATCGACTTTACTACACAAGGTATTCTGATGACATCACTTTTTCTTCAAAGTACTTAGATGTTTTGTCAGCTCTCATTAAAAATCTAGATTTAGTTAGAGAGAAGTATCCAATACTAGTGAGTGACGAATTAGAGTACTTATTTACGAGTAATGGTTTTACTTTAAATCAAAATAAAATACGCCTCTTATATCCCCATCAAAAACAGCAAGTTACAGGTCTAGTTGTCAATAAAAAGTTAAACGTCAGTCGAAAATATATTCGTAATCTTCGCGCGGCACTATACTCTTGGGAAAAGTTTGGATTAGAGAAAGCAAGTCAAGTTTATTTGGAAAAATATGCAAAAACTCCTACACTAAAGCGAAAGAAAAAATCATCTTTTGTTGAGGCAATACGAGGAAAAATAGAATTTTCGAAGAATGTTCGGGGAAGAAGCGATCCAATAACTCAAAAATTTTTGGATAAATATAGTGAACTTTACAAGAGAGATGTTATTCAAGCAAAAGAGGAACCAGATAGTCAATCAACTTAAACGGAAAAGTTTTGTATTATGATCGTCGAGAAATTTAGTTTGAAATGGCAGGCAATCGCCTGCCATTTCAGTAGCTGCCCTTGGGCGATCGCCCCTTATTTTCTAAAAAAATCAGATAGCTCAGACCAAGAGTGAATCCAAGCTACCTTGGCGCTCTAGCGCGTAAATGTCATCACAGCCGCCGATATGTTGGTCGTTGATAAAAATCTGGGGGAGACTACTACGACCATTGGCCCGTTCGGTCATCACATCCCGTGCTTGGCGATCACCATCAATACAATACTCAGTGTATTTCACCTGTTTTTTGTCGAGGAGATGCTTGGCGCGGATACAAAAAGGGCAAGTGCTCCAAGTGTAGATTTCAACGGTTGCGGCCATAATTAAAATTTTCCTGAAATGTAACAATTTATGTCAAGTTTAGCGTTTTCTGTCCCCGAAGAATAAACATCGCAGCTTTCCCTTGGGCTTACGGCAACGTTATAAAGATTCGATGCAGTGCGCCAAGACGCTTTGGAATCACGCGTCAGGCATTATTTTTCAATCAGACAGCGGTAAATATTTACACAATTTTGGCGCATCAAAAAAATCCACGCTTAGCATTTGGGTAAAGAATCACGGCAAAGGGTTCAGAGATGTCAGAGAGAAAGCGGATCAACCTGTCACTCAGTGCAGAGCATCCTCAACTGCTAGCAGGGTTAGATCAGTTGTTGCAACTGGGATTAATCAGCCACGACTGGGTCTTATTACTGGGGCGATCGCAGCTCTCTTGTCCCATTCCAGACGAAGCAGAGCGCAAAATTCCAGCCAAACAAAAAAAAGATTCCCAAGAGCGAATCCCCGTTATCGTCGGGGCATTGGCAGCCGCTCAGAGGTTCCAAAGAACTTTGCCCCGACAAGCGAAAACACCCAATATTCTAGAACGCTTTTTTGAAGAGCTTTCAGTGCGCTGGCTCTTATTTCTTGGGGTTTTTCTCGTCGTTCTTTCCTCAGGGGTATTGGTCGCCAGTCAATGGGGGAATTTTCCTCCGCTGGGACAATATCTAGTGTTATGGAGTTACACCGTATTGTTCGGTTGTACGGGTTTGTGGGCAAACCGTCAGGTCGCTTTAAATTTAACTGCCCGCACCCTGCAAATCATCGCAATGTTGCTGGTGCCGTTAAATTTCTGGGCGGTCGATCAATTGGCTGTGTGGACATCATCTTGGGCTGGTTGGGTGGCGATCGCCTTGATCATCCCGTTGCTTGGGGGAGTCGATTACTTCACAAAGGCGCATGCCTGGTCAAAACCCATGGTGGCGGGCTTCATCGCCCTAGGATTGTGCCATTGGGGCTGGGAAAGCATCTTCCCACCAGTGGGAGCAGTTTATTTGAGTATTGGGATTATTCTGGTGATTTTCTGGGGATTACCCCTGGCGGCTGAGCGCACTCATTCCCCAAAAATTCCCGAAAAAACGGGCTCAGAATTTTTACTCTTTGGCTTGGGATTATTACTATTTCGAGGCATTACCGTGACGGGGATCCCCATCGGGGAATTGGGCTTAGGGCTCGGGGCCCTGGGTTGGCTCTTGACGACATTAGAGCGACCAAGGGCTGTGGCTCAAGCTTCGGTGAAAGTTTCTCCCTTTTGGGAAATTGGCGGTGGTATATTGCTGCTGCTTGGTTGGTTAGTCACCGTTGGCCGCTATGACTGGCAGGTGTTAGGAGTATCAGCTTTAGGGATCATGTGGCTGCTCCAAAGGCTGCGACGCACCTGGCTGGTGACGGATTTGGTGGCGTTGTTTGTGGTGGGTCTACAAGGGGGCATTCTGTGTCGCAATATTATTCCATTGGGGTTTAAAACGTCAGCGACGGCGGCAGCGGTGGAATTTTCCCAAGCCTATGATTTTCCCTACGCAATTTATAGCGTCACTCTTCTTCCCTATCTGGTGATTTGGGCGATCGCCGCCCTGTGGTTTTATCGCCGAGGGAAAGTCAATCTCGCCCTAACCTCAGAAAGATTGCTGTTAATGTTGGGCCTGATTTTGGTGGCCTTGAGTTTACCCAATCCCACCTGGCGTGCCTTGAATTTAAGCATTTCAGCCGGAATTTGGTTTTATTTTGCGGAATATAGCCGTCCCCAACTGCGCCTTGGTTATCTTTACCTCTGTCACGGGATGGCTCTCTTAGCTCTGGCTGGGATCATTGGCCGCTTCTCACCACCCGGAGATTTTTTATTATGGGGACAACTCTGTCTATTGGCCCTGGTGTTGGAATGGGGATTTTGCCTGTGGCCCACCACCTGTCACCGCCGTAAAACTTGGCAACGAAGTAGTTGGTATTTTGGGTTTATTTTGGCGATCGCCAGTTTAATTACTCTCCTCATTACGCCTTCTGTGGTCTCCCCTCTCTGGCGATTGTTATGGCTTGTGGTGCCAGGGATGGCGACCTTAGTTGCTTGGAACAAAAGGCGACAATGGCGACGGGAAGGGGTGCTGCTCAGCATTGCTGCCTTGGTGGGGTTACCTGTTTGCGGCTTGGTGACTTACGATTGGGAGTTTTTGATCGGGGGGAGTTTTACCGAGTCCAGCAGTTGGCTTTTTTTAACAATTTGCTGGGCGATCGCCGGAATTTTAATGTCTATTAATGTGCGTTTATTGCCCCTTGCTCACCTGGCATCCTTACACCTCGCCTTTGGGAGTGCCTTAATTCTGACGGTAGCGGCCCAGTGGTCGCAGGCTTGGACTTGGCTCATTGTAGGCAGTTTGACCAGTGCTCTGTGGTGGGGTCTGAGCCATTTTTTACAACGGCACCGTCAATATCTGGGGCGACTGTACCGCAACGCAAGCCAGCAGTGGGGTCTATTGTTTGCCGGTTCTGTGGCCTTAGCCTTGGCAAATTACTGTACTGAACAATGGCGCTATTTCGAGTCCGTTGAAGCTCACCCCGAGATTCTGGTCAGTAGTGGTATTTTGGCGTTGGTCTTGTTCAAAAAATATGGGCCAAAGCCCCAGGAGGAAGCGTTTGCGATGGGGGCGATCGCCCTCGAAGGTATCGTTTTAGAAGGGGCTCGTTTACAGGGGAGTAGCCCCACGGCGATCGCCATGGTTCATTTCGTTTTAGCGGCGATCTTTTGGCAACTCCAACCCAAGGCCACCGCTCTAAAAACCTTGACCACTTGGCGGGCCTATCCCCTCATCTTTACAAGCCTTGGGTGGTTTTGGCGGTGGGGCTATTTTGAAACTTATACGGGGCTGGCTTCCCTGGTAGCCGGCATTTTATTTTTGGCGATCGCCCAAACCTATCCCAAGCTCAGTGGTTTTTTACGGTTGCTTGGCTTTAGCGGCATTACCCTTGGTCTGTACGAAATTGTTCTTTTTCAAATGTCGCGCAGCAGTGGCGGAAATTTGGGGGATGCCCTAATTCTTCTTGCGGTGGTGGGGATTATTCTCGCCCTTTTTTATCGTAGTTTTTACTGGCTACTGAGCCACCAACAAAAAACCGAAATCTATGGTATTCCCCTCCAAGAAATACTCACCGCCGCCCATCTCCACTGGTTGATTGCAGCCAGCTTTAAGCTCCTCACACTTCCCTACTTTTTATCTACGCCGCCAAACCTGAAAATTTTGGCGATCGCCGTGAATCTTGGCCTTGCTCTCTATGCTTTCATCCAAGCCCAAAACTCCACAAATCGAGCCTCGCAATCCTCAGACTGGTGGATTTATCTCGGTGCCATAGAACTTACAACAACAGGCATTCAAGCTCGCTGGATGTGGACTGAAATCCAAAGTCTCGATTCTGTGCGAGTTCTCCTCGTGTCAATCCTGGCCCTTTTCATTTTTCAACTGCCTTGGTCAAACCTCGGCTGGCGCGAAGCCCCATGGCATCGTCTGGCGATCGCCATGCCAGCCCTTTGTCTTACCGCCACCCAAGATGCGTCCTATCTCAGCCTCATTAGCATCAGCATCGTCTATCTCCGTCTGGCACAAGTACAACAAAATATCCGTTGGAGTTATATCAGCCTCATTTTTGGCAACTGGCTCATCGCTAAAACTCTGGCTGATTTTGACCTTAACCAGCCCCTCAGTTACGGTCTCCAAATTGGTCTGAGTATTTTACTGATCGTCCAACTAGACCCTAGCTTCAAATCAAAATATCAACGCAAACACAAACATTATTGGCGGCTCATCGGCAGCGGTCTTATCTGCCTCATTGCCCTAGTTTATTACCAAGAATTTGGCATTACCCCAGCTCTCATTAGTCTAGGCTTAATCTTCCTAGCCCTCGGCTCTCAGATCCGTGCTTTTCTTTATAACGGCACAATTACCCTCATGCTGACAGGCGTTTATCAATTGGTGATCCTAATTGACCGCTACGCCTTCGCCAAATGGATCATTAGCCTTATTGCTGGAATTATTTTAATCAGCATTGCCGCAAACTTTGAAAAACGTCGTATCCAGATCCTTTCTACACTGCATCATTGGCTCGAAGAATTTAGCCTCTGGCAATAACAATATAAATGATGGCGATTAACTTTAAAAATAGTCAATACCCCAATCCCAGAAGTATTTTGAACCATACCTGTAATGCTGAGTGAACAATCGCGAGAGCGAGCTTGCTCACAGCCAATGCTTCGGGTAAGGGCGCCCTGGCACGACACGACTGAAAATGACTGTCAACCAGACAATCATTACAGAACCACACAAAGCAGGCGTCAAAATAAACTGCCAAGAAGCATGGCTCAAAATGCCAATTAATGCCACCGCCCCCGAAGGTGGGTGCACCGTCCGGGTGAGTTGCATTAACTTGATGGTTACGGCCACCGCTAAACCCATAACCCAGGGAGCATCCCCAAACAAATGAAATAACACCACACAACTACATGCCCCGATTACATTGCCCACAATCACATTACGAGGCTGAGCTAATGGACTATCCGGCACCCCGAAAACCAGCACTGCTGTAGCCCCAAAAGGGGCGGCAATTAAAGGATAAGAACTATAAAGCGAAATATAAGCGAGGGTCGAAATTCCAATAAAACTCCCCAAAAATGACAAACTAATGTGCTGCCAAGAGAAGCTAGGCTGATGTTTGCGACTCTGTTGTAGCGCGTAAAATTTGCGTCGCCAACGTCTTAAAATCACTATATTAGAGCGTTTTTGCAGTCGAATAGATGCCCGCTGGGGAGATGCTGACATAAAAGGTTTTATCAAGATTAATGGAATTGCTGGAGTTTAATACTTTACTTCATGCAATAAATTAAATGTATCATGACATTTTTGCATTTATTGATTTTCTACAAGATAAATTTGTGATTTCAATGTCAATTTTTACTTATAGAATTAGCAAAAAATTACCTTATTCATCAGTCAGATTGAAAGCGATAAATAGACAAAAAAACAGGTGAAGTTTTCTTCACCTGTATCAAGCATTCATGGTTTATTGCTCGAAGCCTCAGCCCCCTGCTACGGCAGGGACAATGCTGACTTCATCACCGTCATTCAGAGCTGTTTCAACACCGTCAAGAAAGCGGATATCTTCTTCATTGACGTAGAGGTTTAAAAAGCGCCGGGGGTTACCCTGTTCATCACAGAGGCGAGCTTTGATGCCGGGACAGTTTGTTTCTAAGGCATCGAGCAATTCTTTAATGGAAGAACCAGAACATTCAACGGTAGGTTGGTCCTTCGTAAACTTTTGGAGCGGGGTGGGGACTAGAACTTTAATTGCCATTTTTAAGAGACAAATTTTGACTAAGTTAACGACAGAATAAAACTGGGCAAATTTTTGACGTAGGCTAAAAATTTACCCAATTTAGAACAGCAACTATACCAAAGTTTGCTGCCACTCTAGACGCTCAAGGGTGCGAGCTCGTTCGAGGGCTTGCTCGAAGGCTTCGAGGTTTGCCTCGATGGTAAGGGGCTCACCAGCGGCATTTTGGACGGCTTCCTGAGTCTTGAGACCATTGCCTGTAATGTAAACAACTGTTTTTTCATCGGGGTTGATTTTGCCTGCTTCTACCAGTTTCTTCAACACAGCGATGGTTGTGCCGCCAGCGGTTTCAGTAAAGATGCCTTCGGTTTCGGCGAGGAGTTTGATCCCTTCGACGATTTCGGTGTCATTGACATCCTCGATGTTGCCATTGGTCTTGTTGGCAATTTCCACGGCGTAAACACCGTCAGCGGGGTTGCCGATCGCAATGGATTTGGCGATCGTGTTGGGCTTAACGGGGGTGATGAAGTCGCGGCCTTCTTTGTAAGCTTGGGAAATAGGGGAACAACCTTCTGCCTGGGCGCCACTAAAGCGAACGGCTTTATCTTCCACAAGACCGACTTTAACGAATTCATTAAAACCTTTGTAGATCTTCGTGAACAAAGAACCGGAGGCAAGGGGGGCAACCACATGGTCAGGCAGTTCCCAGCCAAGCTGTTCGATCACTTCGTAGCCGAGGGTCTTGGAACCTTCGGAGTAGTAGGGGCGGAGGTTGATATTCACAAAGCCCCAACCATGGGAATTCGCTACTTCGGAACAAAGACGGTTGACTTGGTCATAGTTACCGTGAACCGCCATCAAAATGGGGTTGTAGATCAAAGTGCCGAGGACTTTACCAGCTTCAAGATCGGAGGGGATAAAAACGCAACAGTCGAGGCCAGCATGGGCGGCGATCGCCGCTGTGGAGTTGGCCAAATTCCCAGTACTGGCACAGGAAACGGTAGAAAAACCCAATTCGCGGGCGCGGGTCAATGCGACGGATACCACCCGGTCCTTGAAACTCAAGGTAGGCATATTGACCGCATCATTTTTGATGTAAAGCTCCTTGAGACCGAGGCGACGGGCCAAACGATTTGCTTTGAGGAGGGGGGTAAAACCAGTACCCACATCGATGGGCCCCCCAGCAACGGGCAAAAATTCTTTGTAGCGCCAGATAGACTTGGGGCCAGCTTCGATGCTTGCGCGGCTTACTTTGCTGGCGATTTTGTCGTAGTCATACTTCACTTCGAGGGGGCCAAAGCAAAATTCACAAACATGGAGGGCTTTGGGTTCGTACTCGGCGCCACATTCCTTACAGGCGAGGGCGGTGAAGTTGGCGGTGTCGAGGGAGGCGACGGCAGTATCAAGGGTTGCTTGAGTCATTGAATGTTTTCTCCGTTTCCATGAATGCTGAATGCTTAGTTGAAAGTCATAGTAAACAGTAAAAAAGCCGGCGTCAATCATACCCGATAAAAATAGTCGGGATTAAAGCGCCTATCAACTCATAATGAAGCAGCACAAAAAAAGAGAAGAGGCGATCGCCTCTTCTTCTCTAAAGACCAATTAATTATCTAAAATCCCCGAAACTGTTCTCCCCTAAGGAGACGCCATCAGGCAGAGAGGACTATTCTGGCAAAGTTTTATCCTGAACACCCCGCATAATCCGTGACAGTTCCGACTTCTCGTCCACTGCAATTCGTGTCGGTGAACCGCTAATAATCCGTTCATAGTTACGGAAGGAATCCTTAATCGCGGCCCCTCCCTCACTGATGGTGTATTCTCGAATTCCCTTATCGTGCCAAGAGCCCCTCATCTTGAAGACGTTGATTGCCCGGGACATCTCGCCACGAATTTCCACATACTGCAGCATCAAAATTGTGTCTGTAATTGTCGAAATATGGGACTCCGTAATCGAGTGAGCCCCCATAAATTGGTCCGTTGTATTCGTAAAGAAACCTGTGATTTCTTCCTGTTTCGCATAACCTGTCACGCCAATTACAAACTGACGGAACGCATTATTCGTCACTCCCCGCGCTAACGCCGATAGAGAATCGATCGCAATCCGAGAAGGTTTAAACTCTGAAATTTCTGATTTGATCATCTGCAAATGATCCTCCAGACCCGCTGATTCTGGGTAGGAGCAGAGCAACTTCAACAGCCCCTTGCGCTCCATCTCCTCAAAGTCAATCCCCCAGGAAGAGGCATTTCGTGACAACTGAGCCCGGGACTCTTCATAGGCGAATAAAATCGCCCGTTCGCCGCGCCGACAGCCTTCTTCGAGGAACTTACTGACCAGCAATGTCTTGCCTGTCCCCGTGGCCCCCGTTGCCAGAATGATTGAATCTTTGAAGAAGCCACCACCACACATTTTGTCGAGGGTTTCCACACCGGAAGAAATCCGTGCGTTGGAAGAACGCTGGGTGAGACGCATCGCCCCCAGTGGGAAAATATTGATCCCATCGTTGGTGATCGTAAAAGGATATTCTCCTTTCATGTGGGTTGTTCCCCGGAGCTTGAGAATTTCGATAGTCCGCCGTCGTCGTTCTCCTTCCAGCACGTTTCGCAGAATGATGACATTATCTGAAACAAATTCTTCGACCCCAAAGCGAGCCACCGGGCCATATTCATCTAACCTTTCGGTGGTCATGATCGAAGTCACTGCTAAATGTTTGAGCCGAGCAACTAAGCGAAAAATTTCCCGGCGCACCACTGGTGCTGCATCGTATTGCTGGAAAACCGCTGTCACAGAATCAATCGATACCAATCGCGCGTTATATTTACGGATTGCATACTGGATCCGCTCAATCAAGGCTGAAAGATCAAAGTTTCCTACTACTTCTTGGCCATCGGGATCGGGAGATGCATCAAGGATAAAAAGCTTGCCTTCATCCACCAGGCTCTGGAGATCCCAGCCAAAGCTATGGGCATTCTGGATAATGTCTCGGGGAGATTCCTCAAAGGTGACAAACAGCCCTGGGTAATCAAAGTGTTTAATGCCATGGTAGAGAAATTGAATCGCCAATAAGGTTTTCCCTGTGCCTGATGTCCCACTGACCAGAGTTGTTCTGCCAGAGGGTAAACCACCATGACTAATCTCATCAAGACCTTCGATGAGGGTACGAATTTTCTGGACGCCTTTAATGGCGCCGTTATTGGGGGAAATAGGCTGATTCATTACGATTTAGCGGCTAGAAATCTCAAATAGCGAAGAGTAAATAGGGTGGATGATTGGAAATACTCGGAGTTTTCAGGTTGCCCCCTATGCTAGGCGATCGCCCAACGAACTGGAAAATAAGTTGACTTAAATGGCTTCATCCTACTAGAAGAAGGGCTTCTCCCTAAAGCTCCTCTTCTCGCTCTAAAAATTCCTCATAGAGGAGGTCGAGACCGATTAAAACTTTTTCTCGATCTGAGAGATCGCCGATAATCTTACGAACAGGGGGGGGCAATACCTTTGAAAGGGTTGGGGTTGCGAGTATCTTGTCCTCTTCAGCAAGCTGGGGGTTTTGAAGGACATCAATCACTTTTAGGGCATAAACGCCTTTAAAGTCTGTTTCTAAAATATTTTTTAAGGTTTTGAGGGCCCGGACAGAGTTGGGAGTGTTGCCAGCCACATAAAGCTTTAAAACATAAGTTTTCTTTAGACGATTCATAGAGCGGGGCTGCTGTGGGTAGGAATAAAATTGGACTTTTGTGGATGTCAGAGAAGCGCAATTGCATCCTAGTCTATCCTAGAATAAAAGTTCGAAAGGTAAATCTTCACGGGGGATAGAACGGCGGTACATTTCGCACAGATGCGCCACAATATCAATTAGGGTGAGGCGATAGTCTAACAGAATATCTTCACTGCGACCTTCTAATTTTAATTGCTGCGAAAACTCATCCATTAATTGCATATGAGTTTCAAGAATATATGAGACTGAAACATCCGCAAAAAAGGCTTGGTTCACAAATTGATCAATTGCTTGATTTGTGGGCAGGTCACCATTGAAGTAATTGAGTACCACATCCCGATAGTCAGCGGCAAATTGTTCACGAAACTCCTGTTGTTCTGCGGCAGAAAGATTGCGGTAAAAATATTTTGAGTTGCGCTTGTAGTAGACCCCTAAATAGCCGAGACGTTCTCGCAATTTTTCGGCAAGACGGCGCTGCTGCAACAGTAAAAAGGCTTGGTGGGTTTTGTCGGGATTGCTCTGGCGGGGATCCTCTGGTTTATCGCTGAGGGCACAACTAGGAGCGAGGTGAAGGAATTGGGCGATCGCCTGGTCGATACTGAAAGGCAAATGCTTCAGATCGGCAAATTCCAAATACTGTTCAGCGCTATGGTAGCATTGGGTCGTCTCATCCCCTGGGAAATTCGCAACCTTTTTTGTTGGGTAAAGAAAGACGCAGGGAAGGAGAATACTGTCCTTGACTAAAGATTCAAAATAAAAATAATTTTCAGTATTTTGAATAACAACTAGACAATCAACTTTCTCTTTATTACTTTCTAGGAAAGTTAAAAATTCTTGGTTATAGTCAAGGTGTTTCACTTGGTAGCGATCGCCGCTTAATTCAGCCTCGATTTCTCCGGATTGAAACCCGGGAGGCATGACAAGACAAAGGTAAAGTTTAGGAACCAATAGACCGACCGAACTCAAGATTAGCTTAGGTTAAAGGATAACTTTCTTTCCGTAATAGGACAATTATAAAAATAAACTTAATTTTTTACTTGCATATCCTAGGGATCACTCCAGTTGAAGTCTCTAGAATGTTATTGTCGCTCTACCCGCAACAGCTGGTAAGGCTTCCTTTCAAGGAGGGTCTCTACGGTTTTATCGGCGAGCGGAAGTTTCCCTAGGGTATCGGCGCCAGTAATCAGCAAAAAAGAAGGATTCGCCTCGGTTGCGATGGCATTGATGGCGGCGATTCCGTCTTCTTGATCGGGATTGATAAAATGAATATCCTGACCACTGTAAAAGACGAGACTCGGTTTTTCAAAGCCGACCATGGCGATCGCCTCATTAGGGCGTTGATCGGTGGTGATCAGATGGGCAATCTCCCTCAAACCGCTTTGGCGTTCTTGGTCAATTAAGGCGCCAACAGGGAGCAATACTAGGGCAATCAGCGCCACCATAATCACGCTATTGCTTAGATAAATGCCCAAGGGCGATCGTCGCTGCACCATGGCAATCAGCATGAGACTGCCCACGAGCCAAATGCCAAATCCCCACCAAGCTAAGTTTGACTGGGCAAAGGTTGCAGCAAGGTCAGGGGCAGCGGGATCATCGCCGATCACCCGGGGGCTATAGAGCATAAAGCCGCTTAAAATGAGGCCAAACACCACATTGGCGATCGCACTCCCCAAAAATCCTTTCGACAACCGTTGGGGGGTTTCAATCCCATAGCTACTAAAAAGAGCCACTAAAATCGCCGCCGCTGGGAGTAAAGGAATGGTATAGCTGGGCAACTTGGTCACAGCGATTGTGAAAAATATAAATACCACCCAAAACCAAACACCGGCAAAGAGAGCCAGGTGTGCTTCCCGGGGAGCTTGACGCCAGAGGGAGGGGCGATGGAGCTGGAGTCTGGCGATCGCCCCTGGCAAATATACAGACCAGGGCAAAAAGCCGATTAAAACCACCAAAAAATAAAAGTACCAAGGGGCATTATGACCATTCACAACCCCCGTAAAGCGTTCTACATTGTGGTAGCCAAAAAAGCTATCAATATAAGCCTGGCCGTTGCGGAGGGTCACTAAAACAAACCAAGGGGTGGCGATCGCCAAAAAAATAACTGTGCCCATCAGGGGTTTAGCTTCCTTGAACACTTCTCGAAATTTACCGAGATAGAGGAGAAAAACCAAAATAACCATTCCCGGTACAACGATCCCCACGGGTCCTTTTGCTAGCACCGCACAGGCCAATAAAACGTAGGCAGCAATATACCAACTATTGGGTAGCCAACGATTGATCGCCTTGCCACCACTGCCATAACCATAGAAAAAACAAATGAGGCCACCACTAAAACAGCCATTGAGCAGCATATCGGCAACCCCCTGTCTTGCCCAAACAATGGTCTGGAGATTTAGGGCGACAAGACTGCTACCGATCCAAGCGGCTAACCATAGTTGACGCTGACTTTTCGGGCTAGTGGGATCAGCTGCCGCTGCGATGGTACCGAAGCCAAATTTACGCAACAAAATAAACAGCAGGATCATGAGCCCTAAGGCGGCGAAAGCAGACGGTAATCTAGCTCCCCAGGCATTGACACCCACAATTTTGTAGGCGATCGCCATCAGCCAATACACCAAGGGCGGCTTATCGAAGCGGGTTTCGCCATTGTAATAAGGGGTAATCCAATCCCCCGTGAGTAGCATTCGCCGGGCCGCATCTGCAAACATCGGCTCCGTTTCATCGATGAGACCAATGCTGCCTAAACGAAAGAAAAAAGCCAAGCCCCCCAGCAGACCTAGGGTGATCGCCGAGATGATCCCCGTCGTTTTCGGGAATTTTTCGTAGGTTTGATACCAACGGCGGACAGAGTCAAAGCGCGACATAAATCAGGGAAATCGAGAGTCAAAACTTCAGCGATTGTAACCTGCCCAGAGAAAAACTAATTTGCATCCGTTGAGAGCGCCCCCGGATCTAGTAATTCCACTTGGCCGAGACGCCCATCGAGGCGCACCCACTGACCCGGCTGCAAACTATCAAAAGCCACTGCAACATTAGCCACCATTGGGATGTGGTGCTGGCGGGCTAAACTGGCTCCCTGGGAAAGAACCCCTCCCTGGGTTGTAATAATTCCCCCCACTTGGGGAAGCATCGCCAGGTCACCTTCGTGGATATAGGAAGTTACGAGGATATCATTGGCACTCCACCCAGTTGATAGTTGCCCCTGGGGACAGAAACGTACCTGACCAATCACCGCCCCACTACTGACCGCCTGGCCTTGGAGTTTTTGGAGAGAACAACTACTGGAGACATCGGTTTTTGTCTTCAGTTGACCGTAGATAATATCCGGTGGGGCCCCCTGTTCTTGGTCTAAACTGAGCTGTGATCGCCGATATTGAATTTTCAGTTGCAGTTGCGAAAAATCTTGGGAACCAGGATCTGTCGTTAAGGTCTTCACCTCAGATAGTTTCAGCCAAAAAATATCGTCAGGTTGTTCTAAATAACCCTGCTTTTGCCACATTTGGGCGATCGCCAACAGATGCTGGCGCAATTGGGCCAAAAACATTTCGTAAAAGCTCGCCACTTCCTCTTGTTGCAAATGGGTCTGCTGGAGTTGCCGTTGGGCGGCACTGAGGGCCACCGGAGAAATGGCGGTTCTTGGCTGATTGACCAAATCTGTTAACCACTGTCGTACGGCCCCCGTATTTTCTCGCCAGCGCTTTTGGGCCAGTTCCCAGGGTAAGGCAGCCCCGTCGCTATAGTCTGCGATCCATTGGTCTAAGCGCTCAAAAAAGCGATCGCCATCGGGGAGTTCTGCCAATTGCGCGAATAGGGCGGCCCGGGTCAAGGGTTCCCGGTGCCCCCGGCCCACCTTTCCCTCTGCCTTGAGTTGAGCCCGAATATCCACAGCCAACTGATTGAGCGTTTGTACACGGGGGGGGAGGGGCGGCAGAAAGTTTGGTAAACCACTGGTCAGCCTTTTGCGCCAGAGGATCACTTCACCCCGTAACCAAAAGCCCAAAAGCAGCTCCAGGATATCAGTGATTTGTTCTACGCTATGGACGCGGTCAGCCAATCCCAAGGCCGTTGGGTGACTATCGATCATTTTGAGGGTTTTCAAAAGAGGATAGCAAAACCGATGGACTATCCCCTGAAATTCCCCATACCACTGCCAGTCCCAACGGAGATAGCGATAGCAAAGCATCGGATGGCGGAGCATGAGCCCCATTAACCCAGTTCGCGATTGTAAATCAGCGACATTGAAGTTTTTGCGGTGCCAGAGACGCTCCCAAAAGCTGCGGTTGAGGTAACTGTAACCTCGGTGATGGGAGATGAAAGTAATATTGCGGGGGTTTTCCTGGCCTTCCCACAGGGCCGTGTAGAGGGAGGCAATCGCCCCGGGGACGATAGTCTCCAGTAGAGACGCACTGAGGGGAGAAAGGGGTTGGGGTAAGAGGCTCCCGATCCATTCCCTCGTCCACACTGGGTGGAGGTGATAGACAGGCCGCACCCGCAAAATCCACAGTTGTTCCCCCGTGAAACACCATTCCATTGCCTGGGGACTCCCTTGGTGCTTTTCCAGTTGGCGACTGAGTTGGGCCACGTCCCGGAGAAGAGTTTGGGGTGGCTGTTCCGGAGCAGACACTTCCCCGAGAGGCTGGGGATCAGCTAGGCCATAGAAAATTGGAAATCGCCCTTCTCCGATCACCAGGGGGGTAATAAAATCCCGGGCCACTTCTGTCAGTGGATCTTGGCGACTGTAGGGCAAAGGGGGACGGCTATAGGTAATGCCAGACCATAACACCGATGGTTGGGCTTGGATGAGGAGAGCTTGCCGTCCTAGATCGGCGTTGCTAAACCCATTGACCAAAGCCGCTTCAAGTTCCGCTGAGGTCCTCAGAGACTCCGTGGGAATATGGAAAGTAAGGGCCGGCTTCTCACTGGACAGACGCACCATATAGGGGCGATCGCCCTTAGGTTCGAGGAAAGTCAAAAAACGCTGGAGATCATCCCCTGGCCTGAGTATCCAGCCTGGTAAAACGGGGTAACCCAGGGCCTTGAGCTGGCTGAGGGTCGCTGCATCTTGGCCCACCTTAGCCGCCATGAGGGGTTGATCGAGATTCAGAAAACCATATTCGGGTTGGAACAGTTGCCACAGTTGCTGCTGGCTCCCTGCGCGTTGGTTCAACCAACCTAAGACCCCTCCGAGGGCGATCGCTGCCCCCCAATAACCCGGCGCTGTGCCATGGCGCAATCCCAAGGCCACAAAAACTAAAGCCAAAACGGCCCAAGTCCCCAAATAAACCTGACGAAAGAGCGTCAGACTGATCACACCAATAAAACTGGTAGTCAAGGTTATCTGCCAATCGTGGAGTAGCAGACCCCCCCAAACTAGCCCCAAGGAGATTTCTTGTCGTCGCCAGTAGCGGCCCATGGTCAGAGCCAACAGGGTGATGAGCTCCCAGGGGGAATGGGGCGGGAAAAAATATCGCGTCAGGGCGATCGCCCCCAACCCCAGCAGCATATCCCAAATGAGTTGTCGACTGGCATGGTTACGCCCTTGGGGGAGCGAAACAAAGGCTCCCAGCAGCGGCATGGCCGTCATGATCAACAGGCAACCCCAGAGTTGAGTAAAAGTCATGGTTGTTGCGCGAGAAATCGCTGGATTCGGCGAACGGCTTCCCGGAGGATGAGCGGCTCCTGCACGAGGGCAAAACGCACGAAGCCTTCCCCTGTCGAGCCAAAGCCAGAACCGGGAGAAAGGGCGACCCCCGTTGCTGCCACCAACTGTGTACAAAATTCTAAGGCGCTTCCCGACCAAGTGGTTGGTAATGGAGCCCAAACATAAAGCGTTGCTTCTGGCTTAGGCACAACCCAACCGGCTTGGTTAAGGGCTGTTACGAGGGTATCCCGCCGGTCTTGATATGCTTGGACGTTTTCAGAGATTGTTTTTTGATCCCGTTGGAGTGCGGCGATCGCCCCGGCTAAAATCCCTTGGTATTGGTTAAAGTCAACCACTGCTTTGAGCTGACGTAGGGCCGCAATTAACTGGGCATTGCCCACCGCAAAAGCGACCCGAAAGCCGCCCATGTTAAAGGATTTTGAAAAGGTGAAAAATTCAATGGTGCAGGTTTTTTCGGGATCAGCCTGGAGTACTGAGGGCGGCGCTGCTGCCGTAAAGTACATATCGTTATAGGGAAAATCATGCACCAGAACGAGATCATGGGTCTGGCAGAAGGCGACGGCTTCCCGGAAAAAATCTAGGCTGGCGATCGCCGCAGTCGGATTATTAGGATAGCTGAGAATCATCAACCGGCTTTGCGCCAAAACTGCCAGGGGAATTGTTTCAAATCGTGGCAAAAAATTATTTTCAGCAGTGAGAGGCATATAGTAGCTCTCGCCCCCTGCCAGGGCGACTCCCCCGCCATAGGAAGGGTAGCCCGGATCTGGCAAAAGGGCATAATCACCTGGATCCATGAGCGCCAGGGGGAGATGGGCTGTCCCTTCCTGGGAGCCGATCAGGGCCAAAACCTCGGTTTCTGGGTCAACCCCAACCCCATAGCGTTGGCTGTACCAACTGGCGATCGCTTCCCGAAAAGCTTGAGTGTTGCGGTGGAGGACATAACCGTGGGTCTGGGGATCCTGGAGCGCCTGCCCGATGGTTTCAATGGCGATCGGCGACGCAGGCAAGTCAGAGGATCCCAAGGATAGATCGATTAAGGTCTGACCTGCCGCCACTGCTTGGGCCTTGGCCCGGTCCATGTCTGCGAACACATTTGCCGAAAGCCGTGATAACCGCTGGGAAAAACGCATAGGGACAAGCCAAAAATCAAAACGATACTAAAGCTGGGACTCGATAAAATCTTTGAGGGCCTGTTTGGTGATTGCCCCTTCATGGCTGGCAATGACAGTGTGATCCCGGAAAAAGCGCAGGGCAGGTACCCCCTCTACTTGGCACTGGGCGACGGCTTCTGGATTGGGGTCTACTTCTAGTTTCACA
Organism: Picosynechococcus sp. NKBG15041c; assembly: GCF_055380235.1. Taxonomy (NCBI): domain Bacteria; kingdom Bacillati; phylum Cyanobacteriota; class Cyanophyceae; order Chroococcales; family Geminocystaceae; genus Picosynechococcus; species Picosynechococcus sp. NKBG15041c. Next base: position 804,188 of record NZ_AP040363.1, read on the forward strand.
ACCTTCAGGCGATCGCCATATTCCTGGGCGGCCCAATTGATCGAAGGTGAAACTAACCGACAAGGTCCGCACCAGCTGGCCCAAAAATAAACCAAAATATCTTGGTTAACGCTGAGGACTTCCTGCTCAAACTGGGAATCGGTAATTTCCAAAACACTGCCACTCACAGGGGATGAACTCCTTGGTTACTTACAAAGGGAAAGACAGTTCCTTACGTTAACAGTTTTCGGCGATCGCTGGATCAACGGATTTACGAACAGCCACAAAACCGTCCCGGCTGGGGCAGAGCCACTCCTCCCACAAGGATTTTTCTCCCCCAGCTTAATTCACGATTTTTGTCGCGTCATTGTTCAGGTCATCCCACATCAGACGAAGGCCCTAGAGATTTTTCATCTGGGTGCGCAGGGCTTCTAACTCGGCATCTACCGCCGCAAAATCGGCCTCCGTCGGTTCAGGGGTTTCAACGGGGGTGTCAGACACCTCTTCCATTTCTTCCACCATCTTGGCGGCTTCTAGGGCAGGGGTTTGCTGGGAGGCAGCCTTGAGCATGGCCAATTCATCGTCGATGCTGCTGGCAGCTTCAAGTTGGGCAAACTCCTGGTTTAGGCTAGAACTCCCGATGACGTTTGTGGCCTCAGATTGGGCCTCGAGTTCCATGATTTTGTCTTCCATGCGCTCGAAGGCACTCATCGCACTACTAGTGTCGATGTTATTCATGGTGCTCTGGAGCTGGACATTTGCCTTGGCAGCGTTGGCCCGGGCCTTGAGCATATCTTTTTTGGTTTTGGCCTCTTGGATTTTGCTCTCTAGGGCCAAAAGATTTTCTTTGAGGGTTTTGACCTGGGCATTTTGTTGGGTGACCTGCTGCTGGAGGACAGCGGCGGTATCGGCAAAACTTTTCTTGCGCACAAGGGCTTCCCGGGCCAGGTCTTCCCGGCCGTTATTGATGGCCAGTTCTGCTTTTTTTTGCCAAGTGGTTGCTTCGGTCTGGTTTTTGATCAGTTGTTGCTCTGTTTTTTTCTGGGCGGCGATCGCCCGGGCCACCGACTGACGCAGTTGTATTAAACTTTCCCCCATATCGGCAACGGCCTGCTCTAATATTTTTTCGGGGTCTTCGGCCTTACTGACCATGTCATTAAGGTTGGCTTTGACAACGCGACCAAGACGATCTAGGAATCCCATGATGCTTTATCTCTAATACGTGGTTGAGGGCAATTTTAACTGTGACTTACTCTGGCAATGGGGTAAGCATACTGTTTTACATTTTAATCATTTGTTTGGCGTTCCACGGCGATCGCCCCAGACAATGGAGCAAATTTATCCAGTGATCTGCCCTGAAAAAATAGGTTTTTTGAAAAACTTGTTGAAATCGCCGGGATATCTTGAACTTTTTCGGATGAATGTAAAAAAAATATAACGATCGCCTAAACCAATAGAAATCAAGAAAAATTATGGTCATTTAGACATTTTTTTGGGCTGCCTTGCCAGAGAGGGGCAAAGATCGGTTTAAGATTGAATCACAAGATGACCTCCCCCCATTGGTTCAATTTATCAAAAAGCCCTTCTTTCTTCCGGTATAGATTGTGAAGAGGGAAAATCTATCGTTTTGGTGGCAGGCTCTGCATTATGCTCTCCCAGTAACGGCTAGATTATGGACCTAGATGACCTACGGATTTTGCTAATCGAAGATAATCTGGCAGAAGCTGAACTCTTAAGTGAGCTGTTGACAGATATTGAGATGGTGCAATGCCATATTTTGCATTTTTTTCGTCTCGAAAAGGCGATCGCCTGTCTAGAAGAGCAATCTTTTGATGTTATTTTGCTTGATTTGAGCCTGCCGGACAGTCAGGGATTGAGTTCTTTACCCCTCCTAATGGGGGTCGCCCCGGATATTCCGATTGTGGTGTTGACTAATACCAATGACGCAGAACTAGCCCTCGAAGCAGTACACCAGGGCGCCCAGGATTATTTAATTAAAAAAAATATCGCTTTCGACCAAGAAACACTTTTGCGCTCAATCCTCTACGCCATTGAACGCAAACGCAACCAACAGGCCCTCAAGCTTGTCAATGATCGCCTGCGCCAGGAAATGAAGATTCGCGAGGGGATCCAACTCAAGCTCGAACAATCCAACCAGGAGTTGGCGCAGTTTGCCTATGTGGCCTCCCATGACTTGAAGCAACCCTTAGCTAGTATTTACTCTTGGTCTCAATTGCTCCAGGTGCGCTATGGCGATCGCCTCGATGAAAAAGGAGGCAGCTATCTCCAAGCGATCCAAGACTCTGTGCGCCAGATGACCCAGTTGATTGACGATCTTTTGACCTACTCGCGGGTTGACCGGATGGAAAATACAGCCGTGGAAGTGGACTGTAATCTCATCGTCCACCAGGTCTGCAATCGCCTCAGCGCCGCCATCAATCAACAACAGGCAAAAGTGGCGATCGATCCCCTACCCACCATCAAAGGAAACCCCCTTCAAATCAGCCAAATTTTTCAAAATCTCATCGAAAATGCCCTGAAATATTCCCGCACTGAGGTGACCCCGGAAATTAAAATTAGTGTCACCCAGCAGAACCACCACTGGGTTTTTAGTTGTCGCGATAACGGCATCGGTATTGAACCCGACTATTTTGAACAAATTTTCTACGCCTTCAAACGCCTCCATTCCCAGAGTCAATATGCTGGAACGGGAATTGGTTTAGCCGTCTGTAAAAAAATTGTCCAGCGCTATGGTGGCGAAATTTGGGTCACTTCCACCTTTGGGGAAGGCTCCGCCTTTTATTTTTCTTTCCCGGTGCAGGTCGCTGATTCTCCCGCCATCTCTGGTGGCCCAGCAGATTGAGAGGTTGATCAAGTTACAATAAACCTTGCCCAGATTTACCCATTTCATCTGATACAGATACCGTGACTATTTCTCCCATTTCCCCCCAAAACATCACCTTTAGCCCCAATCAACCGGATGCCTTTGGGCGTTTTGGGCAGTATGGCGGCAAATATGTACCAGAAACCTTGATGCCTGCCCTCGCGGAATTGGAGGCAGCCTATGCCCAATACCGCAATGACCCGGCATTCCAGGTAGAACTCGCTGGCTTACTCAAAGACTATGTCGGTCGTCCGAGTCCTCTCTACTTTGCAGAACGGCTCACGGCTCGTTATGCTCGCCCGGATGGGTCTGGCCCCCAGATTTATCTCAAGCGCGAAGACCTTAACCACACCGGGGCTCACAAAATCAATAATGCGATCGCCCAAGCCCTCCTCGCCAAACGCATGGGCAAAAAACGGATCATCGCGGAGACTGGCGCCGGTCAGCATGGCGTTGCGACGGCCACAGTCTGTGCTCGCTTTGGGCTAGAATGCATCATCTACATGGGGGTGCAGGATATGGAACGCCAAGCCCTGAACGTCTTTCGGATGAAATTGTTGGGGGCGACAGTACGGCCCGTTGCTGCGGGGACAGGAACCCTAAAAGACGCCACTTCTGAAGCAATTCGCGATTGGGTAACTAATGTAGAAACCACCCACTATATTCTCGGTTCCGTGGCTGGCCCCCACCCCTACCCGATGATGGTGCGAGACTTCCATGCCGTGATTGGTGCCGAAACCCGGGAACAGTGCCAGGAGAAATGGGGCGGTCTGCCAGACATTCTCATTGCCTGTGTGGGGGGTGGCTCTAACGCCATGGGTCTATTCCATGAATTTGTTCAAGATACTTCTGTCCGCTTAATCGGGGTTGAAGCGGAGGGCTCTGGTATCGCTAGTGGCCACCACGCCGCGACCCTCACCCAGGGAAAACCAGGCGTTTTACATGGGGCAATGAGTTATTTACTCCAGGATACCGAAGGCCAAGTCGTAGAGGCCCATTCCATCAGTGCGGGGCTAGATTATCCTGGGGTCGGCCCGGAGCATAGCTATCTTAAAGATACATCCCGGGCAGAATATTTTAGTGTTACGGACCAAGATGCAGTGGCTGCGTTCCGCAGAGTATCTGAATTAGAAGGGATTATTCCGGCCCTTGAAACATCCCATGCTTTTGCTTATTTAGAAACCCTTTGTCCTCAGTTATCGGGTAGCCCCCGGATTGTGATCAATAGTTCTGGGCGGGGCGATAAGGATGTGCAAACGGTAGCGAAATATCTTGATACCCACGGTTGGGATTAGCGTTCCCCCCTGTCCCCTCCCAGGAGGGGATTTTTTTGTGGGTTGAAGAAAAGTCTGTAGCTACCAGTGGATTTGGCTCAGGATATAACGGAGGCGATCGTAGTCGTCCTTGAGGAGGGTACTGATCATCCGGCCGACGTCAATGAGCCATTGGCGATCGCCTTTACGCAGCCGATATACTTCTCGCACCGAAGCGGCCATCAGTGATTCTGGGGGAACCCAATTGACCTGGAGGAGCACCCGCAAAAATTCTAATTTATCCGTGAAATGGATAATTTCATCCGGCCCGCAATGGTAGACCGATTGATGAATTTGTGGTGGCCGGGGCGGTAAATACTGAAACACTTCCCCCCGTTGTCCATTATTGCGGCGAGCATTTGGTATTTCAAAACCGACGATCGCGGCCCGAAACTCTGTTTTTAACATCGCAAAAATCTGGGGCTGCTGTTCTCGCAATTCTTCCAGACTCATCCCCAGGGCTCTAGCCCGATGCACAGAATCAATAGGAGCAGTGGTGACATAGGTAACGACGCCATAGACAATGTTGCCCGATTCTTCGTCATAGGATTTGACCCAACTGCCAAAGGGGGGCATCACCGGAAAACTCAGGTCTTCTGGCTCTAAACACTGGGCGGTAAACTCTGTTGTCGCCGTTTCGATCACCTCTGCAATGTAATCGGGGTGACGATCACCAGCGGCAAATTGGGGTAAGGGGAGGCGCATAATGGGGGCAAAAATCCCTTACTTCGTTTCTTCCAGTTCGTTGAGATTGAAGGTAATAATCTTGTCCCAGTTTCCCCCCTCAAAAAGAACGGCAACGCGGCCGTCAGTGACCCGCTGAACAAGGCCCTGAAACCGATAAAAAGTGTCGTCAGGGTTGATTACGCGCACAGTGCTACCGGGGAGAATCATCTTTCTTAAAACCTTTTAGTGAAATCACAGGAAAATTTTACCCATCATAACGTGATCCATCGGCCTTAAGTCGCCAGAATTGAGGCGGCGATCGCCAATTACGTCCCTACGGCACCAGACTCCGGAAAATAAATGGTGCGAATATCTTCAGGCAACTCAGTTAAAATCAATTGCCTGCCCTGGTGTATCCAATAGTCCACATCCTCGGTGGTTAAATCTTCCCCCAAACCCTGGAGGTGGGCCGAAATACGCATCGAGCTCCAGTGAAAATTATCCGCCAGCACCACCACCAAACGGGGCAAAGGAGGGATGAGATCGAGGGCTTGCTCTAGGTAGTACCAGAGGGGTGGCGGTGTTCGTTTGATATCGTAATTGATGCTTTCGACCGGGGGGACAGCCAGGCTGTCTTGGTAGGCAGCCGTAACGCGTAAAAGCCACTGCTGCAAAGATTGACAGCCCTGCGCTTCTAAATTCAGGGTGCGCATCTCATGGAAAATTTGCCGCCAAATCAATGCAAAAAGATAATCTACCTGCACAGGCGATCGCCCCTCGTTCCCAATCAACATGTAGAGAACTGGAGCATACCGACAAAAAATCCCGACAAAATACCGGCCCTGATCCCCATAGCGTTGACAAAAAGCCAAGAGGTTGGAATCGCTATAATGGTGGAGAGCTTGGATTAACGGATGATCCGTTTCAGAAAAACTCGGAATCTGAAGCATATCCTGCAATAATGCCTTAAAAATACCTGCATGGCGTCACTCGATTTTAATCATAAGCGATTCACCGCCCAACCTTTTGTTCCATGACCGTTGCTTTTTCTGCATTACTTCATTTTCCCCTCGCTGCTTTTTTCCCTGCCTTTGATAGCCTCCTCTCAACCCAGGGCATTATGGTGATGTTGCTCTGCGCCTATGGGGTCGCCATGTGGATGTTTTTGACAACAGCCCCCAAGGTTTACACGATCATGGTTTCTGACCTGGATGTGGCCCGTAGTTTTTATGAAGGCATTTTGCAACTGCCGGCCGCCGATGTCCCGCTCCACTATTACTACAACTACGAGCAGACCCTAGGCACCGCAGGGCTTGACCCAATGTATATGGGCGCGAGCCCGATGGCTATGGGCCGCTCCAATACATTCCAAGGTACGGCAGGGTTATGGTATCAGTTGAAAAAAAATACCCAACTCCACATTGTCACCGGGGCGAGCTTAGGGAAGAAAAATCGCCAACGCCATGTATGCTTTGACAAAGAATGCTTAGAGACGCTGTTGCTCCGGATCCAAGCGCGTCGCCTCAAATACAAGATTCGCCAAGAAAAGCCCCTCAATTTTCTGGTAAAAGATTGGGACGAGCGGGTTATTGAAATCGTCGAAGTCGCCAACTAAGATTCACCATGGATATAAAGTCGCTGACTGGGGCCATTTACCCAGGAAATAACTTGGGCGATCGCCGTAAATTTTCACCTTCTACAAGGGTATGTACCTGCCAATCTGACTGAGTTTCAGGATAATCGGTACGGTAATGTCCCCCTCGGCTTTCGGTGCGCCATAGGGCACTTTTGAGAATTAACAACGCCACATCCGTTAAGTTACAAACCTCGGCATAGAGACGGATTTCCATCTCGGCATCAGGGTGATTCAGTTGCATTACCTGCCCGGGCTCTAGGTGAAGAAATTGCGCCATGGCCATCCGTTTCAGTTGGGTTTGCCAGTCGGCGACTTGGGCGATCGCCTCCGTGAGGATTTGCCGTTCGCGACAAATTCCAGCACTTTGCCAGAGGAGGAGGGGCAGATCAGCGCGGATGGTTTGCACCTTAACGGATTCCTTTGCCCAGTGCTGGTCGAGGGTTAGTAGCGGGGGGTGCGGGAGGGGCTCCGTTGTGTTTGTTGGGGCTAAATGACGCAGTTGCGCCGCGAAAACAAGACATTCTAGCAGGGAATTACTCGCTAAACGATTCGCTCCATGTACCCCTGTACTGGCGGTTTCACCAATGGCATAGAGCCCTGGGATCGAGGTTTCACAGGCCGTATTTGTGGCAACTCCCCCCATCCAATAATGGGCAGCGGGGGCAACGGGGATCGGTTCTGAGAAAACATCGACCCCCCACTCGGCACACATGCGAATGATATTGGGGAAGCGACGGCGAATTTTTTCCTCGGGAATAACACTCAAATCAAGATAAACGTGGGCATTGGCGGGATCGCCGGCGTTTTCGGCCAGATAGCTAAAAATGGCACGACTGACCACATCACGGGGGGCTAATTCCCCGGCAGGGTGGTAATCAAAGGCAAAGCGATCGCCATTAAATCCCAATAAATGCGCTCCCTCTCCCCGCACTGCTTCACTGATCAAAAAATGGGGCGCATTGGGTTTTGTCAGGGCCGTCGGGTGGAACTGAAAAAATTCGAGATCTCGCAGCTGGGCCCCAGCACGCCAGGCAAGGGCAACCCCATCACCGGTGCTCACCGTCGGATTTGTGGTTTGGGCGAAGATCTGCCCACCGCCTCCCGTCGCGACAATCACGGCCCCCGCCGTTAGCCATTGAATTTTATGTTCAAACAGAATGCTGACGCCCCGACAGTGGCCTGTTCCATCACGCCATAGTTGCAAGGCAAACGCTTGGGCGACAACATGGATGTTGGGTCTTTCTAAAACTTGCTCAATGAGGGTTGTAATAATTGCTTTCCCGGTAGTATCAGCGGAATGGAGTACCCGGGGCCGGGAATGGGCTGCCTCCAGGGTCATGGCCAAGTCACCGTCTTTGCGATCAAAGGCGACGCCCATTTCTACCAAGTGAGCGATCGCCTCTGGGGCATGGTTGACTAAAAATTGCACCGCTACCGGTTCGCAGAGGCCAGCCCCGGCCTCCATTGTGTCTCGAAAATGTAAATCTGGGGAATCAGTGGGGGCGATCGCCGCCGCAATGCCGCCCTGGGCCCACTTGCTCGATCCGGTGCGCAACTTCGCTTTGGTAATCAGCCCCACCTGGAGGTGATTGGGCAAAGACAATGCCGCATACAACCCCGCTGCACCACTCCCGATGACAACCACATCAAATTGAGCAGGCAAATTGGTCACGCTGATTATTCCTTAAACTGGGCAGAAGATGGGCAATAAATTCTAATCACTATAACTTTAAACGTCCTGGGGGGGACACAAAAAAATTCCCCCAAAGAGGAGGAATCGTTGGTTACGTTTGGTTACGCTGGAAGACTGATAGTGTGACCTATTTACCGGAGAATGCTGCTAAGCATCCAGGCTTGTTTCTCGTGGCTGCGGACACGACCGCTGAGGAGTTCTGCCGTAGAAACGTCATCGCTTTGTTCTGCCTGGCGTAAAATCCCCTTGAGTTTTTCACTCAGAATCTGGTGATCCTCCGCCAACTGATTAATCATTTCTTCGGCACTAGAAAGGCCAGTCGCCTCCTGTAGAGAACTCAACTCAAGAAATTGTTGAAACGAACCTGGTGCCGATAGGCCCAAGACCCGAATCCGTTCGGCAATGTCATCAACGGCGATCGCCAAAGCTTTGTATTGATCCTCCAACAGATTGTGGAGGCCATAAAAAAGGTGCCCTTCTACATTCCAGTGAAAATTTTGCGTTTTCAGATACAGCAGATAGGTATCTGCGAGTAAATGGGAGAGAGATTGGGCGATCGTCAAAGATGCCCCTTGGGATTGTGAGCTTGTTGTTTCAAGACGAGTTTTGAGGGTGGTGACCATAGATTTTCTCCTGTCGTTGTCCATTGATGTTATGCAAGGGGACAGGACATTAGAAATTCTGTAATGCTTTCTGAAAGGACTGATCTAATTCTTGCCAAGCACTTTCAAAACCTTTCTGGAGATCGTCCCAAGCTGATTCACTTGCATTTTGGAGTGACTCAAATTTTCTCTGAGCAGCATCTCGCTTTGTCATCATTTCTTCCAGTAGGTTGTTATACTGGAGCTTGCCTTCTGCTTCGACCTGGTCGACTTTTGCCCGAAATTCGTCAATGCGAGCATCAATCTTATCAATTTGCGCCTTGACCTGTTCTTTGTAGCGCTTCTGTTGGTCTTTATTTTGCGCGATAGAAGTGTTGAGTTGGTTAGCCATAATTGGACTTTAACCTCCTTTGTTTCGATATGAATCAAGCGTTAATTTTGTTGCTTCTTTATTTTCTTTCCCAAGCTTCTATTCTATGAGAGTCTATGAGAGAGGCAAAAGATGGCAACTTTATATTTTTTGCTTAATTACATTCTTATCCTAAAAAAACTCCGTGAGTATCGACATCTATCGATAGTTATAGATTGCCTTTTAGATTGTGAATTGATCTTTTTTTTGCGGTTTACCGAACTTTAACCGAACATAAAATTCTTGTTGCCTAAAGTATTTTGGTTGTTTTAGGACCTAAATAAACATTCACGCGATTTACCCCAAACCCAAGATTAAATCAGAAACAAAATAAAATCTTTGAGGCTATTTTGTTTTGATTTTTGACGAATACTCAAACTGAAAGAGATGATTTTTTGCCAGGAGATAAAGGGTCATCAATGGTATCAATTGATAAACGATGCGGTACGCCTAACTTATCCAATGTTAAGATTTCCTCAGAAAGTTTCAGGGAAAACCACCTATGGCCAGCCAACATCAGCGGCGATCGCACAATGTACCCGGTGACTTTTATGTAGATTGCAGTTGTATTGACTGTGATACTTGCCGTTGGCTCAGTCCAGATATTTTCAACCGCCAAGATCAGCAATCCGCCGTCTATCATCAGCCCGAAACTCCTGCCCAGCGACGCACTGCTCTCCAAGCTCTGCTGGCTTGTCCAACGGCTTCGATTGGTGTTGAGACTGCTCCTAGAGACTTGAAGGCTATTCAAGAAGAATTTCCCCTCCCCATTGTCGAGAATATTTACTACTGCGGTTATCATTCGCGCAAATCCTTTGGGGCGACCAGTTATTTCATCCGGCATCCAGAGGGGAATATTCTCGTAGATTCTCCCCGTTTTCAACCGGCCCTGGTCAAGCAATTAGAAGCTTTAGGGGGGGTGAAATATTTGTTTTTGACCCACCGGGACGATGTGGCTGATCACCAGAAATTCCATGACCATTTTGGTTGCGATCGCCTTTTGCACCGGGCCGATCTCCGGCCGGGAACCCAAAGTGTAGAAATCATTCTGGAGGGTACAGAGCCGCAGTCTTTCCTCTCAAATTGTTTGTTGATCCCAGTGCCAGGCCATACCGAAGGTCACGTTGTGCTGCTGTATGACAATCAATACCTATTCACGGGGGATCATTTAGCTTTTTCTGCCAGACTCGGCCATTTGACAGGTTTCCGCAATCATTGCTGGTATTCTTGGACAGCGCAAATCGCCTCCATGAAAAACCTCCTTGCCTACCCAATCACCTGGATTTTGCCGGGCCATGGCCGTCGCTACCAAGCGGAGCCTAACAAGCTACACCAGGATTTGCAAGCTTGTATCCGGTGGATGGAGTCTGTTGCATGAGTGTGACTTTTTTTTGGTTGGTGGCGATCGCCAGTAATCTTGGCCTCGTTTTGGTGAACTGCATTCTCTGGCACAAAATTCGTCGCTGGCATCAGGCACTCCGCCTGAGTCGGCAGCGGTTTATCGTGAACGAGCGTAAGATCCAAACCGTTGTGGAGAGCCTCCGCCAGCAAACTGAGCTGATTCCGGCCACTACCCAGCATATTCGGACGAAAAAGCAACAGGGCCAGCAGGTCATTGCTCAGATTAAGCTTCTCCAACAGTTACTGCGGGCCTTGGTATTCATGCGTCGCCAATTCTAGGGATGCTCAGGTAAAGACCGCAGATAATCTGCCAGTCGATCTAACAAGCGCTGATTCTCAGCGGGCGTCCCGACACTGATGCGTAGTCCTCCCCCAGTGTGGCGGATCAAAGTGCCTTGCTCTTTGAGAGATTCTACGATTGCCCCGAGGTGATGATCTTGAGGTGCTCCCCAGGGTTCCAGGCGACCATAGAGGAAATTTGCCTCACTGGGCCACACCCGGAAATTAGGGAGCTGTCCCAGGGCTTGGTATAGGGAATCTCGTTCTTGCCGGGTTTCGGATAGGGTTGCGAGGAGGTGATCGCCATGGTCGAGGGCCAGTTGTGCGGCTGCCTGGGAGAAACCCGGCAAATTGTATGGTAGGCGTACTTTTTCGAGGGCTTCGATTACTGCTGAACTGCCGATCGCGTAACCCACCCGCAGGGCGGCTAGGCGGAACGCCTTCGAAAACGTCCGCAGAATTACCCAGTTGGGTCGCTGCAGTACCTCTGCCACTAAGGTTTTTTGGCTAAATTCGAAATAGGCCTCATCCACCACCACGAGAATATCGGCGGGTAAAGATTGGAGCCAAGCAATTTCTTGTGGGGTTAGACACTGGCCCGTGGGGGAGTTGGGGTGCACAACAAACACGACCCGCACTGGTGGCCCCTCGGGTTTGTCAATCATCGCTTGGGCCGCTGCCAGATCCCAGCTAAAATCGTCTGGTTTTCGGGTGATCGCCACGGCAGCAACCCCCAAGGTTTGCGCCAAGATGCGATACATCGAAAATGTGGGATCCGCCACTAAAATCGATCCTTCGCCCCCCAAGCAGGTGGCAATCAAAAGAGAACGAATCAATTCATCAGAGCCGTTGCCCACGGAGATTTGGGCCGCCTGGATTTCTCCTTGCAAACCGCCAGAACGATTCACATAGGCAGCAATGCGCTCCTTCAATGGCCCATGGCCCCCGTCAGGATAACGGTTAGTGGCGATCTGGTTTTGGTAATGCTCGGCTAAGGTTTTCTTGAGATCGACGGGTAAATCATAGGGACTTTCGTTAGTGTCGAGAATATCGACCGGAGTTTTTGTCGGGCCGCCGGGGTGGGAGACATAGGCTTGGAGTTGGGCCAAATCAGAACGCAAAAAGGACATAACTGCTGTGACAAAAGAGGGTGGAAATCAATTCCCCAAGGGTATTGAAAGGGAAACAAACAAAATCTGATCAATCTGTAAAATCGATCATAGGTTTAAGGTTGCGTTATGTAAAAATAACGTTGGTACAGTGGGAAGTCGCTTTAGCCTAAAAATTGGAAATTTTCCTGTACTATTATTCCGCGCTTATTACCCCCTATCTAAACGCAAATCACCATGAAATTGGCAGCCAGAGTCAGTCAAGTCAAGCCTTCGATTACCCTGACGATCTCCGCAAAAGCAAAAGCAATGAAGGCGGACGGGATTGATGTCTGCAGTTTTAGCGCTGGGGAACCAGATTTTGACACCCCTGACCACATCAAGGCAGCGGTTAAACAGGCCCTCGATGCGGGCAAAACGAAATATGGCCCTGCTGCGGGAGAACCACTCCTCCGCCAGGCGATCGCCAAAAAATTACAAACAGAAAATAATCTCCCCTACAGTGCCGAGAATGTGATTGTCACCAATGGTGGTAAACATGCCCTCTATGGCCTGATGATGACCCTGATTGAGCCTGGAGATGAGGTGATTATCCCTGCTCCCTACTGGTTGAGCTACCCAGAAATGGTAACCCTTGCTGGCGGAACGCCTGTCTTTATTGACGCAACAGCGGCAAATCATTACAAGATTACCCCCGAACAGCTACGTAATGCCATCACCGAAAAAACCAAACTTTTTGTCTTTAATTCCCCCTCTAATCCGACAGGGATGGTCTATAGTCCGGCGGAAGTGGCGGCGATCGCCCAGGTTTTAGTCGAGAAGCAAGTCCTGGTAGTAGCCGATGAAATTTACGAAAAAATTCTCTATGGCACCGCGGAGCACTGCAGTATTGGATCGGTCAGTGCTGATATTTTTCCCCTCACAATTACCTGCAATGGCTTTGCTAAGGCTTTTTCGATGACAGGCTGGCGCTTGGGCTATATTGCTGCTCCCCTTGAACTGATCAAAGGCATGACTACCCTCCAGAGCCACAGTACTTCCAATGTTTGTACCTTTGCCCAATATGGGGCGATCGCCGCCCTAGAAGGGGGACTCGATTGTGTCCAAGCAATGCTCACGGCCTTTAGAAAACGACGCGAAGTCATGCTCGGAGCTGTTCACGCTCTGCCCCAGGTGAGCTGCCCGACCCCCGATGGCGCTTTTTATCTGTTCGTGGATATCCAAGCCTATGGTCTTGATTCCCTAAAGTTCTGCCAACGCCTTCTCCATGAGCAACAGGTCGCTGCCATTCCTGGGGTCGCCTTTGGCAATGACTACTGCATTCGCCTTTCCTATGCCACAGATCTAGAAACCATCGAAAAGGGCATGACCCGTTTAGATAAATTTCTCCAAACCCTCTCCATCTAATTTCCCCCACCCAGGGATCATCCCCTAAACAGATAAAACCCAGGCATTTTGAGCCTGGGTCTGAATTTTGGATTAATGGGCCTTGTGAACTCAGAGAAAAGGATTGATGTGGCTAATCTCCTGGGCCAGTTGCGCTGAAATTACGCTGATTTGGGTCGTTGGAAATGATAAATGACCTGAGTTTTGAGGGCCATTGCAGAGATAAAAGTCGGTAGTTCAGGCCAAGGGAGAAATTCCCGGTCTAGCTGGATTTGTAGACCTGTCATCGGATCTTCCCCCGTGGCGACCATAAATTCTAGCTCCGTCAGATCAGGCCACTGGTAGATTTCGTTGAGAATGGTGGCGATCGCCTGGAGATAAGGGTGTTGGGCATCGGTATACCAATCAGCGACAGCAAGTTTTGCCTGGTCAAACCCCAAGTGGACAATTAAAGGCGCATTAGAGAACACCGCACTGGCCACAGGGCGAGCTTCTTCACGCACCAGCAAATGTTGGGCTTGGGCTGAATGGCGTAACCGTTCTAGGTGTTCATAGCGTTGGGTGACATTATCTTTTCCCTGCCAACGGAGGGCGATCGTTGCCAGGTGGGTTTGCAAGAGCATATGGCCCAACTTCTGAGCTTTAGTATTGAGATAACGAGTATTAAAATCATTACTCTCGATCAACAACGGTACCCGGTCTACCATCTCTAAGCCATAGCCTTTAAGGCCCGCAATTTTCCGGGGATTATTCGTGATTAAACGAATCGCATGGATCCCTAGGTCATTGAGCATCTGCGCCCCCACACCATAGTCCCGTAGATCTGCCGGGAAACCCAGTCGTTCATTCGCTTCTACAGTATCTAAGCCCATATCTTGGAGAGAGTAGGCCTTGAGTTTATTGACTAAACCAATGCCGCGCCCCTCTTGGCGTAAATAAACCACAACCCCTTGCCCCGCATTTTCAATCATTTTGAGGGCGGCGATCAATTGCATGCGGCAATCACAGCGCAGGGAGCCCAGGGCATCCCCCGTCAAACACTCTGAGTGAACTCGCACCATCACTGGTTGGTCTGCAAAATCCTGGGGATTCCCTTTGACGATCGCCACATGTTCCGTGCCATCCATGGTGTTGCGGTAGGCATAGATTTCAAATTGCCCAAACTCCGTTGGCAACTTCGTCACTGTTTCTCGGTAGACAAAGCGGTCATTCTTGAGGCGATAGGAAATCAGGTCAGCGATACTGATGATCTTGAGATCAAATTTTTGCGCGTATTCTACCAGCTCGGGTAACCGGGCCATGGAACCATCATTATTCTGAATTTCGCAAATAACCCCCGCCGGATATAGGCCTGCTAGTCGGGCTAAATCAACGGCTGCTTCGGTATGGCCAGCTCGCTTCAGAACACCGCCATTGCGAGCCCGGAGGGGAAAGATATGACCAGGGCGATTGAGATCTTCCGGGCGAGCGGTGGGATCGATCGCCACTTGGATCGTCCGGGAGCGGTCTTCGGCAGAAATTCCAGTACTTACCCCAAGGCGGGGATGGGCATCGATGCTGATCGTAAAAGCAGTCTGATTACTGTCAGTGTTTTTGTGGACCATCAGTGGCAGATCCAAGACATCTAAGCGATCGCCCGTCATTGCTAAACAGATGAGCCCCCGGGCTTCCACAGCCATAAAATTAATCATATCTGGGGTCGCATGTTGGGCCGCACAGATAATGTCTCCTTCATTTTCGCGGTTCTCATCGTCCACGACCACAACGGCGCGTCCGGCTTTAATGTCCTTGAGGGCATCCTCGATCGAATCAAATTGCCAAGCTGTATCCACGTATTTTTCAGTTAACTAAATGTAATGTTTCTTTAATATTTACAGTCCATTGTAACGGTTTGCTGGGCTCTCTGCGGTCGAGATGATGCTTTGAGAATCCAGATGATGGCTCTGTTTGAGAATGGGTTTTTGGTGGAGAAGAGCCGAAAAAGTAACCGTTGAACCCAGACCTTCACCCATGCTGTAAAAAGAAATTTTGCCGCCACAGGCCTCTACGAGTTTTTTAGAAATCGCCAGCCCCAAGCCAGTACCTCCATACTGACGAGTATGGCCACCCCGCACTTGGGAGAAATTTTCAAAGAGCTTGGTCTGCATATCCAAGGCAACGCCAATACCTGTATCAATTACGCTAATTTTAGCAACCCCAGGGAATTGGCGATCGCCATAGGTGATGGGCTTAAAAACAAGCTCCACATCGATCGTAATGCCGCCATTGGGGGTGAATTTGATTGCGTTGCTGACGAGGTTGAGGAGGACTTGGAAAATACGACGATAGTCAGTGTAGAGGATGATGTCATCGTGACTTTCGGGGATATGAATATCCCAGGTGAGCTGTTTGGTTTGGAGTTGAGGACGGGCAAAGTTATTGAGGTTATCTAGTAGTTCTGTGAGCTTGATGGGCTGAAATTCAAGGTCAATTTTGCCAGCTTCAATTTTGGCAATGTCGAGGATGTCGTTAATTAAGTTCAGCAGATGGAGGGCACTTTCGTAGGCGGCACCCACAAATTCAAGTTCTTCGGTGCGGTCATCGGCCATTTCATCGAGGATCAGCTTTAAAAAACCGATGATCCCGTTGAGGGGGGTGCGCAGTTCGTGGGTAGTACTGGCGAGAAAGTCATTTTTGAGGCGGGTGGCTTCGGTGGCAGTCTGGTGGAGATGTTCTAGTTCTTTATAAAGAGTGGCATGGGCGATCGCCGTTCCCAATTGTTCAGCGATTTCCTGGGCAAATTCCTGTTCCACCTCTTGCCATTCCCGGGGGTAATTGCACTGTTGGAGGCAAATTAAACCATTAACACTGCCTTGGTAGAGGGTCGGGACGATGAGTATCGATTGGCTATCGGGGAGGACAGCGTGAAACACATCAGTCTGCTGGGGCTCTTTAGTTTGGGCGAGTTGTTCGAATATCAAATTATTAGGCGATCGCCACTGGATCCCTAGACAAGAGCTCATTTCAGGTTGGCGATATTCAGCTTCAACCCGCAGGCTCTGCTGCATTTCATCGGTTGCTAAGAGTAAACAGCGGCTGACTTGTAAGGTTTCCCCGATACCATTAACGGCCTCTTGACGAATAACCACCCAATCGAGGGTACTCCGGATTTTTCGAGCAATCTGCGTTAGGGCTTTTTGGTGAGCCAAAGGCGACAAAGGCAGTACTGGATTATGTGTCGCTCGGGGAAGACCCACAACTAACAGTTGACTACCAGGGAGCGGCATCAGCAACAGCTTGAGTGTAATCGCCTTGTCTTCCCATCGAAAAGTCCCCTCTAGGGTTGCGGGACTGCCTTGGGTTGTCTGCTGTAGAGCATTGGCGTAGGGATAGGGGGCCACATCGAACCATTGGGTAAACACCTGTTCTCCAATTATTGTCTGTCGATCGCTATCCCGAATAATTTTCTGTTGCCCATAAAAATCGATGCAAGCACCTGTTTGGTCCTGAATCCAAAGGATTTCTGCATTCAGGGGCTGCCAGTAGGCCAGATGGCATTGTAAGTCGGACGATAGCTTAGGGGAGGAACAGCCCATAGTGGCGCTAATGATTTAGTTGAGGTTAGTTCTGGAGGTCTGAGGCAGTGGTTTAACTGTTGAAGGGTCTTGGGGAATATATTGCTAGAGTCGGCTCAGGTTCAGTGATTCAAGAATTTTACTGGACTGGGGCAATACAGCGAGGC
Source organism: Picosynechococcus sp. NKBG15041c (assembly GCF_055380235.1). Lineage (NCBI taxonomy): Bacteria > Bacillati > Cyanobacteriota > Cyanophyceae > Chroococcales > Geminocystaceae > Picosynechococcus > Picosynechococcus sp. NKBG15041c. The sequence goes on from NZ_AP040363.1 coordinate 821,266, forward strand.
GATCGCTTGACGAGCAGGAAAGCGCACCCAGGGTTAGGTATCAATATACTTTACGCCATCCCCTTTGACTTCTTATCCTTAACATCCTAAGGAATACCGAACCATCAAGAAAAAAAGATTCAGTAAATTTATTTGCTATCTTCATTGAACTTGCGTTCAGAATCAGTCGCCATTGCCACCAACACTGCCCCTAAAGTTTTTTGGTTTGATTCGGTAGGGTCAGGCTAATACTGGCTTTCTGCAATGCAGCGCGGTTTGGTCATAGAATCTCAAGAAGGCGATCACAATCAATGAAATGGTGAGCCCTTTTTCCCTTTAGCTGCCGCTGGCAACGGTCATCTGTTGTAACCAGTCAATGCCCTGTTTAAAGGCTGTTTCCCCGGTGATCGCCCCATTGGTATGGTCTGCTCCGGGAATCAGGACAAAGTGCTTTGGGGCTGTGGCGATCGCCCAGAGACTTTGACCCATCGCTGGGGGAACAAGATCATCCTGGGCGCCATGGGTGATAAAAATAGGTTCTTGAAGTTGGGCAATTTTTGCGGCCGAGTCAAACCGCTGCTTGAGCAGGAATGGCACGGGAAAAAGACGATACTGGGGTTTAGTGGTGGCCATCGCCATCATGGAAGTAAAAGTGCTTTCCAGAAAAAGACCGGCAACAGGACGCTGACGGGATAGTTCAACGGCCACGGCCCCGCCAAGGGAATGGCCATGTACCATTAGCTGGGCTGCTGGGATATTTTTTTCTCTGGTGAGGAATTCATAGGCGGCGATCGCATCTTCATAGACTTGGGCTTCTTGGGGAAAACCCGCACTACTACTACCATAGCCGCGATAATTAAACACCAAGGCACCATAGCCAACCCGCTGCCAGAGGGCGATCGCCTGGAAATTAGGATCGCTCAGGCCACCGTTGCCATGGAGAAAAAGCACTGCTTTTTGGCCGTTGGTCGGAGGAGGGAACCACCAGCCGGTCAAATGCTGCTGTTGGCCCACCGGAATTGTGACCGCCTCATGGGTCAGGGTCAATGTTGCAGGAATAGGATTTAGCGGCTGTGCTTCAGGAAAAAAAATAAGCTGCCGTTGTTGAAAAAAAAGGAGACCACAACCTCCCACATAGGCCAGTAAGAATCCCGTTAGCAGCCAGCCGATCATGATTTTCTTGGAAACATTTATCTTTTCCATCATAGGCAGCTTTGTCAGCGCTCAACCAAGATCAAGGACAGTTTCGCAACCGTTAGGGGATTCTAGCAACCCTACCGACCGCCCATGTCACAATGGAAGCGAAGAACGCAAAAATTTTCAGCAAAAGGCGATCGCCTTTTGCTCCCGAACCATGTCCCAAGATGTCCTCCTCGGTAAAAGTCTCCCCGAACTAACCCACTGGGTTGAAGCCACCGGTCAACCCAGTTACCGGGGGAAACAGCTCTATGATTGGCTCTACAACAAGGGTATCCATCGTCTCGATGAAATAACCGTTTTCCCCAAGGCTTGGCGAGCAGAAATGGCCGCTTATCCCGTCGGGCGATCGCAGATTCATCACCACCGCACCGCCCCCGATGGCACCCGTAAATATCTCCTCAAACTCCATGACGGCTTGATTGTTGAAACTGTCGGCATCCCTACCGAAAAACGTCTGACAGTTTGTGTTTCCTCCCAGGTGGGCTGTGCCATGGCCTGTGACTTCTGTGCCACGGGGAAAAGTGGCTTTACTCGCCACCTCCAGGCCCATGAAATTATTGACCAAGTGCTCACTGTCCAAGAAGACTTTCAACAGCGGGTCAGCCATGTGGTATTCATGGGCATGGGAGAACCCCTCGCAAACCTCGACCAAGTACTCAAGTCAGTTTATGGGTTAAACCAAGATATCGGCATTGGCCAGCGATCGCTCACCATTTCCACCGTCGGTGTGCCCGGAAAAATTCGTGAACTGGCTGACCATTATTTACAAATCACCTTTGCCGTTAGTCTCCACGCACCGAACCAACACCTCAGAGAATCCATCATTCCGACGGCTAGCCATTATCCTTTTCAGGAGTTGCTTGATGAATGTCGAGAATACGTGGCGATTACCCATCGTCGGATCAGCTTTGAATACATTCTGTTGGCAGGAGTCAATGATCTACCGGACCACGCCACAGAACTGGCGAAGCAGCTTAAGGGTTTCCAGAGCCATGTCAATTTGATTCCCTATAATCCCATCACAGAAGTTCCTTTCCAGCGGCCTGGGAAGAAGCGAATCAACGTGTTTAAGCAGATCCTCCAAGACCACAAAATTGCGGTCACCGTACGTTATTCCAAGGGCTTAGAAGCTGACGCTGCCTGCGGTCAACTGCGCTCGAATTTCCGGCGATCTGCGCCAGCAACGGTAAAATAAAACAGCAAAAATCTTCGCCAGCGTCACCACTGCCATGAATATTTTCGGTATCGGTCTGCCAGAAATGGCCCTTATTTTTATCATTGCCCTCTTAATCTTCGGCCCGAAAAAGCTACCAGAAATAGGCCGGAGCCTTGGTAAGACGATCCGTAGTTTCCAGGATGCGTCCAATGAATTCCAGGAAGAATTTAAAAAAGAAGCGGAAAAAATCGAGAATACGGTATCAATGCAGGCCCGCCTTGAAGAAGGAAACGGCGATGAAGCAGCGGTGCAAACTGAGAATGCAGCCAGTGAGCCCAAGGCTAACAGTTAGCGCCAGCTAATCCGTTGTCTACTAAGCCCACTGACTGGGGGGAGTTTGTTGGGGGCGATCGCCTAAATCGCCCAATAGCTTCTCTTGGATCGCCTGCTGCAACTCCTGACGACGGATTTCAATGCTGCCCTGGGTTTCACTAAAAATCACACTCTCAACAGCTGCCAGAGAAAACAACTTGAACAACAGGTGGGTAACGGGGACGGCGAGGGCAACCAAGCTTGGATTCGTATCAACTCCCTGGGACTGCTGAGCTAGGGCTAGGGTTTCAAAGCCATAGACAACTGTTTTTGTTCGTTGGGGGTCTGTTCGATGGGCAAGGGTCGTCACTAGCCAATCTCCCCCTAAGGACTGACAAACATAATATTCCTGCGCTTTCAAGTGTCCAGCAAAGGTTTTGAGCACAGGGGCGATCGCCTGTTCCATGACCCGGGGCATCGTCCCATCTTGAGGCGCTTGCTCAATGAGGCAGCGTAATTGTTGGTCTAGATCCATAGGAAAACAACGGTTAGGCGATCGGAGCTTACTTTTCTATGATAGATCTTCCCCCTAGGGGCTTTGCACAGGTAGTGGATAATGGCGAGGCTCCACCACAGCAGGACAGAGACTTTGATAGGTTTGCTCTAGTTGACTGATGTTGTTGTGCAGGGTGTAGCGCTCTAGAAGTCGTTGGCGAGCCTTATGGCCAAGAATTGTCACCAGCTCTGCCTGATCACGCAGGAGGGGCAGTAACGTTTTTAATTGGCCCGTCACGCCCTTCGTATCGAGAACTATCCCCGCCCCTTGGTTTAAAACCTCTCCATCGGCCCCAGCATCGGTGGCCACACAGGCTAGACCACAGGCCATGGCTTCTAGGAGCGATAAAGATAGCCCCTCTACTAAGGAAGGGAGGATAAAGACATCCGCCGCCCGGAGTAAGTCTAAACGCTGGGTTTCATCCCCGACAAATCCCAGCCAGATAATGCCCTGGTCGTCATTATAGGTCGATTCTAAAGACGCTTTCAGGGGACCGTCGCCCATGATCAAGAGCAGGCAATCCTCTCCCATATTGGCCACACACCAAGCCTTGAGAAGAGCTTCTACGTTTTTTTCGGGGGCAATGCGACCTTGGTAAATAAACACTCGCTTTGCCTTGAGGCTCCGTCGATAGGTGCTGGGGGCCGGGCAGTATTTTTGTTCATCAACCCCATTGGGAATAATCTGCACTGTACCTTGGGGAACCCCTAATTTCACCAACATATCCTTTTGGATTTCAGAAAAAACAATTACCCGGTCGTAGTTAGCCAGACAGGGGGCATAGAGTTGATAGGTCAGATACTGGGTGCTGGATTGGAGATTACGTAATTTGCTGTCAAAGGGGGGATGAAAGGTGGCGACTAGGGGCAAATTTAATTCGCGACAAATATCTGGTAAACGAAAATCAAGGGGGGACAGGGTCAGGGAAGCATGGACTAAATCGGGCTGGAATTTCTCGAGGGCTTCCATCAACACTTGGCTAGATTTGGGACTGGGAATGGTGTAAATCTGGGACTTGTAGAGGAAGGGGAGAAACACCTCTGGGCAATCTCGCCAAACCTGTTCACTTTCTTCCTGTTGGGCAAAGTGAAGAAAACTGACGTTATAGCCTCGATCCAGGAGGTGGTTAGTCACTTCACGGCCATAGGTGACATTGCCACAAAAGGGAGATTTTTTACCGAGCCAAGCGACATGCATTGATTGGAGATCCTGGGTTGAGGGTTAGGATTTTCGCGAGATACACCAGTTTAGTACGCCGCCGGCGATCGCCAATCCTGAGAGGCCGAGGAGCACAGGTTGCAGGCCAAAGAGGGCTTCTGCTACTCCCGCTAAGGCCAAGGGTAAAGATAGAGCAATATTAACAGCATTATTCTGTAAACCAAAAACCTTTCCTCGTAGTGCTGCTGGGGTTTCTCGCTGAATGGTTGTCTGCATTGGTACGCCCACGAGGGCGGCAAAAAAACCGAGGGCAGTGGTGCTCAGCAGGGAAAAAATCAGGCTATGGGTCGAGAAGGAAAGGGCAAGGAGGGCGATCGCCGTTCCAATGGATCCCCAAAAGCTCAAAGTTCGGTAAGGGAGGTGATTTCCCCAATGGCCGAGGAAAAAAGCGCCAATCCCTAAACCGACCCCCCCAGCAGCTAAGAGGAAGCCAAATTGCTCTGCTTTGAGGCCCGGAATCTGGGCTGCCAAACTGACTGCAACCACCGCCAGGGCTGCAAAGACAGCGAAAAGGATCACCAACTGGATCAAGGCATTGCGTACCCGTTGGTTGTCATTGAGGTAACGCAGGCCGTCGCGAATATCGGCCCATACATGGGGCTGTTCCTGTTGACGGTCTTTGGGGGTTTCATTGGTTTTGAGAGCCAGCAGTACTAGGCCGGCGATCGCATAGCCCCCACCCACAACCAGCTCTTTTCCCCAATCCCCCGGAATACCGAAATGGGCCAAAAGTTGATCTGTCAAGCCGAGGAGGGGCTCCCCCACCGCAAAACCAACAATGAGCAGGGCCATCATGGTGGTGGTGTAAAGAGAATTGGCGGCCAGAAGATATTTGTGGTCAACAATTAAAGGCAGAGCTGCCTGTTCCGCCGGGGCAAAAAACTGTGTCAGAGTGGAGACAAGAAAGGTCATGCCCAGGAGCAAAATAAAGCCAGGGGGCAATTCCCACCAATCTGGTTGATCCTGCACAAACCACAGCAAGGCTGGCAAGCTCAGTACAAACAGTCCCCGCAGAAGATTGGAGACCACCAGAACTCCTTTCTTGGACCAGCGATCCACATAAACCCCTGCCACGGAGCCAAATAAAATGGCTGGGATTGTCAAAGCAATCATGACCGCAGAGACCCAGCTACTAATCCCTTGGGCCGCCACTTGGAAATGACTCGCGATGAGGGCAATCATCAGCACTAGGTAAATCTTGTCGGCTAACTGAGAAAAGATTTGACCGATCCAGAGCACAAGAAATTGGGGGTTGCGCAATACGGGGCCAAAACCAGCGGTCGTTTGGGGGGAAGCGATCGCCCCCTCTATCGGTGGAATATCAGTGGCAGGGAGGGTCGGTAAATCCGTTTCCGTGGACATGCGTGGTGGGCAAAAATAGTGATGAGAGGATCATTTCTCAGTATAGTTGAGGCGATCGCCCAATGTTGGCGGTTTATACCCCAGGAAACATCCAGGATTTTGCTTTACTACAAGCCTTAATGATGGTGACCATAGGCCCCCTCCTCCGGGAAGAAAGGCACGATTTCCCCTTGGAGTTGTAACCCCAGTTGGGAGAGCATTCCTTCGAGCACATGGTCTGGGGAAAACCGGAGATAGGTCTGTTGTACCTCTAGGGGCACATGACGATTACCTAGATGGTAAGCGGCTTTTAGGAGCAATAAAGACGTCGGCGCGGTCACCGTGATCACTGCTTCGGGCTTTGCGGTTACCTGCACCAGGGTCTGATCATCGGCGGTTTGAAAATAGTCATTGGGGTGGATATGGCTGCCCCGGGGGAGATTAAAATGCACCGCTTGGCCTGTCTCCAGTTCGAGGCGTTGGCGGCTTTTTTGTCGTTCTGCGGCGGTTAACGGAAGTTTGAGATCTGCCTGGACAGGCTCTTGGGGGTGGGGATGATATTTATGGGTAAGGATGAGATCAACGGCAATGGTCATGGGTTCCGGTTCCGTAATCAGGGGAGTAAAGACAGGTTTAAAACATTGATTCAAGTTTGGGCAGTTGGTCGGTGAGGGATATGGCGATCGCCTGGTAGTCCTGATTTAAACGCCGGAGCAGCGCCGTCACCAGGGCCCAATCCGCCGCCGTTGCTGCCGTCTCTAACGCTTGGCACTGGTGGGCAAATTGTTCTAAACGAAACAGGCGGCTACTAGATTTTAGAGTGTGGGCATTGCGGACAACTTCCGGTTGGCTATGTTGGGCAAGGCCCACCGCCATCGCAGTCAGCAATGTCGGGGTATCTGACAAAAAAGTTTCGACCAAATCTCGCATCACCTCCAGGTCATAGCTAACCAATTCGGCAAGGCCCTTCAGGTCAATTTCATCGGCGGCAGACGGTTGGGATGCCATGGCGTTAACAAGGGGGGGAGTGGGGCATGCTGGGACTAACCTGGTTGCGGCAGTGGGCAGCCTTGAGGGCGTGGAGTAGTTTTTTAATCTGGATTGGCTTACTGAGGTAGTCATTCATGCCAGCATCAAGGCAAAGTTGGCGATCGCCCTGCATCGCATTGGCAGTCATGGCAATAATCCAGGGATAGCCCGGGGACTGGGGATTAGACCCATACCGGACGCGAATTTGGCGTGTTGCTTCAAGACCATCCATTGACGGCATTTGAATATCCATCAGAACTACATCATAACTTTGATGCTCCAGGCGATCTAGCACCTCTTGGCCATTGGTCGCCACCGTCGCTTCGTAGCCAATGCGTTTGAGAATATTGAGGGCCACCTTCTGATTGACGATATTATCTTCTGCTAAAAGAATGCGCAGAGGATAGGTCTGCCCAAAGGTTCCGTCAAGGGAGGAAGGAGAGGCCACCGCCGCCATGGGCGTTGTTTCGGTGAGGGCTAGGGTGAGGTAATGGTAGAGGGATTCTTGTTTAAGCGGTTGGCTCAGTTGTAAAAAAGCTTGTAACGCGGGGTCTTCATTGGCTGGGGCCAAACTAAGGGGTGGCGCAATCGTGACGATCGCCAGATCAAAATTTTCGCTCACCTTCTGTGCCTGTTGGAAAAAGTTGCTGGATACCAGAGCAGCTTGGGTTTCTACCAACAAAATATCTGGAGGAGATTGATTGCTCAGAATGTCTAAGGCGGTGGCGGTGCTGGTGGTGTGAAAAATTGTGATCCCCAACGGGGCCAGCCATTGGGTGATTCCCTGGGCGACTAGGGAACTGGGATGGAGAAGCAGTAATGTTTTGGCTCGAAGACCAGCTGGGGGTGGAGCGATCGCCCCAGGGGAAGCCGCCAACGGAAAAGGAATTTGGCATGAAAACATCGTCTTGATCGGCACCGATTGCAAAGCCGGGGGCGTTGGCGGCCCCGGTATGGGGGGAATTTGCCCGGTGCTCATTTCGCCGCTTTTTACCCAAATTTGCCCTCCCATCAAGGCAACCAAGCGTTTGCAGATCACCAAACCCAAGCCCGTGCCTCCATAGCGCCGGGAGGTGGAGGCATCTCCTTGACTAAAGGGCTGGAAGAGGCGCGGCATCTGCTCTGGAGAAATCCCGACCCCTGTGTCCAACACCATAAAGCGGAGCGAAACGTGATCTGCGGCCAAATGAGGCCAGGGTACAGTTTGTACCCAGAGGGAGACATCGCCTTGATTGGTGAATTTCACCGCATTCCCCAGGAGATTCAGCAGAATTTGCTGGAGCCGTTTGACATCTCCTGTAAGCCAATGGGGTACATCTGGCTCGATGTAATAGCTCAAGTAAATTGGTTTGGCGATCGCCCGGGTCGCAATCAAATCTAAACAGCCCTCAATGCAGGCTTGTAGATCGAAAGGTTGGAGTTCCAGCTCAAATTTGCCAGACTCAATTTTGGAAAAATCCAGAATATCGTTAATGATCGCCAAGAGATTGTGGCCACTGCTGCGAATAATTTCAACAAATTCTTGCTGCTGCTCCGTCAAATGGGTATCTGTTAAAAGCTCTGCCATGCCGATTACCGCATTCATCGGTGTGCGAATCTCATGGCTCATGGTGGCCAAAAATTCACTTTTTGCACGGTTGGCGGCTTCGGCTTCTTCCTTTGCGAGTTGCAGTTGGCCCTCAGCTTCGACTTTTTCGGTAATGTCCGTAATTGTACCTACCATCCGGTAGGGTTTGCCCCGGTCATCCCTGACGCACTTGCCCTTACTCAGAATCCAGCGGTAGTTTCCGTCACAGTGATGGATACGGTGGGTATTTTGATAAATTTTTGTCAGGCCCTGCAAATGAGCTTCAATCGCCTCTTGCACTTGAACCAGGCTTTCGGGGTGAATGTGACTGACCCAAAAATCAAGGTCACCGAGTTTGGGGGCGTTGTCGATGGCTGGGTAACCGAGAATTTCCAGCCAAGTAGGAGAATAATAAACCTGGTTTGTCTCTAAATCCCAGTCCCAAATACCATCATTAGTAGCGGCGATCGCCAATTCATAGCGTTCTTCGCTTTGCCGGAGCTGTTGGGCAATGATCTGCCGTTGTTGGATCTCTTCAGAAAGGGCTTTGGTGCGCGCTTCTACCTGGGCTTCAAGGTTTTGGGCCGTCGCTTGGATTGACTGGAATTGTTGCCTTAGGGTGAGCAGCATCATCCCAAAGTTGTGGCTAAGCCGATTAAACTCGCGAATTTGACTTTTTGGAGGGGCGACCTCGGTGGCATCCTGGAGCTGCGTCTGGATATCTGTGGTCATCAGACTGAGTTGATTGAGGGGAGCAGTCAACCAACGGCTAATTTTTTCAGCGGTCGCCACAGCCACCAAGAGCAGTACCAAAACAATGGTTAAGCTGCGAATGTAGTAGGCTTCCAGATTATTAATTTCTGGGGCCAGTTCAACGGTTAACCAAAGCTGAGCGGGGAGTAACGTCTCTTCTAAGGGCCGGACGATCGCCCCTACCGCCTGACGCCAGCGACTCATGGCCGACCTACCCGGGCTGATGGGAGGCAGAAAAATAGTGCTTTGGTCAGAAAGGGCCTGGTCATTCCATTGGTCATAGGCGCTCCAGGTTTCCCCTGGGGGATCCAATCCAGCGGAGTCGGCAATCACGCGGTTATTGTCTGGATTAATGGCGATCGCCCGGAGGGGATACTGGCGCACGGCGTGGAGTTTTTGCTGGAGAAACTCCGCCAGGTATGCCGCATTCACATCGAAATATAACGCCCCCGCATCATTAGGCAGCCCTATCACATATTCAATGTGCAAATGTCCCGGATGTTGGTGAACCATAGCCATTTTTCCCCGTTGACCTGGCAGGGAATTTTGGAAATAAGTTTGCACCTGCTGACGAATTTCTTCATCCGTTGGGATGGAAGCATCATTAACTTGATTTTGGGTTGAAACAACGATCTCCCCTTCTGGATTAAACACAATGATATGGTGCAATTCAGGGGAAATTGCCTGGAGCCCACGAATTGCATTACTGGTACGCGCTGAGGTAAGACCATTCTCCCCAATAACTTCTGCCACATAACCACTTGTCTCTAGAAAACTTGTTTCCCAAAGGGTGATTTCCTCTGTGAGAGATTGGCTGAATTCCACCAAAATTTCATCAATACTCTGTTCAATGGCCTGAAATCGTTCCTGTCCGTTGAGAACCATTAAGGTCAAAATCGGAAAAACAATAAAAGCCAATAAAATATTAAAAACAATCTGTCGTAAAGAATGGTGCTGTCGATAACGACGGGGGGCAATATTTCGCCAAAAGGGAATATAACCCACAATCAAACTGGCAACTTCAGCGTTAAAAATACCATTCACCGATTGTTTTAGTGCAACGGTTATCACTGCCTGTATTGGCATTTTTAACAGAAAGAAATAAGTCAAGAAAATAAGTGGTGATCCGATGAGCAACCAATAAATGGCATTATAAAAAGTGATATTGATATTCTGTCGTTTCTGTTGCCAAAAGAAGCTGACGAATAAAACTTCTAGGCAAAAAGTGACGATCGCATAGCTATGGTGCCAGAGAAAAAAAGTATGGATACTGGCGATCATCCCAGCGATGATCGCCCAAAAAGGCCCATACAAAAAAAGTGTCAGCCAAACTGCAATGGAGCCGAATAAAAAATCAATGCCAAAAAATAAACTAAGCTTAAAATAATTGCCTAAATATCCGAAAAGAATTAGCGCTAGAAGCAAATATGGTCTTTCTAGCTGCAAATAAGGATGCTTACTCCAAAAATAACCGCATGTCCCTTTCAACCAAGAAAGCATTATGCTCGGAAAAATTTATTCAACACTCTATAATTATTAATCCTAGTAAGAGTTGTGGTGCTGCATCAATCAAACGATATGATTCTTGACTAAAGTGAGAGAAATTTCAATGTCGTTTTTTTGACCAGATCCCATAGGTTATCATTGAGCTCTTGCCATTAATTCGCTTGCCGCAAATTTCCGGCTCTAACCCAAGCTTCAGTACCATCTTCTAGGCGAATTTGTTGCCAAGAACCATCGTCATTTGTGCCGAGCACTGTCACCTGGGTATTAAAATTAATGCCGCCGATGCGGGCCGATTCTAGGGAAGGCTCCGCCCGCAGGCTTAAACCATCAGACCAAGTGACCGTTGCGGCGTAAGCACCGGGGGGCAATTCTGTGTCTTCGGCGGCCGCCTCTTCCTCTTCTTCTGGCGTTTCTTCGGCGATCGCCTCTGGCTCAGCAATAATCGGTGCTAGATCTGGTTCTGTTGCTTGGGGTTCAGGTTCAGGAGTAGGGGCCGGTTCAGGGGGGGCGATCGCCTCAGAAGAAAAAACCGGTTTCGGAGGAGTGGCAGCCATGCGGTTGAAAAAATAATAAGCGGCCCCAACACTCCCCACCATCAGGAGAAATACCCCCAGCAAGAAACCGAGGATAAACTGAAACACGTTGGAAATATTCATAAAAACCAATTCTCCGACCGGGACACCGACAACATCAAAAAACCGCCCCTAAAGAGCATTATAGTAGACGATTTCTCGGGTCCTAGGGATTCAGAAAATTTTGTCGCGAGGCTAGACGAGCCTTGCCAGAAGTGGCCCATTGTTGAAGAAATTCAATCTGTTCTTTGGCAGTGCGCGCCAGGGGAATAATTTGGCTGGCTGCTTCTAGGACATCATCGGTGGTAAAGTCACGGTTTTGACTAAAGCCTAGGTGCATGGCTTCGATGAGGGTTTGTTCAATTTCGGCCCCAGAAAAATCAGGGGTTTCATAGGCCAGGCGTTTAATATCGTAATTTTTCAGGTTGTGGGGGCGCAGGCGGGACAGATGTACGTTAAAAATTGCTTCCCGTTCTGCTTGGCTAGGGAGGCCGACAAAAAAGATTTCATCAAAACGGCCTTTACGTAGCATTTCAGGGGGGAGAGTGTGAATTTTGTTAGCCGTGGCGACGACGAACACAGGGCTTTGTTTCTCCGCCAACCAGGTAATAAAAGTGCCAAAGACACGACTGGTGGTGCCGCCATCGCTATTGCCATCTGCCCCAGCAAAGGCTTTATCAATTTCATCGATCCAAAGAATACAAGGGGCCAGGGCTTCGGCCAGTTGGATCATCTGTCGGGTGCGGGATTCTGATTCTCCCACAAGACCCGCAAACAGTCGGCCCACATCTAAGCGCAGGAGGGGTAGATGCCAATGGTGGGCGATCGCCTTCGCCGTGAGGGATTTTCCTGTACCTTGGATCCCGACGAGCAATAACCCCCGGGGATGGGGTAAGCCGTATTCTCGGGCCTTTTCACTAAACGCTCCCCCCCGACGGAGGAGCCATTCTTTCAGCTGATCGAGGCCGCCAATGTCCGAAATTTGTTCGGTGGCAGGGTAAAAATCAAGAATTTGGGTCTGACGGATCGACTGGCGCTTTTCGGCAAGGATCAATTCCACATCGTCTGTTTGAATTTGGCCATGGTTAGCAAGACTGAGGGTAAGAACACGGCGGATTCGTTCGAGGGAAAGCCCCTGGGCAGCGCGCACCAGTTCACTCAGGAGGGCCTCGTCTAGGGGTTGACCAACCCCCTGGAGCAACCGTCCGATTTCCGTGCGAATTTCGCTGGCTGTGGGCAGAGGGAATTTAATAATGGTCAACACCTCCGCCAAATCGGCGGGGATTTTAACCTCTGGGGCAATGATCACGATATTTTTGGGTTCAGCCTTGAGGCGACGGGCCAAGTTGCGCAATTTGCGGGCGATCGCCACATCTTCGAGAAACCGCTGAAAGTCACGCAGAATAAAGATTCCTCCCACATTGGCTGGCAGCTTTTCAATGAATTCTAGGGCCTGGAGGGGGTTGCGTTTACCGAAGCCAGTGTTGTTGGGGTTGTCTTGGTAGCCATCGACAAAATCCCAGGTATATACCGTCCGCTGACCCAGGCTAGTGGCACATTGGGCGATCGCCCCTTCGACCCGTTCTTCCTCGAGGGTCGGGATATAAAGCAGGGGATAACAGGCCCGGAGCAGCAGGGTGAATTCTTCACGGAAGGTCATAGGGCAATGGACTCAGGCAGAGGATCAAGCTTGCATGTTTAAGCTTAAAGGGAAAATTCCTGAATACCAAGGGTTCTTGATGATCATTCCCGCTTAGCTCCCGCCACGGGGAGCGCCACACCCTATCTAGAAGCTGAGTACCAGAGGCCTCACGAAGATAATTGTTCTTTGAGGTCAGCGAGCTTGGCCCAACGAGCGTCTATTTGAGGCATCACCTCAGCTCCAGTGGGGTCTGCCCCCGGACAGCGTTCGGGATCACAGACTTTGCGGAGGGGCATCTCTAAACAAAATTGCTCATAAAGCCAGGTTTCGGGGTCAAAATAGCCGTGGGGATCAAGGGATTCGTCCAAGTCTTCAAGGCTTACTTCCCGTTCTGCTGGTAAGTCTTCGGGATTGTGTGTTTGGAGCCAGATCAACTCCGTGCGGTCTACATTGAGACGCATGTTGTAATGCTGGAGGCAGCGATCGCAGCTGAGGGTAACGATGGTTTCGGCCCGGGCGGTCACCTCTAGATAGGTTTGGCGATGGGTGATCGCCATTTCCCCCCGCACGGGGGTCAGGGTGGCTAATTCGGCCAGAGATTCCTCAAAAACAAACCGTTCCTGCTGTTGAGGCACTTTCAATAGCCGGGGAATAAAAATACGCTCCATTTGCCTCAAAACTCCAGTTACACAGGGTTGAACAGCCCCATCCTACCCCAAAATTCCCAAAAATAAAGACGGGTCTAGGCCCGCCTTCTTCCGGATGATTCAGATTCACTGGCCTGGCAACTGCTAGGCCAATTGCACAATGAGATGTCGGTGGGGTTCTTGGCCTTGGCTCTCTGTCTTGAGCAGCGGAAAGTCTTTAAAAAAGCTATGCATCTGTCGCCGCTCCGCCGAGGACAGATTTTCAATGGCTTCTGGCTCTCCGGTGGCCTCCACCCGCTGGGCAACTGCTGTGGCGATCGCCTCCAGTTCACCGCGACGAGCTGCTCGATAACCATCAATATCCACCGTAAGAGGATACTGTTCTTCCTTAGGGAGATGATGGTTAAAGGTGATATTGGCTAAATATTGCACTGCATCAAGCATTTGGCCACGATCACCAATCAACTTTTGGCGTTGAATTTCCGAGAGGGAATGGGGATCCACCGTCAGCCAAAGGGAAGCTTCCCCCCCTAGGTCCTGCTTTATTTCGGCCGTTACCGTTGCTGGCAGGGCCATCAGCCCCAGAAGCGTCTCAAGCCAGGTTTGACCCTGTTGGATTTTGGTCTCGTTCATGTATCTTCTGCTTAACCTGAGGTTTTTTCTTTTTTCTTGCCGCCCTTACGTTCAAAGGGTAGATTATCACGCCCTTTTTCCGCCTTTTCCTGTTCATCCACCAACTTTTGTAAGTTTTCCGGTAGAGGTTCTTTGGTCAAAATAAACGTTTGAGCCGTCTGGAAGGCGTTGGCTACTGTCATATACATCAAGACCCCGGCTGGCAGCGGAAAAAAGAGGAACATGCCCGAAAAAATTAACGGCGTAATTTTGTTGACCGTTTGTTGGGCCTGCTGCTGCTGATCACTCCCACCACTGTTATTGGTAGGAGCACCACCAGAAATGGTTTGGTTGATATATAAACTCACCCCAAAGAACAGCACCATCCCGAGGATGTCCCAGTGGATGCCATCATCGCCATTGACCCCAATGCGACCGAGGGCTTCAATGAACAAAAAACCTTTATCTGCAGCAATTCCAGGGACACTCACCTGTACAGTTACATCGCCAGGTGCGAGGGCCACAAGGGTTCCATCTGGTTGGAGTTCAACCCGCTCTTGGCCTTTCGTTACCTCAAAAATAGGCATGAGGTTATTGTCTGGATATTCTGCGGCTAAGGTCGCAAAATCCTTGCCTGATTCACTCTGGAGTACAAATTGGGTACTTTCCCCGACACCAATTTTGTTTCCTGCCGGTAGTGATAGGGTCACTGGATAGTGGACACCACTATCGAAATAAACATTTTGGGTCTTAACGTTTACCGCCTGGGGCTGAATCTGCTCTATTTTTTCGCTGGGAAGAATCTGCAGGTTAGCGGTGTAGTTAATGTTGGAAAAAGGCGACCCCCGCAAGGTGGCAAACAGGGCGAAGAGAATCGGCATCTGTAACAAGATTGGCAAACAGCCGGCGAGGGGGTTACCAAACTCTTTATAGACCTCCGCCATTGCGGCCTGTTGCTGTGCTGGGTCATTTTTATAGCGCTCTTGGATTTCCTTGACCCGCTTTTGCATCAGCGGTTGGGTAATCTTGGTGCGTCTCATACTACGGATCGATTTGGCGCTTAAGGGGTAAACGGCAAATCGAATCACAAGGGTCAAGGCGATGATTGCAAAGCCATAGCTGGGCACAATGCCATAGAAAAAATCTAGGATTGGCAACATCACATTGTTTGATAAAAATCCGATCCCAAAATCCATGCGTCTGAAGTTCGTCTAACTATGAGTTGTTAAGGGTTAGTTTAATGGGTTTAGTTGTTATTTTTAATGATTTCTTTAAAAAAGCCTTGGGAGAAAGGGGCTAACTTGCTGGCTTTTCTCCCTATAAATCCCGGGTTAACTAAGCGGCGATCGCCTCAATAGGAATGCCGGTGCGGTCTGCTGCTTTTTCGGCAATGTGAGTGTAAATCTCACGGAAGTTAGGCATAGAACGCAGCTCCAAACGGCTGCCATCCTGGAGGGTGACAATTAAATCGCCCCAAAGACCAAAACCCCGGGGAATTTTGGTGATTTTTTTCACTTCACTGTAAATAATATCCGTGCGATCGCGCCCCTGCCAGCCGCCAGTGATCGAGATCCGCCGACTGGTGATCCGGTAGCGTAGCCACAGAGCCCGCACAATTGCCCCTACCGTCAAAGGTAAACAAATGACGGTGAACCCCAACAAAATATTAAAAATGAGATCACCAATATGGGGGCCTCCCTCATAAACCACATCTTCTTTAATGCCCATGGAATACCTCGGCTTGTATGAGTAACCTTTTTAATTCTTGCAAAAAATGTTCATATTCGCATTCCGTGGCCCCATAGCGTACAGCAATGATAATTTGCCAACCGGGTTCCAGACTGGGCAGTAGGGTGCGACAGGCATGGCGAATGCGACGTTTAATCAAGTTCCGGACCACTGCTTTTTTACTGACTTTACGGCTGATGCTGATGCCGACTTGGGTCGGGGCAGTGGCTTGGGGCAAAAGAATAATCGCCAGGGTGTTACCCCGAAAGCGTTTACCTTGGCTGTAGATTGTTTTAAAATCGCGCCAGTGTTTTAGACGATGTACTTTTGGCAGTCCCACAAAAAAATGAGAGTGAGGTAGACCCAGGTCTCCTCACCAAAATAACGGTTTGCGCTTCGACTAGACAGTAAGGCGATGACGGCCTTTTTTTCTGCGAGCACGGATAACGTTTTGGCCGGTGTGGCTGCGCATGCGTGCCCGAAAACCAGAAGTGCGCTTTTGCTTGCGGACGGTGCCGCCTAGGGTGCGTTTGGTCATGGAAGTCCTCCTTTATTTCCTTAGGAAATGATTTATCTTTCCGGGGGCGATCGCCGCCTTGCCGAAAAAATCAAAAATGACAGTCTCTAATTATACCTTGCCCGTCAACGGAACTCGCAGCAACCCCAAAAAATCTCGCAGGCAATCGTTGCTCAAGCAGGCTTAGAAACCAACATCAATAATCCATGACCCCAAGCGACTGGGGAGAGGGGCGCCTTGGCTACGGGCAAAGGCGGTTACGACATACATCCCACCCCGGGAAGGGTTTCTGACATCATCGAGGATAATTTCGATTTCACTTTCGAGATTGACTGGTTCTGCGAGGGTCACCACCAGAGAACGGCTCCGGGGGCCGGAGTCTCTCTCCTCGCTTTCGTCTGCGGCAGGAGGATTATTTTCCGCCATTGAGGTGGCGTTGGGGTTCGTTTGAGTAGCCTGCTGTTCGGCGAGGGTTGCCGCGTCAACGAAAACCAATTGGCCATCGACGAAGGTAAGTTCACCATCCCGCGCTGAGGTCTGGGAGGTACTGGTTGCAAAGCTTTCTAGGAGGGCCTGACCCTGAGCAGAGGCATTTTCTCCCGGTAGACTTTGGGGATCCCAAGCGGTTGCGTCCTGGTTTAGGGCGACCTCACGGCCATTGATTCGTACCCGTACCTGGGTATCGTTGATCTGGCCATCGAAGTCGTCGGGAAAGCTTAATTCAAAGGTTTGGAAACGGTCTGTGACTTTGCTTTTGCGGATTTCGAGGTAATAGCGATCGCGGCGACGGGCCCCAGAATCATATTCCACGGCGCATTTGAGGATATCCCCTTGGGGAATAGTACCACCCCAGTTAAAGGTAAAAGAGCCACAGGTCTTACGGGCATCGGCGGCTTGGGGCATCAGGGTTAGACCACTGCCGAACAATAGAGTGGCGATCGCCAAGCGAGAGAGAGGAGAACGGAGGAATTGCATATTCACAGGGGCCTTCAGAGTCTGTAACCGATTGTGACTAAAGTTTGCGTTTTCAGCAACTCCCTCGACGAAATCTCAATCTAAAAGTGCCAATGCAACAGAGGTTTACAAAAACTGCTAAGACACATTACAGAGGCGGCCGACAAGGAAAAGATGGCACTACACTGCGGAAAGATGCCGTAACAGAACCAGGGAGCAATGAACGATCCGTTACGGCTGAAGGTTTAAAGGTTTTGCTACTGAAAGTTCTCTACACCTACCGTTCAGTCTGTCGCTATTGTCTCGTTAAGGAGTGTTTATGAAAATTGCTGTTGCTCGGGAAACCGCTGCCGGAGAACGCCGGGTCGCGCTCACGCCGGATCAGGTGGCCCGTCT
Organism: Picosynechococcus sp. NKBG15041c; assembly: GCF_055380235.1. Taxonomy (NCBI): domain Bacteria; kingdom Bacillati; phylum Cyanobacteriota; class Cyanophyceae; order Chroococcales; family Geminocystaceae; genus Picosynechococcus; species Picosynechococcus sp. NKBG15041c. The sequence continues at coordinate 838,951 of NZ_AP040363.1, forward strand.
CGTAAAGAAAGGTTGGGAAATTTACATAGAAGCTGGTGCTGGGGAAGCGTCATTAATTTCGGATCAAGCCTATGAAGAAGTCGGGGGGACAATTGCCGGCGATCGCCCAGCCCTCTGGCAAAATGCAGATATCGTGGTGAAAGTGGCTGTGCCGACCCCTGAGGAAATTGAAACCCTACCAGAAGGGGCGATGGTCGCCAGTCTATTAAATCCCCTGGGACAGCCGGAAGTGATTCAGCAACTGACGGCGAAAAAAATCACCGCCCTGGGCATGGAGTTGATCCCCCGCACCAGTCGTGCCCAGAGTATGGATGTTTTGTCCTCCCAGGCCGGGGTCGCTGGTTACAAAGCTGTATTACTGGCTGCGGCAACCCTGCCCAAATTTTTCCCGATGTTGACCACTGCGGCAGGCACCATCCGCCCCGCAAAGGTGTTTGTCATCGGTGCTGGGGTAGCGGGTCTCCAGGCGATCGCCACCGCTAGAAGACTGGGAGCTGTCGTCGAAGCCTTTGATATCCGACCCGCCGTGAAAGAAGAAGTGCAGAGCTTGGGGGCAAAATTTGTCGAAGTCCAACTCGAAGAAGAAACCGCCACCGCCGGAGGCTATGCCAAGGAAGTTTCCGAAGATTCTAAAAAGAAAAGCCAGGCTCTGATTTCTGACCATGTGGCCACCGCCGATGTGGTGATTACCACCGCCCAAGTGCCCGGCCGGAAAGCGCCCATCCTGGTGACCGATGACATGATCGCCCGGATGCAACCAGGTTCTGTGATTATCGATCTGGCCGGAGAACAGGGGGGGAACTGTGAAGGCTGTGAAGCTGGGCGGGACGTATTGGTCCACGGGGTGACGATCATCGCACCGATTAACCTCCCTTCTACGGTGGCCATCCATGCCAGTCAAATGTTTGCCAAAAATATGGCCACCCTACTGCAACTGCTGATTCCCGAAAATGAAATCAACCTCGATTTTGAGGATGACATTCTCGATTCGGTCTGTGTCACTCACCAAGGGACCATTCGAAATCAACGGGTGAAGGATGCTCTCCAGCAAATGACCGTCACTGTCTAGGGATCAAGTTTGCCAACCCCATGACCAACCAATGGTGGCCATCTCAATTGTTTCAATTAATGCCGTGTATTCACTTTATTTCCAGGAGTTTTGACTGTCCATGACCACAGCAACACTACTCAGTAGCCTCTTCGTTTTCGTTTTGGCTTCCTTTGTGGGTTTTGAAGTAATCAATAAGGTTCCACCCACCCTCCACACACCTCTTATGTCCGGGGCCAACGCGATTTCGGGGATCGCTGTCATTGGTGCTCTCTTGGTTTCTGGGGAAGATCAGCTCAATTTAACGGTCATCCTCGGTTTAATCGCCGTGGTCTGCGCCACGATTAATGTTGTCGGTGGCTTCCTGGTCACTGACCGGATGCTGCAAATGTTTAAGAAAAAGGAGGCCTAGACGATGGATAGTTTATTAACCAATGGCATTGAACTGAGCTATCTCGTCGCTGCCTGTCTATTCATTATTGGCTTAAAAAAACTAGGCTCTCCAGCCACTGCCCGTCAAGGGAATACGATCGCCGCTGTGGGGATGTTACTGGCAGTGGTAGCGACCCTGCTCGACAAACAGGTACTCAACTATGGCCTGATTGCTGCTGGAATCGCTGTCGGTACGATTATTGGCATCATCACCGCCAAAAAAGTAGAAATGACCGACATGCCCCAATTAGTAGGGCTGTTCAATGGTCTGGGGGGAGCCGCTTCAGCCTTGGTGGCGATCGCCGAATTTTGGCGCCTGCTTTCCCTTGGTGAAACCCTGGCAGTGACCACCAACCTAACGATTATTTTGGGGGTACTGATCGGGGGGGTCACCCTCACTGGTAGCCTGATTGCCTTTGGCAAATTACAGGGCATTCTGCCTGGCCGCCCGGTGATTTTCCCAGCCCAGCAGGTGGTCAATTTTGGCATCCTGGCCGGATTTCTGGGAGGCAGTGTCTACCTCTTTATCCATCCAGACCCAAATATTTTTCTGGGTTTAGTGGGTATTTCCCTAGGGCTTGGGGTACTGTTTGTGATTCCCATCGGCGGTGGTGATATGCCTGTGGTGATTTCCCTCCTAAACTCCTACTCTGGCCTAGCAGCTAGTGCTGCCGGTTTTGTCGTCGGCAACAATATGCTCATCATTGCCGGGGCGCTGGTGGGAGCATCGGGGATTATCCTGACCCAAATCATGTGTAAGGCCATGAATCGCTCGATCACCAATGTGCTCTTCGCTGGCTTCGGTAGTGACAGTGGTGCCGTAGTGAGCAGTGACGATGGTGAAATTGAAGGTTCTATCAAGAGTGTAGATGCTGAAGAAAGTGCAATGATGCTCGGCTATGCCCGTAGTGTCGTGATTATTCCTGGCTATGGCATGGCCGTGGCCCAGGCCCAGCATTCGGTTAAAGAACTGGCCGATATGCTAGAAAAAAAAGGCGTTGAAGTGAAATATGCCATCCACCCGGTGGCGGGTCGGATGCCTGGTCACATGAATGTGCTCCTTGCAGAAGCCAATGTGCCCTACAATCAGCTCTATGACATGGATGATATCAATCCACAGTTTGACAATACCGATGTGGCTTTAGTGATCGGTGCCAATGATGTGGTAAATCCTGCAGCTCGCCATGACAAAGGTAGTCCCATTTACGGGATGCCAATTCTAGAAGTAGATAAAGCGAAAACGACCATCGTCATTAAACGTGGCATGAGCGCAGGTTTTTCTGGAGTTCAGAATGAGTTGTTTTTTAAGGATAAAACCATGATGCTTTTCGGTAGTGCTAAAGACATGGTAGAAAAAATCACCTCAGAAGTTAAAGAGCTATGATGAATTAGCCTTTTACACCACTTATTTTTTAACTGAAAAGAATTTGCAGTTTGATCCCTGATTCATAAAATAATTGGGGATTTTTTTTGTGAGAGAGCTTGCTCATTCTTTACAAAAAATAGAGTGCTTACTTGGGATTCTTTTTGAAGCCTAAAGCAATTTCAAGAATCACAACTAGATTAACGTCAAGGAAAGAATTGATTTAATAATGGATTTTAGAGCTGAAGCCTGGTAAAGATCACCAGTTAATAACTTCAGCATACGGAGAAAAATGTAGGCGATCCGCTCGCCATAGATATCATCTTAATTTTGTATTGGATATGATGAGGCACAGCAATGATGAAGACTTTAGAGCAGCTTTTCCAGTATGTTTTGCAAGCGATTAATCGCATTTTTTCTCCTAATGAAGAGCCTGTACCAGAAGTAGGTGTACAGCCTTTTGAAGGGGATCCCTACTCTGATTCGTCATCTTGGGATTAGGGACAATACTGTCATTTGAGTTTTTGCAGTATAAAAAGCATGATCTATTTTCTGATTGTGTGGTGAGTACCAGATTCCTTGGGCTGGTACTCTTTTTTTTGCAGATTACTCTTGGTTTTCAAAGCCCACTATTGACGACTTTAGTGACATAGCGCTCCATTTCTGGACTTTCGTCTCCATAGATGCTTTCGATATGTTCGAGGCAGCAGTCGATCGCAAACTGTTGGAGTTCTTCGCCGGCGATATCAAACATTTCGGTAAAGGTCTCGGGGAGAACGCGGCAGAAACGGGGTCGGTCCGCATAGATTGTGCATTTGCGGCTAGTTTTGCTGTAGTGGATACACCAGCCATCAGCTCCCACCATTGCCAAATACTGCTCTAGTTGCTCGGGGGTGAGGTAGTCTTCTAGGTCCGGGCGATCGCCTGGTTCGAGGTGGCAGCAAGCACCACAATTTTCGATACATTGCCAAGTGGGCACGGGGATCGGCCTCCGGTGTGTTACAAAACTTCATTGTTTTTTCCCTATTCTCAGCAAAGCAAGACAGGCCTGACAGGGTATGATAGACATTGATTTTTAGGAAAAAAAAATTTACCCTGTTTTTTGCATTAACTCAGGAATAGGAGAAATATGGATTTTATCACAGGTTTTTTTGGTAGCCTCAACTACGAAGTAATTTTCCAGTTGACCTTCGTCTCTTTGATCCTCATTTCGGGGCCTGTTGTCATCTTTTTGTTGGCAATCCGTGGTGGCGACATGTAATTTTTTTCAGCTACAAACTACCAACTTAAGACAACAAACCTCCGGGACTGTTGTCTTTTTTTGTGACCAATGAGTTTCTATTTTTCTAGGGTGGCGATCGCTGTTTTTATCATTTGAAAAAAGGGGGGTTGGGTGATATCAACGATTTGGTCTCCGAGTTTACCCCGCCGTTGGCCTTTTTTAATGGTGAGTAATTTGCCTTGATCATTACGAATTTTTAGGGTTTGTCCTTGATTTTCAAGGGTGCAAAAATAGGTGCGGTCATTAAACGAAAAGGTTTTCTCTTCCCCTAAGGCTGGATTGCTTTGGGGAACTGCCTGCGTAGGAGGATATTGTCTGGGGGTTATTGTGCTGGGTTGGGCTCCCACTAGCTCTAACTCTAGGGTGGTTTGGCCATTCCAGCGGTTTTCTTTGAGCTTGTAGGCTATGTCCAGGGGGGATGGGATGGGGAGATAGTCGCCCCATTGCCAGGCGATCGCTTTAATCGAAAAAATTTGGCCATTGAGGGTTTGGCCCAGGGTAAATTTTAGATGATTTTTACCGATTGTTTGCTGCTCTAAAATGCGCACATTTTTGGTGCAGAAAATAGGTTCTGGATTCCCAATACCCCAGGGATGCAATTGATCAATTTGTCGATAAAACTCCCCAGTGAGATCCGTAAAATCTATCACTGCGTCAATTTTAACCAGAGGTTTGAGGTGTTCTGGTTCCAGTAATTGATGGGCAAATTCGCTGAGTTTTTCTGTAAAGGTGGCCAAATTATCTTTCGCGAGGGAAAAACCACCCGCCGCCTTGTGCCCCCCAAATTTACCCAATAAATCTTGGCAGTAGTTCAAGGCTTCAAAAACGTTAAATTCTTCAATGCCCCGGGCCGAACCTCGAATTTTGCCGTCTGCTTCATCGGTGCAGATAAACACCGGGACACCGTAGCGTTCTACCAATCGGGAGGCCACAATGCCGATTACGCCGTGGTGCCACTCGCTGTTACACACCACTAACACCCGTTGCCCCTGGTAATCGATAGGTGTATTTTCCACGAGGGCGATCGCCGCCGCCTCGATTTGGGTACAGAGTTCTTGACGCTGCTTGTTAATCTGTTCACATTGCATTGCCCGTTCCAACGCGAGCCCCTGATCCTCCGTGGTGAGCAGTTCGATCACCTTTTGGGGATCATCGATGCGACCAATGGCATTGATACGTGGCCCCAGGCGAAAACCAATGTCATCGGGCTTGAGTTGCTTCTTTTGGTCATCCACCCCCGCCAACTGGATTAAGGCTTGGATCCCAGGGAGAGCTGATTGAGGCAGCAATTTGAGGCCCCGCTTTAGCCAACGACGATTGACTCCCGTTAGGGGAGCTAAGTCGGCGATCGTCCCCAGGGTAAACAACTCTAAAATTTGGCTCGTCAGTCCCTCTAATTTGCCCAGAGCTTGGGCCAGGGAAACCGCGAGGACATAGGCCACTCCCACCCCTGCCAAACCAGCATAGGGAGACATGGTAGGCAGTAATTTCGGATTGAGAATCCCATTGGCCGGGGGGAGCTGCTCCGGTAAATCGTGGTGGTCAGTGATGATCACATCTAGCCCGAGATCTCGGGCCAAGGCGATTGGTGCATAGGCAGAAATACCATTATCTACGGTGAGGATCAGGCCCACCCCTTCCTCGGCAAATTCTGTGACAATGCGTTCATTGATGCCATAGCCATCTTTCATCCGACTGGGGATTGCGTAGGTCACATTGGCCCCCAGGTGGTGCAGTGCCCGCAACAATAGCGCCGTACTGGTCATCCCATCGGCATCATAATCCCCACAAATGGCAATTAGGGTTTCGTCGGCGATCGCCTCCTGGAGCAGCTCTACACTGAGAGCGAGATCTTCAAACTCCACCAGTGGTGAGGGCAGCCGCTGGGATTCCGGTTGAATATATACTTGAGCCTGCTCTGCTGTGTGAATCTGACGATTGACCAACACCTGAGCCACCAAGGGATGTAAGCCCACCGCCGCCACGAGGGTTTGGGTTAACTCCGGTTGGCGATCGGCAATCTGCCAGCGTTGTTGGGGAAGGCGATTCGTCATAGAAAATTGGGAATAAATAATTCAGTAAATGTGGGGTAGATAAAGCAGCCGTAGAGATCGACCAAGTAACCATGCCATCTACAAAACCTGAGAATGCCGCCCACAGCCCATAAAGTATCAGGTGGTAATATCCAGCAACCGCCAATCATGCGAAGAAAAAGAAGATCATGGTGAGAATTTTTCCCGCGCCATGATCTAGATCTGGGAATTGTCCAGTGACAGGAGCCTATTCATCACCCGGTTCAAGGATCCGTTGAAACAAATACCCTGTACCTCTCGCTGTCAAAATCAATTCTGGATTGCTGGGGTCATCTTCTAGCTTTGCCCTCAGGCGGGAAATATGCACATCCACAACGCGGGTGTCCACATGGCGCTCAGGGGTATAGCCCCAAACTTCCTGGAGGATTTCTGAGCGGGAAAAGGGCTCCCCAGAACGACTCACCAGTAATTCAAGCAAGCTAAATTCCATACCTGTGAGCCGAATGCGCTCATCACCTTTGTATACTTGGCGCTTATTGGTATCAATGCGGATTGAACCCACATGGATCACTCCAGAGCTGGGAATGCCCGTCACTCCATTTTTTTCAACCCGGCGGAGCACCGAGCGAATTCTTGCTTCGAGCTCCTTCGGAGAAAAGGGTTTGACCACATAGTCATCGGCTCCGAGTTCCAAACCGGTAATTCGATCCGCTACGTCCCCCAGGGCCGTTAACATGATAATGGGCACATCAGACTCTTTGCGGAGTTCTTGGCAGACGCCGTAGCCATCAAGCTTCGGCATCATTACGTCGAGCACCACAAGGTCAGGGTCAGTTTCATCAAAGGTAGCCAGGGCTTCTTCGCCATCAGCGGCCGTCACAACCTCATAACCGATCATGGAGAGGCGGGTTTCGAGAATGCGTCGGATGCTGGCCTCGTCGTCAACGACTAGAATTCTTTCTTTATGATTTTCCAAGTTCCTTTACGCTCCTGTTGACTTTCGGTAAGTGTTATTGAAGTTTATTAAGTAGAGTGCTCTAGATATAAGAATATCGCTTTCCTGAAATCTGACGAGGGTTGTGGCCGTGGTTTTCAGGAAAATAAGCCATTTTTTAAGATTTATTTCGGAAAGTTTGGGTTGCGCTGGAGTACGAGTGCCACAAATTGAAATCTGTTGTGAGGAGAGACCCAAAAATCATGGCCAAGGCCAAAACTGTTTATATCTGTCGTGAGTGTGGGGCGGAGGCCCGCCAGTGGCTTGGAAAATGTCCAGACTGCGGTGTTTATGGTTCTCTCCAAGAGGAAATCCGTGAGAAGGAAAGTAGTGCTGGGGTTAGCCGCACTTGGCATCAAAAACCGTCTACCCATTCTAAAAGTGCTGCCCCCATACCCCGTACAGCGATTAAGTTTTCAGAAATTGATACAGGCCGACAGATGCGGTTTGGGTCTGGATTTGGGGAACTAGACCGTGTTCTTGGGGGGGGCTTAGTGCCGGGATCTCTGGTACTGATTGGTGGTGATCCGGGCATTGGTAAATCTACTTTATTACTCCAGGTCGCTTATCAACTCAGTGCGGATTTACCACGGATTTTGTATGTGTCGGCGGAGGAGTCGGGCCAACAAATTAAACTGCGGGGCGATCGCCTCCGGTCTGCGGACCAGAACCCTGAGGAAAATTTATATATCCTCACAGAAACCGGCCTAGAAACAATTTTGGGGGAACTGGAAACCCTGCGGCCCCAGGTGGCGGTGATCGACAGTATTCAAACCCTATATTATTCGGCGTTGGGTTCTGCGCCAGGGTCGGTGTCCCAGGTGCGGGAATGCACGTCGGCATTGATGCAGGTGGCAAAGCGGGAAAATATCACTCTTTTTATCGTCGGCCATGTGACCAAAGAGGGGGCGATCGCCGGGCCACGGGTCTTAGAGCATTTGGTTGATACAGTCTTGTATTTTGAGGGCGATCGCTATGCCTCCCATCGTCTGTTGCGGTCGGTAAAAAATCGCTTCGGAGCGACCCATGAGGTCGGTATTTTTGAGATGGGGGAAGGGGGTTTAGAAGAAGTCCTTAATCCCTCGGAACTCTTTCTCGGTAACCGCGATGAAGTCACCCCAGGGACAGCCACCGTCGTCGCCTGTGAAGGAACCCGTCCTCTGTTGGTAGAACTGCAAGCCCTCGTTAGTCCCACCAGCTACGCTTCCCCTAGGCGATCGACGACGGGGGTAGATTATTCGCGCCTCCAACAAATTTTGGCGGTCTTGGAAAAACGGGTTGGTATTCCCCTCTCGAAGCTCGATGCCTATGTTGCCTCAGCGGGCGGACTCACGGTTTCAGAGCCTGCCGTTGACCTGGGGATGGCTGTTTCTCTAGTGGCGAGTTTTCGCGATCGCCTGGTTTCTCCCCAAACGGTGATTATTGGCGAAGTGGGCCTGGGGGGGCAGATTCGGCCTGTGTCTCACCTGGAAACCCGACTGCGGGAAGCGATGAAACTAGGCTTTACCCGGGCGATTGTACCCAAAGGGCAAAAATTACCGGACGGTCTTGACCTGGATATCATTCCCGTGGGCAGGATCTTAGATGCGATTGTCGCGGCCCTACCCGCTGCCCAGGAGTAAGCCTGTTAAGATTCCGCTTGCAGTTGCTGGGCAATTTCTACGAGGGGAAAGCCAGTAGGGTAGATCCGTTCTGTGCGGATTCGCTGAAGCTCCTGGGGGGGGAGAATAATGGCGTATTCTTTGGCGATCGCCTGGACAATATTGGCCCGGTCAATGATCCCCGCCACTGCTCCGGCTGGGGAAAGCACCGTGATAAAAGGATCTTCTAAGGCTTCTAGGGCACAGATCACCGTGGCTAAATTGTCCTGTTCTGTGACCGCTGGGATTTCTGTCAAGGGGGAGGCGATCGCCGTTAATTCCAACTGTTCCCACTGGCTCCGTTCGATGTGACGGAGATCTTGGGGCCGAATGAGACCGCGATAACGGCCTTCGGAGCTGGCATAGGTGGGCCGGGTGGGTTTTGTTGCTAAGACTAGATATTGATCTGCGAATTCCCGCAGGGAAAGGTGAGCATTCACCACCCGAAAATCTCGGGCCATGACCACCTCTGCCTTGAGGTGCAATAAAAAATTCTGTAAATCACTGATCCGTTCGTAGGCGTTGGCATTACGCAGCACAAACCAACCAATCAGTGCTAGCCACAAGCCGCCAAATTCGCCAACGAGCAACACGACCAACAGACCAAAGGCGATCGCCATTGTCCCCAGAAATTTGCCACTGGCCGCCGCATAACGAACTCCCTTAAGGCGATCGCCCGTCCATTGCCAAACAACGGCTTTCAACATTTGTCCCCCATCTAGAGGCAAACCAGGAATCAAGTTAAACAGTGCTAAAACTAAATTCAAACGGGCCATATCCCGCGTGAAAAAGATGCCCACTTCCCCCAGAGGCACATATTGCCACAGCAACCAAAATAGGCAAAATAAACTCAAACTCACCAAGGGCCCGGCAATCGCCACCGCAAAAGCACCTAGGGGATTTTGGGATTCGCGGTCAATGGCCGCTACCCCCCCAAATAAAAAAAGAGTGATTGATTTAACGCCGATCCCCTGGGATTTTGCCACCAAACTATGGCCCAATTCGTGGAGCAGCACCGAACTAAACAGCAACAACGCCATGGTTAGCCCCACAACCATCGCCCAAAAAGGCGATCGCACTAAACCCTGGGCGAGGACATCATTGGCATCCACCGCCGTAATCAAAATTAAAATTACAAACCAGGAACGATCCAGGTATAACGGGATGCCAAAGAGCGATCCCACTTGCCAATTCTTTTGCATAGCACCCACAGAAACCGTCGGCGAAAATATTCAGAGAAGGGTCACCTGCGATCATAACAACTTTGGGCGATCGCCTTTTTTAAAGAAAAATCTTGCCATTTCAAAAAACATCGCCTACAATGTAACACTGTTGACAAAACGGGGCGTAGCGCAGCTTGGTAGCGCACCACTTTGGGGTAGTGGGGGTCGTGGGTTCAAATCCCGCCGCTCCGATCCAAATTCAAAAAAATCCCCCCGCGAGCTTCTGGACTATCCAGGAGCTTTTTTTGGTTTTCTGTCCCTAGCGACCTGTCAAAACGACTCGACCGGCCAAAACGATCGCCGCCGGATCTTCTTTACTCGGACGCAAAGCCCCAATACCGAGGCAATGATTTGCCAGATCATAAATGGCAAGGGGGGCTCCCAGAGGCTCTGGCAGATCAGGGTCCCAAGCAATTTTTTGGCCATAGCTCCACTGTTCCACCTGGGTCGCCGTTAAAACCAATCGGGGTAAATGGGCCAGAATTTGATCGGGTGGGAGAAATTTGAATGATCCCGCTTCTCGCTGGGCCGCAATCTCTTCAAGGGTTACACTTTCTGCCAAGGCAAAACCACCGCTCAATGTCCGGGTTAACCCAGATAGGGTGGCCCCTACCCCTAATTTTTCGCCTAGGTCCCTGGCGATCGCCCGGATGTAGGTGCCTTCGCCGCAATGAATATCAAGGGTTAATTCTGGAAAATCCCCCGGTTGCCAAGCATGGATCTTCAGAGAACTAACCTCCACTTGGCGACTGGGTACATCCACCGCAATGCCCTGGCGAGCTAACTCATACAGCCGTTTTCCATCCCGTTGAATCGCGCTAAAAGCAGGTGGAATTTGGGTAATCGTCCCTAAAAAATCCGGTAAAACAGCTTCAATCTGCGTCAGAGTTAAAGCACCGCAGGCTTGCTGGAAAATCACGTCTCCTTCCAAATCATCTGTGGTTGTCTTGACCCCAAAGCGGACGATGCCCCGATAAGTCTTTTGTTTGGGTAAATATTGCAACAGACGGGTGGCTTTACTGACGGCGATCGGTAGTACCCCCGTCGCCATTGGATCTAGGGTTCCTCCATGGCCAATTTTTTTTGTCCCCAGGAGCCGCCGCAATTTTCCTACACAGTCATGGGATGTCCAACCAGCATCTTTATATAAATTGATAAATCCCCAGTCATGATTCCCCTGGAGTTCTGGGGTGGGTTGCTGTTCCAAATGACCTCCTCTTTCGCCCTGTTAACGGCAACAAACCCTTGTATTTTGCCCTATCCTGGCTTGGCACGACAAAAAAGATCTTGCTATACTTCTTGTAACGAAATGTAAAGAATCGTTTCTAAGAAACCCCACCGTTGCAACAAGGAGTTCCGTCCATCGTGGTAGACAATAAGGCAACCATCCTCGTGGTCGATGACGAAATCGCCGTACGTCGTATTTTACAGACCCGTCTATCCATGATTGGCTATGAAATCATGACAGCTGCTGATGGCGATGAGGCCCTTGAGTTGTTTTGGCGCGAGGATCCAGACTTAGTTATCTTAGATGTGATGATGCCGAAGCGGGATGGCTATTATGTGTGCCAAGAAATCCGCCGGGAATCAAATACGCCGATTATTATGCTGACAGCCCTCGGTGATGTGGCAGACCGGATTACGGGCCTCCGCTTTGGGGCGGATGATTACCTCATCAAGCCTTTTTCGCCTAAAGAGCTTGAAGTGCGGATCCAATGTATTCTCCGACGTACCCAAAAAACCATTGCCCCCACTGAGGAATCAGGCATTCTCCGGACGGCGAACCTGGTGATCGACACAAACCGCCGCAAGGTCACCCAGAATAACAAGCCCCTGCGCTTAACCCATATTGAGTTTAATTTGCTGGAATTATTGGTGAATCAGGCGGGAGAACCTCTCAGCCGCACAGATATTCTCACGGCTATTTGGGGCTATGTGCCTCGTCGCCACAGCGATCTACGGGTGGTGGATGTTCATGTGTCGCGTCTCCGGTCAAAAATCGAAAATGACCCGCGCCAGCCGGAATTTATCATCACGGAACGGGGTACAGGCTATCTTTTCCGAAAGTTACCGCTGGCGATCGCCTCTAATACTCCATCAATCGCCGTCTAGTTTTCGGTTGTTTTAAAGATCAGGAGAGTCAGACATAAGCCGGGTTCTGTTCCCTTGCAACGCAAGAGGGCAGTTATCTATCTAGGATGGCTGTTACCAACCACCTCCAGCGGCACTCCAATAGCGGGATCGGAAAAAGACCAACCATTATCCCTCCGTCCTTGCTCCCCACCGGGGTTTACCGAGCCAGCACCTCACGATACTGCTGGTGCGCTCTTACCGCACCTTTGCACCCTTACCAGATCGTCTAGGTGAACCTGTCGGATCTTCGGCGGTATGTTTCTGTGGCACTATCCTCACGCTCACGCGCACTGGGCGTTACCCAGCAAGTTTGGTCTTTCGGGAGCCCGGACTTTCCTCAGAACTGATCTCAAGGCCAGTCCTGCAACTGCCTCGCCAACTCTCCTATGGATCAGTGTAACGGTATTTTATTTGCGGCGTCTATCCTGGAGCTTTTTGTACACGTCCCGCAACTCGACCCCATGGTGGGCGATCGCCACGAGGGAATGGTAAAAAAGATCGGCCACTTCCCCGGCGATATCGTCTTTATCATCGTCTTTGCAGGCCATCACCACCTCAGCGGCTTCCTCGCCGATTTTCTTGAGGATCTTGTTATCCCCGGCGTCAAAAAGGCTGTTGGTATAGGATCCGGCCTGGGGGTTATCGCGGCGATCGCGAATCACGTTAAAGACTTCCGAGAGAGTATCAGCGACGGGGGCAGACTTGCTGTGGTCAACTTGGTGAAAACAGCTCCGTTCCCCCGTGTGGCAAGCGATATCGCCAATCTGTTCAATGGCCATTAAAATCGCGTCACTGTCGCAGTCATAGCGGAGAGATTGCACCTTTTGAATATGACCAGAGGTGGCGCCTTTGTGCCAAAGCTCCTGGCGAGAGCGGCTCCAGTACCAGGCTTCCCCTGTTTCCATGGTTTTCTGGAGAGATTCGCGGTTCATCCAGGCCAACATCAGCACCGTACCATCGAGATAATCTTGGGCGATCGCCGGCACCAATCCCTGTTCATTGAAACGCACCTGATCCAGTGGAATAGCACCTAGCAAACTCATGTTGACGATCTCCAATGTCGAAAAATAGCAGATGGATAAATAGGGCTAGTGGCACAGTTGCCAATAAAAAAAGAAAGCCCAGTTTTTGAGCTTTCCCAGTATAAATGTAAACCCCGGCGAATGATGTAGCCGAGGATTTAATCAAAGTGCAGAGAAGATTTATGCAGTCGCGTCAGCGGGATAAACGCTCACTTTACGACGGCCTTTTTTGTAAAACTCAAACTTAACAACACCATCGATCAAGGCGAAGAGAGTGTCATCACCACCGCGACCAACATTGTTACCGGGGTGAACTTTGGTGCCCCGTTGACGAATGAGGATGCTGCCTGAGGTTACGGCTTCACCACCATAACGCTTTACACCGAGGCGTTGGGCGCGGGAGTCGCGACCGTTACGAGTACTACCTGTACCTTTCTTATGTGCCATTGCTATTGTTCTCCAGTTGCGAGGAATCTAGGAATGTATTGTAACAGTGAAATTTTGGGTGCAGCTACCAGAACTAGGCTTCTGCTTTGGCGGCGATAACTTTACCACCGACACTGATGCTGTCGATCATGAAGCGGGTGAAATACTGGCGGTGACCACGCTTTTTCCGGGTTTTCTTCTTGGGCAGCATTTTGTAAACCAACACTTTTTTGGCACGACGCTGGGCCACAACGGTGCCTTCGACGGTGGCGCCTTCGATGAAGGGTTGGCCGATGGTGATGCCATTGTCATCGCTGATCAGTAGCACTTTATCGATGGTGTAGTTGCCATCGATATCAACGTCGAGTCTTTCGATGTCATAGAAACGGCCGGGTTCGACGCGGACTTGCTTACCGCCGGTTTCAACAATTGCGTAACTCATAAAAATAGTGATTTTTCTATAGGGTTGCCGTACAGGTAGCAATCGTCTTTTTGTCTGTGGTTCTGAGCCAAGCAAGGCGATCGCATTTTACTGTGTCACCTGATCCGAGCAGGATATAAAGACACAATCATCTACTATAGGTTTAATTTAGGCGAAGCGTCAACAATAATGGTAGGCAACGACCCCGTAACTACTACATTTGTTGTTGGGAACGAATCCTGACAACGTACTCTGATGTCTTTCTGTGTCCACCAAAACATTGCGGTGGAAGCATCATCAAAAAATTTAGTCGCCAACAAAACTTGTTGGCAATGACCCCATAACTACTACATTTGTTGTTGGGAGTAAATTCTCAAGCTACCCTAAATTTTTTTCATGGGGGCCACCCGGGGATCGATAATTTTTTTACCCAGATTCGGAAAGGCGATCGCCAAGTTCATTTTTTGATCATCGCCAAAGATTTTGATCACTTCCCCTTCGCCAAAAACGTTATGATGAACGCGATCGCCTACGGCCCATTGTTGTTGTATCACTTGGCGCTGGGCAGCTTGTCGCACCTGCTTTGTCTGGGAGCGTTGCTTTTGGCTAATGGACATCATTTTAGGTTCCTGCTGCGGGGCCGCCTTCGCCAAGGATTTCACATTAGAAGTAACCAAATCGCTGGGTAATTCAGCCAGGAATTGAGACGCAACGGCGGGTTCACGGTAACCCCACATGTATCGTTCTCTGGTGTAACTAAGGAAAAGCTGTTCCTGGGCACGGGTTAAGCCCACATAGCACAGCCGCCGTTCTTCTTCTAGGGCGACGGGATCATCAAGTGATCGCGAATGGGGAAATAAACCCTGTTCGAGGCCGACAAGAAACACGACGGGAAATTCTAAACCTTTGGCCGAATGGAGGGTCATGAGCGAAACTTGCTGGGCTTCATCATCGAGATTGTCTAAATCCGAGGCGAGGGAAGCATTTTCTAAAAAGCCGTTTAAACTGCCGTCTTCGTTTTCTTCTTGGAACTGCAGCATGGCATTATACAGTTCAGAAATATTTTCGACGCGGCTGTCAGCTTCTTCCGTACCCTGCATTCTTAGATCATCGACATAGCCAGAATTTTCCATCACATAATCGAGGATATCCGCCGCGCGCATAGTGGACATTTTTTCTTGCATTTCGCGAATCAGGCCGGAAAATTCATTGATTTTTCGGGCAGCCCGGCCAGCAATGGTGGCGACGGAGGTTTCATCGCTGAGAATTTCCCAGAGGGGGCAGCCTAATTCTTGGGCGGCATGGTTGAGCTTATCGACGGTGGTTTTCCCGATGCCCCGCTTGGGAGTATTAATCACCCGCATCAGACTGAGGGTATCGGCGGGGTTGGCGATCGCCTTCAGGTAGGCCAAGGCATCTTTAATTTCTTTGCGATCGTAGAACTTGAAGCCGCCGACCACTTGGTAGGGAATATTGCCCCGGAGCAGGAGATCTTCAAAAGGCCGGGACTGGGCATTGGTGCGGTAAAGGATCGCAAAATCACCCCAATCTAGTTCTGGGTTACTGCGCCGCAGGCCAAGAATTTGGTTAATCACAAAGCGGGCTTCTTCGTTTTCGTTGTCCGCTTTGTGGCAATAAATTTCTTCTCCAGCGCCCCGGGTGGCCTTGAGAACTTTATCAATGCGTTGGCTATTTTGTTCGATGAGGGCGTTGGCCGCCCGGAGAATATTTTCCCGGGAGCGGTAATTTTCCTCCAGTTTGACCATGGTTTGGGTCGCATCATCGGGGAGGCGATCGCCAAAATTTTCCTGAAATTCCAGCAGAATCGTAAAGTCCGCCATCCGAAACGAATAGATCGACTGGTCCGCATCGCCGACGACAAACAAAGAACGATTATTCCAACTGAGCGCCCCTTGATCCGTTTCCCCATTGGTACTAAGCAAGCGGATCAGCTCGTACTGAATCCGGTTCGTATCTTGGTATTCATCAACGAGAATGTGGTGAAACTGACTATGCCAATAGCCGAGGATCGATTCATTCTGTTGAAATAGGCGCACCGGAATCAAGATTAAATCATCAAAATCAAGGGAATTATTTGCCGCCAATTCATTTTGATAGACCTCATAGACCTCTGCTGTTACCTTTGCCTTGTAACCGCCCCCTTCCGAGCGGAGATAATCATTGGGGGAAAGGCCGAGGTTTTTTGCATTGCTGATCTGGTAGCGGATCGTGCGGGGATTAAACTTTTTGTCGTCGAGGTTCAGCTGCTGGGTGACAATTCTTTTGATCAGGGTTTGAACGTCGCTATCGTCCATGATCGTAAAATTACGCTCCCAGGTACGGCCCCGTTCATCTTGGTATTTGTTGATGTCATAGCGGAGGATCCGCGCACAAAGGCTGTGAAACGTGCCAATCCAAAGCTGTTTGGTGACCTGTTTATAAACTTGCGATCGCAATTTCTTTTGTTCCAGCTCTGACAAGGCACTGAGGGGCTTGGCATGGTGCAAGTCTGCCAACTGTTGCGCATAGAGCAGTTCTACCCGTTCTTTCATTTCCCGGGCGGCCTTGTTGGTAAAGGTCACCGCCAAAATATTTTCGGGGTCAACGCGGTGATTCCGAATTAAATGGGCGATGCGAAAAGTTAACGCCCTGGTTTTCCCTGATCCGGCCCCGGCCACCACCAGGAGCGGCCCGCAAAAATGTTCGACGGCACGGCGTTGGGAGGCATTGAGTTGGGCTAACAGATCAGACATGGACAGGGGAGGTTACAGAACAAAAGGATTCCCCATTGTAAGATATTGCCTTCAGTCTGACGGGTCCGGCGATTCGATCTCGGCGATCGCCCCTTTGTAGAGTTTTTGAATTGATTTCATGACCCGGTTCAATAGAGGATGAGCTTGGGGCTGACCCGGATCGAGGGACTGGATTCGATGTAGCAGTTTGGCTTCCGCCGTTTCAATTTGACTATCGCTATAGACCATATGACTGACTGCATCAAGTAACTCTTGGTACTCGGCGGCATCGGTATGGTCTTCGATGTATTCTTCCAGAAGTTGATAGCAAGCCTCTGGTTTCATGGGAACGACTTCACACAACAACGCGCGAATATCTGGATCCTGAGTCAAATTTTTTTGGGCGGCGATTTGATGCAGATATTGCCGCTCTTCCGGTTGGATTTCCCCATCGATCCAAGCCGCGCTACAGAGAATTTTAAATAGCTGTTTATCTTTGTCTGTTATCTGCACAGCGTTTCCTCCCCAAATGCTAAACGTCATAAAAATTGCCTGAATGCCTCTACCCTAAACCGCCTCCCTCTAGTGGGGGGATTTTTGTTGGATATCTTATAGCTTGGCCCCAAGGTTAATGGAAATAAGAGAAAGAAAAGCGATCGCCCCCCAGGGGAATCCCGGCGATCGTTTACAATATTTAATACTTTTTTGAGAATCAAACCCTAGGACAAAAGTAATGCGTGTAGCAATCGTTGGAGCAGGCCTTGCCGGACTCAGCACCGCCATCGAACTGGTCGATGCAGGCCATGAAGTCGAAATCTTTGAAGCTCGTCCCTTTGTCGGTGGAAAAGTTGGCAGTTGGGTCGACAAAGACGGCAATCACATCGAAATGGGCCTCCATGTCTTCTTCGGCTGCTACTACAACCTCTTTGCCTTGATGGAAAAAGTCGGTGCAGGCAATAACCTCCGCCTCAAGGAACATACCCACCAATTCATCAATGAAGGAGGCAAAATAGGTGAACTTGATTTCCGTTTCCCCTTCGGAGCCCCATTCCATGGCCTAAAAGCCTTCTTTACTTCTTCTCAACTTTCGGCGATCGACAAAGCCGCCAACTCCCTAGCACTGGGTACAAGTCCCATTGTGCGTGGCCTCGTCGATTTCGAAGGCGCCATGAAAACAATCCGGGAGCTTGATCGCATTAGCTTTGCCGACTGGTTCCGCAGCCATGGTGGCAACGACGGCAGCCTCAAAAAAATGTGGAATCCGATCGCCTATGCCCTAGGTTTTATCGATACCGAAAATATTTCTGCCCGTTGCATGCTGACGATCTTCATGTTCTTCGCCGCAAAAACAGAAGCCTCTGTCTTACGGATGCTGGAAGGTTCGCCCCATGAATATCTGCACAAACCGATCACCGATTATCTCGAAGCTCGCGGCACAAAAATTCATACTCGCCGCCGCGTCACCGACGTGAACTACTCCCTCGAAGGGGAAGCAAAAATTAATAGTATTGTCGTCAACAATGGTGAAACGAACGAAACTATTACCGCTGATACCTATGTTTTTGCGCTGGATATCCCCGGCATTCAACGGATTATTCCCAATGCCTGGCGAAAATGGTCAGAATTTGACAACATCTACAAATTAGATGCAGTTCCCGTAGCCACAGTGCAACTGCGCTTTGACGGTTGGGTAACCGAATTAAACGACCCCGAAAAACGCAAGCAACTAGAAAACGCCGCAGGCATTGATAACTTGCTCTATACCCATCAAGCTGATTTTTCTTGTTTTTCAGATCTTGCCCTTTCTAGCCCTAGTAGCTATTACAAAGAAGGTGAAGGTTCTTTAATGCAGTTGGTGCTCACCCCTGGCGATCCCTTCATCAAGAAAAGCAATGAAGAAATTACCCAACATGTTCTGAATCAAGTGCATAAACTTTTCCCTTCCTCCCGTGAGTTAAACATGACCTGGTCAAGCGTGGTGAAACTGGCCCAATCTCTCTACCGAGAAGCGCCAGGAATGGATCCCTACCGTCCTGCGCAGACAACTCCTATCAGTAATCTATTCCTCGCGGGCAGCTATACCCAACAGGACTACATTGATAGCATGGAAGGCGCGACTATTTCTGGACGCCAGGCTGCCGCCGCGATTCTAAGTAAAGTAGGACAACTCAATAAAACCCCTGCGACGGTTTAAAGACACTCTTTGGGGGAACCCGGCTTAAACTCGATCATAATCTGTATAAATCTCTCCGTGCTTGGGGAGATTTTTTTATTTTGAGCACCATTGAACTTCGGCTCAATTTCAATAAAAAAAGAGAGAAGATTTTTCCTCTCTCACAGCTTTATTTACGGCGTTAACCGTTGATTTAGGTTAATGAGTCTTGAAAAGTAAGTTTCAGTTTCTAAAATCTACATTAGGCCGAGCTGAGCCAGAATTCCTTTCCCCGTCAACAGTTCAGTCAACAGACCAATAATGAATCCAAGCATCGCTAAACGGCCATTCCAATTTTCGGCAAATGCACTGAAGCCAAATTTGCTTTCTTGATTTTCCATGATTATGTTCCTCAGAAGACTTAGTAAGGGGATAATTGTTTTTGAGTCAATTGTCTTGACATTTAATTTAACAAATATTTCTTCTATGGCGCAATATTTTGTTACCTTTTCCTGATAACTAGGCTTCAAGCAGTCCTTAGAGCTGAGATGTCAAGAATTCTTGCCTGCATCTTGTTCGTAGGCTTGCCAAGCAAGGTGAATCAAGCCATTCATAATGGCAACAGCAACTACGACTCCACCTTTACGACCTTGAATACAGATGTAGGGGATGTCTGCTTCTTCGAGGAGACGTTGGGGAATCGTTCCTGTGAGAAAGTTAGCAGGGGTCAACACGACTAAGGCTGGACGAATGATTTCTTTTTTGACCAAGGTAACGACACTGGAAAGGGCGGTCTGGGATTGACCAACAAGAAAAATGGCTTCGGGATAACGACGCGCGAGGGTTTCAATGCCCCAAGATGTTTGGGTTTTACCTTTTTGGGGGCGGGTAAGGGTTTCGGCACTGCAATAGACGGGGTTGGCAAAAGTGCTTTGTAAGTTTTCTGTGATGCCAACTCGCACCATTGGTACATCAACCACAATGGTGCTGCGAGCGGCTAAGGCAGCGGCTCCTGCCTGAAGAGCCTGTTCAGAGAAACGAATGAGCTGGGCATATTCAAAGTCAGCGGTATGGTAAATGACTTGGCGAACGATTTCGTATTCGGCCGGGGAAAAAGCGTGCTTGCCAATTTCACGGTCGATGATCGCTAGACTTTGGGCGTCAGTGATATGCCATTCCATAGTGGTGGGATTTTCCTCTTCGTTTTTCGAGGCGCTTTGGGGCAGTTCTTATTCTGGCATACCCAAAAAGCGGTCAGGCTTTTCTCTGGGAAAATTTAACCTGATGGGGTGACTGGCAGTTAAGACGACTTTAGAGAGGAGCGACTTGGATGCGATCGAGATTACCAAAATAGTCTTGGGACTCTTGGTCTTGGGGCAAAATCAATTGCCACTGTTGGTTCAGGTTTTGCAACAGTTGATCTTGTTGCTGACGATAGCCGCTCACATCCCAGGTGCCATTGTTGATAATCGCAAACCAGATATTGCCTTGCTCTTGGGTGGGAATGACGCCAGCAAGGGCACTGACTTGGTTGAGGGTTCCTGTTTTGATGGCGATGCCTGGGGGAATAGTACGCTGACGGAGAGTACCACCTTGGTCTTGACCCGCGATGGGAAATAATTCAAAGATGTTTAGGGGTTGACCTTGGAGCTTGGTTTCGATCGCCTGAAGCATTGCCACGGTCGCCCGGGGAGAGATTTGATTTTCGACGCCGAGGCCAGAGCCATTGATCAGTTGAATTTCGGCCTCTGGAATTTCGAGAGTCTGGGCAATTTGTCGACCGATCGCTGGCCCCCCCCCTAATTGGTCGGCGATCGCCTCGGCCATGGCATTGTTGCTATAGAGATTGAGCTGTTTGAGGATTGTTGTGAGGGGCAGCGATTGATGGGTCAGTAAAAGTTCCGCCTCCTCGGGCACAACGGCCTGTGCTAACACCTGGCCAGAAATAGCGACCTGGGGTTGGGGCGGCTCCCCGGGGATTTGGTTATATTGTCCCCGGATTTCTAAGTCCCAGAACCGTTGGTCGAAGGCGCGGCGCAGATTATCACCAGACTGTTTTGCCTCGGCGACAAAATTGAGCATTAACTCGCCGACAATCACTAGGTCACCTTCTACCTGACGAATTCCGGCCTGATTGAGGGCATTCCCAATGGCGATCGCCTCTTCCCAGACAAACAGCGGGTTTCCGCCCGATTCAACGATTAAATTGCCCCGTAAAATGCCATTTTCAACACTCCCCACCTGATAAACCTTGGTTGTAAATTGATGGTTAACGGGCCAAGTTTCTAAGGCCGCCAAGGTCGTCGCAATTTTCGTGAGAGAGGCCGCCGCCAAGGGCTTCTCTCCCTGGTAAGTGCCGAGGGTAGACCAGGCTGACTCGAACCAAATCCCTTGCAAGGCAAGATCTTTGTCCCCTTCAGCGAGGCCCTCAAGGTATTGATTAATGATCTCCTGGGTGCGGCGATCGGGTTTATGGCGAATCTCAAAAAGACTCGCTTCTTGCCATTGCAAGCTTGGGTAGGGGGCGATCGCCATTGCGGTGCCATCCGGCTGTAAAGACAGCCCCAAAAATCCCAAAACCCCCAATCCTAGCCCATAGAGCATGCTCTGTCCCTCAAAAATCTGTGTTGATCCAAAATCACAATCAAAATTTGGGTCAATGATACCAACATTGAAATCTTCTTGGCCGCCCCTTCAGTGACCCAACAGGGTTCTGGTAATATGTTGAAGGCTTCTATTCCTGATAACAATGCCATCGACACGCGCGAAAATAGCCATAGACGCTATGGGAGGAGATCATGCTCCAGACGAGATCGTCGCCGGGGCGATCCGAGCTGTAGAAGAACTCGATGTGGAAGTTTTTCTCGTCGGGGATCCGATCCAAATCCAAAAATACCTAGATGGCCATGGCGCCACCTCCCCGTTTCTCCATGTGGTAGAAGCCGAAGGAGTGGTTGAGATGTGTGAAGAACCCCTCGTGGCTATCCGCCGTAAGCCGAAGGCGTCGATCAATGTTTCTATGCAATTGGTACGTAAAAAACAAGCCGATGCCGTAGTTTCAGCCGGACATTCTGGGGCGGCAATGGCCTCTGCACTTCTCAAACTTGGACGTATTAAAGGAATTGATCGCCCGGCCATTGGCGCCGTCTTTCCGACCCTTGATCCCGAGCGGTCTGTGATTGTCCTGGACGTGGGGGCAAATGTCGATAGTCGTCCTAAATATCTCGAACAGTTCGCCTTGATGGGAACGATTTATAGTAAATATGTCCTGGGCAACAAAGAGCCCCAGGTGGGTTTACTCAACATTGGGGAAGAGCCTTCTAAGGGCAATGAACTGGCCCTCAAAACCCATGAACTTCTGGTCGGTAATCCGGCAATTCCCTTTAAAGGCAACGCCGAAGGCCGCGATGTTCTGTCGGGAGAGTTTGACGTGGTGGTCTGTGACGGATTTGTCGGCAATATTCTCCTGAAGTTTGCGGAATCTGTGGGCTCTGTATTGCTGCAAATCCTTAAGGAAGAAATCCCCCGTGGCATCCGAGGCAAAGTGGGGGCGGCGGTTCTGATGCCAAACCTGAAGCAGATTAAGCAACGGGTTGACCATGCAGAACACGGAGGAGCATTGCTTTTTGGGGTGGCTGGCGTTTGTATTATCAGCCATGGCAGCTCGAAAGCTCCCTCAATTTTTAACGCGATTCGCCTTGCAAAAGAGGCGATCGACAATCAGGTAATCCAGCGGATTCAAAATTATACCGAAGAACATCAAGCTCTGCTTGGGCAGGAAAACCAGGGGGCAGAGCTCTCTGAGGTGGCTTCTGGTACAACGATAGAAAAAAGCGAGTGAATAGATTACTATCAGATGAATCATCTCCGAGGAGAAAGGGAGTCGAGCATTGAAATTTGATGGGGCAGGGATTGCCATTACAGGAAGTGGCTCTGCCACACCGAAAGCAGTTGTCCATAACGATGATTTAAGTCAACTGATGGACACATCGGATGAGTGGATTCGGACGCGGACAGGAATTCGTAACCGCCACTTAATGGCAGAAAATGGCAGCCTCAGTGAGCTGGCTGCAACTGCGGCAAAAAAGGCGATCGCCGCGGCCCATCTCCAACCAGAAGACATAGATTTAATTTTGCTCGCCACTTCTACCCCCGATGATCTATTTGGTAGTGCAGGGAAGGTGCAGAGCCTAATTGGGGCCAAAAACGCCGTCGCCTTTGACCTGACGGCAGCTTGTTCTGGGTTTGTGTTTGGCCTTGTTACCGCCGCCCAATATCTCCGCACAGGTACGTTTCAAAAAATTGTTGTGATCGGTGCTGATGTTTTATCTCGGTGGGTAGACTGGGGCGATCGCAGCACCTGTGTACTTTTTGGCGATGGAGCTGGGGCCGTCGTTTGCCAAAGTAGCCCCCAGGATCAGCTCCTCGGCTTTGAAATGTATAGTGATGGCAGCCAAAATGACTGCTTGAATCT
Source organism: Picosynechococcus sp. NKBG15041c (assembly GCF_055380235.1). Lineage (NCBI taxonomy): Bacteria > Bacillati > Cyanobacteriota > Cyanophyceae > Chroococcales > Geminocystaceae > Picosynechococcus > Picosynechococcus sp. NKBG15041c. The sequence goes on from NZ_AP040363.1 coordinate 862,326, forward strand.
TCCCTATAAGGGTCATCCAAAATATTTGATCCATGATGTTTCGGTCCAGCAGGGAAACTATCAGGCGATCGCCATGAATGGTCGTGAAGTTTATCGCTTTGCCGTGGCAAAAGTACCAGAAGTCATTGAAAAAACCCTGTTCCGTGCCAATTTGACGACCGAAGATATTGACTGGCTCATTCTCCACCAGGCAAATCAACGGATTATCGATGCGGTGGCCAAGCGGCTAAAGTTACCCTCCGAGAAAGTGATCGCCAATCTCCAGGAATATGGCAATACTTCAGCAGCATCTATTCCCATTGCCCTCGATGAAGCGGTACGGGGTGGCAAAATTAAACCAGGTCAAACCATTGTTACCTCTGGATTTGGGGCAGGTTTATCCTGGGGATCAGCTATTTTCAAATGGGGCATGTCCCACTAGGGGATTGCCGTCGCCGCTTGAAACAAGCTAAAACACATTTTTGATCTCAGTATTCTTTATCTCAGTATTCTTTCGGCTGTAAGCTGCGGGCCCAGGCCATTTGAGAAGCGAATAGGAGGAATATGTCACCATAGGGGATGTTGTTTGTCAATTTTCCCCATGCTGCGTTCTATTCTCATGATTTGTTTAACCTTGTGCCTATGGACGATTGCTCCCCTGGCAAGTTGGGCCGCTTCTCCTTTCGCAGGGACAGCACCGACTAATCTAGGGGTTCAGGCAGAACACCTGGCACCCTGTCCGAGCACTCCCAATTGTGTTGTTAGCCAAGGTGGTGATCGTGAACATCAAATTGCGCCCATCGTTTATCAAGGCGATCGCCCACAGGCTTACCAAGCCCTAGTGCAAGTTCTGGGTGTGGTCCCCCGCACAGAGATTATCAAGCAGACAGATGACTATATCCGTGCTGAATCTCGCAGCCGTATTTTTGGTTTTGTAGATGATGTGGAATTTTATTTTCCAGCAACAGAACCAGTCATCCAAATGCGTTCCGCCTCCCGCCTTGGGGAATCCGATTTAGGCGTCAACCGTCGCCGTCTTGAACAAATTCGCTTGGCCCTGAAAGATCTCGGCATTGCCCAAAATTAATTGGCCAGATTTAAATAAACCACAAAAAAGGTGGGCCAGCTCTGACCCACCCACTATGCTAGGCATTTATTGAAGTGAAACCAATTAGGCGATCACCTATCGCCTAGAGGGTCACAGGTACTGACTTAGCGCACCAAATTTCCTTCACATATTCATCAATGGTGCGATCAGAGGAAAATTTACCCACCCGCGCTGCGTTGAGAATCGACATCCGCGTCCAACGCTCCGTTTCTGTATAGGCATTGGCGACATCCTGCTGACATTCCACATAGGATTCATAATCGGCTAATAGCACGTACTGATCGTCATAAAGGAGAGAATTAACAATCGGCTTAAACATCTCCGTATCCCCGTGGGAAAAATCACCTCGGGCAATGCGATCAATCACACCCTTAAGCTCAGCATTATTGTTGTAATAGTGCATCGGGTCGTAGCCATTGGCCTTGAGGTGATAAACTTCCTCCGCCGTAAGCCCAAAGAGGAAGAAATTATCTGCCCCCACCTCTTCACGGATTTCGATATTAGCCCCATCTAAAGTACCGATGGTCAAAGCACCATTCATCGCAAATTTCATATTGCCCGTGCCAGAGGCTTCCTTCCCAGCAGTGGAAATCTGTTCCGAGAGATCGGCGGCGGGGTAGATTTTTTGACCGAGGGAAACATTGAAATTTTCGAGGAAAACAACCTTGAGGCGATTGTGAGTGTCGGGGTCATTATTAACCACCTCTGCCACAGCATTGACCAATTTGATGATCAGTTTGGCCATAAAATAACCAGGCGCCGCTTTCCCACCAAAGATCATCGTCCGAGGCACCATCTTAATGGCTGGGTTGTGTTTAATGCGGTTGTAGAGGGTGATGATAAACAGCACATCCAACAATTGGCGCTTGTATTCGTGGATGCGCTTAACCTGGATGTCAAAAATCGAATTAGGGTTCACCTCAATGCCGTTGTGGTACTCGATGTAGCTGGCCAGCTTGATTTTGTTTTGGTGCTTAATTTCGCGCCACTGACGACGGAATTCTGGATCATCGACAAATTCTTCGATGCGTCGTACCTGTTCTAGGTTCTTAATCCAGCCAGTGCCGATCTTACTCGAGATCAAGTTTGCCAACTGAGGATTACATTGACGGATCCAGCGGCGGGGGGTCACACCATTGGTTTTATTTTTGAATTTTTCAGGCCAAATGCGGGCAAACCCTTTGAGGGTATCAGCTTTCAACAAGTCTGTATGGAGGGCCGCAACCCCGTTAATGGCATGGCTGCCCACACAGGCTAAGTTTGCCATCCGGATTGACTTTTGGGGATATTCTTCGATAATCGACAGTTCGCTAATCAGGGCATCGAGGTCATTGCTATCGGCGTACCAGGTTTTTAGATTTTCGATGAACCGGAAGTTGATTTCATAGATGATTTCCAGGTGGCGGGGCAAGAGCTGCTCGAACATCTCAACGGGCCAACGCTCTAATGCTTCGGGCATTAGGGTGTGGTTAGTATAGGCGAGGGTTTTTTGGGTAATATGCCAAGCGCGATCCCAGGGGAGATTGTGTTCATCAATTAACAAACGCATCAACTCAGCAACGGCGATCGCCGGGTGGGTGTCGTTGAGCTGGATAGTATAGAAATCGAAGAAATTATCAAGATTGGGCTGCTTCTTCAGGTGAGAACGAATCATGTCCTGGAGGGAAGCAGACACAAAGAAGAATTGTTGCTCAAGGCGCAGCTGACGCCCCTGGGGGGTGTTGTCATTGGGGTAGAGCACCTTAGAAATATTTTCTGAAGAAATTTGGTTCGCGACCGCGCCATCATAATCTCCGGCATTAAAAGCATCGAAATTAAAGCCTTCATCTTCGGCGGCCATAGCACTCCAGAGACGGAGAACGTTGACGGTGTTGTTGCCATAGCCAGGGACGGGAGTATCGTAGGGTACAGCTTTCACCCGGCGGGCAGGAACCCAAACAGCGCAGGGATAACCTTTATCGCAGTGGTAAACTTCCGTATGGCCACCAAAAGGGATTTCCAGGGCTTCGGCTTGGCGACAAATTTCCCAGGGGTTACCGTTCCGGAGCCATTTGTCGGGTACTTCTACTTGCCAGCCGTTGCGGATGTATTGATGAAAAATCCCAAATTCATAGCGAATACCATAGCCGATCGCCGGAATTTCGAGGCAAGCGAGGGAGTCCAAAAAGCAAGCTGCAAGGCGGCCCAGGCCACCATTGCCCAAGCCAGGATCGACTTCTTCTTCGAGAATGCTTTCAAGTTTAATGCCGCTTTCAGCCAGCATTTCGGCAATGGTTTCGTAAATGCCTAGGCTAATTAGATTATTACCCAGATAGCGCCCCATCAAAAATTCGGCGGAGAGGTAGCAGACGGTTTTGGCACCAGTCTCTAGGTAAGTCTGTTCAGTTTTTTTCCACCGCTCTAGGAGGCGATCGCGCACCACATTGGCTAGGGCAATGTAATAATCCCGTTGTTGAGCGGCATCTTTATCAATACCAGCAGAATAGAAAAGGTGTTCGAAAAATGCACGGCGGAGACTTTCTTTATCCATCCCAGTGCGATCGCCACTCACACCGAGGGAAGATAAGCCGTGGGTATTTACTGAGGGTGTGGAAGATTGTGTTTGCACGGTAAATTATTACTCCTAACAAGATAAACGGTGGTTTAGGGTTCTTTGCATGGCGGTAGTGGGGATGATCCCGTAGCCTGACAACGCGCCTGATCAGTCAACGACATCCAAACGAATCAAGGATGAAAATTTTTGTCCCTCCGAGGCCCACCGTTGTACTGCCATTTTGCAGTCTGCCCCGTCATCATGCAAAGCAATGGTTAATAGAACATGACATAGTCGGGACTTATTTGTGTTTTGGGGGAACCTCAAAGGCTTGGTGATGGGCTAATTTGCAGTGATGATTCTGCTCAATTGAAAGCGGAGTCTAATCAACAATCCACCAGCCCAGTCCGGGGCCAATGATCCGGACTGTCACCCAGACAGCAACCATGAGGCCAATCCCAATCCAAGCCCCTTTGGTGGTCAGGGTATAGGCCTGCTCCGCTTGGGTTTTGGTTAGGGGCAACCAAGGGTAAAGGCGCTGTTCTTTACCATAGTCTCCCCCCATGGATTTTTTGCGGCGCTTTGCTTCTCCCATTGTTCTTTGTCCTAATTATTTTGAATGATTGATGTGGTGGGTGCTTCGCTAGCCATCATACCAAAGTCACCCCAGGCGATCGCCCACCTGTTGTGATCATCGAAAACCAACGGCCTAATCCAATAGAGCTTTCAACAGCACTTCTGGCAGAGACATAGTGGCCATTTCATCGATAGTGACAGTGTCCACGATGTCAAATTTTGCGCCGGCCTGTTCGAGCTGATTATCAAGGGCCTTAAGGTAAGCCGTGGCTTTGCGGTCTTTACCGACCTGAATCAGAGAAATTCCAATCTCTTCATCACGGTCAATTTTATTAGCCGCTTCAATGATCACCCGCATGACTGCCTTGCCATCGTCCGGCTCACCATCGGTAATCACCAAAAAAGTTTCGCCGTTGGGTTTTGCTTCCCCCTGGGCTTTTCGCTCGAAATAATTATCAAGGGCATCCTGGAGCACAGCGGCGAGATCTGTTCGTCCCATGGGCTCATTTTCGGCATAGACCTGGGTCACTTTGTCTGCCGTTACATTGTCATAGCGCCGAAACCGCCCGGAAAATAAGTAGACGGTGATGCCATCGGGATCGATTTTTTCGCAGGTCTGGGCTAAAGCGAGGGTAGATTCTTGGGCAATGTCCCAACGGGTTTTTGTGGAACTGGGCAGATCACAAGTGTACATGCTGCCGCTTTTATCAATAATGAGGGTGTAGTCTCGATTTTCAACAAGGGAAATTTCTGAAATATCTACCATGGGCCGACTCCGTCACAGGTTAGGGATGCAAAAATGAATCCCTTCCGTCTTAGCCTAGCGAATTTCTTTGGGAAAAATTGCTCGGGTAACAATAGTTTTTAGATATTCCACCACAAAATGATTCTTGATTAAATCGCTTTAAAAAGTTCTTTTCTTTCTGTTAATTTATGCCAAAACTGGTGACGATCGTGGAGGCACTGAAAACGGAGGCGCTCACGGCAGAGCATTTGAGCGCCCTAGCCTAGGATTTCAATGGTCGAAAAATCGGATTCTTGGCGATAATTAGGGGCCGGGGCTGTCCCTGGGCGCACCAAGTGAATTGTCTGATAACCTGCTTGGGTAGCGGCATCGAGTTCAGCAGGGACATCCGACAAAAATAAAATATTTGTGGGGGGAATATTCGCCGTCTGGGCGATCGCTTGGTAGGATTTGACGTCCCGTTTTTGGCCCACCTTGAGATCAAAAAAGTAGTCGAAATAACCCGTCAGATCACCGTAATCAGAGTAACCAAAAAGCAATTTTTGCGCCTTCACCGATCCAGAAGAATAAATGCCAAGCTGAATACCCTGGGTACGCCATTGTTTGAGCTTGGGCAACACGTCGGGGTAAATATGACCCCGGAAATCGCCTTTTTTGTAACCCTCTTCCCAGAGAAACCCCTGTATCGCCTTGAGGGGGGCGACTTTCCGATCCTCGACGGACCATTGATGCAGTTGGGCGATCGCCCCAGCCTGATCGAGGGATTCACCCGTTTCCGCGAGGGCTAAATCTTGCACCTGTTTGAGGATGGCGGCAATTTCTGGCTCTTCAGCCCGGGCGGCGATGCTCTGGATATTTTCTCGGAAGTAGGGAAACAGCACATCAAACACAAAACTCACGGAGGTGGTTGTGCCCTCGATGTCCATCAAAACAAGCTGAATCATAGGGAAATGTCGCGGTACTGTTGCTCAACCTGGGACTCAGTGTAATGGGGCGTCCAGCCCGTCGTATCAGAAAAGATCCGGATTGCTTTCACATCAGGCACAGCACCCGCATCAAACCAATGCTTTGTCCCCTGGGGCACAGAAATCAAATCACCGGCTTCACAACACACATTGAAGACTTCCATTCCATCTAGGTTGAACCAAAATAGTCCTTTCCCCGCAACAAAAAAGCGCACTTCATCTTCGGAATGGGTATGCTCAGCTAGAAACTTGGCTCGAATCGCCGGGTAATTCTCAATGCCACTGTGAATATTCACCACATCGGCGCTCTGGTAGCCATTAGCCGCCATGTAGGGATCGAGCACTGCCCCATAGGCCGCTAAAACTTCTTCCTGGGAAGCATCTTGGGCTAATTCTGCTGGGGTTTCCCACTGCTCGAACCAAATGCCCTGTTGATTTAATAAGTCTTTGATCGCAGCGGCATCGGTCAGGGTTTGTTTTGATTCAGTCAGATATAACGTCGTCATCGGGAAGCCAGTGGGGGATTGATTTTCAGTTGTTCAAGCTCGCATTCTAACATGAACTCCCAGACCTCTAAATGGCGCTTGGCGATCGCCAGGGTTTCCCCCCAGGCATAGAGGCCATGTTTCGCAATGAGAAAGCCGTAGTTGCTTAATTCTCCCTGTCGCTGGGCCAGTTTTTCACAAAAGGCCACCATATCTTGATCATTGGCAAAAATCGGCAGGGCGATCGCCGTGGCATGGGTAGTCTGGCCCGCAATTCCCTTAATGACCTCGTAGTCCCTAAAGGCGATCGCCTCTTTTTGTTCAAAGAAACTAGATAACAAGGTCGCGGCCACAGAATGGGTGTGCAAAACGCAGGTCATCCCAGGAAAATGTTCATAAATAAAACAGTGAATCAGCGTCTCCGCCGATGGTTTGATCTGGGCATAATCCGGTAACGGTTGCCCTTGGCGATTCACCACCAAAAAATCCTCTGGCTGAAATTGAGATTTGTCCACACCACTACGGGAAACAAAAATTGAACCATCATCCCCTAAAAATGAATAATTTGTTGAAGTGGCTGGTGATTTTTTTTGGTGATAAAGCTCTCGAATGAGCTCAGATAAACTTGCTTTTTGGAATTGTTGCACTGTAGCCATCGGCAAAATCGAAGTAATCAAGGATAGCTCAATATTCTACTAATAAATATACCCTTACCGCAGGGCGTTAAGATTCCTTTGATTCCGCCATTTTAGCCCTGAACTCAGCGATCAAAGAATACCGTTGCAAGCTAAGTGTTTTTGCTTAGGATATGAACCTAGTTTACATATTTGTTAATTGATGTTGCAGCTTTGGGCAGGGCCTCTCATAAATCGTTTACAACCAGAACATAGTGCTGGTAATTAGCAGCAACTTTTGGCTTAAGAAAATAAAAAACTAAAAAACGATTACGAACTATGGATAACGAAATTAAGAAATATCGGATGGTCTGTACTCTGACCTTTGGGGATATTTACGGTCAAATTATTGTTTGGTTAATTGTTATTTTTCTGAGTTTGGCAACAACCCTAGCTTTATGGAGCGCAACCCGGCAAGTTTATGCCTTAGCAACTGTTGCTTTAGTGGTTGTATTATCCTTGCCATTTCTCCTTTTCGCCTTTGTAACGACACTCCTCAATCACATTGAATTTGTCCCTATGGGCGAATTTGAATCATCTAAAACCTTTGCGAACCGACGCACGACACCTGTCAAGCCTGCCACGGCGAGTTAGTCTTCAACGTAAATACGAACTGCAACTACTGCGGATCTAATGCTCATATTAAGTCATAACAAACCTAAGAGTATTATTCGCGGTAGTTATTTTTTTGACTAAACTTAGAATTAATATGAAACCGAGACATCTAGGGGAATCACTGGGGTACAACTGAAGCGCTTGGTGAGACGCAGTTGGTTTCCGGTCGGATTCCAGTGAACTTGGTCAAAAATTTGGTGGAGTAAACAAAAGCCGCGACCACATTCGTTGTCTTCTGGGGGGAGGAGATGGTCATCGAGTTGACAGCATTGGGCCTGACGGTCAAACCCTTCTCCTTCATCGGTGATAATCCAAGAGCATTGCTCGCTACTCATGGAGAAGTGCACAATCACTTTTTTGCGGGGATCGAGATCATTGCCATGTCTCGCTGCGTTGACCAGGGCTTCTTGGAGGCCGAGCTGCACTTCATAGCGCCATTCCCGGGGAATGCGGTCAAGTAGAAGGTCGAGAATCGGTACAAGATAAAGGGTGGAAGCAAAACTGAGGGTTGTCCAGTGGGACTTTAACGGTGGCAATGAGATCGCAATCACAGTTGGTGCTCCTTTCCGGATAGATGCGCAGGGATTGGCAAAAAAGCTGATTTCGGCGACCTGGTGTGGGGCAAAGCCCAGATGGTTCAACCGCAGGGCCTAGACTACTTACTTGTAGGGGATCCCGAACAAATTTGTTGTGGTTTCTGCCTTGTATTATACAAAAAAATCAGGGAGCAGCGAAATTTAGGAGGACGGCGCATTCGACGTGGGGGGTTTGGGGGAAGAAGTCAGCGGGCTGTACCCACTGGATTTGATATTGTTGGGTTTCGCAGAGAATCTTGAGATCACGGGCGAGGGTAGAGGGATTACAACTGACATAAAGGATTTGTTTGGGTTGGGTCGTCAAGAGATGCTCGAGCACTTGGCGATCGCATCCTTTGCGGGGCGGATCGAGGAGGACAATGTCGGCGGCTACATCTAGGCTGGGTAAGACAGATTCGACAGTACCAGTGTAGAACTCGACATTATGAATCTCGTTATGGTGGGCATTTTCCCAGGCCTGCTGGATCGAGCTGGCTTGCACTTCAATGCCGATCGCCTGTTTAATTTTTTGGGCGAGGGGCAGGGTAAAGGTTCCCACACCACAGTAGGCATCCACAAGAATTTCGTTACCCGTGAGGGTGAGCTGTTGAGTTATGGCCTCCAAGAGGGCTTCGGCCGCGCTGGTATTAACTTGAAAAAAGGTGTCGGGGCGCAGCTTGAGGGTGAGTCCGGCGAAGCATTCTTCAAGGTAAGGGCGGCCGGCGATCGCCTTTGTTTGTTCCCCCCAGATGAGATTCCCTTTGTTCGGGTTTTCGTTGAGACAGACCCCCACAAGACCAGGGTATTCTGCTAGCCAAGTTTCGGCTTGGGTTTCTAAGTTGACCAAATCTCCACTGGTGGAAATCAAGGTCAATAGCATTTCTCCGGTGCGCTGACCGATGCGGAGGGAGAGGTGGCGTAATTTGCCTTGATGCTTGGTTTCGTTGTAGATCGACCAGCCTTGATTTTGGATATCGATTTTGATGTTGCCCAGAATAGGGTTGAGGCGGGGATCTTGCACAGGGCATTGGTTGAGGTTCACCAATTGGTGACTACCTTTGCGGTAATAGCCGGCCTGCACATTGCCCATGCTGGCGGAGCGGCCAAAGGGGTAGGTGGCTTTGTTGCGATAACCCAGAGGCGCATCCCCACAGATGATCGGCTGAATTTCAGTCCCTTGAAAGCCGCCAATGCGTTGGAGAGCTTGTTTGACTTCATTGGTTTTAATCTGCTGCTGGAGTGTGTCTTCCACTTGGAGCCACTGACAGCCGCCACATTTATCGGCAACAATGCAAGGGGGGCGGCGCCGCTCTGGGCCGGGCTCTAAAATCTTTTGTAGCTGGCCAATCGCATATTGGCGCTTCAGTCGCACAAGCCGCACCTGGAGGCGATCGCCTGGCACCGTATCTGGCACAAAGACCACCTGATCGCCATAGCGACCTACCCCAGCCCCTTGGCTATTGAGGTCATGGATGGAAAGTTCAATTAGATCGCCTTGGTGCATGGTGCTCATTTCGGTTTCAACGTGCCTTCACACTTTAGCCTTTCTTGTTACGAATCCCGTCGTTTTGGGAGGCAAAATAATCATGTGCCGTCTTTGGGTCTGGAACCATCGTGCGATCGCCCATATGCCAATCCACAGGACAGACTTCATTTTGATGTTTTTGCACATGCTGAATTGCCTGGAGCACCCGCAATGTTTCGTCAATGCTGCGGCCAAAGGCGAAGTTATTCACCGTGATGTGTTGAATGACTCCGGCTGGATCGATAATAAACAATCCCCGCAGGGCGATCCCCGCCTGCGGATCTAGGACACCATAGTTTGTGCTAATTGTCTTATTGAGATCAGACACCAGCGGAAACGCCAAATCTCCAACACCGCCTAGTTTCCGTTCCGTTTGAATCCAGGCCAAATGGGCAAATTCACTATCAACGGAAACCCCTAAGACCTCGGTATTGAGTTGTTTAAACTCCCCATGGCGATCGCTAAAGGCTCCCACCTCCGTCGGACAGACAAAGGTGAAATCGAGGGGATAGAAAAACAACACCACATACTGTCCCCGATAGTCGGACAGTTTGAGGCGCCTGAACTCTTGATCAATGACGGCAGTGGCCCCAAAGTCCGGTGCCAGTTGTCCCACTTGTGCAGCCATGGCGATCGCCTGCTAACAAAATTTTCCCTAAGGTATCACAGGTATCTTATTCTCGCGAAAACCCTCTAAACCTCAAGGGAGAACAAAATATCTGGGTTTGAAACGATCATCACTTGGATCTGACCAGGGAAGCACTGCGGTAAAATAATCTCCAGGTAAATCATGATCACAAATCCATGCCCTTTGATATTCCTTTCGACACCCTACTCCTGGCAACCCTCTACCTCAGCCTGAGCATCACCTACCTTCTTGTACTTCCGGCAGGTCTGTACTACTACCTTAACAATCGTTGGTATGTGGCTAGTTCCGTTGAACGACTCATCATGTATTTCTTCGTTTTCTTCCTGTTCCCTGGAATGCTGCTCCTGAGCCCTTTCCTCAACTTTCGCCCCCGCCGCCGCGAAGTCTAAAATCTTCGCCACGCAACTGCCGTTACTAACCCTTGCCCATCCCCTCATACAAAACCATGCGTCGCATTGATATTCTGGCCATCAGTCTTGGTATTTTTCTCGTTGGCGGTCTCCTGTACGGTGGCTTTAAAGTGGCTGGTCTCGAAAGCTTAGATGCCGGCATTTGGTCCCAAGCACTATTGGTGCTGGTGGTTTTTGTGTGGGTCGGCACCTACCTATTCCGGGTCGGCACGCGCACAATGACTTTTCACAAACAACGGGCAGACTATGAGGAAGCGGCCCTACAACGGCGTTTAGATGCCATGAGCCCAGAGGAGTTGGCCCAACTTCAAGCAGAAATCGAAGCGGCGGAAGAAAAATCTGCCCCAAAAAAGTAAGGGAGATCTTTTCCGAAGGGGGAGCCAGGGCCGTACAATAACCCCTTGTGTATTTTTATCGAACAAAATCATGACCTCCGTTTCTGAACGTTTCCAATCTCTCAAGCAAGCGGGCCAATGTGCGCTGATTCCCTTCATTACAGCGGGCGATCCAGATTTGGAAACAACGGAAAAAGCCCTGAAAATCTTGGATGCAGCGGGGGCAGATTTTATTGAGCTGGGTGTGCCTTATTCTGATCCCCTTGCGGACGGCCCCACCATTCAGGCGGCAGCAACCCGGGCCCTGAGTCGAGGCGTCACCCTAGAGCAAGTTTTGGCAATTGTGCGGCGCGTACACCAGGAATTAACGGCGCCGATTATTTTGTTTACTTACTACAACCCGATTTTCTATCGGGGTATTGACGCTTTTATGGCTGAGGTGGCAGCGGCGGGGGTCAAAGGTTTGGTCGTCCCTGACCTGCCCCTGGAGGAATCACAACTGGTGTTGGATGCGGCGGCTAACCATGGTTTGGATTTGATTTTGTTAGTGGCTCCCACCAGTCCAACGGAGCGGATTGAAGCGATCGCCAATGCTTCCCAAGGATTTATTTACCTGGTGAGTGTAACCGGGGTGACCGGGGTGAGAACCTCCGTTGCCAACCGGGTTGGGGAGCTGCTGCCAAAATTGCGTCAAGTAACAGATAAGCCCATTGGCGTCGGTTTTGGGGTTTCTGACCCAGACCAAGCCCGACAAATTAAAGATTGGGGCGCTGATGGGGTGATTGTCGGTAGTGCTGTGGTAAAACGCTTGGCTACCGGAACTCCGGCTGAAGGCTTGGCGGCGGTCAAGGCATTTTGTGAGGCATTGAAGGCGGCGATCGCCTAGATTTTTTAATGTCTAGGACTCCGTTCTTTTGGGTTTCGTCAGATTTTCCAAGGAACGCAACACCAGTAAGCAAGGCACAATGCTCACCGCTGCTGCCAGCCAAAAGCTGTGGGCGATCGCCGGCCCCTGATCCAAGGCCCACCCCCCGAGGGGCGGCCCAATCAGATAGCCGATCGCCCAACACTGAGAATTCAACGCCAGATAAATTCCCCGCTGGGAAACAGGTGCTAGGTCCACCACCAGGGCCGAAGCAGCCGGGGTGTAAGCATCCGTTGCTAAAGCTAAAATCCCAAGGCTGACGATGGCTCCCAGGAGCACGGGCAAAGCTGTTAATGCAGTGCCCCCCATCACCGTAAAGCCAATCCCCCACAGCAAAAGAGACACCATTAAAGCGCGGGGCCGACTCAAGAAATTGAGACTACGGGCAATGGGTAACTGACAAATAGAGGCAAAAACAATGTGCCAAGCAAAAAGACCGCTAATCACTTGGGGAGAAAAACCCACAAAATTCGTCAGGTAGAGGGGAGCTGTACTTTGAATTTGGGCAATGTACAGCGTAAAGATAATGTTTACGGCCATGTAAATGAGCAGTCGCCGGTCCCGTAGGGCCAACAGCCAACTGTTTCCCTGGGATTTCGCCTCGTCATGGGCTTGGTACGTTTCGGCGATCGCCACCCAGATCACCCCAAAAAAGACCACAAAACTAATCCCGTCAAGCACAAAGAGCAAGCGGTAATTTTCGATAGTGGCGATAATCAGGCCACCAAGCATAACTCCAGTTCCCAGGCCAATATTATCGGCCAGACGCACCACCGCAAAGGCTTCATTGCGCTGATTGCCCGTCGTTAAATCGGCAACCACCGTTTCCGTGGCAGGCCAATAGAGGCCGATCCCCAAACCCATCAACAGGTTACCCAGCACAAGTAATTCAAAATTGTCCGCCGCCGCTAAAGCCACATCGGCGATCGCCGACACCGCCGCTGCTGTTAGGAGTGTTTTCTTACGCCCCCAGGCAGGATTATCTGCCCCTGTGCCCCCCAAAAAACGCCCCAGTACCCCAGAAATCGAGGCACTCCCTAGGGCAAGGCCCACTTGGGTCGCGGAAAGACCCACCTGATTGACAAAGTAAATCGGGGCGTAGAAAGCCGTAAAGCCCGTGCCAATCTGAGAAAGTAGTCGCCCTGCCGCGAGGATCCAGACCTGATAATCAAGACCCAGCAGCCAAGTTTTTTTGGGATTACCCATGGAATTTGCGTAGTGTGGTGTTTATTAACGTGAATTTAGCGCTCGGTTAGTTGAAACCCGTTGGCCGTCGGATGGGGTAAATCTAAGGTGTTGGTGCGGACTTCGTTAATCAGTTGGTCTAAGGTGGGGAAGGTGCGGGGATAGCCTCGTTCCAGCCCCAGGAGAGTCAGTAACTGGAAAGTTTCGAGGCCTTCAGGGCGGAGCACCGTATCGACGGCATCAAAATCTTCGCTGCGGTACAGCAACCGGGAAGCTAGGCGATCGCTACCGATGGGCCGGGCGATTTGGGGAATTTGCTTCAGCCATGTTTGGAGGGTCATGCCCTCGGCGCGGCGGGACGAAAGCAGATAGCTTTGGGGCTCTGTTTCATTCGCCAGTTGTACATTTAAGTTCAGTTCAAAATCCGCCTGAAACCAGGCTTTAAGAATCAGCCAACGGGTATTGTTATCCGGGTTTGCGGCAATTTGCTGGTCGATAATCTCTAGGGCCTGCTCCGGTTGGCGATCGCCTAAAATCAAAGCCTGAACCATGGGGGAAAATTGAGACAGGTTGTTTTGGTGGGGAATCGGCAGTCCATGCCACCATGCCAACCATGCCATCCGCTCCTGGAGGGTCAAGATATAGGGATCTTGGGGATCGAGGCGGTCAATGAGGGTCTGATAGAGAACGAGGGACGCTTCCACAGCCTCGATGCGGATTGCCGCCAACGGTTCCCGCTCCCACTGGCCAAAGGTCATCACCGTTGGGTCTACCAATCCCTGGAGCGCAAACGAGGCGATCGCCTTTTCCGGCTCATTGGTCTGGAGGTAGGTCTGGCCCAGCAGGAAGTAGGTGGGTTCTGATTCTCGGGATAGCATTTGGATCGCCCGCTCGAAGTAACCCTGGGCCAAGCTGGGATCTAGGTCTAACAGGACAATTCCGGCATTGACATTGGCGTAGTAATCGTAGGGAATACGCGCCTGGGCTTCAAGAAAATATGCCGCTGCTAGTTCCGTGGTGCGTTGTTTGTCTGCCGGGCGATCGCCGGCCAAAGAGCGCGTTTCCCAGAGCCAGAGACCCAGTCGTAGGGGATAGTTCACATTCCAACCGTTGAGACCATAGGCTTGGGTGACTTTGGTAAATGCCTCCTCTGGTCTTCCCTGGGCCCAGAGCGCTTGCCCCCGTGCAAAAAGATACATCCCCACGCTGTAAGGCGCCCCCACCAAGAGTGCCCCCAAAATTCCCGCCAAACTCCCAATGCTCCACAGGCGTCGCTGGCCCATGGCGAGAGGTTCAGGCTGGGCTTCACACAACGCTTGATCCGCGACAGTGATTAACAGAATGACGGATAGGGCTAGGGTTAAACTAATCGGAATATTTTCCAGCTGGTAATCGGTGAGAGTCGCCATGGCATAGGCAAACCAACCGCCCCCCAGACCATAGAGCAGTCGCCGCACTGCGGGATCGCTCGTTTGTTGATGCACCCGCCAACCCAAACGAACCAGTTGCACTACCAAAAAAGCGATCGCCAGCCCACCGATTAAGCCCAGTTCCCCCAGCAGCTGCATCGGATTGCTGTGGAGCTGCTGGATATGGGCCGCCCCGGAGCCCACTTCTAAGGGGCGATAGCGGTTATATTCCCGGGACATATTGCCCAGGCCAATTCCAGTGAGGGGGCGATCTTTGAGAATATTCAGGCCTGCTTGCCACATAAACAAGCGGTCTTCCGTTTCGCCATCGACGGTCACCTGGATACTCGGCAAGCCATTGTTAAAATTCACCTGCAAAAGCTGTTGCACCCGGGGATGTTGTAAACCTGCTGTGACCATGATCCCCAAGAAAAATAGGGCGATCGCCCCGGAAATGATACGCCTTTTCCCTTTGGTGCGGCTAATTACAAAAGCAATGGTGGCGATCGCCCAGAGGAGAATCCCCACAAAGCCCCCCCGGGAAGAGCAGGTGTAGAGGAGGTAAGGGAAAATAGCGACCAATAGGGTTAAGAGAAGCAAGCGAATTTTGTGCTGTTGGGCGAGGGCGAAACTGAGGATTATCGGCACCATCAGGCAAAAATAAGCCGCCATGAAATTGTGGTGACCAAAGGGTATCGAGTTGCGATCGAGGCTGTGATCACCCAGGAGCCAACCCCCCAAACTAACCAGACCAATCCCAAAACCGATTCCCACCAAGCCTCGCCATTGATTGTCCCAAGTCCAGAAACCCTGGCCGCTGAAATTCCGTAAGCCGTAGAGCGCGACCCCATAGCCCGAGACGGTGACCAGATTAAATAGGGCTACCCCTTTATGCGGGGCAAAAATTGCGGATAATATGCAGGCGATCGCCACCGCTAAAACACCCCAATCCAAGCCATAGCCCAGGGGCAGAAAAGGTCGCGCAAATTGCCGGAGCAGCACCATCAGACCGATGCCCAGGAGTAAAAAGCCACCCTGCCAGAGGAGAATCCAGGGGAAGGCCGCCATCAGGTAATAACTCGGGGGCAGAAACATGAAAATTACGAGAATCCCCAGCCCCCCAAAGGTGAGCCATTTTCCCACTGTTGTCTCAGAAGAAGTATTCATCCGTTGTGCTGCAGTTCCCTAAGATTTCAATAAAAGCTGGATTGAGGTTGCCAGATTGCCATCAACATTATTGCCTTCGCATTTTCTCATTGGTGCCCCCGCTTCTGGTAAATCTACCTTGGCCCGGTGGCTACACACTCAACAGCCCGCCTCCCACCTCATTTCCACCGATGAAATTCGAGCCGAGCTATACGGCGATCAAAGTATTCAAGGGGACTGGCTCACCATTGAACAGGTGGTGTTGCATCGGATCCACCAGGCGATCGCCCAGGGGAAACCGGTGATTTATGATGCAACAAACTGTTACCAGCCCTGGCGTTTAGAATTTCTCCAGAAATGTCCCCCCATGCCGTGGGTGGCTTGGTATTTAGCCTGTCCGTTGACGCTTTGCCTCGGACGAAACCAGAGGCGATCGCGCCAAGTGTCCCCGGCGGTGATCCAGAAAATGTGCCTCCATTTAGAAGAAGCGCCTCCCCGGGTCACAGAAGGCTTTGTGGCTTTAATCACCCTCCCCGATGTCACACCAGCAATATTCAGGGCCCTGAAAAAACGGCATCCTGAATATCTCGGCGGCTGAGGGAATATTTAAACGAACGTTGAATATCACTACCATCGGCCCCAGCTTTGAGATAAGACACCGATAGCTCTTCGACTTCGAGGCGAATTTCTGCTTGCCAGGTGGGGCGAGTGGCCGTCCAGCAGTGGAGCTGTTGGGGATCTTGCTCACAGCCCATCTCCCTTAGCCACTGCTCAATTTTTGGGAGGGGATGGTTGTAGAGAGGGCTATCGAGGGAAGGCATGGTAGACATCATGGTTGAGTTCAGGACGCGACGGTGTTCAAGGCCAAAATAAGAGAACACGGTCTAGTCTATCAATTCTTTTTCGCGGGGGGTTAGCCTAAAAAAGACCGTTTAGGTCTAATGCTTGGCGACTAATCCCAAGGGCGATCGCCAGTATTAAACAGCCTACAAAGGTGGTGGCCATGATAAAAAGGGCAAAAATTTCCCCCGCCGAAAGGGGCCGGTCGGTGGGGTCCAGGTAAGCAGAGTTAGAATAAGCATTCTCTCCTTGCTGATCCGGGAGCGGTTGGATCACGCTGTACCGCGAAAAGCCAATTTTTAGATCATAAAGTGATCGCCGCTCTGGGTTACTCAAGATGCCATAGGCTTCATTGAGCCGCTGGAACTTAGCCGTGGCCTCCGCTTCCGGTAGCACCGTTGTATCCGGGTGATATTGTTTACTCAGTTCCCGGTACCGTTGCCGAATTTCGATCACAGAAGCTGTCGGGCTTAGGCCAAATAGACCATAGTGGCTCTGGGCAATGCGGGTTTTGACATCAACTAAAGTTTGGGTTGTGCGAGACTGGTGGGGAGAACTAGCCATCGTTAACAAATCGCAGGGGTTGCCCCATATTCTACCGCTCCCCCCTCGGGCCGTAAGCCAGGGGCGATCGCCCAAGTTTTTTATCCTCATAAATTATCCCTAAGCCAAATTTTCCATGGGACTCATCTCTTCTGGCCAACTCCTTAAACAACTCCTCAGTCAGCCCGCCTGGTCGCACCAAAAACGTTTTGCTGCCGTTGCCCAGTGCTGGCAAGAGATCTTGCCCCAAAAAAGCCTCGCTAACAGTTTGCCAGTGCAGATTATCGACGATGTTCTCTGGATTGCCACCCCTAACCACACCTGGTCTCAGCACCTCAATCTCCAGCGCCGTCGTATTCTCCATCAACTGAACGCCCAGATTGACCCCCCCCTCAAAGAAATTCGTTTTTCTACGGTTCATTGGCATCGTAAGCCGGCCTATTCGCCCCTAGCTGCTGACCCAAATTTGCCCCATCCCAGTCAAATTCCCTTATCTGAGACAATCCAGGCGATCGCCCCGTGCGACTCCCAAGACCCCGTCGCCGTTGTCCGACATTGGGCAGAAACCCAACAAAAAATGTTGGCAGGGCTACCCCCCTGTCCCCGCTGCCATCGACCCACGCCCCCCGGAGAATTGACCCGCTGGCAGATGTGTACCTGTTGCATTGTGCAGGTT
Organism: Picosynechococcus sp. NKBG15041c; assembly: GCF_055380235.1. Lineage (NCBI taxonomy): Bacteria > Bacillati > Cyanobacteriota > Cyanophyceae > Chroococcales > Geminocystaceae > Picosynechococcus > Picosynechococcus sp. NKBG15041c. The sequence continues at coordinate 880,224 of NZ_AP040363.1, forward strand.
TGGCAAACAGAGCAGTCTGATTTCTGTCTTGGTTTACCCCCCACATCCCCAGGGTCTGAAGCATCAACAGACTAGTCACCATCGACTAATGCTCTTATTTTTTTAGCTTTTAACCCTTCGTTAATTTGATTTTTTAAAAAAAGATAAAAAACAATCTTTTGCTTAAAAAATGATCCCCGACCATAATGGTGTGTTTTTTAGGCAAATCTTGGAGGTTTTTCTGTATATATGCCTAGTGATTTTTATTGTTAAGAAATCGACATAACAAATGTAAAAAAAAACCAAACTTTATTTGTGTCCCGATCTTGGTTAACAGGGGATGCTTATTGCGTTCTAAGGTTTTTTGTCTCCCCGGGAGTCAGCACATAATGGAGACATTAATAAAAATCCGATGAAATTGTATTCTTTCAGGAGTATTTATGAAGCCGCCCAGTTGCTCAACTTCTACATGTAAGCATTGCCGCTACTTTCAGGCAGAAGGGCGTCGTGGCGGCATTTGTAAGCGTTTTGAGACCTTTGCTGCGGGAGATTGGACGAGCTGTGACTTTGCCCTACCGATTTTTGGCGAGGAATGGGAAGCTGCAACAGATCTAATACACCTCGAAAAGTCTTTTTCGTTGGAGTTCGCAACCCAAAAATCACCGACTACCATCACTGGCCACCAGTCAACCTATTCAGAAATTTAAGCGTGTTAATTGTGCAATTGTCCCTTTGCTCGCCTATCGTCACCTGAGACCAAAGAAAAACGATATTCAAATAGATCAAAGTTTGCATGGGAAACCGTGCTTTTTTTGTGGCCATTAGTTTGAAAAAAATTTCTAGGCGATCGCCCTTAGAATAACTAGATCACATAAAAAAATATGCCGGGCGACTGTAGAAACTTAATATTTTTTTAATAAAAAATCATAGTGAATGATGTAGTTAGTTATTTTTTCTGGAAAAGAAAAATAACTAGCTTAATTCCAAGCCAGAAAAAATCGACGTTAATCCCCAAAAATCGCTAAAATAAAGGCTATGGGGATCAGCACTGCAGCTCAGCAACTCGATTCGTTTTTCCCCACATCCCTAGTCGTTTTTCTAAGCTTCCCGTAACTATGCTCCAAGACAGTGCCTCCATCCGCTATTACCAACGCTTAACGGACGCCATGGTAGAACTGTGGCGCAGAGGTAGCCGCTATGAGGATATTCGCCAGTATATGGATGGCTACATTGCTTGTCTCCACCATACGGGAGCCCTAGAGATTTATAAAATTCACCGTCTCGAAGAAGAAGTTTTTCGTTTCCTGCGAGACCCGTCTAACTTTGAAATCGCTTATCCCCAGACCCAAACTCAAACAGAAACAGACTTTTACTATTAAATAGAAATGCTAAAAAGGCCCCTAGATCTCCAACATTGGAGATCTAGGGGTCTTTTTGAGGTTGCTAACTCACCCTAGGCAAGACATTGTGATGGGCAGGAAGCCCCATCTAAAACACACGCTATTTTTCTGGGTTCACTAGCACATGGAGATTCCCAGTGACTCAAGGAAGCTTCCTTTAGGAGGCAAGGGCGACTTCCAGCATTTCGTGGAGTTCTCTGGAGTTGTACAGTTCGACCATAATGTCAGAACCGCCGATAAACTCACCATTGACATAGACCTGGGGAATTGTCGGCCAGTTAGAGTAGTCCTTGATACCCTGGCGCACGTCATAGTCTTCGAGGACATCAAACGTAGCATAATCAACGCCAAGGCTATTGAGAATCTGAACAACGTTGTTGGAAAAGCCGCACTGGGGCATCAGCTTACTGCCCTTCATGAAAACAAAAATTTTGCTGCTGTTAACCAACTGGTCAATTTTTTCGCGGGTTTCAGGGGTTAAAGACATGAATTTTCCTCGTGATCTAAGGTTGATATTTTGAGAGACAATGGTGCTGGACTATCTAAATAGATTGGTCTACTTCAGCCCACTTGTCTGGAGTAAATGTCCGTAGGGCCAAGGCATGGATTGCTTCTGTCGCTAAGTCTTCCTTGAGGGCAGCGTAAACCATTTGGTGCTGACGCACCCGAGATTGCCCTGCAAAATCAGGAGAAACAACGGTGGCTTCGAGGTGATCGCCGCCACCAGTAAGATCCTTCACAAAAACTTGGGCTTCGGAAAGATGGGCTTCAATGGAGCTTTTGACTGCCGATAGGCTAACCATAGGTATCTGTTTTGAATAAATCTTAGATGTAAGCAGGAATATTCAGACTATTGTATCTTTAGTTTTTCTTTCTTCTGGGGATTACCCGGCAAATTGGGTCTAGTTCAATCCCTCAGACCCTCGGCCAGCGATCGCCAACTCTGCTTGAATTTTTTGCCAAGCAACTTGGGGATCCGCCGCCTGGGTGATCGGTCGCCCAATAACCAGGTGATTGGCACCCTGTTGAAGGGCTTGGTGGGGGGTCATGACCCGCTGTTGATCTCCGGCCTGGGCCCAGGTGGGGCGGACTCCCGGACAAACCAAAGTGAACTCTTTACCGCAACATTGCCGCAACATTGCCACCTCTTGGGGAGAACACACCGCCCCATCTAAACCAACCCCTTGAGCTAGTTTTGCCATATGTTGGGCAAAGGCCTCAAGGGAAAGATTAACCTGGAGTTCCTCTTTGAGTTGGGTAGAGCTAATGCTGGTCAGTACTGTAATCGCGATGAGTTTAGTGGGCGAATCACCTAAAGCTTCTTTGGCAGCAGTGAGAGCAACTTGGCCCGCTGCCCCATGGATCGTCAATAAATCGACTCCATAGCCGCGGGCAGAACGGCATGCCCCAGCGACAGTGTTGGGGATATCATGAAATTTGAGGTCAAGGAAGATACGTTTGCCTTGATCTTTGAGATAGCGCAAAATATCTGGCCCAGTGGCGACAAAGAGCTCTAAACCGACTTTCCAAAAAGTGACTTCCGGTAAGGTTTCTACGAGGGCGATCGCCGTCGGGAGATCCGGGACATCCAGAGGCACAATCACAGTATCTTGCATGGGCTTTGGGGTGATTTCAATTCCGTTAATTTAGGTCGTTTCCCAGCATAACGGTGTTTTGTTCTTTTTTAATCAGTTAACCCCTGGGCACAAATCCTGTCGGGGAGCTGGGTTAAAATGAACCCTCTGAGGCGCGAGATGCCAAATTGACCCCAGTTTTTGGGTCAGTTACTTTCTTTACTTGAAAAAAAATTTACCCGAATCACCATGACAGAAACGCCGAATCCAGACGCAACACCACCCGCTTCTACAGATGAGCAAGGTTCTAAGGCCCGCCAACTTCTAGGGATGAAGGGGGCCGCTGGCGGGGAAACTTCCATCTGGAAAATTCGCCTCCAGTTGATGAAACCGATTACCTGGATCCCGCTCATTTGGGGGGTCATCTGCGGGGCTGCTTCCTCCGGCGGCTATGTGTGGGGCCTCGAAGATTTTCTCAAAGCCATGACTTGTATGCTCCTGTCTGGCCCCCTGCTGACGGGCTATACCCAGACCCTCAATGACTTCTATGACCGGGAAATCGATGCGATCAATGAACCCTACAGACCGATTCCCTCGGGGGCGATTTCTGTGCCCCAGGTGGTGACCCAAATTTTAGTGCTCTTAGGGACGGGGATCGGCTTGAGTTACCTGTTAGATCTTTGGGCAGGTCATGACTTTCCCATTATGTTGGTGCTGACGGTAGGCGGTTGTTTTATTGCCTACATCTATTCGGCGCCTCCCTTGAAACTGAAACAAAATGGCTGGCTCGGGAACTACGCTTTGGGAGCAAGCTACATTGCACTTCCTTGGTGGGCCGGTCATGCGCTGTTTGGTACTTTAACGCCGACGGTAATGGTTGTAACCCTGATTTATAGCTTCGCAGGTCTTGGGATCGCCGTTGTGAATGATTTTAAAAGTGTGGAAGGCGATCGCCAATTAGGTTTAAAGTCTCTGCCCGTAATGTTTGGGGTCAGCACAGCTGCTTGGATTTGTGTTTTGATGATCGATATTTTCCAAGTGGGAATTGCTGGCTATCTCATCAGCATTCACCAACAGTTATACGCAACAATTTTGCTCCTTTTTGTGATTCCCCAGATTACTTTCCAAGATATGTATTTTCTGCGAGATCCGCTCAAAAATGATGTGAAATACCAAGCCAGCGCCCAGCCTTTTTTAGTGTTGGGGATGCTAGTGGCAGGTCTAGCTATGGGCCATGCAGGGATTTCCTAGGCCGTGATGACGGCTACTGGTGCGCGCTTGTGAGCCTATTTCGAATATTGAACAAGGACTTCTGAAACTACCTTTCCCTCCCTGGGTCATGATGATGTTGGGGAGGATTTTTTTTGATCCTGGGCTCAAGGGAGAAATTTTTTGTTATCTTGTGTGTAACAATTTGCAATACATAAACTTTTTTTAGCTTTCCTTTAAGATTTTATTACGATCTATTTTCTGCTCGCTCTTTAGCTTTGCGATCACCAAGGATCGCCTTCGCCATGACTTCTACTCTGTCAGTTTCAAGTGCGGCTCAAGATCTGCAAGCGCTCAAAAAGGCCTGGCGTAGTCTCACGGCAACCAGTTGCCCCACCCAGTACAACTTCCACATGCATTCGGTTTGTTCTGACGGTCAGCTTACCCCCACAGAAATTGTTGACCAGGCGATCGCCATCGGTCTCCAAGGTCTCGCCCTCACCGACCACCACACCGTCAGCGGCTATTACCAGGCCCAAGCCTATCTCGACAGCCAACGCCGCCACGGACTTCAATCGCTTCCCCACCTCTGGACAGGCATCGAAATTAACGGCATCCTTCTAGAAACCACCATCCATATCTTGGCCTATGGCTTCGAACCGGATCATCCTGCCCTCGTGGATTATCGACAACAACTGATCCCCGGAGGCGATCGCGCAGCGGCGGCAGCGATTATTGAAGCGATCCATGCAGCGGGGGGACTCGCTGTCTTGGCTCACCCAGCCCGTTACCGCCGCCCTGCTACCGAACTCATTCCGGCAGCAGCGGCCCTAGGCATCGATGGGGTAGAAGCCTACTATGCCTATGAAAATCCGAAACCTTGGGTGCCGAGCCCAAAACACACCGAAATCGTGACTCATCTGGGCCGGGATCATAACCTCTGGCTAACCTGCGGCACTGATACCCATGGCCGTAACCTCCAACATCGCCTCTAGGGCCAGTCCCTAAAAATTAATCGCCGCTTAACAAATTTCTGGCTTAAAATAAACTAACCTAGGAAACATTTTTACAAATTGACCCCGCTGATCTATTGTTACTCGATTTAACACGAGATTAAGTGGGGTTAAGGTGTTTATAAATTTTCGCGCCCATGGCGATCGCCGCCGTGGTATTGTAGCCAGCGTAAATTGTTCATATCTAAAATTCCCCTTCTTTCTTCCCCCGCAATTAGGAGTGCAACCTGTAGGATGACTGTCCCTCAACCTGTCTATGCCAATGATCACCCCGATAAACCCAAGGAATACTGTGGTGTTTTCGGGATCTACGCCCCGACGGAAGAGGTGGCAAAGCTCGCATATTTCGGCCTCTTTGCGCTGCAGCATCGGGGTCAAGAATCCGCAGGGATCGCCACGTTTGATCACACCCAAACTCATATTCACAAAGGCATGGGCCTTGTTTCTCAAGTTTTTAGTGAAGACAAGCTGAAGGAACTCCCTGGGGTGTGGGCCGTGGGTCACAATCGCTACTCCACTACGGGCTCTAGCCACCAATGCAATGCCCAGCCTGCCCTCGAAGAAACTCGCCTTGGCACCTTAGCCCTCGCCCATAACGGTAATTTAGTGAATACCGTTGAACTCAAAGAAAAATTGCTTTCCCTAGCCTCTGACTTAGATTTTCAGACGACTACTGACTCGGAAATGATCGCCAAGGCGATCGCCATTTATGTAAACCAGGGCAAAGATTGGACAACCGCGGCCATTGATGCTTTCAATCTTTGTTCCGGTGCTTATAGTCTCGTCATTGGTACCCCCGAAGGTTTGATCGGTGCGCGGGATCCCCAAGGCGTTCGTCCCCTCGTCATTGGCACCTTTCAGGAAGAAGACGGTACAACCCGTTATGCCCTTGCTTCCGAAACCTGTGCCCTCGATATCATTGGGGCAGATTATGTGCGAGATGTGGAACCCGGAGAAATGGTCTGGATCACCGAATCAGGTTTAACAGCCCAACAATGGGCGGCAAAACCCGACCGGAAACTCTGCGTCTTTGAGATGATCTACTTTGCTCGTCCCGATAGCATTGTCCATGACGAAACTCTTTTCAGCTATCGCCTCCGGTTAGGGGCTCAACTGGCGAAAGAATCTAATATCGAAGCAGACCTTGTGATGGGCGTTCCCGATTCTGGTATTCCGGCGGCGATCGGCTTTTCTCGCGCTTCTGGTATTCCCTATGGCGAAGGATTGATCAAAAACCGTTATGTGGGCCGCACTTTCATTCAACCCACCCAGCATATGCGGGAAGTGGGGATCCGGATGAAGCTCAATCCCCTTAAAGACGTTCTCCAGGGCAAACGCATCGTGATTGTCGATGATTCCATTGTGCGAGGAACCACCAGTCGTAAAATTGTCCGTGCTCTCCGACAAGCAGGGGCAGCGGAAGTACACATGTGTATCTCTTCGCCCCCAGTGACTCATCCCTGTTTCTATGGCATCGACACCGATAGTCAAGATCAACTGATTGCTGCCACAAAATCCCAAGCGGAGATCGCTGCCCAAATTGAGGTAGATTCCCTCACTTATCTAAGTAAAGAAGGCATGCTCGATGTGACCAATGAGCGCACTTCTAGCTTCTGTACCGCTTGCTTTGATGGTAACTATCCCATTGAAATTCCCGACGCGATCAAGTCATCTAAGCTAATGTTAGAGAAAGTCACTGTCTAACAACGCCGTTCTCCTGGGTTGAGGGCGGTATAGGAAAAAGCAATGCCTACCTATCCCGGAATTTCTAGCGAAGCCTTTCGTCATCCCCTCGATCGCCAGGCCGAAGAAGCCCTCCGTAATCTCCCCGGATTCAAACTGCTGGCCAGTCGTTTTGTGGAATATATCTACGAGCGGCCCCAGCAGGTTTTTTTGATGGGGAACAATATCAAGGCGGGGCCGCGTCAATATTCGACCCTCTATGGCATTTTTCGGGAATGTGTCCGCGACCTCGATATTTCCCTAGAACCGGCTCTTTACGTAAACCAAAACCCGATGGTGAATAGCTATGCCCTCGGCCACGAAAATCCTTATATTGTGGTAAATACAGGCCTGATGGATCTCCTCGATGAAGCGGAGCTACGGACAGTGATGGCCCATGAATTAGGGCATATCAAATGTGACCACACGACCTTGATTCAGATGGCGATGTGGGCTATGGGAGCAGCTTCTTTTGTTGGGGAAATTACCTTGGGCCTTGGTAATGTGATCACAACGGGTTTACTCTATGCCTTTTATGAGTGGCGACGAAAAGCAGAGCTATCAGCAGACCGGGCTGCCCTTCTGGTCATGGATGACCTCAACCCGATTCTTCAGACGATGATGAAGCTGGCGGGGGGTAGTAACAAATACAGCCATGAATTGAGCTTATCTGAATTTACCCAACAGTCCGAAAATTACGATGCTTTAGACCAAGATCAACTGAATCAGATTTATAAATTTCTGATTTATAACGGCAGCAATGGGACATTTTTGAGCCATCCTTTTCCAGTGGAGCGGCTAAGTTTTATTAAAAACTGGGAAGCTTCTGCAGAATACCAACAGATTAAGCAGGGTCATTATGATCAAGCTGGGACTGGGTCTGTAGATGTGGCTGTCGAAAATGAAGATACAGTCGAAAGTTTGCGTCGCCAAATTGAAGCATTAAAGGCAGAAATTAGACAAGCTCAGAATAAAGCTCCATAGGAAAAGCTTGAATGTCATTGCAAGATTATGCTCACAAGTGTTGCTTAAATTGGCATGGGGTTGACATATGGCCTACTGTGTAGAAATTTTAGGGCGTAGAAGTGCCTGCATTACGTAGGAAATTCTTGCTAAACTTCATATTACTTCCCTAAATTTTCTTTTGTGAATGAGACGTGGGATTTCAACTTGTTTGAGATTGTTGTACATTCTCATGGGTCTTCCGTTGTGGGGAAAAGTGGAAAGAGATGAATTTTGAAATGTTAGATGATGTCACTGTTGACCGTGTGATTGAAATGGCATGGGAAGATCGCACAACTTTTGAGGCGATTGAGATGCAATTTGGTCTTCAGGAAAAGGAAGTGATTCAGATCATGCGCCGTTATATGAAGCGTTCTAGTTTTAAGATGTGGCGCAAGCGGGTGGCAGGTCGCAAGACGAAGCATGTTCAAAGGCGTGATTTTCTGGAAGGACGATTTCGATCGCCTAACCAAAAAGGTTCATAATTGTAGCCAAAATTTTAACCCGCTATTCCATTAGGTGGTTAAGGTTTAAGGCAAACGATATGGCCGCAAGAAATTAATGATTATTTTCGTTTCTGGGATTTGCTTTGGCGATCGCCTGAATATCCGCCATTGTTGCTGTCGTTTTAATCGCCTGGGGGTTGATATGGGTGCGACTAGAAGAAAACCCCTGTTGACGTAACATTTCAAGAAGCCAATCTAGCTTGGGCAAATCAATTTTGGCCCGGGCGCCAATTTCTTTTAAAGGGAAAAAATAGGGCGGTAACTCGTTTTCCGTTTGCATCGTTTCTAGGATCTTAAACACATCTTGCCAGTCCCACCGTTGGGCGATCGTCGCCATTTCTTCAAGGTAATCGCCATTGTGCAACGCCCCAAGCCACATCGGGCCGCTGAGGGTCAAAGGGAACTGGTCATAGTCACAGGCGGCCTGGGATAACTTGCGCCAAGAAGGGAGGCCGTAGTTTCCACAATGGTGACAATAGCCAAGGAACCCATAGTTTTCTGCTGTGAGATTTGGCTTCGGTTGTAAACGCACCATCACCCGGCAAGTGTCTCCCCAAAAGAGTGAAAAAATGGGCTCAATACCCAAATCTCGCTGGGCTGCCTGTTGCGCCAAACTCCCCAACAACAGCCGTAGACCCTGCTCCTGCACAGAGGGATGCGATCGCCCGTAGGCGCCATATTTTCGCAGCGCCCGTTGGGGTTCCCGGCCGCTGTAGGTGCGGCCATCGGTACTCGTGAGATAGATCAAACCTCCCAGGGTGGTAATGCCCAGAGCCTCCTGCACAAACGCTGCCCCTGAGCCAAAGCCATCGATATCCACCAGGTCATAGCGATCGCCCATTAGTTGCCGCTCCAGACAGAGGCGCCGGAGAGAGAGGGCACTAACAAACTGCTGGTCTGGGGGAATACAACGTAAATTTGTCGTCAGGGTTTCCAGGAGCTCCGGATTTCCCTCATTAGCCCAGACCCAATCCGCCTTTGCCTCTTGGAAATACCGAAGTGAGCGCACCCCCGTTGCCGACATCCCATCAAGTACCTGTAAACGGCCCTGTTCCCGTTGATAAACAGCGGCCGCGAGGACACCGAGATCACGCACCAGCCGGCTTTTGGGTCGATAGAAACCTGTGCCGACCTGAAACTGTACCGACCGCTCTTGTACCAGTTGGGTCACGGTAGTTCCTACTCCGGAATAGTGATATCTACGGGCGTCACCTCACTGAAGATGCTGGTGAGAGATGGATCCATCCCCGCGCCATTACCCACCACTAAAACTGTCAATTCATCAGGTTTGAGATAGGTCTGGGCAACCCGCTGCACATCGGCAATCGTTGTTGCTTCCACTTCTTGCTGGTATTGGAAAATAAAATCTGCGGGGTAATCATAGTATTCGTAGCGCATCAGGCGAGAAAGGGTCTGGCTTGGGTCAGCGAAGTTAAACACAAAAGAATTGAGGATCGAATCCTTCGCATAGGCCAGCTCCGCCTGGGTGATGGGCTCCGTCTGGATGCGTTGCATTTCCCCCTTGAGCGCAGTGATAAAGGGGATGGTGGCCTCGGTACGAGTCGAACCGCCAGCGATAAATTGACCATCGTAGTCATAGCCTGGACTCCAAACCCCATAGACAGAATAGGCCAGTCCCTGGCGGGAGCGAATTTCGTTAAATAGTCGCCCACCAAAGCCATTGAGAACCCCGTTCATCACCGACAACTCGGCGTAATCGGGGTTACTGAGTTGCCCTCCCTGGTGGCCGATAAAAATACTACTTTGAGTCAGTTGGGGTTGATCTACCAAAAAAGCACCGGTGCGGGCGGGCTGATCCACAGCTGGGGGTGTGAGGTCGGCACCGGGATTTTCATTGGTCCAACTGCCGAAAACCGCCTCGATTTTTGCTTTGGTGGCAGCTTTATCAATGTCGCCGACGATGCCCAGGATCATCTGGTCTGGGCGAATATAGGTGCGGTAAAAAGCGATGAGGTCATCCCGCTCAATGTTAGCAAGGGTGGCGTATTCGGTGGTGCGAGCGTAGGGACTATCGGCCCCATAAATCAATTTGCTAAATTCGCGGCCGGCGATCGCATCGGGTTCATCATTACGGCGGGAAATGCTGCCAGCGGTCTGACGCTTGGCCAGATCCAGTTTGTCCTGGGGGAAAGCGGGTTGTTGAAGGACTTCGGCAAACAGGTCAAAAACGAGGTCAAAGTCCTCTTTGAGGGCGCTAAAGGAGGCACTACCAGAGGCTTCCCCAATGCTGGTTTCGATGCTGGCGGCCCGTTGCTCGAGGATATTGTTTAATGTGTCGGCGGGATGATTGAGTGTGCCACCACTGCGCATCACAGTGCCTGTGATCCCAGCTAGACCCACTTGTTCGGCAGGTTCAAGCCGGGAGCCAGTGCGCATGATCGCTGAACCACTGACCAGCGGCAAACGGTGATCTTCCATGAGGTAAATCACCATGCCATTATTGAGTTCATAGCGCTCATAGTCAGGAATGCTGAGCTCCGGCAGGGGCGGAAATTCTAATTCATCGTAACTTTTGGGGGTAAGGGCGATCGCCGGACTGGGGAGCAGTTGCACCACCACTAAACCGACAAAAAACAGTGTCCAACCCCGTCGATACCATTTGGTAAAAAAGTAGCGCAGTTGTTTTAGTTGGGGCGTTTGCATCGGTTTTGTGAGGGTGAAGGGCATCTATTGGATTTTAGCAGGGGAGCTTGGGGATGGGCAGTCAACTCAGCTCAGCCACTTTTTGATTTTCCAACAAGGTGATATTACGCAGGAGATCTTCGACGGTGACCCGCAGCGTGCGATCGCCATCGACGAGAAATTGTAACTTGATGCGATCGCTCCCCGGATAGCCCACCGGATCGAGCTTGGCCACGGTGCGCGCCCCCTCCCGGTCGTTGAGGGGTTTGACGTTGGTCTGGTCAGCTCCCAGTTGCCGGGTCACCAGGCGATCGCCATCGAAATAAACCTCTGTGCCAGTGCTCTGTTCCCCCAGTTCACCGATGATCAGTTCAATGCTGGGCTGCTGATCCATTGATGCTCCTAGGGTAATTTCAATGGGTTCGGCCATAGGGTAGGGTTGACCTTGGTTAATGATCGGCTGCCAATCGTGGCGATTGTAGCGGCGGTTCCAGTAGCGGATCCCATAGCTGTGATAAAGGAAATCTTTGAGCTCAAACCCCTGGGCCAACTGCAACGCCCCACAGGCGATCGCCCCAAAGGGATTATCCCGTTTAATTTTTTCCGCGGGGAAATAACCCTCTAGCCAGCTTTGCACCAGGGGAATTTGACTCGTGCCCCCCACCAGCAGCACCGCCTCGATGTCTTCTTTGCCAATGCCATTGCGCCGGGCCTGTTGCAACACCTGGGTCATCAGGTCATCCAGCTGGGTAAGAAAACCTTGATTTTCTAAAATGTCTTCAAATTCCGCCCGGTTGAGGCTTAATTCGTAACTTTCAAAGGTTTCACTGTTGTAATAAACCTCCGTCGCCTTCGTTTTTTGGGAAAGGGCAATTTTTAAGCGTTCTACGAGGCGAAAACTTAAGGCATCCTGGGGGAGCTTTTGCCGGCTTTGAAAATATTCAAACAGCCAGTTATCGAGATCTGCACCGCCTAAGTTTTTGCCAGCCTTGGCGATCGCCTTCGCCGTTTTCACCTTCTGGGTTTTACTCTCAGCAAAAGATTTGCGGCCCCACTTCAAAATAAAACCCGTTGGTTTACTTTGGCCCTGGGCGAGGTTGAGATCCACCAGGGAAAAATCCACTGTTCCCCCGCCAAAGTCCACCACCAGAATGCGCTTTAACGCTTCGGCCAAAGCACCATAGCCCAGGGCCGCCGCTGTGGGTTCGTCCAAAAGCTGAATTTTTTCTAACTCTGGCAGGGTTTCACAAACGCCACTGAGCCAACTGCGATACGCCTCAAAACTATCGACAGGGACGGTTAAAACAAGGCTATCGAGGCTTTCCCCCTGGGCCTTAAGTTGCTGAAAAATGCGGCTGAGGAAATATTCTCCCATCTTCTCAAAGGTGATTTTTTCACCGTCTAACTCCGGTAAAAAACCTTGAATCGCCGTGCCGATCCCCCGTTTAAAGTTGCGAAAGTAGCGGGGATCCTGGGGGCGGTCTAAACCGCGATCGCCAATGGCCTGACCGATGACAACTTTCTGGGCAGCGGCATCTTCCACATAGAGCAAACTGGGGATCAGGGGTGGGTTGGGCGCAAGCTGTTGGGAGAGACCGTCGAGTTTGAGAATTTCTGGAGCGCCTTTGGCGGCATTCCACCGGGTCACTAGGGTATTGCTCGTCCCAAAATCCACTGCGATCGCCATAATTTTCTGCGGTTATTTGCTGAAGTGCTGAAATGTATAGACAGCTGAACAATTTTTGTATTGTATCGACTCCAATGGTTCCCGGTATGCCAAAACAATATCCGAAAGCCCCAGCCACCCAGTAGACTGAAAATAATGGCGGTGTTTTAGGAAAAAATATTTTGGCGAAACAACGATTAGATCTCCTCCTGGTAGAGCGAAAGCTGTGTGATTCCCGGCAACAGGCCCAGCGGGTAATCCGGGCCGGAGAGGTTAGGGTCAAACAGCAAATTGTTGATAAACCGGGCACGCTAATCCCCACCGATGCCGCGATCGAAGTCCAAGCGAAACCTCCTTTTGTGTCCCGGGGGGGTGAAAAACTCGCAAAGGCGATCGCCCACTTTCAGATTTCCATCCAAGACCGCGTTTGTCTCGATGGGGGCATTTCCACTGGGGGCTTTACGGACTGTCTTTTCCAAGCCGGCGCCCAAAAAGTCTATGGTATCGATGTGGGCTATGGCCAAGTGGCCTGGAGCATCCGCCAAGATCCGCGCCTGGTTTTGCGGGAACGGACTAATTTTCGTCACCTCAACCCTGAAGACCTCTATCAAGCAGGGGATCCCCGTCCGACCCTCGGTGTGATGGATTTATCGTTTATTTCCCTCACGAAAGTTTTACCGACGCTCTGGAGCCTTTTGGCGGAGCCTAAGGAAGTGATTTTGCTGGTGAAGCCCCAGTTTGAGGTGGGCCGCGCCCAGGTGGGCAAAAATGGCGTTGTTCGTGATCCTGATGCCCAGGCCGGAGCAATTTTATCAGTCCTAGAAAGTGCCCAAGCCCTCGGTTGGCTCGCCCAAGGCCTGACCTATTCGCCGATCACTGGCCCAGCCGGAAATATTGAATACCTCCTGTGGTTATCAATGGCCGAACCCCAGGTGAGTGTTGATCAAGGCACCATTCAACAGCTCGCACAGTCAGCCCTGACAGCGCTCAAAAAACCAGATTCATCAGATTTGGTAACGCCACAATCAGGTAATTCAGTTTAAACAAAGACATCGCGACTCCCATTACACCCAAAGCAACGAATGAAGCTCTCTGGGGCGCATTTAGAATCATTGGTTTATGTCCTCAATCTCTCAAGTTGGAGGTCATGTGAGACAGCCTCTAAAAGCTCTGAATTTGCCTTTTCTGTCGAGGGGATTGAGAGATAAATTTTTCAAACTGGCTAGGAATCACTGTAACTAAAAGAATTAGCGTAGTAGCCGCATTGGTCGCCCTTAAAACTGGGCGAAGGTATCCCGGGAAGGGTCGGGACTAGGGGATTTTTTGGCTCTCTGGGTACGGTGTTCGGCTTCATCGCCCGTGAGCTGTCGGCCCCGGATACGGACAAGAATTTTCGGCCCGGATGTGGCTAAACGAAAAACGAGGCCATCTTCTGCAACACATTGCTCGATCCGTTGGTCATCAATGTAAGTGCCATTGGTGCCGAGGTTTACGACCTGCCATTTTTCCCCCTCTAGACGCAATTCAACATGGTGCCGAGAGACAACGGCGCTGTAGAGAACTACATCGTTATCCGTCGAGCGACCAATGCTGATATTGGTCTCGGTCTCAAAGGACCAATTTTGCATAGGGGTCGCCTGAATAGGATGCAATAGAGTAAGAGTAATCACAGATGGTTTAAAGGCTCGATATTAAGCGTTTGGCCAGGATTTGCTTTGAATGTGAAGGGATACACACCTTTCCCTTCATTCTACCGCCAAGGGTCAACGAACCGGATAGTATTTCCGCAACTTCTGGGGTCTGGGGTTCTAAACAAAGACCCAAGGTTAATTTTGCTTGCGTTCTGCGAGTTTGAGGCGAATTTCTTCGTGATATTGCTGGGTAATTGGATAAAAATAAGCCAATCCTAGGCCAACGAATAGGGCGAGGGTCGGTACAGGGGCGATCGCCATGCGGATCGCAAAGAGAGCCGATTCTGGTTGTACTGGGGGAGCTTGGCCCGGTACTGATTCTACAAATCCTGCCCAAGCCAGGGCTTGACCCACAAGAAATAAACTAATGGCGAGGCCCATCTTTTGCAAGAGCACCATAAATCCATAGAAAATGCCTTCCCGCCGCTGGCCTGTGGTTAGTTCATCCAATTCGATGACATCGGGAACCATCGACCAGGGAATTAGATAGCTCACCGAAACGCCACACCCAGCGAGAATTGCGCAGGTAAACATCAGCCCGATCTGACCAGGTTGTAAGAAAAATAGTCCCACTTGAGCAATGATCCACAGGAGTACACCACCAAAATAAACGGCTTTTTTACCGAATTTTTTGCTGAGGGCACTGGCCACAAAAAGGAGAATTAAGGCTGTGCCCTGGACTGCGAGGGCCACATTGGGAAACATCGCTTCCGGCAACCCCATGAGGTTAATCACGAAGTAGGGCAAAATCGAGGCAGTCAGCTGAATCGCTAACCAAGACGCAAGATAAATGCCAATTACAAACAAAAAGGGTTTGTTACTAAAGGCGATTTTGAGCTGTTGCCGAAAGGGAATGGGCACCACTGTTTCAGTGGGGGTTGCCGGATTGACACTGAGGTGAGATTCGGGCACAGAATACACAAATGTCCAACCTGCCACAGCAAAGAGTAAACCCACTGATGTCAAGAGAAAGAGCCAGAGAAATTGACCTTGGTTGAGGCCTAAAATAAGCACCGCTAAAAAACTGAGGACCGCCAAACCCCATAAAATTTGTCCTAACCGTTGTCGCTGCTTGAGTTGCAACATAGGCGATCGCCCCTTTTCTTGGAGTCGTAAGGTGCACCAAAGAAGGGTTAACCCCGCAAAGCCAGAGCACACCAGGCCCAAGAGAGCATACTGAAAGAACAGATCATCGGGATAAGCCGCAAAAATAAACCGCGCCACAATTAGCGAAAAAATACTGGCTCCAATGGAGAAGCTAAACCGAAAACTATTGAGGCTCGTGCGCTCATTGTAATCTTGGGTCAATTCTGGGGTCAGGGCCGTGTAGGGCAGATTCACCATCGTATAGGCGAGGTTAAAAATTACCCCCACCAAAACATAGTAAACAAATAACAACCAATGATTTATCTGTACTACAGGGCTGAATTGGGGAACCAACCACTGACAAAAAAAGACAAGAACAAAGGGAAGTATTCCCCCCAGCATCCAGGGCAACCTCCTGCCCAAAGGATGCCGGGTGCGATCGCTCAAAATCCCAATAATCGGATCATTAATGGCATCAGAAATTTTGCCGATCATCAAAATGCTCCCCGCGAGGCCCGGCGGCAACCCTGCCACCTGGGTAAAAAAGTACAACAGAAAAAACACCAACACATTTGCGGTCAGGGCAGTCCCTACATCGCCTGCCCCAAAAGCAATTTTTGTGGAAAGGTTGAGTTTTTCGGCGGCGGGGGGAAGGGGATGATTCATAGCAATCAGGCTCTGGATTGATGCGGGTGTTTAGCTGCCTGCAATTGTAATCGCTGGGGTGCGAACGGGCGATCGCCAACTCAGAAACGAGCCATGTAAAATAAAATCTGCGCCTCTTCCTACATCAATCCCTATGCAATCTTCCTTGATCAATGGCCGTTACCAAATCGTGAAGACCCTCGGACAGGGGGGCTTTGGGGATACTTTCTTGGTGAAGGATTTACAGTTGCCTTCCCAACGACAATGTGTATTGAAATCCCTTAAGGTCAATGCCACAAACCCACAAATGGTTCAGGAAATGCAGCGGCGGTTTCAACGGGAAGCCGCGATTCTTGAAGGGTTAGGGGAAAAGCATAATCAAATTCCAAAACTCTACGCTTACTTCGAAGAACAAGGGCGCTTTTACCTGGTGCAGGAATGGATTGATGGCCTGACCCTACAGGACATTGTGAAAGAACAGGGAGCCTTGACCCCACCCCAGGTACAGCAAATTTTGACTGATCTCCTGCCAGTTTTACAGCTTGTCCATGACCAATACATTATTCACCGGGATATCAAACCAGAAAATATTATTCTGCGCACCCGTGATCGCAAGCCCGTTTTGATCGATTTTGGGGCGGTCAAAGAAGCCCTCACTACAGCGATCCATCTAGATCTAAGCCAACCAGTTTCGGTGGCGATCGGGACCCCTGGCTATATGGCCCCAGAACAGGGCACCGGGCGGCCTGTCTATTCCAGTGACCTCTATGGCCTTGGTTTTACGGCGATTTTTCTGCTTACGGGCCAAGCGCCCCAACAGTTTCCTAATGATCCGCAAACGGGGGAATTAATTTGGCAACAGGATTTTCCTTATCTCCAGACACCCCTTGGTCAGGTGATCACTAAGGCGGTGAAATTTCATCCCCGTGATCGCTTTCCCACAGCCCAAGCGATGTTAAAAGCCCTTGGCGGAACAGGGATGGCCGCTGTGACCCCCGTTGCCATCGACCAGAACAGCAGCCAAACCACAGCAACTCGGGTTGTGGGAACTCCCAGAAGGCAAACGGTTCTGATGAACACCACCACTGCAGCGCAACCCCAAGAGGCGGAAAGTAGTGGTTGTTGGCGTTTGGCGATTTTAACGATCTTTTTCAGCGCGGTCGGTATCAGTGCAGGGATTTGGTTGACCTTTGCCCTAGTCGGGCGATCGCCTGAACCGCAAACATTTCCTGAAGATCCGGCCCTAAATACCGAACCAATCTTACCCCCTGTGGATTTCAACCCCATTCCGGAGTCGGAACCGGAACCTATTCCCGAACCAGAACCGGAACCCATTCCTGAACCAGAGCCGGAGCCGGAACCCATTCCCGAACCAGAGCCGGAACCGGAACCCGTCCCTGAACCCGATCCAGAGCAGCCCCCGGAGTCTTCACCCGGCGCTGTGCCCGAAGCGGAAGATATTCCTAACATTCCCGTAGGTACACCAGCTGATGCGATCCCGGAAATTATTCCTGTGCCGCCAACTCAGCAGAGTCGCGGGGTATGGGGAAACAGCACGGCCCTGCTTTACAGTAACTATGGCGGCAAGAATGTTAGTCTCGGCTACATCATTGACAACAACACGGGGCGATTAGGCCAAACGGAGGTGTCTTTCCCCGCAGGGACTCCCCTCCGTGTGATTCAACAAACCCTCAGTGGCCTATTGCCGGAAGGAAGCTCGACAGAAGCGCGCCAAGCTTTAGAAAATGTCTACCGACGCAATAGCAATAGCCAATCCTTTCGCACCAGTAGCCATCGGGGTCAAATTCAACGCAAAGAAGGCGATCGCCTCTACTTGGGGGTCTGGCATCCTTCTTTTCATGATTGAAAGGCCGCGCTGCTAACTTGAAGGTAAGCCCCCCTGGGCCAGGATTGCACTGCCATAGGCCGCTTCCGGTTGGGGAGAGACGTCGACGGGGCAACCCAAATAACGGGCCCGGATCTTTGTCCAGGTAGGATTTTTGCCACCGCCGCCAGCGGTGAATACTGTTTTGACCGAGGGAGCGCCTAATGCCTCCAGTTGGCGATATCCCTGGGCTTCGATGCGGGCGATCGCCTCCAGCAGTCCCTGGAGAAACTGGCGAGAATCCGCAGGTCGGGGTGTTAATCGCGGTTGCAGATTGGGATCATTTACCGGAAAGCGATCGCCTGGTTTGAGCAAAGGATAATAGTTTAAGCCGCTATCCTGGCTGGGATCGATGGTGGCACTAAGTTCTTGCAATTGGGTTTCGTCAAAGTAATGTTTCAGGACAGCGCCCCCTGTATTAGAAGCCCCACCGACCAGCCAAAGCTTCCCAAAGCGGTGACTATAAACCCCGGTCTCAAGATCCTGCACCGGGCGATCGCCTAATAATTTCAGGACCAAAGTCGATCCAAGGGATGTAACAGCTTCCCCAACTTGCTGAACGCCACTGGCCATAAAAGCAGCAATGCTATCGGTCGTCCCGGCACAAACTTGACAGGCAGGATTGATCCCAAAGCGTTGGGCGATCGCCGGGAGAATTGGTCGCCGTCCCCCCCCTGGGGTTTCTATCTGGGGCAGAAGGGAAAACAAAGCATGGCTTTGTAACCAAGGGGGATAGGCGAAATTTTCCACGTCATAGCCTAATTTCAAGGCGTTGTGGTAATCGCTGAGGCCCCATTGACCATGGAGGAGGGCACTGAGCCAATCCGTCTGGTGGAGAAAATAACTGGCTTGATTCGCCAGTCCCTGGGCCTCAAACCAAATTAATTTCGCGAGGCTAGAGGTGGCTGAATACACCAAATGCTCAGGCGGGGCAAAATTGGTGAGACTCGATAAAACCGACCGACCACGGTCATCGTTGTAGAGCAAGGCTTCCGTGGTGGGGTTTCCTGCGGCATCACAGAGTAGAACCGTGCCTGAGGTGCCATTGAGGGCGATCACCTGGAGATTTTGGCGAATGTCGCTGTTTAATTCTGCAAGTAAATACCAAAGGGCATCGTGCCAAGCCTGGGGGGTTTGGTCAATGGCATCGAGGCTCATGGTTTGGGCAATTTTCTGCTCCTCTGTAATCGCGATCGCCCGCACCCCGGAAGTGCCGAAATCAAGACCGAGATAAAACGAGGCCGCCATTAGTCTTCGGTGTAGATGCAGCCGGCGGTACAGGTTTCTTTGATTTCTACCGCCGCCAATCCAGGTAAATTTACTTTTTTAAGTTCCCCATAAATCCACTGGGCGATCGCCTCGCTGGTGGGACTTTCCATCCCCAGGGAATCATTGAGGTGGTAGTGATCGAGGTATTGGTCCAAGAGCGGCTGGACATATTTCTTGATGTCACCGAAATCAAAGAGCATCCCCTGTTTCGGCCCTGTTGTATGTAGGCGATCGCCCCGCAGATACACCCGCATTACCCAGCTATGGCCATGGAGCCGGGCACATTTGCCGTCATGGTGAGGCAGTTGGTGGGCCGCCTCAAACCGAAATTCCTTATACAGCTCCCATTGGGCCATGGTCTAAGCCCAGGCGAGGTAGGGCAGGTTTTGGGCCGTGGCTGCGATATCCGCTTCACTCGCGACCAGTTGGCCACAGCTATCCCAAGTCCCCCTGATCAAGGCCTGTCTTGCCCCTTCCCCAAGGCTGACCGAGCCAGACCAATTGCCGCAGTGGACGGTTAGATTTTCCACATCAACCTTGGTCGCTGCCTGGGGATCCGCTTCCAACTGCGCCTGCAATGCTTCAACCGTGGCGCGATCTGCGGTCACACAGGGGACCCCATTGGCAAGACAGTTACCAAAGAAAATTTCCGCAAAACTTTCGCCCACGACCGCTTGGATGCCCCATTTCAAGAGCGCTTGGGGGGCGTGTTCCCGGGAAGATCCACAACCAAAATTACCATTGACTACCAAAATATTCGCCCCTTGATATTGGGGTAAATCAAAGGGATGTTCGCCGTTTAGCTGCTGGCGATCGTCTGCAAAAGCCTGTTCCCCAAGGCCGTCGAAGGTCACACATTTGAGGAAACGCGCCGGAATAATCCGGTCTGTGTCGATGTCGTTACCCCGGAGTGGGATCCCTGTGCCAGAAACTTGCTTAATTTCGCTGCTCATATGTCCTTCAAATCGATGACCAGTGGGAAGATTGCTAATTTAACATACTTTTCTGGCGCAATTATTTACAAGAGAATCCGGATCGCCCAGGTCATTGGTGAGGCGATCGCCACCAGACGAAAAAGGAAGGAAGTAGATATAATTTCTAACGAAACCCATTAAGAAATGTTGCGTCCCATGAACAACCCCCTCTTCCAAGCTCTGTCCTACGGTCGTGCCTTTGCCGAAGTCCTCAAAGAACGCGTTGAAGAAAGTCTCACCGATCTCCTCAGTGACCTCGGTAAGCTCGATGCAGAGCGCAATCAATGGGTTCAAGAATTTATCAAAGAAGTTGAAACCCGGGCCGAACGAGATGCAAACAAACAAGGAAATGCGAGTCGCCCGATTACCATTGATATTGATGGCGATGATAATCCTACCGACTTGCAAGAAATGATCGATAACCTCCGGGCCGAAATTGCCAGCTTAAAAGCGGAATTAAAACAGTATCGCGATTCCCAAAACTAGACTTTTCCTGTTTTTGACTTCCCTGTATAACCATTTCGATAGGCAAAATTTTTGTGTCTGCTCTGTCTCCCCAAGCCAATTCCAGGGTATCTAGCCCCAATCAAGCGACCCCTACACCGCACCTAGAACGGGCAAAATCCACCTACCGCTGGAATCGGGGGAACTACTCCAAAACCCGGCGTCGCTTTGACATTTGGGTCTTTGTCCTCACTTTGATCTTCAAGCTGATCCGTAATGGCAAAAAATGGACCTATGCCGGGGGCTTTACCGAAGAAAAGCTCACTGTCCGCCGTCGTATCCAGGCCAAATGGATTAAGGACAGCCTCCTAGAGTTGGGGCCAACCTTCATTAAAGTGGGTCAGCTTTTTTCCACCCGCGCTGATCTGTTTCCTGAAGAATATGTGAGTGAACTCTCCCAGCTCCAGGACCGAGTACCAGCCTTTTCCTACGAGCAGACCAGGCAAATTATCGAAGCTGATCTGGGTAAACCTCTCAATACCCTGTTTCGGAGCTTCGACCCAGTGCCCCTCGCGGCAGCTAGTCTCGGCCAAGTCCACAAAGCTCAACTCCACAGCGGCGAAGAGGTGGTGGTGAAAGTGCAGCGGCCTGGCCTGAAGCAGTTGTTCACCATTGACCTGGCAATCCTGAAAAAGATTGCTTGGTATTTCCAAAACCATCCCCGCTGGGGTAAAAATCGTGATTGGCTGGGTATTTATGACGAATGTTGTCGTATCCTCTGGCAGGAAGTGGACTATCTCAAGGAAGGTCGCAGTGCTGATACATTCCGCCGTAACTTTCGGGGCATGGATTGGGTGAAAGTGCCCAAGGTCTACTGGCGTTATGCTTCCCCCAGGGTTCTAACTTTAGAATATTTGCCCGGCATTAAAATCAGTCACTATGAGGCGATCGAGGCGGCGGGCCTAGAGCGGAAAGAATTGGCAAGACTGAGCGCACGGGCCTATCTGCAACAACTGCTCAACGATGGCTTTTTCCATGCTGACCCTCACCCCGGAAATTTAGCTGTTAGTCCCGACGGAGCCTTGATTTTTTATGATTTTGGCATGATGGGAGAAATCAAAGCTAATGTGAAGGCGGGTTTAATGGAAACCATGATGGGGGTGACTGAAAAAAATGCGGATCGTGTCTTAGATTCTCTTGTGACCCTCGGGGCTGTGGAGGCAACGGGGGATTTGGCCCCAGTGCGCCGTTCGATTCAATTTATGCTGGATAACTTCATGGATAAACCCTTTGAAGCCCAGTCGATCACGGCGATCAGTGATGATCTGTATGAAATTGCCTATGATCAACCTTTCCGCTTCCCAGCAACGTTCACTTTTGTGATGCGCGCTTTTTCAACCCTAGAAGGGGTCGGCAAAGGCCTTGATCCAGAGTTCAATTTTATGGCGGTGGCTCAGCCATTTGCCCTGCAAGTTATGAGTGAAAATTTCCCCAGTGGCAGCAACATCATTGATCAACTAGGTCGTCAGGCGGCCCAGTTGAGTACCTCAACCCTCGGTTTACCCAGACGCATTGAGGATACGATCGACAAGTTAGACCGGGGTGATATTCGAATTCGGGTGCGGGCCCAAGAATCAGATCGGTTGCTCCGCAAGCTGGGGGGCATGCAATTAGCGACGAATTACACTTTGATTTTCTGTGCCCTGCTACTCTCGGCAACCCTGCTCTATGTGAATGGGGCTTGGATTCCGATGGCGGTGGTAGGGGCGATCGCCTTAGTCCCTGGCTGGGCTTTGTGGCGCCTCTTGCGAAAACTAGATCGCTATGACCGCAAATTTTAGTTAAATTTTAGGTAAGCTTAAGGCTACCTTTCTCCACCTAATTTCCCCGAAACCATGCTTATGAAATGTCGTTTTACGGGACACACTGACCCCGGATTAGTGCGTTCTGCTAACCAAGATTCTCACTACTGCGATCCCGAGGGGCGATTTTTCATTGTTGCCGATGGCATGGGTGGCCATGCGGGGGGGGAAGAGGCGAGTCGCATCGCTGTAGAGAGCATTAAGCAATATTTAGAAGCAACCTGGGGGAATGCTGAAAGCGCGGAAAAAACCCTAGAGACAGCAATTTCCAAAGCCAACGAGGCGATTCTTGCAGATCAATTAGAAAATCCTGCGCGCCAGGATATGGGAACTACGGTTGTGCTCGTGCTTTTTCACGGAGACCAAGCGTGGCGGGCCCATGTAGGAGACTCGCGGCTCTATAGCTTCCATGGGGATGCGTTAATTCAGGTAACTGGGGATCATACTTGGGTTTCCCAGGCCGTCCAATCGGGGGATATCACAGCGGAACAGGCAAAGGCCCACCCCTGGCGCCATGTACTTTCCCAATGCCTGGGCCGCAAGGATTTGAGTTTGATTGATATTTCTCCCTTAGATATTAAGCCAGGCGATCGCCTCTTGTTGTGTAGTGATGGGCTCACCGAAGAAGTCGATGATTCGGAAATTCAATTTATCCTGAGCGCTAATGATGACCTAGACCAAGCCGCTACGAATTTAGTCGAAACGGCCAAAGATAATGGTGGGTCTGATAATGTGACAGTGGTGTTAGTGAGCATTGAATCTTAACTCAGCCTGTGATTTTTCGGTACCAGCTACAAGAGACGGTAGGTGACACCAAGGCTATGGCGATCGCCTGGGGTGAGAATAATCACCTCAGCAGCGGCATTCGCTGTTTCAACACAAAGAAATGATTTGTAGGCGTCGGGATGTAAATCCCCCATGGTGGCCGTTTTCTCTGGGCCAGGGTTCCAGACGATCACCGTTGTACTGTTTCGACTTTGAATTTCGATCTTGCGGTCAAGGGCAGGATCTTCGATCAGTAATTTGTTGGGTGCCTGTTGGTAAATACGATCCACTTCCCCTTGGATCGAGACTTCTCCTAGTTGGTTTTTGAGGCGGTTGCCATCGACTTTATCGAGGTAATCTAAGCCAGCGAGACCGAACACTTTCACGCGTTGAATATCTCCCACGGTGAAATAGCTATGGAGAGCTTGGGTAAGACGAAAGGGCTGTTGATCGCGATTGTAGGTGGTGAGCTCAATCTCGAGGGTTTCACCAACAGTAATGGTAATTAGCAAATCAAAAGCATAATCCCAAATGTTGTGGGTATCAGCATCGTCCCCTAAACCTAAAATCACCTGGGTTGAACCATTGGCAAGGGTTATGGTTTGTCGGACTGCCCAAAGGCGATCGCGCCCAAAGCCGTGATTCGCCCGTCCAGAGCCCTCTGGATCAGCTCCGAACCAAGGCCAACAGAGGGGAATGCCACCGCGAATGGCTTTGCCCTTTTGATACTGACTGCGATCGCTAAGAAATAGAAGATTTGCAGCGGCTCCCTTAGGGCGATAGGAGAGAACTTGGCCCCCATAGAGGGAAATTTCTGCCACAGCATGGGAATTATCAATGGTGATACTGGGGAAACCAGGCTGGCGATCGCCAAAAGATAACATGCCCGGGATGCCATAATCCTGATTTAACTGCCTAAGAAGATCCATAAAGTTAAGGTAATGTAAATTTTACGATCAAAGCAAAAAGGTGAATTGCCCATGCTTTCACAAATAATCATCCCAGGGGAATGAAAAAATCAGTCAATTAAAAAAATTAATTGGCAAAGATCACAAGAATATAGTTATTTGAAATATCTCTCAAAAATAAAAAAGGGCCGATCTCCTTGGGGAAACCAACCCTTATTTTCGTGGGAACGCATTGGGAGTTACTTTTGCAACACCAGCTTCACGTTGGCATTGTTGAGACCACGTTGCTTCATGTCAGCAAGGGTCTTATTGATGGCATATTTTTGATTGATAGAATTGATCAATTCAGTCTGATTGTGCTTCTTAGCAACGCCCCAAAGATCAGCAATGAGGTCAAAGCTACCATCGGCGTTGCGTGTCCAACCCAGGTCGTAGTCCCCTTCTAGGGTTGCCACAATATCTGCTTGGATCTGTTGGCCATTGTAACCACGAACTGCAGTGTCAGTATTCACTGAAATACCGAGATCCTGCAGGGAGGTCTTGAGGACTACAGCATCGGTGATTTTAGTCCGGAGAGTGCTAAAGTGAGACATTGGAATCGTTCTCCAAAAACAACAACATTTGAGTTTTTTTGTGTAAAGACCACCTGTAAAAGTGGCTTTTAGGCTGTCAGCAAGCTGGGAATCTTACTGACCTTAATCTGGGACGAGATTAAGCTTGTTAGAACTCCAATCGCTGGTATTCAGCAACGGAGGCTGAAGCAGGCCGGGCTCTTTGTCTGGCCCAATCGCGGAGGCTATTGACCTGTTCAGTCATGGTGCGGGAAAGGGGAAGAGTCGCCTTGATTGCCGCAATGATATCCAGTTGGGTGAACTCCCGCCCTTGGGCAAAAGCTTCATACATGGCGGCAATGATTGCCTGTTCAATTTCCGCACCGGAAAAACCTTCTGAAATATTCGCCAGTTGTGCTGTGTCGAAGCGATCGCCAACGGGCCGACGTTTGTGGAGATGGATGTTAAAAATGGCTTCCCGTTCACTGGGATTGGGCAGGTCAACGAAAAAGATCTCATCAAAACGTCCCTTGCGGAGAAATTCTCCCGGTAGGCGATCGACGCGGTTTGCCGTCGCCATCACGAACACGGGCGACTCTTTTTCCTGCATCCAAGTGAGAAAGGAGCCAAAGATCCGACTGGATGTGCCCCCATCAGAATCGGCAGAACCAGAGGAGCCGGCAAAAGCTTTATCTAATTCATCAATAAATAGGATGGCTGGGGAAATAGATTCAGCAGTTTTGAGGGCACTGCGGAGATTTGCTTCAGATTTCCCTACGGTAGAGCCGTCATAAACGCGGCCCATATCTAAACGCAGCAGGGGCAGTCCCCAGAGCCGGGAGGTGGTTTTTGCGAGGAGAGATTTCCCACAACCGGGAACACCAAGGATTAACATACCTTTCGGTTGAGGCAAGCCATATTCCCGGGCCGCTTCAGTGAAGGCGTTAGAGCGCTGCTTCAACCAGCGTTTTAGCTCTTCTAGGCCACCGATGGCGTCAATGGTTTCATCTTCTTCGATAAATTCGAGAATACCGTTGCGACGGATGAGCTGCTTTTTCTCAGAAAGGACAATCTCCACTTCCGATTCTGTCAATTTTTTTGCCTTGACTTGGGCTTTGCGATAGACTTTTTCGGCTTCGTCTTTGGTGAGCCCTAGGGCAGCCTTGAGGAGTTTTTCTCGCACCACGGGGGAAATGGGTTGCCGGGGGTTGAGGTATTGGCCCAAAACTTGGTCAAGTTCGTCGAGGGTCGGGAACGGAAAATCAAGGACAACGATGTCTTTTTCTAACTCCAGGGGCACTTTTTGGTAGGGAGACATCAGAATAATGTGCTTCTGGGCGCCTCTAAAGCTGGCGATCGCATCCCGCAACCACCGGACGGTGCTGGGATCATCGAGAAAGGGATGTAAATCTTTGAAGATAAAAATGCCAGGATCACTGTGGTGGATGACTTCGCGAATCGCCGCCTCTGCAGAGAGGGTGCGAGTCTGGGGTTTTCGGTCAGAGGCATAGGCCACCAGACCGTGGGTCATTGTCCAAACAAAGACATTTTCGTATTCACACAGTTGGGCAATGTGGGCGATCGCCGCTTCCGCCCGCTCCTCTTCAGGGGTGATGAGGTAAATCAGGGGGTATTGAGCTTGGATAAGGGTATTGAGCTCTTCTTTCATGGGTTTAGTCCTGATGATTAACGGGGGAAGAAGGGAACCAGCACCCCATCGACCTGGGTGGGGATTTAAGGGAAGGAAAAAAGGCGATCGCCAGTTAGATAGCTAGCAGGGAACGAGCTCTGCGCCATCCGTTGCACCCTTTGCACTTTGCAAATCTTGGGCAATCTCTTCATCAAGGAGGATCGTCGGCTGCCGCTTGAGGGATACCAGTTGTCCATCCCGCAGGACCACGGCGCCTTCGCAATCGGGGCAGATATGGACGCGGTGGGTCTGACCATAGCTGGCTTGCACTTCTTCGACGACCTCCGGGTGCTGGAGATAGAAAGCTACAGCTTTTTCGACAAGGGCAGACATGGAGTCGGCATCGAGGGCAGCCTTGATTTTGAGTTGGCGGTGGACTGCCTGGGGCAGGTAGAGGGTGACTTTTTGCTTATCTTGCATACAACTAAGGGAAGCTTTACCCGATGGGGTATACCGCCCTACTGTACCCAGCCAGCCTGGGGGCGTCAAGATGCTATAGCGTCATGCCAGCTTTTTTGTAATAATCTGTTACAGTTTTGCGCTGGAATAAAGGTGATCGTCCGTCCCTAAAAGCCCTTGCTGGGGAGCAATATCCCCTGGAAGATGCCCTGTTTTATCGGGCCTTTTCCCTGTAAGCTAAAGACTTTCGGAGATCCTCAAAATCGCACTAAATTTAGAAATGTCTAATATGCTCAAGGCGTTGTGGAAAAAGTTAGGAATCACCGGGGGGCAATCAACGGCGATCACTCACCCGTTTCAGTGGCGTAATGCCCTTTCGACCCAAGCATCCCTCGAAGGGGCGATCGATGAGGCGATCGCCCAGATCCAGAGTCACTTTTCAGGGACCGCAGACCTTGTGATTGTCTTTATTTCCGCTGCCTTTGCCAGTGAATATGCCCGGGTTTTGCCCCTCCTCACAGAAAAATTGCCCTGTAAGGTATTGATCGGCTGTGGTGGCCTGAGCATTATTGGCACCGATGCCCAGGGGAAAACCCAGGAATGTGAAGAACAGCCCGCCCTCAGTTTGACGGTGGCCCATTTACCCGATGTGGCCGTGATTCCTTTCCATGTCACCGACAAAGATTTACCCGATTTAGATAGTGCCCCTGACCAGTGGCAAGGGGTGTTTGGGGCTCCGGCGGGTGCAGAACCAAGTTTTGTGCTTTTATCAGATCCATTTTCTTCAAATATTACGGATTTGCTGGCTGGGCTAGATTTTGCCTATCCTAAAGCTCCGAAGGTGGGAGGACTCACCAGCTCGGGGGGGAGAGTACCCAGTGGCCTATTTTATTACGTTGCAGAACAAGATACCGGGCCGATGTTGTTGCGTTCTGGGACGGTGGGGGTGGCACTCACGGGCAATATTCAAATGGAAACGATCGTCGCCCAGGGTTGCCGGCCCATTGGGGAGGTTTACCAAATTACCCAATGCGATCGCAACATCATCACGGAATTGTCGGTGGCAGATGGCGATCGCCTCCACCAGGGTTCTCCTTTACGCCTGCTGCAAGATTTACTAGCCGAATTGGATGCAGAAGACCAGGCCCTTGCCCAGGATTCTTTGTTCATTGGCATTGCCATGGATGAATTTAAGCAGAAACTCATCCACGGTGATTTTTTAGTGCGGAATTTATTGGGCGTCGACCCCAGGGCTGGGGCAATGGCGGTGGGCGATCGCATTCGCGCCGGACAAAGAATTCAATTCCACCTGCGGGATGCCGAAACCTCCGCCGAAGATCTTTCGGTCCTGTTACAGCAATTTCGCGAACAATCGGCATTACAGCCCCCCTTTGGCGCACTCATGTTTAGTTGTTTGGGCCGGGGCAAAGGGCTTTATGGTGAGCCAAACTTTGATTCGACACTGTTTGGCTCAGTCTTTCCAGAATCAAATGTCGGCGGATTTTTCTGTAACGGAGAAATTGGTCCCGTAGGCGATCGCACTTTTCTCCATGGCTACACTTCCGTGTTTGGCATTGTGCATCCCAAGCATTCATAAAAATCAGCAGCATCATCGGCAATACGCCAAATGCCTAGAATGATAATCATCACACTGGCTGATGCACCTTACCCACCACAAACTTTAGGTAGCGGCCCTCGGGGAAAGCAGCGGGCAGCGGGTGATCGATTGGTTGACCTGCTTCGTGGATAATTTGGAGATATTTGTTTGCAGAAGCCGCCGCATTTGACAGCATTTCCTTAAAAGCTTCGGGACTGACTTGGCTGGTACAACTGGCGGACACCAGCAAGCCACCAGGGGCCACACATTGGAGGGCCAGGGCGTTTAATTTGGTGTAGGCGCGGATGGCCGCAAAACGATTTTTCTTATTTTTCGCGAAACTGGGGGGATCGAGAATGACAATATCAAAGGTTTGTTTTTCCTGGGCATAGCGGTTTAAGACGTCAAAACAATCAGCGGTGACAAAGGTATGTTGCTGAGGATTGAAGTGATTTAACTGCACATTGGTTTTGGCCACGTCCGCAAGCTGTTTGCCCACATCCACATTGGTCACATGGCTTGCACCGCCCCGCAGGGCATAGAAAGAAAAAGCGCCAGTGTAAGAAAAGCAGTTGAGGACTGTTTTATCACGACTGATTTCGCCAAGATATTTGCGGTTTTCGCGGTGGTCAAGGAAAAGCCCTGTTTTTTGTCCGGTTTGGAGATTGACCTGAAACACAAGGCCATGTTCGGTGACGGTGATGTCTCCCTTGGGTTCTTTGCCCCAGAGCAATTGGGTTTTGCTATCGGTGCTGCGATCTTCGAGGTTTTCTAAATGCTTGGTGCGCCAGAGGATCCCTTGGAGAGGGGCGACTTCCCGCAATGCCCGCACGAGCCAATCCAGTAACCCATTGGCTGCTTCCATGTAGGTTTGGATGACGGCATATTCACCATAGAGATCGACCGTAATCCCTGGCAGGCGATCGCCTTCCCCGAATAGCCAACGGTAAGCGGTACAATGCTGGTCTCGCAGGGGTTGGCGCAAATCCCAGGCGGCCTGCACCTGGGCCTTAAACCAGGGGGGATCGGGGAGATAGCGTTGGGAAAAAATACGGATGGCGATCGGGCTTTTGTTATCCCAGAGGCCAAAGCCTATCCAACCGCCACATTTGACCCGGAGCCATTCCCCTGTCTCGAAGCGAAGATTGTGGGGTAATTTGTCCCGATAAATCCAGGGGTGGCCTTGGCTGAGGTGTTTTTTGAGTTGGGGAGAAACGGTGATTTCGCGGAGCTTGGCCATCAGGGGAGCGTCAAAATTGAATCTAGCTCATCCTATAGTATTGGCTCCCTTTGGTGAATTTTCGTCCATGGTGTTTCAGGGCTGCCCCTGTCCCCCTAGAAGTGTTGGAAAGTTTCGCTGCGACTTAAAGGGATTTTTCGACCAGTGCCATCGGCGATCGCCACCGTTTGATCAACGGTAATCTGGCCAATAATTGCCCCCTGCCCCGGCAACATTTGTAAGAGGCTTTGGGCGGCAAGCGTTGGTAGACAGAGCACCAACTGAAAATCTTCACCGCCGTATAGAGCCCACTGGCGGGAAATTTCTGGGGGCTGGTAACGACGGAGGGCAGGGGAAATGGGGAGTTGATCAGCTTGGAGCACGGCGCCAACCCCGCTGCACTGACAAATTTGGAGCACCGCATCGGCTAGCCCGTCGCTACTGTCCATGCCGGCGAGGGGCCAAGTTAAAGCAAGGGCCGTTAAATAGTTCAACGCATCGAGCCTGGGTAAGGGCATTTGGTGGGCATCGATGAGCGCTTGGCGATCGCCGGCGGCTAATCCCTGGGCGGCGGGCGTATCGGGTTCGAGGAGTAACTCTAAGCCCGCCCGGGAATCCCCATGGTGGCCCGTCACCACGATGGCATCCCCTGGTCTGGCAGCAGTCCGTTGAATGATGCGGTTCGGTGAAACAGTGCCCAGGGCCGTAATCGCAACAGTTTTCACGGGCGATCGCGTTAAATCTCCACCGACTAAGGGCGTGTTGTAACGGCTTAAACAGGCGGCCATCCCTTGGTAGAGCTGGTCTAGCCAAAGCATCGGGGTTTCTGGGGGCAAAGACAGCCCGACGGTGATGCCGATTGGGGTTGCGCCCATGGCGGCGAGGTCTGATAAATTTGCGGCCACCGCCCGCCAGCCTACTTTTTCCGCAGGCATGGTGCGATCGCTAAAATGCACCCCATCCACGAGAATATCCGTGGTGACGACCAAAGATTCCTGGGGTGGGAACGCCAAAACTGCACCATCATCGCCAATGATTTCTGCTGGGCAGAATTGCTGGAGCCGCCGGAGAATTTCCGCTTCGCCAAAATCCTTGAGATATTTCACATCAGCCATGGTCGCCTATTGAGAGGGTTACGGAGGATCAAGATAGGGGGCTTCAAAAACATAGTAATTTACTAAATCCATTACTTTTTTGTAAAATCAAAGGAAAAGTAATGGACTATGACAACATGGGTACACAAAATAAGGCGGTCACCGCCTATCTCCCCGAGGAAATTGAAGCATGTCTGGCCGCTTTCTGTTTAGAAAATGGTCTTTCGCGCCAAGGGAAAAAAAGTGGCAAAGAAAAACCCGCCCTCGGCACGGGCATTGTGGAGGTGCTGCGACTCTTTTTTAGCACTGACTTGAATAGCAGCTTTCCAGCACCTGTTTTAGACAAAGATGAACTCCAGGCGATCGTCTCTGAAACGCTCCCCCATCATGTGCCCACCCAGGCTTGGGTACAGGCCGAAATTCAACAGGCGATCGCCCAACTCAAGTCTGAAATGGCGACACCTGCGACCCTAAACAGTAGCCCGGAGGCGTCCTCAGTTGCGGTCGAATTATCTGAATCCGGTAACGAAAAAAAAAAGAAGCTGATCCTCAAGCAAGCTGATCTCGCCCGTCGCCTCCGGTCTAATGCCTCCACCCTCAGCCGCCACCACCAGAAAGGCGGCGAACATTTTGCCCAGTGGTCCAAGGCCAAAGACCCGGAGGCGATCGCCTGGCAATATCGCGGCATTGAAGACAGCAGCAAAATGTTTGAAATGATTGACGAGTAACGGGTGTTCTTTTATGCCGACGGCTGATCAAGTCGGTAACTGTAAATTTTCCAGGGTGAAATTTGAAAATTCAGCGCTGGGCCGAAAGAATCTTCGAGGCCATTGACTGCTTCGGTGATTTCCCAGTCCAATGTGGTGTGAAAATTCAACGCCGCTTGTTCTCCATGGGCTTCATAGAAACGGAGAATGTAACCGGATTGGGTTTCCGCTTTTTTGAGAGCAAGCAGAATCAAATTATTTGCCCCCAAATTCAAAAAAGAATGCTCTGGTGCTAATTTTTGATTTTGGTGAGCAATTGTTGGGAAATAGGCCCGTAACGGGGCATTAAAGGCCCGGGCCATTTGCACTGTCTTTGCCTGTTGCCAAGACTTTTGATGGGGATAAATCGCATAGGCAAGTTGATGGCGGCCACGGTCTGCCGCTGGGTCTGGCCAGCGAGGACTTTTGAGTAATGTTAGGCGCAGTTGCTGGGCTTTTGCATCATAACCATGGTGATTTTTCGTCAGAATGCTCACCCCATAATCTGCGTTATGAAAATTTGCCCACCGCAGAGCTGGCACTTCCCATTTTGCTGGATCGGCTTCCGGTTGACGGGCGATCGCCCCACAGGGGGTTTCGTAGGTGCAACTGGCATCGGGTAAGTCGAAGGGAAAAGCCACCTTCAACACAACCTGGTCTTCCTGCCAGTCGGCAGTGGTATAAATTTTGAGGAGCTGACTATCCTGTTCTAAGTGGTAATCCTGGGTAAACGTAGATTGGCTTAACTGTTTTTTAACGCGGATAATCGCGCGGACTGGATTTTTTTCTTGCCAGTGAATCGAAACGAGTTGGGCCGGTGCTAAGGGGTTTGTTTCATAATCTGGTGCAATGTCCCAGGCATCCCAATATTGGCCTTGATCTGCAAATGCTTGGAACTGATTACTAGGGCCAGCAAAAATATTTTTCTGTTGCACTTTATCAAAGCACTGGGCAATATCCCCCGTTGCTGGATCAATTGCTACTTTTAAAAACGCATTTTCTAAAATAAATTCTGTTTCGTTTTCTAAATCTGCGGCTTTTTGAATAGGCGCCTGGGGATTTGGCACTAACCAATAAAGGGCATAACCAACACTGGGAACAACCGCCTGAAAAGACAAAAAATAGGGCCGCTCATCATTATCAGTATTATCAGTTGATATTTCAGTGATCATTTGCGTTTTTACCATTGCGCCAGTGCAGTCATAAACACTAATCGGTTGGGCAATGGGGCAGCTAAAAGTTTCCGAGCGCTCCCAGTTGAAATCATTAAATAGCAGCAAGGGCTGAGCGTTGTCAGCTGGCGGGTTTTCGTAGTTAATCTGCTGGGCGATCGCCTCTAAACTTTCGGTTAACATTGCTTCCCCGGCGCTGAGCACAGCTTGCCACTGTTGATTTGCTTCCGTGAAGACCTCTGGAATAGAAGTCCCAGGTAAAATGTCATGGAATTGATTAAATAAAACCTTTTTCCAGAGATGGGTGATTTGGGCTTGAAAATCTAATTTTGTTTGATTTTCTCGGGATAAATTTTGGGCGATCGCCGACCAGATTTCCACTTGCCGCAGCAGAATTTCACATTGGCTATTAAAAACTTTTTGATCCCGGTGTACGGTATAGCAACCCCGGTGCAATTCGAGATACAGTTCATCTTCCCAAATGGGTAAATTGGGCGTATTTTTGACCTGTTGGAGATAGGTTTCAACGGTTGAAAATTGCAGTTGCGGGAAAAACGATGACTGCTGCCATTTACGGGCCACCTGCAACATATCTTTAGTCGGGCCGCCCCCATGATCTCCCACCCCGGGTAGCCAAAAGATATCCCGTAAACCTGTTTGCTGCTCCCATTTCAGGGCGTAATTGGTCATGGTGACCGGGTTTGTATCCATAATCCCCGTGACATTGGGGGGCGTCATCAGGGTCAATAGTTCACTGCCATCGGGCGATCGCCACCAAAACAACCCATGGGGAAAGGGATTTGTATCGTTCCAATGGAGTTTGCCGGTACCAAAGGCTTCGATGGCGCAGTGTTTTGCTAGTTGAGGCAGTTGATTGGGAAAACCGAAGGTATCTGGTAGCCAGGCGGTCGTCGAACGCTTCCCAAATTTCTCCAAAAAGTATTGCTGACCATAGAGAAATTGACGAATAATCGACTCTCCAGACACCAAATTTACATCGGGTTCGACCCACATCCCCCCCAGCATTTCCCAGGTATTGCGCTCAATGGCTTGTTTGATGTTTTGCCACAGTTCCGGGCGATTTTCTTCGATCCATTCATACAAAGCTGGGGTGCTATGGCCGAAAACAAGTTCTGGAAATTCCTGCTGGAGATTGATCACCGATTGAAAGGTGCGTTGCCCAACGACCCAAGTTTCATCCGTTGTCCACAGCCAAGCCATATCGAGGTGCGCGTGACCTAGCACATAAAATTTTCGGTCTTTAATCAAGTTCGCCAGGGGAATTAGTGCAGCGCGAATTTCTGTGAGGCTGTGCTGAAATTGCTCAGTTTCAGTGACTAAATTCCAGGGAATATTGTTTAGTTCTTGTTCTAGGAGTGCAATTTTCTCAGGTGCATCCTGCAAATAATGACTGAGAATTTGCAGCTCTGTGGCGAAACTGCCCGGTTCAATCTGCGCTAAATCCGGTGCTTCAAAAAGTAACTCTGACTTCATCAACGCACCAATGTCATGGCCGGGACTCACTAAGGCGATCGCCACGGCAAAAGTTTCACCAGGCTGGGCCTTGTCTGTTAGTAACAAGCGCGTTGACGAATCAAACAAATCCCCTTCGCAAACCAATTTGCCATTGACAAAAATCGCCGCAATTTCTGCCCACCAGGTCAGATTTAGCCGTGCGTTTAAACCTGAAATATCATAGCTACACAGATATTTGGGAATGACAATTTCTTGGTGAAACCAGACAAGCTTTAAACCCTTTTCAAAAACCAGATAATCCTTTTCATTCGGTTGAATCGCTTGGCATTTTTGGGCCTGAAAAGAAGTGAATTCTGGCTTAAATTGTTTACTGGCAACCCCGTCTTCTTGGTACATCCGCCAAGCATGTTGCGTCGGCAGCGTCACAAAAGACCGGAGCCGATCAATGGTTGTTTGAATCAAGGGGGAAGCCATGGAAAACCTTCAGCCAAAAGACTGCCTGATTTTACCCTAAACCCCGAAAGAGACGGTTGTTTTACCGGTCAGGGCACAGCTGTTCCCCCCATCGAGTTGGGCGATCGCCTGCCAGTTAATCACATCCTGAAAAAGCATCGCATAGCCTTCGCTATTGGGGTGGAGACCATCGTCGCTGAGGTGATCATTGACCCAGTGAGTGCCACGATTGAGCCAGAGATCGAAAATATCGAGGTAGGGAATCTGGCGATCGCCACATCGCTTTTTCGTCATTTCCTTATACCGGTGCTGCTCGCCGTGGCTGTAATAAAGACAATCTAAAAAAGGCATCTTTGCTTCATTTACCGGTACTTGACCGATAAAAATCACAGGGCAAAGCCGTTGCGCTGTGTCGAGCAGGGCATCTAGTTGCGTTTGAAATAAGGCGAAATCTGTAAAACTTTTGCCATCGGGCCGGCCTAGGCGCGGCGAATCATTCACCCCGACAGACAACAAAATCAAATCCGGTTGCTTGTAGCGCAGTTCACCCCGTTGTCGATATTCCGTTTGGAGGCGATCGCCCACGAGTTTGACCGTATCACCGCGCACGCCGAGGTTGTAGAGCACGTGACCCTGGGGGTTCCCCATCCAGTGGAGCCGCAACTGTTCCACCCAGCCGCCCCGCACCGGATCGCCAAAGCCATAGACCAGGCTGTCACCAAAGGCCACCACCCGCAGCGGATGGCGTTGGGCATAACTGGGGTTGATGTGGGTGGGACTCAGGGCGGTCATGGCAGAGGGGCAACATTAACGTTTGCTTCACAAATCTACAACAGAAATGCGGTCCTAACTTCTATTGATAGCGATTTTCAATCATTTGGCGCAGTTGGGAACGATTGAGCTTGCCCTGGTCATTGCGTGGTAATTTTTCCAAGAGGAGCCAATGTTTTGGCTGTTTGTAGGGACTCAGTTGGGAGGCGATCGCTGTTTTCAAAGTTTGTAGTGCCACCTGTTTTTTCAAACTGACGGCGGCGGCGACGGTTTCGCCCCAGTAGGGATCAAGAAGGCCCACAATAGCGACATCTTGGACGAGGTCTGTGGCAAAGATCACTGATTCAATTTCTGCCGGATAGATATTTTCGCCGCCGCTGATTATTTTCTGACTTTGACGGCCAAATAAATGTAGATAACCGGCGGTGTCTAAGTAGCCGACATCATCGGTTTCTAAGATTTTGCGATCGCTGAACTGGGGATAATACCCCTGAAATAATGAAGTTGCCTCAATGGAGATGAGCTGTTGTGCAGAAAATGAGAGTTTCCCATGGGGCAATACTTGTCCGGCGCAATTTTTCCCGGCTAAAAAATCCTCTGGTTTTAGGGCGACCACCTGGGAGGCGGTTTCGGTCATGCCATAGGTGAGAGCCAGTTGGATCTGGAATTTCCGCGCTTTGTCGAGGAGCGATCGCCAGGGGGGAGCACCGCCGAGCAGCACCAGACGAAATTGGGCCAACCATTCGGGACAAATTTCAAGCAACACCTGCAGCTGGGTCGGCACCAGGGACAGACAGAATTCCCTAACGTTCAAATCCGGCAACATACCCCGCTTGAGATCTGCATAATTGCCCAATCTAAAAACGCCTTGGCTGACGTGCGATCGCCACAGTTGCATGAGGCCGCTCACGTGGTACAGGGGCAAAATACAAAAACAATTGACCTGCTCCAGTTGGAAAAATTGCTGGAAGCCCCTCACCGAAGCCGATAGGGTTGCAGGGGTATGGATTGCAAACTTTAACTGGCCAGAGGTGCCGCCCGTGGGGATCAGAATATGGGATTTTTGGCTGAAAATTTCGGGCGGTTGGGTTCGTTGGCACAACTGCTTTAACTGCTCCCGCTCTGATTGCTGCCAAGTGGGATTGACCAGGAGGACAGATTTTCCCTGGGCGATCGCCTGGTGAAATTCCGTCGCGAAAATCACCGGATCTGTTTGGTCAATAATTTCTAGAGATGACATCGGCCCAGAGAACAGAATCCTTTAGAATACGGAGGCCCGCGCCCCGCAGATCATGATTATTCCATAATGTTTTCCAAAGAAACTCTCTTCGCCCTATCGCTGTTTCCTTATCTCGGTTTTTTGTGGTTTCTCACCAAATCCGGCAAAACCCCGAAATTAGTCCTGGTCGGCTTCTATGTGCTCCTCGTTTTTGTGGCGATCTCGATCCCCGCTGGTCTCTATGCCCAGGTGCATTATGGTGAAGAACTGGCCAATGTGGACTGGCTCCATGGCAGCGCCGAATCTTTCTTGACCCTTTCTAACGTCCTGGTGGTGCTCGGTTTCGTGGGGGCGATCGCCAAGCTCAAGGAAACCAAATCCGAGTAATGTGGCGGGCAACTAGATTTTGATTACCCCTTCTGGGTTGACCGATAAAATGGGCCGCCGTTGAATGCCTTCTTTGTAAAGAA
Source organism: Picosynechococcus sp. NKBG15041c (assembly GCF_055380235.1). Taxonomy (NCBI): domain Bacteria; kingdom Bacillati; phylum Cyanobacteriota; class Cyanophyceae; order Chroococcales; family Geminocystaceae; genus Picosynechococcus; species Picosynechococcus sp. NKBG15041c. The sequence goes on from NZ_AP040363.1 coordinate 917,324, forward strand.
TGCTATTGGCCGCCAGCAAACCGCTGCTAATGGCCCGCTCCATTAAGCCACAGGGGAAGGGCATTTTCACCCAGTCCCCCGCATACATCAAGTTGGTGATTTCACTTTCTGTTGTCGGGCGATCGCCATAGCTATTGGGCGGATAGCCAGAGAAATTCTTCTGGTTCACCAACTGACGGTGGATCACCGTCGCCCCCTTCAGTTCCGGCACGATCTCATAGAGTTCATTCTCAAAGGTTTCCAGCAGAGCCGCCTGGGTGGGAAATTCTTTTTCCTTGTAGCAGTAGGCATGGAGTTCTACCACACTGCCCCCAGTGTGATCGGCCCATTCCTTAAACTGAGTCTGGATCTTGTGATAAAGGGTAATGCTATCGGTTAAGGCGTAGCCCGACAGGGAGGCAAATTTACTATGCTCCCAGGGGAAATCCCGGTCTAGCCAGAAACGTGCCACCGCAAAGGGATCGGATACGACTAATTTATCCACCTTCCGCACCGCTTCCCCATCAATATCCCCCGTCAGCCGGGTAAAGAGATGGCGCGTTCCAGGTACGTCAGCGGCGATCACCACATAATCTGCGTCTAAGGTGGCCCGCTGGAGGTCATTACTGGGGTTTTGGGCGACCAACTGCACCTGCTCGTGGTCACGGTCTTGCACTTTAAATTGAGGAAGGTCCCGTTGGGCCGGACCACTGAGGCGCTTGCCATTAGCATCGTAGCGAGCACCATGGCAAGGACAGAGGAAAGATCCATCCGCTTGACGACCAACGGTGCAACCCTGGTGGGTACAGGTGAGGGATAGGCCATCCTCTGTTGCCGGATTTACCGCATAGACTGTGTCCCCAGCACCATAGTAGGCCAGCACTTCATCGGGAATCAGCTCATTTTTGTTGACCCAGAAGGGAATATCAGTCTGTTCATCCCCCTGTTGGTAGGTGACGGCTTGAATTTGATTGCCTTCACAGCGAATTTCACTAACAGACACATCGGTGAGGATTTGGCCCCCTTTGGCGCGGATCGCGTTGGCGATCGGCTGGACTAGGCTGGTGCCCATGTCATCGACAGTGCCATTAAAAGCGAGACCTTCGGGATTCCCAAAGAAATAGAAATGGAAAAATTGCAGTAGTTCCCCAGTGCTGAGGGTGTCAGGGGCATTGAGGCTGGATTTGGCAAAGGGCAAGAAGTAAAGATCATAGAGCCCCTGGGGAAATTCGCCCCGGACCCAGTCGGCGACGGTGATCGCGTCGTAAGCATCATAGGTGCGGGGAATCTTAAAACCTGTGATCGCGTGGAACACTTCTAGGTGTTTAATTTTGGTGAGATTGATCCCCCAGCGAAGACGATTGGGGGAAGAAATGGCCAAATCAACGATGTTCCAGGGAAAGGCCGTATTACTGGGCCGAAAGACCTCCGGTTGGTAGCGGTCTGGGTCTTTGAAGACGAGGGAGTAGTAGTCCAAGGACTGGAAATTATCCCGAATGCTGAGTTCACTGACCAGGCTCTTGAGGTTGTAATACTGGGGAAAGAAACCATGGAAGCCATGCTCCATCATGAATTCCTCTTCACCTACATCGATCGGCCAGCTGGCAACTTTACCCCCAAGTTGGGGCGCTTTTTCCAGGAGGGTCACCTGGAACCCCCGTTGACTGAGTTCATAAGCAGAGGCTAAACCGGCCAGACCGCCCCCAATGACAACAACTTTTTTCCCTTGGGTGTGGTGACGGGGCAGATCCAATGATTCTTGCTGGTGGATCGTCGGGTGGGGTTTGGCGAAGCGGGTGTAGCCCACCATCGATCCTGCGGCCCCCACGCCGAGAAGTTTTAGGGCACTCCGTCGAGAAATAGGGGGGAGGGAATTGTTGTCAGTCATACCATTCGGTCTAATTGCACATCTAGTGTTAATTATTATGAACCGATTTTCTGATGACACGCTGTTTTTGTGGGTATTTCGTCATATTTAGGCCGAAAGGCTTAGTTGCGACGGATATTGAAGCAGCACCACTCGTCTTTTTTCCAGAGGGCAGCGATCGCCCAGCCATTTTGTTCGAGGGTATCGGCGACGGGCTGAATTTGTTCAATCAAAATGCCACTGAGAATTCCCCAGGTGCTGGGTTTGACGATCGCCGACATTTGGGGGATCAAGTCGATAATGATTTCAGCGAGAATATTACAGACGATGCCATCGAAGGGCTCTGGGTGCAGCTCAATGAGGGTATCGAGGCTCCCCTGGGCGATCGCCATGCGGTCTGGGCCGATGTGATTGAGGGCGCAGTTACTCTCAGACGCTTCCACGGCGAGGATATCGGTGTCTACCCCAAAGCTTTGCTTCGCCCCCAAAAGCAGAGCACCGATGGAAAGAATCCCTGAACCACAGCCAATATCAGCAATCACCTGGGTTTCCGGTTGGTAGCTGAGGCGCATTTCCAGCGCTTCGAGACACAATTGAGTGGTCTGGTGGGCCCCTGTCCCAAAGGCTGAACCGGGATCCAGACGGAGAATCTTGCGGTCTGATTGTTTGGGCACCTCTAACCAAGCGGGATAAATGAGCAGGCGATCGCCTATCTCCTGAGGTTGCCAGTGGCTTTTCCAACTGCTTGACCAATCTTCTTCATCGATCAAGTGCCATTTCACCATCGGTTTTGGTAAACGGGCCAACAGAGCATCCTGCTTGAGTAACAGTGCTAAGGCCGCTAAATCCAGATAATCAAATTCTGCTTCGGGACTATAGGCACGAATCAAGTAGGATTTTCCTTGCTTTTCCCCTGCCATTCCCCGACAGCCAAAATCATCCAAGCGCCAGAAGATTGTTTCTTCAGCACTCGGGTCACAGCGGATCTGTAGTTCCCACCAATTCGTTGCCATACTTTTCTGAATTCCGACAGAGCGAGGGGAAGCCGCAAGAATACTCTCCCCCTCAAGATTAACCTTACAGCTTCACCGTATAGGCGTCCCGAATTCCCGTGATTTTCATAATTTCAGGGAGTACGCCTTCCGGCAGGGGATCATCTAGGCTGAGGACCATGACCGCATCCCCCCGAACAATCTTGCGGCCCACCTGCATACTGGCGATATTGACATTGAAGCTACCCAAAAGGGACCCAATTTTACCAATAATCCCCGGTACATCACGGTGTAGCGTAAAGAGCATATAGCCCGTCGGCGGCACGTTGATGGGGAAATCATTAATGCTGGTGATGCGAATATCTCCATCACTCAGGAGCGCTCCATTCACAGAGTAAGTGCCGTCAGATCCGGTCGCCTCTAAGTGCATCGAAGCCGTATAATCCCGTTCCGATTCATCGCGGGTTTCGATAATGCGGATGCCCCGTTCCTTCGCTTCAATTTCCGCATTCACATAGTTGACGCGTTCCCGGAGTGCCGGAGAAAGTAAACCTTTAATTGCTGCCACCACAAGGGGCTTCGTTTCCTTCTCTGCGAGATCCCCCTGTAGAGTGACACTCAGTTTCTCGATGCGACCACCGGCCAACTGACCCACCATATTCCCCAGGGTTTCAGCCAACTGGAGATAGGGACGGAGTTTTTCCATCACATTGGCATTGAGGCCGGGGATATTCACCGCAGAGCGGGCGGGTAAACCGAGGATCACATCACGGATTTGTTCGGCCACATCGATCGCCACGTTCACTTGCGCTTCGGCGGTGGAGGCGCCTAGGTGTGGCGTGAGGACAACATTATCGAGGTCCCGGAGTTCCGATTCCCCTAGGGGTTCTTCTTCAAACACATCTAGGGCTGCCCCACCGAGACGACCTTCCCGGATCGCTCTGGCTACAGCCACTTCATCCACAACACCGCCCCGAGCACAGTTGATGATCCGGGTAGTGGGTTTCATTTTGGCGATCGAAGCTTCCCCGATTAAGTGAGTCGTTTCAGGCGTTTTGGGGACATGGAGCGTAATGTAGTCCGCTTCCCGGAACAGGTAATCGAGGTCAACGAGGCGACAACCGAGCTGTCCGGCCCGTTCTTCGGAAATGAAGGGATCGTAGGCGAGGAGTTTCATGCCGAGGGCTTTACCAACGCTGGCTACATGGGCGCCAATTTTACCAAGACCAACAACGCCTAGGGTTTTTTTGTAGACTTCTGAACCGACGAATTTTTTTCGGTTCCACTCCTTGCCCTGGACGGATTGATTCGCATCGGGGATATGACGGGAAAGGGACAGCATCATTGCCAGGGCATGTTCAGCGGCAGCAATGGTGTTGCCTTCGGGGGAATTCACGACGATGATTCCTTGGCGGGTGGCGGCGGGAATATCGACATTATCAACGCCAACTCCGGCGCGGCCAATGATTTTTAAGTTTTTACCAGCTTCGATCACTTCCCGGGTGACCTTTGTACCGGAGCGAATCATCAGGGCATCGTATTCGGGAATAATGCTGATGAGTTCTTCGAGGGGGAGTCCGACCTTGATGTCTACTTGGGCGACCTGGGAAAGGATATCGATTCCGGCCTGGTCAATGGAGTCGGAAACAAGAACTTTAGCCATAGCAGTTGAATTAAATATAAATGTTTCGTTTGGGCAGGATACTGCGAGAATCGTCGCTGGGGAATTGGTTAGGGGAAATTGACCGCAGGGACGATGAAGACAGATCCTTAAGTTTTTGTATAGGACAAAGGAATATTCTAGCCCGACTGCTTACCCTGAACAGATTTTTCCCAGGAGGCGATCGCCTTTTCTATTTATTTACAAATTATTTACAAAGTAAATTCGAGGAGTTAAATATCAAAAAGTCCGGGCGGGGCATCTACTTCCAGGCGATTTTCCAGCAGATCTACCACCGGGACGATCGCCTTGACGAAAGGAACCAAGTGTTTTTTCTGGTTAGCGTCGGCCACTTCGAGGACATCCTGGGCGGCTGTGTAAAGATCCGTAACAACCCCGAGTTTTTCTTTACTGGTGAAATCAAAAACCTCAAGACCAATGAGATCACTCACATGGTATTCGTCGGTGTCTAACTCTGGGCGATCGCCTGCCCGGACGAGTACATTCGCCCCCCGGATACTTTCGGCCTGGGTGCGGTCTTGGATATGTTCAAACTTGACCACGAACAAATATTTACCAGGAATTTGGCGGCCCCGTTCGAGTTCCACCGATTGGGGCGCTTGGTTAGGGAGCTGTAACCAGCGCTGGCCTGGTACTTCAAAGCGCTCGGGAAAATCGGTACTGGGGTTGATACGCACTTCCCCTTTGAGGCCCTGGGCGGCGACTACTTGCCCGATGATGATCCAATCTTGTTCTGCCACGCTACTTTTTCCCTCGCTTGGGACAATCAAAAAAACTTGAGTTTTTCACTTTAGCTGATTATCAGATTTTTTCTGGCCTAGGGCTCGTCTTAAAATAACTTTATGGATTCACTCTGGAGATCAAACAACTGGCCATGACTGACGCAACTTCTGGACAAAACAAACTCAAGGGTCTGGTAATTGGCCTGGTGGCGATCGCCCTCGCCGTATCCTTAGCCCTCGGCATTAAATTTCAGCCCGCTGCTGCTACCCTCGAAACCCAGGCCGCCGAAGCGATGCCCCTCACCGTTGCCTTAGAAAATGGCCGACCCACCCTGATGGAGTTCTACGCCGATTGGTGTACCAGTTGTCAGGCGATGGCCGAAGATCTACATCAACTGAAACAAAGCTATGGTGATCGCCTCAATTTCGTGATGTTAAACGTAGACAACGGCAAATGGCTGCCAGAGGTGCTGAAATACCGCGTTGACGGGATTCCCCACTTTGTTTTCTTAGATGAAACAGGTCAGGCGATCGCCGAAACCATCGGCGAACAACCCCGCAGTATCCTCGAAGCAGATCTTGGCGCCTTACTAGCCCACGATGATCTGCCCTATACCTACAACCAAGGGCAAGTGTCTAAACTCAATAACCCAGGCCAACCCCGCCAAAGTGATCCCCGCAGCCACGGCGCTCAGATCAAGAGTTAGCCCTCAGGGCACAAGTCGCTTCAAAATTTTCCGCCTATAATTGGAACCAATTTTGAAGCGACTGAGTCCCGAAATCCAAGCTTCAGGCTCCATCTACCCCCACAAAAACTGCCAATGAATATCAAATCCTTACTTACCGCCACTGCTTGCTTATCCGTTGTGGGCTTTGCTCCTCAAGTAGTTTTAGCCCATACCTTTGAAACTAATTTTCAAGTGCGCTTCGATACCATTGAGCTCGAGGCGTCCTTCGGGGAAGAAGGTGTGTTGTCTGATGCTCCGGTAACGGTCTTTTCCCCCGACAATCCAGAAGAACCGATCATGGTGGGCCGCACCGATGAGAATGGAAAATTCACCTTCCAGGCAGATATTACGAAAGCAGGGGACTGGGCCGTGGAGATCGGGAATGCCAACGATAGCCACTGGGATCGCCTAACCATTCCTGTACAAGCCGAAGGAATCGATGCCAGCACTATTAGTGCTATCCCCCAACCGGAACATAGCCACGATTATTTTGCTTACTCTTTCTTGGCGACCATGGTCGGCCTAGGCGTATTTTTTGGGACTCGCCCCAACAAGGACCGAGCTTAAAGTCGTTTAAATATGTCGCTCTTACTGTCGCTGCCGTAAGAATCGCAGTAATTTTTCAAACTCTGCGGGTGGGGGAGCGATCGCCTCAATGGTTTCCCCGGTGATAGGGTGGGCGACCACTAACTTGCAGGCGTGGAGAGCCTGGCCAGTAAGTTTGACCTTATCAAAGCGGTTGCTCGTGTAGAGGGGATCCCCGAGAATCGGATTCCCCATATGGGCGCTGTGGACGCGAATCTGGTGGGTGCGTCCTGTTTCCAGTTTGTAATAGAGCAGAGAATAATTTCCGAGACGCTCGATGATCTCCCAGTGGGTCACCGCCGGGCGGCCCGTTTCATCAACAGCCATTTTTTTGCGATCGCCTTTGTGTCTAGCAATGGGAGCCTCAATCGTCCCAGCATTTTCCCGGGGGCAACCATAGACAATGCCCATATATTCACGCCTGGCGGTTTTGGCTTTAATTTGCGCCTGCAAACTCTGGTGGGCCTGGTCCGTTTTCGCGATGGCGATCGCCCCGGTCGTATCCTTATCCAAACGGTGGACAATGCCCGGCCGCTGCACACCGCCAATGCCGGCCAAATTAGTCCCGCAGTGGGCCAATAAGCCATGGACAAGGGTTCCTGTATAATTCCCCGGCGCTGGATGCACCACCATTCCAGCGGGTTTGTTAACGATCAGAAAATGCTCATCTTCAAACAAAATTTCTAAATCCATCGCCTCCGGTTCCAGGGCCATCGTTGTCGGGGCCGGGAGAGTCACCACTAGGCGATCGCCAAGCTTTAATTTTGCCTTTTTAGACTGGCAAAGATCATCATTAAGCTGCACTTGGCCCTGTTCGATTAAGCGCTGTAACCGCGACCGCGACAACTCCGGCAACTGTTGTGCTAGCCATTGATCAAGTCGCTCTCCTTGCCCCTCGACTCGTAATTCTAAAATTTGATCCGCCATTTCTACTTACCTCAAAAAATTGCCTAAACCATGCTCTGGGCCAATGAATCAGCCCCTATTGCGCTCCCCAACGTAAAAAAACTTTAAAGTCTCAACTATCAATAAAGCCCCAATTTAGGATCCGAACAAAAAAATGTTAAAGTGAAGCAAAAGTTCAAAACCCAAGGATTTTTTAAAACATGGATAGTGTTGCTTACATTGTTGTCCTAGCGATGGCGTTATCGGTTCTCTTTTTTGCGATCGCCTTCCGTGAACCTCCCCGTATCGAAAAATAAACATTGTTTCTTTATAAGATCAACCCTTGATATCATCCCTGGACCGAGCGCCCAAATTTGTCCCCCGGGGCAGACTAAACCTTGGTTCAGGCTTTCTCCATTAACTTTCCCCTTTGCACCCCTACGGTAAACAGCGGCCTGACTCCGCTTACACTGGCTAACCTCTTTGCTTCGGTTCCTATGGAATGCCCCTATTGCCAACATACTGATAGTCGCGTTTTAGAGTCAAGATCCACTGGCGCTGGCCGCAGTATTCGCCGTCGCCGGGAATGCCTCAGTTGTAAGCACCGCTTCACCACCTACGAACGCATCGAGTTCGTCCCTATTTCCGTGATTAAACGTAACGGCCAGAGCGAAGCCTTTGACCGCTCCAAAATTCTCCGGGGTATGGTGCGCGCCTGTGAAAAAACCAGCGTTTTGCCTTCTACCCTTGAGGCGATCGCCGAAGAAATCGAAGCCCAACTCCAACAAAAACCGAAGCGTAGCATCACCACAGCCCAGATCGGCGATCTCGTTCTCCATCGTCTCCGTCAAGAAAGTGAAGTCGCCTATGTGCGATTTGCCTCCGTTTATCGCCAGTTCCAAGGAGTTGACGACTTTATCGAAACCCTCAGTCACCTCCAAGAAAGCGCCGAGCAAGCCAACCTCTGGATCCAAACCCTAGGGGATGAAGAAAATCCTGAAACCAGTACCACCAGCCCCTCCATGCTCACCCCTTCCGGGAAATAAGCTACCAAAAAGTTACTTAGTTTTACTGTGTGCGCGCCACATCCTAAAAAATAACCTCAGGGACTTATAGATCTACGCTGTTTTTTGAGATACTATTGATATCCTGTATCTTAATATATTTAAACTTTACGTTTATAAGATATGCACCCTGCCATACTACAAACCTATCGTAGTACGGTCTTTCTTGCTGCTGTAAGTTATTTCCCCGAAATCTTCCTAAGCTTCCTTACTGGGAGCCGTTGCGGAGTTCTCCGATAACTTACCCAAAGCTAGTCCAGGTGATGCTTTCCCATCCCTCGACTATTTCTCCCACCAATATATATAGAATCCAAGATCCATTTTAGGCAAATACCTAAGATTTCCATAGTTTGGCGATGTATAGAGGTTGGAGGTCAGCAACAAAAATTCAGGAGATTAAACACTAGGAATAGAAACACACATGGTCAGTCAGAACACAGCTACAGTAGATATTGGTTTTACCCATGACGATTTTGCCGCTCTCTTAGATAAATACGATTACCACTTCAGCCCTGGAGATATCGTTCCTGGTACCGTATTCAGCATGGAACCGAGAGGCGCATTGATCGACATCGGTGCAAAAACCGCAGCATATATTCCCATCCAAGAGATGTCCATCAACCGCGTGGATGCTCCCGATGAGGTTCTTCAATCTGACGAAACCCGTGAGTTTTTCATTCTCACCGATGAGAACGAAGATGGTCAGCTAACTCTCTCCATCCGCCGCATTGAATATATGAGAGCGTGGGAGCGTGTCCGTCAGCTACAGGCAGAAGATGCCACTGTTCGTTCCCTTGTTTTCGCCACCAACCGTGGGGGGGCTCTGGTCCGGATCGAAGGTTTACGGGGCTTTATCCCAGGCTCTCACATCAGCACTCGCCAAGCGAAGGAAGATTTGGTGGGTCAAGAATTGCCCTTGAAATTCCTTGAAGTAGATGAAGACCGCAACCGTCTGGTTCTCAGCCACCGTCGTGCGTTGGTTGAACGTAAGATGAACGGCTTAGAAGTCGGCGAAGTGGTTGTGGGTTCCGTCCGCGGTATTAAGCCCTACGGTGCGTTTATTGATATTGGTGGCGTGAGCGGTCTACTTCACATTTCTGAAATTTCCCATGACCATATTGATACACCCCACAGCGTCTTTCAGGTGAATGATGAGCTGAAGGTGATGATCATTGATCTCGATGCTGAGCGTGGCCGAATTTCTCTGTCTACCAAGCAACTCGAACCCGAACCCGGCGATATGCTCAAGAACCGTGACCTCGTGTTTGAAAAAGCAGAGGAAATGGCAGAGAAGTATCGTGAAAAACTTCAGGCTGAAGCGGCTGGTTTAACAGTTGAAGATCAAGTTGATGGGACTGAAGATCTAGAAATTGATGAAGAGTACATCAGCGCGACTGAAGAAGACTAAACTTGTCGGAAATCAACCATTATTAGATTAATAAGTTGAGATAGGGGGGAACAAATATTGTTTCCCTTTTTTTGTCAGTTCATTAGCTGATTTGTAGAATTTCAGCGGCTGTTACTGTGGAATTTTTCTTAGTCATGTCTAAAAAAAGGGAGCTAATTACTCTCTTTTTTTGAGAAACTATTGCATCGTAAAGTCATTGATTGATGGTAAAGATCGTGATTTTCTAAGCAATCGGAGCGACAATTCAATATTCGTTGATGTCACGTGCTTGGCATTGAGCGCGTTTGTAACGGTAATCGCAATTCGTGTTTTCTTGCGCGTCCGAGGTAAACCACTTTAATTACAAGTTCTGGAGGGGGCATATCGGGCATAATCGTCGAATAGGTTGCGTTTTCAAAGGCGATCGCCGCTTCTTTCGATCTAGCCACAGCAATTCTCTGTTTTCTGATTTACTCTGTTGGCAAAAATGCCTAAACGAGCGCAATAAATGATTGAAATTATCGCAATATGATAATCTTAGTCACTTTCTAGCGATATTTTCCATGGCTTTCTTTCTTTTAAGTCATGCTAAAGATCGGTTTGATTCTCCAGTGGGAGATATTCTTGTAAACCCATTGTTGTCTTGGGTGATACCGTCGTAAGCATCGGCACTGCTCTCCCTTTTGTACAAGTTTTATCTTGATCATCAATGTCCTAAAAACGATTGGAGACGATGCCGGACCATTGCACTTTTTTCTCGTTACTGCGACGGTAGGAAAAGAAATGTTCGGGTTGTTGATAGGTGCAGTGGGGGGCGATCGCCACTTGTGCGATATCTAAACCCAATTGTTCGAGTTGTAATTGATTCACCCGGCGCACATCAAGACGCACTTTGCCATCATCAGGATCAGGCAAAATAGGTGATTCGATCAGATTTTCAAGGGCGAGGAGCATTGCATCGACATCATTGGCTAAATCTTGCAAACCGAGACTAATGCCCATTTCCACAGCGACATCTGTCGAAACTTGATACACTTCGCCACTAATTGCTGGGCCGAGGGCAACCAGTAAATTTTTCAATTCTGACCCTGCATCGAGAAATTTTTGGATTGCTTCGGGAATAATTCGTTTTGCTGTGCCACGCCAACCTGCGTGAACTGCTGCCACTTGACCCGTCAGGCGATCGCCAATTAGGGCAGGGGTGCAATCTGCTGTGGCCACAAACACCGCCTGTTGTTGTGCAGTCGAAACAATGCCATCGGCAGGGGAAAAATGTTGCCCTTCCCAACTAATTTCATCAGAAGTAAGCACTGTATTGCCATGGACTTGCTTGACACGGTAGGCCGGAATTTCAGGGTGAAAAACCTTCACTAGGCTTTCTGGTAGTTCCGGGGCAAACGCTTGGGTAAAAAATCCATGGTTCCAGGAGGCTAATAATTTACAGGTTAAATAGGGCCTATCTTCCCATGTCTGCCATTGCCATTGCTCACTGGCAATCTCGAAGAGATCCGCTCTGCGGTGCACTTCACCCATTCTTGTTACTCCTGTAGATTTATTTCGCTGTATTTTTAAATTTATAAATTTAATAGTAGTGAAAAAACAAAGTATTTTCCTGGGCCAGAAAGTTTGGCCATAGAGATTCGCAGTTTCCGAAAAGCTGCTATTTTAATGGAGGCAAAACGCGAGTTAGATAGGAACGAGACAAACCGATGGCGTACCAACGTGTTCTTTTAAAGCTGAGTGGTGAGGCTCTGATGGGGGATCTCGGTTATGGGATCGACCCGCAAATTGTTTCAGATATTGCTAAGGATATCGCTGCAGTGGTTGCAAGCGGTGTCCAGGTGGCGATCGTTGTGGGCGGTGGTAATATTTTTCGCGGCGTTCAAGCTTCGGCAAAAGGGATGGACCGGGCAACGGCAGATTATATCGGGATGATTGCCACGGTCATGAACGCAATGACCCTCCAGGATGCCCTCGAACAAATTGATATTCCCACCAGGGTGCAAACGGCGATCGCCATGCAAGAAGTGGCAGAACCCTATATTCGGCGGCGGGCAATCCGCCATTTAGAAAAAGGTCGGGTCGTTATTTTTGGGGCAGGCTCTGGGAATCCCTTTTTCACCACCGACACCACCGCCGCCCTCCGGGCTGCTGAAATTGATGCGGAAGTGATCTTTAAGGCCACCAAAGTTGATGGTATCTATGACAGTGATCCGGCAAAGAATCCTCAGGCAAAACGCTATGAAAGCTTGACCTATAGCCACGTTCTCGCCAATGATTTAAGGGTAATGGATGGAACGGCGATCGCCCTGTGCAAAGAAAACGACATTCCAATCATGGTGTTTAACCTCTTTGAAAAAAGCAATATCGTCCGTGCCGTTCAAGGTGAACCAGTTGGAACAATTGTGGGAGGTTCCTGTGCAGTTAAGTGAACTTAAAGACAACATGACTAAGACCATTGAGGCGACCCAGCGGTCTTTTAACACCCTCCGGACGGGTAGAGCCAGTGCCGCCCTCCTCGACCGGATTACCGTGGAATATTACGGTGTCGATACTCCCCTCAAATCCCTGGCGAATATCTCCACCCCAGATTCCAGCACCATTATGATTCAGCCCTTTGACCGGGGCAGCATGAATACCATCGAGCGGGCAATTTCCATGTCTGACCTGGGTTTAACGCCCAGCAATGATGGCCAAAACATCCGCTTAAATATCCCGCCCCTCACAAAAGAGCGCCGCCAAGAACTGGTAAAAACGGCTAGTAAGTTAGCAGAGGAAGGTAAGGTTGCCCTGCGTAATATTCGCCGGGATGCGATCGACGATGTGCGTAAACAGGAAAAAAATAGTGATATTTCTGAAGATGAAGCCCGGAGCCTCCAGGATGATATCCAGAAGGTGACTGATGAATTTACCAAGAAAATCGATGAGCTTCTGAAGGTCAAAGAAAAAGACATTATGACGGTCTAGGGGCAAACTCGATAGACTGGGGGAAGGCTAGAGGGTCTTCCTTTTTTGTTGATTTTTTTCGGAGATGGGGTCTGGTGATGAATGAATTGAAGTCTGATTTAACGCAAATTGATAGTCTCGAATTAGCTCAGGCTCTAGCGGCAAAGTTGGCGATCGCCCCCAATGATTGGCACCGCCTCAAGGGCAACCGCAAGGCCCAAGCCAGTCAACAATTGTCCGCTGCTTTAGTTTTTTTGTTGAACGATAATCCAGAAGCAGCCCTGCGCCACCTCGAACAGGCAAAGGGTTGGTTAGACCGTTCCCTTTCTGCGCCTCCCTGCCCTAGCCATGGTCGCTAGCTAGGGGCTAATTGCAAACCTTGGCTAACTAGGCCTTGGGACAGACTTAAGTTCTTTAGCCTGGGCGACCCCTGGGAATTTTCCGGAGACTAGCGACCCAGATCAATCGGCATTCCTAAAAGTCAGTGAGGTCACCGCTCTGCTCCCGTTCAATGAACGCTTGCACTTTGTGGCGGTAGTCCCGCAGCGATTCTTCTACCCACTCGCGGCTATCGCTATTGGCATAAATGTGAACCAGGGGCTCCCCGGCATCGGGTAGCACCAAAACCCAGTTATCGGATACTGGATCGATAATCTTCACACCGTCAATGAGCTCCAGGCGATCGCTAGCGTGGATTTCTACCAGATGGCGCATTAAGGAACCCTTGATCCGCCATGGACAACGAATGGTGTAAGACTTATGGAAAACCATGGGCAATTCGGCCCGGATCTGTCCCAGCGATCGCTCTTGAATCGTGAGCATTTCGATCAATTTGGCGATCGTAAACATCGCATCAAAGCCCGGGTGCAATTCTGGAAAAATAAAGCCCATATCACCGCTCCCCCCCAGCACCACATTGGGATTATTACGGCAGGCCTCCATCAGGGCAGTGGGATTTGCCTTCGTGCGGATCACGTGACCATCGTGGCGGCGGGCAATTTGCTCGATGGCACTAGAGGCGTAAACTGGCACGACCACCGAGCCCCGGGGCCTGGCCATCAGTAAGATACTGACCAGCAGGGCCGTTAGACGCTCCCCCTGGATTGACAAACCAGACTCATCTACCAAGGTGAGCTGTTCACCATTCGCCGCCACCTGTACCCCCATGCTCGCTCCCAGTGCTTCCACCACGTGGCCCAGTTGCAAGAGGAGCGATTCTTTCTCCGGGCCGACCGGGGAGCTTTGTTTTAAGCTGGCATTTAACACCACGGCATCGCAGCCAAATTTATTCAATAAAGTTGGGAGAACAGCCCCCGATACGGCATAGGCATAGTCAATTACCACCTTTGAGCCGCTGTGGGTGAGGGCGCCAACATTGAGATGATCTTCAAAGCGTTGGCTATATTGTTCAATGATCTGGGCCGGATAGGACATTTCGCCGATTTCGGCGATCGCCACCCGGCGGAGGTCATCTTTAAAATAAGCTCCTTCAATTTTTTTTTCTTTGGCCTTAGAAATATTGATCCCCTGGCTATCAAGGAATTCAATCAGGAGGTGATCCGAGCGCTCTGGGTGGAGGCGCACATGGATACTTCCTTCTACGTCAAAAATGCTGGTCATGGTGCGGGCAATGGGAATAGCCGTTGCCTGGAGATTTTGCACACAGACCCCCGCTGACATTAAACCCGCAATCAAAGAGCGGCTCACCATCCGCGACACACTGCGCTGGTCGCGGGAGACAATCACCATGGAACCTGTTTTAAGAGTCGAGCCATAGGCGGCCCCAAGCTTCACAGCGAATTCTGGGGTAATGTCAATATTCGCCAGGCCCGAAACCCCCCGCTGACCGAAGAGATTCCTTTGGGCGGTGCTGCCCCAAATAAGGTTGATATTAACGATCGCCCCGGCTTCAATACGTTTATTGGGCCAAATCCTTACTCCTGTGCCAATGTGGGCTTCTTCTTCGACGGTAGAAAGCGCACCCACCACCGCCCCTTCAAGGATATGGGCGCGGCGATCAATGCGGCTGCCTCGGACGACGGTACAGGCCCGGAGTTGGACTTCTTCCCCCAGGGTGACCCCATTCCAGAGGATCGGCCGCTTCAGGTCCGAGTCCGCCCCCACGGTGACGTTATCACCAATCACTGTGCCTGGTTCGATCTGAACCCTGGCCCCAATGCGACAGTTGTCACCAATCATCGCGGGGGGATGAATTTGGGCACTGTCATCAATAAAGGTATTGTGACCAATCCAAATGCCTGGCGATCGCTCTTCATAGGAATATTGCACTTGGACTTTACGGGCAAGGGCATCATACTGAGCTTTGCGATAGGCATCCAGGTGACCGACATCACACCAATAGCCCTCGGCCACATAACCATACATCAATTCACCCCGGTCAAGCAGGAGCGGAAAAAGATCCTTAGAAAAATCCGACTCCTCCTGGGCAGGTAGATACTGTAAAACTTCCGGCTCCAGGATGTATGTCCCTGTGTTGACCGTATCAGAAAAAATTTCGCTGGTGGAGGGTTTTTCTAAAAAACGGCAAATGCGCCCCCCTTCGTCGGTGATCACAACGCCAAATTCCACGGGGTTGGGAACACGGGTTAAAACCAGGGTTGCCTTTGATCCTTTTTCTTTGTGGAAGGCGATCGCCGCCGAGAGGTCAAAATCTGTGACACTATCACCACTGATCACCACAAAGGTTTCAGTCAGTAGTTCTTCGATATTTTTCACACAGCCAGCCGTACCGAGGGGATGGTCTTCTTCGACGGCATAGTGCATCTTGACCCCAAAATCACGACCATCTTGAAAATAATCCCGCATCACATCGGGCACATAATGGAGGGTTGCGATCACTTCTGTGATGTTATGGCGCTTGAGCAGATTGAGGATATGTTCGGCAATGGGGCGGTTTAACACGGGCACCATCGGCTTCGGTAAATCGCAGGTGAGGGGCCGCAACCTCGTCCCCGATCCCCCTGCCATCAAGACTGCACGCATAAAAAATCTCCGCTCTCTACCACAACATCAAAAGTATTGATCAGGCCCATTTCGTAAGTAATGGCTCAGGCCATGTCCTTGGCTATCTACCTGGCATTGTATTGTGCGGGGCTTGGTTTGATGATGATACTTGTGGAAGCGGTGACAATCCTTAAAATTCAAGGGGAGCAGAAAGCATCTAAGAAACAACAAAACCCCACCCGGAGGTGAGGTTTTGTTTTTGAATTTCGATTTGGTGGCGGGAGGCGGATTTGAACCACCGACCTTCGGGTTATGAGCCCGACGAGCTACCAGACTGCTCTATCCCGCGGCGCTTTTACTAGCATAGAACCTTATTCGGGAAATGACAACCCCCTAGGTCAGATTTTTTGAGCAGTGGAAGTATTTCGAGGGGTCTGGGGTGGAAAAAAGAAAATCCGGGGAAGGCGATCGCCTAAAATAAAAACGCAGATTTTTTTGCTGATTTCCTCACAATTCCTGGCATCCCCCATGAGCCAAGCCGATCCCCAAGCCTCCCTTGTCCGCCTCAAACAAGCCCTTGCCCAGTTGCAGCAGGTGGTGAGCAATCTCGAAGCTGATCCCACCGAGATTCCAGCGGCAGCTCTGGACATCCTCAGCAACGACACAGAAAGTTTAATTCAGCAACTACAGCGGGAACGGCCAGAAACGACTCCAGAAGTTATTACGCCTGTGGTAGAAGTTCCTGTCAACACGCCGGGGATTGAGGTACCTGTAACCCCCGTCCCCAAGGTGAAACCCCGCCGCGTTGAGCCCGTGCCCCGGCGCCCCCGCCGTCAGCCCTGGTGGCAGCAACAGAAGATTTGGATCGGCGTTGCGACGGTGGCGATCGCCTTTATTTTTATCTGGAAATTCACCATCCAAACGCCCCAAGTCAGCGAAGAAGTGGCCCAATCCCCCGGGACAGAGTCGACGGAGGAGGTCATCCCAGTCACACCCCAACCGGAAACCCCGACCCCTAAAGTCGCTCCAAACATCTCTGAACCCACCCCGACGCCGCTTCCCAGTGCGGCACCACCTAAGCCCCTTACCCCGGAACAGCGCTTGATTGCGGCGATCCAAAACCAGCTGGATGAGGTGACCCAACCCTATGGGGACAATATTGTGCGCAGTATCCAGGCAGATTTTGAGACAAACACCCTGCGGATCACCGTGGGAGATGCCTGGTACTTGCTGCGGGAAGGATTACAGGATCGTTTGGGCATGGACGTTTTGGAGTTGGCCCAACTGCTCGATTTCAAGAAAATGGTGGTGGAAGATTTGGCCGGAAATTTTGTTGCTCGCAACCCAGTGGTGGGCGATCGCCTAGTGATTGTGCGCCGTTACCAAGACTTTCAGGGCGATAGTTAACCTCCAGTTAAGCTCGGTTTTCAGCAGTGCGATCGCCTCCCAAACCCGTTAAGATGGGGGCAACAGTGGACTGATTTGGGGTACAACCAGACCATGACAGCGGGAATGAGCAAACAAGGTAAAGTATCGATTCGACCAGTACAATATCGAGATTTAGCGGCGATCGCCAACTTTGCGACCGAAGCAGAACTCGATGGGACTTCCCCCCTAGACATTACCTTGGCGGATCACCTAGAAAACACGAAAAATTTCTATGGCCTCGTTAAGCTCCTGAGTATTTTCCCGAATCCACGCCAATACAGCTTCCATGGCTATGTGATTGAGGTGGATAGCCGCTTAGTCGGCTTTGTGAAAATTTCCCCCTTCAACTCCTCCCAGAGCACCTGGCGCGTTGAGCAGGTGATTGTTGACCCTGGTTTTCCAAAATTGCAATACCATGGCGCAGCCCGGGATCCTGGCTCGGCCCTACTCCGATACTGCTTTGACCACGTGGTAGAAGCCCGTAACTGGGTGCTGGAAGTCAATGTAAACGCCCAGCAGACCCTCAGTCTCTACCGCCAAAACGGGTTTCAGCCCCTCGCTAATCTCACCTATTGGGCGATCGCCCCAGAAATCCTCGGTGAATTGGCCCTCCAGGAGCCGGCCCTCCCGAACCTGATGCCCGTGGGCAATGCCGATGCCCGCTTGCTTTACCAACTCGATACCGCCTCCATGCCACCGATGCTCCGGCAGGTGTTTGACCGCCATGTGCAAGATTTTAAAAGCGACCCCCTTAGTAATCTGGTCTGCCGCGTACAGCATTGGACCCAGCATGTAGATGTAGTGGAAGGGTATGTGTTTGAGCCCCAACGGAAGGCGGCGATCGGCTATTTTGCGGTGCAACTGGCTAAACAAGACCACAAACCCCACCATGGCCGCCTCACGGTACACCCGGCCTACACTTGGCTCTACCCGGAATTGATGATCAAAATGGCCCAGATTGCCCAAATTCGCCCCGAGCAGCCTCTTTTGACCACCTCCACAGATTACCAGCCGGAACGGGAGGAATTTTTTGAGACGGTGGGTGCTTCCCCCATGGAACATACTCTCTTGATGTCCCGCTCGGTGTGGCACAAGGTGCGCGAGTCCCAGCCCTTTGAAGCACTACAATTGTCAGGGGTGCTCCAGGGATTGCAACCGATGCGATCGCCGATTCCCAGTCGGATCAATTGGTTTAAAAATCACCCAAGCCTCAAGCTCCCCAAGGAGCACCACCAGCAGGATTTTTCCCCGGAAAATTAGTAAGTGTTTTGAGTTGAGTATTTTTAGGATCAAGCAATGACGACGGTGGCAGCCCTAGGCCTGGATATTGGCCGCAAACGAATTGGGGTGGCAGGATGCGATCGCCTGGGTCTTTTGGCGACGGCCCTAACCACCATTGAACGCACTACCCTCGAAGAAGATCTGGCAGCCATTGGCCATTGGGTAGAACAGCGCCAGATTGAAATTCTCGTGGTCGGCTTGCCTTACGCGATGGATGGCACCATAGGGAAACAGGCCAAACATACCCAAAAGTTTGCCCGCAAGCTAGAAGCGGCTTTTAATCTGCCTTTGGCCTATGTGGATGAACGGTTGACCTCTGTGGAGGCAGAAACTCAACTCAAGGCCGCCAAGCAATACGATCGCCAGCAAAAAGGGCTAGTCGATCAGCGGGCCGCCCAAATTATCCTCCAGCAGTGGCTCGAAGCCCGTCGGGTTGCCGTAATGCCCTAGGCGACAGAATCCGCATCATCAGCAACACTGGGGGCAAATAACTCAAAGGCTCTCTGGGAAAAACGCTGCAGGCGATCGCACACATCCTGGGCCGGTTGATAATTTCCCACCAGTTGCCACTGGGCGATCGTTGAGAGGCGCCATGCTTCCCCTTCGTGGTTAAAACCCGCCGTTTCGATACCAATAAATTTTTGTACTTGGTCCGCAGGATCAGTAAAAAAGCGAATTTGCACCAACATACTCCGGCCCTGGAACCGGGGACTCCAGCCCGGTAGGTGAAACCCGATATCAATGGAATCTGGGTCGACCCATTCGCGCGTTTCTGGGTCATTGCGCCAGGGCTTGAGGTCGGCCCGCGCATCGGGAAACTCCGCCCGGAATAAATTCACCACCGAGGCGATTTTTGTGGCGAGATCAACCCCCAAAGCCCGTTCTGATGCGTTCATCTTCCACCTCCTCCGCAAGATACGCTGCACATCCCTATAGCTTAACGATTTGCCGCCTAAACAAAGAGTATCAATCGCTGTTTCTTGAAAATCATTGGATGATCATACTGAGATGCTCTGACTTATAACTGTTTTAGCATTTGGGCCAGCCGTTGACGGAGGGTTTCAAAGCCGAGGCGATCGCTGGCGGAAATGTAGACAGCGTTGGGATGGAGTAATTTCGCATCCTGGAGCGCCTCGCTAGAAACTTGATCAAGTTTGTTGAAAACCAGGAGCGCCTGGGCGGGCATAATCGGCATATCGGCGAGGATTTTTTCCACCGATGTCAATTGGTGTCGCCAGGCCGGGTGGGACAAATCCACCACATGGATCAAGGCATCCGCTTCGGTCACTTCCTCTAGGGTTGCCCGGAACGCATCCACTAACGCCGGGGGGAGCTCATGGATAAACCCCACCGTATCTGTGAGTAAAATCGTTTGGGTTTCGTGGTTTTCATCGATTAAAGTGAGGCGTCGCGTCGTCGGATCAAGGGTGGCAAACAGTTGGTCGGCGGCATAAACTTCCGCATTGGTGAGGGCATTGATCAGGGTCGATTTTCCTGCATTGGTATAGCCCACAATGGCAAAGGTCGGTACATCCTGCCGTTGCCGTTGACTGCGCATCCGGGAGCGGTGGGCCTGGAGTTGATCCACTTCCTTCTGGAGGCGACTAAGGCGGCTTTGGATCGTGCGCCGCTCTGTTTCTAACTTCGTTTCCCCAGGCCCCCTCGTACCAATGCCCCCCCCCAGGCGGGACATGGCCTGACCCCGACCCACGAGACGCGGCAACATGTATTCCAGTTGGGCCAGTTCTACCTGTAATTTTCCAGCCTGGGATTGGGCCCGTTGAGCAAAGATATCCAGAATGACTTCCGTGCGATCGCAAACTTTTACGCCCAATTGCCGTTCAATGTTCCGTCCCTGGGCGGGGGATAAATCCTGATCAAAGACCACCAAATTTGCCCCGAGGGTTTGCACCTGGAGGGCGATTTCCTCCACCTTACCGGAACCGACCAAGGTTTGGGGGTGGGGTTTGGCGCGTTTCTGCTCCATTTTGAAGAGCACCTCGCCGCCAGCGGTGTCTACGAGCCGCTCTAATTCTGTCAAGCCATCCTGAAAGCGGCGATCGCCGATCCCTTCCGTTTGTAGCCCGACGAGGATCACCCGGTCATGGCCCGCTTCTACCCGTTGCGCCGTGAAGTCCCGCCGAAATTCCGCTTCGAGGTTTTCGACTAAATCCAGAAAATCCTGTTGGGCGATCGCCTCCAGGGATTGCGCCTCAGACACCTGCCAATAGGCGTGGGAAGGGTGATTTTGCGGCAGGAGATGGGACAGATAGACATTTTTTATATAGCCCACCGAGCCCCGCCCCCGTTGGGTAGAACCGCTCCCCGACAGGGTAAAGGTCACCAACGCATCCAATCTTTGCAACACCATCGATGTTAAACAAGCTTCATTGGGGGGATGATCCTTCGGACTAGCCGTCAGACAGCGAATCCCCGATAACCGCTCCGCCCCATAGCGGGGGAGTTCCAAGGGCGGAATTTGGGTTTCCCGGGGTGCGCCGACCCCCACGCGAATCACCTTACCCCGGCGATTAAGATAAATCGACACAGGCTGATTGAGCTCGCTACTGATGGCGGCGATGCGCTGGGCCAGTTCCGGCGTTGTCAGGCGATCGCCCGGCACTGACTGCTGATAGAGTCGTTGCAGTTGCTTAAGTTGACTACTTTTGAGACCTTTGAGGTTACCGTGAATAGTATCGATGGGTGTAAGTCCTAGACTGGCGTGAGTAAAAGTTTTGAGCAAGATCTTGAAACACCAAGGGATGATTAAGACCCGCCATAAAAGTCTGGCATCTGGATCAGCATAAAAATAACAACTGATTTACCGCCAAGAAATCAATAGCCAAGTGGTTACTGATAGCGATCTAAGAGCGTTTGCAGACCCCCTTGGTAACCATCACCAACGGCATTAAGACGCCATTCCCCAGCTTCATTGACGACTTCAGCCATTACCAGGGCTGTTTCCGTCGAAAAATGTTCCTGGAGAGAATACCGCAATACTTCACCTTTCGTTTCTACATTGACCAAACGAACATAGGCATTTTGTACTTGGCCAAAATTCTGACGGCGGGTTTCCGCATCATAAATAGAAATAATGATGACGAGTTTTGCGACATTACTCGGGATTTTGCGGAAGTCAATAATAATAACTTCATCGTCACCGTCTCCAGCGCCAGTTCGATTGTCCCCCATTAATTTCACCGATTGTTCGGGGTCGGGACTGGTCAAGTTATTGTAAAAAATGAAATGCTGGTCGGAGATGAGTTTGCCATTTGCCCCTAGCATAAAAATAGAAGCATCAAGGTCAAAATCTCCCCCAGAACCCTGTTTTACATCCCAACCTAAACCAATAAAAGCAGCAGTGAGACTGGGTGCGGCCTTCTTGAGGGAGATGCCTTGGCCTTTGTTTAGATTAATCGTCATTTTCTATCGATAAATTCAATGAACGTTTCTGAATTAATTCAAGTTTTAACGCCTGATCTCATTATGGATCATTCCCTTGGGAGTGACCCGGAGATTGTTGGAGCGGCGGCGATCGACATAGCTAAGTCCCAAGAAATTAGCTATGTCGAAGGGGGAAAATTTGCCGCTAGGGTAGATACTACCGAGGCTTCGGTGTTGATTTTACCGATAGATGAAGATTTGCAACAACGGGCCACTGCCCGGGGGATTGCTTGGATCAGTACGAAAGCGCCCCGTTTGCTGTTTGCGGCGGTGATCAAGGTCTTTTATCAACCCTTCCGTCCGGCACCAGGGATTCACCCAACGGCCATTCTTGACCCCTCTGTGCAATTGGGTGAGGATGTGTCCATTGGTGCCCATGTGGTGGTTTATCCAGGGGTGACAATTGGCGATCGCACTTGCATCATGGCCAATGCGGTGGTTTATCCGGGGGTGACAATTGGCGAAAATAGCTTATTGCATGCTAATTGCACAATCCATGAGCGAACCGAAATAGGCAGCAACTGTGTGATCCACAGTGGTGCGGTGATTGGTGCCGAAGGCTTTGGGTTTGTGCCGACGCCCCAGGGCTGGTTCAAGATGGAACAGTCGGGCATAGTTGTCTTAGAAAATGGTGTAGAAATTGGCTGCAACAGCGCCGTTGACCGCCCAGCGGTGGGGGAAACTCGCATCAAGGCCAACACAAAGCTCGATAACTTAGTCCATGTGGCCCATGGCTGCACCATCGGCTCTAACTCAGCCCTAGCGGGCCAAGTGGGTTTGGCGGGGGGCGTCACGATCGGGAACAATGTTTTGCTTGCGGGGCAAGTGGGCGTCTCGAACCAAGCGGTGATTGGCGATGGGGCGATTGTGAGTGCCCAGTCCGGGGTGGCCAATCGTGTACCTGCGGGGGAAGTTTATTCCGGTACTCCAGCGATTCCCCATGCGGTCTATCGTAAGGTTTCTGTGGTTATTAAGCGTCTACCGGAGATGTACGATACTTTCCGCAAGTTGACCAAAAATAAAGGTTAGATGGCGACGTTCTGAGGGCTTTGGGTTAGGCAAGGTTTCCCGGTGGTTTGAATTGCCTCAATGGCGGCATCGAGGAGAGCCTGACCTTCGGAGACCGTATTGATCTTATTCAGGCGATCGCGAAATTCTGCCGCCCCGGCAAAATCCCGGCAATACCAGGTCAAATGTTTGCGGGCTTGGTAAATGCCCTTTTGTCCTTTGTAGGCCCAGAGTCCATCTAGATGTTCCTTGGCGCATTCCAGCAGTTCCACCACCGTCGGTTGGGGGCGTCGTTGGCCCGTCTTGAGGAAATGGTCAATTTCTCCTACCAAGAAAGGATATCCCAGGGTCCCCCGGGAGCACATCACCCCATCGGCGCCGGTTTCTTCTAGGCAGGCGATCGCCGCTTCCACCGAAAAAATATCCCCATTGGCAATCACTGGAATCGAGAGGACCGCTTTGACTTTTTTAATCCATTGCCATTGGGCCTTGCCCGTATAACCCTGGGCCCGGGTACGACCGTGGACTGTCAACATCTGGGCCCCGGCTGCTTCTAGACGTTTGGCAAAATCGAGAATAACAATTTCCTCCTCACTCCAGCCCAAGCGGGTTTTCACAGTCACAGGCACATCCACCGCTTCCACCACTGCCCGCACGATCGCCTCGGCTACATCTGGTTGCCGGAGCAGGGAGCTCCCCCCCCCTTTGCGGGTAATTTTATTGACGGGGCAACCCATATTAATATCGATGGTTTGGGCACCCTCGGCCACCGCTTTTTTTGCCGCTTCCCCCATAAAGTCAGGCCGACAATCGAACAGTTGAATACTGATGGGCTGTTCTCCTGGGTCAATTTCCATCAACCTGGGTAGGGTCGCGAGGTGGTGAACTTCCTGGGCCCGCACCATTTCGGTGTACATCATCGAATTGGGGGCATAGCGGCGCACCAGGCGCCGAAAGACTAAATCTGTCACCCCAGACAAAGGGGCTTGTAGCACACGGCTCTGGAGAGTGACTGGGCCAATTTTGAGGGGGGCATCAAAGGTCATAGGCGATCGCCCTTGGTTGCCAAGATGGGTTAAAAAAGGTTTAGGAGTTAGGGGCATCAAAGGTCACCAAATTACACCGGAATATATTGGGTCAAAGGCCAAGCGTTCGAACTCTGCCCCATCAATGGGGTGGCCCAGCAGGAACCCTTGGCCATAGTCACAGTGCAATTGCCGTAAGCAGTCCAGTTCAGCTTGGTGCTCGATCCCTTCGGCGATCGCCTGGCGCTGTTGCCCATGGGCCGCAGTGATCAGGGTCGAGACAAGGGTTTTTTGGGCTTGGTTTTGGTGTAGATTTCGAATCAAGGCCGGGTCAAGTTTGAGATAGTCGAAGGGGAATTTTTTTAAATAATCAAGGGAGCTGTACCCTTGGCCAAAACCTGTAAGGGCAATTTTTACCCCCAAAGTCTTGATCGCTTTGAGCCGCCGGATCGAAGTGGCCGGATTTTTGAGCAGGGTAGCCTCGGCAAACTCTAGGGTTAGACAGGCTGGTGTCAAGGCATTTTCAATGAAAAGGCGGCTTAGCTCTTGGTGAAAATTTGCCTGGTTAAATTGCGCCGCCGAGAGGTTAATCATGATCTGGTAGGCAGGACTAGCTGGGATCTGCCAGTGGCGAAGCTGACGACAAATTTGATTGAGCTTGTACTGGTCTAGGGTATCGAGGAGATTATTGTCTTTGGCGATCGCCAGAAGCTCAGGGGTCGGAATGGCTCCCCGTAGGGGATGTTCCCAATGGAGTAGGGTTTCTGCCCCCACCATTGCACCGCTACCGAGATCAAACTGGGGCTGATAGAGAATAGTAAGCTGCTCGTGTCGGAGGGCATTTTGTAAATCTTTCGCTAGGTCAATGTCACTGGGATAGACCAACGGAGCGGGGAGGTGACGACTGGCCCACTGGTAACCATTAGGGCCTTGGGCCGCTTGGGCCTGGGCGACTAAATCTGCCAAGTTGTCTGCATCGGCCGGATATTGAGCAATCCCCACGGTGGCGGGGAGGGACAATTGTTCTCCCCCAAGGGTCAAGGGATCCTGGAATATCTCGACGATCGCCTGGGCGATCGCCTCGATCTGGTCATGAGCTTGGGGGGCACTTAATAGAGCACAAAATTGGTCTTCGGCTAACCGCACCAACCATCCTTGCTGGCGGCAGATTTCAGTTAAGCGGCCCACAATCCCTTGATCTAAGCTAGCCCGCTTCGGGGCATCATGATGGGCACAGACGGCGCTATATCCAGCCAAACGAATCGTCAATAGCGACAACTGCCCTTGGGTCGCATCAGGAAAATTGCAGGCGATCGCCTCAAAAATTTCCTGGAGGCGAAAGCGATCATCACAGTAACCATCCCCTTCCTGCTGAACTGGTTCAGGGGGACATTCAAAATTTATGTCCTGAGGCTCAAAATGCTGCTGGAAGGAAGAAACTTTACTTAAACGGGCGGCGATCGCTGATAACAAGTCTTCCTTCGTGAAGGGCTTTGTCAAATAATCATCTGCCCCGAGACGCATGCCCTGGCGAATATCCTGTCTTTCCGCACAGGCTGTCAGAAAAATGAACGGGATCATGGCCGTTTCTGGCTGGCTTTGGAGCTGTTGCAAAACCCCATAACCATCAATCCCTGGCATCATGACATCACAAATAATCAGATCCGGTCGAGCCATCATCGCCAGCCTAACTCCCCCTTGACCCTCCGCTGCCTCTAGGACTTCATACTGCTTCTGGCTAAGAATTTTACGGATGAGTTTGCGCACAATCTCATCATCTTCAATGATTAAAATGGTCGTCATAATCCCATTCTTTTTGGGCAGCTTACTGTCACCTTATTCCCCTCTAGTCTGATTTCCAGAAAAGCGCTTTGGACTCGCAGGACCGTAATTTTCAAAGCGCTCATAGGCTCCGACAATTTTCTGGACGAGGGGATGACGCACCACATCCGCATCCGTGAGGTAACAAAAACCAATTCCCTCGACGGATTTGAGAACCTTGCTTGCCGTAATCAATCCCGAAGACTGATGACTAGGGAGGTCTGTTTGGGTGATGTCTCCGGTGATTACCATCTTAGAGCCGAAACCCAACCGTGTCAGCACCATTTTTAGTTGGGCTGGGGTTGTGTTTTGGGCTTCATCAACGATTACAAAAGAATTACTCAGGGTTCGTCCCCGCATGTAGGCGAGGGGGGCGATTTCAATACGACCTTTCTCCATCAACTCGGGCAACTTCAGGGGATCAATGAATTGATAGAGGGCATCATAGAGGGGTCGCAGGAAAGGATCTACTTTTTGTTGAAGGTCACCGGGGAGAAATCCCAGTTTTTCACCGGCCTCCACGGCGGGCCTTGTTAAGATCAAGCGTTCTACTTGATCCTGGAGGAGAGCTTGCACCGCTAGCACGGCGGCAAGGAAGGTTTTCCCTGTACCGGCTGGACCAATACCAAAGGTAATGTCATGTTTTTGAATGAGCTGCACATATTGCCGCTGTCGAAAGGTTTTGGCCCGGATGTATTCGCCGCGACGGGTTTTGCCGAGGGTTTGTTTTTGGAGGTCTTGGTACTCTTCGACCTGGTGGGTGTCGATTGCATGGAAGGCGGTGAGGAAGTCTGGTTGGGAAATGTGTTGGGCGGTTTCCCAAAAGGGCTGAAGAAAGTAGAGGGCTTTGATGCAGCGGTCGACGGCTTTTTCACGACCCCGCACCAAGATATCTTGTCCCCGTAAAACAACGCTTGTCCCTGTGTGTTGGGCCAAAAATTTGAGATTTTCTTCTTTGATACCGGAGAGGGCGATCGCGCTTTCTAGGCTGGGTAGCGGGATGGTTTGGGAAGCTTCACTCATGAATTAGGCGTTGGGGGAAAGATTAGGCTTCTATTATAGGCAGCTATTGCAGGCGCCTTGGGGATGGCCGGGCGATCGCCTTTCACCTCTGCTGCAGTGACCGCAGCCCTGGGCTTTTCGCTTGAGAAGGTGGGGATGAATGCACATTACCCAGTCGGATTTGTTTCAAAGATATAGCCGACACCACGGATAGTCTTAATCGGTGTTTGGTGTTCCATCAGGGCTTCTAATTTGCGACGAATTTGGCCGATGTGGACATCTACAACCCGTTGATCGCCCACATAGTCATAGCCCCACACCGCCTGGATCAATTCGGCACGTCGCCAAACCTTATCCGCATGGGTTGCCAAAAAGTAAAGTAGGTTGAATTCGAGGGCGGTGAGGCTAATGGGCTCGCCATGGATAGATACTGCATGGCGCATGGAGTCGATGGTCAGCGCCCCACAGGTGAAGTTTTGCACTGGGGTCTGTGGGGTGGCGGCTGGCGATCGCCGCCGCCGTAAAATTGCCTGAACCCGATGTTCTAATTCAATAATGTCAAAGGGTTTGGTGAGATAATCATCGGCCCCTTGGCTGAAACCACGCACTTTATCGGTAGCATCAGCGCGGCTGGTCAGCATGAGAATGTAGGTATCCTTTGAGGCCTGCATCTGTTCGCAGAGGGCATAGCCGAGGGTATCTGGTAGATTGATATCGAGAATCACCAGGTCAGGGTCAAGGGATTGGAAGGTCTCCCAAGCAGATTGTCCATCACCTGCTTCAGATACCGCATAGCCTCTCTGGCTGAGGAAGCGGGAGATGAGGGTACGAATTGCAGGGTCATCGTCAACGACTAAAATTTTGGCACTAGCCATAGACTTTTCGGGGTGTTTTCAGGAAACGGCCAATGAAGGTCAGTTTCAATAGTTTACGATGAGATTCCCCATCGGGTTGTGTTTAGTTTAAATCTTGAAATTTTGTGCTAGGTAGGGCGGCGATCGCCTTCCAGAAAAGACGAGAATAAGAAACTGGTTGCCGATTGGGTTAAATTAAGAGACATAAGGACATTTCCATTGCGCCATTGCATGCTCACAGGAGGAGGAGAATGAGCGAACAAAATCCCTATAAAACCCTTGGGCTTGTAGAAACAGCTTCGTTTGAGGAGATCCAGGCCGCCAAGCAAAAACTTAGCACCCAATACCAAGGCGATCGTGCGGTGGTGGATGAACTCGAAGCCGCCTATGATGCGATTATCATGGATCGCCTGAGACAAAGACAACAGGGAACCCTAGAAGTACCAGATCAAATCCGCTTTGCCGAAACGCCGCCCAAGGAAGCTAAAGTAGCGCCAGTCACTCTGGATATGGAGAGACTACCCCAATGGCTGACAGACCTACGGGATACCCCAGAGCCGCAGACCTTGAACCTTGCCTTGGGGATCAACGGGGCGATCGCCATTGTCGGTTTATTTCTGAGTCCAGAACTGGCTTCGACAATCTTGACTGCAGCCCTCATGGTCAACATCTACCTGATCTATCGCAAAGAGCAACGATTTGGCCGGGCCGCCCTTATCAGTGTTGTTGCACTGATTCTGGGCATTGGTCTTGGCAGTGGTCTCAATGCTCTTCTCTCTAGCCTAAACGTTACCTTGGCGATCGCCACCGAGCAAATTTTACTCATTGCCAGTAGCCTGACCTTTGGCCTCAGCACCAGCTTATTACGCTAGGGGCCGGTAATTGGCCTGCTCCCCAGTAGGACACAAAACCCAAGCCAAAAAATAAATCCTACTTCACTCCTTATTCCGGAGACCCTTCCGTCCGCATACGGTCTGTCACCCGGCGCAACACCCCATTGATGAAACGGTGGCCATCCTCATCAGAGTAACGTTTAGCCAACTCCACCGCCTCATTGATGGCAACTTTGTAGGGTGTCTCTAAAAATAAAATTTCAGCCACCGCAATGCGTAAAATATCTCGATCAAGGCGCGGCAAACGATGATATTGCCAATCCACCAAAGATTGCTCAATGGTTTCTTTAATCTGCTCATTGCGACGTCGGAGCGTTGTGAGAATGTCCAAGGCAAACCCACGGACTTCGTGCTGTCGCGTTAGCTGTAAAAATTCCGGCAACTCCACCACATGACCCAAACGATTAATCGCAGCTCTCGTTAAGGTCAACGCATCTTGCACCATGGTGCGCGCACTTTTGACGTTGACAGCTAAGGTTTCGCTTCTTAGGAGTTGGTCTTCAGCCCGGGAAACTTCGCTGGCCGCATCTTCTAAAGCATCATGAATTTCGCCATTTAACGCTCGCACCGCCGCCAACATTAATTCATCTAGTTCCACCGCTTCTAGCTTTTCCGGATTTCCTTTGATTTGACTCAAACTCAAGAGAGCAATTTCACGGGCAACACTACGGGGCTGTTTACGGGCGGGCATAGTCAAAGGGGGGATAAACAATAAAAGCTAAAGATCGCTCAGACGCACCATTAAACTACACTTCTTCTTCCAGAGAAAGCATATCTACCTGGGGGGTATTCAAGTCATCGAGGGAGCGCTCTAACTCGCGGGGCTTTTTGCGGCGGTTTAAGTTTAAGGGCATAGTTGCCCGCATCGGCTTCCGGTCAGCTTCCAGATCAGGGCTAACAATACCGCCAGAAATCAAGATTTTGAACGCGTCTTCGATGGACATCGAAATGTTAATCACTTCATTTTCGGGAACCATCGCGTACCATCCAGAGGTGGGGTTCGGGGTGGTTGGGATAAACACACTCAGGAGTGGATCGCTCACTTGAGCCTGGAGCTGGGGGCTAACGGCCCCGGTCACAAAGCCAAGAGTCCATACTCCCGGTCGGGGATATTCCACCATAACGACACGCCGGAATCGACTCTGGGAATCTCGTAAAAGAG
The DNA here is from genome assembly GCF_055380235.1 of Picosynechococcus sp. NKBG15041c. Taxonomy (NCBI): domain Bacteria; kingdom Bacillati; phylum Cyanobacteriota; class Cyanophyceae; order Chroococcales; family Geminocystaceae; genus Picosynechococcus; species Picosynechococcus sp. NKBG15041c. Next base: position 947,042 of record NZ_AP040363.1, read on the forward strand.
TTTCGAGGAGCTGTTTGAGGGTTTTGTAGATTGCGCCGGCCAGGGGGATTCCCTGTAGAATTTGTTCCCCGAGATCTAAGAGCCAGCGGCCGACAAAATTCCGTGCCATCAAGCCGATGACCAGAATGAAGGTGAGAGGAACAGTAATACCAACACCGATGTTTAGAGCATTGGTTAAAATCGGATCTAGGCCATCAAAGGGGTTGATTTGCTTCGGAATCTGAGTCAGGAAATTAATCACCCAAGTAGCGATGGTAATCGTCAACCAAATCGTGGTTGCTAGGGGAATCACGACAAGCAACCCGGCAATCAGATCATTTTTTAAATCTTGCTTTAGACGCTCTAACACGGTAGGACTGGGTTTCCTTAGGGAAGATGGTGGTGGACGAAGGGGATGATAAAAAGCGGTGCTATCAAATGGCCTGTCGACGGAGATTTGTTGATCTCAGGGGCGCTGAGAAGGGAAAAATCGGTGAAATGTTAAGAAAAAAGACGACGTATTCTATTTTACTGAATTCTCCAGGGTTGCCAATGTGTTTTATTGAAACTTTGCCAGGGGAGATCACAGAAATTGATTCTCCCCTTAAACCTATTTATTCAGGATCAACTGGTGTTTCGGATGCTGTGGGTGTAGGTGTGCCTCCGGTGTTTGTACGCGCATTTTGAATCCCGAACCAGCCAACCAGTAAATAACCGAGACCGAGTAGAAGACTCCGCACGCCAGTTTGTAATATCTCTTGAATCATATTGCGGGTGGCCCGACCGCGCTCTTCGGCTTGGGCTTCAACAACGCCGCGTTGTAATTCTTCCAGGCGGGCATTGAGGGCGTCTGGATCGGCGGCGAGGTCTTTAAATCGGTTGAGCTGCTCTCTCTGTGCTTCGGCCTGGGCAATTTGTTGGGGAGGGATTTGGCCAGAATTGAGGGCTGCGTCGATTTGTTGGAGTTGCTGGTCGAGTTCCTGCTGTGCTTCGGGATCTTGGGCAAGGGCTTGGAGTTGGGAAAACTGGGCTTGGACTTCTTGCTCTTGTTGCTGACTTTCTTGCTCGATGCGGGCGATCGCCTCTTGGCGGAGTCCTTGGAGATTATTGAGATGTACGGGAATGAGCACGAGAAAAATCACCCCGAGGATTAGGGCAAAGATAAAACTCAGGAAGCGGCCATCGGTGATCGAAACCCGGAGTTTGGCCTCTTTTTTACCAGCATTGGCCTCTAACCAACTGCCCAATAGGAGTGCAACGATCCCGATCAGGGGGTTAATCCCTTTGCCCACCACCTGATTGGTGAAGTTAATTTGCCAAGCATCGTTGAGGGGCATCCAAGGGAAGGCAACAACGACGTAGTCTACGAGGGAAGAAATTAGGAGTATGGCACCTAAAACCCTGAGGGTTAAGGATGTGAAGGAAGCAAAACGGACGTTATTCATACTTTATGTATCAGTCGATGGGCGTTTTTAGGGGTCGCCACTAGAATGACGAGTAACGCCATTTTAGGGGGCATCGTTCGTCCTCTGTAAAGTTTATGACAAAATACTTGGAAATTCTGGACGATCAGCTGGAGCTGATAAAACGCTCCCGTCGCATTGTTGTCAGCCGCATTCAAGAGGCGATCGCCCGTCGCGGGATCTGTACCATTGCCCTCGCTGGTGGCAGTACGCCCAAGCCCCTCTATGAAAAGTTGGCCCAGGAAAACCTCCCCTGGGAGCAGATTCATATTTTTTGGGGTGATGAGCGTTACGTCCCCGCCGATCACCCAGACAGTAACCAGCGCATGGCTCGGCAAGCCTGGTTAGACCAAGTACCCATGCCCCCGAATAATATCCACCCGATGCCCACCGACGCTGCGGACCCATACCTGGATGCGGCCACCTATGACGCTACCCTCAGGGCCTTTTTTGGCGATCAGACCTGGCCTGCCTTCGATATTATTTTGTTGGGCATGGGTGATGATGGCCACACGGCTTCACTGTTCCCCCAGACGGCGGCTTTGGCAGTAAGCGATCGCCTGATCACCGTCGGAGAGAAACAAGGGGAACCCAGACTGACCTTCACTGTGCCCCTGATTAACGCAGCCCACCACATTATCTTTCTGGTTGCAGGCCACAATAAGCAGGAAGCGCTCCAACAAATCTTTCACAGCGAGGCCGATGGTTTTGCCTATCCCAGTAAGCTCATTGAGCCTGACCATGGCATCCTCTGGTGGCTTCTAGATGCGGCGGCGGGCGATCGCCTCACCCCCCACGACACCATCTATCAAACGAATCCCCACCCAGCGCTTCAAAATAAAACCATTCTTTCCCCTGTGCCTATCCCACGGTCATGATTAGTTGTCCCAACTGTAACCATCAAAATCCTGACGGCGCCGTCCAGTGCGAAGCCTGTTATACTCCCCTCCCCCAAGCAGCGGTCTGCCCCCAATGTGGTGCTACCGTCCAGAGCAATGCTGCTTTTTGCGGTCAATGTGGCTTTAACCTCAAGCAAGCAGTGGCCAATATCACCTCGGAACTGCCCCCTACCGTTATCCCAAACCCTCCCACTGCACCGACTAGCCCCCCTGAGCTCGACCTGAATTTTCCAGAAGTCCCGGATATCGAATTGCCCGATTTTCCAGATTTTTTCGAGGCAGAAGAAGCCGCAAACCCTACGGTGGCCTTAGATATGCCTGAGCCGTCAAATTTCGACATCCTAGAAACACCCGACTCTCCTAGTTTCCCACCAGAGGTGCCGCTGGAAGCAGAAATGGGCTTTGGCAGTGCTGTAGAGATGCCCAATGCTTCCTCTCCATCTATGGCGACGTCCCCCCCTGTGGCCGCAACCCAAATCCAGGTACAAACAGCGAGCCTGCTCCATGTCCAAACCGATGTATCCCTTGAAATTCCGGCCCATCTAACGGTCATTCACATTGGTAAACCCAACGATACAGTGCCCCCAGATATTGATGTATCTGGTTTTCCGAATTCCGAAGTCGTTTCCCGCATCCATGCCGACCTACGCCAAGAAGCAGGGATTTATTATGTCGAAGATACAGGGAGTTCTAACGGTACCTATATCAACCATGCGCCCCTCCCCGTGGGCAATCGCCATCGACTCCGGCCAGGCGATCGCCTGGGCCTTGGTAAAGGCGATAAAGTAACCTTCATTTTTCAAATGAGCTAAAACAGAGAGCCCTGATTCCCCCCTCAAATCCCTGGGGGGTTTCGATGACGGAGTTTTCCGGAACAACGATATACTAATTCAGTGATGTCACTTTTGTTGGAAATCCCTGCCTCGATACATTTCCTAATAATCCATCGTGCAGGCTAAAGAACCCCTATGAATTCAGGAATCGATCTCCAAGGTAGTTTTATCGAAACCCTCCAATCCCTTGGGTTACCCCACGAAATCGCAAAGACCATTTGGTTACCCCTCCCCCTGTTGCTCATGATTATTGGCGCAACGGTGGGAGTTTTGGTTGTGGTGTGGCTAGAGCGTAAAATTTCTGCCGCCGCCCAACAACGGGTTGGGCCAGAATATGCAGGGCCCCTGGGGGTTCTTCAACCAGTTGCCGATGGTCTTAAACTTGTTTTTAAAGAAGATGTAGTGCCAGCAAAAACAGATCCTTGGCTGTTCACCCTCGGGCCTGCCCTCGTTGTGATTCCTGTGTTTTTGTCCTATCTCATCGTCCCCTTTGGCCAAAACCTTGTGATCACAGACCTAAACGTGGGAATTTTTCTCTGGATTTCCCTCTCGAGCATCGCCCCCATTGGTCTGTTGATGTCTGGGTACTCTTCGAACAACAAATATGCTCTGCTGGGGGGCCTCCGCGCCGCCGCCCAATCAATCAGCTATGAAATTCCTTTAGCTTTGGCTGTTCTGGCGATCGCCATGATGTCCAATAGTCTTAGTACCATTGACATCGTCGAACAACAATCTGGCTATGGCATTTTGGGCTGGAACATTTGGCGACAACCCATTGGTTTCCTGATTTTTTGGATCTCAGCCCTCGCCGAATGTGAGCGTCTTCCCTTCGACCTCCCTGAAGCCGAAGAAGAACTGGTGGCAGGCTACCAAACGGAATATTCCGGCATGAAATTTGGCTTATTCTATGTGGGTTCCTACGTAAACCTCGTTCTCTCGGCCCTGATCGTTTCTATTCTGTACTTGGGTGGTTGGGAATTTCCCATTCCCCTCGATAAGCTCGCAAACTGGCTGAGTATTGACCCCAATACCCCTTGGCTCCAGCTCATTACCGCTTCTTTGGGGATCATTATGACCCTGGTCAAAACCTACGCCCTTGTTTTCATTGCCGTATTGCTGCGCTGGACTCTGCCTCGGGTGCGCATTGATCAACTCTTAAACTTCGGCTGGAAGTTTCTTTTGCCCGTTGCCCTGGTGAACCTACTCCTCACAGCGGCTTTAAAATTGGCCTTTCCCTTTGCCTTTGGTGGCTAGAGCTTAAATTTTCTTTTTTGTCTACCTTCTCAACCCATGTCCTATGTTTAAGATCCTCAAACAAGTCGGTGACTATGCCAAGGATGCAGCCCAGGCAGCCAAATATATTGGTCAGGGTCTTTCGGTGACGTTTGACCACATGCGGCGGCGCCCAGTAACGGTGCAGTACCCCTACGAAAAACTTATTCCTTCCGAGCGTTTTCGGGGGCGGATCCACTACGAATTTGATAAATGCATTGCCTGTGAAGTGTGTGTACGGGTATGCCCGATCAACCTACCCGTCGTAGATTGGGAATTTGATAAAGCCACGAAAAAGAAAACTCTCAAGCACTACAGCATTGACTTTGGGGTTTGTATTTTCTGTGGCAACTGCGTTGAATATTGCCCGACCAATTGCCTCTCCATGACCGAAGAGTATGAATTGGCCACCTACGATCGCCACGAATTAAACTATGACAGCGTGGCCCTCGGTCGCCTCCCCTACAAAGTCACCCAAGACCCGATGGTGACCCCCCTACGGGAACTGGCTTACTTGCCCCAGGGGGTCATTGAGCCCCATGGTCTCCCCAAAGGAGCTCAACGGGCTGGGGAGCATCCCGAAGATATTCTGGCCCGGTTGAAAGCCGATCAAGCCAAAGAAACCGCCGAATAGGTTGATTTAAAGATTAAGTGCAGGTGTGAATTTAGCAGGAGTTTTAACAAAGCTGTGAATTTAGCAGAAGGTGTTCAAATTGTTTCGTTCGCCATCCTAACGGTGATGATGGTGGGTTCAGCGCTTGGGGTTGTCCTCTTTGAAAATATTGTTTATTCAGCCTTTTTATTGGGGGGCGTTTTCATCAGCATTTCTGGGTTTTATATTTTGCTCAATGCTGATTTCGTCGCGGCGGCTCAGGTATTAATTTACGTTGGGGCGATCAATGTCTTGATTTTGTTTGCAATCATGTTGGTAAACAAACAAGAAGATTTCACCAAACTACCGGGGCGTCTATTGCGTCAAGGGGCAACGGCCCTAGTGTGCTTAGGCTTATTTGCACTCCTCGGTACCATGGTTCTGGTCACCCCCTGGGCTTTATCGAGTCTCTCTCCGGCAGCGGTGGGCAACTCCGTGGTAGCGATCGCCAAACATTTCTTTAGCGATTTTCTGCTCCCCTTTGAGCTCGCCTCCCTCCTGCTCCTTATTGCGATGGTGGGAGCAATTATCTTGGCCCGCCGCGATATTATCCCTGAGATATCTGACACCGCAGTTGGTGGTACTGGCCTACAGCTGCCTGAGCGTCCCCGGGAGCTCGCTGCAACCAATAGCCCTAAATCTGAACAAAATTAAGCTTTTTTGACACCCATGCAAATTCAACTTGAATATATTCTGATTCTTGCTGCTGCCCTTTTTTGCATCGGCATCTATGGTTTAGTCACGAGCCGTAACGCCGTCCGGGTTTTGATGTCCATTGAACTGTTGCTCAATTCGGTCAACCTCAACTTCATGGGCTTTTCTAACTTCCTTGACCCCGGAGAAATCAAAGGCCAAGTCTTCACTGTTTTTGTCCTTACCGTAGCTGCCGCCGAAGCCGCCGTGGGTTTAGCGATCATTCTGGCCATTTACCGGAACCGCAACACCATCGATATGGAGCAGTTCAACCTCCTGAAGTGGTAGAAAAGAAGCTTTCTAAACGTTAATAAACTTTATTTTTGCGAGAGGAACCAATGCATTGGTTCCTCTTTTTTTCTTTACAATTCATCAGGTTAGCAAATAATAACAAGCCGAATAAAAACTTTAACTTAACTGTCAAGGTCTTGAGATACCATGAAGACCACAGCAACACGGGCCATATTTTTTGTTGTCCGCTGCTGCATCGCGACCCTTGCTAGGCGATCGCGCTATAGAAATAAAGGAAAAATATATGGTTTCGACACTTTCTCCTCACACAACCCAATTACCCAACATTTGTGGTCAAGAGCAGGAAATTTCTCAGATTGTCAATCACACCGAAAAAATCTTCCTCGACCGGAGTGACCTTAATCTAGATCAAATCAATGCGGGGTTTGCCTGTGCCCTCCATATGCACCAGCCCACCATTCCCGCTGGGCCCGATGGCGCTTTGATCTGCAATCTGCAGCACATGATGGAGAACCCCCATGACGGTGATAACCACAATGCCTCGGTATTTGCCTGGTGCTATAGCCGCATGGGGGATTTTATCCCGGAGCTCGTCGAAGCTGGCTGCAGCCCCCGGATCATGCTGGACTATTCTGGAAATTTGCTCTGGGGTCTGAAGCAGATGGGGCGCGAGGATGTGTTGAATAATCTCAAGAAAATTACCACTGATGCTCGCTATCAACCCTATGTGGAATGGCTTGGGACCATGTGGAGCCATGCGGTGGCCCCCTCAACACCGATCCCGGATCTCAAACTCCAGATCCAAGCCTGGCAACATTACTTCGCTGAGATCTTTGGGGTGGAAGCCCTGAAGCGAGTTAAGGGGTTTTCGCCCCCAGAAATGCACCTCCCGAATCACCCAGACACCCTGTTTGAATACATCAAAGCCCTCAAGGAATGTGGCTATCGCTGGCTGTTGGTCCAGGAGCACTCCGTCGAACATCTTGATGGTTCTGGGTTGCACCATGACGAGAAGTATTTGCCCAATCGCTTGGTGGTGAAAAATTCCCGGAGCGAAGAGATTAGCATTACGGCCCTAATTAAAACCCAGGGCTCTGACACTAAGCTTGTGGCTCAAATGCAGCCCTACTATGAAGCAAAGAGCCGGGGTCGCCAGGAATTAGCCGGTCAATCTGTGCCCTGTCTAGTTTCTCAGATCGCTGATGGTGAAAATGGCGGCGTGATGATGAATGAGTTCCCTGGTGGTTACCTGCCCGCTTGGCACGACATCAAAAACGATGGCAGTGTGGCTGGATTTAACGGCACAGAATACCTGGAACTGCTGGATGCGAAGGGCATCAGCGAAGCAGATTACCCCGTTTGTCAGGCGGTGGGCCAGGCAAAAATTTGGGCTCGTCTTGCTGCTGAAAATCAAGAGGTTACCCCGGAAACGGTCAATCAGGCGATCGCCTACTTGAATGAACATGACCACCAGTTCCATGTGGATGGCGCTTCCTGGACCAACGACCTCAGTTGGGTCAAGGGCTATGAAAATGTCCTGGAGCCGATGAACGAACTGAGCGCCAAATTCCACGAAAAATATGACCGTCTAGTGGCTGAGGATCCCAGTGTGACGAAAACCGAGGCTTACCAACGGTCTTTGCTTTATCTGCTGTTAGTAGAAACCAGTTGTTTCCGCTATTGGGGTCAAGGTACCTGGACCGACTATGCCCGGAAGCTCTACGCCGACGGTCTGGCCAGCTTGGGTTAGAACCCAGCCGATAGAAATGAAATGGTTGCACTCCCCCGACCTGGGCCGGGGGAGTTTCCCTTAGGGGAAAGCGGTATCCTAAAAGAAGACTAAAGCGATCGCCCACCATGCAAATTTACCTTGATTACAGCGCCACAACCCCTCCTCACCCTTTGGTCCTCCAGCGGGTGCAGGCAGTTTGTACCGAGGGCTGGGGCAATCCTTCGAGTTTGCACAGTTGGGGAAACCGGGCCGCAACGCTCCTAGAAACAGCGCGGTGTCAGGTGGCCAGCTTGATTGGGGCCGCCAATCCCGATGAAATCGTGTTTACAGCGGGGGGCACAGAGGCAGACAACCTCGCTATTTTCGGTATTACCAGTCAATACCCAGAACCCCAACATCTGATCATTTCCCAGGTGGAACATCCGGCGATCGCCCGGGCCGCCGATACCCTTGAAGCCCAGGGCTGGCAAGTGACCCGCCTCGGCGTTGATGGTCAAGGACGCATTGCCCCAACGGATCTAGAACAGGCGATCCAAAGCAATACGGTTTTAATTTCGATCATCTATGGCCAGAGTGAAATTGGCACCATTCAACCCATCGCCGCACTGGGGGCGATCGCCAAAAAACATGGCATTTTATTCCACACCGATGCCGTCCAAGCCGTAGGCCGCATTCCCATCGATCTGCAAACCCTGCCGGTAGATCTCCTGTCCCTTTCGGGTCACAAAATCTATGGCCTCCAGGGGGCGGGGGCGCTATATGTGCGCGATGGCGTAGAACTCAAGCCTCAAATCTACGGCGGTGGTCAAGAAAGAAGCTTGCGCTCTGGAACCCAGAATTTACCTGGGATCGTCGCTTTGGGAACTGCGGCAGAACTAGCAGAACAGACCCTTCCAGAAGAATCTTTGCGTTTACTGATGATGCGGAATCAATTATTGCGCTTGGGGGCTAATCATGGTCATCTGCAAATTACCGGCGATTGTGACCAGCGTTTGCCTCACCATGTGAGCTTTGCCCTCCGTCAGGATTCTCCCTTGCTGGGCCTCACGGGGAAAGCTATTGTCCGCCAACTGAACCTGGCAGGCATTGCCATTAGTGCGGGATCCGCTTGCCACAGCGGGAAGTTAAACCCCAGTGCAATCCTCAAGGCAATTGGTTATGGCGATCGCCAAGCCCTTTCGGGGATTCGTCTCACCCTGGGTGCGCAAACCCAAACGGAAGATATAGAATGGACGACGATCGCCCTTCAACAAATTTTAGAACGGCAATACACCGCAGTCCTGGTCTAATCCCACCGAAATACATGGCTTCTGATTTTGCTAACGATCCATCCCCCAGACCGGATGCGGCTGCTCCGACCCATCATAAACAACATGAGTTTTATGTGCTTTACCTCTATGTTGCGGGTAGTAGCAGTAACTCCCGTTGGGCGATTAATGAATTAGAAAATATTTGCCAAGAATATCTCAGCGATCGCCACGAAATTCGGATTATTGATGTCTATGAGCATCCAGATTTAGCCGAATCAGAGCGGATCGTTGCGACCCCGACCTTGATCAAAAAATTACCGCCTCCCCTACGCAAATTTATTGGTGATCTTTCAGATCGAGAAAGTATCTTGATTGGCCTCGACATTTGGTAAAACCATAGGGTTAATACGCCCTAGCCGCTATACTGACAGACGTTCCGTTTCAAGATTCTGTGGGCTCTTATGGCAGGGGAAAATCCTGAGGTAAAACTTTCGCGGCGCTTGGCATTGGTGGGGATGATCATCACCCTGATTTTTGTGGCGATCGCCCTCGGCGCACCTTTATTTGAAAACCTAGGCTGGCTCAAGGATCCCCTCGATTCCCTCAGCTTTCCCATCCACACCGCTCCCAGTGGAGAACATTGGTTTGGGACTAGTCGCCAGGGTTATGATGTTTTTTCCCGCACCCTTTTCGGAACCCAGGCGGCCCTGAAGGTAGTGTTGTTAGCCACCAGCCTAAGCCTGATCATCGGTGTGCCCCTGGGGATGGTCAGCGGCTATTTTGGGGGCAAGGTCGATCGCCTGCTGTTGTTTTTGATGGATACGATTTATACCCTGCCGGGTCTGTTGCTGTCGGTGACCCTCGCCTTTGTGGTGGGGAAAGGGGTCATCAATGCGGCGATCGCCTTGAGCATTTCCTATGTGCCTCAGTATTTTCGGTTAGTCCGCAACCGCACCACCAGCGCCAAAACCGAACTGTTTATCGAAGCGGCCCAAGCGATGGGGGCAACACCGAGTCGCATTTTGTCGAAATATCTTTTTCGTAATGTGATTCAGAGCGTGCCGGTGCTGTTTACCCTCAATGCTGCCGATGCGATTTTGATTCTGGGGGGCTTGGGCTTTTTGGGTCTGGGGCTGCCCGATGGGACGCCGGAATGGGGCCATGATCTGCGCCTCGCCCTCGATGCTCTGCCGACGGGCATCTGGTGGACAGCACTGTTTCCGGGGTTGACCATGACCTTGATGGTGATGGGTTTGTCGCTACTAGGAGAAGGACTCAACGCTTGGCTCAATCCAGGCGATCGCCGTTAACTACATTCTTTTGGTTGAGATTCCACTTCGGTGATCAGTTGGTCTAGGGCCTGTTGCATTTCTGCTAAAACCTGTTGGTAACAGGCTTCCACATAGAGGCGATCGCCCGCTGCTTTCCGGCCAGACCTGTCAAAGCGAATTGGCGGACAAACCCTGGTGTACATTTTTGTGGGCAAAGGAAAATTAGGGAGGGGGCCAAAGGCAATGCCCCAGGGTAATCCGAGATAAACAGGAAATACCTCCGGGTCGATATTAAACAGCCAGGGTAAATTAAACGTTTTGAGAAATTTCTTCAGGGGTTCGTAAATATCGTCAATGACAAAAATGCTGTCGTGGGCGCCCCAGGAAATCAGCGGCACAATGGGCACACCCTGGCGGAGGGCCAGTTTAATAAAGCCCCGCCGCTCGGCAAAATAAATTTTGTTCCGGAGGACATGGGGTCGAAACACATCCTGGCCACCACCGGGATAAACCAGCACATTTGCCCCAGCTTTCAGGGCGGCGATCGCCATTTTTGGGTGCGCTTGCACAGCCCCGGTTTTCACGGCAATTTTTGCGAGTTCTGGGAAAGCTAACCAAATATTCGGGTGCATCAGGCCATAGGTGGGCCGCTCGACCCCAAAGCGCTGAAACCAGTCGTACATCATCATCCACATATCTGGCGCTGCGAGGCCGCCATTGTGGGAGCCCACCGCCAACACGGGCTCATCGGTGGGTAAATTTTCCCAACCGCTCGTTTCTACCCGAAAATAATACTTGTACAGCCACTCCCACAGGGGCAGCAAGCGCCGGATGGTTTCAGGGTCACGCCCAGCGAGGGACCACCCGTCCAATGGTGGATCTAGGGGCGGAAATGGCGGAAAAAGCTGCATAATTGGTGAAAAAAGGCGTTACAGTGCTTAAATTTATCGCGCTTAAAGATTATGACATGGTTTTTTGAGGAGGGTCTTTTCTGGTGAGAATTGCGATTATCGGTTGCGGCTACGTGGGCCGGGCGATCGCCCGACAATGGACAAAAGCAGGTCATCAGGTGAGCGTCACCACCACCACCCCAGAAAAAGTAGCTCAGTTGGCGGATCTTGCCCACCAGGTGAAGGTGCTCAAGGGCGATCAGCCGGAAGCGCTCCAGGAACTCTGTGAAGGCCAAGATGTCATTCTTGTAGCCGTTGGCTCAAAGGGGCGCACCGCAGAAAATTACCGTTTGGCTTATCTGAAAACTGCCCAAAATCTCGTCCAAGTCCTCGCCCATAATGACACCGTTAAGCAGGTGATCTACACCAGTAGCTATGCGATCGTCGGTAACCATGATGGCGCTTGGGTTGATGAAACGACCCTCGACAAGCCGCCCCATATTTTTGCGGAAATTCTTCTGGAAACAGAACAGGTCTTGCAGGCGATCGCCACTGATTTACGCCGGGTATGTATCCTCCGTTTGGGGGGGATTTATGGGCCAGGGCGAGAAATCAAGAAAATTTTTCAACGGGCCATGGGTCAAGTGCGCCCCGGCAATGGCAGCGAATATGGCAACTGGATTCACTTAGAAGATATTGTGGCGGCCCTTGAATTCGCCCAAGCGAAACAGTTGGACGGCCTCTTTAACCTCGTTGGCGATGAACCCCTGCCCCGGCGAGAATTATTGGCTCGCCTCGCGGCAAAATATGATTTACCTCCAGTGATCTGGGATCCTAGCCAACCTTCAGAGCGCCCCATGAATGTGCGGGTCTCGAACCGAAAGCTAAAAGATCTCGGTTTTGTCTGTCGTTATCCCACCATTGAAGTTTAGGGACTGTTAAAACCTGTAGGCGATCGCCTCAAGGAAATGCACTATGGCCATTGATTTTGTGCGGGGCGCCAGTTACCCCTTCCGGGCGGTGAGATTCCTCTCCCAGCATCCCCGGCTCTGGCAATATCTAGCGATCCCTCTGGGGTTGAATATCGTGATCGGCGGCCTCCTCTATTTTTTCTCCCTCCGCTGGGCTTGGGGTCAGGCGATCGCCAGTTATCGTTGGATCAATAGCGGCCTCACAAACCTCATTGATCGTCTCCCGGACTGGCTGCAATGGCTGGACTATGGTGCGAATGTGGCAGCGATTGGCGTTGGCTTTATTTTGATTACCGCCATTTTTATTGCCGTGGGGCTCATTCTTGTGCAGTTTGGCGTTGTTTTGGGGGCGCCTTGGTATGGCCAACTGTCAGAGCACATCGAAAAGCTGCGCACCAATCGCCTCGAAATCGTTGAAGTCGGCTTTTTCCGGGATATTGGCCGGGCAATTTTATTTGAACTCAAAAAGCTCATCTTGGTTTTGACCCTATCGCCATTCTTGTTTGGGGTAAATTTTCTGCCTGGCATCGGCAGTATTTTGTCTTCCTTTGGCGGGCTGACCCTGAGCATCACAATTATCTGTCTTGATTTTTTTGATGCACCCCTAGAGCGACGACGGCTGAGTTTTCGGCAAAAATTGCACCAGGTCTATCGGGCCTTGCCGGGCAGTGCGGGGTTTGGCCTCATGTGTTTGGGTTTAGTTAGCTTTCCTTTATTAAATTTGCTGACTATCCCTATCTGTGTGGCATCGGGAACGCTTTTTGTGTGCGATCGCCTGCTTTCTCAAGCAAATCTTGCTATTAATCCTGATGAAAGTCAGTAGTTTATTTTTTCAAAAGTAGTCTTGATAATTTTGCAATAGTTAAAATGCAGAACGTTAGCCTGATATTTTGCCTAAATATAAAAATCAACTGGCTGAGGCGATCGCCTTCATTTTTTTCATCACAAATAGGATGTATTAACGTAGTGTAATGCCTCAATCGCAACTGTATCTAAAGGTTATACGTCTTCCATATATTCTTTTGCGACAGAGCGAATACAAAAGCTTGTAAATTCTCGTAAATTACCTAGAGGAACCATCGGAACGGGAGAAATGACCCCGTTTTTATCTGAGGAGCTAATTTGTGGAATTATAGATCCTCCATATGATTTTGACGATAATTGTTTACCTACATGTAGATATTTAGAACGGAATTCATATAATTCTGAAACCATATTTCTTGCTGGTTCACCACAATATTTATGTATCAGATCTTTAACACATGAAGATATCTTATATTGGGTCTGTCCACATACTTTACACGTCTCTGAATTCGGCGCACCTATAAGAGATAAAACCTCTAAGCTTGACAAATATCTCACAACAGCAGTTTCGTGATAATTTTTGGAGGCTTGTAACCAAATTTCTCCTTGTTCTTCAGCGTAGCAAGCTGAATGAAAATGCTGACATGCAGATAGTAAATATCTAAAATTCTGATTACAGTTATTAGACAAAAAATATTTAATAATTGTTTGACACAAAGATGTTATGACTAACTTTTCGTTGACAATAGGGTGATCATCTATCCAATCAGAAGAGATTAGATTTTCATGATTATTGAGAATCTTTAGTTCAGGTAAATCTTTAATGATTTCAGGCTCTTTAGACTCAAAATATAAATTGGTAAAAGAAGATAATATATCAATGATAACATAACTCCTTTTTTTGAATTCTGATTTGGCATCAAGAGAATCAAATGCTTCTACAGACAATACCAAATCATTTGAAGGATAATTTTTTTTACTGTCAGTTATGTAGCAAATTGGTTCAATTTTATTTGCATAAAAAGACCGACCGTAAGCATGAGGATATCTAAAATTTGACTTCACCCAAAAAGAGCTTATTTTGGATTTTTCTGCTTTGCATAGACACTCTTTAAGTTTTAATAGATATTTATTTTCAAGGTTATGAATATTTTCAATTAATACACCTGTTATGATCTTACGTGTTTTATATGTCACACCAACTTTCAATGTATTTCCCAATCCGATATCTGGATATCCAAACCAAATTATTTTGTTTTTTCCATCTCTCCTGGGAGAAAACTGCCACTGAAGCTTGCCAAATTCTTTTCTGATTTCCGCCCAAAAAGCTCGAAGTAAAATATTGCTTTCTAATTCACTCTTAGGATTTTTGCTGAGTTGTATATGCATAAATTCCATGCCCAAAAAATAAAATCACACCTTTAAAATCATCAAAAATCTTGAATTATTCCTTATATTTCTTCAGAAGAAATAATCTTATTTTTGGAGTTGATTGTATTTATGTAATGAGCTTAGAGTTTTGACGCTAGACATTTTTTATTACATGACATGATTCGAGAAACCATGGTAGTTGATTTCTACAAAATTCATGAATTTTCTGGTGTATTTAACATTTGATCATGTAATTTCAAGGAATTTTGCTGAACCAGGCGCATTAATAAACGTAATCCTTCATTAACAGCACTTGAGTCAGGAAAAAGTTTAGCGACATCAGGTTCTAAATTGACCGTAACGGTCGGTTGTTTTCTTCCCTGTCCACGAGCCACAACGGTCATGTTGGTAAAATCATATTCAGGACGTAAGTCGTCATCCATTTCAGAGGTCTGATTCATAAGCCTTTCGTTCTTTACTGGTTGCCAGGCGGGCGCTGATGAGACGTGTAATATTTTCTCGTTCTGTATAAGCAACAACAAGCAACCTAGCCCTGGCTGATTCTCCCATTATAATAAATCGTTTTTCGTTGATTGAGTGGTCTATATCTTCAAAGATTAAAAATAAAGGATCGTCAAAGACAGAGGTTGCTTCATCAAAAGAGACTTGATGCTTCTCTAGGTTGATTTTGGATTTATTTTCATCCCAATCGAACAACATGGACGAGATCTAAAATAATTGATTCTAATTATTGTAGGTGATCGCCCTCCCACCTCATAGTAGAAGGACGATATACTTTTATGAATTAATCAACTCCTTCAATGGGTGCAAAACCTTGTCTTTGAACATTTTCTGTTACATGACGCGGTTCGAGGAATTGCAATAAATAATCAGGTCCCCCAGCCTTGGAGCCAACACCCGACATCTTGAAGCCACCAAACGGTTGACGCGAAACGATCGCCCCTGTAATTCCACGATTGATGTAGAGATTACCAACTTCAAAATCCTCCGTTGCCATGTCGATATGTTTGGGAGTGCGTGAATAAATACCACCTGTTAAAGCGTAGTCGGTACTGTTAGCAACTACTAAAGCTTCTTCAAAAGTTTTCACTTTAATCACTGCTAAAACGGGACCAAAAATCTCCTCTTGGGCAATAATATGATCCGCTTTTACATCAGTGAAAATCGTAGGCGAAACATAGAATCCGTTATCAGGAACTTCTGTTTCAAAGGCAACTTTTGATTGTTCCTTTGCCTTGAGAATATAGTCCTTGATTTTTGCTTGGGCAGAGCCATCAATCACAGGACCCATTTTGACGCTCGGATTATCAGTTTCACCGACTTGAATCGATTTCACCGCCTCCACCAAACGATCCACAAAAGTATCGTGAACGCTGTCCATCACAATGACCCGCGAACAGGCAGAACATTTTTGACCGCTATAGCCAAAGGCTGAATGCAGCACACCCGCAACGGCTTGATCGAGGTCGGCACTGGCATCGACGATGATGGCATTTTTGCCGCCCATCTCCGCAATGACGCGCTTCAAGTGTTTTTGACTGGGTTGCACGATCGCCGCATTAGCGTAGATATCACAGCCCACCTCGCGGGAACCCGTAAAGGCAATCAGATGGACATCGGGATGTTTGACCATCGCTGCGCCCACGGTGGAGCCACGCCCCGGCACGAATTGGAACACGCCCTTGGGAATACCCGCTTCCACAAGGATTTCAGCGATTTTTGCACCGATTACGCTAGAAGTTTCAGCAGGTTTTAACAGGGTGCAATTACCTGTCACCAGTGCCGCAACGGTCATTCCGGTCGCAATGGCAAAGGGGAAATTCCACGGAGAAATCACCAACGCAATGCCTCGCGGTTGATAGAAATAGCGGTTCGTTTCGCCTGCAACATCGTACTTTTTAAAGCCGCGCACCTGCGACAAATCATCGGCTTTCACGGTGTAGCCATTGTGCAAACGCTCCATTTCGTCGGCATAATAACGACAAAAATCGATCGCCTCGGACACTTCAGGATCCGCCTCCCGCAAAACTTTGCCCGTTTCCAGACAAATCCACGCATTCAACTCATGGCGACGCTGTTCCATAATGTCGGCGGCTTTGCGGAGCATATTGGCGCGTTCCGATACAGGCGTTTTCTTCCATGCGGGAAAGGCAGCCTTCGCAGCGGCGATCGCCTCCATGCCTTGCGTTTCGGAAATCAGCCCGACCTTACCGATTAATTCAGTCGAGCGGGACGGATTCACCGACTCAATAAAATTCTCCGGTTGCACATATTCGCCATTAATCAGCGGCAGATAGGTTTTGCCCAATTTTTCCTTAACGCGCATCAACGCATATTTGCCCTTGTCGCGCAGGTCGGAGTCGGCATAATCGGTGTTTGGCGCAGCTTTAAAAGTGATCGGACTGGCAGCAATATCATGAATGGTTGCATCTAAATTGCCTTGGGGTGGTGCAATTAATTCTTCAATTGGTCTTTCCTCCAGATTTTGCCGTAAAAAAGAACTATTTGCCGTATTTTCGAGCAATCGCCGAATCAGATACGCCATCCCCGGCAGAATTTTACCGTAGGGACAATAGACCCGCACGCGATGCCCCTGTTGCACCAACGCCTTCGCTAATTGGTCGCCCATGCCGTACAACACCTGACATTCAAAGCGACGACGGGGAATTTTTAGCTCGGTGGCGATCGCACAGGCTAGAGCCTGAGTCCGCACATTATGACTGGCGATCGCAGCATACAAATACTCGTGATTTTCCAAGAGCAACTGCACCATCCGCTCATAATTGATATCTGTTGCCTCTTTTTCGTTAAATACGGGCTGTTCCCAGTGATTTTGCAGTGCAGTAATGGTTTCTTGATCCCAGTACGCCCCCTTCACCAGACGCACCGTGACAGGCGTACCCCGTTTTTTCGCCCATTCAATCAAATTTTCCAGATCAGCGTAGGAATCCCGCAGATAGCCCTGCAACGTCATGCCGATATCACTGCGCGTCTTAAATTCTTCCTCCAGCAGCACCTCTTTCAAAATCGCCAGCGTCAGGGTTTTGTAGCTGTAATGCTCCATATCAAAATGCACCGCGACGCCCAATTCCTTCGCCTGCCGCAACAACAAGCGCACCCGATCTGCTACTGCTTCTTTACTACCCACCGGATCGAGGGGGTCAAACTGGGAATAAAACGCCGTCAACTTCACCGAAACTTGCACCTTGGGCAGATCCTCGCCATCCGCCTGATCAATCTGGGGCACCATTGACCAATGTTTTGCCTCTACCGCTAAATCTGTCATTAGATCAAGGTAGATCTGCTGATATTGCGCCGCTTCGGATTCTGTGATCACCGCTTCACCGAGCAGATCAATCGTAAAACCCATCTTCTCTTTACGGAGTTTTTCGATGGTTTTGAGTACTTGTTTGGTATTTTCGCCAGAGATATATTTAAATGCTAGAGTTTCCACTGCTTTACTAATGGTTGCTGCAGCAAGCTGAGCTGGTGGCGAATTCGACTCCGTAAAATTGAGAATATTTTTGAGTGTAGTGGGCAGTTCGACGGAGGATTCGCCTAGATACTGTTGGAGATGTTGGGCGATCGCCGTATTATCGGGCAGCGCAGGCAACGCATCAATGAACCGGAACAGCTGCACCCGTAAATGGGGATTACCCATCGTCCAACCGAGCAATTTATCATCTAGGCGCATTTGATCCTGTAATTTCGCCAAAAATGATCGTTTTTCCCGCGTTGCTGAGATTAACTCCCTGGCGATCGCCTGAGTTTTTGATTCGTAACTGCGTTGAGCATCCATAATCACGGCTTCGCTGTCCTAAAGGTGAGTCTGACATTTCATTTTAAGAAATTGCCCTAGCCGTAATTCTTTTGTTTGTCAGCATTTCAGTACTTAGTGAAGCAAAAAGAATAATTTGCGATCATCTAAATTAAAAGTTTTTCAAAAAATATCCCTCACAGGAGCATCGTCGAGGCAATGATATATGCGCGCTTAGAAACTGGGTATTAGAGTAAACATCAATAATTTTTAGTAATCTAAAGAACGTTAAAAGTAGATCTCATTGAGTCATGTTTACAGCGTAAATCGGCAATTCTAAATATAAAAAAGCAATATGTCAATGTAAATGATGAGTGTTTGCGATATTTCAAATAAAGTCTGGACCAAAGAAGTTATCTAATGATCCAGAGATTTATTTGCATAAAAAACCAACTTATCAACTAAAGCCTAAACGTCTGTCATTCATATTTTTAAAAACGATCACTGCTAGATCCTTTTTGGCTGGTCAACTCTGGATAGCCCGCTTTGATTAGGGCTTCATCCCGGATGCGGCAGGAGTCACACAGACCACAGGGATGGTCGCCGCCTTGGTAACAAGACCAGGTTTCAGCAATGGGGACACCGAGTTTAACTGCTTTTTGGATAATTTCTACCTTGGTATCGAGCACCAGGGGCGCAACCAGTTGGGGCGCATGGCCTTCGACACCCACCTTAGAAGATAGATCTGCCAATTTCTGGTAGGCAGCGAGGTACTCGGGGCGACAGTCAGGATAACCGGAATAGTCCACCGCATTGATCCCCAGGTAAATGGCTTCTGCCTGTTTTGCTTCGGCAAGGGATAAGGCGATCGCCAAAAAAACGGTATTCCGGCCAGGGACATAGGTGGAAGGAATTTCGCCAGTTTGGACACCTGTTTGGGGAATTGCTTGGTTGACATCGGTCAGGGAAGAACCACCCCACTGGGATAAATTCACATCCATGACGAAATGCTCCGTGATTCCCAGGTGTTCGGCGATGCGCTGGGCGGCGATCAATTCGCGACTGTGTTTTTGCCCATAGCGAAAGGAGAGGGCAATCACTTCATAGCCATCGGCGATCGCCTGGGCAGCGCTAGTGGCCGAATCTAAACCACCGGAGAGCAGAACAACGGCCCGTTTCATCTATTGCACCCCCAAAAATTTGTGGGTCTGGAGGCCAAGCCGCCATTCGGGGTGGGCCAGAATGTAGTTAAAAATCAGGCGCTGACTGGCGGGATTTTCCCATTGGGGCTGGAGATATTTGGGGACATCAGCCGCAATTTGTGCAGCTTGGGTTTCGGCCCATTGGAAATCTGTGGCTTGATCGATCACAACTTTTAATTCACTGACATGGTCATAAACCTCTGGCAGTGGTGCTTTAAAGGGCTTAGGGGAAAGGGTAATCCAGTCAAAATCACCACTGAGGGGATGGGCGCCGGAGGTTTCTAAATGCAGGGGGAAACCCATCGCTTTTAAACCCGTGGTGAGGGGGCCAAGATCATGCATTAAAGGTTCACCACCAGTGATCACAATAATTTTGGGTTGCGCTGCTGCCACCTGTTCTTTTAACTGAGCGACGGTAATCTGGGGATGGCGTTTGGGGTTCCAGGAAATTTTTGTGTCGCACCAGGGACAACCCACATCACACCCGGCAAGGCGAATGAAAAAAGCCGCTGTGCCAAACCAAAAGCCTTCCCCCTGGATCGAATGGAAGGTTTCCACGACGGGATAGGTGATGGATGCCATATCTAAGGGATCAACAGAATCAGACAAGGGTCGCGGTGCGGTATGAATGGCCATGGCCTTGGGCAACGGAAAATAACACAGGGTTAATACTTTATTCTAAAAGGCGATCGCCTGTCGCTGGGGCAATGACAAAAAAAGCCCAGAGATTGCCATAGGAATCAGCTAAAGTAAAGATTTGCCCCCACCCGTCACGTTTACTGCCTCCATGGTTACACCCCACCGATCTGATACCACCGCAGTTTTTCGCATCCTCGATGCCAACCTCGACCGAGCCCGGGAAGGACTCCGGATCATCGAGGAATGGTTCCGTTTTGGTCTCAATCACACCGAACTGGCCGCCCGGTGCAAAGAAATGCGCCAAACCCTAGCCCAATGGCACCATGACGAACTCCGCGCTGCCCGGGATACCCCCAACGATGTGGGCACAGCTTTAAGCCATCCCCAGGAAGAAGTCCGCGCTGATGTCCAAGCGCTGCTCCGGGCCAATCTCTGCCGCATCGAAGAAGCGCTGCGGGTACTAGAGGAATACGCCAAACTCTATAAAACGGAGATGGCGATCGCCTGCAAACAAATGCGCTATCAGGTCTATACCCTCGAAAGTCAACTATTTAGCCCCCATCTGCGACAGCGTTTAGAAACGGCACGGCTCTATCTGGTGACCTCTCCCCATGACCGGCTCCTTGAAATCGTCGAAGCGGCCCTCCAGGGGGGCGTTGAAATCGTGCAATACCGAGACAAAGAAACCCCCGATGAACAGCGCTTCGCCCAGGCGATCGCCTTGAAAAAATTATGCGATCGCTACCAAGCCCTTTTTCTCGTCAATGACCGCGTGGACCTTGCCCTAGCCGTGGACGCCGATGGAGTACATCTGGGTCAAACAGATTTACCCATCGCCACCGCCCGGCAAATTTTAGGCCCCAGTAAAATTATTGGCTGCTCCACCACTAATCCTACGGAACTCGAAAAAGCCCTCAATGAAGGGGCCGATTATGTGGGCGTTGGCCCCGTCTATGAAACCCCCACCAAACCAGGGAAAGCCGCAGCGGGTCACAGTTATGTCAGCTATGCCAAAGACCATTGCCCCGTGCCCTGGTTTGCCATCGGAAGCATTGATACCGAAAACCTAGGAGATGTTCTGGCGGCCGGAGCTGAACGGGTGGCGGTGGTGCGTTCATTGATGCACAGCGAAAACCCGACCTTGACAGCACAATATTTTGCCGCACAACTAAAGCGTCAACAAACCCTACAGGATTGCGAGGAGGCCACCGCATAAATGATTGATGTTTGGGTCAATGGTGAACTAAAAACCGCGCCGAGCGAATTGTCATTGCCTCGTTTTCTGGAGCAGTTGGGCTTGAATCCGCGCCTCGTGGCTGTGGAATATAACGGCGAAATTCTCCACCGTCAGCATTGGGAACATACTCTAATTCAGCCAGGCGATCGCCTGGAGATTGTCACCATTGTCGGTGGCGGCTGAGGGTTACACTACAGAACAACACATCTCCATTCCTTGAGCGAAAAATGAGTCAAACCGTAAACTGCGCCGTTGAATGTATCAACGGTTGCATCCTAGGGGAAGACTGCCCCAACAAAGAATACGCAGCCCAGGCCAGTGAGTTTTTGCAGACCGTCTCCATCGACAAAATGCACGAAATCGCCGAAGCTGCTCGCCTGAAAAAAATGATGGAACCGCCTAAATGGGTGATTCCCGACGATATTTAGACAGTGCTTACTGTGGTTTTTTGGCTCAATCATGACCCAAAGTATCGACCATGATTTGTTGTTTAAGGAGTTGCTGACGACTTTTTTCTGGGATTTCTTGGCACTTTTTGCCCCTGAAGTCCTAGAAGCAGCCGAACGCGACTCTTTAACCTTTCTCACCCAAGAAGTTTTCAATGACCTGCCTGGTCAAGCACGGCGCAATGTGGACATTGTGGCGAAACTTCGTTTCCGGGGCCAAGAAACTTGCTTTTTAGTACACATCGAAAATCAAGCCACGCCCCAGGCAGATTTTGCGGCGAGAATGTTTCTCTATTTTGCACGGCTGTACGAAAAATATCGCCTACCCATTTATCCCATTGCGCTATTCTCCTACCGTTCTCCCCAGAGGCCAGAACCAGAGATTTTTTTGGTGGCATTTCCCACCAAGCAAATCCTCAGTAACCGAATCCGGTTGCTGCTGCGCTCATGGCGAAAATGAAGTTTAGTCCAGAGGAACGCCCAAAAGTCAAGTTAGAATGTCTACGGATGATTGTGACGCTGCGTTTGGATTCAGCCAGAATTCATCTGTTGTCAGGTTTTGTAGATACCTATCTGAGGTTAAATATGGCAGAACAGCAGATCTTTGAGCAGGAGTTACACCAAATTCAGCCCCAAGAAGAAGCTCAAGTGCTACGAATTGTGACTTCCTGGATGGAGGAAGGTTGGCAGCGAGGCCGCCAGGAAGGTCGTCAAGAAGGGCGCCAAGATGAAGCTCGTAAGTTAATTTTACGATTTATCCAACAGCGCTTCCCAGAACAGGGTTCAAAATTTCAAGCACAGATTCAAGCCCTTGATCTAGACCAATTAGATGCTTTAAGCGATCGCCTATTTGGGTTCGAGTCGGTCATGGAATTAGAAACCTGGCTACGGGAAAACCCAGCGGCGGGCGATTTGACCTAACTGCCAAGGATAAATAGACTCAGTAACGTACCACTGTTCCACAGGCTATGGAGAAGCATTGGTGCCAACAGATTGCGGGATTTAACGTAGACAAACCCGAGAATGATACCTAGGGTCATTAGCGGCAACACTTCCGACAGGCTCATATGGGCGATCGCAAATAAAAAGGCACTCAGGATAATACTCCCCCAAACGGGCATATAACGGGTGAGGGAGGGCAGGAGAAAACCCCGGAACATAATTTCTTCAAAGAGAGGGGCCATCACCGAAGCAGTGAGAAAGAAAATGGTTAGGGCCACTTGATCCTGGGCTTTGAGGGCAAGAAACAGGAGTGGATTACTTCCCCCCTGGCCTTGCCAGATGAGTTGATTGAGCAGGGAAACCAAAAGCACGAGGGGAAGAGCAACCATGTAGCCCCCAAAGCCCCAGACTGTCCAGTTATCTAACCATTTCACCTGAAACCAATCCCGAGGCAAGGGCCGAAACTCCCAGAGCGAAATGGCTAAAACCCCCAAGCCAGCGATCGCCATCAATGAATAGGTAACAAGAGTATAGACCGCTTTTTCCCGCACGGCCCAGGCCGCAGCATTTAGATTTAAACCCTGGAGCGCTAGGGGGAGAACGAGGGGCAGGACAATTTGACCGACCAGAAAAAAACCAATGATAAACACCTGCCAAATAATTTCACCATCCCAAGGGGTTTCCCAAGCTGCCTGGGCATCGATGTAGAGCAGCGATTCATGCCGTTTACGAAGCGCTTGAACCCCCAAAAAAATCAAAAAGCCGAAGCCAAATAACCCTACACTAAACGGCAAAATGGTAATGACCGTGAGTTTTAAAAAGGCCTGTTGCGCATTCTGTTGAATTTGCCGCTGAATCTGCCCCAAGGCGATCGCATTACCTTGGAGTTGATAGAGCTGCTGGTAATTTTGTTGCTCAAACCAAGCCTCGAACGATGCTGTGGCTAGGGGAGTGAGATCAGCGGGGATTTGCGCTTCGAGCCAGAGGGGTTTGAGGGTCTGAACCGTGTCCGTGAGGCGGGAATTATCTGTGGTTGTGATGCTCTCCCATTGTTGGCGGGCGGCGTCAAACTGTTGTTGGGTGGCGTAGAGGATGCCGAGCTTGAGGTGGAGCTCATCAATTAAGCTACGGGTTTCGGCGATCGCCTTTTGGTTGGCTGAGGACCTACGGTTTGCCGAGCTCCCCTGGATGAGCCGCAAATTTGCTTCGCTACTGCTGAGGACGTTCTGGTACTGAGTAATGGCGTTCCCGTAGGGGTCTTGCCCCGTCAGTTGAGTGACGAGGGTGGCGATCGCCTCGGGGGAAGTGCTCGAAGCGGAATTGGGGTCGTATTCTGCCGCCTGGAGCACCAAGTTTGTTTGATACAGCTCTAGACGCCCCTGGATTTGGGGTTCTTGGAAACTGGCCCACAGGGAAGACAAGAGCGGCACCAGAGTGATCACCGTCAACAGAATTAGAATTACACGCTTCACGTTCGACATCCGCACAAAAACAGTGGATCTAGCCTAGCCTGTTGTTTCTCATCGGATCAACATGAACCTGGGTCTATCTAAAAATTTCGGCTAAATTTGTCGCCAAAGCTTGATGCTACCATCGGATCCCCCGGCGGCGAGGGTGCGACCATCGGCACTCAGGGCAAGGGAAAGAAGGCGCTGGTGATTACTGTGGTCGGCTTCACTGAAATAGAGTGTAGTGAGGGGCTCCGGAATTCCCAATTGCCAAACTTTGATTGTGCTGTCGGCGCTGCCACTAAATAAAAAATTACCTTGGCCACTGAATAGGAGTTTGGTGATTGGTTTGTCGTGGGCTTTCAGGGTAAAACAAGGTACTGTTTCAGGGAGAGTTGCCAGGGTATTGAGATCTAACTGCCACAGGTGAATTAACCCCTGATCGCCGCCTGAGGCAAACAGTTTTCCATCAGCGCGAATGGCGATCGCCTGAATGGTTTCAGCGGGATCATTTTTAAGGCTACCAAGCAGGTGGTGGTCTGGGGTGCGCCAAAATTTCAGTACACCTTCTGTCCCCCCACTGATAAACAGATTTTCTTGGGGCGCTAGGGCGATCGCCTGAATTTGATCATTAAGATCAAGGGTTTCTTGGCTAAGGCGACCATCCTGGAGTTGCCATTGCCGGAGGGTCTGATCGTGGCTGCCACTGATGAGCCTTTTATTTACCGTCACCGCCAGAGCATAGACCGCCCCGAGGTGCCCCTCTAGGGTTTGCTGAAGTTCTAATTGGGGAATGCTTCTTTGGAGATCTAGCTGCCAGAGCTTGATTTCTGAGGAAAAACCACTGCTGGCGATCGCCAAACCCTGGGCGCTGTCCTCCAATGGGATAAACTTCAGATTCAGAATCCCCTGGTCATGGGCTGTCACCTGGGAAATTTGTTTACCATCTTCCACCTGCCACAACTTGAGTTGATGGTCCCAACCACCGCTGGCAAGAAACCGTTGATCATGGCTAAACGCTAAAGCACTCACACAATCTTTGTGGGCGGCCAAGGTTCTTAGGAGTTGCCACTGTTGTTTTGGGGGCGGTTCCGGGGAGGCCGCCGTGGGGAAAATCGTTTCCCAAGGGTCAGCGATCGCCTCTAGATCGGCCCCCACCGCAAGCCCTGGAGCCGATCGCTGAGTAGCCGGCTCCTGATGCTGTGCTAAAAAAGCCTGTTCCAGATTGGTCAAGCGCTCATCTAAGGCCGCTTGGTTTAAATATTGCACCACCTGGGTTAAAGCAGTTTCAAAACTGTGGAGATAGGTTTGAAGCTCCTCCTCCGTCTCCACTTGCTTCGGATGACTCCTATGCTCAGTTGCTTGGCGAATTTTTGCCTCCAAGGGTTCGAGGGCGTCTTTGAACTGCGCCTGAATCCGTTGCTCTAGCCCCCTGAGCATCCCAAGGGTCTGCCGCCGTTGCTGTTTTTGTTGGGCGAGACGATTAAAAAAACTTAGCCCGACTGCCCCCCAGAGTAATAGGGTTGTGATGAGATACCCACCGCCTAGACGCCACTCCCAGAGCCACACCAACAATGCAAGGAGCAGTAAACCAAATTCTGCTATCTCAAATCGTTGTTGCTTTTTCCCCGTTGGCATGGGCATCTCCGTGTAACTTTATCCGCCCCATCATAACCCCAACATCAGCCGAGCGATATTGAAGTAAATCAAAACGCCAATCACATCTACTGCGGTCGTGATAAAAGGAGCGGACATTAAGGCCGGGTCCAGGCCCAAGTAGCGGAATAGGAAAGGTAACGAAGAGCCTGCCACAGAAGCCAATACCGCGATCGCCACCAAGCTGACACCCACCGAAATTGCCACCGCCAGATCTCCCTGGAGAAAATAGGCCCAAATAATCACCACAGTGCCTAAGATGAGCCCCAACAATGCCCCGGCGATCGCCTCACGGATAACCACTTTTCCTGGCCCTAGATCATTGAGATCTTCGGTGTTCAGACCCCGGATCACCACCGTTGAAGACTGGGCCCCCACATTTCCCCCCGTCCCTGTGAGGAGCGGAATAAACGCAGCAAGAATCACCACCTCTTGCAGTAATGTTTCCTGAGATTTAATGATCCAGCCCGTAAACGTATTTGTAATCAACAGCACAAACAGCCACACTACCCGTTGTCGTGCCACTGTCCATAGGTTCATCTGGAAATAATTATCCCCATCCGTCTGCAGACCCCCCAGAGCATAAATATCTTCGGTCGTTTCTTGCTCAATAATGTCAATCACATCATCAACCGTCACCACGCCGACCAGACGGTTTTCTCGGTCTACCACTGGCAAGGCCAATAGGTCATAGCGTTGGATGGTCCGGGCCACTTCCTCTTGGTCTGTATCCGTATGCACCGAAACCACATCCCGGGTCATAATTGCCGATAGCGGCAGATCCAAGTCTGCAATGACCAAATCTCGTAGGGAAACGATCCCAACGAGCTGGCGAGAAGCATTGGTGACATAGAGGTAGTAGATGATTTCTGATTTGTTGGCCTGTTGACGAATTCGCTCAATGGTCTCAGCAACCGTAAAGGTTTCTTTGAGGGAGATGTATTCTGGGGTCATCACCCGACCCGCAGTATCCTCTTCGTAGCCCAAAAGTAAGTTCGTGGCTTGTCTTTCTTCTGGGCTCAGTTGCTCTAGCAGTTGCCGGACAATCTTAGCGGGCAGTTCATCAAAAAGACGCACCCGGTCATCGGGAGACATCTGGTCAACGACATCTTGTACCTCCTGACGTTTGAACTTTTGCACAAGGGCTTGCTGCACAGAGGAATCGAGATATTCATAGACTTCGATGGCCTCAGCTTTGGAGAGTAAACGAAAGGCGATCACCTGCATCGACTCTGGCAAATCTTCGATCGCCTCAGCAATATCAACGGGCTGAACAGGCACCAATAATGATTTAGCCCCCTGTAAATTATTCGATTCCAATAAAATCAGCAATTGGCTTCGGACCAACTGGCGTAGCTCAGTATGTTTAGCAGATGTAGTCATCTTGGTGGATCGTTTCGCCTCGAAATTTGCTGCCAAAAAGCGCCTGGGAAATCAGAGTGATGGCTGAAAAAAGGATAACCCTGGCCTTATTTAAGTACAAGTGCTCAGACTATCAGTAAAGTGAAAAGGGTGCTTCATAAAACTTTATTCATTGTACAAAACAACTGCTTCCGGAACTTGTGTTTACTTTTTTGACTGTGTTAGCCTAGTAACGTTGGGAATCAAAAGAATTCGAAAGTACTCGGTTACGGTTTTGTCTCGTTTGGTATTGTGTTCGGTTACGACAGTATTGACAGAAAATCTCCCCGCCCGATACGACTACGAACTCTCCTTCCCCGATGCACAGATTAAGTCATCTTTAAGGAGACAATTTTTATGTCAATTTACGTTGGAAACCTCGACTACGCGGTAGAAGAAGACGATCTTCGTGAAGTGTTCAATGACTATGGCAAAGTAAAGCGTGTCTATTTACCTGTAGACCGTGAAACCCAGAGAAAGCGCGGTTTCGGCTTTGTAGAAATGTCTAGTGATGAAGAAGAAGATAAGGCGATCGAAGCCCTTGATGGAGCGAGCTGGATGGGCCGCGACATGAAAGTAAATAAGGCACGTCCCCGCGACGAATAGACATAACAATTGGGGAGATGAGACTGTTTTCTTCGTCACAAGAGACCGCTACTCTTCCCTAAAATACCCTTTGTTTTCACTAGGTAAGAAAGTGATTTAAATTTCTTACCTAGTGTTTTTTATGGGCGATCGCCAATGTTTTTGTTGCCATTACACAGGAGGGCGAACCGCCAGGCTCGCCGGGGTTATTTCCTGGGGAGTCTGGCGGTCTTGAATCTCTCTGGAGCAAAGGATTTAGGGAATATCTTCTTTGGTGTTGTGGGCTCAACTAAGCAACGGTGATCGCTTCTTGGTTCAGACGATCAAGTTGCCTGGTTAAGAGGCTCAGGAACAGACCCACGTCGGTCACCACCCCGACGGATTCTACGGAACCGCGATCGCTTAATTTAGTGACAACAGCAGGGTTAATATCAACGCAAACCATTTTCACTCCGGCGGGGGTCATATTCCCAACACCAATGGAATGGAGCATGGTCGATAACATCAAGATCATGTTAGTACCTTCCAGAAGACGGGCATATTCTTCCTGGGCGCGGATTAGATCCATTTCTGTATCAGGGAGGGGGCCATCATCGCGAATGGAACCCGCAAGGCAAAAGGGCACATTATTTTTAACGCACTCGTACATTACCCCTTTGGTGATGAGTCCCTGGGAGACAGCATTGGCGATGCTGCCACAGCGACGGATGGTGTTAATGACTTTTAAATGATGGCGGTGGCCACCGCGCACGGGCATACCTTTGTTCATATCGACGCCGAGAGAAGTGCCCATCATAGATTGTTCAATATCATGGACGGCGATCGCATTGCCTCCTAATAGCGTATGGACATAACCCCGACGAATTAAGCTAGCGAGATGTTGTGCCCCTCCCGTATGGATCACCACGGGGCCAGCGGTGACGACGACTTTCCCCCCTTGGGCCCGAATTTTTTGCAGTTCCCAGGCGATTTGTTCGACCACCAGTTCTACCCGACGCTCACTAGAAACCCCAGCACCCATGAAGCTGAATTCTTGTTTTTCAGTGGTGTTGCGATTTTTCACTTTGTGGTGGGTACGAATACCATCGACACCGACCACGACCTTTTCACCCACCTGGAGATCCCGCAGTAGGCGGCAACGGGCAGTAATTGTGCCATTGTTTTCGGTGATGGCGATCGCCCCATCCATCCGTTGCTGCTGCACCTTGATCCATTGGCCTTTGACTCGCACTTCCGTCGGATAGATATTCGTCACATAAAAATCATCGGGTGCCACTCCCATTTGACTGACCATTTCAAGGTTGGCATCTTGGATTTCGTCCTCAGTGGTACTAATTGCCCCCATTTCAATCAGGGCTGACATAATATCTTCCATGGTGGTTGCGGAAGGAGCCGACACCCGCACATTGGCTGAGGAAGTGTTTTTGCGTTCAATGCCGAGGTTGAAGTTGAGTACCTTAGCGCTGCCTCCTTGTTCATTGATCAAATCCAAGGCTTGGTTCAAAATACCAGCATCGAGGAGATGTCCTTCCAGGTGAACAATCCGGCTGTCGACGGGAGCATTGGCTTGGGCTTTAGCTTGGATGGGTTCTGTGGTCTTGAGGGTTAGGCATTTTGCGGCCCCCCCAGCTTTTAGGAATTCTGTGAGGGCAGTTTGTTTGACCTGGAATCCTTTTTCGGCGATCGCCTGTTCCAGTTCTGCGCTGATTTTATTCATGATGATCACATTGCCTACATTCACCGCATTACAGGCGAAGTTCACCGCATCAGGTTCCGGCACAATAAGCCGCTTATTTTCGGGAATGCGCCGTTCAATCAAGGCATTGGAATAAGTATCAAAGGCAGGTGGATAGTAGAGGAGATAACCACCACTGAGGGGACAAAAACAGGTATCGAGATGATAAAAACGGGGATCAATGAGGCGTAAGGACAACACTTCCACATCAAGCCACTGGGCAATATAGGCATGGGAATCTAATTCGGACCGGAAACCATAGCCAGCCCACAGGGCGCCACTTTCTCGGTCAAAGAGAGCATCCCCCGCCCCCTCGAAGGGCAGATCCTGGGGCAATTCATAGACTTGAAAGCCATGGTCAGCGAACCATTGTTTAAAGAAAGGCTCTTCTCCCTGACGTTCGGGATGGTAGAAGCGACTGAGAATGGCTTTTTGTCCGAGCACAAGGCCAGCATTGGCGGTGAAAACCATATCGGGCCAGCCTTTGGCGGGGGGGATGAGATCAACGATCGCATATTCTTTGATGATTTTGTATAACCCCTGCCATTGGGCGATCGCCTGGGCTTGGGATGATTTGTGGACGTTCCCTTCCATCCAAGGGTTGATGACGTAGTCCACCTCATAATATTCAGGAGAACACATCAAAATGCGGGTTTGGTTGGTCATGGTCAATCTCACAGTACCTGAATGGTTTAGGACTAATAATGCAACGGGAAAAGCAAGTGAATTGTATTGATCGGTACGGTACAAAAAACCATTTTTTGTGGCGTGGTCTTCATTGTATGGGGTCGCTGAAACCGTTGCAAATTCGCTTTTTCGAGTTTGTTCGCTTTGGGAACGATCGCCTGGTATTCGTGTGTATAAACGCTGACAAAATAATGGCAATTAGCCTATATTTTTTTGTTTTTGTAACCGTAAAATCTGCCAGTTTTGTCATGAAAATTTGACATAAAACAGTAGTGGCGATCGCCTTTGTCTGACCGCCAAAATGTTACGTTATATATCAAAACCTTGAAAAGGACTTTTATTCAGGGAAATTTAAGGTTAAGCACCCCCCTAATATTTTCAGGAGAGTCGCCATTATGACCATTGCCAAGCAGTCTAAGAGCCAAGGTTCCTTTGACTCCCTTACCGACCCCATTAGCAGTGATGAGTTGGCCCTATTTGATCCCGACGAAACCAGTCTTCGGAATGGCCAAACCACAGACTTGGTGAGGCTTTATTTACAGGACATTGGGCGCGTACCGTTGCTCGAACGTGATGAGGAATTAACGGAAGCACGCAAGGTCCAAAATTATATCCAGCTTTTGGAAAAACGACAAGGGGGGGCAGACGCTGGCGATGCAGTACTGGCAGAATTTCTTAAGTGCATCAATATCCATGACCGACTGGCCATCGAATTGGGCTGTCGCCCCCCGATCAGTCGCTGGGCCCAGGAGATGGGTCTAGACCGGGACGTTCTCCGGGAAAACATTCGTCAGGGCAAGCAGCGGTGGGCTGACTTAGTGGGACTGACGGTCAAGGAGCTTGATTCAGTTCTCAAAGCTGGAGCCAAGGCAAAGGAACATATGATTCAGGCAAACCTCCGCTTGGTGGTGTCTGTCGCTAAAAAATACCAAAACCGTGGTTTAGAACTGTTAGATCTGATTCAAGAGGGCACTCTCGGCTTAGAACGGGCGGTGGATAAGTTTGACCCGACAAAGGGTTATCGCTTTTCAACCTATGCTTATTGGTGGATTCGTCAGGGCATTACCCGGGCGATCGCCACCCAAAGTCGTACCATTCGACTCCCTGTCCATGTCACCGAAAAACTCAATAAAATCAAAAAAGCCCAACGACAAATTTCCCAGACCCAAGGCTGTACCCCCAGCATCGAAGACGTGGCCCAATCCCTCGATATGACTGCCGAACAGGTACGGGAGGTGCTCCAAAAAGTGCCCCGCTCGGTTTCCCTGGAAATCCGTGTGGGGAAAGATCGTGACACAGAGTTAGGTGATCTTTTAGAAACCCAAGATGCTTCCCCTGAAGAAAACCTTGTGCGGGAGTCTCTCCAGCGAGACTTAGAAAATCTCCTCACAGAACTCACCGATCGTGAGCGAGAGGTCATTCAATTGCGCTATGGCTTGGGTGACGGGAAAACCTATTCCCTAGCAGAAATTGGCCGGATGTTGGAGTTGTCCCGGGAGCGGGTGCGTCAAATTGAGGCGAAAGCGCTCCAAAAGCTCCGTCAACCAAAGCGCCGCAACATGATGCGCGATTATTTAGATACGCTGTCCTAGACCAGTTCTTGGTGGTGTTGTATTTTAGCTCTGGGGTCTAAAGGCTCCAGATTTTTAATGGGCATGGACAGTGCCATAAAAAGATTGGTTTCTGTGGGGCGATCGCCACCGAAACCAATCCCACAATTGCTTATGGCCCACAAAAAAAGGGGCTATGCCGCCCCTCGATTGAACAGTATTTGAGAAGTTTTAAATTAAGCCGCTTTTAAGCGAGCGTAGAAAATACCGCGAATCCGGACTTCTTCGGGATCTTCTGCACCCATGTCAGTGGAGGAAGTTTGCTCACTTTCAAAAGTGCCAGCGATTTCCCCTGTTTTTTCGTCAATTTTAGCGATCTGGAGAGAAATTTCACCAGTGCGCGCATCGTACTGCTTGACGTTGGCACGGGTCAACTCACTATTGTCTGCTTGGGAAGGCAGGGCAACGGCGTTGTCATAACCACTGGAAACACCCCGGGCTTTTGGATCGAGGAAGACGGCACCGCGGTAAGCGGGGACGCGGAATTTGCCCACAAAGTCGGTGGATGTATTGATCGAATCAGACGGGGTAGAAGTGCTGGCCACCAGGTTTTTGATGGTGAAAAGGAAAGGCACTTGATCGCCACCGGGCAACTGGACAGTTACTGGCTGGAAGTCAATCCCATCTTCTTCTACGAAGGTCAAAATCCCATCGTTATCAGCGCTAATCTTCCCGGTCATTTGTTCGAGAGAAGAGGTGTAACGGGTTAGGGGCTTCCCTTCAATAAATTCGGCTTCCCGACGTTTGTTGAGGGGCTCTTCTTTAACGAAGTAGGTTTGGGGCTCTAAACAAAGGTCAGAAAATTCGATGGTTTGGCCGGGGGCGATCGCAATGGAACCCCGGGTAAAGTTGGCGATTTGGGGGCAGGAGTTCGCGAGACCTGTATTGAGAATTTCGTCGTATGTTAATTGCTTGACATCGACGGTTGCGGCATCGGGTGCTTCGCTACAGGCAGTGAGCACGCCGATGCACAGAGCCAAAACGGCTGCTAATAACGAACGTAACTTCATGATTAACCTCTTTTTGTCAATCTCAGGGCGGAACTAATCTTGTCCGTTCCACTTGGTTTTTTTAAAGTCTGGGATCTAATAGGGACAAGCTATCCGGTTTTATATCGGATCTACTCTACCAAATTGGGATCCTTTAGTGGTAATGAATCGTGACCTTCCTTGGGCGATCGCCTGCCGTTTCCCAATGATGGGATCAACAGCGCGTTCCTAGGGCAACCAAGGATATTGCCGAAAATCAGGCGATCGCTTCTCCAGAAATGCTTGTTTTCCTTCTTGGCCTTCGGCGGTCATGTAGTAGAGCATCGTCGCATTACCAGCCAGCTCTTGCAGACCGACTTGACCGTCACAATCAGCATTGAGAGCCGCCTTGAGACAACGAATGGCGATCGGGCTTTTGTCCAACACTTCCCGTGCCCATTGCACGCCCTCTGCCTCCAATTGTTCAACAGGAACAACTCGGTTGACCAAGCCCATATCTAGAGCTTCATTGGCATCATACTGACGACAAAGAAACCATATTTCCCGCGCTTTCTTTTGACCGACGATTCGTGCCATATAACTGGCCCCAAATCCACCATCAAAGCTCCCTACCTTTGGCCCTGTTTGCCCAAAAATTGCATTGTCCGCTGCAATGGTTAAATCACATAGGAGATGCAGCACATGGCCCCCACCAATGGCATAACCAGCGACAAGGGCGATGACCACCTTAGGCATCGAGCGGATTAATTTTTGGAGATCCAGAACATTTAGGCGAGGCACACCATCCTGGTCTACGTAACCTCCCACACCCCGCACTGATTGATCCCCGCCTGAGCAAAATGCATATTTGCCATCCGTATGGGGGCCAGCACCAGTCAGCAGAACGACACCAATAGCAGGGTCTTCGCGGGCATCACAAAAAGCCTCATACATTTCAAAAACCGTTTGGGGCCTAAAGGCATTGCGTTTGTGGGGACGGTTAATCGTAATCTTTGCAATGCCATCCAACTTTTGGTAGACAATATCTTTGTAGGGTTTGACAACTTGCCAAGCAAGAGATTCCATAGTTTTTTTTCGACGATGACTGCCCGTCATCTTAGCCCATTCCCTCTCCTCCAACATTCCTGGCCCTGGGCTGATGAGGCGTAGAGATATGAATATGTTCTCAACATAAAGGGACAGGAGAACATTGCTTATTTGTTAACTTTTCTTTAAAGGGAAGGAAAATTTCAAATTATTTTCTGGTTATTTTTCGGCAAAAAATTAAATTAGTCTTAAGTATGCTTAGGATCAAGAAAAAAGCGAAGAGAATATGAGTGGGATCAACTCAATTGCATTTAAAAGCTTTTAAATGAAACTTCAAACAAGTATCAAGATTACAGACCTTAATTTTTTTAGAATTCAGGACAAAGCCATGGACTGTTCGTATTCGCTTCCTTGTCCCAATTGTGGTGCTCCGGCTCTTCGTCGTTATTTTCATAATTCTAGCTTGCGGGAAACCACCTGCGACGCCTGCGATTACTTGTTGGTTAGCTGCGAAGAAACAGGTAATGTCGTCGAATCTTATGCACCCGGCCTCTATGATTTTTAAGCTGACTTAGCTACGGTTTTCTTGCGGCGATCGCCACAATTTTTTAAAACGTTTTTTGTCACCATCTAGACAAAATCTTTTACCCCAACCCTAATATCATGCAAGACTGGCACCCCAGATATTTTCACTGGGCCGCATCCTAGGCGGGATCTAAACCAGTAAGTCTCGGCTGCTATGCTCAGATCCCATGGTCTTGTTTTAGTGGTCTGGGAGTCTTCTTCCTGTGATAATTGCCAGGGTAAAAATGATGATTACTTTTTTACTCTGGCCCATTCCACGCCACATTATTTAGCCAAATCGATAACCAAAACCCCGCACTGTGATCAAATATTCTGGTTGACTGGGGTCTAGTTCTAGTTTTTCCCGTAGCCAACGGATATGTACATCGACAGTTTTTGTATCCCCAAGAAAATCAGCCCCCCAAACTTGTTCAATGAGCTGATCTCGGGACCAAACCCGTCGAGGATAGCTCATAAATAGTTCTAGAAGTCGATATTCTTTCGGTGATAGATTGACCTCTTCTCCCCGCACCATCACACGACATTCTTCGGGGAACAAAGAAATATCTTTAAACTGACGTACAGAATTTTTGGGGGTACTCCGAATAAATTGCTGTCGTCGCAACAGCGCACGACACCGCGCCACTAATTCTCGCAAGCTAAATGGTTTGGTGAGATAGTCATCGGCTCCCACCTCAAGACCCAGAACACGGTCTGTTTCACTGGCTTTGGCACTGAGCACAAGAATGGGAATAGTATTCCCTTGATATCTCAAGAAGCGGCACAAATCTAGACCATTCACCTCTGGCAGCATAATGTCTAGGATGACGAGGTCTAGAGGCATATCCGGAGCATTAAATTCTGGGTTCTGCAGCATATTCAGACCTGTCCGACCATTGTCTGCGAAAAAGACTTCATAGCCTTCTTCTTCTAGGCCCATCACAATCATGTCACGAATGACCGCTTCATCTTCCACGACGAGGATCCGTGCTTTCGTCGATAGTTCAGCGTCTAGGGTATGCGACATCAAATCAAGGGAAAGCATAAAAATAAATTATTTACAGACTTACGCCAACATATACATCAAAAAGGAGAACCTTGGCTAGTGAATTGTGTTTTTTTATACATGGCCATGTTTGCCCCAGTCTATGGATAGTCT
This sequence comes from Picosynechococcus sp. NKBG15041c, assembly GCF_055380235.1. NCBI lineage: Bacteria > Bacillati > Cyanobacteriota > Cyanophyceae > Chroococcales > Geminocystaceae > Picosynechococcus > Picosynechococcus sp. NKBG15041c. Next base: position 982,478 of record NZ_AP040363.1, read on the forward strand.
TTCTAGCCCATTTGTTGTAAATCCGTACTGAGGCTTTGGGCTTGATTTTTGATGAATTCTACGTCTGCGATTGACCAGGGACGCATTTCATGGTGATGAGCTGCCAATAGCCCCCATAATCGCTGTTGGACAATAATCGGTGCAACCAAATCTGCCTGGACATTGATAGAGGCTAAAAACGTTAAATGACAGGGATCTAAGCCACTCGCTCCCACATCTGAAATTTGTAAAATTTTTCCTTGAAGATACTGTTGGGCATAATCCTCCGTAAAGCAATCATCGGCCCCTGTAGATCCTAAAATCGAAAATCTATTTTGATTCAGGGATTCGATGATGACTTGTCCTTTCCATTCCCGATAGAAGTAGTAAATAACAGCGCGACTAACCTGGAGTTTAGAACGTGTTTGATCCGTGACTTGTTGTAACACCTGGTTACGGGTTAGGGTGCGATTGAGTCGCTCATTCACCTGATGGAGACTTCGATCAAACATATCTTAGGGTGCTTGGCTGCAATCTATTACCTGTGATTGTATTGGGATTTTTTGGTTTTAGGAATGTAATGGATCATCCCTGAGCAAGGGTCGCTTACTGTCTCAACTGTAGCGCACTCTTTCTCAGAAAAAAGCCCCGCATGGCCAGGAATGGATGCAAGGGCTCAGGTGATATTGGCTAAAAATGCACGGATGGTGTGACTAGCAGTGGGCGATCGCCTTTTAGTAGACTTCTACGTGCCAGCGGTGCTCTTTCTTCATTGCCCGACGCATATCATCCCAATTGAGGCCGCGCTTTTCCGCCTCAGCGGTGAAGGTGTCATCGATAGGAGGCTGCATGCCCTTCAGACCACACATGTAAACGTGGGTATTGGGTTTTTGGATCATCTCAAAGAGTTCGTCTGCATATTCACTCACGCGGCTTTGGACATAGACCTTGCCACCATCAGCGGTTTGCTGTTCACGGCTGATGGCATAGGTGAGACGGAAGTTATCGGGATATTCCTCAGCCATTTTTTCGAAATCTTCTTTGTAGAGAATATTCGCAGTGTAGGGAACACCGAAGATGAGCCATGCTTTCCCTTTGAATTTGTAATCTTCATGCTGCTCTTTAAACATGCGCCAGAGAAAAGCGCGGAAAGGCGCAATCCCAGTACCTGTAGCTAGCATAATGACGGTGGCATCTTCTTCATCGGGAAGGAGCATTTCTTTCCCAACAGGGCCAGTGATTTTGACGTCATCTGTGCCGACAGGGAGGTTACAAAGATAGGTAGAACAAACCCCTTGGATAGTTTCGCCAGACTCGGGATCTTGGTATTCCAGTTGGCGTACACAGAGGGAAACGGTTTTATTATCTTCCATGTCGCCGTGACGGGTGGAGGCGATCGAATAGAGTCTGAGCTTGTGGGGTTTACCGTTTTTATCTTCGCCGGGGGGAATGATGCCGATACTTTGACCTTCGATATAGCGGAGGTCGCCTTCGGAAATATCAAAGGTAAGGTGACGAACAGTACCGCTACCACCTTCGGCGACTAATTCATAGTTTTCGATACATTTGCCGAGGAAAGGCGTTTTCGGGCGGTAGATATTGACAGGGATATCGGTGTCAGTGGTTTTGGGGTGAACGATTTTCGTGGAAGAAGCCATAGGAGGTTGTACGGATGCTTGAGTAGAGGATTGAGCTCCACTCACAACCTCAGCGACGTCTTCTGCGGGACGAATGCTGACGATTTTGCCCCCTAATTTGGTAATGCGCTGCATTTCCTGGTTCATTCTGGCATAGGGCACAGTGATAAATGTGGTGCCACTTTTCCGAAGGAGAGCATTTTCGTTGCGACCATCGCCACCTAGGCCAACAACTTCGTAAACGAATAGACGATTGGCGTAGGAGTTATTTCCAGTAGAGTTTGCTGTGCTAGTGATACCGTACATTATGTGCAGTTTCCCAATTATTTTTGATTTATCAGTTTTTTTGATCTTAAAGGGGGTGGATCGTCGGCACAAACCACTTTTTCCCACTTTAGAGTCAAGATTATAAGGGCTTTACTCTATTTAGACTATCATTGTGCTGCCCATGCTTTGCTGAACGGGTCAGGAAGCATCACTGATTTTTATCATCTCGGAATTAATGGCACGGCATGGCTTAGACAGAAGGCTCCCTAGCTGAGTTTTTTTAGGGATTAGTCGCTATGGGGTTGTGAGTAAAAGGAGACTGAAGCCGTATGTTAATCAGGTTTTTCGGGGGGTTTTGTGATATGTGTTTCATTCTCTCTTGGGCTTTGTGAGGGGATCACCATAGATTCAGATTCTCTGCCCCATTTTGGAATGTCCATCGGGCTTGAAAAGGGAGGCAGGCGATCGCCTGAAATAATGAAATTTCAGATCAGCCAATGCAATCGAATCTGAGAATCCGTTGAAGAATTAGGGGGATATGTCACAATGAGGGGCAAACTCTCTGACCATTGGTGTCTATTTAAAACAGCCCGAACAGAGCAATCATCCTCAAGCCATAGCGGAAAATGCCCTTGGTTAACCCCGTGCTGTTACCCAAACTTTGGGGAATCCGACACCAATGGATGTGTAACTTAGAAAGCAAGAACCTAGGCATTCGTAATGGAACCGCTCTATCAATATGCATGGTTGATTCCGGTGTTTCCCCTACTTGGGGCAATGATCATCGGTATTGGCTTAATTTCTTTAAATAAATTCACCAACAAATTACGGCAACTGAATGCTGTATTTGTCTTGACGCTCATCGGCGCATCGATGGCGCTGTCCTTTGGGTTGCTCTGGAGTCAGCTCCAGGGACATGAAACTTTTACCTACACCCTGGAATGGGCAGCGGCGGGAGATTTTCATCTCCGGATGGGCTACACCGTTGACCATTTGAGTGCATTGATGTCGGTCATTGTGACGGTCGTGGCTTTTTTGGTGATGATCTACACCCATGGCTACATGGCCCACGATCCGGGTTATGTGCGCTTCTATGCCTATCTCAGTATTTTTAGTTCGTCGATGTTGGGGCTAGTGTTTAGTCCGAACCTTGTGCAGGTCTACATTTTCTGGGAATTGGTGGGGATGTGTTCCTATCTACTCATTGGGTTTTGGTATGACCGTAAGGCAGCAGCAGAGGCTTGTCAAAAGGCGTTTGTCACGAACCGCGTGGGTGATTTTGGTTTACTGCTAGGGATGCTCGGCTTGTACTGGGCAACGGGGAGTTTTGAGTTTGATGTGATTGGCGATCGCCTTGGTGATTTAGTCTCCACAGGTCAAATTAGTTCCCTACTTGCCGTCGTCTTTGCGGTCCTGGTCTTCCTTGGTCCCGTGGCGAAATCGGCGCAATTCCCGCTCCATGTGTGGCTTCCCGATGCGATGGAAGGGCCGACTCCTATTTCTGCCCTGATTCACGCGGCAACGATGGTGGCGGCTGGGGTTTTCCTCGTGGCACGGATGTATCCTGTATTTGAACCGATCCCGGCGGCGATGAATGTGATTGCTTGGACAGGGGCAACGACCGCTTTCCTCGGGGCAACGATCGCCCTCACCCAGAACGACATCAAAAAAGGTTTGGCTTATTCCACCATGTCCCAGCTTGGCTATATGGTCATGGCGATGGGGATCGGTGCCTATTCGGCGGGTTTATTCCACCTGATGACCCATGCGTTCTTTAAGGCGATGCTCTTCCTCGGCTCCGGCTCTGTGATTCACGGCATGGAAGAGGTGGTCGGTCATGAACCTGTCCTCGCGCAGGATATGCGGTTGATGGGCGGTTTACGGAAATACATGCCCATTACCTCCGCCACCTTTTTAATCGGCACCTTGGCAATTTGTGGGATTCCGCCTTTTGCAGGGTTTTGGTCGAAGGATGAAATTCTCGGTCTAGCGTTCCAAGCGAATCCGCTGCTGTGGCTCATTGGCTGGGCAACGGCGGGTTTAACGGCGTTTTATATGTTCCGCATGTACTTCATGACCTTTGAAGGGGAATTTCGCGGTAAGGATCACCAGATTCAAGCGCAACTGCTCGCAGCGGCAGGGATTGAAGCCAAGGATGATCACCACGGTTCTAAACCCCATGAATCTCCTTTATCGATGACTTTTCCGTTGATGGCTTTGGCGGTTCCCTCGGCTTTAATTGGTCTGTTGGGCATGCCTTGGGCGAATCGGTTTGAGGGTTTTATCTTCTCGCCGAATGAGATGGCGGAAGTGGCGGAACATGCAGAACATTTCGACCTCACGGAATTTTTGATCATGGGTGGTAACTCGGTGGGGATCGCCTTGATCGGGATTACCGTTGCTTCCTTCATGTATCTTCAGAAGAAAATCGATGCGGGGGCGATCGCCGAAAAATTCCCTGCGTTATACCGTCTGTCCTTGAACAAATGGTATTTCGATGAAATTTATAACAGTGTTTTCGTCATGGGAACTCGCCGCATTGCGCGGCAAATTCTCGAAGTGGATTATCGCGTCGTGGACGGTGCGGTGAACCTGACGGGGATCGCCACTCTACTCAGTGGCGAAGGGCTGAAATACATCGAAAATGGTCGAGTGCAATTCTACGCGCTGATTGTTTTTGGGGCTGTCCTTGGCTTCGTAATTTTCTTTAGCGTTGCCTAATCCCGACTCGATTGATAAAAATAGTGGATTTCGGATTTCGCCTAGTTCCTTCTGTGCAGAAATCAAGGACGTGATGCATAACAGCAATGGTCATGGCTTGAAATCGATAAAATGAAGGAGATTCTAACCCCCGTCCTAGTGGTGGGGGTTTTGTTTTTTTGCTGATAAGATTTGCACTGTGGAATATTTACAGGGGTTCACAGGAAAAACCTATGGCAGAGTTCAAAACGGGCACGACGGTCAAGGTTACGCAATTGCCCCCTTATCTAAAAACAGCCGATCCGATGCCGATGCTGCGTCCAGCGGATTTACTGGCGGTGGGAGATGTGGGCATTTTGGGCGATCGCCGTCCCGGGGGCTATTGGGCGGTGAAGTTTCCCCGGGGATCATTTCTCCTAGAAGATACCTACCTGACGGTGGCTCCAGAGATGAAAAATGATTAATGCCCGACTTGGGTAAGAACAGTGGGAGTTTCCCCTAAGGGCACAAAATCTCCATGGATCGTCAAGCCCAAAAGCATTTCATCGCCAGCTTGGATTCGCTTGCCACTGAGGACACAGGTTTCATCTTTTTGGGCGATCGCTTGGAGCGTGGCCCGAATATCAGCAGGGCTAAACTGGGGTCGATACTCACCAGAATTGTGGTTGACATAATTCCAGAGAATATCGCGGATCAACACCTGGTAGCCTTGGCAGCCAGCTAATTCCTTGAGTTTATCCTTGAGTTTTCGTTCGAGGCGAATACTCGTCACTTCCATGTCCGTTGTCCTGGTTCCCCGTGTCATGCTTTGCGCTACTGCACCTCAAAAAATTGCTACGGAACGATGCGACGATTTAATGTCGTCGCGCCATTATAAACAAGAGATAAACCGAAAAAAAGCGCGATTTTACTGAATTATTCGCCTTGGAGAATATTTAGGGCGATCGCCTCCGCCACCTTGACCCCATCAATGGCCGCCGAGAGAATGCCCCCGGCATAGCCTGCCCCTTCCCCTGCCGGATAGAGGCCTTGGGTATTGATGCTTTGGTAATCTTGGCCCCGTTTAATGCGAATCGGCGAGGAAGTGCGTGTTTCGACCCCCGTCAACATCGCATCGGCCATGGCAAACCCTTTGATTTGTTTGTCAAAGGCCGGCAACGCCTCCCGAATCGCTTCAATGGCATAGTCCGGTAGGGCCGTGCTGAGGTCGGTTAACTTCACCCCTGGCGCATAGGAAGGCTTGACTTGGCCCAGCGACTCAGAAGAACGACCCGCGAGGAAATCCCCCACCAACTGCCCTGGCGCACTATAGTCCCGGCCACCCAATTCAAAGGCTCTGGCTTCTAGGCGACGTTGCAACTCGATCCCGGCGAGGGGATGACCCGGAAAATCTTCTTCCGGCGTAATCCCGACGACGATCCCCGCATTGGCGTTGCGCTCGTTACGAGAATATTGGCTCATACCGTTAGTAACAACTTTTCCTTCCTCTGAAGTTGCACCAATCACTAAGCCCCCCGGACACATACAGAAGCTATAGACCGATCGCCCATTTTGGCAGTGGTGAACGAGCTTATAATCGGCAGCCCCGAGAATTTTATTACCAGCAAATTCCCCGTAGCGACATTCATCGATCAGGGGTTGGGGATGTTCGATGCGAAACCCGACAGAAAACGCCTTGGGTTCGATGTAAACGCCCTGGTCATGGAGCATCTGGAAAGTGTCCCGGGCACTATGGCCCATGGCCAGCACCACATGGGAGCTGGGGATAAATTCACCATTTTCCAGGGTGACCCCTTTGACCTGCTGATTTTCCAGTTCGAGGGTTTTGACCTTGCTCTGAAAGCGAATTTCACCGCCGAGGGACTCAATGGTTTTACGGATATTTTGGACAATGCCGACGAGCTTGAACGTACCGATGTGGGGCTTGGCGATGTAGAGAATTTCCGGATTGGCCCCGGCTTCAACAAATTCTTCGAGGACTTTGCGCTTGTAATGTTGGCGATCGCGCACCTGACTATAGAGCTTACCATCGGAAAAAGTTCCTGCGCCCCCTTCCCCAAATTGGGCATTGGATTCGGGGTTAAACTCTCCCTTCTTTTTCCAGAAATTAAACGTGTCCTTGGTGCGCTCATTGACGGTTTTGCCCTGCTCCAGCACAATCGGCCGGAAACCCATTTTTGCCAGCATGAGCCCCGCAAACATCCCACAGGGTCCCATGCCAATCACCAGGGGCCGAGTTGCACAATTTTCTGGCGCTTGGGCCACCATCTGGTAAGCCATGGCCGGGGTGGGGAGCACATGGGGATCTTTTTTGAAGCGTTTCAGGAGGGCTTGATCTTTGGTGGTACGCACATCAAAAATGTAGACCAGGTAAATGTTGCTCTTCTTACGGGCATCGTAGCTGCGCTTGAAAATTTGATATTCCAGCAATTCATCCGGCTGAATTTTGAGCCTCTGGCAGATGGCCTGGGCGATCGCCTCCGGGTCGTGGTCGAGGGGCAATTTGATTTCCGTAAGACGAAGCATGGCGGTTCTGGGCGCGAGTAGAGTTTATCGGCGGGGAAAGGTAAGACGATTGATTTAACTGGGGACAAAATATTGAAAACGAAAAAAATCTCCCCCACAATCATCGGGGAAGATCCAGAATAAATCATCTTGAAAAAATTTATGAAATGACTAGATCAAACCTAACCAGCTGAGGACCCCTTCCTTGGTGAGAAGTTCAATGGCGATCGCAATGATGATTCCGATCATCGCCGCCCGGCCATTAAGTTTTTCAGAATAGAGATTAAAGCCAAACTTAGGATCTTCGAGATTGGGTTTAACGGTGGGTTCGGGTGCTGCCATGGTGAAAACCTCTTTTTAAAACAGTAAATATCAAAAATCTGTAACAAAACTTAACTCCAGTTTAGCCTACCGCCGCCGTCGCTGTCCGACAAAAGGCCAAGATTTTTTCACTCACCAGGGCGGTCTGTTCCACATGGGGCAAGTGACCACAGTTCGGAATCCAGTGGAGGCTGCTGTTGGGTAAGCCCCGCTGGAAACGGTGGGCGGCTTTCGTGCCGAGGATCCGGTCTTGCTCGCCCCAGAGGATGAGAGTCCGTTGCTGGATCTGTTTCAACTTGGGATAAAAAGAGCCATAGCCGCCCCCCTTAGTGAAATTGATCAATGCCTCTTGCCAGCGATCGCATTGTAGATGCATCGCCCCACAGAGCACCGCATCTTCAGTAACCCGCGCTTTATCAAAATAGGCACTCTGGCAAATTTTTCGCCGGACATTCATGCTACCTAGAAATTGGGTGGCCCAACGGTCTAGGGGCGGCACCATCGCAAAGCGACTGAAGGGTTTTGGCGCCAAACCTGCACTATCTAAGAGCACAATTTGCTTGACCACATCGGGGTAACTCAGGGCAAAATCGAGGGCCACAGCCCCTCCCATGGATGCTCCCACCACCACCACCGGGCGATTGATTTGCTGTTGCCAAAAGTGGTAGAGGTGAGTTTTTAAAGTTTCTGGAGTAAACGCGAGATTTTCGGGCCGTTCCGTAAAGCCAAAACTAAGGAGATCTACAGCCCAAACAGTATGGTCCTTAGCCAGTTCAGGAATCAAATAGCGGTATTCGAGAACAGAACTGTCGAAACCATGGATTAAGAGAATATCCGGCTTGCCGCCACCTTGATGAACAAAATTAGTCAAGATCGGATCAGCTTGGAGCGGTGTGGCGATCGCCACCCGTTGCATACTTTGGGCGAGGTGTATTGCCTCAGATTCGGTAAGTTGCTGGACTAGCGGCGGCAAAAAGGATGGATACATGGACGATTGAGGCAGGTATGAATGCTAAAACACTAGGTTCTATTGTCGCTGGTTTGTTTCGCGCTCACAACAGCAGCGGCGGCGTGAAGGCGAACAGGATAAAAAATTTTCCAGGATAATTCTTTTTTTCGACAATAATAGAAAACAAGATTGAGGCAATAAAGCCACTTGTCTGCTGTTCTCTTTTGCTTTTACAGGCTTTTAAATGTGCCCTTAACCATGTCTTTTTTCTAGTGTTCGCCCTAGTCTCACCAGGAGCATCATGTTTTATCTATCCAAATTCCCCCCCAAGCTCGCCCAAAGGTGGATCAGGATTCTGCTTCTGGCTTTGGTCTACTACGGCACCGCAGAAATTTCACGCTTGGTTGCTGCCACGCCTCAATCTGTCACCCCGGTGTGGCCCCCCGATGGATTTGCCCTTGCTGCGACCTTAATTTATGGTTATCCAATTTTGCCTGGGGTTTTTCTGGGTTCATTCTTAGCCAATATTTGGGCTTTTTTTCAATCTGGGAGCTTCCCCCAAGCGGTTATCTCTGTACTCCAAGTTTTGGCGATCGCCTTAGGCACAACCGCTGGAATTGGCTGCGGCAGATATTTATTAGTACGAAATATTCAACACAAAAATCCCTTAAAAAAGTTTGATGATCTCTGTAGATTACTATTGCTTGCGGGGACCGTTGCCCCAGCGATCAACGCCAGTAGCGGCATTCTTGCCCTGGCGATCGGTGGTAGCATCCCCTGGTCAGCAGTGGGTCAAGAATGGCTAACTTGGTGGATTTCCAATATTTCTGGTATTTATATCTTCACCCCGGTGCTCATTAGCTGGTATGAGCTTTTTCAGGATAAACCCTACGCAACCTTTAAGCATTGGTTTGGCCTAGACCATCAAAAACATTCCCGTCGATCGCCCCAGAAAATCTGGGTTTATTTTCTCCACACAAAATTCATTGAAGCCCTTTGTTTATTAACAATAATTGGCCTAATTAGCTATCTTTCCTTTTATCAAGAATTTCATTTGGAATATATGCTAATGCCCTACCTTATCTGGATTGTAATTCGCTTTGGGCAGCTTGGAGTGACAAACGCCATTGTCGTGATTACAACCTTAGCCGTATTTGGGACGGTACGAGAATTGGGGACATTTGCCAGTGAAAATATTAATCAATCCCTCCTGCATCTACAGTTATTTATCGTGGTGGTGGTGGGTACTAGCTTAAGCCTAACTGCAACTATTACTGAAAAGAAAGAAGCCTTTGACAACTTACAAAAATCAAAAATTTATCTACAGGAAAAAACAGATCAGCTTGAGGCAAGTAAAGTAAATCTCAAAAAGACTGCTGTTCTATTAGAACAACAAAATCTTGAACTCTTTGAAGCAAAGCAAACCGCTGACAATGCAAACCGGTCTAAAACGAAATTTCTGTCTAGTATGAGTCATGAATTACGCACTCCCCTCAATGCCATTTTGGGTTTAGTGGAGCTACTTAAAGACTCTGAAAATTTAGATGAGTTTGAAAAGGAAGACCTCCAAATAGTTGGAGATTCTGGTCGACATTTACTCAGTCTTATTGAAGATATCTTAGATATTTCCCGTATTGAAGCTGGCAAAATTGAATTACAGCCCCAAAGGGTTGATCTTCCTCAATTTCTTCAGAAAATTAGAGGCATTATTCAATCACAGATCAAGCAGGAAAAGGTTCAATTAATTTGTGACTTTTCTGAATCTCTGCCCACAGTAATTTATGCAGATGAAAAAAGACTGAAGCAAGTGCTCTTAAATTTGCTGCAAAACGCTGTGAAATTTACAGAAAAAGGTCAAATCATTTTTCAAGTAAAACAATCTTTGTCCCCTGGAATTGCTGATTCTCATATCCTCCTATCTTTCGTAGTAGAAGATTCAGGCATTGGTATTGATGCGGATAAAAAGCACTTGATTTTTTTACCCTTCGAACAAACGGGTAAATCTAAATTTAAAGCTCAGGGCACAGGCTTGGGCCTCGCCATTAGCCAAGAGATTGTCCGCATGATGGGCGGCAATATTGTTGTAGATAGTCAGCTAGGTGTTGGTAGTAAATTTCAATTCATGATTTATGTTGATCCAGTGACTGATGGAGATCACGTACCACCAGATTCTCCTCAGCCACTGTTTGTTTTAGATAAAAATTTGGCGCAAAAACTTCCTCTGAAAATTCTTTTGGCAGAAGACAACTTAACCAATCAAAAGGTTATTTTAAAAATCTTGAATAGTCTAGGTTATGAGGTAACAGTCGTCGCCAATGGCCTGGCTGTTTTGGCAGCGGTAGAAAGGGAAACCTATGATGTGATCTTGATGGATATGCAAATGCCAGAAATGGATGGCTTAGAGGCGACGCGACAACTGGTGAATTTGAATTTAGATCCACGTCCTTACATTATTGCTTTGACCGCAAATGCGATGCACCATGACCGTTTGGCTTGTTTGAATGCGGGAATGGATGACTATATTACTAAACCGATTTACATTGGGCATCTGGTGCAGGCTTTGTGGCGATCGCAATCCCATCGTGTTTTAGCTTGAGTTCAGATGCGATAAAGGTGTGATTTGGGCCATTTATCTGATCTGCATCGGAGCATTTATTTCTAAAATAGTCAGGCGTGATTACAAAAACTGATCTAAGGATAGACCCCCATGGATGTCAAAGCGGCGATCGCCTATTCTCCCAAATCTCCCCTGAAAATTGAAACTGTCCAACTAGAACCCCCCAGAGCAGGCGAAGTGCTGGTAGAAATCAAGGCCACGGGTGTTTGCCATACCGATGCATACACCTTATCAGGGGCTGATCCAGAGGGACTTTTTCCTGCCATTTTGGGCCATGAGGGGGCAGGGGTCGTTGTAGAAGTGGGGTCTGGGGTCAAGAGTCTCAAGCCTGGGGACCATGTGATCCCCCTCTATACTCCCGAATGCCGCGAATGTGAATATTGCCTCAGTTTTAAAACGAATCTCTGTCAGGCGATCCGTACAACCCAAGGACGCGGTGTCATGCCCGATGGCACGAGCCGTTTTTCGATCAATGGTGAACCAATTTTGCACTATATGGGAACCTCCACCTTTGCAAACTACACCGTTGTGCCAGAAATTGCCCTCGCAAAAATTCGCCAGGATGCTCCCTTCGATAAGGTCTGTTACATCGGTTGCGGTGTGACAACGGGGGTCGGGGCGGTGATTAATACGGCCAAAGTAGAGGTGGGCTCCAAGGTGATTGTCTTCGGGCTGGGGGGTATCGGCTTAAACGTGATCCAGGGAGCAAAAATGGTCGGCGCGGATATGATTGTTGGCGTCGATATCAATCCTGCGAGAAAGGCGATCGCCGAAAAATTTGGCATGACCCATTTCGTCAATCCAAAAGAAGTAGAAGGAGATCTGGTTCCCTACCTGGTGGATCTAACCAAAGGCGGCGCAGACTACACCTTTGAATGCATCGGCAATGTCGAGGTGATGCGCCAGGCATTAGAAAGCTGCCATAAGGGCTGGGGCGTTTCCACCATTGTTGGTGTGGCTGGGGCTGGCCAAGAGATTCGTACCCGTCCCTTTCAGTTGGTGACCGGGCGCGTCTGGAAAGGAACCGCCTTTGGGGGGGCAAGAGGGCGCACCGATGTACCCAAAATTGTCGATTGGTACATGGAAGGCAAGATCAACATTGATGATCTAATTACCCACACGATGCCCATCGAGCGCATTAATGAAGCTTTTGACCTGATGCACAAAGGGGAATCCATTCGCAGCGTTGTCACCTTTTAAACTGAAATCTAGCTCCGCAAAATTACCAGGGGTTTACACTGTAAGCCCCACAGCATACTCAAATTCACCATGGCAAACCTTGTTTTAACAAAAGAAATTCGCTGCTTCGGTGGCAAAGTCCAGTACTACCAGCATGATTCTGAGGTGTGTGGTCTGCCGATGAATTTCGCGGTTTTTATTCCTCCCCAGGCGACAGAAAAACCAGTGCCCGTTCTTTACTATTTATCAGGTTTGACTTGTACTGAAGAAAATTTCACTGCCAAGGCCGGGGCACAACAATACGCAGCGGAACTGGGTTTGATGCTTGTCGCCCCCGATACCAGCCCCCGGAACACTGGCATTCCCGATGAAGACAAGGATTGGGACCTCGGTAGTGGCGCTGGTTTTTATGTGGATGCGACCCAACAACCCTGGGCCAAACACTACCAAATGTACAGCTACATCACTGAGGAACTGCCCCAACTCATTGAAGCAAACTTTTCTGTCACGGATAAACGGGGAATTTTTGGCCACTCTATGGGGGGGCATGGGGCCCTCGTCTGTGCCCTCCGTAAGCCTGATTTTTACCAGTCTGTATCAGCGTTCGCGCCAATTGTTGCCCCGAGCCAATGTCCCTGGGGAGAAAAAGCATTCACTGCCTATCTGGGAGCAGATCAAACCCTCTGGGAGGCCTATGATACAACGGCCTTAATCCAGCGCCATGGCCCTTTGTCATACCCGATTTTAGTTGATCAAGGCAGTGCCGATGGGTTTCTCGCGGAGCAATTGTTGACAGACAAAATGGCGATCGCCTGCGAAAAAGTCGGTCAACCCCTCACCCTCCGTTACCAAGAAGGCTATGACCATAGCTATTTCTTCATCGCCACCTTTATGGAAGATCATATCCGGCACCATTCCCAATTTCTGTTAGCGTAACCCCAAGCTGTTCCATAATGGGAACATCAATCCAGGTGTGAGCCAACCGTTACAGACATTATGATTGGGCAGTTACTTGATGGCCGCTACCGCATCGTCAATTCTTTGGCAGCGGGGGGCTTTGGGCAAACTTTCATCGCAGAAGACATTAAACAATTCAACAAACCCTGTGTCGTCAAGCAATTTAAACCCAGTTTTAGTGATCCAGAAGCCCTGAAAGTGGCCCGGCGGCTCTTTGAAGCCGAAGCGCAACTGCTTAATCGCCTGGGAGACCACGACCAGATTCCCCACCTGCTCGCCTATTTTGAAATCAATCAGGAATTCTTTCTGGTCCAAGATTTCATCGAAGGTCATAGCCTCGAGCGGGAAATTACCGTCGGTAAAAAACTGAGTGAAGCCTATGCGATTGCCCTTTTGCAGAGCATCCTTGAACCCCTCAGCTTCATTCACAGCCAAAATGTGATCCATCGGGATATTAAACCCGCTAACCTGATCCGCCGCAAACAAGATGGCAAAGTAGTTTTGATCGATTTTGGTGCCGTCAAAGAATTAGCTGTGACCCAGGTCAACGCCCAAGGCCAGACCCGTGTGGGCACAATTATCGGTACTCCCGGCTATATGGCCAATGAACAAGGGCGGGGTAAACCGAAACTCAGCAGTGATATCTATGCCACGGGGATCCTCGTGATTCAAGCTCTCACCGGAAAATTGCCGCCTATGGGCTATAACGGCAGCGATGAGCTCTATGAAGATCCTCAAACCGCCGAGATTATTTGGCGCCAAGACGCCAATGTCAGCCCTGAGTTAGCCGCCATTCTCGATCGCATGATTTGCTTTGATTTCCGGAGCCGTTACCCATCAGCCCTCGAGGTCAAAGCTGCGCTCCAGGCTCTGACTTCCCCCATTGCCACCACCGCTTCTCCTGTGCTTAATTTACAAAAAACAGACCTCCAGGGGTCGGCCATTGCCGCGACAGTGGTCAATGGTAGCTTAAACCAAGGAAGTCGGCCAATGATCTCTCCGGCAGTGCCTCCCAAGACTCACTGGGCTAAATGGCTATTTCGTGCTTGTCAACGTTTTATCGGAGTTTCTTTGTTGATTGTCGGGCTTCCTTTTGCTGTCTATGGTTTAGCAGAAGGGTTAAATGAGGATGCAGATCCAGGCGATCGCAGTGATGCCCTGATTGCCTTTGCCGTCGTGGGGATTCCTTTTACTGGGGGAGGTTCATATATGCTCTGGCGCTTAAATCGCAAAGTACGTAAAGAAAAATTTGACTCCGATTGGCTGCGACAAACTTTCTACCAGACCCTCAACGAAACTAACGGCGAAATCACGGTACTCCGCTTTGCTCAAACGACTCGACTCTCGGGCCAAGAAGCCCAAAAATATCTGGAGGCGCGGGTGAAGGAATTTAACGGGATTACCAGGCGATCGCCCAACGGGGAGACCCTCTATTCCTTTAAGCTTTAGGACACCGCGAAAATTTGGGGGGTCGCCGACTGAATTTTGATCTGCACCCGAGAACCCACCGGGACCAACTGATTGACCCCCGTCCGGGCATGGAGATATTTCCCAGAATCTGTTTGGAGACAATAGCGATATTCCCGGCCCAAAAACTGCCGCTCCCGGACGATCGCCGGAGCTTCTGCCTGGGGAATGAGCTCTAATTCTTCTTCCCTGACCATCAGTTCCCCATCGGTGGACTGTTCCTGGGGGGCGATCGCCCCCTGAAATTCTCCGATCTCCGTCTGCCAAACCCCACCGATCCACTGGGCAGGCAAGAAGTTCGCGTGGGTGACAAATTCCGCCACAAACCGAGAAGCTGGGGCCGTGTAGATTTCTTCTGGCGTACCCAACTGTTCCAAGTTACCTTGGCGCATCACTGCAATTCGGTCAGAAATCGCGAGGGCTTCTTCCTGATCATGGGTCACAAAAATAGCAGAGATCCCCGCTGCTTTAATAATTTGGCGAATTTCGTGGCGCAGATGATGCCGCACTTGAACATCCAAATTACTCAGAGGTTCATCTAGCAAAATAAGGGAAGGTCGTGGCGCCAAAGCCCGGGCGAGGGCAATCCGCTGCTGCTGTCCCCCAGACAGTTCATGGGGATAACGCTTTTCGAGACCCGATAGGCCGACTAAATGCAAAATTTCTTCGATTCGTTGGCGAATGTCCTGGCGGGAAAACTTTTGTTCTCGATGGCGCAACCCAAAGGCGATGTTATCCGCAATGGTGAGATGAGGAAAAAGAGCATAATCCTGAAAAACCATGCCCGTATTGCGTTGTTCCGGCGGAAAACAATGGTCTGGCGTACTAACAGAAACACCGTTGAGAATAATTTGTCCTGTGGTGGGTTGTTCAAAGCCGGCAATCAGCCGCAATAAAGTCGTTTTTCCACATCCCGAAGGCCCCAATAGCCCCAAAATCTCTCCTTGTTCGAGTTGGAAATGAATATCTTTGACGGCGGGTAAATCCTTAGCACTGAAGCATTTGTAGAGATTTTCAACACGTAAGATGGGGGCGTTACTCATGGGGCTTTGTCGTCAAGCAGGGTGGCATAATACTGAGGTTAAACCTACAGTATTATCGTCGATTATCAATTAGGAACTATTCTCAACTAATGCATCATAACATAGGCATATTGAGTTTGATCGACTCGGGCAGAAATCTTTGGTGCAGGCTAATGCTTACGGTTCATCGGTGGGCCATCGGGATGCTGGAGCGTCGATTCCGGGGTAAGCTAGATGGATAAGATTTTTTATCCATATTATTCGTTGACGCACAAGCTAGAACTGTTGATGACTCTACCGCAACCCCTTGAAATTCATGAAAGTGGCCGTTTAGTTTGGGATATTGCTGAGGCAGCCGATGATCGAAAGGCTGAAGATATTGCGATTTTAAAAGTAGATCAAATTTCCTACTTAGCGGACTTTTTTGTGGTGGTGACGGGCTTTTCGCGGACTCAAGTGCGGGCGATCGCCGACTCTATTGAAGCGAGATTAGAAACAAAATACAACAAACTACCCCTACGGATGGAAGGCAAGAGCGAGGGCATGTGGATCCTCCAAGATTACGGGGAAGTGATTGTGCATATTTTTCTCCCCCAAGAACGGGAGTTTTACAATCTAGAAGCTTTTTGGGGACATGCCGAGCGCATCGAATTTGAGCCAGCGCTCCCCTAACCAAACCTGGCGATAAAGCGTTAAAGCCCCGTGTCCTATCGAACCTAGAGCACGGCCGCTTCAGGCTAAAGTTTTGAACCGTTTTCCCCGGTGTTTGGGCCTAAAAAGGTTGCGAAATATTACGGCGATCGCTTTTTTTCTCAGATGGAAAATGTTCCTCAAGAACCCTTGGGGGGTCTCAAGGAGGCTTTTGTTCGGGTAATCATGGCGCAACTGCCTCGGAAAATGAACCCCAATAATTTTGGGGAATCTCTAGGCTCGAGGCAGATTAAAAGCCGAAACAGCGATGAATTTAACCGGTAATTTTTAGAGTTTTTTTAATTGCCTATTGATATTTCTTTAAGAAGAAATGTAACCAGCTGACGTTCATTTTTGGCTCAACAAAAGCTGATTAAGTTTCCCAAAATATTCATGAACTTTTTTGGCGATCGCCCTCTAATTTTCCTTTAATATTTTTTTAAGATATAGAATAAGCGTGACTTTATAAAAACAAACTGCTCCCACGACTAACCGTAGTTGTGGCCCAAACTGAACTTTGTTTTTTTGTTGGGTTGGTTAAATCCATGCACGTTCAACAATTGCTGCGAGCCTACGAACAGGGAGAGCGAAACTTTGCGGGCATCAATCTGCAGGGAGCCGATCTCAAGGATGAAGCCTTGATTGGAGTAAATCTCCAGGGGGCAAATCTCATTGGCGCAAATTTAAATCGAACATTCTTATTGAAAGCCGATCTATCTGGGGCCGCCTTAAATTGGGCCAACCTCACCCACGCAAAGCTCAATGACACGGATTTCACCCGCGCAGATTTGACGAAAGCAAATTTAGACGGTGCTTTTATGGTCAACGCCCAGCTCTCCCAAGCTCGGTTGTGTGGCGCTAGTCTGAGCTATACCAATCTGCGGGGGGCAAACCTGACGGGAGCAAATTTGTGCGGAGCGAATTTGATTCAGGTGAACCTGCGCCAGGCCAATTTAAGTGGGGCCAATTTAGGGTGGGTCAATGCCCAAGAAGCGCGTTTTGGACATGCCAATTTACAGGGCGCAACCCTACAGCATGGCAATTTCAGCCGGGCTTTTTTGCGGGATGTCAATTTAATGGGGATGGATTTAGCTGGGCTCAATTTTTCCGGCGCCAAGCTCTATGGGGCTAACCTCCAGCACACAAATTTACAGGGTTGTAATTTTGTTGAAGCCAATCTAAAACTGGCTTGTCTTGTGGCAGCGGATTTGCGAGGGGCAAATCTGACGGGGGCCAAGTTAGAGCGGGCAGAATTAAAAGATGTGCTGCTAGAAGCAGAAAATCTGGCCTATTTGCCTGGTATTGACCAGCCTGTTTTAGCAAACTTGGCCTATAAAACACCGGATGCCCACGGCGGTTGGCAGGGATTACCCCAAGCGGTGAGTTAGGCAGTGGCCACAAGTTCTGCTATCTTTAGGGACTTAGACAGTCTGGGAGACAGCCGAAGGAAATGGCGATTTTTGATGGTTTGCGGTTGGCGATCGCCTGTAGTTTAGGCAAAACAATTACAGGGGTGGTGCGGGGCCTCAAGCTGAGCGCGGGGAGTGTTCTGCCGGGGGCGATCGCCCGGCGAATTTTCCCAGACATTTTGCCAGACCTATTTAAACAAGCCCGTAAAGGGGTCATTCTCGTGGCGGGGACCAACGGTAAAACCACCACTTCACTATTGATTAAGGCGATCCTCACGGCCCAGGGGTACAAACTCGCCCACAACGCCAGCGGCGCGAACTTAATCAATGGTTTGACGACGGCCCTGTTAGAACATGCCAATCTGTTCGGGCAGCTCGATATTGACTACGGCATTCTCGAAGTCGATGAAAATATTATTCCCATCCTCCTGAAAAACTGCGCTCCCACCCATATCCTTGCCCTAAATCTTTTCCGTGATCAGCTCGACCGTTACGGGGAGGTCGATACCATCAGCCTACGTTGGCAAGAGGCGATCGCCCCCTTACCGCCAGAAACCACCATTATCGTCAATGGCGATGACCCGACCCTCAATTATCTCGGTCAAAATCTCAGTCAAACCGTGAAATATTTTGGCCTCAATGAGCCCGAGCTTTACCTTGAGGCGATTCCCCATGCCGTCGATTCAATTTACTGTCCCCGCTGCGGTGCGCCATTAAACTACCAAGGCGTTTATCTCTCGCACCTGGGCGATTACCACTGCGATAGTTGTGGCTTTAAGAAAAATGCCCTCGATATCAACAGCCAGGATTGGGGCCAAATTCTCATTGGTGTCTATAACAAATACAACACCTTAGCGGCGGCTCTCCTCGCGGAAACCCTAGGCATCCACCGAGACGTCATTGACGAACAAATTCAATCTTTTAAAGCGGCCTTTGGTCGGGCCGAAGAACTGACGATTCAGGGAAAACATGTGCGGATTCTTCTGTCGAAAAACCCTGTGGGTATGAATGAAACGATCCGGGCTGTCACTGATTTACAAGGGCAGGGGAAAACGAGCACCGTCCTTGTGGTTCTCAATGACCGCACCCCCGATGGCACCGATGTGTCTTGGATTTGGGATGTGGATCTAGAAAAGCTGACCCAAGCCCCCGGCAAAATTATTATCAGCGGCGATCGCACCCATGATATGGCCCTGCGGCTACGGTATTGCGAAGGAAATGCCGAGTTGATTGTTGAGCCGGATCTCACAAAAGCTCTCGATCAGGCGATCGCCCTCAGCCCAGAAGATCAAACCCTCCATATTTTGCCCACCTATTCGGCGATGTTGGAAGTGCGCCAAATGCTGACGGGCCGCAAAATTTTGTAGGCTATCAAAATACTTTTTTTGCACTGCCGCTGTTTTTTTGATGGATACCAGCACCCAGATTTTGTTTGAACAAGGTAAAGACGCCTTCCTCCAGGGGGAATATCGCCAAAGCATTCGCTCCTTTCAGCAGGCTGTCGAAAATTTGCCTGCCTATTCTCGGGAGTCTGGGGAGGTGCAGCTCTGGCTGGTGACTGCCTACCAAGCGAACAATCAAGGGGACCAGGCGATCGCCCTCTGCCGGGAACTACTCGGGCACCCTTTCGCCAGTACCAGACAGAAGGCCCAGCGGCAACTGTACATCCTCGAAGCACCAAAACTAGAGCGGCCCAAGGAATGGCTCACAGAAATTCCCAGCTTAGATTATCTCGACCCAGCGAAATCTCTCTATGTGGAGGGCAAGAAAAAAGTCGAAGAAAAAACATTGGCGATCGAAGATTTTGAAGACCTCTCCCAAATGGAAACTCAGGACAATCAATTTCTCTGGTGGGCTCTGGGTTTAGGTCTGTTGGGCCTCACCAGTTGGAGCATTTGGGGCAGCTAAAATTCAGCAAAAATCGAACATTTGCTTAGGATTCTCCCCGAGACTCCAGCTCATTTGAGCTTGCAGGTTGGGGCAGCAGGTAAATCAGGCCGGAAATCAGCGTCAAAGCAACGGCCAGCCAGAATAAAACCAACGCGAGGAACTCTCCTGAGGGATTAACTGGATAAATCAGCAGGGCGATCGCCCCAATTTGTGTCACCGTTTTCGCTTTACCCCAGAGATTAGCCCCTTGGATTTTCTTTTCTCCCGTTACTCGCCAACCAGCGATCGTGAGTTCTCGCGCCAAAATCAGAAAAACCCCCCAGGCTGGGATTTGTTGCAAATGGATCAGAGACAGCAGGGGCGCCGTGACGAGCAGTTTATCCACCAAAGGATCGAGAAATTTGCCTAAATCCGTCACCTGATCGAGTTTCCGAGCCAGGTAACCATCGAGCCAATCCGTTAATGCCACCACCAGAAAAATGACCAGGGCAATCAGGCGCGATCGCGGTGTCGGATTTTCGAGGAGAATCAGCAAAAACGGAACTCCTGCTAAGCGCGAAACCGTGATCCAAGTGGGTAAATTCATATACACTGCTCACAACAACCTTGCCTCTCATCATGTCACAGGATGTCTGCTTCTAAGCCACACATTGCCCTCTTTGGCACCAGCGCCGATCCCCCCACCATCGGACATCAAGGGATCCTCCGTTGGCTTGGGGAACATTATGACCAGGTGGCAGTGTGGGCCTCGGATAATCCTTTCAAAGAGCATGGTGCGACTCTCTCCCAGCGGTCGGCAATGTTACGGCTATTGACCGAGGATTTAGGCTGTGAAAATGTTGCTGTAGATGAACGGTTAAGCGATCGCCGTAGTTTAAATACCCTCAAAAAAGCCCAAGAAATCTGGGGCGAAAACATCACTTTTTCCCTTGTTATTGGCTCTGATCTAATTACACAAATTCCCCGTTGGTATCGGGTTAAGGATCTGTTGCCGCAAGTCACCCTACTTATCTTTCCCCGCAAAGGTTATCCTCTCCAGCCAGAAGCACTCCAGCAGATTGAGGCTCTTCAAGGAACTTGGCAAGCAGCGACCTATGTTCCCCCGGCGGTTTCTTCGAGTGAATACCGTAGTGAAGGTACGGCAACAATGCTGATTCCAAGCATTATTCACTATATTCAAAGTCAAGGGCTCTACCAGGAGAATTGCGGAGAATAACAATTTAGTATTCTCGTGTGAGACGCGGCGATCGCCTTTTCGGATAGGGACGGGGGGGTGGATTGTTAGGATTTTTGCCGTAGCGCACCCGGAGCTGTTCCCGCACATCCCAGAAGACATCCCGTCGGACATAAGGATACAAACCGACCCAGAGATTTAACCGGGGAACATAAGCATCGGTGACTTTGAGATTGCGCCCTAAGGTGCGCTGGTTTGATAGAACCAAAAGTTCAATTGCTTGACCTGGTTTGAGATTCCGGTGGATCGGTTCGACCGGAGCTTGGATGCGGGCCAGGTAGCCATCTTTATCACCCACTTCTAAATTGATTCGTCGCTCGCGATTTTCGACCTTCAGGAGTCGCCCAAGTTTATCGACTTCTTCCTGGGTGCGGACAATTTCTTCAGTGAGATAAACATCTAGGATTTTCCCCCGCCAAAAGAAACAATAGGGCTGGCGGCGATAGTCGGCATTTTTAATACTGGCTGAGTAGATCGGGGACCAAAACCAGTACAGTCCGCCAATAATTTGTGTGAGGAGCCGCAAAGCCTCCGCTTCTCGTAGCAACAGAGCCAAAAGATAGAACAGCACCACCAGCACAAAGGAGATTAGAGCCCGTCTTAAAAAATCTTCGGTTTTGCCCCAGTAGTACTGATACTGCTCACTGCTCGCAATCAGGGGGATCAACTGTTCAAATTTCTCTTGGGTGATGGGGATCAGCATTGTTAATCCTGGTTGATATTCTCAGGCGATCGCCCTTGGTTTTCTTGAATCATTTGAATAATTTGCGTAACCCCTTCAACGGAATCTCCAACAATCTCCGCAATCTCTTCAACAGTAAATTCCTTTGCTAACAAACGAGGAATAATACGCCGTTTTTCCAGTTCAATACCCTGTTGTAATCCTGTTTCAATGCCCTGCTCAATACCTTCTTTTAAACCAAGGATTTGACCCCGTTTTAAGATTTCTTCATACCAAGGGGATTCTTGTAAAACAGCCATATCCCACCTCATGATTTGTTGGACTAAGGGAATTTCTAGTACAAAACTAGCAAAAAATGCTGACAGTGGCTCTAACTGGTCGAGTTCATTCCTCTGGCGTAAGCGTCGAACGGCTTCGCGAATAGGCTGTTCCCCGTTGCCATTTTTCAGGATAGGAACAAAAGGCAACAGGGATGGAAAATTTTGCTCAAACACAATGTCTGTATCCACTTCCCAAAGATTAATAACCTGGTAATCTTGCCTTGCCTTTAACCCTTTAAATTGCGCTTGATAGCAGTTGGCAATGGTCGGGTTTTGCGAGGGTTGGAGAATATTAATCAACACTGGATAGACGGGCAAATTAAATTTCTCACGGGCAAGGGCAGCATAGGCAGTCATGCGACGGGGCATCGAGCTGTCATACCGCAACTGTAATTCATTGAGTAATAAAAAATCGCCATCTTGGGGACAGGTAACGCGCAGCAGCACATCGCTATCGCGGCTAACCCATTGAAATTGGGGATCGAGAAATTCCCCTGCATGGAGCTCTTGGTCCCCCATCACCCATCTCACCCAGGCATCAGGATCTAAGCTAATGAGGCGTTTACTACCAATTGTCGGCGGATTTAGCCATGGTTTACGCCAACTAGAGGATATTTTCTAAACCATAAACAAGGGTTTGCAGCTCGGTGACTTTCCGAATCGAGAGCAGCACACCGGGCATATAGCAGGAGCGATCGCTTGTATCGTGGCGGAGGGTATAAATTTGACCAGGGGCACCGAAAATCATTTCCTGGTGGGCGATCAAACCGGGCAGACGAACGCTGTGGATCCGAATATTATCGTCAGTAACAGCACCTTTGGCCCCGGGCATTTCTTCCTTTTCTTCCACCTGGGCCGGGTTAAATTGTTTGCCTAATTCAGACAACATTTGCGCGGTTTTAATGGCGGTGCCGCTGGGGGCATCGGCTTTTTGGTTGTGGTGGAGCTCAATAATTTCTACATGGTCAAAATATTTGGCGGCTTGGAGGGAAGCTTGTTGGAGTAAAACCACGCCGATGGAAAAATTGGGAATGACCAAGGCACCGGTGCTGGCTTTTTCGGCAAATTCTTTGAGATCGTTAATTTGTTCTTCGCTTAAGCCTGTCGTGCCGATGACCGGACGGACACCATAGGCGATCGCCGCCCGAGTATTTGCATAGACACCACTGGGATGGGTGAAATCTACCATCACCCCTTGGATTTTGTCTTGGGTTGCTAGCACAAGGGACGCTTCAAGGTCATTTAAAATAGGTACTTCTAATGCCCCGCAGCCTGCCACTTCCCCCACATCTTGGCCAAGGAGCGCCGGATTTTTGTCCACCGCCGCCACGATGTACATGTCTTCAGCTGCGGCGATCGCCTTGACCACTTCCCGGCCCATTTTGCCGCCTGCACCGTTAATTACGACTGGGATTTTACCTGCGTTTTCCATAACTTTCCCGATAAAACTTTTTTAAAAAGCTTGACACAAGATCGCCAAAGTCACAATAATTGTAGTTTGTGTGAATTAGAGTAGACAAACCCTTGGCTAACGTAGTTGTCATTGGTGCCCAATGGGGTGACGAAGGAAAAGGAAAGATCACGGATTTACTGAGCAAATCCGCCGATGTTGTCGTGCGCTCCCAAGGGGGCGTCAATGCAGGACACACCGTCGTTGTGCAGGGACAGACCTTTAAGCTTCATTTGATCCCTTCAGGCATTTTATATCCAGATACAGAATGTATCATCGGCTCAGGGACGGTCATTGATCCGAAAGTCCTTCTCGAAGAAATTGATCAGCTCCACCGTCTAAATGTTTCGACGGATAATCTGTTCATTTCCCAGACAGCCCACGTGACGATGCCCTATCACCGTCTCATTGATGGGGCTTCTGAAGAAATGCGGGGCGATCGCAAAATTGGCACCACCGGGCGAGGCATCGGCCCCACCTACGCCGATAAATCCGAACGAACCGGGGTACGGGTCCTCGATTTAATGGATCTGGAGAACTCCAGGGAGAAATTTGTTTGGGCGATCGAGTATAAAAACATTATTCTCGAAAAGCTCTACGATCTGCCGCCCCTCGACCCCCAGGAAGTCATCGAAGAATATCGCGCCTATGCCGATGCTCTCCGCCCCCACATCGTTGACAGTTCCCTAAAAGTTTTTGAAGGGGTCAATGCCAAGAAAAATATTCTCTTTGAAGGGGCTCAAGGCACACTCCTGGATATTGACCACGGCACCTATCCCTATGTCACTTCTTCTAACCCCATTGCAGGCGGTGCTTGCGTAGGGGCGGGAATCGGCCCGACGATCATTGACCGGGTGATTGGTGTGGCGAAAGCTTACACCACCCGCGTGGGTGAAGGACCATTTCCCACAGAGTTAGAAGATGAAATTGGCGAACTGCTGGGCCATGTGGGTGCAGAGTTTGGTACGACCACAGGTCGCCGCCGCCGTTGTGGCTGGTTTGATGCGGTCATCGGCCGCTATGCTGCTCGGATCAATGGTCTAGATTGTTTAGCGATTACTAAGCTGGATGTACTGGACTCCCTCGATGAGATCAAGGTCTGTGTGGCCTATGAGATCGACGGGGAAACTTGTGAACACTTCCCGAGTAATGCTAATCTGTTTGCTCGTTGCAAGCCGATCTACAAGACGATGCCCGGCTGGAAGCAGCCCACGAGTGAATGTCGTTCTCTCGATGAGTTGCCGAAAGAAGCCCTTGCTTACCTGAAATTCCTAGCGGAACTGATGGATGTCCCGATCGCCATCGTTTCTCTGGGGGCTGGTCGTGAGCAGACAATCATTGTGGAGGATCCGATCCACGGTCCGAAGCGCGCTCTGTTAGATCGCAATGGTGAGCCCATCGGCTAACGTTGTTATTTTTAACTTCCTATTTTTTCGCACTATTTATTTAGGTTATTTCCCATGTCTTTAACGATTGAATGCCAAGCACGTCCTGAAGGGATTAATCCCCGCGCTCTTCGTCGCGATGGTCTCCTGCCCGTTAACCTCTATGGTCACAAAGGCGCTGATTCTGATGTATTCGTTGTGAACTATAAAGAAGCGTTGAACTTGCTCAAAAAAGCAACTCCCAACGAAACAGTTATTGAAGTCAAAACCCCCGGTTGGTCTGGCTCTGCGGTAATTCGTGAAATCCAGTCCCACCCTTGGAAACGTAACCTCTTACACCTCAGCTTTTTTCACACTGAGGCCGCGTAATTCAAGGTTAATTCATCAGATTCGATAAGATGAGGAGGGCGCGATCGCAACGGCCCTCTTTTTTGTGGCTGGCAATTGAGTAAAAGAAGGTTATGGCAACGGTAACGGCGACTTGGACAAGGCGACATATTCTTTCGCTCATGGATTTTTCGGTGGCGGAACTAGATGCGGTGCTGCAAACCACAACGAGTCTGCGGGATGTGCTGTTCCGGCGAATGAAAAAAGTGCCGGCACTCCAGGGTCAGGTAGTGACAAATATGTTTTTTGAGCCTTCGACCCGTACCCGGAGCAGTTTTGAGCTGGCAGCTAAGCGGCTATCGGCAGATGTGATGAATTTTGCACCTGGGTCTTCTTCCCTCAGCAAGGGGGAAACAATCCTGGATACGGCGAAAACATATCTGGCCATGGGTACAGACATTATGGTGATCCGCCACCAACAGTCAGGGGTTCCCCAGGCGATCGCCCAGGAAATGGATCGCCTTAATTCGGGAGTGAGCATCCTCAATGCCGGGGATGGCCTCCACGCCCACCCTTCTCAGGCTTTACTAGATTTATTTACCATCTGTCGGGTTTTGGATGCGGAAAATCCCCGTTGTGAGCTATTGCAGGGGAAAAAGATTGCCATTGTGGGGGATATTCTCCATTCCCGGGTGGCTCGCTCGAATATTTGGAGTTTAACCACCGCCGGGGCCGAGGTACACCTCGCTGCACCACCAACGCTACTGCCTAGTGGTTTTCAAGAATTCGGAACTGATTCTGGGGGGAAATTAGTGCTCCATTGGGATTTGGAACCGGCCCTCAAGGACGCAGATTTTGT
The DNA here is from genome assembly GCF_055380235.1 of Picosynechococcus sp. NKBG15041c. Classification (NCBI taxonomy): domain Bacteria; kingdom Bacillati; phylum Cyanobacteriota; class Cyanophyceae; order Chroococcales; family Geminocystaceae; genus Picosynechococcus; species Picosynechococcus sp. NKBG15041c. The sequence continues at coordinate 1,008,324 of NZ_AP040363.1, forward strand.
GATGACTCTGCGCCTACAACACGAACGGATGACAGCCCATCTTCTGCCCAGTTTACGAGAATATCACCAGCACTTTGGGATTACGGGCGGTCGCCTGAAATTATGTCACCCAGATGTGAAAATTCTTCACCCTGGGCCGGTGAATCGGGGCGTGGAGCTGGCCTCCGATGTGATGGATCATCCTGCCTTGAGTTTAGTCTCAGAGCAGGTGACCAATGGTGTCGCCGTCAGGATGGCCCTGCTGTACCTCATCGGCAGCAACAAAGGAAACAGCCTAGTCAAAGCCTAGTCAATTAACGATTAGCTTTATTTTGGTAGCTATTAAACGTATTTTGGAGGAGCATCGCCACGGTCATTGGGCCAATGCCACCAGGGACTGGGGTAATTTGAGCTGCAACTTGGGCCGCTTCAGTGTAGGCGACATCTCCCACCAAGCGAGACTTGCCAGTTTCAGGATCGGTGACCCGGTTAATGCCCACGTCGATGACCACCGCACCAGGTTTAATCATTTCTGCGGTGATAAATTCCGGCTTCCCAATCGCCGCCACAAGAATATCTGCTTCCCGGGTCACTGCCGCCAGATCTTGGGTGCGGGAATGGGCGACTGTCACGGTCGCATTGGCCTCTAGGAGCATCAGAGCAAGGGGCTTGCCCACAAGGATACTCCGACCAACCACCACTGCTTTTTTCCCTTCTAGAGGAACGTCATATTCCTTCAGTAATTCCATCACACCGTAGGGAGTACAGCTGCGCAAACCTGGCTCCGAGCGCACTAAATGGCCCAAATTTAGAGGGTGCAGACCATCTGCATCTTTTTCGGGGGCGATGGTGAGGAGTAAGCCGACTGAATCTAAGTGGGGGGGAAGGGGTAACTGCACCAAAATCCCATCTACCCGTTCATCTTGGTTCAGTTCTTGGATGACAGCTTCTAGTTCAGCCTGGGTAATATCGGCCGGAAAATGTTTGCCAAAGGAAGCCATGCCAATTCGTTCACAGGCTCGTTCTTTGTTGCGAACATAGGCGGCACTGGCCGGATTGTCACCGACCATCAGCACGGCCAATCCTGGCGGGCGGCCCATTTTAGGTGAAAGAGTGGCGATCGCCGTCTTGAGATTATCTTGAATTTTTTGGGCAAAGCTTTTGCCATCAAGGATTTGTGCCATGGTTGCGGGGCTCTTGAAATTGCGGTTCCAAGTTTAATCTTAATATCTGAGGCCCACGGATATGACATCAATCTCCTATGGGGGTTGCTTCAGGGGGACGTGTGCGACGTGTGCGAGTTTTAGGGGGCTGGAGGGCTTTTTTTAGCAGCAGCGGTAGTTCTTTCGGGGTACGGGCAAAGGCGAGCTTTTCTTGCTTAAAGGCGCTATGCATTTCAGTGGGGGTGTAGATATCGCTGATGCAATAGGAAAGCTGGCTGGCGATGATGGTGCTGGCATCATGGCAACTCCGGTGAATGGGAGCATGGCTACCACATAGATAGGTGACAACGGGGGTTTTGATTTTGTCCCGGAGGAGGGGGATGAGGTCAATTTCTTCTTGGGAGCCATGGCGACCGAGGAGGGCGATCGCCTTCGTTGCAGGATCTTGGTCAAGGTACTGGAGCCATTGGGCAAAATTGGAGCCCGGTAAATCAGAGTTTCCTACATCTACGACAAAGGACTGTCCTAAACCTACCTGATTGAGAAAAATTGCCACTTCCTGGGAGAGACTACTGAAACGACTGAGAATTGCCACATCACCAGGCTGAAAGTGGTTCACAAATCCTGTGCCAAGCCACAGTTGCCCTGGCACTACCAGCCCACTACTACCGGGCCCAAGAATTTGTACTTGCTCTCGCTGGGCTTCGTAGAGTAGGCGCACCATGTCTAGGGGAGGAACCCCCGCAGAAACAATAATCAATTGTTTGATTCCGGCGGCGATCGCCTCTAGGGAAGCATCCAAGACTTCAAAGGGGTCAACAAAAATTAAACTCGTCGTAATTGGGCCGGCCTTCTCTGTGGCTTCCATGACGAGATCAAAAATTGGCAGCTCTCCGATGGTCTGGCCACCGCCCCCCGCACTCACACCGCCAATAATTTTAGTGCCATAGGCGGCCATCCGAGGACAATAGTATTGGGCAAGGGAGGTGTGGATGCCCTGAATAAGAATATTTTGATTCGTTTGCCAAGCCATGACGATTGTCTTCCCAGTTGCGATACGAAAAAATCTGATTCAGTCTTTAATTTAGGCTTTACTGAGGGCGATCGCCTGATGGATAGCCGCCTCTAGATCGCTCTCCCAGTGGCAACCAGGGGCAATGGTCTGGTCAATATCTGGTAAGCAGCGCACTACGATTTGCATCGGCGAATGCCCTAGATCTTTTTCAGTTGCCAACCCAGGGAAAGAGGCGATGACTTTCGCTAAAATTTGCTGGTTGATTTCTTTGTCTGCCACTAAGTTTAAAAACAGCACTTCGATCTCTGGTAGAGAAGCCAACTGTTCAAGGATCAGGCCAATGTGACCCTCTAGATCGTAGGGAGAAAATACCAGCCCTTGGGATTGGGGGCCAAGAATCCAACAATAAGCGGGCTGTCCCCCCAACTCCTGAAGCAAATCCCAACTCAAGGCCGCTGCCCCTACGCCATAGCAGACAATCCCCACTTTGCCCCCAGGTACTTCTGACTGCCAAGCCAAAGGATCTCCCATTGGGTAATTGCCTTGGTTTTGATGGGCATAGAAAAGGTCGATTTCTGGGTGTTTACGCAAAGCCGTATCGTGGACAGTCACCTTTCCATCGAGGGCCATAAGTTCTCCGGCTTGGTTAATGCCCAGGGGATTGATTTCCACAAGTTCTAAGTCTTTTCCTAGCAGGAGGTCATACATTTTTTTGATAATGTCGCTGAGGGCGGGAACTAGGGGACCTCGAATACCCATTTTATTGAGCAGGTGGCGGGCTTGGAAGGGAGAAAAAAAGTCTTGAATCACCACCTGGTGAAGATTGGCGAGGAGTTGTTCGATTTCCATGCCACCGTGGGCTGAACCCAGGAGAACGGGCCGCTGTAATTCGTAATCCAGCACCACTGCCAAAAAGATTTCTTGTTTTCGCTCGTAGTGGGCTTCTGCGAGCAATACGTCCGGATACTGCCCGGCGATCGCCAAATTGAAAATATTCCGGGCGGCGGCGATCGCATCAATGGTATTTTGGACCCGTTTAATGCCTCCAGCTTTGCCCCGCCCCCCAGCCCGCACCTGAGACTTCAGGACGATCGGGTAAGGAATTTGTAGCTGTTTAAGTTCCCGGGGGTCAGCGATGATCTGAGACGGTAATGTAGGTATTCCGACCTGTTCAAAGAGTTGTTTTGCTTGGTATTCGAGCAATTCCATTAGCGCAGAGGCAATCTTGATATTAAAACTAAAGCGTAATGTAATATGTTAGCGCTTATGTGGGAGGGGTGTCAGTTAGCCTGAGCTTTAATCATAATCCCTAATGGTCTTGATCCTTTAGACTTTTGCCAGAAATTCAATTATTCAAATTTAAGAAAAGCCCAAGAAAATATCATCTTTAGTTTAAGTTCTAGGTGATTCATCTGCTAGAAGAAAAGCATTAAATACCAATATTTCTTTGAGACTGTTGATTTTTTAAGATAAAAAGTGATTGTTGACGAACAAGATTACACTCAACATTGTGATTATATCCATCATAGTTTCGTCAAACACGGACTCTACAAGATTTGTAAGCATGGCTTGACAATATTCATGATTGTAAAAATTTTGCCGTCTTGATTTAAATCAAAAAAAATTTTTCATTAATATCTTTTGTCCCTACAACCGGGATTTTAATTAAGCTCTATGTAGAGAGTATTTGTATCTTGAAAATATTGATTTTTTATTACTTGAGTTAATTTTTTAGAGGGCGATCGCCTGCATGGAGAACAGTTAATCCAACAACCTCATCATTGTCTCCGTAACGGATAACAATATCGTCATCTGTTAACTCTGTGTCATCGCTTGATATCGGAGGATTATAAAAATCAATGTAGAGAACGTCAGCCTCTGCATCATAGAGAAGAGAAAAAGGACGCTTTGGTAAATCTCGCAATAATGGTACAAACTTTAAATAATTAAGGCTCTCTTCAACTATGGCCATATTTGATGTCTCCGGTTTAGCGAGTTAAGACGACGAGTAGGAAACGCAGTAATCACAAAACCATCATCTGCTGTTTCTTCTTTATACACCACAACTAAAACCTTCCCGACTTCCATTTCTCGAATCGCCATTAATGCTCCATCATTACCCAGAATAATTCGATCAGGATTGGCGATCGCCTCAAGCAGTAAAGTTTGTTTATCCTCTAATCCCCCATGCCTCTCTATGATATGCTGCCAACGCTCATCCGGCAGACGAACCCTGACCCCATTTTTAGAAAATGCTATTTTATCCAATCAATTTAACGACTTTTGCTTTAACGTCTATTCAAAAATAGGGTGAATCAATACCTAAATTCACCCTATAAATTAGGATTACGCTCTGGCGAGTTCTTCCTTGGCGGAAGTACTAGCTAAATACTTTTCCAGTTCTGTTAACGCATCAGCATCAACTTTCGTTTGCATCGGACAGAATTTAGGTCCACACATCGAGCAGAATTCTGCTGTTTTGTAGATGTCTGCGGGTAAGGTTTCATCATGGTATTCCTTCGCCCGTTCAGGATCGAGGGAAAGTTCAAATTGTTTCTCCCAATCGAAGTTATAACGGGCATGGGACAGTTCATCATCGCGATCGCGCGCCCCAGGACGATGACGAGCAATATCCGCAGCGTGGGCCGCAATCTTATAGGCAATCAAACCATTACGGACATCTTCAGCATTCGGTAAACCGAGGTGTTCCTTGGGTGTGACATAGCAAAGCATCGCCGTACCATACCAACCTGCCATCGCTGCCCCGATCGCCGAAGTGATGTGGTCATAACCGGGGGCAATATCGGTGACGAGGGGACCCAACACGTAGAAGGGAGCTTCAGAACATTCCTCCATCTGCTTCTTCACGTTGAACTCGATCTGATCCATCGGCACGTGACCGGGGCCTTCCACCATCACCTGGACATCATGTTCCCAAGCGCGGCGGGTCAGTTGACCAAGGGTTTTGAGTTCGGCAAGTTGTGCTTCATCGGAAGCATCATGGGTACAACCAGGGCGCAGAGAATCCCCAAGGCTGAAGGACACATCGTAACGCTTAAAGATTTCGATAATGTCGTCAAAGTGGGTATAGAGCGGGTTTTGCTTGTGGTGGTGCAACATCCAACGCGCTAAAATACCGCCACCACGAGACACAATGCCAGTAATCCGGTTACGGACGAGGGGCAAATGTTCGATGAGGATCCCCGCATGGATCGTCATGTAGTCAACCCCTTGCTGGGCGTGCTTTTCGATAATGTGTAAAAAGTCCGCCGCCGTGAGATTTTCCATGTTGCCGTGGACGCTCTCAAGGGCTTGGTAAATGGGAACCGTACCGATGGGAACCGGAGAGGCGTTAATAATCGCCGTCCGAATTTCATCGAGATTACCGCCGCCCGTGGACAGATCCATCACGGTATCTGCGCCGTATTTCACTGCGAGCTTGAGCTTTGCCAATTCCTCGTTGATATCGGAGGAGTTGGGGGAAGCCCCGATGTTTGCATTGACCTTGCACTTGGACGCAATCCCGATCGCCATCGGTTCGAGATTGAGGTGGTTAATATTGGCGGGAATGATCATTCGTCCCCGGGCCACTTCGTCACGAATGAGCTCTACGGGAAGATTTTCGCGCTTTGCCACATAATCCATTTCTTCGGTAATTACGCCCTGACGTGCATAATGCATCTGGGAAACATTACCTTGACCTTGCCGTTTGGCAACCCAATCAGCTCTCATATTGTTTTAATCCTCGATTAACAGCTTCCCTACGCTGGTATTACCCAGTCTCAGGTTCTAAGGGACTATCTCAGTCTGATTCCTATGACAGACACCCCTAGCTTATGGCAATAAATTCTAACACCACTCCCCAGCAAAGTCTTGGGGGAAATGTGCGCCTGGGATCAAGCTCTGACAGGAATTGGGCGGATTTGGGCATCCCCAGCAGGCCATTTGCAAATGATCAGCTTTTGGGGAAAGGAAAAAATTTAAGGATTCTTGATTCAACGGAATGGTTGAACTGGTTACAATAATGGACAAATTTTTCGGGTTAAGATTGCGGATAAGTTCAGGCAATTGGGCGATATTCTGTCATTCTTTCCCACCTCTAACGTCTCCAGGCCTCCAGATTTCTGGGGGAGAGGGGATAACCCAAGGCCTTTTTTATTCCCTCTGCGTTTAAGAAGCGATGAATAAAATTTCCGACTGCAGCCATATTTTATTTTCTGTGGACAAGTCCAGGGTAGATCTTGTGAAGTTGCAGGAATTGTTTAATGTCACGGCTTTTTGGGCCCGGGAGCGATCGCTGGCGGATCTGGAAACGGCGATCGCCTACAGTGATCCGGTAGTGACAGTTTGGGACGGCGATCGCCTGATTGGGTTTACCCGGGGAACGTCCGATGGCGTGTTTCGGGCGACGGTGTGGGATGTGGTGATTCACCCTGATTACCAAGGCTTGGGCTTAGGGCGAAAATTAGTCGAAACCTTGATTAGTCATCCCCGCATGTGCCGGGTGGAGCGGGTCTACCTGATGACCACCCATCAGCAGCAGTTCTATGAGCGCATTGGCTTTAAAGAAAACGCCACGACGACCATGGTGCTCCACAATCATGAACATCCCATCAGTGTGATTACTTGCGTGGTTGAGGAAACTGCCCCATTACCTGCATAGTTTGTTTGTCGTAGTGACGGGTCAAGCTCCCCCCAAAGCTGGCGAGTAATTTTTGGCACAGCTGCCATTTGATCGCCGGGGAAAATTCGAAGGCATGGGCAACTTGCTGCACCCTTTCCAGACTGGGGCGATCGCCTAGGGTCAGATCAGGCAGAGTCGCCTCATTCCAAAAATCTTCACCCTGGGGCGAAGTGAGCTGAAAGATAATCTGATCGCCTTGGCTCCCATAGCTGAGGTGAACGATACCCTTTTCGGCCCGCTGGAGCGTGGTATCTAAAAGGGTTAGGAAAAGCTGAGAAAAGTGACGGCGATCGCCAAAAATTTCTAGGGTTTCAATGGCAGGATGATCCACTGTTAACGTGAGATTCCGGTTGAGCGCTTTGACCCCCAAAAGATCCGTCAATTCAATCAACAAGCCTTTCAAATCGAGAGCTTGAGCATCGCCTTTATCCTGAGAATAATTCAGCTTAGAAATCGTAATCGCCGAATCGAGCAACGTCAATAATCGTTTGCTGGCGGTGTAGCTTTCTGCAATAAAAGCACGCTCTTCTGCTGGGTTTTCACAGAGGTCTTCCAAAATCAACTGCTGCAAGCCCATGATCGTACTGAGGGGGGCACGCAACTCATGGGCAATTTGACCGAAAAAGCGCGCCTGAAACTGACCCCACTGGAGGGCGATCGCCAAATCTGTATTCAAAGCAGAAAAATCATTAGACATAACAAAACATAACCATTTCTACGGAGAGCTTAATCCGCGACGATAAGATGAAGCTACACCTTATTTTCTATCTTAGGTTCAGCTAAAATGTTGCGCTACGCATATTTTCCTGGGTGTGTTGCCCAAGGCGCCTGTCGAGAACTGTACCTCTCCACAGCAGCCCTCACCAAAGCCCTCGACATTGAGCTGATCGAACTCAAACAAGCCGCCTGTTGCGGTTCTGGCACTTACAAAGAAGAATCCCAACTCCTGGAAGATAGCGTCAATGCCCGCAATATCGCCCTCGCTGAATCTTTAAAACTGCCTCTCCTCACCCATTGCAGTACCTGCCAGGGGGTGATCGGTCATGTGGACGATCGCCTCAAGGAAGCGAAGGTCAATAATCCCGAATATTTTTCCCAGGTCAATCAGTACCTCAGTAATACCCACTGCTCCCCCTATCAAGGCACAACGGATGTTAAGCATTTACTCTGGGCGCTAGTGGGAGACTATGGCCTCGACAAGTTGCAGGAAAAGGTCATTAAACCCTTGAAAAATCTGAAGTGCGCCGCTTTTTATGGTTGCTATCTGCTGCGGGTGCAAAAAAGTATTCCCTTTGATGATCCGGTAAATCCTGGTTCCCTAGAGGCTGTCTTTTCTGCCGTTGGTGCAACCCCCATCATCTATGAGGGCCGCACCCAATGTTGTGGTTGGCCTATTTCTAGCTACGCCACAGAACAGGCTTTCCAGTTAGCCGGGAACCATCTGCGCCAGGCGATCGCCGCTGGTGCTGATTGCATTGTCACCCCTTGCCCCCTCTGCCATCTCAATCTAGACTCCCGGCAGCCAGAAGTGGAGAAAGTAATTGGGGAAAAACTAGGCATTCCTGTTTTACATCTGCCCCAGTTAGTGGCCCTGGCCTTGGGGATTTCGCCTCAGGAATTGGGCCTCGGAAAACATATCGTTTCCACGAAGCCTCTCCTCAGGAAACTTGGTTTATAGAAATCTAGCTTTAACTACTTCCATTAAATCTGTCTTGATCGAGATATGTAATCTTTTGGTTTTTTCAGTCTTCTTTTTTTACTTTACATTTAAAAAGATTATTTTTATAGGCTTACGGAATAAAAATGGCTATGAATTTGATAGTAAAGAAATCTTTATTGTTCACTTTGATAGGATTCGTTATTGTTTTAATGGGATGCAATTCAACTAATAGAAATAATGAAGTTAACACAGAAGAAATGTATGAAGACATGTTGAATGCGATATCTGAAAGAAATTATGAAAAAATCAACTTACTCCTTGATCAAGGATTTGACCCCAATTACCAAAGTCAAGAAAGAAGTTTCTTAGATCAGCCTTATTATGTGCTTTTCCATGCAGCACGCTTTGGGAATGATTTTTTTGTACAAAGACTTCTTGAGTCGGGTGCAAAGTGGGAGTATATTCCTAACGAAGCATTGAGTGAATCTTTGATTTCAGCCTCTTGCGAAGGACAGCCATTCATTGTCCAAGAGCTTCTTAATGCAGGAGCTAACCCAAATTATGCTAATAATTTTGGTGAAAAACCATTAGCAATGGCTAATAGTCAAACTTGTAGAGCCGTAAACAGCAAAGGAGAGCCACATCAAGTAGGATTAAGTAACCATAATAGAGTGGCTCAAATTCTCCAAAGTGCTGGAGCACGATGATAACAATTCTTAAGTGTTCTCTTTCATAGTAGAAAGAATATTGAATCATCGATACAGTTTTAAGCTGGAGTCAGCAGGGCGATCGCCTGATTGAAAGTCGGGCTAGGACGCATCGCTTGGGTGGTTTTCTCCGGTTCAGAAAGATAATATCCATCAATCTCAATGGCTTGCCCTTGGGTTGCCTGCAGTTCTGCCACAATCGTCCCTTCGTTGGCGGTAAGGACTTGGGCGAGGGGGGCAAATTTCGCCTTCAGTTCTGGGCTTTGATTCTGTTCTGCCAACGCTTGGGCCCAATAGAGCGCCAGATAAAAATGGCTACCGCGATTATCAATTTCGCCCACCTTGCGGGAGGGAGATTTGTCGTTATTGAGGTATTGGCTATTGGCCTTATTCAGAGCTTCTGCCAGCACCAGGGCATTCTGATTATTCGTTTTCCGGCCCAGGTCTTCGAGGGCGACGGCGATCGCCAAAAATTCCCCTAGGGAATCCCAGCGGAGATGACCTTCTTCGAGGAACTGTTGCACATGCTTTGGTGCGGAACCGCCCGCCCCAGTTTCAAATAGGCCACCGCCAGCGAGCAAGGGCACAATGGAAAGCATTTTCGCGCTGGTGCCCAGTTCGAGAATCGGGAATAAATCCGTTAAATAATCCCGTAGCACATTCCCTGTCACGGAAATCACATCTTTACCTGCTTTGATCTGGGCACAGGTCAATTTCATCGCCTCGACCGGGGGCAAAATCTGCAGATCTAAACCGCTCGTATCATGCTGAGGGAGGTATTGTTTCACCTTAGCGATAATGTTGGCATCGTGGGCGCGGTTTTCATCGAGCCAAAAGATCGTTGTGTTGCCAGTAATGCGAGCGCGATTAACCGCTAATTTCACCCAATCCTGGACGGCAATATCCTTGGTTTGGCACATGCGCCAGATATCACCTTTTTCGACCGGATGTTCCATCAATACCGCGCCATTCTCTGCCACGACTCGCACGATGCCAGGGGCCGCAATTTCAAAGGTTTTATCGTGGGAGCCGTATTCTTCGGCTTTTTTCGCCATTAATCCCACATTGGCGACGCTGCCCATGGTGGTGACATCGAAAGCGCCATGTTCCTGACAGAACTCGATACAAGCTTGGTACATGGTGGCGTAGCAACGGTCAGGAATCATCGCCTTGGTGTCGTGGGCTTTGCCATCAGCGCCCCACATTTTGCCGGAGGTGCGAATAGCCGCAGCCATAGACGCATCAATGATCACATCGCTGGGCACATGGAGATTCGTAATGCCTTTGTCAGAGTTGACCATCGCCAGGCGGGGCTGCTTCTCGTAAACTGCCTGGATATCCGTTGCGATCGCCTTTTGTTGTGCCTCAGGAAGGCTCGTAATTTTGGCATACACATCACCAATACCATTGTTGGGATTGACCCCGAGCTGGGCGAAGGTTGCTGCGTACTTTTCAAAAACGTCTTTGTAGTAAACAGTGACCGCATGGCCAAAGAGAATCGGGTCAGATACCTTCATCATCGTTGCCTTCACATGAAGTGAGAGGAGGATGTCTTCGGCCTTAGCGGCGGCCATTTCTTGTTCATAGAAGGCCCGCAATGCTTGAACGCTCATCACCGCTGCATCGACCACTTCCCCAGCGAGAACAGGGATATTTTCCTTCAGGACAGTGACCGTACCATCGGCGGCCTGATGTTCAATTTTGAGGCTGCCTGCCGTTTCAAGGACGACAGACTTTTCGCTGCCATAGAAATCCCCAGCGGTCATATGGGCCACATGGGATTTAGACGCTTGACTCCAGGCCCCGACGCTGTGGGGATTTTTGCGGGCATATTCTTTGACGGCGGCAGCGACCCGGCGATCGCTATTACCTTCCCGCAAAACGGGGTTTACCGCACTGCCGAGCACCTTGGCATACTTCGTTTTAATTGCTTTTTCGCGATCCGTTTTAGGGTCGGCGGGATAGTCAGGAATGTTGTAACCTTTGCTCTGTAATTCTTTAATCGCCGCCGTCAATTGAGGAATGGAGGCACTGATATTTGGTAATTTGATGATGTAAGCGTCAGGAGTTTTTGCCAGATCGCCTAGTTCTGCCAGGTCATCGGGCTGCTGCTGATCGGCGGTTAAATATTCCGGAAAATTGGCGAGGATCCGCCCAGCAAGAGATATATCCTTCGTTTCTACCTCGATATTCGCCGCCGTCGTAAAGGCTTTCACAATGGGGAGCAGGGAATAGGTCGCCAGGGCCGGAGCTTCGTCGGTAAAAGTGTAGGTGATTTTCGAGGTCTGATTACTCATATCGCTTGGGCGTCGTTTCACAGGAATATTGCACAGCCTAAATCATACATGCCACTGACTCTTTTACTGACGGCCCTTTCGTCTGGAAATACTGATAGACATGCAAAAAGCGATCGCCTAACTCTAGCCGGAGCCAAAGGGGGGCGATCGCCATGATTTTTAGGGATGAAAAATAAGAATGAGTCCGAGAAATTAGGGATGTAGTTTAGAACAGGCCCAAAGTCAGAGACTTATCGATGGGGAAACAAGAACCCGCACCGAGCCAGAGGGTAATGGCCGTTCCCAAGAGGAAAACAGTCATTGCCACAGGACGACGGAAGGGGTTTTGGAATTTGTTGACACTTTCAATAAAAGGCACCATCATCAAGCCAAGGGGGATAGCCCCTTGACAAGCAATCCCAAGGAGTTTGTTAGGGAGAATCCGTAAAATCTGGAAGACAGGATACAGATACCACTCAGGCAAAATTTCCAAGGGAGTCGCAAAGGGGTTACCCGGTTCGCCGATCATTGCCGGGTCGAGAATCGCCAGACCAGTGATCAAACCGATGGTTCCCGCAATACAGATGGGGAAGGTAAAAAGAATGTCATTGGGCCAAGCCGGCTCACCATAGTAGTTGTGTCCCATGTTTTGAGCCAGTTTTGCCCGGAGTTTTGGATCGCTGAGATCCGGCTTTTTCATGATAGACATGAGTAAAAGTTCTCCTCAACAGGAATGTTGTTTTGAGCAAACGAAAAAATGATCCTTACAAAGGACCAGAAATACCCTGCTTACGGATCATGAGGAAGTGGGCCAACATGAAGACCGCAATGAGCCAAGGTAATACGAAAGTGTGGAGGCTATAGAAGCGAGTTAAGGTCGCTTGACCAACACTTGTGCCGCCCCGGAGCAACTCAACCATCGAATCCCCAACAACGGGAATTGCAGCAGGTACACCAGAAACGATTTTCACCGCCCAGTAACCAATCTGGTCCCAAGGGAGAGAATAGCCAGTCACACCAAAGGAAACGGTAATAACAGCCATGACCACACCAGTAATCCAAGTCAATTCACGGGGACGCTTGAAGCCACCGGTGAGATAGACGCGGAAAATATGGAGGATCATCATCAAGACCATCATGCTCGCCGACCACTTGTGGATCGAACGAATCAGCCAACCGAAGTTGACTTCATTCATGATGTACTGCACAGACGTGAATGCTTCTGCTACGGTAGGTTTGTAGTAGAAGGTCATTGCAAAGCCAGTGGCGAACTGGATAATAAAACAGGTAAGGGTAATGCCGCCCAGACAATAGAAGATATTGACGTGGGGGGGAACGTATTTACTAGAAATATCATCGGAGATTGCCTGGATTTCTAGTCGTTCGTTAAACCACTTATATAACTTGGAGTCGGTAACTTCTTTTGTAAACATGAAGCCTGATTAGAAACGAAAAATCTCTTTACAAGAATGTAACATAGCTTGTTCTGTCAGGTGGCGACGTTACGGGATTATCAAGCCTTTTAGCGGAAATTGTCACAATCAATCTGGGGTGATTAAACAAGGGGGCGATCGCCTAACGAACGATCCACAAAGCCAGTAAAGCGGTGAAAACATCCCAAATATTACAGAAATTGTCTATTATTTTAAGAATAGTCAAGTATTTTTCATAAAACCTTACGAATGCTGAGAAAACAGTTCTGGGCGGGTGTTTGCGGTGTATTGCTGGTTTTTGGGATGGTCTTTGGGCCGATGGATGGGGCGATCGCCTTCACCGACGAACAAAATTTACTGTTGCAAGCCTGGCGCTATGTCAGCCAATCCTATGTGGATGAAACCTTTAACGGCCAGAACTGGTGGGTAATTCGTCAGAAATTTCTCAAACGGCCCCTCAATACCCAAGAACAAGCCTACGAAGCAGTGACGGAAATGTTAGCGCTGCTGGACGACCCCTACACGCGCCTACTCCGCCCCGAACAGTATCGGAGTCTCAAAGTAAGTACCTCAGGGGAACTGTCTGGGGTGGGTTTACAGATCAATATCAATCCAGAGACTGATCTACTAGAAGTCATCGTGCCCCTGCCCGGTTCCCCCGCAGAGGCGGCAGGCATTGAAACGAAGGATCAAATTTTGGCGATCGATGGAGTGGACATTAGAAATATCGGTCTAGACGAGGCCGCCGCCAGAATGCGTGGCAAAAAAGGGACGACCGTTGCCCTAACGGTGAAATCGGCGAAAACTGAGGCTATCCGTACTGTCAAAGTCACCCGTGACACCATCGCCCTCAATCCTGTTTATGCCAAATTAGAAGAAAAAAATCGCGAGAAGATTGGCTATATTCGGCTGAACCAGTTCAGCGCCAACGCCACAGAAGAAATCAGTAAATCTCTCGATCAGCTCCAACGTCAGGGGGCCGACCGTTACATCCTTGATCTGCGGAATAATCCGGGGGGTTTACTCCAGGCCGGGATTGAAATTGCGCGGCTTTGGCTCGATCAGGAAACCATCGTTTATACCGTTAATCGCCAGGGAATCTTTGAAAGTTACGGCGCGACGGGCCATCCTCTCACTGACGCTCCCCTAGTGGTATTGGTCAACCAGGCCACTGCCAGCGCCAGTGAAATTTTAGCCGGGGCGCTCCAGGACAATGGGCGGGCTTTACTCATCGGCGAAAAGACTTTTGGTAAGGGTTTAATCCAATCGCTGTTTGAATTGCCGAATGGGGCCGGGATGGCGGTTACTGTTGCTAAGTATGAAACACCACTGCACCATGACATCAATAAATTAGGGATTTTGCCCGATGAGGTCATTCCCCAAGACCCGATTCCTTACCGGATGATGGCGACGGAAGCGGACTTGCAATATCAAGCGGCCCTGGAACTCCTCACCCAAGGCCAGGCGATCGCCAAGGCAGCTTAGAAGATAAAACCGAAGAACCTGGGGAGACTGGGCAGCATTTCCAACAGGGGTGCCGGTAGCATTTCTCCCCGGAAATCCAGAATCTGGACGAGTAACAGATAGGCGATCGCCAAAAAAAGAGAAATTGCCCCGGTGATAATGGCGGTGAGTTTTCCGCGTTCCATAGATTTGGCCTCGCTTCGTTAATGCACTATGATTGTAGATTGGATTACTTATTATAAAAATTGCTAGGAGCTCTTTTGTATGTCTCGTAAGTGCCAGATTACCGGCAAAAAGGCGAATAACGCCATGGCGGTTTCCCACTCCCACCGCCGCACCAAAAAATTACAAGAAGTTAACCTCCAGTGGAAAAAAGTTTGGTGGCCCGAAGGCAACCGTTTTGTGCGTCTGCGCCTTTCCACCAAAGCAATCAAATCCCTCGAAAAGAAGGGCATTGATGCAATGGCTAAAGAAGCTGGCCTTAACCTCAACAAGCTGTAAATTTTTGCTTAATCACAGTTTTGCAGCTGGTTACCATCACCAACATGCAAATCCCAACAGACTTCTATGGTTCGCCCTGGAAGTCTTCTTTTTTATTTTGGATTTTTTGGCTTTTGGTCACAAAAAAGGGCTTACTGACGAGCGTAAACCCTTTCCTCAATTATGACCGTGATGATTTTGACTTACACTTGGGCGGGAACTTTGACATGGTCTTGGGTCGTAGCACCCTGATTCCACTTAGAAGTACAAAGAATTCTGCTGCGATCGCAACGGTCCACATATTTCTTCGCAATTTCGGTCACTTCCAACATCAAACCCTTATTAAGCATTGTCGGTTGGAGGCCCATATCTAAGAAGCAACGATTTTCCACATACAATTCATTTTCTGCAGCCTCGTTACGAGGATTCTCCAGATATTGAATTTCTGCCCCAGTAATATCTGCCACCATCTGGGCCAAGTCCCGAACCCGGTGGGTCTCTGTCATCTGGTTTAAGATTTTCACCCGTTCCCCCTTCGCCGGCGGGTTGGCGATCGCCAATTCCACACAACGCACCGTATCTTGGATGTGGATGAATGCGCGGGTTTGGCCACCCGTACCATGGACAGTGAGCGGATAACCCACCGCTGCCTGCATCAAAAAACGATTTAGAACTGTGCCATAGTCCCCGTCATAATCAAAGCGGTTGACTAGCCGTTCATCTAGCGCCGTTTCCGCTGTATTTGTTCCCCACACAATTCCCTGGTGCAGATCCGTGACCCGGACTTGGTCATTTTTGTTGTAGTAAGCAAAAAAGAGTTGATCCTGGGTTTTTGTCATGTGGTAGATGCTACCAGGATTAGCCGGGTGGAGAATTTGCTTCTCAATCACCTTTCCTTCCTCAGTAACCACCTGAATATCTAAGTAGCCTTCAGGAATTTTCATGCCCGCCGTACCATAGCCATAGACGCCCATCGTACCCAAATGCACCACATGGATATCAAGACCAGATTCAACGATCGCACAGAGGACATTGTTCGTACCATTGAGATTATTATCAACGGTGTAACGCTTGTGTCTCCCAGATTTCATTGAGTAGGGGGCCGCCCGTTGTTCAGCAAAATGGACGACCACATCTGGCTCATAGTCCACAAATAGCTTCAGGAGCTGATCATACTCATGGGCGATATTGAAGTTAAAAAACTGAATTGTTTTGCCAGTAAGTTCTTTCCATGCTTTGAGCCTGACCGACATCGGGCTAATCGGCGTCAGTGATGCCACTTCCAGTTCCGTATCAATATTTCTTCTGGAAAGGTTATCAACAATCACAACATCATGACCTGCTTTCGATAGGTGCAACGCTGTGGGCCAACCGCAAAACCCATCTCCACCCAGAACAATAATTTTCATGGATTCAACTCCTTAGGTCTCTTGAATTTAATGCTTTAAAAAAATGTGTGCATGGTATGTACTCCCGAGAATATGCCCTTGGGGGTCATGGTACGCCGTACATCTTCCCGAGTTTGTAGAAAAGGATCACGTTAGAGGGGGTATCGGGTATCAAATCAAACAAAATGCTTAAAATTCAAGCAAATTGTTAAAATCATCCCACATTATAGACGGTTGGGTCATTGTCAGAGATCGCCTGGCCACAGCTTAACAGACTTTTAATCAACAGCAAGATGCTGATAAATGACAATTAATCTAGGCTTAAATTTTCAAAACTGACTTTAGGTCAGCAAAAACAATCAAAAGCCTCAGATCCGCGCTGCGGCAGCGGAGGTCAATATTTTACATATTATTAAATGGGCGTCGGTAGCACTTCATTTCACACAGAAGGCAGTCCTCCAGTAACGACAATGCGATTGCGTCCCTGTTGTTTGGCTAGGTAAAGGGCTTGGTCTGCCTGTTCTAAAAATGAAGCTGCCTGGGTTTGCTCTTGGGGGATACCGCTAAATGCGCCAATGCTAACAGTAATGATTCGATGGTCATTATCTGTATTTTCGTGGGCAATTTCAAGGTTGAGGACTGTGCGCCGGATTCGTTTGGCAATGACCGTTGCCCCCTGCTGATCTGTGTCAGGTAAAATCACCACAAATTCCTCGCCACCATAGCGGGCCACCAGGTCTGTTTGTCGTTGGAGGGTGTATTTAATTGCCTGGGAAATTTTCCAGAGACATTCATCACCCTTCTGATGGCCATAGAAGTCGTTGTAGCGCTTAAAGTAATCCACATCAATCAGCAGCAACGCAAGGGATTTTTGTTCGCGTCGTAATCGCAGCCATTCTTCGGTCAGTCTTTGGTTAAAACAGCGCCGATTGGCGATTTGGGTAAGGCCGTCTAGGTGAACTAATTTTTGTAGTTCTCGGTTTGTGTGGCGCAGAAGGGCTTCACTATGTCTCAGCTCCTTTGTCCGTTCTAAAACAAGTTTTGTGGAATTATCTAGGGCTTTTTTGAGGGAAGCTTGGGCTTGGCTCCGCTCGTCAACAGCTGCGGACAGCAGCAGGGAATTTAAGGCAAAAACGGCCATGAAAGACTGTAAATAGAGCAATGATTGGTTTTGGGTATCTAAAACAAAAGCCCCTAAACCATGGGCTGTGGCGTAAATTGCCAAAAGGGAAACCATACTAACCAATACACTAGAGATAAAGGCGCCATAGCGGAAGACAGTCCAGTTCAAAATCAGTAGCAGTAAATAGGCGATCGGCTCACTCTGAATAAAAACGCCCCAACTGACTCCTCCAATAAGGGAAGGGATAACTATTAATTCCACCAGACCATATTTGATTTTTTGGGTAAAAAATTCTTTTCCTAAGAGAATGACTGGGGTGAAAATCAAGTGGGCAAGGGTACTTGCCAACCACCAGGTAAACCAGCTCAAGGGATAATCTGACCACTCCAGTCGTCCAGCTAAAATGATGCTGGTAATGCCAATAAAGGCAGAAGCCATAGGGGATAGAGCCGCCGCCGCAATATAAATGGAGACATTGCGCACGCGGCTAAAAAATTGTTGCTTGTGGATATATTTATCCAGAATGAACTGAGCTAGATAAGGTTGAACAAGATTTGCGGCAATGCAACCAAAGTTGACCCAAAAAAAAGCAGCGGGGCTAATATTTGGGTCCCGTGCAAGTAAATCAACGGAGATAATCCCGAAGGAGCCGAGGGCGATGCTCGGCAAAATTTGATTGCCAAAGAGTAAAATTAGGCCCAGGGTCAACCCTGATGGTAGCCAGACTGAGGCAACAGTTCCCGGCAAGGTGGTAAAAACAAGGCTGATCTTAGCAGCCCAAATATAGGCGATCGCCAAACCAATATTTAAAGCCAATAATTGCAGCCACCGACGGCGAGATAACCGGAAAAAATAGATCATGCTGCCCAGTCAAAAAACAATGAATGGTCAGACCTTTAAATCGCAATCAAAATGGTACTTTGATCTACCTAAGGTCCATGATAAAAGTCATTCTTAAGTATTTAAGCGTACTTCAGTTCAATGGTTGATAAATCCCTGAATAAGTATGATTTTTATGATTTTTTGAGAGGGCATTTGAGTATTTTTTCTTACCCATTGAGAGTTTGGCAGAGGCGACGGAAATGCTCGCCCCGTTCCTCAAAACTCCGATATTGATCAAAGCTGGCACAGGCCGGAGAAAGGAGCACAACTTTGGGTTTGACCTGGGGAATCAGCGTCACACTGCGGGCGATCGCCTGGTCGAGGGTTTCCACAATTTCATACTGGGAATAGTGATGATCTTGGAGTAATTGGGCAAACTGGGGGGCAGCATCACCGATGAGTAAAACAGCGGCGGCTTTTTCCTTGATTTTTGCGATCCATTGGCTGGGGTCCCCTTCCTTGGGGTCGCCTCCAGCAATGAGGATCGCTGGGGCCGCAACGGCATTTAAGCCCACTTCGGCGGCATCATAATTGGTCGCTTTGCTGTCATTGATGAAAGCAACGCCCTGGTGTTGACATATTAATTCCAAGCGGTGGGGTACGCCGGGGAATGTGGCGATCGCCTCGGTGATTGCCCCCTTGTCAACATTGGCTAAACGGGCAGCGGCGATCGCCAACAATAAATTTTGGAGATTGTGTTCTCCCACCATCTTCAGGAGAGAGATCGGCATGATCAATTCCCCAAAAGCCTTGACCCAAGCATCCTGGATAAATACTCCCCGAGCCGGATCACAGGGGAGATGTTCCGCCCCCCGCACACTCGTCCAATAGGCATCGGGCCATTTTTCTGCCTGTGATCGCAGAAATGGATCATCCCCGTTCAACACCTGACGGCGGCTACGCTTTAATAATGAAGCCTTAATCGTCTCATAATTTTCGAGGGTATAGTGGCGAGCCAGATGATCGGGGGTAAAGGTCGTCCAAATGCCGATCTGGGGCCGCAGGGTCGGCGCAGACTCAATTTGATAGCTGCTAATTTCTGCCACAATCCAATCTGGGGTCGTTTCCGCCAAGGCTAATTCGCAGGCAGCCCGACCGATGTTGCCACAGGCGGGGCCACCACAGCCAGCTTTTTTGAAAATGGCTTCCACCAGGGCAGTCGTGGTGGTTTTCCCATTTGTGCCCGTCACGCTGACCCAGGGTTTGTGGGCTAAATTTCGCCAGGCCAGTTCCATTTCGCCGATGGTATCGATCCCTTGGGCACGGGCCTGTTGTAAAAAAGGAAGATCCCAAGGAACTCCCGGACTGACAACAATGAGATCTGGCTGATCACCGCTTAAATTCGGGGTGTAACCAAGCTGAACGGAGATTCCCTGGGCAGCGAGCTCTGTTTGGACAGCAACAAGATCTGCGTTGGTTTGGCGATCGCCTAACACTACATCCCAACCTTGCTGTTTTAATAGCCGTGCCGCCGCAATTCCCGAACGACCAATCCCAATGACAAGCGCTTGAGCCATACCAAATAATTTCGAAATAATTTCGCCAGACGAAAATGATCGCTGATTGTATCCAATTTTGGGGAGAGATTTTCTTTGCCTAAGCCCTAAAAGACGGTGACTGCGCAAAATTTTCCAGGGCGGCGATCGCCCAGCAACCACAAAAAAAGGCCATCCTATCGCTGTCAAAAATGAAAAGAATCTTACAATTTCGGGGGGCAAGCTACCCTCCCATTGTCGAGATTTGTTAAACTGCTGTAAACATAAATGTGCTCGAAAGTTAAGGGCAAAAATCCGCAATTTTGTACCGCGCCTACCCGCAAACTTTCAGACCATGCCAATGAGGAAGCGCACCCATGACCATGGAGACATTAGAATTTATCATCTACCCCGATGGCCGTGTCCAAGAGAAGGTCACGGGGATTGTTGGGTCTTCATGCCAAGAAGTGACCGCTGCAATTGAAAAGGAACTGGGGGTTGTTCTCTCCCAAGAGCCCACCTCTGACTATTTCACCCAAACCGTCAACCAATCTGCCGAGACGAGCAACCCCGTCCAGAGCAGTTGGTGATTTTTTTGAAAACCTCTACCAAATGCCCCACCCAAGCTTATGTCCCATTTCAGCAACATCAAAACAAAAATTCGTAATCTAACTTCCCTCAAGGCCGCCCTCAAGGATATGAATATCGACTGGAAGGAAGGGCCCAGCGCTGTTCGTGGTTATCAAGGCGATCGCCGCACTGCCGAAGTTGTGATCGAACAAGAGAATAACTACGACATTGGCTTTAGCTGGAACGGCCAGGAATACGAACTTGTTGCCGATCTGCAATATTGGCAGCAGCCCCTAACCGTAGACGGCTTTTTGCAACGCATTACCCAGGGGTATGCCTACCACACCATTCTCAGTGAGACCAGCCAGCAGGGTTTCCAAGTCAGCGAACAGCAGCAAAACGAAGATGGATCTATCCGTCTGGTTGTCCAACGCTGGAGCTAATCGATGACCCCAGAAAACACCCCCCAACGGTCTGGTTTTGAACCGGAGTTGGGGGGCTTTTTAAGAAATGATGCGGGACGGTCTGGTTTTGAACCAGAGTTGGGCGGATTGTTACGCCAAAAGGGAGTGTATGTCGATGAAACTACCTGTATTGGTTGTCGCCACTGCGCCCACACTGCCCCAAATACTTTCTATGTGGAAGAAGAACATGGCCGGGCCCGGGCCTATCGTCAGGACGGAGATTCAGAAGAGGTGATCCAAGAGGCGATCGACACCTGCCCTGTGGACTGCATTCACTGGCTAGACTACACAATCTTGAAAGAAAAAGAGCAGGCCCGGAAATATCAGGTAATCCGTCCCCTCGGTTTGCCTCAGGATAGCGGGAGTCAGGCGATCGCCCGCAAACAGTCCCTAGGGTGAGCCTGATCCGTGATGGGCTTGGTATTTACTTTGGCAATATTGATCAAGGGCCTGACCGGTGCTCTCCTCCTGGGAACCCGCCGCTTGACTGAGCGTCTGGGCAGCTTGGGCCGCCTCTAAGTCTTTGTCCTGGCGCGCTTTAACCATGGCATAGGTCGCTTCGGCCTGCTGTTGATAAATTTCGCTGATTTGGGTCTGGTAAGTTCTCAGCTCAGCATCTCGAAGACGTAGTTGGGCGATCGCCTCCGCCCCGATGGTGAGCGCATCTGCCGCTTGGAGCCAGCGTTCAGCGTAAAAAATTTGGGAAACACCGTCTACGGGTTCGTCTTGTACAAGGGTTTTAGCTTCGTTAACGGTACGCTGAATGGTCGTGAGGAGCGTCTGACAACCAGAAATCGCCGGGTCGACGTTTTGGCAAGCACTGAGGCCCAATAGGACAGCGCTGCTAGAGATGCTGAGGAGACGAGAAAACAGGGTCAAGGTTAAAAGAATGGTGAAAGAAGAATTGCCATGGGCAGTGTAACGAATTTTGTTTGAGATTAGAAATTTGGCTTCGTTATTCTAAAAATATTTTTGGGAGTTTTGAGGAGAAAAATGGCGCTTATCAGAATTTTAGAACCAGAGGTCATGGATGATCCCGCCGAGGCGATCGCCTACGATGCGATGGATTTTCGGGCAGTCAATCAAGCTTTTGCCGATCTCGTGGCTGAGACCTATCCTCAGGAAGAAGCTCTAGTGCTTGACTTAGGTACAGGGACAGCGCAGATTCCGATCTTGTTGGGGCAACAGCGTCCCCAGTGGCGCATTAAAGGCACAGATTTAGCGCCATCGATGTTGGCCTTGGGTCAGCAAAATGTGGCAGCGGCAGGCTTAGGTGCACAAATTGAGCTGATCGTGGCCGATGCAAAACATCTGCCCTGGCCCAATCACAGTTTTGATGTGATTATGTCCAACAGCCTGATCCACCATTTACCCGACCCCCTGCCCTGTTTTCGGGAAATGGCCCGCTTGTTAAAACCCCAGGGGGCGATCATTCTCCGGGATTTATTTCGTCCTGGGAGTGTTGCTGAAATTGACCAGATTGTCGCTGCCGCCGAGGGGCCAGGTTTTGACGATCGCCAACGGCAACTCTTTTGGGATTCTCTCCATGCCGCCTTTACCCTCGGAGAAATTCAGGCGATCGCCCAGGCCACCGGTTTAGCTAACGCCCACATTTACCAGTCTTCGGAACGCCACTGGACCCTAATTTTTCCGCACCCTTAAGGCAACTTAACTAGCTTCTCGGTCGCCCAGGTAATCCCCTAAGATAAAAAAATCCCAGTAATGTCAAGAGTGTCAAAATGGCGGAAAGTGTAGTTGTCAATCGGGAAAATTTTGCCACGGCAGTGCTGGCGGCGTCCCAGGAAAAACCAGTCTTAGTGGATTTTTTTGCTACCTGGTGCGGCCCCTGCCAAATCTTAAAACCTCTCCTGCAGAAATTACTCCAGGAATATGATTTCACCTTGGCCCTGGTAGACATTGATCAAAATCCAGAGCTAGCGCATGAATATGGTGTCGAAGGGGTGCCTGATGTACGCGTTGTCACCCAAGGGAAGGTGATTCCGGGGTTTGTGGGGGTGATCGCCGAAGCGCAGATCCGGGAAATTCTCGAAAATCTCGGGGTGCCATCTAGTCTCGACGGGGCGATCGCCCAGCTTAAAGACCTACAAACCGCCGGAGAGTTAGCCCAGGCCAAGACCTACCTGGATGAACTATTTTCCGCTTATCCAAAGCACCCAAAGGTAATCCTTGCCGCTGCCGAATTTCTTCTCCATTGCCAGAAACCAGAGGAAGCCAGCCGGTTACTGAATACAATTCCCCCAGACCAAGCTGACTACCAGGCGATCGCCGAGCAGCTGCGGGGCAAACTTTTCTTCCAGGGCATCGGTCAAATCGAACCCAGCAGCGATCTGGACCGAAAATACATCAGAGCCGCCCAACTGGCCCTCGCCGAAAACTACGAAGAAGCCCTGTTGATTTTCCTAGAAATCGTCGCGGGCGATCGTCGCTACCAGGACGATGGGGGGCGCAAAGCGATGGTGGCAATTTTCAACCTCCTGGGCTCTACCCATCCCCTCACCCAGAAATTCCAAAAACAATTAATGCAAACCCTCTATTAACCGCAGATTTACCAGAAATCAAGGCATTTTCAACAAGGCTAATAGCAATTCCCCAAAGCTTTTTTACACCACACCAGCCCCCAATCAACAATCCCCAAAAGATGGAAAAATTCGTTACTAGCAACCCAGATCAGCCGGAAATAACTGTTACAGTTCTTGACACTTGATCTATGGCGTAGGGGTCTGGTGATAGCATTTGCGAAACACCCTTTATTTAATAAAGATTTTTGAGCATGTCTAACGAGCTTACTGGAAAAACACCGAAATTCGGTGGCAGCACGGGTGGTCTTCTCGCCGCTGCAGAACGGGAGGAGAAATACGCCATTACCTGGTCCAGTGCGAAGGAACAAGCCTTTGAACTGCCCACCGGTGGTGCTGCAATCATGAACGAAGGCGACAACTTGATGTACTTTGCCCGCAAGGAGCAGTGCCTCGCCCTCGGTACTCAGCTAAAAACTAAATTTAAGCCCAAGATCACCGACTATAAGATCTATCGTATTTTCCCCTCTGGTGAAACTCAGTTCCTCTATCCCCTCGATGGTGTTCCCTCCGAGAAGGTAAATGAAGGTCGTGAGTATCACGGTAAAGTTGACCGCAATATCGGTAAAAACCCCGAGCCAGCAACCCTGAAATTTTCTGGCGTAGCTCCCTACGAAGCTTAGGTCTTCTCTTCAACAGAGATTAGGCGGAAGTTCAAACAGTTTAGGTTTCGTGATTTCTAGACTTTCTCGGCCAGTGGCGATCGCCCAGCCCCATGAAGAAAGTCTGTTATGATGAAAAGCTGAACAAATGGCTTCCGCTTCTTTGTGTCTAGTCACGTCTCAGTTTTAGTTATTTCGTTTCTATTCACCGTCTCGGCGGCCCCATAACCCCAAGCGACCGACGCATTTCCTATGATTTTTCCTGATTTCGAGCAGTTTCGGCATCTCAGTCAACAGGGTAATTTTATTCCGGTCTATCAGGAGTGGGTGGCGGATCTCGAAACGCCAGTGTCGGCTTGGTATAAGGTTTGTGCAGACCA
Source organism: Picosynechococcus sp. NKBG15041c (assembly GCF_055380235.1). Lineage (NCBI taxonomy): Bacteria > Bacillati > Cyanobacteriota > Cyanophyceae > Chroococcales > Geminocystaceae > Picosynechococcus > Picosynechococcus sp. NKBG15041c. The sequence goes on from NZ_AP040363.1 coordinate 1,032,666, forward strand.
GCCCTACAATTTTCTATTGGAATCTGTCGAGGGGGGCGAAAATGTTGGCCGCTACAGCTTCCTGGGCTGTGACCCCGTTTGGATCTTAGAAAATCAAGGCGATCGCACGGTGCAGAAATTTCGCACGGGTGATCTCAAAGAATTTACGGGCAACCCCTTCGATGTGTTGACCCAATGTTTAGCCACCATTAAACCTGTCCAACTGCCGGAACTACCACCGGGTATTGGGGGACTCTTTGGCATGTGGGGCTATGAGTTGATGCGCTGGATTGAACCCCGTGTGCCCGTCTATGACCGCGCCAGCGAGGATTTACCCGATGGCCTCTGGATGCAGATCGATAGCCTGATTATTTTCGACCAGGTGAAGCGGAAAATTTGGGCGATCACCTACGCCGATCTGCGTGACCCAGCCCTTTCCTTAGAAGATGTCTATCAAAATGCTTGCGATCGCGTCACCAAGTTAGTCCTCAAGCTCAAATTGCCTTTACCAGTGGCGGCGAAACCCTTGGAATGGCTGGCAAATCCCGAAGGCGAATCCCTCAAGTATGAAAGCAATACCCCCAAGGATTTATTCTGCCAGAACGTTAACAAGGCGAAGGAATACATCAAGGCTGGGGACATTTTTCAGGTCGTTTTATCCCAGCGCCTCCAAACCAGCTACGAAGGGCACCCCTTCGATCTATACCGTTCCCTACGGTTGATCAACCCTTCTCCTTACATGTCTTTTTATAATTTTGGCGATTGGCAACTGATCGGCTCTAGCCCCGAAATTATGGTCAAGGCCGAACAAACCCCAGAAGGGAAACTCCAGGCAGTATTACGGCCGATCGCCGGCACCAGACGCCGGGGAAAAACCCCCGCTGAAGACTTAGCCCTCGAAAAAGACCTCCTCGCCGATCCCAAAGAAATTGCGGAACACGTGATGCTAGTGGATCTAGGCCGTAATGACCTGGGCCGGGTCTGTGAAAAAGGCTCCGTAACCGTCGGCGATTTGATGGTGATTGAGCGCTACTCCCACGTGATGCATATCGTCAGTAACGTGGTGGGAGAATTGGCCCCTGACCAATCGGCCTGGAATCTACTCCAAGCTTGTTTCCCCGCCGGAACTGTCAGCGGTGCCCCGAAGATTCGCGCTTTGGAAATCATTAACGAACTAGAACCCGAACGGCGCGGCCCCTACTCCGGGGTCTATGGTTACTATGACTTCGAGGGGCAACTGAATACGGCGATCACCATCCGCAGTATGATTGTGCGATCGCAAGGGAATCACCACCAAGTTTCGGTGCAAGCCGGGGCGGGGATTGTCGCCGATTCTGACCCCGAACGGGAATACCAAGAAACCCTCGATAAAGCGCGGGGGATGTTAGAAGCGATTCGTTGCCTGAAAGTCTAAGGGTTAATTTCGACGCGATCGCCTATAGAAATCCGGCCTTGCTGGGTGGGCATCAGGTTGATCCCAAACAGAATCCCTTTTTCGGTGCGGCGAAAAGTGCCTAGGGTGCGGAGGGGCTCCTGGGCTGGGTGGCGATCGCCTGTATTTTGGTCGGTGGTGATCACAATGCAGCGCTCACAGGGCTTGGCCATCACCAAGGGAACATCACGAATTTGCAATCTTTGCCAATGGTCTTCCGCAAAGGGAATATCCGTTTTTACCACCAGGTTGGGCCGAAAGCGATTCATCGGCACTGGTGTTCCCAATTTTTCTGAAAGTAAGTCCAAAGAAGCGGTATTGGTCAATAGCACTGGGTAGCCATCGGCAAAGCTCACGGCTTGATTTTTCCAGAGGGCATACTTGGGGTTGAGGGGACGCGGCTGATCAGGGGATTGGCGCACGAGGCGACAGGGGGTTTGCAAAATCTCCGAGAACCACGCCGCTGCTACTGGCCCCTGGTCGATCGCCTGGACTTGATTTCTCCAGATCGTCACGGGGATCAATGGCCCTGGGGCATTACGGCTGAGTTTGAGCGGCGGCCCACCATCAAAGGTAAGACTTAAATACTGATCATCCAGTTGGGGTTTGACCCGGGCCAGTTGGGGATATTGCCGTTGAGTGAGAAATTTCCCCGTAGGATCAACGATCAGCCAATGGCGATCGCCTTGAAATCCTTCATGCTCTACCACAACGCTGTTAAGGGAAATCCCTCCGCAGGATTTTACCGGATAGATAATCAGTTCAGTGACTGTGGCGATCGCAGTCATATAGCTCCGTTGGGTGCAGGGACATTCTGGTTTTTTGAGCCCATTTTTTTAAGCATAGCGCTCAGATCTACAGAAAAAAAATTGTGAAATAACCTGGTTGTCAAAATTATTGATCGCGTTTGAATGCGCACAAATTTTTATTGCAAAACTAACAAGAAGCCCCCAAAAGCAGGACGATAGAATCATAGGCTACCCAGTGGGGCGATCGCCATGAAAAAAATCTTTGTCCTGGATACGAATGTCCTTCTCCATGATCCCCAGGCCATTCTCTCCTTTGCAGATAATGAAGTGGTTTTGCCAATCACAGTAATTGAAGAGTTAGATCGCTTCAAAAAACAAGTCGATTCCATTGGCCGTAATGCCCGTCAAGTCTCCCGGAGCCTCGATGCCCTTAGTCAAGGAAAATCTCTCACCCAAGGTATTGACCTTGATCAAGGGGGGCTGCTCAGGGTGGCCCTATGTAAACCAGAAATCCTCAAAACTCTCCCTCCAGAATTGGCAGGGGCCTCCAGTGATAATGCGATTTTGGCGGTGGCTCTCACGGAACAGGAAAAATGCCAATGTCCAGTGATCTTGGTGAGTAAAGACACAAACCTCCGCATTAAGGCGGGGGTGCTAGGGCTGACCACTGAAGACTATGAAACGGGCAAGGTCAACCTCGATGAATTTTATCCTGGTACGGCGGATATTCTCGTGGACCCAGAACACATCAGCCAATTCTACAAAGACGGTGTCCTCACCCTGACAGAAGACCTTTACCCAAATCAACTGATTACCCTAGGCGATCGCACGAAGCCAGCCCACACCGCCCTAGGGATTTATCGCTATGACCTCAAGCAAGTAGTGGCGATCCAAAAAGCCACCGCCGCCCCAGTGTCCAATATTCAGGCCCGCAACCGAGAACAAAAATTTGCCTTGGAATTACTCCTGCGGGATGACATCCAACTGGTGACCCTGGTGGGGAAAGCTGGTACAGGAAAAACGCTCCTGGCCCTTGCTGCTGGGGTTGCCAAAGTCACCGGAGAAAGGCTTTATACCCAACTGCTCATTTCTCGCCCCATCATCCCCATGGGCAAGGATATTGGTTATCTTCCGGGGGAAATTAAAGAAAAACTCACCCCCTGGATGCAGCCCCTCTACGACAATTTAGATTTGATGTTCCACACCCAAGACAGCCGCAATAAACCGCGCCACTGGCGACGGGGTTATGAGGAATTGATGGAGTTGGGAGTGCTCCAGATTGAACCCCTCACCTACATCCGAGGCCGAACCATTCCCCAGCAGATCTTGATCGTCGATGAAGCTCAAAACCTCACGCCCCACGAAGTTAAAACGATCCTCACTAGGGCCGGCGAAGGGACCAAAATTATCCTGACGGGGGATGTGGAGCAAATTGATAATCCCTACGTGGATGCCTCTAGTAATGGCCTGACCTACGTGGTGGAAAAATTTAAGCAGGAGGCGATCGCCGGTCACATTACCCTAATCAAAGGAGAGCGATCGCCCCTGGCAGAACGGGCTTCCCAGATCCTCTAAGGTGACTTTTTTAGGGCAACCAGTGGGGGTAAACCCCCGCAAAAGGTAAGATTTCCAGTTGGGTTTCCTCTGGGGTCGCCCCAGGAATCAGGAGCCACAGTTGGCCGCCGGCAATCGCTTCCCCGGAGGTTGTTCGGAAGAAGGGTTCCTCTAAGTTGCTTGCATCGGTCACCACTTGACTAAACAGTAAGCCGAGACCATCGGGAGCCATGCTCAGCTCCACATCTTGGAACTGGGTCAATTCAGCCAAGCGGTTTACCTCATTGTTTTCTAGGTTGATTTGGGCAAAATAGGGCTGTTCTTGGTAGTCCTCCCCAGGCATGAGCTCTGTCACAAGGCAATAGAGCTGGGTTTCCCTCGGATTAAAGGTGCAGTCCACTATGGAGCCATCAGTATCTAACACCTTTTGCTCCCGGTCGCGGTTGTCTACCAGATAAAGTGAGCGCTGGTAGCGCAAATCCAGATTGTCACTGTTGAAGTCCACTAATACCGCGGTGCTGCCGTCTGGAGAAAAAGTCACAATTTGCCCAAAGCGCGGTAAAAAGTCGAGGGGTTCTTCTTGGATATCTTCTAGGGAAAAAATCGCAATGCCTCTTCCCTGGGGGAGGGCAATGGTTTTACCGTCGGGGGCGATCGCAAAATCACCACCCGTTAAACCCAGTGGTTGGGCCGGCTCCCCTGGGGTAACCACCCAGAGCCCAAAATCTCCCGGATCAGCACGATTGACCCGCTGCACGGCGATCGCCTCCCCATCGGCTGCCAGTTGAAACTGTAAATTTTGGTGAGTGCGATTATCCAGCACCAGCTCTAAATCAGGTGCTTCAGTTTCTTCCCCAAGGCCCGTTTTAACCCGATAGATCTGACTGTCTTGCATCCCTTCCGCTGGGCGCATCCGGTCTACTGCACTAAACAAAATCGCTTCCCCCCGGGGATAGACCTGAAAATCTAAGACCACCAGATTCGCTGGCGTCAAAATGCGTTTTTCATCCCGGGTCCAGTTATACAAAATCAGCCGTCCTTTCTCCTCCTGGGTTTCATCCGTGCCGATATAAGCCAGGGCGCGATCGCGACTTTGAAAGCTTCCTGAAAACGGTTGCATCGTCTTCCCCAGATACCCTGATGCCGCAAACCGTTCTTGAGCTCCTCGCAGCGTTACCTGGTACTCCTGGCCATAGGGAACTGGTTCTAGTAAGGTATAGGCCAATCTTTTCCCGGCCCAACTAAATTTTCCTGGGAGAGGTGGGTCGATCACCAAATTCTCCTCAACCCCTGCCGCATCCATGGGTCGGTCAAAAGTCATGATGAAGGCAACATCTTCTCCGCCGATCCGTTGCCCTTGCCAAGAAAATTCCCGTACCCGAGGCCCAGTATTAATAGGGCAGTCAACCCCACAGACTTGCTCTCCGCCGATGCCCAACCCAATCAGGAGGCTAAAAATTAAAATTAAAACCCAAGCAAGACGATCAATGCTGGTCATGGTACTCAATAAAAATAATCCTAAAATTTCGTAGCAGCAGGGATTGCCTGCCAGGATAAGCCAGAGAAAGCGTTAGAAGCTAAGGAATCCATTGGGGTTGATAGCCTGGCATTAGAGATTCCGGGGGGACTGGTTGTAGCGCCGCATCATTGCTTAGTTCTGGCAGAGCCAAGATCCAAAGACGTCCTCCTTCCACAGCCAAACCGTCATTTGTCAAAAGATCGCTGGTAGGCGTTGGCTGCGTCGTCACCACTTGATCAAACAACAGGGCAACTCCATCGGCGGCAACGCTAAGCTTCACATCGCGATAGTTAGGGAGCGCTAAAAGAGCTGTTTCTTCACCGGTATTGAGATTGATCGCACTGAGGAAAGGTTCCTCCGTCACTTGCCCCATGGTTTGATTTTGGTCGATTTTGAGGCAATAAAGGAGTTCTGCGGCTCGGGGTTCAAAGCGGCAATCGACAATTGGCGTCAAAGTCCGAAGAATTTCAGTGGCTTCCCCTTGGGGATTTAAACGATGTAGGGAATAAACGCCGTTCTCTTCTCGCAAGGCGACCTGTTGGCTCTGGTCGGGAGAAAAAGCAAGGAGTTTAGTAAATTCTTCCTTTGTTTGGACTGCGCCACTGTTCCGTCGGAGAGGCACAAGGGATAGCTGCTGGCGTTGGGACACAGCCACAACGTCGCCATTGGGGGCCAGGAGGAATTCATCTGCTAAAACTCCTAGAGCTCTGGGGGTCGCATTTCTTTCGATCGCCCAGAGGCCACGATCGCGGGGGTCTTCACGACTGGTACGTTGAATGATGATGTGATCGCCGTTGTCTGCGAGCTGAAAGGGGCCATTCTGGTAATCTTCGGCGTTCAGGATGGGTTGAATTTGCCCAGCGGGTATTGTTTCAGCTTCTGACCCTTGAAAATTCAAGCCAGTGGTGACGGTATAAAGCTGCTGGTCTCCTAGCTGCGCTTGGGCGTTACCCCGTCGGGGGAGGGCAGAAAAAAGAAGGCGATCGCCATCGGGATACACATCAAAGTTAAGAACAATCAGATCTGCCGGAGTAAGGATGCTTTTTTGCTGTTGCGTGAAGTTATATAAAATCAATCGACCCCGGTCTGTATCTTCTGTACCAATGTAAGCAAAGGCCCGGTCGCGACTTCTAATTCGACTCAAAAATGGCTCAAATGTTGGTCCTTCTATGCTGGATTCAGTCAGTCTTAGCTGGTAGTCCTGGCCATAGATTGGCTGTTCATCAAGGGTATAGAAAAAATTTTTCCCAACCCAACTCCATCGTCCCGACAGGGGAGGTTCAATGGTGAAATTTTCTGTGACGACTGCTGGGTCAATGGCTTGGTTAAAAGATAATTGGAGCTGCCGATCTGAGACGCCGATTTGTCGCCCTTCCCAGTTGAAGGCTTTGATATGGGTCAAGGTGCGATCGCCCAAGCCCCATAATGAAACCACGAGGCATGTCAGGCAGAACAGGCAGACTAGGACAATTTGATCAAACCGTTTGAGACGAAAAGTATCCAAAACTAAAGGAGCTGCTAAATTTTGCCACCTTGCATTCTAACTTACGGCCTTTCCCTAAGCAGATTCGCCAACCCAGGTGTCCTGCCGGAGAGAAGCCTCAATAAATGCCTCTAAATCTCCATCCATCACCCCGGCAATATCGGTGGTTTCATGGTTCGTGCGCAAATCCTTCACCATCTGGTAGGGGTGAAATACATAGTTCCGAATTTGGTTGCCCCAAGCAGCCTCGACCATGTCACCACGAATCTCTGCGATTTCCTTGGTCCGCTGTTCCTGGGCAATAATTAGCAGTTTGGCTTTTAGAATTGCGAGGGCTTTTTCTTTGTTCTGTAACTGTGATCGCTCCTGGGTGCAGCGCACGGCTACCCCCGTGGGCAGATGGACAATGCGGACTGCTGTTTCAACTTTATTGACGTTTTGGCCACCCTTGCCCCCTGCCCGGGAAGTGGTGATTTCTAGATCTTTGTCGGGAATATCAACCTTAACCGCCTCATCTCCTAATAGGGGCATCACCTCTACCCCCGCAAAACTGGTTTGCCGTTTGCCATTGGCATTAAATGGGGAAATACGTACCAGGCGATGGGTGCCTTTTTCGTGCTTGAGATAACCAAAGGCATAACGGCCTTCTACTTCTAGGGTGGCCGATTTCAAACCGGCTTCATCTCCCTCAGAAATCTCAGCAAGACGGATTTTATAGCCCTGTTTTTCGCTCCAACGGGTATACATCCGCAGCAACATCTCTGCCCAATCTTGAGCATCTGTCCCTCCGGCCCCGGCATTGATTGTTAGTACCGCCCCGAAGTTGTCGTATTCCCCCGAGAGCATTTGTTGCAGCTCCCAACGGTTCAGTTCTTTTTGGAGCTTAGCCAAGCTGTCTACAGCTTCTGTGAGGAGGGCTGGGTCTTCTGCTTCGGCGAGTAGTTCGGCGATCGCCTGGGCATCTTCAAACTGAGCTTGCCATTGATGATATTGGGCCACAGTCCCTTTGATGTCTGTCAATTCCTGGAGAATCACCTGGGCCGCTTGCTGATCATCCCAGAATTCCGGTTGGGCCGCCTGTTGCTCTAGGTCAAAAATCTTGGCGTCTAAGGTTTTTAGGTCAAAGATAGTCCTGGGTTTTCCCCAGGTGCGCTTGGGTCAATTCGAGGGAGCGTTTCAAATCAGTTAATTCCACCATAGGGCGCGCTGTGTCTTTTACAGATTTACGAAGAATAAAAAGAAGCTTGGGGCATCGATTATAACCAAATTCCTTTGCCAGAAAAAACGCTTGTCTCAAAGTTTGGGATCAATTCGCTAGAATAAAACCATTGGCCCCTCCGGAAAAGTTGTCAAGAATACCCCGAAATGATAGAGTCTGCTGGATAATTGCTATCAGGCAACATTGCATAGTCGAAAGTGCATTTCCCAAACATCATCTCCTGCCTCAAACCTACTGGCGTTATTCTCCAGAGCGCACCCTAGATACTGTTCATTTTTCCTTTTCCACTAACGCATCGCCATTACTGTAGACAACATGAGCATTGATTCTATCCGCCTACGCAATGAATTCATCAATACCCAGGTGATCACCCAAAATCGGGGCACTCGCCTGGGCGTCGTCAAGGATGTATTAGTGGACATCGATCGCCGCGAAGTTGTCTCCCTCGGACTGCGAGATAGCGTTTTTTCCGTCTCGGGCATGCCCAAATACATGTATCTGGAGGCGATTACCAAAACTGGCGATGTCATTCTTGTCAATAATGAAGATGTCCTGGCTGACGTGGATGTTGAGGCTTACAGCCCCTTGATCAATAGTGAGGTCATCACCGAAGCAGGAGAACCCCTAGGGCGCGTACGGGACTTTCAATTTGATCTAGAAACGGGCGTTGTCTCCTCGATTATTATTGCTTCCATTGGTTTGCCCCAAATTCCAGAGCAGGTAATCAGCACCTATGAGCTGCCCATTGAAGAAGTAATTAGCAGCGGCCCCAATCGCCTGATTGTTTTTGAGGGGGCTGAAGAACGCCTCAGTCAAATCACCGTTGGCCTCCTGGAGCGTCTAGGCATCGGCCGTCCTCCCTGGGAGCGGGAACAGGAAGATCTTTACTACGCACCAACTGCTCGCCCAGAAAATCAACTGGGCACTGGTGTGCCGCTCCAGCAACCTATTTCCCGCCCCGTAGAAGCCCGTCAACCCCTTAACAACTGGGAGGACGAATGGGAAGAAGAGGCGATCGCCCCGCCCCCACCCCAGCGACAACAGGCCAGAGCCATGCGCTACGACGAATATGACGAAGGGAGTAACTGGGGAGACGACGGCAGCTACGGTTATGAAGAGCCTGCCCAAGGTTATGGCGAAGATGTCGCCGGGGATGTTTGGGATGATGACAGTCGTGATGAGCCGCCCTACCAGCCCCCAGCAGTAAACATTCCTGAAAAGAAAAAAGAATATGAATACGAAGAAGACGCTGGGTATTAACCTCCCATAACCAACCCCGTAAATCCTTGAAAGGCCGTAGCTAGAGCTGCTACGGCCTTTTTATTGGACTAGAGATTTCCCTCTAGGACTCTCTTTTAATAACTTTTTCTTATCAAGAATAGAACTTAAACTCAACAATTAACCCCCAAGAGCTATGGCGGATTTACGTAACAGTTTGTTAAGCTAACAACAGCAAGCATTTTTACTTTCTTCACATAGGTACTCACCATGGACGACAAAAAATTCGGTTTCACTGCATCTGCCGAAAACCTCAATGGCCGCATGGCAATGATTGGTTTTGTCGCAGCGATCATTCTTGAAGTTGCCACCGGTCAAGGTGTACTCCACTTCTTCGGCCTTCTCTAAAATTTTCAACTAACCTCTTCAATTTTCATTGTCAATCTCCAAGGGCTGGGTACTATCAAATAGTATTCGGCTTTTTTATTAGCGGTTGAATCACAACTTGTTATGTGGCGCGCTTTTTGTTTGAGTGTCTTAATTTGTTTCAATCTTTTGGTTTTACCAGTCTATGGGGAAACTTGTCGCACCTATGAAAACCAAGAAATTTGCTTAATCTCCCTCAAGCGCAGTGCTAAATACTATTGGGAATATCGGGCTGTATTACGGATAGATGGCAAAAAATTACCAATGAAAAAGTTTGACTGTCTCCATGATTTAGCCTTGGCGAACAATCAACGAAAATTTGTTTGTAGCCTCGTATCTAAGCTCTAACTTTGGCATGAACCAAGGAACTTTGAGATCTTGAATGGGATTCATTTTATGAAATTTTTGAGGCTACTCCTACGAAACATTTCATACTATTGATAGATATTGAGATCTTACATTTGATGGATGATAATTTGGCTATGTAATTGCTATTGTGTATGCATAGATTAATTCTTGGCATTTCGCTTGGTTAAAAAAATCAAGGCACGTTTAGAGTTTAATCTTTGTTGCAAAAAAGGAGGTATTTTCTAAATGAATACCGAGAGCATTACAGTTCCCCAAACCCTTAACCAACAAGGGATGAGTAGTGGTGAAGAACTCATTCCGGCAGAGGTTGCTGCTAGGCAGTCACGGGAAGGAGAATTTACGCCAGAACCCCAAGAAACTGAGGACTTGAGTATCGACACAACGGCGGGCTATACGGTCAGTGAACAAGGCCTTGTGAATAATTATGCGGTGACGCCAACCGTCTATGAAGAAGGAAAATCCTTAGCGGAAAGGCGGCGAGATTACACCATGTTAGGTATTGTCGCTTTGGTCATTATTGGGTTATTTATCGGCATGGCGATCGCCATTAATTTAACCGTATAAAAATCAAAGTGAGGGTAACCGCGTCAGATTTTTTGAAAAAAATTATTTCGCTAAGGGGGGCAACTCCCTTATTTTTTTGTGCTTTTTGGGGACGGTGACCGGGGGCACTTTCCGGTACAATTTGCCTGAATGTTCTGTTAATTTGAGCCCATACCCTCGACCACCATGAAAGATCGCCTCAGTTTGTGCATGATTGTCAAAAATGAAGCGGATGCTTTGGGGACTTGCCTCAACAGTGTCCGGGATCTGGTGGGGGAAATTGTGATCCTCGATACGGGCTCGACTGATGAAACGGTGGCGATCGCCAAAGAATTGGGGGCAACGGTGGGCCATTTTGAATGGAACCAAGATTTTGCTGCTGCCCGGAACGAAGCGTTGAAACTGGTCACTAAAGATTGGGTACTGGTTTTAGATGCCGATGAAACCCTCAATCCCAAAGTTATCCTTGCCATTGAACAGGCGATCGCCGATCCAGAAACTTTGGTGGTGAACCTATTGCGTTACGAAATTGGGGCGAGCCAATCACCTTATTCCCTGGTATCGCGACTCTTTCGGCGCCATCCAGCTTTGGAATTTACCCGGCCCTACCACGCGATGATCGACGATAGCGTGCAGGCTCTGCTGGAAAAAGAACCCCAATGGCAGATTAAGGAACTCCCCCAGGTGGCTATTTTTCACACCGGCTATCAACGGGAGGCGATCGCCAAACTCGAAAAAAGCACCAGGGCCAAGCTGGCGATGGAAAGCTACTACCAGACCCATCCCAATGACCCCTATGTCTGCAGTAAATTGGGGGGGATTTACCTCGGCGAAGGTCTGCCCAAACAAGCCCTCAAAATCCTTAAACAGGGCTTGAAATATGCCGCCAATACCAGCCCAAATCTCCGCTATGAACTGCACTTTCACCTAGGCAACGCCTTCCGCCAAAATCACGAACCGGATAAGGCGATCAAGCATTACCAACTGGCCAGCGAGCAGCCCCTCCAGGACAAACTCAAAATTGGTGCCTACCATAACCATGGCGCTCTTCTGCAAACCCTAGGTAAGCACAATGAGGCGATCGCCCTCCATCAAACCACCGTCACCATTGACCCGACCTTTGCCGCCGGACATTACAACCTGGGTCTTGCCCACAAAGCCCTCGGTCAGGTGGGCGAAGCGATTACCGCCTATGAAAATTCCCTCAAGTTTAATCCTCTCAACCCCTGGACGCACCAAAATTTGGCAGCTCTCCTGTTCCGCATTGGTCAAACCGCCGAGAGCATGAAATTTTTTAAACAGGCGATCGCCCTCCATGAAACCCAAAATCCCGCCGAAGCCCAACGCCTCAGAATAAAACTTGCCCAACTCACCCACGAAGTCCCCTAAATATTTTTTGAGGCAACCTTTCTTGCGTGAATCCTCCAGGCAAAATGTAGTAAAATACAATCTTGCAAAAGCGCCAACATAGCTCAGCTGGTAGAGCAACGCATTCGTAATGCGTAGGTCGTGGGTTCAAGTCCCATTGTTGGCTTAGTGAACAAAAAATATCCAGGCGATCGCCAGGGCTCTTCAGTTGTCCTGTCGCCTAAAAAATACCCATTAAAAAAGCACCGAGATTAAATCCCAGTGCCCTTCTTTTCTTAACAATTAACGCAAAAATTCCAGTGATATCTTAAACCTAAGGGTGGAATAAAAGATCAGGGAAAAAGCGGTTGAACTCAATCAAAAGCCCTGCTGTAAAAACCATCATCGCGGTTAAAAGAACCGGTGCAGAAGATAAGAACTTATCCATTGATTTACTCCAAAAAGAATGATAAATACTGAAAACGACGAAAACCTAGCGGGGAGAAACGGGCACATCCGCATCCTTTACCACTAGCTCACCGGAAGTAAATTCTTTTAGAGCAGCTAAAGGCCAAGCAAAAGCAGCCAACATCAAGCCAAAGGCGAGGGGCACATTGATGATGATTTCTGCCATTGCCGCGTCTTTTTCTTTACGGACAGCGATCAGATAAGAGCGGCCAGCCCAACCAATCCAACCTGCAATGTAGAGGAAGAGAATGCTCGGGATCAAAAACTCACCAGCGTGATCTAAGCGACCATCGACGATGAGGTGGGGCAAACCTTCAGGGCCACAGAGGGCTTCAGAATAGGCTGCGGCCCGGTTTTGGCCAGAGTTTGGGTCTGCGGTGGTGTTGCGGAAGTTCTTTGCTCTTTGTTTATAAGCGGCGGACTGACTACAGGGCGTCAGGTGAGAAAGAGAATCTGCTTTCACGGGGGAAGCGAAACCCAGCCACAAAGTTAAAGAGAGAGCAAAGGCGCAAACAACAGCTACGAAACGTTGCATAAGTTTGTTTCCTTTTGTTACAAAATAGTAAAGTTTTTTGTACAAAAGATACGCCAATCCATTTGTACTTTGGAAGCAATATTACTGTGACCAGCGTATCGAGTAAAGGCAAAAAAGGTTAAAGTTGTTAACTTAAATCTAAGTTATACCGATATATGAGCATTGTTTTGGCAATCGAAACAAGTTGTGATGAAACTGCCGTTGCAATTGTTAAAAATCGTAAAGTTCTTGGTAATGTGGTTGCCTCCCAAATTGATATTCACCGGGAATTTGGTGGGGTTGTACCGGAGGTGGCATCACGATATCACCTCGAAAGTATCAATGCTTGTATCGACACAGCCCTTGCACAGGCGGGTTTAGGTTGGCATGAAATTGAGGCGATCGCCACCACCTGTGCGCCGGGATTGGTGGGCGCTCTCCTAGTGGGGGCCGCCGCCGGAAAAACCCTGGCCATGGTACACAACAAGCCCTTTATCGCTGTCCATCACTTAGAAGGTCATATTTACGCTAGTTATTTGAGTCAACCGGAGTTGGAGCCGCCTTTTCTTTGTCTCTTGGTTTCGGGGGGACATACAAGCTTCATTGAGGTACGCGGTTGCGGTGAGTATGAGCTGTTGGGGGAAACCCGCGATGATGCCGCCGGGGAGGCCTTTGATAAGGTGGCCCGGTTACTGAAGGTCGGTTATCCCGGTGGCCCGGTGATCGATCGCCTTGCCAAAACAGGAAATCCCCAAGCCTTTAAATTACCCGAAGGAAAAATCTCTCTCCCTGGGGGCGGCTATCATCCCTATGACTGCAGTTTTAGCGGCCTGAAAACAGCGGTTTTGCGCTTGGTGCAGCAGCTCGAAGCGACGGGCCAAGACATTCCGGTGGCCGACATTGCCGCCAGTTTCCAATACACCGTCGCCCAGGCTTTAACAAAACGGGCAGTCCGCTGTGCGGGCGATCGCCAACTGAAAACCATTGTGGTCGGTGGTGGTGTCGCGGCAAACAGTGGCCTCCGGGAGTCATTGACGACAGCCGCCGAAAAAGCCGGGATTCAAGTTTATTTTCCCCCCTTGAAATTTTGTACCGACAACGCCGCGATGATCGCCTGTGCCGCAGCGGAACATTTCGAGAGAGGCGATCGCTCGTCCCTAGATTTACCTGTTGCCTCCCGCTTGCCCATTACCCAGGTGCAGACTTTATATCAGTGAACCTTGGGGAAAAGTTGATTAAGCGAAAACGGCGGTACGGTTACCGTAAACCAAAACGCGGTTTTGCAAATGTAGGCGGACGGCCCGAGACAGGACAATCCGCTCTAAATCTTTCCCTTTGCGAATCAAATCTTTGACATCATCCCGGTGGCTGACCCGCACCACATCCTGTTCGATAATCGGCCCTTCATCGAGATCCTGGGTGACATAGTGGGCCGTTGCGCCAATGATTTTTACGCCCCGCTCGTAGGCCCGGTGGTAGGGTTTCGCCCCCGCAAAGGCAGGCAGAAAAGAATGGTGAATATTGATCACCTGGTTAAATTTCCCCAAAAAATCAGGACTAAGCACCTGCATATATTTAGCGAGGATCACCAGATCGATGTTGTATTCCTTCAGTAGGGCCAGCTGTTTTGCTTCCTGTTCTGCTTTGGTGGCTTTGGTGATCGGGATGTGGTGAAAATCGATGTTGAACTGTTGGGCGATCGCCTCCAGTTCTTGGTGATTACTCATAATCAGAGGGATTTCCGCCTTGAGTTCCTTGGCCTGTTGTCGCCAGAGCAGATCCAAGAGGCAATGGTCCTGTTTCGTCACCCAGATCGCGAGTCGGGGTACTTGGTCAGAAAAATGCAGGCTGTAGGTGGCCCCCAAGGGTTTGGCGATCGCCCCAAAGGCCGGCTCGATCACATCCCGGGGTAGATTGAACCCAGTCAGCTCCCACTCAATGCGCGTTAAAAACAGGCCCACACTAAAATCGGTGTGTTGATCGGCATGGATAATGTTGCCGCCATTGGCATAGATAAAATTGGCGATTTTCGCAACCAGACCTTGTTGATCCGGACAAGACACCAGAAGAGTAGCAGTGGGCATTGCTGTTTATAAAAGTTAAATTATTCGCAAAACTTTAATATTGTAAGGGTTTCAGCTCCAAAATAAAGACCAGTAGCACAATCTCATCCCTTAGAAATCATGATCCAGCCATGGAATCAAGTGCAACAAACTTTCCAGGCCATTTGGGGCTATACAGACTTTCGGCCACCCCAGGATCAAGTTATTCGCAGCTTATTGTCTGGGCAGGATGCCCTGATTGTGATGCCCACTGGCGGGGGGAAATCCATTTGCTTCCAATTACCTGCGCTATTGCAAGCGGGTTTAACCCTCGTCATTTCGCCCCTAGTGGCCCTGATGGAAAATCAAGTGCAGGATCTGCGCGCTAAAGGTCTTCCCGCCCAGGTGCTCCACAGTCAATTGTCAAAGCTGGAGCGGCGGCAAACCCTGACAGCCCTCGAAAAAAAGCAACTGCGGCTCCTGTATCTTTCGCCAGAAACGTTACTCAGCTTGCCAGTGTGGGAACGCCTCATTTGGCCAGATTTACAGATTAACGGCCTGATCCTCGATGAAGCCCATTGTTTGGTGCAGTGGGGCGATACCTTTCGGCCCGCTTATCGTCGTTTGGGGGCTGTGCGCCCTGCCCTGTTAAAGCATAAACCCAAGGGCAGTACCATGGCGATCGCCGCTTTTACGGCCACGGCTGATCCCCAAGCTCAACGGGCGATTTGTCAAACCCTCCAGCTAAAAAGTCCGAAAAAATTTCTCCAGAGCCCCTACCGCCCTAATTTAAACTTGGCCTGTCGCACCATCTGGACACCGAAAGGGAAACGGGATCAGGTACAAAAATTTCTTCGATCCCAGAGCAATCAATCAGGATTGATCTACGTGCGCTCCCGCCAGGATGCGGAAACCCTTGTGACGGAATTACGACAAAATCAACATAAAACAGTCGCTTATCATGCAGGCCTCAGTCCAGGCGATCGCCGCCAACGGGAAAAAGATTGGCTCACGGGGAAACTGCAATTTGTGGTGTGTACCAACGCCTTTGGGATGGGCATCGATAAAGCCGATGTGCGTTGGATCCTCCACTACCATCCCCCCAGTCTGTTGGCGGAATATATCCAAGAAATTGGGCGAGCGGGACGAGACGGGAAAAAGAGTGTAGCCTTGAGTTTGGTCAGTGAAGCCAGTGGTTTGTTTAATCCAGAGGACAAAAATCGGGCCCGTTTCTTTTGGCGAAATCTCCAAAAAACAATTCGTCAAGCGGAAAAGCTCGCCCATAACCTGCCCCCTCAGGGGAATATTGCTGATTTTGATTCTCCCCAAGCCGCCTTAGGTTTGGCGATTCTGCACAGCACAGGCCAACTACACTGGCGAGACCCCTTTACCTATGAACAGCGCTCATCCCCCCATACTCAAACATTTATCCAGCTGAGGACACAACAAGCACAGACGTTCCAGCAAATGCAAAATTTTTGGCCCCATAAAGGCTGTCGCTGGCATTATTTGCTCCAAAGTTTTGGGTTTCCCCAGAAAGCGGGAAATTTTCGTTGTGGCCATTGCGATCGCTGTGAAAAATCTCGATGATCGAAATTAGTGGCATAAGTTCAGGAGAAACCCATGTACGTTCTAATCGGTGGCGCTGGCTTGATGGGGCGCGATCTCGCGAAAACCCTCCAGCGGATGCAGTATACCGTTGCGGTGATTGATACAAACCCTGCCATTTGCCAGGAAGCCCGGGAAAAAATTGGTGTGATGGCCTTTGAAGGAAGTGCCGTTAAAACGAGTGTTTTGATCGAAGCGGGGATCCTTAAAGCCAACGCAGTGATCGCCACCCTCCGAGACGATGCTCTCAACCTGGCCCTGGTGACCCTCTGTAAGCATTATGGCGTCCCCCAAATTATTGTCCGGATGCGCGATCGCGACTTTACTGAACCTTACAAACTGGCCGGGGCGACTCACATTATCAGCACCACAGAATTAGCGATGAATCGGGTGATCAATGCGATCGAATATCCCGAAGTGGATGCGATGATGCACTTTGAACAGGGACAAATTGAAGTCCTGAAGCTTTCCATTCCTGAAAATTGCACCATTGTTAGGCGCAGTATTGCGGAATTGGCCCAGGATCCGCGCTTTCCGGCGGGCACTCTCATTATTGGTTACCAAGCCCATCCCCATGAGGAACTCCACATCCCCAACGGCAATACCCTCCTTGAGGGGGGCTCAACGATCCTGGCAGTGACAAAACCGGAACTCGTCCACCAACTCGTCGATTTCATGGGGTTATGTGGGACTTAATGATCCCGGAGGTTGATAATCTCTTGGTTTAAGGCTTGGATGTAAGGCCGGGCCGTTTCTTCGGTGATCAGTCCCTTGAGGATTGCCCCATTGATCGCACTTTTTTCGGCGAGAAAAAGACGCAGGCGTACCCCATTGAGGTAGGCTTGATTCTCAAATTGGCTTAACCTTTGGCTTAGGCGCTGGTTGTAGAGCCCCCGCAGTTCCTCCTCGGCGTTGGCAATGCGGGCCTGGTAAGTGGCAAACAGTTCCTCATAGAGAAATTTTGGGAGGCTGCCGCTCTGTAATAACTCCTTGAGTTCTTCCTGGGCCGATTTTGCGGCAATCAAGTTCAATTGCAGGGTTTCTAAGCGTTGGCGCACAGGAGAAGGCTTTGCCAGCTGGAGTTTTTTCACGCACCAAGGCAGACTTAACCCCTGGCCAATTAGAGACACCAAAACGGTACTAAACACCAGAGTGACCACCTGCGATCGCCCGGCGAGGGTCAAGGGTAAACCAAGGGCGAGGGCCATAGACAGAGAGCCTTTCACATTCCCGAGAATCAACACATGTTGCCAGCGGAGCGGCAGGGGACGGTCAAAAAACTTCAGCCCCCAGAGCAGCGGATAAATCGAAAAAATTCGCCCCGTTTGGTAGGCCAAAATCGCTAACAGCGCTGCTGGAATACTCTGTAGGAGGGCCTGGGGTTCCACTTCGATGCCCACGAACAGGAAAATAAACGTATTGACCCCAAAACCCGCATATTCCCAAAAATTTAACAGGGTAATCGTCATGGAGCCAGAGCTTTCCCGCAGGGCAACATTACCGATTAGCAGCCCCGCAATCAGCACGGCGATCGCACTGGAAACCCCGAGCAATTGCCCAATTTGGAATGTGCCAAGGGACACTGCCACGGTCAACAAAATATTACTGAGGGGATCATCCAACTGCCGGAACAGGCCAATACAGAGATAGCCTAAACCCAAGCCCAACAGACCGCCCCCCACAAAGGCAATCAGGATTTGTTCAATGCCTTGGCCAACGCTAAAAGAACCCTGTAGATGAATCGTCGTAACAACATTCAGCAAAACCAGGGCAATCCCGTCATTAAATAAACTTTCTCCTTCCACAATGGTGGCCAAGCGTCCCGGCACTGGCACCGTCCGAAAAGCCGCAATGACAGAAACTGTATCGGTGATCGTAAGAATGACTCCCACGGCACAGGCCGTTAGCCAAGCCAAGTCTAAACTGACCTTGAGCAAATAGGCGGTGATCGTGGCAGCCAAGAGAACCCCTGGCCCCGCTAAAAGAGTAATCGGTTTAATGGTGCTGCGTAACCGACTGATATCTGTATTGATCGCGGCCTCAAAGATCAAAATCGGCAGAAATAAATTCAAAATCACATCAGGATTTAAACCAATGGCCTCTGCTAGTAGCTGTCTGGGAATTAACAAACCCGCGAGCACAAGCCCAATCACATAGGGAATCCTCAGCCAGCGAGTCACCAGAGCTACCACCGTCGCGACTAGCAGTAACAAAATCAAGGTATCGACCAGTCCCGTAAAAGCATTATTCGGCAGAGAAACCGCTTGTCCGAACAGGAAGCTATGGCGCACAATAATCAGGCAAGAATCAAGCACAGTAATAAATATCCTTAGGGATAAAAAAGACCGCAATATAGTCATCCTAAGGGAATCGAACGGAAAAATCGGCAGGATTAGGTAGATTGAAAGCAGGGGCGAAGAAAAAAAATCGAGTGCAGGTTGTCATCACGGGGCTCGGCTTACGCTGTGGTTTAGGCGATCGCCTCCAGGCTTGGGAAAGATTACAGCGGGGTGAAACGGCGATCCAACTACGGCAACCGTTCGCTGATTTACCCGTGCTACCGATGGCAATGTTGGGGAAAGCCCCCGTAGATCTAGAACTGCTCCGTCAGAAATTGGTAGCGGCGACCTTGGCAGACGCTAATTTGACAACCCCCTTAGAAAATTGCGGTGTTGTCATTGGCTCTAGTCGAGGCTTCCAGGGGCAATGGGAAAGGTTACGGTGCAAGTATCGTCAGGGCGATTTAGCAGATCTTGAGCATTGGCTGGCCTATTTACCGCACCAGTTGGCGATCGCCTCAGCCCAACAAATTGGTTCAACCGGGCCAATGCTTGCCCCCATGGGCGCTTGTACCACGGGTCTATGGGCGATCGCCCAGGGTTTCGAACTGCTGCAACGGGGCGACTGTACCCAAGTATTAGCCGGGGCAGTAGAATCTCCCATTACGCCTTTGAGCATTACGGGATTTCAGAAAATGGGAGCCTTGGCAACGACTGGCTGTTTTCCCTTTGATCACCGGCGGGAGGGGTTGGTTTTAGGGGAAGGGGGGGCGATGTTTCTACTAGAAACCCTCGAGTCGGCCCAGCAACGGGATGCCAAAATTTACGGAGCGATCCTCGGCTGGAGTTTTACCTGCGATGCCCACCATATGAACGCACCCCAAGGTGATCATCAAGCAGCGATGAAGGCGATCGCCCAATGTTTAGAACGCTCTAGTTTGGCACCAAAAGACATTGACCACATTCACCCCCACGGCACCAGCACTCAGCTCAATGACCAGGCTGAAGCGGCAATGATCCAACAACTATTTCCCCACCGTCCCTTAGTCGCTGGCAGCAAAGGGGCCACAGGCCATACCCTCGGCGCATCGGGGGCCTTGGGAGTTGCCTTCTCTCTGTTAATGCTGCGGGAGCAACGACTGTCTCCCTCTGTGGGCTTAGCCCAGCCAGAATTTGATCTGAATTTTGTCAGACAAACCCAGGATCATCCCCTCCATAATGTCCTTTGTTTGAGTTTTGGATTTGGGGGTCAAAATGGGGCGATCGCCTTACAAAAATTAGGATGAAGATATTCGCTTTTGTCGGTAGCTTGAGAAAAATTGCAAACCTCAACCTAACCGCAAGTACAGCGTGGTGCGTCGCCCTGAGGCCACATTTTAGATGCAAGAAAAGGCTAGGTTAAAGCTTCTAGAAGAGAGGTCAATTTTAACTGCACTTCAGCATACTCCCGTTCTGGTTGGGAACCCGCGACAATTCCGGCCCCTCCAAAGAGCCGGGCATGGTTCCCACGAATCAATGCCGACCGGATTGCGACGATAAATTCACTATTGCCCTGACTGTCCAGCCAACCAAGGGGGGCAGCATAGAGGGTACGATCAAAGGCTTCTGCCTGACGAATTTCTGCACAGGCGATCGCCCGGGGAACGCCGGCTACCGCTGGGGTGGGGTGGAGTTGGGCGACCACTTCTAGGGGATGAATCTGAGCCGGGAGAGCGGCGCTAATGGGTGTCCAGAGATGCTGAATGTTAGAGAGCTTCAGTAACGTTCGGGGGGCAGCCTGGGGGGTGAGGTTGAGTTGTTTTAGCTGTCCCACCAAAAAGTCCGTTACCGCCTGATGTTCTCGCTGTTCCTTTTCGCTCTGGAGTAGGCTCTGGGCGAGCTGGAGATCTGTTGCTGGAGAATTTCCCCGGGGTGCAGAACCCGCCAGGGCATCGGTGATCAGCTCGCCCTTTTGGACCGCAAGTAATCGTTCGGGGCTGGCCCCAATGAAGGTTTCTCCCCGCTGATTTCGCAAAGAAAAAATGCAGCAGTCTGGGTGGCGATCGCGTAGATTGTCTAGGGCATGAACCACGTCAAACGCCTGGTTTGCTGTGACATCGAGGGCATGGGCAAGGACGATTTTACTGAGCTTACCTTGGTCAATAAGCTGCAGCGCCCGCTGTACTGCTGCCGTAAACCCCATTGAGGCAGTGCAGACTGTCCCTCGAATGCCTGTCGATGGCGTTAATACCGGGGGGAGGGTTTTTAAGAAATGATGAAATTGTTGGGCCAATTGATGCAATAAAGGCCGCTGTTGGCGATCGCCATTTAAGACCAAAAAATAATCCTGATGATGTCGCACCAATTGCAGCCGTGGAATGGTCACCAAGCCAGCCGGAAAGGGAGCCTCGGCGGTTTGGGTCGAAAAAAAAGTAAAACCACAGGCAAAATAAGGAACTGGCGCGGCCATACTTCCTTGAATTTTTTCTTGCCAATGGTCAATAAACTGTTGGGCTTGGTGAAAACGATTTTCTCCCTGGAGTACCAGTTCCTGGAGGGAGCCAAAGTTCAGGATTGCTCGCTGCTGCTGTCGGTTTTCCCAGTAAAAATGATTGAGGGGCATGGGGATGATTTGCTCGATCGCCCGCAGTACTACCAGACTATCGATGGCGCCAATCTGAAGAATTTCACTGGCGATCTCTCCAGATTGGGGCACATTTTTTTGGGTTAACCACCGCTGCCATGGTGAGGTGGACACTTGACGCTGCGAGAAGGAAGCTCCCGTTCCCTCCCCCAATGCCGAACCGTGACTTTGATCCGGCTCTAGGCGATCACGCCAAAGCGTTTTTCCCACAATTCAGATCCCTCTATGGCGATGGACAACTAAAACAGAGGTGTGTAAGCCATGGTCGATGGTGTAGCAACTGGGGTCAATCATCATGCTTTTCCCAGTGACCAGATAGCTGTAGCAGGCTATGCTCCAGGATTTTCCCATCGAGACTTCAAGCTTGTTTTATGTATGGTAACGAAACGCTGCCTAACTTCATAGGTTCCGGACTTGATTTGGGGGCAGTTTCCCGAAAAAATCTTCTAATTTGGATATTTTTTACTTTTTCTTAAGTTTTTTTCAAAGTTATTTTGCATCCTGTCATTTTGTGCATCCATAGCAAAAATCTAAATCTGCTTTAGAGAATGCCCCTAGCTCCCAAATTTTGGCAAAATACCCAAAAAATTTGCCTAAATTGCAGGATTTAGGGGAACTCGACCACCATGGACTCGGGTTTTAGGGGCGATCGCCCCACCGGGAATACACCAATAGGGAGGTTCCCTAAAGGGAAATAATCAGATATTGATCCTGGAATTTTGCCCCTTTAACGGGTGCTCCCTTCAGGGGAGGCGGCAGCAGAATATTTCGCCGTTGGTCACCCGCTTCAATGGTGATCTCTGGGCCATATTGGGTTAATTTCACCTGTTTTTTGTCAAAGGTGGGGAGAAAGACCTTTACCTGACGAGCTGCGGCATCAATCACCAGGGGGCGGGGGGCTTTAGATGCTGCTTTGAAATCAGGTAAATATGCCATAAATTTTTCCCAGGCGTCAGTGGATTGTGCTGGAATAAACTGCACTGGCAGCGGTGCAAAAATATCGGTAAAGGGTTCGCTGCTTTCGCTCTGATTGGCAATGACCCCGCCGACGGTTACATTGACCTGTTGCGCACTACCCCAGAGATATTGGGCTTTGGCGATCGCCCCAGGGCTACCATCGGTAACGAGATAGGCGACAAAGTGATTAGGATCGGCGATTATTTTTTTTCCGGTTTCAAGGATTTGGTTGGCTTCTTGGGTGGGTTCCGCCGCAAAATTATCGAACGTCCAAGACACGTTCAAAATCGCGCTTGTAACAGGTTGCACAAAGGGGGCAATGGTGCGCCCGAAGTCGGACTCCTGAAATACTTCCCGAAAACGACGAATATACCAACTGGCAATTTCCGGGGTTCCCAATAGTCGTAGGGTAGCCATATCCCCTGGGCCATCGTAGATAATTACGTCGTAACGTCCGCTTTGGTCGTAGTCCCAAATCTCCTTGAGAGCTACTGCGCTGTCCATACCCGGGAGAATGCCCAGCTCCTGACCGTAGACATTTTTTAAAGTGGGCGATCGCAAGTATTTCGCTTCCAATTCCTTCACCTGTTCCCACCCTGATTCGAGGGCTGTCACCGTCATGATTTGTACGACATCCAAATGGGCCTCCACCTGTTGGGGCGTAAAAGTGGGGGGCAGTTGGAAGGGGATCCCCCAAGCCGGACTGGGATCCTGGCCAATGAGCAACACCCGCTGACCTGAACTGGCGTATTTTTTTGCAGCGGCGATCGCCACCGTAGAACGACCCACCCCGCCTTTACCAAGGAACGTCAAAATAAAAGCCATAGTTCTCCGTGACAAAAAAATTACCTCACAGAAATTGTAGCGATTCTCCTTGGTAATCTTGGCAGGCATCGTTAAATCTAATTCCCACAGGAGGCGATCGCCCACTGGCTTCAGAACTTCATTTTTCGCGCCGTTTCTGCGCTCTTTACAAAACAGGACGCAGCTAAAACATGAGTAATGGCTAGTCTAAAAAATCCAGAAAACCGGTAAATGCCATTATTCTTGGCTGCAAAAAGTGCCATTAATCATCCCTGTCATCGTTAGCCATGGCAGATATAAAATCTCAGCGATCCTCGCTTCATCACACTACTCTTGCTTCATTTTTTTAAGATATAAAAATAAAAAACTGCTGAGGTTACATCTTTAAACTTGATGCATCTACAGCAGTTTTTTAAGTTGAACGTTTAAAGAGTTTTGTGACTTCAAAACATTCAAAAAAATTAGATAATATTGGCTGCCCGCAAACCGAGGAAACCACCCAAGGCAACACCAGTGAAAACAATAATATAACCAGCAAAAGGAAGAACTGCAGCCATTTTATTAAAATTCCAGTCGAAAACGTTGCTTTCCATTATAAAGGAAAGGGTGATCGCCACAAAAATCACCCAAGAAAGAAGGGAAGCAGTCTACAGGCTACTTCCCTTCTTTGAGAATGTCTCGAAACCTCTAAGGAATCAGTTTAAATCTGGGGGACAAACTGTTCCTTTTCGGGGACGGTGGTGTACTCAGCAACAATTTGCCGGAATTCCTCTCCATCAATAGTTTCTTTCTCAATCAAAAGATCAACGAGGCGATCGATGACTTCCCGGTTATCCCGAACGATCTGACGGGCAATGCGATGAGCTTCCTCTGCAATTACTCGTACCTGCTCATCAATGCGAGAAGCTACCTCTTCAGAATATTCGGAGCGGTTCATGAAACCACCACCGAGGAACACTTCACCCTGTTGACTTTCTAAGGACAAAAGCCCCAAGGAACTCATCCCAAAACGGGTTACCATCTGCCGTGCCATGCCACTCACCTGCTGTAGGTCTCCCCCAGCCCCAGTTGTGACTTCATCATGGCCAAAGATTTCTTCTTCTGCCGCCCGACCGCCGAGGGCACCAGAAATCCGTGCCATCAGTTGAGATTTCGTTGTTAAACCCTGTTCTTCATTGGGAGTAAACCAAGTTAAGCCTTGGGCTTGGCCCCGGGGAATGAGGGTGACCTTTTGTACGGGGTCATGATCTTTAAGCAATGTGCCGACAATGGCATGGCCCACTTCATGGTAAGCAATCAAGCGCTTACTCTTACTGTCGACGAGGGGTGTGCCTTCCATCCCTGCAATGACGCGATCAACGGCATCGTCAATTTCAGCCATGGTGATTGCTTCTTTGCGGCGGCGGGCGGTGAGAATCGCTGCTTCATTCAACAGGTTCGCCAAATCTGCCCCACTAAAACCGGGCGTCCGGCGCGCAATAACATCGAGGGAAATTTCCTCGGCAAGCTTTTTGTTACGGGCGTGAACTTCAAGAATGTTCAGACGGCCCTTGATATCGGGAGTGTCTACGGTCACTTGGCGGTCAAAACGGCCTGGACGCATGAGTGCGGAGTCAAGGACATCGGGACGGTTCGTGGCCGCAATGATGATAATGCCGGTATTTCCTTCAAAACCATCCATCTCGGTAAGGAGCTGGTTGAGGGTTTGTTCCCGTTCGTCATTACCACCACCAATGCCGGCTCCCCGTTGACGACCAACGGCATCAATTTCATCGATAAAGATGAGACAGGGCGCATTTTCTTTTGCTTTCTTGAAGAGGTCACGAACCCGGGATGCGCCAACCCCGACAAACATTTCGACGAATTCGGAACCAGAAATGCTGAAGAAGGGGACACCCGCTTCGCCGGCGATCGCTTTTGCAAGTAAAGTTTTACCAGTTCCAGGAGGGCCCACGAGAAGAACCCCTTTGGGAATGCGAGCCCCCACAGCGGTGAATTTTTCTGGTTGTTTCAGGAAAGTAACAACCTCTTGCAGTTCTTCTTTTGCTTCCTCAATGCCGGCAACATCGTCAAACATAACCCCTGTCTGGGCTTCCATCATAAATTTCGCCTTCGATTTACCGAAGTTCATCGCTTGGCCAGGGCCACCAGGCATATTGTTGGAGCGACGGAACAGGAAAAACAGACCAGAAATTAACAAAATTGGGAAAATCAGATTACCGAGAATCCCCCACACAGCCCCGTTGTTACTCGCGGGGTGGGAGTCAAAATCAACGTTGGCTGCCCGTAGCTTGCTGATTAGTTCAGGGGAGTTACCGGGGAGATCAACGCGAATTTGCTGCACACGGTTGTCCAGTTCTGGATCGACTGCTTCAATAATTGCCGTGCGTCCCCCTTCATAGAGATCTACGCTCGCTACCCGACCAGCATCTAGATATTCAAGGAAGCGGCCATAGCTCATGCGAATGTTGGCGCTATTTCCTACCAGGTTGGCGGGGTTCGCGGCAAAGGCGCCCTGCCAAACAAAAAAGCCGATTACAAGTAGGGGGAGTGCCCAGAGGACAACGGTTTTCCAAGATGGTTTCATGGGTTAGTCTTTGGTATGTTTGATTCAATAAAACTGGCGCTAAAAAAGTGGCAGTAAGCTGCGAATTTTTATAACCGGGCGCACCACTAAGCAAAGGTTTCTGGGCTCATCAACGATCCAGAAAGAGGGATTCGCTAGGGGATTAGCCTGTAAATTGGCGTTTTTATGACGATGTCTTAACTAAATTTAACTTAATTCTCATTTTGATAGCAACTTTCTGGGATTTTTCTGGATGGATCCATGGCAATTTACGGCTAAGTGGTTGTCTATCCCGAAAATAATCTTCCCCATTGCCCCAGGATCTTTGGCCTTGGGGTTAAATATTGGATGAGGTTTTATTTTCCCTCTCCCCGTAGCACCACTGTGATTTCTCCTTCTCCTCTCCCGCCTAAATCTTCAGCTTCTTCTAACCTTAACACTGTCTCCTTGGTATCTCGGCCCAAGCAACAATGGACGTTGTTGCTCCTGGGTTTGGCTTTGGGGGCTGTTTCTTTTGCGGCAATTTTTATCCGCTGGTGTAGTACGGAGTTGGGAGCTGGGGCAATTGTTTTTAATCGGTTATGGTTAGCGACGGTGGTTCTGGGTCTTTGGGAAATTTTGAAGCCCCGAGAAAAATCACTCAATGTTGCTTCGCCTGGGATCACTTGGACGGACTATGGTTTATTGCTGTTGGTAGGGGCAGTTTCTTCGAGCTCGGTAGTGCTTTGGGCTCTCTCCCTCACGGAGACGAGTGTGGCAAATTCAACGGTATTGCGCAATTTAACGCCGTTGTTTACAACTTTGGGGGCGTGGTTATGGCTGCGTCAACGTTTTGATCGGCGTTTTCTTTGGGGGCTAGCTTTGGCGGTAGGGGGGGCGATCGCCATCGGTGTGACGGATTTCCAATTGGCTTGGGAACAGCTTACGGGGGATTTGTTCGCCCTATTGTCGGCCCTTTGTTATGGCGTCAATTTACTGCTGGTCGAAAACCTGCGCGATCGCCTCGGGGCGAGCCAAATTTTACTCTGGCGCTGTGGCTTTGGTTGCATTCTCCTTTTGCCCTTCGTGCTGTTGACTGAGGATCATCTTTTTCCCCAATCTCTGCCGGTGTGGGGGGCGGCGATTGGTTTGGCCGTTCTATGCCAATGTTTTGGTCAAGGGCTAGTCGTCCATAGCCTCAAGACATTTTCCTCGGGCTTCGTGGCGATTTTCTTGCTCCTAGAGCCGATCATTACGGCCGTTTTTGCCTGGGGCTTCCTGGGGGAAACTTTGACAATCACTAACGCGATCGCCTTTTGCGGTGTTTTAGGGGGAATTTATCTGGCGAAATCGAGCAGTCGCGCCGATCCTCCCCCAGCCCAGCCCCCAGAAGCGTCCTATTCTTCGCCGGCCACCTGAAGTCGATATTCCTCAGCAGTCATGGTTTCGGCGAGCATTTCGTCATCGAGGTTATCGACCCGGACTTTGATAAACCAGCCTTCTTCGTAGGGGTCTTCTGAAACCATTTCTGGGGATTGGATTAAAGCTTCATTACGGTCAATAACTGTGCCGGAAATTGGTGCATAGAGATCTTCGACTGCTTTGACAGACTCAATGCTACCAAAGGTTTCTCCCACGAGAATTGCATCCCCTTCTTCCGGTAGATCCAAGAACACGATATCCCCCAGTTCATCGATGGCATGGGCACTTAGGCCGATGGTGGCAATTTCTCCATCGAGGCGAATGTATTCGTGGCTATCTAAATACCGAAGGTCATCTGGATATTCGAGTTCCATAGTCAATGTCTCTAGGCTGGAAAAGGTTAGGGGCGCAGACGCGGGGTCTCCGTGGATTAACTGGGTCTTTGTCACCCTTGGGCTACTTTATGCCGGAACTTTGGCAAGATCAAGGTTTCCAGAGAAATTTGTTACGATTTCTGCTCGCCTCATCTGTCAGAGGACATGAAGCGAGTTTAGGGATGGTGATCGCCTTTATTCTTTTTGTCGAATTTTGTCCCCATTTCCGTTTTTGCTGACCAGACTAGGTACGCAGCCAGACCGCAGAAAAATAGCCCAAATCCCAAGAGATTCTTGTCCATTTGTCTCCACAGTCTTAGGCTTCTAAATCTTTAACTTCTTTAGGGACTGCCGCCGTTAAAACATCATTACCTGTCGCTGTGACCAGCACATCGTCTTCGATGCGAATCCCAATCCCCTGCCAGTGGTCGGCGATCTCAGGTTGGCCCTCTGCGGGTTGGATATACGGCGAAATGTAGATTCCCGGTTCAACGGTGACGACATTACCGGCGCTAAAGGTGGTCCAGTCGTCTTTTTCGGGACCAATTTTGTAAATGCCCGCATCATGAACATCCAGGCCCAACCAATGGCCCGTGCCATGCATAAAAAAGGGCTTGTATTTTTCCCCTTCGATAAGTTCTTCCAAATTACCGCGCAAAAGTCCCAGATCCCTTAGTCCATGGGTGATCACCCGTACCGCCGCCTGGTGGGGAGCTTGGTAAGAATTTCCCGGTTTAACGGCGGCGATCGCCTGTTTTTGGGCTTCTAAAACGAGTTCATACAACACCCGCTGCTCTGGGGTAAAGCGATCGCCTACGGGAAAGGTGCGGGTAATATCGCCGTTGTAGTACTCATAACAAGCCCCCGCATCGATCAAGAGCAGTTCATTGTCCTGGAGCTGGGCATTATTTTCCACATAGTGCAGCACACAGGCGTTGGCTCCGCCCGCGACAATAGAAGGATAGGCAAACCCGGCGGCCCCTTCGAGGCGAAATAGATGTTCAATCTCCGCCTGGACTTGGTATTCGTATAGCCCCGGCTTGGCATATTCCATCGCCCAGAGGTGGGCCTTGGCTGAAATAGCTGTGGCCCGCCGGGTCAACGCGAGTTCTGCTTCACTTTTGACCATCCGCATCGGGTGCAAAATCGTCCCCGGATCGGCGATCGCCGTGGGGCCAGTGCCCCGTTTGGAGCGGGTAGCCAAGAGCCGTTGGTAGTGCTGCAGAATCGTCTGGTTAAATTTTTCGTCCCGGCCAAAATGATAAAAAAGGCGATCGCTCCCCTTGAGATAATCTGGCAATTTTTCGGCCAGCTCATGGATCGAATAGGCGATATCGGCACCAAATTTTTCCTGGGCCCCTTCAACCCCGGCCCGGTAGCCGACCCAAGTTTCCTCAGCCAGATCTTTGGGTTGAACAAAGAGAATGAATTGATGCTCTAGATGGTGGGGCGCAAACACCGCCACTGCATTGGGCTCATTAAATCCCGTCAAATAATAAAAATCACTGTCTTGGCGGAAGTTGTATTCCACGTCATTGTGCATCACCGCATGGGGCGCACTGCGGAAAATGGCCGTGCCCTGGCCCAATTTCGCCATAAAGGTTTGTCGACGCTGTTGGTATTCCTGTGCGGTGATGGCCATGGTGCGCTGCCTTGGGATTTGCCCGGAAAAAATTATGAAAAAGAATGAATCAAATGGTAACAAACTTTTCCCATCGGCAAAAAAGGGTAAGGGCGATCGCCCTTACCCTTGCACTTAAAAATTCAACGCATTTATTGCATTAGCTCTCTGCAAAAATATATTTACGCAGGTCAGCCGGATTCGGTTCAGGGCTATTTTCCGCAAAAGTCACCGAATCATTCACCACTTCCTGGACGCGCTTTTCGATCGCCTTGAGTTCTTCAGCGGTGGCGAGACCGCGGTTGGTGACGAACTTCTCAAAGCGTGTAATCGGATCCCGTTGGGCCCAAAACGCTTTTTCTTCTGCTGAACGCAATTCGTCTGGATCAGCGAGGGAGTGACCCCGGAAACGGTAAGTCAAGGCTTCAATTAAAGTCGGTCCTTCCCCAGCTCTGGCTCTGGCTACGGCTTTTTGGGCCACATCCCGCATCGCCAGCACATCCATCCCATCAACTTCATAACCGGGCATCCCGAAAACACTGGCTTTTTTGTAGATTTCTGGCTGGGAGGTTGCCCGCTCGTGGGCCATACCGATCGCCCATTTGTTATTCTCGACGACGAACAAAATGGGGAGTTTCCAGAGGGCCGCCATGTTTAGGGTTTCAAAGAATTGGCCATTGTTCGAAGTGCCATCTCCAAAGAAACAAGCAGTTACGTTATCAGCGCTGCGATCGCCCATCACTTCCTGACGATATTTACTCTGGAGGGCTGCCCCTGCCGCCACGGGAATCCCTTCTCCGATAAACGCATAGCCTCCAAGTAAACCATGCTCTTTCGAGAACATGTGCATCGAGCCGCCCCGACCCTTGCTACAACCCGTTTCTTTCCCAAACAATTCTGCCATCACTTCCCGCGCCGGAACCCCGGCACTGAGAGCATGGACGTGGTCGCGATAGGTACTACAAACAAAATCTTCTCCCTGGCGCATGGAGCGGATCACCCCGGTGGAGACTGCTTCCTGGCCGTTGTAGAGGTGAACGAAGCCAAACATCTTGCCACGGTAGTACATCTCCGCACACTTGTCTTCAAACAAGCGTCCTAAGGTCATATCTTCATAGAGCATCAGCGCTTCTTCTTTACTGATCTCGACCGAAGAATTATCAAATTCGGGGGCTGTCCGTTCTTTATGCATCATTAACATTCAGGATTTTTGCTTAGTCGTATGGGGTGATCACCCGGCCCAGGGGCAGTGTGAAATCCGCAAGTAACAGTTTAGAATCAAATTGGTTTCTATAGAAGTAGAGCCCGGCAGGTTAAGGAACTCCGCAGGCAGCAAATCTATGGCCTAGGGTGAGCGATTTGGTAATCGTCAGAACCAAGGACGCAGCGGCAGACCAGCCATGGTGTCGAAATTCTTCGGCTAATATAACCTTAATTGAAGTGATTTTTGCTGATAGGAAAGTAAACTGTGCGCATTCCGCTCGACTATTACCGCATCCTGTGCGTCCCCGCAAAGGCAACTACTGCCCAAATTACCCAAGCCTATCGCGATCGCCTGTCTCAAATGCCCCGTCGCGAGCACGGAGCCTTGGCCATTGAAGCCCGCAACCGGATTATCGAGCAAGCCTTTGACGTCCTCTCCCAAACAGAAAGCCGTGCGGTTTACGACCATGAGCTATCGGGCAATCTATTTCGCTCCCTCGTCCCTAGCCGTCCGAAGTTGCCCTTTCCCGACCATGCTGTCAGTGGCCCCCCCGAGATTGACCCCCATCAGCCGACCATTGCCATTGAGGAGCGTGATTTCCTCGGTGGACTTCTACTGTTACTCGACCTAGGTGAATACGAACTGATTCTCAAGCTGGCATCTCCTTACCTCAGGGGCAAAGGTAAACAAGTCAAAGGGGGTTCCCTAGGAGACCCAGATCTGGTGAATCCAGAATTGCGTCTTTGTTTAGCCTTAGCCCACTGGGAGCTCAGCCGTGAACAATGGCTGCAACAACACTACGAACTGGCTGCTACCTCTGGACAGGCGGGGCAAACCTTGTTGGCAGACGCAGATCTTTTCCCTGAGCTCCGGGAGGAAATCCAGGCAGAGCTCAATCGCCTCCGTCCTTACCAGATACTGGAGTTATTGTCCTTGACAGATGGGGAAACGGCGGAAAGAAAGCGGGGCTTAGCAATGCTCCAGGATATGCTCGATGCCCGGGGGGGTATTGATGGTCAGGGGGATGACAAATCGGGCCTGGGCATTGATGATTTTTTACGTTTCATTCAACAGCTGCGGAGTTATCTGACAGTTCAGGAACAGTTAGATCTGTTTGTGGCAGAATCAAAGCGTCCCTCAGCTGCGGCGACTTATTTAGCGGTTTATGGGCTCCTAGGAGCCGGATTTTCTTGGCGACAACCCCAGTTAGTACTCCAGGCCCAGGAACTGTTGGAGCGTTTGGGGCAGCGGCAGGATGTCTATTTAGAACAGTCGATCTGCGCTCTACTCCTGGGACAACCCGATGAGGCGAATCAACTGCTGGAGCAGAGTCAAGAACAGGAAGCGATCGCCTACATTCGAGAACAGTCCCAAGGGGCAGCCAATTTACTACCGGGCCTTTGTCTTTATAGCGAAACTTGGCTGAAAACTGAGGTATTTTCCCACTTCCGGGATTTGCGTCAACGGCGCGATGATACTGCTGTTTCTTTGAAAGCTTATTTTGCAGATTTAGAGGTGCAGCAGTACCTAGAAGGTCTTCCCATTGCGCCGCCTCCTGAACCAGAAACAGCCCCAACTCAACCTCAAGCGGCGATCGCCGCGACGGTAGCACCGGACGTCAACTCGGCCCCCTTGCCCAGTCGCCCCGAAAAAGTGACTTCCTTCGAGGCTTTGGTTTCAGAATCAGCACCAACCATGGTGCCGGATGTCTCTCCTGGGGTGATGACGCCCCCGAGCCCCCCAGAACCAGAGCCAGTGATCGAAACGGCAGAAACTGGGCCATCCCACCGATCTTTTTCGGTCCCCTTTTTGGCGATCGCCGTTGCTTTAGGGGCTGTGGTTGCGCTCGTTGGCCTAGTGCAGCTCATCACCAGATCGCCTTCCCAGGAAACTGCCTCCAATGGCCCCACGGTAACGACTCCAGCCCCAGAGCCAGAGACGCCCGTCGAGCCCCCAGAGGCGCCCATAATTGAGAATGAGAATCCGACGCCCATTTTAGATGAGGCGATCGCCACTGAGGTGATCGAAAATTGGTTTACCAGTAAGTCCCAAGCCTTTGGCCCAGACCATGACCTAACCGCCCTCGAAAACATTTTGACCAATCCTTCTCTCGCAGAATGGCGGAGCCGGGCCCAGCAGGTGAGGGATGCAGGCCACTACCGCACCTACGAACACAGTCTTACTGTCGAGAGCTTTAATTTCGATCCGAGTCAACCGGACGTGGCGACTGTTGAAGCCCAAGTGCAGGAAAAAGCAAACCATTATCGGGGGAATGGGGCCTTAGATGCGAGTCAGTCCTACGACTCTTCCCTACAGATTCGCTATAGTCTCGTGCGCCTAGACGATCGCTGGCTCATTCGTTCTTCCCAAACCCTGTAGCCGATGCCCTCTGGACGAACCCATGATCAGATTACCTTCTGGGGGCTGCCCTTAGTGGCTGGTCTGGGCCTCTGGCTCGGGCAGCGCTGGGAATTAGCCTTACTCCTGAGTTGCGCTTACCTGTTCAGCGGCCTGATGTTTGGCCCCGATCTAGACATTCGCTCAGTGCAATTTAAGCGCTGGGGCATGTTGCGTTGGCTTTGGCTCCCCTACCAAAAAAATCTCCGCCACCGTTCCGTGCTTTCCCATGGCTTTCTTATTGGGACAGTGATTCGACTGCTGTACCTGGGGGGGATTTTGTTTCTCGTGGCAATTGTTAGCGTGGCGATCGTCCAATTATTTTTCGACTTTAGTTGGAATTGGCGTTCGTTCTGGGTCATGGCCCAAGCCCGTTGGCGGCAGGATTATTTGGCCGAAAGTATCGCCCTGTTTGCTGGCTTAGAACTTGGGGCAATGAGCCATTCCATAAGTGATTGGTTGGGGTCGGCCCTAAAACGTTCCCAGAAACGAGGTATTTTTTCGCGGCTACCCCAGATTTCCGGTAAAAAAAGGCAAAGTAAACGCAAATCTCCCCACCCAAGCCGGAGGTAAATATGACCGATTCAAAAGTCGATTTAAAAATCAGTTGGGCTGAATATCACCAGCTCATTGAACAATTGGCCCGCCAAATTCATCGCTCCCAATGGGAGTTTAATCAAATCCTCTGTTTGGCGAAGGGCGGTTTACGGATCGGCGATATTTTGGCCCGCCTTTTCGACCAGCCCCTAGGGATCTTAAATGTAACCAGCTATGGTGGCACGGGAAATCGGGAGCAGGGTCAACTGCAGTTTGCAGAACACTTGACGAATTTTGGGCCCCTAGGCGATCGCTTGCTGTTGGTAGATGATCTGGTAGATTCTGGCGCGAGCCTCCGGGAAGCCCAAATCTGGTTAAAACAATGTGCCCCCCAAGTGACGGAAATGCGCACTGCCGTTCTCTGGTATAAGGGCCAGGCGCAATTTCAGCCCGATTATTACGCACAGCATTTGCCCGATAATCCCTGGATTGAGCAACCCTTTGAACATTACGAAAGGGGAGTGGCCGCCTTAGGCGAGGATGACCATGCAAAATCAGACGAGATCTATTAACGTATAAAAAAATCTCCAACCCCGCCAAAATCAATGGTTTTCCCGTCGCAAATCACCGCCACTTGGCACAGTGAGATCGCCGAAATCCCCAAAGCTGCCTGGGATGCGATCGCCTCACCGTTGAAAACCCCTTTCCTAGAATGGGATTGGCTCCACAACATTGAAACCTCCGGCAGTGTTGGCCCGAGAACCGGTTGGCAGCCCTGCCACCTCTCGCTCCAG
This sequence comes from Picosynechococcus sp. NKBG15041c, assembly GCF_055380235.1. NCBI lineage: Bacteria > Bacillati > Cyanobacteriota > Cyanophyceae > Chroococcales > Geminocystaceae > Picosynechococcus > Picosynechococcus sp. NKBG15041c. Next base: position 1,066,693 of record NZ_AP040363.1, read on the forward strand.
CACAACGGAGAATTGATCGCCATGGCCCCCCTCTACATCAAAGGCCACAGCTACGGCGAATTTGTTTTTGACCACCAATGGGCTGACTTGTCCCACCGCCTGGGCCACGAATACTATCCCAAGCTAGTCGGTATGACCCCCTTTACACCCGCAGTGGGTTACCGCTTTCTTATCGCCCCTGGTGAAGATGAACGGGAACTGTGTCAAATGATGGTGCAGGCGATCGATCAGTTTTGCGATCGCCACGGCATTTCTGGTTGTAACTTCTTGTTTGTGGATCCGGATTGGCAGAAAACCATGGAGCAGTTAGGTTTCCGGGCTTGGCTCCACCATGGCTACATCTGGAGTAACCATGACTTTAGCGATTTTGACGATTACCTCGGGGCGTTCACCTCGAACCAACGGAAAAATATTAAGCGGGAGCGCAAAGCCGTTGAAAAAGCAGGTCTAACCATGAAGATGATGGCGGGCGATGAAATTCCGGCCCATTATTTTCCCTTGATTTATCGCTTCTATAGCAGCACCTGCGACAAATTTTTTTGGGGTAGTAAATATCTGCGAAAAGCTTTTTTTGAGCAGCTAGAGTCCACCTATCGTCACCGAGTTGTCCTCGCTGCCGCCTACATCCCTGAAGACGAAAAACACCCCGTGGGCCTCTCTTTTTGCATCCGTAAAGATGAGCATCTCTATGGGCGGTATTGGGGCGCTTTTGATGAATATGATTGTCTCCATTTTGAAGCTTGTTATTACAAGCCGATCCAGTGGGCGATCGCCCAGGGAATCACCATGTATGACCCAGGGGCGGGCGGGAAACACAAACGGCGGAGGGGTTTCCCAGCAACGCCCAACTATAGCCTGCATCGCTTCTATCAACCCCGCATGGGCCAAATTTTGGATGCTTATATTCAAGAAATCAATGCAATGGAGCAACAAGAAATTGACGCGATCAATGCAGATATTCCCTTTAAGCGGCGGGAGTTACATTTAGATATTTCCTAAATAAATTATTATTGCATTGCCTGTCAGCGAAAAAATACATCTCTCTGGATTTAATAATTTAGCTACATAAAAAAACAAGTATTTTTACTGTTTTAACAGCTTGTATTTTTGAATAAATAATCCGCCCTATTCAACATCTAGTTGGCGACCTGTGCGGTCATAGACCAAGAGATCCCACTGGCCATTTTCAGCCACCTCAAAGGCAATTTTTGAGCCGTCAGCACTGATGTTGGGATGGCGCACTTCTTGGTTGAGATTATCTGTTAAATTGCGCTTTTGTTGAAATTCGCGGTCATATAAGTAAATATCTGATTCCCCCTGACGATTCACCGCAAAGACGATGTAACGGCCATCTTCTGAAATGCTGGGGTGGGAAGCGCGCTCATTGAGGGCATTGAGACCGGGCAAAAGAATTGTTTGGCGACTGTTGGTATCAAACAAGTAGATGTCCTGGGAACCGTTGCGGTCTGAGGCAAAAACAAGATATGGTCCAGCGATCGCCGGGTCAAAATCTAGGGAGCGACTGTTGAGGCTGCGCCCCCCCGGATCGACGGGAAAATTCACAATTCGCGGGTAACCAACACAGCCTTGGAGCCATAGGCTCAAGCTCAGCAATAGTAAACTGTGTGGGGAAAAAAGATGCCGCATGGTCAAGGGAAATTAGGGAGCAGGCGATCGCCTTTTTTTCGATAGTATTGTCTCAGTAGCACAGTAAATAAAGCCATGCTATCAAGAATTTGGAGCGCCACGATTGTCGGGGTTGATGCCCTCAGAGTCGCCGTAGAAGTAGATATTTCTGGGGGACTACCGAAAATGATTGTGGTGGGTCTACCGGATACGGCGGTGCAGGAGTCAAAGGAACGGGTCAAGGCTGCCCTCAAAAATTCGGGCTTTGGCTTCCCGGTGCGTAAAATTTTGGTGAATCTTGCGCCGGCGGATCTTCGTAAGGAAGGCCCAAGCTTTGATCTTCCCATTAGTGTGGGAATTTTGGCCGCTACCGAACAAATTGAAACAACCCTCCTCAAGGATTTTGTATTTTTGGGGGAAGTTTCCCTTGATGGCACCCTACGACCTGTGGCCGGGGTACTGCCGATCGCCGCCGCTGCCCAAAAGTTGGGTTTCAAAGGGATGCTTGTGCCTAGGGCCAACGCCCAGGAAGCCGCAGTTGTCGAAGGTCTAACGGTTTATGGTTGCGCCAATCTCCAGGAGGTGGCAGCTGTATTGGGGGCTCCCCAGGAGCATCGCCCCGTCCGTATCGATATCCGCGAGGCGATCGCCAAAGCTGCGCACCTCGTCCCGGATCTCAAGGATGTCAAAGGCCAAAGTTTGGCCCGCCGCGCCCTCGAAATTGCCGCCGCTGGGGGTCATAATCTGATTTTTGTGGGGCCACCCGGTAGCGGCAAAACCATGCTGGCCCGAAGATTACCCGGCATTTTACCGAAACTGTCCTTTGATGAAGCCTTAGAGGTCTCCCAGATCCATTCCGTCGCAGGGTTACTCAAAGACCGGGGCACATTGGTCACCGCCCGTCCTTTCCGCAGTCCCCACCATTCCGCCTCTGGCCCTTCCCTAGTGGGTGGTGGCAGTTTTCCGCGCCCCGGCGAAATTTCCCTGGCCCATCGGGGGATCTTGTTCCTCGACGAACTGACGGAATTTAAACGCAATGTCCTCGAATTTTTGCGGCAACCCCTCGAGGATGGCTTTGTCACCATTTCTCGCACCCGTCAATCGGTAGAATTTCCGGCTCAATTCACCCTCGTTGCCAGCACGAATCCCTGTCCCTGTGGCTATTTTGGTGACCCGATTCAAGCCTGTACCTGTAGCCCGCGATCGCGTGAACAATACTGGGCGAAACTTTCGGGGCCGTTAATGGACCGCATTGATCTCCAGGTGGCGGTCAATCGCCTGAAACCGGAAGAAATGCTCCAGCAGGGGGTTGGGGAAGAGTCCCGTACGGTGGCAGAACGGGTGAACCAAGCGCGGCACATTGCTCAGGAACGCTTTCGCGATCACCCCCAGGTGCACTGCAATGCAGAGATGACTGCGAAGGATCTACGGGAATATTGCAGTCTGGAGCAGAGTAGTCGCAGCTTGTTAGAAGGGGCAATTCGTAAGTTGGGGTTATCGGCCCGGGCCATGGACCGGATTTTAAAGGTGGCCCGTACGATCGCCGATTTAGCTGCCACGCCAACGATCCAGACGGCTCACATCGCTGAGGCGGTTCAATATCGCACTATCGATCGCCTGCAGTAGCTCTCCTTAGGCGAGGCCCTCAAGGACAAACCAGGGGGCTGCAGAATTGACCCGTCCGATCGCCTGGATTTTTTTCGGTGTATGAAGATTTTCTAGCCATTGGTGCAGCGAAAAATCGAGGGTCACCACCTGGAGGGGGTCAGGATAATCGGGGAAAGTAATGACAAACGTGCGATCGCCGGTCGGGAAAATTTCACCATTGTGGGCTTTAGCCTGGGGCGTAGGTCTTGAAACAAGCGGCTCGCAGTTGCATAAACCATTATCAGGATATTGGTCGGGATGATCGAGATAAAATCGTTGCCACTGCAACCATTCGGGATGATCCCAGGCCAAATTATAGAGGGGGATCACGGCGGCGGGGGCAAAGGGATCTGTAAGGAGCTTTTCTTGGATGGCTCGCACATCAAGATCCTTGGGGCCACATTGATTTTGAATTGCCAGTGCTGCTGCCTGTCCTGCCGCCTGACCAATATTCAGCACCAGGGGTTGGAGACGTGTTGCCCCATTCGCCATGTGAGAAACGGCAATATTTTTCTCGCAAGCGAGGCAATTTTCCACCGTCGCTGAATACAAAGCCGTGTAGGGAATCGTAAAGGGAGTGCCTGTCCAGCGGCCCCCCCAGGGAATCGATTTGGGGGCCAGGGGAAATTCAAAGCCTGGATAGTGGTGGTCATTGGCATAGTTCCCGACGATGATCGCCTGGACTTCCCCAGCCGCATTTAACGGTAACAGGGCGACAGTGCCATTAGGCAGAATCTGCTGTTCCGTCAGGGTTTCTGTCCCGATCAACCGCCGACTTTCTCGAAAATAGGGCATCAAAGCAAAGCTCCCACCCTGCAAGCCATGGGGAAACACATCTGGCGCGAGGCCATATTCTCTGCCAGATTCTTGGTAAATGTAATCGGCAAACGCCAAACTATGGGCCTGGGCTTCCCGATAAAAATCAAGGCGTTGCTGGGGATCTAAAAGGCGATCGCCTCCCAGGCCATAGTCATTTCCTGCCAGGGGCCAATTGATCATGTATTGGCCCTTGGGCAAGCCCCCATAGTTCATGAATGCATCGAGGCCATATTTCTCCCAAGCCCCCTGAAATATCGAAAAATCGCCATGACCCGGCGATGGTTGCAAGCCATGTTTTTGTAGATAAAAAACCCAGGTGGGGGACTGCACCGGATACATTGCCGTCATCTCGTTCGACATCGCAGGGGCGCTGGGCTCTTGGAAATTTTCTGACCAATCCCAACCCCAACGGTGGGGCACATCCCCCAAGGCTAATACATCTCCCAACTCCGTCCCATCGAGGATGATGTCCGCCGCAATTTGGTAATTTTTAAACCGGACACCCGTTAGGCGATCGCCTTGTCTTTTTACTTCGAGGGGAACCTGTCCCGCAATCCAGGTGAGGTTTTTTTCCGCCTTGACCCAATCCGCAAAAATTTGCGCCCCAATCCGGGGATCAAAAGTGAACATACTCACCCAACTGTGATCTAAACCGTCCTGTTGGTGTCGCCACTGGAGTTCCCGCAAAAAAGCCCCCCATAATCCCGTCTGCCAAGCCTGCAGTTCATTCCCATCCGGAGCTGCTACCCCCGCCGCCGTCAACATTCCCCCCAGCCAAGGGAATTCACTCACCAAAATTGTCGCCACACCATTCCGTGCACATTGGAGAGCCGCCGCTGTTCCCCCTGTGCCACCACCAACGACCAAGACCTTTGTTTGTAAGCTCTCCATAAAAATTGCAATAACTTGTTTTGCGCAAAATTATTTAGCGAATGGTTTCTAATCAGCCGTGACAGGTTGTTGATCACGTATGAGCCAATCCTGACCGACAAGAATGGTAAAGTCCGATTCAATTTCCCCGGTAGAGGAGGCTTCGATCCGACCAACTCCCAGGAGAGCCCGCAGTTGATTCGCACCAGAGATATTTCCCTGTTGAGCGATCACCTGGCTTTGCTCTAAGCGTTCTGGATGATCATTGGCCAGATAAAGATTGGTGAACCCCTGGGTTTGCAAATATTCTGAAACCTGCCGCGCCATCCCCGGAGAACCAGTGGCATTTTGAATTGCGATGCGGACATTTCTCGTTAAACCGGGCTCACCGGAGCCAGAGAAGTTAGGCGACTCTACCCCAAAAAACTCAGTCATCACTTGATTTTTGCCTTCATCGGAGATGATCCAATAGCTACGGTTATATTCCCCCGCATCACTAAATCGTCCTGGTAGCATCACCATCTGGAATTGCTCTGGGCCCAATTGTCGCGAAAAGTTCATCAGGGCCAACATTTCTTCCCAGGTCAAATTTGTATCAATATGCTCCCTGATGACACCAATCAGAGCTGGTAGCCGCGGGATAATGCTCGGAGATTGAATTTTCTCTCGGAGGGCCTTTAGGAGAATCTGTTGCCGTTGCACGCGACCGATGTCTCCAAATTGATCTTGCCGGAAACGAACGAACTGTTCTGCTTGGTCGCCATCTAAAACTTGCCAACCTTTTTCGAGGTTGATCTCTAAGCCCTGGGTTTGGTCGGTATAACGCATATCTGCAGGGACAAAGACATTAACGCCCCCCACCGCATCCACTAATTCTTTAAAGGTGTCGGTAGTCACGCGTACATAGCGATCCACAGCTACTCCATTGAGGGCATCACTGACGACTTGGACGGCCAACTGGCCTCCACCATAGGCGTTGGCTTCATTCACTTTTGTAATCCCCACATTGGGAATTCTCACCTGGCTATCCCGAGGAATAGAAAGCATATTCACTTGGCCCTGCTCAGGGCTAAATCCTAGGAGGAGCATGGTATCGCTGCGTCCATCAAATGCTGCCTCAGGGGTAGCGGCCGCCTCGACTCGATCAACTCCCATAATCAGAACATTGACTGGCCGCCCAAGGCTATAGGTACCAAGTTGTCTTAGGCCATCGGTCGCGAGTCCTCCTAGGGGGGCGGGTAAAAAGGGTAAAACGAGTTGAGAAATCGGGCTATAGACGGCGATCGCTGTACCCACCGCCGCAGAGAGGAGGATGGTTCCCATAAAACCAGCCCCCCAGGAAAACCCATGGACAAAGGCCGGGATCCCTTTTGCTTTAGGTTGACCACGGCGGAGGACAGGCTGACCAGGCGATCGCAACACCTTTGTCGAACCTTTACGGGTGTGCTCCCCACTTGTGACGTCCTGACCATGAACCATGAGACTCTTTCTCCTAAGGGATGAACTAAATTATCCCGCCTAATAACTGTTACAGGGGACCATACCTTGTCAATATTATTCGACGCAGTACTCCTTAATGCTTTTTTCAAAAAATACCAATAAATTTACCGATATTTACTGAGCGCCCCCAATTGCTTGGTAAATATTTTCTCACCCAAGGCAGGATCCCATAAGCTAACCTAGAATCTAACCCCACAACACAGTAGACTAAAAGACTGAAATCGTGTTCTTGGTCGTGACCCCAGACCTCAGACTCTCACAAATTTCCTCAGAACACCCAAAAATGTTAAATCCTAATTTAGATACTATAGAACTAACAAAGGATGACTACGAACGCTACTCACGGCACTTAATCCTGCCAGAAGTAGGCGTAGACGGGCAAAAAAAGCTCAAAGCAGCTAGTGTCCTTTGTATCGGTAGCGGTGGCCTTGGGTCGCCATTACTGCTTTACCTTGCCGCCGCAGGCATCGGTCGGATTGGTCTGGTTGATTTTGACATTGTGGATTTCTCAAACCTACAACGCCAAATTATCCATGGCACGTCCTGGGTGGGTAAACCCAAAATCCAATCAGCAAAAAATCGGATTCTGGAAATCAATCCCTTCTGTCAGGTAGATCTCTACGAAACCCAGATTAACTCCGAAAATGCCCTCGACATCATTGCGCCCTACGATATCATCGTTGACGGAACTGACAATTTCCCGACCCGATACCTCACCAATGATGCTTGTGTTCTTTTGAACAAGCCTAACGTTTACGGCTCAATTTTCCGCTTTGAAGGTCAGGCAACTGTCTTTAACTATGAAGGGGGGCCCAACTACCGTGATCTCTATCCGGAACCGCCGCCACCAGGAATGGTTCCCTCCTGTGCTGAAGGGGGGGTTCTCGGCGTTCTCCCGGGGATTATTGGCACAATTCAGGCGACGGAAACGATCAAAATAATTTTGGGTGCTAAGAACACTCTCAGTGGCCGCTTGTTACTCTACAACGCCCTAGATATGAAATTCCGGGAATTAAAGCTACGCCCAAATCCGGAACGGCCTGTCATTGAAAAGTTGATTGACTACGAACAGTTTTGTGGGATTCCCCAAGCAAAAGCAGCGGAGGCAGCACAGCAAGCAGCGATGGAAGAAATTACAGTAACGGAACTCAAAGCGATCATCGATGGTGATGCTGATGATTATGTGCTCATTGATGTTCGCAATCCCCATGAATATGACATTGCTCAAATTCCTGGGTCAACCCTAATTCCCTTACCGGATATCGAGCAGGGAGATGGTGTTGAACAGGTCAGAGCACTGTTGGCAGACGGCAAAAAATTGATTGCCCACTGTAAAATGGGTGGTCGCTCAGCAAAAGCCCTCGGGATTCTCCAGGAAGCGGGAATTTCGGGAATCAACGTCAAGGGCGGGATCAAGGCTTGGAGTGAGGAAGTTGATCCCAGCGTACCTCTGTACTAGCAGATAACAGCTTGATAGGCTTTATAAAGAAAAAGTCCATGATGAAAAACCCGCCTCTATGCGGGTTTTTTTGTAGAAACCATCTAGGCGATCGCCCCCGTACCATAGAAAAACCCCTCTGGTGAGGGGCTTCTTGATACTTGAATGCGATCGCCAGCCAATTAGTAGAGCCAGCTTTTAAGGCGGCGGGCCACCTGGGGACGGCGTAATTTGCGCATCGCTTTGCTCTGGATTTGACGCACCCGTTCCCGGGAAAGATTAAACATGCCACCCACTTCCTCAAGAGTGTGGGGTTGTTCAGACGAGAGGCCGTAGCGGAGGGCGATCACTTCCTTTTCACGGTCAGTGAGCACATCGCCGAGAACATCCCAAAGCTCTTGACGCATCATCGCTTCACTCATTCGCTCTTCTGGCAATTGCAGACCATCATCTTCGAGGAGGTCTACGAGTTCTGTATCTTCACCCTTGCCGACACGGTGATTGAGAGAAAGAGACTGCCGCCGGAGTTGAAGGAGCTGGTGAAGTTGATCTGGGGTGATGTCCAGTTCTTGGGCTAATTCTGTTTCCGTCGGGTTCCGTTGGAGGGTTTGCTTGAGAGTCCGCTGGGCTTTTTTGAGTTTGTTGAGCTTTTCGACAATGTGAATCGGCAGCCGGATCGTACGGGCATCGTTGGCGATCGTGCGGGTGATCGCCTGACGAATCCACCAATAGGCATAGGTGGAGAATTTATAACCTTTGTTGGGGTCAAATTTTTCGGCGGCCCGATTCAAACCGATCGCCCCTTCCTGAATCAAATCTAGAAACGGGACACCGCGATTAAGGTAACGTTTGGCAATGGAAACGACGAGACGCAGATTGGAGCGAATCATTTTTCGCTTCGCAACACGCCCCTTATAAAGAACCGAATTGAGCTGCTTTACCGTCTCTAGGCCTAATGTAGTTGCCCATTCTTCGTTGGTGGGCGATCGCCCTAATTGCGCCTGTAGCTCAAGGCGACGTTCTTCCGCATCATTGAGGAACTTGACACTGTGGGCCAGTTGAATTTCTTCATCGGGCTTGAGGAGAGGATAGCGGGCCATTTCCTTAAAGAATGCCCCCACCGTATCTTCATTACGGCTCCGGCCACCCCGAGCATGGAGCTCTGTATCTGAAAATGCCACCTCAACCATTGAACCGCTAGGGTCTAGTTCAGAGACAGAGTGGACATCCTGGGCATAAACTGGGTCGAGATTGTTAGTTGTATCGAACATAATCCTACGAAATATAAGGTCAGGGGCGTGTGTGGTGGGAAGCGAGGATTAACAAATGAAAAGTAAAAGGAACTAACTAGACACCGGGGGGTCTTGGTAAAGGATTTCAGTTTAAGCATGGGCGCAATGTTTGTCGGACCCACAAAACTGTTATACCTATGCAAATTCCGAAAATGTAAATAACGCTTTAATAAAAATCAACAATTACTGGATTTTTCCGGGAGTTCAACCCAGAGGAGAGAATGTTTTCCTAAAAGAGCAATGTAGCAGTCTGGGGAACGAAATATGGTTTTGTTAAATACAAAATTAAGATTTCAGCCAAGAAGATGATTCTTGGAGCAACTGATGTGAATTTTCTTAAAATCTTTCGCAAGCTTTTGATAAGACAGCAATGCAAGGAACATCAGAGCATCTCGATTACAATGGATTTCTGATGCTTTTTGAAGCGCCAGAGACTTTTTTAAAGATTATTTAATATTTGAGTTGCTTGGGATGTGTTGTTTTCCTCTCACCTAATCAAAGTCTCACAATAACTGACTCACTTCACTCTATCTAGGGTTACATATAGAAAAAAACGATGATGCTTATTTGAATTGATAAAAAATCATGGGGTATAGTGCTGAAGTGATGATTTTTTGGGAATCTTAAATAGTTGGTTTGGCTTGAAGTATTAGTTGATTGTGGATATACCCAGGGGCTATTTACCTATGCAATTCCGCCGGAATTAACAGTGGTCTCTGGGGATATTGTGTCGGTGGGATTTGGGGCACAGCAGGTGGGAGCGATCGCCATTCGTTTGACCCCAGACCCGCCCCAGGGACTTGATCCCCAGCAAATTCGTCCGATTACTGGCATTATTGCCCGGGGTTTTTTTTCAGCCCATTACTGGCAGCTACTTTTGCAAGTTGCTGACTACTACCAAAGCGATGTAATGACTGTGGTGCGCTTGGCGTTGCCTCCTGGTCTTTTGCGGCGATCGCAGCCCCGGGTACGATTGCTCAAAACAGCGCTTAATGCCCATGACCTAGAGCCATTGTCTGGGCCCGCCCAGCAGCTCCTTGACTTACTCCAACGGGGATCTGGAAAAGACTACAGCGTGCGCCACCTCCAGCGACAGGTCAAATCTGTCTATCGAGGCATCCAAGAATTAGAAAAATGGGGCCTGGTGGAGCGGTATTTGGCCGCGCCCCAGGTGGTACGGGGGCAACGGCGTAAATCTGTCACCTACGTGGGAGAACAGGAGGGGATCACGAAGCGGCAACGGGAAATTTTAATGGTGTTGCGCTACGGGGGGGGTGAGATGTGGCTGGCCGAACTGGTAGGAACCGCCAAAACTACCGCTGCCACGGTGGAAAAACTAGAAAAATTGGGTTGTGTCACGATCGCCGCACGAGAAAAACTACGACTCCACCAGGCGCCAGAGCATCATCCAGATTGCCCTAAAATCCTCACGACAGCCCAGCAGAGAGCCTTACAGACCATTCAAAAGATTCAGGGTTATGGTGAAGTGCTCCTCCATGGGGTAACAGGTTCGGGAAAAACAGAAGTCTACCTCCAGGCGATCGCCCCGGTGCTAACCCAGCAAAAATCTGCCCTCGTTTTAGTTCCAGAAATTGGTTTAACCCCCCAGTTAGTGGATCGCTTTCGGGCGAGGTTTGGCGATCGCGTTTTGACCTACCACAGTGGTCTGTCTGACGGAGAACGCTACGACACTTGGCGACAGATGTTGCGACCCGACAGTCAAATCATTATCGGCACTCGCTCTGCGATTTTTGCGCCCCTACCCAATGTGGGGATCATCATCCTCGATGAAGAACATGACAGCAGCTACAAACAGGATCAGCCCGCCCCCTGTTACCATGCCCGTACCGTTGCCCGATGGCGATCGCAACAAGAAAATTGTCCGCTCATCCTCGGTTCGGCCACCCCAGACCTTGATACCTGGGTGCAGTTTCAGGGTCACCCTGATCCTCAGCATCACTACCTTGCCCTACCAGAACGCGTCCAGGCGCGGCCCCTCCCCCCGGTCACAATTGTGGATATGCGCCACGAGCTGCGCCTGGGCAATCGATCTTTGTTTAGTCAATCCCTCCGCCAAGCCCTCGAACGCATTGCCCAAACGCAAGAACAGGGTATTTTATTTGTGGCCAGACGTGGTCATAGCACCTTCGTTTCCTGCCGCAGTTGTGGCTATGTGATGGAATGTCCCCATTGCGACGTTTCCCTTTCCTATCACTATGTCCAACCAGGCAGCACCCCCGTCCTGCGTTGTCACTACTGCGACCACACTCAGATTCAACCGAAGCATTGTCCCAGTTGCGAGTCTCCTTATTTCAAATTTTTTGGCAATGGGACCCAAAAAGTGTTTCAGGCGATCGCCCAAGAATTTCCCCAACTCCGTTGTCTGCGCTTCGACAGTGACACCACGAAGCGTAAGGGCGCCCACCGGGATTTACTCGGACAATTTGCCCGGGGGGAAGCAGATATTTTATTGGGCACACAGATGCTGACCAAGGGTTTAGATGTCGCCCAGGTGACCCTAGTGGGGATCATTGCCGCCGATGGGCTGCTGCACCAAAGTGATTTTCGAGCCGCCGAAAGAACCTTTCAAACCCTCACCCAGGTGGCGGGCCGGGCGGGCCGGGGAGCGGAACCAGGCCAAGTCATTTTACAGACCTATTCCCCAGAGCACCCGGTGATCCAAGCGGTCAAAAGCCACGATTATCTGACCTTTGCCCAACGGGAAGTATTACAACGGCAAGAACTAGACTACCCTCCCTTCGGAAAATTAGTACTCTTGCGGTTCAGTGGTGAAAACCAAGATCAGGTGCGCCACACCGCTGAGGCGATCGCCGAACAATGTTTTCCTTTACTAATGCCCGAAGATGAACTGTTGGGACCAGTACCCGCCAATATTTTGCGGGTGGCACGGCGTTATCGATGGCAAGTGGTGCTGAAATTCCCCCAGGGAAAACAAGTGCTTCCCGATTTAACCTTTTTGCGGGAACTGTGCCCCCGTAATGTAAGCTTCTCGATTAACATCGACCCGCTTTATCTCGATTAGCCGCTATGCCGTAATCTTCATGCTGATATCCAACCAAGGAGCCCGGGTAATCGTGGCACTGGTGGAAATATAATCAACCCCAGTGAGGGCAACATCTCGCAAGGTTTCTAGGGTGATATTGCCAGAGGCCTCTAGCTTGAGCCGTGGATTTTTGGCCCGTAATTGCGGGATCAACGCCGCCATCTGCGCCACAGCCATATTATCTAACATCAAAATATCAGCCCCTGCCAGCACCGCTTCAAAAGCTTGGTCAGGGGTCTCAGCCTCTACTTCAATGGTTAGGGGATAGGGCATGTTTTGGCGCACTAGGGCGATCGCCTGGGTGATTCCCCCCGCTGCTTGGATATGGTTGTCTTTGATCATCACAGCATCATCTAGGCCGAAGCGGTGATTTTTGCCACCACCTACTTGCACAGCATACTTTTCTAAAAGGCGTAAACCAGGGGTGGTTTTGCGAGTGTCAACCAGTTGAGCCGGGAGATCAGCAATTTTTTCGACATATTTTGCCGTTTCCGTGGCAATCCCCCCCAAGGGCATCAAAATATTCAGGGCCACCCGTTCCCCCATCAGTAAAATATCCAGGGGAGCGGTAATGGTGGCAATCAAATCCTTTGGCGTTCCCCTAGAGCCTTCGGGGAGAGCGATGTCCAGTTGAAAATGTTGGGGTTCTAGCAGACGAAAAACCCGCTCCACCAAGGGCAGGCCCGCCACCAACCCTGGTGCCTTAAGAATCAATTGGGCTTGGCCGATGGGGGCTTGGGTTTGGGCAAAGAGGGCTTGGGTGGTCCGATCGCCGCGACCGAGGTCTTCTTGTAACCACCGTTGAAGGAGGGGATCAATGACTAACCAAGGGGGTAACAGTGCCATCGCGATTAGGCATCCCCATCGGCATTGTTGTCACTGCTGGGAGAAGCATTATACAAATTGTCGAGGCGCTGCCTGGCATCTTCAACATCTAGCGATCGCACTACCAACAAAGGCTCATTAATGGGTTGACCAAGCTCATCGAGCATCTCTGGATGGGGAGTCGGTCTGGGTCGTTGGGGTTGAGCATTGCGGCTGTTACTCTGAAAATTTGGGTAGACCCTTGTTTCATTACTCAGCATCATAAAGCTACGCACCAGGTTCACCGCGGCGATGGTGGCGATAATTCCAAATGCCAAAATAAACAAGAGATGAAACATGGTTAACCTGTGCCTCGCTTAACAAGCAGCAATTCCGGTGCCGAGAAAGGCTACTTTATTTTTTATTATCTCGAAAAAACAGCCGTCTGGCAAAGGGCGATCGCCCTTGATCCCCAGTCACTGCTCCTGGGAGAATCAAAATTCAATCTTGGGGAGAACGAAGGGAGCTCGCTGGCAAATTGTCCTGAGGCGCAGAGGGTAGATCTAGGAGCTCACTCATCAGGGCCGTTAACTTTTGGGCCGCCCCTGCTTCCCCTCGACAAGCCTGGAGCGCCTGGGCGATCGCCGCCAATTTTTCTGGGTGGTCTAAATAATCTAAAACCAACTCTGCGAGGTCTTCAGGATGAAGCTCTCCTAATAACTCCGGCACAATTTCTTTTTTCGCCCAAATATTTGGCCAAGCATAGCGCACCCGGTGTTTACGCACATAGGCTAAGATGCGGCGGTTGAGCCAGCGCACAAACCATGTGCCCACCAGGGGAATTTTTGCGATTAGCCCCGGAATGCCATCCCAAGCCCGCATCGCATCAATTTGCTGGGTCGGCAAGAGCACCAGCATCGGTAAACCCAAGGCCCCCAATTCAGCAGTATTCGCCCCAATGGTGGTCAGGCAGAGCTGGCATCGCCTCAGGAAATCAGAGGCAGGAAAGTCTGTAATCAGTTGAATTTTCGCCCCATTGACCATTTGTAGGTAGGCTTGGTTATCTTGATAAGTTAGGTGAATTGGGCATAAACCAAAGGTCTCCACTAGGGGATTTTGTTGGCGATCGCCATAGCGCAACAAAGTCTGAATGGTGATAGTCGGGGCCACAGGGAGCATAAATTGCACCTCTGGACGCTGGTCATGGATAATTGTCGCCGTAGCCAACATCAAAGGAACTCCTTGGGCAAGCTTCATGCCCTTAGAGCCAGGTAGGAAGCCAATCATTGGGTTTGTGCCGCCTTGTTGCTGGTCACCCTGGGATACATCCACCATGAGATCCCCTACGATGCGACCTTTGGAGCGATATTTAGGTGGGATTTGTTGGAGTACTTGCCGATTCATGACCCCAAAACCATCGATCCAGCGCCACCAGCGAGCCTCCTGCTCGGCATAGATGAGGGTCTTAAAGCCCAGGCGTTTACCAATGACTAGGGGAAAAAATTGATCTCCTCCCAAAAAAAGCACTAACCCCTGGGTAAACCAAGACCAGTTTTCTGCGGTTTTGCCCCAGAGAAGAAATGGCAAAAAATGTTGTGCGGCCTGGACCCGGTCAACCTCGGGATAGCTACGAGCGATCGCCGCCTCCCGACCTGTGCTGTGGGAACAAGGGGCGAGAATGATCGAAATACGGGGGAGTGTCCCGAGTTGTTCGCGCACGGCCTTAACCACGGGGCGCACCCAGGTGGTCACTTCCCCGGGGCCGTTGGTCAGGATAACAAGATCGAACGGTTGAGCCATCGTTTTTAGAACCGCCTAAACCTTTTCCTTGGCCAAGGATTTTAGGGGTGTTTTGGGCTGGCTCAAATTCAGGGGTACGCCGGTTTTTTCCAGGCGCAGGGGCGCTGAAACCGTTGATTTTGGATGTTGGTAGAGACGCAGGGTTCCCAATAGTGCTTCCCGCAGGGGGCTCTCGGTTTCCTGCTGCCAACTGAGGTGAAGGAAGGTTTTGAGGGTCTGTTGTTGTTCGGGGGTGAGGCGACGTTCTTGGAGTAGCTGACGGAGCTGCCGAATCGCATATAGACGTCGCACCATACTGCGATCGCCTAAGTCAGCCAAAGACTTTTCAAACTGCTGCAGCGGTGAAGCAGAATTTAAACTGCGGCGTACATTCAACAAAAAAATAATACTAATTAAACTCCCTTGGAGTAATAGGGCGCTAGTGAGCCAAGGATTACCACTCGATTGCCACAGGGCGATCGCCCCGTAGCTGACCAAGACCGCCACACTCCCCCCGACCCCAGCAAGCAATAGACGCCGATAGCGCCCCTGCCAAAGCCGATAGGCTGCTTCGAGATAGGTTTCCCAGGATAGGTCATCGGCCAAGTAGATTGCCCCCATGACAGCGCCCCCTAGGGCGATCGCCAGCATTAGCTGCCACTGCCAGATCCAGAGGCCCAAAACTCCGGCCCCGATCCCAGTAACTTGGCCAGCTCGGGGCCAGTCTATGGCGCGGTTCAAGGCAGACCATTGACGCTGAATATCATTCAGCCGCCGTCGGTTGAATTTCAGTGGAGGAGAGGGGGATCGACGTAAATACTTAGACACAAAACCAGTCTAGGGCACGAACAAAATCAACAGTTATTTTTTCGGGGAGAAAAAATTTCCCTTAAGCATATCGCACTTTCTGGAGGGAGAGAAATGCTTTAACCGCGCCGGAGACCGCTAAACCAGTAGCCCAAGACAAAACCCAAAATCATGGCCCACAGTTGACCGCTGTCAACAAAATTTTGGAAGCCATCCCGAATTTGTCCGAGGACATCGGGATCTTCAACATAGCCCACCTGGGCAATGATGATCTGCTGGGACGACAGTGAGGGGGAATCGGTGGAATTAGCAATCATGGTGCTGACAGGGCTGAGGATGGACTGCTTCTGATTGTACCTGGACAACGACCAGGGTCATATCGTCACCCCCTTTAACTTTGGGATAGGTGAATTTTTCGACCTGAGTGAACAGTTCCTGGACGATCGCCTCGGGGGTTTGACAATTTTGGCAGGCATTTTGAAAAACCCGCACCAGGTTTTCTTCGTCGAAGCGATCGCCATGGGCATTGACCGCATCGGTAAAGCCATCGGTGTAGTAGAGAACGATATCCCCTATTTCTAGCACCACTTTTGCATCTTCATAGGTGGAATCTAAGTCAAGGCCAATGAGCATGCCTTGGGTATCAAGGGTCTCGATTGTTTGGGTTTGGGCACGCCACAACAGGGGCGGATGGTGGGCCGCGTTGCTGTAGGCGAGGGTACGGGTTTTCGGGTCATACTCTGAATAAAACAGGGTGACAAACCGATGGGAATTATCCAAATCAGCATACATAACCCGATTGAGATGTTCGAGAATTTTCGCGGGGCTATGGCGGTTCAACACTTCTGCCCGGAGCATGCCCCTGGTCATGGTCATAATCAAACCAGCGGGAACGCCCTTGCCCATCACATCGCCGATCACAATGCTCCAGGGGACACATTGCACCAGTTTTGGATCATCTTGACGGCGAATCCGGTCGTAATTACTGGGAATAAAGTCGTAGTAATCGCCCCCGACCCGGTAGGCATTGCGGTAGTCGGCGGCGATCGCCAACCCTTTGATTTGGGGACATTCCCTCGGGAGGAGGTGATTTTGAATTTCTGAGGCGATCTCTAATTCTCGGTCTTGTTTTTCTTTGCTGCGGAGTTTGCTAGTCAGGTCATTGTTAGCGATCGCCACCGCCGTTTGGTCAGCCACCAGTTGCACCAATTTTCGGCGGGTGATGTCCCAACTGTACTGGGGGTCACGGCTAAAGACATAGAGCTTGCCCCGGGTAACATTTTTGACGAGAATCGGTGTACTACAAATTCGAAACTCATTCCCCAGCTGGGTTTGGAGCTTTTCATCCCATTCCAAAGCTTCTTGGGCTGTGCAAATGGACGCCGAGCTATCCCCATTGGCGATCGCCCCTTTGGTTTGCTCAAAAGCCCGACGAATGAGCTGGCAGTCGCCCCCTTCACCACAATAAAATTTTTCTAAGTGAATCTGGCCTTGGGGCTCAAAAAGCACAAGGGCTCCCCCATCCGCATCGACAACCCGGGCCGACATCAGGGGGGTAAGTTCTAAAAATTGATTGAGATTATTAAAGCTCCTTAGGGCAAAACCGAGGGAACTCAAGAGATCTTGAACCTTGGTTTGTTCGCGACTTAGTTTGGCGATTTGCGTCCGTAAAAATTCGACATCTTCGCCAATAGCCGTCTCTAAATGCATCTCTGATGGGTCAGACGCTACCTGTAATTCTGACTCCCGGGCGGCAGGGTCAAAATACTTGGGAGTGGCAAAATTAGAGGCAGAAGGAGTCACAATGATTGATGTCGTGGGGGTAAAAAATCTTGGTGAATAAGGGCACTGGATCGCGATCAGGGAGTCAGTTTTTCGACAACATTACTTATGTCTCGCAACGGCCTATTTTTTGGGCGGCCCCGGAGCTTCCATCGTCTGGAATTGGTCGGGTCGGTTTTTTACGGTTGCTAATTCATAGCTTAGTGGCTGCTATTTTGTCAAGGCATGGTTTGTGGCATTTAGGCATCAAGGTTCAACTGGGCTTGGCGATGGGCCGCATAAACAGCCTGGACGTTGTACCAATTGAGAAAGATGCGGGCTACTTCCAGGGCCAGTTGGGATTTGCCCTGCTGAATGAGCCACCGCAGTAAAGGCTGAAGACGTTTTTCGTTGAGCCACCCTCCCAGGGAAAGAATGCCCCAGAGTAGACGATGAAACCACGTCATTTGGATCATCATCCGCACTTCCCAAGTGGGATGTTTTTGGTAGAAGATAACACCCATTTTGCCCCGTTGAATCTCCTGGTCGATGAGTTGGGGAATTTGCTCAAGGCTAAAGGCGGGATGCCAATGGTAACCAACGGCGGCGGGGCATTTAATCAGTGTCAGTCCCAGTTTTTTTAGACGGACACCGAGTTCGAGGTCTTCCCAGCCATAGAGTTGAAAACCCACATCAAAGAGACCCGCTTCTAAAAGCCATTTACGGGCGATCGCCACATTGCCTGTGGCAAAATAGGCGGCTGAAAAATCAGTTACCTTGAAGGGCTCACGGGTGGGATTGTCAAAATTCGCTGTGTTGATGACGCGACCATAGGTAAAGAGGCGATCGCTTTTTAGTTTTCGTTTTCCCTGGCGTAGTCCTTCCAGGTGAGCCGCCAAAAAAGTCTCTGTGACCACCAGATCACTGTCAATAAAAATAATGATATCGCCCCGGGCCTGTTCAACCCCCAGGTTACGGGCAGCGGCTGCCCCTTTATGGGCCTGTTCAAACAGCCGGACATGGGGATATTGCTCTGCCTCTGTCTGTAGCCAAGCCACTGTACCATCGGTGGAGCCATCATCCACCACCACAACTTCATAACCCCCATTGGCCAGCTCTTCCGGTACCTGTTGCTGTTCAAGGGCCCAGAGACATTTTGTCAAAATCGGCTTGCGGTTATAGGTAGGGATGACAACGCTGATGTAAACCAAATTGCGTACCTGAAACTAGGGAGAAAATAACTGTCCCATTATGCCGGATATACCTAGGGTTTGGGTTGCTCATACTTTGAAGCTGGCGCAAAATATTGGGGCGCTTCGCCCTTGAGTGCTTCCTGCATAAAAGCTCGCCAAATGGGCGCTGCTGCCCCGCCCCCAGTTGTGCCTGTTCCCATGGGACGATAATCATCGTTGCCGATCCACACGGCGGCCGACAGTTGGGGGACATAACCGACAAACCACACATCTCGTTCTGCTGAGGTCGTGCCTGTTTTGCCGGCGGCAGGGCGATCGCCTAAACTCGCCGACCGACCAGTCCCACTGGTAATCACCCCTTGGAGGACACTATTAAGAGACGCCGTCGCCCAGGGATCTAAAACTAAACGAGGCTGGGGGGTGTTATCCAACAGTACATTTCCTTGACTATCGGTCACCCGTAGAATCATTGTTGTTTCACTCTGCCAGCCATTGTTCGCGAAGGTGGCGTAGGCACTGGCCATTTCAAGGGGACTGATCCCTACGGCACCGAGGGGGAGAGAGACGACAGGCTGGAGCGGACTCTTGATTCCCAACAGACGACAAATCTCAATTACCTTGTCGAGGCCCACTGCCCTCCCCAGTTTCACCGCAGGGACATTCTTGGAAACGACGAGGGTATCGTACAAACTCATTGTTCCCGAAAAATCCCCTCCGTAGTTCTGGGGCGCATAGGTGCCACTCCCATCGGGATAACTCACTGGACTATCTTCGATAGTAGTAAAAGGTGTGTATTTACCACTGGCGAAAGCAGCATAGTAGACGAATGGTTTAAACGCAGAACCTGGCTGCCGCTGGGATTGAATGGCACGGTTAAACTGACTTTCTTGATAGTCGCGACCCCCGATCAAGACTTTGACAAAATGGGTACGCGGATCAACGGCGGCCACGGCAATCTGGTCCGCCCGGAGCCCCCGATTGCGAGCCTGCTGAAAGCTATTTTGGACGATGGTTTCGGTGCGCCGCTGCAGGTCAAGATCAAGGGTCGTCTGGACTTGCATGCCCCCTTTTCGGACCAGTTCTTCCCCGAAGCGTGCGGTCAACTCTTCCACAACAGCTTGGGTAATGTAGGGAGAAGCGCTGGCAAGCCAAGCGGTTGGTCTGCCTACCAGGAGGGGTTCTTTGGCGGCGGCCTCTGCTTGTGCGGGGGTAATCCACCCCAGATCTCGCATCCGGTTTAACACGATGAGTTGCCGTTGTTTGGTCTGTTGGTAGTTACGGAAAGGACTATATTCTTCAGGGGCTTGAATCATCCCTGCCATCACTGCCGCCTCAGCGAGGGTGAGGTCAGCGGCAGATTTATTGAAATAGGATTCGGCGGCAGTTTCAACACCGTAGTTGTTGTGTCCCCAGTAGATGTTGTTGAGATACATCTCCAGGATTTCATCTTTAGTAAAGCTCTGCTCAATGCGTAGGGCCAATATGGTTTCGGCCAGTTTACGGTTATAGGTACGGTCTTGGGCAAGGAAGAGATTTTTCACCAACTGCATGGTGATGGTCGAAGCGCCTTCGGTAATCCCCCCGGCTTGGAGGTTAGAGATGATCGCCCGGCCAATACTGGTGGGGTTGATCCCATTGTGTTGGTAAAAGTGGCTGTCTTCGATCGCCAAAATCGCTAATTTCAGGTCCGAAGAAACCTCGGGAAGAGTCGTATTTCTGCGGTTGGCTTCTCCGTGGAGACTAAGAAGGACTTTGCCGTTAATGTCGTAAATATAGCTGGTTTCGGTGGGCACGTAAGTCTTGAGGGTGCGCACATCGGGGAGATTGCGGAAACTGATGGCCAGCCCCACCAGCCCCCCAGCGGCGATCGCACTCCCCAATAACGTGCAGGTGATCATTGTGCCCACAGCCTTCTGGCAGACACCTTGGAAAAAGCCCTGGGGCGATCGCTCAGCCTGAGCCTGGGGACGGGACATTTTCTTTGTTTTGTGCCGGACGGTGCTAGATGACAAGGGCGTTAACCTCTAATGGTTCGGGAGACTGGAGCAGACAGGCTGGGGGCGCCGCAAAAAAGGAGATCGATTCGAGGCTTGACGGTGGTTTCTGCCCAAAATTTTAACAAGGGAAAACCGCTTTTTGACGGACTAAGACCATCGGCCAAAAAAATAATCCCTGCTTCGAATCAAGCAAGGATCACCGTAGCCAGTCCCGATGGCAGTCGAGACGGCTTTTTATTCCATGCCGAGGTCATTGCCGCGCTTGTACTGGAGGTAAGCAGCCACGAACAAACCCGCGAGGGTAACGGGGATCAGGCCTAACACGATGCCGAGTAAAAGGGGTTCAATCACAGAAATTCTCCTTTGGCGGTAATTTTAAAACGCACTCTTTAAAATATTTGTAACTATTCTATGGGATTGGGGAAGTCCGTGCCAAGGGATTTGATTCGACATTCCGGGGCGATCGCAGTAGGATGACTATTAAGAAAAATTGCGTAATATCAACAAAGTTGTATCCCTTCGACAGCAAATTCTGTGGCTAATTCTTCCGAGCTTTCCGTCCCAAACTTTTCGAAGCTCCTCTTCGTGACGATGCTGACATTGGCGATCGCTGCCCTGGGGATGTTTGGTGCTTACAATTCCCAAGCCAGTGATCCCTATGTCCAACAGGTCTTGAGTCTACGGGGTGATGATTTACGCGGTAGTGCAATTTTTCAGATTAATTGTGCTGGCTGCCACGGCGTGAGTGCCAGTGGCAATGTTGGCCCAGATCTGCGCTCAGTGGCCCAACGCAAATCCGATGTACGTTTAATCCAACAGGTAATCAGTGGTAAAACTCCACCCATGCCCAAGTTCCAGCCAGCACCCCAAGATATGGCTGACCTATTGAGTTATCTTCGTACCCTCTAGCCTTGATTTTGGGAATTATCTCCCTTTCCCTACTATTTTTATCTGTTGTGTTGCCATGGCTCGCTCAATTCTCCTTGGTTTATTGTGGTTTGGGTTTGTTCTCTATGCTTTTTGGGGAGCGCCGCCGAATCAACCGGATACCCTGGCGCTGATCCTCGCCTTGTCCCAGGGGAATTGGGATGGGCTTAATCCACTCGTCATTGCGCTGTTTAATGCCATGGGAATCTTACCCGTGATGTATGGGGCCTTGCTGTTTTTAGATGGTCGGGGCCAAAAATTACCCGCCTGGGCCTTCGCCGCAGGGAGCTTTTTCCTCGGTGCTTTTGCGTTATTGCCCTACCTGGCTTTACGGCGGGACAATCCTACTTTTGTGGGTCAAAAAAATATTTGGCTCCGCTGGCAAGATTCGCGGCTGTTGGGTTTATTTTGCCTAATTGCTCTGGTGGTGTTGTTTATCTATGGTTTAGGCCAGGGTGATTGGTCTGACTATGGGGCTAAATTTGCCAATGATCGCTTCATTCAGGTCATGAGCTTAGATTTTTGTTTACTGTCGCTGCTGTTTCCGATCTTGCTGGGGGATGATTTTGACCGCCGGGGTTTGACAGAGAAAAAAGGGTGGCTCTGGGCGATCGCCTTCACTCCCCCTTTTGGGGCCGCCTTGTATTTAGCCCTACGCCCTCCCACTCTGACAGCCTCCGGCAATGTTACTGTGGCATCCATGCCCACGGCAGATCGGGGGAACTGATGGAAGCACTTGTGATCGGGGCTAGTCGCGGCATTGGCCTTGCTTTTATCCGGCAATATTTAGGGATGATCCATTGTCAGCGGGTCTACGGCACCTACCGCCACCTGTCAGCTGAATTAAAGCTGCTCCAGACCCAATATCCAGAACGCTTGGTTTTACTGCCCGTAGATGTGACCAAAGAAGATCAAATTATCCAGGCGATCGCCACCCTTAAGGGCCAAGCGCAGCGGCTCGATGAAGTCATTTATTGTGTCGGTCTACTCCACCAGCAGACTCTTCAACCAGAAAAAAGCCTCCGTCACATTCACCCTGAGAATTTACTGACCTACTTTCAAATCAATGCCATTGGTGCGGTGCTCTGGGCCAAGCATTTAGCGCCCCTCCTGCGCCACGGCGATCGCGCTGTGTTTGCCGCCATCTCTGCTAAGGTCGGGAGCATTGAAGATAACCGTTTGGGGGGCTGGTATGGTTATCGCGCCTCAAAAGCTGCCCTAAATATGTTCCTAAAAAATATTGCGATCGAATGGAAACGCACCATGTCCCAGGCGATCGTGGTGGCTCTCCACCCGGGCACGACTGACACCGAGTTATCCCAACCCTTTCAAAAAAATGTCCCCCCCGAAAAGCTTTTTACGCCAGAACGTACTGCGAATCAGCTGCGCCTCGTGCTCGATCGCCTGACGGATCAAGACAGTGGCCAGTTTTTGAGTTGGGATGGAACTCCCTTGCCCTGGTAGCAAGCCTGATGTCAAGGTGTTTACCTCCAAAAAGTCAGCTCTAGGCAGACCCATTTACCCGCTTCGGGCAAGGTCAAAGATTTCAGAACGGCGGCCTGTAATTTTGGCCGTGAGTCATCCAGGCGATCGCCTAGGGGAAAGCCCCTCCTAGGAACCATAATGTGCTTCATCGGCAATGGGGTTCGAGTATATTGGAGATGGCCCCTGGGAGCCAATTCTGTCACCGCAGCCTTAAAACCCATGGGCGCTATCTACAAAAACGATAAACTTACTGCTCTTGAGATTGATCCTGGCCTGATTACTGGGAGTAGAGTTGTCATCACAGGAACAATTAAATCCATGACATTTGACACCCTCGGTCTTTCGGCCGCACTATTGCGCGCTGTTGCCGACGAAAACTACAGTGCTGCAACCCCGATTCAACAGCAGGCGATCCCACCCATCTTGCAAGGAAAAGACATTCTCGCCAGCGCCCAGACCGGTACAGGAAAAACAGCCAGTTTTACACTCCCTCTACTCCAACTTCTGAGTGAAAATACTGCGCGAAAAGGACAACGATCGCCTAGGGCATTAATCCTCACCCCGACCCGTGAACTGGCCATCCAGGTGAGTGAAAGCGTTAACACCTACGGTAAATATTTGTCGCTGAAGACGGTGGTCGTCTTTGGGGGCGTCAATATCAATCGGCAAATCAAAGGTTTAGAACAGGGTGCAGATATTGTGGTGGCCACACCGGGGCGATTACTGGACCATGTGGCCCAAAAAACAGTCGATCTCTCCCGCATTGAGATTTTGGTCTTGGACGAATGCGATCGCATGTTAGATATGGGCTTTATCCGCGATATTCGCAAAATTTTGGCGAGAATCCCAGAAAATCGCCAGACATTGCTCTTTTCAGCCACATTTTCCACTGAAATTCAAAAACTAGCAAAAACATTACTCAAAAATCCAGTACAGGTTGAAGTGGCTCCCCGCAATACCGCCGCTGAACAGGTGGAGCAGGTGGTGCATCCCGTCGATCGCGATCGCAAACGGGAATTATTGTCCTATCTCATTGGCTTTAACAATTGGCGACAGGTTTTAGTATTTACCCGCACCAAACATGGGGCGAACCGCCTGGCGGAACAATTGGCCCAGGATGGCCTAAAAACAGCAGCAATTCACGGCAATAAAAGTCAGGCCGCCCGCAGCCGCGCCTTAAACGAATTTAAACAGGGTAAGGTTCGCGTGTTGGTGGCGACAGACGTGGCCTCCCGGGGTTTGGATATTGACCAGTTGCCCCATGTGGTGAACTTTGAGCTACCCAATGTACCAGAAGATTATGTCCATCGCATCGGCCGCACAGGGCGGGCGGGCAATGAAGGCCGGGCGATTTCGCTGGTATCCCACGATGAACATCCCCTGTTAAAAGATATTGAAAAGCTGCTGAAGCGCAAACTCGACAAAGACATCATTGCTGGTTACGAGCCAAACCCTGTAACCCCCGGAGAATCAAGCAAAATATCCCAGGGGAACCCCAGACAAAGCCGGGGTACTCGAAATCAACCAGGCCCCAAAAACCGTTCTAGCGCGAGTAGAAAACCACGCTCTTCTACCACTAGCAAACACAAACGCCGGGGACCAGGTTAGAGACATCGGCCTTGAAGTTGATCGCGAATCACGTAAAATTGATGCTCCGGCTCGCCCATCTCCCTAGTAAATCCAAGTCAAAACCATCGATCTCCTTCCCATCAGATTCATAGCGCAAGAAAAGCTCAGGAATGATAGGATGTCAGTTGCTGCGATAGGTTTTAGAACGATTTCATATGGCGGAAACTTTACTTTTTAATGCCCTGCGTCAGGCGATCGATGAAGAAATGGCCCGGGACGAAACGGTCTTTGTAATGGGCGAAGACGTCGGTCATTACGGCGGTTCCTATAAGGTTACGAAGGATTTAGCCAAGAAATATGGCGATCTGCGCGTTCTGGATACTCCCATCGCAGAAAACAGCTTTACCGGGATGGCTGTCGGTGCGGCAATGACCGGTTTACGACCCATCATCGAAGGGATGAACATGGGCTTTTTGCTGTTGGCCTTTAACCAAATTTCGAACAATGCCGGGATGTTGCGCTACACGTCCGGTGGTAATTTTACGATTCCGATGGTGATCCGGGGCCCCGGCGGGGTTGGGCGTCAGTTGGGCGCCGAACACTCCCAACGCCTCGAAGCCTATTTCCAAGCGGTGCCTGGCCTAAAAATTGTCGCCTGTTCCACCCCCTACAATGCCAAGGGTTTATTGAAAGCCGCAATCCGCGACGAAAACCCTGTCCTGTTTTTTGAACATGTATTGCTCTACAACCTCAAGGAAAACCTACCTGATGGGGAATATGTCCTGCCCCTCGATAAGGCAGAACTGGTCCGGGAAGGGAAAGACGTCACGATCTTGACCTACTCCCGGATGCGTCACCACTGTACCCAGGCGATCAAAACCCTTGAAAAACAGGGTATTGATCCAGAGCTAATCGATTTGATCTCCCTCAAGCCCATTGATATGGAGACGATCGCCAAATCTGTGAAAAAGACCCACCGGGTGATTATCGTCGAAGAATGTATGAAAACGGCAGGGATTGCCGCTGAGGTGATGTCTTTGATCAACGAGCAACTGTTCGATGAGCTAGATGCCCCTGTACTGCGCCTGTCTTCCCAGGATATCCCCACCCCCTATAACGGTACCCTGGAGCGCCTGACTATCATCCAACCCGATAATATCGTCGAAGCCGTGCAGAATATGCTCGCCCTTAACGTCTAAGCAATTCGCTCTGGTTTATCCCCCTCAGATCCATTATGCAAAAACAACGGTTCATCATAGTTGCGATTCTTTTTCTGGTGGCGATCGCCATCACGATTTTGACGACCCTCCCCCTCCAGCTGGGCCTCGATCTCCGGGGGGGTGCCCAGTTGACGATCCAAGTGCAACCAAACGCCGAGGGAGTCGTGGTTGGGGCCGATGATACCGCCGCAGTAAAGCGAGTAATCGAAAATCGAATCAATGGTCTGGGGGTTGCTGAGGCGATTACCCAGCTCGTTGGGGAAGACCGGATCTTAGTGCAACTGCCTGGGGTGACTGACCCAGAACAGGCAGAACGGGTCTTGGGGGGAACCGCCCAATTGGAATTTCGCCCCCAAAAGCCCGATACCGAGCAAGAATTTCAGGAACGTTTTGGTCTCCGGCGTCAACTGGAAGCAGAACTACAGGTGATCCGGTCCGGTAATAATCCTGAAGTGACCGAGGCACAAATTGCGGAACTAGAAGGGGCGATCGCCGAACTAGATGAACAAATTTTGACCCTCTTTGAACCCGTTAATCTAGTGGGTGAATATGTCACCAATGCTCAACCAGCCCCGACCCAAACCGGGAGTAGTTGGCAAGTCTTTTTGAATTTCAACGCCGAAGGGGGCGACCTCTTTGCTGAAATTACAAAGAGCCTGGCAGGGACAGGGCGCAGTGTCGGGATTTTTCTGGATGATGCCCTCCTCAGTGCCCCCACCGTTGGCCCAGAATATGCCGCCCAGGGGATCGCCGGGGGCAACGTGACGATCACTGGGAATTTTGACTTAGAAACAGCCAGTGATTTGGCCATTCAAATTCGCGGCGGTTCTTTGCCGTTCCCTGTGGCTGTTGTTGAAAACCGCACCGTGGGAGCGACCCTAGGACAAGATTCCATTCGTCGGAGCATCTACGCCGGGATTGCGGGGCTCATTCTTGTCCTCATTTTTGTCGCTGTATACTATCGCCTGCCGGGGGTGATTGCCGACGTTGCTCTAATTATTTACACGCTCCTGACCCTGGCCTGTTATTCTCTCGTGGGGGTGACCCTAACTTTGCCGGGGATTGCCGGTTTTATTTTAAGTATCGGGATGGCCGTCGATGCCAATGTGCTGATCTTTGAGCGCACCCGAGAAGAAATTTACAAAGGCAATACCCTCTATCGATCGGTGGAATCGGGGTTTTTCAATGCCTTCTCCAGTATTTTGGATGGGAATGTCACCACGGTGATTGCTTGTGCCGCTCTCTTTTTCCTTGGCTCCGGTCTGGTAAAAGGTTTTGCCCTCACTTTGGCGATCGGGGTGGGCGTGAGTATGTTCACGGCGATCACCTGTAGCCGGACGCTCATGTTGCTAGCAGTGTTGAGCTTCCCAGGTGTGCGCCAAAACCCCAGTTTATTTGCGCCCAATGCTCCTAAAGCCTCAAATTAAGCTTTTTTGCCCTTTTAGCGTTTGTCTTTGACCCGATGACTTTTAAATTTAGCGTTACCAAACAACGTCTTCTGTGGTGGTCTATCTCGGCGATCGCCATGGTTGCCAGTGTGCTATTTATGGGGATTTCCCTGAACCAAATTCAAGCACCACTGCGGCCTAGTTTAGACTTTGTGGGGGGGACAAAAATCCAAGTGTCCCTTGATTGCACGGTGGCAGGCAATTGCGATGCGCCCCTGGAAACAGCAGCGATTCAAACGGTAGTTGAAGAGCAGGGAGTGAGTGGAAGTAGCGTACAAATTTTAGGGGAAGAACGCACGGCTTTTTCGGTGCGCACGCCCCCACTAGATGTGGATCAACGCACTCGCCTAGTCGCTGCCCTCGAAACTGAAGTGGGCACTTTTGATGCAGGGACAATTCAGATTGATTCGGTGGGGCCAACAATTGGACGAGAATTGTTTATCCAGGGAATGTTAGCCCTGTTGGTCTCATTTTTTGGGATTGTAATTTATTTAAGTATTCGTTTTCAGCTGGACTATGCACTGTTTGCGATCGCCGCGGTGTTTCACGATGCGTTGGTCACAGCAGGGGTCTTTTCATTCCTGGGTTTGGTGGCCGGGGTAGAAGTGGATAGCCTCTTTTTAGTATCCCTATTAACGATTATTGGCTTTTCGGTGAATGATACGGTAGTTATCTATGATCGTGTGCGAGAAAATATCGCGGCCGACACAGATAAAACCATCGCTGAAATCGTTGATATTTCTGTGGTACAAACCTTGGGGCGATCGATTAATACAACCCTAACCACTCTCTTACCCCTGGTGGCGATTTTTCTATTTGGCGGCTCGACCCTCAAATTCTTTGCCCTTGCTCTGATCATCGGGTTTGTTAGTGGTTCTTATTCCAGTATTTTTGTGGCCAGTACCCTCTTGGCTTGGTGGCGCGATCGCAATGGCCAACCGCCAAAAATGTTTAAAGAAACAATGGATGCGGCGGAACTCTCTTAGGGGGATGATTCTTTACCTGAATATGCGGGTAATGTGCTGCTGGCCAAGATTTTTTTAGGTAATGGACATGGGCGATCGCCGACCGCAAGAGCTTACCACAGACAATTCTCTCAGTCCCTTGGCTCGCAAATTAGCCCGCTTGAATGTGTTGGGACGTTGGCTGTTTGTCGTGATGCTTTGGTTAACCTTGGGAAATTACGGTTTTTGGGCATTACGGGAAGAATTTCCCCTCTGGCAAGAATATTTGACCTGGGCAGTGATCCGGCTCAGTCTTGGTTATCACTATTGGGCCAGTGCCGCGTTGACCCTTTGCGTGGCCTATACCTGTGCAATTTTGGTGTGGCATAGCCAAAAGCTGCTGCGGGGCTGGTCTGATCGGGAATGCTATCGTCTCAATCGCTGGGCTGAACGCTTAGATCAAAATAAACGACACTGGCTATGGCGGGTCTTAAAATATTTTTAGATTCCCTAAAAAATAAGACAGCTGCTAATAACCTGCTACCCCATAGGGTTCTTGATGGTCTATTTCCCGCTCAATTTTTACCCTCGATTAGCCTGTTGCTTGGGGTGGCTAATGGGTAGAGTTGGGGAATTGTGTACAATCTAGCCAAAGTTCAAACCTCTCCTACAATGGAAAAATAACAGTACATCAACAAAAGAAAAGTCTATGGCTACGGAAAAGACAGCAAGCGAAGCGGCTCTATCGGAACGGGAAATTGAAATTGTTGATTTGGTGGCAGAGGGCCTGACGAACCATGAGATTGCAGCTCGCCTTGAAATCAGTAAACGTACTGTTGATAATCACATTAGTAATATTCTGACAAAGACGGCGACGGATAATCGGGTTTCTCTGGTGCGCTGGGCCCTCCAATGGGGTAAGGTTTGTCTTGACAATGTTAATTGCTGTACTCTTCCATCAAATTCTGTCACCCCGAATCAATGATTTGTCGCAGTGGGGCGATCGCCTTGATCGGGATCTTGCTTCTGGGTTGTCAGAGTACAAGTTTCGTGACACCCCCGGCTGATCCTCTGGGGAATAATCTCAACAGCCTCCACAGCGAAAAAAATCCTCGACTTTCTGATGATGGTCGTTTTTTGATTTTTAGTAGCGATCGCCAACGGCAACGACGTATTTTTTTGTATGATCTCGCCCAGCGACGACTGTTATCCTTACCAGGTTTGCACCAACCCAACGTGTTTTATGATCAGCCGGATATTAGCCGCAATGGTCGCTTCATCGTCTACACCTCGGAACAGGAAGGAAAAACGAATATTTATCTCTACGATCGCCAAACTTTCCAGAGCCAAAACCTCACCCGTACTTATCTTGGCCAAGTGCGTAACCCAACAATTAGTGGCGATGGTCGTTGGATTGCCTTTGAAGGCGATCGCACGGGGCAATGGGATATTGAAGTAATTGATCGCGGTGTCCAACCGGATCTCGTCGAAGCAGAATAGCCTCACACCGAATTTGTATTTTATTTAGTGAGTAGCTGACCATCTAAAGAGAGTGCCAATCGCCGCTACTCCCATTCTCCACATCGTTCCTAGACAAGATGCCTCTATACTACTGAAATAGCCTACCTGCCGTTATTTCGTCGCTTTGTCTATGTCTACCCCAGCCGCCATGTCCGTAAAACCGATCGCCACCGTAGTAAAAACCCCTGAACTGTTGGCTCCGGCAGGAAATTGGGACTGTGCGATCGCCGCTGTGGAGAATGGGGCAGATGCGATTTATTTTGGGCTGGATCAGTTCAATGCAAGGATGCGATCGCAGAATTTTACTGAGGCAGATTTGCCGGAGTTGATGGCATATTTGCATCGGCGCGGCATGAAGGGCTATGTGACGTTGAATACGTTGATTTTTACGGCGGAATTGGCGGCGGTGGAACGGTATTTGCGCTCGATTATTGCGGCGGGGGTCGATGCGGCGATCGTGCAAGATGTAGGTTTGTGTCGCCTGATTCGCCAGTTATCGCCCGATTTTCCGATTCATGGTTCCACGCAGATGACGGTGACCAGTGCGGCGGGGGTCGAGTTTGCGCAAAATTTGGGCTGTAATTTGGTGGTGTTGGCGCGGGAATGTTCGATCAAGGAAATTGAAAAAATTCAGCAGGAATTGGGTCAACAAAATATTGCGATGCCGCTGGAAGTGTTTGTGCATGGGGCGTTGTGCGTCGCCTATTCGGGGCAATGTTTGACGAGTGAATCCCTGGGTGGACGGTCTGCAAATCGGGGGGAATGCGCCCAAGCTTGTCGGATGCCCTACGAAATGATTGTTGATGGTAAACCCTTTGATTTAGGCGATCGCCGTTATCTGCTCAGTCCTCAGGATCTCGCTGGATTGGAAGTTTTGCCGGATTTGATTAAGTCTGGCGTGGTGTCGCTGAAAATTGAAGGACGGCTGAAACAACCGGAATATGTGGCGAGTGTGACGCAGGTTTATCGGCAGGCAATTGATCGGGCGATCGCCGGTGTGGAGCATCAGGTTTCGGAGCGGGAAAAATATCAATTAGAAATGGCATTTTCACGGGGTTTGCATACGGGTTGGCTCGACGGCATTGATAACCAAAGCCTTGTCCATGCGCGGTTTGGCAAGAAACGCGGCGTATATTTGGGCGAGATTAAACAGGTGCGTGACGGGCGCGATAAACAGGTGCTGTTACGGCTCGAAGCGCCTCTGAAAGCGGGTGACGGTGTGGTATTCGACTATGGCAAACCTGCGGAGCGGGAGGAAGGAGGCAGGGTCTACGCGGTGGAAACTCACGGAAAAGATACCCTTGTGACCTTTGGGCGGCGTGATGTGGATCTGCGGCGGGTGCGGGTAGGCGATCGCCTCTGGAAAACCAATGATCCGGAACTCGACAAGAAATTACGGCAAACCTTTACGAGCGAAAAAATTCAATTTCAACGCCCGATTACGATCGAAATCCACGGCGAAATTGGTAGTAATTTAGTGGCGATCGCCCGTGATGAGCAGGGTCATATTGTGCAGGTTCAATCGGAATTATTGCTAGAGAAAGCGATTCATAAACCCCTCACCACTGAGCGATTAACGGAACAATTAGGACGTTTGGGTAATACCCCGTTTAAATTAGGACAGTTAGAGAATTATCTACAGGGTGATGGAATTCTGCCTGTTAGTGAACTGAATCGCATTCGGCGGGAAATTGTTAATCAATTGGAAACGTTACGCAGTCAACCAAAACGCTGGCAACTAAATCAAAATGTGTCCCATCGTGATTTACTGCCGACTGTCGAAAAAGTTTCACAACAATCAGCCCAAATTATTGTCTTAGTGCGTCATATTAAACAATTAAAAGCTGTTTTAAAAACGGATATTTCAACCATTTATTGTGAATTTGAAAACCCGATCACCTATCGAGAAGCTGTTAAACTAGCTAAACAAACCGACCATCAACCGGAAATCTGGGTTGCGCCGCCCCGCATCGCCAAGCCGAAGGAAAGTTACATTTTAGATCAGGTGATTTCCAGCCATGCCGATGGTTATTTAATCCGCAATTATGATCACCTGAAATTCTTTAAGGTTGAACGGATTACTGCTGATTTTTCTTTGAATATTTCCAATCCGATTACGGCTGATTATTTTAAGCACAATTTCCCTCTTGAACGGTTAACTGCTTCCTATGATCTCAATATTCAGCAGTTAGAATCATTGCTGAAAAATTGTCCGCCCCACTGGTTTGAAATCACGATTCATCAACATATGCCGATGTTTCACATGGAGCATTGCGTGTTCTGCGCATTTCTCTCCGATGGAACCGATTTCACCAATTGTGGTCGTCCCTGCGAAAAGCACGAAGTCAAATTAGGCGATCGCACAGGCGTTCAACATGTTCTAGTCGCCGATGCGGGTTGTCGTAATACGGTCTTTAATGGCACAGCCCAAACTGGGGCTGAATATATGCAACATTTTCTTGATTTAGGGGTGCGCCATTTCCGCGTTGAATTTGTCAATGAATCCCCTGTTGAGATTACTAAAACCATTGATCTTTACCAAAAATTGCTCACCGGAAAAATTTCTGGCGCACAACTCTGGAAAACCCTAAAACTGCAAAATCAGTTGGGTGTAACCCGTGGCTCTCTAGAATAAATAATGGTTTAAAAAGTACAGGTTTGAATGATTAGATATGAACTGTCTTAAAATTAAAGAATAATTTGAGTTGGTTATTCCTGGTCACTAGCTGTCGGATTCTGTGATTTTTCTGCTTAAATTAGACCAACATCTCAGGCGAAATTCTATGACTTTATCCTTTGATCCTGCCCCTACCGAAGCACGGGTTAAACAATTTTGGCAACTGACTGCCAGTTTTGGGATGGAACGGAATGCTTACCATAATTATCTCAATGAAATTGTCAGCGATCGCTACACGTTGATCAATGGGCTCCAGATTTTGCGCGATGAGCTCCAACTGGCCGCCTCAAGCCCAACGGATATTAAGGCCTGTGGGGCAGATATGAGTTTGCCCAGTGTGGTCACTACCCTCGCCTACACCAACTGCGGCGATCGCATCCACCAGGGAGAAGCGACGAAGCGCTATCGAGATGTGGTGGCCTCCCGCTTTGCGACCCTCTCAGAAATCGGCGAATTAAAATTAGAGGCTTTTTTCCCAGCAGGGGGCGGCATTGATGACGGGGAGACCCTTGCCCATGTGACCGTTGCCCATGAGTTGGATGAATCCCTAAAGCGCCGGGTGTATGAGGGTAACCCCCAATCGATTTCTTTGGTGGCGATCGATCTCAAAACCCATGTGGGCCGTCTGCGCCAGGATGGAAAACAGGTTTATGGTAAAACCCGCGAATCCCCCTGGCGCGAGCCCCGGGATGCTTGCGGGGCGATCGTTGGCACGCTCCGCAATTACAATGCTCACAACCCGATCCATCGACGGATTCGCAACGATTTGGGGGAAGAAAATTTTCACTTTCTCGCCCATAATGCCGTGCTGACCGACACGAAAAAAATTGACATTACGATGGCGGTGGCCGCCCATATTGTCGCAATTCGGGGCATTCGGAATACCGCCATGGCGATCGCCCAAGAATTAGATGAACGGGGTTTAGCCCACTTAACCGCCAGTACCACGGTGAACCGCCCCTCCCGCGATGATTTGGTGATTTATCTCGCCCGGGCCACAGTATTTAATGGCAATATCAAGATCCAAAGTTTAGGCACAGACGCCCGTTTATATGGTGGCAAAATCGTTGAATATGCGGGAGAAAGACGTCTCCAATTGCACTATTCAGATTGGGACTTAGAAAATCTCCCCATCGAAGAAATTCCCTACCAAGTGCGTTCATCGGGGTTATAGTAAATCGCCAAAAACAGTAGGCGATCGCCTCTCTATTTAACTCATTCAATGATTAAAAATACCTCAGAGACAATATAACGATAGAAAAAAGTAATCTCCTATACATTGCAAAGAATCCCTAATCTTCTCAAATGACAACTACAACACCATAAATTAACTTTTTCAACGCAAAACCCTCTGAATAAATAGATATGCTATCCTGGTTGAGACAAAATCGTTTCTGCCTAAGCTACTCAGACGTCAAAAAGAGTAAAACGGAGGAACCACCGTCCTATTTTTTAGGACTTTGGGGCTAATTCCAAAATTTCTTGGAAAGGATATCTCTCAGTCCTCGCCCGTCAGCTAACTTCGTCGGCAATGAGGGAAACGGAAATATTAAATATCCGTCATCCCATCAAAACAATCACCACTCTACACCCTTGATTTATGGATGGGAATATTTATGGAAGTTTTTAGTCAATAACATACTGCTTAAGTCTTATTAAGTTTGTTTTGTCTAAGTTATCTGTTCTAAAGACAGGTTTTAGATAGTAAGAACAACAAATAGCAAACCGAACTCATTTGTAGACAAATCACTAGATTTTTTGTTTGGTAATAGTTTATTTTGCCAAAATTTTAAAATCACCATTTAGTTTCGACAGAAAATATGAATTTAGAAGCCTGGAT
The DNA here is from genome assembly GCF_055380235.1 of Picosynechococcus sp. NKBG15041c. NCBI lineage: Bacteria > Bacillati > Cyanobacteriota > Cyanophyceae > Chroococcales > Geminocystaceae > Picosynechococcus > Picosynechococcus sp. NKBG15041c. The sequence goes on from NZ_AP040363.1 coordinate 1,100,921, forward strand.
TGCCTTGGCAACTTTTGTTGTCGTATTTGTTAGTATTGTTTTTGAAAAAATTCACCTCACCGCAGCGGCTCTACTGGGAGCCCTAGTGCTTGTTTTTGCCCATGTGATGACTCTCACAGAAGCAGTTGGCTATATTAGCCAAAGCTACGCAACATTGGCCTTGTTTTTTGGGGTAATGGTCTTGGTTCGGGCCTTTGAACCGACAAAAATCTTTGAATATATCGCCACAAAAATGGTAATTGCAGCCAAGGGGAGTGGCAAATTACTTTTACTAGGCATTGTTTTAATGACTGCGCCTATTTGTGCCGTCTTGCCCAATGCCACCACAGTTATGCTGCTCGCCCCACTGATTCCTCCAATTGCCCAAGAAATTGGTGTTGATTTTGTGCCTCTGCTTACTTTAATGGTTTTTGTGGCAAATAGTGCTGGATTACTGACTATTGTTGGCGATCCAGCTACTTATCTCATTGGTGATGCGGTTAATCTTAGTTTTTTGGACTATCTTCAGCGCCTCAGTTTCGGCGGTGTACTCGCAATTGTTGTTGTTGTTTTATTATTACCTCTTGTTTTTAAAGACATCTGGCAGACAACCTTTACGGATCTCAGTCATCTACCCAATCCCAAAGTTAATCATCCCCGGGTTTTAGCATTGGGCGGTGTCTTGATCTTTTTTGTGCTGCTTTTATTTGTTATTGGCGAGTCTCTGCCTGTGCCCATTGTGCCGGCAGCGGTGGCTTTGTTAGGGGCGGCTCTAGCGTTAACTTTGGCTCATCAAAGTAAAATTGACACGGTTAATAATATCCTCAAAGATGTGGACTGGAGTACGCTGCTCTTCTTTATGTCTATTTTCGTCCTAATCGGAGGGCTAGAAAAAACAGGTGTTGTTAGTCAAATATCTGGTGTTTTAGCTATTATTTTAGGTAAAAATATTCTTTTAGGCTCGATTCTCATTGTCTTTGTTGTCGGTATTTTATCAAGTTTAGTGCCGAATATTCCCTTGGTAGTCGCGATGATTCCTCTACTAAAAGAGTATTTAGTGAATGTTGATCTGCTCGGCTCTGAGTTTCTAGATCCCAATGTTGCTGGCCAATTCCCACCGGTTGTATTACCGTTGTTTTACGCCATGATGTACGGGGCAACTCTCGGTGGAAATGGTACATTGTTGGGCGCTTCTTCAAATATTGTGGCTGCCGGTATTGCTGAATTACATGGAGGGAAAATGTCATTTCGCAAATTCCTCAAATACAGTATCCCGATCACGGCGACCCAACTCGCTGTCTCAGCTGTATATATGCTGACTTTTTTCCTTTAAAATCAGGTCAAATTCACGCACTTATTTCTACTTTTGGTGATTAATGATCACATCCCTTAAGCCCTCGAGTGTATATTCTTTAGCTTCAAGATCTACCCGCTGCAATAATTCCAAACAGACTTGGGACGTTTGAGGGCCAACGGAGACAATTTTAGCTTTTTCTAAAACCCTAAAATCCCCTCCTTGTTGTTGTAATAAGTGCCAAAAATTACGGACTGTTTTTGAGCTGGCAAAGGTTATAAAATCAATCTTCTGAGCCTGGATTGCTTGCCAAACGTGGGGCGGGATCCTAAAAGGACAACCGGATTCATAGGCAGGTACTTCGACAATTTCTGCCCCTTGTTGTGAGAGTTCTTGCACAAGAATGTCGCGTCCCCCGGTTTCAACCCGAGGAAAAAGAATTTTTTGATGTCGCAGAGATTCCGGGAAGTTTTCAACCAAAGAGTCGGCAATAAAATCAGGGGGAATATAATCTGCCTTTAGACCATGGTTCCGTAAAAATTTTTCTGTTTTTTTCCCCACCACCGCGATTTTTAGATTCCCCAGGGCGCGGGCATCTTTCCCTAAAGTTTCGAGCCGCTGAAAAAAGTATTCAACGCCATTGGCCGAAGTGAGAATCAGCCAATTAAATGTTTCCAGGGAGGCGATCGCCTGATCGAGGGGTTCCCAGGTGGAGGGCTCACGAATTTCTAACGCGGGCATTTCAAGGATGTTTGCACCGGTTTCTGCTAAAAGCGCAGTAAATTCACTCGATTGCGACGCAGCGCGGGTAATTAGAATTGTTTTTCCCTGTAAAGGTGCCTGATACATATAATCCTCCCGGAGACTGACAACTTGACCCACAATAATCACACAGGGAGACAATTTTTGAATCGTTGCGGTCTGCTCCGTAATCGTCTGTAATGTTCCTGTCCAGGCTCGCTGCTCTGATAGGCCCGCCGCCCGGATGATCGCCACTGGGGTTTGGGGCGATCGCCCCGCCGCCATCAACCGGTCGCAAATTTCGGCTAAATTGCGGCCCCCCATCAAAAACACCAGGGTTTCTAGTTGGGCGAGGGCTGACCAGTCAAAGGCCCCTAGGCTATGGGCTGTCCCCACAAAAAAGCCCCGGCTCAAATCCTTGTGGGTCAAGGGAATCCCCGCCAATAGCGGTGCGGCTAAGGCCGATGAAATCCCAGGAATCACCTCAAAGTCACAAGCCGCTTCTTTCAGGGCCAAAATCTCCGGATGCGATCGCCCAAAAATATACGGATCTCCCCCCTTCAGGCGCACCACCCGTTTGCCCGACTGCCCATATTCCACCAGCAGGCGATCGATGTCCCCTTGGGGCGTGCTTTTTTCGCCCCCCCGTTTCCCGACGAAGAGCCGCAAACAATCCTGGGGCAAAATGTCTAGCAATTCCTGGGAACCCAGGGCATCATAAATGACCACCTCCGCCCGCTTTAGGATCTCCCAACCCCGCACCGTCAAATAATCCCTTGTCCCTAAACCAGCCCCCAACAAAAATACTTTCCCCATATGCGATCGCCCTAAACCACCGTCAAACCTTGCGTTAAAATTAGATGCTAAGACAAAATCAGACAAAAACACTCCCCAAGCCGTAACTCCAACGGGTTACCCAACGCATTACAAAGATCCTATGAACTCACCGATTCAGGCTGTACAAGCACCCTATCGAGGTGGCGGCTCCACCTACAGGACACCACCGCCAGATCTCCCCTCCCTTCTGTTAAAAGAGCGGATCGTTTACCTCGGCCTTCCCCTCGTCTCCCCCGATGAGTACAAAGATCAAATCGGTGTCGATGTGACCGAACTGATCATCGCCCAACTGTTGTTTTTACAGTTCGATGACCCCGACAAGCCCATCTACATGTACATCAACTCCACCGGCACTTCCTGGTATGGGGGCGATTCCATCGGCTTTGAAACCGAAGCCTTTGCCATCTGCGATACCCTCAACTACATTACGCCGCCAGTGCATACCATTTGCCTCGGTCAGGCCATGGGCACTGCCGCGATGATCCTCGCGGCGGGGACAAAAGGTTGTCGGGCTAGTCTGCCCCACTCCTCGATCATCCTTCACCAAGCGCGCCAAGGGGCCCAGGGCCAAGCCTCCGATATTCAAATTCGCGCCAAGGAAGTGATCGAAAACAAGCGGACAATCCTACAGATGATGTCTAAATACACCGGTCAAGCGATCGAAAAACTTGAAAAAGACACGGACCGGATGTTCTATATGACCCCCCACCAAGCTCTCGAATACGGCATTATCGATAAAGTGCTCGAAAGCTCGAAGGATCTACCTTCCCCCGTCCCTGCCCTGTAATTTTAGGAAATCCCCAAAATTACGCTATTTTTCCCATTGTCCAGATCAAGGTAAACAAATCCCATGCCCATCGGTGTTCCCAAGGTTCCCTATCAAATGCCCGGTCAGCCCTATTCTGACTGGATCAATATCTACGATCGCCTCTACCGTGAGCGGATCATTTTTCTCGGTCGGGGTGTGAATGATGCTTTGGCAAACCAGATTATTGCCATCATGCTTTACCTCGATTCTGAAGATCCCAGCAAACCGATCTATCTCTACATCAACTCCCCCGGTGGCTCTGTTACGGCGGGCCTTGCCATTTATGACACGATGAAGCACATCAAGTCAGAGGTGGTGACCATTTGCGTTGGGTTAGCCGCTTCTATGGGGGCGTTTTTGCTATCTGCAGGGACAAAAGGTAAACGTCTTGCCCTCCCCCACTCGCGGATCATGATTCACCAGCCCCTCGGCGGCATCCAAGGTCGGCGTCAGGCGACGGATATCGACATTGAGGCGAAGGAAATTATCCGCATTAAGCACCAACTCAACGAATTGATGGCTAACCACACAGGCCAGTCCATTGAGAAAATTGAGAAGGACACAGACCGGGATTACTTTATGTCGGCCCAAGAAGCGATGGAATACGGCTTGATCGATAAAGTGATCGAAGAGCGTCCCTAATTTTTGCCTGATTTTTCCCCTGAAACTCCCCAAGCATTCTTTTTCAAGAAAGGGTGCTTTTTTTCTGATTGATCATTTCTAGCCCTGGTTTACCTGCAAACTTTTATAAAACGGGACTAATGAGCTTCAGAGCCTGGTCTAGGAGATCCGGAGCGGTGTTATCGAGCCAATGGATATCTGAATTGGCGCGGAACCAGGTACGCTGGCGTTTGGCGAATTGGCGGGTGTGGAGGGCAGTGTTGGCGATCGCCCCGGCTAGGGTATCTCGACCCTGGATATAATCTCGAAATTCGGCATAACCGAGGGTATTTAACAGCGGTAAATCCCAGCCATATTTTTGGCCCAAGCGTTCCACCTCGGCCACTAGACCCTGATCGACCATCTGGTGGGTGCGTTGGCGGATCCGTTCGTCTAAATGATCGGGGTTGCAATCGAGGCCGATTTCTAAAATGGGATAACTGGGTGGATTTTCTCCCTGTTGCTGACTAATGGGCGCTCCTGTGACATAAAACACCTCCAAGGCGCGGAGGGTACGCACTTGGTCATTGGGATGAATTTTTTCGCAGGCGGTGGGATCGACTTGTTGGAGCAGCTTGTAGCTGTGGATTTGACCCAGTTCGGTCAATTGTTGGCGTAGATTTGCTTGGGGTGAAACCCGGGGGATTTTTAGCCCCTTGGTAATTGCTTTGATGTAAAGCCCCGTGCCACCGACGAGGAAAACGGGTTTATCTCCAGCGTGAAACTGGGCGATGAGTGCTTGGGCTTGGGCTTGGTACTCCGCCAGGGTGAGGGTTTCTGTGGGTTCACAAATATCGATGAGGTAATGGGGAACCTGTTCCAATTCAGCGGCGCTCGGTTTGGCCGTACCAATGTCAAATTCTTTGTAAATTTGCCGAGAATCAGCGCTGAGAATCACTGTATCGAGCTTTTCGGCAAGTTTCAGGGCTAGACCAGACTTTCCTGTGGCCGTGGCCCCGCAGATCACGATTAGAGGCGCTGCCATACTAGGGGATCACAACCCCGCGCAACAGTTGTTCTAGTTGAGCATTGAGGCGATCGCGGTCTTGGAATTTATCAATGCGTTCAATAATATCGCCCCCGTTAAAGAGGATTAAAGTCGGTAGAGTTTTGAGACGATAGGTGTTAGCGAGTTTAAGGTTGTCATCAGCATTGACATCCACCAAGAGAAATTGTCCTTCCCACTCTTTTTGGAGCTTCACAAGGAAAGGATGGAGCAAATGACAGAGGCCACACCAAGGGGCCCAAAAATTCACCAGGACCGGTTGCGGGGCTTCTAGGACCGTTTGATTAAAATTTTCTTCGGTGATTGATAGAACCATAGTCTCTCTGTTCTTTTCGCTCACATACTCACATTATCTTGGTCTCCTATCTTACCTGCATCGGTCCTGGGGATCATCTTTTTTTTGCTACCAGGGCACTTTTGCGGTCATCACCATCAGCCAGGGATGTCCCCACCAGAGCAAGGCAATAAAGGCGGTGACCCCCACGTAGGCTGGTTTAAAAAATTCCCCCAGCTTGAGGGTCTGTTTTCCCTGCAAAATGGCTAAGAACGGGATGATTGAGGTGCGTTCTTTTACAGCCAGAAAAGTTTTGCCATAGCGGGACTCAAGGCGGCGATCGCCATGCCATACAGCAAAGAGATGGTGGGCCATCAAGCCAACGGAGGTAAGCAGCGTAAAGGAACTACCGATCCAGAGAGTATGGGCAACACACCAAATCAACTGGCCAATCATCTGGGGATGGCGCGTAATTCGGGTGATCCCCTTTTCGTAGAGGTGCACCTGGGGCTGCTTGACCGCGGCGATTTCCAATAAATTAAATGTGGAAGGATAGAGAAAGAAAAAGGAAATTGCTGAGAGCCACCACACCGTTGGTTGCACCCAGGCTTCCCCCTGCACCTGCCAGAGCACCAGGCCATCGTAACGATGATTAAAGAAATAGATGATTAACCCCGTGGCAAATGGAATACTGACTAAAGCAAAAAAAACTCGATACAATCGAGACCCTACTTTTTTTTCGCCCAGGGGACGCAACGCCGCCAAACCACTGTGGGCGATCGCAAAACCTACCAAAAGACCAGCCATAATCCAATGACTCGTCGAAAACCAGCTCAAATCCGCCATAATTCCGTCGATCGAAGTATTTTACTTAAAATTAGTACAGGCTATATTATCTCTGAAAAGAGATACGATCCCCTTATTGTGGTACTGTCAATCATAAAACCAGCAGCGTTCCCTCTTTTTCACTCCCTTTTGCCGAGGCTGTATGTCTGACATCCCATTTACTCTGGATCAACTCCGTATTCTCAAAGCCATTTCCACTGAAGGAAGCTTTAAACGGGCAGCAGATAGTCTCTACGTCTCCCAACCTGCCGTTAGCCTCCAGGTGCAAAACCTCGAAAAACAACTCAATGTCCCGCTCTTTGACCGGGGCGGTCGCCGGGCCCAGCTCACCGAAGCAGGCTATCTTCTCCTCGATTACGGCGAAAAAATCATTACCCTCTGCCAAGAAACCTGTCGGGCGATCGAAGATCTACAAAACCTCCAAGGCGGCACCTTAATTGTCGGCGCTTCCCAAACCACAGGTACTTATCTTATTCCCCGGATGATCGGCTCCTTTCGCCAAAAATATCCCGATGTGGCGGTGCAATTACAGGTTCATTCCACCAGGCGCACCTCTTGGGGAGTGGCCAATGGCCAGGTAGATCTGGCAATTATCGGTGGTGAAGTCCCCTCAGAATTACAGGACACCCTAAAAATTGTCCCCTATGCTGAGGATGAACTGTCGCTCATTTTGCCTGTAAATCATCCCCTAGCGAAGGCAGATACTATCTATCGTGATGATTTGTATAAACTCAAGTTCATTGCCCTAGATTCCCAATCGACCATCCGTAAAGTGATCGACCAGGTCCTTACCCGCTGCGACATCGATACAAAACGCCTGAAAATTGAAATGGAACTCAATTCCATCGAAGCGATCAAAAATGCGGTACAGGCAGGGTTAGGGGCTTCTTTTGTTTCCGTAACTGCCATTGAAAAGGAACTGCGGATGGGGGTTCTCCACCGGGCTCACATTGAAGATGTGGAGGTACGCCGGATTCTGAGTGTCATCGTCAATCCGAATCGCTACCGGTCTAAGGCGGCGGAGGCTTTTTGTGTGGAAATTTTGCCTCAATTCGCCAACCAGTTAAAAAAGTTTGATTTGAGTGAACTGATGCCCCAAGGTGCAGATACTCTCCAGAAATAGTCTCTGTTTACCGATGCTATTCATAGCCTAGGTAGTAGTAAGGGTAACGCTGGGGAGCACCAGGCTCAGTTGCCAGTTCAAAGTTCACCACTTGCCAGCGGCTTTGGCGATCGCCTTCTTCTTGGAAATGTACAGGTAGCCCATAGAGATGGGGGGTTGTCGGGGCAGATCCACTCTCAGAGTGAGGGACAAGCTTAAACTCGAGGGTGCGGCCCATCAGGGTTTGGTAGCGCTGGGCAATGGTAATTTTTGTTGCTCGGAGTCCTTTGATATAGAGGCGATCGAGGGCCTCGTGGATTTCAAAACGAATGCCGTCGGGATGGGTATGCTGCCGATACCACTGATTTTCCCAGCGTTTCCACTGGCGACTGGACTGGAGATGGACGAGGATTTCCGTCTCTGGATCGGCTTCAAATGCGCCATGGCGATCGCAGAGATAACTATCGGTTAACGTCAAGGCCGGAATCATTTGGCGACAATGGGGACAGGGAATTTCAGCACCAAAAATAGGGTAATGTAAGCTAGGTTCAACCATTGCACTGATGTCGGTATAGTTCGGATAAAAAACTTTTGCTGTGCTGTCCTCAAAGCTGTGTTCATTATAATCGGAGATTTCCATTCGCTTCAGTGAGCTATGACCCCAGACCAAAGCCTCTCCAGTTATGACTACCATCTGCCGCCGGAGCGCATTGCCCAAACCCCCGTTACCCCCCGCGATCGCTCCCGCCTTTTAGTCCTTGATTCTCCTACAAGTTTTCAACACCAACGTTTCTACCAACTGGTTGATTGGCTTCAGCCCAATGATCTGTTGGTCATGAACAATACCAAGGTGATCCCAGCGCGACTCCATGGTCGCAAAACGACGGGAGCTCCGGTGGAAGTATTGCTTTTAGAAGAAAAATCAGCCCACATTTGGCTGGCCCTTGTGAAACCCGGCAAACGCTTTACTTTGGGGTCGGAGGTGGTTTTTACGGCCCCGAATGATTTAAGTCAAACCCTCAAGGCCACAGTAACTGACCGGGATCCAGAAACCGGTGGACGTTTTTTGGAGTTTCAGTTGCCGGCAAACCAAAGCCTCTGGTCTGTGCTGGATGAATTTGGTGAAATTCCCTTCCCCCCCTATGTGACAGATTCCGAAGCTGCACCGGATCAATACCAAACCATTTATGCTGATACCCCAGGAGCCGTGGCTGCACCGACAGCGGGTTTGCATTTTACACCCGATCTATTTGAGCAATTAGACCAAAAGGGCATCAACACAACCTTTGTGACGCTCCATGTGGGGGTCGGCACTTTCCGCCCAGTGGAAGTGGAGGACATCACCGCCCATGATATGCACTATGAATGGATCGATGTCCCGGCAGAAACGATTGAAAAAATCCGGGAAACAAAAGCAAAGGGGGGCCGTGTGATTGCTGTAGGGACGACGGTGGTACGATCGCTTGAGGGAATGGCTGCTGCTTCTAGGGGAGAGTTACAACCCTTTCGGGGTCGGACCAATCTATTTATTTACCCCGGCTATCAATGGCAGGTGGTGGACGGCCTGATCACGAATTTTCATCTGCCGAAATCAAGTCTACTGATGCTGGTGAGTGCGCTCATTAGCCGGGAAAGATTGCTTGCGGTTTATCAAGAGGCGATCGCCCAGGAATATCGCTTTTATTCCTTTGGGGATGCGATGCTGATTTTACCCGAAGCCAAATATTTCAGTTCCCAAGGATTATAAAAATTGGCCGCCACGAATTTTGACCGATATGCTCGCACTTGTAATCGATAAACCCTAGGAAAAATCTATGCGTGATTTTGCACAACAGCTCCTTGATTTGGCGCGTCAGGGAGGGGCTGAGTTTGCTGAGGTTTACCAAGGCAGCTCCGTTTCCCATCCCGTTACCTTTGAAGCGAATCGCCTGAAGCAACTGGAAACATCTGAGTCCATTGGTACAGCTCTGCGACTTTGGTATCAAGGACGCCCTGGGTTAGCAGTCGCCTATGGCCAAGTGGAACCGCGACAACTGGTGGAAAAGGCGATCGCCCTGAGTAAACTCAATGAGACATCCCCCCTAGATATTTGTGAACCGCGCCGGGACATTAATCCGCCCATCGGCACAGCGATGACCGTTGAGGCCCTTGTAGAAACTGGCAAGCAGGCGATCGCCCAACTGCGTGACCATTACCCAGATATCCTTTGCGGCGGTGTTTTTGACTGTGAATCCAGTCAAACCCTCCTGCTCAATTCCGAAGGTCTCTATTGCACAGCAGCAGATATTTCATTGAGCTTTGGCCTAGAAGTGGAATGGGTCCGGGGCGATGATTTTTTGGGAATCTATGATGGTGAAGTCTCCCAGGATACCCTCAACTCAGAAATTGTCGTTCAGAATATCCGCCAGCGACTCCACTGGGCCAGGGAAAATGTTCCTGTCACCACCCAAAAAGCGCCTGTCATCTTTACCAGTAACGCAGCGCCCCTCTTGTGGTCTACCGTAGCAGCCGCCCTCAATGGCAAAAATATCCTTGAAGAATCTTCCCCTTGGAGTAAAACCCTCGGTAAACTGGTCGCCTCGCCCCAGGTAAGCCTTTACCAAGACCCCACGGCAAAACCATACATCTGCCATTTCGATGATGAAGGAACTCCCACCCGCTCTCTTTCTCTCATCCGCGAAGGATATGCCCAGGAACTTTATGGCGATCGCCGCACTGCTCACAAATTGGGCCTTCGTCCTACAGGCAATGGGTTTCGGGCCAGCCTTGGTCGCTACCCCAGTCCAGAATTGATCAATCTGATTGTTGCCCCTGGCAGCGGCAATCTTAATAATATTATTTCTCAGCTAGATAACGCAGTAGTAGTCGATCAAGTCCTTGGGGGAGATGCCGATTTATCGGGGGACTTTTCCGTCAACATTGACCTTGGCTACCAAGTGCAAGGAGGCCAAATCATTGGTCGTATCAAGGATACGATGGTGGCTGGCAATGTTTATGATGCCCTAAAACAGGTTATTCAGGTGGGGGGCGATCGCCGCTGGCAAGGTTCCTGCTATACGCCATCCCTAGTCTTAGATTCCCTTTCAGTTATCGCCTAAAAAAAACGTCTAGATTCTTTCTAAAACGGCCCCTGGTGAGATTTAGGCAATAAAAAAGGTGGGACAACCCACCCTGTACATCCTTGAGAGAAAAACACCATCTTTAGAATATGACAATCTAAAAAATAAATCAACAATATTGAGAATCTTTTCTGTTAAAAGCGGGCAAAAAAAAAGATGGAGAAATTTCTCCATCTTGCATAGCCTAAGTCATAGGTGAAAATTTTTAGAAATCTAGCTTGCAGCGAGGTATTCTCGGATCTGCGATCGCCGACGACGGAGATGGTTGAGGGCTTGACGTTCTAATTGGCGCACCCGCTCACGACTGAGGTTCATCCGTTTGCCAATCTTCGCCAAAGAAAGCTCTTTGCCATCATTGAGACCAAAGCGGAGGATAATCACTTCCTGCTGTTGGGCAGTGAGGTCAGCAATGAGATCCCGGAGGTCCTGCTTGAGTAGCTCGTAGGTTACGTTGCGATCAGGGGATTCATCTCGATCTTCCAGGAGATCCATTAACTCGGTATCTTGGTTATCTCCGACCCGAACATCGAGGGAAATGGGATGGCGGGCGATGCGGTAATATTCGCGGATTTGTGCTGGCTCTAGCTCTAGGGCTTCAGCAATTTCAGCAATGGTAGCGGCCCGTCCCAATTCTTGGGCAAGGTAACGCTGGGTTTTCTTGATTTTATTGAGCTTTTCGGTGATGTGGATCGGTAAGCGGATGGTGCGGCCCTGTTGGGCGATCGCCCTGGTGATCGCTTGGCGGATCCACCAATAAGCATAGGTGGAAAATTTGTAGCCCTTGGTGGGGTCAAATTTCTCTACACCCCGCTCAAGACCAAGACTACCCTCTTGGATCAGGTCTAAAAATTCGAGGTTGCGCTTCTGATATTTTTTGGCGATCGCCACCACTAGGCGGAGATTCGCCTCGATCATTTTACGCTTAGCCCGCTCCCCGATATTAATTTCCCGTTGGAGTTCCTTCGGGGTCAGTTGTACCGCCGCCGCCCACTCTTCGAGGGTAATCTCCCGCTCGAGCACATCCACTAAAGCTTGACGACGTTCCTGGAAAACCATAAAACGCTGTACCTGTTTGCCGTAAACAATTTCTTCTTCATGGGTCAAAAGAGGAACACGACCAATTTCCCGAAGATAGGTACGCACCATATCCGCAGAACCTTTGCCATTGTTGGAAGCTTGTTGAAGATTTACTTGAGGCATTGACGCTTTAAACTCCTTAGATCAAAGAACAATATGGTGCAGCCCAAGGGGGCAAAATTTCTTACAAAACGACTTAGGAAGTCACAATCAAAAACATCAGAAATCCTTGAAAGAGTCAAACAACATTGATAGGGAATTTAAAGTTTTTTGATCTTTAAATTGAGTGCTCACTACTTTAGACGTGTAACAACCAGAAAAAGTTCAAATTTGCAGTGATTTTTTTACTGGTCAGCTATTATCGGTTTTCTGTTTTCCATTTTCCCCGATGAAGTAAAGGGGCAAAAGGGGGGCTCCATTCGGGATTACCGAACTCGACAAGCTTTACGCTGAATTTTACTAACCGCACCTAAAGGAATACTTTATGAGGGGTGACCACCTAAACTTGGCGAAATCACGAAATCTTTTCTTGGACAAATTTTCAAAAAAGAATGAAGGTAGTTTGATCACCCTATAATGGCTTGATTTATCTATTTGCAGTGTACTGGCTCGCCTTCATCTAATCAAGTTTTCAAAGAATAAATAATGGAAATTTTTAGCGAATTTTATCGAGGATTAATGTGAAGAAGTTGTGATTTTTTGTTTTTTTGACCAATAAGTCTATTTTATTGTAGTGGTGACTCTATTTTCAAGCAAAAAATTTTAGCAGGACAGATTTTAAAGGATTAGCTCTAGGGTTGTCCCCAGGGTTAGACCAGAGACAAAGCCTTAGCTTTCTCCAGTCGTTTGTCCATGGGGTTCTCTCTGGTGTGTGAGGAAACGAAACTTTTTAGTCAATATGCCAGAATCAATCCGGTTCTAGGGCAGAGTTTCACTTTTTGAAACGGGTTTGGTGTTTGTCAGCGGGGCTTGGCAGCGGCGGTGAAGATCCCCTGCCCCCTTGGTCTAGGGCGTGGGATGATAGATTAATCTGTTTTATGGCTTCTCGCCCCTGATTTTTTTATGGTTAAAATCAACGAAAATTATCTCAAACTAAAGGCAGGCTACCTGTTTCCTGAAATTGCCCGCCGGGTTAATGCCTTCGTTGCGGAAAATCCTAATGCGCCGATCATCAAGTTAGGCATTGGTGATGTCACAGAGCCCCTCCCCGCTGCTTGCCGGGAAGCGATGGCTAAGGCGATCGATGATATGGGCGATCGCGCGAATTTTAAAGGTTATGGCCCCGAACAGGGTTACGGTTGGCTCCGGGAAAAAATTGCAGCCCATGACTTCCAGGCCCGGGGTTGTGAGATCGATGCTTCTGAGATTTTCATCTCCGATGGCTCCAAATGTGACACCGGAAATATTCTCGATATTTTCGGCAAGGATAATATCATCGCCGTCACCGATCCTGTGTATCCGGTTTATGTGGATACCAACGTGATGGCGGGTCACACTGGCGAAGCTGATGAAACTGGGAAATACGCCGGTTTAACTTATATCCCGATCACCGCTGACAATAACTTCGAGGCGCAAATCCCCACAGAGAAAGTTGACCTTATCTACCTCTGCTTCCCCAATAACCCCACCGGGGCGACGGCCACCAAGGCGCAACTCCAAGCTTGGGTAGACTATGCCAAGGCCAACGGCTCCTTGATTTTCTTTGATGCAGCCTACGAAGCTTTCATCACCGAAGAAGGCATTCCCCACTCCATCTATGAGATTGATGGGGCAAAAGATTGTGCGATCGAATTCCGCTCCTTCTCGAAAAATGCTGGTTTTACAGGAACCCGTTGTGCATTTACCGTAGTGCCGAAAAATCTCACTGTAACAGCCTCCAATGGCGAAGAGGTACAGCTCTGGAGCCTCTGGAACCGCCGTCAGTCCACAAAATTCAATGGGGTTTCCTACATTGTCCAGCGGGGTGCAGAAGCCGTCTATTCCGAAGCTGGCCAAGCCCAAATCAAGGAACTGATTAGTTTCTATCTGGAAAATGCGGCGATTATCCGCCGGGAGCTTGCTGCGGTGGGCTTTGATGTTTACGGTGGCGTTAATGCTCCCTATGTGTGGGTAAAAACACCAGCAGGTTTATCCAGTTGGGATTTCTTTGATAAGTTGCTGATCAACTGCAATGTAGTCGGCACACCGGGTTCTGGGTTTGGGGCTGCCGGGGAAGGTTATTTCCGAATTTCTGCCTTTAACAGCCGGGAAAATGTGCTCGAAGCGATGAAACGAATTACCGCTGCTTTCCAATAGAATGATTGGATAATTTTTGATTTTCCTACAGACTCACTGCGGTGGGTCTTTTTTTTACCCGAATGATTACTGCACCCCTTGGAGGCGATCGCCTTGGTGAAAAATGTCCCGAACGATCCGTTGCAGTTGGGGGTGATTCATCATAAAGGTGTGGAGTACCGGCAGTTGAATCACCCGATCCGTGGGGGTCAGGTGGGTTTCTGTCAGGGCCACAATGCCATCATTGGGTTCATTGCCAAAGGGACTGAATTTTCCCCGGGGGCCACCAGTACCCGCAATAACGGTGTAGGGTATCTGCAATGTTGGTAGAGTGCTGTAGAATTTTTCGTCGGTCAAATTAAAGCCACAGTTCCCCGTCCACCACCGGAAAGGGGGCAACTGCCAGGCCAAGGCCGCAAGGCGAGGTGGCTGGTTTGGGGTCCCCAACATCACCACTTGAGTCGGTGCGGGGGTGTGGGGACAGGCGAGGGCGGCGCGGGTTAAAACGCCCCCCAGGGAATGGGCCACAATCCCATAGAGACTGTTTTGGGCGATCGCCTGAATTTTTTGGCGGAGCCGGGTGACAATTTGCTCAAAACTTTCAGCGGCGGCAAAATAACCAAACTGCTCTGTTTCCCAACCGTAATGTCGTAGGTATAGCTCGAGGCCCAGTAGGGAAAAAGGCGTCCGACTGAGGCCGTGGATACACAAAATTTTCATAAAATGCCTGCCCATGCGCCGCGTGCAACACAAACCACTAAGCGGCGGGAATTGCTTTCCTCTGTCGATGGTAGCGTTTTTGCAGCCATTTAAACGACACCAGATTGAGCAACAGGCCGATCGCCAACAGCAGGACCATCAAAATCAACTGATACCAAGGCGCGCTGACGGCAATATCGGCGATGAGATGGCCCAGATTCAGCACCGAATAAACCACCGTGATCCCAAAATGCGATCGCTGAAACCCGATACTTTGGGTAAAGGTCGTCAGGATGATCAGCACCATTGGGATCGCAAAAAAGAAGAGCATAAACCCGAATACGGCATCCAGATTTTCTCCCGCATGGGAATGCTCCACCGCCATGTCATGAAATAGCGGCATCAAACCCAAGTCAGTGTGAAATAACGTCCCCAACAGAAAGGCTGTCCAGAGGGCATTGATCTGGGCGATGTAACGATTGGCCATGGCCTTAACGCAGCTCCACAATCGCTATTTGCTTCAGTCATAGCACCATAACTTTTTCCCAGCCAAGGGAAAGTTCACCAATCATTACGCAGGGGCTTATTTAACGCTGTAGGGCTCGGTAGGCGGCCTGCACATCTTTGATCGTAAAGAGACTAGAAAATTTGAGGTTTTGGCTCGCGTAGAATTCCGCGCCCCCCTGTTGGCGATCGACAAGGGCAATAATTTCACTGACTTCATAACCCGCTGCCTGGAGACGTTCGACGGCTTGGGCGGCAGATTTTCCGGTGGTCACCACATCTTCAAGGACAACCACCTTTGCCCCCGCTGGCAGGACAGGGCCTTCGATATACGCTTGGGTGCCATGACCTTTGGCTTGCTTGCGGATAATGAGGGCCGGAATGGGACGATTTTCATAGGCAGAAACGACACTGACTGCACTGACAATCGGGTCAGCACCGAGGGTTAAACCTGCCACCGCTGCTACATCTTGGTCTAGTTGGGACAAAATCAAGCGACCAATCAGGAGAGCCCCTTCAGCGGTGAGAGTCACCAGCTTGCCATTGATGTAATAGGTGCTTTTTTGCCCAGAGGAAAGGGTGAAGTCACCTTCTTTATAGGCATCGGTAGCAATGTGCTCAAGGAGAGCCTGTTTGAGGCTAGCTTGGTCGGCGGTTAGGAGATCAGTCAGGGAAGGCATATTGTTATGAATTTCGGTATCGAGAAAACTTGACCAAATAGGTTTTGTGAGCAAAGATGCTGGTAAAGACTCGGATTTTTTTAAGGGTGCAGTGCCATGAAGAAATGGTTTCATCATTTAACCACAGTTCTTGCGGTTGGGGCGGCGGTCCAGGGAATCGGCCAACAGGCGATCGCCCAGACCTATCTCGAAGGCAGATACCCCACCTACCCAGAACATACAAATGATGTGTTTACGCGGGCGCTTTACTACGAATCCCGAGATACCTTCGAAAGCTTTAGAACGGGACAAGTGCTCAATGACTATTTTGGCGTTTCCCCCTTTGGCATCGATGGTTCTGGCTATCCTGAACACCGTGCCAAGCGCGATATCAAGAAAATAGACATCCTCTACCGCGACATTATGTTGCAACAGGTGGGCAGCGACCCGGTGATCCGCACCCAAGATTTACCTAATCCGTTTAGTTCTTCTCTTTTGACGGAAGGATCTATGGGGAATACCCCCGGCTATTAGGCTTTGTCCGAGCGTCCCTAGGCAATATCCGAATGGCGTCTGTGATCCAGGGTGCAGGAGTTGAACCTGCCTGGGACGAATTATGAGTTCGTTGCCTAAACCGCTCGGCCAACCCTGGTTAGTTTGTCAGGAAAATTTTTAAAGTAAATTTTGCCCACAGGCTATCATAATACAATTTCTCCTCTCCTCAAAAACAACCCTTCCGTTGGCGATCGCCTATGAAGTTCCAGACCACTTTGGCCTACACCCTGCTGCTACTCCTTGCTATGTTTGGCGCTGGAACTGTTAGTGCCCTTTATGGATTTACAGTGGGATACAGCGCCCTCCAAGGGGTCAAACAGCCGGAAGGAAATCCAAGCCAAAAATTACTGCAGAGTAGCCGTCAAAACAACGCAGCTGACAATCTAGAACCCGAACCAGAATTCGTCTCGGAACGCTCGATTATTGTGGCTGTCTATGACCACATCCAGGCCCAGGAAAAAAATCTCCAGAAGCAAGAAACAACACCTGCAGATGAGGAAGATGATTTTATTGCAGTGGCAGAGCCTGAGACCGAAACTAGCCCTACGGAAACGGCGACTTTTCCTCTCAAAGCCCAAGTAGCAGATCTAAACCTAGAGATTACTAAGGGGGAAATGTCTGGTAATGACTGGCTGATGGAGGTCAATATTCAAAACAATGGCCAAGAATCAGTAAACTTTTTGTACAACTTTCTGGAAGTGACCAGTGATGATGGTCGTCTCCTCAGTACCCAGACCGAAGGGCTGCCGAATGAAATTCCGGCAAACCGTCAACAATATTCGGGAATAATCCGTATCCCAGCGGTGATTTTAGAGGAAACAAAAACTTTGACATTACAGCTTGAAGACTATCCCGAACGGGAGATTTCCTTAGAAATCGCCAATATTCCAGTGGTACGTTAAAGGAAATAGATTGCGCCTGTAGGGGTCGTCGGAAAATCTCATGTTATCGAGTGGTGAAATTTTAGTTCGCTTGCTGTCTGTACTGTTGCTGATTGCCATTAATGCTTTTTTTGTAACGGCAGAATTTTCAATTGTTTCGGTGCGGCGATCGCGCATTAGTCAATTGATTGCGACGGGAGATGCCCAGGCCAGAATGGTCCAGACACTCCAATCACACCTAGAGCGGCTTTTATCTACAACCCAATTGGGGATCACCCTTTCGAGTTTGGCCCTGGGTTGGATCGGCGAAGATACCATGGGGACAGTGATTGCCCAGGCATTAGTGGCTCTACCTTTACCGAGCAACTGGATTCAACCTCTGGCAATGTCTGTATCCATCCCGTTGGCTTTTCTCTTGATTGCCTACTTGCAGATTGTCCTTGGGGAATTGTGTCCTAAGTCTGTGGCCCTTTCCCATGCGGAAGAAATGGCCCGGTGGTTGGCCCCCCCTAGTTTGGCGATCGCCCGCATTTTTAAGCCCTTTATCTGGATTTTGAACCAATCCAATCGTTTACTACTGCGGTTGGGGGGGATTGCGCCGATTCAACAGGGGCTCTGGTATGACCGCCTCACCCCAGAGGAATTGCAGCTGATCATCACCACAGAACAAGAATCAATGGGTTTAGAAGCAGAAGAACGGGAACTTTTAAGCAATGTGATCGAGTTTGGTGATGTGGTAGCCGAAGAAATTATGACCCCCCGCACCAAAGTCCATGCGATCGCCAGGGAAGCAAGTCTCCAGAAATTTCTCCAAAAGGTCAGTCAAACAAATCATTCTGGTTATCCAGTCTACGGAGATTCCATCGATGACATCATTGGCTTTATCCGTTTTCGTGACCTTGCTAAGCCCCTCGCTGCCGAAACCATTGATCTCAATACTCCAATCACCCCCTGGATTCGTCCCATTCCTTTTGTCGCTGAGGGTACACCCATTGCAGATTTGCTGCCAAAAATGCAACGGACAAAACAGCCGATGGTGATGGTGGTGGATGAATTTGGGGGGACAGCAGGCCTCGTGACTCTCAAGGACATTATCAACGAAATCATTGGGGATGAACTGGACAATCATCCCAATACCCCCCCTGTTTTTAAGGCCCTAGACCGCCAGACATTCTTAGTGGATGCCCAAATTGATCTAGAAGAACTCAATGAACTCTTGAGTATCGAGCTTCCTTATACCGACGATTATCAAACCCTCAGTGGTTTTTTGCTTTATCAATGGCAGAAGATTCCTCATCTGGGTGAGTCATTTCAATATGAAGGCCTTAAGTTTCAGGTAATGGCCATTGATGGGCCCCGTCTGCAACAGGTAAAGATCACCCGTAATCCTTCTGATATTGAGGCGATCGCCGAATTAGACTTTTCGGTAGAGCCCGAAAGTCACCCAGATGTAGAAGAAATCCTCGGCGCTGAATCCGAGCTTAAATCTTCTGGAGAAATCGATGAATTTTAGTCTTGGGGCTCTCTTTTCTGGAGATCAGGAATCACATCTGGGCGCTGCGCATCTTCCCAACCCGTAGGGCGCTTGGAGTTGAAAAACGCGATCAAACCAATGGATACTGCCGCCACAAATCCCACCACATAAACAAGGGTGAAGTAGAGCGGAAAGGATTGTCCCGTTGCGGCTAAAAGAAAAGGTGAGAAATTGTGCATAGGGTCTTGTTTGTTACAATTCGTTACAAGCTTACCAAGAAATTGGGCGATCGCCTTCGACAGTCGCCCTGTTGCCTAGATTCGTCCCCGGAGCATCATTGCCATTTCGTTGGGGGTCGGTGATTTCTCCAGGGCAATTTCTTCTGTAATTCGGCCTTCTTGGTAGAGGTTAAACAGGGACTGGTTCATGGTGACCATGCCGTCAAATTCCCCATGTTGCATCAGTTCTAGCATTTTGTCGTACTGGCCCCCGACAATGTAATCCTTCATGGTTTCTGTATTCACCAAGATGTCATGGTAGGCAGCCCGCTTGCCATCTGTGGTGCGACAAAGACCCTGGGCAATGACTGAAACAAGAGATTCGGCGATCGCCACCTTCATGGCATTCTGCTCCTCCGCACTGTAGAGGTTCAGAATCCGCTCAATAGTCTTAATTGCGCTATTAGTGTGGAGTGTACCCATCACAAGGTGACCTGTTTGGGCCGCTTTCAAAGCCGTATTTACCGTTTCCTTATCCCGCATTTCCCCCACGAGAATAATGTCCGGATCTTCCCGGAGTGCCGCCTTGAGGGCATTGTCAAATTTGAGGGTATGTTGACCGACTTCCCGGTGCTTAATCAAAGACTTTCGACTCTGGTGCACAAATTCAATCGGGTCTTCAATGGTGATGATATTTTTGGCGTGGGTTTTATTGATGTAGTCCACCATCGCCGCCATGGTCGTCGATTTTCCAGAACCCGTCGGCCCGGTCACTAACACTAGCCCTTTTTCTGCATCAGAAATATTTTTGAATACTGGCGGCAGACGCAGCTGTTCCATCGTCAGGATTTTTAAAGGAATCAGACGCAGCACGAGGGATGGCCCATGGAGAGAATCAAAAACATTAATCCGCACCCGGGCAAACTCATATTGTGTCGCACCATCAAAATCGAGGGTATCCCTAAAACGCTGGATCTCTTGAGGTTTGAGCACCTCATGGAGCCAAGCATAAAAAGTTTCCTCATCCGTCACCGGGTATTCGGTCAACACCATTTCACCGCGATCGCGATACCGAGGAATCTCTCCAACTCCGAGGTGCACATCTGAAAAACTTTCCTTATGGGCACGTACCACCAACTCCTGCAAACTGGGTTGCCCCGGGCCTCGCTGGGGGAGGCGTTCTACATTCGACCCTAAGTATTGGCGGGGGGGTGCCGGGGGGGGGGGCGGCGGCATCCGCTGGAGAGGTGGCGGTGGAGCTGGACGAGATTGAGCTGGGGCAGGGGGCCGTTGCTTCTGGGGCATGATGATCTGGGTCTCGTCCCGTTGAACTTTGGCTTGAGGACGCGCTGTAATAATCTGGGTTGCTTCATTGAGAGGAGGGGCAGGGGGCCGAGAATCCGTGGGACGGTTGGGAAGCAGAGGATCGCTCATGGGCATTTTTCCGCAGTGAAGAAAACAGAAAGTAAGGTAAGAATCGGATCGCAAAATCAGTAAGCCCTACGAACAAAGTCTGCATTACTGACTATCTCTTCTATCGTAGCTCGAAACCTTCTTTCTACTTCAGACAAAAACATTAAGGAAAGTCGCTGTTCCTAAGACTGTCACAATGTTTCAATAGACTGCAGCAAAACACTTAAGTGAACATCTCATTAATGATTGGTGAGCTGATAATTTTCCTTGGCCTGTCGCCCAAGCTTTTGAAAATGATTTTGATTGGTAACTATCTGAGCATTATCACAGAGTAAATATAAAGAAACATGAAGGAAATTCATAGATAAAAAACATCATTTCAGTCGATCGCCGATCAGTTTTGAAGATTCTATGGTTCAGGATGAAATAGGATGAGTATTAATCGCTATTTCTAAAGGAATATGAAAGTCAAAAAGCCTGACATATGGGCATTTTCTGGAAATAAGTCTATTTTTTTAGCACAAAAAAAGAGCCCGGAAATTAATTTATGTAAAGAGCTTCTCATTTTTCTTGAATTGCTGTTTATACTATTTATTATCGAAAGGGCATCAGTAACATGAAAAACGATGCGCCTAACTTAAGTTTTCAACAACTAAACATATCCCTCGGAGGGAACAGATTATGGACTTCTCATCGACCCATAGCTGGGATTCAGGCTATTTATCTATTCTGCTCAAAAGCTTTTTGATCTGGAGCTTCACCCTGCTTGTTTGCTTATTAGTTGTGGGTTTTCCAATTGTAGTTCTCATGATGACCATTGGCTCATTGATGGCAATTGTACTTCAGTCTATTCTGCCAATTAGTGCTGTTTTAGTGGTTGCTGGTACTATCATTGGGGGAACCTTAATGGGGATTTTAGCTGCTGCTGCTATGCTGACGATTAAAGGTGTTCACCCCCAAGATGTCACTTGGTTAACATGGCTCCGTGGGGACGAAGAAGTTGCTTCTGATTCTGTGTTTGCAGCTTGTCCTTTGACTTGCAAGATTAGCTAAAGATCATTTACTTACTCAGTTGATATGTATTTCAGAAAGTTCATAATTTTAGGATGAGAATACAAAATTTTTGGGTTGCCCGGTAATTTACCGGGTTTTTTTGTGACTGCCAACGAAGTCGGTAAAATGGGGAGGACTTTTTGAGAAGTGTTTTATGCCCTCAGTTTGTATCACCCTTGGGACTCGTCCGGAAGCGATTAAACTAGCCCCTGTGATTCGGCAGTTCCGGAGCCAGCCTGATTTCCAAACCCATGTAATTTTGACGGGTCAGCACCGGGAGATGGTGGATCAGGTGATGCAGTGGTTTGATCTGCGGGCTGATGATGATTTGGCAATCATGCAGCCGGGACAAACTTTATCGGAGATTACCTGCCGTAGTTTGATTGGCTTAGAGGCGATCTATCGGCAGTTATCGCCGGATATTGTGTTGGTACAGGGGGACACGACAACGGCTTTTGCGGCGGCCCTGACAGCTTTTTACCAACAGATCCCCGTGGGCCACGTGGAGGCGGGTTTGCGGACGGATAATTTGCTGAATCCTTTTCCGGAGGAGGCCAATCGACGGCTGATTTCTCAGATTGCGCAGCTTCATTTTGCGCCCACAACCCAGGCGATCGCCAACCTCAAGAAAGCCGACATTCTGGGAGGACTATACTGCACGGGGAATACAGTAATTGATGCGTTGTTAACCGTTGCGGCCTCGAATCCCCCCTGCGATATTCCTGGATTAGATTGGGACAGTAAGCGTGTAATTTTAGCGACGGTGCATCGCCGGGAGAACTGGGGAGAACCCCTCCAGGATATTTTGCAAGGGTTTCTCCGGATTGTTGATGCTTTCCCAGATGTGGCGATCCTGTTACCCATGCACCGTAATCCCACTGTCCGGGAACCGATTCAAAGGGCTTTAGGCAATCACCCCCAAATTTTCTTGACGGAGCCTTTAGATTATCCTCAGCTTGTGGGAGCGATGCAGCGTTGTTTTCTGCTCTTAACTGATTCGGGAGGATTGCAGGAAGAAGCACCAAGCCTTGGTAAGCCAGTGTTAGTACTCCGGGAAACTACAGAGCGGCCCGAAGCGGTGACAGCGGGAACTGCCCAGTTGGTAGGGACTGCCCAGGACGAAATTTTTCGGATGACCCAGATCCTTCTGACAGACAAGGTCATCTATGAGCAGATGGCCAGTGCCGTTAATCCTTTTGGGGATGGTACGAGCTCAGCACAAATTCTCCAGATTGTCCGAGATTTTCTTCAGTCTAGGGCCATTTAAAATCGCGGGCAGGGGCCGAATTGACAAATTCTTCGAGATTGAGACCACTGCTGGTCTGAATTCGATTTTGATTCTGGAGGGTACTGTCCATTTCTTCTGGGCCAGTGCGGAAAGATTCTAAATTTTGGGAATTTTGCGGGCCTGAGTTGGGGGGGGCGGTGGTTACGGCTTCTGGGGGTTGGCTTGCGGGAGAAGGATCTGTCCCAGGGCTGGGAAGAGCGAGGGGCTGACTGCTAAAGGTCGGAATGCGAATTCCGGCCCAATAGTTAGGATAGGTGGGCACGCCTGGTTGATTTGCCGCAAATTCGGGAATCGCGGCGGGAATTTGGCTAAGGGCGGCGGCGGAATTATCTTCGTAGTCTTTTAGAATTTGTTCGCGGTCATCTTCTGGGGCAAAGGTGGCTGTCGAGGGTTCAGCTGCCATGGCGTTAAGGTCTGAATCCTCGGTTTCAAAAGTTTCCATTGTCCCTTCAGCTGTGGTTTCTTCGGCGGGGCGATCGCCTCCTTTGGTCAGGCCAGCCACCGTTGGCATAAGGATTGCCCCAGCCAAAAATAAACCACCATACAGAAAATACTCTTGCTTTGCCATGTTACTCAGAGATGTGCGATTCTCCATCCCTTCTAACATATTGCGGCGGCCCTTGGATGGGGAAAGCTCAATCTTCAAATGCCCAGGCGATCGCCTAAATCCGAAGAAGTTTCGAGAGAACCAAGCCCCATGGCGCAATCTGGAACAAAAATCGCTTTACAATAGAGCATCTCTAGCAATTTTTATCCTCGATAGACGGCTCCATGACTACCGAAATCCCAAATCTTCCCAGTCAGTATGATCCCCACAACACAGAAAATAAGTGGCAACAGACTTGGCTCGATCAAGCGGTGTTTCGGGCAGACCCCAGCCAAAAAGGCGAACCATTTTGTATCGTGATTCCGCCCCCCAACGTCACGGGGAAACTCCACATGGGCCACGCTTTTAATACATCTCTCATCGATACAGTTGTGCGTTATCAACGGATGAAGGGAAAAAATGTTCTTTGTTTGCCAGGGACAGATCACGCCAGTATTGCGGTACAAACCCTAGTAGAAAAGCAACTGAAAGCAGAGGGCATTACACGCCAGGATATTGGCCGAGAAAAATTTTTAGAAAAGGCTTGGGCCTGGCGGGAGGAATCTGGCGGGGCGATCGTCAATCAGCTTAAACGCCTTGGCCTCTCTGCTGACTGGACAAGGGAACGGTTTACCCTAGATGCAGATCTCTGTGAAGCGGTGAAAAAAGCCTTCATCACCCTCTACGAAGAAGGTTTAATCTATCGCGGTAATTATCTGGTGAACTGGTGTCCCGAATCTCAGTCCGCCGTCTCCGATCTGGAAGTTGAAAATAAAGAGATTGATGGCCATCTCTGGCATTTCCGCTATCCCTTGAGCGATAGCAGCGGCTTTGTGGAAGTGGCAACCACCCGACCAGAAACGATGCTCGGTGATACTGGTGTTGCGGTGAATCCCAATGATGCTCGCTACAAAGATTTAATTGGGAAAACCTTAACGCTACCCATTGTCGGGCGAGAAATTCCGATTTTTGCCGATGAACATGTTGATCCAGAATTTGGGACGGGTTGTGTAAAGGTTACGCCAGCCCATGATCCCAATGATTTCGAGATGGGTAAACGCCATAACCTCGCGTTCATCAACATCATGAATAAAGATGGCACGTTGAATGAAAATGCGGGTATCTTTGCGGGTCAGGATCGCTTCGAGGCGCGAAAAAATCTCGTTGCCAAATTGAAAGAAGAGGGTGTTCTCGTCAAAACCGAGGATTATCGTCACAGTGTTCCCCACAGCGATCGCGGTAAAGTTCCCGTAGAGCCGTTACTTTCGACGCAATGGTTTGTCAAAATTGACCCGATGGCAAAGCAAACCCTCGCCTTTTTGGATGAAGATAATCAACCCAATTATGTGCCGGAACGGTGGCGCAAGGTTTATCGGGATTGGCTCGTCAAGCTGAATGATTGGTGCATTTCTCGTCAGTTGTGGTGGGGCCATCAGATTCCGGCTTGGTATGTGGTCAGTGAAACCAACGGCGAAATTCAGGATCACACGCCCTTTATCGTTGCCCATGATGAAGCAGAGGCACAAGAAAAGGCGATCGCCACCTACGGCACAGACTGCAAACTGGAACAGGATCCTGACGTGTTGGATACGTGGTTTTCCTCTGGGTTATGGCCGTTCTCAACTCTCGGCTGGCCCGACGAAAATTCGGCAGATTTCCAAAAATATTTCCCGAATAGCGTTCTCGTTACTGGATTTGACATTATCTTTTTCTGGGTGGCGCGGATGACGATGATGTCCAGCCATTTCACTGGCAAAATTCCCTTTAAGGATGTCTACATTCACGGTTTGGTGCGGGACGAAAACGGCAAAAAAATGTCGAAATCGGCAAATAATGGCATCGATCCCCTGTTAATGTGCGATCGCTACGGCACAGATGCGTTGCGTTATACCCTAATCCGCGAAGTCGCTGGGGCAGGGCAGGATATCAGCTTGCAATACGACCGCGACACCGATGAATCCCAGTCTGTGGAAGCTTCCCGCAATTTCGCCAATAAACTCTGGAATGCGGCGCGGTTTGTGATGATGAACCTTGAGGGCAAATCCCCTGAAACCCTCGGCCGTCCTGCTGAAGCGGATTTGGAACTCAGCGATCGCTGGATTCTGTCCCGTCTCCATCAGGCGATCGCCCAAACCCACCAAAGCCTTGAAAATTACGGTTTGGGGGAAGCCGCAAAATCCCTCTATGAATTTATTCGCGGTGATTTCTGCGATTGGTATATCGAATTAGCTAAACCCCGTCTCTACGCCAAAGAAGAAGCCGAGCAAGCTTCCCGTAAGGTTGCTCAACAAATTTTGGCATGGGTTTTAGAGGATATTCTCAAATTGTTGCATCCTTTCATGCCGCACATTACCGAGGAAATTTGGCAGACCCTCACCCAAGCCGACAGTCAGAAATTTTTGGCGGCGGCCCAATTCCCCGCAGAAAATGCTGCATTCATTGATGAAGCTCTGGAAACTGAATTTACGCTGCTGATCGAAACGATTCGTGTGATCCGCAATCTACGGGCGGAGGCGGGCATCAAACCCGGGGCAATGGTTGGGGTGATTCTTCAAAGTGAAGCGAAAACCGAACTCGATACCCTCGCTAAAGGGGAAGCTTACATTCTCAAATCTGCCAAAGTCGAAACCCTTAACCTTACTGGTACTGTGGATCCTGAACTCAAACAGGCGATCGCTGGTGTTGTGGGGACAATTCAAGTACTAATTCCCCTCGAAGGATTGGTTGATGTTCCCGCGCTTTGTGCAAAACTAGAGAAAAATCTTGCGAAGGTTGAGAAAGAAATTCAATCCCTCAACAAGCGCTTAGACAATCCCGGATTTGTGAACAAAGCCCCCGCAGAGGTCATCCAAGGAGCCCAGGCTACCCTGGTTGAAGCGGAAGCCCAACGCTCTATTCTGACAGAACGATTACATCGGCTCCAGTAATACTTGTTTGCCCTATGATTCGTCACCTTGCCCAGATCCAATGCGATGCCCAGGCTGCGCCGTCCCAACTGCTGTTGTTAGCCCAAGAACGGCCCGACGGCAGTTGGCATGTTTATGATCTAGGCGATCGCCCAACCATCGACTATCCCCAGGACGAACTACCTGCTGCAACTCTTGTGCTTGTGCACTTAGATCAGCAGCAACAGCCCATTGCGCTCCAAGAAGCAACAGACTGGCTTCTGAACGTAGTCAAACACCATTTGACCCCAGGGATTATCACACCGGAGTTTGTGCAGCAAGAACGGGAAAAAATTGAGGCCTGGCGCCAAGAAATTACCGCCCAGAGTCAAGATTTTACCCGTCGCCAACTCGAGCTAGAAGTGCGCCGAGAGCAACTCGAAGCCCTCGAGCAAAAATTACCCCAATCCTAGGGAGAAATACTCTTGAGAGTTTGTTGGGCCTGACGGCGATCAGCAAGGGAAATCACCGCTGCTTCCCCATTTTCCCGGGCGACCCGTACCAAAAGAGCCGCCAGCATCAGACTAGAAATTACAGAACTACCCCCATAGCTAAATAGAGGTAGGGGTAAGCCCGTCGTTGGTAAAACCCCCGTTGTCACACCGATATTCAGGAAAGACTGACCGATCAAAATAAAAGTCGCTCCGATAGCGATCAGTCGGTGACGTAAAATAGGCGATCGCCAAGCCACATAACCGCCCAAAATACCATAAGCCAAGAGCATCCCCAGGAAGCTCAAACAACCAATCAGACCAAATTCTTCTGCAAAAATCGCAAAAATGAAATCTGTATGCTGAATGGGAAGGAAAAAAAGCTTTTGTTGAGACTCTCCAAAACCCAGGCCCCAACCACCGCCAGAAGAAACAGCTAACAAACTCTGCACCAACTGATAACCCTCATCGCGACTAGCCCGAAATGGATCCAGGAAAAACATGAGCCGTTCCCGCTGATAAGCATGGATGCTGATGCTCACAATTCCGCCACCGACACCGACAAAGGCCGTACAAATTAATTGTGCCCAAGAAACCCCCGCAGCCAAGGCAATAAACCAGAGGGTCATGCCACAGAGGGAAGCCGTACTGAGATTAGGCTGCCGGAGAATCGCGACTAAGATCGTCCCAAAAAGACCTGTCCAAAGGGCACGTTCCTTAAGACTCAGTTGATGCCAGCGACTAAAAACATTCGCTGCCTCCAACACTAGGAAAGGTTTTGCAAACTCTGAAGGCTGAATCGCAAAGCCCCCCACCCCAATCCAACGGGAAGCCCCCCAGG
This sequence comes from Picosynechococcus sp. NKBG15041c, assembly GCF_055380235.1. NCBI lineage: Bacteria > Bacillati > Cyanobacteriota > Cyanophyceae > Chroococcales > Geminocystaceae > Picosynechococcus > Picosynechococcus sp. NKBG15041c. The sequence goes on from NZ_AP040363.1 coordinate 1,128,485, forward strand.
TTTCAGCTCCTTGGCCAAAACCTGCAATCGTCAGAAGAATCAAGATCAAAGAGGTGATCAAACCCGCAAAAGAGATAAGGCGAATTCGTTTGAGCGGTTGACGCGCAATGATCCCGGCCCCTCCTAAGCCCAAAATTACCCAAGCGATTTGTCGCTTAACAAAGTACCAACCATCACCTTGATCGATGGCCGCCACAGGATAGGAAGCCGAAAATAATGTAACCAGACCAAGCCCGAGCCAGAGGAGGGTTAGCCAGCGCAACACCCTAGCCTCAAAGGACCAATGTTTGACCTCTGTAAAACAAGCAAAAAAACGACGGGAGAGCTCTTGAATGCGCACTACTTTCTAAAATGCATAAATCATCTCCCCATTATGGCAAAAGATGCCTGGCTGCCATGGCATCAACGGTCAATATTTTTTGAGGGGGACCGGGGAAATTTTAAATAGCGATCGCCCTGAGGCAATGGCATAAGGATTGCGCTTTTAGGCGATCGCTGGGGTTTCTATCTCTAGACGGGCCGCAGTAACCGCACTAAAAGCAAAGGCGACGACTAAAGGCAAAGGACAATGCCAAAAATAAGTAAAAGCACCTGAAATAAGGCTAATGAGAATTGCTAAAGTTAGCCAAGTTTTCTCTTCCTTAGTCAGCCCTTTTTCTGATTTGATCAGGCGTAAAATTTCTCCAGGAATAGGTTCAGGCATGACGCTGTTGGGTGGAAATGCCCAGTAAAAATCAGTGCTAACGAGCACTGGTTCTGTCCAGCCACTACCTTCGCACCACTCCTGGATCCACTCATCGCAATAATGCTTCATGTTATCTATCCCTCAATACAGTTACACAATCAGTGCCAACCACTTAACAAACCAGAAAAACTGATTGAAGATTTTGTTGATCTTAATTTCAGCTTTAATTTGATCGCTATTTTTAGATATTAGCGATGGCAGAATGAGACCTTATCCTATCAACTTAAAAAACCCAGGCGATCGCCAAAGAAAGAAAAGTTTAGACAATTATCGTGAGTAGAATTACTTATTTAACTATCTATTTTTTGTTTTTAAACATTTCGATATTCAAACAAATTTCCCCTGGAGAGGACAGGATCGCAAGCGTCATTCGGAAAACCCAAAAAACCAAACTATCAATTTGCTCCTGAGGGTATTTTTTTGTTCCACGGCCCAAAGGGAATCTTTTGTAAAGAAATATTGCAAACAAATGAAATGCTTGTTACAATTTTTAACAAAGCTCATCCCAAGATTTTACAGGTTCTCACTCCAGTGAACCTGCCGGCAAAGTACCATGCGCCATCTTGATATTGAGTTTCTCCTCTCATACAGCAAGCTCAAACTGACCAGCCCCTAAAGCTTAGGCTGGTTTTTTCATGGGAGTGATTTTTGGGGAGGTTTAAACGTCCCTAACGATGTTCAGAACCATCGGGCATCGTCGCTCCCGTCAAGATCGCACCAGCGAGATTCGTACTACTAATTTCTGCCCGCGCCAGGTTTGCCCCGGTCAAATCCGCGCCCATCAAATTAGCCCTCGCCAGATAGGTATCAATCATTTCTGCATTTACCAACTTGGCTCTTGTGAGGTTAGTGCGGCTCAAGTCAGCACGGTTTAAACGGGCATTGCTCAAATCCACTTCGTGGAGCTTAGCCCGGTTTAGGCGTGCTCCCGGTAGATTGGCCCAGGTCATATCCGCCAGACGCAAATCTGCGTCTTCCATTAGTGCCCGCTCCAATTTGGCATTTTTTAAATTAGCCTTGACGAGGTTAGCGCCAATCAAATTAGCTTCAGTCAGAATGGCATTTTCTAGATTGGCTCCACTGAGGTCTGCTTCGTGGAGGTCTGCTTGCCGAAAATTGACGCCCTTGAGATTTGCCCCACTGAGTTCTCCCCGGGCTAGGTCAGCCCCTTGGAGGTTTGCCCCCTGGAGGTCTGCCTTTCGGAGGATTGTCCCCCGGAGGCTGGAATTATAAACACGCTTTTCTTCCCGTAAATTCGCTTCCCGCAAACAAACCCCAGATAGATTGGCGCCACTGAGATCGGCTCCCCGGAGATCGGCTCCCATTAAATTGGCATCGAGCAAATTCGCGAGGGTGAGATCGGCATTGCTGAGGTTCGCCCCAATCAAAACGGCCCCATGGAGGTCAGCATTATGAAGTTCAGCGAAGTTTAAATTGGCTTGATTTAGATTTGCGCCGCTGAGGTTGGCATTGACAAAATTTGCTTGTTTAAGGTTTGCGCGGCTCAAATAGGCAAAAATCAAAATTGCGTTATGGAGGTCGGCGTCGGAGAGATTAATGCCAATCAGGTCAGCTCCCCAGAGGTTTGCCCCATCGAGTTGGGCTTCGGCAAAACAGGTTTCGCCAGTGGCATATCTGGCAATGAGTTCTTTGGGGTTCATAGGTTAGGGGTCGGGGGACTGCTCAGAATATTAATCGCCTGCATGATTGCTTCTGCGGCCTGGAGATGTTCGTTGGCATCAAACAGAGAGCGGGCGATCGCCGACAGTTTGATTTCCAGAGCCTTCAGGCTAGAAGCCGCCTGGAGCACTTCAAAGAGGAGTTCGTCAAAGTCGCAGGTACGTAGCATCGACCAATCTTTGCCGCTGAGATCAAAAGGGTGATGAACAATCGAAAAAAGTAAAATTTTTGTCCGGAGGGGATTAGCGTATTTCATCACCTCTAGTTTCAACTCATAGATGTTTAAATCCGCGGCAAAGTGCTTTTTTTCTGCGGTCGGGTTCGCTGTTTTTTGGGGTAACGGAGGAGCCGTATCGATGACCATCATCTGGGCCGCTTCTCCTCCCAAGGCCATGGTCTGCTTATAATTGGGCTCAGGATTGTTCCCTTGTCGGGGCCGGGGAATCGGCAGCTCATTGAGATTAAAAGCCATGGTTTGCCGATGATCAATCACCGCTGGCATGGGCAATGGTAGTTCATCGAGGTTAAAGGCCATGGTTTGCTTATGGTCGATCGCCGCCGCCGGGGGGATAGAGCGAGGCATTGGTTTCTGCTCTGGGGGGTGTTCATGATGTTGTTCATCCATTGGCCGAGTGAGCCCTGTAGCCGCGTCCTTGGCGGGATAGAGGGGAGCGATCGCCCCAAGAATCACCGCCGCCAATTGACTGTAAGTTTGGGGACGATTGAGCAGAGATACTAGCTTATGCAAAACCGTTTCAAAGCGCGCTTGGGTAGGGTAATTGGTCACTATTTGCTGGAGGAGGGCCGTGAGCGTTTGCGTTTCTAAAACCTGAAAACTATTTTCCCAACGCTGAAAACAAAGGGCATATAGCAGTTTTTTAATGCGGATATTTTCGCGGTGCTCTTCGAGGGTCTGGACAGCTCTACTGAGGCGGAGATCTGTTGAATTTTGGGGCAACTTCGGGTCACTGGCCGGCGTCAAAACCTCTGTGGAGGGATCCTCGTCTCCATACAGACAGTTAAGCTGGGCCAAAATATCCTGGGCAAGACGGCCATAGGTGGCAGGGCGACTGAGGGTGCTTACGGAGTTGTTAAAGGCTTGTTTTAAAGCATTAAAACTCGGAAATTGGTCTAAATTTTTTTTAATAATCCGCTCTAAGGAAAGGCGTTGCAACAACTGGGGATCACTCTCCCACCGATTGACAGCGGTATAAATCAGCAACTTTTTAATGCGCTGGGCATCTGGGTGCTGTTCTAGCTCTCGAATGATCGCTGTAAGCGGAGAAGATGGGGTCATAGGTTGAGAGGCAATACCCACGGAAGACAAGGTTTTTGGCTAGGCGTTAAAGCATGGAAAAAATGATTATTTGATCTTACTTGCTTATCCTGAATATCTCATGGAAAAAGGTGTAATTCTTTGTCATTGTTTAAATCTGGTCGGGGTTGATTATGGGCTATGGGTGATTATTTGATTAACTGCTTGGCGATCGCCAATGATATTGATCACAGCTTTACTGTTTTGTGGGGTCACCCCCTGGGGATAATGGAGCAAGCAGTAGGGAATTCCCGTTTCGTGAAGCGTTTCCTGGAGAGCGGTGGTGGTATTTAGGGCAATAATCTGGGCAAAAGGTTCACCACCATAGACGGCGATCGCCTCAATTTCGAGCTGAAACGGGCCGGGTGTAAAGGTGGGATTGAGCTGGCCGTCATACTCAAATTTGCTGAGCATCAATTGTATGGCATAGACCCGCTGGGGGTTGAAGGGCCCCATTTGGGGGACAGATTTGGCACGAAAAACCGGGATAAGCGCTGTAAATGGGATATCGACGGTAATCCATTGATTAGGGGTGGTTGCAAAGGAGTAGCTATAGCCGACCCCATCCCAACGGTCTTCACTCCGGGCGATCAATTTATAACGTTGGCCATCACCTTTAACCCGCAGCCGCAAGCCAGTATAGGGTGATAAATCCCAAGGATTGGCGAGGGTTTGGGTGCGCACAGAGGCAAAACCGCCATTATTTTCTGTAGAGACAGTGCCTGTAAATATCGCACCGGTCGGAACAAGGCGGAGTTGGCTTTGGCTGACACCGCCCATCACCACATCGTCTACGGCTCCCCACAATTGGGCCAGGGCCGGAGTATTCTGGCGAAAATCAAATAGGTTCCACTGGGGCGATCGCCATTGGGGTTCTTGGCGGGCAATATTTAAGAGGGATTGCACCATTGTGGGGGCTAGATCAGCACAGAGAATTAAAATGCTAATGTCGGCGAGGGATGCTACCGTCACCTGGGCCCAGCGCACTTGGTAGCCGCGCCCAAGGAGTTCGTGCACCAAAGCTTGGTTTTCTGGGCGATCGCCCCCCACTACCAAAATTTTTCCCATCGACGGTTGTCCCCCAAATTTTTTCGCTACCACAGCTTCAGCCCCTTGTCCGAGCAGAGCCTGGAGTAAATTACTCCCTGGCACCACGTTAAATTTCACCAGGGTTTGCACAAAGCGACTAAGCTCCCAGTTTGCCATTGCTTATTCTCCAAGGGTTCCTGTTACGCTTTTGCCCAAAAGTTTAACGGGTTTATGGCGGCGATCGCCAAGGATTTTTGCTCTCAACCTCTTCACTCCGGGTGAATATAAGCAATGAGTTGTGGCCAAAGCTCTGGATAAAGCTGCTGGATCATCTCCCCCTGGGCCACTTCTAGATCTTGATAATCAAAACCCGGGGCTACAGCTTCCCCCAAAAGACCAAATTCTCCGGCCTCAAGCACGGCTGTCTTCCAATAACCTGCGGGAACCAGCAGTTGGGGAACTTCTCCCGCCGCGAGATCAAAACCTAATTTCGTTGTTTGCCATTCGCCATCTGGGGCAAGCGTATGGTAGGTGATCGCGGCCCCACCATGGAAATAATGCATGATCGGCGATTGGTTGCGATGGAGATAGTCAATGGGGCGATCGCGACTTAGTAGGTAATAGATGGAAGTTAACAACGGGCGATCGCCACCGGCCCTTTCGGTATTTAAAGATTGGGTCGTCCGGTAAGTTTCCCGAAAATAGCCCCCCTCCAGGTGCGGCTCTAGGCCCAAGTATTTAATCACAGCAGCTGCAGTTAACGTCATTATCTCTTCTGTAAAATCCATGGATATCCAAGTTTCCCATAACAAATCCCAGCGAATCTACCGCTCTATCCTTAAACTGTTTTCCTGTGGTTTACAGCCCAAGCAAAAAATCTAACCATCTGAGCCACAAAAATCCTAAGAATAAATACTTACTGGGCAATATTATCCCCAATAAAAATGTGGTAAATCGCAACATATCACGGCAAAATAGTTACAAATCCATAAACAAATTTAGAAAAGATAGTGAAAGCTAACATCAAAATAAAAAACCTTAAAAGTTCCTTAGGGTTTGCTTCTTAAGGCAAGCGTCAGCCCTATGATCGAGGGGAATAAAACCAAAATTATTTTGTTTAACAACGTATTTTTCGCACCAATTGTTGTTAAGTCTATTTTTTGAAAGCCATAAAAGTAAATTGGCAATAATTTTTCGATTCTCAAAATCCCCAAGGTCTTTATTTTTAAGCTTAAAAAAATTCACCCCAAACCCCTCTGCCGAAGCAGGTCTCTAAACCTTTTGCCCCCCGGAAAAGTGCCCTAGAAATCAAAAAAATCTCCCAATCTAGGGCATGGAATAGCAAATATGGGCCTTTGCCACTTCCCAGATATCTTTCAATTAATTTCCTCACATTTACTGGTGAATATGCGATGATCCCTAAAATTTTAGTTATAGAAAATAAATCCGACCTCCGGGATAGCCTGATTATCTCTTTGATTGTGGAAGGCTACGAGGTGATGGGGGCTGCCGATGGAGTAATCGGCATAAATTTAGCGCGGCGAATGATTCCCGATGTCATTATTTGCGATTTTCCCCTTGATGGGGAAGCAGCCTATGGACAGTTGCGGGATGATCAATGCACCCAAAAAATACCGTGCATTCTGATGAGTGCAGATGCTTTGCCAGAACGCCTGACGCCTAAACCCAACACTTTTTTACGCAAACCTTTTGGTCGCCACGATTTGATGGAAGCTGTTCTTCAGGCGATCGCCCCCTTAATTACCCCGCCCCAAGTCCTAGCGGCCGGATAATTTCACAACGCCAATCCCACCGAAATACAGACCTAACACAGCTCCGGCTAAAAGCGATTGGGTAAGGGGATCCGTTGAAGGAGTAATCACAGCACCGAGAATTACTGAGCCTAAAATCACCAAGCGCCACCCCCTGAGCATGAGGCCAGAAGAAACAATCCCCAACCAAGCCAAAATCATTTGCACCACAGGCACCTGGAAGGCCAATCCCGTAAAAAACATTAACCCAAGAATCAGCTCAAAATATCGCTCAATAGACCAGGCTGCCTCTACCACATCGGCCCCATAGGTAATAAAAAAGTTTAGTGCTGCCGGAATCAGAGCCACATAAGCAAAAGCTAAACCCGCAAAAAATAGCACACCAGACCCAAGGACAACCGGTGCCAATAGGCGACGCTCACTCCGAGTTAGGCCTGGCAGAACAAATTGAATCACTTGGTACAGGATAAAAGGGCTCGCGAAGAGAATTCCTGTATAACCAGCCACTTTAAAGGAGAGGAAGAAAAATTCCCCTGGGGCGACCTGGATAAACTTCACCCCAACGGCAGGTGCTTCTAGGAGTTGGACGATCGGCTTTACAAAAAAGAAACATCCAACCCAACCAATAACAATGGCGATCAGGGAATAAAAAATTCGCCAGCGCAGCTCCTCGAGATGATCGAAAAAAGACATTTCCACTTCATCGGGCAACTCTTGCAGCGGATCAGGGGACTCGTTGAGGGTGGTCTTATTGGGGGTCGAGGTCATGGCGCAGCACGGTACGGGGCAAAACTTTATTTTAACGGAGGTTTTTAGGGAATTTCGGCGGACTAGCCCTTGAGCTGGTGTACCCGTAGCCACTGGGCTAGGTCGACTTTAAAATTAGTTCGACTGGGGGTATGAATCACTTCCAAGTCCCGCAGCACACCGTCAAAGCGTAATTCTAGTTTACGTAGGGGTTGGCCAAGAAGTTTGCGGATAAACCGAATTTGGCAGCGGGGCTTGTCTGCTCTGAGGCGTTTGGGGTCACGCCAGTAGGGCAAGTCTGAGATTTGATCTGGGACGAGCACCGTGGGTAGGTGGATGATTTCGGCGATCGCATAGATACCAGCGGCTTCTCCGGCTACCCAGATTAAAACGCCATCCCCCACTTGGAGCTGATCTCGATAGCGGGTTACGAGCCAAGGCATTTCCGTTTGTTCACGGACTGCATCGAGGACTCGATGATAGCGGGGGTTACCTTGGAACAGCCAATATGCCATAACACGCTTTGGGGGGGCCGGAAAATGTAAAGGATGCTGAGGAATACCATACCGCCATTTCTTCAGTGCGGTAAATTTTTAAACAAGGCGGGTGCGGCTTGCCCAGTTTTATTCTTTCTTTTGCCCTCCGGTTCCCTCAAATACCTATGGTTCCTCCCCACACAATTTCGACACGGCTCCTCTATCCGCAAATTGCCTCTTTGTTGATTTTTCAGGGGGTCTTGACAGATCCTGTCGGTCAGGCTTTTTTGGCACTTTTAGATAGCTTGTATTCAGACCAGGCGGCGCAGTCTTCGGGCTCAACGGCCAGTATTCAATGTTTGCAGCGTTATGCCCAATGGTTCCATGCCTTAGCGATCGCCGATGTGAGCTGGCAAGATTGGCTCGTGGGGCGCATTCTCCAAGACGAAAACCCCTTCAGCCGTCAGGCCCAAGTGAAATCAGTCGAAAACATGAGCCCAGCTCTCAAGGAAGCCGTGCGGCAAGACCTGGGGATTTTGCACCAGGTTTATCTCTGTGATCCAGAAACAATCTGTTATTGGGTCTCTGTGGCAACCCAAGTGGCAACCCCCTTGACCCCCTGGCAGCGATCGCCTGAAACAGATGCGTTTCTCCATTCCCATGCAGCCTGGCCCGATTCCCTAGAACAGTTGGCTGGCCACTACCATCGCCATGGAGCAGGTTTACTGAGTCAATATGGTGCATTTCGCTGGACAGAAAATACCCTCCGACCCGTGGCCGATCCAGAATATTTGCCCCTAGAAGATATTGTGGGGTACACCGAGCAAAAAACCGCTCTCACGCGTAATACAGAGGCATTATTAGCTGGATTGCCAGCGTTAAACGTACTGCTCTATGGTAGTCGTGGCTCGGGTAAGTCGTCCTTGGTCAAAGCACTCTTGGGGGCTTACCAAGATCAAGGGTTGCGGCTTATCGAGGTGGATAAGACGGGTTTGCGAGATTTGCCCCAGATTGTTGAAACCCTGCGACACCAACCGCAAAAATTCATCATTTTTGTGGATGATCTCTCCTTTGAAGAAGATGACGAAGTTTTTAAGTCGCTCAAAGTGGTGCTAGAGGGAAGTATCCGCGCCAAAGCAGCCAATGTGGTCGTTTATGCAACCTCGAATCGCCGCCATCTGGTGCGGGAATTTTTTGAGGAGCGGCCCCGCCCCAGCGAAGCGGCAGAAATCCACCAGTGGGATACGGTCCAGGAAAAATTGTCCTTTAGCGATCGCTTTGGCCTGACCCTAACTTTTGCCCCGGCCAACCAGAGCACCTATTTAGAGATCGTCCATCACCTCGCCCAACGGGCTCGTTTAAACCTAGATTCGGCGGATCTAGAGTTTCAGGCGAAACAATGGGCCACCCGTCACAATGGACGTTCTGGACGAACAGCGCGGCAGTTTATTGATTTTCTCATTGCTGAGCAAGCCTTGGGCTAGCTCGAGGGGCGATCGCCAGGGATGAGACAAAGCCAAAGCGCCGAGGAAATTGTCAAACCGAACACGGTTCTGGGGTAATTCTTGGTTAGAATAACAGCACAACCTCTTGTACACATTTTTCGTTTTTTTAAACGCTTGGCTCCCTAACCCCAGGGTTAGCAAGCCCCAACATTTATGGATTCTAGTGACTCCCCCGGTAAACCCGCCGACCCTCTCCCCCGATGGTCTGACTTTCTTGGGACGGCGATCGCCCTTTTGACCTTAACTATCCCCCTATTAATTATTGGCTACTATGCCGACCGACCCGCCCAAAACTTCCCTCCAGACTTTATTCCTGGGCGTTTAGAATAATCCTGCGAACAACAGACCAGCTTCTGTGTAGAATGCTTGAGGGCGATCGCCTGATGTGCCATCAAGTGGCATGCCAGATGTAGCGCCAAATCTTTGTTCTGGATGTAATTGGAGAATAACCCGTGGATTTATCCCGTATCCCTGCCCAACCGAAACCCGGTTTGATCAACGTTTTGGTCGAAATTCCCGGCGGCAGCAAAAACAAGTATGAATTCGACAAGGACATGAATGCCTTTGCCCTTGACCGCGTTCTATTTTCTTCGGTGAAATATCCCTACGACTACGGCTTTGTGCCCAATACCCTCGCCGATGATGGTGATCCCCTCGATGGTATGGTGATCATGGATGAGCCCACCTTCCCCGGTTGTGTCATCGCAGCGCGGCCCATTGGCATGTTAGAGATGATCGACGGTGGCGACCGCGACGAAAAAATCCTCTGCGTCCCCGCCGAAGATCCCCGTTATCAAGACATCAAATCGATCAAGCAAATTTCCCAGCACCGCCTCGACGAAATTGCCGAATTCTTTGCCTCCTACAAAAATCTTGAGAAAAAAGAAGTACAAATTCTCGGCTGGAAGGACATCGATGCTGTCGCTCCCCTTGTGGATGAGTGCATCAAAGCTTATAAATAAGCTGCTAATTTGAGGCCCAAAGGCTCTGGAGAATTGTTGTGCTCCAGAGCCTTTAAAAAATTAGGCTAAAACGCCGTTCAGAAAAATATCAGCAATCCCTTCGGCCATCTCCCGCAAAGATTCTGGAGAAGCATTGGGCTCAGCGATGGTTGTGTCAGAAAATCCGGCGATCGCAAACATTCCCAAAAACACCTGGGCGACAATGTGGGGATTCATTTTGCGGTAGATCCCTTTTTCCATGGCCGACTCGAAAAAGGCTTCGGCAATGCCGGTCATTTTATCGATCACTTCTGCCTGGATAGTATCTTTGAGTTCTGGGTAGGCTTGGGCTTCAATGAAACAAACTTTGAGCAAGTTCTTATTTTTGTGCATGTTTAGCATCCGGTGGCGCATCACCTGGGCGATCGCCTTGCAGCTCCCCATTTCGCTCATTTCCGTTAAAAAATCCGTGAGCAAATCCATCCAACCAAGGGTTGCCACTTCTACCAAGATGCTCTTTTTGTTACTGAAATGCCGAAACAAAGTTCCCTCAGCCACCTTCGCTTTTTCTGCCAATTCTTTTGTGGTGGTCTTTTCGTAACCTTTTTGGGCGAACAACTGGAGGGCGGCTTTCAAAATCCGATCCCGGGGCTGGTCTTCTGCACAGTTTTCCGCTAACCCCGTCTTTGGCGATCGCTGCTGAAACATGACCATTTTCCCACTTCTCACAATATGCTATGAAATTACTTTCATTGTGTCTCAGGACACGAAAATTTCTCGGTAAGCCTTCATAAAACTTGAGGAGTCTCCCCAAAAAATGTTGAGAAAGATTGAGTGACAATTTTACAAAATATAAACCTAAAATTATGGAAAATACTGCAGAATATTTTTGTGCTTATTGTGGGGAAAGCAGCATTACCTTTGTGGATCTCAGTGGCGGTTTTTCCCAAAGTTATATCGAAGATTGTCAGGTTTGCTGTCGCCCCAATCGTTTGTTTATCACCGTTGATGAAGAGACCTTAGAGGTAAGTATAGATACTGATGTGACCTATTAAGCTTTTAAAAATTCATCGATCAGTAAAGCGATGACTCTTGTTTAAACCCTACATTTTAAAATTCAGTTGAGATTTTTTTGATAAATTAAAATGTAACTAAAATTCTGAATCAATTTTATCTGTTTGATAAAGTTTAATTGTGGCACTGGGGGCAATGGATATTTTTGAAATATCAAATATTCTCCAGGGAGTTTTTCTTGGTCAATTGTCTGGCGATCGCCCGCCCCTAGCACCCAAATTATTCTGCTAAATTTCCTGTTGGCCGGACTCTGTTTGCTGCTGAAATTTCATCCTCCACGGTCGACCGGGATTTTTAAGACCTGCGATGTAACCCTGGATATACATTCTTCAGGCGAGCGGGGTCGCTGATCACTGCGCTTTGAAGCGGCTGAACGATTTGCCCCAATGCCCGAATGTGCAGGCTAGGGAATCACAATTTTTGAAAGGCGAGGCGATCGCCTTCTAGGTCATTGGGAATTAGGATGTGGCGATCGCCGTCGAGCTGGAGCCAGCCCTGGTCTTGAAATTCTCTAAATAAGCGGGTAACAGTGACACGGGTTGTCCCAATGGTATCGGCGAGGTGCTGGTGGGTAAATCGATAGCGGAGCCTCGTCATCGTCGCTCCTGGGAGACCCATCTCCTCCTTGAGCAGCAACAATAAGGCAATGAGGCGGTCTTCAATGCGCTTGAGACCAGCGATCGCCAACAAATATTCTGTCTGGCGCAGACGCTGGAGAGTCTGCTGGAGGATTTCCTGCTGGCAGGCAAAAGAATGTTTCACAACTTCGGGGGAATATCGAACCAAACTACTATCAATTAGGGCGATCGCCTCAATACTGTCTAACCTGGTTGCAAATGACCCCCAAAAGTTCCCCCGTTGGAGCCAGCCCAATACAGTGAGCGTACCTTCAGGAGTATAGCTACGGAGTTGCACAACGCCCCGCTCCACTTGCCAGATATCTGGAGAATCACAGGGAATGACTTGATTGCGCAGAAAAGAATAATTTACTTTTCCCCTGAAATCCATAGATGTGGTCGCAAAAGTTGGATCAAAGGATGTAATCAATAGAACAAGTTCCCGAGAAAAATGACTAAAATCATTCCCAGCATAAATTTAACAGTTAAAAATAAGATAATCACTTGTTTAAGTTTATTCCTCAGCGAAACACCACAAAACAAAAAGTAACGCCAACCAAAAAAAGCCCTGTTGCAATAGCCGACCCAAGGCACTCAAACCTATATCCGGCCAAGAAATAAGGAGTTCTGTCGCCAGATAATTGGTGATGAGACAAAGGGCACTTAACCCCAATAAAAGCGCAATCATTCTATGTCTGTGAGAGATGAAATATCAGCTGTTTTAATTGCGTTTATCTTATGCTAAATATTGGAAAAATGAAATGTGCCGCATGATTAAGCGACGAAAAAAGCGGCATTATTTTGTGTAACTTATTTTTGAATTAATAACTCTGTGAGTTAATCGTTGATCAACAAATGAGTATTTTTGCTTAGTTTTTAAGGATGGATTGACGAAGCGTTGTTGAATCAGCCAACTTGCGGAGAACAAGACTTGATTTTGACCATAGCCTAGATGCATGAAAAACGCATAGTCCAATAGGCGGAAAAAAACACAAATGCAAGTGTATTTTGATTAGCCTTTCTGATGATCAGTCTAATTTTTGTTCAAACCTGAGGTGCTTTACCCTTTACCGCGGGGCAGTTCTAGTCTGCATCGTTATAATTAGTAGCTGTTTTAACTTGGTCTTAATTTAGATTAAGGAGTCTTTAATCCCATGTACATCAAACGTTTTCTTTTAGTAGCGATCGCCTCCGTAATGAGTCTTGGCTTCCTTGGTGCTTGTGGCTCTGAGACCACTGCCCCTGTTGAAGACACCACCACAGAGGAAGTTCCCGTTGACGGTGAAGCCACCGAAGAAGCTCCCATCGAAAGCGAACCCACAGAGGAAGTTCCCGTTGACGGTGAAGCGACTGAAGAAGCTCCCATTGAAGGCGAGGCGACTGAAGAAGTTCCCGCTGAAGGTGAAGCAGTTGAAGGCGAAACGACCGAAGAAGCTCCTGCTGAAGGTGAAGAAGAAACCGCTAACTAATATGAGCTTGGCGATCGCCTAAATATTGCAACTCCTCAATCTGCTTTAGGTTGGGGAGTTTTGTACTGAAAAGAGACCTTGATGGGAAAGGTCACTCAGAAATTTTGAAAAACCCTGTTTCGGTACAAACATAATCTAGGGGCACATCCCAGGGGTCACGGGGAAGCGTCGGCACGAAACAGGAGGCTAGGACAATGCCCACGGTTATGACTGGACGCTCAAGACTAGCGAAAAAACGGTCATAGAAACCGGCGCCGTAGCCCAGGCGATCGCCTTTTTCACTACAGGCTAGGGCTGGCACCAGTACCAAGTCAATGTGCGCCAGATCAATTAGTGGGGAAGCGGGGTCTGGTTCCCGGATACCAAATTTGCCCGAGATTAGGCGATCGCCCGTTTGGTAACGGTGCCAAGCCAGATCCTGACCGACACAGCGTGGTAATCCCCAAACCTTTGTCTTCTGGAATAGGGCGTTTAAACAGGGCTCCCGATGGTGGGATAGATAACTTAAAACAGTAGTCGCCTTTGGCCAGAGGTCTGAGGTGCAGAGATTATGGCAGATGGCCTGACTTGCCCCTTGCCAAGCCGATTCACTGAGCGATCGCCGCCGCTGTTTAAAGGTTTGTCGCAATTGTTTTTTCGGATCCATGCCCATGGATATACCAAAGAATGGCGTGGGACAGCAATGGCTCCGGGAGCGAAAAAAATTCTGATAGGCTTAGGAAAGAAAGAGCAACAGGCGAATAAAACCAATGTTGGCGGCGATGACCGTCTTTTTTTGCGTTGTTTACTGCCGGCTCACCCCTCAAGCGTCACCCACAATTTTCCCCGCAACGTAACACCATGATGGAAGCTCAGGTTCACCAAATCCTTGTGGCGATCGCCCGTGATCAGCAGAATACCCCCTGGCCCCATCACCTCACCCTGGCGCGGCTGGTGGCCCGGGGCCTCCGGTTGGGTCGTTCGGCCCTGATTCAAACGCGGACTGGCATCGAAGACTATGCCCTCAGCTATCTCACCCCTGCTCTCCTCGCCACCAAACCCGTGGTGATCGTTGTGCCGCCGCTGTTATTGGACTGGTTAGCCCGGCAGGAAATTCCCCGCCTACAACGCTTACTCACCACAGATCGATCCATTCAGATCCTCGACGGCAATGAGCTCGCAGACCTCGGCCCAGGGATTACCCTCATGACCCCGCCCCAATGGTTTGCGGCCATGACAGGCGATCGCCCTTTGCCAGCGGTGACAACGATTCTTAATCCTGCCGATGAGCTGTGGCGGTGGGCCCAGGATTTTTATTGCCGACAACTGCACCTCGCGGACTGGGAAGCTTTAGCAAAAGCCAATCCAAGTCAGCGGGAGTTTATTCAGCGGCAATATGACCAGTTAAAGACAGCCCTCTTGAGGCGATCGCCTAATCCCTACCACTGCTATCCCCTTGATCTAAATAATCAAGACAACCTAACCGCTTGCCTGGGCTTACCCCAACTGCCTTCCCCGTGGCACACCTTTCGAGAGACTTGGCGGCAAGTAGAAAATGCTCCTTTCTGTTGGGCACAGTTGAATCGACAGAATGGACAATTTTTGCTCCAGGTGGCACCGCAGAATTTGGTCCCACTCCTCGCCCCCCTCTGGCAACGGCAGCCGACTATTTTTATCGGTGGTTTCCTCGAGGCCGAACGCCAAGCCCCCAGCTTTTCGGCCCAGATGGGTTTTGAGCCCGAACAGCTCACCTATGTGGACTTCGCCCCGCCCCGTCAACAGCATCAGGTGCGGGTTTATCTTCCCGAAAAACGCCTGCCTCTACCGAATACGCCGGAGTTTCAAGGGGCCTTATTAGCCCAATTGCGTCACCTCATCCGGAGCCATCTGCACCAAAATCGGCCCATTGTCCTGTTAATCAATGATGTGCCCCTCCAAGCTCAGATGGGTGCAGCCCTCGCGGCGGAGTTTGGGTCTCGGGTCAAGGTGGAAGTGCCTGATCCCCAGGCAGACAGCATCTTGATCTGCGGCTGGGCCTTTTGGCGATCGCTGACCGACCCCCTCTTTTATGGGCAAACCATTCACTTTCCGTTACCACAACTGCTGGCGATCGCTACCCTGCCGCTTCCCTCTCCCGAAAATCCCCTGGTGGCTGCCCGAGTCGCCCAATATAAACAAAAACGTCAGGATTGGTTCCGCCTCTACCTACTGCCCACAGCCCTCCAGGCACTGCAACGGGCCACCTACCCCCTCCACCAGGAACAGAGCATGATCGCCATTTTGGATAACCGGATCAATCACCGTGCCTATGGCAAACAAATCCTGAATGCCCTCCAGCCTTGCTCGGTCTGCAACTACTTGGAACCAGATTGGTTACAGCCTTAAAGAAGTAAAACCCATTTTTTATTACAAAAGTCAATTTACTTGTAACAATTTGCAATATTTTGTAATGTTGTGTTATGATTGTGGCTGTAGACAAGCAAGCAGGTAAGTTCTATGACGACCGATTTTGAATACACCCCCAAAAATCTCTTCACGCCGGTAATCTTCCGTCAAGACTTCCAGGATGCGACCCTTTCGGCCACCCAAGCCTGGTCTTTGTTCTTCTCGGCTGGTCAAGAGGAGAATCTCTTTGGCCAAGAAAAAGAAATTGGCTGGTTTTATAACAATGTGATCCTCGCTGGCGGTGTTGCCTTTGCCCTCGCGGCCATCTTCTTCAGCGCCCCCTTCTCGATTCTGTTCTAAGGCGCAGCGCTTCCCGCATATCTAGCTAAACCAAGAGGCAGCCCCAGGGCTGTCTTTTTGCTATGGTGGAAGCTTGGTTTACCGTCAGTAGGCAAGTTAGGTGGCGATGGCTCCCCCAATTCACAGCACAGATAATCCTTGGGACAGCGATTTTCGAGGCTATACCCAGATTATCGATGTGCGATCGCCGGCCGAATTTGCCGAGGATCATATTCCTGGAGCCGTGAACTTTCCGGTACTCAGCAACGAAGAACGGGCGATCGTCGGCACAATCTACAAACAGCGATCGCCCTTCGAGGCGCGAAAAATCGGCGCGGCCCTCGTCTCGAAAAATATTGGCCATCATTTAGAACATCACTTTTTAGACCAACCGAAAACATTTCATCCCCTGATCTACTGCTGGCGCGGCGGCCAACGCTCCAATAGTTTCGCCACGGTACTCAGTCAAATTGGCTGGCAAACGACGTTGCTCACCGGCGGCTACAAAACCTATCGCGACTACGTACGGCAAAGCCTTGATGAATTGGGCCAAAATCTGTCTTTGCGCATTCTCTGTGGCTACACGGGCAGCGCCAAAACAAAATTGCTCCAAGCGCTGCACCAGGAACATTTTCAAGTTTTAGACCTGGAGGCGATCGCCTGCCATCGGGGTTCACTGCTGGGGCAAATGTGGACAGAAACTCCCCAGGCCCAACCGTCCCAAAAGTGGTTTGAATCCCAGCTTCTGGCAAAATTAAAAACCTTTGATCCAGCCCGGCCCATTTGGGTGGAATCAGAGAGCAAAACCGTTGGCAATGTCCATCTACCAAAAACCCTCTGGGAAAATATGGGGCGATCGCCCGTGGTGGAAGTGGCCCTACCCCTCGCCGAACGAGTCGAGCTACTCATGGCGGAATATCCCCATTTAATCGAGCAGCCCGCCATTTTAAAACAGCTCCTCGGTCATCTCAGCGCCAAGTACGGCAAGCGCAAAATACAAGCATGGTATGACCTCATCGATGGGCAACAGTGGCCCGAGTTTGTCAGCGCCATTCTCCAGGAACATTACGACCCCACCTACCGGCAGTCGCTGCCCCGCCATTTCCAAATGCCACAAAAAACGATCCTTCTCGAAAATTTAGCGCCCCAAAGTATCAAACGGTTTATCGAGGCGATCGCCTGTTTTGAGCCATAATCCCTACAAAAAAATCCCCCTGACTCTCCTACTCTCAAGGGGAACTTAGGGGGGCTCAATGCTGCCAACAATTTTCACTGAATCCA
Source organism: Picosynechococcus sp. NKBG15041c (assembly GCF_055380235.1). Classification (NCBI taxonomy): domain Bacteria; kingdom Bacillati; phylum Cyanobacteriota; class Cyanophyceae; order Chroococcales; family Geminocystaceae; genus Picosynechococcus; species Picosynechococcus sp. NKBG15041c. Next base: position 1,145,839 of record NZ_AP040363.1, read on the forward strand.
AGCAAACCTAGGGCGTACGTTGCAATGTCGCATTTTCTTCAGGAATAATGGCCCCTTCCACTGGGCACACCTGCACACAAATGCCGCAGTCAATACACACATCAAAATCAATCCAGTACCAATCGGTCCCCTTTGCATTTTTACCAGGGCCATCATGGATACAAGCCACCGGGCAAGCTTCCACACAATCAGCAATACCTTCACAAACGTCAGTCACAATGGAGTGGGGCAAGGGTTTTTCCTCAAAGATGTACTTCTATTGTTAACGTTTGTAACCGATTCATTGTCCCAAGATCAATCATTCCCCAGGGATTCTGGGGTAAAGGCGATCGCCCCACTCCCTAAGTCCATCGATTATCCTAAGGGAAAAGATGCTGGATATTGAGTAAGGAAATTTAACCTATGGCTGGCTTCGGTGATTTAGTACAAAAAGCGTTTTACCTAGGGGTCGGTGCGGCTTCCCTCGCGGCCGAAAAAGCCGGATCCACCATCCAGGAGCTGCGGGAACAGGCCCAGACCCTGGCCGATGAAATGGTGCAAAAAGGAGAGATGAACGCCGAGGAAGCAAAAAAATTTGTCAATGATATGGTCAAGCAGGCCCAGCAGCGGGTTCCCCAGCAGACCACAGCAGAATCGACGAGCAAAGAACCCAAAGAACCGCGCCGTATCGAAATTCTCGATGATGACGCAGCCTCTGATAATCAGGCGGCGATGGACGAAGCGGAACGGCTGCGGCGGGAAGTAGAGGCACTCCAGGCAGAATTGAAAAATTTGAAAAAGTAAATGGTACAAATCCATGACTGATGCATCTTTTTCGTCCCCAGAGTTAGACATTTATCGTGGCTACTACGGAGAATTCACAATTACCGAGGGCGATCGCCGGGATGTTTTTCTCTATCGGCTCGGGTTGGCGATCGCGGCAGGCACATTTGCCCTTGGTACAATCTTGGCGCTCACCGCAGTCGATCAGAGTTGGGCACAAACCTTGGTTTCTGGGCTGTTTGTCCTATTCTGTGGCGGTCTAGGCCTCAGTCTGGCGAAAATCCACATTTACCTGATCCCGCTCCACCGATTACTCCAGGGGTTTTGGCTCATCGGTTGCGGCGCGGCGATCGCCTGTCGTCTGATTTTCCCCGAACCGTTACTGCTGACTGTTTTTAACCAACCCCAAATCCTCTGGGGCATCGGCTTCCTCTTTGCGGCGTTAACGGGCATTTTTTTCAAAGAGGGCTTTTGTTTTCGTCGCCTGGAAACAATGATTCTGACGCCCCTTGTGCCCTTTCTTTTGCTGGGTCACCTGACGGGATTGTTGCCCTTGGCGATCGCCCAAGTGGGTTTCGGGTTATGGAGCTTTTTATTTGTAATTTTTGCCGCCCGTAAGTTTAGTCAACCACCCGCTGACGACATTGGTGATAAAAGTGTATTTGATTACTTAAAAAAGCAAAAAGCGACCTAAGCAATGCCCCTTGTTACTGCTGCCCAGCTCATCGCCCACGTTAACCAAGGCCAGGTGGTGAGCTTCCCGACAGATACCGTGCCCGCCCTTGCTGCAAAACCAGATGCCGCTCCCCTGATTTATCAGCTCAAACGGCGATCGCCCGATAAACCGCTCATCCTCATGACGGCTGCTTTGCCAGAAGTTTGGGACTATGTGGTGGGCAGTGAGGCAGAAAAAGAACACTGGCAGGCGATCGCCCAGCAATATTGGCCGGGGGCTTTAACCCTCGTTCTCCCCGCTTCCGAAAAAGTCTCAGCCGCAATGAACCCGACCAATTCTGGCACCATTGGGGTACGCGTCCCAGATTTAGACTTAGCCCAAGCTATTTTGCGCGAAACCGGCCCCCTCGCCACCACCAGCGCCAACCGCTCCGGCAGTGATCCCCTCGAATGGATGGGGGCGATCGCCTCAGAATTTACCGAAATCGGGGTGCTCGATTGCACAGCCCAAGAACAAATGGGCAAAATCGGCAGCGGCCAGCCCTCAACCGTGGCCCAGTGGACAGGAAAAGGCTGGCAGATTCTCCGTCAAGGGTCATTGGTGCTCTCCCCCCAACCCTGATGGGTATGGTCGAAGAAGTACAGCTCAAGAAAAATGTATGTTCAACTATTTCACACAAGGTTTTACCCGAGACGCATTACCCCCTAACTTCATCCAGAACAAATGGCAAACTACGGTAAACTGCCGCGCCATTGAATGACTTGCTCGGCTTGATGTTCCCCAAAGCGTCGTTCTGCCGTAATTTCTAAATCCACCACCATCCCGGACTGGAGATAATCGCGACTGATGGGTAAATCTCCTAGGCGCAGTTGGTATTCTGCACCAAGTTGCCGCACTGCTGTCGGTGGCAGTTGGCCACTGTAGCGGGTGTCATAGATGTAACCCTCCCGAAATTGGGGCTGGGGATTGCGGGTGCGGTAGGTGAGGTGAAACTGCGTGTCGAGCCAGTCACTATGGGGGCCAAGATCCACAATGTTAAAGATAAGATCATCGTTTCTCCCTTGGGGACCTTGGCGGATTAATTGGGTCGCATCACTGGCCTGCATTGCCCGGTTCACCTGAATCTGGAAACCGTTGCCCTGGGGTTGCACCCTATAGTCTAGCCAAGCTTCTCCTGATTGCTGCACGGCTAATTGTTGGCGATCGCCCAGGGTAAGGCTAAATTGTGCTTGGGTGAAAGCGGTTTGGGGTTGATTTGCGGCCCAGATTAATTGAATTGGGGCAGTCAACAGTTCAACATATTCTCGATAGGTGTCTGGCACCTGGGAACCGCTGGCTAATTGACTCCGTAATCCCGTTTGCGATCGCCAAATATTTTTGCTGAGGGTCGTTCCGGAGCGTTGTAAGGCTTCTAGGGAAATCGTCGTGCTGGGCTGATCCGTAGGAATTGCCGTCAAATTTTGTACCAGAGTCACCGTCCCAGGGTTGCCGTCTCTACCCCGTGCCCCATCCATTGCATTCTGTCCATTCCGTCCAGGGGTACAGTAATAGCGCTGTTGGGTACATTGCCGCTCTTGTTTGGGTTTTTCTTCGGGATTACCGCTGGAGACTTCCTCCAAATGACAGGTTTCTACGACCCAAGAAGAGTAAGGGCAGCCACAACCTTGGCCACCATAACCGCCCCGTCCTTCGATACCTCCGGTTCCACCACGATTATCCAAAAAAATCAGGCGGAGGTCCTGGGGCTGTTGGTAAAAAATGGTCACATCGCCACCATTGCCGCCGTTGCCACCGTTACCGCCCCGACCACCATCGCCCCCATCAGCTCCTCGAAGGTTATGTTCTGGGCGCTGCCAAAAGCTTGAACACCGGGCCGCTTCGCCATATTCCCCATCTGTACCAGCTTCGCCATCGCCGCCTTTGAGGTTGAGGGTTTGGGCAGTACCATCGGCAAAAATGATTTGATTTTGGGCCTGGTTGCCGGGGCGACCATCACGACCCGTCCGGCCATCGCGCCCCGTTTGTCCCCATGAGAAGGCGTTGTTGTAATAGGGATAATGCTGGGAAACCCCAGGGGCGATCGCCCCGACCATGATTACCCCGACCACAACGCTGCTAATTCCCGCCCAATGGTGCCACTTCATTGCGTTTGACCCCTGATTTGATCCGCCCGGATATCGCTCCGTGACGGGCTAGAAACTTCTCTAGTTTCCAGTGTACTCAGCAGTCCACTAGGCGATCGCCTAATTTTGGAAGGATTTTTTCTGCATAACACTCTACATTTAGCTATTTATACAGAAATTTTCTATATAAAAGTAATAGAGAGGACGCCATACGGAAATCATCCGCATAATACATAGTTAAAAGTCATCATGTACACCTTCACATACGAGAGTGCCCAATTTGGGCAGGAGCTTTCTCATCAATTTGCGATTGAGTCAGCTGGTGCTCGCTATTCGGAGGTTCAGCAGTTTCGGGCCCTGATGTCAGCGTTTGGAAAAATTTCTCCCCGGTTTTTGGTAGAGGAATATCATGGGCAGAAACATCAGGTCTATTTCAATGGCAGTGGGTCTTGGGGACGGAGCCCTGCTCGGTGTGAATTATGCGATGTGGTTATTCTTGCATACTCGTACACATCAGGATTTCGCGCTCGGGTCACATTTCTTCAGGCTAAGCGCTCTACAGAATTTCATGCGGGGGTATGCAGCAGCTTCCCCAGTGAGGCTGACGAACTGTCGTTTAAAGCCAATCTAGAACAATGGGATTTGCTCTCTAGGAGACCGGAAGTGCTTCCTGTTCCTCCTCTCATCGCCCAACCTCACATTCTCCAGGCAGCGATTCTTTCATCCGTTGGTTCATTCGGAGTGTTTCATCGAGGCAGCCGCAAGGATGTTGGTTTCTTTTATGCGTCAGCGGATCAGCTTCAGCCCGTGGCGCAAGGAAAAACCAAGTTTGGCCGTCTAAAGCTACCGGCCGCTTCACCATTAACACGGACAATTGGTGGCTACAAAGAAAGGATCTACTGCTGTTGCCTTCCATTGTTCGGTGCCGCTCTATACGAGTTGGAAATTGGCACTCCCATTGAACCTGCTTCTGATCACATCGCTAGAGGTCCAGGAAAATCCTCGTTGCGGGCTTGGGTTCGGGGGTTGCTACGATTTTATGTAGAACACAGCATACAGAGGTCCGATACATTACAGGAAATATTGAATGGGCTGGTCGACGATGAGCAAGAAGAAATCGAATTCTTTGAATCAGCGCCCTCGCTATTGGTGGTGAAATCGAATATGGACGCTGGTGAAAATGACTTCTGATAAATTGTCGCCTCAAACACCGCTGAACTCTGACGTTAAAATTTCGTGTGGAGGTCTACTTTTCTGAAAAGATCACATTATTTGACAAGAAAAATTAGGACATTGTTGCTGTCCACCAGGCGATCATTGGATTTTTGTTGCGAAATGCAATTTTATGATCCATAATGCAATCACCTAGTGGAGAGAATTGTATGTCTATTGCCGTTCGTATATCTAGCTCTTTGGCTATGAAAGCTAAAATTCGCTCAAAAGCCATGCATCGTTCAGTTGCTGGTCAAATCGAGTATTGGGCGAAAATGGGTGAAATTCTCGAAGATAACCCCGATTTGTCTTTTGCTTTTGTACAAGAAATCCTAATCGGTAAAGAAGAAGCTGAGAACTCTGAATTAATCCCCTATGAGTTCGAATAACAAGAAAATCGAAGTATATCAAACTCCCTCCTTTACTAAGAAAAAGAAGAAGCTTCGCAAAAATGAAATTGCAGACTTAGACAATGCGGTTAAAGCTATTATTGAAAACCCAGAAATTGGTATTCAAAAAAAAGGTGATTTAGCCGATGTGTGGGTCTACAAATTTAAAATGGCAAAGCAAGAAAATCTACTTGCTTATAAGTGGGACGTAGAAAAAAGAATTCTCATTGCACTTGGCGTCCACGAAAATTTCTATCGTGATCTGAAAAAGTCAAACTTTTGACAATGAGTTCGAGTACAAAACCCCAAAGCTTGCTCTGCTCAACATTAATGTTAAGAATTTAGTATGGCGATCGCCATACTGAAAAAGTTAGGGCGTTGTTGCTGTCCACCAGGCGATCGCATAATCTTGGCTAGCTTGATTAGCTTGCTCAGCATAGACAACCCGCACTTTGTACTTTCCTGTTTGCGGCACCGGACAAAAAATATGCTCCACACTATCGACGGGGCTAGTAGAGCGACAAACCGCCTCGCCTAAATCATTAGTATCAGCTGGCAAGAGATAGAGATTTAGATCATTCAGGCCGCGGTCCGTAAAGGTTTCCCCCACATCGTATTGGCCATTATTGTTGTTGTCATCTAAATCAACCCAACGATCCCAAGTGAGGGTCAAGGAGACGAAGGAATCCTGCTGGAGAGGGGTTGCAAGGCGATAGTCCTGAAAGCTACGGACGCTGACTTTGCCATAGTCCCAGCCCAGATTTGGCACTGGGGCCGCCGTTGACCATTGTCCGGCAGCAAACTGAGTATAGGCGCGGTAAGCGTTGAGTTGTCCTGTGCCCATTTCGATATCGAGGGGAATATCCGGATTGCTGTAGGCATCGCCTTCTAACCAAGTCTTATTACTTTTACTGAGGATAGTGCGGCTCATTTCCAGGTGTTTTCCGTCCCCTGTATCGGCAATTTTCTCGGCGCTATTGAGCAATATAGCTTTCATCACCTCATGGCGACGGGCATCGAGACTCCATTGATCGGCTTGGGCTTTCAGTTGGCGATCGCCAAATTCCTGCAATAGAGCAACAGTGCCGACAATATGGGGGGCAGCAAAACTAGTGCCGCTCACTTGATCCATTGTGTTAAAGGATGTGAGTAAATTTAGGCGGCTACCGGGGGCACTGAGGCTAATCGCACGGCGATCGCCCGCATTAATCTCATTGCGAATCAGGCGGCTACCACTGCCCACAGGTAAAGCACTGAGGTTCGCAAAATCAATTTTATTAAAGACATCTCCCTGCAATCGGGTAGTGTAGGCCGTCGTAATGCCGTTGTAATGATCCGTGGGAATAGGAATGCCACCACTGCCTTGGTTTCCGGCTACGACATGGAGCACATCATGAACCCGTGCGGTCCAATCCAAACACTGGGTTAAGAGGGCATTGCCATCTAAGGTTGGGTTCGGACGGGGATCACGACTGAGGGATTCCCCAAAGCTAAAGTTGATCGCCCGCACGTCTCCGCCATTTTGTTGGGTAATGTGCTGGGTTGCTAAGCATTCTTCTGGCTGAGCCGAATTCATAGTTGAACCGATCGCCGTCGAAAAAAGTCTTGCTTCTGGAGCGACGCCCAAATGGCGCTTATCGCGACCCACCATCACCCCAGCGACCATGGCGGCATGGTCATCGACATAGTCATCGGGGGTTGCCTGGGCATCGAGGACAAATACCTGGGACAGGTTCAAGTTAGGCCGCCAAGTGGCGCGTTTATCGAGGCCAAATTGTCCAGGACGGCCGATTTCTACCTGGCCGATCGCAATTTTGCGCCCCAAAAGGTCATAGGGTTCGCTGTGGAGGGTGGTGGCTTGGATGCCATTGTCACCGATAGAGGCATTAAAATCCTGGGCGATCGCCCGTTGCATTGGAGGGGCAAATCCTCCAAAAATCGTTAAACTGAGGGTAAATATGCCAAAAAGCGACTGTTTCTGCCTAAATCTCCCCATGATCTCCCGCTCTTAACCCAAAACTGAATACTAAACAATGTGAATTGCTACATAAATCGGCGCCAGCCTCTAGTTAAACTTAACGTAAATCATCCAAAAACAGTTTGAGAAGTTTAGATATGGATACCGCCGCACTCTGGCAACGTTACCAAGATTGGCTCTACTACCATCCGGAACTGGAGTTTTACGTCGATGTCAGTCGGATGGGCTTTGATGGAACGTTTGTCGATGGTTTAAAACCCAAATTTGAGAAAGCATTTCAAGATTTAAAGGCGATCGAAGCCGGGGCGATCGCCAACCCCGACGAAGGGCGGATGGTGGGTCATTACTGGCTGCGCAACCCAGATCTCGCTCCCAATGCCGAACTGAAAGCGGATATTGTTGACACCCTCGAAAAAATCGAAAAATTTGCCAAGGCGGTTCATGCTGGAGAAATGACCGCTCCCGGCGGCGCGAAATTCACAGACATTCTCTCCATTGGCATTGGCGGCTCGGCCCTCGGCCCCCAGTTCGTCGCCGAAGCTCTCGCCGCTGTTGATGCCCCCCTCAAGATTCACTTCATTGATAACACCGACCCCAACGGCATTGACCGCACCCTCGCCCAGGTGAAAGACCGGCTAAATACCACCCTGGCGATCGTTATTTCCAAATCAGGCGGCACCCCCGAAACCCGCAACGGCATGGTCGAGGTTCAGAATTTCTATAAAGCCCATAAAATTGATTTTTCCTCCCATGCTGTGGCGATCACCGGACTCGGTTCCAAATTAGAAAATGTGGCGAAATCTGAGCATTGGCTCACCACTTTCCCGATGCATGACTGGGTGGGCGGCAGAACCTCTGAGTTATCAGCCGTCGGTCTAGTGGCCGCCGCGTTACAGGGCATTGATATCCGAGCGATGCTCGACGGTGCAAAAATCATGGACGATGCCACCCGCATTCCTGAACTGAAACAAAATCCGGCGGCATTACTCGCCTTATCTTGGTACTACGCGGGCAACGGCAAAGGCGAGAAGGATATGGTGATTTTGCCCTACAAAGACCGCCTATTGCTCTTTAGCCGCTATTTACAGCAGCTGATTATGGAATCCCTCGGCAAAGAGGAAGACCTCGACGGCAATAAGGTCTATCAAGGGATCGCCGTCTATGGCAACAAAGGCTCCACTGACCAGCATGCCTATGTGCAACAACTCCGGGAAGGGGTGCCCAATTTCTTTGCGACATTTATCGAAGTGTTAGGCGATCGCCAAGGGAATTCTATCGATATCGAAAATGGCGCAACTAGTGGTGATTTCCTTAGTGGTTTTCTCTTGGGAACCCGAGAAGCCCTCTATGACAATGGCCGCGATTCGATCACCATTACCGTTCCCGATGTCGATGCCCGCACCGTCGGTGCCCTGATTGCCCTCTATGAACGGGCCGTCACCATCTATGCGTCTTTGGTCAATATCAACGCTTATCACCAGCCTGGCGTCGAAGCTGGGAAAAAAGCAGCGGCATCGGTCCTTGATCTCCAGAAAAAAGTGGTGAATGCGGTAACAACGAGTGAGTCTCCCCTGACCCTCGATAGCCTAGCGATTAAAGTCGGGGCAGTGGAGCAAATTGAGGTTATCTACAAAATTGTTCGTCATTTGTCTGCCAACGGTCGCGCGTTGAAATTAGAGGGCAATCCGGCTCAACCTAGTGCGCTAAAAATTAGTCGTCTCTAGGTTTAGAACGCCTCAAACCCAATCTATGGCTGACCTGTCACTCGCTCAAGGATAAAGAAAAATGGCTGGGTGGATTGCTTGAAATCCATCACGCCGAATACCTGACTTTCGTTGATTTTCCTGAAAGAATCATTAATGGGCAGGCAGTCATAGATCATGGTGGCGCTGACCTTGCCGCGATATTCCATCATTCGGAGTCTGGCTTGGCTTTTTTCGGTTTTAAATAGGCCATTGAGCAACTCCAGAAGCGGCTTAAAGGCAGGTTTTTTTGGCATGGGCAATTTCAAGACCATCTCCATGGTTTTTAGGTTGGGAGCTACTTTGAAAATTTCTCCCCGACGACCAGAAAAAAGCAGTGGATGTACGGTTTCTGGATCAATGAATTCTTTGCCATACCAGTTACTGAGTTCCAGGAGGCCATCCATCGGATGCCCTGTATAGATACCCCGTCCTCGCCAACGTCCCCACATAAAATCAAGATCAATGGTTTCGAGGCTGTCAAAGAGTTCAAGGGCTTGGTGGGTCGTGCCTTGACCTGTTTGTAAAATGCTTGATAACTCAGCTGCGGTCGTCATCGGATATCGCTCTCAATCGATTTTTGGAAGCCTTTCCATAGGCTAGCAAGAAATTAGGGTGCTGGCGGATCTTGAAACAAGCTGCCTTTCTAGGTGGGATGCTGGCGACATAGCAAGTCTTAATTTAGATTATTGGCCTTAATTTTTTATCGCGTTTTGAGGAGCTGGCAATAGGCGAACAAAACATCAATGCAGTGGGCGATCGCCCCAGAAGACATCGACTAAACTGAGGATATCAACACTCCCAGAAAAACCATGGTTGCCAATGCAGTTCGCTGGACAGTACAGGATCTCGAAGCCATGCCCGACGATGGCGGCTGGAAACGCTATGAAGTGATTGATGGAGAATTAATTGTGACCCGCGCGCCCCATATTTTTCATCAAGATGCGGCTGGTAATCTTTATTTTGAGTTAACTCAATGGTCGCGAAAATCTCAGCTAGGCAAAGCTTTTAATACACCGGGTGTAATATTTTCTCCGAATGATGGCGTGATTCCAGATGTGGTGTGGGTGAGCAATGCGCGTCTCGAAACAGGTGTGGATGAGTCAGGGCATTTTACCGTGGCGCCGGAACTGATGATCGAAATCCTTTCGGCGGGCAAACTGAACGAGCAGCGGGATAAAGAGGCAAAGCGTAAATTGTATTCGCTCTATGGGGTGCAGGAATATTGGGTGGTGGATTGGCGACTGAAAACGATTGAAGTCTATCGACGCAATCAGGCGCAGTTACAGTTGGTCTGCACGCTACTGGGGGATGATTCTCTCACTTCACCTTTATTGCCCGATTTTGCGATCGCCATTGATCAAGTCTTTCGCTAAGTTTGACTCTATCCATACCGATTAAGCCATCACATTTTGGGATGCTGGCAATAAGCGAACAAAATATCAATGCAGTGGGCGATCGCCCCGAGGTGAGCAATCTCGTAACCGTGGGTATTTTCGGTGGGGAAACTGAGACAAGCACCCCGGCATACATGGCCAAATTTCATCGCGATCGAGGCATCACTACCAAACCCCTGGATAATCGCCTGTTGGAGGGGACGGTTAATTTCGGCAGCAGCGGTGAGAATTTCTTGATTTAAGCCTTCGTCATAGATGCCATAACCGTCTTGGGAGAGTAATACGGGTCGATCGCCTGGGGCGATCGCATACTCCCGCGCCAGAGGACAAATTTCCAAGGCGACCAAAGCATCCAATTGGGTGTTTTGACTAAAGTAGAGGGCTCCCAAAGCACCTACTTCTTCCTTGGCAGAGGCCACTAGATAAACATCTTGAGGCGGATTTTTGAGCCGTTGGGCCAGTTCAATCAGAATTACAAGAGAAGCTTTATTGTCCAGGGTATAGCTGGCGATGTAATTTTTCAGGCGGAACGGTTTTTTGCGATGTTTGCCGACCACCACCCGGCTGCCAGGACGCACCCCAGCGGCGAGTAATTCGGTGCTATGGCATTTTGTTTCCAGCCAGGCCTGATGCCATTGGACCGGTTTTTCGGTTTGCAAGAGCTTCTGGGGCGATTCGTGGGACACATGGCGCGAACCGAAGCTGAGAATCCCGGAAATCGTTGCCTTATCGCCGAGGATATCCATTACCCCTTCGCCGTAGATCCAGGGGTAAGCGCCGCCCAGAGCCCGAATTTCGACCCGGCCCGTGCGTTCATCGATTTGTTGGACGATCGCCCCAATTTCATCTTTGTGGGCGGTGATGGCGATCGCCCCGGCATCCGGGTTTTGACCCGAAATTTTCACGATGATGTTACCGGCCCGGTCTTGCCAATGATGAACCCCAAGTTTGGCAAAAAGACCGAGGAGATAGTGATCAATTTCCATTTCCTGGCCACTGGGGGAATGGTGCATCACTAAGGTCGAAATTTGCTCAAACAGGCGATCAAAATCGTGACTCATGGTCAAAAAATATAGTTAATGTGAGGAGATAAGCAGGAAAAATCGCCCCCATATTGTCGCAACTCAGTCTGAAGAAAAACGGAAGTTTCGAGGAGGGCGATCGCCAAATTAAAATCCCATTCCGAAGAGGGACATCGGGGGATGTTTTAACCTAACGCCTTTTCAATAGCAGCTTTCAGAGCAGAATCGTTCGGTGCAGTTTGGGGCTCGAAGCGTTCGACAACATTGCCATCACGACCAACGAGAAATTTACCAAAGTTCCAAGCAATATCCGGGCCTTCCCCCACGAGGAACTGATACAGAGGGCTGCGGTTTGCACCGTTCACATCCTGCTTTTCGAGGAGCGTAAATTCTACGTCGTACTTGGTTTTGGTGAAATCTTTAATTTCTTCGGGGCTGCCGGGTTCCTGGGCACCAAACTGATTACAGGGCACACCGACAATCACTAGACCGCGATCGCCATATTCTTGATCGAGGGCCACCAGGCCACTGTACTGGGGCGTGAGGCCACATTTACTGGCTACGTTAACGAATAAAACAACTTTATTTTCAAGGGCTTCAGGGCTGAGGGTCTCACCGTCTAAGGTTTTTAACGCTGTGGGTAGAGCCATGGTAATGATTTACAGATTATGACAACGGTTTCTATTATCGGTGATCCGCTTGGAGAGAGGATCCCCCAAGGGGAAATTTTCCGGCCGATGCCCCGCCGTACTAAACTAGGGGGCAACTTTCTTTCCATTGCAAATCCCGCCCACCCATGACAAAAAAGGTTTTTATTACCGGCGCCAGTGGCTGCATTGGCCATTATTTGGCCGAAACATTCATCTACCACACCGATTACGAACTCTATTTGCTGGTGCGATCGCCGGAAAAATTACAATTCAACACCGAAGCTCGGGGCGGCATTCACATTATCCAAGGGGATTTGCTCGATATCGAACAGCAGGCCGAGATTCTCAAAACGATCAATGTGGCGATCTTGGCGGCGACGGCCTGGGGGGGCGCCCAAGAATCCTTTGAAACCAATGTGGTAAAAACAGCCCAGCTCATTGATCTACTCGATCCAGAAATCTGTGAGCAGGTGATTTATTTCTCCACCGCCAGCATCCTCGGGCGAAATAACGAAGTTTTAACAGAAGCCCGGGACTTTGGCACCGACTACATCCGCACAAAATATGAGTGCTACCAGAAGCTGGGCACCCTAAAATTAGCGCCAAAAATTTCTGTAATTTTCCCTACTCTGGTGGCCGGCGGCGGCGAGAATAAACCTTTTTCCCATCTATCCGGCGGTCTACGGGATCACATTAAATGGATCTCCATCGCCAAGTTTCTCAGGGCCGATGGGAGTTTTCACTTTATCCATGGCGAAGACATCGCCCGGGTGGTGCGTTACCTGGCCGAAAACCCGCCGACGATTCGCTTTGATCTGCCCCCAGGGGAGCTAGATCCAGAGCGCCTCTTTGTATTGGGCAATGAGCCGGTCAGTGCCAACGAGGCGATCGCCCAACTCTGTGCACACATGGGCCACAAAATTTATTTTCAGATCCCCCTATCCCTCTGGCTGGCGAACGTCATTATCAAAGTTTTCCGGATCCAGCTGGCCGCCTGGGACCGCTTTTGTATCGACTATCGCCACTTCACCTATGGCAAAACCTACAATCCCCGTAGCTTTGGCCTAGAGTCTGCCTGCCCGAGATTAACCGATGTGCTGACCAGTGCGGGCATTCCCCCGCGACAGCGCCCCTAATCGAGGAAGAAGTTCTCAGGGATAATCTGCATCCCCGGTAAGTTGGCGATCGCCCCATAGAGTTGATTCGCCATCACATCATTGGCGGCCCCATTGAGGTGAATCGGATCCGTAAAAGTCGGGGTCGGGAACTGCTCATTTAAGCGATAAAAATCAATAAACGTCACATTATTCGGAAAACTTTGGGCCAACTGCTGCACTGTGGTCGCAAATTGCGGATAGTAAGTGGTCATTTTTTCTGCATAACTTTCTCCCAACTGTTGTCGAATCGCTATTTCAGTTGGATCTAGCTGCGCCTCGGGGCGTCCGGTGATTTCTGGTTGGAGCGCCACAACCACCGGGATCTGGGCGGCACTAGATAGGCGAATCATCTGGGCAAGGTTGGCTTGGTAGCGGTCCAGACGGGCCTGCAATTCCGCGTCAGAATCAGGGAGCTGCTGGCTCAAACTAGCCGTATTGCGTTCTCGGATACTGAGGGTTGCCCCTATTTGATTTGTGTTCTGGGGCGAAGTAAAAGACAACACCGTGCGAATCAGGGCACTTTTTTCAGCTTTGTTGCGGAGAGATTGTCTGAGGTACTGGTGGAAATAGGCGTCAGGATTTTTTGCAAATTCGGCCAATTGGGGAATTTCAGCGGCATCTTGGTTACTGGGTAACAGCAGATCTTCATAGCCATTCAGGACAACAACGAGATCCGGCTGGTAGGGCAAGATTCTCAGGGCAAGTTGGGCTAGTTCATTGCCGGAGCTATAGCCGGGGACGGCCACATTCACGACACGATAATTGCCCTCACGGATTTTGGCGGGTAGTTGGGCGAGGCGGTTACGGGTAGGCGGAAAGAAAGGGAAAACGTCTGGGCGGTAAGTACCAGGGGATTGGCGCTGGTCTTGGACACGATTCTGGAGCCGCTGTTCAAGGAAGGTGGCGATGGTTTCTTGGTTGCCCTGGGCACCGCGACCAAAGGCGGTGGAGTTGCCGAGGATAAAGATCCGGATTTCATCTTGGGGTTTGGCGACGGGGAGTGATTCTTCGTCCCGAAAGCCTTGCTCATTGAGGGTGAAAAATTCGCTCTCTTGGTCGCCCAGCAATTCGTAGCCAGTGGCGATGGATTTTTGGGCCAGGAGTTCACCCCGGTTGTCTAATCCTTGGTAAATGTTTTGGTCGCTATCGACAAATTTGAGACTGTAGGCGATCGCCTCTTGGGAGAGTTGGTCTTCTGGCTTTTCGAGGTAACCAGAACCCAGGCGGGCAATCACCTCTAGGCTCAGTAGAACGACAGGCACAGCCACGGCGACCGTCCAGGGCGAAATGGATTTTTTCTTTTTTTTGCGACCAAGGGACGAAGAACGACGGCGACCGCGACTAAACATGTAGACTTTCCTTTACAAAAGAATTTTCACTTATTTTCAAGGGAGATGGCCGATTTGTCATGGGGGATCTAGGCTTTCTCCGGGGAAATTTGGGGTAAACTGCAAATTTGCGATCGCCCCTTAGCTCAAAAAAACTGACGATGGCTTATAAATTATTGTTCGTTTGTCTAGGCAATATTTGCCGTTCCCCCTCAGCCGAAAACATCATGCGCCACCTCATAGAACAGGCAGGCTTGGCTGACAAAATCAGTTGTGATTCGGCAGGCACTTCTAGCTATCACATCGGCGCGGCCCCAGACCGCCGGATGCAGGCAGCGGCCCAAAAGCGAAATATTCGCCTCGTGGGTAGTGCACGCCAGTTTTCTGCCGCTGACTTTGAAACTTTTGATCTCGTTTTGGCGATGGACCGGGCTAATTACCGCGATATTTTGTCCCTCGACCGCGCGGGAATCTACCAGGACAAGGTGAAAATGATGTGTGACTACGCCGCCAATTTCACCGATAGTGAAGTGCCAGACCCTTACTATGGTGGCCAATCGGGGTTTGATTATGTGATTGATTTGTTGCTCGACGCCTGTCAGGGGCTGCTAACTGAGATCAAGCAGGATCTGTAACCGCTGGAAACTTAGCTTAGGGTCGCAATTGGGTGACGAGATGGCGCAGTTCCGGCAAAATTAGTTTTTCCATCGCTAACTGCACTGCCCCCGTTGAGCCTGGCAGAGAAAATAAAATCATCCCCCGATAGGTGCCGGCCACAGCTCGGGAGGCGATCGCCCGGGAACCAATTTCCTGATAACTGAGGCTGCGAAAAATTTCCCCAAACCCCGGCAAGGTTTTTTCTAAATGTTTTTCGAGCATGTCATAGGTGTTGTCCCGGTGGGCGATGCCCGTGCCACCACTGAAGATCAATGCCTCTAAATCAGTATGGGCAAGGATTTCTAAACGCTTGGCGATCGCCTCTGGATTATCTTTAATCACTTCATAATCGCCGACTTCATGGCCTGCCGCTGTGAGCAGATCTTGGATGCATTGACCACTTTTATCCGTTTCAGGCGATCGCGTATCACTGACGGTGACCACCCCACAACGAACGACACGGGCAGAAGAATCAGAATGAGGTTGCAGCATGATCAGCAAAGATGATTAACAATGGGGGAGAATATCAATCCCTACAGGAGAAGTCTGCAATGTTAGACGAACAAGCAAAAAAAGCCATGCTCCTCCATATCCCTCACGCATTATATATTTGCGGTGTGCGCGATGGTGACGAAATGAACGGCTTTACAGCCAGTTGGGTGATGCAAGGCTCCTTTAAACCGCCCCTGGTCGTCAACTGTGTCCGGTCAGATTCCGGTTCCCATGCCATGCTCCAGAAAACCGGCGTCTTTTCCCTCAGCTTCCTGGACGAAACTCAAAAGGACATGGCCGCTAATTTCTTTAAGCCCAAACGCCGCGTCGGAGATAAATTTGAAGATGTGGAATTTTACGAAGGGACAGAAACGGGTTGCCCAATTATTAAAGACTCCCTTGGTTATGTCGAATGTAAAGTGGTCGGTGCTGTGGCACAGGGTGATCACACTGTTTTTGTCGGTGAAGTGATTGGTGCGGGTGTGCACCGGGAAGGCAAAATCCTTAACCTCGAGAGTACCGGTTGGAGTTATGGCGGCTAATTGAGCCCCTGTTTCTTCTCGACTTTTTGTTCAACAACCTCTGTGAATTTTTTATGCCTCTGATTAAAGTACAAACCTCTCTCCACCCCCAAACCCAAGGGGATGTGGAAACCCTCTTACTCACGCTTTCCCGGCAATTGGCGGCGCACCTAGGCAAGCCGGAATCCTATGTGATGACCGCCTTTGAAGCAGGGATTCCCATGACCTTTGGAGGCACCATTGATCCAGCCTGCTATGTAGAAATTAAAAGTGTTGGCACCATGGGCGATCGCACCCGCGTGATGAGTGAAGCGTTTTGCAATGAAATTCACCAGAGCCTTGGGGTCGCAAAAAACCGTATCTACATTGAATTTAACGATGCTCAAGGCCATATGTGGGGCTGGAACGGCTCTACCTTTGGTTAATCTCAAGCCAATTCATTGCCAAACTGAATCTTACGATCTCCCGCAGCAATGGGCGACAGAGTAGCTCAGACCCTGTGGCACTGAATCGGGGCGATGACCACAAAAGTCTAGGTTGAGCAACAGCTAAAAACCCTGACCATACTGTTGCTGGGGAGGGCATCTGCTTGCAGTGGGGCCAAAAATCCCTGTAATAACTCCAATTTGGGCCGTTTCAGGGATGTTAAATACAGCTCAGATCAGCCCTAAAAACAAAAATTTTGCCGAAGTCCAGCCCTTACTGTTATAAATCAGGGGTAAATTTTTGAGGGATCCCATGGCTGAGCTCGATGATCATTCTGTGCCAAATCTTGATCCGGCAACGCCAGAAACAGTGGCGCTGAGCGAGAAGCCAAGCATTGAGCTTCAATTTGGCCTAGAAGATGACCACCTCACCCTGGCGCTACCCACCGTCGAAACCCACGAAATTGATGATTGGGAAGCAGTTTGGGAAGCCCTCCGGGAACAATTAAGCGCTGCGCAGGGCTTCCCTGTCGTCCAGGTACATTTGTTGGCCCAAGATCAACTGGTGGGAGGGCGGCAACTCCAGGCGCTCGCGGCCTTGCTAAAGCCCTATGAACTCAAGCTCAAGCGCGTTTATACGAAGCGACGTCAGACGGCGATCGCCGCCGCGACAGCAGGCTATAGCGTTGACCAAGACCCACCCAATCAACTGCTGGCAGATGTGCCCCTCAAGCTCAAACCTCTCCAAGTGATCGCCCAGGAGCCGGAGGTTTTATATATTGACCAAACCGTTCGTTCCGGGGTGGAGATTATTCACCCTGGCTCTGTAATCGTCACAGGGGATGTCAACCCGGGAGGCAGCATTGTTGCCGAGAAAGATATTGTGGTGTGGGGCTGCCTGCGGGGGACAGCCCATGCGGGGTCGAAGGGCGATCGCACCGGGCGAATTATGGCGCTCCAGATGAATCCAACCCAGTTACGTATTGCCGATATTGTGGCCCGGTCTACACCCCAGGCGATCGAACAGCTCAAACCAGAGGTGGCCTATCTTACCGCTGAGGGGATTCGCTTGGCCCCAGCCCTCAAATTTTCAAAAAATTACAGCTACCAAGCCGAGCAACAGCACTGGCAGGAGGCCGCAGATCCACTCTTGCCTGTAATATCGTAGCTAGCGGGCTGCCACGACCGTTGGCTATATCGTAAGCTTATTGAGTTGTTTACCTACTACTACCCACCCAGAAGTCTATGAGTCGCGTTATCGTTATGACCTCCGGAAAAGGAGGCGTCGGCAAAAGCACCTGTACCGCTAATCTTGGCTCGGCCCTAGTCAAGCTCGGCAAAAAGGTCGCCTTGGTCGATGCGGATTTTGGTCTACGAAACCTGGATTTGCTTTTGGGTTTAGAGAATCGTGTGGTCTACACCGCTGTGGAAGCGATCGCCGGTGAATGTCGCCTAGAACAGGCCCTGGTGAAAGACAAACGCCAAAACGGCTTAGTGCTGCTGCCAGCGGCCCAAAACCGCAACAAAGAGGCCGTCACCCCCACCCAGATGAAGCAGCTGATTATGCGTCTGGACAAAGCATTTGACTATATTTTGGTGGATAGCCCTGCTGGAATTGAGATGGGTTTTCGCAACGCGATCGCCGCCGCCCGGGAAGCACTCATTGTCACCACCCCAGAAGTGGCCGCCGTGCGCGATGCCGACCGGGTCATCGGTTTACTCGAAGCCTATGGCATTAAGCGCACCCGTTTGATTCTCAACCGTCTCAAACCCGAGATGGTGAAACAAAACGAAATGATGAGCGTCGAGGATGTCCTGGAAATTTTGGCAATTCCCCTCATTGGTATTGTGCCTGATGATAAACAGGTGATTATTTCTAGTAACCGGGGGGAACCCTTAGTGCTGGGAGACAAAGCGAATGATGTCCCTGCTACGGCCTTTATGAACATTGCCCGGCGCCTAGAAGGAGAAAAAGTCCCCCTGTTAGATCTGATGACCAATCAGGAAGGTTTTTTGGCGAAGATCCGACGCATTTTTGCGAATTAACGGTTGACTCCAAGGCGATCGCCCCTGGCATCCCCGTCTAAGCTGAAGTTTATCCATCCATAATTTTTGTAATGAGCCATGATCCAGGAATTACTTGAAAAGCTGCTCAACTGGCAGACCCCCAAAAGTGGCGACGAAGCCAAAAGACGCCTCAAGCTGGTGATCGCCCATGACCGGGTGGGCCTCAGTCCCGAAAAGATCGAAGAAATGCGCCAGGAAATCCTCGCTGTTGTGGCGAAATATGTGGAAGTAGACCCCGAAGAAATGGAATTCGATCTATCGAGCAATGACCGGATGACGGCACTGGTGGCCAATTTACCCATCCGCCGGGTCCGGGATATCCGTTCCCTAGAATAGTTTTTTGCTCGAAGATCCAGCGATTCTGGCACAATAGGGCAAGCAGTTAGCATCACTTAGGAGTTGTTGGTCATGTTGGCACAAATTTTGGCGATCGCCGTTGCCCTCGGGAGCGGATTGCTATTTCTGACTGCCTTTATTTTTCCAAAACTCCACCGTCAAGATGATTTCTTCTGGAGCGCTGTCGGTCTTTTTTATGCCCTAATCCTTTGGGTTTGTGCAGGGCAAATGGCTGGGGCGATCCTCCTGGGTCAGTTGGCCAGCGTGATTCTCCTCGGTTGGTTTGCCTGGGAAACCCTACGCTTAAGACAGGCGATCGCCGACCCGACTAAAATTCCAGATCTCAACAAGGTTTCCCTGGTGGCCTACGTCAAAGACCGGTTTAAGAAAGCTCCTGCGGTCTCTACTAAAACAAAAGCGGCCAAAACGGAAACTGCTGCAGAAACTGAGAAACCAGATGATTCTGCTACTGCAACTCCCGAAACTGAGACTCCTACAGAAACTGAACCTTCTGTCACCATCACCGAGACGCAAGCAGATCAACCGCCCAGCCCTGTAGCAAGCGATGAGATGCCTGAAGCTAACGCCTCTACTGAAGTCACTCCCGATGAAGTGGCGATCGTCACCGAAGACGAAGTAACAGCCTCAGCAACCCCAGAGGCAGAAGTTTCCCCAGAACCCCAAACCCCTGACGATAAAACTGCTCCTGATAAAACGGACAGCGAAAATATTTCTTCCCCCCCAATCACAGCCCAACCGTCCAAAAAAGGATTCGGCTTCGGTCGCCTGTTTGGCAAAAAAGCAGCATCACCAAAAACGCCTCAACCAGCTCCCGCCACACCAGAGCCAACAACAGCTGGTGGCGATTCGGATATTGACGCCATTTTTGGGGACGAAGAAGTATCAGAAACTGCACCCACGTCTGAAGTTAGTGATCCCGCAGAAGTCGTTACAGAGTCATCTGAAACAACGTCCTCTCAAGATTTGGTAGACCCTGAAACTTCTACTGAAACCTCTTTAGATTCTGACCCAGAAGCGACTCCTGAGCCAGAGGATTCTCCGAAAGAGACTCCCTAGAGATGCGGGATCACCCCAAGAATTCGCTATGATCTTTGACTAAAGCTGTACCCTTGATCACCCCCACCCTATGGATACCAAAGCCTTTAAACGTTCCCTGAACCACTCCGAGAATTACCATCGCCAAGGATTTGGCCACAAAGAAGAAGTGGCTGGCATGCTCACCAGCGAGTACCAAAGCAGTCTGATCCAAGAAATTCGTGAAAATAACTATGAGCTGACCCGGGGTGATGTGACTATCTATCTTGCGGAAGCCTTTGGTTTTTGTTGGGGGGTCGAGCGAGCGGTGGCCATGGCCTATGAAACCCGCAAACACTTCCCCACGGAAAAAATTTGGGTCACAAATGAGATTATTCACAATCCGTCTGTAAATAACCGTCTCAAAGAAATGAATATCCACTTCATTGAATTGGTGGATGGTAAAAAAGATTTTAGTCAGGTTGCAGGGGGGGATGTGGTGATTTTGCCGGCCTTTGGTGCAACGGTGCAAGAAATGCAGCTGTTAAGCGATCGCGGCTGCAAGATTGTGGATACAACCTGCCCTTGGGTGTCGAAGGTCTGGAATTCCGTCGAGAAGCATAAGAAAAAAGATTACACTTCGATCATTCACGGCAAATATAAGCACGAAGAAACCGTTGCCACTAGCTCCTTTGCGGGAACTTACTTGGTTCTGCTCAACCTCACCGAAGCGGAATATGTGCGGAACTATATTTTGCACGGGGGCGATCGCCAAGCATTTCTCGACAAATTCAAAAATGCCTATTCCGAGGGGTTTGATCCCGACAAAGACTTAGACCGGGTGGGCGTGGCGAACCAAACGACCATGCTTAAGAGCGAAACAGAGCAGATGGGCAAACTCTTTGAACAGACGATGCTCGAAAAATTTGGTCCCACGGAAATCAACGATCACTTTATGAGCTTCAATACGATCTGCGATGCCACCCAAGAGCGTCAGGATGCGATGTTTGATTTGGTGGAAAAAGATTTGGATCTGATGATCGTCATCGGCGGGTTCAACTCCTCCAACACCACCCACCTCCAGGAAATTGCGGTCGAACGAAATATTCCTTCTTACCACATCGATTGTGGCGATCGCCTGTTGGCAGGCAATGTTATCGAACATAAGCCCCTTGATGGTGAAATCACGACCCAGGCCGCTTGGCTCCCTAAGGGCAAGCTAAAAATCGGTGTTACCTCCGGCGCTTCCACCCCCGATAAAGTCGTAGAAGAAGTCATTGCAAAAATCTTTGCGGAGAAAGCCCAACCCGTCGCCCTCGTCTAGTTCGGGCCAGGCTCCCAAAACCCCCGATTTCTCCAAGAAGTCGGGGGTTTTATTTTAAAGTGAAAGCTTTTTTATTAATCGGCAGTACGTTGGGTCTCCCCCAAATATTTCCGCAAATAGGGCGAAAAAACTTCATAAATCAGCGTTAATGGCTTGCCATCATGCCAAAACAAATAATGTCTACCCCAGAAAGGCCCGTCCTCCTGAAATGCCTTCTCTAAAATAGGCGATCGCCCGTAATAAATCCCCTGAATATCCCGATAAAGCTCCGTATGTAGCCGTGATAAACTTTCCCAAATTGGTAAACTGCGATTTTGTAGATACTCATCCACATGGTTCGCATCCCACCAAGAAGTCGCATAGGCTAACCGTTGCCCAGAAGCCGTTCTCAGCCAAACCTGCCGCCGTAAATGGGGCGTAGGAATCGCAGAAATCAGGCTCGGTGCCCCGTCATTACCACTGCCAATGGGAGACATATCAATCACATCGACTTCAATCTTTTCTCGCGTCAACAAACCCAGGTGCCGCGTTGGTGACCCATCCCCCAAAAGCAAAATTTGCCAGGCCGGAGCC
The DNA here is from genome assembly GCF_055380235.1 of Picosynechococcus sp. NKBG15041c. Lineage (NCBI taxonomy): Bacteria > Bacillati > Cyanobacteriota > Cyanophyceae > Chroococcales > Geminocystaceae > Picosynechococcus > Picosynechococcus sp. NKBG15041c. The sequence continues at coordinate 1,167,705 of NZ_AP040363.1, forward strand.
AACTGTCCATGGGGTAAGCCGGCCTGTACCTCAGCCGCTCCCCCCTGCCAAATCGGTTCAAGACAGTGCCATTGGCGTTCCTTAGAGGTTGCGAGAAACGGAGAATTCAGTGCTAGAGTCAAGATTCTTCACAAAACTTCAACTCAATTGATCATAAACAATTCTTGGCAACCCTGCCTGAAATTCATTGATCGCTCAACCTGAGCGTTGACCCGAAAATTGACATCCCCTGAGGCTTATGTTTTGATTGTATATTGGCTCTGTTATTTTTATTTCTATAGAAGTTTTTCAACTAAAACAAATGGTAAAGCTCCGTCTAAAGCGTTTCGGTAAAAAAAGAGAAGTAAGCTACCGTCTTGTTGCGGCCCAAAGCACTAGCCGCCGCGATGGTCGCCCCTTAGAAGAACTCGGTTTTTACAACCCCCGTACCGATGAAACCCGCCTCAATGTTCCTGCCATTGTGAAGCGCCTCAAGGAAGGGGCTCAACCGACAGAAACCGTCCGTAACCTCTTGGAAAAAGCAAAAGTATTCGACCAAGTTAATGCCTAATTTAGACAATCTGTCTAGCGCGCCTCATTCAGGGAGCACAAGCTACGTTCAGTTAATCAAGTTTCTTTTGGAGCCGCTCCTCGATCAACCGGAGTCCCTTTCGGTCGACTGTGAGCAGCTCCCCAACAGCAATCGAGTTTGGCTGCGAGTTGCTTTTGACCAGGAAGATAAAGGCAAAGTTTTTGGTCGGGGTGGCCGCAATTTACGGGCCATCGAGACGATCCTAAGGGGATCTACTCCTAGCACTGACCAAAAGATTTACTTGGATGTTTATGGTAGCCATGACCACAGTGCCGGTGGTGGTGACCGTCCTGGGGGATCTGCCAACCAGCGTCGGGGAGATAGTCGCCGCAGTCAGCCGCCCCGCCGTTCTCGCACCCCAAAGCCGAGTCCCCAGCTCCGGGGGCCTAACGGCAACCCATAGACTAGGTAGTTCGTAGTACGTCATCGACAAAAATATTCGGAACGACCCCTGGCGATCGCCTGATGTGGGGTCTTTTTTATGGGGCATTGCTCTTTCGATGTCTAGCCTTCTTCGACGCGGTAGCCCAACTCCGCGAGATGGCTGCGAGATTGACGCCATTTGGGTTGAACTTTGACAAACAACTCCAGATAAACTTTACCTGCAATTAGTTTTTGGATTTGCTGACGGGCGGCGGTGCCAACGGTTTTGAGCATGGCCCCTTTTTTCCCAATGATGATTCCTTTTTGGGAGCTGCGTTCGACATTGATCGCGGCTTTGACTTCAGTGATTTCTTCCCCTTCGTTGACTTGTTCGATGGCGATCGCTACGGAATGGGGAATCTCTTGGCGAGTATGAATCAAGATCTGTTCACGGATGAGTTCCGCCATGATGAAGCGTTCTGGCTGATCGGTGACCAGATCAGGAGGGTAATAGTAAGGGCCAGGGTCTAAGGCATTGATGAGCTTAGTCTGGAGATCCCCAAGGCGATCGCCTGCGAGGGCCGAAAATTCCTGGAGCTGCCAGTGGTTTTGTTGGGCCAGCTCCTGATAAGAGGCTAAAATCTCTGGCTTGTGTTCAGGGCGTTGGTCGATTTTATTGACCCCAAGGATCACCTTTGCTTCGGTTTTTACCAAAAAATCGGCAATGAATTGATCGCCTCTCCCCAAAGGAACAGATCCATCCACAATAAAAACCACAAGATCAACGGCTGCCACTGCACTACGGGCGTTTTTGACTAAAATTTTGCCCAGTTCATGGTGAGGCTTATGGATACCGGGGGTATCTACAAAAATAATTTGTGCAGCTTCTGTGGTGAAGATTCCCCGCAATCGATTGCGGGTTGTTTGGGCCACAGGGGAAGTGATCGCAATTTTTTGACCGATCAATTGATTCATCAGCGTAGATTTACCGACATTCGGGCGACCAATCAGGGCGACAAAGCCAGATTTAAAGTCAGCTGGCGCAATGGGAATCGTCGGTTGGAGATCAAATTCTAAGGTCATGGAACTGCGAAAAGGGGCTTATGTTTATCTTACTGGCTGCAGGCCTTGCCAGAAACGTCGCCAGTATATCTTCATGTCTTCAATCAAAATCAGCTCCGCCCATGAACGAGGGCACAAATTCGGCGGAGTAATCTGCAGTGCGATCAGGATCTAAAACCGCGCCTTTTGACAGCTGATACAAAGCAAAAGTCCACCAACTTCCTCCCCTTAGCCTATTACCAAGACCCGGGGGTCAACATTGCGTTAAAGTAAAAGCACAAAATTGAACTTGTCACGATTCGCTACATGACCTCCATTCTGGTATCTGCACCACGCCTTAACCAACCGACGATCAGAACTCTCCCAAATGGGCTGACGATTATTGCCGAACAGGTACCGGTGGATGCCGTGAGCCTGAATGTGTGGCTAAGTGTTGGCTCCGCAATCGAAGCAGATAGCATCAATGGCATGGCTCACTTTTTAGAGCACATGATTTTTAAAGGCACACCGCGCATTGGTAATGGGGAATTTGAACAGCGCATTGAAGCGAAAGGGGCAGTGACGAATGCTGCCACGAGTCAGGAATACACCCACTATTACATCACCTGTGCCCCCCAAGATTTCGCGGAGCTGGCGCCCTTACAGTTGGATGTGATGCTCAACCCTAGTATTCCCGATGGGGCCTTTGAGCGGGAACGCCATGTGGTCTTAGAGGAAATTCGTCGTTCGGAGGATAATCCCCGTCGCCGCACCTATTTTCGTGCGATTGAGACGGGCTTTGAGCGACTACCTTACCGTCGTCCGGTGTTGGGGCCCAGTGGGGTTATCGAAAATCTCCAGGCCCAACAGATGCGAGATTTCCATGGTTTCTGGTATCAACCGGGGCGGATGACAGCGGCAGTGGCGGGCAATCTGCCTGGCGATCGCCTGATTGAGCTCGTAGCCGAGGCCTTTGAACAGCTATACCAACCAAAAAATATTTCATCTGTTCCTACCTTTACTGACCACAGTCCCGAGGCACCTTTCCAAAATATTGTACGCCGTCATTACGAAGATGAAGGGTTGCAGCAGGCCCGCCTGGTCATGATGTGGCGTGTGCCGGGGTTAGGAGATCTTGAAGAAACCTATGCCCTCGATATTCTCGCGACGGTCCTTGGCCAGGGTAAAGTCTCTCGCCTTGTGCAAGATCTGCGAGAAACCAGAGGCTTGGTCACCCAAATCAGCGTCAGTAATTTCACCCAAAAGCACCAAGGCATCTTTTACATTTCAGCTCAGCTACCCGTAGAAAACATTCCGGTGGTGGAAGCAGCTATTATTGAGCATCTCCGGGCCATCCATCGTGCATCTGTTTTGCCTACGGAACTAGAGCGTGTTAAAACCCAAGTAGCCAACCGCTTTATTTTTGGCAATGAACGACCCAGCGATCGCACCAACCTGTATGGCTACTATTACTCGTTGTTGCAGGATCTCGAACCGGCTCTCCGCTATCCCGAACTGCTCCAAGGGATCACCCTCGACACCATCCAGCGTTCTGCGTGGCAATATTTAAATCCAGAAGCCTACGGCATTGTGACCCTGACTCCGGCTGCATAGCCCCGCTGTCATTGCGAGAATAAAGTGAATTTAGCCAGATTTTAGACCGTCAGGACAGCAGTAATCGGTTTGGTGAAAATGTTACTGTTTGTCGTTCATGGCGCTTGTGCCTTTGATCAGCATAAATAAGCCACTCGCCACAATGAAGAAGGCTAAGATGCCCATGGCAATATCTAAAGTTTGGGTTTCCATCTGCAAAATGGGCGATGTTGGCGATCGCCCCCTCTATATTTTTGTATTAAACATCAACCACGAGACCCTTGCTGGCGAGCCATTCAGGATTAAATAGACGCGACTGATAGCGGGCGCCACCATCACATAGCACCGTCACAATGGTATGGCCAGGTCCCATTTTCTTCGCGAGGGCGTAGGCAGCTCCCACATTAATGCCCACGGACCCTCCCATAAATAATCCATCTTTTTTCAAAAGCTGATACACCACCCGTACCGCTTCCTGGTCATCGATGCGGATCGCATCATCCATCGGCACTCCTTCCATGTTGGCGGTAATCCGGCCTTGGCCAATGCCCTCTGTAATGGAACTGCCTTCCCGGTCGAGTTGGCCCGTTTTCACATAGCTATACAGGACACTGCCCATGGGATCAGCCACAACACATTTGAGGTCAGGATTTTTTTCCTTGAGGTACATCGCTGTGCCCGCGTAGGTTCCTCCCGTACCCGTGGCGGCTGTCCAAGCGTCAACTTTGCCGTCGGTTTGGGCCCAAATTTCGGGGCCAGTGGTTTCGTAGTGGGCACGGCGGTTAGCGAGGTTATCAAATTGGTTGGCCCAGATCGCATTTTCAGTTTCTGCTGCCAGTCGCTGGGAATATTTCACATAATTATTTGGGTCAGCATAGGGCACGGCAGGGACGGTGATTACTTCAGCGCCAAGGGTGCGGAGGAGATCAATTTTTTCCTGGGATTGGGTTTCGGGGATCACAATCAAACATTTATAGCCCTTAGCATTGCAAATATGCACCAGGCCAATGCCTGTATTGCCCGCAGTACCTTCCACAACGGTACCACCAGGCTTGAGGAGGCCTCGTTCTTCGGCGTCTTTAATGATGTAGAGGGCAGCCCGGTCTTTGACGGAGCCACCGGGGTTGAGAAATTCTGCTTTCCCTAAAATTTCACAGCCCGTTGCGTCACTAAAGCTATTGAGGCGAATGAGGGGGGTGTTGCCGACTGCTCCAACAAAACCGTCTTTGATATCCATAGGGTTGAGTCTGTTTGTTCTTTCGTTTACGCTGTGGATTGCAATTTTTCTATTGTGACATGGGCGGGTTCGATTCCCATGGGGGATTCGGCTAGGTGGGAGGCGATCGCCCCTGGTTGATGACCCTTTCTGGGGAGAAACAAAAACCTGGGGAGGCCTGCCCCTGATATACTAATTTACGCCCTATCCCAAGCCTGCAAAGGTGACGAGGCATCACTCTCTGTCAGAGTGACCCTAGTACAAACAGACGTAAAGCAAATCAGTGGATCTTAAAACTATTTTCCAGACCGAAAATCCCATCCTTGGCGTTGTTCACCTGTTGCCTTTGCCTACTTCTGCCCGTTGGGGGGGGGATCTCCGTCAGGTGATGGACCGGGCCGAACAGGAAGCAACGGCCTTGGCTGCTGGGGGGATTGACGGGATTATTGTTGAGAATTTTTTTGATGCGCCCTTCACAAAAGACCGGGTTGATCCTGCCACCATCAGTGCGATGACCTTGATTATGGATCGTCTAGCAGGGTTGGTGACAGTACCCCTGGGGATTAATGTATTGCGCAATGATGCGAAAAGTGCCATGGCGATCGCCGCCTGTACGGGCGCCCAATTTATTCGCGTCAATGTGCTCACTGGGGTCATGGCCACCGACCAGGGTTTGATTGAAGGCAATGCCTACGAACTGCTGAAATATCGCCGGGAACTGGATGCAGATATCGCAATCCTCGCCGACGTTTTGGTGAAACATGCCCATCCTCTCAGTACCCCCGATTTAACCGCGGCAATCCATGACACCGTAGAGCGGGGTTTAGCTGATGCGGTGATTCTTTCTGGGTGGGCCACAGGCCACCCACCGAAAATGGACGATATTAAAGATGCCCGGGAAAATGCCGGCGATACCCCGATTTTAATTGGCAGTGGAGCTACCTGGGAAAATATTGGTAATCTGTTGCAGGTGGCAGATGGGGCGATCGTTGCCAGTTCTCTCAAGCGCCATGGCAAACTCAGTGAGCCAATCGATCCCCTGCGAGTTTCTCAGTTTATGGAGTCGGCCCACCAGGGCATCAAAATTCGCCAGATGCGCCAGAAACAATTTGCTTAACGGCGACTTCGTAGAAAGAAGCTGCCCAATGCTTGGGTTCCCCCTTTAAGATGTAAACAATTTCCCTTAGATTTTTTTGACGCGCTATGGTACGCCGACGTTCTCAACCTTGGATTCATCAATGGTCTCGCCCAATTATCGGGGCGATCGCCACCATTGGTTTTCTGCTCACCAGCTACTTGACCATCTCTAAATTGCTGGGCTCAGAGGTGGCCTGTGGCGTTGAAACAGCGGCCACCACCGGCTGTAGTGATGTGCTCTCCAGCCCCTATGCCTTTGTTTTTGGCCTCCCCTTGTCTCTCTTTGGGGCGATCGCCTATCTGGCCATGGCTGGATTTGCCCTTGCCCCCCTGGCGATCGACCCAGAAGAAAACAAAAAACTCCGCAATAAATACGAAGATTGGACTTGGCTCTTTTTATTGATTGGCGCCACGGCCATGAGCCTCTTTAGTGGCTATCTGATGTATATCCTGTTTGCCAAAATTGGTGGGGTCTGTCTCTATTGCATCACTTCAGCGACTTTTTCTGTCGCATTTCTCATCCTCACCCTCCTGGGCCGCTTTTGGGATGATTGGGGCGAAGTGCTCCTGACTGTCTTTGTGGTCGGTATTATCACTGCCCTCGGCACCTTGGGACTCTACAACAGCATTGAACGCAACATCCAAAGCAATATTCCGGTATTCAATGACCAGGGCCAAGAGCTCATTACTCCGGCACCAAACCGCGCCCCCCAGCCCCCCACTGGTTGGGAAATAACCACCACTTCCGGCCCCGCTGAAATCGCGCTTGCTGAACACCTTACGGCCATCGGCGCCAAAGAATACGGCGCTTACTGGTGTCCCCACTGCTATGACCAAAAGCAACTGTTTGGGAAAGAAGCCTTTGCCGCGGTGAACTACATCGAATGTGCCCCCGATGGGGCCAACGCCCAGCCAGAAGTTTGTTCGGCAGCTGGATTAGAAGGATTTCCTACCTGGGAGATCAATGGCGAACGTTATTCTGGAACTCAATCTCTCTCCCGCTTAGCGGAGCTTTCCGGTTATGAGGGGCCCACTGAGTTTAAATATGCCCTACCCCGCTAAAGATACCCAAAGGTCGTCGCTGCAATAAATCAAAAAATAGCATCGATCGCCTGGTTTTCTGACGATTAGTAAACCAGGCTTTTTTTATGGGTCAAGGGAGCTGTTAATGGGCCAGAAAATTACCTGTTAAGGGGAGGGGAAGTTCATGCTACCCTGCTACAAGAGAGCTGACTTCAAGATTTTTCGACATTGCGGAGGGTCTCACGGGCGATCGCCATGGCATCTGTGCGAAATTGGTGGATTTTTCGGTCCTTAGGGCAATATAGCCTCAACAATAATTATTTATTAATTGAAGCTTGTCTCATCGGTGTCATCTCTGGGGTATCGGCCCTAGTGCTCAAAGGCGGCATCGGCTTTTTGGGAAGTTATCGGGTCGCCTTAAGTAATCAGTATGGGGCCTGGTTGATTCTGCCCCTATTTGGGGTGGTCTGTGGTGGACTGGCCGGGTATCTGTTAGACAAATTTTCTCCAGAAGCTCAGGGGGGCGGGGTTCCCCAGGTAAAGGTTGCCCTGGCCCAGTTCCCGATCGCCATGGACTGGAAGGTGGCGCTCACCAAATCGATCGGTACGATTTTGGTGTTGGGGGGTGGCCTGACCCTCGGTCGCCGTGGTCCTAGCGTCCACATCGGCGCGGCCCTGGCAGGGCAATTGAGTCGGTGGCTCCCCACCACCCCCAACCACCGGCGGCAAATGATTGCGGCGGGGGCAGCGGCGGGTCTGGCGGCAGGTTTTAATACTCCTATTGCCGGGGTACTGTTCGTCGTCGAAGAACTGATGCGAGATATGTCTGGCCTGACCCTCGAAACGGCAATTGTCGCCTCCTTTACGGGGGCGGTCGTATCTCGTTGGTTTGGCACGTCTGACTTGAATTTACCCAAGGAACTGCTGACAGCCGCCTACCAGAGTAATTTTTACCTGGTCGAAATTCCTTGGTATTTGCTCTTGGGGGCACTGGCCGGGGGCTTAGGCGCTCTGTTTAACCGGGGTGTTTTGATGGTGTTGGCCTTTAACCGTCGACTCCATTGGGGTCTAGGGGGGCAGATGGCGATCGCTGGTGGTCTTTCAGGCATGGTGATTTCCTGCTTACCCACCTTTTTTCGAGACAATGCCGGCTTGCGAGACTTTCTCCTCACGGCGGACATGGGCTGGCAGATGATGGCGATCGCCTTTATCGCGCATTTTTTCTTGAGCCTAATTGCCTATGGATCTGGAGCACCGGGAGGACTTTTTGCACCGACATTAGTGTTGGGTACAGCCCTTGGCTATTTAGTGGGCAGCGGGGCAGAAGCATTGATCCCAGAGGCGACCCAATATACCTATGCCCTAGCGGGTATGGGGGCTTTTTTTACGGGAGTGGCCCGGGTTCCCGTGACGGCGATCGTGATTGTTTTTGAACTCACGACAGACTTTAACTTAGTTTTGCCCCTGATGCTTGCTTCGGTGACAGCCTTTATTGTGGCAGAAAGCATTTTTAAAGGATCTATCTATGAATATCTCCTTGAGGCGAGCGGTATCCATTTAGAAGAGCAAAAAAACCCCCGGGTTTTGACAAATTTAACGGCGGCTCAGGTCATGCAACCGGAGGTGGAAACCCTTGAAAGCCATTTATATTTGACGGATCTGATTCCTATTCTGTCCGCTTCACCCCACCGGGGATTTCCGGTTTTGGATCGAGGGAAACTTGTCGGGGTTGTTACCCAGGGAGATTTAGCGCAAATGGCCCCCCAGGGGAACAAGCTCACAGTGGCCCAAGTGATGCAGCGGCGGGTGATTACTGTTTCCCCAACTGCATCCCTCGGTGATGTGCTGTACCTGCTCAATCGCTACCAAATCTCTCGTTTACCCGTGGTTGACAATGGCGAATTGCGGGGGATTATCACGCGGTCAGATATTATCCGTGCCGAGGCCCAGGAGCTCCTAGGGAGAAATTATCGTGGGGGCCAGCGGACGCCTTCCTATTGCGTGTATCAAACCCACACCACCGATAATCATCAACGAAAGCTCTGGGTGGCGATCGCCAATCCGACGACAGCAGAAGCACTGATTACCTTTGCAGCAGCCATTGCCCAGGAAAAAAATGCCATGGTGTATTGCCTCAATGTTGTCCAGGTTTCCAGCGCTTATCCCCTAACTGATGCCCATGTGAATACTTACCCAGAACGGCATTTGATGGAAAAACTAGAGCGGCTGGGGGAAACCCTCGGAATTTCGATCCATACCCAGGTGATCTTGGCCTATGATGTGGCCGGCGCCATTCTCCAGGAAATTTCCAGTAAAGATGAAGGTTTAATTCTCGGTTGGCAAGGCGATCGCCTCCAAGGGGGGCAACTATTTGGCAGTGTGATGGAATATCTCGTTAAGAAAGTCCCCTGTGATGTGATTTTGGTTAAAACCAGCCATGCCCACCCCCTCAAGCTCCAGGACTCTCCGGCGAAAATTCGCGCTCTTTTTCCCATTGGTGGCGGCCCGAATGTGGCGCGGGCCCAGGAGTTTGTCCCCGCCCTATTGCGTCTCTCTCCAGAGGTAAACCGTTATGCTCTACCTTCTCAAATTTGCCTTTGTCAGGTATATCAGCCCCAACAGTGCCCCCAGCAGTTTCCTTTGATCTTAAAAATGAAACAATCCCTACGTACCCGGGTAGGGATGCCGATTATCCCCCTGCCAATTCGCTCCCAAAACGTTGCCGATAGCTTAATCCGTCTGATTAAAGAAGAAACTTATGATCTAGTCATTTTAGGTGCTAGTCGGGAAAGCCTGCTACAACAAGCACTCCATGGCAACATTCCTGAGGCGATCGCCAAAGGGACGAATCGCACGGTGGTGATCATCCGGGGTGCCCTAGAGGTGACGGATCCAGCGTGACATCCGGTGCGTGGGATATCAACTAAGACTGGGATACCAGATTTTCTTCTTCCCCTTGGTGCGTTGTTTTAACCCATTTGAGCTGTTTGGGGCGCACTGACATCCGTGCTGTGGTAATCGGCATCACAACCATCCAATGGAGCATATAAACCGTGGTGATACCGCAGGCAGAAACAATCTTGAAGACTTTTTGCCAACTCCAGGGCTGGTTTTTATAGACACGTAAGTTCCCCTGTAACATCGCCCAAAAAGATAGGGAGAGGGCTAAACCTGTTAGGGGCGCGAGAATCGGGAAGTGGCCCCGGAGGATTGCAAACACAAAATCAGGAATGGCAGCGGTGGGAAGCAAATATTGCATCAAGATAAAAGAAAATAAATCGACTTTTTTGCCAAACCCTAAACGTTGGTTCGAGAAATAGCGCCAGTAGTCGAGGTAGCGCTGATAGCCCCCTTCGGCCCAACGGCTGCGCTGGTGCCAGAGGGCGATCGCCCCGGTTACCCCTTCTTCATTGACGGCGGGGTTAAGTAAAAAGCCAATTTTCCAATGATCCAGGTGGAGCCGGATGGTTAAATCGAGATCATCGGTAATGGTTTCTTCATTCCAGCCACCACATTGATCGAGGGCGGCCCGGCGGACAAACTGGCCATTGCCCCGCAGTTCACCGATACCGCCCAGGGCAATTCGCTGCTGCTGAAAGTAGCTATCGAGGATCATTTCGGTCGCTTGGCCTTTTGTCCAGAAATTTAATGCTTCATTGGCGATCGCCTTGCGCACCTGAATGGCACCCACCGTTTCATCAGCAAACATTGGTACTACATGATGTAAAAAGTCCGGCGGCACTGTGGCATCAGCGTCAAAAACGGCAATGATTTCTCCCTGGGTTTGAGACAAGACTTCGTTGAGGGCTCCAGATTTACCACCACCGGCATTGGGTAGCCGATGGATGACCTTGAGTTGGGGATATTCCATCGCTAACTGGTCAAGAATTTGGGCCGTTCTATCGGTACTGGCATCATCGATTAACCAGACTTCACATTTCTCAGTCGGGTAATCTAATTGGCAGAGATTATGTACTAGACGGGCGATCACTGCCTCTTCATTCTTCGCCGAGGCAATCAGCGAAACAATCGGTGCCGTTGCCAATTGTGCTTCTGATAGGGGCATGGGCTCTAGATCGGGCTTTGCACTGATAAGGCGGATTGCTTGAATAAACAGTAGTCCCGTCGCTCCGAACACGGCGGTAGCCCCCCAACTAACGCTGTGGAGTAAGAAGGCGATCGCCCAAACAAGGCTCAACATAAATGCCGACTTTTTCCGACGTCCCCCTAAACCCTGGAAGAAATCACTCCGAAATTCCGCTTCGGCCACCTCTGGATCGGTCAGTTCATCCCAGAGAGCCCCAAGGGGATCATGGTTTTCATCGGTCTGCCAAGGTTGCTTTGCCATAGGGGGGGTGTTCTCCTCTTCCAAAAAAAATTTGTGCTGGGGATGAGTCGAGCATAATGCACTGATCATGCCGCAGTTCCCGGGTTAAAAATAGAGCATTTATGGGAACTAATGGCCTAAGACTCCCCTCCGGATGGCGACTGCATAGGCAATGTCCCTGATGCTTTGGGCGATGGCAACAGGTAGAGCCCCGAGATCCCTCAATAACTCCATCCTAAAAGACTATACTGGATTGCTTGGGGTTTGTACTCCATTAAGGGCCATTGCCTAACGCCTAAAAGGGAACCACATCTCCATTTTCATGTCCTTGATGCTGGCTATGCTTTGAAACGATTGTACTTGTCAGTTTTTCCGGCGTCGACCTTGCCCACCATGCTCTGTTTTCGCTTAGAACAGACTTTTAGCAAATATATTAGGTGAAGACTTTGTGGTTAGGTTGTATCCTGAAAATCGCTCATGCCATAGCCGGGTCTTTAAACTCCCCATTTCTGGTAATCTCCGCTGCGGGTGAATTTTTTTATGTCTGCGATCGCCGTTCTTTGTACCTTGAATTGTGCCATGACCCCTGTGGTAGCGGAGGCATCAATCGCTCAGACCCAAGATGCGGCGATCGCCCAATTGCCTGGTGGAGTCGCTGCCCAAGAAATTGAATTAACAGAAGAAACCGAGTATGACGCGATCCAAATCCAAGATCGCAGTGGTGAGCAACAGCAGTTTTCCCTCGACTCCGCCCCCCTGCCGGAAGAAGCGTCTGACAACCCTGCATCGGTGATGACAGAAGCATCCGAGGAGCCTGAATCAGCGACCACAGCTGCTGATCTTGAAAATGTGGCGCCAGAAGCAGCACCGCCATCTATCCTTGAAGTGTTGAGCGATCGCCAGGAATATAATGAGCAAACCCAGGTGGTGACAGCGACCGGCAATGTCATTGTGCGATTTCGAGAAGCGGTACTCAGCGCCGATCAACTGCGGGTAAACCTCGATAGTAAATTGGCGATCGCCACGGGGAATGTATCTCTCCGGCGTGGTCAACAGTTGCTGCGCGGCGAGCAGTTTACTTATTTCTTCGTGCAAAATCGAGGCACCATTCAACAGGCAGAGGGAGAAGTGTCTCGGACGACCCTAGACCAAGATCTCAGCCCCCAACCTACAAATTTTGGTGTGACTCGTAATCCGGCAATACTCCTGAACGAACGCCTCCTCCTCAGTCAACCAGCGACAGATATTGTGGGGGAAGAAATTCTACGGGTCACCCTGGGCAGAAACCAGGACATTGATCGGCTTATCTTTGGCAATAGCGAAATCTCAAACAACCGCAGTGAGCTTGAGCAACTCCGTTTTCGGGCCGATGAACTGGAATTTTTTGATGATCGCTGGGAAGCCAAGAATGTCCGGATTACTAATGATCCTTTTTCGCCGCCAGAATTACAGTTGGTGGCGGAAACCGCTTCTTATCAAATGGATGAACTGGTCACCACCCAAACGAGGCTCGTCATTGACGAGACAATTTCGCTCCCAGTATTCCCACGCACTGTCCAGTTTGGTGAAGCATCAACGGGGGCATTTGGGTTTCTCCCCCTTGGGTATGATGACGAAAATCGAGGCGGTTTATTTTTGCAACGACCTTTTACGCCATATCGCAGCGCCCAGGGCCGTTGGAGAGTGACCCCCCAATATCTCCTGCAAAAAGCCCTTTTCCCTGACATGATTGAGGCCAACCGTGACGACGAAGATGCCGGAAAACCCTTGTCACCGGGAGTCTTTGCCCTTTCTAGTGATTTTAGATACCGGTTCAACCCCCGACTGGCTTTCACAGCACGGGGTTTTCTCGATAGTTTGAGGCTGAGTGATTTAGAAAATAACCTCAGAATGAATCTGCGCCTTGAACAAAAACTAGGTGATCTCGACAATCCTTTTCGTCTGAGTCAGGAATTCAACTACCGGAATCGCCTCTTTAATGGCTCCCTAGGTTTTCAGCGAGTCCAACGAAGTCTGGGGATTGTCTTGCGATCGCCCCGTTACCGCCTAGGAGATTCCGGCTTTGGGTTAGATTTCCAAGCCAGTATCCAAAACATTGAAGCGGATACCGACCGACCAGAACTTCTCGAACCAGGAGTGAGCCAAGACGAGATTAGTCTCACTCGCTACCAAGGTGCCCTAAACCTTGACCACCGTTTACCGCTTTGGCGTGGCGAGCCATTGCCATCAACGCGCCTAGAAGGGCTACGCTACAGTCCGCGTCCAGTGGTGCCCTATATTTCCCTAGTGACCGGTTTCCAAGGGGTTGGCACGAGTTACAGTAGTGGCGATCGCCAAAATGTGCTCCGGGGCAGAATTGGCCTGGAGGGTCAATTTGGTCACTTTGCAGACAATAGCCTAGATTACACGGGCTTTAATATCAGCTACAGCAACAGTTTTCTCAGTGACGAACTATCACCTTTTTTGTTTGACCGGGCCGTTGACCAACGCACCCTCGAATTTGGCCTCACGCAACAAATCTATGGGCCTCTCCGGGCCGGGTTTCAGACAGCAATTAACCTCGACAGCAAAGAAGCGATTAGTACTGACTATTTTCTTGAATATAGCCGCCGCACTCATAGTGTTTCATTGCGTTATAACCCAGTACTAGAGATCGGCTCAATCAATTTCACGATTAACGGCTTTAACTGGAGCGGTTCTACAGATCCATTTGTCAATCAAGAAGTCCGCTCCGTTAATGATGGCGTCATTCCCTAGACTTGCCAATCTTCCCGGGATAGGCTCTGGATACGGTAGAGGTCATTCATCACATATTGCAGGGGCGTAACGGTGATATAGCCAGCGGCGATCGCCTCCACATCTGTCGGAAAATCGAGGGGAATATTTGGCTCATCTGGTTGGGGGAGTTCCTCGACCACTTCCCCTGCGAGCCAGTAGTAGGTTTTGCCGCGCGGATCTTGGCGCTTTTGAAATTGCTCCGTGTAACGACGCAGACCCTGGCGTGTGATTTTTACGCCAGCAATATCTTCCTGGGATAAATTTGGCACATTGACGTTCAGAAACACGGGGGCCCCTTTGCCAACGCCAGCGATCGCCAATTGGTGCTGTTTCGCCAGGAGTTGCTGGAGAAACTTCACAGCAAAATTAGCAGCGGGCTGAAAATTGTGGCTGGTATAGTCTGCCAGGCTAAAGGCAAGACTAGGGATGCCCTCTAACAAACCTTCCATGGCCGCAGAAACAGTCCCCGAATAGAGCACATCAGTTCCCAGGTTAGCCCCATGGTTGATGCCAGAGAGGACGAAGTCTGGACGGTTTTTTAAGACGGCACTGAGAGCGAACTTGACGCAGTCAGAAGGCGTACCAGAACAAGCCCAGGCTGTGACCTTGGGGTCAAAGATACCTTCGACGATTTCGCTGCGGATTGGTCGGTGGAGGGTCAGTCCATGACCTGTGGCAGAGCGCTCCCGGTCAGGACAAACAACGGTCACTTGATGGCCGGCGGCGGCAAGGGTATTGGCGAGGGTACGAATCCCTAGGGCAGAGATGCCATCGTCATTACTGACTAATAAATTCAGGGGAGCAGCAGGTGTCATGGGTTCCTGGTAAAAATTGACGTTCTTTTATCATCAAGGAGGGTTTAAACTGTTAGGGTCGTTAACCATCGCAACAAGTTTAGTCGCACTCTTTCTGGCATGACCACTTCTACTTTGACCCAAATCGAATCTGATTTGCAAACCCTCCAACAGGAAGCGACTGACGCGATCGCCTCCGTGGCAGATCTTGAGAGTCTGGAGAAACTGCGGGTCAACTACCTCGGCAAAAAGGGCCAATTGTCGCAGATTTTGCGGGGTATGGGGAAGCTTTCAGCAGAGGAGCGGCCAAAAATTGGGGCGATCGCCAACCAAGTCAAAGAAGTCCTCCAGGGAGACCTCGATGGTAAGCTTGACGCGTTGCAAAGGGCAAAAATCAAAGCGCAACTAAAGGCAGAAACCCTCGATGTCACGATGCCTGGCGTTGGTCGGCCCCTCGGCAAAATACACCCGCTCCAGAGCACCGTTGACCGGGTGTTAGATATTTTTGTGGGCATGGGCTACACCGTCGCCGAAGGGCCGCAGATTGAGACGGATTATTACAATTTTGAAGCGCTCAATACCCCCGCTGATCACCCCGCCCGGGATATGCAAGACACCTTTTATCTACCGGGCGATCGCCTCCTGCGTACCCATACATCTTCGGTACAAATTCGCCACATGGAGCAAAATGAGCCACCCCTGAGAATTGTTGCCCCTGGCCGGGTGTACCGCCGTGATACCGTAGATGCCACCCACTCCGCCGTTTTTCACCAGATCGAACTCTTGGCGATCGATAAAAATCTCAAATTCACTGATCTCAAAGGCACCCTCAAGGAATTTTTGCGGCAGATGTTTGGCGAAGACCTAGAGATTACTTTCCGCGCTAGCTACTTCCCCTTTACTGAACCCTCGGCAGAAGTAGACGTGAAATGGCAAGGCAAATGGCTTGAGGTAATGGGCTGCGGCATGGTAGATCCCAATGTCCTCAGGGCAGTGGGCTACGATCCTGAGGTGTATACCGGGTTTGCAGCCGGTCTTGGGGTAGAGCGCTTCGCGATGGTGCTGCACAAATTAGATGATATCCGTCGCCTATACAACAGCGACCTGCGCTTTTTGCAGCAGTTTTAAGGCCATTTTGGGTTTGGGTTTTTACAATAGGGGAAATGGCGATCGCCCGTAGGAGCGCCAGAGTTCTGCCTAATCTAACCAAGCATCCCGCATGAGACAAAAAACTTCAGCCGCAGTGTTGGCCTTTTTCCTTGGGGGCGTTGGTGTCCATAAATTTTACCTAGGAGAGATCGGCTGGGGCATTGTCTATGCCATCTTTTTCTGGACATATATTCCCACTATCGCGGGTTTTGTGGAGGCTATTTTCCTAGTCGGTATGTCCCAGGAGCATTTTGACCAAAAATACAACAGCAAAACTTTAATGGGTTACGAATCACGGCAACTCACCAACCGCCCAGGGACACCTCAGGTGATCGTTAACATTGGGGACCAGGCGATCGCCGCTAACCTTTCCCAAGACCTGGCCATGTCCCCAGGAAACCAAAACATTGCCAAAGAAGCCCTAGAACGACGCATCCTCAAACTTTGCCAAGCCAAAGGAGAAGTTACTCTCCTCGATTGCTTCCTCGAAATTGAAGATGTACCGAGAAGCATCTTAGAATCTCACCTAGAAAACCTGGTGCGAGCAGAATTCCTCCAGCTTACAAACCGAGCCAGTGATGGCAAAATTGTGTATCGTTTAGATAACTAACCCTTGGCCCTCACCCATTAATCGAGGCCATCTTTAATTACTGATCCTTAACTTAGAAAATCTATTTTTCTTGATCCCCAAGAACTTTACGGCTATGACTTTTGATCCTGACAAAAGAAAACTTCTTTCCGGTCTCTGCCATGGGGCAATTTTCATTAACTATACCTTTGTCTCTATCGGAATTCCCATTGCATTATTGGTGATTAGCGAAGACCCTGTTGTCAAAGCTAACGCAAAAGAATCCCTCAATCTACATCTCAATCTTTGGGTCGGCTGGGGCATTGTTGCGTTTCTATTCTCGATTGTTATTGGGATTCCTGTTGCAATTTTGCTAGCAATCCCTCTACTTTTACTAAGCTTTGTCCTCCCCATTCTGGCAATCTTAAAAATCCTCGGTAATCCCAGTACCGAGTATCGCTACCCTTTTATCTTCCATATTTTGTAATTAAAATTACGTTTCTCTTAACTGATTCTTTTACTTTTTTCTTCAAATTTAGTTTAAGCAATCATTAAAATCTAGCCGTTTTTTTGATAGATCTTAAAATAAAGATTGACGACTATTAAGCGAGTCCAAAGAAACAGTTAAGACGTAACCGTGGTTACAATCTGTTGACATTATTTTTGTTAACGTGGGAAGAACCATCGCAAGGAAGTCAAATCATCGTGACTTTAATCTCTGTTGCCATCATCGAAGGAAACCCCCATCTCAGATCGCTGCTCGGGTGGCATCTACAGCAAGCTAACTATGCTATTTATCAAGCAGCCAACCTCAACCAATCACGGCGCATTTTTGAACAACATATGCCAGCTTTGGTGTTGTTAGATTCTGATTTGCCCGATGGTGATGGCCTTGAGCTTTGCCGTTGGTTACGCCAAAACACCCAAGCCATTGTGTTGATTCTTTCTGCAAAAAATACAGAAAAAGATATTGTCACAGGGCTTAAGGCAGGGGCAGATGACTACCTCACTAAGCCTTTTGGTATGCAGGAACTTTTGGCCCGGGTTGAAGCATTGACGAGACGTATCCGCACGACCACTGCTCCCCTCCAACTTGACTATGGAGAACTGCGGATCGATTTGGTACAGCGGCGAGTTCAGTTCCGGGGAATGTACATTGATTTGACTCCCCAAGAGTTTAGTTTGCTCTATGTGTTAGCCCAGGCCAATGGGGAACCCCTCAGCCGTTCGGAGCTGCTGCGACGTGCTTGGCCCGATGCGATCGATAACCCCCGCACCATTGATACCCATGTACTTTCTCTCCGGAAAAAAATTGAACAAGATCCCCGACAACCGAATCTAATTCAGACGGTGCGGAATGTGGGATATCGGTTTAATTTAGACGGCATTAGTGCAGGTTTGGGGAATGGCAGCAGCCTGATGGAAATTTCTCCTGCCCCTGGGCGACCGAGTCCGGCCAATAAGTTAAAGTCTCGGGTACCGATTCGAGAACTGGTCAATCAAGGTTGATAGTGACTGAGGTCACCAAGCGTCACCGGTGGGAGAAGTGGCAGCTCGGAGGGTTTGTTGAACGTCAGCCCAGGCAATGGCGGGTTGATGGGCTTGGTAATGGATCTGGCCACGGTCGAGGTAAATGAGCTTTGTGGCAAGTTGTTGGGCAAAGTCAAAGTTATGGGTCACGATCGCCAAGGGGATTTGTCGTTGGGCTTGGTAGTTGACCAAGAGATGAAGCAGGTTTTGGCTACGACCCAAATCGAGGGCTGAGGTGGGTTCATCGAGTAATAAAATATCAGGCTCTGTGAGGAGGGCGCGGGCGATCGCCACCCATTGTTTTTGGCCCCCCGAAAGGAGTGCTTCGGTGCGATCGAGCCATTCTTGGGGAATCGCCAGGGCTTCCTGCCAATGATGCCAGCGTTTTTGGATGTCTTGGGCAGTCAAGTTCCGGAGCCGGAGAGGATAAAACAAGGTCTCTTGCACAGTCATCCCCAACAAACGTGCTTCCTGGGGAACGAGGGCAATCTGTTGGCGCAGTTGAACGGGATCATAGTGAAGATAAGGCTTTCCCTGAAAAAATAACTTGCCATGACTCGGGTTTTGGAGGCGATTGAGGCAGTGGAGCAGGGTACTTTTGCCAGAGCCGGAGGGCCCGACGATAAGGAGGCGATCGCCTGGCTCCAGGGTTAAATTAATGTCCTGCAAAATGGTTTGTAACCCGTGCCGGAGAGTCAATTGTTCAACCGTTAAAATCGCCATGGCAGTTATCGTCTAACCCGGTAATGGAGAAATAGCTCTGAGGCGATCGCCTGGTGGTCGAGGAGCTCTAACTGGAGGCCCACCGTTTGCAACAATCCCTTCCCCCCCATGGGAGTTGGGGCCGCAGCCCCCCCCAAGAGGATTGGACAGATCGTCAAATACAACTCATCCAAAAAGCCCTGTTCCCCAAAGCTGGCGATCAATTCGCCGCCCCCTAGTAAACCCAGGGTTTTAAACCCCTGATGCCAAAGCCTTTCTAAGGGCGATCGCCAGCTCCCCATCGGATCGAGGGGTAACACTTGCCCGAAGCCGGCAAAGCCCTCCCACTGGAGTATGTTTTCCTGGGCCGTGACTAAGCCCCGGGGGATTGGCTGCTGGAAAAATGGCAAATCCCGGGGGATATTTCCTGATCGTGAGCAGACAAAATGGGTCGGCTGGGGCGGCCTTTGTTGGTCTTGACGTTGCTCGAGGAGGTGGCGATCGCGAATCGGTAAACTCGTTCCGTAGGCCCGGAGTGTATTCGCCCCCAAGAGCACCCCATCCATTTGAGCGATCAAGCGCTCCAGATGAGCCTTATCTTGGGCAGAGGGAAATCGAGCCGCAGACCCGGTATAGTCAGCAATTTTTCCATCGACCGTCATGGCGGCGATCGCCACAATCCGGGGCCTATTCATACCAACTATCTTCGTCCCCCTGTTCAACGGGCCAATCCTCATTTTCTCCACCGATCACAATGCGGCGTAGATCGATGAAATCTTTACTTAATTGCTTAATTGCATTGACCAATACATCTAGGGCAATAAGGTCGCTGGTTCCCAGGTCAAACCAACAGCGGCCCCAAGTCCCTTCATATTCAAAATCTCCCTTATTGTGCATCAGTGCCATTAGAGCATTGTCTGCTTGGTCTTCGTCATAGGTGAGATAACTAACTTCGACCCCTGTTTCCTGGATCTGGAGATTTTCGGCATTAAAGCCCCCCAACTTACCGATATAAAACCAAGAATCAAATAATTCTTCTACATACTGCTTTTCCGTTGCTGAGGGCACATGGTCAAACTCTAACCATATCCAGAGGTCAAAGGGAGAAAATTCGCGAAAGTGTACTTCCATATTTTTTGTCAGCAATAATGAGCATTAGCAGAAACGCAATTGTAATCGCTTTCGATGAAATCTAGGTTATCTCCCCCAATTCTTGTCTTCCTCCCAGAGAGGGCCTTGGGATTTTACTTTCATCAAAAGTCTGCGAAGTTCCATACCCCTCAAGGAGAGAGGTTCTCTTGTTCCCCTCCAGAGAAGGGGCTAGGGGAGGATTATTCACCAATTACGGAGCCAACCCGTGACCTCCTCCAGGGATACCCGCTAACTCCCCTCAAGAAGAGATCTTTTCCTGTTCCCTTCGTGGGTCGGGGCCAAGGCACAGAAGAATTGTTACAGAGCATTCCAGGCTGCCGCCGCATCAGCTACCGCTTGGGGGACGGTTTTTTGGCCAAGCATCGCTGCCTGGAGGTTTTCGTAAATCAGCTTTTGTAACGTAGTGAGGTTCTCCTGGGCCGGGATTAAAATTTCTGCATCGGCCAGTTGTTCCGCGCTAATTTTACGAGCCAAACTAAGACTATCGGTGGCAGCATTGGTGGCAAGCTTCGCAATGTACTGTTCTACAGCTTCTGCGGTGGAGGGCAGTACGTTCGCCGCTTCTGCAAAGGCCAATTGATTTTCAGTATTGGTAACGAATAGGGCGAAGTTAAAAGCCGCCTCGGGGTCATCACTGTCTTTAGGAATGACTAAGTTCATTACTGCCACGTTTTTCTTGCCGGTATCTCCAGTGATCTGGGAAGCCGGCACAGACACCTGGGCAATTTGAGGCGCATTCTGCTGAATGGTGTTAATAAACTCGGGCGAAGTATTGACGATCGCCGTTTCCCCGGCCTGATAGAGTTCAATGCCATGGCTATGACCCTGGGTGAGCACCTCTGGGGGCAACAGTTCAGCCTGGTAAAGGTCTACCCAATACTGAAAAGCCGCTAAGCCCTCGGGGGTATCAAAGCCCGCAGAACCGTCTTCATTGACGAGAGTCACCCCCATCTGCACCATCGATTCCAGCACTTCATTAGAATCTCCTGGCACAAAGGTCACAAAGAAAGCATATTTACCGGTGCGTTCCTTCACCTGTTGGGCAACTTGGGCCAATTCTGCATAGGTGCTGGGGGGATTGGTAATGCCCGCTTGGGTAAACAAATCTTGATTATAAAAACTGATGCGGGTGGTGAGATACCAGGGAATACCAAAAGTCTGGCCGCCTATCTGATTTGCTTGCCAAATTTTGGGGAGATAGCGATCGCGCAGCTCTGGGGTCAGGCGATCGTCGAGGACGAGCCAAGCATTGCGGCTGGCTAACTGGGAGGCAAAATTTGGGTTGAGATTTACCACATCGGGGGCAGTCCGCGCTGAAACCGCCGTGAGGATCTTACTTTCCATGGCCGACCAGGGCACATCCACCCAGCGCACTGTTTCTTCGGCATTCTCTGCTTCAAAAGCTGTGATTAAGTCATTGAAATAATCTGTAAACTTTGGTTGCAATTGCATTGTCCAAAATTCAACTGATTCCCCAGTACCGCTGCGATTACCGCTGGAACTACTGCAGGCGGCGATCGCCATCAAGCTCACCCCCAAAAGTAGCCCACACCCCAAACGCCGAAAACCTTTGACCATTAGAAACTTATCTCCCAAAATTATTCATACATTGTGATCGCTCACATCGCATCACCGTTCAGATCATGCCACCATCTTGACTACTTCTGGGCCAAAATTGCTCCCTTGGGCATCATTTCCTATTCACTTTTAGCAAACTGAGCTAGATTTAATAGCAACCAGGGTAGCGGCGGTCAACACCGATGGCTCCGTAGGTCACCACTTCGGAACATTTTCCTATGCTGAATTTCCTCCAAAATATTTTCAAACCCAAACAAAAAGGGATTGGCATCGAGATCTCCACGGAAAAATTGAACATTGTCCAGCTTAAAAAACAGGGGCAAATCTACAAACTTTCCACCTACATTAGCGAGCCCATCCCCGAGGGCGTTTTCGAGGAAGGCAAAATTGTTGATGTGCCAGCCCTGGCTGAATTGATCCAAAGCACCCTTGCCAGTAACAACATCAGTGCAAAACAGGTAACGGCGGCAGTACCCATGCGGGAAGCGATTATTCGTCTCATTCCGATCCCCGCAGAACTCGATGAAGCAGAACTGCGAGACATGGTGCTCAATCACGAGGCCAGTCTTTATCTCCCCTACCCCCGTGAAGAAGTAGATCTGGATTACCAAAAATTAGGCTTTTTTCAGGATGAGGATGGCATCGATAAGGTGCAAGTGCTCCTTGTGGCAACCCGACGAGAAGTGACAGATACCTATGTGGAAACCATTGTTCAGGCTGGCCTCGAAATCAACATTCTCGAAATAAATAGTTTTGCTCTCCTGCGGACAATCCGCGAGCAGCTCCGGCAATTCAGCTCCCAGGAAGCGGTGGTCTTGGTAGATATTGAATTCGACTGTACTGAAATTGCGATCGTCGTTGACGGGGTGCCTCAGTTTTCTCGGACGGTGCAGATCGGTGCTTCCCAACTACAAAATGCCCTCTCTCGGGCGATGAATTTACCCGCTCCCCGCGATATCGAGTTGCTCCAGGGGATGACGATCCCGAATACCCCCATGGAAGGGGCGCGTACAGGGGCAACGGGAATTAATCCAGGCATGGCAGCGCTATTACGGGTATTGGGGGAACTGGCCGATGAGTTACGCCGCTCCATTGATTTTTATCTCAACCAGAGTAATGAATTGGAGGTGGCCCAGTTAATGCTGGCGGGGCCTGGCGGTGGAATTAGCCAGTTAGACGAATTTTTCACCCAGCGCTTGAGTATTCCGACGATTCAGATTGATCCGTTTGAGGCGTTGTCAATCGAGGTGGATCAAGAAATTTCTCAGGTGCAGCGTCCGGCCCTGGGTACAGTACTGGGTTTGGGATTACGGGAGGTATAGGCGATGTACGGCTTAGATATTAATTTTCTAAAAGACCGGGGTTTAACAAAAGAAGCACCAGGGGCGATCGCCGGACGAATTAGCGGCAAACCAGGGACTGTTCCGGGGCAAGAGCCAGGGCCTTTGATTATCGGGGGCGCAGTTGCAGCCGTTGCCCTGGGAGTCGTGGGCTTTTTGTCTTTGTTAGGCAACCAAGATAAGGCCCGGGTACAAGAAGAAATTGCCGTCATTGACCAACAGCTCCAGGGAGCCAATGCCCAGCAAGCACGGCTACAGCAAATCCAACAGGAAATTGACACATTTAGAGGCCAGAGTCAAGTTTTTGTTGAGGTTCTCCAGACACGCATTAAACCTTGGGCGGCAGTTTTACGGGAAATCGGCGATCTGACCCCTGCGGGTTTGCGCATTGCTTCCTTTGAGCAGACAGAAAATCAAGTTTTAGTGCGAGGCACGGCTCGGACCTTTACCGAGGTCAATGATTTCGTCCTCAATCTGCCGGAATCTCCCTTACTCCAGGGGGAAGAAATTTATATCGTCAACGCCAACCTGGTGGACAATCCGGTCACCGCAGAACAGGTAGAATTTCCTCGGCCTGTGGCTTCCTTTAGTCTGCCCCAGGTGGTGGAATATACCGTGTCTGTTTCCCTGCGTGATCTAACGGATGCAGAGGTAATCCAGACCCTAGAAGCCCAAGGAGCAAGGGGGATGGCCGAGCGATTACGGAGTAGTTTTTAGGGTTTTGTTGGGGTGAGATCTAAACAATGTACATACATACGGTGAGGAGGAGTAACAATCGATGACATACGCAGAAGAGTTCCGGCAGACGATGACGGAAATGACCATGGTTGGTCAAGAACAGGGCTTTTTTGAGGCTTTTGGTGTTCAGTTCACCTCAAAGATTGTGGGGGTGATGATTGCGATCGCCGGCATTGGTCTTAGTGGTGGCCTCTGGTGGTTTCTCGTCAAACCCATCCAAGGAGAAGTAGACACGCTCACGGTAACCTTGCGGGAAAAAGAAGCAGAGCTCGCCCAAAAAGGCAGTGGCAATCTCGAATCACAAATCGCCCAATTAGAAGTGGAGCGACAAAATGAAGCACGAATTGCGTCGGACATTTTCAATGCCTACGGTCAGGATAAGCAAATGGAAACATTTTTGCTGGACTTTAACCGGGTGTTGACCGCAAGCAATGTGCAGCTTACTACCTACGAGCCGACGCCGCCCAAGCCAGAATTCATCACCGATGCCGCCGCCTATGGGGAAGCGGCGGTCAATAAGTTGAAATACCAGACGTTTAATGTCAGCTTTGCGAATATGACCTACCCAGAGGCGGAGTCGATGTTGAGTAACCTCGACCTGTTGCAGCCCCTGTTAGTGATGCGAAATTTTTCAACCACCACTTCAGAACCAGCAAGATTTCGTTTTGAAAATGGCCGTTTGGTAACATTAGCTCCCCCACGCTTAAATGTTAGTTTCGTGGTTGATGCATTGATTGCCCCGACGCCGGAGGAATTAGCCCAGCGCCAAGAAGAGTTGGCGGCAGAGGCGGCCGCAGCAAGCCAAGAAGGTCAACCAGCAGAGGGTGAAGCACCGCCAGCAGAAGAGGCTCCGGCTGAGGGGAATTAAACATTTGAGCCAGTGAAATTTTGCTTTTTTTGAGTTAACAAAACTTAGTGGCTATCTTTTTAAGCTTTTAGGATCTATTTCTAAAATCATTGTTACTTATCATCGAGTCAGATCTTCGTTTTTCGATTACATTTAATTAGTGTGTGTGGAGATTTTTTGTCGTGAATATTAAGTCTTATTCTGGTGTCATCGCTAGTGTTGTTGCTTCTACGGTGTTGGCCGCTCCGGCCCAAGCAGCGAATGTTCAAGTGCAAGGCCTTGAGGTACGACCGGGAAATGGCGGCCTAGAGCTGGAGTTGAACTTTACGGACAATGATGGTGACATTCTGAGCCCGCCCTCGGTTTCGACGACCCAGCGCGATCGCACACTGATCACGGAAATTGCCAATGCAAACTTAGATCTTGCAAATGGTCAAAAGATATTCACGCAGGATAATCCACTACCTGGGATTGAACGCCTAGAGATCACGGAGCCGACCCCTGGTAATGTGCGGATTGTGGCCCTGGGCTCAGAGGGAGCACCGACAGGGGAACTGCTCAGCCAGGATGGGGACAGTATTTTATTGAATGTTGCGGCGATCGCCCCCACCGAAACAGCCCAGACGTCTCAGCCCCAAGTCACAACAAGAATTATTGAGCCACCGATGTTGGCCCAGAATAATCCAAACAATCAAAATAATAATCTCTTGCAGCCCACATCCCCTGTGCCACCATTTTTGCCCAGGGCGAGTGCGCCGCCAGTGGGTGATATTTCAGTTTCGACCATTGACTCGACAGCAGGCAACTATGTCAATCTACAAACCAATGCTGTAGTGCCTCGCTTGGTCTTGAAAGATGCGCCCATTGAAGATGTGATGTCTCTCTTGGCGCGTTCTTCTGGTTTAAATATCGTTGTAGGCGGTGACGTTAGAACCGTTGCAGAGGGAGAGCTACCGCCAGTTGTTACCTTGGATATGGAAAATGCTCCAGTCCAGGATGTATTTAATTATGTCTTGATGTTGGGGAATCTAAATGCAGTCAGAAATGGCAACACGATTTTTGTAGGCAGACAATTACCCTATGCTGTTGCGCCGAGGATTACCCGTAGTTTCCGGTTAAATCAGGCTACTCCTGAAGAAGCGAGATGTTTCTTGTTGACTGGTGATTCTAGTGTTTCTGAAGTCATTAACGAATCACGTGAAATAGAAACATCCGAAGCAGCATTTTCTTTGGATGCGGAAGGTAGCAGTGTACCTACTTCTCGAACTCAAAGTACTGCTACTTCCCGACAAGTAGAGAGAACTTGTGCGAGAACACCAACAGAATCTGAAGTTGCTAGAGGGCTTTTTTCTCAATTCAATACCCTCGATATTCTTACAGATGCTCGACTCAATGCACTCACATTGAGTGGTGATCCGAGAACAATCGAAGTTGCTAGTAATTTTCTACAACAACTAGATGCTCGGCGTCGTCAGGTTGCAGTCAACGTCAAAATTATTGATGTTACTTTGGAAGGTAATCGTTCGATAGCCTCAGATATTAAACTTTTGCTTGATGACCGAGTTGGCTTCGATGCAGAAACCGGTATTATTTTGTCGCCTAACGGTGAAGCAAGACAAATTTTAGGAACTGGCACTTTAGAGCGGGCCCTTGGCCTTGGAACAATTATAGATAGCTCAGGACCTGGAAATTCTCTGCTTCAAGTACCAGGAGGAACTCAAGGAAATCCAGATATCAGAGATAGAAGAACAAATCTAGCAGGATCACTGATTGCAGGGCTTATAGAACAAGGAACTGCAAAAATCATTGCAGACCCAACATTGATTATTCAAGAAAGTCAAACAGGAGAGTTGAGAATTACCGAGCAAATCATTAATAGCGTGAATGTCGAAGTCGTTTCAGGCACAGACAATACAGCTCCTACTTTTTTAGCTGAACCAGAGCTTGCTGAAGTAGGGTTGATTGTCCCTGTAACTGTAGAAAGTATTGATGACAATGGATTTGTTACTCTCAATATTACTTCTGAAATATCAACAGCTGGTGATGTGCAGCAGTTTGAATCAGGCATCGGTATTGACAATACAGTGACATTAAAAAGACAGAGTATTCTCAATTCTGGAACCGTAAGACTTCGCGACAATCAGACACTTGTTCTGGCCGGAGCGATTGATGAGCGAGATATCGTCACTACTAGCAAAGTGCCTATTCTTGGTGATATTCCTATTATTGGTTCCTTGTTTAGAAGTACTTCTAGAGAAAATAGCCGTCGCGAACTTCTCTTTATCATTACGCCACAGATCCTTGATGATTCTCAGGACGCAACGTGGGGTTATGGCTATCAACCCAGCGAGACTGCTCAACAGATGCTAGAAAACAATCGTTTTCCGACCCGTTAATTCTGTCTAAAAAATTGTTTTTTCCCAGTCCTTTAAGAGATGCGAAGTTACTCCCTTCCATCTCTTTTTTTATCAGAAAGATTTAGAGACTAAATTCCTTTAGAGAACAAATCTCGACAGGCGATCGCCTTGAGCAGCAATATAATTCAAAAGAATGTAAGCCGCCAGCACTGAACAACATGAAGCACCTCAAAATCACTGCCACATATCTCTTGTTGGGGGCGATCGCCCTAGCCATGCTTTTTCCGCTACTGTGGCTCCTGAGCACCGCCCTCAAATCTCCCACCGAAAACGTCTTTAGTTTTCCGCCCCAACTCATCCCCCAAAGCCCGACCCTCAATAACTTCATCACCATCTGGCGCGAACATCCCTTTGGTCGCTATCTCTTCAATAGCACCTTAATCGCTGTTCTCACAGTCGGCTTTAATCTTTTATTCTGCGCTCTCGCCGCCTATCCTTTAGCTCGTCTAGACTTTCGGGGCCGTGACGTCATCTTTGCTACCATCGTCTCGACGATCATGATTCCCTTTCAGATTGTGATGATCCCCCTGTATGTACTGACCGTACAACTGGGTTTACGCAATACCTACCTAGGCATTATTTTTCCGAGCCTGGCCTCTGCTTTTGGGATTTTTCTTTTGCGCCAAGCATTCCAGGGAGTCCCCAAAGAACTCGAAGAAGCGGGTCGCATCGATGGTTGTACTGAACTGGGGATTTGGTGGCATTTAATGATCCCTGCGGTGCGTCCAGCCCTAATTACCTTGGCAATTTTTGTATTTATTGGCTCCTGGAGTGATTTTTTGTGGCCTCTGATTGTAGTCGATCGCCCCGAATTTTATACACTGCCCTTGGGAGTAGCAACCTTAGCAGGTCAATTTTCTCTCGATTGGCGTCTGATTGCAGCGGGTTCCATTATTTCAATCCTGCCCGTGATGATTTTGTTTGTCTTTTTGCAACGCTATATTATCCCCAGCGATACCAGCAGCGGCGTTAAAGGTTAACCCTCCCCTCTCTACAGGGGGGTAATGCCCGAGGAGGCAACTTCCAGAAAAAATGTTTCCCACACAAGGCGCGGCTGTACGTAGCTCCGTAGATGTTTCCGGATCACTTCAAGGCGCTGTACTAGGCCCTCATGCCGGAAGGTTTGCCAATATTGATATTGCAAATAGTCGATTAACTGTAATTGGATCTCCGGGTCGAGGGTATCGTGGAGGGTTTTAGCTAATTGCAATGCGCCGACGGGTTCCTGGGGCAACTGCTGCAAGCTGCGCAGTAAATCCTGGGGAACATTACTGAGCAGCTCATAAATTTGGATCGCGGCCCCTGGACTCCCCTGGGCGATCGCCAACACCGTCTCATCCGCCAAAATATGTTGATATCCTTGGTTTATCAAAATGCGCGCCATGTCCGCCTCCGGTAAACGATAAAAAGGAACTTTTTGGCAGCGGGAAACCAGGGTCGGCAACAAACTATCTGCACTGGGGGCCAACAAAATCAAAGTCGCTCGGCCCGGTTCCTCTAGGGTCTTGAGCAGGGCATTAGCCGGAGATTCTCCCATGGTCTGGGCTGCCTCGATCACCACCACACAGCGGGGCGATTCTAGGGCTGGACGACTGAGAAACTCCCCCAATTGCCGGATCTGTTCAATGCGGATTTGGGGCGGTGCTTTGCGCTTGAGACCCGCTTCTTGGGCCTGGGCCGGGGTATAAAGTTTTCCCTGGTGCTGGTAGGTCGGCTCCACCCACAGCAGATCAGGGTGATTATTTTTTAGCAATTTGTAACGTACTAAGCGTTGTTCGCTTTCAGATCGCCCCTGGGTCATTAGCGCCGTGGTAAACCCTTGGGCCGTTAAGCGCCGCCCAATGCCCTCTGGCCCTGCAAAAAGGTAAGCTGGCGCAATGCGCTCTTTGGCGATCGCCTGACGCAATAGAGCAACAGCTTGGGGCTGACCGATCACTTGGTCGAGAGAAATCATAGGGTTAGGGTCCACCTGTTCGGTAATATAGGGGGGGAATGCCTCAGCACGGTTAAAAGATAAAAGTTTTATGGCGCGTTATACCTGTTCATACCTCGTTGGCCTCTCCGCAACGGAGATGATCGCCTCCCTGAAAGATATCATTCAGGAATGTGACCTCGACCTGACCTATGAAACGGGGGGTTACATTATGGCCAAAGAAA
Source organism: Picosynechococcus sp. NKBG15041c (assembly GCF_055380235.1). Lineage (NCBI taxonomy): Bacteria > Bacillati > Cyanobacteriota > Cyanophyceae > Chroococcales > Geminocystaceae > Picosynechococcus > Picosynechococcus sp. NKBG15041c. Next base: position 1,196,726 of record NZ_AP040363.1, read on the forward strand.
AACCCGGTAATATCACCTTTACCAAGCTTGTACAGCTTGAGGTGCTGTTTGATCGCAATAAACTCCTCGACGGTAGGCTGCAAGTTGACTTCGTCGCTAAAAACGAAGAGCTTCCCCTCCAGACAGATAATCACTGCCGCACCGTGTTTGAAGCCATCCAACGCACGGTGAGTGCCCAGCAGCCCTGGCAACTCGAAGCCGATAGTATCGATTAATCTCAATCCTCCCAAGGGGCCAGGGAAATTTTGAAGCAACCCCGAAGGAAGCATCAACAAACCGATGGGAGTATGAGAAGATAAGGGCACAAAGATATGAAGAAACATTAAATTACCATGGCAGTTATTCAATTTTCCCAAGGTGTTGATGAACCCAAAGTGCCCGGTATTCGCTTGACCCGCTCCCCCGATGGCAGTACTGGCACTGCCATCTTCTCCTTCGAAGATCCGGCTGCCCTCGCCCAAGAAAGCACCGACGAAATCACCGGGATGTACCTTATTGATGAAGAAGGGGAAATTTCTACCCGGGAAGTCAAAGCCAAATTTTATGACGGCAAAGCCCGTGTGATTGAGGCCCGTTTGGTCATGCGCTCCATTGATGAATGGGACCGCTTTATGCGTTTCATGGAGCGCTACGCTGCTGAAAACGGCATGGAATTTACCAAAGCCTAATTTTTTAATTGGAAAGTCATTGGATTTTTACGGTGGCTTTCCTCGCCGCTTCCCTCCCCCCCCGAAAATGGGAGTGATACCATAGTTAAAAAAAGTTATTGAAGTTGGCGATCGCCCTCAGCCTGGGGGAACGCTGCGCCAGTGGTCTTGCGATCGCCCCGCTATTTTTTGTCCTAACCTCCGTTTGTCGAACAAAATCCTATGTTTAAGCAGTTATTTGGTGACCCCAACGCCCGTAAACTCAAGCGGTTCCAGCCCCTTGTAGCGGACATTAACCTTCTCGCAGAGGATTTTGAAAAACTCACCGACGACGAACTCGCCCAAAAAACGGTAGAATTTCGCGCCAAACTTGACAAAGCAAACAGCGACGAAGAAACCGAAGAAATTTTAGACGAAATTCTCCCCGAAGCCTTTGCCGTTGTCCGAGAAGCTGCCAAACGCGTCTTGGGGATGCGGCACTACGATGTGCAGCTCCTTGGGGGCATCGTGCTCCACAAAGGGCAAATTGCAGAAATGCGTACCGGGGAAGGAAAAACCCTGGTGGCCACCCTCCCAGCCTATCTCAACGGCTTGACCGGAAAAGGCGTCCATGTGGTCACCGTCAACGACTATTTGGCGCGCCGAGACGCCGAATGGATGGGTCAGGTACACCGCTTTTTGGGGCTGACCGTAGGGCTGATCCAATCCACCATGGGCCCCCAAGAAAAAATTGAGAACTATCGCTGCGACATCACCTACACCACCAACTCAGAATTGGGGTTTGACTACCTGCGGGACAACATGGCAACCACCATCCAAGAGGTGGTACAACGGCCCTTCAACTATTGCATCATTGACGAAGTAGACTCAATCCTCGTTGATGAAGCGAGAACTCCCTTGATTATTTCTGGCCAGATCGAGCGGCCCATGGAAAAGTATCTCCAGGCGGCAGCCATCGCCCAACAGTTAGTACCCCAGGTGGAAGAAGACGGCCCCGGAGATTATGAAGTAGACGAAAAAGCCCGTAACGTTTTGATGACGGACGAAGGGTTTGTAAAGGTAGAAAAATTGTTGGGGGTACAGGATCTCTACGATGAAGAAAACCCCTGGGCGCACTATATTTCCAATGCGATTAAGGCAAAAGAGTTGTTTAAAAAAGATGTGAACTACATTGTCCGGGGGGATGAAGTGGTGATCGTCGATGAGTTCACAGGGCGAATTATGCCAGGCCGTCGCTGGAGTGATGGTCTCCACCAGGCGATCGAGGCTCAAGAAGGGGTAACAATCCAGAAGGAAACCCAGACTTTAGCAAATATCACTTACCAGAATTTCTTTTTGCTCTATCCGAAGCTGTCGGGCATGACGGGGACAGCAAAAACCGAAGAGACGGAATTTGAGAAAGTCTATAACCTCGAAGTGACGATTATCCCCACTAATCGCCCCCCCAAACGGCAGGATTTGCCCGATGTGGTCTACAAAAATGAAAAGGCAAAATGGCGGGCGATCGCCGAAGAATGTGCCCACATCCATCAGATGGGTCGCCCGGTGCTGGTTGGCACCACCAGTGTCGAAAAATCTGAGGTGATTTCAGCCTACCTCCACGAAATGGGCATTCCCCATAACCTCCTCAATGCCCGTCCTGAAAATGTCGAAAAGGAATCGGAAATCGTTGCCCAGGCTGGTCGAAAAGGGGCCGTAACCATTGCCACCAACATGGCTGGTCGTGGTACAGATATCATCCTTGGCGGCAACTCAGAATATATGGCCCGTCTAAAAATGCGGGAATATTTTATGCCCCAGATCGTCAAACCCGAAGATGAGGTTAATTTTGCGATCGCCGGCAGTGGCAAAAGTAGTGGCGGCCAGGGCTTTGGCCCCGGTGCCAAGCTCAAGAAGAAAACCTGGAAGACCAGCCTCGATGTTTACCCCACAGAGTTGCCCCCAGACATTGAGCAGGAATTAAAAGCGGCCGTAAAGTTTGCGGTAGATCAGTATGGTGCCCAGAGTTTGACAGAGCTGGAAGCAGAGGACAAATTGGCGATCGCCTCGGAAAATGCCCCCACCGCCGACCCCGTGATCCAAAAGCTGCGCAATGTGTACCACGCCATCGAAAAGACCTATCACGCCCTCACCAGCGTTGAACATGAAGAAGTCATCCAGAGTGGTGGCCTCCATGTCATCGGTACAGAACGCCACGAATCTCGTCGGATTGATAACCAGTTGCGGGGCCGGGCAGGCCGCCAGGGTGACCCCGGTTCGACGCGGTTTTTCCTCAGTCTCGAAGATAATTTACTCCGGATTTTCGGGGGCGATCGCGTCGCTGGCCTGATGAATGCCTTCCGAGTCGAAGAAGATATGCCCATCGAATCGGGGATGCTCACCAAGTCCCTCGAAGGCGCCCAGAAAAAAGTCGAAACCTTTTACTACGATGCCCGGAAACAGGTATTCGAGTATGACGAAGTGATGAATAACCAACGGCGCGCCATCTATGCCGAGCGGCGGCGGGTCCTGGAAGGTCAAGACCTCAAGGAGCAGGTGATCCAATATGCCGAAAAAACCATGAGTGAAATCGTCGATGCCTATATTAATCCGGAACTCCCCCCCGAAGAATGGAAGCTCGACAAATTGCTCGATAAGGCGAAAGAATTTATCTACCTCCTTGAAGACCTCACCCCCAAAGACATCGGTGATATGACCGTGCCGGAAATTAAAACATTCCTCCACGAAGAAGTGCGCAAAGCCTATGACCTCAAGGAAGCCCAGGTCGAAAAAAGCCAAGCCGGTCTCATGCGTCAGGCGGAGCGATTCTTTATCCTCCAACAAATTGATACCCTCTGGCGGGAACACCTCCAGGCGATCGACTCCCTGCGGGAATCTGTTGGGCTGCGGGGCTATGGCCAAAAGGATCCCCTGATTGAATATAAGCAAGAAGGTTATGAAATGTTCTTGGAAATGATGATCGACATTCGCCGGAATGTGGTTTATTCACTGTTCCAATTCCAACCCCAACGGCAACCCCAGCAACCCCAAGCGGTATAGGTAGCTTCAATCGAGAATCCCCCCATCGTGGGGGATTTTGGGTTTTCAATCTATGGTCAAAATTTGCACAAGCTTGAGAACTTCTCCCCTTTGAGTTTTCCTGGGTAAGGGGGCTTAAACCTCGCCATTTTCCTTGAGAGTACGGGAGTAACTATCGAGCTAATCTGTACTGAAGCAGTGCCCGAGACGATGTTAGAATTTTCGCAATTTGAGGCGGGTTATATCCTTTCCCAAAAGGAATTAGAACAGGCTGTGGGCTATCGGCAACGGGATTATCCAGAAGCTTTTGAGCAATTTTTAGCGGATGTCTATGGCCTTGTTGTTGCAGCCCTAGAAGAAATTTTGCCCCATCTCAGAGTTTATCCGGCCCTAGATTTTTATGGATTAATTATTCTCGATCCCAGTCAGATGACCCCAGAAGAAATGAAACTGTATCACGATCGCCGTGATCGTCTTCTACGGGTACAGGTACGCCAAGAGATGCGCCGCTCAGAACTGTGAGTCAATTTTGATTTAGGATTCGAAGTAATGGTTGATAAACTGGGTGACTTCTTCAAAGTAGTCATGGATGTTCCCCATGAGGCGTTCAAGGGTGACATAGTTTTGCTCAGGTATGGCGAATTCAATGGCGGTGCACCATTCCGGAATTTTGCGGATACTGACGCTACTGGTAGCCCCCTTGAGGCGGTGGGCTTCGTAGGAAATTTGTTGGGGATCTTTGCTGGCGATCGCCCCCCGGAGGGCCTCAATATAGCCAGGGGCAAAGGTCATAAATTGCTTGAACATCTCCCGATAAAAACGGGGGTTATCCCCATATAGCTGGGTAAGTCGTGGCAAATTAATCGGGAGATCGGCCTCCCCTGGTGCTGGGACGATCGCCCCGGCCAAAACTTTAGGGGCCACCTGTTTGAGGGGAGAAATTGGGCGGCGGTGGGGTAATTTTTGGAGGCATTGGTCAATCACTTGGTGGAGGGTATCAAGGCTAATCGGTTTTGCGATGTAACCATCCATCCCCGCAGCTAAACATTTCTCGCGATCGCCTTTCATGGCATTGGCAGTCATGGCAATAATCAACTGATGTGCGTCCCCTTGCTCCTGGTCACGGATCACTTTCGTGGTGCTGTAGCCGTCTAGTTCTGGCATTAAGCAATCCATCAAAACCAAGTCATAGGTCTTGTGTCGGAGTTGATCGAGGGCTTCGCGACCGTTGTTGACACAATCAACATCCCGGAAACCCATCAGATCGAGCTGATTGAGCACAACCGTTTGATTAATCGGTGTATCTTCTACCACCAAAATGCTGATTTCTGGCGATTGCTGAGCTTCTGCATCCAAAATCTCAGTCAAGGTCAACTCAACCTCAGAGGTGGGATTGGTAGTGACCGGAGCTTGCAAGCAAGCCAACAACGCTTTTTGTTGGATCGGCTTCAGGAGATAGCGAATACCTTGGTTTTGAATCCAGTTTTTGAGCCGCGTATAGTCCACCGCCGATACCAGGAGAACCAGATTGTCCCGGGGTAACAAACCTTTTACTTTCTCTAAAACCGCTTCAATACCCGTCTGGTTCCCCAAAATTGGCAATGCCAGTAAAATCAAATCGATGCTGACCGCCTGTTCGAGGGCCAAAATCCCCCCCATAAAATCCCCATGGGCAATTACGCTAACACCACAATGGCTGAGATACCCTTGGGTCGCTTGGAGTGATAGGGGGTGAGAATCGATGAGTAAAACGCGGTAGGGAGCTAATTGGGGCAGGGGTGGCGGTGCTTCTAGTCGGGAAAAACAGGCTGTAAACCAAAAGGTTGAGCCTTGGCCAGGGGCACTGTCTAGGCCGATTGATCCCCCCATGAGGCTGACTAGATGTTGGGCGATCGCCAACCCCAACCCCGTGCCACCATACTGCCGGGTGGTCGAAGGATCGACTTGGGAAAAGGAGCGAAATAATTTTTCTTGATCCGCCTGATCGATGCCAATGCCCGTATCTTTAACTTCAAATCTCACCAAGACCGACGTTTCGTGGTCAACCACAGGGAAAACCCGAATCGTTACGGAGCCTTGGTGGGTGAATTTGATTCCGTTACCGACTAAATTTGTCAAAATTTGTCGGAGCCGCACAGGATCCCCTTGGAGAGTCCCTCGGAGCCCTGGATCAATGTTGGTGATCACCTCGACTTGTTTGGTTTGGGCTTGGAACGCCAACAGCTCTGCCACCGATTCCACACAATCAACGACATCTAAGGCGATCGATTCGAGGCGCATTTCCCCCGCTTCTAGTTTCGAGAAATCCAAAATGTCGTTAATCAGATAAAGCAGATGATTGGCGCTCTGGGTCAGGGTTTTGATGAAGTCTTGTTGCTGGGAATTGAGCTGAGTTGTCTGTAACAACTCAGCGATGCCCAAGATGCCATTCATGGGGGTACGGATTTCATGGCTCATATTGGCTAAAAACCGTGATTTGAGGCGAGAAGCGGCAAGGGCAGCTTCGCGACCTTCTACCAAATCATTAATATTTTGGGTGACGATCACGACGCCCCCCACTTGATTCTCTTGGTAATACCACGGCTGGATTGTCCATTTGAGATATTGCTTCGTTCCATCACCCTGGATATAAACATCCTCGTCGCAGCTTATCACCTGACCCCCTAAGGCTTGCTGGAGATTGGCTTGGTGTTTTTGGGTGAACTGCGGAAAAACTTGTAGATGCGATCGCCCGAGTAAGGATTCTACCTGTAGGTGATAATCCACAAGCCATTGATGACTATGGGCGACATAACACAAATGTTCATCCAGCATCGCCACCGCCACGGGCATATTACGAATGAGTTGTCGGAGTTGACGTCGCTCCTGCTCCAGAGCTTGGCTGGCAAGCTTTCGGTCTGTCACTTCGATCATTACCCCTTCGAGACGCACGAGGGTATCATCGTGATCAAAAATACCCCGGCCCTGTTCAAAAACCCAACAAATACTTTGATCTCGGCGAATCAGGCGATATTCATCGGTGAAAGTGGGCTGTGCTGGGGTAATACTTTTGAGGCTAGCGAGGGTGCGATCATGGTCTTCTGGATGGATGATCGCCCCAAAGGGACGGATTTGATTATTGAGGAAATCCGTCGCCAGGTAACCTGTAATCGCTTCAATGCCGTTGGAGAGAAATTCCATTGTCCATTGTTCGTCTGGCAAACAACGGTACACTGCCCCAGGAATATTCAGTACCAAACTGCGGTAACGGGCTTCACTACTGCGGAGGGCATCTTCGGTGAGGCGGAGACGCTCAATGCGAGTTTTGAGGGTCTGGTTGACGGTTTTGAGGGCAATGGTTCGTTCGGCAACCTTTTCTTCAAGCTGATTGTTAATTGCTTCGAGTTGATTGTTAGCATGGGCCAATTCGTCTAAAGCGCGTTTGCGTTCGATTTCGGCGGCGGCCCGGGCTGCAAAAATCGTGATTAACTTGGTGGTTTGTTCCTGGTTGATGGCAGTTTGGTCATAGTGGATCTGGAGGCAACCGATACTGCGGGCTTCACGGTCACGAATCGGGAATTTGAGGGCTTGGCTCGCGATCGCCTCCTGGGGAAGAGAACCTTGGGGGGCCGCAAACTGAGGATTTTCCCAGGTCGCTAAGATTTGCCGAGTATCGGGGGGAGAGCTCAGGATTTCACTAATCTCTACTTGGCGGACATTGAGGGCGATCGCCAAATTCTCCACAAAGGCTGCAAAAAAATCTCGTCCAGTGACGGCGGCCGTGCCTTCGAGGATGCGACTGAGAATGCTTTCTGCCTTTTTGCGCTCTTGAATTTCCACCTGGAGCTGCTGGTTGATTAAGGCCAGCTCCTCCGGACTCTTGAGGGCCAAAAATTTTGGCAAAAGAGTGTAAAGTTCAACGGCGGTATAACAAGAAACAAGGGCGGTAAAACTACGTTCAAAACCATCGATCCAATAAATCGGAAACCAGAGGGTCACCATATCCAAGAGGTGACCGACGCCACAGGCGGTAATGAAAGCACTAAACAGTAAAAATACCCGGGAAAAAGGCATATTTTGCCGTTTTCTGACAAAATATACCAGCATAATTGGAATCGAAAAATAGGCGATCGCCGTCAGAGCATTAGCCACCAAGTGGAGACCGACCAGGGGAGTTTGCCAGAGATAGCAGTTGCCATGGGGCATATACATGCGTCCGCTTAGAAACGCCTGTAGGCTATCCCAGGTTAAAGAAAAAGATGAATTCACCATACATCGCCCTCTGTTTTTTTTCGGTCGAACTGCCCTGGAATTACACCCTAATAAAGAGGTGAAATTATTTTTTCAGCACTGATTTATCCGTAGCAAAAATTGTAGCAGCCTGCCCCAATTTTCACAGAAGCAATGCCTTAAAGAATAATTAAAAACCACCAATTAAAACTATTTTTAAGTGGTAAAGAAAAGGCCAACTGGCTTTTAAAAAAGCGAGCCCTATCCCCCTCTAGTCTCGAAAAAATACAACTTGAGACCTCTATGGCCCACAGTGGTAAGCCTGGAGCGTTTTTCCTTAGGTACTAGATTAATTTTCTTCGTAAAAATTCAGCGATGATCTCAATCACTATTAACTTCATTAATTTCTTTTTTAGGAGGGGAACTTTAGTTGGCATTTGTCGTCAAATATACGGTTTTTTTTTGAAATCTCCAAATGCCTAGTAGCTTTCAATCTCCTTGAAACTAAAATCTCTAAAATTGTGGCGCGATCGCCAAATACTTCAGGCATAATGGGGAAAATTCATTTTTCCAGATCGAAGCAGGAGTCATCCGTGGTTGGTAAGTCCCGTCGTCCCAAACGCAGAAAAACCCAAACCTCACCATCCCTGAGCGCTGCGACTCATCCTAAAGTGATCGCCCTAGATAGTCGCTATCGGCAAGGTGAACGCTCTGGTGCCACTGCCACCCTCACCTCACCAGCCCCTCCCCGGCGGGCCGCCACTGCAAAACGGCGTACCCCACGAACTGCGCGTCAATTTCGCCTCAAGCTCCCTCGACCAATTTTGTACCCCCTGCGGTTACTCATCGTTGGGGCAGGAATTAGTGTCTGCATTGGGACAGTGTTGACAGCCGCAAATTTTCGCACAGCGCCCTTAGCAGATCTGCCTGAAGCAGCTTCGGGCACAGAGCAACGCCTCAATCCAGAGCTTCCCCCAGCTACACCTGAAGCGCTCCCCCTGGCTACCCCCTTGACCCAGTTAGCCGCAACTACCCAGGCGGCGATCGCCAGCGAACCAACCCTAGACGCTTCGCTGTTGTTTGTAGACCTCGACACGGGGGAATACCTCGATGTGGCTGGCGATCGCGCCCTGTCCGCTGCCAGCACAATCAAAATTCCGATCCTTGTGGCTTTCCTTGAAGCCGTAGACAAAGGGGAAGTTAACCTTGATGACACCCTCACCATGACCCAAGAAGTAATTGGCGGCGGATCCGGCGGCATGCAGTATAAAACCCCGGGCTCGACCTATTCAGCCCTATACACCGCGACGGAAATGAGTGTTAACAGTGATAACACCGCCACTAATATGATCATCGAGGTGCTGGGGGGCAATACGGCTCTCAACGCCAAATTTCAACAGTGGGGCATGGCCCAAACCCAGGTAAATAACCCTCTGCCAGACCTTGAGGGGACCAATCTCACCAGTGCCAAGGATTTAGCGCACCTCTTAGCCCGCATTAACCAAGGGGAAATCTTATCTATGCGATCGCGCGATCGCCTATTCCGCATCATGGGAGCCACGAGCAACGACCGACTCTTGCCCCAGAGCCTCGGTCAAGGGGCCGACATTGTCCACAAGACGGGCGATATCGGCACGATTATCGGCGACGCAGGCATTATTGACCTGCCCAACGGAAAACGTTATGTAGCCGCTATTTTTGTTGAACGCCCCTACAATGACCCCAAAGGCCGGGAACTGCTCCACAAAATTAGCCGCCAGTTCTACGACCACATGGAAAAAGTCACACCTGAGCCGATCATTGCCGAGCCGCCCCCAGAAACAGAAGCCTCCACCCAGTAGATAGGGGTAGAGCTTGGCCCCTGGGCTTAGTTACGAATTTGGACTGGCATAATTAAATAGGTCATCTGGATTGGGCCGAGGGGCGTAAAGATCACCGGTTGATTATTCTCGTTCAACTGCATTTTAATTTCGTTACTGGGTAAGGCCTTAAGGCCATCAATCAGATAACGCACGTTAAAGGCAATCTCAAGGTCAGCCCCTGAAATCTGTGCCGGAAGCGCCTCTTCACCACTCCCCACATCCTGGGCTTCTACGGCGAGGTGGAGCTTTTGATCGGCGCTGTTGAGGCGGAATTTCACAATATTGTTTTTCTGATCGGCCAGCACCGCTACCCGTTCAATACTACTAATGAGCGATCGCCGCTCCAGGGTCACATCCCGGCTAAATTGTCGGGGGATGAGCTGATGGTAGGCCGGATAAGCCCCCTCTAATTTGCGACTGGTCAAACGCTGGTGATTTACCTCAAAGATCACTTGGCTGTCATCTAAGTGCAGGGCAATCAAATCACTTTCATTGGCGGTAGTCAACATCCGCTCCAGTTCCCGCAGCGCCCGAGCCGGGATTGTCAAAGCAAAATCTTCTAGGGTCGGCGCGGGCAACTTACTCGGTTCGGCTTCCGTATTCGTTTCTGGATTTGCCTGATCACTGGTTTCCACAAGGGCTAAACGGTGACCATCAGTGGCGGCGAATTCGAGGCAATCTTGGCGATGGGTAACATGCACTCCGGTTAAGACCTGTTTTGTTTCATCGGGGCTGGCCGCAAAAAGTACTCCCCCAAGACCCTCACTTAAGGCGATCGCCGGGAGCATCAGCTTTTTGCCATCCTGAATTGTTGGTAATTCCGGAAATTCCTCTGCCCCCATACCTCGGATCTGAAAACGCCCCGTTGCCGCCGTGAGAGTTGCTTGGGCATCCCCCTGGGCGAGAGAGTCAAGCGGGCAGCTCAAGGTCACTTCCCCTTCCGGTAGGCGAGAAACAATATCATTGAGCAGTTTAGCTGGCAGGGTTAAAGTCCCCCCTTCAATGACCTGGGCCGGGAAACTGGTACGAATTCCGAGGCTGAGATCAAAGGCAGTCAGTTGAATTTGATGACGGCTTGCATCCGCAGTCAACAGCACATTTCCCAAAATGGGATGGGTGGGCCGCGAAGGAACCGCCCGACCCACGAGGGAGAGTTGGCTATTTAAATCACTTTGACTGCAAATAAACTTCATGGCTTTTTCTGGAGATCTCCAAGCAGAGCAGATAGATTCTACTACAACATTCCGAGCCCGATAGGATTTTTTTATGGCCTGGAAGGGAGTGATACCCGATCCAAGACAAACTGATTCGCCAGGTTTCCTACGGTACAATGGGCAATAGTAGGGAACCTCCATTCTTTAGACATAAGCCTACACTCATCTCCAGCGGTGAAAACCCATTCACTCCTAGGAAAAGTAAGGCCTTTTTTCCATCCCTGCACCAGTCATTGATGTTGTGTTTTTGTGTGCTAATCCCCAAGGCAAGCGCTGCAACATTCGTCGCTGGTAATCTCCAACTCAGTTCAAAGATAGCAAGATAAAACGAGGATTCATGACCAATATTCATCAAAAAATTGAACAGGAACGGGAAGCTGCCCGGGAAGCTTGTAACACAAATGCGACTTCCGCTGAATGTGCGGCAGCCTGGGATGCTGTTGAAGAACTGCAAGCCGAAGCATCTCACCAACGGGAACAAGAACCGGAAAAAAGCCCCCTCGAAAAGTTCTGTGACGATAACCCCGATGCAGATGAGTGCCGTCTTTACGAAGACTAAAGCGCTTGGATGGTGGCGATCGCCCCAGGATTTAAAAAATACATTAGCTGCCTTAGGTTATCTGTCCCCCTGCCACAATAGTGAGACAGCATAGCAAGAGTCGGCCCCAAAGCAGTGGTTTCCCTCCGTAGTGCCACTGCTTTGACTTGTGTATACTGTGAAAAATCAAAAATTCATCTTTTTTTACCCAAGTCAACTTTTCGTTAAATCAAAACAATGGATGAAACCTTGCTGCAGCAACTAGCCTGGATGGATTATCGTCTGGCTGTTATCTTTACGGTGATTGCACCGATTTTACTCTTGATCTGGAGCTTTTTGGCCAAGGTGGAATCGATGCAGCGACTCCTCGGGATCTACTGGAAGGTGGCAAGCCTGTTGATGGTGACAGTCTATCTCTTGATTCCAAGCTGGTCAGTGGGTTATTTGACTGGGCTATTGTCGCGTATTCTCATTCCCTTGGGACTATGGTTTTGGATCGACCTCAATGAAGAAATTCGAGATCAACCGACCAGTCGCCTAAAGTTGGCTTTTACAGCTTGGCGTTGGGCCGTCACAATCTATTGTGGTTTGGGGGCGATCGCCAACCTCCCCTTCATCGGCTGTGCTTTTTCTGGGGTGATGCGCCAAGGGGCCTATTGCCAAGTTTGGCTCGAAGCACCCAGTCGGTATCAACAAATCTTACATGCTAATTCTTCGCCAGGTTTCTTGGGCTTTTTGGGCATCGTTGGCTTGGTTGTCTATGTGGTTTATCTCTTCACTTTTCTAGTATTCCGCTTAGGGCGTCAGGGTCGGATTGCGATCGAAGAATAGAAGAAATTATCCATTTTCTAGAAAAAATCCCCGCAAAGGGGTTGCCAATTCAAAAATGCTTTGCTAAATTAGAACTTGTGCGCAAAACGCCAGGATAGCTCAGTCGGTAGAGCAGAGGACTGAAAATCCTCGTGTCGGCGGTTCAAATCCGCCTCCCGGCACTGCATACAGAGAAAGTTCGCTCCGGCGGACTTTTTTGCGTTTGGGTTACTTTAAGGCCCGATGTCCCAAGAAGCCAGTGATTCCTGGTTGAGTCCTTGGGGCATTTTTGTTGCGAAAAAACACGGAAACTCGACATTGCCCGTGGGTGCATCACGGGACATGCCAATATTTCCAGGACCAAGGGTGACCTTGAGAGGCCTGAGGCTGTCCTTATGGGATAGCCTCAGGAGAAGTTGTTTAGGCTGGAACTTCTACCTTCACAGCCCCACCGAGGCCAAAGGCTTCATGGACAAGCTTCAGAGCGGCTTGGCCTTGGTCTTCGGGCACAACGCAACTGATTTTAATTTCTGAGGTGGTGATCATCTGGATGTTAATCCGGGACTCAGCCAGAGCTTGAAAGAAACGAGCGGCCACCCCAGGTGCGCCAATCATCCCCGAGCCGACGATACTGACCTTGGCGATCGCCGGATTCACTTCGATTTCCCCAAACTGTAACTGTTCAGCAATCCCAGAAAGGGCAAGGCGGGCAGCCTCCGCATCCCCCTGGGCTACGGTGAAGGCGATATCACGGGTTTTAACGCCATTGAGTACCCGACAGCGCTGGGATTGGATAATCATGTCCACGCTGATATTTTGGTGGGCGAGCAGGGAAAAAATCTGGGCGGCCATGCCAGGACTGTCTGGCACATGGCGAATGGCAAGTTGGGCCTGTTTCAGGTCGAGGGCGACCCCCCGCACGGGAGGATAGCCTGCGGGATTGGGGGCTGGCAGGGGACTATTGACGGGGGAAGACGCAATTTCAAATACTTCGCAGAGGGTGGCGATCGCCCGGTCGCAGTCAGTTTGCTGGATCACACAACTGACTTTGACTTCGGAAGTAGAAATCATCTCGATATTAATGCCCGCATCTGCCAGGCTCTGGAACATGGTGGCAGCAATACCTGGGCGGCCAATCATCCCCGCTCCAGAGATGGTGATTTTGGCGATGTCATTGGCAGTCATCACCGCAACATCGGCTAAGCTTTGATCGGTTCCTGCGCAGAGGGTAGGGGCAATAGCTTCGGCGATCGCCTGGGCCTGGGTAGCGGCATTTTCAGTGACAGTAAAGGCAATATCGTTGCTATTACCGTCATGGATTGACTGAATGATTAGATCCACGTCCACATTGTGGGTGGCAATTTCCCCAAAGAGCTTTGCCGCGACCCCAGGGCGGTCGGGGATGTGGAGCATCGCAATGCGGGCCTGGTCCGTATCAAATTCCACCGCGTCGACCGCCTTGGCAATTTCTAAATTTACCAAGGGGCGATCGCTGACGGGCGCAGAGGTGACCCAAGTCCCTGGATCTTCGGTCCAACTGGAGCGCACGACCAGGGGGACACCGTAATTTTTAGCAATTTCCACCGCCCGGGGATGGAGCACCTTCGCCCCCAGGCTCGCTAATTCAAGCATTTCATCAGAAGTGACCGTTGCCATCAACTGCGCTTCTGGCACAATGCGAGGATCCGTCGTCAAAATACCCGGCACATCGGTATAAATCTCACAACAGGAGGCTTTGAGGGCGGCGGCGATCGCCACGGCGGAGGTATCCGAACCGCCCCGACCGAGGGTGGTGATTTCTAGATCTTCACTCTTAGAAATCCCCTGGAAACCGGCCACAACAATTACTTCCCCTTTTTGGAGGTGACGTTGGAGGCGGTCTGTTTTAATTTCGAGGATACGGGCACGACTATGTTCTGCTTCGGTAACAATGCCCACTTGGGCCCCCGTGAGAGAAACGGCTGGCTGTCCCAATTCCTGGAGAGCCATGCTGAGGAGCGAAATCGACACCTGCTCGCCTGTTGACAGGAGCATGTCCATTTCCCGGCGGTTGGGATTAGTACTAATTTCATGGGCCAATTTGACTAAGCCATCAGTGGTTTTTCCCATGGCAGACACCACCACAACGATTTGATTCCCTGCTTGGGCCCGCTGCTGAATCCGTTTTGCGACCGCTTGGATACGCTCCACCGAACCGACGGAAGTGCCGCCATATTTTTGTACGATCATCGCCATGGAACCTACCTCGTTCTCCCGAAATTAAAACATCATGCGTTTTCCATACCATGTTGGAAAATCGGTGATCCACTCTAGCAAATCCTACCGACTTTTCTGATCGATCTTTCACATTCCGTCGTGGACGACCGTAATCTTTGCTACCCCAAGGGAAGATTTTTTCGCTTAAATTCTGCTTGGGTCTGGTAAAAAAAATATTCTGAAATGTAAATAACGCCCAGGTGATCGCCCCCCTAGAAACCTTAAGGGCCAGCAAAAAACAGAAAATCCCTTGTCTTTGTACACCATTTATCCCATAATGGGTCACTCGATGGTGCTACACATTTTGTAACGTCTGCGGTAAAGTAAAGGCGCAACGACAACCGCACCGTTGGAAGTGTGACATCACCTTCCCCGAACAAGCCGATCAGTTTCCACCAAAAGCCCCCGGGGGGCAATAACCCTGAATGATCAGTTTTTTTACAGCACAATCCCCACACCTGCGTCAAAGGCGATCGCCACATCATCCGCCTCTGACCACCGGAGCGTTTTACCTCTCCCCTAAGTTTTCATTTTATACAACCAACACCTAGGAGGTTACCCATGTCCGTACGTTTATATGTCGGCAATTTGCCCAAAGACGTTGTTGAAAAACAAGCTCTCATTGATTTTTTTGCCGATGCTGGCGAAAACGCCACCACTAAGGTGATCAAAGACCGCAAAACTGGCAAATGCCGTGGCTTTGCCTTTGTCACCGTTCCCACCGATGAAGAAGCCGATGCTTTCATCGAAAAATACAACGGCCAGTCCTTCATGGACACCACCTTAAAGATCGAAAAGGCAATGCCCCGGGCCAAAGGTGAAGAAAAAGCAGCCGAAGCCCCTGTGAGCAAAGGTGCTGCCGGTAAGCGCAAGCGCACTGGTGGCGGTGCTACTGGAGCAAAGAAACAAACCAATTATGGTGATGCAGCTTCAGCGCAACCAGATCCTCGCTGGGCCAGCGAACTCGAAAAGCTTAAGGAAATGCTTCAACAGCAAACCGCTAACGTTTAAATCCTAAGCAACTGATTTTCCTGCTGCAGATCATGTGGCAGGATTTGTTTTGTTTATGTCTACATTTTGAAATTTAGTCGTCTATTTGATCGCCAGTTCGAGATGACGCAAGACCCAGAATTCTTTTTCATAGGGGGAGCCTGGGGAAAGGCAAGGGCTCAAGCGGTCTTGAAGTGACGATTAATTGATTTTTTTAACCAACACCTTTTTCTTCGGAGGAATACAACATGGATGCAGTTACAGTGATGAAACAGGAAGTGGGGAAGGCCGCGGCTGCCCTTGTTCAATCGAATTCTGTTGTCGGCTTGGGGACAGGTTCCACCACCGCCTACGCTATCCAATACATTGGGGAGCGTCTGGCAGCGGGAGAGCTCGAAAATATTGTCGGCATTCCCACCTCTTTTCAGGCAGAAGTTTTAGCAAAACAATACCAGATCCCCCTCACCAGTTTAGATGCGGTAGAGCGCATTGATATTGCCATTGACGGGGCCGATGAAGTGGACCCCCACAAGAACCTCATTAAAGGGGGGGGCGCTGCCCACACCCGGGAAAAAGTGGTAGATGCTCTCGCAGATCAGTTTGTGGTAGTGGTCGATAGTGGCAAATTGGTCGATCGCCTAGGTTCTACGTTTCTGTTACCGGTGGAAGTGATTCCGATGGCAATCACCCCGGTCATGCGCCAACTCGAACAGTTGGGGGCCAAGGCAGAACTGCGCATGGGGATTAAAAAAGCGGGCCCGGTGGTCACCGATGAAGGTAATTTGGTCGTGGATCTTAAGTTTGAACATATAGACGATCCGGCAAGCCTCGAACAAAAGATCAACAATATCCCTGGGGTTCTAGAAAATGGCTTGTTTGTCGGGGTCGCCGATGTGATTTTAGTCGGAGAAATTATTGATGGCCAGCCCCGAGTCCGCGAAATTTCTTAAAATTTTCGGCGGTCAAAGCATGGTGATGCCTCCCCTAAGGGGAGGTTTTTTCTTGGTTTAAATCGTCTCGCTTTAGGGCTGACTGAGGAGGGAAATCGCCTGGCGGATCCACTCATCGGCATTAGGATTTTGTACCAAGAGTCCATCTTGGCTCAGGGTGGCGATCGCCTGCAAAATCTCTGTTTCCTGGTAGCCGAGGGCTAAGAGGGTTAGCTCTAGATCTTCGCGCACTGCCCCGCTGGGCTGCGGAGCCCCATCAACTGGGGTAAACTGACTACGCCACTGGCTAAGCTTATTGCGCAACTCCAAGGCTAGCCGTTCGGCGGTTTTCTTGCCAACCCCAGGCGCCTTCACGAGCTGCCGATGGTCTGCGGTGACAATCGCCTGCACCAATTCCGGGAGGGTTAAAGTATCAAGGAGGGCGATCGCCCCTTGGCTCCCAATACCACTGACACTGATCAACTGACGAAATAAATCCCGTTCCGCCCCGCTCCTAAAGCCATAGAGAAATAAGCCATCCTCCCGCTGTTGGCCGTGGACAAAAATCTGTTGCACCGTGCCAATCGAGGGGGTTAATTCTTGGGCAAAACGGCCCGGAACTTGAATTTCATAGCCGAGATCTCGGACTTCTAAAATCAAAAAAGAACGCCCCTGAAGATTTTGCTGGATGGCGATCGCCTCACCTTTCAAATAACTAAACATTACCCTCCTCCCATTGCGGCCCTGACGATTTTCCCATTCCCCCCCAGCCCCAGCAAGCCCTAAGCATTTCCATTTTTAACCAGTACGTTTAGACTATTAAGCAAGGCTTGTGACCCCTTCTTTTCCCCACAACTCCCTAACCATGGCAGATTCCCCTTCCCCGTTCCCCCAAAATACCCTCCCACCCCAAAACATTGAGGCGGAAGAACTTGTCCTCGGAGGAATTTTGATGGATCCAGAGGCGATCGGCCGGGTGGTGGATCTCCTGATCATCAACGCCTTCTATGTCCAGGCTCACCGCGAGATCTATAAAGGACTACTGATCCTCCATAACCAAGGGAAGCCGACAGATCTGTTGAGTATCACCACTTGGCTCCAGGACAATGACCTCCTCGCCAAGATTGGCGGTACTCCTAAGTTATCCCAACTCGTTGACCGCACCGTTGCCGCCGTCAATATCGACCACTATGCCGAATTGATTATGGATAAATATTTTCGGCGACAGTTAATTGCAGGGGGTCACGAAATAGTTGATTTGGCCTATGACACGGTTAAACCTTTGCCTGAAGTACTGGATGAATCGGAACAAAAAATTTTTCGTCTTACCCAAACTCGTACCCAAAGCGGCTTGACGGCGATCGCCGAAACCATCACCGAAGCTTTTAGTAACATCGAAGATCTCCAGGCAAAACATCAGCAGGACAAAAATCTCGTCTCAGGACTGGCTAGTGGTTTTTATGACCTCGATGCCATGACCAACGGTTTCCAGCGGTCTGATCTCGTGATTATCGCTGGCCGCCCAGCCATGGGTAAAACCAGCTTTTCGCTGAATGTGGCGATGAATATTGCCAAGCGCCACCGCTTACCCGTCGCAATCTTCAGCCTAGAGATGTCTAAAGAACAATTGGTGCAACGTTTGCTGGCCGGAGAAGCCCAAATTGAAAGCAATCGTCTGCGCTCGGGTCGTTTAGAAGAAGTGGATATGCGCCCCCTACTCAAGGCGGTGGAATTTTTATCTGATCTGCCCCTGTTTATTGATGACACCGCCAATCTAACCGTCAGTCAAATGCGATCGCAGGCCCGCAAACTCCAGGCAGAACAAGGGGGAAAACTGGGCCTCATTTTGCTCGATTACCTGCAATTGATGGAAGGAGGAGGGGACAACCGGGTACAAGAACTGTCAAAAATGACGCGATCGCTAAAAGGTTTGGCCCGGGAACTAGACGTGCCAATCTTTGCTCTATCCCAACTTAGCCGGGGGGTAGAAGCTCGCAATAGTAAGCGGCCAATGATGTCTGACCTGCGTGAATCTGGTTCCATTGAACAGGACGCCGATTTGGTGCTGATGCTCTACCGCGACAGTTACTATAACCCCGATACCCCCGAACGAGACATTGCTGAAGTGATCATCGCCAAACACCGCAATGGCCCCACAGGGACAGTAAAACTGATTTTCCAACCAGAATTAACGAAGTTTTTGAATCTAGCAACTAGCCCCAGTCCTTATGTCGAAAGCTACTAGGACAGCATGCCAAGAAATGAGAATTTCTGATAGATATAATCCAAACATCCCAGAGTCTTAATCAATGATGTGATAAAACTACCCTAAGTTTTCTAGGGTAAGTGCTAAGATGCTGCTAACATCAGCGTCAACAACGATGCTTCAGAGTCCTAACCCTAGGACACCAAGGTCTTAATTTTGAAGATGTGGAAGCAGACTTGAGACGTTTTTCCGTGTTGTTCCGGCTTAAAATGCTTGCTATAAGCAATCTCAATCAAAGAAAAATGTTTCGATAACCTTTGTGGACAGCGCCCTTAGCTTTTTTCATTTCTGGATTAAATTTCCATGTATGGTTCCCCTCAACTCCAACCGCCCCCAAGACAACCCCAGCAACGTCGTCGCCGCGTAACACAGATTCACGCGACCCATCAAACCCGCCGCCACAAGCTCACCTACTGGGAATTGGGCACCCAGATTTCGGTCAATTGTCTCTTGGCTGGGGTGGCGATCGCCTCCATTGTTCAACTATTACCGGCTCAGATTAATCAACAACAAAAGCTAGCGACCCTCCAGGGGGAAGTAGACAAAGCAGAAGAACGGGTTGATCAACTTCAAGCTGAGTTTAGTCGCTCTTTTGATGCCTATGGGGGCCAAAAATTAATGCAAGAATATACCCTCAAGGTCAACCCAAGGCAGCGCCGCATTATCTGGGTAGAGCCATCTGCGCTTGAAGGGAATTCAGCGCCAGCTCAACAAAATAGCAACTAAACAAGTATCTTAGCCCTTTGTTTCCCCAGGTCGCTTGCCAAAAAAAAGCCTTCGTAATCGATGTTTGGGGCGAAATGAACCACAACAAACAATAGTGGGGAAAAATTCCCACTATTGTTAAACAGTTGTAGCGCGGCCTAGGAAGCGATGGAAGCGGTAGGACGGCGACGACGACGCTGGGTTCGGGCAGCGGCCTGCTCACTCACTTGCATCAAAAAGACGACTAGGGGTTCCCCTTGAAGCTCACGACGGGCAAGCCGTTGGAGCGAAGCTTCGATTTCTAGGCGAATATCTGTCCAATCGATGTCTTCACCGCTGCGTTTGCCATGTTCTTTGTATTCTGCAAGGCGATCGCCTAAAACACTTTCCACATTTCGCTGAATGAGTTGGTGGAGCAGCTTATTATTCGCCGCAGTCACAACCCCCCGCAGATGAATTTCAGGCGGTGCAATCAAGTTACCATCCTGGGCGATCGCCGCTGCCACCGTAATGACCCCTTCCTGGGCCAGTTGTTGCCGCTCTTGAAGAACAGAATCATGAACAATACCAGAGCGGTCAACCAATTCGATGCCCGAAGGAACCTTACCCGCCACACCAATAGAATTTTCAGTTAGTTCAACAATATGACCATTGTCAATGATCACAATATTTTCGGCGGGAACTCCCATCATTTGTGCTGTCTGGGCGTGCTTGATGAGCATCCGGTGTTCTCCGTGGAAAGGTACGAAAAACTTGGGTTTAGTTAAAGCCAGCATTAACTTTTGATCTTCCTGGGCTCCGTGACCAGACACGTGAATGCCTTCCCCTTTGCCATAGATAACCTTTGCACCACGCATCATCAGGCGATCGATGGTGTTGACGACAGAAATTGTGTTCCCAGGAATCGGGTTCGCCGAAAAGACCACCGTATCTCCTTCTTTAATCTTGATATGGCGGTGTTCATCCCGAGAAATCCGGGTCAGAGCCGATAAATCTTCCCCCTGGGAACCTGTCGTCAAAATGAGTACATCTTCGTCCCGCATACTTCTGAGCTGCCGTAGGGGAATAAAAAGCTCATCGAGACACTTCATATAACCCAGATTACGGGCATGGGAAATCACATTGAGCATTGAGCGGCCCACAACGGCCACTTTACGGTTGTGTTTTTGGGCCAGTTCTAAAATGATGCTGACTCGATGGATAGAAGAAGCAAAAGTGGTGACAAATAGACGGCCTTGAGCTTGGCCAAAAACCCGGTCAAGGTTAGGTTTCACAGAAACCTCTGAGGGGGTATGGCCAGGCACTTCAGCATTGGTAGAATCACTCAAAAGACAAAGGACACCTTTTTCGCCATGTTCTGCCAAGCGCTGAAAGTCGAATTTTTCGCCATCGACGGGGGTGTAATCAACCTTAAAGTCACCGGTATGAATAATTACGCCCAGGGGTGTGTGGAGAGCGATCGTAAAACTATCGGCAATGGAGTGGGTATTCCGAATATATTCCACTAAAAAGTTTTTCCCGATCCGCACCATGTCCCGGGGCATCACGCTGTGGAGTTTCGTGCGATCGCTAACCCCCGCTTCGTCTAATTTGTCCTGGAGGAGTGACATGGCCAAACGGGGCCCATAAATAACAGGGATATCAAACTGTTTGAGGTGGTGAGAAATGCCGCCGATGTGGTCCTCGTGGCCATGGGTCACGATCATCCCTTTGATTTTGTGGCGATTTTCCCGGAGGTAAGTGGTGTCGGGCAAAACAATGTTTACCCCGTGCATACCATCGGTAGGGAAAGCCAAACCCGCATCAAGGAGGACGATTTCATCATCATATTCAAAGACACAGGTATTTTTCCCAATTTCGTGGAGACCACCGAGGGGAATAATTTTGATACTGTCTTGTTTAATGCCGTTCTGTTGAGCGGCCTGTTTTGGGGCCGTGCGGGTCCGCTTGCGGGGGGTTGATTGAGATGTATTTGTACTATTACTCATAAAACTCCTAAAAGTGTTGAGGGTGATTAAAACAAAAAAAGAAATCGAACGAAAAACCGAGGGCGTGACCAGATAGTCTGTCGCTCAATGAAGTTAGCGATCGCAAACCTGCTGGCGACTTATCAAAACCATCCAAAAATCGGCTGGACTTTCCCTGTGCTTAAAGGAGGGCCAGATCTTTCAAAACCTGGGTTAATTGCTTCGTTAAAGCAGGATTTAGGGGGGAAAGGGGAGGGCGAAAACTGCCAAGACGCCACCCCTGGAGAATGAGGGCCGTTTTTACGGGGAGGGGATTTGTGTCACAAAATAGAACACGAAATAAGGGAAAAAGCTTGAGGTGCAGATCAATTGCTTCTTGGGTACGACCAGCGAGAAATGCTTGGATCATTGCTTGCATTTGGGGGCCAACCAAATGGCTTGCCACACTAACGACACCTTGGGCCCCCACACTCATTAGAGGCAAAGTCAGACTATCATCTCCGGAGTAAATTTCAAAATGATCGTCTACACCACAACGGATCTGGGCTGCCTGATCCAGGTTGCCGCTGGCTTCTTTGATCGCCACGATATTACTGATGGCAGCTAGGCGGATTACCGTTTCTGGCAACAGATTACAACTAGTCCGCCCAGGGACGTTATAGAGCATCAGGGGTAAATCTGGACAGGCTTCGGCGATCGCCTTAAAGTGCTGATACAGCCCTTCCTGGGGGGGCTTATTGTAGTAGGGGACTACCTGTAAAGAACCGTCTAAACCGAGCTTGGCTGCTTTTTGGGTAGCGGCGATCGCCTCACTGGTAGAATTCGAGCCCGTACCCGCAATTACTTTCGCCCGACCGGCCGCCGCGCTTTGTACCGCCCGGAAGAGTTCATATTCCTCATCCCAGGACAACGTCGGTGATTCACCCGTTGTGCCACAGACCACGAGAGCGTCACTCCCTTGGTTGATTAGATGGGCCGCTAATTTTTCTGCCATGGCGTAATCGACTTGGCCCTCTTCCGTAAAGGGGGTCACCATCGCCGTGATCACTCGACCAAACCTTGTACTTGTCATAAACTAATCGACGCAATACACATAAAATCTTACCGGACTAAACTGCCCTAGCTACTGCCGTAGACCGGAGCCAATTCTTTTCCCACAGGAGTTCTGCAATTTGAATTGCATTGAGGGCTGCCCCTTTCCGAATCTGGTCACCACAGAGCCAGAGCTCAAGGCCATTGGCCTGGGAAATATCTTGGCGAATTCGACCGACCAACACCGGATCTTTCCCCGTTGCATCCATCGGCATCGGGAAGTAATTATTTTCCCAATCCTCGACGACAGTCACCCCGGGGGCAACGGTCAAAATTGCCTTGGCTTGGGCCGGATCAAAGGGTTGCTGAAACTCCAGATTAACCGCTTCAGAATGGGCCCGTAGAACAGGAACCCGGACACAGGTGGCACTGATGCGGAGGTCTGGGACACCGAAAATTTTCCGGGTTTCGTTCACCATTTTCATTTCCTCTTGACAATAGCCATTCTCATCAATGGGAGTATTGTGCGGAAATAAGTTAAAGGCGAGGGGGTAAGGAAAAGACTCAGTAGGCGGCTCTTCCCCAGCTAAAATTGCCTGGGTCTGTCGTTTCACCTCCTCCATGGCCCGGGCGCCAGCACCGCTGGCAGATTGATAGGTGGAAACCACAATCCGCTGGATGGGTTGTACCTTATGGAGGGGGTAGATGGCCACGCCCATTAAAATCGTGGTGCAATTGGGATTAGCAATGATTCCTTGGTGCTGCTGGGCAGCTTCAGGATTGATTTCTGGTACCACAAGGGGCACATTCGGATCCATGCGAAAGGCGCTGGAGTTGTCGATCATTACCGCACCTGCTTCGACAATGGTTTTTGCCCATTCTTTTGAGGTGCTGCCCCCGGCAGAGGCAAGAACGATGTCAACGCCCTGGAACGCTTCGGGGCTGACGGCTTCGATGGTGATTGGTTGTCCTTTAAAGGTCAGGGTTTTCCCGGCAGAGCGAGGGGATGCCAGTAATTTTAGGGTTTTGACGGGGAAGTTGCGTTCTTCTAATAACTGCAAAAGTTCTGCACCGACGGCACCGGTCGCACCGAGAATGGCGACGTTAACTGATGTTGACAAAGAATAGACCTCCTGGTGAGTTTGGTTAGTGGAAGGGATGGGTTGGCTGGGCAAGGGGATGGGGGACGATCGCCGGGAAAACTTTTTTAGCTGAAGGGAAAAGTGGGCGACTCCGGGGGACTGAAAAATCTTTGGCTCATGCTCTGCTGGTGGGCGTCCCTTTCGCGGGACTTTGTCGATTGAAGCTCTAATTATACTATTATCAGATAGGTTAACCCCTCGTAAGAACGCCCTAGATCGACCCAAACATTATTCTGGGCAATCTGCGTTTGGGTTGCTGCACTTAGGATATCACGGAGCGCTCAATTCAAACCCCCTAGGGGGCGATCGCCCATGGTAAAAAGCCAAAGTGCTTTAGTTGTAACTTAATATATTAGTACCTTTAAACATCGATGAAAGTTATTCAGGAAAAGCTTCCTGCCAGCCAAATTGGGCTAGAGATCGAAGTCCCCGCAGACGTCACCCAAAAAGCCTATGATGATACCGTGCGTAAGCTTGCGCGCACTGTAAACCTCCCTGGTTTCCGGAAGGGGAAAGTGCCCAAGCAAATTTTGATTCAACGGTTAGGCTCCAATCGGATCAAGGCTTCTGTCCTCGAAGACCTCATTGACGACAGCCTCAAAGCGGCGATCGCCCAAGAAAATATTGAGGCCCTAGGAAATTTCCAGCTCAAATCTTCCTTCGATGATCTAATTAGCGCCTATCAGCCCGGCGAAGCCTTCACCTTCAAAGCCGCCGTGGATGTCCCCGCAAGCGTCACCCTCAATACCTATAAAGGTCTGAGCTTTAAGGCCGAAAAAACTGAATATAATCCCGCTGACCTCGAGGAGTTCCTCTCCCAAAAACAACGGGAAGCCGCAACCCTCGTCCCCGTCGAAGACCGCGCTGCCCAACTGGGAGATGTGGCAATCGCTGACTACGAAGGCCGCTATGTCAACGCAGCGGGTGAAGAAGAAGGGGAAGTTATCCCCGGTACCCAGGCTGAAGACTTCTCCATTGACCTCGAAGAAGGTAAGTTTATCCCCGGCTTCATCGATGGCTTTATCGGCTTAAAGCCCGAAGAGACCAAAAAATTCACTGTCACTTTCCCCGAAGACTACGGCAACGAAGAAATGGCAGGAAAGCAGGTGTCTTTCACCGTCACCCTCAAGGAACTCAAGAGCCGTGAACTCCCTGAGCTAGATGATGAATTTGCCAGTGAAGCAACCAGCGAAGAATTTGAAACCCTGGCAGCTTGGAAAGAAAGCCTCGAAGCCCAGTTCAAGGAAAATGCCGAGATCAGCACAAAAAACAGTGTGCGCCGCTATCTCTTGGAGCAACTGGCCGAAAACAATAGCGTTGAGCTACCAGAAGTAAGCGTCAATGAAGAAGTGACCGCCGTGCTGACCCAACAAATGATGGAATTTAGCCGGATGGGGATTGATGTGAATCGCATCTTTACCAAAGACATGATTCCTAAGCTCCGGGAAACGGCCCGCCCAGAGGCTGAGCAACGGTTGGGGAATTCCTTGATTTTGACGGAAATCGCCAAGGTTGAAAATATCGACTTCGATGCCGACAAGTTCAACGATCGCCTTACAGAAGCCAAAGCTGAGCTCAAGGAAGGTTTTGACGAAGCGCGCCTCCAAGAAGCGATCAAAGAAGAACTAACCCTAGAAGCAACCCTTGATTGGTTAGCAGAGCAGTCCAAAATTGAGTTCGTCCCGGTAGGCACCCTCGAAGCGGACGAAGATGATTTTGATACCGCAGAGGAAGAAGAATAAAGTCTGACTTTGACGGCATTCTATGCAGCAATGAATTTTCCTTTAGGCCCCATCCGGGGTCTTTTTTTATGACCTCTATTACCTAATGGTGCTGTTATTTAGAAATGACGCAGTCCGCCATGGTATCCCATAGAGAGACGCGTAAAAATGCCCCTTTCGGATAAACTGTTGGGGAACCTTACTTTGGGGGATGAGTTCTTTTAAAGAGGGCGAATGAGGGGACTCGAACCCCCGAATGGCGGTACCACAAACCGCTGCCTTAACCACTTGGCTACACTCGCCATGACACAGTTAATAATGGTAGCGAATTGATTTTGTTTTGTCTAGGTTTTCTATGAAATTTTCTCAAATGGGTGGTATGGTCAGCGGTCTTGGAGTAGGGTTTTTAGGGGCGATCGCCTACCTTACCAATCCCCCCCTCAGCCAATATCAAGCATATGCAGGGCAACAAATTGCCACCTATCTGAAAGGTAATGTTTGCGAAAATTCTGGGGACGAGCTTCCCTTTGGCCTGGGCAATGTCCAGGAGGATATACTCCAGAACTACTGCAACACCTTCGTCGATGTGAGCCAAGCCCAGTTAGGAGAGATTGTCGGCCAGCAGACCAATGTCAACAACTACTTATTTTTTAGCATTTACTACACAGACATTGCTCTACCAGCACCACTGCCCCGCTACTCCTTTGAGACCATTGGCATTTTTCAGCAGTTTTATACCTACCGCGCCGAAAAAAGCTAAATTTCGCACTGTCGCCAATCCCCATGGGCAATTTTTAGGTGGGCGATCGCCTCATCGACCGTGGGGACACAGACAGGAATTTCACAATCTTCCGCATCGGCCATGTGGGGAACCATATGTGCCTTGGCCCAGTCCACTAATTCCGCCCACATATCCCCGACGAGAATAAATGGGGTTTTATGGATTGAGCGCACTTGGAGTAGCTGCCAAATCATTAAAGCCTCCAAAGCTGTACCAATCCCACCGGGCACGACCACAAAAGCATCAGAAACCAAAACGAAGTGATGTAGACGCGAAAAGAAAGTCTGGTGCTGAAATACCTCTTCTACAAACGGATTAACTTCTTGCTCAAAGCCTAAATCTACCCGGATACCAATGGATCTCGTCTGGTCTTCAGGGTCAGCGAGGACACTACCTTCATTGGCTGCTTCCATCAAGCCGGGGCCACCCCCTGTGACAATGTCACACCCCAAGAGCGTCAACTCACTGGCAAGGCGACGCACATCTTCATAAAGCGGAGAATCACGGGTAATACGCGCTGAACCAAAAATAGTCACCCGATAGCGGTCGCGCTTTGGGGGTTGAATACTGCTAAGGCCATTGACCACCTGCCAGAGGGACAGCACTGCTTCCTGAACAATGTCATAGCTCATCCCCTGCTCTGTGAGACTGACAGGGAAACAGGAAGAGATTTTGCCGTTAGATTGGTTTTTCATGGTGGTTTTGCCCGGTAATAGGCGTGATTTTACAATATTTCCGCTGGTCTCCCTATGGTACTCTGACGGGCTTGGGGTTAACAGGGCGCTACTTTGACCCCTGGTTCGCTTAAAAAATTTGTTGTGTTTTGCCGCAACCATAACCAACGATCGCCCAGATAGATCACTTGATTGAGGGCACAGACATCGAGTTTGATAGCCCCCCTATGGCCCAATAGGTAACCGAGGCAAATCCCTAGGGGAACCTGATGACCGACCAGCAAGAGATTCCCAGAATAGCGCTGGAGTAATCTGTTGAGGGTTTGGATACTGCGTTGCGTTACCTGGGCTTCACTTTCGGGATATTGGGGCAAAATCTGTCCACGATAATGCCGATCAACGGTAAAAAGATGGGGAGGGCAAGGTTGAATTTTCGGAGGGCGACTCATCCAGGTGGCATTGTGCCATTCCCCAAGGCCTGGTTCGAGTTTTAGGGGAAGTCGGAGTGGTGTGGCACAATATTGGGCCGTTTCCAGGGTGCGGCGAAAAGGGGATACAAAAATGTGGTGAATGGATTCCCCGGCGAGGCGATCGCCTAATTCTTGGCCCTGGCGATGTCCCCGGGGACAAAGGGGGGGATCGTAAGGATAAAGAGCCGTTGTAAACCAAGCTGGCTGCACAAAATCGAGACGGTTACCGTGGCGCACCAACCAGATTTTGCGCCCTAATTTTTGGCGCTGAAGCATCTCTAGTCATGCCCCTAGGCATGTAGATTTTCGGGCAGGATGACTTCTAATGCTTCTGCCCATACGGGTAAATCATTATGGACAAGATCCCACACAAAAGCGATATTGACCGCCTCGTATTCTTCACTCATAATTCTGGCGATCGCCTCTAGTTCAAACCAAGGTACCTGGGGTAACTCTGGATGCATCGCCTTCGGAATATTCCGCGCCGCCAGCCCCATGATTTCTAAGCGGCGGATCACCGCATCCTGCACCACAATATTACCGAGGAACTCCGTCCAATTCATCTCCGCAAGGTAATTAATCGCCAAGCGCGCCGAGATGAGAATATCCAACAGAACCAATGTGTACCGATCCGCCATGAAAAACCTCAAGATAAGCTCCGGGTGGAGTAGTAAATCGTTATAGTGGATAGAATGATCACTTACAAAGTATCGCCTTGGTGGAGCTGTTGTTTCCCATAGATATGCACCAATGAAACGTACAAACCGTTCCCGTTATGATCGCCCCTCCTATGACCGGCCTCGGTATCCAGAACGGGAGCCCAAAAAACCTTTTTTTGACTTTAACTACGCTACCCTGGCGCTCATTGGAGGGATCTTTGTCCTGGGGATCGTCGTCGGCATTGGCTTTAGCTCCAGTACTAATCTTAACCCGACAAGTATTGATTCTCGCTTGGAAATTGATCGTCAGGCCCCCGACGCCGAACTCTGTCAACAATTTGGCGCCAGCGCCATTGTGACGAATATGAAAGTCTTTGTCACCCTCAGCCCGTTTAACGTCTTTATCACTCAACCTCAAATGCAGCCAGGCTGCGTTCTGCGGCAAAATAACTGGACAATTTTAGAACGACAAAATCTCGTTACCTCAGAACAGGTCAATGACTGTAAGCGCCGGATGAATACCTTTGGCTACACCGGTAGCCTTCAGGGTTCCCCGAGTATTAACTGCATTTACCAAAATGATGCGGCGGGTAACCTCTTTTTAAACCAACCTGGCACCACGGCCGCCCCAGAATCTGAACGTTTTTAGGGTGTAAAAACAGAAATTTCTAGAAAAGGATCATAGGATAGTAACGGCTTATTTTTCTTGTAAGGAGGCCTGCTTTTATGTGTGGCATTGTGGGTTATTTAGGAACACAAGCGGCAACGGATATCCTTATTTCAGGCCTAGAGCGTCTGGAGTATCGGGGCTATGATTCGGCAGGAATCGCCACCATTTGGGATGAAAAACTCCATTCTGTACGCGCGAAGGGGAAACTCTACCATCTCCGGGAAAAGCTCGAAGGAAATAGCACACCCTCAACCATTGGCATTGGCCACACCCGCTGGGCCACCCATGGCAAACCCGAAGAACATAATGCTCACCCCCACCTCGACATGTCCCAACGGGTGGCCGTTGTGCAAAATGGCATTGTCGAAAATTACCGGGAACTGCGGGAAGAACTCCAGGGAAAAGGTTACGTTTTTCTGTCAGAAACGGATACGGAGGTGATCCCCCACCTGATCGCCGATCTACTCCAAGGCACCAAACACGAACCGGATCCGCTCTTGGTCGCTGTGCGCCAAGCGGTAAAACGTCTAGAGGGGGCCTTTGCGATCGCCGTCATCTGTGCCGACTACCCCGACGAACTGATTGTCGCCCGCCAACAGGCCCCCCTCACCCTCGGTTTCGGCCAGGGAGAATTTTTCTGTGCCTCGGATATTACCGCCTTGATTCCCCACACCCGGGCAGTGCTGACCTTGGAAAATGGGGAAATAGCCCGGATGACACCCCTAGGGATGGAGATTTATAATTTTGCGGGCGATCGCCTCAAGAAAACCCCCCGCACCCTCGACTGGAACCCAGGCCAAGTCGAAAAACAGGGCTTTCGTCACTACATGCTCAAGGAAATCCACGAGCAGCCGGCGGTGGTGCGCACAAACCTCGAAGTGTATCTCAACCCAGAGGCCGCCCACCCGATTAATCTAGGCATTAATCCCCCAGAATTCCTCGACAACATTGACCATATCCAGATCGTCGCCTGTGGTACCAGTTGGCATGCGAGCCTTGTGGGGAAATATCTTCTGGAACAACTAGCTGGCATTCCCACGTTTGTCTACTATGCCTCAGAATTTCGTTATTCCCCTTCCCCACTGATCCCCAATACCCTCACCATTGGGGTAACCCAGTCAGGGGAAACCGCCGATACGATCGCCGCCCTGGAGATGGAAAAGGAGCGGCGTCTCCACCAGGCTGAACAATATCAGCCCCGGCTCCTCGGGATCACCAACCGCTCCGAAAGTACGATCACCCACATCGTCGATCAAGTGCTCTATACCCATGCAGGGATTGAAATTGGTGTGGCCGCCACCAAAACCTTCACAGCCCAATTGATGAGCTTTTATTGCCTCGCTCTAGAATTGGCGGCCCGGCGTCAAACCCTTGCCCCCGAAAAATTCCAGGGCATTATCACCGGGTTACAGCAGATTCCGACTCAAATTGAATCTATCTTGGCGGAACAGGAAAAAAGCATCGAAGAACTGGCCCACAATTTCAGCGATACCCAGGACTTTATCTTTATCGGCCGGGGCATTAATTTCCCCATCGCCCTTGAAGGGGCCCTCAAACTCAAGGAAATTAGCTATATCCATGCCGAGGGTTATCCCGCTGGAGAAATGAAACATGGCCCCATTGCTCTCCTCGATGCCAAGGTGCCAGTGGTGGCGATCGCCATGCCAGGAGAGATCTACGAAAAAGTCATTTCCAATGCCCAGGAAGCCAAGGCCAGGGATGCTCTACTGATCGGTGTGACAGCCCTCGGTGACCCAGAGGCGGCCCACACCTTTGACGAAATTTTGCCGGTGGCAGCGGTGGATGAAATTTTATCGCCCCTGTTGGCCGTAATCCCGTTACAGTTGCTCTCTTATCACATCGCCGCGCGGCGTGGTTTAGATGTGGATCAACCCCGGAACCTCGCTAAATCCGTCACGGTGGAATAACTGAAATTCAATAATTTTCTTTAGGGGGCGATCGCCTCTTTTTTTTGCCCAGATGTTGGCCCCGGATTCTTTGCCTTTTCCAGGAGCGATTGATTATGATCAGTGGGTTCGTTCAACTGTTTAGGAAGCAACCCCCTGTGAAACTGGCCTTTATCCTTGACCCGATCGCCAACCTCGATCCCTGCCACGATACCACGGTGGCTTTTATGGAGGCGGCGCAGCTCCTTGGCCATGAGGTCTGGATAACCAGCATCGAACAGTTGAGCGTTAAAAATCATCAGGCTTGGGCGACGCTCCAGGCGGTGGAACTGACCCCTGTGCGCCTAGAAAATAGCCTCTGGGTGGCCGAAAAAGAATGGTTTCGCCTCGGGGAGCGGCAATTTTTGCCCTTAACAGAGATGAATGCGGTCTTTATGCGCACTGACCCCCCTGTTACCTCGGCCTATCTTTATGCCACCTACATTTTGGATTTACTCACCGCCACTAAAACTCTGGTGTTAAACAATCCCCAAGGGATCCGGGCCGCCAATGAAAAACTCTATGCCCTGCGTTTCCCGACGGTGATCCCCGAGAGCATTATCACCACAGAAAAGGCCGTAGCGCGGCAGTTCATCGAAGCGAAAGGAAAGGCCGTGATCAAACCCCTCGGTGGTAAAGCTGGGGAAGGGATTTTGTTGATCGAAAAAGGCGATCGCAATTTTAATTCTCTCTTGGAAATTAGCACCAAACAGGGCACAGAACCGGTGATGGTGCAGGAATTTCTGCCAGCGGCAAAAGATGGCGACAAACGTTTGATCGTCCTCGATGGGGAGCCCATTGGTGCGGTCAATCGCATTCCCACAGGGGATGATTTCCGGGGCAATATGGCCGTTGGGGGTCGCATCGCCCAGGTGGAGATTACGACGCGCGATCGCGAAATTGCAGCCACCTTGGCCCCACAACTCAGGGCCGATGGGCTATATTTTGTCGGCCTTGATATTATTGGCGGCTATGTGACGGAGGTGAATGTTACCAGCCCCACCGGGGTGCGGGAAGCAGATCGCCTCGATGGGGTTTCCCTCGGGAAACAGGTGATCGAGTGGGTGGCGTCGAGAACCTCCTCCTAAATCCCTGTTCACAAGCAAGAGAGACTAGATTTGTCTAAATTCCCTCTGTCTCACAAATCTAGCGAGCACCGTCAGCATTGAGAACTTCAGTGATCAGGTCGGCACTCACCTGGTCACTAATGATCACTTCACCGATTTTGGTTGGCAGAATAAAGCGCACTTTGCCAGATTTTACCTTTTTGTCACTCTGGAGAGTGTCGAGAATGGCGGCGATCGCCAAATCATTAGGACATTCTGTCGGGAGCCCAGCTTTTTTGATCAACACATCTTGGCGTTGGGTTTCTGCCGCTGTCCAGAGATTCATCCGGGTGGCGATCGCCCCCGCTAGGGCCATACCAATGGCCACCCCTTCCCCATGGACGAAGGTTTCGTAGTGGGTCAAACTTTCGACGGCATGGCCGAGGGTGTGGCCGTAGTTCAAAATTGCCCGCAAGCCCGATTCCCGTTCATCTTGGCTCACCACTTCTGCCTTCGCTCGACAGGAGCGCTCAAGAATCAGATCCAACAGGTCTGGATCAATGGTTTCGTAACGATCAATCTCCTCGGCGGCTTCGAGCTTGGTGAACAAATCTGCATCCCAAATAACGCCATATTTAATCACTTCTGCCATCCCAGCCCGAAATTCTCGCACCGGTAGGGTCTTTAAGACTGTCGGATCGATGAGGACAAATTTCGGTTGGTAGAAAGCCCCAATTAAGTTTTTCCCCTGGGGATGGTTCACTCCCGTTTTACCACCGACAGAAGCGTCCACCATCGCCAGTAAAGTGGTAGGAACCTGAACAAAGTTAATTCCCCGGAGCCAAGTGGCCGCCGCAAATCCGGTCATGTCACCAATCACACCACCCCCAAGGGCGAGCATCGTTGAAGCGCGTTCGAGGCGATTTTCGAGGGCCGTGTCGTAGATTTTTTCGATGGAGGCGAGATGTTTGTGCTGTTCCCCTGCTGGAATGAGATGGGTGAACACATCAAAACCAGCGACTTGGAGAGATTTTGCTACTGTTTCGCCATAGTAGCTATAGATCTCCGGGTTAGAGACAATCAGAATTTTTTGGCCGAGTTTGAGGGGGCTGAGAAATGCGCCAATCTGACCTAGCCCCCCTTTAGCGATCGCAATATCGTAGCTATTTTCTCCCAGTTCTACCCGCGTTGTTGCGTCCATAATGTTTTGACGTATTTCCTCAAAAAACTCGTTACCTAGGGGGGTATTTTACCCCACTGGTATCGCAATGCTAGGCAGAAATAGGGGGCGATCGCCTTTTTTGGTTTAACCTTGCAAAGCAGTCACTAGTTTAAACTCCAGGCAACATTGCCTTCATCATCTTCCGCCGTCACTTGTACCGTGGCAGACTCTCCATTGCCATCGTTGGCCGTGGCTGTACATTCAAAACTTTCACCAGTCAACAAGACGCGGTAAGGCCCTCCACAGTCAATGGTTGTTTCGATTCCCAATTGCTCCACAATCCCTTGGGCAATCTGAGTTTCGAGGGCTTCGGCAGAAATTAGACCCCGGAGATTATTTAGACCTTCGTCAGCATTCCAGTTGACGTTCCCCTCATCGTCATTTTGAGTCACCTGAATCGGTAAAGTTTGACCGCCTTCGAGGGTGGCCTCACAGGCAAAAACGTTACCCGCTTCGATCGCCTGATCTTCAGGGCAGGTGATATCCGTAGCAACAAGGCCGGTTTGATCCGTGAGCCCCTGGGAAATTTCTGTTTCTAGCTTTTCGGCATCCAGGGTAAGGGTACAGCCTGTAAGGGCGATCGCCGTGAATGCAGAGGCTGTAATCGAAACAATTGTGGCGTTTTTCATGGTGGTAGTGACAGAAAGTAGAGAAAAATAGCGAATCAAAATTTTGACAATCTGAGATGAAGTATTCGCCATTGTAATGATTCGGGAAACACAGATTTCATTGCTTATTATTTTTTAAGCATTGTGGGGGCTGTCAGGGTTGGAGTAGCTTCGTTTCGTACATACAATTGAGAGCCTTGGCAAAAAGGGGGACTGCTGGCGTGAAATGGGGTTTCAGAAAAGGAGACCATGGGGCGATCGCCCAAAATTTAACAACCCTTTGGTATTTGCGGGGGTTTGAATCAGCCTGGTTTCCGATTCCAGTGATTGTGCTGTTCTATGAGGCTCAGGGTTTGTCTCTGTCCCAGGCGGTACTGCTCAAGGCGATTTTGTCGGCGGCGATCTTTGTGGGAGAAGTGCCTTCTGGGTATTTTGCGGATCGCTTTGGCCGCAAACAGGCGTTAGTGCTCGGTGCTTTCCTCTGGTTGGTCGGCTGGCTGATTTATTGCACCCAGGGCAGTTTCTCTTGGTTTGCGATTGCGGAAATTTTGGCGGGTCTCGGTGGGAGTTTCGTCTCTGGGGCCGACAGTGCGATCGCCTACGATAGCTTGCTATGCCTCGACCAAGCGAAAAGATATGGTGCTTGGGAAGGAAAAGGGGTCGCAATCATGGGCATCACTGAGGCCATTTGTGGTTTGGTGGGCGCTTGGGTGGCCCAATGGGATCTGCGTTATCCGTTTTATCTCCAAACCCTCTGTATCGCGGCCTACCTATTGTTCGCCCTCACCCTGCGAGAACCGCCGCGACAACAGGTAAAAACTTCGGGTTGGCGGCCCCTGCTCCAGGATATTCGCCATCTTTTTCAAACGAGGCGATCGCTCCGGTGGCTCTTGCTTTTCTCGGCGGCCCTCAGCTGTGGTTCTTTTTTGGTGGTGTGGGTCTCCCAGGAATACCTCGTTATTAGGGGGTTGAGCGTGGCCCAGTTGGGTTGGGCATGGCTGCTGTTCCATGGGGCGATGGCAGTGGTGTCGTGGCAGGTGGAAACCCTGGTGCGTTGGTTCACTTACAAAAAATTATTTGCTCTACTGCCTGGCTTGATGGCGATCGCCTACGTTGCGATGGGTCTGGTTGGGAATCTCTGGGGTATTTTGCTGATTGTGACAGTGTACTTAGTGCGGGGCTGTAATACGCCCTTAGTACTGAGCTATCTCAATGATCGCGTCCCCTCAAGCCTCAGGGCGACCCTGATTTCCCTGAACAGTTTTGCGTTTCGCCTTTTGTTTATCCTGCTTGCGGCGATCGCCAATGGTGCCACTGCCCTCTGGGGCCTCAATGGCGGCCTAATCATCGTCGGCCTTGTTGTGGGGGCCACGGCTTTCTACGGTTACTGGAAATTGCGCCCCTCCCTCTAGGCCAACCAGTCCACTCAAGGCTTAAAGAAAAATGGGCGATCGCCCTGGCCGACAACACCAGCGCTTGTGCTAGGTAACGAGATAAAAAATATTTCGTCCCTAGTTCAAACGGCGTCCAGGGCGAGTGGCCGTTGGTGCTTGATCATGATCGGCGCCAGGTTCCCAGTGACTGACGCTGAAGGCCGAGCCTTGGGGCAACGCAAAACTGGTACGCCAGCCGGAAATCCAATCAATGACGACGAGATTTTCCTCTAAACGCCAAACGCCGCCGGCACGACTATCAATGGTATTAAAAGCTTGTCCATTGGAAAGCAGGCTCGTAGTGTAAGACTCTTGGTCGGTTTGGGTCGGCTCTAGGAGATAAACCCCAATGGCTGGTGCAATCTCTGCCGGAACTCTGACCGCCTTGCTGTAATTGGTGGGTGCACCGAGGCGATCGCTTTCCGGTGACCAAGACCATTGTTCTACCCCGGCCGGGCCGACCAAAATTGCATCGGTCCATCCATCACTGTAGTCAATACGTACGCCATTGGCCCACGGTTGCCAGCGTCCCGTTTCACTCAATTGTTCCCCGGTGAGCTGGCCGGTCCCTGCCAAGGGCACCCCCAAAACACCGGCAGTGCTAATCGCACTGCCATCTGCTTCGAGCCGCACATTAAAAAGATGATTTTCATTATCTACAAGCGCCCAAACCCCCACATATCGTTCTGCTTGGGTTTGTTCTGCGGGCTCACTCTCGGCAGCAACTCCTTGGCTTACCATCACCGAACCAGGCAGCGGCTTCGCATTTGCCAAACCCGCCGAGAGCCCCCCTAAAGAAACTAAGGCGATTGAAAGTAAAGGGAAAAGGCGACCCTTACCAGATCCTTGGGACAGGGCAGAGGCTGAGAATTGTTGAAAGTTGAACATTGGGGATCTCACGTTGATGGAAAATGCTGTCCGGTGCCCTAGCCCAACAAATCCGCTAAAGGCTTAAAGGAAAATTGGCGATCGCCGCCCATTTCAACGATTACTTTCACCTGGGGATTTTCCTGGGTCAAGCTGATTAAATATTCCTGTTCTTGGCGGGAAAGGACGAAGCCCTCAATAATCCAGAGAATAATCCCCTTACTCTTCTGGGGAAGATTTTCTAACTGATAGGTGGCAATCCCTGGCACATAGGAACGCAAACCCACCATCGCGCCGCTGCCCGCAATATCTTTCTTGCCGAGGTGGGCGGGACGCACCCCATGGTATTGGGTCAAATAGGCCGTCACATCCCCCAAACCCCGGGCCGTCAAGTTCACCACCGTATAACCAGAACAGCGTAAACGACGGACATAGCGGCCTTCATAACCACCCTCTAGGGGGGCATAGACGGCAACTGCGCCAGACTTCTCTACGGTGCGGATAAAGCTTTTGCCGGTGGTCAGAAGTGCCATGGTATTTATGAATTGAAATCGTTGAACTTGCCCAAGAATTATATCGGATCCCCCTTGCCCCTGTCGCACCTCTCCCAAAAACCAGAGGGCCAGTTCCCCGATGAAACCAGCCCTTCCTCAGCCATTGATCAAACCAATTGTTTAGTAATCACCACGATCTGGGACTTCTTCTTCTAAACCGGGGCGGCCCAAAGCTTGGGCTTGCTTGCTTGAATGCCAGAGGGTTAAACCCTGCAAAGCGCGTTGGGGCGGAATTTGACCGAAGAGAGAAATGCCGTAACCAAGCAGCATCCCCAGGGGCGCAGTGATCGCCGATCGCCAAATGCCCGGAAAGGTCAGCCAACCCATATTCGAGCCGACAATCACAAGCATCACAGCGGCGATCGTCCCATAAAAAGCCCCACTGCTATTCACCCGAGGGAACAGAACACCCATCAAGAAAATGCCCAGGAGAGGCCCCAGGAACATGGTTGTATAGGTGACCAGAAATTCTAGTAAATCTTTTCCAGTCGAAGCCGCATAAAATGCCGAGCCAATCCCGACAATGCCCCAAACAACAATCAAGATCTGAGCAATGCGTAAGGATTGTTTTTCGTTTGTACGGGCCTGGACATAGCGGTCATAGAAATCTACCGTGATGCAGGTAGAGAGGGAATGGAGTGCCGAATCAATCGAGGACATGGCCGCCGCAAAAATGGCCGCCACGAGAAAACCAGAAGCACCGGGGGGCACGGCATTGACGATAAAGTGGGACAAGATACCATCTGCGGCAATATCCGCCGGAAGACCACCATTGATGCTGTAGAAACCGAAGAGCAGAACCCCTAAAAGCAAGGTCGCCCCAACACCCACTAATCCCGAAAACCAACCGAGGAGGATCGCTTTGCGGGCGGATTTTTCGTCAGCGCAGGACACATAGCGCTGTACCGATTGTTGATTGGTGCCTGCCACGGCAAAGGCCAGAATTCCGTAGGCAAAGAGAGCTGTGGGCAGAGAACGTACTGAACTGGGTTCCCAAGAAAAATTAAACAGGGCCAGCTTGTCATTGGCTGCGGCCACCTGCCACAGTTCCCCGAAACCGCCGGGAACGCCATTCACCGCCGTCCAGATGCCTGCGCCAATACCGACAAAGATCATCGCAAACTGCAATACATCTGTCCAAACAACGGCAGTAATCCCGCCGACGACGGTGTAGGCGATCGACACAACCCCCACCAGCAGAATCGCGGCTCCCATCGGGAGATCCGTCACCGTCGCAACGACCAAAGAAGCCGCATAAAGCAGACCTCCCAACCGCGCAATGACAAAAAGCAAAAAGCAGAGGGAGCCAAGGGAGCGGGTTTTGGCATCGAAGCGTTTTTCTAAATATTCATAGGCGGTGGTGAGATTTAGGCGCACGAAAAAGGGGAGGAGTAGGGCGATGACGAGGCCGTACCCCAAGAGATCGCCCAACTGTAACTGGAGGTAGAGAAAGCCGTTGGTATAGCCTTCCCCTGGGCCGCCGAGGAGAGAGGCGGCCGAGAAAGATGTGGCAATAATCGAGAAGCCCAAGGCCCACCAGGGAATTTGGCGACTGCCCCGGAAATATTCATCGGTGTCGGTTTGTCTGCGGCTGGCGATTATCCCAATGGCGATCACGACCACGCCATAGATGGCCACGATCGCCCAATCAATCACACCCATAATGTTCTAAAACTCCTGCAATATTTTGGGATATGCACCCAAATTGACGAAACTGGCCCTATTTTAGGAAGTGTTTCGGTGCGCCTAAACTTTTCGTAACAAAATCAAAATATTGTTTTAGGGGTTGGAAATGCTATCTGTGGCGCGGTTCATTTGGCCCCGACGCTGTACAAACCAGGCAAAGGCGGCACTGGTGGCAAACATAATCAGGGAGTAAATCGCGGCGGGAATAGCCATGGTCGGTGCATTGAGTAAGGTCGGGGTGCTGGCAATGGCGATCGCCAAGGTGCCATTTTGGATCCCCACCTCGATGCTGATTGCTTTGGCGCTGGGGAGATCAAGGCGCAAACCGGAGGCGATCGCATAACCGAGGGCCATCATCAGCACATTGAGGGCCAACATCACCCAACCCACCTGGAGGAAAAACCCAATAACATTGGCCCGTTCTGCCAACAACAGCCCCGCAATCACCAGACCGAGGAAAAAGAGTGACAGCCATTTCACATAGCTCTCAACGGTGGCAGCGAACTTAGGGGCAAACCGGTGGAGAGCCATGCCAATGGTGATGGGAATCAAAGTAATCACCGCAATTTGGAGTACCGTCCCGAAAAAGGGCAGTTGGAGCAGGGTCGTTGCACCGAGAAAATATTGCATCGCGCCATTGACCACCAGCGGGATCGTAAACACCGTGACTAAGCTACAGACCGCCGTTAAGGTAATCGACAGGGCCACATTACCGCCCACAAGATAGGTAATGAGATTTGATGTTGAACCCCCCGGACAAGCCGCCAGCACCATCACCCCCACCGCCAATTCCGGCGTTAATGAGAAAAGATTGGCCAGCCCAAACCCCACCAGGGGCAGCAGTAACAATTGGGCGATCGCCCCAGTAATCACCCCCTTTGGTTCTGTTAGAACCCGTTGAAAGTCAGCTGGGGTTAACCCTAACCCCATGCCCAACATGATCACAAACAGGGCCAGGGGCAGCAGTACCGCCGTTAAAAAATTTGCATCCATAAATTTGTTTTTTCCTCCACCATCATGCCGCGTAACCAAAATTTCACGCCCATCTTACTCGCATTGGTCACCTGGGCGATCGCCCGACCCTTGGCCGTAGAAATATTGCAATCCATTGACTAGCCAGCGGGAAAGCCCAGGGGATTCTGTACAATTTGGTGAGCTTCAACCTCAGCCAACCCATGACCGACAGCACCCAAGCCCGTAAAGCCGACCATATCCGCATCTGCCTTGAAGAGGATGTCCAATTTCACCAGAACCGCGCCGGCTTTGAACGCTACCGCTTTGAGCATTGCTGCCTGCCGGAACTGGACCGCAATGAGATTGACCTGAGCACCACTTTCCTCAGCAAAACCCTGGGAGCCCCCATTCTCATTTCTTCCATGACCGGCGGCACGGCCCAGGCCCAGGAGATCAACTATCGCCTCGCCGAAATTGCCCAAACCTACCGTCTGGCCATGGGAGTCGGTTCCCAGCGGGTGGCGATCGAAAAGCCTGAGGTGGCAGCCACCTTTGCCGTGCGCCAAAAAGCCCCTGATGCATTGCTATTTGCCAACATCGGCGCCGTTCAGCTCAACTATGGCTACGGTGTGGCAGAATGCCGCCAATTGGTAGATCTCCTTGAAGCTGACGCCCTGATTCTCCACCTCAACCCCCTCCAGGAATGTATCCAACCCCAGGGGGACACAAATTTTAAAGGGCTGCTCCAGAAAATTGAGCAGGTTTGTCAACAGCTCGACGTGCCGGTAATCGCCAAGGAAGTGGGTAATGGCATCTCAGTAAAAATGGTGCAGCGACTCCGGGAGGCGGGGGTGCAAGTGATTGATGTGGCCGGGGCGGGGGGAACCTCCTGGGCAAAAGTGGAGGCAGCGCGATCGCCGAATGCTCTCCTACGGCATCTGGGGCATACCTTTGGGGATTGGGGCATTCCCACGGCGGACTGTTTGGCGGCGATCGCCCACTATGATCCCCAAATTCCTCTGATTGCCTCCGGGGGGTTGCGCAATGGTTTAGACGGGGCCAAGGCGATCGCCCTTGGCGCTGACTTAGTCGGCTATGCCCAACCGTTCCTCAAAGCCGCCTGTGAATCTCCCGCTGCCCTGGCCGAATGGACAGAACTGTTATTAATGGAACTGCGCACGGCCTTGTTCTGTACGGGAAATGCCAATTTTCAGCAGCTCCAACGGGCAAATTCTTTGTACAAGCTTTAACCTAGCGGTAAGTCGTTCCCAATTCTCTGCCCCCCATGAAAGATTTTTTTAAACAGGTATTCAGTAGCTGTCTCGGTACGATCCTCGCCTTCAGTCTACTGACCACCCTGTCCCTCTCCGCCTTGATTACGGTGCTAGCTTTTTTTTCGTCCCAGGAAGGCAGTCGCCCGAAGAAGGATAGCATCCTCGTCTTCAATACAGGCATCATTATCCAAGACCGTCAGCCTTCTAGTTCCCTAGGCAATGTCATTGCGGGGGATTTTCCCCAGGTGCTCAGTCTGCGGGAGGTTACCGAGAGTATCCGGGCGGCGATCGAGGATGAAAAAATCACGGGAATTCTCCTCGATGGTCGCCAAAATAGCCTCAATGGTTACGCCAGTCTCCGGGAAGTGCGTCAAGCCCTTGAGGAATTTCAGGCCGCGGGGAAAAAAATCTATGCCTACGATGTGGAGATGACGGAGCGGGAATATTATCTTAATTCCCTAGCTGACGAAATCTGGTTGAATCCCCTCGGTGGTATCGAAATGAATGGCCTAGGGTCAGAGCAGCTTTTCTTCCAGGGCGCCCTCGAACAATATGGGATTGGTGTACAAGTCGTCCGAGTGGGGGAGTTTAAAAGTGCCGTCGAGCCCTTTACGGAAACCGAATTTAGCCCAGAAAATCGCCAACAAACAGAGGTTTTGCTCACGGATCTCTGGACGAATTTTAAGACAACCATTGCCGGCGATCGCCCCTTTAGTGACACTTTGGTGCAGACCCTCGCCGATACCCAGGGGCTTCTTTCCCCGGAGCGGGCCCAGGCCGACCAATTGGTCACTCGTTTAGCCTATTTTGATGAACTGCTGACAGAGCTGAAAACCTTTACAGGCACAGACCTAGACGACGACTTGCCCCAGGTGAGCCTGACTGACTATAGTCTCGAAGTGAGCTTAGAACGGCTCAGACAATCCAGCCAAAACCAGGTGGCCGTGGTCTATGCGGAGGGGACCATCGTTGGCGGTGAAGGCACCCCCGATAGTATCGGTGGGGATGCCCTCTCCCGGCAACTGCGGGAATTACGCCAAGATCCGGAGGTGAAAGCGGTGGTGCTGCGCATCAATAGTCCGGGGGGGAGTGCGATCGCCTCAGAGATTATTTTGCGAGAATTACAACTCATCCGCGAGGCCGACAAGCCGGTGATTGTCTCCATGGGAGATGTGGCCGCCTCTGGGGGATACTGGATCGCCACGGAGAGCGATCGCATTTTTGCCCAACCTAACACCATCACCGGCTCCATTGGGGTGTTTGGGATTTTACCCAATGTCCAGGAGATTGCCAATAACAATGGCCTCACCTGGGATAGCGTCGAAACGGGAGACCTGGCGAATCTCGGCACGATTTCTCGGTCAAAAACAGCGGCGGAATTGGCGATCTTCCAAAATTTTGTCGATGAAATCTACGCAGAATTTATCGACCGGGTCAGTACCGCCCGGGGGCTAACGGAGACAGAAGTGAATAACATTGCCCAGGGAAGGGTTTGGTCTGGGGCTGCCGCCCGGGAGATCAATTTGGTGGACGAATTGGGAGGCCTATCGGAGGCGATCGCCTATGCCGTTGACCAAGCAGAACTGGGAGAAGATTTCACCGTCCAGGAATACCCCCGTCCCAGAAGCTGGGAAGCAGAGCTCTTTGGTGATTTTTTTGGGATTCAAGGCAGCCAAGGCAGCGATCCTTTTAGCCAGGAATTACGCCATTTACAGGAAAGTATCACCCTGTGGCGATCGCTCAACGATCCGAAGCAAGTCTATGCCCTGATGCCCTGGCAACCACGCATTGACTAGGTGGTGTATTCGGCATTGATGCGCACATAGTCATAGCTGAGGTCGCAGCCCCAAGCTGTGCCAGCCCCGGTCGCTTCGCCCACTGAGACTTTAACCAGCACCGTATCGTCCGTGAGGTAAACCCCGGCAGCGCGATCTTTCAGGTACTGGCTGGCGGCATCACGGTCAAAATCGAGGGGTTGCCCCTGATCCATGAGCTGGAAATCCCCCAGGGCAATCTGTAGTTCCCCTTGATCAAAGGTCACCCCGGCCCGACCTGCGGCAGCGGCGATGCGGCCCCAGTTGGGATCCCGGCCAAAAATCGCCGATTTGACCAAGGAAGACCCGGCGATCGTCCGGGCAATTTTCCGGGCGGAGCTGTCATCGACTGCCCCTGACACTTGGATTTCCACGAGGCAGGTGGCCCCTTCCCCATCCCGGGCAATACATTTAGCGAGGTATTGGCATACTTCCGTCAGCATTGCCTCCAGTTGCTGGGCATTTTTTGACTGGGAATCGGTAATCGCCGTGGTGCGCGATTGGCCATTGGCCAGGGCAATGACACAATCATTGGTGCTGGTGTCGCCATCGACGGTAATTTGGTTAAAACTTTTGTCCACTGCCCGCGTCAACATCTCCTGCCAGAGCTGGGTGGAAACCGCCGCATCGCAAGTGATAAACCCGAGCATTGTCGCCATATTTGGGTGAATCATCCCGGAGCCTTTACAGATGCCACCGATGCGTACGGGCCGCCCTTCGATTTCGGTCTCGAGGGCGATCGCCTTGGGCACGAGATCTGTGGTCATAATCGCCTGGGCCGCATCGTCTCCCCCTTCTGGGGACAGGGCCGCAACCACCTGGGGGATGCCCGTTTCAAGGGCGTTCATTTTAATCCGTTGGCCGATCACTCCGGTGGAGGCGAGTAAAACACTTTCTGGGGGGATATTGAGGGCAGATCCCAGCCACTGGGCTGATTGGAGCGCATCTTGCCAGCCCGCTTCCCCAGTGGCGGCATTGGCCTGGCCAGAGTTACACAAAATCGCCCGGCTACTGGCCTTTTTTTGAAGCTGTTGACGGCAATAATCGACACAGGCTGCCCGCACCTCTGACTGGGTAAAGACCCCCGCTGTAATCGCTTCAGTATCAGAAACAATGAGGGCGAGATCTGGGGCGCCGGAGGGTTTGAGTCCGGCGGTGATCCCTGCGGCCCGGAAGCCTTTGGGGGCAGTGACGCTGCCGGGGATTTTGTGCCAATTTGCCATAGTTTTTGTCAATCAAAAGAGTTGCCAGCAATTATACAGGGG
The DNA here is from genome assembly GCF_055380235.1 of Picosynechococcus sp. NKBG15041c. Classification (NCBI taxonomy): domain Bacteria; kingdom Bacillati; phylum Cyanobacteriota; class Cyanophyceae; order Chroococcales; family Geminocystaceae; genus Picosynechococcus; species Picosynechococcus sp. NKBG15041c. The sequence goes on from NZ_AP040363.1 coordinate 1,239,955, forward strand.
GCATCTGGGATTTTTTTCAGGTGATTGTCGGGAATTGTTTATGCTGGCTTTTCGCAACCCAAAAACTTTATGTGGCCAGGCGATCGCCCCGGGGAAATTGCTGTAATTGGAGTGGCAGTGGGTCCATCGAATTTATCGTCAAACCTGTGCCCTGGGTGGGGACATCTTCTTGAAAATAGACCCATCGACTGCCCGCCCCTAATTCCCCAAGGGTTTCGGCATTTTGGCTTAACCACAGCAACGTACCCTCTGGCCGGGGCTGGGCGGCGATTCCCTGGGGTTCTGGGTTGATCCGGGCCAAGGCTTCGAGGATCGTCACTCGGCTGTTAAGCAGGCCCGTTTGGGCCGTCCAAAATTTCACATTCAACTGCGATCGCCGGGCGTAGAAGTATAGGGAAGCCGCGGCACTAGCCGCCTGTTCAAAGCGCTCTGGGTCCCAGGCAAACAGGTGGTCTAGACAAATAATCAGCTCCTCCCCCCCGGTGGTAATCTCTAATTCCCGGACCTTAAATTCGCCGAAGCGGGCACTACTGCGCCAGTGGATCAAGCGCATTGGGTCACCCACACGGTAATTGCGGATCGCCTTGGTCATCCCCTCTGTGGCATTTTGGTAGAGGTTTTCGCTCTGAAATTTGGTGCTGTCTTCCGCGCCGATGTTGTCAATAATCGGGCAGCTACCCAGGGGGAAAATTTGCGGATAAATAATCACCCGTGCCGGGACAGCCCGCTGGCGACGACACCAAAACAGACCCAGGGGGTTACCGGTGTGCAGTTCCACCGCTCCCCACTGGAACACGCCCCGTTTTTGGGCATCCAGTTCATAAACCCAGTCCAGGCTTTCCTGGGGCAAAATTGTCTCTACCACTGTCCGCCGGGGCGCCCCCAATTCAGAGGGAAGTCGGTCAGTGATAGCAATTAATGTCTTCGCCGTTTTGCTCGTATTGGTCACCACTAGGGCCATGGTTAAAACGTCCCCCACGCTCACTGGGGTGACGGGCGATCTCCTAATTTCGAGACTGCGTAGGGCGCGCACGGGAAGGATTGCCCCCAGAAATAAAATGGCGAGGATCGTGCCGCTGAGGACATAGAGCCAGCCTGCCATGGTGTTGGTCGCTGCCCCAAAGAAACAGAGGGCAATGGTCAAGAGGACGCCACCCCCATAGGCCGGGGCCACCCAGCGCTGTTCGAGGCGTTGATAAAAGGTGCTGTGCTTGATGGGAGAGGATGCCATAGATTTTTTCAAAAAAACCATTAAGGATATTTGCGATCGCCCCAGGGAAACCCGTGGCCATGCGTAGGATGGATCGTAATCTCCTTTCCCATAGTCTATGTCTTTGCCGAAACTTGCCGACCTCGATTTTCTCCCCTACATCGATGCTGCGGGGCAAATTTGCCCTGAATTTAGCGGCAAACTCGGTCTTTATGGAATTTTTGATGCCAGTCAAACCCTCTGCTATGTGGGTTATTCCCGTGATGTGGCCAAAAGTCTCCAGCAACATTTGGTGCGCTGCCCGGAACAATGTCACTGGGTCAAGATTTTTTTAGGCGATCGCCCCAGTCGTACCCTTCTAGAAACCATGCGCACTGCTTGGCTGGCCGAAAACAGGACAACACCGCCCGGCAATGGCGATGAGGCAGCGCGTTGGACCCAGCCCATCGATGTTAAAGCTGATTTAACCGAAGCAGAATGGACAACCCTCCACCAGGGCAATGAAGTAGAAATGGGACAGTTCCTAAAAAATCAAGCTCGACAACGGGAAACGGCGCTCAAAGCGTACTTAACGGAGCGCGGTCTGAGGGTCGATCTGCGTTTCCAGCCGAAACTGAAGGAGCAGGGACTTTTAGACCTGAAGTCCTAGGGAAATTAGGTCACCACATCTCCCACTGGACTTCTCTGAATAGAACCAAGGACACCATGGTTGTGGGGCATAATATGGGGACATCTTTCACCCTGGCCAGCCCCTGTAGATTTGGTTGCAAGATTCGTAACCCGAAGCTATTTTTTTCTTTTTTTTCTTAAGCTGTCATTATGCGCCCTAGTCTCCAAGCCGTTCCCCCTCCAGCGTCCCTCGCGGATTTGACCCTGGCCCAGCTCCCCGATGGCCAGCAGCTGGAGAACATCAAGAGCCATTTAGATCTTATTTTGTTGGCCCTGGAGTCTTTGGCAGGTCTCAGTTCTGAGGGGATGCTCCAGGCAGCCAGAGAGTTGAATTTAGAGGCGGTCATTGGCGATCGTGTCACCCTCTGGCGGCTGCGGCAGTCAAATCCTCTGCGCAAAAGTAGCGGGGGCCGTAAAAAGTTAGATGTGGAGGAAGCCCGTTCCCTAGTGCTCATCATCTGTCACCTAGCCCAACAGCAGCAGGACGATATTCGTCGGGCCTGCGCCCTCCTGGAACAAATGACGGAACAGGGCCAAGAACCGCACCGAGCTGCTCTCCTGGGGGACTATCTCGATAACTTTAGTAATACTTATCAGGAACGGATGGAAGCAGGGGAGGCGATCGCCCCAACAGCGTTAGTGCGTCTAGCTCTAAAACTACTGGTTGATCTGCTTTTCTATGGTGCTAAAAATGGCCATCGCCGCCTCTGGTTAGCCCTCATCGATCAAGAAAAAACCTAACAACCGCCCAAATAACGTCCTTGTTTTCTTAACCCATTCCATTCTCCCGCCGCTGCTAATCTTTAAATCGTGCTTATGTTTTCTCCCACCCTCGTCCGTCGCTATACTCCCCCCACCTGTAGCTTGGAAGTGGCTGCCAAAACATCGCCCCTTTCCCAATGGACCGGTAAACCCCTGGTGGAATCATTGAGCTTTGAGCTGAGTTTTGATGACCCCCGTCTCGGCTCTGACCAACGCATTGTCCTCAAGGGCGATCGCCAGAAACTCGAAGCCCTTGCCAGTGCCGTTACGGATTATGTCCAGGATTTTTTGCAAGATTTCCGGGGAGATTTTGCCCTCGCCCCCCACACGGCTGCCATATATGGCTATGGTAGTCGCGCTGAAATCGCCAGCACCGTAGCAACCCTACCCCATCCCCAGTTGGTGACCCAGGGACTCCTTGCCCATGTGCTTTATTTGGGCTACCTTGCCACCCAAGAATCTGGCCCAGTGCTGCAACTCAATGCCACCCAACTCCATGATCTAGCCGAGGCCTTAGAAACCTACAGCAGCGATATGGTCGCTCTCCCCAGCCTGGCCGCTAGTCAACAGCGTCGTACTGTGACCCGCTGGGGGGCGATCGCCGCCTCTCTATTACTGGCAGTCGGTGTTGGGCGTACGGTTTTGCGCCAGCAACAGACCCCCGAAACCAGTAGCACCCTCTCCTTAGAGACCGTCGATGAACGAGGCAACCAAGTTGATTTGATTCCTCCCAATCCCCACGCCTCTTACACCTTTACGCCTTTGCCCTCCAGTGAAGTAGAAGCCCTCGACGCCCAACCGATCGCCCCCCAGACCGTTGACTTTACCCAACCGCCCCCAGGGTCCCCCAGCCCATCGACATCTGCCCCAGCGCCCCAATCTCCTGTGCCGCCTTTAGCCAGCAGTCCAGGCGCAGATTCTCAGAATTCAGATTCGGTGAATTTAAGTGGCCGCAGCATGATGGCAGATCAGTTAGCAAAAACCAGTCGGCCCGAAAGTGCGGCGATCGCCGTTGCCCCCCAGTTTGCGCCGTCCCTAACCCCCCAACAGCAGGTAGAGGAACACTTCCAAGTCCAGTGGCAGAGTCTCCCTGAACTGCGCGAAGTCTTGGAATATCATCTCCAACTCAACAGCCAAGGATCAATTCAAAGGGTGCTGCCCATCGGCAAAGCGGCAGAACTATACCAACCCCAACTGTCTTTTTTGGCGATCGGTCAAAACGTTAGTCCAGCATCGCCACCAGAAAGCCGCGCTTTCCGCTTGGTCTTAAATCCCAATGGTCGGGTGCAAGTATTTCCAGAAACACCCCGCTGAAGCATTCGTAAAGAAGGCATTAAGTTCAGAATAAGCCCATAGAAACGGCCAAAAAAGCGCCTCAGGCTCCACTATTATCTTGAGTGGACGGGCATTTGCACGTTTTTAGAATTTATCGTCAGGCTCACAAGGAACCGATCATGATGGCGCATTTTGAACTATTTAGACAGGACCACGACACCCAAGATTTTGCGGCGGGCGCAACAATTTTTAATGCCGGGGACGCAGGGGAACATCTCTACATTATCCAAACTGGGGCAGTGGAGATTCAGTTTGCCGGGCAACCTCTGACGGTTTTGGGGGAAGGGGAAGCCCTCGGAGAAATGGGCGTTATTCATCCGGGTTCCCCCCGCAGCGCCACGGCGATCGCCAAAACTGATTGTCGCCTAGTGGTCATCGACCAAAAGCGGTTTACTTTTTTGGTGCAACAACATCCCTACTTTGCGATCGAAATCATGAAAACTTTGGCAGAGCGTTTGACTCGTACCACCCAAAAGCTCGAAGGCTAAACCTTGAAGTAAACCCCCCACGACCGCGTCATCGGGTCTGAGGGGGGTGATCAGGATTGCCCCTAACTTTCTTGGTCTGGGGAAAATTCATGACTGGCTATCGGCGAATGCGGGCCTTGTCTCAGGGATTTTTACATTGGTAGAGATAGCTGTAATAACCCGCAACCCATTCCCGCTCCGGTTGTTGGCAACCCTGGAGGGGAAGGGGCTCAAAAATATTGATTGACCAGACTTCAAAGGCCGGTTCTGGAAACTGCTCTACCATTGCTTCGAGGTCTTCGGTATAAGCCTCCGGGGTCTCTTGTGCAGGAATAAAGGCAAAGGATACGGGGCGCGTCACAGCCCGCCGCTGTTGTTCCCAGGCGATGCCCATAATTTCTCCAATCTGGACGGTGCTCTCGCGGGGTGAAATCATCAAGACTGGCTGCTGACCTGTGGTGGCGAGGCGATCGACAATTTTGTCAGCGTGGTAGTACTTTTGGTAGCCCCAGTTGTTAATTACCGTCAGGGCACTAAAAAAACCGATCAGTAAACTTAAGGCGATCGCCTTCGTACCGGATGTGACCTGGGGGAAACGAGCACCAAGCTTTTCTAAGCCCAAAAATTGCCCCGGCGATCGCTGCCAAAAATAGCTGAGTCCCACGGCCCAAAGGAGAATCACCCCCGGGAAATAAACAAAGCTATAACGGGCGCCCCGAGTGATATCAATGCCCAGACCCCAACTCAGTAACCCAAACAGGATCCAGGCGGCCCCCACAAACCGCGTCAGAAAGAAGATGTTGTCCTGATAATCAGAGACGAGCGCCTGCTGGCGAAGGCCCTGTCGCCACAGCCGGAACATCTGCAACCCAACGACGAGCATTACCAGCCCGAAGGCAATGACAGTCGGCACAAAATCCACCTCAATGGGAAGCAGAATCACCATGGTCACCACGGTGGCAAAGAGCTGGAAAATTGGATTCAGCCAAGCGAGCCAATTGCTGCGGTCTAGGCGAATCCAATCCGTCATGGTGGTTCCGTAACTCTCTGGCAGCACTTGAAACTTCCAGATCAGTCCCCAAAGTCCCACCACAAGCACAATGATGCCCAGACGCCACCATTGTTTCGGGGTCGGAAAGAGTTGCCGCTTAACCATCCACCAGCCCAAGGCGATCGCCGCCGCCATGAGGGTCAAGACAAAAAAGTAATGGATCAACAGCCCCACAATGCTGATCGTGATCCCCAAGATAACCTGACCAAAAGAAAGCGCCTGTCGATTTTTGACCTGTGCCAAAACCAGCCCACTGAAACCGAGGGATGCAATCACAAACAGGCCAATCAAAGTATAGTGGCGGGCTTCCTGGGCCAAGAAAATCTCAAAGGGAGAAACAGCCATTAACACGGCTGCTAGCTGGGCGATTTTTTCAGACTGAAACAGCCATTTTGCAAGACAATATAGACTCCAAATGCCCAGAATGCTGCAGATAACCGACAGCAAACGCACCCCATCAATGGAAATGTAACCCGCACCTTCTAAGGGGAACAATCGCTGCCAGAGATTGACCACCACAGAATATAGGGGCGGGTGGTTATCATAGCGGATCAGAAAATGGGCCGCTGCCATAGGGCCTTGGTCTGGATAGCCTTGGAGCGGTGCTAATAATTCTGGTCCTGAAAGAATTTCACCGTAGGGGATCTGGTTATAGTCTTCAGCTCGACTGTAGAGCACTGTGGCAAATTCGTCAGTCCAGGGGGGTTTGAGCCCTAGGGTGACTAAACGAAGCAGACCGCCCAACAGCAGCCAAAATAGGAGCAATAGACCCGGTGGGACTTTGCGAGGAAAAAGTGCATCTGACGTGGACAGCAAGGGTATCTCTCACCTTTTGATGAATAAAAAATTTTCATTAGTCCCTTAGTCTAGCCTTGGAATTGACGGGATGATTTTGACTGGAGACCAAAATTCTAAAACAGCCCAGACCAGCCTTGTAGCCATGGCAGTGGCGTTACAAAACTTGTTAGGATGAATTCCAAATCAAATGTAAACAAATTTTTACTTTTTCCTGCCATGGAGGTCGCGAGTGAGTCATGAAATCCCAATCCCCCGAAGCCCTGTTGTTAGTGGACGGTTATAACGTGATCGGTGCTTGGCAAGCGCTCAAGGAAACCCGCGATCGCCACGGCCTAGAGATGGCTCGGGATGAATTGATTGAGATTTTGGTGAACTATGCTTCCCACAACTGTTATAAGGCGAAAGTCGTCTTTGATGCCCACTACCAGCAGACCCCCAGTCAAGAAGAAGAGCACACCCAATTTGTTTCGGCCTACTACACAGCCTTTTCGGAAACCGCCGATACCTATATTGAGAAAGCCTGCGCCATGTTTAGACGCAGCTACGAAACGCCTCGGCGAGTGATTGTGGTGACATCCGACCAGGCCCAACGTCATACGGTGGTGGGCTATGGGGCAGAGTGGATGTCTTCCCTTAAGTTACAGGCGGATGTGGCGGCCGCCAATCGGCGGTCCCGGGATCATCGCAAGAGCCATCGTACCCAACGGCGGGGACAGCTCTTTAATAGCCTCGACCCCAAAACGCAGCAGGTGTTGCGACAACTGCGCCATGGCCTCTAGGAACGAAAAGAGAGGCGATCGCCAAACTTGCGCAGCAGCCGATACACTGTCCGCACTTGGTCTAAGAGCGCATAGGGAATTTTAAGCCGGAGGCCCGCGATCAACGGCCGATAAATCCAGTAATAGGCTCGTTTGAGATCTTTCCAGGCCCGGCAGGGTTCTGGTTTCAAAAAATCAGAAATATCGACCACGAGGCCCCGACCATCAGCCCCTAACATCACATTTTTGCCATGGACATCGTGGGGATTGAGCCCCCGAGCCCGGACATAGACCAGCGCTGCGTCAATCTCTTGAATGACATGCTTGGGAATAGGAATGCCTTGGTGGGCACAATCGTATAGGGTTGTGCCATACAGACGTTTTAGGACTAAAAGGCCAGCTTGGGCGTAATAGCACTCTGAAAAGGCTGGGTGAGAGCCAAGGCGACGATACACTTCTACTTCTTCGTTAAAACCATCGCGGCCCGGGGCGTAAACTTTCACCACCCAGGCCGAAAAATCAGGATGGGCAAACACCGCGGCATAGTTGCCTGTGCCGAGACAAGTCCAAGGGGGAGGGCAGTGGCGCACCATCACAGGGTGATGGGGGTGCTCACTGACAAGATCGAGGTGGGGCCGGAGCTCCCGTTCAAGGCGATCGCAAAATGTTTGAAATAGAGCTTGATCCATAGAACGAGACACATCCCTTAGGGCAACATTTTTCGCATAAGGACCGCGTGGGGGCGATAGGCTAAATTTTGGTAGAAAGCTTGGGCCATTTGGTTGGTGTGAAAGACTTGGAGAGAAATTTGGCGATCGCCTCGGGTTTTCGCATAATCCTCCGCTGTGGCCATTAACGCTGACCCAATACCCTGACGACGGTAGTCGGGTAAGACGTAGAGTAAAAAAATATGACTGTGGCGATCGCCGCTAATTTGGTCAATGCTGGAGCCCAACCAGAGGCAACCGAGCGATAGTCCCGTTGTTGACTGCGCCCACCAGAGGGGCGTCTCTGCCGTGAAGTAATGGCCTAGGGTGTCCTGGAGGTGAGCAAAACCCGTTTCTGGATAAAATTCCTGATAGCTACGGTGGAGAAATTTCAGCAACAGGGGGCGATCAGCGGTTTTACCCTGTCGAATCGAAAAGCCCGTCGGCAACATCGACCTTAGCCCAAAAAGCCGATGGGGGCTGGGGCCATCATGTCCATCGGCAAGAAAATCCGCGCACTAACAATGCCCAAGGCAAGGAGAAAAACCAGCAAAATCATGATCGGCAGAATCTGTTGACGAAATAAATCCATGGGAGGCGATCGCAAGACAGCTAAAAAAAGATCTCTGCCAGTGTAACCTCTCTCCTTGGCATAATGGAATCTGTGCCTATTTTGAGTAGCCCAGAAACATCGTCATGACTCCCCTTTTTCAATACCAGCAACAACAGGGTGCAACTCCCACAGCCAACGGCGAGGCGATCGCCCTGTTCGGGAACGAAGCTGAGATTAAAGCAGCCTTGACCCATGGGTGTGTTGTCCACGACCAGAGCCACTGGGGTCTGCTCAAATTTACCGGGGGCGATCGCCAACGCTATCTCCACAACCAGAGCACCAACCAAATCCAGCAACTACAACCAGGCCAAAGCTGCGACACAGTACTCGTCAACTCCACCGCCCGCACCCTCGACCTCGCCACCGTTCATGTCCTTGAAGAGGCCCTCTGGATTCAAGTTTCCCCCCAGAAAAAAGCCTTTTTGTTGGAGTGGTTTGATCGCTTCCTGTTTCCCCTGGACAAAGTCGAGATCAGCGATTTATCTGGCCAATTCAATGTCCTATCTCTGATCGGCCCGGCAGCGGAAACGATCCTGGAAAAACTCACGGGCAAAACCCTGGCAAGCTTCCCTGCGGGCGGCCACCAAAGGATTGAGATTAACGGTCAAACTATTCTTTGTGCCACCGGAAATAGCCTGAAATTACCGGGCTATACCCTCTATGTACCGACTGAGGCCGGTGTTGAAATCTGGCAAGCCCTAACCAGTTTGGGCGTGCTCCCATGCGGAGAGGAGGCCTGGGAGCAATTACGCATTCACCAGGGCCGTCCCGTTCCCGATCATGAGTTAACCGAAGATTACAACCCCCTCGAAGCCGGTCTCTGGGACTGTATTTCCTTTGATAAGGGCTGCTACATCGGCCAGGAAACCATTGCCCGCCTGAATACCTATAGGGGCGTCAAACAGCGGCTGTTTGGCATCCAACTTTCTGCCCCCGTCGCAGTGCCCTGCAAAATTTTTGTCGGCGAAGAACGAGCGGGCGTTCTGACCAGCATTGATCCGGAGACGGCTTTTGCCCTTGGCTATATCCGTACCAAAAGCGGCGGTGAAGGCTTAAAAATCACCGCCGGAGATGATGTCCAAGGAACGGTTGTGGCACTGCCCTATGTGACCCATGGCTACCCCGAGCCCTAGGGAGATGTTACTCATCGACAAAAATGAAGCTGCTCCCCCAGGGGCCATAGTCCGCACTGACTACGCCGTTGCGATCGCCGCCGCTGTAGCTATCTTCCCCTGGGGTAATTTCGATAGTGACGGGGCCCCCTGCGAGGGCGGTAATTTTTCCGGCATGAACCGCAGCGACACAGATGGCAGAATCGTTGGTATAGGTATCTGTGCCCCAGATTAGGGCTTGGGTTTGGAGTTCGGCCACTGCTGGACAGGTGAAACGGTAGCGATCGCCTATATTTTCGCCAATGCTAAAAGAGCCTGGTGTAGAATCCCAGCGGATGGTTGGCGGCTGGTTCTGGTCGGAGACGATCGCCTCCGGGAAACGAAAACTATGCTCCCAAGGGCCATAGTCATCGGTGGTCACTTCATTTTGGCTGCTGCCTGTGTAAAAATTCTCACCGGCCAACACTTCGAGGCTGAGGTCTCCCCCGGTTTCTGCCGTAAAAAGCCCCGCATGGACGGCCGCTGTACAAATGGAGGAATCGCTGGTGTAAATCCCTGTGCCCCATACTGGCTGATTGGCACTGCCTGGGGGACAGGAAAACTCAAAGGTCTGGCCTAATTGCCCTTGGATTTCAAGGCTGATCGGCGTGGCACTCCATTCTAGGGCCGTAAAGGTGAGTTCAGGAGCAGGCGCGGGTGTATCTGGGGTAGGTGTTTCGCCTGGAGAAACAACTGCACCGCCAGAGCTTGGGGAAACAGCACTCTGGTTATTACAGGCAGCGAGGGAAGTAATGAGGGCGATCGCCCCAAAGCTGATCAAGGGGAGGGGGTGTTTCATGGTCGTTATGGGTACAAAACAGCAACATTACAACGGGGATGCCAGGGAACTTGAACGAACAACACAAAGGATTTAGATCAATGGACCGTTAGCGAAAAAGGCGATCGCAATCCCCAAAGACAGCCCCACAAAAACCTGGATCGGCGTGTGACCCAATAATTCCTTCAGGCGCTCTTCGCTAAATTCTTTTTCCTGGAACATATCGTCGATGATCTGGTTGAGGATCCGGGCCTGCTTCCCCGCTGCTTGGCGGACTCCCGCTGCGTCATACATCACGATTACCGCAAATAGGCAGGCGATCGCAAATTCAGAGCTGTCCCATCCCTTCGCTTGGCCGACCCCCGTTGCGAGCGCACCAACAAGGGCAGAGTGGGCGCTGGGCATCCCCCCAGCACTAAAGAGGGAACGGATGCTGGTTTTTTGGTAGCGGATCAGATCAATGGGAATTTTCAGCAGTTGCGCCGTGACGCAGGCCACTAATGCCACGATCAAGATGTGATTTTGGAAAACTGCACTGAAATTGTCCATGGTGCTTGGCCGTGACGCTCTTTAATTTTTACGGTTAACGATATATTCCGCCAGGGCTTTGAGGGGATTGGCCTTTTCCCCATAGGGCGCGAGGGAGGCGATCGCCTCATCCACCAACTTACGCGCCTCCGCTTGAGATTTTTCGATCCCCCAGAGGCTCGGATAGGTTACTTTTTGGGCTTCTAGATCCTTCCCTGCCGTTTTACCCAGTTCCTCAGCGGTGGCGGTGATATCGAGAATATCGTCCACAATCTGGAAGGCCAGGCCGATATTTTGGGCATAGCGGGAGAGCAATTGCACCTCTTCTGGGCTCGCCCCCGCCAAAATTGCCCCAGCAGTGACGCACACTTCCAACAGCGCCCCCGTTTTGTGGGTATGGATAAAATTCAGAGTTTCTACAGACACATCGGTTTTACCCTCAGACTGGAGATCGACCACTTGACCCCCGACCAGCCCCTCTGCCCCCACCGCTTGACCGAGGCGAATCACCACCTGCAACAGCCGTTCTGCGGGCACCTCGGGGGTACGGGCCACATATTCAAAAGCATAGGAGAGCAGCGCGTCCCCCGCCAAAATCGCAATATCTTCCCCATAGACCTTATGGTTAGTGGGTTTGCCCCGGCGCAGATCGTCATTGTCCATCGCTGGCAGATCATCATGGATCAAAGACATGGTGTGGATCATCTCCAGGGCACAGGCCGTATTCATCGCCATGGCCGCAGTTCCCCCAAGCATCTCACAGGCGGCAATGCAGAGGATTGGCCGCAACCGCTTCCCCCCAGCCAAGAGAGAATAGCGCATTGCTTCGTAGATGGTGACAGGCTCAGCCACGACCAGGGATTGATCGAGGGCGGTTTCAACAATGGTTTTCTGTACTTCGAGGTACTGGGCGAGGGAAAAGCCTTGGGTGTGAGCGTCTGCAACGACCATAGCTACGTTTTGGGAAACTGGTGATTTTTCAAGAATATTCTACAAGGCTTTGGGAGAAAGTCCGGGAGAATTGGCCCAGGTTGAGCAAAAGGGTTTTTCTGGGTGGGTAAATGTGAAGTTGTTTTGCTCTGTGCGGTGTATTACACCTTAGGGACTCATTTGGGTTTACAACAAAAGGGTAATCCAGCCGTTGGAGCCAACGCTCAGCCATCTAGTTCCCATGCAACCGAAAATTCTCGTCTGTGGTTTAGGACGAACGGGCTACAAAATTTTTCGTCTCTTGCAAAATCAGGGGGCAGAGGTGGTCGGCATTAGCGATCGCCCTGGTCACCAGCGCGCACCGGGGGTGATTGTGGGGGATCCACGCCAGGGACAGACCCTCATCCGGGCCGGCATCCACAGCGCCCAAACCCTTGTGTTGGCCAATGATGATGATGCCCTCAATTTGGCAGTGTTGACCCATGCGCGGGTGCTGAATCCCAACATTCGCATTGTTAATCGCATTTACAACCAAGCCCTGGGCGATCGCCTGGATCAAACCTTGCCAGACCATGTGACCATGAGTGTTTCAGCTTTGGCAGCGCCCATTTTTGCCTTTGCCGCCCTCGGGAGTAAGGCGATCGGTCAACTGCATTTGTATGAAAAAACTTGGCCCATTTACGATGAGGTGATCGCGGCGGATCACCCTTGGCTCAATAAACCCCTGAGTGAACTGTGGGAAAACCCAGAGCGGATGTTGATCCACTACCTACCCGCCCGGGGCGAGATGGATCTGGTTTCGGCGGTGGTAGCTGATGAAACGCTACAGACAGGCGATCATCTAATTATTGGAACCCCTCCCCAGGTCAAAAGCCAGCGCTATTCCCTCTGGCAAAAGCTCCGGAAGGCGATCGCCAACCTGCGTCAGTACCAACACCATGTAAGACCCATGACCCTGGTGACCTTGGCACTGTTAATCACCATCTGCATTGCCACATTTACCTATGTTTGTGTGAATTTTAATTTGTCCGTTGTCGATGCCCTTTATTTCTCAGTGGGAATGATCACCGGGGCCGGGGGGAAAGAAGAAGTGGCAGAAATGGCCCCCGATTGGGTCAAGGTCTTTACAGCGGGAATGATGGTGATCGGCGCGGGGGTTGTGGGGGTCTGCTATGCCTTGATCAACGATTTCATCCTCGGCAGTCGCATCCGCCAATTTTGGGACGCGACGAAAATCCCCCACCAAAATCATTATGTGATCTGCGGTCTGGGGGGCATGGGCATGGCGATCGCCAGACAGCTCCACCACCAGGGCTATGACGTGGCGATCCTCGAGGCTGACCACAACAATCGCTTTTTACGGTCGGCCCGGGCCTTGGGGATCCCGGTGATTCTGGCGGATGCTAGTGTCGCCAATAGCCTGCGCGATGCCCACATCACCGAAGCCGCGGCCCTCATCGCCGCCACCAGCCAGGATATGACCAATGTGGAAATTGCCCTCAGCGCCAAGGCGATCGCCCCTGATTTAAATGTGATTGTCCGCATTCAGGATGCGGATTTTGCCCAATCAGCCCAGGCGGTGTTTGATTTTGATTGGGTCCTTTCCCCAACGGAACTATCAACCCATTCCTTTGCGGCGGCGGCCCTGGGGGGGAGAATTTTTGGCAATGGCATGACCGACGATCTACTCTGGCTGGCCCTGGCCACTCTGATTACCCCCAATCATCCCTTTTGTGGACAACGGGTGCAAGAGGCGGCGATCGCCCAGGATTTTGTGCCCCTCTACCTCGAATCTGAGGGGGAAACGATCCACGGCTGGCCCCTACTAGAGCGGCGACTACAACCCCAGGATGTGCTCTACATTACCATCGCCGCCAATGGTCTACGAAAGCTATGGCGCAAAGAACCCAGCAGCCCTGAAGTCCCCTTCAACCCACCCCAAACTGCTCCCCATCCCGAGGTGCTCAGATCTTGAACCCCCTCAATAAAGTTACATCTCAAATCTGGGCGATCGCCTGGCCAAAAGCTTTAAAATCAAGGGTGTTGAGTCATAGGTAACGAGCGACTTTGAACTTTTGGACGTTACTTCTGCCCCCCATTGCGGGTACGGTGATTGGCTATTTCACCAATGACATCGCGATCAATATGTTGTTTCGCCCCTACAGGGCTATCTATGTAGGCGATCGCCGCTTACCCTTTACCCCAGGGCTGATCCCTGCGAACCAAGACCGCCTTGCCCGCAACATCGCGGCGATCATCATGGGTTCCCTGCTCACCCCCGAAGAAATTCAAAAACTCGCCAAAAAACTCCTCCAAACCGAGCGCATTGAGGCGGCGATCGCCTGGCTACTCCAGTTAGCTTTTGAACAAATCCAAGGAGAGCAAGAACAGAAAACCGCTGGAATTTTAGCCGCTATTTTACGAGATTTGGCCAGGGAGTCCCTCCCCCGGTTAATTAAAGTTTGGTCTCGGGAAGATACTTTTTTAGAAGCCCAGGTCTATCAGCTTTTTGATCAACTCCTATTAGAATTCAAACTTACCGAAGGCCAAGCCCGTCAACTTACCGATTGGCTGCTGCGTACGGTCTTGACCCCAGACATTCTTCGTCAGGCAGTGATTGATTTTCTAACGGATAAAAATATTGAAATTATCGACACTAGCCTCCGGGAAAAGACGAGTGGAACCTATTGGGTAGTCGCCAATTTATTTGGGGTCAAAAATAGTCTTACTCGTCTGCGAGCCTTTTGTTTAGAGGAACGAGAAATTGCCAATGCCCGCCTACAAGAATTAATCCTTACCTTAGAAGTTCGCCTCAAACTACGTCTCTGGCTCCAGAGTTTATCGCTGCAAAATTTACCCGTTTCAACGGTGCGTCAGCTCCGCAAAAGTTTCCACCAAACCATCCGTCAATATCTCCAGGACAAAGGGTCCGGGTTGATGGCCTATATCGGTGATTCGGTAGATTGGGATAATTTATCAATCATCATTCTGCGCCGACTCCAAGCGTCTCAAGTGCTGAACAGTTCCCTCGGTGTTGTCAGTCAAGAATTATCTTTATTGCTGGATCGCTATTTAGAAAAAGACCTCGAAAAAATCATTAGCCAAGTAATCCCAATCCTGGCCATTGACCAGGTCATCATTGAGCGGGTCAATAATACTAGCCCCCGGGAATTAGAGCGAGCAATCCAGGGCATTGTTAAAAATGAGCTCCAGGCGATCGTCAATCTCGGTGGGGTGCTTGGGTTCTTGGTGGGAATAGTCCAGTCATTTATTTTGCTGTTGAATTAGAGCCGTAATCTCACCGACCAAGTTCATCGTTTGTCGATCCAGAGAAGTGTATAAGCTCAAAAAAATTGACAGTGATTACTTTACCGAGTGAATTACCTGGCCTTTACAAGGGCGATAAAATAGAATATTCAATCCCCCAACCCATCCAAAATTCCGAAAGACCACCATGCTGCGAACCCCCGTCGATTTCCAAGATCAATTTGATGTGATTGTGATTGGTGCAGGTCACTCTGGTTGTGAAGCAGCCCTCGCCGCTGCCCGCCTCGGTTGTCGCACTTTGATGCTGACCTTGAACCTCGACAAAATCGCCTGGCAACCCTGTAATCCCGCTGTCGGTGGCCCGGCAAAATCCCAGCTCACCCACGAAGTTGATGCCCTAGGGGGTGAAATTGGCAAAATGGCCGACCGCACCTATCTACAAAAGCGGGTTCTCAATGCTTCCCGGGGGCCAGCCGTGTGGGCCTTGCGAGCTCAGACCGACAAACGCGAATATGCAGCGGTGATGAAAAATATCGTTGAAAACCAAGAAAATTTGGTGATCCGTGAAGGGATGGCGACGGATTTAGTGCTGGGGGATAACGACGAAATCTGTGGAGTGCAAACCTATTTCGGCACCTGTTTCGGTGCGAAGGCGGTAGTGCTAACGACAGGAACGTTTTTAGGCGGCACCATTTGGATCGGCAATAAATCTATGGCGGCGGGCCGTGCTGGGGAATTTGCAGCGGTGGGACTGACCGAGACGCTAAACGAGCTGGGTTTTGAAACAGGTCGCCTGAAAACGGGAACGCCGGCCCGGGTCGATCGCCGTTCCGTAGATTACTCCAAAATGGAGGTGCAGCCCGCCGATGAGGAAATTCGCTGGTTTAGCTTTGACCCAGAAGCCTGGGTAGAGCGGGAGCAAATGGCCTGTTACCTAACCCGCACCACCGCTAAAACCCACCAGATCATTAAAGACAATCTCCATCTGTCACCCATCTATGGCGGCTTCATTGACTCCAAGGGGCCGCGCTATTGCCCCAGCATCGAAGATAAAATCGTCCGCTTCGCTGACAAAGATTCCCACCAAATTTTCATCGAACCAGAGGGACGTGATATCCCTGAACTTTATATCCAGGGTTTTTCCACGGGGCTCCCAGAAAATCTTCAGTTGCAAATGCTCCAGAGCTTACCAGGCATGGAAAATTGCGTGATGCTGCGGCCCGCCTATGCGGTGGAATATGACTATCTGCCGGCCACCCAGTGCTATTCGACCTTGATGACAAAGCGGGTGGAAGGACTGTTTTCAGCGGGACAAATCAACGGCACCACAGGCTATGAAGAGGCGGCAGCCCAGGGACTTGTGGCTGGGATTAATGCGGCTAAATTTGCCCAGGACAAAGAAATGGTGGTTTTCCCCCGGGAGCAGAGTTACTTGGGAACCCTGATCGATGATCTCTGCACAAAGGACCTGCGGGAACCCTACCGGATGCTCACATCCCGCTCGGAATATCGCCTGATTTTGCGTTCCGATAATGCTGATCAACGGTTAACACCCCTGGGTCGGGAAATTGGCCTCATTGACGATCGCCGCTGGGAACTTTACCAAATAAAACAAGCCAACATCGTTGCGGAAAAGGAAAGGTTGCACACAGAACGGGTCAAGGAATTCGATGACCTGGGGCGAAAAATCGTCGCGGATACGGGCCAAAAAATCAAAAGTTCTGTGACCTTAGCAGATCTATTGCGGCGGCCCCAATTTCATTACACTAATCTGGAACAGTATGGCCTTGGCAATGACCGCTTGACCCAGACGGAAAAGGAAGGAGCAGAAATTGACATCAAATATTCTGGTTATATTAAGCGCCAACAAAGCCAAATTGATCAAATCAGTCGCCATACCAACCGCAAACTGCCGGAAGGTCTGAATTATCTGACGGTGGAAACCCTCTCGATGGAAGCGCGGGAAAAATTAAATAAGGTGCGCCCCCTCACCATTGGCCAAGCGACCCGCATCGGTGGTGTAAATCCGGCAGATATCAATGCTCTCTTGGTCTATTTAGAAGTGCAGCACCGCCAAACTCCCCAAGAGCCCGTTAAGTCCTAAATGGATTTGCCTTGGGGGTGAATCCGAGGATTTAATTTAGCGGCGATGGACAGCTCGCCTTTGTGGAGGGCGGCACAGATTGCGGGCACATCCGCGGCAGTTACTTGACAGTACCAAATTGCTTCAGGGAGCAGGCGCACCGTCACCCCCAGATGACATTGGCCTTGGCAGGGGCTAGGCTGCACCGTCACCCCTGGCGGTAAAGAACTTTGTTGGAAGGTTCGCAGCACGAGGGCGCTACCCCGAGCCTGACAACTGGGAGCTTGGCAGACGAGAAGCTGGCGATCGCCCTTTGGTTCTAGAAGGGACCCTGCAAAAATTTCCTGGGGCATAACATGTTAAGGAAAAGCAATATGACAGCGGCTTATTTTAATTTTAGGGGTGACAATGAAGTCGTGTATTTCTATCATTCCCTGAGATTGACGCAATGACGTCTTCCCCCCTAGCTCACAAAAGCACCACTGCTCCAGCGCCCTTACAAGTCTTGATTGTCGGGGAAGACCCCAGGCGATCGCCCCTCGAAAAGCACCTCAGTCAAATTTCTCGGTGGGCCTTGAGTTGGCACTGGCAGCCCAGGGGAATTCCGATCGAGAGCGCCGATCTACTCATTCTTTTTTCTCCCCAAGCAGCCATTCAACCCTGGCTTGACCCTATCGCTGCCTATGGCCTCCCCACCATCGCCATTACAGCTGCCCCTTTACCTGAGCCGCTAGGTTTAGTACGCATTCCCCCCGAAGAACTCTCTCCCTTTAGCCTCGAATTGGCGTTTCGAGCCATTCTCCAAGAAAAATCCCTGGGGGCTCCCTTTAGCAATGGCGACACCGCTCGCCCCTGGATTAGCACCCACTTACTCCAAACCCATCTCCAGCTCACCACAATTCTCGTCAAATTTTCCCAAGCCCTCCTCCGGCCCCAATCTACCCTAGACATGGCCTTAGGCATTTTAGGGCGACACCTACAAATGGAGCGGATTACAATCCTCCAATGGCATTGGGATCAGACCGGAAAAATCGGTGCCCCCCCCAGCATCTTAGAACAGTGGTCCCATGATGGATCGCCCCCTTGCCGCAAAAAAGTAGCTGATTTTCCGTTGCCTTGGTGGCAAGCACTCCTTGACCTGGGGGAAGTGACGGCGATCGCCGACCGTGCCGACCACCCTGAGCTCAAAGAACCCCTTGAATTTCTAGATGTGAAAGCTTTTTTAGGGCTCCCCATGTGTGACAACCAAGGTAACCATTGGGGCCAGCTTATTTTCACAGGTCAACACCCCCGGCCCCAGGCTTGGTCTGCCCTGGAGCTACAAACCCTCAAAATGGCCGCAGAATTATTGCACCATTACCTCATGCGCACCGCCACCCAACGGGAGCTAGAAAGTTCAGAAGCACTCTATGCCGGAATTATCACCCATTCCGCCGAAGCAATTTTTCTGGTGCGGGTACAGCCCCCCTCAGATTCGGCCCATGGTAGTGAAAGTCTTTCAGAATTTATCTTCGAGATGGTTAACCCCACCTACTGCGACAAAATGGGTGTTTATCCGCGGCAAATTATTGGGAAATCTCCCCAGGCTGCCTTCCCAGAGCACCTCGCCCAACAACTGTGTGATTCTTTTCAAGGCTGCTTAGAAATTGGCGAAACACTACTTTTTGAGGAAGTTCTTAATCTGCCAGACAGCACTCAGATCTGGCGCACCTGCTTAATCCCGATCCGCGATCGCCAGGGCCATATCCAACAAATCCAAGGTAGCGCCCGGGATGTCACCGAGGAGCGGCAATTAGAACTCACAAAAATGCGCTACAACCGCCATCAACACATGTTGGCCTCCCTGACCCTGAAAATTCTGCGTTCCTGGGACATGAACAAAATGCTCAGCACCACTGTCCAGGAACTGCGCAAAACGCTCCAAGCCGACCGGGTGATTTTTTGGGAAATGCTCAATGGTGAAGTTGGAGAAGTCACTGCGGAAGCGGCTTGTCCGGATGTATCTTCCATGCTCCACCAACGCTTTCCGGCTGAGGCTTTTAATCGGGGTGATTTTGACCTATTTCGCCAGGGGGAACTCCAGACCTGCATTGATGTGGAAGCGGCAAAATTTCCTCCCGCCCATGATGCCATGTTGCGGGAACATGGGGTGATTGCCTATGCCGTGTTACCTGTGCTCGTTAGTGCCCTGGATGATCTTGAAGGGGAACCCCATCTCAAAGGGTTAATTTGTGTACAACAGTGCCATTTTCCCCAGGTATGGAGTGCGGACGAACTACACTTGCTGCGCCAATTGATCAACCAGATTTGCATCGCCCTCAACCAGGCGGAACTCATCCAGCGCCAGCGTCACTATACCGAGGAATTGGCCCGCTCCAATCAGGAATTGGAGCAGTTTGCCTATGTCGCCTCCCATGATCTCCAGGAGCCCCTCCAATTGGTGGCAAATTATGCGCAACTATTGGTGCGCCGCAATGGCGATCGCCTCGATGATCGCTCCCAGCGCTACCTGCATCACATCACCACGGGCACCCACAAAATGCAGGAACAAATCCAAGATTTATTGCGCTATTCTCGCTTAAATACCCGGCAAAATCCCCTGGAAAAAGTCTCCATGGCCGCTTGTCTGCACCAGGCGATCGCCAACATCAAGCTCAAGCTGAAACGGGCTCAAGTGCAACTCCACTATCCGGCGATCCTCCCCGAAGTGTTGGGGGATGCCAGCCAGCTGCAGAGCCTCTGGCAAAATCTCCTGAGTAATGCCATCAAATACCGAGGCGATCGCCAGCCCGAAATCACCATTAGTGCCACCCAAACTGCCCACCACTGGCAATTTAAAGTACAAGATAACGGCATTGGCATTGACCCCCAACACCAACAACGAATTTTCCAGATCTTCCAGCGGCTCCACACCCAAGAAGAATATCCCGGTACAGGCATCGGCCTAGCGATCTGCCAGCGAATTGTCAAAATCCATGGTGGCGAAATTTGGGTCGAATCTCAACCCGGTCAGGGAGCGGCCTTCTATTTCACACTACCCATCACTACCATTCCAGATAAACCTTGAAACCGGTATTAGTGCCCCAAAAACTTCCGCTGATGGAAAGCTTGAGGCGCGATTTTTAGGATGACAATTATTAAACCCCAGAACCTCATGGAGCCAACTGTTCTTCCCCGCCAAATATGTCGAAACAATAAGCGCGAGCCTCGAAAAAAGTTCGATAGAATTGGAATATAAAAAATTTCTGGGGTAAATCACCTCGCCCCATTGTTCCTGGCAACGCCGAGCGAATGCCCTTGACCCACACACCAACCATCTCAACCTACGAAGCCTGCTCCCTGACCACTGTCCAACGCTCCATTTTGATGGTGGATGACCAATCTGGTTACCTAGAGCTGATGGCAGAAGTCATGGAAGAACACTTCCCCAATCTCTGTCTACAAACGGCCCAGGACGGTGAGCAAGCATGGCAACTGCTCAATCAACCTCTTTGCGATCGCCCCTTTTCAAACTCTTCCCTGGGCCACTGCATCTATCCATCCTTAATTATTTCAGACCTTAATTTACCCAAAATATCGGGAATTGAGTTATTACAACGTATTAAACAAGACCCCCATCTCCAAGCAATTCCTGTGATTATCTTCAGCACTTCCCAGGTAGAAGATGATATTTTGTCCTGCTACCGGGCCCAGGCTAATTGCTTTATCACTAAGCCAAATGATGTAGATGACTTTTTTACGGTCGTGCAACATATCATCACCTTTTGGCTCAATCTCGTTACCTTGCCAAATCTTGGGTCCTAAAAGATCCACTGGGGCCATTTTGCCCTATAGTTTTAGGTCTATTTTTGGTTGATTGGGAATGTCCATGTCTGAATTTGCCTTACATAATTTTATTGGCTCGGAAGTTGAACGGGGTTATGAAGAGTCTCCAGTGGTGATTTTGCCAATCCCCTACGAGGCCACCACCACCTATCGCAAAGGTTGTGAACATGGTCCTGGTGCTCTGTTAGAAGCCTCGCATCAGTTGGAGTGCTATGACGATGAGCTGCGCCGGGAAACTTGTTTTGATGTGGGCATCTTTACCCATCAGGCGATCGCCGACACTAGACAAAACCCCAATCTTGCTGCTGAGGAAATGTTAGCCATTACCAGCGAGACCAGCCAAAAGTTGCTCAAAGACGGCAAATTCATCATTGCCCTGGGAGGGGAACATGCCATCACAACGGGGGTGGTAAAGGGCCATCTCGATTTTTACCAGGAACCCTTTACAGTGGTGCAAATCGATGCCCACGCCGACCTGCGTCAGAGCTATGAAGGGTCAGAACATAACCATGCTTGCATTATGCGGCGGGTGATGGATTTGGGGCTGCCCAGTTTACCCGTGGCGATCCGCAGCCTCTGTCGGGAAGAAGCGGATCTGTTGGCGGAAAAGGAAATCCCTGTGGTTTGGGCCTGGGATATGCAACATGATCCCAACTGGATCGAAACGGCGATCGCCCAGATTAAAACCGAAAAAGTGTTCCTCACCATCGACCTCGATGGCATTGACCCGACCCTAATCGCTGGCGTCGGCACCCCAGAACCCGGTGGAATCGATTGGTACAGCACCCTCCGTTTTTTGCGTCGCCTCTTCGAAACCCGTCAAGTGATCGGCTGCGACATTATGGAACTCGCTCCACTGCAAGATTCGGTCGTCTCTGAATACAGCGCCGCTAAATTGGTGTACAAACTCATCGGCTACTGGCACGCAAATCGATAACCCAAAACCAGCAGAATACCTTGGCCAATCAGGGCTAACCTCACTTTTCGTGATTAAATGGCACGACCTTTCAGATTGTGTCACCCTATTGGGCGAAGATTTTATTGGAGACAATAACCTATGACGACCCTGACAATTGGCCAGGTAGCCCCCGATTTTGCCCTCAAGAATGCCCAGGGCGAAACCCGCACCCTGAAAGACTATGGCGGCCAATGGCTGGTTTTTTACTTTTATCCGAAGGACAATACCCCCGGTTGCACCACCGAGGCGCTGGATTTCACAACTTTGGCCCCGGAGTTTGCCGCTCTTGGTGCTGTAATCGTGGGGGTCAGCCCGGATTCAGAAAAATCCCATGGCCGCTTTATCGAAAAAAAAGAATTGGCGATCGAATTGCTCAGTGACCCTGACCACCAAACGGCCGAAGCTTATGGAGTCTGGCAACTGAAAAAGTTTATGGGTAAAGAATATATGGGCATTGTCCGCAGTACATTTTTAATCGATCCCGCAGGAAACATCGCGGCCCTCTGGTCAAAGGTCAAGGTAAAAGACCACGCGCAAGCGGTTTTAGCCACTCTCAAAGGCCAACTGTCAGGGAATTAGAGCGTTTGACAGTCCCGCTGGCGACGGGCTTCATAGAGCATTAAGCCGCAGGCGATCGCCACATTGAGCGATTCTACCCCAGGCCCCATGGGAATCTGTACTGCCTCATCCGCAAGGGCTGCCACATCGGGGGACAGTCCAGCCCCTTCATTACCCAACAAAATCAAACTCGGCTGCCGCCAGTCGATCTCCCAGTAGGTTTTCGTTGCCTGGGGGAGAGTGGCGATAACTTGGACACCTTGAATGCGGTAATGCTGGATTTGTGATACAAAGCTCGATGTGACCATGGGCGTGGTCTGGAACCAAGCCCCTGCAGAAGCCCGCAGGACTTTGGGGTTACTGGGATTAACGCTGTCACCACTGAGCAATAGGGCCTCCCCCTTAGCAGCTGTGACCGTACGGATAATGGTGCCGAGATTCCCCGGATCCTGGAGCCGTTCGATCGCCACGCCTAAATCAATCATTGCCGGGGGAGTTTGACAGACTAACCCCTGCGCTAGGGTGGCCACAATCCCGTCGGGGTTCACCGTTGTCGCCACCTTTTGTAGTACTTCTGCCGAAACAAGGATTTGGCGATCGCCCGGTAGCTGCGCCGCTAACTGCGGGTACCGGTTCTGCCAAGCTTCTGTAAATAGAACCGTCTGAAAAGAAAACCCCTTGGCGATCGCCGCCTCGATTAAATTCGTCCCCTCCAACAACAAAAGCCCCTGCCGTTGCCGCTCCTTACCCTGGTGCAGCCGGCGGATCTCTTTAACCAATGGGTTTTGCAAACTTGTGAGCATCCTTGCCCCAGACTTTTCCCGTTTCTGACAATATTCAGCCGTCAACAAAAATTAAGCTGACATTTCACTCAGATGCGGAACGCGAGACTTGAACTCGCAAGGGATAAAACTCCCACTAGAACCTGAATCTAGCGCGTCTACCAATTCCGCCAGTTCCGCAGGTTAATGTGCAAGCACACAATTCACAATTATTTCTTGATAATATCAAAACGTCAAGTCAATTGCTAAAAGATTATCTATTCACGGCGAACCCATCCTAAACCGTGAACAAAAAAGTGTAATTTTGATCAACATCGGCCAATGGTTTCCGGTAGAATCAAGACGAAAATTTGACAAAATTTCCCTCATCTTCTATCCCATTTGTGGAGGATCGACCCATTAAAACTTCTGCTCCCCTCACCCCCACCCGCACGACCACTGAAACCATCCTCAAAATTGAAGGGAGACACCCCCTCAGTGGCGAAGTCAAAATTAGCGGCGCCAAAAACTCTGCCCTGGCAATTATGGCAGGAACCTTGCTCTGTAGCGACCAATGCCGTTTAACCAACATTCCCAACCTCGCCGATATTAAACGAATGGCGGAAGTCATCGCGTCCCTTGGGGTGACCATTACGGCGACCCCGGGCAGCCTTGATTTCGATACCCGTCACCTCAGTACCGCTGAAGCTCCTTACGAATTGGTTTCTAAGCTGAGGGCAAGTTTCTTTATCATTGGGCCGCTCTTAGCTCGTCTCGGGGAAGCAAAAGTGCCGATGCCGGGAGGTTGTGCGATTGGGGCACGCCCGGTAGATCTCCACGTGCGGGGACTCCAGGCCATGGGAGCAGATGTACTCATTGAACATGGGGTTGTTCAGGCCATCGTGAAGGGAAATCGCCGTCGCCTCCAGGGGGCCAAAATTTATTTGGATTATCCCAGTGTCGGGGCCACAGAAACGTTGATGATGGCGGCCACCCTCGCCGAAGGGGAAACGATCCTCGAAAATGCGGCTCAGGAGCCGGAAATTGTTGATCTAGCAAATTTCTGCCGTTCCATGGGTGCCAAAATCAGTGGTGATGGTAGCAACAAAATTGTGATCCAAGGTTGCGATCGCCTCCATGCCACCGATTATCCGATTATCCCTGACCGCATCGAAGCGGGGACTTTTTTGGTGGCTGGAGCGATCACCCAGTCGGAATTTAGTATTTTCCCAGTGGTGCCAGATCATCTGTTACCCATCATCGCCAAGCTAGAAGCGACAGGCACTAGGGTAATCACCGAAGCTCCGAACCGTCTACGGATTAAACCCCAAGGCATTCTCCAGGCAACAGATATTGAAACGCTGCCTTATCCTGGCTTCCCGACGGATATGCAGGCCCAGTTTATGGCGCTATTGACCCTGTGCGAAGGCAATAGTGTGGTTACAGAAACAGTATTCGAAAACCGGATGCACCACGTAGCGGAGTTTAAGCGCATGGGGGCAGACGTAAAAATCAAGGGCAATAATGCCATTATCACAGGAGTTCCCTTCCTGTCTGGGGCCCCTGTAATGGCGACAGACCTACGGGCTTCGGCAGCCTTGGTGCTCGTTGGTTTGGCCGCCGAAGGTACGACGATTATGCGGGGTGTACACCACATGGATCGCGGCTATGATGACCTCGAAGGCAAGTTCAAAGGGCTTGGTGCCAAGATTGAACGTCTCAGCGCTACCCTATAGGGCGATCGCCTGATTTCTTGCGATTTCAATCAAAGATGAATCTAAAGCCTACTCCCTAGGGAGTAGGCTTTTTCTTAGATCTAGACCCAGGAAAAAAGCTCAAGCCCGGTGCTTGAGGGCCTGCACCAGTTGAGCTAACTGCGCTTCACTAAAAGCACGATTGAGAATTTGGGCGGCTTCTTTCGGCTCGGTAGGAATCAAAATGTAGGGCAGTTGGGCGATCGCCAAATTTTTGAGATCCGTCGGGATGATAATTTTCTCTGGTGCTTTTTGTTCCAGGAGATCGGCCGCTTCTTTGATACCTTTGATCACGATGGGAGCAAGGGTCTGAAAAGAATGCGCTGGATTGGCGATCGCCTTGTGACTGGCTTTGAGCACCTGTTGCCAGGGTTTTGCTTTTTTGTTGAGCTTTGCCAGCTCAATGCATAATTTCTGGAGTTTTTGCCGCTGTTCTGGGGTAGCCTCTTGACGAAACAAACTCAGCATTTGCCGCAGGAGCTCACGAATTTGCTTCCCAAATGCCGGATCACCAGGCGCGGCAACCCTTGGTGGGGTGGCTACCGGAGCAGCAGGGGCGACGGGCATAGCGGGTGGTTTCTGAGGGAGAACCCGTTCAGGTTCCAAGGGGCTACTGACCAATCGGTCTAAATAACTTTGGAGTTCACTAAATTGGGGATCCGCCTCCGCCATAATCTTGCCGATTTCTTCTTCCTGGAGGCCAAAGGGACTTTGGAGTTTTTCGAGGAGCTCCTGGAGGACATCATAGGCACTGAGAAAAAGAGACTTTAAGGTTTCATCGACTGCAATGTGGTGGTCCTTAAAAATTTTAAATGCGTCTTCTAGGCGGTGGGCCGTTTTTTGAATGCTGGTATAGCCCAACATTGCTGCTCCCCCTTTCACTGAGTGGGCCGCCCGAAAGAGTTCATTGACTCGTTCTGTATCATTTACCACCTCAGACAGTTCTAGAATCCCTTGCTCTAAAGTTTCGAGGTGTTCTTTGGCTTCTTCAATGAAGTAACCAAGAATTTTTTGTTGACTGGCGGCATCCACAGTAGATTCTCCTCACAATTTAGAGATTGGCGTTGCAGGGGATACAAGAGTTGAGTTCACTCTGTTCTAACGTTATCAGAGAGTTGCAGCTATACCCTGCCATTTTGGGATGGGGAGACAAGGGCGATCGGCTGGCCAATGGAACGTAATCAATGAGAATTAGATTGGGTTTATTAATCTATTCAGTCTGATTCTACAATAAATAGCATAACCCTCAGAAAGGTAGAGGCAATGCAGATGCTTGACTTTGGGGCCAGGCGTCAAAGATGGCTGCCGGCTGTCATCGCTCAGAGCGAAAAAGCAGGCCAATGCCCCTAGCTATTAGAAAAAAGTTTTTTGCTCCTGGATACCAAACTACCTCCCAGGAACAAACCATGACTGGGAATGAGTCACTACCCCTTTGGGTCTGGGATTGTGTCAAAATATCTGGGTGTTTCCAGACAGCTGTTTGATATTGACTTTGCTCAGTCCGTTCTGGCTCCCATAACATTGCCCCCAACCATGTCCAAAGCCAACGCCACAACAATTCAAGGAATTTTTAATCGCATCGCTCCCCAGTATGATGCCCTCAATGAATGGATCAGCCTCGGTCAACATCGGATTTGGAAGAAAATGGCGGTGAAATGGAGTGGGGTGACTAGCGGCGATCGCGTCCTCGATGTGTGCTGTGGTAGTGGTGATCTCACGCTGCTCCTCGCGAAAACCGTCGGTATCTATGGCCAAACCATTGGCCTAGATTTTGCGACACAGCAGTTGGCGATCGCCGCCAAGAAACAAGCCCGCACCTGTCCCCACTTAGATATTCACTGGCAGGAGGGGGATGCTCTGCATCTACCCTATCCTGAGAATCATTTCGATGGGATTACCATGGGCTATGGTTTGCGTAATGTCGTTGATATTCCCAGAGCTCTCGGGGAACTGCAACGGGTTTTAAAACCAGGTAAAAAAGTGGCGATTTTAGACTTTCACCGCCCAGAAGACCCCAGCAAACAGGTCTTTCAACAGTGGTATTTAAATCATTTTGTTGTCCCCCTTGCCGAACAGTTCCAGCTGACCCACGAATACGCCTACATTCAACCCAGCATTGAGCGCTTTCCTTCCGGGAAAGAGCAGGAAAAGTTGGCGAAAGCGACGGGCTTCCGGGAAGCGGTTCACTATGGTATCGTCGGGGATATGATGGGTGTACTAGTGGCGATTAAATGATGGAGATAGAAAACAGATGGGTCAGCGACGAATCTGCATAGGAGATGTGCATGGTCATTATGAAACGTTGATGGCCCTGCTTGAATTGGTCGCTCCCGATGCGGATGACGCGGTGTATTTCCTTGGAGATTTAATTGACCGTGGCCCCAGAAGTGCTGACATTATCGAGTTTGTGCGCCGTAGTTCCTATGAATCTCTCCTTGGTAACCATGAGGTGATGATGATCGAGGCGATCGCCATCGATGGTAGTGTCCAGGGAGAAACCTTTATGACTTGGTATCACAGCGGTGGCGCGAACACACTCCAGAGTTATAAGAACCGCCGTATCCCCTCTGAGCATCTCCAATGGTTACGGGAACGGCCCACCCACCTTGACTTGGGTGATGTTTGGCTAGTTCATGCTGGCCTTGCTCCCCACTTACCCCTTGAGCAACAGGGCGCTGACCAGTTTTGTTGGGTACGCCAAGAATTTCACTCCATGGCCCAGCCTTATTTTCCGAATAAATTAATTATCGTCGGCCACACCATTACCTTCACCTTTCCCGGGGTACAACCGGGACAAGTTGCCCAGGGGCCGGGCTGGTTGGATATCGACACCGGCGTTTATCACGCCAAAAGCGGTTGGTTAACGGCCTTTGATATTGATCGACGCGAGGTATATCAAGTCAATAGTCACACCGCAGAAAAACGCTGCTTACCCCTTGAGGCGATCGCCGTGACGCCCTTTCTCTGAACATCACTCCCGCAGAATTTCGAGGTAGCCGCTTCAGATCCGTCAGAATTCACGCTATGATAATGTCTGCTCATCCCTTTTGGAGAGGTGGCAGAGCGGTTGAATGCGCCTGACTTGAAATCAGGTTTCGGGGCAACTCGGACGGGGGTTCGAATCCCCCCCTCTCCGTCCAAAAATTTATCAATCTCCATCAAACCCCAAGCGAAATTTTTGTGCCATGGGGTCAAGGCTCCGGCAAAATAGAAAAAATTGCCTGGGAACTTTTGCGCCTCCATGTCTAAGCCTGATTTTTTTCCGACCAAAACCCAACCACTACTCGTGCGTTTGGTGCAAAGTATCGCCTATTGGGTAGGGCGTTTTAAATACCAGTTAAGGCTACGGGTGAGCGAGGTAGACCTGGGGAAAATTCGTGCCCTCGGTGATGCACGGATTGTTTTCATGCCCAACCATCCCACTTTTGATGATGGTCTGGTGATGTTTTTGCTCTCGGCCCAATTGGGAGAAATCTTTAACTATCTCGTGGCCTATGAAAACTTTACAGATCAGCTCGCCGGTTTTTTGCAAAAAAGTGGCTGCTATTCGATTCGACGGGGGGTAGGCGATCGCCGCAGTATTGCCCATACCCTAGAGCTCCTGAAACAAGAACGTTCTCGGATGGTCATTTTTCCGGAGGGGGGCTGTTCTTTTCAAAATGATGCCATTGTGCCTTTTCGCACCGGAGCAATCCAACTGCCGATGCAAGCAATGCAGGCGATCACCAAACAAGAAGGCGCCTTTCCCCCCTGCTATCTTGTGCCGATTAGTATCAAATATCGCTATCTCAAGGCTCCAGAAACCATCATTCAGCGCAGCTTGCAAAATCTCGAAGAAAAACTGCAGATTACCCCGGCCACGACGGATCCATACCAAAGACTCCGGGGGGTAGCCGAGGTTGTGTTACAACAGCTCGAAACCGAATACCAGCTCACCCCAGACCCCGATGATGATTGGAACGGGCGCATCAAACAAATCCGCAATTCTGCCCTTAACCTTTGTGAAACACAATTAAATCTCAGCTTTCCCGATGACTTTCCCCTGCGGGAACGGGTTTACAAAATGCAAGCCCTCTTAATTGAAAAAGCCTCTGGAGAGCCTTCCCTGGGCTTGGAAAACGATGAAATTTTGTACCAAACTACGGTGCGATTACTCAACTTCGACGCTATCTATGACGGCTATGTGGGAGCTTATCCGAGTCATGAGCGGTTTATTGATACCCTCACTCGCCTAGAACGGGAAGTATTTCGGGTAGAAATTCCCAAGCCAAAGGGACTCCACGAGGGCTGGATCCGGGTGGGGAAGCCGCTCAATCTCCAGGACTACGGAGCTCAATATCAAGGCGATCGCCAAGGCACAATTCTCCAACTGACAGAAGCGATGCAATATGAGGTGCAAAATAACCTCCTCGATATGATTTACCATCCTTGACAAGCCCAGAGCAGACTATTTTTGCGCTTTCCCAACAAAAAAGCCCCAAGCAACAGAGGTTGCTGTGGGACTCCATAGACAGACAAAGTTTAAAACCCTAAAAATTAATCTGTGTTAGCGCCAAGCCTATTCCCATTCAATGGTGCCGGGGGGCTTCGAGGTAATATCATAAACGACCCGATTGACCCCTTTCACCTCATTGACAATGCGGTTAGAAATCACTTCCAGCAATTCATAGGAAGGACGAGCCCAGTCTGCAGTCATGCCATCTTCACTGGTGATGAGACGTAAAACAATCGGGTGGGCATAGGTGCGCTTATCTCCCATCACCCCAACACTGCGCACGGGCAGTAACACCGCAAAGGCTTGCCAGAAATCACTGTAAACTCCTTGCTTTTTGATTTCATCGCGCACGACCCAGTCTGCATCCCGGAGAATATTTAGTCGTTCTGCCGTCACTTCGCCGATAATCCGAATCGCCAGACCAGGGCCAGGGAAAGGATGGCGGCGGATAATCTCATCGGGTAAACCAATGTTGGCTGCGACTTTGCGCACTTCGTCTTTAAAGAGCTTACGGAGAGGTTCTACCAATTTGAAGCGCAGATCTTCTGGTAAACCGCCGACATTGTGGTGGCTCTTGATTTTGACAGCTACCCGCTCACCAGTTTTTGGGTCAACGTTAGTATCGGCAGATTCGATCACGTCGGGATATAGCGTCCCCTGAGCGAGGTAATCAAAGGGACCAAGACGTCTTGATTCTTCTTCAAAGACTGCAATGAATTCGTGACCAATCAGACGACGCTTTTCTTCGGGATCTGTCACCCCAGCTAGTTTACCGATAAAGCGATCGCGCGCATTGATGTAGGCGACAGGAATGTGGAACTGCTCGTCAAAAATTTCGACGAGGCGTTCCGGTTCCCCTTTTCGCATAAATCCTTGGTCGATAAACATACAGGTGAGTTGATCGCCGATCGCCTGGTGTAGGAGGAATGCCAAGGTGGAAGAGTCAACACCACCGGAGAGGGCCAAAAGTACCCGTTGGTCCCCGATGCGGGCGCGGATTTCACGGATGGCCTCATCCACAAACGCCTGAGTCGTCCAAGTAGGCTCACATTTACAAATGTGATAAACAAAGTTGCGGATCAGGGCCATACCGTCTTTGGAATGGACTACTTCTGGGTGGAATTGCACCCCATAAAGTTGGCGCTGGTGGTGGGCGATCGCCGCGCAGGGGGTATTGTCTGTGTGGGCAAGAATCTCAAACCCACTGGGCAATTGCACACAGGAGTCTCCGTGGCTCATCCACATGGTGGAGCCTTCCCCCACATTGGTCAGTAGATCGGTGGGATCGTCGATGAATAGAGAAGCCTTGCCATATTCCGCATGCTTGGCCCGTTCGACACTACCTCCCAGTTGTTTCACCATCAGCTGCATGCCATAGCAAACCCCGAGGACGGGAATACCGAGATTCCAGATTTCTGGGTCACAGGCGGGGGCATAATCGTCATACACAGAGCTAGGGCCACCGGAGAGAATAATGCCGCTGGGGTTGAGTTGCCGCAGTTGATCCGCCGTGGTGCGGTAAGAAATCACCTCGGAGTAGACCTCGGTTTCCCGGATGCGGCGGGCGATCAGTTCAGAATATTGGGAGCCAAAATCGAGGATGACGATGATTTGGCGTTGGAGCTCGCTTCCGGTTACGGTGGAGTCGGTTGGTTTCTGGAGGGGGGTCGTAGTCACGTTCAGCAAAAAATCCCTAGTGGAAGTTAACAAAAATGGAGCCGCAGACTAAAAATCTGAGGTGTAAAATTTCCCAGCAACGGTATTCACAGGGGCTGCTGTGGAGAAAGGGAAAAAAGTTGCGAATGCTGAAGAGAAATTTAAAACGGTATTTATAAAGCAAATAAATATTCCGAACAAAATAACATAAATTGCTATTTTTTTAAAGTCTGATTTGAACCAGACAGGGACTGATTCTTTTCTGTATGCTCTAGGGATAGGTGATTTTGATGGCGGCTCCCATGAACTCGGTGGATTATCTGCGTATTAGTTTGATTGATCGGTGTAATTTTCGCTGCCAGTATTGTGTGCCGGAAGGGGCTAAGCTTGAGTATCTCACCTCGCCAGAGCAATTACAGAACCATGAGTTGTTGACCCTACTTGCCCACGTCTTTATCCCCCTGGGCTTCGGTAAATTTCGTCTGACGGGGGGGGAACCGCTACTGCGTCCCAATCTAGTCGATTTGGTGCGGGCGATCGCCCAACTGCCTGGGGTCGAAGATTTATCTATGACCACCAATGCCTATCTGCTCGCGGATCTGGCTCAGGATCTCCATGATGCAGGGTTAAATCGCCTCAATATTAGCCTCGACTCCCTTAACCCAGATACCTTCGATCGCATCATTGGCAACCAGGGAAAGAGCCGCTGGCCCAAAACCTGGGCAGGGATCCAAGCGGCTCACCGGGTTGGGTTTGAGCCGCTGAAACTGAATGTGGTGGTAATCCCTGGGGTCAATGATCAAGAAGTATTAGATTTAGCCGCCCTCACGGGCGATCGCCATTGGCATGTGCGCTTTATTGAGTTTATGCCCATTGGTAACGGTGATCTATTTCAAGAACGGGCCTGGATCCCCTCAGCAGAACTGCGGCAACGGATCCGCGAAAAATGGGGCCTAGAAACAGCCCAGGTCCAAGGAAACGGCCCAGCGGATGTGTTTAAAATTCCTGGGGCAAAGGGAACCCTCGGCTTTATTTCCCAGATGTCAGAATGCTTTTGCGATCGCTGTAATCGGATGCGGCTTTCGGCGGATGGTTGGCTGCGGCCCTGCCTGTTAAATGAGGCCTCCCAAATTGATCTGAGAACCCTATTGCGCACCGGGACGGATGTCGGAGAAATCCGGGCGATTGTCGGGCAACTGCTTCAGGCAAAACCAGAGATTAACTTCAAAATGCGTGATGTGGGCAGTACTACGGGCCAATATGGTCGCACCATGTCTCAGATCGGTGGCTAGAACTCTTATCTGGTACTGAGAGATTTGGCGGCGATCGCCCCTCCGATCAGCCCAAATAAATGGCCTTCCCAGGAGACCCCAGGCATGGTCGGAAAAACGCTCCAGAGTACACCGCCATAGAAAAAAAACACCAGCAGAGCGACCGCAACGGAAGGAATATCTCGCTGAAAATAGCCCCGAAACAGCAAAAAGCCGAGGTAGCCAAAAATAAGAATACTGGCGCCGATATGTACAGAATTAGGCGCGCCAATGAGCCACACCCCCAGGCCGCCGACTAGCATTGTGAAGAACGTCACGATAAAAAAATCTTCAAGACGCCGGAGCATCACCAGCCAGCCCAGAAAGGCAAAGGGGACTGTATTGGCAATGAGGTGCTGGAACCCTCCGTGAAGAAAGGGCGCAAAGAGAACCCCCCGCAGCCCCAGGGGTTGTCGGGGGACAATGCCAAACACATCTAAGCCGCCCCGCCAGAGGTTTTGGAAGATCAGTTGGTCACTAATTTCTAGGCCCCAAAAACTAGCCAGCAAAATTCCCAAAGTGTAGATCTGTTGCCTCAACTCTCGATTAATGACTTGTTGATTGCTCTCTGGGGGCTTAGTCATGGCTCTGGCAAGAAATGGTTTGAGAAATTTCCTTTCACGGTAACAAGTTTCCGGCAGGATCGGGCGATCGCCTTCATGAAAAACGAAACTGGTGCAGCCAAGCCATCACCTGTGCCGCCGAAAGGTTTAAGCGGGCCTGGAGGTCAGCAATATTGCGATAGGGACCCCGCTGCCGTTCGATGATCATCTGTTGGGCGATCGCCGGCTCAATCCCAAAAATGCTCAAAGCTTCCAGGGTCGCTTGGTTGACATTAATTTGCTGGGGCGCCAGCTCAGGGGCATAGTAAGCAAATGCCAAAATTGCTTCCAAGGGCTGGAGTCGCTGCATAGAAATGCCCAGGGCCGCCGCCACATCTTCGATGCTATAGAACTGCACCCCCTGGCTGGTGAGCTGCACCAGTGATCGCCCCTGGTGGATCGAAATGCCCGGCAACCGGAGCCAATCATCCACCGTAGCGCGGTTTACATCAATCTTGATCCCTAAGCTTGCCGCCAATGTCACCTCTTCGAGGGATTGCAAGCGGTAGTAAGGATCCTGTTGGAGTCGTTGCTGGAGTTGTTTTTTCCGGAGAAAATTCATCGTCTGTGCTGGCCTCAATCCTGTCTACTCTACCCCTTGTTTATCGTTGCCGAAAGGATCCCTTAGCCTTTACAATAAGCCGATAAACTTATTTTTATTCATTATTTTGTAGATCAACTGGGATCAAACTGCCCAAAAATCTACACTATATTTCTTCCTTATTTTTATTTTTGGGAATCCCTCGGGACTGCCTCGATAACCTTACGAAAAAAACCTATATTAAAAAATCACCCTATGGCTTCTAGGGTTAGTTTTGCTATGAACTTTTATCAGCGTCGCCTATCTATTTTTATAGATGGGAATAACATGTTTTATGCGCAACAGAAAAACAATTGGTTTTTTGATCCCCGCCGCGTTTTAGATTATTTTACCTGTGATCCAAACGTACGTTTAATCAATGCCTTTTGGTACACTGGACTCAAAGATTCCCAAGATCAACGAGGATTCCGGGATGCCTTGATTAGTTTAGGTTATACGGTACGCACGAAAATATTAAAAGAGTACTATGATGACGTTTCTGGACGTTATTCCCAGAAAGCAAATCTTGATATTGAAATTGTTGTTGATATGTTCAACACAGTTGATCAGTATGATCAAGTGATTCTCTTTAGCGGCGATGGTGATTTCGAACGAGCCATTGAACTATTACGTTCAAAAAATACCCATATTACCGTTGTCTCTACAGAAGGCATGATTGCTCGAGAACTACGAAACGCCACAGATCGCTACATTGACCTCAATGATTTACGGTCTGAAATTGAGAAGGTTGAACCTTAACCTAACAAGGCAGTGGAAAATATCAAAAAACGATTCAGTTAACGACCAACTACCACTGTTGTCTTCTTGGAGATGGTGTTTAAGATGATAATCTAGCCGCCGCCAAGGACCCTTTTCGGTTCTATCAGAAGCGTTATAAACGGGGGCGATCGCCTAGACCTTCTGAATGCGTACTTGGGGACGGATCAAACATCCTAAACATTTATAAACTAATCCTGAATATTTTAAACGCACGCATTTTTTGCCCTACACATATAATTTTGGAGTAGATGCCGAGGTCCATAAGCCCATCCACTTGGTATCGGTATGGATTTTTAAGGTTTCTCTGCCCACACTGTTTTTTCAACATTTACTTTGTACTGTAATCAATACAATTTTTAAAGTCATTGTTAAAAACAATGCCCAGGGCGAAACATAATTTGTCTCAAAGGATTCATTATGGTTGTGCCTGAATCCCTTGAGGCAAGATTAAAAAAATAGAATCAGTTTAATTAATCATGAGTAGGCATTTAAAAATCTCAAAGAACCTATTTTGTGGAGATCGATTACCTAGAACTGTTTTTGAAGTGAATTAATTAACTATGTACAGATGTGATGTTTTAATAGTTGGTGCAGGGCCTGGAGGAGGTCATTGTGCTAGGTTATTAGCCAAAAAAGGACATAAAGTTTTATTACTAGAGCGATACAAAGATTTCGGTCGTAATAACTTTTCTAGTGCGGGAGCCCCAAAAGAAATCTTAAGTAGATTTGATCTCCCTGAAATCCTTGTTGGTAGTTGGTGGAATAAATTTATCGTTGTAACAACTGATCATAAGAGAGTGTGGCAATCAGATAATCACCAAGGTTGTGTTCTAGATTTTAAAAAAATGCGTCAATTTCTAGCTGATGAAGTCAGTGATTATGGAGGCGAAGTATGGCTCGGGTGTCGTTACATAGATCATTGCGAACAAAATGATGCCCTTTTAGTAACGATTAAAAATAATCTTACAAACACAAAAATCGAAGTAATGGCCAATGTTCTGGTTGATGCGACTGGGGCGACGCGACGGGTAATGTGCGGCCAAATGAAAAAGAAGCCTTTATTCACCACTGCTACAGGGGTAGAACATTTAATTGAAGTTGATGAAAAAATATACAATACACATGCAAAAGCACTAACTTTTTTGTTAGGGCATCAATGGATGCCTGGGGGATATTCTTGGGTGTTTCCTATGGAACAAAATATTCTTAAAGTTGGAGCAGGTGTCTATAATAAAAAACACGAACTGGTTAAAGAAGTAAAACCTCTCAATCATTATATTGAACTTTTAATCCAAAACTATTTACAGGTCGAAAAATATAAGCTCATTGACGTACATGGAGAAACCCTAAAGTATAATTCTGGCCTGCAAGATATTTACAACAAAGGCAGAATAATTGCAATTGGGGATGCTGTTTCTACCGTAAATTGGCTGGGAGGCGAAGGTATCCGCCATGCGATGGAAAGTGCAGAAATTGCCCATGTTTTTATTTGTCAATTTCTCGAAGGCAAAATAAATAATTTCGATGGTTATCAGCAACAGATGAAGTCTACTTTTTTGGCAAAGTGGAATATGTGTGAGAAGTTGGCCAACAAAAAATATACCCAAGATACTGATGCTCTCATAAACAGAGTTTTTTCTTACCTTGAAGGGCTAAAATTAGAAGATGTAGTTGATATTTTATTTTATTATAAATTCGAAAAAATCTCTAAGGGTTTAGGGGCTTTTGTTTTGAGAAAATTACGGTCGTTTTTTAGGAAAAAAATCTGGGGCCGTCAATGAATCTTATGAGTCTTGTTCTCTGCCTCGCCATTAGGGTCTCTGAACCTGGACTAATACCTCGGGTTTTTGGCTCCCCTAGAAAAATTTCACTTTGAGGATTCAGAGCCTTCGACCCTAGTTTCGTTAGCGATGATGGTTAGGGCCGAATCGTCCGCTACTATACTGCATATCTTGTTGTGCATAGGCCCAGCGCTTTTTTTGGGGGGACCCTGGGCGATCGCCAAATATTCCCCAGTTGAGTATCTAAATCTGAAAAATTTGGTTTATCCTAAGGGGATAGCTATTTGGCCTTGATAGTGGTTCATAGCTAACCTTTTTTAGTCCACTCGATATAGAGATTTTTTTCTAGACCAATATTTTCACGCCAAGGGAGCGGGAAATGATGAACAACCAAGACGATCGCATTATTATTTTCGACACAACTTTACGGGATGGTGAACAATCTCCGGGGGCAACCCTCAACGGAGACGAAAAACTGGCGATCGCCCGGGCCCTTGCACGACTTGGTGTAGACGTTATTGAAGCCGGTTTTCCCCGGGCGAGTCGGGGAGATTTTGATGCCGTACAGCGCATCGCCGCTGAAGTGGGTACCGAGACAGGGCCGATTATCTGCGGTTTAGCCCGGGCCACTAAAGGGGACATCGAAGCCGCTGGCAATGCCCTCAAATCTGCGTTTAAGCACCGGATTCACACCTTTATTGCCACCTCTGACATTCACCTCGAATACAAACTCCGTAAAACCCGCAAAGAAGTCCTAGAAATTGCGCCGGAGATGGTGGCCTACGCGAAAACTTTCACCAACGATGTGGAGTTTTCCCCAGAGGATGCAGGCCGCTCCGACCCTGAGTTTCTCTACCAGATTCTCGAAGCCGTCATCGATGCGGGGGCGACCACCGTCAATATTCCTGATACCGTTGGCTACACAACCCCGGCAGAATTTGGCGCCTTGATCAAAGGCATCAAAGAAAATGTGCCTAACATCGACAGGGCGATTATTTCAGTCCATGGCCACAATGACCTCGGCTTGGCTGTGGCAAACTTCCTCGAAGCGGTAAAAAATGGCGCCCGCCAACTGGAATGTACGATCAATGGTATCGGTGAGCGGGCTGGCAACGCCGCCCTTGAAGAGCTGGTAATGGGCCTCCATGTACGGCGGCAGTATTTCAACCCATTCCTCGGTCGTCCGGTGGATTCTGAAGTCCCTCTCACGAACATTAATACCAAGGAGATCTACAAAACCTCCCGTCTGGTATCTAATTTGACGGGGCTTTCGGTGCAGGCCAACAAGGCGATTGTGGGCCTCAATGCCTTTGCCCATGAGTCGGGTATTCATCAGGATGGCGTCCTGAAAAATAAACTCACCTATGAGATTATGGACGCCCAATCCATTGGTTTAACCGACAACCAAATTATTTTGGGTAAGCACTCTGGCCGTAATGCCTTCCGCACCCGTCTCGCAGAATTGGGCTTTGAGCTTTCGGACAATGACCTCAACAAAGCGTTTCTCCGCTTTAAAGATCTCGCCGACAAGAAAAAAGAAATTACGGATTGGGATCTAGAGGCGATCGTCAAGGACGAAACCCAACAGCCCCCCGAGCTGTTCCGTTTAGAACTGGTGCAGGTTTCCTGTGGTGACAACGCCCAACCCACGGCAACCATTGCCATTCGTACTCCTGATGGAAAAGAGCTGACCGATGCAGCGATCGGGACAGGGCCAGTAGATGCGATTTATAAGGCCATTAATCGGGTTGTGCAGGTTCCCAATGAACTCATCGAATATTCCGTACAGTCGGTGACCGCTGGCATTGATGCGATTGGTGAAGTGACCATTCGCTTAC
This sequence comes from Picosynechococcus sp. NKBG15041c, assembly GCF_055380235.1. Taxonomy (NCBI): domain Bacteria; kingdom Bacillati; phylum Cyanobacteriota; class Cyanophyceae; order Chroococcales; family Geminocystaceae; genus Picosynechococcus; species Picosynechococcus sp. NKBG15041c. The sequence goes on from NZ_AP040363.1 coordinate 1,277,960, forward strand.
GCCATGAAGGACGGATTTATTCGGGTCACGCGGCAAATACCGACATTATCGTGGCTTCAGCCCGGGCTTATATTAGTGCCCTCAATCGGCTCTATGCTGCGCTTCAGGAAGATGTTTCTACAAACACAGCCAGAGCATCCTTATAGAGATCGAAACTCTCTATTGCGGGTTTACTGTGCACAGCCGGTGTTGCAAGGAAGCTCACAGATTCCAATTTTTCTGGATTTCTCTTGTTGGTAAGGAAGTCAGGGGAGTTTGATAGCGAGACTTACTCTTTAATAGCTAGCTGAGAATCATTTGATTTAGCGCTACCTGATTTTCTCAAAAATAGCAAAAGCCAAAAGATCCTGTCATACAGAAATCTTTTGGCTTTTTTTATACTTCCTGTTAATCAGCTTTCGAGTGCCTGAGGTAACTCAAAAATTTCTGACCGGGCACGTCCTTTTGCCTTAGCGCGGTACATGGCAAGATCTGCATCTCGGAGAATCTCCGTTGCACTCAAGTAGGTTTTGAGGTCAGCGACAATGCCGATACTGACTTGGACATAGATATCTTCTTCCCCCAGTTTAATGGGAGTTTCTAGGGCTTTATGGATACGTTGGGCAACTTGGAAAGCACTTTGGGTTTCGGCGATATCTTTCAGGAGAACGACAAATTCGTCCCCTCCCAGACGCGCTAGGGTATCTGTTTCTCGGAAGCAGGGGCAAATTCGCTTGGCAAATTCTCGGAGAAGTTGATCACCCACAAGGTGCCCCAGACGGTCATTAATCGCTTTGAAATAGTCTAGATCGAGAAACAAGAGGGCATTGCGATGGTGGGGGTAGCGGTGCTGTTGTTTGAGCACTTGTTCGAGGCGTTCTTCGAGGAGGGTGCGGTTCGGTAAGCCTGTGAGGTGATCATAGAAGGCTTCTTGGACGAGGCGTTGTTCGATTTGTTTGCGATCGCTAATATCGACCATCTGCCGGATCACATGCAGGGGATTCCCCTCGGCATCCCGTACGAGAGCCACTTGGACAAGGGCATGGACTTCGTGACCATCCTGGGCGATGTAACGTTTTTCGCGATGAAATTCTTGGCGATCGCCCTGGCGTAATGCTGCGTTGAGGCGTTGTTCTTCCGGAAGGTCATCGGGATGGGTTAGGTCTTCACAAGTTTTTTGGAGAAGGGCATCTTGCTCATAGCCGATGATATTACACCAGGCTTGGTTGACCTGTTCATAGCGGCCATCAAGGTTAGTGATTGCCATACCAATGGGGGCGAGGTAAAAAACTTGGCGGAATTGCTCTTCTGTTTTTTGGAGGTTGGCAGCGGCGGCTTTTTCTTGACTCACGTCGGTTTGAATGCCGATAAAGTGGGTCAAGTAGCCCCCTTGATCACGTACCGGAAAAACATGGAGCGCGTTCCAAAAAGGTTCGCCAGTTTTGCGGTAGTTGCGGAGGGTAACGCTACAATCTTGACCTTTGAGGATCGCCGCCCGCAGTTGCGTGAGGGGAGGCTGCTGGCGATCATTGCCCTGGAGGAAGTTGCAGTTACGCCCAATAATCTCAGTGGCTGAGTAGCCAGTAATGGTCTCAAAACCTCGGTTTACATAGATCACAGGATTATCTTCAGCTTGGGCATCGGTAATTACGACGCCTTGACGGATGGCATTAATGGAGTGGTGGAGGAGATTCATTTCTGCCGCTTGAGATTCTCGCTCAATGCTGCTGGAGAGGACATTGGCGATCGCCTGGAGAAAATAGAGTTCATCTCCACTAAAATCACGCTCTTCTGTGCTGTAGACGGCCAGCACTCCCCAGGGCTGATCCGGTGGGCCGATAATGATACTCACGCCGCTGACGACATGGTAGTTGTGGAGTAATGTTTCCCCTCGAAAGCGCGTTTCAAGGCGCAAGTCTGTAATACTCACCGAGCTTTTTTGCTCAAGGGTATAACCCACATGACTATTGGGGCCAGTATGCACTGTCACCGCACCAATGAGATCCGCAGGCCAACCAAAACCCGCTGCGAGAATGCAAAGGGGGGTTTTTTCTTGTTTGGCATAAATGCAGCTGTAGGGCACTTCGAGGGTACGGGCGACAAAAATTGCGGCCTGTCGCAGGAGCTTTGGGAAATCAGAATTGTTGAGACTAATGCCCCCTAGTTTGGCGATCGCCGACTGTTGACGCACCTGTTGCCGTAGTTGTTGTTCTGTCAAAAACTGCTCACTCTCATCGAGAATAAACATCAGCACCTGGTTGGGGGCGATGAAAACATATTCGGCCCGGAGATATAGATTCAGACGGGGAAACTGGAGCCGCTGACTCGTTGAAATAGATCCTTTGAGGCAATTGTTGAGGTGATAGTAGAGGGTCGGCAACGCAGAAAACACTTTCCGGGGTTGCTGACCAAGACTCAAAGACGGTTGCTGGAGTGCCTGACTGTTGAAGCGAGCCGCCGCTGGGTTAAAGTCCAAGAGGTGCAGTTCTTCCTCCACGGCTTGCCAACGGTAACAGGGAATCGGGAGAGAAAAATATTCCTGGTATTGCTGGCTGTACTGTTGATCGTACTGCTCCTTGACCTGATGATATTGTTGTAGGGCTTCACGGTATTGCCGCGCAATTTGCTCCTTGTCTGCCTCTAAGGTGGCGATCGCCGCTGCTTGCTTTTCTAATAGGGCGATCGCCTGGGCATAGCCGTCCAGCAACCAAGCGACACCGCCCGCCGTCATCGGTAATTGCCCCTTGAGATTTGGCACTTTATTCGCCATACAATTCCCTTTTCTCGTGCAATGCGCTTAAAACTTGTGTCACAAAACTTGCCTTGAGCCTTTTTCCATGGCATTCATTTCAGACGACGAAGACCTGTCACGTCATAGATGGCCTAAGAATTAATCTGTAACAAAACTTTGCGTAATAACTTACTTAATTGATTTAAAAAATTTACTGTCAATTTTTTAAATATTCAACTTTCTATTTTAGCAAATTTTCTTTAATTTTCTAAGATAGGCCATGCAAAGGGAAACTCACATGCCAATCATATCGTCCATTCCTGAGGGAAATATCAAACGAAAAAGTGAATTTTAAACATCAAAAAATATGCTTTTTTAGGAAAAATTACTTAGTCAAAATTCAAAAATTATTCTCACTACTAGATATTTGACATCGACCATTTTTGCTAACTCCATCAAGACCCTGGGGGAAATGACTGACTCCGGTATAATGGGATCAAATAACTAGGTTACTTATATTTTTAATTTTTACGATTAGATTACTCTTTAGAAGTCAATCAAGCTATTAATAAGAGTTTTTTCTGAAAGTAGCCTCAAAAAATAGCAGCCCCATGATCAACAATGCTGTCATTTGATAACCGTGATCGCGTTCTTGTGGTTGATGATTCTCCCGATAATCTCCTGTTAATTCAGAGTATTTTAGAGGATGAAGATCTCGACCTTGTGACCGTCAGCAATGGGAATGAAGCCCTGGATTTGATGGCTCGGCAACCCTTTCATTTAGTGTTGTTGGATGTAATGATGCCGCAAATTGACGGCTTTGAAATGACCAGACGCATCCGCAAAGATCCTAATCTTCCTTACATCCCGATTTTGTTAATTACAGCCCATGCCCAGCCCAGTGTCGCCCTTGGGTTAGATATTGGCGCCGATGATTTTATCCGTAAGCCCGTAGAGATTGATGAGCTGATTGCCCGAGTGCGATCGCTGTTGCGATTCAAGCATACGGTAGATGAAAAAAATATGATTGTCCGCCAGCGGGAAGATTTTGCCTCCCGGTTGACCCATGACATGCGTACTCCATTGATTGCTGCCGACCGGATGCTGAACTTGATGTTGCAGGGGGCCCTGGGAGAGCTGTCAGCGCCGATGGTGGAAGTGTTGCGTACCATGTCCCGCAGTAATGCGAACTTGTTGGAGATGGTGAACAATATTTTGGAGGTTTATCGCTACGAGTCGGAACGGAAAACGTTTTATTTCAGCCGCATTGATCTCACAACGATCATCGGCAATGTGTTGGCGGAGCTGCGGCCCCTTGCCGAGGAAAAACAACTGCAACTCTGGGGAAAGCTACCCCCAGAGTCGGTTTGGATCGAGGGCGATCGCCTAGCGATTCACCGGGTGTTGGTGAATTTAGTCAGTAACGCGATCAAATTCACCGAACAGGGGGAAATAATCATTACCTTGACGCAATTAGAAACGCAGCAGGTACAAATTCAAGTGAGCGATACGGGCATTGGCATTAGTCCCGAAGACCAAGGGGAAGTCTTTGAGCGGTTCCGCCCGGGCAAACATTACAACGGCGGCAGCGGCCTGGGCCTGCATTTATCAAAACTGATCGTCGAAGCTCACCAAGGGCAAATCACCCTAGAATCTCACCCCCAGCAGGGCAGTACCTTTGCGATCGCCTTGCCTCTCTCCCAAAGTACGGAAAAAAAAGTTGTATGATTGGAACTCTGCACAGAAATACTATTGGCGTGATTTTATAATTTCAATCCATGAGCAAAGGCACTCTTTTTGATAAGGTTTGGGACTTACACACTGTTAAAGTTTTACCCTCGGGCCAAACCCAACTTTTTATCGGGCTGCACCTGATTCACGAAGTTACCAGCCCCCAGGCCTTTGCCATGCTCCGTGACCGGGGACTGCAGGTGATGTACCCAGAGCGGACAGTGGCCACAGTCGATCATATCGTGCCCACCGAAAACCAGGCGCGGCCCTTCGCAGATCCCCTCGCCGAGGCGATGATGCAGGAATTAGAAAAAAATACCGCTGCCAACAAAATTCGTTTTTATAATGTCGGCTCCGGCAATCAGGGCATCGTCCATGTCATTGCCCCAGAACAGGGTTTAACTCAGCCGGGGATGACCGTTGCCTGTGGTGATTCCCATACGTCTACCCACGGCGCTTTTGGGGCGATCGCCTTCGGCATTGGCACCTCCCAAGTGCGGGATGTACTCGCCTCTCAAACCTTGGCTCTGGCGAAATTGAAAGTCCGCAAAATCGAAGTCAACGGCGATCTTCAACCCGGCGTCTATGCTAAAGACGTCATTTTACATATCATCCGTAAACTAGGCGTTAAAGGGGGCGTCGGCTATGCCTATGAGTATGCCGGCAGCACCTTCGAAAAAATGTCCATGGAAGAACGGATGACTGTCTGTAATATGGCGATCGAGGGGGGCGCTCGCTGCGGTTATGTTAACCCCGATCAGGTGACCTATGACTATTTAAAAGACCGGCCCTTTGCCCCTAAAGGAGAAGCTTGGGAAAAGGCGATCGCCTGGTGGGAAAGCCTCCGCAGTGAACCCGATGCCGAATATGACGATGTGGTCACCTTCAATGCGGCAGATATTGCCCCAACAGTCACCTGGGGGATTACCCCTGGCCAAGGCATTGGGGTAGATGAGCCCGTACCGACCCCAGAGATGATGCCTGCTGATGAGCAAGTATTGGCAGCCGAAGCCTATCAATATATGCAGCTCCAGCCTGGACAACCAATCAAAGGGACAAAAATTGATGTGTGTTTTATCGGCAGTTGCACCAATGGACGCCTGAGCGATCTCCAGGAAGCGGCGAAGTATGCCAAGGGCCACAAGGTTGCCCCTGGGGTAAAAGCGTTTGTGGTACCGGGTTCCGAACAGGTCAAAAAACAGGCTGAAGCTGAAGGGCTAGATAAAATTTTCACAGCAGCAGGCTTTGAATGGCGTGAACCGGGCTGCTCGATGTGCTTGGCGATGAACCCCGATAAACTTGAAGGGGATCAAATCAGCGCCTCTTCCTCAAACCGTAACTTTAAAGGGCGACAAGGTTCCAGCACTGGGCGTACCCTTTTAATGAGTCCAGCGATGGTGGTGGCGGCAGCAGTCACAGGCCAAGTCACCGATGTCCGGGAACTGAGCTAAATAATTTTCCTGAAAGTTAATCTTCCCTAGTCCCTCCAGTGGAGAGACTAGGGAAGAAACGCTACATAAAAAAATTGAGCCCTATTTCTTCAAGAAACAAGACTCAAAAAATTCAATGCAAGGCGATCGCCTTACATTACCTACAAGAAAAATTCAACCTAGGCTTTAACTGCAGTCTTGGCAGCAAGTTCACCAGTGGCGTACTTCTTCGCAAAATCATCCAAAGCAACTTGCTTGATCTTGCTTGCGTTACCCGCACACCAGAATTCTTGGTAGCGATCGCGGCAGACCTGTTGCATGTACTTGATGGAGGGCTTGAGGAAGTGACGGGGGTCAAAGTTCTTGGGATCCTTCATCGCTGCTTCCCGAATCGCCGCAGTAATCGCGAGACGGTTGTCGGTGTCGATGTTCACTTTGCGCACACCGCTCTTGATGCCCTTTTGAATTTCTTCAACGGGTACACCATAGGTTTCGGGAATTGCACCACCGTGAGCGTTGATCATGTCTAGCCATTCCTGGGGAACGGAAGAAGAACCGTGCATCACGAGGTGAGTGTTGGGGAGTTTCGCGTGGATTTCAGCGATGCGGCTGATGGCGAGGATTTCACCGGTAGGCTTACGAGTAAATTTGTAAGCACCATGGCTGGTCCCAATGGCAACGGCGAGGGCATCCACTTGGGTGCGCTCAACGAATTCAACGGCTTCATCGGGATCGGTGAGCAGTTGGGAGTGGTCTAGCTTTCCTTCGAAACCGTGACCATCTTCAGCTTCACCCATGCCAGTTTCGAGGGAACCGAGACAGCCGAGTTCACCTTCGACGGAAGCACCGACGGAGTGGGCTACTTTGACAACTTCTGCGGTGACAGCAACGTTGTATTCAAAGCTAGCGGGGGTTTTGGCGTCAGCTTCGAGGGAACCGTCCATCATCACGGAGGTAAAACCGTTGCGGATCGCAGAGTAACAGGTTGCGGGGCTGTTACCGTGGTCTTGGTGCATTGCAACGGGGATGTGGGGGTAAGTTTCCACAGCGGCAAGCACGAGGTGACGGAGGAAGTTTTCCCCGGCATAACTACGGGCACCACGGGACGCTTGGAGAATTACGGGGCTATCGGTCTCATCAGCAGCCTGCATGATGGACAGAATCTGTTCCATGTTATTGACGTTAAACGCCGGAATGCCGTAACCATTTTCTGCTGCGTGATCTAAGAGCAAACGCATTGGGACGAGAGCCATAGATGTCCTCCTATCTTACTTGCTTATTTTATTCGTTGTTTTGTCAAGAAAATTAATTCTCTTATCTGTCAATCTTAAGATACATTCACCCTTTTGACGAATGGTTGACTGCTGTTTAGGCGATCGCCTGACGGATACCTAAAGGCTTTGCTTGGATTCTTCGAGATTTCTTATCGGTGGGCCAAAGTTAAAACAATTGTATTGATATTTCCAAAAAAGAGTCAGAAAAGCGAGCGGGCGATCGCCGTCGGAGCCCGTCCAGCAAAAAGGAGTGATTTTTCCTAGAAGCAGTCCAACAAAAAATTAAAGTCCTTAAACTATGGGCACAACTACTGTATTAGCGGTGCTTGAGAGCGCGGGCCATTTCCCTGTCATCCTGCCGCCGCTTGAGGGTTTCCCGTTTATCGTGGAGCTTCTTACCGCGTCCCAAGCCAAGACTCAGTTTTACCAGGCTCCCCTTGAGATACATCTTCAAAGGGATCAAAGTTAACCCCTTCTGCTCCAGTTGACCAATGAGCCGCCGAATTTCTTTGCGGTGTAGCAGGAGCTTGCGATCGCGTTTCGGTTCATGGTTAAAATAATCGCCGCTGGCATTGTAGGGGGAGATATGCACATTCAACAGCCAGGCCTCATTATTACGAATGAGCACATAGCCATCCCGCAAGTTCACCTTCCCCGCTCGCACCGACTTCACTTCTGTCCCCTTGAGTTGAACCCCGGCCTCTAAGGTTTCGAGGATCTCATACTGGAAGCGCGCCTGACGATTATCGCTGACGAGTTTAATCGGTTTTTTGCTATCTGCCATTGGGTTTTCGGTTACTGGGGAACAAAAGATATGTAATCTCTCATCCTAGCAAATTCCCCAGAGCCTCTGGCTAGTTTGCACAGGCAACGCAGCCCTCAGAACTTTCTTTAAAGTCATCCTTCTGTACCGTGCGGATGTAGTAAATGGCTTTACAGCCTTCCGCCCAAGCCAGCATCAGAATATCGAAAATATCCTTTGCTTTCATGGCCCGCTCCGGCTCTTCAGGGAAATAAACCCCTTGGTTGAGGTTGAAGATCAGTTCCATGGAAATGCCCGTGTCAATCCATTTCTGCATGGTGGCGACGGCCTTCACAACGGTGCGCTGATCCATGCTCTTGTTTTCTTGGTAGAACCAGAAGGCTTTGCCGATAAAGGGCGGCGCGATCGGTACAGTGCCCTTGGCCCATTTGTCATAGAAAAATTTGCTGTAGGTGGGCAGAATACTAGCGCTACAACCCTGCACCAGAGAAGAAGACGTATTGGGGGCGATCGCTGTAATGTGGCTATTGCGAATCCCGTATTTTTGGACGTCTTCACTGAGGGTTTCCCAGCGGTCTACCTCATTGGCATTTTCGCGATACCAGGCGACCGGCTTGGCGCCAATCAGATGGCCTTTGCTCCATTCACTACCCAGGAATCCAGGATAAGCGCCCCGTTCCTTCGCCAAATCTACAGAGGTGCGGGTGCAATAGTAACCGATATCTTCAAACAGGCGATCGATCGCCTCGATATCTTTGTAGGAAAGTCTATTTTTCGCAAGCCAATCGGCCAGACCCATGGCGCCGACGCCAATGGTACGGTAGCGCTGGTTGTGGATACTGCTGTCTTCGAAGGGTGTATTGGTAATCTCGATGGTGTTATCGAGGATGCGCACCGCCACTTCACAGGCTTTCGGCAGTTCACCCGGTTCAATATTAGCCAAGTTCAGGGAGTCGAGGTTACAGGTGTGGGCCAGTTGTCCAGGGACGACATTGGAGAACGACTCTACGCACAGATTAACTCCAGGGATATAGCCTTCGTGCTGGTTGGGGTTGGCGCGGTTGATGGTGTCCTTAAAGGCGATATAAGGCATCCCGGTTTCGATCTGCGATCGCATAATTTCTTTAAACAGATGCCGGGCGTCTACTTTTTTGTAGAGTTTAATCTCCTGATCGAGGCTCGCTTCGATTTGCTGGTAGGCGCTGTCGAACTTTTCCCCCCAGAGGGAAGCAAGGTCAATGCCGAGATTTTCCTTCACTTCGTAGGGATCAACCAATGTCCAGCTTTGCTGGGTTTGCACCCGGCGCATAAACTCATCGGTGACCACCAACTGCGGGAAAACATCGTAGGCTTTGCGTCGCTGGTCACCGTTTTCGGTCTGCATCTCCAGAAACTCTGGCACATCCAAATGCCACACATCCAGGGAAACAGTGATCGCCCCGGCGCGGCGGCCCCCTTGGTTTACGGCGATCGCCGTATCATTGAGCAGTTTAATCCAGGGGATTACGCCCCCAGAGGCATTGTTTTTCCCCATCACACGGCTGCCAGTAGCACGGATCCGGCTGACATTACAGCCGACCCCACCACCATTTTTTGAGATGCGGGCGGCGTTTGTGATTTCCCGAAAAATGCTTTCAAGGTTATCTTCCATGCCGATGATAAAGCAGGAAGAGAGAGAACCATTGGGGACCCGCAGATTCGCCAGGATTGGCGTCGCGAGGGAAATTTTCCGTTGGGCGATCGCCTCATAAAATTGCTTGGCCCACTTCAGCCGATTTTCTGGTTTTTCCGGCAGGGCAAGGAGGAGGGCACAGGTGAGAAATGCTTCCTGGGGCAATTCGTGGTCGAGGAGATAGCGTTTTGTGAGGAGCACTGCCCCCGCATAGTCATAGTCCATATCCCAATCGGGATTGATCCAGCCGTTGGCGATCTCGAGTTCAGCGGGGCTATACTGCAACAGCCGTTCGTCATAGGCATTAGCCGCCACCTTTTCGGCAACCAACTGGGGATATTGCCCATACTGATAACCGCGCGCCACGAGGGTATCTTTCCAGAGACTCCAAATGTGCAAACGACCCGCCACATAGCGCCAATCAGGTTCCTCGGGGCTACACATCTCCAGGGCGCACTGGATCAAATTATCTTGGATCTCGCGGGTCGTCACGCCGTCCTTGAGGCGCGTTTTCAGGCCCGCTTCCAGCTCGATGGTATTAGCATCTAAATCTTGGCAAGCCCACTGCACCACATTACGAATTTTGGTGACATCGAGGGGCGCCCGTTTGCCGCTCCGTTTCAGCACATAGGTCTGGGGTTTCGTCGGGGTTACCGCACTGGAAGCAGAGTAGGAATTTGTAGCGCTGGTGGTGCTTCGGGCGGGTGCAGTATCTTGACGGAGATCCATAGGGCAGGCGGGCTAGATGGGCAAAATGATTAGAAAATCCTGTCTCAGGGTAACACCACATTTATGGTGAAAAACAGGAAGCCTGCATATCCTAACACTAGATAAGCCTGGGGGACAAATATTTTTTTTACAGCAATTTCTGGTAATTTTTGGGTATTTACGCTAGAGAAAATCGGAGGCGATCGCCCTTGGAGCCCGCACCAAAAAACTCCCTAACGGACTCGCTTACAATAGCAAGGATACACTCCTGTTTTTGCTGCCTTAATTACTTTGTTTGACCAAGAACGCCTCCTTTTCGATCCGGTAACACCGACGGCCCAAGCGATCCCCCTGGTTTTTGCTTTCCCTAATACCTACACCGTGGGGATCACTAGCCTGGGGTATCAATTGGTCTGGGCGAAGTTTAGCCAACGGGCCGATGTGGATGTGCGTCGTTTATTTACAGATCTCAGCGAAAAACTGCCTTCCCAGCCGGAAATTGTCGGCTTTTCTTTTTCTTGGGAGCTGGACTATACAAACCTTTTTAGCCTCCTAGAACAACTCAATATTCCCTTGCGAGCCGCTGAGCGTAGCGACCACCATCCCCTTATTTTTGGGGGTGGCTCAGTGTTGAGCGCTAACCCCGAACCGTTTGCTGACTTTTTTGATCTGATTCTTTTGGGAGACGGGGAAAATCTCCTGGATGAATTTATCGACCAATATCAAACGGTGCGTTCAGGCGATCGCCAAAGCAAATTACGCCACCTGGCCCAAACTCCAGGAATTTATGTGCCCAGTCTGTATGAGGTCACCTACCGAGAAGCAACAGGAGAAATCGACGCAATTCGACCCAGATATCCTGACATTCCTCCAAGCATTGAGAAACAGACCTACCGGGGCAATACCCTCTCCGCTTCGACGGTGGTGACCGAGCAGGCCGCCTGGGAAAATATCTATATGGTGGAGGTGGTACGCAGTTGCCCGGAGATGTGCCGCTTCTGTCTCGCTAGCTACGTCACTCTGCCCTTTCGCAGCGCTAATTTGGAACAGTCTCTAATCCCAGCCATTGAGCGGGGTTTACAGGTGACCGATCGCCTCGGTTTACTGGGGGCATCGGTGACCCAACACCCAGAATTTGAGCAACTGTTAGATTATTTGTCCCAGCCGAAATATGCCGATGTGCGCCTCAGTATTGCTTCGGTACGCACCAATACTGTCACAGAAAAACTTGCAAAAACCCTGGCAGATAGAGATACCCGTTCGATCACCATCGCGGTGGAAAGTGGCTCCGAACGGTTGCGGGAGATTGTGAATAAAAAACTTACCAACGAGGAAATCATCACAGCAGCGGTAAACGCTAAGGCAGGCGGCCTCAAAGGAATCAAGTTCTACGGGATGGTGGGTATCCCTGGAGAAGAAGCGGCGGACGTGGAGGAAACGATCGCCATGATGTTGGCGGTGAAAAAAGCAGCACCAGGTTTGCGACTAACCCTCGGTTGTAGCACCTTTGTCCCGAAGGCCCACACGCCTTTTCAATGGTTTGGGATCAATCCAGCGGCGAAAAAGCGGCTACAATTGCTCCAGAAAAAACTGGCCTCCCAGGGAATAGAATTTCGGCCAGAAAGCTATAACTGGTCTGTGATTCAGGGGTTGCTCTCCCGGGGCGATCGCCGTTTGTCCAAGCTCTTAGAATTAACCAGAGACTATGGCGATACCCTCGGCAGCTACAAGCGTGCCTTCAAGGAATTAAAAGGAAAAATTCCCCCCCTCGATTTCTATGTGCACCAGGATTGGGCCACAACCCAGGTTTTGCCTTGGCAGCATTTAAATACGGCAATTCCCAAGGCGACTATTGAAAAACATCTAACAACGGCCGGGGTTCCCCTCCAGATTTAAGCCTGGAAGAGTTGGGCGATCGCCTGACCGGGATCTGGTTGTTTTACAAGGGATTCACCGATAAGGACGGCCTTCGCCCCAGCTTCTTTGACAAACTGCAAATCCAGGGGCGTGTGTAAACCCGATTCACTCACCACCCGGACGCCCTTGGCTTGGAGTTCAGTGCGGCGGCTTTCCATCAACATGGTGGTCGTTTCTAAATCGACGGAAAAATCTTCTAAGTTGCGGTTGTTGATCCCCACCAGATTGATCCCTTCAATGGCCAGAACGCGATCCAGTTCGGCAAGGGTATGCACTTCCACTAGGGCCGTCATCCCCAGACTACGGATAATTTTCACGAAATAGGCCAGGTCTTGATCGCTGAGGATCGCCGCAATCAGCAGCACCGCATCAGCCCCATGGCTGCGGGCTTTAAAGATTTGGTAAGGATAAATAATAAATTCTTTACACAGTAAGGGGAGATCCACCGCCTCCCGCACTAGGCTCAGATTCTCGAAGCTCCCCTGAAAAAATTTACTGTCGGTGAGGACGGATAAACAACTTGCCCCCCCAGCGGCATAACTTTGGGCGATCGCCACCGGGTCAAAATCTTCTCGAATTACCCCTTTACTGGGAGATGCTTTCTTGACTTCGGCAATCAGGGCTGGCTGGGTTTTTCCTTGAACGAGGGCACTGAGAAAATCTTTTGCCGGGGGAACCTTCATCACCCGTTGGCGTAGCTCCAGGAGGGAAACCTTTTCGCGCATCTGTTCCACTTCTTTTTCTTTGTGCCAAACAATCTCCTCGAGGATATGTTGGGGCTTAGCATCGGGAACCGCCACCTGGTACTGCAAGATGCTCACATTAACGGGGCGGCTGGGATGGAGGCGACGAATTTGGACAGTCATAGGATTGGGTGGGGATAAAAAAGCAACCCCGGGGGGCTGCTCTTGTCAAAGTAAGGGAAATTTACGCGAAAGGGCAGAGCGATTAGAGTTTATTTTTTGGTTTGCATATTACGGAGCTGGTTTAGAGCCGCCGCCGCAATATTAAAGACTGCCCAAGAGCCAGCAATGATCACAGGAGCTAACACAACGACAACACGCCAATCCATGGTTCTATTCCTCTCGGTTAAAAAATGATGATAAACAAAGTTTTTTGATTCTATACTAATACCCCATCCGGCGGCCTTTTCCAAGGGTTGGCACGGCGCCTGGGCAAGGGATTATTTTGGGCGATCGCCTGAAGAAATCCAGCACTAGCAGAGAGATCAGGTAGGGTAGATGGAGCAATTTTTCTGAAATGGATGTGGCAATGGTTGTTTTACAGCAGTGGTTAACCCTAGCAATCGCCCAATGGCTCGTGCTTTGGCCAATGGTTTTGCTTGGAGTTTGTCTATCGACGGCTGCCCTGATGCTGACACCACGCCCCTGGTGGGAAAAAATGCTTCCCCAAAATCCCTGGGGGCAACTCCTCAGCGGACTAACTTTAGGTTTGCTGCTGCCCCTCGGCACGGGGGGAGCACCGCCCCTGGTGCGACGTCTGTTTTGGCAAACGGGCTCTACGGCCGGGGCGATCGCCTTTTGGTTAACCACAGTTTCCCTAAATCCATTCGTCCTCTGGGCATTATGGCAGCAGTTGTTAGGGCGCGGTGGCCTGGTATTTTTCTATGGCAGCTTGAGCCTCACCATTGTTGTTTTTATTAGCGGCATTTTTACCTTTGAGCGCCAACGGCGCAGCTTCCCCCTAGGAGAGGCAGCAACATTTATCTACCCGGCGATCGCCAGACCCAGTTCCTATCGCCTCCCGTCAACCCAGCCAGAAGCCCCTAGCACCATAAGTAAGCTGACCATTTTACCGACCATACGCCGCTTCCGCTCCCTGGCAGCAGCCCAAAATTTCGTTCAAGAACTCTTAGAATGGTCTGCCTGGCTCCTGATCGCCTGTGGGGTGATGGCGGGTGGACAACTCCTTTTTCCCCTAGAAGCCCTCCTTGACAAAGGTATTCTTGGCCTGTTGGGAGCAGGATTTCTCTATGCGATTCAACCAGCGACAACAGCGGCGATCGCCGACTTATCCTTGGGGAATTACAGCTCTGGTGTGGCCCTCGGTCTATTGTTAACGGGCACGTTTCTAAATGGAATTAGCCTCATTTTTCTGATCAATGTTGTTCGATGGCGGGCCTACAGTTACCTGGTGCTACTCTTGGGCCTGAGTGTCCTTGCCCTTGACCTATGGCTAAATTTTTATGTTTTTTAACGTTCTGTAAGTAAACGCTTTTCTCCCCCCAAAGAAACATCACATTCCCTGGGATCAGCTAAATCCGATGGTATCTTTAGGAAAAGAAGTAAAAAGCTTCTTCTCTCGACAGATTTAACAGCCCTTATAAACGCTAGAAAAAGAGGTAAAACTGCTGTTCCAAAACACGTCTGTCTCTCTATCTTCAAAAACAAGTATCCCTACGAACATTCGCTATTTTCCAGAGTGCTAAACAGGGAGTTGTCTTAAGGTTCAGTTCTTTGGTCGCTCCAAAATTTTCTGAAATATATCGGAAAGCCAGCTTGAGTATTCGAACCGGATTCTTGTTTTTGTCATGAACTCTCTGTTACACATTCGTTTATCAACTGCACATTTTTGAAGCTCACAGGTTGTGGGCTTTTTTTGTTGAGGCCCAATGGCGGAAAATTTAGGATTTTTCCTCTATCTTTTAAGGATGCATTCTGATTACTTTTTCTCCGGCATCCATGGCTCTTCCTTCTATTCATCCTGACACCATTGAAGAAATCCGCGCCAAGGTTGATATTGCCGAGGTGGTGTCTGACTATGTGGTGCTCAAGAAGCGGGGCAAGGATCTACTGGGTCTTTGTCCATTCCACGATGAGAAAACGCCGAGTTTTACGGTGAGTCCGACGAAGCAGTTTTACCACTGCTTTGGTTGTGGGGCGGGGGGCAATGCGATCAAGTTTTTGATGGAGGTCAACAAAGCGCCTTTTGCCCAAGTGGTCATGGATTTAGCTCAGCGGTACCAGATCCCGGTCAAAACCCTCGAACCGGAACGCCATGAGGAGATCCAACGGGAATTGTCCCTCAAGGAGCAGCTCTACGAGATTGTGGCGATCGCCAAGGATTTTTATCAATATTCCCTGCGACAACCGGAAGGGAAAATCGCTTTAGACTATGTGCGCGAGCAACGGCAATTAACGGAGGAAACCATCCAGATTTTTGGTCTGGGTTACGCACCGGGGGGCTGGGATAGTCTCTATCGCTATCTAGTTGAACAAAAACGCTATCCCATCGAGTTGGTGGAAAAAGCGGGGTTGATTAAACCGCGCCAGTCGGGCAATGGCCATTATGACCAGTTCCGCGATCGCCTGATGATCCCGATCCATGATGCCCAGGGCCGGGCGATCGCCTTTGGCAGCCGCACCCTCACCAACGAAGAACCGAAATACCTCAACTCCCCGGAGACTCCTTTGTTTGACAAGGGTCGCACTCTGTTTGCCCTCGATAAAGCTAAGCAGGCGATCGCCAAGCGGGATGCGGCCCTGGTGGTGGAGGGATATTTTGATGCGATCGCCCTCCATGCCGCCGGATTTCAGCATGCGGTAGCTTCCCTGGGGACGGCCTTCACCCAGGAGCAGATTAAGCAACTGCTGCGCTACACCGATTCTAAGCAAATTATTTTTAACTTCGATGCGGACAAGGCCGGGATCAAAGCCACCCAGCGCACCCTCACAGAAATCGAGCCCCTCATCTACAGTGGCCAGGCCCAGGTCAGGATCCTCAATCTGCCTGGGGGGAAAGATGCCGATGAATTTCTCCGCACGGAACAGGGTTTAGAGGGTTACCAAACGGCCCTAGAAACAGCTCCCCTCTGGATTGATTGGCAGTTGGCGCAAATTTTCCTTGGCCGCGATCCGAGCCAGGCGGATCAGTTGCAAGGGGTGATGAAAGAGGTAATTCGTCTGGTAGCAAAAATCGACAACCCCAGTTTCCGCAGCCACTACATCGCCAGGGCCAGTGAACTGATTAACCACGAGGATTCCCACTACAAAAAACAACTGGAAGTGACGATCCTCGCCCAGGTGAATCGCTTCCGTAAAGCCCAATCCCGCAATCCGGCTGCCACCCCAGAACCGGAGGCGATCGCCATTTCTTCCCAGACCATCTCCCTGGCCCAGGCGGAAGAATTACTCCTGCGCATTTACCTCCATAGCCCGGCCCAGCGCCACTCTATCGAAGCGCTGCTGGCAGAAAAAGAATTGATGTTTAGCCTCTCCCACCACCGTTGGCTCTGGCAACAAATCCTCGAAACGCCCCCAGAAATTAAGCAAAACCGCGCCCATAATCAGCTCCTGGGGAAAATGCTCGATATCTTAACCCATCACCCCGAACGGATGCATCTGTTGGGAGCGCTTTTGTATCTCACGGAAACCACAGAAATCGATGTGCGCCGGGCCACCTTAAATATTCGCGGGGCGATCGCCACCCTCGAATATGTGAACTGGACCCAACACCGCCGCTACTGCAAAGAAAAATGGCAGAGCCTCGACCCGAATCATCCTGATTTCGTCTACTATGTGCGGGAATTTGAACAGGCCGACCGTAAACTGAAGGCGATCGCCCAAGAACGGCGTTTTTCTAACCTAGAGATCCACCACGCCGAAACCTGAACTGTCCTCGACACAATGGAGCGAACAGAAGCTGATACCATGAAAACTTGCAGATAGACATGCCCTTATATCCCAAATTTTATGAGTATTTCATCCGGTCTCATTGCGCCCCACGGCGGCCAATTGATTAACCGCATTGCCTCCGACGCCGAGAAACAAGAATTCCTCGCCCAAGGCGATCGCCTGCCCCGCATCACCCTCGATGCCCGCGCCCAGTCCGACCTCGAAATGATTGCGATCGGTGGCTTTAGCCCCCTAAAGGGCTTCATGGAGCAAAAAGACTACGAGCTTGTGGTCGAAGAAATGCACCTCAGTAATGGCCTCCCCTGGGCTGTACCCGTAACCTTATCCGTTTCTGAAGAAATTGCTGAACCTCTCAAAGAAGGCAACTGGGTCCGCCTCGATGACGCCAATGGTCGCTTTATCGGCGTCCTTGAGCTCACCGAAAAATATCACTACAACAAAGCCCACGAAGCGATCAATGTCTACCGTACCGATGAAGAAAAACACCCCGGTGTAAAGGTCGTCTACGAACAGGGCGCCGTGAATCTCGCTGGCCCCGTCTGGCTATTGGAACGGGATGACCACCCCCTTTTTCCGAAATATCAAATTGATCCGGCTGCGTCCCGGGCTGCGTTCCAAGAACGCGGCTGGACCACTGTCGTCGGTTTCCAAACCCGGAACCCAATCCACCGCGCCCACGAATACATCATCAAGTGTGCCCTAGAAACGGTTGATGGTCTTTTCCTCCATCCCCTCGTTGGGGCCACCAAGAGTGACGATATTCCTGCCGATGTGCGGATGCGTTGCTACGAAATTATGCTGGAGAACTATTTCCCCCAAGAGCGGGTGATTTTGGCGATTAACCCCTCGGCGATGCGTTATGCCGGTCCCCGAGAAGCGATTTTCCATGCCCTGATCCGGAAAAATTACGGTTGCACCCACTTCATCGTTGGCCGTGACCATGCGGGGGTCGGCGACTATTACGGCACCTATGATGCCCAAAAGATCTTTGATGAGTTTGATCCCCAAGCCCTTGGCATTACGCCGATGAAATTTGAGCATGCTTTCTTCTGTAAGAAAACAGAACAGATGGCCACCTCAAAAACTAGTCCCAGTGGCCCCGAAGACCGGATTCACCTATCGGGGACTAAGGTTCGGGAAATGCTCCGTCGCGGTGAACTACCGCCGCCACAGTTCTCCCGTCCCCTCGTTGCTGCTGAACTCGCAAAGGCGATGCATGACTAAGTCATTGTAGTTATTGCTTAAAAAGCAAAAGCCTTCCTATCACAGTGATAGGAAGGCTTTTTTTGTGGAATTTTTGGTTTTAGATATCGAGATCAAGCATGTTTAGTTTTGGTGCGTTCATCTCGATAAATTCTCGTCGAGGCGCAACGCGATCGCCCATAAGGACGGTAAAGATACGGTCTGCTTCGGCAGCATCTTCGATCTCGACCCGTTTGAGGGTCCGACTTTCTGGATTCATCGTCGTATCCCAGAGCTGTTGGGGCATCATCTCCCCCAGACCTTTGAAACGTTGGATATTGTATTTGGCATTATCGGGGAGCTGACGAATTTGTTCTTGCAGTTCGCGATCGCTGTAGCAATAGACGTGATTTTTACCACGCTCCAATTTATACAGGGGCGGACAAGCGATGTAAATGTAACCTTGATCGACTAGATCCCGCTGATAACGGTAGAAGAAAGTCAGCAGTAGCGTCCGAATGTGGGCGCCATCCACGTCCGCATCGGTCATGATCACCACACGATGATAGCGGAGTTTTTCAGGGTTAAATTCTTCCCCCTTAATCCCCATCCCCAGCGCCGTAATCAAAGATTGAATTTCATTATTTTTATAAATCTTAGAATCGTCGGTTTTTTCGATGTTGAGGATCTTTCCCCGCAACGGCAGAATCGCTTGGAATTGGCGATCGCGCCCCTGTTTCGCGCTACCTCCCGCAGAATCCCCCTCCACGAGGTAAATCTCAGACTTGGACGGATCCCGTTCACTGCAATCAGCCAACTTACCGGGTAACAACGAAGACTCAAGGACAGACTTCCGCCGCACCAGATCCCTGGCCCGACGCGCCGCCTCTGCCGCCCGAAAAGATTGGATCGCCTTTTCCAGGATCATATCGACCACATTGAGGTTAAATTCAAAATATTCCGTCAACACCTCACCCACAAAGGAATCCACAATCCCGCGCACTTCTGAGTTACCGAGCTTGGTTTTCGTCTGCCCTTCAAACTCGGGATCCGGCACTTTCACCGAAATGACTGCTGTCAAGCCTTCTCGAATATTTTCCCCGGCTAAATTAGAGTCCGCATCCTTGAGCTTGTTGCGCTTCCGGGCGACGGTGTTCATGGTCCGGGTGAGTACTGCTTTTAAACCTTCTAAGTGAGTTCCCCCATCGATGGTGCGAATGTTGTTGGCAAAGCCGAGCAAATTATCGCTGTAGGCATCAATACACCATTGCAAAGCCACCTCAAGTTGTACGCCATTTTTCTCCCCCGTCACATAAATAATTTCTTCATGAAGTGGGGTTTTATCACGGTTCATGAAGGCGACATATTCTTTGATGCCGCCTTCATAGAGATAGGTATTGCTGGCCGGCGTTTCTGTGCGGTGGTCAGTGAAAACAATTTTTACCCCTGCATTTAGATAGGCCAGCTCTCGCAGACGCCCAGCAAGGGTGTTGTAATCAAAAACTGTGGTTTCGGTAAAAATTTCGGCATCCGGCAAAAAGTGGACGGATGTACCGGTGAGATGGCTGGGGGCCGGGGTTTCGGTGAGTTCTCCCTTGGGAACGCCGCGCTCATAGCGTTGCATATAGGTGGTTTCGTTACGCCAGACGGTCACTTCTACCCATTCCGATAGGGCATTGACCACGGAAACCCCGACCCCATGTAAGCCACCGGATACTTTGTAGCCACCGGAACCAAACTTTCCGCCAGCATGGAGTACGGTCATAACTGTTTCGAGGGCAGATTTTCCGGTGCTTGGATGAATGTCAACGGGAATGCCACGTCCGTTGTCGGTGACTGTTACGGAGCCATCGAGATTAATGTCGACGGTAATGTCTGTACAATACCCGGCGAGGGCTTCGTCGACGGAGTTGTCTACGACCTCATAGACCAGGTGATGTAAGCCGCGGGGACCAGTGGTGCCGATGTACATTCCGGGACGCTTGCGAACCGGTTCTAAACCTTCGAGAACCTGGATCTGCTGGGCACTGTAATTACTGGTCATGGACGAACTCCAATTTTTTGGGCGTAGAAACTCTATGGTCTATTTTTAGGTCAAATCAGGCAAAAATTATATCATAAAAGGCTTCCAGGCGAGACAAACGGAAGCTCAGAGAATATTTATGGAGGGATGGAGCCACATTTTTAGCGGCTGGGCTTTTATAGAAGAGATAGACCAAGAGAGTTGCAGGCAGCGTGATCTCTGGTTGAGGGAATCAAGTTGAAGCGGCGGAATAATTGGTATGACTATTTTATCGCAGGGTTTAGTAAGCAGAGCGAATTTCTGTTGTTCGGCACGGTTTAAAAAATATTGAGGTGACGGGGTTTTTGGGGGGCAGCGATGAGGCGATCGCAACCGGACTGGGGCGCAGCCCAACGATAATGGCATTCTTTGGGGTTACCCCAACAGAGGGCGAGGTAAAACTCTCCATGGCCCACGTCGAGTTCTGCCCATTCAGCCCGTTGGCCAGCGTGGGCAATCTCTTGGGGGGTGACGGGTAGTAGTTGGTGGTCTGCTAATTGCCAGAGTTGGAGTCCGAGGGTTATCTGCTGCCAAAATTCTAGGATATTTTGCTTGGCTTGTTGCAGCGTTTCTTTATCGCTCTCAATGGCAATCAATTGTTGATGAATTTCCGGGAGCTGTACCCGACGATCGCCGAGGGTAATCTCTCGCCAGACAATGCCAGAGACGTTGTTTTCCCGTTGATATTGGTGAATTTGTTGGGTGAAATCTTGGCAGGCAAAAACTTTACCCAGTTGGTCATGGTCCAAGGCCATGGTGACAATGGGCACACCAATCCGCTCATCCGGTGCTAACAAGAGGCGATCGCCCCGCAGGGTAGCCTTGAGTTCTTGGTCGAGGATATGGAGCAGATCTTGGGTGCTGTAGACCATGGCAATGGGGGCAGTCACTGTGGTTTAACGATAACCTGCCCAGGGGCTCACCTCAATTACACCGCCGGGCTGGACAACCACAGTGACTTGGGTTAGGGGCACTGTCGGCACAACAGTTTCTCCAGGAATAATCCCTGCTGCGGCTGGCTCGAGCAGATCTAGCAAGGGGGTCTGGGCAAGGGCAGCCCGGGCTGCATCGTTGTCGGCAATTACCAGGGCGATCGCCCCCGTATCTGTCACGCCAAGGGTATATGGCAATGCTTGGGAAATCTCCAGGGGATTAGCATCAAATTCAGCGGCGACTGTATCTTTGACCGATTGGATTAATTGTCGGAGGGCCGCTCCCGTCACTTCTCCCGCATCAAAGTTTAAGTCGCCAGAACTACCAAAGCCTTCCCAAGGGCTGATTTCCAAGACATTGCCCGCAAAATCAACTCGAAATTGGGCGGCGGCGGTTTGCTCTGTGGCGATCGCTGCTATTTCTGGCTCATAATCTAGGGCCCCCAATGCCGCCAGGCTCGCCCCATCGCTAGGCTCTGCTGTTCCTAGGGGCTGAAAACCGAGTAACTGACCAGCCGTGGTCAAAGCCAGTCGGTAGGATACCGTATTCCCCGAACGGCGCTCTGTCCAGGCCTCATCAAGGCTACTGTAAAGATAAGCCTGCATAAATCGCAGGGTGCTATCTGTATCAACAGAGGCAACGCTTTCTTCCAGGGCGACAAAGTTTTCTTCGGTCCATTGGGCCGTTTCTGGGAGACTGGCCTCGGCTAACTGCTCGGTTTCTGTACCAAAATCTGCTTGATCACTGCCGTTGCGCACCGCTTCTGGCACAGGGACAAAGAAGAGGGCAAAGGCAGTCAAAGCCAGACTACTCACCCCAATCAAAGGCGGCACAGCTCGGTCAGCAAAGGATTCTTCCGGCACACAGTGGCGACGACTCAGGGGCGTCAGGGGAAGAACAAAATCTGGGAGAGTTAGGCCATCTGCTAAAAATTGATCGATCGCCTCTGTCAAGTCAAATAGCTCGGCGGTATTCAGCTCAATGGTCTCTTCACCATTACCGTCGGGCGATCGCCAGTGAAGACGATGGGTTTGCTTGGTGGTGATCGGCTCTAGGCGCACCTGATCATCAGGGTTAAGCACCTCTGTGGGGTGATGTAAACCACTCAAAAGCCCCTGGGCATATTCACTCACAGCCCGGACGAGGTGATCAAAAAAGATTTTGCCGCCGCTGAGCATTTTTTGGGAAGTGGTAAACCGACATTCCACGTTGGAAAGAATTGTGAGGGTTTCAATCAGTTTGCCACTACCATCATCAAATCCTTCGAGGATGAGGGTGCAACTGGGGAGGCTATATTGACGACGAATGTTCATAAGTGACTAGTTAGCTGACTTCTCCATCAAAGAGACTGACCCAAAGCCGTTGGGTACCGACGGTTCCCGTACAAAAAAGGAGTTTTTCGAGGAGATCGAGGGCCAGCTCGTTTAAGTCCTGTTTTGATTGGTTATAAAGCATCACGCGGACGCGACGGGGGTTCATCCGGCTGCGAAAATGGGCCCGGAATCGTTCGAGATATTCCGAAAGGCGAAAATGACTATCTAAAGGTAAATTCCGCTCCCGGAGGTGCTGGGCAACGGGGAGCAGTTGCCGGAGTAGGGCCATTAAATTCTTGGCGCGATCGCCAATAATCAGCACCAGAGCTTTTGCCTCTGTAGGGGTGAGGTGACCATGGGTGTGGGAGCGCCGCCAAGGATTTGTACGTCGCAGTCGCCAGAGCACCACCCGGTTGGGGATAATGCTGGCCAATTCTAGCTTGTGGGCCGAACGGAGCATTAGTTCTGAGCCGCCTAATTCGAGGGCTTCGAGGGCCAAAAGAAGTAAGTCAATTTGTTGCTGCGCCCGCCGGGGAAAAGCTCTGCCCTCTGGTAAAAGATCGGGCAAATTTTGCAACAGGTATGACTGCCCTGGGGAGACCGAGGTTGAATTAGGGTTGGGCATTATGCTCACAGAATCATTCATACGTTCAGAAAAAACAAGCTTAGGTCGCGGTGATTCATGACAAAAAATAATCGCCACACTGGGAAAGCTTCAAACCAGATCATAAGCGATGATTCGTTGCTCCACACTAGGGCAATTCTTTTCCTCACTCAGTTTACCCCACAGGCTGCTTGTCCTAAGGGTGAGGAAGGGGCGATCGCCCGTTAAATTTCCGGTAAGTCACTACTGATCAAAACAAAGGGTTGCACAATTAAAGTCGGAAATTTTTGGGTCTTTGTAGCTCGGTTCCAACGTTCTAATTCTTCTTTAGTCGGCTTGCGCACGAGACCGCCATTCATCCACTTGCTAACGAGGGGGGCATTATCTAGGGCGATCGCCTCACCCACCTGGAGCAAATCAAGGGAAGGATGCACCACAATCAAAGCATCCCGGGCTGCATGGGGGGCCAGGTCTTGCCATTCGCTATCGCCAAAACCATCCTGGAGCTGTTTGCCTAAATCTGACATGGAGTAAAGCAGGGAGTAAACACAATTGTTAAGGTGTACTGGATTTTGGGGGTTTTGACAATTGTCAGGGAGTGCTGCAAAAAAGTTTTGGCAGAGGAGTTGACGCTACAAAAAAGTTAATGTTATATTTCTAAAGGCTTAAACGCAATGGGGTGTCGCCAAGCGGTAAGGCATCGGATTTTGGTTCCGACATTCCCAGGTTCGAATCCTGGCACCCCAGTCCTAAAAAAAGCATCAGCAACATTGAGGCCATAGCATCCAGCTGAGCCGGGGTTTCACCCACTCTAAGGCTCGCTGACAGAGAGATTGCGAAATTCTTTCTTGGCAGCAATCATATAGGTTTTTCCTAGGGCAGTATCAAAGGCTTTTTCGGCGGCTTGCACTGCTTCGGGAGAAATGGTTTTGCGCAGGCTTTGGCTCGACCAAGAGACCACCACCGTCAGTTGATCGGGATTTTCAGGATCTTGCCAAATTTCTTTGCGCACAAAGGCAGGCGATCGCCGATCAATCGGGTTCCAGATTTCTAGTTCCTTTTCAATAAATTTCGCCTGCTCTGCTTGGGGTACAGCAAAGGTGAGCCATTCCACCACAGGCCCATCCGTGGGCGCTTCGGCAAAGCTTGGGTTTTGACCAAGGCTGATCATTAAGATCATTGTCAAGGCGATCGCCTGCAACCATTTCCCCATAAATCTCACCTGGTTTTAAGGATGTGTCCCGTTATTTTACTCCTCTGCGAGAATCCGAATTCGGACACTATGTTCCCCAGCATCGTCCAAATCTACTTCCAATACTTCCCCACTCAGCACTTCTAATGTCCCTAACATCGACCGTAGATAGGGGTTACTGGCTCCGGTATCGACATAGAGGCGATCGGCCAGTTTTCCCAAGCGTTTCCAGGTGGTAAAGAGCTTGACAATGCATTGCTCCATCTGGGTCGCTTGTTTCACCAAATCGGCGGCAGTCCCCAGACAATCGAGGCGGAGGGCTTCTTCGAGGGCCATTTCCAAGTCGATATTTGCCTTGCGGAGGGTCTGCACTTGGGAGGCGGCATCGAGATATTTCGCTAAGCTTTTTGCCTCGCTGGTCATTGCCTTGATCGTGTCAGTGTTCGGCGCTTCGCGGATTTCTTCTTGAATTGCTGTGAGGTGAGTTTCAGGTAATTTTTCTAGCTCTTTCACCAGGGGTGACAGAAAACGACTGGGAAGAGTGCCACTGGCGGCTTGCTCTTTGACTTCGTCGGGCAACAGATCAGAGCTCATGCTTGTCCATTCGTCAGCCAGTTGTTTTACTTCTCGCTTCGTGATGCGATCGCCCTTTTGGGCCGCCTCTGTGACGAGTTTTTGCACTTCGGGGGCAGATTTGGCTGTCTCGATAAAGGCATTTTTACTAAAGTTATTGATACTGCTTGGATCCAGCTGTCCTTCAGCCAGGAGAGTATCGGCACTGTTGGCTAGTTCAATCAGCCCATAGGCTTGACCTTTAGTGATTTCCCGTTGCTTGAGCCAATTCAAAAAACCTGTACCACGGCCATCCCCTCCCCGTTTTTCCCGGTCGCGTACAGCGCGCATGATTCGCCCCCGCCAAATATCCGTCTGGAGATCAAAGCGATCGCAAATTTGCCAAACCCGCTCGATCTGGGTTTCAAATTCTGCATCATGGAGCTGGTCATCTTCCGGATCCGGGAGCTCCAGGCTGAAGTCCACATCGGTGGTTAAAGCAGCGGCAAGGTCAGCGGTAGAAATATCGGTTAGGTTGGTCATAGGGCGATCGCGCGCAGTGTTTGGGGGCAAGGTTATCGGTAAGCCCAATGATTTTAGAAGGAATTTCCCACCAGAGCAATGGACGCAAATTTCTGTGTCAGGTTAGTGCCAGAAGATTTTCACCTAATTTAGCGTCGCCATTCTCCAGGCCATAGTGAGCGAGAAAATACGTTAATCTAGTTCCAGAAAAAGAGCCAAAACCTGCCCTCAATTGCCCATTGGTAGCCCGCAAAAAGTTCTATGAGTCAATCCGTGTTTACCCCCAACTCTATCCTGTCTCCCACAGCCCAAGTAACCCCCCAGACACGACCAGGCTGGCAAGATTTTTTCCAGGAAACGATCGCCCTCACCCAACGGCTGGTCATTCAACTGCAACGGCGGCCAACGACCCTCGTGGCAGGGATTATTCAACCCTTTATGTGGCTGATTTTGTTCGGGGCTCTTTTCTACAAAGCGCCCCAGGGACTCTTTGGCAATGAAATTAACTATGCCCAGTTCCTCGCGCCGGGGATTATCGTATTTACGGCTTTTTCTGGGGCTTTAAATGCGGGTTTACCCGTAATGTTTGACCGGGAATTTGGGTTTCTCAATCGGCTATTGGTGGCGCCCCTGGCGACACGTTACTCTATTGTGGCGGCTTCGACGGTTTACATCATGGGGTTAACACTCATCCAAACGGCGGTGATTGTGGGGGCCAGTGCTTTTCTTGGGGCAGGTTTGCCGAGTGTGGCGGGTCTGGGGGCGATCGCCTTGGTGGTCTTCCTCATCGTGCTGGCGGTGACAGCTTTAAGTTTGGGATTAGCTTTTGCCCTGCCGGGTCATATTGAATTGATCGCCGTGATTTTCGTGGTGAATTTACCGCTGCTGTTTGCGAGTACGGCCCTGGCACCGTTAGATTTTATGGCGAACTGGCTGCAGATTATCGCCAGCTTAAACCCGCTGACCTACGCGATCGAGCCAATTCGTTATCTCTATATGCACAGTGATTGGACGTTTCAGAGTATTGTTTTTACGGCTCCCTGGGGGAATTTAAACTTTGTGGCAGTGCTCGGCCTTTTGAGCGGTTTCGGGGCGATCGCCTTGGCCGCAATCCAACCACTCCTGAAGCGGCGCTTAGGTTGATGATGGCGAGTAGCCAGGAACCTCCCAAGCATAAATAAAAGTAACTATTTTGTTGAATTGATCAGCCAAGGAAAAGCTTAATGGGCCAACCCTTGGTTTTTTCTTGTCTGTCTAAATTTTTTCAAAAGTAAATAATCACGTCATCAAGGCCAAACCCGCCGTAAATCTTGCTTTTCATGAATGAATTCGCCCCACATTAGTGGCTTGATCTAGGCGATCGCATAGGATAGGATTTAGCTTTTGCAGAACGTCCCTAGGCTTTTGGGGATTAACGGCATTTTCAATCACGGTCTAAGCAAAGGACAAATACACCATGGAAGACAAACATATGCTCATGATTCCCGGCCCAACCCCTGTGCCGGAACAGGTTCTGCTGGCCATGGCCAAGCATCCCATCGGTCACCGGAGTGGTCAATTTAGTGAAATCATGGCCGAAGTCACCGCGCAATTAAAATGGCTCTTCCAAACGAAAAACGATGTGTATTGCCTCGCCGCCAGTGGCACTGGGGCCATGGAAGCCGGGTTGATCAATTTCATCAATGCCGGGGATAAAGTGCTTGTCGGCGATAACGGTAAATTTGGTGAACGTTGGGCGATCGTCTGCGAAACTTACGGCATGGATGTTGAACGGGTTAAAGCCCCCTGGGGAGAAGCCCTCGATCCGGAAGCTTTTCGCGCCAAGCTCGAAGCTGACACCGCAAAGGAAATCAAAGCCGTTGTCGTCACCCACTCGGAAACCTCCACGGGCGTCCTCAATGACCTCGAAACCATTAGTCGCTATGTCAATGCCCATGGCGCGTTGATGATTGTTGATGCAGTCACCAGCCTAGGGGCCTGCAATGTGCCCACCGACGCATGGGGCTTGGATGTGGTTGCCTCCGGTTCCCAAAAAGGCTTTATGATTCCGCCAGGCCTAGGTTTTGTCTCCGTTAGTGATAAGGCTTGGGCGGCCTACGAAAATGCAAAAATTCCTCGCTTCTACTTCGATCTCAAGGCTGCGAAAAAGAATTTAGCGAAAAACACCACGCCTTTTACACCGCCTGTGAATTTGATCTTTGCGCTCCAGGCAGCCCTGGGAATGATGCAACGGGAAGGTCTGGAAAATGTTTTCGCTCGCCACCAACGTCTCACGGAGGCCACCCGGGCTGCTGTTAAAGCTCTGGGTCTGAAAACCTTTGCCCCCGATAGTCATGCCAGCACCGCTGTCACGGCGGTAGATCCGGCACCCATTGGGGCAGAAGATATCCGCAAGGCGATGCGCACCAACTTTGATATTGCCCTCGCCGGTGGTCAGGACGATTACAAAGGAAAAATTTTCCGCATCGGTCACCTGGGCTTTGTCCATGACCGAGATGTGATCACGGCGATCGCCGCCCTCGAAGCAACCCTCCAAGGATTAGGGCAAGGTGGTTTCACCCCTGGTGCTGGGGTCCAGGCCGCAGCTGCCGTGTTCCAGAAAGGATAAATTCACAGCTTGTAATTTTCTTTGTTCGAAAATCAATGTTTCTGTTGCCCCTGTCTCGACGAGATGGGGGCATTTTTTTAGGTGGGTTTTCACTTGGAATCACAGGAGAATGCTTTTCATGAACAAATCCTACGAAGTGATCAGGGAAAGAGGTGAAATTTCTAAAATTGCGGTGACTGCCTCATTTGATCAGGACCTTGAACTCTATGCACCCGCCGACCCTCCCGCTCCATACTCAATTACTGCAGATGGCCTCTGGTTATTGGCTTTCTCAATGTTTATATGCGGCGGCAAAATTAGCGATCGCCGACCATCTGCGGACTGGAGAAAAACACTGCGATGACTTAGCACGACTGACGGAAACCGACGTCACAGCTCTGTACCGCGTTTTACGAGCCTTGGCCAGTGTAGGGGTATTCCAAGAAACTAGTGCTGCAACCTTTACCCTGACACCTTTAGCCGAATTTCTCCGGAGTGATCACCCCCGGTCGATGCGGGGGACGGTGGTGATGTTAGGAGAACCCCAACATTACGAAGCCTGGAGTGATATTCTTCACAGCGTTAGAACGGGCGAATCGGCCTTTGAGCATCGTTATGGCCAGGGAATTTTTGAGTATTTCGGCAGTCACCCAGAGGCCGCAGCTATTTTTGAGGAGGCGATGAATAGTTTTTCCAAAAATGAGGAGCCAGAAATTTTAACTCACTATGATTTTTCGTCTTTTACGACCATTGTGGATGTGGGCGGCGGCTATGGGGAGTTACTCGGCAGTATTTTGGCGAAATATCCGACCTTAAAGGGCATTCTTTTTGATGAGGACTATGTGGTCGATCATGCAGCGCCCACATTGATGCGCCACGGCGTTGGCGATCGCTGTCAACGGATTGGTGGTAGTTTCTTTGAAACAATCCCGGCTGGGGGCGATGCGTATCTACTCAAGCACATCATCCACGATTGGGGCGATGAGCAGGCGATCGCCATTTTAAAAAATTGTCGGGCGGTGTTGCCAGATAACGGCAAAATCCTGGTGTGCGAAATGGTTGTTCCAGAGGGCAATGAACCCAGTGGCGCAAAAATGCTCGATATCAATATGCTGGTGATGTGTCCTGGTGGTAAGGAACGAACAGCCGCAGAATTTGAAACTTTGCTAGCGGCGGCAGGATTACAGCTAACGCGCATCGTTAGAACCGCCGAAGAAATTTGCGTGATTGAAGCCTGTAAAGCGTAAGGAAAAATTCCAGAAATTTTAGGATTTTTCCAGGTAAATAATACTTTCAAGAAAAAATCTCCTCGACTGAGGAGATTTTTTTAAGATTGCAACAATTTGCGTCGTATTGCTTTAGATTTTGACCAGACTACACCAGATTAATGTCGGGATAGTAGGTCAAAATATCGTCGGTGCTAAGGGTGTCGCCAATGGCCTGGGGCGTCCATAAAATTTCGAGGGCCAACAGGCGATCGCCTCCGAGGGCACCAATTTGGCGGATTGCTTGTTCGAGGGATTGGGAGTCGGTCACTTTGGGTAGATCCACTTTCCCCATGGCCCCAGCGATGATCGTCACCATGATGTATTCGTTGGGCGTTTCTGCGCTTTTCGCCAGATCCGCACTGGTATTATTGCCGGCAGCATTGCGCTCGTTATCTACATTACTGAGGGTTTCGGCAGTAAATTTACTCCGTTCACTAAGGGCCAACTGGTTAAACTTCGCTTCAGCAGCGTCAACGCCCGTTGTGAGAGATTCACTAGCTCCATAAACCCAATATTCTGGGTGACGTAGCAATGCCAGGGTAGATTCTTGCAACACTTTCGAGCGGCCGGCAGCAGTGCCCGTATCAGCGCTGCTGGCGAGACGATTTAAATCCTGTTGCAGATCCCGCGCTTGGGCCAACAGACCCACCTGCACCTTCGCAACAGCAATTTTGTTACTGGGGGCAGAGTAACCGAGGCTATCTCCTTCGTTGTTTCCCCCAGCCATCACGTTCTGGAAAGTACGGACGAGAAATCCGGCGATCGCCAACATGATGAAGAGGCCAAAAACGCCGCTAAAGCCACCAAAACCAAAGAAAGGCAGCAGGAAGGGGAAGCCAAAGCCGCCACCAAACCCGTAACCATAGCCACCGCCAACGGGGGCAGAACGGGTCGGGGCGGGGGAGAAACTACGACTGGGGGCGCTGCGGAAAGATCCCCCCCCAATGCGTCCACCACTGCGGGCAGCCCAGGCGTTATCTGCCGGGGTGAAAATTAGGGTAAAGGCCAAGACCATGGCGATCGCCCCATAGAAAAACCGTTTAATCATGGTTGCGTTTTAAATGTGCTGCATAAATATCCTTAAACTTCATTCTACCAATCCCAAGAATTCCAGGCATTGGCGGTTTCTCCCCTAGTCGAACCAGCCGATTTCTTCATCGGGGATGCTGGAGGGGGGTTGGGCTGGAAATTGCAGATTTGCTTGATAGCTGCTAATGCGGGCAAGGACAAGGGCGCGATCTTCTTCCACCGTGCGTTCAGCGGCTTGTTCCGCTTCGACTCGTTGCGCTTCGAGGTTCTGGATTTGTCCGTATAGCTTTTCTACTAAACCCCGTTGCTCTCCCAACTCTGTTTCTAACTTAGCCTTCTCACTAGAATCTGTTTGGAGAGTTTGAATGGTTTTTTCGGCTGAGGCGATCGCCTGTTGTTGAGCAGCAATTTTCTCTTCGAGAATCTTTACCTGCTGAGCAAGGGTCTCCTTTTCTGTCAAAAGCCCCCGATCGACGCTGTTTTCTGGAACTGCCGCTTCCTGCTGTGCGTACAAAGTTTCAATGTGGGCCAGCAGTTGTGCCTTAGTCATGCGGGCCAAATTGGGGGCAGGCTTTGGGGCAGCCTGTACTTGGGTTTGGGGCACAGGTGCTTTTTCCTGCTGCACCTCTTGCCGTAACAAATCCGATAAATTCCGCTTGCTGCTAGCCATAACCATTAAATCCAATCTCGTTGCAATTCATCCGCGACACGGCGATAGTCCGTTTCTGCGTCTTTAGCCTTTTTACCACGCATTTGTGTCATCGGTAGACCTTCAAGGACCGCCTGTTCGTGGGCTTTATAGCTGCGCACAAAAGCATGACACACCGGAATCCCGAGTTCAATCAGGGTATTTTGGGCATCAATACTTTCCCGGAGACTGCGGCTATCGACTTTTGTCAGCAAAACGCGGTGGGTCACGGACACGGGTTTGATGGCCGTCTGCACTGTTTCGATTAAGGCACTGAGATCCATTGGGGCGGGTGGTGTTGGCAAAATTACATAATCAGCCATCTGGAGCACTGTAATCAGAGCCTGCGATCGCAAAGCCGGGGGGGTATCCACCACGATTAGGTCATAACCTTGAATCTGGCGCAGGTTCTGGAGGGAGTCGGGACGAGCATCTTTGCTGACTTTCAACTGCCATTCTGTGGGGTTGCGATCAATCCACCAGGAAGCTGAACCCTGGGGATCGCTGTCTACCAAGAGAACCCGCTGTTTCTCTGCAAAAATGGCAGCAAGGTTGACGGCGGTCGTTGTTTTGCCAACGCCCCCTTTGCCATTTACAACCGCTAAAATCCGCTGGGATGCCACGATAGATTTGTTTTTTGCTGAATTAGCCTTGATTTATGGTGAGTCATTATAGCGGCTCTGTCCCCACTCCCCAGTAAATGCAACGTTTCTTGAGGGAAAAGCGATGATCAAAAAGGCGATCGCTCTTCCCAATATGTTCTGGTGGTCGGAGAAAGTTTTAGATCAGCGCTGAGCAAATCCAGGCCATCAATCACGTCAGGCCAAAAGTCTCGCCCTATCTGAAGACTTTCAAAACATTGCTGGCGATAATCAGGGTGTGCTTGAAAGAATTGAATCGCATCACCTAGGGGACGAATAACTTCATAGGCATTTTCTGCCTTGGCGATCGCCCTTTGAGACAGTTCCGTATGTAACCGTAAAACAGCCAAATCGATCAAATCACGGGATTCAACACTCCTGTCCAAATAGCGATCAGCATTTGCCAACAATTTACTGGTTAAACAATCATTTAAACTGAGGCAGGGGACAGGCGACCAAGAAGGGAAACGAGGCTCATCCAGTTCGAAGCGGACTTCAGCAATAATTTCTAACTTAATTGGCACTTGATTGATCTCTACTAACAATCGCACACCATATTGATCAGTAGTTGCTCGTCTAATTGTCAATGGAGAATTTTCATTTAAAAATAAACCTTTGTTACCTACTTGATACAAGTGGGTACGCAGTTTTTTGTAGCCCTGGGAAGGAACAGAACAAATAAAATCTATATCTTTGCTCCAGCGATATTCCCCCATGTCCAGAGCTGGAAGACTGCCACCTCCAAAGTAAGCTTGACAATCAATTAAAAGTTTTGAATCCAGAGATTGTAGAACTTCTAAGATAGAGTTGTGATGGTCAAGTTTAAACATCACAATTGAGTTTGAAGCCAGGAATGATAACGTCTTGCCAGTTTTTTTACGAACTTCAATTCTTCTCCCTGGGGAGGAGTATAAATATTCTTATAGCGCCAACCCCGTTCGTAACGAGATAGCATTTGTTCTGGCGTGAATTTGTAGACATTGTGAGTTTGCCAGCAAATAGACTCCAGAAACGGTAAACGTTCAGGGTGAATTTGTTCTACTGTCTCTGTTTGAATCATTTCACTGCAAAATATTGAAGTAGGTAGGAGGACTCTACCTAAAATTTTAACTTAACCTCACAGGCCTTTCTCTGCAATTTTATGGATGTAATTCTCTGTCACCAAACCGTTGATTTTGATGCCCTGGGGGCAGCGATCGCCCTCGCCTCTCTGCGGGTAGGTTCACGGGTAGTCTTGACGGGGGGAGCCCATCCAGGGGTAAAACGCTTTCTGGCGTTGTACCGGGGAGAATTTCCGTTTATCGAAATGCGCTCAGTCCACCCAGAGCAGTTGCGGACAATTATGGTGGTGGACAATCAGCAGCGGCAACGGTTGGGGAAGGCCCAGGAATGGCTAGATGGGCCCCAGGTGCAACAGATAGAAATTTATGACCACCATGTGGATCAGGAGCGGGATATTCCAGCCACCTATGTGGAGATCGAGCCAGTGGGGGCAACAACGACGATCATTGCGGAAAAATTACAGGCAAGAGGTATAGAACTCGATCCTTACACGGCGACGGTGATGGCCTTAGGAATCCATGTGGATACGGGGTCGCTAACGTTTGATCAAACGACGGTGCGAGATGCCCAGGCGTTGACCTGGCTGATGGGCCAGGGGGCCATGGTAAAAATTATCGCCGAGTACGCCGAACCAGGATTTTCGCCCCAGGTACAACATCTGTTTTCGGAGGCGATCGCCCACCTGAAACAAGAAAATATCCAGGGTCACTTGGTGGCGCGGGTACTGCTAAAGTCCCCTGATTTTGTGCCGGGGCTGTCGAATTTGGTGGAGCAAATGATGCAGATGACTGACCTGGATGCCCTCCTCGTTGGCCATTTTTATCACCAGACAGATACCGAGGGGAAGTTGGTGATCATCGGGCGATCGCACATCACTGGCACCAATCTCAATCGACTGTTTGCGCCCTATGGTGGTGGCGGCCATGACCAAGCGGCGTCCATGAGCTTGCGCAGCAATGAACCAGAAATGATGCTGCAAAATATTTATAACGAGTTTGTGAGGCAAGTGCCCGCTGCTCTGACAGCCAGGGATTTGATGACGGCCCCCGTGCGGACAATTTTGCCCCAAACTTCTATTGAGGAAGCCCAGCGAGTCTTGTTTCGCTATGGCCACTCGGGGTTAGCGGTGGTGGATGAAACGCAAAAATTGGTGGGAGTGATCTCCCGGCGAGATTTAGATCTGGCGATTCACCATGGGTTTCGCCATGCCCCCGTCAAGGGCTACATGAGCCGGGAGGTGTGCACCATTGGCCCCGAAACGACAATGCGTGAAATTGAATCGATTATGGTCACCGACGATGTGGGGCGGTTGCCCGTGATCGAAGGGGAACAATTGGTGGGCATTGTTACCCGGACAGACATTTTGCGGCAACATCACCAAGAGCAGCATCTGGCCCTCCTCCCCCCGGCAAAAGATGAAAATGATCGTTATCCCCTGCGACATCTGTTTGCGGAACGCCTCGCCCCTGCTCTCTGGGAACTGTTACAAGGAGTGGCAGCAGAAGCAGAAAAACGGGGTTGGCATTTATATCTTGTTGGCGGCGCAGTGCGGGATGTGCTGTTGGCAAATTCTGAGGAGGAATTATTGTTACAGGATATTGATCTGGTGGTGGATGGGTTCCATGCGGCGGCAGATGTGGGGGCCGGGGTCACCCTGGCGAATTTTATTTGCGATCGCCAAGCCAATGCACGCCTATCCGTCCATGGGGAATTTCAAACAGCGGCGATCCTGTGGCACAAAGATCCAGTGCTGGGCTCCCTGTGGATGGACATTGCCACGGCTCGCACGGAGTTTTATCCTTATCCGGCGGCGAATCCAGAGGTGGAAGCCAGTTCGATTCGGCAGGATTTATATCGGCGCGACTTTACGATCAATGCCCTCTGTTTGCGCTTGACGGAACCCCGGTCGGGGGAATTATTAGACTTTTTCGGCGGCCTCTGGGATCTTAAAAAACGGCAAATTCGGGTGCTCCACGCCAACAGTTTCATTGAAGACCCGACGCGCATCTATCGGGCGGTGCGGTTTGCCGTGCGGCTCAATTTTTGGTTGGAAGTGCAAACCGAAGAATATATCCGCTATGCGATCGCCTCTGGTATCTACGATAAACTGCACCACGAAAAACCCCAGGCACCAGCCCTAACGACGCGTTTACGGGCGGAATTAAAATATCTGTTGACGGCGAAATATTGGAAGCCCGCCTTGCAATTATTGGATGATTTGGGCGCGTTGAAATGTATCCATAAAAATCTGGCCCTTGCCCCGACTGTGTGGTGGCAGATTCGCTGTGTCGACCGTTGGTTGCGCTACCACGACCCGGACCATGGGCTAGAACATTGGCGAATCCGCCTTGAGGCGCTGTTAATGAATTTGACAACGGCAGAACGTTTACAAGTGGGCGATCGCCTGCAATTGCCCAAAGACAGTTTGCAGCGGCTAGAAAATATCTCTCACCATGAAACGGAGATTTTGCCAAAGTTAGCCCAAGCAGAAAAACTCAGTGAAAAAGTCTTCGCCCTGAAGAATCTGACTTTACCTGAAATAATGTTGCTTGCGGCCATGGGGCCGAAAAACATACGCCATGATCTGTGGCAGTATCTGCGGCACTGGCAGTTTATCAAAGCGCCCCTCGATGGCTCCGACCTGAAGGAATTAGGCTATAAACCAGGCCCACAATTTCGGGATATCTTGTCTGATCTTCTGAAACAAACCATTGATCAAACCATTGGTGATCGCCCCGCTGCCCTGGCTTATCTAGCAGAAAATTATCCACCCCGCTAAGCCACTATTCCTCTTGGAGGATGGCCTTGGGTTGGTCTGCCGCCAACAGAGAAGCCGACAGTAAAATCACCACACTGGGCGTTTCATTTTTTCCGAAATGCACCATATCTGGGTGTTCTGTCACCGCATCCCCAGGGGCTAAAACTGTGGTTTCCCCAGCAGTCCATTCTTCACGAGTCCCATCCGCGCGGGTAATAAGTGCAACCCCCTCGATCACCGAATAGGTCAGAAAGCCAAATTCAACCCGAGCAATTTGCAAACCTGGGTGGGTATGCACCGGCAATGTACTAAAAGGCGGAATCTCGTAACGCACCAATTCTAGAATCTGCCCCGGTGCTTGATCCGGTAGACCATCGGCCAGCACTGTCCGCGTTACGGTTTGAGAGTATTGGTTCGCCGATTCTAATTCCGCCAGGGCCACCAAAGGCGCAGAGAACCAGCCACAAAACATCAGGGAAGGTAGTAGATAACGCAGCTTCATTACAAATTTCCAAAACATTTTCAAATCTTTGCCACGGACAGCCAAGGAAGCCGCCTAACTCCCTGGGTCATTGGAGACAAAAGAGTAGTCAAATCTCAACCCAGCCCGAGCCCTGCAGATTTGGCAGGAGTATAGCCCAAAGAAACTTGATATAGTGACATCGAGTCAAGAAAGTTCACCAAAAAATAAGCGTTATTGCCATGGCGATCGCCCCCAGTCTTTCTTTTAGATTAGGCTAGAGCTATCGGTGAAGATAGATAGCAATGACCCTAACGTCAAATTCATTGTCGTTATCACCACAATCAGTTGTAGACTCTTTTTCTAAGGGGTCTTTTTATAATTTTGCATTTACTATGGATAATAAAATTGCCATTTTTCATCCCACTGGAATTTTTGATAATATCAAATACCTCGAATTTCGGGATGATTTAATCAAAAGCGTGACTGAAGAAAAGAAAGAAATTGCGCTCTTAGATTTTACTGGGATCACATTTATGGATAGCGCCGGCTTAGGTTCTCTGGTATTGCTATTAAAAGCAGTGCGGTCCCATGGCGCGAAAATGGTATTGTGCCATGTTAATGAGCAAGTACAAATGCTCTTTGAACTAACTAATATGGATAAAGTTTTTGAAATTTTTCCGACCCAGGCCGATTTTTTCGCCCATCGAGGGGCTAAATCTTAAGTTCTTTTGGGGACATGGTCCAATGGAGTCGATAATAGCGCTTGATTGTGTGCTCTAGCGAAAGATTGTAAAACTGAAGGTAATCTTCTGTTAGTGCCGTTTCTAAATCCCCATGACTTTTTCTTCGGTTGTTCGTTTCCTGAGTCGTTCTGTTTTGATGGCAGAGTTTCAACAAAAACTCTGTACGAAAGGGGAACTCCACCTCAGCGGCATCCCAAGACTCCCCAAAGGATTGATCGCCTCAGGTCTGGCGCAACTGCAGGAAAAAAATCTCCTGGTGGTTTGCGCCACCCTAGAGGAAGCGGGACGATGGGCTGCCCAACTAGAGGCGATGGGCTGGGGGCAGGTGCTGTTTTATCCCACCTCGGAAGCATCCCCCTATGAGGCATTTGACCCGGAGTCGGAAATGATCTGGGGCCAAATGCAGACCCTCGGGGCGATCGCCCAAACCACAGTTACAAGTAAGGGGATGGCGATCGTTGCCACGGAACGGGCGCTTCAACCCCATCTACCGCCCCAGGCAGTTTTTCAGGATTTTTGTTTGTCCCTCACCCCAGGGCAAGAAATTGACAGTCAGGCGATCGCCGACCAATTAACCCGTTTGGGTTATGAACGGGTGAGCCTGGTGGAAGTAGAAGGCCAGTGGACCAGGCGGGGGGATATTGTCGATGTGTTCCCGGTGTCTGGGGAGTTACCTGTACGCCTCGATTTCTTTGGGGATGAGCTCGAAAGCATCCGGGAGTTTGACCCCACTAGCCAGCGTTCCCTCGATAAGCTGGAGCAGTTATTTCTCACACCCACTACTTGGGGGCCGCTCATTGGTCAAAATATCGCTGATCCCCAAGCCCTTTCCCTAACGCCCGAGGAAATAGAACAATGGACAGCCGGCCTCTATCCAGAAGGAATGCAGCGCTTTTTGGGGGTTGCCTTTGGGGAGCAGGTGGCCTCGATTTTAGATTATCTGCCCGAAAATACCCTTGTGGCCGTGGATGAACTGGCCCAATGTTTGGCCCATGGCGATCGCACCTATGAAACCCACGAAGGCCAGTGGCAATTGCGCCATGGGGAATGTGCCCTACCAAAAATTCACCGCACCGCCCAGGACAATTTTGATCGCCTCGGCCAACGTTACCCCAAGTTTTACCTAACGGAGCTGGATGAAGCCGGGGAAAACAGCCTCAACCTTTCCAGTCGCCCGGTGCCGATTACCCCCCACCAATTTGGCAAACTAGCTGAAATTTTGCGGGGGAAGCGGGAAATTTATAGCACCATCACCCTTGATCGCTATAGCACTTGGCTCGTGTCTGCCCAGCCGTCCCGCTCCGTGGCCCTGCTCCAGGAACATGACTGCGCCGCCCAGTTTATCCCTAATCCCAGGGACTATCCCGCCATCGAAAAGCACCAGATCCAGGGGACGGCGATCGCCCTCAAATACAAAGGCCAGGCAGAACTAGAAGGGTTTATCTTGCCCACGTTCCGGTTAGCTGTGGTCACGGACCGGGAATTTTATGGCCAACATGCCCTCACCAGCTTTGGGTACATCCGCAAACGCCGCCGGGCTGCCTCAAAAGCGGTTGATGTAAATAAACTCAACCCCGGTGACTACATTGTGCACAAAAGCCATGGCATTGGTCGTTTTATCAAAATCGAAACCCTCCAAAGCCGGGAATACCTTGTCCTGAAATATGAAGACGGGACGCTGCGGATTCCGGCTGATTCCCTTGATACCCTTTCCCGATACCGCCACACGGCGAAAGGACGCCCTGAACTCCACAAAATGGGTGGGAAAACCTGGGAAAAAACGAAGGAAAAAGTCCGTAAGTCTGTTAAAAAGCTGGCGGTGGACCTACTTAAAATCTATGCCCAACGGACGGAAATTAAGGGCATTGCCTATCCCACTGATACCCCCTGGCAGCAAGAGATGGAGGATTCTTTCCCCTACCAGGCCACCCCAGACCAACTGAAGGCGGTACAGGACATTAAGCGAGATCTCGAAGGTGATCGCCCGATGGATCGGCTGGTTTGTGGCGATGTGGGCTTCGGAAAAACGGAGGTGGCGATCCGGGCCATTTTTAAGGTGGTCACTAGTGGCCATAAACAAGTGGCCCTGCTTGCGCCAACGACGATTCTTACCCAACAGCATTACCACACCCTCAAGGAACGCTTTGCCCCCTACCCGATTAACATTGGCCTCCTCAACCGGTTTCGCACCGCCTCTGAACGCAAGGACATTTTAGAGCGGCTCAAAAATGGCGAACTAGATATTGTTATTGGGACACAGCAGATCTTGGGTCAGGAGGTGGTCTTCAAAGATCTGGGAATGCTGGTGGTGGACGAAGAACAGCGCTTTGGAGTGAACCAAAAGGAAAAAATCAAGGCGATGAAAACCAAGGTGGATGTGCTCACCCTCTCCGCCACGCCGATCCCGAGAACCCTTTATATGTCTTTGTCAGGAATTCGGGAGATGAGCTTAATCACGACGCCTCCCCCCTCCCGTCGCCCAATCCAAACCCATGTGTCCCGTTATAACCCGGAAATCGTCCGCACGGCGATTCGCAATGAATTAGACCGGGGCGGCCAAATTTTCTACGTGGTGCCTCGGGTGGAAGGGATTGAAGAGATTGCCGCCCAGTTGCAGGCGATGATTCCCACAGCGCGGGTGGCGATCGCCCACGGTCAGATGGACGAGGCAGAATTGGAAACGACGATGCTCACCTTTAACAATGGCGAGGCGGATATTCTCCTCTGCACCACAATCGTGGAATCGGGCCTTGATATCCCCCGGGTGAACACGATTATCGTCGAAGATGCCCAACGTTTTGGCCTGTCCCAGCTCTACCAACTGCGGGGCCGGGTGGGGCGTTCGGGGATCCAAGCCCACGCTTGGCTCCTCTATCCCAGTAAAGGGGAGCTGACCGAAAAAGCGCGGAAACGGCTACGGGCGCTACAGGAATTTAGTCAACTCGGTTCCGGTTACCAACTGGCAATGCGAGACATGGAAATCCGGGGTGTGGGGAATCTGTTGGGGGCAGAACAGTCGGGGCAAATGGAGGCGATCGGCTTTGAGCTGTATATGGAAATGCTCCAGGAGTGCATCAATGAAATTCGCGGTGAAGAAATTCCCCAGGTGGATGATTGCCAAATTGACCTCAAATTGACGGCCTTTATCCCCGCCAACTACATCCCCGACCCTGACCAGAAGCTTGCTGCCTACCGTTTAATTACCCGGGCCAATTCCAGGCCGGAACTGGTCCAAATTGCAGCCGATTGGGGCGATCGCTATGGTCAATTGCCCCCCTCAGTGGAGCAACTGCTGCAGGTGATTGAACTCAAAGCGATCGCCAAATCCCTTGGTTTTTCTCGGATTAAACCCGAAGGCAAGCAAAATATTGCCCTAGAAACCCCCATGGAAGAACCCGCCTGGAAACGCCTAGAAGAAAAGTTGCCCACCCATCTTCATTCCCGCTTTGTCTACACGCCCAAAAAAGTTACGGTGCGGGGCCTGGGGGCGATTAAACCCCAGCAACAACTGGATAGTTTGATTGAATGGCTCGGGTGGATGCAGGGGGTTTTGGAGGAGGCAAAGGTTTAGAAATGCAACTGCCTGGGGCAAAATTGTAGGTAAATCTTGAAAGTCACGGCGAGGGCAAATGGTGTTTAAGAATCTAGTTAATTACGGCAAAATTTTCGTACTGATGATCTTGATGGTGTTGGGTTTGACCCAGGGGGCGATCGCCTTGCCAGTTCCCGCGCAACAGCCCCTCCAGGAAATCCAAGTACATCTGGGGAATGCCAAAGGGGAACTAAAGTTCGAGCCGGACCACCTCGAGTTCACCGCTGGCCAGCGTTACAAACTGCTGCTCGATAACCCCAGTAACCAAAAGCACTATTTCACCGCCAAGGATTTCGCCGATACGATCTGGAGCCAAAAAGTTGAGGCAGGCAAGGTGGAGATCAAGGGGGCGATCCATGAACTAGAACTCAAACCCGGGGCGATCGCTGAATGGGTGTTTATCCCCCAAAAGACCGGTGAATTTGAACTCCACTGTTCCGTACCAGGCCATGCCGCCGCTGGCATGGTAGGCACAATCAACGTTCTGGCTAATCCCCTCCCCTAAGAAAAAACTCCCTCCGTGTCTTGAGGGAGTCTGCAGCAAAACTGAGAGATAGATTGTTCTCGCCGCTTGGCAAACAGTTGCAAAAATAAAATTTAGACTGCTTCGAGGTCTTTTTCACCAGTCCGGATCCGCACAATTTGATCCACCGGAGAGATAAAGATTTTCCCGTCACCGATTTCCCCAGTCCGGGCCGCCGCAACAATCTTGTCCACTACTGCATCCACTTGATCATCATCGATGACGATTTCGATCTTGAGCTTCTGTAAGAATTCAACGGTGTATTCAGAACCGCGATATCTTTCCGTTTGGCCTTTTTGGCGACCGAAACCGCGAACCTCAGATACAGTCATGCCGACGATGCCAGCGTTGACTAGGGCAATTTTGACTTCGTCGAGTTTGAAGGGACGAATAATGGCTTCTACTTTTTTCATTGAAGTGATGACTCCTCTTAGATAGTCTGAAAATATCGAAAAATAATGACTTTAGTGCGTGAGCTACCTTGTTTTAGCATCACAGGTAAAAAGATATCGTTAGATTCAAGACAATTGTACAGGCTAAATTTTGCTGTCTTCGGCTTTTGGGGCATTCCTTAACCATCTTTGGACAATTTCGGGCAGTTCACAACGCTGTTGTTTCTTCGGTTCGATCGCCACATGGCGGGTGAGGGCGATCGCCAGAGGTTTTGTTTGCTCGGGGTCTGGTTCAGCGTGAAAAATTTGGTAACGAATTTGAAATTGACTCGGCTTTTCTAAACTGGGCTGTAAAGAAATTTTTAGGCGATCGCCCCAGCGGATGGGTTGAAAAAAATCGATTTCCCCATGGACAATGGGAAGCACCACTTGTTGGGCTTGCAGTAAACTAGACCAATCTAGGCCCACCGCCGTCAGACAAGTTTCATAGGCTTCGTGGCAAATATGAAGCAGTTGCGTAAAGTAGACCACCCCCGCCGCATCGGTGTCTGCCAGGTGAATGGTCCGCTGGTAAAGGTAGGCCATAAACTTCGATTCGTAAATTCCTGTGGGAAAATAAAGGCGTTGTGCCAAACCAGTGACGATGTCCACCACCG
Source organism: Picosynechococcus sp. NKBG15041c (assembly GCF_055380235.1). Taxonomy (NCBI): domain Bacteria; kingdom Bacillati; phylum Cyanobacteriota; class Cyanophyceae; order Chroococcales; family Geminocystaceae; genus Picosynechococcus; species Picosynechococcus sp. NKBG15041c. The sequence continues at coordinate 1,319,582 of NZ_AP040363.1, forward strand.
GCCCCTACCAAAGTAAACTCTTTAACTTCCTCAATCGTCAATCGATTCAGTGGGGCAACCGACTCACCCAGGCCGCCCGCCGTCTAAAAATCACGGTGGAATGGGGTGCCCAAATTTCCCTCTATCCGCTGTATATGCTGGTACAAACCAGTCGCGTGGCAGTGCGACAAATCGCTGCGGTTCAAACAGGACGTCAACGTCAGCGCGCCCTCGCCGCAGACTCACAACCGACAGTCCTCGATCCAGTGGCTACAACCCTCAGCAGCACCACCGAAGATGTTGCTGTAACCCAATCCCTCCAAGGTTTAGCCTGCGATCTGGAAACCCAGGATATTTTATTTGTTGACCCAGAAAACCACACCATTGCACCTTCCCAATCCCAGACGGAACTGAAACAGCAAATTAGCTTTCAGCTCGGCAGTATCAATTACCAAAAACGGCAGCAGGAATTAGCCCGCCATAGCTCAAATCCGCGCGTTTTGCCGCCGATCTATGGCCACCAACCCCGCCTCTTGCCCCCGGTGCGCTGGTTGCTCCGGGGTTTAAGCTGGCTGGAACAGAGCCCGGTGGCGATCGCCATTGATCTCTTTGGAGAATCCCACTGGCACACCGCCGTCATTCCACCGGAAATTTATGCGCCTCAATTGCTGCCCCCATTGCCCCTAGAGCCTGTCCTCAAACCCATCGACCAGCGCCTGGCTCAGTTCGAGCAGCAATGGCTTACCCCCGTTGAACCGGCGGAAAATTTATCATTTCTGCAACGGTTTGTGCGCCGATTTTTGCTCCCAAAAGATCGCACCACCGCCCTTACCAAAACCCAAGCTCCGGAACCAGCCCCCACCCCTTGGCTCACCTGGGCTGATTTATTTCGCGAAAAAAGTGCAGCGCCCCCCGCTAACCAAACGAACAATCCGGAAACTACTATTTCTCAGGCAGTTTTAACGGATTTGGTCGCCCAGATAGGCCAGGATAATCAGCCAGTGACTTTGGTGAAAACCCCCCATGACTCGTCCCAGGCGATCGCCCCCCACGCCCCCCAAACCAAAACCCTGACCCGCCGGGAATCATCTCCCTCAGAAAAGGGCATCGAAGCAAAACCAGAATGGATTGAAACCAAAGCCCTCAGCATTGGCTATGAACAGCATTTTTTAGAACGGCTTCTCAAGGCAGTGGATCACCTATTGGCCTGGCTTGAAAACACAGCGACAAAGGTACTACAACGCTTGGGTAGATTTGGAAAATAGCATTGCGGCCATTTTGACGGCCCTAGAAAAACGCTAAAATTGGGTGAACCCAAGGAATTCAGTTCAATAACCATGGTGGCGATCGCCTTTTCTGGGAAAACAGTCAAAAGTTTGGGCCTCGGGGCAATGATTCTTGCTTGCGGGGCTGTGGTCGTCTCTCTGCAACAGTTGCGGCTTACGGGTTTAAAGCAGGGCACAGACCTCACCCCAGAACTGGTCGAGCGCCAAGTCCAAGCAGAAGCCGCTAGCCTCGCCTTATGGCAGCAACTGCCCGCCTACGGCTATGACAACCTTTTCGCAAACTGGGTCTTTTTGCGCTTTTTGCAATATTTCGGCGATGATGAAGCGCGAAATTTGGGGAACTATCGCCTGAGTGCTGATTTTTTTGAGGTGATCGTTGAGCGCGATCCCTGGTTTGTGGAAGGTTACTATTATCTGTCTGGGAGTAGCTCTCTCTATGGGGGGACACCAGACCGGACAGTGGATATTCTTAACCGGGGCCTCGCCCAGATGACCCCGACGACGCCACCTAAGGGCTTTTTTCTCTGGCGGATGAAGGCGATCGATGAGCATCTTTTTTTAGGGGATGTACCCGCTGCGATTCAATCCCATAAAACTGCGGCGGAATGGGCTTCTTATTACGATGATCCCGAAAGTCAAAGCGCCAAGGAACGTTCTGAACAAACAGCTGCCTTTTTGGAACGAGATCCCCGCAGTGTGATGGCCCGGATCACCGCTTGGTCTGGGATTCTCGGTCAGGCGCGGGATGTAGAAACCCAACGGCGGGCGATCGCCGAACTCGAAGCCCTGGGAGTGATCATCGAAGTGGATGCAACGGGGCGGCCCAGCTTTACGATTCCCCCAGAAATTTTAGAGGCAGAACGGGAAGCCCTCCAGATTCAGCCAGATTAACCGTAGGCAAAGGAGGCCTGAAAATTTTCAATCAAATCCTGAATTTGTGCGGGGGTATGGGTGGCCATCACAGAAACTCGGATCCGACTGGTGGGGACGGTGGGAGGCCGGATCGCTGGGGCAAAAAAACCAGATTGTAAAAGGCGATCGCCCATTGCTAGGGCCTGCTGGGGACTCTCTAAACCAAAGCAGAGAATCGCGGATTCAGAGGGCACTAATTCATAGTTGCCGAGGGCGGTTTTTAGCTGGCGAATGTTCTCCCAAAGTTGCCGCCGCCGTTGGGGTTCCGTTCGGACAATCTCGATCGCCTTTAGGGCCGCTGCCGTGTCGGCGGGCGAAAGTCCCGTGGTGTAAATCCAAGTAGCAGCGCGATTTCGTAAAAAATCAATCATGGCTTGGGAGCCGGCCACATAGCCCCCTAAACTGCCCAGGGCTTTGCTGAGGGTGCCCACCTGGATCATCTCGCTTTGGGTACAGCCAAAATGGTCTGCCACCCCCGCGCCCCGCTCTCCTAAAACGCCTGTGCCATGGGCCTCATCGATCAGGAGCATCGCCGAAAATTCCTGGGCCAAGGCTTGTAATTCTGGCAGGGGGCAGAGGTCGCCATCCATACTAAAGACGCTATCGGCGGTGATCAGACAGCGGCGGTACTGCCCCCGATGTTGGGTTAAAAGGGTGCGCAGGTCTGATAAATCATTGTGCTGATATTCAAAAATCGTTGCTTCACTGAGTTTGGCACCATTTTTGAGGCTGGAATGGTTGTATTGGTCGCCGAAAATCACGTCTCGCTTGCCCACCACCGCCGCGATCGCCCCCAGGTTCGCCAGGTAACCGGAGCTAAACACCAGAGCGTCTTCTGTTTGTTTCAGTTGGGCGATCGCCTTTTCTAAATCCCGATGCAGTGGGCGGTGGCCGCTGGTTAACCGGGAGCCGGTGCTACCTGTACCATAGGCTTTTGTGGCGGCAATGGCGGCTTCTGCTAGGCGGGGATCACTGGCGAGACCTAGGTAATCATTGCTCGCAAAATTCACTACCGACTGGCCGTTGAGCATCACGGTGGAACCAGATTGACTGGCGAGCGCCCTGGGCTGTCGGTACCAGTTTGCTTTTTTAATCGTTTCGAGGGATTCACCGAGCCAAGTATAGGGAGAATGAAGCATCGCCTATTTTGCCTCCAACCAGTTTTTCCCGCAGTGAATGTCTACCTCCAGGGGCACAGAAAGAGACACCGCGTTTTCCATGGTGGTTTTAAGCTTGCCCTGTAATTTTTCCCACTCCTCTGGGGGCATCTCAAAGACCAATTCATCATGGACCTGGAGCAAGAGGCGCGCTTGGTAATCCTTGAGCAGTTCATGGATCTGGACCATTGCCACTTTGATAATGTCAGCGCTTGAGCCTTGGATCGGCGCATTGGCCGCTGCCCGCAAGAGCTGGGCGTCATTGTAGGCATAGTCCAAACTGTTTAGGTCAAGGGCCTGGGGATCACTGCCTTTGAGGGCTAAAAGGGAATTACTGGCAAAATTAAAATTCCGCCGCCGCCCCAAGATCGTAGTCACATACCCCTGGGCGATCGCCTGTTTTTTGACCAGCTCTAAATATTCAAATACCTTGCTGTAGCGTTGGTGGTAGCGTTCAATAAAAGCTCTGCCCTCCTCTTTTGTGACCCCAGCCTCCCGGGCAAACCGCTGGGAGCCCATGCCGTAGATCACCCCAAAATTGATGATTTTACCAATGCGTCTTTCCGTAGATGTCACAGCTTCAGGGGAATCCCGCTCAAAAATCATCTGGGCCGTGACCCGGTGCACATCTTCTCCTTTTCGATAGGCCTCCAAAAGAATTGGCTCCTGACTTAAATGGGTAAGAATGCGCAGTTCAATTTGAGAATAATCTGCGGCTACGAGCAGCCAATCAGATGGGGAATAAACGCCCGACGGAATCCGCTTCGAAAAGTCTGTCCGCACCGGGATATTTTGTAAATTTGGATTTGAAGAAGAAAGGCGCCCCGTACTGGTCAGACTTTGGTTGAAATCGGTGTGTATCCGGCCCGTTCTCGGGCTAACGAGGGTTGGGAGTGCGTCAATGTAGGTGGATTTCAGTTTCGCGAGGGTACGATATTCCAGCAGATAATCAATGATTGGGTGGTCACCCTGGAGTTTTTCGAGGACCGTGTGATCGGTGGAATAGCCAGTTTTAGTTTTGCGGGTTTTCTTCGGATTCAATCCCAATTTTTCAAATAAAATTTCCCCCAACTGTTTTGGAGAATTGATATTAAAGCGCTCATCGGCAGCAATATACACCTGGGTTTCTAATGTTTCTAGATCAGCGCCTAGTTCTGTGGACAATTGCGCCAAATATTCTAAATCAAGACGAATGCCATTATTTTCCATGGCAGAAAGCACTGGCTCAAGGGGCTGCTCCACGGTAGTGAGCAATTGCGCTAAGTCGGGATATGCTTTGAGTTCACTAGAGAGTTCTTGAAATAACAAATAGGTTGTATATACATCAAGGCCACAATATTCAGCGGCTTTGGGAATTTCAAGATCTGCAATGGTTTGTTTTTTAGTTAAGCCCAGATCACTGTAACTTTGGGCAATGATATTGCCGAGATAGCGAAAACTGAGGTCTGTTAAGTTGTGTTTGCTCTCGGGGTGCAGCACATAGCTCGCAAGCATTGTGTCAAAGACCACGCCTTTTAAGTGAATCCCTTGGTAATAAAAAATACCCCGGTCAAACTTGGCATTTTGGAGGACTTTGGGATATTGCTCTCCTTCTAAAATGGGTTTGAGGGCAGCGGCCACTTGGTCAAAAGGTAATTGCTCTCCTTCTTTGTGGGACAGGGGAATATAGGCCAATTCATCGGGGTTTTTCCCCCAACAGCAGCCAATACCCACAAGCGCTACCTGACGCGGATCGAGGCCGGTGGTTTCGGTGTCCCAGGCGACGGGGTTCGTGGGATCTGTTTGCTGCTCGAGGATTGTAATCAAATGTTTGAGCTTATCGGTAGTATCGATAATTTGGGGGGCGATCGCCTCATTTTTTGGCGGCACGGGTTCTGGGGGTGACACAACTTCCGCAGAGGATGACTGAAAAATCGAAAGCTGCCCATTATTCTCTCCTTGGCCATTTTGAGCCGCCGGAGGAATGTAAGGCAATTCAATAGTTTCTGCCCCCATCACTTTTTGGAGCTTGCCGATATTTTGAATGAATTTTTTTAGCTCTAATTTAACGAGTATCTCAGTGGCTTCTGTGAGTTCAAAGCCTTGAAGTTTTAAATCTTTTAGATCAACTTCGATGGGAACTGCCTGTTCAATTTTGGCTAAGTTTTGACAATGGTAAGCTTGCTCTTTGTCCGTTTCTAATTTTTTGCGAGTTGCGCCTTTAATTTGGTCTAGATTTGCATAAATGTTATCCAGGGAGCCAAATTCTTGAATCAGTTTAATCGCTGTTTTATCCCCAATGCCCTGTACGCCTTTATAATTATCTGAGGCATCCCCAGCGAGGGCTTTGAGATCAACCACTTGCTCTGGCTGGACCCCTAATTTTTCTTCGACGAGGTCCGGCGTAAATTCTTCGTAACTGCCACTTTTGACGCCGCGACTATCTAAATAGAGAATACTGATATTTTTCGCAGGGTTAACGAGTTGAAATAAATCGCGATCGCCTGTGAGAATTTTCACCTGATAGCCCGCTTCACTCGCCTGGGCAGCGAGAGTCGCAAGCACATCATCTGCTTCATAGCCCGCCTTGGTGACGCGGGTGACCTGGAGGCTATCGAGGAGGGTCAAAAGATTTTGAAAATCTGGGATGAAATCATCGGGGGTCTCCTTGCGCTGGGCTTTGTAATTTTCATCGGCTTCATGGCGGAAGGTGGGCTCAGAGCGATCAAAGGCGATCGCCACACTGTGGGGCTGTTGCCGCTCGATCACTTGCATTAGCGCATTGAGAAAGCCAAAGCAAATGCTCGTCGGGATCCCCGTCGATGTCCGCAGTGCCCCCTGGCGAGATTTGGCAAAGGCATAGTAGCAGCGAAACGCAAGGGAGTGACCATCAATGAGCAGGAGCAGAGGAGTCGTCATCAATATCCATGGGGCAATCAACTGCCCTGATCTTCCCATAATCGCGCCGTTTCATCACCCTACCAGGATTTTCCCCAGATAAGAAAACGGATACAGGGGGCGATCACCTTAGCCTAAACTGAAAATTACATTCTTTCTGAGGTTGTGAAACAATGAAAAATTTTGATGCTTTTTTCCAGAATATTTATGCGCAACCCATCACTGACCGTAAACACTGGTATGCCGAAGCAACCGAAGCCTACGAGCAATATCGTGCCCCCTATGTCTCGAAGATTATCGATTTAATTTGCCAGCAACTGGAACCCAATGAACTGATTCTAGAAATTGGTAGCGGCCCCGGTAATGCAACCCAGCATTTTATCCAGCGAAACTTTAAATTAATCTGCCTTGAACCCAATCCAAAAGCTTGTGAATTTTTGGCCCGGCGGTTTCAAAATTATCCGGATCTAGAAGTCGTCAATACAACCTTTGAGGAATGGCAACCGACGCCGAAAAAATTTAATGCGATCCTCGCCAGTACTTCCTTTCATTGGCTCCAACCTGAAACCAGATGCCAGGCGATCGCCCGCTTACTCAATCCCCAGGGAAAAATTATTCTCCTCTGGAATACTGTTCCTCAGCCCGATTCAGAGATTTTTCAATACCTGCTTCCCTTCTATGAGAAACATATGCCCAGCTTTGCAAGCTTTGAAAATATTACAGTGCAAGAACAGAATTTAAACAATATTAGCCAAGGTTTGTTAGCGTCCGATTGCTTTGAAAACCTCGAACTGACCCAGGTGATTGAACAAAAAGATTATACACCGACAGACTATCTTAAATTGTTAACAACCCTCTCCCCCTATATCGCCCTAGAAGCCACCGTTCGTGAGCAACTCTTTCAAGAATTAAGGGAGGTTTTTCAGTCTCAAAATATCGAAGTCATTCCCACTGAATATATCTGTGCTGCCCACATTGCCCAGGTTAAGTCTCCCGCTTGAATTTTTAACAAAAGTAAAAAATAAAAAAGGTGAGCGCGATTAAGGCCCACCTTCACTGTTTAAATTTTTAAATTTTCAGTTTAGTGCAATGAATCGAAATATTTAGCTTTCTTTTAACCAGCTAAACATGGCCCGGAGATCTTTCCCAACCACTTCGATGGGATGCTCTTCTTCTTGGCGACGAATCGCGGTGAATTGTGCTTGGCCAGATTGGTTTTCGAGAATGAAGTTGCGAGCAAACTCCCCAGACTGAATTTCGCTGAGGATCTGTTTCATCGCCGCTTTGGTGTCTGCGGTCACGATGCGAGGGCCACTCATGTAGTCGCCATATTCAGCGGTGGTGGAGATACTGTCGCGCATCTTCGCCAAGCCACCTTCAACCACGAGGTCAACAATCAGTTTAACTTCGTGTAAGCATTCAAAGTAGGCCAATTCGGGCTGATAACCAGCTTCAACGAGGGTTTCAAACCCAGCTTTGATCAGGGCACTCAAACCACCGCAGAGAACAGCTTGTTCCCCAAAGAGATCGGTTTCTGTTTCTTCCCGGAATGTGGTTTCGAGGATACCGCCACGGGTACCACCAATGCCTTTCGCGTAAGCCATGGCGAGTTCGCGGGCTTGGCCAGTGGCATCTTGGTACACAGCAAATAGAGCAGGAACCCCTTGGCCTTGGGCGTAGGTGCGGCGGACGAGGTGACCGGGGCCTTTGGGGGCAACCATCACAACATCAACATCAGCGGGAGGGACAATTTGACCGAAGTTGATGTTAAACCCGTGGGCAAAGGAAAGCACATCGCCGGCTTTGAGGTTGGGGGCAATGTCGTTGGTGTAGACGCGCTTTTGCACATCATCAGGCAGCAGGATCATGATCCAGTCGGCTACTTTTGCGGCTTCAGCAACGGGTAAAACCTTCAGACCTTCTGCTTCGGCTTTGGCAGTGGACTTACTCCCTTCATAGAGACCGACGACCACGTTGACACCACTATCTTTGAGGTTGAGGGCGTGGGCATGGCCCTGGGAACCGTAGCCAACGATCGCAACGGTTTTGCCGCTGAGCAGATCTAAGTTTGCGTCCGCATCATAATACATGCGAGCCATAGGACAATTCTCCGACAGAAATTACAAATTTAAGAATATGTGTTAATGCATACTGCAGACTTCGTATTATAGGGGATTGTCGCCCTCTGACCCCCTGTTCAAACTACGCCAGACCCAGACAAATTTTCTTGTCACCCCAGATAAGTAATGGTTAGGCGATCGCCTAACCATTACCTCGCATTTTTTCTTTGTCGAAAGAATCAGACAAAATTTTGTGACCCACGACCCGATTCGCCCTGGGCTGTAGGGACTGTTACAATAGTTTTCTGGTAATTCTTAGACAAACATTTAACAACACGCTCCCATGGGTAAAGGAATCGTTCTGCTCTCAAAACGAGAAATTGAAAAAATGCGCAGTGCGGGACGGCTGGCCGCACAACTCCTCGATTACCTAGAGCCCCTGGTCAAGCCCGGTGTCACCACCCTTGAACTGAACGATGCCGCCGAAGCCTGGACTCAAAAGCACGGCGCCAAAAGCGCTCCCCTCGGCTACGGCAAAAGTAACCCTTTTCCCCGTTCGATCTGCACGAGCGTCAATGAAGTCATTTGCCACGGGATCCCCAGCAAAAAGCAAGTGTTAAAAGAAGGTGACATTATCAATATCGATGTCACGCCGATCCTCGATGGTTACCACGGCGACACCTCTCGCACCTTCTTTGTCGGCACTCCAGCCCCCAAGGTCAAAAAATTAGTCGAAGTGACCAAACAATGTCTATATATCGGCATTGAAGCGGCCCAGCCCAATGGTCGCATCGGCGATATTGGCGCGGCAATCCAAGAATATGCTGAAGCCCAGGGCTATTCAGTCGTGCGGGATTTTGTCGGCCATGGCATTAGTAATGTGTTCCACACAGAACCCCAAGTGCCCCATTACGGTAAGCGCGGTAAAGGGACAAAAATTCGGCCGGGCATGGTCTTCACCATCGAACCGATGATCAATGAAGGCACCTACGAGGCTGAAATGCTAAGCGACGGCTGGACCGCTGTCACCAAAGACCGGAAGCTCTCGGCCCAGTTCGAGCATACGATCGCCATCACCCCAGAGGGGCCAGAAATTCTTACCCGTGCCGATTAAGGTGCCGTTGCAATGGCTGTGGCAGCGTCGATTCCAGTAGAAATTGCGCTAAAGTTTGCCCAAGCTTTGGTCGAAGGAAACTTTGAGGCGGCTCGGCTCTACCTAAGCCCAGTATTACAAGGCCAATATCCAGCGCCGCGATTGCAACAGGTGTTTGCGGCAATGGTTGCCTATGGCGACGGGCCACCGACAGATGTTGAGGCGATCGCCACCCTAGACAACTGGCCAGATAAACGGCCACAAGATTGGCGCTGGGTATATGTCTCGATCGCCGGCGATGGTTATGGGGAGGCAGTCACAGTTATTGTGGGGCAAGATCACTTGATTCATGCCCTAGAGTGGGGCCGGCCCTAAAAAAAAGATTCTGACAGAAGTTGTCCTTGGGAATTGGGTTGGGTCTGCTGTTGCTGACGGTTACTGATCGCTGCGGCGATCGCCAAACTACAAACAAATAAGATGATGAGCAGCAGGGGAGACATTTTTCGTTTTTGCTGGGATTTTCGCAAAGGAGCCTGGCCCCGGACACGCCGGATTTTTTCTGCCCATTCTTGAAATTCTCTTTCGGTAGTCATTACAAAGTTAAATCTCTTTTGATTTCCCAAATGTCTCTATTATATCAAGGGGAGATTTGCGCCAATTTTCAAACCACTCAGTCACAATCGCCCTGGTGAAAAAAATGCAGGATATTCGTTTACTGGTCCTTGATATTGATGGCACGATTCTCGGTAAAAGCCTTGAAGTTTCTCCTGCGGTCCTTGAAGCAATTCAGGCGGTACAACAACGGGGCATCAGGGTTGCGATCGCCACAGGGCGGATGTTTTGTTCCGCAAAAAAATATCATCAACTCATTGCCTCAGACGTGCCACTCATTGCCTATAATGGCGCCTGGATTCAGGATCCTTTGGTACAAAAGCCCCATCGCCAACTCTCGGTACCGGCGGCGATCGCCCTCGACATTTTAGAATATTTAGACGCAGAACCATGGTGCTCAAAATTGCACCTCCATGTGTACCACGGCGACCAATTATTTGTAAAAGAACTCAATGATCGGGTTTTTGCCTACCAAGAAAGAACCGGGTGCCAGGCCAATTTACTCACAGATTTACGGGGCATAACAGACCATGCTCCCACAAAAATTCTCGCCGTTTGTCATCACGAAGATTTACCAGCCAAACTATTACCTGAAGTCAGAAAGCGTTACACCGATCATCAAATTCATTGTGTACAATCTACTGAATTTTATGTCGAGTTTACTTCTCCCATAGCGACCAAGGGACAAGCTCTCAAAACACTCACTGAGGAGATTCTCGGTTTAGAAGCCCGCAATGTGATGGCGATTGGTGATAATTACAATGATTTAGAAATGATTCAATACGCAGGGCTAGGGATCGCCATGGGCAATGCGCCCGCCGGGGTCCAAAAGATCGCCGATCATGTCACCGATTCCATTGAAAATGATGGGGTAGCCCAGGCGATCGCCAAATTTTTACTCTAAATCAATCACTTGAATTGTATTGAGTTCTGGATCATGGGCGCCAGTAATAACGCCCCCTAGTTTGAGCACCTGCTTGAGACTATAAATTTTCCCATGGGTAATTTTTTCCCCTGGCATAATTACAGGAATACCAGGCGGATAAGGACAAATTAACTCAGCACAAATTTGATTGATGCTCGCTTTAATGGAGACTGTTTTGCTCGTCGAAAAATAGGCCTGACGGGGTGATAGAGGCGGCAAATCATAAAGTTGTTGGAAAGTGGACTGATCTAAGTTTTGTTGTTGGCTAAAAGGTTGTTGCGGTTGATAACTACCAAGCTCTTTAAATGCTTTGATTAATTGTTCAATATCTTTTTCGGTATTACCAAAGGTCAGGATAAAAGTGAGCGATCGCCGCAATGGTAATTCTGCAATCACACCCAATTTTTCGGCAAAAATCTCATCAGCTTCATAGCCCGTAAAACCCAATCCTGTCACATCAATGGTTAAGCGAGTTTGATCAAAATATTGAATACCCTTTTGGGGCCGGGGATCAAAAACTTTGATGCCTTGAATTTCAGCTAATGCCTGTCGTGCTTGTTTCGCTAAAGTTAAGGTCTCAGACCAAAGTTTTTCGCCCATGGTTGCCATCTGTTCACGGGCAGCATCGAGGGACGCGAGCAGTAAGTAACTGGGGCTGGTGGATTCCACTAACTGTAAAGCGCGGCTAATTTTCTGGGGATCAATTCGTGAACCCTGTAAATGCAACATGGATGCCTGGGTCATCGCGCCGAGAGTTTTGTGGGTCGATTGAATTACCAGATCTGCGCCGAGTTCTAGGGCTGTGGGCGGTAAATCAGGGTGAAATTTAAAGTGACTGCCGTGGGCTTCATCGACGATTAACGGTACATTTTTCGTGTGGGTAATTTTGGCGATCGCCCCCAAATCCGGACAAACCCCTTGGTAGGTCGGCGAGAGGACAAACACCGCTTTAATATCGGGATGAATTTGAAATGCTGCCTCAACGGATTCCGGTGTTAAGCCATAGCTCAAATCCCACTGGGGATCGTAGGGCGGTTTTACAAAAACGGGCATTGCCCCGGCGTGAATTAAGCCGGAAATGGCCGATTGATGGACATTGCGCGGTAACAGAATTTTGTCGCCATTTCCCACCGTTGCCAAAATTGCCGCGATGATCCCGCAGGTGGAACCATTGACGAGGAACCAAGTTTGATCCGCGCTAAAGGTTTTCGCCGCCAGATTTTGAGCTTTTAAAATCACGCCTTCCGGTGCAAAAAGATTATCTAAATCAGGCAATTCTGGTAAATCTGCCCGAAAAATCGCTGATCCCCAAGCCTCCGTCAGGTCATGAAAAATCCCCTGACCACGTTTGTGACCGGGGGCGTAAAAAGGGGCATGGTTTGAGTTAGAAAGTTCGAGCAGTTTTGAAAACAGCGGAGTCATTAGCTAATCGAAGCAAGGGTTGTGGTCAACATCGCGGTAACTTCATGCACCGCAGGTAAACTATCCACCACCATCGCCGTACAAAGCAACATCATGTACAGAATCGAATATTTAAACATCGATTTGGCGATCGCCTTTTCAAAGGGATTTTGTTTCAGTTCCCAGGCCTTTTGAATAAAAATCCCCCCGAGAATCGTGGCGGCGATCGCATAGAGTAAACCCGACGCCTGGAATGGAAACACCAACAGGAAACTAAATGGCACAGTGATCAACGTGTAAATCCAGATTTGATCCACCGTCACTTTTTCGCCCTTCACCACCGGTAACATCGGCACATTTACCTCGGCATAATCATCTTTGATCATCAATGCCAAAGCCCAGAAGTGGGGCGGCGTCCAGAGGAAAATCAGGGCAAAAATAATCCATGCCGACCAATCTAAATGACCCGTCACCGCTGCCCAACCGACGAGGGGCGGAATTGATCCCGCCGCGCCGCCGATCACAATATTCTGCACATTGTGCCGCTTCAGCCAATGGGTATAGATCAGCATGTAGAAAATGATCCCCGACAGCGCCAAACAAGCACTGAGCAAATTCACAAACACCGTCAGCAACGAAAAAGATAATCCCCCCAAGATCAGCGCGAAAATCAACGCATGGCGCGGTTGCACCCGACCCGAAGGAATCGGACGTTTGCGGGTGCGTTGCATCGAAAAATCAATGTCTTGATCGTAAATGCAATTGAGGGTCTGGGCAGAGGCAGCAGCGAGGGTTCCGCCCAACATCGTAATCACCAATTTCACGGGATCAATCTCACCATGGGAAGCGATCCACATTGAAGCCGCCGTGGTAATCAGTAGTAGGGGAATAATGCGGGGTTTCGTAAGCTGATAATAACTTTTGACCACGGCCAAAAAGTTTTCGTGTTGGGGCGAAAGGCTGGTGCCGAGCATAAAAAAATATCCTGATAGACCTGAGGGGAATGATGTAGAGAAGGGGAAAAATCATGTGTGAAGACTTCGGCCCCAATGTAATCGAGTTCGAAAATTAATCTGTTAACTGCATCACGGTTTGGCGATCGCGCAGGGCAAATACTGAAAAGATCACTAACGTCCCAAGGAGAGCTGCACCAACCGCTTGGTGGGTCACGGTTAGCGGTTCCACCTGTAAATGAAGTTTGTAAGTTCCCACCCCAATTGCCACTTGCAGACAGACGAGAAGCGCCGCAGTATTCGCAAGATACCGTAACACCGGATGGAGCGCAGGGGTGCGCCAAGACAAAATCACTGTGATCAATGTGGCAAGGGTTGCAGGGACCACGCCGATGATGTGGCTATGCATCACCAAACACATATCCCCCTGAAAAAAGCACTGATGAGCCGCCCATTGGGACGCCACTAAACCCCCCAGTAAACTCTGGACATAGACAAGAATTGCCCCTGTGACACTGATCCAAGGTAATTTACCCACCGTGCCATTGCCCTTGTAATCGCTCAAACAGGAACCAATGGTGAGGAGCGTGACAAAGAACACCAATGCTGTACCGAGGTGCGCTGTGACGATATCAAAGCGGAGCAATTGCGTTACCGTCAGTCCGCCTAAAATGCCCTGAAACACGATTAAAAACAGGGCGAAGCCTGCTGACCAAGGGAGCCAACGGGGTAACACATTCCGGAACCAGACCGTTAACCCCACAAGGGCGATCGCCGATAATCCGATCAAGGCCGCATCCAAACGGTGAAACCATTCCAGAAAAACCTGCAAATTCATCTGTTGCGTCGGCACAAGCTGCCCATAGCACAGGGGCCAGTCCGGACAAGCCAAGCCCGCATTCATCACCCGCGTCGCACTACCAATCCCCATGAGCAAAAAGGTGGCGATCGCCATTTTCCAGACAAGACGACGGATCCAAGTTTTGACCTGATGTCTGTCACCGGTGAAAGTCACTGGAGAAGGGAGGGAATGAGCCATAAAGTCTCCTCACAAAACGCTTAACAACCACGAGAGCCAAAGCTTTTATCGCAGTTTATTTGCAGATTGTTTGCCAAAAAATCGCTAAATCTCGTTCTCTATCACTGTAATGAACCCCTCTGGCCCCTGCTGTTTAGGAACCTATCCTGTACAAAATCTTTACATTTGGGGTAATTTCTTCCTCAGAAAGCTTAAAAAAAACTTAATTTTTGTGAGCTAGTTTATCTTCCGTTGCCCTTGATACCACTGTTAAAGAACGCCTATTTGTCAACACTCAACCATGAAGATTGTGACAAACCGAAAGCATTTCTAAACAGTTTGTTTTAACGTGGTAGACAGCAGTTATCTAAAAGAGAGATTCGACTTTTCCCCGTGAATATTCCAAATAGCATCACGACTTTGATCGTTGGAATTGCCGTCACCCTCATCAGTCTTTGGTATGGTCAGCACCATGGTCTAATGCCAGTGGCCGCTTCAGCCGATGCCAATGATGTAGATGAATTATTCAATTTGATGATGACGATCGCCACTGGTCTATTCATCCTGATTGAAGGAGCACTCGTCATTTGTTTGATCCGATTTCGCCGCAAAAAAGGAGACCTCACTGACGGGCCTGCCATTGAAGGCAATGTTCCCTTAGAAATTCTTTGGACGGCAATTCCCACCCTTACTGTTTTTATCTTGGCTATTTATAGTTTTGAAATTTATAACAAAATGGGTGGCCTCGACCCGATGGTTTCTGGTAGTGGCATGGCGATGTCTCACCACCACCATCACAACCCCAGCACTATGGAAAATATGGTCGCCATGGGGGGAGATTCCCAAGTGGCGATCGGCATTGGTAAATCCATGTCTGCCGGAGAACAGGAGCCCCTGGTGGTAGAGGTCAATGGCCTCCAATACGCTTGGATTTTCACCTATCCTGATACGGGGATCATCTCCGGTGACCTCCATGTGCCCGTCGATCGCCCTGTCCAGCTCAACATGAAAGCGGCAGATGTGATCCATGCCTTCTGGTTACCGGAACTGCGGATTAAACAGGATGTGATGCCGGGGCAACTGTCCCAACTGAGTTTTGTGGCGAACCGCGAGGGAACCTACCCTGTGATTTGTGCGGAATTGTGTGGCTCTTACCACGGCGGCATGAAAACGACCATGACCGTAGAAACTGCCGAGGGCTATGACGCCTGGGTACAGTCGCGGACGGTGGCAATGCAGTCAGAAGAAAACCAGACCATGGCAGTGAATCCGAGTGATTTAAGTGATGCAGCATTTCTCCAAGCCTATGCCGAGGAGATGGGGATCATTAAAAATACCCTCGACCAGATTCCCCATGGACCGATGACCATGATGTCTATTCATCAATAGATCTAGGCTTTTTAGTAAATTTCTTGAGTAAACCAACAGTAACGATCAACCATGAGTGAAGCGACAACACACCACGGGGGCGATCGCAAGTGGACAGACTATTTCACCTTCTGTACCGACCATAAAGTAATTGGGATTCAGTACCTTGTGACTTCCTTTTTCTTTTATTTCATTGGTGGTGCGCTGGCAGAGATGGTGCGCACCGAACTTGCGACCCCCGACCCTGACTTTGTCAGTCCTGAAGTTTATAACCAACTGTTCACCATGCACGGCACAATCATGATCTTTTTGTGGATTGTACCTGCGGGAGCCGCCTTTGCCAATTACCTAATCCCGTTGATGATTGGCGCGGATGATATGGCCTTTCCCCGCTTGAATGCGGTGGCATTTTGGATGCAGCCTGTCGGTGGGATTTTGTTGATTTCCAGCTTTTTTGTCGGTGCGCCCCAAGCGGGTTGGACGTCCTATCCGCCCTTGAGTTTGATCTCTGGGAAATGGGGGGAAGAACTGTGGATTCTCTGCCTGCTGATTTTGGGGACGGCTTCGATTTTGGGGGCGATTAATTTTGTCACCACTATTTTTAAAATGCGCATCCCTGAGATGGATATCCACAGTATGCCGTTGTTTTGTTGGGCGATGTTGGCGACTTCGGCGCTGATTCTCCTCTCGACTCCAGTACTGGCAGCGGCGTTAATTCTCCTGTCCTTTGATTTGATGGCGGGAACGGCGTTTTTTAATCCCACGGGGGGCGGCGATCCGATTGTGTACCAGCACTTATTCTGGTTTTATTCCCATCCGGCGGTGTACATCATGGTATTGCCCTTCTTCGGGGTGATCTCCGAGGTGTTGCCAGTCCACTCCCGTAAACCGATCTTCGGCTATCGGGCGATCGCCTATTCCGGTCTCGCGATCAGTTTCTTAGGATTAATCGTCTGGGCGCACCACATGTTCACCAGTGGCACCCCCGGTTGGTTACGGATGTTCTTCATGGCGACAACCATGCTCGTAGCTGTGCCAACAGGGATCAAAATTTTTAGTTGGTGTGCCACCCTCTGGGGCGGCAAGCTCCAGTTAAACTCCGCCTTACTTTTTGCGATCGGCTTTCTCTCTTCCTTCCTGATTGGAGGCTTGAGCGGGGTCATGTTAGCAGCTGCTCCCTTCGATATCCATGTCCACGATACCTACTTCGTTGTCGGTCACTTCCATTACGTTCTATTTGGGGGTTCTGTTTTCGCCTTATTCTCAGCGGTGTATCACTGGTATCCGAAGATGACGGGCAAAATGTATGACGAATTTTGGGGGAAACTCCATTTCGCCATGACCTTTGTAGGTTTTAATATGACTTTCTTGCCGATGCACTATCTCGGTATGCAAGGAATGAACCGCCGCATTGCCCTTTATGATCCCCAATTTCAAAGCTTGAACCAGGTGTGTACCATTGGTTCCTATATTTTGGCCTTGTCCACCTTGCCCTTTTTAGTGTCGATGGTGTTGGGTTTAGTGAAGGGCGAAGCTGCAGGACGTAACCCTTGGCGCGCCCTCACCCTCGAATGGCAAACCACTTCCCCGCCGAGCATTGAAAACTTTGATGAAGTGCCAGTTCTTTGGGCCGGGCCATACGACTACGGGATTGATAGCGAGTCAGAAGATGCAGGTGAATCTGTGGAAGAGATGCTTGCAGAAGTGGCGGAAGTTGGCTAAAGGAGAAAGCAATGCAGAGTTCGACAACAAATACGACAGTCACAGCAAATTACCAAGCGGCACCGACAGAACACCATGGACACCCCGATCACCGGATGTTTGGGCTAGTGCTGTTCCTTGTGGCGGAAACGATGATTTTTGCGGGATTATTTGCGGCGTTTTTGATTTATAAATCCACGATCGCCGATTTCTCGAAAGAATTAGAGCTAACCATCCCGACGATCAACACGATTATTCTGGTGAGCAGTAGTTTCGTGATGCACAAGGGGCAAAGTGCCATTAAAAATGACGATGTCAAAGGCCTACAGCTTTGGTTTGGGATTACGGCGCTGATGGGTGCGGTGTTCCTCGGTGGTCAGGTCTATGAATATGCCCACATGGAATTTGGGCTAACGGAGCATCTATTTGGTAGTTGTTTCTATGCGCTGACGGGCTTTCACGGATTACACGTCACGGCAGGTCTCCTGTTCACGTTGGCGGTATTGTGGCGATCGCGCGCAGCGGGTCACTATAGCGGTGCGTCCCATTTTGGAGTAGAAGCCGCAGAACTTTACTGGCATTTCGTCGATGTGGTTTGGATTGTTCTTTTCGGTCTTGTTTACCTGCTCTAGGGATTACCTTTTAAATTCATTCCCAACAAACAAAACAAAAAGGAGGAGGCGATCGCCTCCTCTTTTTTATCTTTATCTATGGGCGATCGCCCCAAAGCAAAAAACTAATCATTACTAGGAACAGGACGATAAGGATAGAGGAAATTCAACAACGGAAACAAATTACGCGACTGGATCCACAGACGGCCCTGACCACTGAAACGACAAACAAGCCCTTCCCCACCGAGAATTCCGGTACGGAGTCCCCGAAACGACAAACCACCAATCATTTCCACGTTGTAATCTAGGGTATCTTCGAAGGCAACAATGTAGCCCGTATCCACCACATAATCTCCGGCGACCGGGATTTCAATAATTGCCCCATAGGAGCTAAACCAAAAATCTCCAGTGCCCGAAGCCCGTAAGAAAAAGATCGACTCTCCCGAAAAAAAGCCTTTTAATCCTTGGAATTTAGTATCCAAATTCACCGAAGGACTCGCAGCCACAAAACCCGAAGACTGCACCATCAAAGACTTAGAACCATCCAGGTGATAATAGCTCACATCCCCCGGCACCCCAGGCGAAATGTAGATTTCTCCGGCAGTATTTTTTGCCGTGAACTCACTGATAAAGAGCGATTCTCCACTTAACATGCGGCCAATACCCTTCATCAAACCACCCCGCATCTTCGATTTCATATCGATATTGGCGTCCATGGCGGCCATCGCCCCCGCTTCCACAAGCAGGGTTTGGTTCGGAGGCAAAGTTACAATAAGAGAGGCATAGGAAGGGTTATTTTCAACACGAAACTGGAACTGAGACATAACTTTTAAGCGCTAATTTTTTAGCACTGGCTCCAAAGGACAACAACTTAACGGGGGGGTAATTGGGAACCGATTCGAGAACCAAAGGCTCCCGGATTGTGGGTTTGGCAGTAGAGTTTTCCTTTACCTCGAAAGCGACAAACAATTCCTTCACCACCGAGTAAAGCGCCGATCCAAGAAGGATTGGCTTTACCAATGGTAAAACTCAGGCTCTTTTCAAAGGCGACGATATGGCCTGTATCCACGATGTACTCACCGTCAACATCTATTTCGTAGATCGCCCCAAAGGAGGTGACCAGAAGCGGGCCATAACCCGTCATGCTCAACCAAAAAATCGATTCTCCCGAGAAGAAAGATTTAAACCCTTGCCAACCAAGGTCAATGTCGACTTTTGGGCCACAGGCTAAATAGGAGGAAGCTTGCACGATCAGTTCTTCCCCCTGCATTTCGTAGAGGAGTAGATCCCCCATGAGATTGGGGGCTAGCCAAATTTCACTATTGGGTAATGGAGCACGAAAAACACTCAAAAATAAAGATTCACCAGCAAGCATCCGCTTGAGGCCACCCATAATGCCGCCTCCCTTACCTTTACGGAGGGTTGTACTGGCATTGATTGTGCTACTCATGGCCACCATAGCACCGGCTTGGGCAATAATTTCTTCGCCAGCATTGAGGGTGATGTGGGCGATCGCATTATCGGGCTGATGTAAGAGTTTAATTTCCATAGATATTCTCTAACGACATTTTGGACGTAAAAAGCCCACAAGACCGGACACGCTGCGGGACTGGAGATAGATCCGGCCACGCCCTTTCAGTTTGTTCACAAAACCTTCCCCGGAGGTGAGTGAACCAAAAATTCCCCCAGACATACGGATATTCATTGTGATGCCTGGGTCATAGGCGACAAGGTGGCTATTGTCGACGACAAATTCACCGCTAATTTGTTTTTCGATGATGCCGCCATAGCAGCCATAAAAAACACGGCCAGTTCCAGAAAATTGCAACTTAAACAGGCCTTCCCCAGCGAACCAACTAGCAAAACCGGCCCAATGGACGCCCATTTTGGCACCGGGGGTGTGGGCAATGTAAGCACCGGGTTGGAAACAGATCGGCCCTTGGGAAAGATCGATGCGGTGGATATCGCCGACAATTGATTGGGTTAAAATCACTGTCTGAGGTCGCTTACTGGTGTTGCGATAGACATTTACAAAGAGCGATTCACCGCCAAATAAGCGACGCAAAATGGCAGGAACCAGACCGCCGGAAAATTCGGCTTTCATTGTGATCCCAGCATCCATGCTCACCATGGCCCCGGCCTCGGCAGTCACCTGTTCGCCGGGTTCTAGGGTAATAAAAAGACAAGCAAAGGCGGGCTTGTAGCGGATTTCGTATTTCACCGTGACGCCACCATAGTAAAGGTTTGTAGAAGCTCATTAACTAAGCCAATGTTCTTTATTTTTAGCAAGGAACAGGCTAGGGGAGATAAATGTTACGGTTGTTTAATACTTAAAGCTCAGCGGCGATCGCCAACAACACGTTAAGCTATGTAAAGCAAATCTCATTTTTCTGTAGACCCTTATGTTTTCTTCAGAACCCGCCGACGAAAAGCAGATCCTCAAGTCTGTGCTGGCCCCACTGTTAGACGACTTTTTGTATTGGTTTGAGTTGTCTTTAGGAGCCCTCGAAAAACATCGTTTAGGTTTTATGTCAGAAGCAGAACAAACTGATTTGATGGCCCGCATTCGCCAGGCCCAGGGGGAAGTGACGGCGACAAAATCGCTTTTTCAAGCGATGGACGGCAATGCTGGGGTGGATGTGAAGGTGTTAATGCCTTGGCATCAACTGGTTTCGGAATGTTGGCAGGTGGCCCAAAAGCGTCGTCAATGGGAAGCGGAATCCTAGGTTTTTTATTACTGCACTTTAATTTTGATCACTGCCATGACCTTTGCACTGGCCCCTTGGCGATCGCCTTTAGCCCGGGCAATTCACCGCAATAAAAGCCAACCCCATCACCGTTTTTTTCAACTGGCGACGGTCACCCCAGAGGGGAAACCCCGTAATCGTACCGTGGTGTTTCGGGGGTTCCTAGACCAGAGTAATGATTTCAAGATCATCACCGACCAGCGCAGTGAAAAAATGCAGCATCTAACGGGCGATCGCCTGGGGGAAATCGCCTGGTATTTCACCAAAACCCGGGAACAGTTCCGCCTCAGTGGCAAGATAACCGCCATCACCGCAGCGGACCATGATTCACCTTTTTATGTTGAAAGAACCCAAACTTGGCAGAGCCTTTCGGATGCCGCCCGGGAGCAATTCTTTTGGCCAACTCCAGCTGCCCAACGCAGTGAAGATTTAGCTGATTTCCAGCCTAGTGGGGTAGATTGCCTAGAGCCGGGGCCAAATTTTGTCCTATTGCTGTTTCAAGTGACCGCGGTGGATCACCTAGAGCTCCGGGGCAATCCCCAAAACCGTTTTCTCTATCACCTCGATGGCGATCGCCTCTGGCAAAAAAAGACCGTCAATCCCTAGCCCACCAAGGCGCTCCCTAACCCTTGGAACATGACCCAAGATAGAAAAAAATTAGCCACAAAAATTGCCAACAGAGAGGTCACCACTGCCGTGGTCGTCGATTGGCCAACCCCCTTCGCACCGCCTGTGGTGGTGAGCCCCCAACTGCAGCCAATCACCGCAATTAACCCCCCAAACACAACGGACTTAATAATGGCGCTCGTAATATCCCAGTATTCCAAAAAGGTGCGGGCCGAATTGATGAAGACAGATTGGGGAATTTGATAAAGATGGGTGGCGATCGCGAGCCCCCCAGCCATACCCATCAACAGCGACAAAATCGTCAGCAATGGCAGCATCAGACAGCAGGCCAGAAAACGTGGTACGACTAAATAATCAATTGGGTCAGTGCGTAAAATATACAATGCATCAATTTGTTCTGTAACACGCATTGTGCCAATTTCGGCCGCAAAAGCCGAACCAACTCGCCCGGCCAGTACCACCGCCGTCAACACGGGAGCCAGTTCCCGCGATAACGAAAGGCCAAGTACGCCCCCCACAGCTGTGCCTGCACCAAAATAAATAAATTCTCGGGCCACTTGAATGGTGAAAACCATCCCCACAAAACCAGCTGTCACCAGGGCAATCAGTAGGGAATCTGGCCCCACAGCGGCCATCTGTTCGATGGTCATCCGTCGATTAAACCGCCCGCGCAGAATATGGACAATGACTTGCCCCCCTAAGAAAGTAGCGGCAGTGAGCCGCTCAAACCATTTGCCGAGGGCGCTTCTAGATTTGCGTTGGCTGGTCATAGGTATGGCACAAGGGAAAATAAAAAAATTAATGGCGATCGCCCTGGCCCGATCATATTACGCTTCGTCACTCGCTTCCACCCGGAACCGGTCTACCGAGGATGATAGATCACGGGCAATCACCACTAATTTCTGCAACGATCCTGCCACCCGCTGGGATTCACGGGAGGTTTCCTGGGCCGTTAATTCCACCGATTGCATCACCTGGGCCACCGCCCGCGAGTTTTCCCGTTGTTCCACCGTATCCGCCGTAATCGATCGCACCAGGGCGTCAATACGATTAGATACCTGGATAATGTCATCAAGGGACTGCTTAGCCTGTTCAGCCCGTTTGGTTCCGTCGATAACCTGTTGCGTCCCTTCCTCCATGGCTGTCATTACCAAACTCGTCTCACTTTGAATTTGCAAAACGATTTGCTCAATTTCTTTCAGAGCCTTCGCAGAACGGTCAGCCAACTGTCGCACCTCGTCAGCAACGATCGCAAACCCTTTTCCCGATTCTCCGGCCCGGGCCGCCTCGATAGATGCGTTTAAAGCAAGGAGATTTGTCCGGGAGGCGATCTGAGAAACCACCGCCACAATTTTTGAAATTTCTTGGGAAGATTCCGCGAGGCGTTTTACCTTCCGGGCAGTTTCAGCCACCGTTTCTCGGATCTGCAAAATCCCCGCCACCGTATGTTCTACCGATTCTCCCCCCTTCAGGGCGGTGCTCGAAGCGGTGCGGGCCACCTCCTCTGCCTCCCGGGCATTTTCAGCCACCCGCTGGATGGAGTCGGTCATCATCTGCACCGAGTTGAGGGTGACAGCCAATTCCTCTGCTTGACGCAGGGCATCACTCGATAGACCCCGGGCAAAGGATTCACTATCTGCGGCGTTTTTGTTCACCTGGCGGGCCGCCTGTTTCACCTGTTGAACGATTTCTCGGAGGTTTTGAATCGTCAGGTTAAAGGCGTCAGCCACAGCCCCTAATACGTCGGCAGTGACCTCTGCTTGTACGGTAAAGTCTCCCCGGGCGGCCCCTTCCACATCATCTAGGAGGCGAATCACCTGGCGCTGGAGGTCTTCTTTGGATTGTTCTGTTTCTTCGGCCCGTCGTTGGGCTTCACTGGTGGTATTGAGAATCACCCTGGCCATTTTGTTAAAGCCTGTGGCCAGCACTCCAAATTCATCTTCAGCAAAAACAGTTGCTTTAACGTTGAGATTCCCCTGGGAAACCGCATCAAATTGTTCTTGAAGATTGTCGGTACTGCGCTTAATTTGCTTACTGGTCAGTCGACCAAAGAAGAAGGTGGTACCAAAACTGGCAGCCCCAGCAAAAAGACTCGTCAGGAGACCCGTTTTCGCCACAGGCCAAAATGCTTGTTGGCGCTGTTCGCCAGAGGGGGTGGTCTGAAGGATACCAATGATAACAATCAAGGTGGCGATCGCCGAAGCTGCCGCTGCCCCCGTGGCTGTAAACAGTTGTTTTTTCTGGAGGGGGACATTTTCAAACCAAGCGAGGTAACTCTTCGAAGGGACAATAACGGCTTCATTGCCTTTTTCAGGAACCGTAAAGTTCACCCCAAGGGTACCGGGGGGATTATCTTCGCTGAGGGCCGCAAAGAGATTATCATCTTCGGCGATCGCCAGTTCTCCAGGAAAATCATCAAAATTAAAACTTGCCGTATTTGTACCTTCCAAGGAGGATTCAAAAAGGCTCGTATCGGGCATATCCTGGTCATCTTCTAGAATATCTGACCCAAAATCACCGAGACTTTCAATGTCTTGGTCGTTAAGGATGCCAAATTCCTCTAAAAAGCCCCCTTCCTCTTGTTTCGGGGGTTCTTGAACGGCCTCAAATAATTCAGCCCCTAAACTACCTAGGCTGATGTCATCATCAAAATCACCATTTTCCTGCGGAGGCATTGCCCCGAAGTCTGAATAAAGACCGGCGTCAATGGGTTCACCGGAATCTTCCTGCCAAGGAATAGAGCCTTGGACAGAACTGGGGTCATCGGTTCCCATCAGGAGGGTCGCCTGGGTGGGCATTCCCTGGGTGTAATCAGTGGGAGGGATTAAATCAAGGTCAAGTCCTAAAGGGCCATCGTCATAATTGCCAAGGGTATCTTCCTGTGTTGATGAGCCAGCAGTTGTGTCAAATTCCACCAGTTCATCTTCATTGAACTCGATAAATTCTTCTGTTTCTTCGGTAAAAAATGGGGCATCTAAGCGATGGCTTGTGGGAGCACCAAGGGAGTGCTCGTCATTGGCATGGGGAACGAGAAAAGTTTCATCATCATCTTCGCGGAGGGGGCCAGAGGGAGTGAAAACCAGCTCTTCAGTCCAATCGTCCAGGTGATCGAGGGCGGGCTGCTCGTCTTCTCCATCAAAGGCAAAGGCGGCTTCAAGGTCAGCTTCTCCGAAGGGATAGTCGACATCTTCTTGGGTTAAGGTCTGATTAGCGCCGTAACCGTTTTGAGCACCATTGGCGATCGCCCCATTGCTACTCACCTGTTGACCATAGACATTAATTTGCTCTAATCCTTGGTGGGCATAGTCGTGGTAATCCTGTTGGTCGGTCGCTTCTAAAACTTGGCGATAAAAAGTTGATGCGCGCCCCAAATCCTGCAGGCCCAGGGCGATGTGACCACTCAATAACAACAGTCGGGGATCGTCTGGATAATCCCGGAGTAACTGATTCGCGATCGCCTCTGCCTCAGGCAAATTATTTTGATAGTAGGCTTTCTGGGCCTCAGCATACTCTCTCATATAATCGGTGGCGCTGGGCGGCATCGGGTTTCCTCCTGAACTGGCGCATGTCTATGACTATCGTACGGAGCGCTACACGAACTTTTTGATAGCGACAAAACGTATCTTTAATGTAATCCACTTTATGCCAGATCACATGACTGTCGCAGTAAGTATTAACACCCTTTCGCTTTTTAG
This sequence comes from Picosynechococcus sp. NKBG15041c, assembly GCF_055380235.1. Classification (NCBI taxonomy): domain Bacteria; kingdom Bacillati; phylum Cyanobacteriota; class Cyanophyceae; order Chroococcales; family Geminocystaceae; genus Picosynechococcus; species Picosynechococcus sp. NKBG15041c. Next base: position 1,344,604 of record NZ_AP040363.1, read on the forward strand.
CTAAGCGCCCCAACGAGCTGAACGAAGAATTGCAACATAATCAAGCAAGTACCAGGGGGTTTCGTCGTCTGCTTCATCGCGCCAAGCTCCCCGAATAAAAGGCGCCATTGTATCTGAAAGGTCATTGAGGTGAATTTGTAAGGCCTCAGGCGATCGCCATTCCATACCTTGCATCTCCTGCACTGCCAGACCCAACAACATATCTTGGTCCTCGATGGCAATCACTGGGATTTCAGCCCGATCCGTTCGAAGAGGGGCAGTATCCCCCAAAAATTGTCCCAAATCCGCCACCCAAATCACCTGGCCCCGGAGGTTAATCGTACCCAGGAGCAAGGGTGAAACATTAGGAATCGCTGTAACTCGATCTGGCGACTGCTGCATCACCTCACGGATGCCCACCGCTGGTAGCACAAAGCCCATCCCCGAAGGCAAGCAGAACTTCAAATGGAGCTCCCCTTCCGGACTGGTCAGTTCCTTGAGATTGGCCTCTAAAGAATTTAAATTTTGCTCAGGATTACTGTTATCAGTCATGGGTGCTCACCTAACAAAACAGATCAAAGCCCCAGGGAGAAGCGCCCCGAGTAACTTTTAATTGCCACCACTACGGAGTAATTGCTTAATAGTGCCAATGAGTTCTGCTGGCTGGAAAGGCTTAGCAATATAAGCATCAGCTCCCTGCTTCATCCCCCAATACCGATCAAACTCTTCCCCCTTAGAAGAACACATCACGATGGGAATAGTTTTGATTTTTGGATCAGACTTGAGGCGACGACAGAGTTCATAACCGTTCATCCGGGGCATGACAATATCCAGGACAATCAGATTCGGTAAAGCACCGACATCGGTTTTGGCCATCTGGGTTAAGGTTTCTAGGGCTTCAACACCATCACCGGCAACATCCACTGCCAGGCCGTTACCTTTGAGCAGCTCTGAAATCATTTCTCTTTGGGAGATACTGTCCTCAACAACCAAAATTTTACTCATTACAGAAATCCTAGAAATAAAATCACCGGTGTAGTAATCACAGTAGCATTAACACCGTCAAAAGTAAGTGCCGAGATAAGTAGACCTAGGGCAATCTACAGCATATCCCCCCATGGTGACTATTGGTTAGGCTTACCGTCAAAATACAAACCGAGATTAAGTCGTCTATTCAACGGTCAAGTATTTTTCAAGTAAGGTGACTAGTTCCTGTTGGCCAAACGGTTTAGTGAGATAGTCAGTGGCCCCGGCCAGATTTGCGCGGATCCGGTCTAGGAAACCCTCTTTGCCAGTGAGCATGATAATTGGCATCGTTTGAAAACGCTTGCCATGGCGCAGCATCATACAAATTTCGTTGCCATCTAGGTTCGGCATTGCAATATCACAGAGGATCAAATCCGGTTGGAGGTCAAAGATCGCTTCGATCGCCTTGAGGGGATCATGCACAAGGTGGACAGCATAGCCCATGGGAGTCAGCATATGTTCAACGGTTTTACCGATGGTGATGTCATCATCAATGCAGAGAATCTGAAGAGGGCGGTCATCTTGAGCCGGGCGTTGTCGCAGGCTGCTCGGGGAAGGAAAAGGATCGAGCACCTGCATCCAGCCCTGTTGAATATAGGGTAAGAGTGCTTTGGCAAGGGCCACCAGATCCCGATTGAGATAGCGCGCTAACTGCCGGATACTCGTGTTGCCAGTCGTCCATTGGGCCAGCTTTTGATAGGCCATTGTGGGTAGAGCTGCCGCCAAATTTTCAGGGTGAGTTAGTAAGATACGCTGCTGGGGCAGTTGAATATGGGGATGGAACTGTTTCCATTTCTGGACTTTTTTAATGGTCTCAAAGAGAAAAGGGGTAACGGTATAGGTGGTGAGCTGGGGGGAAAGCGGCGTACTCAGTTGAAAAGTGAAATAGCCTTGGTGCAGGCTGAGAAGGTCAAAGAGGGTTTCTTGAACCATGGCCTGGAGGATCTGCCGGGCCTGTTCAACGGTCAGAATTTGTTCTTCTAGGAGCAGCCACAGGGCTGCATATTCGGGAATGGTATTGTGGGCGATCGCCGCCGATTGGAAAAGATTACCAAGGTCATCGCCGAGGTGATAGTGGACGAGATAATCTTCTAAGCGACGTAAATTGGGCAAATGGTCATCGGTGGCATAAAGGATTTGACCATTCAAGAAAAAAACTAACCAGGCGGAAAGGGGGGCTGTGTTTTGCTGGGGCGATCGCCAGGTCGAGTCATCGGTGACAACCGGTTTACGCGCTTCGACAAGCAATTGGCCCGTGCGTTGCCCTAGCTCAATGAGCTGCAAAATACTACGAAGATCAATTTCATTGAGAGTCCCTTGCATGGCTTTTTTCGAAAAATAAGGAGATCAGAGCTGGGCGCTAAAATAGGGGCAGGTCATCACTATCAACCCCTAGGTGACTATCGACTGGTCAATAATGAAGTCAAGCAATAACCAATCAAGCACCATGGAAATTAATAAACCATTGTTTTTTAGGGTACGGTAACTTATTCCTATCCATGTCAGAAAATCACGAAAAATTACACTCCTAGCCAGGGAGATCGAGCCAGTACAATGATCTTCTACAATCATTGAAAGTGAGTTAAGGTTAGCTGTAAATTCTTTTTTGACCATTGGCGACGCTCCCATGTTGCGATGACAGTCCTCCAGTCAGGTTTAGACTTAGGCGATCGCCCATGACCCAAACCAAGAAGTTTACACTCTGGATTCACTGACGATTCACCGCTACTTCGCTCAGGCACTCACAATTTCGGGGGAGACCAATTCACGTGCTATACCTTGCAGAGGTCAGAAAAACCAAAGGGTTTATGGGGGGCAAAACAGAAATAAAATTGCTTGCCTGTGAACGCAATGACAAAAGCTGGAGCGCAGTCCCCGGAGAAGAACTCGTCGCTGCCGACGAACTCAATAGCTTTAACGATGGGGCCCTTGTCATCGTCAACCTCGGCAACAATCGACTGATTCAGGGAGCGCCAGAAGCCGCGACAAATCGCCTCTTGACAGTTCTTCAGAACTTTTCTCGCCTCATCGATAAATCTAAATCTCAGGAAGAAGAAATCGAGCAATGGCGACAATCACTGACCTACCAAGCCGACGAACTCAACCGTCGTCAAGACGAAATTAACGCCCGTCTTGAGCAGATCGAAGAAACCGAAGCTGAACTGCAAAAGCTCCAGGAAGAAAAGCTCGCTCTCGAACAAGTAAGGGCCGAAGCCGATGAAATTAAAGCCGAATTTGCCCGGAAGCAAGCGGAGCTTGAAGGGGCTTGGCAACACCTCCGGGGAGAACAGGAGCGTTTTGCTAACCACCAAGGAGAAGTCAGCGGTGTAGGAATAGATCCGGCGATCGCCACAAAAATTCACCAGATTCTCAGGCAATACCAAGCTGACCATGGCCCTACCAATGAACTCAGAATTCAGCTCGATGATTTATTACAGACCCTAACCCAGCAGTCCAGCATTTTTAAGCATTTTGAACAATACCAACACCAACTCCAAGAGCTAGAACACCACCTCGAAACCCTCAATACCCAAGTTCAAACGGAAGCTAAAAATCTTGAAGAGCGACGCCAAGCCTTAGATAGTGCCAGAACTCAACTACAAATCGAACGGCAGCTCATCCAAATTAAACAACAACACCTCAACCATGTTGACATCTCACGGCAACGCCAAGAAGATCTCCAAGACCTACTGACAAGCTTAGCAACAGGCTCCGGCGCCCTTAATCATTATGGTGTCGATTTAGCGGCGATAGAAACAATGCCCCTCGGCGAGCTAGAAAATACCGTCGAAAAATTACGGGCTGAACTAGAAAAATTAATCCGCTTTGTCAATGACCAGGAAGAAGAACTTACCCTCCAGCATGAAGCAGTGAGTGAACTGAGAGACTCCTTAGCTGCAGTTGACTCAAACAATGTGATGCAAGTTCAAGAGCTCGAAGATGAACTCAAAGATGAACAGGAAAAGTTGGGAATGCTTAACCAAACCCTTGTGGGTCAGCGTCGTACACTCCGAGAACGGCAGGGAGTACTTCAACAACATTTACAAATTCTCAAGCGTCGCCAGGGCATTATCGAGATGGAAGGGACACCGACCCTCGATTTTAGCCCCGTGATTAGTTACCTGGAAGACTACCGGGAAGAGGACGAAGTACTCAAACAAAAATTGGAGGGGGAATTAGAGGCAATGCGTCAAACCATTCAACGTTTGGAAGGGATTATTTTCCCCCAGGAGCAAGAATTGTTCCAACAACAGGATAATCTCGACCGTAAGCGGGCCGAATATCAGGCAAAACAACAAGAACAAGCGCAGTTACAAGGAAAGGTTCAATTTTATCAGGAACAGCTACTTCCCCTAAAACAGGCTTTTGAAGGAATGATCACATCGATCCAGACTCTCGAAAATTTAGTACACCGTTTTCTTGAAGTTAATGATCAACAACAGCAGTTGGCCGGAGAATTAGAGAATCTCGTTGGCTGTGAAGCAGCTTCTTCATAATCAATGGAACTAGGGCAATGTGGGCTTGTTGAGGGAATCAAGTAAGAATGTCGCGGTAGCTAAACCAGAGGCGATCGCCCCTTCGATACCATGACCGAAACACCAGTCGCCACAGGCCAAGAGGGGCACTGACGTAGAAAAGCGGTAATAGGCCTGACCACTGCTGTTTTTGGGGATGGCATAACGCCAGCGGTGAATCTGCCACCAGAGAGGTTGGGGCAGGTGAAAAAGGGTTTGAAGATTTTCGAGCAACTGACTGGCAACTGGAGCGAGGTCGGCCCTATCGAGGTATGCACTGGCAAAAGATCCGGTGGTTTGGCAAACCAGGGTCATATTTGAGGGCGATCGCTTTTCACCTTCACGACTAATAGTGCGCCAGAGGGGATGTTTGGTCAGATGGAGCCCTTGCCAGGGAAAATCAAGGTTTAGGCCACCATAACCAACCATCAACGAGAGGGCTGGATCATAAAAAACTTCTGGGGGGCGATCGCGCACGGTAATAAAAGAATAAGTGAGTGTGATCACCTGGGGCAGGGGTAACGCTAAAACCACCTGTTTAGCGGTGACCGTTTCTCCCTGGGCAAAAATCAGTACCCAGTGATCAGCCATCGGTTGGAGGGTGGTCAGCTGTTGTCCCCGATGGATCACTAGATCTTGGGCTAGGTATTTGGCGATCGCCGTCATTCCGCCAGGGGCCATCCAGCGATGTTCTCCTACAAGGGTTTGCCAATCCTTGGGATCTACAGAAGCTGTGGTGGCCACAGACCAGGGTTGCAAAAAACCCAATGCCGTTAACTTTTCCGTTAAGGCTGCAGTGTGCTCACCGCCAATTTCCCAATAGGACAAACCATGATCTAAGGATTGATCAGCGACTCGCCTTGTGGCCAAACGGCCACCAATCCCCCGGGATTTATCAAAGAGGGCAACCTTTAAACCCTTTGCTTGGAGCTGCTGGCCGCAATGGATACCGGCCAGACCAGCACCGATAATCGCCACATCTAACATCTATATTTTCCCTATTTACCTGCGCTTTATTTTAAGAAGGGTCACTCCCGGAAGGCTAGATATAGAATAGACGGGAGCGGATCTACGGAGAATTGTTTGTTGTGGATGAATTGCGCACTGCCCTAGAATTAGCCACCGATGAGGAGCTACATCACCTTACCCAGCTTCTGTTTAGTCGTAAATTTAATCCCCTCGATTATTGGTATACTCCTCAACCCAGCGCCATTCGTAGCCAAAATCGCGATCGCCAAATCAAAAGTATTGAAGCACGGTTCCGGTTTCTGGCCGCCGATGGGGTAACTGTCCTCCGCCGTCGCACCGGGGGCTTGACCTATCGTCAAGTGTTGTTTCAGGTGGGAGAATTTCTCAAAATCCCCTGTGCTACACATTTAGAAACGACAGAAATTGAAGCAGAAATTTTTTTAAGCTTGACCAATCGTGCTTGGGAAAAGTTACCCCGTGCTGAACAACGGGTACTCCTTGAAAAAGTGCGGCGATCGCTCGCAGAAACTATGCTCCCAGAAGCACTACCTCCTCAACTCCAGCATGATCCCCTAAAGATTTTAGTAAAAGGAGGTAGTACCTTGGTGATCAGCGGTGTTTTAAAAGCTCTGTTGATGCGACAAATTGCCCAACAGTTTGCCCGTTATTTTATAACCCGTCAGGCGACCCAGGCGGGAACTACAGGGCTCAGTTCCCTTGTTTTAGCGCAAATGGGCAGGCGTGGTTTGACCCAAACAGCAGTGCGCTACGGTTTAACCCGAAATTTGGTTGGGGTCGTGGTTCCGGCTTTGTGGGGTTGGTTCTTAGCTGATCTTGGCTGGCGGGCGATCGCCACCAACTATGGCCGAATTATTCCAATGATTGTGACTTTGGCCCAAATCCGTCTGACGAGGGAACCCCTACCGGCCCTTTAGGGACAATAAAATTTTCGCTTGTTTTTTTACCACTTGAGCACCGCTGTCTCTGGACCCTGCTCTTGGCGAATTTTTGCATCTTTTTCAAACCACTGGATAATCTGTTGATGACTGAGTTGTTCTATGGAGCAGTCTAAATCTTGGGCGATGATTCCCAGTAAGCGTTGGGAAGAGATGGTCAGGCGGGTCAGAAATTTTTCGGGACTGGTGAGTTGAGCCGCATCAACGTCTAGGGATTCGTCAGGGGTTAAAAATTGAGGCTGATTGGTCATGGTGTCGCCGATGGAAGTTTATCTATCTGAAATAACAGTTTTTTTATTTTATCGCCTAGATGTTCACAGACTTTGGTGCTAATAAGTTGCATTAACTTTGCCCTTCGTCTCACAATGGGATCCTGTTCTGTTCCATTGTGCAAAATCTTTTGAAACGTCTACAGCTAAATTTCTGGACTTCCATGACCTTGGCGATCGCCGCCTTGATTGCCCTCCCCATTTTGTCTGTGTTAGGTAGTGTATTTACGGCATCTGGGGATGTGTGGCGTCATTTGGTAGAGACAGTTTTAGGCCGTTATATTCTAAATTCCCTCTGGTTAATGCTTGGGGTTGGCAGCGGCGTGATGGTTTTAGGGGTGGCAACAGCTTGGTTGGTCACCATGTGTCGTTTTCGGGGCAAGGGTCTCTGGGAAGTGCTTTTGTTATTACCTTTGGCGGCTCCAGCTTATCTCTTGGCCTACATCTACACTGATATTTTGGATTATTTTGGCTGGGTGCAGCAGTTATTAAGGGGTTTCTTCGGTTGGCAGTCGGCCCAGGACTATTGGTTTCCGAATGTTCGCTCCCTCTGGGGAGCAATGGTCATGTTGGTCCTTGTGCTGTATCCCTATGTGTATCTTTTAGCTCGGGTCGCTTTTCTAGAGCAATCGGTCACAACCCTAGAGGCAAGTCGGGTTTTGGGCTGTGGCCCCTGGAAAAGTTTTTGGGCGATCGCCTTGCCCTTAGCACGACCAGCAATCACAGCGGGCGTTGCTTTAGCCCTGATGGAAACCCTCAATGATTTTGGGACAGTGCAATATTTCGGCGTCGAAACTTTCACAACAGGTATTTATCGCACTTGGTTTGGTTTGGGTGCCCCCCAGGCCGCTGCCCAGTTGGCGGCGGTGTTGATGTTGTTTATTGGTGGGCTATTGGTGCTAGAGAAATGGTCTCGCCACCAAGCCCAGTATTATCAAACCAGCAATAACTACAATAAGCCCCAGGCCTATGAACTGGCGGGCTGGCGCGCTTTTCTTGCAACGGTTGTTTGTGCTGTGCCTGTTCTTCTGGGTTTTGTTGTGCCTGTGGGAACCCTCTTAGAAATGGCCTTCAATCGTCCCCAGGCTCAATTTCGATCACAATTTTGGGAGTTTGCTCAACATAGTTTTGTTTTGGCTAGTCTGACGGCGGTTTTGGCGGTGGCGATCGCCTTGGTTTTGGCCTATGGGCAGCGGCTCAATGGTAATCTTTGGCTGCTGCAATTGGGGATCCGGATTTCTTCTTTGGGTTATGCCATTCCAGGCTCAGTGATTGCCGTGGGGATCTTGATTCCCATTGGTCAGTTTGATAATGCGATCGCCAACTTTTTTCGTGAACAATTCAATATCTCCACAGGACTCCTGTTGAGTGGAACGATCACTGCCTTGGTTTTTGCCTATCTTGTGCGTTTCTTGGCCGTGTCTTTCGGTACAGTCGAAACTAGCCTGGGCAAAATTAAACCCACCCTCGATGATGCTTCCCGGAGTTTGGGATACACTCCCCTAAGAACCCTGATTCAGGTACATACACCCCTGATGTGGAGTGGGTTATTGACCGCGGCGATGCTCGTGTTTGTAGACGTAATGAAAGAGCTTCCCGCAACCTTGGTAATCCGCCCCTTCAACTTTGATACCCTAGCGATCAAGGTTTATCAATATGCTTCCGATGAACGCCTTGTGGAAGCTTCTGTGCCCGCTCTAATCATTTTGGCGGTGGGGCTAATCCCAGTGATTTTTTTGAGTTGGCGCATTGCCCATGCCCGAGATGAACAAACGTAATAAATCACGAGTGTTCACTAAACTTGCGTCACAATGTAGAGGTGTTGGTCTACGGATGTTTGGAACTGCTTCGCCCCTGTAGATCATGGGAATCAATGTTTCAAAACTCTTCTCGATCGCCCGCCACAGTAACCGATCCAAGTTTGTTGAAGCAGCAGAACCTCAGAACAAAGTATCTGCTGGGGGGATTGGCGATCGCCATCTTGGCCGTGTTTGGGGGCGGCATTTTTAGTTTCCACTGGTTTAGTGAAAAATTTCTCGAAAATTTACAAAATAATCTGTCGGCGGTGGCCGAACTACAAGCACTCCAAATTGATCAATGGCTACAGGAGCGAGCAGGGGATGCCCGAGTCGTAGCAGCACGCCCCGTTGTGCTCAATGGCCTCAAGACTTTTGAGTCTCCTTCCAGTACAGAGGCAGAAATTAACGACTACGAAGCAAGACTCTCCAAGCTCGTCACAGATCTCCAGGGGAACTATCGTTACCGCCGGATTATTTTCTTTAATCGTCGTGGTCAAATGGTTTGGCAAAACGGCCAACAGGACGAGCCTTTACCCAAGCGGCTACCCATCGCTTTTTGGGACTATGGACGCTTTGCGGGGGTCGGCGGGGATGTGCAAATTATTGACCTGGAGCTTTTGACCCTTGGGGATCAAAAAAGGCCTGTCTTTGGGGTGCTCTCCCATATTTATGACGAGAATAATATGCTCGTTGGGGCTGTCTATTTAGAAAAAGATCCCAGTGATTTTCTCTATGGCCTTTTAGCGCGAAAGTCGGAAGCCTACACAACGGCAGAGACAATATTAGTGCGCCGTGAAGGTGATATTATTCGCTATTTAAATCCCCTCCGTTTGGGCCAAATCCCTCCTTTAGAATTTACCCGTCCTCTTAATCGAGAAGATCTCCTCGCCAGCCAAGCGATTCTCCGGGAAGAGGGACTGGTTCGGGGGATCGACTATCGCCAAGTCCAAACTGTTGGGGCGTCCTTTGGGACAATTCCAGAGATCCCTTGGATCGTGATTCACAAGGTTGATCTGCGGGAGGCAAATGCTCCCATCCGCCAGTTGGCGATCGCCATTGGTGGTTTATCGGGCCTGTTGATCATCGCGGTCGTTGGGGTGGGTTACCAGATGCTGCGGTTAAACCAGGGTCAGGTGGAGGCGATCGCCCAGACTGCTGAAATTGATCGAGCAAGAATTATCGCCGATAACGCTTCCTATTACCGTACGGTGATGGAAACGGCGATCGATGGTTATGCCGTCCTCGATGACCAGGGAACTTTTGTTGAAGCTAATGTTGCCCTAGAAGAAATGACCGGATATAGTCTCGCTGAGCTTCAGCAACGTCGCATTTTTGACCTGATCATTGCCGATGACATCAATCCCCAGCAGTGTTTACAGGAATGGGGCGATCGCCAACGGCTTAAATTCATCCAGCAGTGGCGCCACCACAACGGCCAGATCATAGATATTCAACTCAGCCTGACTTTTTTTACCCAAGGACAACGGCAGTTTTTTCTCTTTGCCCAGGACATCACCCAACAAAAGCAAGCCAATGCCGCCCTGATAGAAAGTGAACGTCGTCTCTACCACGCCATCCATGATGCTCCTTTTCCCATTATTCTCTATGCAAGCGATGGGGAAGTTTTTCAGCTTAACCGAGCTTGGACAGATCAAACGGGCTACGATGCTGACGAAATTCCGACGATCGCTGCCTGGGCCAAAAAAGCCTATGGCGAAGACCACCTAAGCAACCTCGACCGAATCAAAAAAGTCTATGACATCGAAAAACCCACCCATGACGGCGAATATTGCCTAACGATTAAAAGCGGTGAACAACGCACCTGGGATTTTAGTGGCTCTCCCCTGGGGCAGCTTCCCGATGGCCGTAAACTCTTGGTCACCATGGCGATCGATGTGACTGAACGCAAAGCCAATGAAATCGCCCTCCGCAGTGCTAAAAAACAAGCCGAAGAAGCCAACCGAGCCAAAAGTTTGTTCCTTGCAAACATGAGCCATGAACTGCGTACTCCCCTCAATGGCATCCTCGGCTATGTCCAAATTCTCAAATTTGACGACAGCCTCAACCCAGACCAACAAAATAGCCTCAGCATCATTGAACAATGTGGTCATCATCTCCTTGGGCTCATTACCGATGTCCTCGATTTCTCAAAAATTGAAGCCCAGCGGGTGGAATTAGTACCCTCCACCGTGCAGTTTCACTACTTTCTGCTCGATATTCTCCAAATTTGCCAGATCAAAGCCAAAGAAAAAGACCTCCTCCTGAACTATGACATCGATCCCAATCTTCCTAACTATTTTCTGTTCGATGAGCAGCGTCTCCGCCAAGTCCTTCTGAATCTCTTGGGTAATGCAATTAAATTCACCCAAAAAGGGAGCGTAATCTTAGAGGTGAAATGCCAAACGACCCAAGGTGATACATTGCCCCTAGACTCGGTGGCCCAGCACCTCCATACAGTTCAGTTTCGGATACGCGACACTGGCTGTGGTATTGAGCCGGAAGACCTCAAGAAAATTTTTCTACCCTTTGAGCAGGTTGGGGATTATCGTAGTCGTCCCCAGGGGACAGGTTTGGGTCTGGCGATTAGCCAAAAATTAGTCGCCATGATGGGAGGACAACTCCAGGTCACAAGCCAAGCGGATCAGGGGAGTTGTTTTTTCTTTGCTCTCGATTTGCCAGAGGTTTCTGTGAGTGCCCCAGTAACTTCACCGGAGGATCTTTTCCACTGCCATTTAGAAATTGTCGGTTATGTGGGGCGACGCCAAATGATCCTGGTGGTGGACAACCGCTGGGTGAACCGGGCTGTGATTAAACATTTTTTGATGCCCTTGGGTTTTATTGTCCTTGAGGCAGACAATGGCCAAGAGGGCATTATGACGGCGGAAGCGAACCCAGTGGATTTGATTATTTCAGACATTATGATGCCTGTGATGAATGGCCTCGACATGGTGCGTCAGATTCGCCAATTGGATCACTTAAAGGTGATGCCCCTGGTGGCGATGTCGGCGGACGCTCTGAATAATAATACGGATGTTTTTGCGGCGGGCTTTGATGTTTTTTTAGAAAAGCCCTTGGATTTTTCCCTGCTGTTAGACACTCTCCAGGCCCAGTTACATTTGACTTGGGTCTATGAAGACCGCGCTTGATCGCTCTAGGGTCTGGTTGGTACAGTGCCGGGATAGAGCTTTTTATTTGTGTTCGAATACTTGAGGAAAAATAGTTATGGCTAGAACTGAATCGACCATGTTGCCCCTGGGCTCCCCTGCGCCGGATTTTTCCCTACCGGATGTGACCACAAATCAAGTTGTTAATTTGGCTGATTTTCGGGGAAAGGCGGGTTTATTGGTGATTTTTCTTTGTCGCCATTGTCCGTTTGTGATTCATATTCAGGCAGAACTCGCACGCCTTGGGACTGATTTTATTCCCCAGAATCTCGGTATTGTGGCGATTAGTGCGAACGATGTGGAAAATTATCCCGACGATGGGCCGGAAAAACTGCAGGAAATGGCGGCGGAGTTAGGCTTAAATTTTCCGATTCTCTATGATGAATCCCAGGCGATCGCTAAATCGTATCAAGCGGCTTGTACGCCGGACTTTTTTTTGTTTGATGGGGATTTAAAACTGGTGTATCGGGGCCAATTAGATGATGCTCGTCCAGGGAATAATCAGCCTGTGACAGGGGCTGATCTCCGCCAGGCGATCGCCGCTGTTTTTGCGAAAGAAACCCCTGATCCCAACCAAAAACCGAGCATTGGTTGCAATATCAAATGGAAACCGGGCAATGCCCCAAGCTATTTCGGCTAGACGACTGGGGCCGACTTCACCGTCAGCCAGAGTAATAAAACCAGGGCAAGAACGAGCAGTTTCGCCAAAACGTAGAGGGTGCTATCGGGGAAGAAATAGGTGCTTAACATAAAGCCTCCTTGGGACTTCAATCTAAGAGTCCACGGGGGTGGGAATGTTCCTGATGAAATTTCCCTATATTCTTATTGTCCTGCGCTCTTTTTTGCCCAAGGGTTAGGGCTGATATTTAGTTGGAAATATTTATAAAACGCAATGTTTAGGTGCGTTTCGAGCTGGCTTTTGTGGGCTCGGCTTCCTCAAAAAGGGGCACTGTAAAGGAAAACTGACTGCCTTGATTTTTTCCTTTGGATTCGGCCCAAATCGTCCCGCCCCAGGCAGTGACAATTTGGCGACAGATGGCGAGGCCTAGGCCTGTTCCCCCGGCACTCCGCCGCAGAGCACCTTCCTCTTGGTAAAAGCGATCAAAGACGGTTTCTAGGCGTTTGGGTTCGATACCCCGGCCATTGTCAATGATACTGACGGTAAACCTCTGGGGCTCTTCGGCGGTGATGGCGATCGCCACTTCTCCGGCTTTTTCATCGGTAAATTTGCAGGCGTTATCCAGAAGTTTCGCGATCACTTCTACGAGCCACTCCCCATCTGCCTGGACAAGGGGCAGATCTGGCGATACATGGTTAATTAGTTGGGGCAAAGACTGGCCACCGCTACTCTGGTAGCGTTTGGCGCGCACATGGCTGATGGCCAGCTCTACACATTCGTAGAGCATCAGGGGTTCGATGTTCCAATCGACCCGGCCACTTTCCAATTGCGAAAGGGTGAGGAAATCCTGTACCAAAGTTCGTAGTCGTTCCGCATCCTGGAGAGCGGTATCTAGCATCACCTGGCGCAATTCTTCGGGCATATCTGGTTCGTTAGCCAGGCTCTCTAGACACACCTGAATGGTGGAGAGGGGAGTACGTAGCTCGTGACCTGTGATGGCAACCAAGTTAGAGCGGGTGCGGTCGAGGGCGGCGAGTTGTTCGTTGAGGTCTTCGAGGTTGTTATAGGCTTCGGCTTGGATCAGGGCCACTCCTACCTGGACGGCGATCGCCCCGACGAGGGCAATGTCTTCTTCTTTCCAGTGGATCGCCTCAGGGTTGCAGTGGTGCAGCTCGATCATCCCGATCAGCCGCCCTTGATAGAGCACAGGAACTAGGAGCCAAGAAACGATTGAACAGGTTTTTGAGAGCGTTTCTAAGCCATCTTTGATAAAGTAGGGGTCCTGTTCTGTGTTGTCGATGCCGAGGGGTTCCCCGAGGGCCACTACCTCCTGAAATAGGGGATTGTGTTTGAGGGGCCAACTTTGACCCTTAATGGAAATTTGGTCGCCATGGAGAAATTCATGCTGAATCTGGGCCTGTTCGTCCGCTTCGTCGCAGCGGTAAATAATACAACGGCATACACCGAGACCTTCCCCCAATTTTTCGACGGCCAGTTGGAGGATATCTTCAGTGTCAAGCGATCGCCGGATCGCCGCCGTGACTGTATTGATCAAACGTTCCTTTTGTTCCTTGTTCGCGAGGGAGCGATTCGCCTTGAGGATTTTATATTGGCCCGCCTGGAGATAGTTCACGAGCCGTTGTACAAAGGGATCCGCCGCCGCATTGGGCTGATGGTTTGTGAGATCCGTGACCCCGTAGGATAGATAGGTTTTTTTGGCGGTTTTGATCTTCTTTTTGAGTTCTGGGCGATATTTGGCAATGCGATCAAGGAGTAGGGCCGCAGCTTTTTCGGTGATTTGTCTGTCTTCTGTCCAAATTCCCTCGAAGCGCCGGGCATTGTCGGCGAAGTGGTCTCCCTGTTCAGAGTTGTTGTGTTTTTCGCGGCAGAGGAGGCAACTGGCAAAATTTTCCCCAATCACCACCAAATGCCATTCTTCGCTGAGGGCGTCATCGGGCTCAAAGGCGACTTTTTCGTAGCCATCGGAGGCATTGGCAAACTCGGTTTCTGGGGCAGCGAGCACATAAACCTGGTCAGATTTCTCGGCAATGCGTCGGTAACGGGCCGCTTCTTGACGGTAATATCTCTCCTGCTGAAAGCTGGCGATCACCAAAGGGGAATCTTGGCCCGCCAGAATTTGATCTTCCATCGCATGGGAGAGGGCCGTCAAGGAAGATTTGAAATAGAGTTGCGATCGCCCCTGGGGAACGGCTTCAAATAACTGGTTGACAACCGAGGTTTGAATACTCATTGAGAAATGTTTTTCCCCTAGAAGAATAGTCGCCTTCTACGAATGGTGGGCCGGAAGAATCCCCTAGATTATCCTTGATTGACTAGGATTGATCAATTTTCTGCGGGATTTCACCCCCAAAAAGCCCCTGGATTTTGGGGCACGATTAGGCCGACGCCAAAGCGCTGATAAGTTCGGGAATTGGCTGAACCGGGGCATCGGGAGCCGTCACCGCTTCGATGATAGAGTGCTGGGCTTGCGGATGCCCAAGGGATGCCACACACAGTTCAGCTACCTGCTGCCGCGGAATACGCCCTTCAAAGAGGGTGTCAGCTTTGCCTAAAACCAAGGGGGCTTGGGCTTCGGTATTCAGACCACCGGGACGAATAATTGTGTAATTGAGAGGACTGCCGATGAGATAGGCTTCGGTTTGCTTTTTCCAGAACAGCACCAGGCCAAATAAATTTAGGGGATGGAAAAATTTGGAAACACAGAGGGACGTGACGAGGACGAACTGTTGAACCCCTTGGGCAACGGCAGCATCGATCAGTGCTTTTGTGCCGACATAGTCTACCTGGAAAAATCCAGCAATATTTAAACTCGGCCGCGCCGCCGCTGCACAAATGATGTGATCACAATCGGCGATCGCCCCCGGGAGTGACTTTCTATCGAGCAGATCGGCGACCACCAATTCTGCTTCAGCGGGCAACAGCTCCTTGGCCCGGTTGAGATCTCGTACCATTGCCCGCACCGGAATATTTTGAGCCACAAGGGTTTCAACAACGCGCCGTCCTGTTTCTCCCGTTGCACCAGCTACTAAAACTTTCACAAATTCACCTCTTACAAAAAAATAGGGATTTACCTGGAATTGATAATTATTATGCGGAATTCCCATCCCTTGGGATGCAACTTTACAGAAAAGCAGGCATGATCTTAGGTACAACAAGTTTGTGTCTTGTCTTGATAGTGATCCTATGAATCCTGTGGAATCGTCTGGCTCCTCGACGGCGTTTGGTGATGTTTTCAATTCTGAAACACCCCCGATGCATTTTGTGACCCACTACCGGGGCATTATGCAGATGTATGCCCCCCTAGAGGCTGTGGCGGAATACCTCGCTCGCCACGGGGGATGGTTTCACCGTTGTGCTAAACCGATGCAGGTAGAACCTTTTACAGACAATGGCTATATTTTGACGGTGGGTCGATTTGGAAACTTTGGCTATGAGGTTGAACCCAGGCTGGCCGTTGTCTTTGAGCCCCCTGTGGACAATGCTTATCGGATGTACAATGTCCCCCTCCCGGAAGGACAGCCCCAGGGTTATGCCATCGATTATGATGCGGTGATGTGCTTAGACCATCTCCCCTGGGATCAGGTGCTGGCTACGGATACCCAAGCGCGGAAAATGTTAGGCGATCGCCCGATGCCCCCCGTGATTACCCAGGTCAATTGGGAGTTAAATTTGCAGGTACTGGTGCAGTTTCCTAAGTTTATCTACAAGTTACCCCAGGGCTTACTAAAATCCACAGGCGATCGCCTCCTATCAACAATTATTTCCCAAGTCTCACCACGCCTCACTTTCAAAGTGCAGCAAGATTTCCATGACTGCCTCAATTTGCCCCTCCCCACGAAAACTGGCCGGGCCTGTACCTTAATTCGCGACCCAGAAATCGTCCCCCCTGAAACCGAAAAAGAGGACAGTGCCCCTGTCCCCTCCGAAAACTTTGCCTGGACTGTACCTACAGACGGCCAATAATTTTGGTCACAATATCCATACCACTCACCGCTTGCCAACCAAACAGGGCAACCAAAAGGGTATTCAGACCAATATGTGTGATGCGGGCGAAATCATTGCCCCGTTGCATAAAGGGAACCAAAGAAGCAGATACGGCGATCAAGCCCGTCATCCCTAAACCGACGAGCAAGT
Source organism: Picosynechococcus sp. NKBG15041c (assembly GCF_055380235.1). Taxonomy (NCBI): domain Bacteria; kingdom Bacillati; phylum Cyanobacteriota; class Cyanophyceae; order Chroococcales; family Geminocystaceae; genus Picosynechococcus; species Picosynechococcus sp. NKBG15041c. Next base: position 1,361,055 of record NZ_AP040363.1, read on the forward strand.
GGGGGCTGACAAACAATTTGCCATTGTTAATATACGTGACAGCCATCCCCCCGATTGTCCCTAAGACCATAAGCGAGAGTAAGAGGGAGCCAATTTGATGGTGTTTAAAGTTGAATTGTTTTTTGATGAGTTCTTTCCGGACTTCTTTGTCAGCGCTGCGGATGCGACGGATTTGAATGCCGAGGTACATCGCGTAGATACATAGCCCGAATAAGACCCACATTAAAATAGGGTGACCAAATTGGGACCAGACTTTGATAGATTCTGGAATTTCAAAATTCATGGGTGTTTTCTCCTGGGTGCAGGGTGGTGCGAATCTTTATAAAACTTAACTGATTCCCAAACAAATGGAAATAATCCCCTGAGCCTAGGTTCCGTGGCACAGTATCCACTGGGGAAACTCCTACAATAGAAATCAGTTTTTATTGTACGTTTTGCAATGACAGCCTCAGCAGACCAAACCCAGTTGTTTCAAGCGATTCGCCACCAAGATCTGGATCGGGTTGCGGCTTTGCTCTCCCAGGGGGGCATGGTCAACATTTTAGATGGCGATCGCACGAGTCCTTTGATGTATGCCTGTCGCTCCGGGTCTGTCGATCTTGTCAAACTCTGTCTTACCCATGGGGCAGATTTAGAACTGCGGGGAAAATATGGCCTCACAGCCTTGATGGTGGCGGCAGCGGCCCGACAGGAAACGGTTTTGTCATTGCTCATCGCAGCGGGAGCTGATCCGAATGCGAGCAACGAAGATGGGAGTACGGCGTTAATGGTGGCGGCCTATCGGGGGGCGATCGCCATCGTTGATATTCTTCTGCAAGCCGGAGCCATGGTCAATGGCGAAGACTTTGATGGAGATACAGCTTTGAATTTAGCGATTCAAGGCCGACACCCCGCCGTTGTTCAAAAATTACTCGACCATCGCGCTAATCCCTATCAAGGTTTAGGGGCAATGACGGTGGCAGTGTCAGAGGGGGCGATCGCCTGCGTAGAGGTGTTGCTCAAAGCAGGGATTAACGTTAACCTCCCTGGTATCGATGGTAAAACTCCCCTCATGCACGCGGTCATTTCTGGTTATGAGGACATTGTCGAAATGTTGCTGGTGGCTGGGGCGGCGGTGAACCCCACGGATCTCAATAACGACACCGCCTTGATCTTTGCCATTGAACAGGGCAATTTAGACCTCACGAAGCGCTTGATCCAAGCGGGCGCTGAGCATGAACAGCCGCTGATGCTCTCCCTGGCCGCTGCTGCGGGCAACCTCGAATTAGTGCAATATTTATTGGGTCATCAATTGGCACTAAATGGTACTGACGAGGCTGGAGATACAGCCCTCCACCTAGCGACCCTCGAAGGTCATACAGAAATTGTTCAATATCTCCTGGAACAGGGGGCGATCGCTAATCTCCCCAACCATCAGGGGGATACGCCACTACTGATTGCCGCTTACCAAGGCCACGGGGCGATTGCCAAACTACTCCTCGACCACGGGGCCGACCTCCACTACCGTAATGAAGGAGAAAATGCTCTCCTCGTCGCCTTCAACCAAGGGAAAGTTGATCTCTTCGCCCTTTTTCTCGCCCGGGGTAGTAATCCGAATGAACGGCTTCCCAACGGAAAAACCCTGCTCATGGAAGCAGCAGATCGCGGTTACACTGCCCTGATCGAAATGCTCTTAAATGCTGGAGCCGATGCTAATATCACCGATCAAAACCAAGCCACAGCCCTGATGTGGGCAGCCCACCGGGACTACCATGGCGTGGTGCAGCTCCTCCTTGAACGGTGTCCAGACCTTGATCTCCATGCCCGGAATAAACGGGGCGATACCGCCCTCAAAATCGCACAATTCAACCAGTGCCATCGAGTAAGCGCCCTACTCCAAGCCGCTGGTGCTTAGTAAAAGCAAAGAGACGATCAAGATGGCAAGTCATTGATCAAGAGTGGATTATTTAAAAATTCCTCAATTTCTAATGACTCCGCAGCATGGAAATTTTGTACCGGAATGCTTGGTGGATTGGCATGGCGCGCATCGGTAATCCACCAATCGAGGGCTGTTTTTTGTAGATCGATGGTGGCCCCAGTTTTGTCGACGCAATAGCGCCCAAAAACAAGTTTATCCTTGAGGCGAACTCCAGAACCAAGACGAGAATATTCGAAGATAACGCTGCTTTCCACCGTTGCTCCAGCACAGATCCAGCAGCTAGGACCAATCATCGTGGGGCCGACAATTTTGGCGCCATCTTCGATGCGGGTCATGCCGCCAATATAAACCGGACCTTGGATATCCACTTTGTCCCAGTTCACCGCCACATTGAGCCCAGTGTAAACGCCTGGCTTAACTTCGATGCCAGGAATCGGAACATTTTTGACTTTGCCCTGGAGAACATGTTGAATTGCCAGCCAATAATCGGGGACCTTGCCAATATCTACCCATTCAAAATCCATTTCGAGGGCATAAAAAGGAGCATTGGCCGCAACAAGTTTTGGGAACAGTTCTCCCCCAATGTCGAATTCACAATCGGGGGGAATAAAATCAATGACTTCTGGCTCGAAAATATAGATCCCTGAGTTGATCTTGGTGCTGAGGGCTTCTTCGACACTGGGTTTTTCTTGGAAGCTCAGGATGCGGTCATTGTCATCGGTAACAACGACGCCATAGCTGGAGACATCTTCCCTGGGGACAGATTTGGTGATCACGGTGGCGATCGCCCCTTTTTCTTTATGCCACTGCACCGCCGCAGTGAGGTCAAGGTCGATCAATGCATCCCCACAAAGCACCACGAAGGTATCGTCAAAAAACGGATTAAAATCTTGGATTTTACGAATGCCACCCGCTGAACCCAGGGCCTTCCCTTGCAATTCGCCATCCTTGATATTGCCCTCAAAGGAATAGGCAAGATGAACGCCGTAGCGTTGCCCATCCTTGAAATAGCCTTCAATTTCGTGGGCGAGGTGACTGACATTCACCATAATCTGGTCGAAGCCATGCTGGGCGAGGAGATCGAGCAAAAATTCCATCACAGGTTTTTGCAAAATCGGAATCAAAGGCTTTGGAATGGTGTAGGTGATCGGGCGGACCCTTGTTCCTTTACCAGCTGCCAGAATCATGGCTTTCATGAATAGTCTCGTCCTCAAACGATGGGTTACTTAATACTAGATGCAATGACACTCTGGGTGAATTGGTACTTATTCTACCGAAAGGTGCGACGGTGGCTAAATCTCTCCATTGGTCTGTTTTTGGGGATGGTTGGGCGGTAACTTCGAAGTTTTAGAAAAAATCGGTTTAGGATAGGGAGCAAATAAAAGAACAATTGTTTTAGTTTGTTTAGTTAGTTAGAACGTAATGGCGATTAAACGCAGCCAGGGGGATTGCCCCCCGCCAAAAAAAAGTAACCCGATGGGATCGGCGCGGGATCCTTTAACCAGCAGTCAAGCCCTTCCCGACGAACAGGCTCAAAGTATTGTCGAGGATCGGATTCGCCCGCAGCAATTGGCGGACTATCTGGGACAAAGGGATTTAAAGGAAGTTCTAGGCATTGCGATCGCCGCCGCGAAAGCAAGAAAGGAACCGCTTGATCATCTGTTGTTGTATGGTCCCCCTGGTTTGGGTAAAACGACGATGGCGTTAATTTTGGCGGCAGAAATGGGCGTGAAGTGCAAAATTACGGCGGCGCCAGCCCTTGAACGTCCCCGCGATATTAGTGGTTTGTTGGTGGCGTTGGAAGCGGGCGATATTCTATTTATCGATGAAATTCACCGTCTGAATCGGATGGCGGAGGAATTGCTCTATCCGGCGATGGAGGATGGACGACTAGATGTGACCATTGGCAAGGGAACCAGTGCGCGGACGAGGAGTATTCCGTTAAAGCCCTTTACGTTAATCGGGGCGACTACTAAGGTGGGATCGTTGACGTCGCCCCTGCGCGATCGCTTTGGTCTGATTCAACGGCTGCGATTTTATGAGGTGGATGAATTGGTGGCGATCGTGACGCGGAGTGCGGCGATTTTAAATCAGCCGATCACCCCTGAAGGAACCCTTGAAATCGCCCGTCGTGCTCGGGGGACCCCTCGGATTGCCAATCGTCTCTTGCGGCGGATTCGGGACTTTGCCCAAGTCAAAAATTGTCCTGAAATTACCCAAGCAGTGGCTGCAACAGCGATGGATTTGTACAATGTCGATCCGTTGGGCTTGGATTGGACTGATCGCCTCATTTTGACGACGATGATCAACCATTTTGGGGGTGGACCAGCGGGCTTAGAGGCGATCGCCGCCGCGACGGGAGAAGATAGCAAAACGGTAGAAGAAGTTTATGAACCTTACCTCCTGCAAATTGGTTTTTTGAACCGTACTCCCCGGGGCCGAGTGGTTACAGCGATCGCCCGTCAACATTTACAAGTAGATTCATCAGATGCTACAACCCCAACCCAATTGGATTTTCTGTCCTGAACCCAAAATCGGCCATCAGAAGCAGTGGCGATCGCCCGTCAACCTCTACAGATTTTATCGGTGTAGCAAAAGACCCCCATGTGCAGTCCTAGCGCTGATTCCCAGCTATTGTATTTAGTGAATACATTGATAAAATTATCAAAAAAATCATCACCCTACCCCGCCTAACATCTTTGCAGCAACCATCCCGACGAATTAACCAAAAAGTCTGCTTCATTGGGGGAACAGGGCACTCCGGGTCAACGTTACTCGGACTGCTACTTGGTAACCACTCTAGTAGTTTTTTTTGTGGAGAAGGGAAAAAAAGCCTCTACCTGCACAAAAAAAATGCCCCGGCCCATAAACGCTTCTGTAAATTCTGTGGCCCTGACTGTCCCATCTGGGGCGACCTAGATCTGACACCAGAACTTGATCTTTACGAACAACTCGCCCAACAGCTCTGGCGTAAACAACAACGACATCAAACCCTGATGATTGACTCCAGTTCGGGGGTCAATTGGATTCGGCAGCAGCGCCAGGCGATCGCCAAAATGACTGCTCAACCTTATCTGATTTTTCTCCAGCGGGATGGGCGCGGCGTCGTGAATTCCTACCGCCGAAAATATCCAGAGCGGGATCTAAGCCAAATCATCCAGCAATGGCGCGAAAAAATTCAGCAGACCCAAGTGCTTTTTGAAGAATTCACCGGCCCCAAGTTAATCCTCCATTACGAAGAACTCGCCCTCGATACCGACATTGTCCTAGCAAGGCTCTGCGAATTTCTAGGGATTGTCTATGAACCGGAAATGCGCAATTTTGGCAATGCTGAATACCACGTCCTGGGGGGAAACAATGGTACCCAATATCTGGTGGCCCAAGGCCAACAGCAAGCCCGTACCCAAACAGGGCAAAAGTTCTTGACCCGAATGTCAGCTCTCAATCGCCACTATTACCAAACCCACAACGCTGAAATCGCCTTGGATTTGCGTTGGCAAACGGAACTTTCCGACGAACAACAAAGCCGCTTCACTCAGTTGGTGGGTGATCTTAATCAATCCTTCGTCTGGCCTCCGGCCACCCTTTAAGTAAATTGCAATGACCAAAAAAATCGACCTCGTTTTTCGCACCATTGGCGAGCGTACCAGTGATCTGGCTTTAGATTTAGCAATCCAGCAAATTCAACCGCATCAAGTTCATCTCATTGAAAATGTCCGTCCTTTTTCTGCAGCGGTGCAGAGGATGTTAGAGATTGATTATGACTGCGATTTTATCGTGTTCATGGATGCGGATTGTTTGATTATGGAAGATATGCATGGCTTCTTGCAGCGCAATGATTTTCCCTATGTAGATTGTTATGTTTTGGATAAATTCCGGGGACATATTCACCAAGGGGTGCACATCACGCGGGTGGATGTGGTGCGGGCAATGCAGCAGTTACAGCCGCCGCAAAATGATGAAAAATATGTCCTGCGTCCTGAATCGCGGCTACGATCGATGGCGCTTTCTCGCTTGAAAGCAAATAAACACTTTAAGAGTTTTCGAATTCTCCATGATTATTTCCAGTCCTATGAACATGTCTATGCAAAGATGGCGCTGCGGGAGCTGCGGAGCCGCACGGAGGAAAATCGGCGGGAATTAGAAGCGGCACAACGTTACTGGGAGCGCCATCCTGGGGATATGGATTTTCGGATTGCTCAGTTGGCGATCGCCCAGACGGCGGCAGCTGTTCCCCTCCAGGCAACGCCGACGGAAATTGATGATTATATTGTCCGGCTTCCAGAAATTGCCACTGAGGCGATCGCCCAATTAGATGTGCCGACTCAGCCCGAGATCTCTCCGGCCGAGATCGATGATCAAGCTCGCAAAATCTGGTCATGGCAGTTGGTACAGGTGGGGGGCGGCACCCTCGAACCCCCAGCAAAACCCCGCTCTCCCCATAAAATTTTTGGCATTGGCCTCAGCCGCACCGGTACAAAAAGCCTCACCAGTGCCCTCCATGTTTTGGGGTTGAAGGCAATTCACTATCCTGAAGATGAAACCACCCTACGGGAACTCACCGAGGGAAATTATCGCTTTTCGCTTCTAGAGCATTTTGATGCGATCACTGATATTACAGTGTCTGCTTTTTATCCCCAACTGGATCAACTTTTCCCGGGTAGCAAATTTATCCTTACCATTCGAGATAAGGAAAGTTGGCTCACTTCCCTGGAAAAACACTGGTTTAATCGGCCGGCTTTTAGTGAAACAAACCAAATTGAAAAGGAAATCCACCTGCACATCCGCCGGTTTCTGCGCAGCACTGTCTATGGCTGCTACGAATTTAACCGCGAACGAATGTCCTATGTTTATGATCTGCACTACAAAAATGTCTTAGATTATTTTGGCGATCGCCCAGAATCACTCCTGGTGCTAAACATTGGGGCTGGGGAAGGTTGGGAAAAACTCTGTCCCTTCCTGGGGTTAGATCCCCTTGAACAACCCTTCCCTTACATCAAAAAACAATCCCTGTTAAAGTCGCTGCTTAACGCTGAGGCCAAGGTTATTGATACATCCCTCCCGGTTTAATCCCTCAATGGGGAGTAGGTTTCTACCCCCATTCCTCTCCCCTCTGGAATGCAACCCGTGAAATTACGCTTTTTTGCGGTATTGGCTACTACACCCCGGTTGCTGCGTTTAGTCTGGTCGGCAAGCCCCCCATTTTTGATCATTTCTTTGCTCACCACCCTGGGCGCTTCCCTACTGCCGGCCCTACAACTTTACGTTGGCAAACTGACCATTGACCAGATTCTGGCTACCATTGGCCAACCCTCTAGCCAATGGTCTGGGGTATTTATTCTCGTCGCCCTGACCTTAGCCCTGACCCTCATCACCGACGGTCTGAAGGAACTCGCAACCTATGGTGGCCAAGTATTAAGCGATCGCTTTAACCTCTATGCGAGTAATCTCCTGCTGCGCCAAGCGACCCGCCTGGACCTTGCCCACTACGAAATTCCAGAATTTTATGATCTCCTCAGTCGCGCCCAACAAAGTGGTAGCACTTACCCGGTCCGCGCCCTAGCTAGTTTCACCAGCTTCCTCGGCCACAGCGTCAAGCTGCTCACCCTGGCCGGGCTGATGTTGAGCTTTAGCCCCTTGGCAACGTTATTGCTGCTATTTACTTCTATTCCTGCTTTTTTAATTGGAGTGAAATTTTCGGGTAAACGTTTTAAGGTACTGCGTCGCCAAACCCAAAGTGGCCGCTTTGCTGATTATTTACAGCGAATCCTCACCCATCAAGATTTTGCTAAGGAAATTCGTCTGTTTAACCTCACTGACCATCTCCTGAAGCGATGGTATGACGTTAAGTTTGTGTTTAACCAAGAAGTAGAGCAGCTCTCTGCCCGTCAAGCCCTTGCCCGCAGTAGTGCCAATCTCTTGGCGAAGCTGGGATTCTACCTCACCTATAGCTGGATTGTGGTGCAAACTCTCCAGGCTCAAATTACGATCGGCTCTCTGACAATGTATGCCGGCGCCTTTCGGCAAGCCCAAGGATCTGTCCAAGGGATGCTAGAGGATATCGCCAGCTTGTATGAGGTAAATCTGTTTGTCGGTCAATTTTTTGATTTTTTAGACCTCGAACCCTATGTCAAAAATTGCGATCGCCCCCAACCGTTTCCTTCAAAAATTCAGCAGGGCCTAGAGTTAAAAGCGGTCAGTTTTACCTATCCTGGGTCACAAAAGGCGAGTTTGACGGGATTAGATTTAACGATCTATCCCGGGGAAAGTATTGCCCTGGTCGGAGTGAATGGGGCGGGTAAAACAACGTTATTAAAGTTATTGACGCGGTTTTATGATGTGACAGCGGGAGAGATTACCGTTGATGGGATTCCGTTACAGGATTTTGATCTGGCGACATTGCGACAAAATGTCGGCATTATTTTTCAGGATTTTGCTCGGTACCATTTGACTGTGGCGGAGAATATCGGTTTTGGCAATATCAAATTTCACGATGATTTGGCACGCATCCGCCAAGCAGGGATTGCGGCAGGGGCCGATGAAATGATTCGCGATTTTGACGGGGGCTATCAGACGATGTTGGGAAAAATTTTTCCTGAGGGGCGAGAATTATCGGGGGGACAGTGGCAAAAGGTGGGTTTAGCGCGGGCATTTATGAGTGATGCCCAAATTTTGATTTTGGATGAACCGACGGCGGCCCTTGATGCGATCGCCGAATACGATCTGTTCCAGCGCTTCCGGCAACTGGCAGCGGGGAAAATCACGTTCCTTGTCAGTCATCGGTTTTCAACGGTGCGCATGGCAGACCGGATTGTGGTGTTAGAAGGAGGACAAATTCGTGAAATCGGCAGCCACCAGGAATTGATGAACCATCAGGGCCTCTACGCCCAGATGTTTACACTGCAGTCTTCGAGCTACGACCTTTAACTTGATCGCCAAAACATACTCCAGGAAATGACTTGATTGTCTGGTGATCGCCGTAGGGGGTACACAGGGTCATCAGGAATCCTTTTAGAATGGGAAAAGCTCTTAACTCCCAACGCTCAAAATTCACCTAAGCAAATTATTTATTCACATATTCACTATGGCTTTTTCTCCGGAAACCTCGGCATTGATAGTTCTTTTGATCGCTACCTTGGGGGTCATTGGCTGGGGCTATCGGCGATCGCAAAAAGCGGGACAATTGGGGCGGTTAGCCTGGGGGCAATCCCTCGCGATTACAGCCCCTTGGTTTCTTCTACTCGCCTGTGTTTTGCTGGGGATAAGCCTTAATCTCATTGGCGTTGTCTTGATCCTCGTGGCTTCAGCTGGCGCTTATATTTATTTAGGAAATCTCCGGCGGGAAGCAGGCCAGGCGGAACTGATTCGCAAACAAGCCCTTGAACGGCTTCAGACTGAGGTAACCCAGGAACAAGCCAGTTCCGTAGAACAAGCCCTAGAGCCTGATCTTCAACCCATCAACGTTGAAGATCTCCAAACCATTAAAGGTATTTTTGGCATCGATACATTTTTTTCAACGGAAGCCATTCCTTACCAAGAAGGGGCCATTTTTAAAGGGAACCTCCGGGGTGATCCCGAAGAAGCACACCATAAACTCACCGAAAAATTAGGCGATCGCCTGGGGGATAAATACCGCCTATTTTTGGTCGAAGATCCCGAAGGAAAACCCGTAGTTGTTATTCTTCCCAGCCGCAATGACCCTAAAGCCACGACTCTCGCCCAGAAAAATATTGCCCTCGCCCTCTTTGTCGCTACCCTAGTGACGACCCTTGAGGCGATCGGTGTTCTCAAAGGCTTTGATCTTTTTAGTAACTGGCAGCGTTATACCGAAGTTGTGCCCCTCAGCCTTGGGATGTGGCTCATTCTAGGCGTCCATGAACTTGGCCACTGGTGGGCCAGCCAGAAACACACTGTCAAGCTCAGTATTCCCTTCTTTTTACCCAACTGGCAAATTGCCTCCTTTGGGGCAATTACTCGCTTTGAATCGCTGCTTCCCAATCGTACCGCCCTCTTTGACATTGCCTTTGCGGGGCCAGCAGCAGGGGGAGTATTCTCTTTGATCCTATTGATTATCGGCTTGGGACTATCCAACCCCAACAGTCTTTTTCAAATCCCTAGTCAATTTTTCCAAGGCTCAATTTTGGTAGGAACCCTAGCCCGTTTCCTCTTGGGAGATGGTCTACAACAAACCCTTGTCGCTATTCACCCCCTTACGGTTTTGGGTTGGTTAGGCCTGGTGATTACTGCCCTAAATCTACTCCCTGCCGGCTGTCTTGATGGTGGCCGTATCATCCAGGCGATCTATGGGCGGAAAACTGCCCGTCGCACGACGATCGCCACTCTCATTGTTTTAGGATTAATTGCTCTGTTCAACCCCGCCAATCCAATTCCCCTGTATTGGGCCTTAATCATTATTTTTTTGCAACGGGAAGCCGAGCGTCCCAGCCTGAATGAGCTCCTTGAGCCAAACGATACTAGGGCAGTCCTGGCCTTAGTTGCGCTCTTTTTGATGTTGATTACCCTGATTCCTCTCAGCCCCAGTCTGGCAGGCCAGTTAGGAATTGGCGCCTAAAGCTGTCCGATACCGAAAATTTCCACAATTTTGCCTACTTCTGAGGGCATACCTCGCAATAAAACTTAAACACTGCGATCGCCTGAAAATCCCTATCCGATAGTAGGCTGTTATCTAAAGTCTATTTACAAGCTTTTAGTAATCAATCACTTTATAAGGAACACAAGTTATGGCTATCGAACGTGGCTCCAAAGTAAAAATCCTCCGCAAAGAATCCTACTGGTATGGCGACGTTGGGACCGTTGCCAGCGTTGACAAGAGCGGCGTCATCTACCCCGTGATTGTTCGTTTCGACAAAGTCAACTACAACGGCTTTAGTGGTAGCGCTGGTGGCTTAAACACCAACAATTTTGCTGAGCATGAACTAGAAGTCGTCAAATAAAGAAAGCCCAAGTCAGCTTTCCCCCTTTGATTTCTTTACGCAACAATTCCTTGTTCCCTTAAACATCGTTTCCCCGGAGGCGGTGTTTTTTGTTTGGCCTTTTAAATTTCTCAGCGACAATGGGAAAATAGCCAGCACACCCATAGCAGAAAGGATTAACCCTGTGACAGTTCGCGTTCGTATTGCCCCCAGCCCCACCGGAAATTTGCATATCGGCACCGCCCGGACTGCCGTTTTTAACTGGTTATTTGCCCGTCACTGTGGCGGCACCTTCATTCTCCGCGTTGAAGATACAGACTTAGAGCGCTCCAAACCCGAATACACAGAGAATATCAAAACAGGCCTAGAGTGGCTCGGCCTCACTTGGGATGAGGGTCCTTTTTTCCAAACCCAACGCCTTGATCAATATAAAGCCGCGATTCAAACACTTTTAGATAAAGGATTGGCTTACCGTTGCTACTGTACCCCTGAGGAACTGGAAGCGATGCGGGAACAGCAAAAGGCCAATAATCAAGCGCCCCGCTACGACAACCGTCACCGCAATTTGAGTGATGCTGAACGGGCAGAATTTGCCGCCCAGGGTCGCAAGCCAGTGATTCGTTTCAAGATTGATGACGATCAGCAAATCCTCTGGAAAGATCTCATCCGGGGCAATATGACTTGGAAAGGGAGTGATTTGGGGGGTGATATGGTAATCGCCCGCACACCGGAAGGGGATGAGCCCTTTGGTCAGCCGCTCTACAATTTAGCGGTGGTGGTCGATGATATCGATATGCAGATTTCCCATGTGATTCGCGGCGAAGATCACATTGCAAACACTGCAAAACAGATTTTGCTCTACGAAGCGCTCGGGGCAGCGGTACCAGAATTTGCCCATACGCCTTTGATCTTGAATAAAGATGGCCGTAAGCTCTCGAAGCGGGATGGAGTGACTTCTATTGATGATTTCCGCCAGATGGGTTTTCTGCCCCAGGCGATCGCTAATTACATGAGCTTGCTTGGTTGGACACCGACCGACTCCACCCAAGAAATCTTCACCCTTGCCGAAGCAGCTAAAGAGTTTTCCCTAGAACGGGTGAATAAAGCAGGGGCGAAATTCGATTGGGATAAGCTCGACTGGATCAATGCCCAATATCTCCATCACATGGCAATCCCCGAATTGACCGACCTTTTAATTCCCTATTTACAAGCAGCAGGGTATGGCGATTATTTGGGCGATCGCCCCTGGTTAGAGTCCCTAGTTACTTTAGTCGCGCCTAGTTTGACCCGTTTAGTGGATGTCACCCAAGAAACCCGTCTTCTTTTTGGGAACACCATCACTTTCGATGAAAAAGCGACAACTCAGCTCCAAACTGAAGGCGTTAAGGCTATTCTTCAGGAAGTCCTGCAACAGATTCAAGCTAAGGCTGAGTTTGACCTTGACATTGCCAAAGAGCTTCTCAACCAAGTCACAAAAGCCCACGGCGTCAAAAAAGGCGTTGTAATGAAATCGATGCGCGCTGGTCTGATGGGTGAGCTTCAAGGCCCCGATCTCATGCAGTCCTGGGTACTCCTCCACCAAAAGGGCTGGGATATAGAGAGACTCAGTCAGGCGATCGCCACCATTTAACGCCCTAATCAACACCCAATAACGATGTAAACCTCCTGTGCATGGGAGGTTTATTAATTTCAGTAGGCGATACATAGTTACTAATTTTGTATATTCAGGTGTTCTATGGAGCGTTATGCCCGGGCGATTCCAAAAAACTTTTATCACTCAAGCCCTTACCCCGCTTGTGTTCCAAGCATTTTCTTTATCAAGAAGGAAAAAACTTTTAAAAAAGGTGTTGACATCTCCAGGATGTCTGGTTAATATAGTTAAGCGCGGTTGAGAGAGACGCACTGAACCGCCGCCCCGAACCGAGACAAATAAATAGAATTTGAAAGTGACTATCCGCCCCCTTGTTTTAACAAGATTATAACAAGTGAGTCGGTTGAGATTGAAACAATCGATACCGAGGAGCTTAGTTAAGGATAAAGAGAGCCTTAAAAAAATATCTCTTAAAAAGGTGAATGAAAGTTCCTTAGGGAATGAGTAACGAATCTACTATGGAGAGTTTGATCCTGGCTCAGGATGAACGCTGGCGGTATGCCTAACACATGCAAGTCGAACGAAGTCTTCGGACTTAGTGGCGGACGGGTGAGTAACGCGTGAGAATCTGCCTTCAGGACGGGGACAACAGTTGGAAACGACTGCTAATACCCGATATGCCGAGAGGTGAAATCTTTTTTGGCCTGAAGATGAGCTCGCGTCTGATTAGCTAGTTGGTGGGGTAAGAGCCTACCAAGGCGACGATCAGTAGCTGGTCTGAGAGGATGAGCAGCCACACTGGGACTGAGACACGGCCCAGACTCCTACGGGAGGCAGCAGTGGGGAATTTTCCGCAATGGGCGAAAGCCTGACGGAGCAATACCGCGTGAGGGAGGAAGGTCTTTGGATTGTAAACCTCTTTTCTCAAGGAAGAACAAAATGACGGTACTTGAGGAATAAGCACCGGCTAACTCCGTGCCAGCAGCCGCGGTAATACGGAGGGTGCAAGCGTTATCCGGAATTATTGGGCGTAAAGAGTCCGTAGGTGGTTCAGCAAGTCTGCTGTCAAAGCCCGCAGCTTAACTGCGGAGAGGCGGTGGAAACTGTTGAACTAGAGTGCGGTAGGGGTAGAGGGAATTCCCAGTGTAGCGGTGAAATGCGTAGATATTGGGAAGAACACCGGTGGCGAAAGCGCTCTACTGGACCGTAACTGACACTGAGGGACGAAAGCCAAGGTAGCGAAAGGGATTAGATACCCCTGTAGTCTTGGCCGTAAACGATGGATACTAGGCGTTGTCTGTATCGACCCGGACAGTGCCGAAGCTAACGCGTTAAGTATCCCGCCTGGGGAGTACGCACGCAAGTGTGAAACTCAAAGGAATTGACGGGGGCCCGCACAAGCGGTGGAGTATGTGGTTTAATTCGATGCAACGCGAAGAACCTTACCAAGATTTGACATCCCATGAATCCTGCCGAGAGGCGGGAGTGCCTTCGGGAACATGGAGACAGGTGGTGCATGGCTGTCGTCAGCTCGTGTCGTGAGATGTTGGGTTAAGTCCCGCAACGAGCGCAACCCTCGTCCTTAGTTGCCAGCATTAAGTTGGGCACTCTAGGGAGACTGCCGGGGACAACTCGGAGGAAGGTGGGGATGACGTCAAGTCATCATGCCCCTTACATTTTGGGCTACACACGTACTACAATGGTCGGGACAAAGGGCAGCAACCCCGCGAGGGCAAGCGAATCTCATCAAACCCGGCCTCAGTTCAGATTGCAGGCTGCAACTCGCCTGCATGAAGGAGGAATCGCTAGTAATCGCAGGTCAGCATACTGCGGTGAATCCGTTCCCGGGCCTTGTACACACCGCCCGTCACACCATGGAAGCTGGCAATGCCCGAAGTCGTTACTCTAACCGTTCGCGGAGGAGGGCGCCGAAGGCAGTGCTAGTGACTGGGGTGAAGTCGTAACAAGGTAGCCGTACCGGAAGGTGTGGCTGGATCACCTCCTTTTAGGGAGACCTAACCTACTGAAGTTTGAAAGCAATCAGCAAATAGAACGCAGTAAGGTCATCTCGAAGGTCGTGCGAGGGGGAGAAACGGAAGTCACTTTCAAATTTAGGTTCGTGGAAATGGGCTATTAGCTCAGGTGGTTAGAGCGCACCCCTGATAAGGGTGAGGTCCCTGGTTCAAGTCCAGGATGGCCCACTTATCAACCGTTGGTAATCATCAATTGTTGATGTCAATGGGGGTATAGCTCAGTTGGTAGAGCGCCTGCTTTGCAAGCAGGATGTCAGCGGTTCGAGTCCGCTTACCTCCACCAAGACCCCGAAAAATAATGAAACGAATTTAGCATCAACACCATAGCTTGGAAAGCAAGTATTAGATGTTGTTGAATGCTGAAAGAGATTTCAGCAAAGCACCTTGAAAACTGTACAAAATAATATTAGATAGTCGAAATTGCTAGGTAGGAAAGTACGAAAAGTACAAACAATCCAAAATAGCCAGTCTGACCTTAAAAAGGTCAAGCTACAAAGGGCTAACGGTGGATACCTAGGCACACAGAGGCGAAGAAGGACGTGGTTACCGACGATACACTCCGGGGAGCTGGAAGCGAGCATTGAGCCGGAGATTTCCGAATGGGGCAACCCTTAATACAGCCATCTGAATATATAGGATGGTATGAGCCAACTCAGCGAATTGAAACATCTTAGTAGCTGAAGGAAGAGAAAGAAAAATCGATTCCCTTAGTAGCGGCGAGCGAAGCGGGAAGAGCCTAAACCAACTGCTTAGGTGGTTGGGGTTGTGGGACAGTAATGTGGACTATAGAGATTAGATGAAGTAGTTGAAAGCTACACCAGAGAAGGTGAAAGTCCTGTAATCGAAAATCAAAGTAGCCTAACTGTATCCCGAGTAGGCCGGAGCACGTGAAATTCCGGTTGAATCAGCGAGGACCACCTCGTAAGGCTAAATACTACTGTGTGACCGATAGTGTAAAAGTACCGCGAGGGAAAGGTGAAAAGAACCCCGGGAGGGGAGTGAAATAGAACATGAAACCGTTAGCCTACAAGCAATGGGAGGACGATTCAACGTCTGACCGTGTGCCTGTTGAAGAATGAGCCGGCGACTTACAGGCTGTGGCAGGTTAAGGTGAAAAGCCGAAGCCAAAGTGAAAACGAGTCTGAATAGGGCGTTAGTCACAGTTTGTAGACCCGAACCCGGGTGATCTAACCATGGCCAGGATGAAGCTTGGGTAATACCAAGTGGAGGTCCGAACCGACTTCTGTTGAAAAAGGAGCGGATGAGCTGTGGTTAGGGGTGAAATGCCAATCGAACCCGGAGCTAGCTGGTTCTCCCCGAAATGTGTTTAGGCGCAGCGGTTGATAAAGCTTATACAGGGGTAAAGCACTGTTTCGCTGCGGGCTGCGAGAGCGGTACCAAAGTGAGACAAACTAAGAATACTGTATAAAAAGCAACCAGTAAGACGGTGGGGGATAAGCTTCATCGTCGAGAGGGAAACAGCCCAGACCGCCAGCTAAGGTCCCAAAATACTTGCTAAGTGATAAAGGAGGTGGGAGTGCATAGACAACCAGGAGGTTTGCCTAGAAGCAGCAATCCTTGAAAGAGTGCGTAATAGCTCACTGGTCAAGCGCTCCTGCGCCGAAAATGAACGGGGCTAAGCAAGTTACCGAAGCTGCGGGATAATATCTATCGATACTATCGGTAGGGGAGCGTTCTATATGGTGTGAAGCATTAGCGGCAAGCAGGTGTGGACTGTATAGAAGTGAGAATGTCGGCTTAAGTAGCGAAAATATGTGTGAGAATCACATACCCCGAAACCCCAAGGGTTCCTCCGGAAGGCTCGTCCGCGGAGGGTTAGTCGGGACCTAAGGCGAGGCCGAAAGGCGTAGTCGATGGACATGAGGTTAATATTCCTCAACTCTTATGTGGGAGCACAACTATGACGCATGAAAGATAGCTACACCCTGAATGGATTGGGAGGAAACCACGGTTTCCGCGTAGTTAAGGATAGTGCCTAGAAAAGCTAGTTGTGTGTTGAAAGCATAGGACCCGTACCCGAAACCGACACAGGTGGGGTGGTAGAGTATACCGAGGGGCGCGAGGTAACTCTCTCTAAGGAACTCGGCAAAATTGCTCCGTAACTTTGGGATAAGGAGTGCCAGCGAGAGCTGGTCGCAGTGAAGAGGCCCAGGCGACTGTTTACCAAAAACACAGGTCTCTGCCAACTCGTAAGAGGATGTATAGGGGCTGACGCCTGCCCAGTGCCGGAAGGTTAAGGAAGTTGGTTAGCTTCGGCGAAGCTGACGACTGAAGCCCCGGTGAACGGCGGCCGTAACTATAACGGTCCTAAGGTAGCGAAATTCCTTGTCGGGTAAGTTCCGACCCGCACGAAAGGCGTAACGATCTGGGCACTGTCTCGGAGAGAGGCTCGGCGAAATAGGATTGTCTGTGAAGATACGGACTACCTGCACCTGGACAGAAAGACCCTATGAAGCTTTACTGTAGCTTGGTATTGGGTTCGGGCTTTGTTTGCGCAGGATAGGTGGGAGACGTTGAGATTACCCTTGTGGGGGTAATGGAGTCAATGGTGAGATACCACTCTAACAAGGCTAGAATTCTAACTTTAAACCGTGAATCCGGTGAAAGGACAGTATCAGGTGGGCAGTTTGACTGGGGCGGTCGCCTCCTAAATGATAACGGAGGCGCACAAAGGTTTCCTCAGGCTGGTTGGAAATCAGCCATTGAGTGCAAAAGCATAAGGAAGCTTGACTGCGAGACTTACAAGTCAAGCAGGGACGAAAGTCGGTTTTAGTGATCCGACGGCGCTGCGTGGAAGGGCCGTCGCTCAACGGATAAAAGTTACTCTAGGGATAACAGGCTGATCTCCCCCAAGAGTTCACATCGACGGGGAGGTTTGGCACCTCGATGTCGGCTCATCGCAACCTGGGGCTGAAGTAGGTCCCAAGGGTTGGGCTGTTCGCCCATTAAAGCGGTACGTGAGCTGGGTTCAGAACGTCGTGAGACAGTTCGGTCCATATCCGGTGCAGGCGCAAGAGCATTGAGAGGATTCTTCCTTAGTACGAGAGGACCGGGAAGGACGCACCGCTGGTGTACCTGTTATCGTGCCAACGGTAAACGCAGGGTAGCCAAGTGCGGAGCGGATAACCGCTGAAAGCATCTAAGTGGGAAGCCCACCTCAAGATGAGTGCTCTCATGGAGTTAATCCAGTAAGGTCACGGGAAGAACACCCGTTAATAGGCATTAGGTGGAAGCGTGGCAACATGTGAAGCCGAGATGTCCTAACAGACCGAGGGCTTGTCCTTGATGGTTAGACGAAAGATTTCGATAAACTAATAGAGATTTTGTACAGTCTTGAGGGTGTGAATACACACCACTGCTTGGTGTTTCTAGCATAGTGGAACCACACTGATTCCATCCCGAACTCAGATGTGAAACGCTATAGCGGCGACGATACCTGTGGGGTAGCCTGCCGGGAAAATAGTCCAATGCCAAGCTTCTCTCTTATTTAAAACTGAATACCTTATTCTTCTTCTTTATTTTTGAATAACTCTTCTGTCTTCCGCAGGAGAGTTATTCGTTTATGTAGGCCAACAAATCCCCCTTTGTGAGAGGGACGATGCCTTAGTCCAGTTTAAAGTAGTGAGCTTAAAATCATTCCTATGAGTAAAATAAAGCCAATTATGACGTTTTCTTCAAAAAGCTTGTTATAAATTTTGCGAGAGAGATTCGGTTTACGAACTTTCAGGTATTGTTTGAGCCAAAGACCAACGGCGATCGCCCAACTAATTACATAGACGAACAAGTTGATATCTAAAGCTTTTCCAAGAAAAATTAGACAAAGAGCTGTAAGAATAAAAAAAATCCCGATCGCTTCCGGGGCAAATTTACCAAAAAAAATAGCACTGGAATTAATGCCAATTTTTAAATCATCCTCCTGATCAGAAAGGGCATAAATAGTATCAAAACCTAAAGTCCAAAAAATAGTCGCGCCCCACAAAAGCCAAGTTGCTTGTGTTAAATTTTGGGTGACAGCACTCCAACTAATCAGAACCGCAAAGCCCCAAGCGATCGCCAAAATAAGCTGAGGAATTGGGAAAAATCGCTTAGCTAAAGGGTAAACAATAATGACTGGGACAGCAGCCACACAAAGCCAAAAACTGAGGGGATTTGTCCAGGGATTGAAATAAAACGCGAGACCAGCAGAAGAAAAGAAGAAGGCGATCGCCGTCACAATCCCCACTTTGACTGTCAGTGCTTTAGAGGCAAGGGGACGTATTTTGGTTCGCTCTACTTGGGGATCAATATCACGATCCCAGAGGTCATTGACTACGCAACCGGCTGCGCTGGTCGTAATCGCCCCAAGGATAACGACTAAAACCAGTTTCCAATCGGGGCGTGCCTCCGCCGCAAGGAACACGGCCCAGAGAGCAGGAATGATTAAGATTAAACGTCCCGCTGGTTTGTCCCAACGGAGTAAATAGACAATTTTTTTCCAGGTGGGGTCAGAAACCATAGGATTTTAGGGAAGAGATGTCAGAAACAGTGAGTAAATTGGAGGTAATCCTTAATAATAGAGAAGTCAGCAAAGATGACAGACATTAACCATGGCTACTTCCGTCTATCAGCTTAAAACGAATTCCACCCAATTTGCGAACGTCAAGCAAGGGGAAGACTGCACCCTCGCGGCAATCGACATTGGCACAAACTCCATCCATATGGTGATTGTGAAAATCCAGCCGAGTCTACCTGCTTTTACTATCGTGGCACGGGAAAAAGATACAGTGCGCTTGGGTCACCGCGATCGCCTCACGGGGAATTTAACAGAAGTTGCCATGGAGCGTTCCCTTGCTGCCCTCCGTCGTTGCCAGGATCTGGCCATCAGTTTTCAAGTCGATTCTCTAGTGGCCGTGGCGACAAGTGCCGTCCGTGAAGCGCCCAACGGCCCAGAGTTTCTCCAACGCATTAAGACAGAATTAGGTTTAGAAGTCGATCTCATTTCTGGCCAAGAAGAAGCACGCCGCATTTATCTCGGCGTTTTGTCTGCGGTTGATTTTAATCAACAACCCCATGTGTTGATTGATATTGGCGGTGGTTCGACAGAAATTAGCCTCGTTGAAAGCCATGAAGCTCGTTTTTTGAGTAGTACCAAAGTGGGAGCGGTACGTCTGACCCAGGATTTTGTTAGTACTGACCCGATCAATGACCGTGAATTTACGGCCCTACAGGCTTATATTCGCGGCATGTTAGAACGGCCCATTGAAGAATTACAAGAGCATCTTTGCCCGGAAGAACAGGTGCAAATGATTGGTACTTCGGGTACTGTTGAAACCTTGGCAGCAATGCATGCAATGGCTGATCTAGGGACAATCCCGAATCCACTCCATGGGTATTCTCTTTCTCGACAGGATATCGGGAAATTGATCCAAGAGATGCGCATTTTAGACTGTCATGGGCGGTCTGATTTGCCGGGGATGTCTGATCGACGGGCCGAAATTATCCTCGCTGGCGCGATGATTCTCCATGAAGCGATGGAGCTGTTGGGATTAAAAAAAATCACCCTCTGTGAGCGGGCCTTACGGGAAGGGGTAATTGTGGATTGGATGCTCTCCCATGGTTTGATTGAAAGTCGCCTGCAATATCAGAGCTCCATTCGGGAACGGAGTGTGATGGCGATCGCCAAAAAATATCGAGTTGATCTAATCGCCAGCGAAAGAACAGCCGTATTTTCCCTGAGCTTATTTGACCAACTCCAGGGTTATCTGCACCAGTGGGATACTGAAGCACGGGAGTTATTATGGTCAGCGGCAATCTTGCATAATTGTGGCCTCTATGTCAGCCATGCGGCCCACCACAAACATTCTTATTATTTGATTCGTAATGCTGAACTGCTTGGTTTTAATGAAACTCAGCTAGAGATCGTTGCCAATTTAGCCCGCTATCACCGCAAGAGTAAACCCAAAAAGAAACATGAAAATTACCAAAATTTAATCCAGAAAGAACACCGACAAATGGTTAGTGAACTGAGCGCCATGATGCGCCTTGCCGTTGCTCTCGATCGGCGCCAAGTGGGGGCGATCGCCAATATTGCCTGCAACTTTAATCCTAAGCAGCGAGAATTAACCCTAAAGCTGACCCCAACCCATGCAGATGACCCCTGTGAATTGGAATTGTGGAGCTTAGGCTACAACAAAGATATCTTCGAAGAAGAATTTGCTGTGACTGTAACCGCTCAGCTATGCCCCTAAACTCTTAAAATAGTAAAGCCCAGTTAATCTTTTCTTAAATCGCTAGATTCTGAGCTGTGGCGATCGCCCCTGTGACTAGCTCAGATCCCCCCTTACTGCTAACCTTTTAGAGAAGATTTCGTTTATTTGACTACACCGTAAGAGAACAATTGTGGTTCTGAGTACTCCCAAAGCCGATTTAACCTCTGTCCCCTTTCCAACCCACCATGCCGCAAAATGGCCGGGTTTAATTAACGCATATCGTCAGTATCTCCCTGTCACCGATAGCACCCCCGTAGTCACCCTCTATGAAGGAAATACGCCCCTAATCCCAATCCCCAGTATTGCCGCAGAAATTGGTAAAGGGGTGCAGGTTTATGCAAAATACGACGGGCTGAACCCCACCGGGAGCTTCAAGGACCGGGGGATGACCCTGGCAATCACCAAGGCCAAAGAAGCGGGCGCGGAGGCAGTGATTTGTGCCAGTACCGGAAACACATCAGCGGCGGCGGCAGCCTATGCCAGACGGGCTGGATTGCGAGCATTTGTGCTCATTCCCGATGGCTATGTAGCCCTGGGTAAACTGGCCCAAGCGCTTTTATACGGTGCGGAAGTAATCGCCATTGAAGGGAATTTTGACAACGCCCTGAGCATTGTGCGGCAAATGTCAGAAAATTATCCGGTAACCCTTGTAAACTCCGTGAATCCCTATCGCCTCCAGGGTCAAAAAACAGCAGCCTTCGAGGTGGTAGATGCCCTCGGTGAAGCCCCCGATTGGCTCTGTATCCCCGTGGGGAATGCTGGGAATATCTCCGCCTATTGGATGGGTTTTTGTGAGTATCACGAGTTGAATAAATGCAGTAAGTTACCCCGAATGATGGGTTTCCAGGCAGCAGGTTCTGCACCATTTATTCAAGGTGGACCTGTACATAACCCTGAAACTCTCGCCACTGCGATTCGGATCGGTAACCCCGTGAACTGGGATAAGGCCCATGGGGTCCAGGCGGCCAGCCAAGGGGCGTTTAATGCTGTCACAGACCAAGAAATCATTGAAGCCTACCGTAAGCTTGGTGCTAACGAAGGAATTTTCTGTGAGCCGGCCAGTGCTGCTTCGGTAGCGGGTCTTTTGAAGGTGAAAGATCAAGTGCCAGCCGGGGCAAAAATCGTCTGTGTTTTAACCGGGAATGGTTTAAAAGATCCCGATGCAGCGATCGCCCACAGTGTATCTAAGGGGCAAACGGGCATTCCTGCCAATATGGAAGCAGTGGCTAAGGCCATGGGATTTTAGGTAGAACGCCATTAAATATCACTAACTTAAACCAAGAAGCGCCTAAATCTCCTGGGATTTAGGTTCTTTTGTTTAAATGTTCAAAATTTATCTACTATGCTCGTTTTAACCGCCGCTCAACTTGGACAACTCATTACCCAAGCCCAGAACAGTTATCCCGAAGAATGCTGCGGTCTATTACTTGGGCATGGTAAGACAGTAGAGCAGATCTGGCCTACGGCAAACAGTTGGACCCTGGAATTCAGCCAAGCGATGCCGGAACTCCTGCCCTCAGAGCCTCAGTCCCAGTCGCGCCGTGATCATTTTGCGATCGCCCCTCGGGAAATCCTCCAGGCCCAAAAATTTGCCCGCACCGCAGGATTAGCGATTATTGGCATTTACCATTCGCACCCTGACCATCCCGCAGTCCCCTCTGAATATGACCGGGCGATCGCCTGGGATATTTACTCCTACCTCATTCTTTCTGTAGAAAATCGTCGAGTGACCGCTTACCACAGTTGGACGCTTGATGGCGCTCGGCAATTCCAAGAAGAAACGCTGCAAATTCAGCCAAGTCAATCTCGAACTCTCTAAAATTGAAATTATTCTGCCCCATAAGGTTTATATGATGCGGTATCAACGCTGGTGGCGCTTACCAATGCTCACCTTTTTTTTTATTGGCGTCCGGCTTGGGATCAATCGAATTAATCCATCCCCCAGTCCACCGCCACCACCCCAAGAATTTATCAGTCAGCAGGAAGCCGACTCTACCCTGCCAATCCGTAACAATCCCAGCACCGAAACCATTGAGCGGCAAATCCACGAAAAAATTAACACCTACCGAAATAGCTTGGGTCTTAAACCCCTGACCCTCGACTATCGCATCACCAATGAGTCTCGCCTATACAGTGCAAAAATGGCCTCAGGGGAAGCAACGTTTTCCCACGATGGTTTTGAAAATAGAGCTGCTAGTTTAGAAAAACAAGCTTTAAAATATGCCAGTGTTGCAGAAAATCTAGCACTCATTCAAGGTTATGACGATCTTGCCACCGTCGCGGTTGAAGGCTGGATTGATAGCCCCGGCCACCACAAAAATATCATTGGTGACTTTGATTTGACGGGCATCGGCGTAGTTCAAAACCAAGAGGGAGCTTATTACTTCACACAACTTTTCTTAAAGCGCCTTTGAATTTGGGCTGCCATCTACTGTTGATGGTTAGACAATGTTGCCACTGGCTTCCCTAGGTTGTGTTTCTAGGGAATCAGGACTATCTGGGGTTTGAATCTCCGCTGTGGTTTGGACTGCGTTGAGCTCAAACCAAAAAGTCGTACCGATACCCACTTCGCTAATGAGATGAATTCGGCTGTGGTGTTTATCGATAATATTTTTGACAATGGACAGACCAAGCCCCGTTCCTTCTAAGGTGTGCACACGGTTTTCTACCCGGAAGAAACGGTCAAAAATGGCCTCTTGGTCTTCTGGATCGATGCCGATGCCTGTATCGGATATTTCAATGCGCACATGCTCGGGGTCATGGGGAACTTGGTACGCTCTGACGCTCACTTGGCCGCCAGCACGGGTGAATTTGAGTGCGTTCCCCACCAGATTTGTGAGGACTTGCAATAAGAGATCGTAGTGTCCCAGCACCATAGGTAGATTGACGTCGAGCTCATGGGTCAGGGTAATTTCTTTATCGCGGGCGTTGAGCTGGTGGGTGCGTAGGGTTTGTTCGATGGGCTGACTGATGTCTACTTCATCGAGGCGATACACTCGAGAAGATTCGAGGCGTGATAAATCTAGTACATCATTGACTAAGCGGGTCAGGCGATCGGTTTCGTTGTTGGCTGTTTCGAGGAAATCTTGCCGCTGCTGTTCGGTGAGATCGTCTCCATATTCATGGAGTGTCTCAATAAAAGATTTGATATTAAATAGGGGAGTCCGTAATTCGTGAGAAACGTTACTGATGAATTGACTTTTGGCCTTATTTAATTCTGCTTCTTTCGTAATATCTTGGACGGTGATTGCGATGCCTCGAATGTTGGTTTTATTTTTGTCTAAAACTTCGGTGAGAAGAATCCGGACCGTTGTGGCTTCGGCGCTGTTATCGACCATGTCTTCGAGGCTAATTTTAAATTCGTTGCCCCGCATGGTTTCTTCTGCGTCTCTTTTGACGGCATGGTGTTCTACCAGAAAATCGGAGTCTAGGTTTTCGCCGATCGCCATCTGGTGGAGAGGACGGGTAATTTGAGTTGTGACGGAGGCGGGTAGATGATGGAGAACGCTTTCACTGATAATTGGTTTCTCGTCCCAGTGGAAAATTTTGCGGGCGGTGGGATTGGCCAAGATAATTTTTAGGTCGGTGTCCAGGAGAATCGCGCCATCGGCGATCGTGGTGACGAGGGTTTCAAGTTTGGCTTTTTCGGAGGTGAGTTCTTCGATATTTTGTTCTTCGTAGCTAGCGAGACGCTCGGCCATTTCGTTGAAGTTGACGATGAGCTCGCCGAGTTCACCGCCGAAGGGGAGGTCGATGCGTTGCTCAAAATTTCCG
The DNA here is from genome assembly GCF_055380235.1 of Picosynechococcus sp. NKBG15041c. Lineage (NCBI taxonomy): Bacteria > Bacillati > Cyanobacteriota > Cyanophyceae > Chroococcales > Geminocystaceae > Picosynechococcus > Picosynechococcus sp. NKBG15041c. The sequence goes on from NZ_AP040363.1 coordinate 1,385,573, forward strand.
GCGGCAATGTTCTTGACACCGTCCAGAAGCTCTTTGATCGGCCGCGTGATGGTAAGGGCGTTGAAGACGCCACCGAGGATCACCATTACCCAGATAAAGACAAATACGGCTAGGGTAACGTCTCGCGTTAGGTTAGAGGAGGCAACCACGGTGGCGTTGGGGTTAATGCCCACAACTAAGATGCCGAGATACTCGTCGCTTTGGTAGAGGGGGACGAAAACATCGGTAATTTCACCGTTTGGGGTGAGATGTTGTTTGGCGATCGGCAAAAAGCTTTGGGCGTTGTATTCGTCGGGGGGGGTAATGCGTCGCTCGATGGTGAGACTGTTTTTTACTTCGGCTTCTGAGTAGGGGATGCCATAGACTATTTTGCCGTCTGGGTCGGCATAGATGAGATAACGAACGTTTTCGGTGCTGTTATAAAAACGGTTGGTAAAGAGTGCAAGGTCGGAGAGGTTGTGATCGGCCACCAAGGGGGCAACGTTTGCTGCAAGGAGGAGGCCGAGGTCACTACCAAAGCGAGTATCGTTCGAACGGGCATCTTGCTGGATTGAATTCACTGCCCAAAAGGTAAAACCACTCATCAACAGGGATACGGCCAGGGTCGCGGCGGCCATGAGCTTGGTCTGTAGCGTAAATTCTGACCACCAGCGGGAAAGGATATTACGAAGTTTGGTGATGAGGGTTAGCAAGGTGTTTTCGGGGGTGAACGAACCGGATCAAGTTTGCTTTATTAAATACAATGTAACGTTTTGTTGCAAGCTATGCCTTTTTGAGGCGATGGCCAATGTCGCGACGGTAGTACATTCCTGGGAATTGTACTTGGGGAACGGCCTGGTAAACGTTGGCGATCGCCCGATCAAAATTTTCGCCGCGGCAGACAATCCCAAGGACACGGCCACCATCGGTTAACAAAGTATCTCCCTCTAATTTAGTCCCTGCATGAAAAACCGTCGCCCCCAGAGCTTCGGCTTCTTGGAGCCCCGTGATTACTTTGCCTTTTTCGTAGGTGCCGGGATATCCAGCAGAGGCTGCCACGACACAGACTGCACTCCCTGCATACCACTTGAGCGGTGGCAGGGTAGCGAGGGTTTGGTTGATGCAGGCGAGCATCAGTTCATCTAGGGGCGTTTCCAGGAGGGGCAGAATTGCTTGGGTTTCTGGATCCCCAAAGCGACAGTTAAATTCCAGCACTTTTACCACACCACTAGGACTCACCATCAGACCCGCATAGAGAATGCCCCGATAGTCAATGCCTCGCTTTTGCAGGGTTTTGAGGGTGGCTTCGAGCACATCGGTTTGTACCTGGGCCATAATTTCAGGGGTGGCGATTGGGGTGGGTGCGTAGACCCCCATGCCGCCGGTATTTTCGCCAGTGTCCCCTTCGCCAATTTGTTTATGGTCTTGGGAAGGCAGGAGGGGGCGGATCGTTTTGCCGTCGGTTAATGCCAGCACGGATACTTCTTGACCGACGAGGAATTCTTCTACCACCAGGGTTTTGTAGCCTTCTGCCCAGAGGCGATCGACAGCATTTAAGGCCTCTTCTAAGGTTTCAGCGACAATCACTCCTTTCCCGGCAGCGAGGCTATCGGCCTTGACAACGATGGGGGCTCCCTGGCTTTCGATATAGTCTTTCGCTGCTTGGGGGTCGGTGAAGGTGCCAGAGGCGGCGGTGGGAACCCCCGCTTCGATCATCAGTTCCTTGGCCCAGGCTTTGCTGGCTTCGATGATTGCCCCGTCTTTTTGCGGGCCAAATACGGGAATATTTTGTTCATTTAAAAAATCTGCGAGGCCGAGGGAAAGGGGCACTTCGGGGCCGACGGCAACGAAATCAATGTGATGGTCACGGCAGGCTTGGGCAATACCAGCGAAGTCATCCACGGCGATCGGGAGATTTTGACAATTTTCCAAGAGAGCTGTGCCGCCATTACCGGGGGTGCAAACGATTTTTTCGACATTGGGAGATTGGAGTAATTTCCAGGCGATCGCATGTTCCCGGCCACCGTTGCCCACCACAAGTACATTCATTGTTGCTAATTCAACCTTTTTTAATTGATCAATCTTCTATTCTATCGGAAGAGTTTCACTCCTTGGGCATTATGATAAGGTTCAGACCCTCAAAGGAAAACGTTAAGATGAGCTGTCGGGAAATATTGGCTGGGTAAACCTTGTGGGTAGCGATCAAAGTATTTTCAAAGAAATTCTTGAAAAACGCCTTTTGCCAGGCTTGAGTGTCTGTATTTGTGCGATCGCCACAGTCATTATTTGGCGAGAATTTCGTCGTATTAATTGGGGCTTAGTCTGGGAAAGTCTCAATAATTTATCTATGGTTCAATTAGGAATCGCTTGCTTTTTTATACTATGTAGTTATGGGGCGATCTCCAATTATGATCTCTTAGCTTTTCGATATATCAAAAAAAGATTATCTCCCTGGAAAATTGCCTTTGCTGGTTTGATTACCTATGCTATCAGTCCAAATGTAGGATTTGCTTTTCTCTCAGGGAGTATGTTGCGCTATCGACTCTATCGCCAGTGGCACATTTCAAACATAGAAATTGCTCAGATTATTGCTTTTACGAACCTTAATCTCTGGGTTGGTTTATTACCAGTGAGTGGTTTGATTTTTGCTCTTTTTGAGTTTTCTTTACCCACCGCCATCGAGTTGCCTTTTTTCTCTCACTCGTTACAAGGATTTGGGATTTTTTGTTTAGGCATGAGCAGTTTATATGCTTTGGGCACAGTGATGCTGACCAAGCCACTACGATGGCACAATTATCATTTTCAATTCCCTTCCCTCGGGATTTCTCTACAACAGATTTTAATCTTTAGTTTAGATTGGGGTTTTGCGGCCTTAGCGCTCCATGGCTTACTGGATGCGCCGATCGCCTATCCTGCTTTTTTTGGCATTTATGTTCTGGCGATGGTGGCTGGTTTGATCAGCACGATTCCAGGCGGTTTGGGGATTTTCGAGACGGTGATGCTTTTTTTTCTCCAGTCGACCCAAACGGAAGAAGTAATCTTGGCGACTTTGATTGTATTCCGTGTCTTGTACTATCTGCTGCCATTCTCAATCGCCGTGACAGCTTTGTTGTGGTTTGAGTACTGGCAGACCACAAAAACCAATTAATATCAGGCTTGCCGAGATTAAAAATAGTTAATGATTGTGGTGGGTATTTTGCCGGAGCCACTGGGCAAACGTTTCGATGGCAGCAGCTTGGGAGGCTTGGGTCCCTGCGAGGTCTGAAAACGTCTGGATAACGTCTTGTTCTGGGGCAATGAGTTCAAAGCCATTGATCGCTAAAAAAGTATAGACAGCAATTAAAGAAACTTGTTTGTTGCCGTCAAGAAAACAATGGTTTTTGATGAGACCATAGCCATAAACAGCGGCTAATTGACAAAGATCTGGGGACTCTGTGTAATGAAAAAGATTTTTTGCTTTGTTGAGGCTAGAGATAATTAATCCAGGATTCAAGATCCCTGACTGGCCCCCAAAAATAGCGATGATTTCCTTATGTATTTCATAGATATCTGCCCCATTGAGCCAAGTGGGTTCTTTCATTGTGCAAGTTCTGCGAGAGCCTGTTGATATTTTTTGATGCCGCGCTGGGCAATCTTCATTTTTTGTTCTAGGTTGAGGTCAGCGCTAGGGGCTTGTTGATATTTTATGAGGAGTTCTTCTAGGGCGATCGCCAATAGTTCTTCGAGTGATAAGCCAAGGCTTTGGGCCACAGTTGTTGCTTTTTCTGCGAGGCGATCGGGTAATGAAATGTGCTGAGACATGGTAAACCCTGTGATGAATGTCAAAACTGATGATTTTATTCTAGGTGGGCCTCCGTTGAAAAATTGGTGGTTATTCTGAGCTAAACGTTAAACCCGTATACTGTTCAAGCTCCCTAGGAGAAATTTTCCCGAGCCGAAAATCTGCACCAAGGGGGGTGTCCTGGGAAAAAATATAAGCCTCAGTGGTGTTGTTGTAGGTGATGATCCGCCAAAAATAGTCTGGGATTTGATGGGGCTCGTCGGCATTGGGGAGTTGCGTTTTTCGAGGCGATGTTGAGTCACGGGCATCGTAGGCAGTGCCGACAATAGTATGAACCTCGCCATAGCGCCTGACGAGGTCACGTTCATATTCTTCAAGGTCCTTCCACGCACCCCGGTTTAGGTCGGCTTTTTGGGGCGTGATATTGCTGAGATAGTTGGTTTTGTACCAGTTTCCCCCCCGAAAGGAAGCCAAGGGAGCAAGATGACCCCGGTCGTAGTTATGGGCTTGGTAAGCACCTCGATAGTCTTCTGGTTCTAGGGTGACGTCCCTATGGAGGTCTGGATCAGCAGCCCATTCGCGGTCTTGGTTGGAACTCCCCGTAATTGTTTCTCGGTCTAATCGGAAGGCCACCCAGTCGGCAAACTTGGTTTCAGGGTTTGCACTTAGGCAATAGATTGAACGGACAAGTAGGTCATTGGTGGCGGGGGTTCCCTGGGGAATGCCATTGGGGAGATGGGCCGGGCAGGCAGTAGCCGGATTTTGGGTTGCAGTGCTGCTGGGTGATTCTGCAGGATATTCTGTGGGGCGAAAAATCAGGAGGGCTGCACCGACCAATAGGCCGTAGGCCAATCGTCTACCAATGCGGGTTTTAAGGATATATTGAATCCGTTTTGTAATCATATTCATCGGCACTGCCCAAGGCCCCCTTCGTTGTCGGTTGAATACCCATAAACTAGGCGGTAATGCTATTTAAAAATTCATCGTCTAGGTCGTAGCCGAGGAGCTGGGCGATCGCCTTCACCCGTGATTGGGGTTGGATGTCAAATTCAGGGAGTACTTCACTGAGACAAAAGACTTTACCCATCACAAAAATTTCGAGGGCTTCAGGGTTGTATTGAATCCCTTCGGTGCGATGAAACTGATGGGGGACAAGCATTGCTGCATAGCGGCCTAGTTCGCCACTTTTCCAGTCGAGCAGAAAAGGAAACCAGGGAAAAACAGCATCAAGGCGTACAAACCAGAGACGAACTTCAGGAATTTCTGATAGCTCGCGGGGATCATTGCTTTCCCGGGGGAAATCGATGATTAACTGAAACTTTTGCTCATGATCAGCCAGGGCATTGTCCAACAGAATGGACTGTACCAAAATTTTGATGGGCTCTAGATTGAGACTGAGGATATCGCGGTGGGGAATTTTGAGCTCTGCCATGGTTGCATTGGTCAACAGTCTTCCCATTGTAAAGCTTGGAGATGGGTACTGAGATCGCCGAGACTCGTGAATTCGAGCGGGGAATCTCGCCAAGAACTGCCCTCTGCCGGACTTCTCGTTAAAATCCAGCGGGTGGGTTGTGCTTTGAGCTCTAAATGCAACGGGCAAGGACCCTGGACCACTTCAAACCCTAGGCGATTTAAGGCCCGCTCTGTCCAGGTGGCCACCAGTCCTTCTCCCTGAAACTGGATGGGCGATCGCCATTGGTGGTGTAATTGAAATTGGCCACTGGTTTGATCAAAACAGAAAATGTCACTACTAAAGGTACGCCCCAGATAACCCTGGAGAGCCAATTCTTCGGGCGTGCCGACCACAAGCGTTTGGTCGGGGGTAATGAGCCACAGCTGATCGGCGCAGCGCAGGGCTAAATCTAAGTCATGGGTAGACATCAATACTGTACGGCCCCGCTGGTGAGCCAGTGATCGCAGCAATTGCATCACTTCTACGCGCCGGGGTAAGTCTAGGTAGGCAGTGGGTTCATCGAGCAAAATTAGACTGGTTGCCTGGGCTAAGGCCCTAGCAATCATTGCCTTTTGTCGTTCACCGTCACTGATATTATTCAGGGGCTGATCCTGTAGGGCCGTTAAGCCTACGGCGGCGATCGCCTCCCGGACAATTTTTTGGTCCTCCGGCCCCAAGCGTCCCTGCCAATCGGTGTGGGGGTAACGTCCCAAAGCCACCAATTCCAGCACTGATATCCAGGCTAAATCGACCCGGTTTGTCAGTACCAAACTTAAGCGCTTCGCCCGCTGGGGCCCGTTGAGTTTGTCGAGGCGTTCCCCCTGGAGCCACACATTACCCTTCTGAGGCGTTTCTAAACCCGCCAAAATTCGGATTAGGGTCGATTTTCCGGCGCCGTTGGCCCCCACCAGGCAGACAAACTGTCCTTGGGCGATCGCCACATTGAGATTTTCTAAGAGGGGGCGTCGCCGATAACCCAGAGCTAAATTTTCTGTCACCAACAGGGGAAATGATGTCGGCGATCGCTGTCCCCTAAAAGTCAAATCGCTACCCCTCAGCTGAGGGTCGCTTGGGCTTTCACCCGGGAGCAGACCCAATCATGGGGGAGTGCCGAGGGCCAGCCCATCAACCGCGCTTCCGGGCAAATAGTCGTAATTGTTAACTGGCAGTCGAGGAGCTCAAAGCCCTGTTGCTGACATTGGGCAATGCTATGTTTGTTGATGGCCACATCTTCAAATTCAATGGTTTTATTGCACTGCACACAGACGAGGTGGTGGTGGTGGGCCTGGGACTGGTTTAATTCATAATGCTTGTGACCTTCTGCTAGTTCTAGTTCCCGTAAAATGCCCATGCGGGTCATCAACTTGACACTACGATATACCGTCGAAAGGCTAATGTTTTCCTGTTGGCTCAAGAGCTCTTGGTGTAAATCTTCCGCACTGAGATGCTCTCCCTTCGGTAAATTTAGGAATGTACCCAGAATTTTTTCCCGCTGGGGCGTTAGCCGCCAACCCTTAGCATTCAGTTCCGTCTTGAGGGCGCTCACATCGTAGGAAGGTACTAGCATTTTTTTCAACAAGTTCAGCTTATTGACAATCATAAACGCCCCATTCCAGTTTTGCAACAATCTGGGCTTATTGCGAATAAATGCCAATATTTATTTTTTTACTTCTGTCAAGAGGAAGTCTAAATCTAAATATTGTTCGATGTGATTGGCTAGGGTTTCTAAGATCATCTCCCGACATTCATGAAAATCGGCGATTCCGGTCGGCAGAGAGGTCAAACCGCGCTTGTGACGGAGGGTGTTGAGCCAGAAACGACGCCAGGGGCCATTGTTAAACAAGCCCTGTAGATAAATGGCCCAGATGCTCTGGTTTTGGTTGATAATGCCTAGATTGTTGGTTTTGAAAAGTTGTCGATAGCCGCTTTTGAGGTTGTAGTTAAGGAGCTCCCAGGGGAGAGGGCGACCTTTGAGGAGCAGAGTGGGCCAGGGGAAAAGCGAAATGATTTCCTCCTGGGGGAGGAAGACATTTGTTGCTTCTTGAATTTGACCTTCAAAGGGCATCAGGCCGAGGGCCCGTTGTCGTTTGCCGTTGGGTAGCCGGAGGTTTTGGCTACAGAGGGTTGCACCGTTACCAATGCCCAAAATCGTCCCCCCGGCCTGAAGATAGTCTTGGAGTTGTTGGGGATAGCTATATTTCTGGAGTTGCTCCAGGTCGGCGATCGCCTGATTGGTGGGCGGAATAATCACTGCGTCGGGGTAGCCTAAGGGTTCTGTGGGGTCGATAAATTCTAATTGGAGGGAGGGCTCGCTCCGTAGGGGATCAAACTCTAGATAGTCCTGAAAGTGAGGCAGTGTTAAAACTTGCACCCGCAGTTTATTTTGGGGCAGATTCTCATCGGTTTTTTGAAATGTTAAAGCACTGCTGGGGGAAAAGGCTAAATCCCTGAGGGGCGGCAAATAACCCAAAACAGGACGCTGGATCTGCGCTGTGATCCATTGGGTGACCTGGTCAGCAGCGGGGCGATCGCCTTGCCACTGATTCAGCACAATGCCTCGAATCAGTTGGCGATTTTCTGGAGAAAGCCGTTGCCACAGACCCCAGAGTTGATTGAGTTCTCCTTCGTTTTTGCAATCTAGCAATAGGATACCGACTGTGGAGGGCTGTAGATTTTTTAACAATTCGAAGTTTTGGTCACTGTCGGCATCAATGGGGTAGTAGAGGCCGTGGCGATAGGTATCACACAGCAAAATATCGTAATCTTGTTGAAGTTGCCCCAAGCATTCTCGAATTAAGGGGCGCGTAATTTCGTAATAGTTTTGGTAATAATCTGTCCGGCTAACGGTGCCAATGCCTCGGCCCTGGATGAGCAGTTGAAAGCTTGCTTGGGATTGGTCGGCGGGGTGATGAGCTTTAAGCAGTACCGGATTTAGTCCTGTGGTCGGCGGAATTTGAGCGGCCCAGGCCTGCCACGCAGCTGACTGGCTAATTTCTGCGAGGCTATTGATCCGATAGCTCTCCTGGGTGATTTCCGTTTGACTTTGGAAGGGGGCGACTCGCCACCCTGAACGCGCTAGGGAGCGGCCCAAGGCGATGGTCAGCCACGATTTACCAGACCGACGACTAGGGCTAAAAATGGCGATCGCCCGCATGGTATTGCCTCACACTAAACCAAAGATCGAAATGCTCCAGACCTAGATTGTACCCCTAGACCGAGAAACGACTAAGCCAGCGCTGAAGCCAATTTTGCGATCGCCTCCACCAAGAGAGTTGGATCCCTTGGGGATCTTTTTCCCACTGGGCTAATACTTGGCGGCCGAGGGGCGTCAACCGGAAACTATCAGTGAGTCCTTGGCCATCTACCTCTCGCCGCAAAAGGCCCACCTGAATTAGCCACATCATCAGATCTTCCACGGCTACCTCAGAAAGCGATCGCCTACTATAGCCAGCTTTGATGCCCTGTTCCCCCGCGATTTCCCCAAGGGCGACCCGTTGATCCTTCATGGCGGCCAATAGTTGCCACTGGAACGGACTACAGGCAAATGCCACCGCTGCCCGCTGGATCGTCCCTGGGGCATACTGAATCGGTTTGGGTGCAAAGGTTTGGGTCATGGCACGAAAAAAACAAAATATGAATGTCTGAAGTCGTTTCTTCAAGAAAATTGTAGCCCCTAGAACAGCCCGGTGCCGGGGAAAGAAAATGATTCCTATCAGATTTGACTAGGGAAGCGATCGCCATAAATCTCACAAAACCCCAGTATTTTCTTTGCGAGATACATCGTTTTATTGACTTTTGTTTTCTTCCCCAGGAAGGTGAAAATCATTTGCGAAAATGGCACTGACTGGCATTACCTTTGCTGCTCAATGCTATTACTTTTTGGGAGTAGAAATACTTATGAAACTTGCCTATTGGATGTATGCAGGCCCGGCCCACATCGGCACTTTACGCATTGCCAGTTCCTTCAAAAATGTCCATGCGATTATGCACGCTCCCTTAGGTGATGACTATTTCAATGTGATGCGCTCAATGCTAGAGCGGGAACGCAATTTTACCCCTGTTACCACCAGTGTCGTTGATCGCAATGTCCTGGCGCGGGGCTCCCAGGAAAAGGTCGTTGATAACATTGTCCGCAAAGACCAAGAAGAAGCCCCCGATCTGATTGTCCTGACCCCCACCTGCACCTCGAGCATTCTCCAGGAAGATCTGGAAAATTTTGTCAGCCGCGCCCAGCTCGAAGCAAAAGGGGATGTGATCCTTGCCGACGTGAACCACTACCGTTTCAATGAACTCCAGGCAGGCGATCGCACCCTCCAGCAAATCGTCAAATTCTATTTAGATAAAGCCCAAAAACAGGGAGACCTCGCCACCGAAAAAACGGCACAACCATCGGTGAATATTCTCGGCATTTCTACCCTCGGATTCCATAACAACCATGACATCCGCGAATTAAAAACCCTGATGGCAGATCTCGGTATCACCATCAATTTAGTTGTACCAGACAAAGCCTCGGTTCATGATTTGAAAAAATTGCCCCAAGCTTGGTTTAATCTCGTGCCTTACCGAGAGTTGGGCTTGGCTACGGCGCAATATCTTGCACAAACATTTGACCAGCCCTACGTGGATATTACCCCCATGGGTGTGGTGGAAACGGCCCGCTGTATCCGTGCCATCCAAGCGATTGTGAACAGCCGGAGAGTAACAGCAGATTACGACGCTTTTATCGAGGAACAAACCCTCCATGTGTCCCAGGCGGCCTGGTTTAGCCGTTCCATCGACTGTCAAAATTTAACCGGCAAAAGGGCGATTGTCTTTGGAGATAATACCCACGCCGCCGCCATGACCAAAATTCTCGCGCGGGAAATGGGGATCCATGTGGTCCTCGCAGGCACCTACTGCAAATATGATGCGGACTGGTTTCGCCAGGAAGTGAGTGAATATTGTGATGACATCTTAATTAGCGAAGACCATGGGGAAATTGCCGATGCGATCGCCCGTTTGGAACCTGCTGCTATTTTCGGGACGCAAATGGAGCGCCATGTGGGTAAACGGCTAAACATTCCCTGTGGTGTCATTGCAGCACCGATTCATATCCAAAATTTCCCCATCGGTTATCGGCCTTTCTTGGGCTACGAAGGCACCAATCAAATCGCAGATTTGGTCTACAACTCTTTCACCCTAGGCATGGAAGATCATCTGCTCGAAATTTTTGGGGGCCACGATACCAAAGAAGTGATCACCACAACCATGTCCGCAGGGTCCGACCTCAACTGGACCACAGAAGCCCAGGGACAACTCCAGAAAATTCCTGGCTTTGTGCGGGGCAAGGTGAAGCGCAACACCGAAAAATACGCCCGCAACCAGGGGTTCAATGAAATCTCCCTAGAAGTGCTCTATGCGGCGAAGGAGTCTGTCGGCGCTTAAGGTCTGCGAAAATCTGCGCTAAAGTGAAAAGCCGATTTGTGATTGGTGGATCTCGCCCATGGTTAAAGTTGTCTTTTTCGGTACGCCCCAATTTGCGGTGCCCCATTTGGAAGCGCTCCTGGCCCATCCAGACATTGAGGTGCTAGGGGTCGTCACCCAACCGGATAAGCGCCGGGGCCGGGGTAGTCAGCTGATCCCCTCAGCGGTTAAAAAAGTGGCGATCGCCCACAATTTACCCGTATGGCAACCGAAGCGAATTAAGAAAGACCCTGAAACTTTAGCGATGCTCGAAAACCTGCAGGCCGATGTGTTTGCGGTGGTCGCCTATGGCCAGTTGCTGTCGTCGCAAATTCTCCAGATGCCCCGACTCGGTTGCGTCAATGGCCATGGTTCCCTGCTGCCAAAATATCGTGGGGCCGCGCCGATCCAATGGAGTTTAGTCGATGGGGAAACGGTGACAGGAATGACCACCATGCTCATGGATGAGGGGATGGATACTGGGGCCATGCTTTTAAAATCAGAAATTCCTCTGGATCTGTGGATAAATGCCCAAGATTTAGCGGTGCAAATGGCCCGTTCTGGGGCGGCCTTACTCACAGAAACTTTAATCAAATTGGCCCGAGGAAGTATCGTCCCCACTCCCCAAGATCCAGATCAAGCTACCTATGCACCTTTAATTAAAAAAGAAGATTTTTCCTTAGATTGGCAGAAAGGGGCGATCGCCTTACATAATCAAGTGCGCGGTTTTTATCCCAACTGTGTCACCACCTGCCGCGATAAACCATTAAAAGCCCTCGAAACTGTCCCCATTGTGCCGGAATGTTTCGACCAGTATCCGCCAGAATATGAACCCCTCAAGCCATTGATTGGGAGTACAGGCAAAGTTGGAGAAATTGTAGCGATCGCCAAAAAGTTTGGCCCCGTGATCCAGACAGGAGATGGTCTCTTACTTCTAAAACAGGTGCAACCCAGCGGCAAAAAGCCCCAATCCGGCTGGGATGTGGTGAATGGGCTGCGCTTGGATATTGGTGAGTCGTTGCTTTCTTGAGAAACTACCCCATAAAAGAAAGCCCAAGGTACATACCCTGGGCTTTTTGAGTTAAATCAATTTTCTCAGTTTAGGGACGAGAATTTTGGCTCATTCCCTGCATTTGAGCTGTTCTCACGGTGATGTTGCTTGTCTGCTCACCCCGCTGCACTTCTAATCTCAAATTGGCATTGACACCACTGCCTTCAACCTTGGCTTGGAGTTGTTGGGCGTTGGCGATCGCCTCACCATCAATTTTCGTGACTACATCGCCACGCCGTAAACCGGCACTCTCTGCCGGGCTACCAGGAACAACCCCTAGTACCAAAACGCCTTGAATTTCTGGGAGAGTGACCGGAGAATTCGGATCAGCATTGTTTTCACGGGCCAAGTCTGGGGTGAGGCTGACCATGCGAATCCCGATGAAGGGGTGGGGTACCTGTTGACCAGCGGCCAGGGTCGGTTCTAGCTCTTTCGCTTTGTTGATGGGAATTGCAAAACCAATCCCCATGGCATCTCGACGAATGGCTGTATTGATCCCAATTACTTCCCCCGCCGCATTCAGGAGAGGGCCACCGGAGTTACCCGGGTTGATCGCCGCGTCCGTTTGTAAAAAATCCACCCGTTTGTCTGGGATACCCGCCTGGGCCGAGGGACGTTCGAGGGTGCTGATAATCCCTAAGGTCACAGTATTGTTTAGACCGACTGGATTCCCGACGGCGATCGCCCAATCGCCGACTTCTACCCCGCCAGAATCACCGAGGGGGGCAACGGGGATTGATTCATTGCGGGGGTCGATTTTCACAACGGCCAGATCCGTTACCTCATCGGCCCCTTTCACTTCCCCTTCAAAACTGCGGCCATCTTTGAACGTAACCGTTACCCGGTCGGCACCACTGACGACGTGGGCATTGGTGAGGATCACCCCAGAGCGGTCGGTGATAAAACCAGAGCCTTGGCCCGTCACAACTTGACGTTGCTCACTGGGGAATTGCATTCCGAAGCGATCGCCAAAAAACTCCCGGAAGAAAGGATCATTCATAAACGGATCTTGGAAACGCTGCACCACAGTTCTTTCTGTATCGATGCGCACCACCGCTGGCCCAGTCCGAGCTACCGCATCGGCCACAAAGTTTCGACCCGCCGTCATGGGCACAGGCACTGCGGCCACCTCTAGGGGGGGGGTTGTATCCGCTAGGGGTTGATTGAGGGTTTGGCTAGAGCCCTGGATCGCCCCAAAAGTAATCGCACAACCCACACAGAGCGCAACGATGTGGGTCGTAAATCGCTGGATAAATTTTGATCGTCTCATAGCAACTTTTGTATTCAATCTATAATCGGGTTCGGGATGCTCGCGACCGCCGGCTATGGGCCCGGAAAAATGCCACCGCAAGGTTTTAAGACTAATTTTAGCAACTACCATTGCCCCATTGAAGTGAGGATTTTTCGCCACAGATCAATGTCACAGTCAAATTATTGACGTTGGCATTTCCGACTTTGTTCAAGATACCGGACAAAATTTTCAAGGGAATTTCAAAAATAGTCGCACCAGGCCCAAAGAGTCTAAACGATGATAGACATAGAAAATAACACGCTCATTTATTTGTAATCTAGAGAGGCTGAATTTCTGAACTCGTTACCATTTTTGTTATGATGACTGCACCTTATAACTAGAATTTCTTTTTTCTTTTCGTCATAATTTAGCTGATTTTAGACTAGAAAAAAGTTCAACAAAAATAAATCCCATCATTACTTTAAGATCGTCAAAATCATTTGAATTTGTCTTGAATGACAATATTTTTTGCCACTTTTAAAGCACAATCAATTCTTTAGTTTATTTCCTCAAATATGCGCGTTTTACTCACGAATGATGATGGCATCGATGCCCCCGGGATTGCGGCATTAGCAAAGGCGATCGCCCCCCAAGTGACCACCATGGTGACGGTCGCTCCCCAAACTCAAATGTCTGAATGCGGTCATCGCTTTACCATGTACGCCCCGATTTCTGTAGAACAACGGGCAGATAGTGCCTACGCAGTAGCAGGAACCCCTGCAGACTGCACCCGTTTGGGCCTGACTCAATTCGCGCCCGATGTGGATTGGGTGCTGTCTGGGGTCAATGCCGGGGGCAATCTCGGTGTCGATATTTATACCTCTGGAACTGTCGCCGCAGTCCGGGAAGCGACCATTCTTGGTAAGCGGGCGATCGCCTTTTCCCACTTTATCCAACGCCCCCTAGAAATTGACTGGGAGCTGGTGGCACATTGGACAGAAAAACTATTCACAACATTACAGACCCAACCCTTGCCAGCAAAGCATTTTTGGAATGTGAACTTCCCTCACCTCATGGCCGCATCAGACCCTGAAATCGTTTTTTGTGAGCGGAGCACCGACCCGATGCAGGTCATCTATGAAGCGCGCGCCCAGCACTTTCACTATATTGGCTCTTACCCTGACCGTCCCCGAGCTACTGGTACCGATGTGGATGTTTGCTTCTCCGGAAATATTGCCGTGACTCAAATTGCCCTGTAGATTACCTACTTCCCACCGGTGCTACCGAAGCAATTCTTCCTGACCGTGGCCCTTGTTCAAAGGAATAAATGGGTGTTGCCGAGCTGTCCCCCTTTTCCCTAAGCTTAGACAGTAAGCCTCTATGCTGACGCCATATTTTTTAGAAAACTTTTTACCAATTTATCCCTTTTATTAAAGCCCTATGTCCCACTCTACCGACGCCCAAACTTTGGCCCGCTGGATGGCTGGAGAATTTTCTAATGAAGCCCAAGCCCTCGCTAATCCACCCCTCTGGGCTCACATCAAAGTCTGTATGCGCCCCTTACCCAACTCATTTTTTGATGGCTATGGCCTCTACCTTGAGCAAGCTTATAGCTCTGACACCAGCGCCCCCTATCGCCTGCGTTTGTTCCACATCAAACCCGTCGGTGACCACCTAGAACTGATCCACTACAAGCCCCAAGAAGCGGTCAAAAGTAAATATATCGGTGCGGCCCGCAATCCCGGGATGATGCAACAGTTTGCCATGGCAGATTTAGAGCCCATGCCTGGCTGCGACATGATTGTCACTTGGAGCGGCACAAGCTTTAAGGGGACAGTCCAAGAGGGCAAAGGCTGCCGCGTGGTGCGCTATAACAAAGAAAGCTATCTCGACAACAGCTTTGAAATTACTGACAATGCCCTGATTAGTATTGACCGGGGTCGTGATCCTGTCACTGACCAAATTCTTTGGGGTTCCCTCGCTGGGGCCTTTGAATTTGAAAAAATCAATAATTTTTCTGGGGAAGTCCAACCCCACTAACCCCTTAAAATAACATTCATCACAATCAGGAGAACAATAGAAATTATGGCGGCTAAACTCAAGAAAGGAAGCCTTGTGCGGGTGAGCAAGGAGCAGTTCACCAATAGTCTCGAAGCCCAAGCGAGTGACTCTCGTTTACCCGCCTACTTTCTGGAAAGTAAAGGGGAAATTCTTGACCTCAATGATGAGTATGCCCTAGTGCGCTTCTATACGCCGACCCCAAGCGTTTGGCTCCGCCTTGACCAACTCGAAGCTGTCTAAAATTTTGGAACCTGCCCATGTGTGCGATCGCCGCCCCTAATATTTCCCATAAAGCGCCCCAGGTGGCGGTGATCGGCGCAGGTAAGGTAGGGAGTACCCTTGCCCAACGTCTCATCGAAAAAGATCTCGCCCAGGTGGTCCTTCTCGACATTGTGGAGGGACTCCCCCAAGGTCTTGCCCTAGATTTGGCCCAGGCCCAAGGGTTAGAAAAGCACCATAAAACAATCCTGGGCACAAATCACTATGACGACACCGTGGGCTCAGACATTGTGGTGATTGCGGCCGGGTTACCCCGCAAGCCCGGCATGAGCCGAGAAGATCTGCTCCATTACAATGCCAAAATTGTCGCCCATGCCGCTAAGGAAGCCATAAAACGCAACCCCCAAGCTTTATTTATTGTTGTAACCAACCCCCTCGACGTGATGACTTACCTTGCTTGGACTGTGACGGGATTGCCTCCAGAACGAATTATGGGGATGGGGGGCGTTTTAGATTCGGCTCGTCTACGCACTTTCATCGCCCGCGAGTTGGGGGTCGGCACTGGGGATATTTCGACCCTAGTCCTCGGGGGCCACGGTGATCTGATGGTGCCGCTGCCGCGATATTGCACAGTCAGCGGTATTCCATTGCCAGAGCTGCTGGACGAAACCCGCATTCAAGCACTCATCGAACGCACAAAAAACGGCGGGGCCGAAATTGTCAAACTGCTTCAGATGGGGAGCGCCTTTTATGCCCCTGCTTCAGCGGTGTGTTATATGGTGGAAGTGCTTCTGCAGGATCAGGCCCATCTGTTACCGGCGTCGGTCTATCTCCAGGGCCAGTATGGGTTAACAGATCTGTTTCTGGGGGTTCCTTGTCGCCTTGGGGCCGGCGGGGTAGAGTCGGTTGTGGAATTACCTCTGACGGCATCGGAATTCGCCCAGCTCCAACAGTCAGCCCAGGCGGTACGGGAGGGAATTGACCAAGTTTTAGCGAAATTACAGGTTTAACAATTCCGGTGGCGGTACTGCGGGTTGAGTATTGGGTGATCCCCCTGGCAAATTTGGAACAGTCCCCCAATTTTTGGCCTCTCCTCGACCATGGAGAACAGGCGCGGGCACTGGGCTTTAAGTTCCCTGAGTTGCAACAGCGTTTTGTGCTGGCCCGGGGAGTGTTGCGGCAAATTCTCGGCGTTTATCTCCAGCGAGATCCAAAGGCGATCGCCTTCCACTATGGCGACCATGGCAAACCCTTTGTACCGGGCATAAGCTTTAATTTGGCCCACACCCAAACCCTGGCGCTCTGTGCTGTGGCGCCAGATTGTCCCCAGGGAAATTTGGGGGTGGATATCGAGGCCAAAAAACGCCGTAATCAAGTTTTAGGATTGGTGAAGCGTTTTTTTACCGCAGCGGAATTTGATTTTTTGCAGCAATTGCCAGAAACGGCGCGGCAAAAAGCTTTTTTGCAACTCTGGACCGCCAAAGAAGCTTATCTTAAGGGGCTGGGTCTGGGTTTACAGGGGGGACTCGACCGGGTACAAGTGCAGTTAACCCCGACGCCACAGCTCATCACACTGGACGAACAGCCCTGGTCATTGCATCTTTTTGAGCCGGATCTAGATCATTTTGGGGCGATCGCCATCGACCAAACTGATTGTCAGTTTACGAACCGGGGCAGGTGGATGATATAAGATGGGGCAGCCTAGGGGCTTTTTCTCTTTATTCAAGCTATTTTTCTCAATATCTATAAAATTTCTAAAAAGTAAATAAACTATGGTCGGCTATCTCGTCTATCTCACCATCTCAGCGGCAACCTATGGCATTTTTTGTCTGGGTCTAAATTTGCAATGGGGCTTTACAGGGCTGATTAACTTTGGCCATGTGGCTTTTCTGGCGATCGGCGCTTACACCACCGTGCTGCTATCTAACCAGGGGGTTCCCCTATTGCTCGCCCTTGCTGCCGGGGCCGGGGGCGCGGCCTGTCTCGGTCTGTTCATCGGCATTTCGACCCTGCGGCTCCGGGAAGATTATTTGGCGATCGTCACTATTGGGGTGTCTGAATTGGTACGCTTAATCGCCCTCAATGAAGAGTGGTTAACCCAAGGTTCCTTCGGAATTCAGCGTTACCCCCTCCCCCTCGGCACATTTCGACCTAATCCCGTCGAAAAATTTGGTTTGATTCTTTGTTTGGTGGCGATTGGGGTCTTTGCGGCGTGGCAACTGTGGCGGGGACTACGGTGGCATTGGAAGCAGCTCAAGAAACAAGGTAAATCTGGCACCGAGGCGATCGCCTGGGGGGTGATTGGTGGGGGAATTATCACTAGTTTGTTTATAAATAGCTTGATTGCCCTCCAAAATTACAACTTCAAGGCGGGTTTAATGCTGCTATCGATCCTGGCTTTGGCGCTGGTGTATGCGGGCTTAGAATATCTGGTGCAATCCCCCTGGGGCCGGATTCTCAAAGCGATTCGCGAAGATGAAGAAATCCCCCGTGCCCTCGGGAAAAATGTGTTTTGGTATAAGTTACAGGCCTTTATGCTTGGTGGGGCGATCGCCGGCGGGGCGGGTTCTTTCTACGCCTGGCAGTTGACCAATGTGTACCCTTCAAATTTCGACCCGTTGGTGACCTTTAACGCCTGGACGATCATCGTGCTTGGTGGGGCGGGGAGCAATCCTGGGACTCTGCTCGGCTCCTTGATTTTCTTTGGCTATGATTCCCTCACGCGGTTTGTGCTGCCCCAGTTGAACCTTGTGGATGATACTCGTCTGGGGGCATTGCGGATTATGGTGATCGGTATCATTTTAATGGTCTTGATGGTCTGGCGGCCCCAGGGCATTTTGGGGAACAAAGATGAGCTGACCCTCGGTAAATAAACAAGCAGCAATTTTTCAGTAATTTAACCCAGTTTGCGATTCCCCAAGCACTTCCTACGCTACCCTATGGAGGTGCTTTTTATATTGCTTCAATCCCAGTGATCTGCCATGTCCACCGTTAGCTTACTCGCGGCCCAAACTTACGAAATTCAAGCGTTACGCCAATCTTTAGAAACGCTATTGGAACCCCTGGGGGGCATGGCGGCATTCGTTAAACCAGGCGATCGCGTGTTGCTGAAGCCGAATATGCTCACCGGGGCCAGGCCCAGCAAGGAATGCATTACCCGCAAGGAAATCGTTTATTGCGTCGCCCAACTGGTGCTAGAGGCCGGCGGGAAACCTTTTATCGGTGATAGTCCCGCCTTTGGGTCAGCCCAGGGGGTGGCAAAGAATAATGGTTATCTGCCCCTACTAGAAGAATTAGGGATTCCCTTGGTGGAATTCCATGGCAAGCGCTACAGCACCGAAGGGGACAATTACCAAAATCTGCGCCTCTCGAAGGAAGCAATGGAAGCGGATGTGGTGATCAATTTGCCCAAGGTAAAATCCCACGTGCAACTGACCTTGACCCTGGGCGTGAAAAATCTATTTGGCTGTGTACCCGGAAAAATGAAGGCCTGGTGGCACATGGAAGCGGGCAAGGATCCCCAACAGTTCGCGACGATGCTCATTGAAACCGCCCAGGCGATCGCCCCCGATTTGACGATTCTCGATGGCATCATTGGCCATGAAGGAAACGGCCCCAGCGGTGGCGAACCGAAGCAATTGGGTGTATTGGGCGCGGCGGCAGATGTTTTTGCCCTAGACCGGGCAATGGTGGATATTTTGGGTGTTGAACCAGCATTAGTGCCCACCGTCGCGAAATCTATGGAACTGGGACTGTGCGGTGACCTGGCCAAAATTCACTTTCCCCTGGCGACACCGAAACAGTTGGCGATCGCCGACTGGAAACTCCCCGAAGCCCTGATGCCCATCGATTTCGCCCTGCCCCGCATCCTCAAATCCACCTTCCGGCATTTCTATATCCGCTTTATCAAGGAGCCCATGGCCTCCTACAGCGGCAAATAGACAAAAAAAAGTCCCAGAAGGTTAAAAGCACTACATTTAACCAATGATCCCCGCGCTAGGTTAGCAGTACCCTCCGATTGCTTATCAAGCTAGACCGTCCTGACCCAGCGGCGGTTTTTTTATGGCCGGGTTTACAGAGATAACCGCCCCACCCACCTCTGGAAATTAAGGCACAATAGAACAAATTGCACGCCCCCATTTCCCTAGGCCCCATGAGTCACCATCCCCACATCGTCATTATCGGCGGCGGTTTTGCCGGATTGTATACAGCGCTTCGTCTCCTGCAATTTCCCTGGGAAGCCTCCCATCGCCCGGACATCACCCTCATCGACCGGCAGGATCATTTTGTTTTTAGCCCCCTGCTCTATGAACTCATTACCGAGGAAATGCAGCCCTGGGAAGTGGCCCCCACCTACGCCGAATTACTCCGCCATGGCCCGGTGAAATTCCTCCAGACCCAGGTACAAACGATCAATCCAGCCGAAAAACAGGTGATTTGTGGCGATCGCCAAATTGCCTACGACTATCTCGTGATTGCGGCGGGGGGCACGACGAAAATTCTCGATATCCCTGGGGTCAAAGAACACGCGATTCCTTTTAAAACCCTCAACGATGCCCTACGCCTCAAGGAAAAACTACGGGCCTTAGAAACCAGCGAGGCGGAAAAAATTCGGGTGGCCATCGTCGGCGGTGGCTACAGCGGCGTGGAATTGGCCTGTAAGCTGGCAGACCGCTTAGGCGATCGCGGCCGGTTGCGGATTATTGATCGCGGTGAAACCATCCTCAAAAATGCCCCTAAGTTCAACCAAGAGGCCGCCCAAAAAGCCCTCGAAGAACGGGGTATCTGGATTGACTACGAAACGGAAGTCACCGAGCTCACCGCCGATAGTCTCAGCCTGCGCTACAAAGGGGAAGTCGACACGATTCCCGTTGAACTGGTGCTCTGGACGGGAGGCACGGCGATCGCCCCTTGGATTCGGGAGTTAACTCTTCCCCATGCTGATAATGGAAAACTGCAAGTTAATTCCCAGTTGCAAATTAGCGATCAGCCTGAAATTTTTGCCCTCGGTGATGTGGCCCAGGGCACCGATGATCTGCCGATGACAGCCCAAGTTGCCATTCAACAGGCCGATGTTTGTGCCTGGAATTTGCGGGGCCTCATCGCTAATAAACCATTGCTGCCATTTAACTTCTTTAACCTCGGTGAAATGCTTACCCTCGGTGAGGACAATGCCACCCTCAGCGGTCTGGGCATCGAACTGGAAGGAAATCTCGCCCATCTGGCCCGCCGCCTGGTGTACCTCTACCGTTTACCCACCTGGGAGCATCAGGTGCAGGTGGGTCTGAACTGGCTCGTGCAACCCCTCGCAAAATTATTGGCGCAGTCCGCAAAATAAAGCAACAACATTAAAAAGTTATGGAAACACAGCCGAAGGTTATTTTTTTCGATGCGGTGGGCACTCTTTTTGGGGTAAAAAATGGGGTCGGGGCAGCCTATGCCAAAATTGCTGATCGCCACGGGGTCATTACGGATCCAGACCGCTTGGAGCAAGGTTTTCGTCGTGCTTTCAAACAGAAACCAGCCCCCGCATTTCCTGGCATTGAAGCTGCTTTGATCCCCAAAGCAGAATTTCTCTGGTGGGAGGCGATCGCCCAAGAGACATTTACTAGCGTCGGCGTGATGGAACAGTTTGAAGATTTTCGCGTTTTCTTTACAGATTTGTACCAGTATTTTGCGACGGCAGAGCCCTGGTTTGTCTTCCCAGAAACCCTCACCTCGGTGCAGGCTTGGCATGCCCAGGGGATTGAATTAGGACTCATCTCTAACTTTGACTCTCGTTTATTGTCGGTGTTAGAAGCTCTGGATTTAGCGCAATATTTCCAGAGTGTCACGATTTCATCCCTGACGGGGGCGGCGAAACCAGATCCGAAAATTTTCCAAGCAGCCCTTGCTAAACATGGTTATCAGCCAGCGGAAGCGCTCCACATCGGTGACAGTCGCCTTGAAGACTATGAAGCGGCAAAACGTCTTGGGATGCAAGCTCAGCTCATCGAACGAGATCAGCCTTTTCCCTATAGCCGTCAACCTTAACCTCCCTCTAGCTCTCCCTGAGGGGGGCACCCTCCGCCTTCGGCACCTCCCTCAAGGGAGGATCTTTCTAGTTCCCCTCCAGTGGAGGGGTTAGGAGAGGATTAGTAGGTTTGCCAGACCCGGGGGATGGTGGGGGGTTGATCGGTGTAGAGCGATCGCCAATTTTGCCAGAGCTGCATAAACCACCGTTTTGCCTCTGTGCTGGAGTGACCCCGGTAGCGACAAAGGACCCCTTTAGGGAGCTGAGTGATTCCCCCCAAGCCCTGCTGAATCATCGTCATCGTTTGCCGTAATTCATGGACTTGGGCTTCCCCGATTTCAACCCCGACCAAGGCTAGACTGCCGACAACAGCTTGATTATTTAAGCCATTCCAAGCGGCGAACATTTCAGGAGACCCAGGTAGCCATTGGCGATCGCCCCAGAGTAATTCTGCCCCTTGCCAAATTTCTGTGGCCCCCCGCCAGTTGCCAGCGGTGAATTTTTCCCCCCGGGCGGTGCGCCCAAAACGGAGAATTTCCCAGCCACACCACACCGCCCCCGGCCCCAGATCGATCCGCAAGCTCTGGTGATATTCTGCCCCCTCGAAGACGATCATCTCCTGGGGAAAATATTCCAAAATACTGCCCGGTGCTTGTCGAATGACCCCATCCTGCTGCGCTGTTTCCCCATTGGTGCGGTAAATTTTGTTCGCCGCCGCCGTTGTGAAGAAAACATGACTTTCTGGTTTTAGGTCAAGGTCTAAGGAAAGGCGATCGCCCCCAACAACACCGCCCGCCGTGTGCAGTAAAACAGTATGACAAACGCGATCACTCTCCGGATAAAAGGGCCGCTGAATCCGAAAAGGAGCCTGGGTGAAACACCTTTGCATTTCTGTTTTACCTTGGTGTGCCCCATAGATGAGACTTAATTTGCCATGCCATGGTTGAACTGGGCTGAGCGCTTGTGGTGGCTGTTGCATCCGTCAAAAAAATCCTCGGCGACGCCTTTAGAATTGCGTTTTATTCTCTAACGATTCTATGGATCCTAGGAAAAATCTAGGCGATCGCCACATATTTTGTTCCTAAAACAATGGAGCACCTAAGCCCCAAAAATCCTAATCAAAGTTCCATCCCCGTACAGTTGCCGCTCATCCATAGATGCTTTATCGTTGGAAAAAATTTCCATTTCCACAAATCCCCCGTTTTGCCAAGAAACCTAAGGAGTCTTTATGTATATTGTCCAGATTGCTTCGGAATGCGCCCCCGTCGCGAAGGTAGGTGGACTTGGAGATGTGGTTTATGGGCTCAGCCGTGAGCTGAGTCTACGGGGCCATTGCGTTGAAATCATCCTGCCCAAATACGACTGTCTCCGCTACGACCATATTTGGGGGATGCACGAAGCCTACAAAGATCTGTGGGTTCCCTGGTTTGGAGGCGCGATTCACTGCACCGTTTATTACGGCTGGGTTCATGGTCAGCAGTGTTTCTTTATTGAACCCCACTCCGGTGATAACTTTTTCAATCGGGGCTTTTTCTACGGGGCGACAGATGACCACATGCGTTTTGCCTTCTTTAGTAAAGCAGCCCTTGAGTTTCTCCAAAAATCTAATAAACGCCCAGATGTAATCCACTGCCACGACTGGCAAACAGGCCTTGTGCCAGTCATGCTCTTTGAAATGTATAAGTGGCACGGCCTCTGGAATCAGCGGATTTGTTACACGATTCATAACTTCAAACACCAGGGAATCGCTGGGGCTGACGTTCTCTGGGCGACAGGTCTAAATAACGAAGGTTATTATTTTCACTATGATCGCCTCCGGGACAACTTCAACCCCTTTGCGCTCAACTTCATGAAGGGGGGGATTGTTTATGCCAACGCCGTTACTACCGTTTCCCCCCACCATGCTTGGGAAGCCCACTACACTGATATCGGTTGCGGCCTCAGTCATACCCTCCATCTCCACCAGGATAAATTCAAGGGGATTCTCAATGGGATCGACTACAGCATCTGGAACCCGGAGGTAGACCACAATATCGAGATGCAATACGGCTGGGATAGCCTCGAAAATAAAGCGAAAAATAAAAAAGTTCTGCGCGATCGCCTCCTACTTGAAGACAACGACAGGCCGCTGATCGCCTACATTGGTCGCCTCGACGATCAAAAAGGTGTCCACCTTGTCCACCACGCCATGTACTATGCCCTCAACCGGGGGGCCCAATTTGTACTCCTGGGGTCAGCCACCGAAGGCTCGATTAATTCTTGGTTTTGGCACGAAAAATTCCACCTCAATGACAATCCCAACTGCCACATCGAATTAGGCTTTAATGCAGAGCTGTCTCACATGATCTATGCGGGGGCTGACATGTTGGTAGTCCCCAGTAACTATGAACCCTGTGGCCTCACCCAGCTGATCGGTCTCAAGTATGGTGTCGTGCCCATTGTGCGTGGTGTCGGTGGTCTGGTGAGTACTGTTTTTGACCGCGACCATGATGATACGCACCCCCCCCAAGCGCGTAATGGCTATGTCTTTTATCAAACAGACCAGCATGCCCTAGAATCGGCCATGGAACGGGCGATCGGGCTTTACACGGTATATCCCGAAGAATTTAGAAAACTCCAAATTCAGGGGATGCAATATGACTACTCTTGGAATAATCCGGGCAGCGAGTACCTCGAACTCTACGAATTTATCCGCGCTTAGCATCATTAGGACTAGATGGATCAAGTCTGGGGCGTCAACTGTTCAGACTGAAACAATAGCAACCAACAATCTCCAGGGAACTCGTTACCATGGTAGGCAAGTTTTTTAGTTGCCTGTGCCTATGGATGCTTTTAGTCCCTATCCCCCCGCATGGATCAAGAATGCCAGCCATGCTCTGAGTTTTCACTGTCCCAGTTGTGAGGCGTTACCCCATGATGCCCAGCGAGCTTGGTTAAACCGTTATGCCCCTGTGACAGATGCTCTCCACCGACGGCGCTGGCAGGAATTTTATGAATGTCGATGTGGCACAGTATGGTGGGCCTGGAGCAGTGATCGGCCCCCTTCCCCCTACCAAAAAGATGACCAAGGCGATCGCGATGAGTTCCGCCGGGGCTTATTTTAAGGGGGTGTTGTTATCGTTGGGGGGCTCTGGGCTTTGGCAATTCTGAAAAAAAGCGGGGGTCTGGGGGGCGATCGCCCCTTGGTTGGTGCGGCATTCTCCCTTTCCTTTTGGCGCATCATCCCGGACAATAAAGCTCTCTAAAATATCTAACGCAGTACTTAGAACCCCATTACTGCGTTAGATAGGCCAGATAAAATCACTAAAATTGGGACATTCATGGTCAAAGCAATCGAACAGGTCCGCCGTGATTTAACCGCGATTAGTGAGCGAGTGAACGTTGTACGTGAGGCGATCGCCGTTGTCTACAACGACTATCTCAATTGTCTCGGCGAAAGTCTCAAGCGCCACCTCATTTTAGCCAGCTACCAGCTTTGTACCCAGGTTTATCCCCAGAAATTCTTAGAATTACCTCACAATCAACGTCAGGCACTCCAGCAGGATTTGCGGCAACTGGCCACTGGGCTCCAGGTTCAGTTGCCAGCATTGCTCAGCGACCTTCCAGATGACCCAGAAGAGTCAGACCCCGAGCCAGAAGTGGTAGCGGAATTTTTTATGGATGAGGGAGAGGAGGAAGACCTCGATCAAGAACTTTTTGAGGTTTTTGAAAGTCTTGATCAGGCGATCGCCGCAGACCGAGCTGCCCCCAAAGCAGAACAAACACAATCACCCGACCAGACGGCAGACGAAAATCATGAGCCCCGGCGGGAACTGTCCCAATTGGCCGAACGAATCGCCGATAGCCTTGCGGAAATGATGCAAGCGCCCCAGACAGAAGCTCCCACCGATGAAAATAGCCCTGATTACTGGTTGGAGTGGTGTAAAACCATCGAAAAACGCCTCCGCCATACCCTGAACTGCGCTTCCCAGGCTGTTAATCGTCGTCTCCAGGCCGCCCAAATTCTCCCGGAGAATATTCCCTCGACAGTGCTCGATATGGCAATCCAAGCGGATAATCACCAACAGAGTGGCCAGTTGCCCAGTCACTTGGTAAATGTCATGATCGAGGCAGAATTAGGCCAAAAAAAGAAAAAACGCCGCACTCGCCTCACTGCCATCCATCTCAAGGTTTCGGAGGTGGAGTTTAGTGAACCGACGGTATCTGCCCAGCGGCGACGGCTCCGGGAACAGGTGATCAAGCTCCGTGACCTGCGCCAGGATTACCAGAGGGCAAAACGAAATTTGGCGATCGCCGAGGCCGAGGCCGCTTGGCGGGCCAGTTGGTATGAAGGTTAAGCACTCAGCAATTTCCAGGTCAGTTCCTCCCCAGCCCAGAGGGGGATCAGGCTAGAGTCGGGGTAGGGCAATGCAGTGGGAATGCGCCAAGACTGTTTTACGAGGGTAATTTGTTCGGTATTGCGGGGCAGTTGGTAAAAATCTGGCCCATAAAAGCTAGCAAATCCTTCAAGTTTATCGAGGGCCCCTGCTGTCTCAAAGACCGTCGCGTACAGTTCTAGGGCATGGAGCGCCGAATAACACCCTGCACAACCACAGTCACTTTCCTTGCGATCGCGGCCATGGGGAGCACTGTCAGTGCCAAGGAAAAATTTTGGGTTGCCGGAGGTGGCCGCCTCAATCAGGGCTTGGCGGTGGGTTTCTCGCTTGAGGACCGGTAGACAGTAAAAGTGGGGCCGAATTCCCCCCTGAAAAATGCTGTTGCGATTAAATAATAGATGTTGTGGTGTAATCGTTGCCGCCACCTTTTCATCGCTGGCCAGGACAAACTGCACGGCGTCGGCGGTGGTGATGTGTTCTAGGACAATGCGCAATTTTGGATAGCGGGCCTTCAGGGGAATCAGATACTGCTCAATAAAAACCTTTTCTCGGTCAAAGATATCTACATGGCGATCGGTGACTTCCCCATGGAGCAATAGGGGCAGATCCGCCATGGCCATCGCCTCAAAAACCCTGTCACATTTGCGGATATCGGTCACCCCAAAATCAGAATTGGTCGTTGCCCCGGCGGGATAATATTTCACTGCTTTCACAAAACCCGATGCCTTTGCGGCGTAAATCTCCTCCGGCTGGGTGTTGTCTGTTAAGTAAAGGGTCATCAATGGCTCAAAGGTTTGGCCAGGGGGAATCGCCGCCATAATGCGATCGCGGTAGGCCGCCGCCTCGGCCACGGTGCGCACTGGGGGTTTGAGGTTTGGCATGGCGATCGCCCGGGCAAATTGACGGACGGTATCGGGGAGAACAGCTTTCAAGGCATCTCCATCGCGGAGGTGCAGATGCCAATCATCGGGGCGGGTGAGGGTGAGTTTTTCCATGGTTTCGTAATCTCAAGAGAGGCCGTAGTTTAAGGTCAATTGCCTAGGACCTAGATTTTAAGGGACGGGGTAACCAGCGCTGGAGTAACTCCGGGGTGACCAGTCCCTGGGGATAAAAAATGGTGCCCAGCAGCAGCAGCGAGCCAAACAAAATTAACCGGGCATCTCCTAGTCCCCGCAGTACTTCTGGCAGAGCGGTAAGGACAATTCCCCCGAGGATCGGCCCGATAAAGGTGCGACTGCCCCCCACCAGCACAAAGGCCAGGTAGGTAATGCTGCTATCAAAGGTTCCCTGGCGGGCGTTCCAGGTGTTGAGAAAATGGGCGGCGATCGCCCCGACGATACCCGCCAAAATTGCCCCCAACACAAAGGCTAAAACCTTATAACGAGTCGGGTTAATCCCCATCGCGCCGGCGGCCAGTTCATCTTCTCGGATCGCTTTAAAGGCCCGGCCCACCTGGGTATTTTCTAGGCGCCAGATCACAAGTCCTACCAGAAGCAACAAAGGCCCCACCACCCAGAGATACCCTAGGGGACTCCCGAAGGGTTGGGGGATGCCAAAAATGCCGATCGCCCCGCCAGTAATAGTTAAATTCAAGGACAAAACCCGCACCACCTCCACCAGGGCAATGGTGGCGATCGCCAAATAAATCCCCCGCAATCGCAGCACGGGGACACCAATAATCAGAGCCACAATCCCCGATGCCAAACCCGCCAAGAGCATTTCCCCCAGGAGCCAAGGCACCGGAAACATAACCCCTGTTACGGGAATAATTTGCGTGGACAAGATCGCCGTAATGTAGCCGCCCAGGGCATAGAATCCCGGTGTCGCCAGGGACAATTGCCCCGTCATCAGCGGCAGATAGACAGAGATTCCCAGCATTGCCCCCAATAGGGTAGAGACAATTAACGAACCATAGGTACTGAAAAAAACGGCCATCTCACACCTTTTGAATATTTTTTTGACCAAAGAGCCCCTGGGGACGCACGAGGAGCATCCCAAAGAGCAAGGCAAAGGCGATCGCCTCCCGGTAGCCCGACATTGCCCCTGGAATAAACGCCTCGGCAATGCCAATAATTAAACCGCCAGCGACGGCCCCCGGAATGTTCCCCAGGCCGCCTAAGACAATCACTCCCAGCCCCTTGAGGCCATAGCCAATGCCGAAGTATGGCCCCGCAATGCTGACACTGGAACCGACTAGTGTCCCAGCCAAACCCGCCAAGGCACCGCTGATAAAAAACGTCACCCGCACGACCTGTTCTGTGTTGATCCCCAACAGACTTGCTGTGGTGCGATCCTCCGCCACCGCCTGGATCGCTTTGCCAAATTTTGTTTGGGTCATGCCATAGGTCAACAGGGCCACAATCACCGCCGCGACCCCAAAAATAATCACCTGCACTGTGCGGATCGGGATCGGGCGATCGCCAGAGCCAAAATTAATCGCCGCTGGTAGGTTGCCGTAAATATTGCTCGGAAAAGTATAGAGCTCCGCCCCAGCCAACAGTTGAATCAAATTTACAAGCACCACCGCCGCCCCCAGACTCGACACCAAGCTAAGGAGGGGATCCGCGCCCCGTTGACGCAGGGGGCGAAAGGCAAGCCACTCTAAAAGCACAGAAACCCCCCCCGCAAGGCTACAACTGATGATGAGAGCCAGCCAGAAAGGTAAAGAAAAAGGCAATTGCATCTGAGCCAAGAGGCCGTTAAAACTAAAACGTCCCCCCACCAATAGATAGGTAAAGTAAGCACCGAGGGTAAAGATTGCTCCATGAGCAAAGTTAATAATGCCGAGAATTGAAAAGACGAGGGTATACCCTAGGGCAAAGATCGCATAGACACTCCCAATCGAAAGACCATTGAGAAGTTGCTGGAGGAACAGGTTAAGATCCATGGTGTTAGGCGAAAAGTGGCAAAAGCGTCTCTCAATAGTAATACCACCGAAGAAAAAGTCTTACCCCGTTCTTCGGTCCCCTAAATCGAGTACCCTTGAGCCAGTAATGGCGATCGCCAAAAGTCCCTGTACAGAGCATGATTTGGATCCCAATAGCCATCGGTTGTGGCACCGCTGCCGTCATCTGTTTCGTTTGGCAACAACGTCAGCAGCAACAGGTGCGAAAAATGCTTTATTCCTACAGCGAGCACCCTGGCGATGAGCTGCTTTTTACACCGCTCTCCTCTATCCGTCGAGAACTCAAGAGCCTCTATGAAGAAAAAAAGAAACTCCAAGCCGAATTAGACCAGTGGTATCGTGTGGTGGAATATGCCCCCTTTGGCTATCTGCGGGTTGATATGGACAATCAATTGATCCTATGTAACCCAAAGGCACGCCAGCTGCTTTGTCTTAACCGCTGGCAAGAGGGGCAAATCCGCCTCCTCCTAGAATTAGTCCGCTCCTACGAACTAGACCAACTCATTGAAGCGACCCGTAAATCGGGGGTGGCCCAAAGTCGGGAATGGGAATTTTTTCCGAGCCATGACGCCCAGACCCTGACCGATGGACCAAACCAACCAGTACACCTGCGGGGAACTACTGTGCCCCTCAGTCGGGGTGATGTGGCGGTTTTTCTCGAAAATCAAGAACCGATCCACATCCTCAAGCGTTCCCAAGAAAAGCTGCTGGCAGATCTGACCCATGAACTGCGCACGCCCCTGACCTCTATGCGCCTCTTGGCTGAAACCCTCGAACAGCGTTTGACGGGTCGAGAGCTCAAATGGGCCGGCCAAATCCTTAAGGAAATTAATCGCTTATTTTATCTGGTGCAGGACTGGTTAGAGCTGAGTCATTTGGAGTCTCATCCCCACCAGGTATTGAGTTATCAAACCTTTGATCTCGTGAAATTGATCGCCGAAGCTTGGGAAACTCTAATGCCCCTCGCCCAACAAAAACAAGTCACCCTCCAATATCAAGGGCCGGAGTCTCTAAAAATGACCGCCGATGGCGATCGCCTAACCCAGGTTTTTCTGAACCTGTTTGACAATGGCATTAAATACAACCCTGCGGGGGAAGCGATCATTGTGAATCTCGTGCTGCTAGGGGCAGACCCAGAGCGAGTAACGGTGGAGGTGATTGACCAGGGGATTGGCTTTCATCCCGATGATTTACCGTTCATTTTTGAGCGGTTGTACCGGGGTGACCAGGCAAGGACGAGACAGGGAAATAGCGGTGATTTGCGCCAGGGAAGTGGCTTGGGATTGGCAATTGTCCAAGAAATCATTGCGGCCCACGGGGGAGAGATCACAGCCCGTAACCACCCGAAATACCACGGTGGCTGCTTGACTTTTACCTTGCCCCTCCAGCTCCCTAGCGAGGATCTTGATGCTTAAGTTTTTCCCAGAAGATTGTGAGTAGGTAGACCACAATCAAAAAGTAAATTTGTGCTGGCATTTTTTGCTCCTCCACTACCTGGGTGGGGCGATCGCCTTTTGTGCTGCCCAGAGACCGAAAACTACGCCAAAAAGTTTCTGGGTCAGGATAATGGGCGGTGGCTGGTTATTTTTTTATGCCATAGGGGGGATGATGATTCTGTTCCCTATGACCCAAATCGTCTAGTGGGTGAAGTTTAAAGATTGTCAATGCTGTGGCCTGGGCTGCCAGGATTACTGTTTGCGGGCACACCACTGATCACTAATTGGGTGATCGCGATTGGGATGGGCGCTCGATTGTTCCTTGGACTCGAGTGCTATTGAGGGTCAAGCCTAGGGCCTGGGACGCCCGAATATTTCCTTCAATGACTGCACCATGGGTGATTAAGGTTCCCATGGGTTGGACGGTGATGTTTCCTTTGACAACGGTTTGACGCAGGGTGCAGGTCGCCCCGGAGGGGACTTCGAGGTTACCGATGGCGATCGCCCCGAGGTTCCCCTTACATTGAATAGTCTGCGCCAGGGCTAGACTCGGCTTAAACCCATTTAACCCAAGGGTTAGGGTCAGCCCCAAGCCGAGGTAGACGAAGCGTAGCGGATTGTGATGAGAACCCATAAAAAATGGCCTAGATAAGGGGGGAAATGGGAGGAGTCCAGACTTTATTGCTCTAACTCTAAAATGCTTTTTGGAAATAAAGGGAGCTTAAATATTTTGTGAGAACTTTTTCATGGAATGTGGCCCAGGCGATCGCTACACAGGTCAATTAACAGCGGAATATTGGGGCGACGCTCTGGGATGCGCGCACTGATCGCGATGTGACGCAGAAGAGTTAGGGTTGTATAAATATCGATTGCTTCCCCCATGGGCTGAGAGTCCCCTGGGTGATGCTGACAAAAGGCAACTTTTAAGGCCCGTTCGCGGTTCGCCAGGGTCACCGGGTTTCCATAGGTGCGTAGACTTTGCTCGGTGATGTGGGCAATAAAATTCCCGAGATCCACCGCCGGATTGCCCAGGCAGTAGAGGTCGAGATCGACTAACCAGAGACGATCGCCATCGACAAGAATTTGATCGGCATAAAAATCCCGGTGAATGGTCGTGGTTGGCAAAGACAGTTTTTCGAGGGTTTTTCCCAGCTGCTCACTGTGACGTAAGAAATCTAACACTAAGCTTTGCCATTGGGGTTGTTGCTGGGCAAAGATCTGGAGGCAATCGCCAAGGATCCGGAGTTCATCGGCAAGGGTATGTTGGCGCGTAGTGGGTACGGGATGGCAATGAATTTTGTGGCTCAGAGCGGCAACTTTCGCCATCAAGGGTAAACCCCGATCCGTCGGGAGGAGGGCCGTTAAAGGCTCTCCAGGTACGTGACGCTGCAGCCACATCCGCCAAGGTTCGACAACGCCGAGGGGTTCTGGCACGGCAAAATGATTGCCCAGGCGATCGCCAAAGGCCTTTTCCCAGAGAGCTCGTTGGCAATGGTAACTATTGCGGTCAGTGCCTTTGGCGCGAATTTTCCCAAGGATTTGTATATTTCCCGTGCTGGTTTCGAGGTGATAGGCAATCAAAGCCCGTCGCCCTGGTTTATGCCGCACTAGGTGCGCTTGGGTTACCCCCTGGAGATGGGGAAAAAGGGCTTTAAACTCTATTTGGGCGGCTCGGCAATCAAGGGCTGTGGCCAGCCAGGGCATAGTGGGGTCGGCGATCATTGCACTTGTCATGGCAACAATGTGAGTTTGGCTGCACCTTGGGCGATCGCCAAAATATCTTCGGCGATGTGCTCCCAGGTGTGCCGCTCGAGCACAAAGGTGCGAGCCGCCTGGCCTAATTTGTAACGCTGCTCAGGCGATCGCCATAGTTGTTCTAGGGCTTGGGCTAAGGCCTGGGGCTCCCCCGGTGGACACAAAATGCCAGTCACGCCATGGTCAATAATGTCCGTCAGTTGCCCAATGGCGCTGGCAACCACTGGCAACCCCGCAGCCATGTATTCCATGACCTTGAGGGGAGAAAAATAAAAGGTTTCGCTGGCAGGATAGGGGGCCACAGCCACATCCATTTGCCCAAGCCAATAAGACACGGCTTCTGGATCAACGGCCCCTGTCCATTGCACCTGGGAGGTTAAATGTCGTCGGGCGATCGCCTCTTCGAGGACGGCCCTTTGGGGACCATCGCCTACGATCAACAGTCGTGCTTCCGGTACGTTTTGGTGGAGCTGCATCAAGCCATCGACCAAAATATCAAGACCATGCCAGGGCTTGAGAGAACCGACGAAACCGATGGTAAATTGATCTGTGGTGGTCTGCCGTCGTACGTCCTGGGGGAAGCGTTTGGGGTTCACTCCATTGGGCATTACAAATAGGCGATCGCCCTGCACCCACTGGGCTAAATAAGCTTTGACCCCCGCCGATACCGCGATTAAAGCCGTCGCTCCTTGAAATGCTTGGGTGGCCACCTGTTGTGCCAAATCAGTATGAATCAAATCCCGGTGGGTAGCCTGTTCTTCGATGAGCGGAGCATTGACCTCTAAAATGCCCGGAATACCTAGCTGCTGGGCTGTGGTCATCCCCCCCATAGACCAGAGAGAATAGCGCTCATAGATAAAATCATAGGGAGCCAAGGCGAATAGAAGATCCTGTAGATCAGCGTTGAGGGCCAGGAGCCTTTTTTCTCGGGTGGCCAGATCGCCCTTGGGTACTGCGGGCAGTTGGTGCACCACCAGGTCAGTGAGGTCGACTGGGGGTGCCCCCCCAAGGCGAGCGGCGATCAGGATGACCGTTGCTCCCTGGCTACGGAAGGCCCGGATCATCTCCTGTACGTGGATCGATGCCCCTTTGCAACCAAAAACAGGAATACCTGGATCTGCGCAAATATAGATGATTTTCATCGGTAGAGAACCTCCTGGGACAGGCTTGAAGTGAGCGATCGCCCGCACCTTAGAATGGAAATCGTTGTTGGCATCGAGAAACAAGACCATTGAGCGGCCATAGATATCACGCCAAAGACCTCCCTAGGATGCTTGGGCAGTAAAGCTGGGGGCCGCCAATACATGACTTAGGGCGAGGGGAAGCCGTTGGGTGGCCTGGAGATTGAGAGTAAAATCCGTGGGAGGTACTGAGGGAGTACCCTGGAGCCAAGTGGTTAAATTTTTAGTATTGACTTGGTTCGGGTGAAGCACGTCGACAAGTCCCAATTGCTTCAGGCGATTGGCCCGGAGCCATTGTTCCTGACGGGGGGTAATGCGGGGAATAATGAGAGCTTGTTTGCGGAAGGACAGAATTTCGCAGGTGGTGTTGTAGCCCCCCATGGTAATCACCCGTTCAGCGGCGGCCATTAGCACCGTTGGCTCTGGGTGGTAGGGCAAAATGATGAGATTGGGGTTGTGTTGGGCGATCGCCTGGAGCTTCTTACAAACCGGTGCCGGCATAAATGGCCCCGTTAACAGCACCCCTGGTAGTTGAGCGCTAAAGGGCATTTGGGCGAAGGCGATCGCTAGGGCCGCGCCATCTTGACCGCCGCCGACGGCCCCTAATACAAATCGCTCGGGTAAGGCCAACTGGTGGAGATTTTTGCGCCAGGGCTGGGCCTTCTTGCGTAGGCGATCGCGTTGGTCGAAATAGCCCAGGGGCTGCATTTTAGCGATGATATCTGGGGCAAAATGGTACTCTCGGCGCAGATCATAGACCTGGGGATCTCCGTAGATCCAGACCGCATCATAATAACGGCGAATGGCCGTCTCATTGTCCGCCCGTTGCCAATCCCGCCGCACGGCTTCCGGTTGGTCGAGCACATCCCGTAAACCCAGCACGCAGCGTATCCGGGGATGTTTTTGAATGTAGGCCAAGCTGAGGTCTAATTCCCGCTCTACTCCCCGGGGCACATTGTCCACAATAAAAACATCGGGCTGAAACTGTTCGATCGCCGTCAAAATCAACTGCGATCGCCAAGCAATAATTTTGCCCAATGGTAGATATAGATGGCGTGACTTGTAGGAACCATCTGCCTGTTTTTTGAGAGCTGGTAAATTGAGATAATCGATGCCGGCAGCGGCTAAGGTTTCATTGCCTTGACCCGTTCCTGTAATCACTAGAATTTCGACAGGTAAGGCCGAATCTTGAAGTGTTTGGGCAATAAGTAAATTTCGTCGCTTATGACCAAGGCCCATGGTGTCGTGGGAATAGAGCGCGATCCGGTACCGAGATTTCTGCCCCTGGGGAGAAGGGCGAGAGGCTCGTGGACTTTTGATGGATGATTTTTTAGGCGATCGCCGTTGAGTCTTCCGTTGTTCCTGGGCTGATTGCATGGACGCGTACCTCTTCGCTTGGGGTTAGCCTGCGATCGGTTATCAAACAACATTTATCAGGCTATCTAACCTAGGATGCTCTGCTTCCCTAAGCCTCCGGTGAGGATTGTATGAGAAAGCCTTCATCAAAAAAGTGAAGATTCATTCGCCATTGTAGAGGATCTCATCCACCGCAGCCTGGAGGTGTTACCCATGCTTCGTTACAAAAAAAATCAAAAAACAATTTTTCTTATTCAGATCTTATGCCAATTCCAACAAAGCTTAAAGGTTCACTGCTTTTTGTTATTTCCTATCAAGAAAAATCGAAATCTCTTTAAAATTAAAAGTATCAACACCTGTGCTAATCAGTCGATTTTAAGAGGCTGGCTTTAAAAAATTACCACCACTATTTAACAAGGAAAAAATTGTTAAATGCTCCTCAAAATATCCTTAATATTTACCCTGTTTGAGCACCGCTCTTCAACGAAAACCATCAATAGCGACAAACCCTAGACCTCCACCGTAGGATATCTATGATGATTACCACGATCGCGACCCTAGATGCTAACGAAGCTGTGGCAAAAGTCGCCTACAAGCTCAATGAAGTCATCGCCATCTACCCCATTACTCCCGCTTCACCGATGGGCGAATGGGCGGACGCATGGGCAGCCCAAGGGTATAAAAATCTCTGGGGAACTGTGCCAAGTATTATCGAAATGCAGAGCGAAGGCGGTGCGGCGGGGGCTGTCCATGGGGCATTGCAAACGGGTTCCCTCACCACGACCTTTACTGCTTCCCAAGGGTTGATGTTGATGCTCCCGAACCTCTACAAAATTGCGGGGGAATTAACCTGTGCGGTAATCCATGTGGCGGCGCGATCGCTGGCGGCGCAGGGATTATCGATTTTTGGGGATCATGCTGATGTGATGGCGGCACGTTCCACAGGATTTGCGCTCCTCTGTTCCGCTTCGGTACAGGAGGCACAGGATTTAGCGTTAATTGCCCATGCCGCAACCCTGAAAAGTCGGATTCCTTTCCTTCACTTTTTTGATGGGTTCCGCACCTCCCACGAGATTCAAAAAATTGAATTACTGGACGATGGGGTCTTACGGGAATTAATCGATGATGAGGCGATTTTTGCCCACCGTGCCAGAGCCTTAACCCCCGATCGCCCAGTGATGCGGGGTACGGCTCAAAACCCCGATGTGTATTTTCAAGCGCGGGAATCAGTGAATCCATTCTATGAAAAATGTCCGGCGATCGTACAGGAGATGATGGATCGCTTTGGGGCATTAACAGGACGGGCTTATCAACTCTTTGAATACCACGGCGCACCCGATGCAACTCGTGTATTGATGTTGATGGGTTCCGGTTGTGAAACAGTCCATGAAACGGTGGATTATCTTAATGCCCAAGGGGAAAAAGTTGGGGTGGTTAAAGTTCGTTTATATCGCCCCCTTGATGTCTCTGCTTTAGTGGCGGCTTTACCTAAAACCGTTGAAAAAATTGCCGTTTTAGATCGCACCAAAGAACCAGGGGCTGGGGGCGAACCGCTGTATTTAGATGTCGTTTCTGCCTTGATGGAAGCTTGGGAAGGCACAATGCCAAAGGTTGTGGGGGGACGCTATGGCTTGTCGTCTAAAGAGTTTAATCCGGCGATGGTGAAGGGGATTTTTGATGAATTAAAGCAAGAAAAACCCAAGAATCATTTCACCATTGGGATCGACGATGATGTCACCCATATGTCCCTTGCCTATGATCCTGAATTTTCTACCGAACCGGATAATGTTGTGCGAGCGATGTTCTATGGTTTGGGTGCGGATGGCACAGTGGGCGCGAATAAAAATTCCATCAAAATTATTGGGGAAGAAACGGATAATTATGCCCAAGGTTATTTTGTTTATGACTCGAAAAAATCGGGGGCGGCGACAGTTTCTCACCTACGTTTTGGTCCGAATTTAATTCGCTCCACCTATCTAATTAGTCAAGCAAATTTTATCGGTTGTCATCAATGGAATTTCCTCGAAAAATTTGATGTTCTCAAGGATGCAAAAAATGGGGCAACGTTCCTCTTAAATAGTCCCTATGCAGCGGATCAAGTGTGGCATGAATTACCCATTGAAGTCCAAGATCAAATTGTTCGGAAAAATCTTAAACTCTATGTAATTAATGCTAATAAAGTTGCCCGTGAAAGTGGCATGGCGGGGCGCATTAATACGGTGATGCAAACCTGTTTCTTCGCGCTGTCTGGGGTGCTACCTAAAGATGAGGCGCACTCGCCAGAGGCGAGATCCACATGGTGGATCGCCAAAATTAAGGAAGCGATCACGAAGAGTTACAGCAAGAAAGGGGCAGATATTGTCACCATGAATATGCAGGCGGTGGATAATACCCTTGCGAACTTGTTTGAAGTCAAGATTGGAGAGGTCAATAGTTCCATTCGGAAGCCTCCCGCCGTGTCCCCCGATGCACCGGATTTCATGAAAAATGTGCAAATTCCGATGCTGATCAAAGAGGGCGATCGCCTACCTGTGAGTGTGTTGCCCTGTGACGGAACCTATCCGACAGGTACTTCTAAATGGGAAAAACGGAACATTGCCGAGTCGATTCCGGTGTGGGATCCCGATGTTTGTATCCAGTGTGGCAAATGCGTCATGGTTTGTCCCCATGCGACTATTCGTGCCAAAGTTTATGAGCCAAATCTGTTAGGAAATGCGCCCGAAACATTCAAAGCAATTGATGCGAAGGATAAGAGTTTTGCGGGTCAAAAATTCACAATTCAAGTGGCTCCAGAAGACTGTACTGGCTGTGGCATTTGTGTTGATGTTTGCCCTGCAAAAAATAAGGCGCAACCGTCCCTCAAAGCAATTAATATGGCGGAGCAATTACCGCTGCGGGAACAGGAAAGAACGAATTGGGACTATTTCCTCAGTTTGCCTTTGCCCGAACGCCGTGAATTGAAACTCAATCAAATCCGTGAGCAACAACTCCAAGAGCCGCTCTTTGAATTCTCTGGAGCCTGTGCAGGGTGTGGGGAAACGCCCTACATCAAACTGATCTCCCAATTATTTGGCGATCACACGGTGATTGCCAATGCGACGGGTTGTTCCTCTATTTATGGCGGCAATTTACCCACAACGCCCTACACTACTAATGCAGAAGGAAGAGGCATTGCATGGTCGAATTCTCTCTTTGAAGATAATGCCGAATTTGGTTTAGGCTTCCGTCTTTCTATTGATAAACAAGCCCAATTTGCGACGGAATTACTCCAACGTTTAAGCGGCGAGATTGGTGATAATTTAGTCGGTGAAATTATTAACGCTCGCCAAGCTAATGAAGCCGATATTTGGGAACAACGGCAACGGGTGCGGGAACTGAAAAATAAACTCGCAAATCTCCATTCTCCCGATGCAAAACAGTTAGAAACCCTCGCCGATTATCTTGTGAAAAAATCCGTTTGGATCGTCGGAGGAGACGGTTGGGCGTATGACATTGGGTTCGGCGGTTTGGATCACGTCATCGCAGGGGGCAAAAACGTCAATATCTTGGTCATGGACACCGAAGTCTATTCCAACACAGGCGGACAATCCTCCAAAGCCACACCCCGCGCCGCCGTCGCCAAATTCGCAGCAGGGGGCAAACCCGCCTCGAAGAAAGATCTCGGTTTAATCGCCATGACCTACGGCAACGTGTACGTAGCATCCGTGGCAATGGGAGCCAGAGACGAACATACATTACGCGCTTTCCTCGAAGCCGAAGCCTACGATGGACCTTCCTTGATCATCGCCTACAGCCACTGCATCGCCCACGGCATTAACATGACCACCGCCATGACGCACCAAAAAGAATTGGTGGAAAGCGGTCGTTGGTTGCTCTATCGGTACAATCCCGACCTCAGAGCCGAGGGTAAAAATCCCCTGCAACTGGATAGCCGATCGCCAAAAGGTAGCGTTGAAAACTCGATGTACAAAGAAAATCGCTTCAAGATGTTAACCATGACGAAACCTAAAGAGGCGAAGGCACTACTCAAACAAGCCCAAGAAGATGTCGATACCCGTTGGCAGATGTACGAATATTTGGCAAAACGTACTGAAGAATAAATTCCCCTAGTCCCCAGAAACTCCCTCTTCATTTAGGGGGGGGTGGGGCTTCCTAAACCTTTTAACATCACTGGAGAAATATCATGGATTTGACAACAAACTATCTGGGTTTAACCTTGCGATCGCCTTTGATTGTTGGTGCTGCTGCTCCCCTCACTGAAGAACTCGATAATCTCAAAAAAATGGAAGATGCTGGAGCCGGGGCGATCGTTCTTCATTCCTTATTTGAAGAACAAATCCGTAAGGAAAAGCTCGAACTACATCACCATTTTACCTACGGCACTAACGCCTTCGCAGAAGCCTTAGATTATTTTCCGGAAAATGCCTCTAACGTCTTCCATGTGGGCGTAGAAACCTATTTAGAGCATATCCAGACCGCCAAATCCATGGTGAGAACTCCGATTATTGCCAGCCTCAATGGTTCCCATGAAGGGGAATGGGAACACACCGCTCAACTGATGGAACAGGCCGGGGCCGATGCAATCGAATTAAATATTTACACCGTTCCCACGGATATACATAAGGGTGGCTCGGAGGTGGAATATGAATACATTAAGATTGTGCGCACCGTCAAAGAAAACCTGAATATTCCCGTGGCAGTAAAATTGAGTCCATTTTTTAGCAATATGGCTAATATGGCCAAGCGCCTTGTAGAAAATGGTGCTGATGGTTTGGTGTTTTTTAATCGTTTCTATCAGCCAGATATCGACATCGAAAATCTTAAAGTCACCCCTGATTTGATCCTCAGCAGTTCCCTTGATATGCGTTTGCCCATGCGCTGGATTGCAATTCTCTATGGACGGCTTGATGTAGACTTTGCTGCCACTAGTGGGATCCAAAAAGGCACCGATGCGATCAAAATGTTAATGGCTGGTGCAACAGTCACAGCTCTAGTTGCCACTTTGTTACGCCATGGGATTGGTCACATTGCAACGATAGAACAGGAGATGATTCAGTGGTTGGAAGAGCATGAGTATCTTTCCCTTGAACAACTACGGGGTAGCATGAGTCAGATCAATTGTCCCGATGAGAGTGAGTACGAACGGGCACAATACATGCGTGCGATCCAATCCTATCACCCAGATACCAGTATTCTTTAGGGACATTTTGTAAAAGTCTCCTAAAAGAATTATCATTTGCAATCAAGAAAACTTCTTTTTTAAAAGTCTTAATAAAAAAAGCAACTCTTGGATTTTTGTCAATCCAAAACGTCTTGGAGGGTTTTTTTGTGACGATTGATCTCAAGCCTGACAATTGTCTTATAATTCTGACGTAAAAGTTTGAATTTTTTAAACCCATGAAAAAAAATCCTTAGCTTGCTTCTCCTTGCGGGCCTAGCTTCATCAGCTTTTCCTGCTCCAGTAGAATCAATGGATCTTTTATCCTGTGATGATTTGGCATTTGTTGCCGATGACTTGGCCTACATTAGCGACGGTATGGCAGAAGGAGTTCCTATCGAAGAAGGAGATGAATTAGATTCTGCTTTAGCTGATGTGGTTGACGCGCTTTATTCTGTGGCAGAATCTGAAGAAAATGAAATTCTGTATGATGCTGCTCTCAGCCTTGACTATGCTTGGGAAGAGATGGATCGTGACGCTTTTGTAGATGCTTTAGATGTCGCTGTTTATGAATTTGATAGCATCTATATTGCTGAATGTAGTGAATAATATTCATGTCTTGATGGACTAATTTATAGGGCAACGAATTCTACTGAATTTATCTATTTATTAGTTTATTGAACAGAACAATCTTTTCCTTTAAGGAAATTTTTCCCCATGGTTTTAATCGCGATGGGGATTTTTCTTTTTGTCGCATTGTTTTATGAAAAAGAACCTATCTGCCTATTTTTTCAGAGCATGGGCGATCGCCCGGAGAGCGCGTTTATCAGACAACATCCAAGGATGGAAGGGAATCGGTAACTGAATTTCTGCGCCGATGGGAAGCTTTGTGCTGTCTGCCGGGAGAATCATCAGGTCAAAGGGCGTCCAAAGACAGGTTACTTTTATGTGCCCTAAGGCGATCTCCACATCCTGATTCAGATCCTGGAGTAATTCGCTATTAGGGCGCATCTGACGAATGCCTGGTAGGGGGAGGCTGTAGGCCGAAATCGTTCCTTGATTAGGGGCTGAAACACTCACATAACGCTCTACCCGTACATTGCCTCCTAGGCGTTGCAGATAGTAGCGGGTGACGATACCCCCCATACTAAAACCGACTAAATCTAATCTTTGTTCCGGTGCAAAGGTGTCATGAACATAATCTTGTACCTGCTGGGCCAAGTAGGGCAACGGTTGTCGGCCATCATTCGGTTTCAAGTCGATCGCATGCACTGTGCGGCCCCGGTTTTCTAAATATTGCCTCAGGGGATTAAAAACCCGTTGTCGGTCTAAAAAGCCGTGGATCAGCAGCACTGGATTAGGGAAAAAATCAGGGTTCATTGAAAAAATCTGAGAATCTTTTACAATTTTATTAAGAACCTTTACAAAATTTGGTTATGGCTCACCCTAGCTTGGCGGAACTTTCCCAGAAACTTGAAAGCGAAAACTCCAAAGATCGCATGTTGGCATTAGCTCAGTTACGGGATGTGGCGCCCCTAGAAGCAATGCCATTGATCAAAAAAGTGCTGGATGACGAAGTCCTACAAATTCGTTCGATGGCGGTTTTTGCCCTGGGCATTAAACAGACAGAAGAATCTTACCCCCTATTAATTCGGCTATTGGAAACAGACGGTGACTATGGGATTCGAGCCGATGCAGCGGGAGCTTTAGGTTATCTCCAGGATGAGCGGGCCTTAAAACCGCTGCTACGGGCTTTTTATGAAGATACATCTTGGCTGGTGCGCTTTAGTGCGGCGGTGTCTTTGGGGAATTTGGGGCGCCCGGAAGCAAAAGATGCCCTCGTTCAAGCTTTAGGGAGTGGTGAGGCGATCTTAGAACAGGCGGCGATCGCCGCCCTTGGTGAAATTGGTGCAGTGGATACAGTCGATCGCCTAGTTGAGTTTGTATCCTCTGACAATTGGCTGGTGCGGCAACGGTTAGCAGAAGCCCTTGGCGCCTTGCCCTGTGAAAAAAGCTTGGCGGCAGTGAAGTTTCTGACCAAAGATGACCATCCCCAGGTGCAAGAGGCGGCCCAATTTAGTTTGCAAAAACTCGAAGTCGAAGCCTAGTGGTCCCCCACAAAACAGTTCTACTGACTTCTTTTCGGCCGTGGCTGGTGCACCATGTTTCTAATGCTTCAGATGACCTGTTGGCCCGCCTAGAAGCAGCTAATTTAGATTTTGCGGACTTTGTTTTTCTCCGTCAGTTGCCTGTGGAAACGGCGATCGCCAGTGAAAAAACAATCCAGGCGATCGCCCAATACCAGCCTGACCTTGTGGTGTGCTGTGGCATGGCCGAAACGCGCGATCGCCTGACGGTAGAATCCCAAGCTTTTGACAACAATCGATCCTACCAAACCAGCCTTGATCTAGCTAAGTTAACCGCATCCCTCCGGTTTACAGAGGTGAGTAACGATGCCGGAAAATTTGTCTGCGAAGGCTTATATTTTCGGGTGTTGCAATACTTAAAAACATGGCGACCCCAGGCCGCTGGTTTATTTTTGCATGTGCCCCTCATCACCCCAGAAAATGAAATTTTCATCTGGCAAGATACGATCGCAATGCTCCGTTGGTTAACGCAGATTGAGTCGCACAAATCAGGTTATGACCACTGACCCAGCTAAGAAATTAAAGCGGCTCCGCGCCCTAAGTCAATGGCTCGATAGTGCTGTGGCGATCCCTGGGACAAAATATAAAGTTGGCTTTGATCCGCTCATTAGTCTCATCCCAGGCATCGGCGATTACGTGGGTCTGATCCTGGCCAGTTATGTGATCTTTGAATCAGCAAAATTGGGGGCAAAGCAAGAAACCCTGGTCAAAATGGCCTTAAATATCTTGGTGGATAGTGCGGTGGGTACTGTTCCCCTCGCGGGGGATATTTTTGATGTGGCCTGGAAAGCGAACGAAGCCAATCTCAAACTGCTCGAACAGGATTTACCTGAAATGTACAGTGACCTTGCTCCTGGAGAAAAAGCCCCTATTAGTTGGCTCCCTTTGGTCTTAATTTTTGGGGCGATCGCCTTAATTTTGTTGCTCAGTAGTTTTTTGGCGATTTGGTTGTTGCGGGCGATATTTGCGGTGATCGCCCCATAGATTTAGCCGCCCCAAAACTCAGGCAATGATACCCACTGCCTGAGAACCAGACCCCCAGTGAGCTGTTGGCACAGGCCAGGCCGCAAGGTCTAGGTTGCGAACGAAAATTTCATCAATGGGAAGCATTTCCCCCGTGGCCGTGAGGAATTTGTGATCTGGAGTCGCTCGAATCACCGCCCCTGTTTCCAGTTCGTATTCATACAACAGGCGATCGCCCCGCCGATGCCACTGCTCCACGGGTTGCGCATAGATAAAGCCCTGGGGGTCAAGGCTATACACATGGCACAGTAACTCTTGGTCAACGATCGTCCGAATCGGCAGCACCCCATATTCCACCGTCACCACGGGGGTATCCCCGGCGAGGCAGTATTCGGCGAACTTCACCATCTGGTCAAATAAATCCCGGGCGATCGCCTCCGAAACACCATTTTCCCCAGCTCCTTTAACGAATTTGGCCTCGTGTTTTTTCATCTCATCGATTTTCTTTTTCCCCATGGCCCGCCGCAGCAGATCCGCTTCCCCGAGGGAATAGCCCGCCAAATCCTGGGCCATTTTCATAATTTGCTCCTGGTAAACCAAGACCCCGTAGGTTTCATTCAAAATGGGTTTGAGCATCTCGTGCTGATACTCAATTTTTTGGCGGCCATGTTTCCGGTCAATAAAAATCGGAATCAGCCCCGCATCGAGTGGCCCCGGTCGATAGAGCGCCAGGATCGACGAAATATCTTCAATGCCCGACGGTTTGAGGTCCTGGACAATTTTTTTCATGCCGTCCGACTCCAACTGGAAAATCCCCTCCAGCAGACCATCTTCAAATAATTTGTGGGTGTGCTGGATATCTTCCGGTAGCTTTTTGGCCGTGCCCTTCGCAATAATTTCCAGAGCTTTACGTTCGTCCAAGGGGAGCTGATCCAAGTCCAGATCCACCTGGCGATATTCCCGCACCAAATCAGCGGTTTTTTTGATGGTGGTGAGATTTTTCAGGCCCAAAAAGTCCATCTTCAAGAGCCCCATTGCCTCCACATCTTCCATGTAGTACTGGGTGATCACCGCTCCCTCGTTATTGCGCTGGAGGGGAACCGCCTCATCTAAAGGAGTTGAAGAAATCACCACGCCAGCGGCATGGACCCCAAAGGTTTTGTTGGTGCCTTCGATGCGAATCGCCATATCCACCCAGCGGCGCACCTGGGGATCGGTTTCGTAGCGCCGTTTAAACTCAGGCTCTGGGGTGTCATCGGAGATCATCACCTGGAGTTTGGCGGGTTTCCCCCGGGCCACAGGGATCATTTTTGCCATTTGGTCTGCTTCTCCGTAGGGAATATCCAGCACCCGGGCCACATCTTTGAGCACGGCTTTGGAGGTCATCCGGTTAAAGGTGATAATTTGCGCCACCCGGTCTTCGCCATATTTTTCGGTGACGTATTTGATCATTTCGTCCCGCCGCTGGATGCAAAAATCTGTATCCACATCGGGCATGGACTTCCGTTCGGGGTTAAGGAAGCGCTCAAATAAAAGGCTGTGGTGAATTGGATCAATATTGGTAATCCCTAGGGCATAGGCCACTAGAGAACCCGCCGCCGAACCGCGCCCCGGCCCCACGGGAATGTCATTGTCCCGGGCATATTTAATGTAGTCCCACACCACGAGGAAGTAGGTGGCAAAGCCCATCTGCTGCATCATTTGCAGCTCGTATTCCAAGCGCTCTTTGTAGGTGGGATCGACCTCGGCGCGGGTTTTGCATTTGAGGCGATCGAGCAAGCCGCCCCAGGTGACTTCGATGAGATAACTGTCGGCGGTGTAGCCTTCGGGGACGGGATAGTCGGGAATGCGCGGTTCCCCCAGGATTTTGTAGGGTTCGACCTTTGCGGCGACTTCGAGGGTGTTGGCGATCGCCTGGTCGATAATGGCCGGATCCAGATGGTCTTGGAAAAGTCGGCGCATTTCATCGGCGGATTTGAGATATTC
This sequence comes from Picosynechococcus sp. NKBG15041c, assembly GCF_055380235.1. Lineage (NCBI taxonomy): Bacteria > Bacillati > Cyanobacteriota > Cyanophyceae > Chroococcales > Geminocystaceae > Picosynechococcus > Picosynechococcus sp. NKBG15041c. The sequence continues at coordinate 1,430,066 of NZ_AP040363.1, forward strand.
AGTGCCGCTGTAGCGGAGGCGTTTATCTTCGGTGATCAGTTTAGCCGTCTGGATACACAACAGGGCATCGTGGGCTTCCACGTCATAGCAGGAAATGAAGTGGGAATCGTTGGTGGCGATAATTTTAATATCCAGTTCCTGGGCAATTTTGACGATCTCGGTGTTGACGATGCGGTCTTCCTGGGAGCCGTGGTCTTGGATTTCGAGGTAATAATCGTCGCCGAGGAGGTCTTTGTACCACTTCGCCACTTCCCGTGCCCGTTTATATTCCCCTTTCAGGATGCATTGGGGCACTTCACCACCAAGGCAGGCACTGGTCATGATCAGCCCTTCGTGGTGCTTCTCGATCAGTTCTTTATTGATGCAGGGGCGGGCGAAAATTCCCTTGCCCTGGAACCCTTTGAGGTGGGAAATGGTGGTGAGTTTAACGAGATTTTTATAACCTTGGGTATTCTTCGCGAGAACAACTTGGTGGTATTTCTTCAGGCGCTTGCTTTTATCTTCAATGTCACCGTTGATCACGTACATTTCATTGCCGATGATCGGTTTGATACGCTTATTGCGGCAGGTTTTTAACAGCTCGATCGCCCCATACATTACCCCGTGATCTGTTAAGGCGATCGCCGGCATTTCCAGTTCCTCTGCCCGTTGGATCAACGGTTTAATCTGGGATGCCCCATCGAGCAAACTGTAATCACTGTGGATGTGTAAACCGACGAAGGACATAGTTTGAAGGTCACTGTTATGGGGATAGCCAGTCTATTCTAAGCCATCCCCAAGGTCCCGAACACCAGCTTCTGGCCAGTGGCAAGGGCCTATAATCAAAGCGGCCAAGGCATCGTAATGGCACCTATGTACCGACGGTAAGCCGATATTGCAGACTGAGTAGGCTAAGCCACAGGGCAGGATATTTTTCGGCAAGCCAAGTTTCTGATTTTTCGAGCCATTGGGGAAACCAGCCCATCAACAACAAACTCAACACCGCATCGAAGCTAAAGGCCACATAAGCGCCTACCCAACGCATAAAATCTCTCGCCCCGGCCATCTGCCAAATCCAGACAATCAGAGCTGGATTTTGTTGGGCCGCAATGAGAGCCAGTTTATTAAACATCAGCCAGTTGGTGCGGTCTTTAATGAAAGTTTCGGCTACCACGGGGGGAGAATCTGCCAATAGCCCAAAAAAAGTATTGAGCATGGCGTTAATACGCTGGGGTGGCAAATAGGTGTGGGTCGGCACCATCATGCCCTTAGAAAAAAGCCAGGTGACAGCAATATTGCTCTGGTAGGCGCGGATTTGACTGAGATTTTGCTGACTGAGTAAATCTTTCTTGAGGGCAATATCCAGGAGCCGGGTTAGACGACCTAGGTTCCGCACGAGGGAACCAAACCCCGTAAACACCAGGGGCGATTGCAATGAAGCCGCATCACCGATCGCCAACAAGCGGTCAAAGGCCACTTGGCGATCGCCTGCTCCCACATTGAAATAACCCGGGATATAGCCGAAAGTCGGCTTCACAAAGGTCAACTCGTCCATGTCACAGCGGCGATACTCCGGCAAAATCGAGAAAAAGTCCTCATACATCTCTAACAGAGAGCCGGGATTATCCGGGTGCACCTCGTGGTAATGGAATAGATAAATCGTGCGCTCATCCCCCTCGAGTGGGAACAGCTCCCAAATCAACTGCCGCCCCCGGGAAATATCCCCATGGGCATTAAGCACATCGCCATAGGTGGGATCCCAAACCCGATCATCAATTCCTTTGACGACGGCCCCAACTGTTGGACAGACACTATCAAAGGGGCGACCCTTATTGAGCTGGGCGGCGATCGGTGAAGCTGTTCCCATGGCATCAATGATCAGTCGCGTTTGAACGGCTTTTTCTTCCCCTGTGGTCAATTTTTTAGTGGACAGCTGCACCCGCTCCCGACCAATATCGGCCCGGAGAAATTCCGTTTGATCCCAAATTTCACCGCCCGCTGCCAAGAGTTTTTCGCCACATTTTTGAATCAAGAGATCGGAGAGAATGGCGATATTGAGAACTGTCGGCGTGTGAAGCACATTCGCTTTGAGGTGGGGGGGGTTATTGCCATCGAAGAACTTATTGAAACCGTCTTTGTATTCCCGGCCAATGAGGGCTTCGATTTCCTCTGCATCAAATAGCCCTAGGTCAATCAAACTCTGGAGCTCACTGCGGGAAATATTCCACTCCCGGTTCATCCGGCCAAAGGGGAGCCGCTCAATGAGCAGCACTTTGTAGCCCAGCCGGGCCATCACTGCCCCGTGGATGACCCCCAAAGCCCCACCGACATAGACCAGGTCATATTGGGGAAGGTTGGGATTGAGGGGCTGATTTTTTTCAAAAATAACCTGTTGGGGTTCCTGGGGGTTTTGCACTGTTTCCCGCCAGCGCTTTTCCCACCAATAGGCCCGCTGCAAGTCAAATTCTCCCTGGGGAAATTTCTGGAAATATTCAACAGTTTTTGGGTAATCGGCGGCCAGGGCTTCAAAGATAGACTGACCTGGGGCGATCGCCGGGGGCGCTGGGTAGCGGATGGGGAAGGCGGCGCGGATATCGGTTTCAAGCTGGCGACAAAGACGCTGCTGTCCCGAAAAACCTCGGTCCCAAGCGAATACCTTAAGATAGGTGGTGCGCTGCACGTTCCATGTAAAAATCGCAAGCTCGGCATTATTGTCTTGTAGCCGAAGCCCCGTCGGTGTTGGGTGTTTTTGTCCACGGACGGGTTGCCAGTCCGTTTGGAGCCAATGGCAAACCTTGTCGGTATCGGGAGTGGGGACTTCGAGATAAAGCAGTTCTTCCATGGAAATTGTCATCTTTGAGGTGTATGCCGCTCTGGTGGTCTATCATAGCTGCTTTGCTAGCCCTGGGGGAAAGCGCTCGAGTCTGCGCCCATCCAAGAAAGTTTGTAAAATTTCTTATAAAAACTTAATCTTGCTAAAATAAGAACCGTAGTTAATCCACACCAGGAGGGTTCATGGCGAATATCACCTATGTTCCGGCAAATAAGGACGTGATTGCGGCAGATGGTGCCAATTTACGGGAGAAAGCGCTGCAAAACGGCGTCGATCTGTATACTTTCGGCGGAAAGCTGATGAATTGCGGTGGTGTTGGCCAATGCGGAACTTGCATTGTCGAGATTATCGAAGGCATGGAAAATCTTTCGCCAAAAACGCCTTTTGAGGAGCGTCGTCTCAAGCGCAAGCCCCCCAGTTACCGCCTGGCTTGTCAAACCCTAGCCCATGGGGATGTGGTCGTCAAAACGAAGCCTTAGGGACTAATTCTGGAACAAAAAAATATGTTTGGGATTCAGAAGAAAAGGCGATCGCCCCTGGAAACGAGCCAGAGGTGATATTCTTGATATCATTATGATCTAGCTCAGTGAAGAGGCGATTATTTAATGCAAGTTAACGATCTCGGTTTCATTGCAACGATTCTTTTTGTACTCGTTCCCACCGTTTTTTTGTTGATTCTTTATATCCAGACCAACAAAACGGCTTCCTAAAACATTTTTTTTTAAGAAAATCCGATAAAAAAATAGGGGTCTGATCCTTGGCGATCGCCCCTTTTTTATGGCTATTGCTCCCTATGCTGCTCCAATGCAACGCAATGGCGCTAATTTGAGCCTCAAAAGCCTAGTTGCTTTCAGTCCGCGCCAGAAGAACTGGACAAGGGGCATTGACCCGCACATAGTCAGACAGGGAAGTTCCGAGAAGTCGGTCGAGGTCAGGCATACTTTTGGCGATCGAGGGCCGGCGATCGGGGGAACCTAAAACCAGCAGATCGACATTTTGTTCCTCAGCGACGCTACAGATGGTTGCCCCAGGGCGTCCCCCTGTAACCAAAGTTTTAAAGGGAATACCCATTTGTTTTGCCCGCTGTACAGCAGGAGCGAGGGCGGGGTTCGCATCCATTTCTGCTTGGGAAAGAGACAAGTTGGCGGGGAGATCCGGGTTTACCCGCAGTAGCAGTAGTTCGCAGCCGCTGTAATCGCGCATCATCTGGAGGGCGAGATCGAGGCCGTACATCGCCGCTTCGGACTTGTCGATCGCCACCATCACTTTTTTAACGGTGCGCACATAAATGTCATCCTTGACCAGGAGCATCGGGCGGTTAGTGAGCTGGAAGACATACTGGCTCACGGAATTACCGAGGATGGACTGGAGGCGCTTGAGGCCGCGAGAACCCATCAAAATTAAATCTGCATCGATTTCATCGGCCACTTTGCAGACGACATCTTTAGGATCCCCTTGACGCAGGATCGTGTTCACATTGCCGGGGTCGAGCTTCAGGTCTTGGAGCGCCTGGGCGAGGAGTTTACCGCCAGTCTCGTAGCCTTCTTGTTCGGAGTCTGGGGTTAATTCTTTTTTGACAACGTGGAGAATATTAATACTGGTGTCTTTGAACGCAGGGAGCTTGAGCAAGTTTTTCAACATGTCCTGGACTTGCCCGGTACCAGAATCAGCAAAGAGAATTTTTCTAATCATGGGACGACTATTAACGGGGGTTTTTATCTGGGCGTTGATCCCTACAATCCAGCATACTCCCTTCTGAGGGCGGGAAATTTTAAGGCTTATTACATAATAGAGGGTGGCTTTTTTACGGAATTTTCACCACGATGGATTTAATGCGATCGCTGCCCCTTGGGTTGTACCTCGAACAGCCCCAAACTTGGCTCCACAGGCTAGATCCTCGGGTAAAGTTGGCTTGGTTGATGACGTTTTTGTTTGGGCCAATCCTGGCCAATAACCTCTGGCGGGTGGGCCTGGTGGGACTGTTGATCGCCATTACCCTGACGGCCTTGATTCCGCTGCGAGTCTGGAAACAGCAGATGGGCCTGTTGTTATTGTTTTGTTTTGCGCTGTTTGTTGTAACCCTGATTGCCCCCGATGGTCTGGTACTGAGTCACCAACCAAGGCTCCCAGCGGAGGATCTCGACATTCCCCAGAGTTATAACTACGTGGTGTGGCAGTTTCGCTTCATTTCGATTACCCGCCTCAAATTAGACCTCGGAATTAAGCTCAGCACCCAGATTTTTACCCTCCTCTACAGCACCAATCTTTACCTGCTCACCACGGCAGCAGAGGAAATTACCACGGGCTTGGAATTTATTTTTTCTCCCCTGCGGCGCTGGCGAATTCCTGTCACGGAAATTCTCCTCACCCTGACCCTCTCGCTCCGGTTTATCCCCCTCGTGCTGGAAGAAATTCAAAATCTCACCCGTTCTGTACGCACCCGGGCGATCGCCTGGAAGACCTTAGGCTTTAAACAGAGCGCTCAACTGTGGCTGATGGTCTCCGAAAAGTTGCTGGAAAATCTCCTGATGCGGGCCGAACAAATTGCCACTGCCATGGATATTCGCGGGTTCACCAGCCCTAATCGCCACCGGGTCCGTTGGCATCAACTGCGTTTTCATCCTTGGGATTGGTTGATTCTCATCCTGCTCATTCCCTTCTGGTCCCTCCGTTTTCTCTGGGGTTAATAGCGGATTCGGGGGTCGATCAGGGCATTGATAATATCAATTACCAAACTCATCACCACCACGATCGCCCCAAAAAACACCATAATCCCCTGCACCGTCGGGTAATCGCGGAGGGAAATCGCCTCGTACAAGCGATTCCCCAGACCGGGCCAAGAAAAAGTCACCTCTGTCAATACTGCACCGCCCAATAAAGCCGCAAAGGTGAGTCCCAAAACCGTCACCACCGGGATCATCGCATTTTTCAGGGCGTGGTTCCAGAGAATTTTTCGTTCAGGGATTCCCCTCGCTCTGGCTGCTTCCACATAGTCCGACTGCAAAGTCTGCCGTAGGTTGACCCGGACAATCCGCTCAAAAATACCACTCAAGAGAACCCCTAACGTCGTACAGGGCAGCACCAGGTAATACAACGCCACTCTAAGCTGCAAAAAATTCCCCGTCAGTAAACTGTCGAGGGTGTAGAGCCCAGAAATTGCTGGGGGCGGCGGCACATCTACCGGAAAGCGCGTCCCTAGGGGAAACCAACCTAACTGCACTGCAAAAATGAGCTGGACCACCATTCCCATCCAGAACAACGGCAGGGCATAGGTGACAATCCCGAACAGCCGGCCGCCCACATCCCACCAAGTGCCCTGGCGAGAAGCCGCAAACATACCGACCCCAGCCCCCACAACCACCGCGACCAACATCCCAAAAAAGGTCAGCTCCACCGTGGCCGGAAAATGCTGTTGGATCACTTCCCACACGGGCAAGCCACGACTGGTGAGGGAGGTACCGAGATCAAACTGCAGCAAATTCCCTAGATAGCGAAAATATTGTAGCCAGAGGGGCAGATCCAAGCCCAACTGTTCTCGGAGTGCTGTCTTGGCCGCTTCGGGGGCACGATTCCCCAGGATGGCATCGGCTGGATCCCCCGGGGTGGCCCGTAACAGAAGAAACACCACGGTGACAATAGTCAACAACATCAGCGGTGCCAGGAGCAAACGCACAAAAATATAGTACTGGAGAGCTTTACTGCGGGAGGCCATGGATAATTTGGGGGAAAGAAGGAATTGCGACGGACTGGAAAAATTATAAAGAACTGTGCGATCGCCTCAGTATAAAACGCGAATCTCGGGTAACCCTGCGTCATCACATCGAAGCGATCGCCTTGGTAATAATCCCTAGGGGAAAGGCGGTGGAGTTAGGGAACTGAGATACAATACAGTTTCAAAAATTTTTACTTCATCCTTCTTTCAACCAGACCTATGGGCAACAGCTTCGGACATTTATTTCGGATTACAACCTATGGTGAATCCCATGGGGGCGGCGTTGGTGTGGTGATCGATGGTTGCCCGCCCCTCGTCAAAATTTCTGAAGCGGAAATCCAAGCCGAGCTCGATCGCCGTCGCCCTGGCCAAAGCCGGATCACCACCCCCCGCAATGAAGCCGATCGCTGTGAAATTATGTCCGGGGTCTTCGAAGGCAAAACCACAGGTACGCCCATTTCGATCCTGGTACGCAACCAAGACCAGCGCTCCAAGGATTATTCCGAGATGAAGGAGAAATATCGTCCTTCCCATGCAGATTTTACCTATGATGCGAAATACGGCATCCGCAACTATGAGGGGGGAGGCCGTTCCTCCGCTCGGGAAACTATTGGTCGGGTCGCCGCCGGGGCGATCGCCAAAAAAATCCTCCAGCAGGTGGCTGGGGTAGAAATCATCGGTTACGTCAAGCAAATCAAAGACTGTGCCGCCACCGACATTGACCCCAATACCGTCACCCTAGCCCAGGTAGAGAGCAATATTGTCCGCTGTCCCGATGCTGCCGCTGCCGAAAAAATGATCGAGCTCATCGATGAGATTCGTAAACAAAAGGATTCCATCGGCGGGATCGTTGAATGTGTGGCCCGCAATGTACCCGTTGGCTTAGGCATGCCCGTATTTGACAAACTCGAAGCTGACCTCGCCAAAGGAGCCATGTCCCTGCCAGCGAGTAAAGGCTTTGAAATTGGCTCTGGTTTTGCGGGGACGCTCCTCACCGGCCAAGAGCATAATGATGAATTTGCCATTGATGACCAAGGCCAGATCCGCACCAAAACGAACCGTTCCGGCGGGATCCAGGGGGGCATCTCCAACGGCGAAAATATTGTCCTGCGGGTCGCCTTTAAGCCCACCGCCACAATCGGCAAAGAACAACATACCGCTACCCGCTCCGGGGAAGAAACGACCCTCGCCGCCAAAGGCCGCCATGATCCCTGCGTGCTGCCCCGGGCTGTGCCGATGGTGGAAGCAATGGTCGCCCTTGTCCTCTGTGATCACCTATTGCGCCATCAGGGCCAATGCAAAGTTCTCGGCTAAACCCGGAACCACAGTAACCAAATGGGCAGGGTTCCCAGGAGTAGTAAGGTGCCGCTGGCCAGGGAACTGACAGCTAACTGGCGATCAAGGGCGTAGGTTTCGCTGACGATCAAGGTGGCAAAGGCCGGCGGCATCGCGATCTGCAGCACCAGCACCAGGCAAATCACGTTGGGCAGATTGAAAAAGGGCAAAACTAAGCCAAACAGGAGCGGGGCGATCGCCATTTTGATCAACAGACTACCCCCCACTGCGGTGAACTTGTGGCCCGGTTCTAGTTCTCCTAGGCGCATTCCAATCAAGACGATCGCCAAGCCGATCACTGCCCAGGAGGCGATTTCTAAACCCCACTCCAGCGGCGCAGGGAAAACCAGCGGCTTACACAGTAATCCCAACACCAAACTCCAGAGGGAGGGATTGATCCCCACCTGGATGCCCATATTTTTCAGGCGCATCAGCCAGGTTTTATTTTCCCCCTGACCGTAGTAGGTGGCCACCATTACCCCCACGCCATAGCCCCAGAGCAAGCTGCCGAGTAAATCATAAAAAAGTGCCCAGGCAAAGGTTTCTGGTCCGGCGATCGCCAAACTGATCGGATAGCCCAGATAACCTGTGTTGCCGATGCTCGATACCAAAAGAAAACTCCCTTGGGAGGAACGCGACAACCCTTTCGCCCGATAACGCAACCAGAGCCAAGCCGCCCCAAAACAGAGCCCCATCGCCAGCCAAGCCACAACGGGTGCTAGCCATAAAGCGCCTGTCAAATCCACCTGACGCACGAAACCAAACACACTCAGGGGAATCCCAAACCAAAATAATCCTTTCCCCAAACTTTCCCCCAGGCGAGGAGGAAAATATTTTCCCAGGAGCCAACCGCCCCCGATGCCCAGGCCCAATTTGCCATAGATTAGTGCCAATTGCAGTAGCAATTCCGCCATCGCTTTTTTCGCTGTATATTCTTGCCTGAAGCTAACATCAAACCATGATTTTGCTGGATAACTTTCCTATTCTCAGGAAAGCAACTTAAGATAGAACCACGAAATATCTAGGGAGTACAGCGGTAGGAATTGAGCGTGTCCGAAGAACTTAACGACCTTTCCGTCTTGGACGAAATGGACATTCCCGAGGTGCTACGGGATGAACATCCAGACTTCAGTAAAAAGCCGAAAATCAAACCAACAACCAAGCGACTCCTATTCCGTTTGGGGGCATTTTTGTTCGGACTGGTTGCATTTGTGATTCTGGGCCTTGGGGCGATCGCCACCCGTCAAATGTTTACCGCTGCCCCGGAACCAACGGCCCGAGAGGCCATTTCTCCCCCTGAGACCACTGGTAATGGTGCTGCCCCCGAAGCGCAAATTTTAGGCCATTTTCTCTACCCTGAAGCAGCTCCCAGTGATCTAGTGCCGGTCAGTGCCGATGGTCGCTTTCAGTTACGGCCCGCCGCCGCCGAGAAATTCTTGCAGATGCAGGCCGATGCCAGCTCCGCTGGTATTAACTTGGTTTTGATTTCCGCCTTCCGTAGCATCGAGGAACAGCGGCATTTATTTTTTGATGTGAAAGAGCAACGAGCCCAGGATACTAGCCAGAGGGCCGAGGTGAGTGCCCCCCCCAACTACAGCGAACATCACACAGGCTATGCGATCGATATTGGGGATGGCAATGCGCCCGACACGCATCTACAGGAAAATTTTGAGGATACAGCTGCGTTCCAGTGGCTCCAGGCCAATGCAGCCCGCTACAGCTTTGAGCTTTCTTTTCCGCGCAATAATCTCCAGGGTATCGCCTATGAACCTTGGCATTGGCGGTTTGTCGGCGATCAAGATAGCCTCGAAACGTTCTATCGTGCGCGCAACTTTAATCAATAATTTCTTGTTTTTGCGGAACCGGGGAGAGTAGGTAAGGAACAATGCTTGACACAATAGATCAACAGCGCTGGTGGGTACAACGGTGGTTAGAGCTCCTGGATTCTTACCGTTTTAAAAAACGTCTAGAACGGGCCAGGAATTATGCAAAAGCAGGCCATGTTTTGCAAATTGATTTTATTGAAGCCCAGGCGATCGCCCTTGTGCAGGGGACAGAGCCAGAGCCTTACCGGGTGTCTTTAAACCTGGAGCCCTTTAGTGATGAAGCCTGGGGCTATGTGGTGGAAAGCTTGGCTCAGAAGGCGATCTTTTCGGCACAACTCTTGGCGGGAGAAATGCCAGCGGCCATTGAACAGGTCTTTACTGAAAATGGCCTGAATCTCTTTCCTTTTACTCTGACAGATATTCACTCCCACTGCACCTGTCCGGATAAGGCCAATCCCTGTAAACATATCGGCGCGGTTTACTATCAACTGGGCGATCGCTTCAATGAAGATCCCTTTGTGATTTTTCAATTGCGGGGCCGCACGAAAACCCAAATCCTAGAAGCACTCCAAGACTACCGCCGCCAGCATTGCGATGCAGAAACCGCTACTCGCCCCAATGTGGATCTATCAACAGGTCCTGAGGCGCCCACAAGCTCAAAAAAAACCATTGATCTCGAGCAATTCTGGCATTACGATCAGCCCTTGGATCCTGATTTGGTCGTATTGACGCCACCAACTGACGGAAAAACCAGTCTAGATTTATTGGGGGCGATCGCCTTAAATCCCGAAGATGCCCAAGTGTTCCAAAATTACCTGAACTATGTCTATGGCAACGCCAGTCAGCAAGGTTTGATGCAGGCGCTCCAGGGGCTAAATGGCACCTAGTAAGGTCTGAAGAATTTTCCCAGAAATCTAAAAACGACTCCCCAGATGGATGCAAAACAAGCCACAATGGATCTGCTTTTTAGCAATTTTGCGCGGAGGATACTGCAATTATGGTCCCTACTATTATCTCTTTTGTGATTGGTTGTGCTGTCGGTGCCGGCGGCTTTTATTTAGCGAAAAAAGACGACCTTAATCGCCTCAGCACATTAGAAACAGAATTGAGTCAACTGCGACGCGATCTCCAAAATAGCGAAACCCAGCATGAGCAACGGCTGCGGGAGGCGATCGCCCAACTCGAAAAAGATTACCAAGGAAAAATCACGAGTCTTGAAGCAAAACTAGTTAGCCCTGAACCGGCTCCCCAAGAGCTTTCTGCCCCTGCTATTCCGGTTGCTGTTACCTTACCGGATACCATGGAACCACCGATCCTTGCAGCAGAGATCAAATGTGGCGATCGCCCGACTCTCACGTTAAGTAACCCCAGTGGACAAGCTTGCGTACCCCCGATCTTGGCCCAGGGAATCACTGCCACACCTGCTGTCACAGTTACAGTCACCTTTGAGCCGCCGATCCTTGCCGCTGACATCCGCTGTCGTGCCGGAGCGCCTACCCTGAATCTGGCCACCCCCAGCGGCAAAATTTGTGTGCCGCCCATTTTGGCCCAGGCTTAATCTCTATTTGTTTCAATGGCTCTCTGGTTGTTCGGCAAAAATCTAACTCCAGAGGGCATTAAGCCTTGTGAAAAATGGTGACTCCCACAAGGCGATCGCCCCAGGCCAATGTAGAAAACAATAGCCCCCTACCGCAAAGCTCCCGAGACCTAGACCAGTGAGGATTATAAATACTTGCCAAAGCCTTGCCCCCCGGAGTTGTAAATCAAGGTGACAAAGCATTCCCGCCGACAATAAAACAAAAAAACGAATAAATTCTTCTAGCCAAGAGATCAATAAAACCGCTACAAAAGCCCAAGTCAACACCGAAACAAAAGCATTCGCATCCGATCGCAACCAACTACCAAACAATAAGTGCATTAAATGCAGAGGGGCCACCAAAATCAGCATGAGTAGCAACACCGCAAGGCCACCTAAGCCCCAGGCCATCCCAGAGGCGATCGCCGGATTAATCGGCCAAAAAAAGAACGCACGATGATCGAGAATCCAGCTTTCCCATGTCGGTACCATACTGCCGACAAGCCAACCAAACACCCCATAGGCCAGGCAAAAAAGCCCCAAAGAGAGCCAGGGCAAGCCCTGATTTTGAGTTTTGGAAGCGGCCATCTACTTAACTGATTTTTGAATACATGCTACTTCTTAGGATACCCAACAACTATTCTCCCTTGGGAGAGCTGCTGTCAGGTTCCCTTGTTTCGAGAAGGTAGAGGAGAGTGAATCCCTCACCCTAGGCGTTACTTGATATCCATAGAAAAACAACAAAAAATCAGGGCGTCCATACAAACCACCCTGACCTCAGACAAAATAATTAAACCCAAAAAGACCCAGGGTACCTAGGCCATTGACTGGGTAATAAAATCAAAATAAGGTGCAGCGATACTTGCTTCTTCTGCATCAAGCACACCCAAGGCGGCATCTTTCAGGCAGCGGATAGCGTCAATCATCCCTGGTACCGGTACACCAAGGGCGTTGTACATTTCTTTAACACCGATTAGACCGATCCGTTCAATCGGATCTTTGTCTCCGGCGAGGATACCGTAGGTCACCAAACGGAGATACCAACCGTAGTCCCGCAGGCATTGGTTATATTGCTTGGTGGTGGCTGCATTGCCACCGGCTGTCCGGTATTCAGGGTGAATACTAAACAGCTGTTTTTGGGCTTGATCGACGATCTTCTTTTCATTGTCGGCAAGGGTTTCGGCTACGCGAATCCGCACTGCTCCAGTGGCTAAAAAGTTGGCGATCCCCGAGAGTTCACCGCTGCTGGGATAGCGGAGTTCGTCATCGGCTCTCAGGATAACTTGACTAACGACGCTCATATTATTGCTGTTTTAATAAATGGATTCTTGTTTAGTTTAATAGCTTAGACTATTGTCTCACAAGGCATTCAGGCTTTCATGATTGCCTGGTAATTTTAAGAAAAGTAAACTTTCCTGGGAAAGTTCTTCCCAAGTATAGGGGGAAATTCGCCCCTAGGCCCACCGAATTAAGCGCGGCTCGGTGGCATCGGCCAGGTGGGGATGATGGGGCAAAATACGGAGGGCCATCCCTTGGTAGCCACTTTTTTGATATTTGACGACATGTTCATAGATCGCTTTGTGATCAGGGGTCATGCCCTGGAAGACCATGGTGGTGCTTTCGCCGTCTATGAGTTCATCTTTGTCATTGATTGTGCCGAGGTAAATTTGCACAGCGAGATCATCTGGGGTAAGACCGACGAGGTCAAGGATGGCTTGAACATGAATAGGCTGTTGAATATCGATCGCCATCGATTCTGTCACCTCAAAAGCTTCTATGCGGATGTTATACCAAGCCTTAAATAATTCGGATTTCCAGTCAGCTAGGGCTTGGACAGCTTGGTAGTTATCCTGGCTGAGTTCAAAGTGGCGATCGCTCAATTTAAAATAAGCCTGTTGGGCATAATCTCGCAGCATCCGCGAAGTATTAAACATCGGGCAGTTGAGGCGAATCGCCTCCTTCATTTTGTTCACCCAGCCCTCCGGCACATCGAAGCTGTTACGGGTATAGAACAAGGGCACAATTTCCTTTTCGAGCAGTTCGTAAAGAGCGCTGGCTTCCACCCGGTCTTGATAGTCTGGGTCGTCATATATTTCTCCATTGCCGATCGCCCAACCCGTGCGAATATAATCTGCCTCATCCCACCAACCGTCGAGGATGCTCAAATTTGGCAAGCCATTCATCGCCGCTTTCATCCCCGAAGTGCCTGAGGCTTCCCGGGGTCGCCTGGGGGTATTAAGCCATACATCGCAACCAGAAACCATCTTGCGGGCGATGTGGATATTGTAGTTCGGCAAAAACACCACATAATCTTCAATGCCCTCCTCACGAATGGTATGGATAATCTGCCGAATTAACTCCTTGCCAGGGATATCTTCAGGGTGTGCTTTGCCGGCGATCACGAACTGCACCCGTCGCTCAGGATCGGCCAGGATAATTTTTTTGATCCGCTCAATGTCATAGAGAAAGAGGTTGGCCCGTTTGTAGGTGGCAAAGCGCCGGGCAAAACCAATGGTTAAAAAATTTGGCTTGAGGACTTGTCTGGCCTTTTCGATCGCCGCCTCTGTGGCCCCCTGCTGTTGGAGCTGGCTGACGAGATGTTGACGAATATAAACCACCAGATCGGAGCGTTGTCGCTCGTGGTTGCGCCAGAGTTCTTCGTTGGGAATGGTAGCAACTTTCTGCCAAATCGGACTATTGGCCGGGGCTTCGTCCCAGTTGGGGGCTAGGTAGCGGTCATAGAGGTCTTGGGTGGCGGGGGCGGTGACACTCCGGGCATGGACACCATTCGTAATAGCAGTAATCCCCACTTCGGCTAGGGGGAAATCAGGCCAGAGGCTGTGAAACATCTCCCGGGAAACATGGCCATGGAGTTGACTGACGCCATTGATAAAGGCACTGTGTTTGAGGGCAAAGATTGCCATGTTGAAAGGAGCTTCAAAGTCACCGGTATTTTCTCGACCGAGCCCGAGAAAGCGATCGCGGGAGAGGCCAAATTTTTCGGCGTAGTGACCCACATAATGGAGCGTCTGCTCTGGGGAAAACAGGTCAAACCCAGCAGAAACCGGGGTGTGGGTTGTGAACATTTGGGTAGAGAGGGCAAATTGTTTTGCGTGGCGGAAAGTCAAGCCGTCTTCTTGCATCAGCTTCCGGATCCGCTCCAGAATTAAAAAGGCGCTATGGCCTTCATTCATGTGGTAAACCGTTGGTGTATAGCCTAGTTTTTCCAACATCCGCACCCCCCCAATCCCCAAGAGCATTTCTTGGTGGAGCCGCAAATTGCGATCGCCTCCGTAGAGTTTGTCGGTGATGTCGTGGTCGTAGGGGTTCGTATTTTGCTCAATATTGGTATCCAGTAGATAGAGGGGCACATTGCCCACATCGATGCGCCAAACCCTTGCATAAACCAATCGCCCGGGAAATTCCACCTCAATGACCAGCTCATTACCCTGGTCGTCTTTCTCCAGGTGGAGGGGCATATTATAAAAATCATTGATCGGGTATTCTTCTTGCTGCCAGCCGTCGTGGTTGAAATATTGGGCGAAATAACCCTCTTGATAGAGTAAACCCACGGCCACCAGTGGTAATCCTAAATCACTGGCCGATTTGAGGTGATCGCCCGCCAGAATGCCTAAACCCCCTGAATAAATCGGCAGGCAATAGCTCAGGCCATATTCAGCGCAAAAATAGGCATAGCATTCTTTCCCTTTGGTTTCGCCCCGGCTTTTGTGATACCAGGTGTGCTGCTGTAAGTAGTCGTCTAGTTGCTCGATCGCCCGTTCCATGTGGGCAATAAAACCATCATCCTGGGCCAACTCATCGAGGCGGCTTTGGTCCACCTGACCCAACATGGCGACCGGGTTATGGCAGGTCTGTTGCCACAGATCTGGGTCAAGACGCACAAAGAGACTCTTTGCCGCCACATTCCAATCCCAGTGGATGTTGTGGGCAAGGCGGCGCAGGGGTTCCAGGATTGTCGGTAAGATGGGCTTGACCTGGAACTTATAGGTGGGTTTCATAGGGAAATCTTGGGGGACAACAGAGGATATCTGTCTCTAATACATAGCGAATTTCTGGCAAATTTCAGGCGATCGCCAGGGGGGAATTTATATAAATTATTGATAGAATCCCAGCGTGCCCATGGGTCAAATGCAAAAATCCTCCAGGGTTTGTTCAAGATCACTGGAGGGCTGCTTTTTGTTTAATTATTTAGAACGGAGAGAGAGGGATTCGAACCCTCGGAGCCGCGTACACGACTCGGCACATTAGCAATGTGCTGCTTTCGACCACTCAGCCATCTCTCCAGGCTTCGACGATAAATGATTGTAGCAGACCTCCCTAAAAAAAGCTAACCTAAAGTCAGCAATTGTCAGGACGGCGGAACTATGGGCTTTTTCAATGAAGTGGGGCAATTTTTTGAGACGCGTTTGGAAGAATTTCTCAAGGCCCATCCCCAATTGGAACTACAGGCGATCGCCGAACAACTCCAGGAGCAGGAACGGGAAGCAAGTCGTCTCACCCAAGAATTGCAGCGGCAACTGATCCAGGTGGAGCAGCAAATTACCCAGGTTGCTCAGGATATTCAGCATTGGCACAAGCGGGTGCAACAGGCCGAAGCTGGGGGCCGAACTGATCTCGCCAGGGCCGCCCAAGCACGGGAAGCTGCGCTCCTCCGCCAGGGCAATCAACTGTGGGGCAAGATGCAGGGCACAAAAAAACGTCTCGAACAGGCCCAAGCGCTTTTGGTACAACTCCAGCAGAAGCGCCAGGAAGTGAAACAAAAAATGGATGAATTGCAGGCTTCCCAAAAGGTGGAGGATGCTTACAGTAGCAGTTGGGAAAGTTTCACGGGCACAACAGGCGATCGCCAAACCTACAACAGTGCCACCGATCCCCTCGAAGCCCAGTTCCAAAAGTGGGAAATGGACGAACAGATCCGTCAGATGAAGCAAAAAATGGGTCGCTAGTTTTTCGCCAAGCAACTCAGCTTAGATTGAGGAAAATAACGATGATTGCAACACCTCAGTTTCCAGAAAAAATGACTGCTGCGGAATATCTCCAGTGGGAAGAACGACAGGAACTTCGCTATGAATATATTGATGGTGAAGTTATTGCGATGACTGGAGGAACATTGCCCCACAATGATATTGCTATCAATCTATTAGTTGCTTTAAGAGCGCACCTTAAGCCCAGAGGTTGTCGGGTAAATATGTCTGATGTGAAAGTGCAAGGGAAAGCAAATCGGCGTTATTTTTATCCGGATCTGGTAGTAAGTTGTCATCGTGAAGATCTCAAAGCGCGTAAATGGATTCAGTATCCGAAAGTAATTGTTGAAGTTTTATCGCCAAGCACTTCAAGTTATGACAGCAAAGAAAAGTTGAAATATTATCGACAAATTCCTAGCCTAGAGGAATATATTTTGCTTGATTCTGAGCATATTTATGCAGAACTCTATCAACGGCAAACAGGGGAAATGTGGGGCTATCGAGATTTCGGGGTTGACGATACGCTGGTTATTCCAAGTCTCAATTTTGAATGTGCGGTGGCGGATATTTATGCTGATGTGATTTTGGCAGCAGGGGATGATGAATAATTAGGCGATCGCCGCATTGATTAATACACAAAAAAATCCTCCACATGCTTGGAGGATTAATCGTTTTGAGTGTGGGAATTCACTAAAGAACGCGGAGAATACTTGGCACTTCTTTAATTGCCTCTAACCCTTCAATTTCCCGCAGCGCTTCCCGGAAGTTCGCTTCATGGACATCATGGGTGACGACAACAATCTCTGCACAATCATCCTGGAGGCCAATCTGCACCACTGACTCCAAGCTCACTTGGTGCTGCCCGAAACAGGTACCCAGATCGCCGATGACACCGGGTAAATCTTGGGACAAGAAACGTGCATAGAAGCGGGTTTTTAGGGTATCAATGGGCAAAATTTTACTGTAATGCTCGTGGGTGCAGCCGAGGAGAGGGTTGAGTTTTTGGATCACTTGATCCGAATGCAGCAGACCTACCACATGAACAATATCCGAAACCACTGCGCTGGCCGTCGCCCCAGCCCCAGCCCCAGGACCATAGAACATCACCTGACCAAGGGGTTCCCCTTCCACGAGGATCGCATTGAAGACCCCATTGACGCTGGCGAGGGGATGATTTGCGGGAACCAAAGTCGGATGAACCCGCAATTGCAGGGCATCTTCTTCGAGGTCGGGCCGTTCGGCGATCGCCAACAGTTTAATCACAAAGCCGAGCTTGGTCGCAAAACTAATATCCGCTGCGCTGACCGTACGAATTCCTTCGCAGTACACGTGGTCCCGGTTAATCCTGCCGCCAAAGGCCAGGGAGGCGAGAATTGCAATTTTATCGGCAGCATCACCCCCATCCACATCGGCGCTGGGGTCTGCTTCGGCGTAGCCCAATTGCTGCGCTTCAGCCAACACTTCCCCAAAGTCTGCGCCATGTTGGGCCATCTGGGTGAGGATGTAGTTCGTGGTGCCGTTGATAATGCCGATGACGCGGGTCAAACGGTTCACGCCTAGAGATTGCTTCAGGGGTTTAATGATCGGAATGCCCCCGCCGACGGCAGCTTCGAGCATGACGTAGACGCCGGCTTTGTTGGCGGCAGTGTAAATTTCTTCGCCATATTTGGCAATCACCGCCTTATTTGCTGTGACCACATGTTTACCGTTGGCGATCGCCTGGAGAATTAATGTCCGCGCTGGCTCCAAACCCCCCAAGAGTTCAACGACCACCTGAATTTCTGGATCCCTGGCGATCGCCTCTAGGTCTGTGGTGAGACAACCTGCGGGCAGGTCGATGCTGCGGGGCTTGTCGAGAGAACGTACCCCTACTTTTTTTAACACCACTTCTCCTAACAGCGGATGACGACCCTGGGGAGAGAGTAAAATCTCTGCCGTGCCAGTGCCAACCGTCCCTAAGCCAAGTAAACCAATTCCGATAGCCACAACTTTTTCCTTAGCGTAACGTCAAGATAATATTCCATTATCCCCCATTACCTGGACGCCCGAGCCCCGTCGTTGTTACTTCCGGTGCTGAATTTCTAAAATATAGGGGTAATATTGCCGCTGTTGTCGGGAGCCGACCCACACTTCATAATTGCCGACTTTCCATTCGCCCCGAATCTCTGGGTTGTGGCTCGCGGCATCATCATTGCACCAGACACCGCCCGGGCCACGTACGACTAGAACTGTATCACCGACACTTTCTACACTCAGTTCCAGGTCACTAAAAAAATTGTGCAGACTAAGGCGATGGTCGGCGTGGGTATCGATAAAGCCAACACAGGGGCCCGTAGGACTTTCGGCGATGCCGATTAAGTCAGCTGCCCGCTCATCACCGCCACTGACCCCCCGCAAGACCTGGGGGTTGGGGCTAAAACCAGACTTCAAATCGAGATTTTCAAAAATTGCCTGCTTTGGGGCTGGCTGGGCGATCACCGGAGCGATCGCCAATTCCAGACCCACAATACCCACGCAGACCCCAAAAAACCGTTGCCACATAGACCAAATTACTTATTTTTATTGCTAGCCAAGCTTGATCTTGCTAGACGCGACCCAAAAGTCAAGAGTTCCGTGGCAGAGCATCGCCCTAGCGCAGGAGCATCATCAAAATTCCCTGTTGCCCGAGGAGGATTTCCCGCAATAGGGTAACAATCCCCACCCAAATCACCGGGGAGATATCAATACCACCCAGGGGGGGGACTAATTTTCGCGTCGGGGCTAAGAGGGGCTCCGTCGGCAGTACCACAAGGCTAAAGGGTAATTTTGTCAGCTCTGCCTGGGGATACCAAGTTAAAACAATCCGAAAAATAAAAAATAATGTCATTGCACCCAACAACAGGTTGAGCCCTAAACTCGTCGCCGCTAACCAAGCCATGGCAATTTTCCTACAAAATTTTGATGCACCAAAGATTAATTTAGCTTAACTTCGGGCGCGATCTCCAAGAAAGCACTCCAAAATTGGGACACCTAAGCGACGCTGACTGCATCTGTTCCCCCAGGCGATCGCTATTACCCATTACTGGTTCCTACAAAGGAAACACCAGCCGATCAAACATCACCCAAAAACCCAGGATAAAAACCGTGAAAAAACTGATTTTACCCACCTTCTGCCTCATTGCCCTTAGCCTCGGGGGCTGCGGTATGGTTCAAGAAATGATCGTCGAAAAAGTCGTCGAAGTGGGAACTGGCGAAAAAGTGGATATCAACACGGCCCAAGAAAGTGTCACGATCAAATCAGGTGATGAGAGCATTGCCTTTAGTAGCGGCGAAAATGTCAAAATCCCTGCCGCCTTCCCCAACGATATCTATGTTTACAACAATGCTGAGGTGAAGATGGCGATGGATCTCCCTGAAGGGATTTCTGTTTCCTTTGTCACGAATGAGAGCGTTGCTGCTGTGCGCGAAAAATACGAAGCGGAAATGGCCAGGAGCGGTTGGTCAAAAGAAATGAGTATGGATCTCAATGGCCAAGTGATCTTCGGCTTCCAAAAACAAGACCGCGCTTCCCAAATCATGATCTATGAAGATGGGCAAAGTACATTGATTCAAATTACAGCGAAAAAGTAAGCCCTGCCCAAAATTTGTGGGGATGCCCATCTATGGGGGGAGGTTTAATGGCTCCCGGAGAGCCCTAGGGCAACATGTGTTGTTGGATAAAATTCGTATCCACATCCGCCGCTAAAAATGCCGGGTGATTGAGGATCTTTTGGTGGAAGCCAATGGTGGTGGAAACACCAGTAATGGCACATTCCCGTAAGGCCCGGCGCATTCGCCGGATCGCTGTGTCCCGATCTGGCCCCCAGACAATGAGTTTCCCGATGAGGGAGTCATAGTAGGGAGAAACTTCGTAATCGGTATAAACGTGGGAATCCATTCGCACGCCGGGGCCACCGGGGGGCAAATAGCCGCTGATTTTGCCGGGGGTAGGCCGAAAGTCATGGTCGGGGTCTTCGGCATTGATCCGACATTCGATCGCATGGCCATTAAGGACAACTTGGTTTTGATTAAGGCTGAGGCGATCGCCTTGGGCGATTTTGATTTGTTCAGCAATGAGATCTAACCCTGTGATCATCTCCGTAACAGGGTGTTCTACTTGGATTCGAGTATTCATCTCCATGAAGTAAAAATCCCCGTTTTTGTCCACGAGAAATTCCACCGTTCCCGCACCCACATAATCAATCGACTTCGCTGCCTTGACCGCCGCTTTTCCCATTCTTTCTCGCAGGCGGGGGGTGAGGATTGCGCTAGGAGCTTCTTCTAAGAGTTTTTGGTGTCGCCGCTGGATCGAACAATCCCGTTCCCCAAGGTGAATGACGTTGCCATATTGATCGGCCAAGATCTGAAACTCGATATGTCGCGGCCGCTCAATGAATTTTTCGATATAAACACCCCCATTGCCAAAGGCAGCCTCTGCTTCCCCTTGGGCCGCCCGGTACAACCGGGGTAGCTCTTCGGCATTGGGTACGAGGCGCATCCCTCGACCACCCCCACCAGCGGTGGCTTTGATCATCACTGGGTAGCCGATTTGCTGGGCAATGTCGAGGGCTTGTTCTTCGCTGAGGACGAGGCCGGGACTCCCTGGGACCGTTGGGACCTTCGCCGCTTGCATGGTTTTTTTGGCGGTGGATTTATCCCCCATGGCGATCATTGCTTCGGGAGAAGGGCCAATGAAGGTAATTTGGTGGTCGGCACAAATTTCTGCAAATTTGGCATTTTCGGCGAGAAAACCATAGCCGGGATGGATGGCATCGGCATTGCTGCTGAGGGCGGCGGCGATGATATTCGGAATATTGAGATAGCTCTTATTACTCTGGGGTGGGCCGATACAAATACTCTCATCGGCAAGCTGGACGTGGAGGGCTTGGCGATCTACGGTGGAGTGGACGGCAACTGTGGCAATGCCGAGTTCCTGACAGGTGTGAATAATGCGTAGGGCAACTTCTCCGCGATTGGCGATGAGAATTTTTGAAAACTGCATGGTGTTCCGTTGGCGTTTGCATCCCCAGTGTGATGGGTAGCCAACATTATCATGGTAAGGGGGAGTTTAGGGCAAGGGACAGCCTTCGGGATTGGCCATCTTAGGCGATCGCCTTTTTTAAAATGCTGTCTATCTATAAATAAAAAAGGTGAGCCAGTTTTGACCCACCTTGACTGAATCTAATCAATTAATTTATTTCGCACCAACAGGCATACCAAGGAGATCTTCAATCTTCGGCATATCTTCGAGGGCAATGACGCGACCCTCATCCTCAAACCCTGCAATTTCATCAAAGTTGAGGTAACGGTATAGATCGCCCTTAAACGGATCAATCTTTTCAGAGACGATCGCCTGATATTCTTCCACTGTGGGAATCTTACCGAGGAGCGCACAAACTGCCGCCAATTCCGCAGAACCAAGGTACACCTGCGCCCCCTTACCCATGCGGTTATTGAAGTTACGGGTTGAAGTGGAAAAAACTGTTGCATTATCTTCCACACGGGCTTGGTTCCCCATACAGAGCGAACAACCGGGCATTTCCGTCCGCGCCCCTGCCGCTGCAAATACGCCGTACACACCTTCCTCGCGGAGTTGTTGTTCATCCATGCGCGTGGGCGGACAAATCCAGAGGCGACCTTTCACCGTGCCAGCCCCCTCAAGGATTTTCGCAGCGGCGCGGTAGTGACCGATATTCGTCATGCAGGAGCCAATAAACACCTCATCAACGCGATCACCTGCACATTCCGACATCAATTTGACATTATCAGGATCGTTCGGCGCCGCGACAATGGGTTCCTTGATTTCATTGAGATTCACCTCAATCACATCCGCATATTCCGCATCGGGATCAGCCGACATCAGAGAAGGATTCGCCAACCATTCCTCCATCTTGGCAATACGACGGAGCAGAGTACGGGCATCAGAGTAACCACGGGCGATCATGTTTTTCATCAGCACCACGTTGGAACGCAGATATTCCGCCACGGTTTCCTCACTGAGCTTAATCGTCGAACCAGAACAGGAACGCTCAGCAGTGGCATCAGTCAATTCAAAGGCTTGTTCCACCTTGAGATCCGGCAGCCCTTCCATCTCCATGATGCGACCGTTAAAGACGTTAATCTTGTTCTCCTTGCCCACGGTCAATTTACCCTGTTGCAGCGCCACCCAAGGAATCGCATTAACGATATCGCGCAGGGTCACACCGGGTTGCAGTTCGCCCGTAAATTTCACGAGAACCGATTCTGG
This sequence comes from Picosynechococcus sp. NKBG15041c, assembly GCF_055380235.1. NCBI lineage: Bacteria > Bacillati > Cyanobacteriota > Cyanophyceae > Chroococcales > Geminocystaceae > Picosynechococcus > Picosynechococcus sp. NKBG15041c. Next base: position 1,452,577 of record NZ_AP040363.1, read on the forward strand.
CATATCGAGGGGCATCACACCCAATGCTGCCGCAAATGCCACCAGACCGGAACCCGCAGGGAAGGAAATACCGAGGGGGAAACGGGTATGGGAATCGCCGCCAGTGCCAACGGTATCGGGCAGTAACATCCGGTTCAGCCAAGAGTGAATAATGCCATCCCCCGGACGCAACGCCACGCCGCCACGGGTGGAGAAGAAATCGGGCAGTTGTTTGTGGGTTTTGATATCGACGGGTTTGGGATAGGCGGCGGTATGACAGAAGGTTTGCAGCACGAGATCGGCGTTGAAACCGAGACAGGCTAATTCTTTCAGTTCATCGCGGGTCATGGGTCCCGTGGTATCTTGGGAACCGACCGTCGTCATGATTGGTTCGCAGGATGTGCCGGGACGAACGCCTTCTAAACCGCACGCTTTACCCACCATTTTTTGGGCCAAGGTAAAGCCTTTGTGGGTATCTTCGGGCAGCGAGGGACGGACAAACAGGGTTGTCGGCTCCATGCCAAGGGCGGCACGGGTTTTATCGGTGAGGGCGCGACCAATCAGGAGGGGAATGCGACCGCCTGCCCGGACTTCATCGAGGATCGTTTCCGGCTTGAGATCGAAGGCGCAAATAGTTTCGCCTGCTTCGTTGGTGATCTTGCCGGCGTAGGGATGGATGGTGATCACATCGCCTGTGTTGAGTTGGGTGACATCGCACTCGATGGGCAGGGCGCCAGAATCTTCGGCGGTATTAAAGAAAATGGGTGCAATTTTGCCGCCGAGAATATAGCCGCCTGCTTTTTTGTTGGGAACGAAGGGAATTTCTTCGCCAATGTGCCAGAGGACGGAGTTGATCGCGGATTTACGGGAGGAGCCTGTACCGACCACATCCCCCACATAGGCAACGGGATGTCCTTTTTGCTTCAATTCAGCGATGGTCGCTAAACCGTCGGGCATTTTCGATTCCAACATCGCCAAGGCATGGAGCGGAATATCGGGGCGGGTCGTGGCGTGGGGCGCAGGGGAAAGATCGTCGGTGTTGGTTTCACCGGGGACTTTAAAGACTGTCACCGTGATGGTTTCGGGGAGTTTCGACTTATTGATAAACCAGGCCGCTTCTGCCCAGGCATCGATCGCCTGTTTTGCGTAGGGGTTGGTTGCCGACAGTTCGAGCACGTCGTTAAACGCGTCAAAGACCAGAATGGTCTTACTCAGGGCATCCGCCGCCGCCTGGGCGATCGCCCCATCCTCAGATTTGAGTAATTCGACGAGGGATTGCACATTGTAGCCGCCGATCATCGTGCCGAGCAGTTCTACGGCCCCTTGGGGACTAATCAATGGACAGGTGATTTCTTTTTTCGCCACCGCTGTTAAAAAGCCAGCCTTCACATAGGCAGCCTCATCCACCCCAGGGGGAATGCGATCGCGCAACAAACTGAGCAATTCTTCCCTGTCGGCTTCAGGGGGATTTTTGAGCAGTTCACAGAGTTCCGCTGTCTGTTCTGCCGTGAGAGGGAGCGGCGGAATGCCTAATTCGGCACGTTCGGCGGCATGGTTGCGGTAGGCTTCTAGCATAGGGAGATTGATCGAATATCTAACGTTTTAGATACTCTATTGTAATGCCCGCTGTGATGGCGCTATGGGTGAACAATCTGATGCTTCGTGAATTCTGCTGAGGTCAGATAGCCCTGGCTAAAGGATTTTTTGCAGCAGTCGATAAATCAGAGTAAACAAGGCGATTGCCGCCACCAAGGCTGCTCCAACTAAAACGGCAATAATCACGAGGGTCGTGAATTCTACTGTTTTCACCAGGAAAAAGGCCGCCCCCAGGGTAATCGCCCCGAGGATAAACATCTCCTTGAGTTCAAGAATTTTTCGGGCGATCGCCAAAATGATCAGACCCATGGCCCCGCCCCAAACACCGATTGCCAAATTTCCCGTCAGGAGACTCCCTGTAACCATAAACAGGAGGATGCCTTCAAAGCCTGTAAAGGCACTCCCAAGCAGCAGTGGGATCACCGAGCCCGACGATTTTTGTGTTGGTGCCGGGTTTTTTTGAGCAGATTTAGGGGGCTTTTGCAGCGCCGTAGGGGGTGACGGTTGAGCCGGGAGCACTGAAGCTGAAGCACTGGGAGCACTTGGGGGCGGAGGTGCTGCTGGTTGCATCGATGCTTGTCCTTGGCTCGGCAAGGCCAAAAGCTTCAGGGCTACCTGGGCTGATTTCGGGCGATCGCCTGGGGTAGCTTCTAGCATCAAATCCAAAAGCGCCCCAAACCGGGGTTCAATTTTTTGGATAAATTTGCGCCAGAGCCACTTATTTTGATAGCCATCAAACAACGCTTCGGGGGTTTCCCCAGTTAACAAGACAACACAGGTTACCGCCAAGGCGTAGAGATCTGTGGCTGGATAAACCTGGGCGCCCCGCATCTGTTCCGGTGGCGCATAGCCTGGGGAATAAATCCCCGTTGAGCGTTGGGACATACTGGTCCCACCAGCCCCGGCGGCCACTTCTTTCACCGCCCCAAAATCCAGCAGATAAAGCGTCCCATCCACATGGCGCATAATATTCGACGGCTTAATATCCCTGTGAATTGTTCCCTGGTCATGGACAAAGGCCAATACCTGCAACATCGATTCGAAAATTGCTCTGACCTCTGTCTCTGGCAACTTACCCCGGGCGGCCAGTTCTTGTTCTAAATCTTGGCCCTCGATATATTCCTGTACCAAGTAGAAGTATTGATCTGTCCCTTGACCCTGGGATTTCGGCACGATCAACGGAAAAAACGCAAACAAATCCGGGATTTGGGGGTGACGGTTGCCAATGCGTTCTAGGACATGGGCTTCCCGCTCAAACAACTCCTGGGCCATGGCCAACTGTTGATCGTCTAAATTACCCATGGGTTGGAACTGCTTCACCACGCATAGACGCATTGTCGGGGTGTAGCGATCGCGCGCTAAAAAAGCCGTACCAAATCCCCCTTGCCCCAAAAGCTTTTGGGGTAAATAGCGCCCACCTAAAATTAAATGCATCCCACAACTGGTGCAATATTTTTGTTGTGCTGTTTTCAGTTGAGTCGGATCGTCGAGATCACTGAACTGATTTTGGGGATGGTGACATCCAGGACGGGTGCAGAGGATCTCCATACCAGGGGATTGTAATCAAAAAGATGAGGTAAAAATTATGTTGCGCTGCTTTGGATCCTAACAGAGAACCCTAGTAGAGTTCGTATTTCAGCAGACGGCATTCGAGGCCGCCATTGTAAACCACAAACCGCCGCGATGCCCGTAGGCCAACTTTTTTGGCGAGCTCTGCGTTGCCCGTCAGGATATAGCCTGTCCAGCCCTTAAACCGTTGTTTGAAAATGTCACCGATGCGTTTATAAAGTAGCCCCAAGTCTTCGTCGGCCCCAAGACGATGACCATAGGGCGGATTACAGATAATCACCCCATGGTCGGCGGGTGCTTCCACGGCTTCTAATTCCCGACAGGCCAGTTGAATTTGCTCGGCAACACCGCAATTTTCGGCATTGGTCCAGGCCTGTTGAATGACCTCTTGGTCGCGGTCTTGGCCAATGATCGCCTGAGAAAGCTGATCTTTGGTGGCATATTCTGCCTCATTTAGGAGAGTTTGCCAAAGATCTGCGTCAAAATCTTGCCAATGTTGGAATCCAAAATCCCCTTGAAACAGACCAGGGGCGAAGTTCAAACTTTTCAAGGCTGCTTCAATGACAAAAGTCCCGGAACCACAGAGAGGATCGACGAGGGGTAGATCTGGCGTCCATTCGGCTAGATCAAGAAGGGCCGCCGCAAAGTTTTCTTTGAGGGGGGCTTTCCCCATGGCGGGTCGATAGCCGCGGCGGTGTAAGCTATGGCCGGAACTGTCGAGGCTGAGGATGCAACGATTGTCATGGATGTGGGCATGGATCTGCACATCGGGGTCTGCGGTATCAATGTTGGATCGATCGCCAAATTGGTCCCGCTGCTGATCGATGATTGCATTTTTGATTTGAAGGGCGGTGAAATGGGTGTGGTTGAGGTTTTTGTTTTTCCCGGTGCAGTGGACGGCGATCGTCTGCTGGGGGGTGAGATATTCAGTCCAGTCGATGCTTTGCACACCGCGATAGAGCTCCTGGACAGTGAAGGCTTTGATTTTTTTAATTTGCACTAAAATCCGGAAGGCGAGCCGCGACCAAAGATTGACTTTGTAGAGCAGTTGGCGATCGCCTTGAAAAGATACACCGCAATATTCTGTTTTAACGACCTGGGCGCCGAGGGCGACCAATTCCTGGGCAGCTAGGTCTTCGATGCCCTGGGCCACCGTTGCAAAATAGGTCTGCATTCTATATTTATCGCCTGAAAATTCAACCCTCAGTTTAACGGATGGGACTAATCTGGTCTATGAAAGTCCTGGGCCTAGTTCCACATACTCCATTGGGATAAATCAGGCGATCGCCCCCTTAAACCGCGATCGGTAACATCGGCTCAAAATGTAACACCATGATTTGTTCGGGTAAGAGGCCAACAGATTCAAAGGTTCTCCCTTGGCGATCATTAAATTCCACCTCAAAAGCATTGCCTTCAGCGAGAATTTCGACCACAGTACCTACCTGTCCTTTTAATAGGTTGAATTCTGGCAAATCAACCATTAAAGCAACAACATCTAATAACTTAATAGGGTTTTTCATTAGATTTGTTCTCCAAATTTATACGGGATAACAAGTGGTTAATTTAGGAATATTTGAGCCGTGTTCGATAATCCAGCCACTACGTACAATCGCCCTTTTATTCTGCCATATCAATTCAAAATCGACAGTATAACGCTGACCAAACCGATCACGGCGACCTACTTGAGCCGCATGGGTTTGCACAATCTCAAAAAGGATCAACCGCAATCGGTCAGCATCTTAATCTGTAATTCCCAATTGAGAACGAAACAATCGCGCTTTATGTTTGCCATCCTTATGGTCTAGATTGAGGCAATAATCTCGCAATTTTCGAATATCAATAGTTGCATTTTCTGCATTAGGAACTTTCATTTCTTAGGCGTGTAAACGACGGGCGATCGCCTCACTCCAGTTGCTGGTCATGTCCTCAACAGAAACAGCGATTATAGCCTGATTATTGACGGTAATTTGTAACTGATTGGTGTCGCTCACGGAACCGATCGCCTGCCAATTGTCCGCCAAGGATTGCGTCAGATGGGCTTCAAATTGGGCTTGTTTGTCGGGAGCCACAGAGACAATAATCTTGCCGCAGGTTTCGCCAAATAGGATGGTATCGAGGCGGTCAGTACCAGCAATCTCAACCGTTGCACCGAGATTCCCGCCAATACAACATTCCGCGATCGCCACAGCTAAACCACCCTCCGCAAGGTCATGGGCAGAGTTTAACAATCCACTGGCGATCGCCTCCCGCACGGTTTTTTGGACGGCTTTTTCGAGGGCAAAATCCACTTGGGGCGGAATACCAGCGACGATGTTATAAATCGTATTCAAGTATTCCGAACCACCGAGGCTTGTGGTTGCTTGAGTACCGAGGAGATAGAGGCGATCGCCCCCATTTTGGAAGGCTAAACCACAGACCTGATTAATATCTTCAACTCGTCCCACCATCCCAATCACAGGAGTCGGATAGATGGGGGTCGGTTTACCATCGCTATCAAGAGTTTCGTTATAGAGGGAAACATTTCCCCCCGTGACGGGCGTATCCAATTCGCGGCAAGCTTCGGCGATCCCTTTGCAAGCATTTGCCAATTGCCAATAACCCACAGGTTTTTCGGGACTACCAAAGTTTAAATTGTTCGTAATTGCCAAGGGTTCAGCACCGACACAACTTAAATTTCTAGCTGCTTCAGCGACGGCTGCCTTTGCCCCTTCCAATGGATTTAAATACACATAACGGGGATTACAATCGGTACAAGCGGCAACACCAATCGTTGAGGCATCGGGCTTGCCATTCACTGGACGAACCCGCACCACAGCAGCATCTGCGCCCCCAGGGAAGATCACCGTATTGTTTTGCACTTGATGATCGTACTGGCGATAAATCCATTTTTTCGAGGCAATGGTTGGCACATCTAACAGGGTTAATAAAATCTCATTCCAAGATTTTTCGGCGATGCCATTCCCATCACAATTTGGCAAACTGTCCACCGACCAAGCCCAAGCCGTTTGTGCATATTCAGGCGCTTCTGCCATTAATTCCCGATGATAAATGGGCGTATTATCTGATAGCGCCGTTGCCGGAACTTCTGCCGCGACTTCACCCTTAAACATGATTTTGACGATGGGTTCCGCGATCACTTCACCCGCAACAACTGCCTGTAAACCCCAACGATGGAAGATATCAATTAACTCTTGTTCCCGTCCTTTATGGGCAACAAAAAGCATCCGTTCTTGGGATTCGGAGAGCAGATATTCGTAGGGAACCATCCCCGTTTCTCGCACCGGAATTTTATCGAGATCGAGTAACACACCGACCCCGCCTTTGGCTGCCATTTCCGCCGTCGAACAGGTTAAACCCGCCGCGCCCATATCCTGCGCCGCCGCCACTGCCCCTGTTTTAAAAGCTTCGAGACAGGCTTCAATCAGAGATTTTTCGGTAAAGGGATCGCCAACTTGCACCGCCGGGCGATCGTCCATAGATTCATCGGTTAATTCGGCACTGGCGAAACTTGCACCCCCCATGCCATCCCGTCCGGTGGTGGAGCCGACATAGAGAACGGGATTACCGATGCCATAGGCGCCTGATTTAATAATTTCCTCGGTTTCCATCAAGCCCAACGCCATCGCATTGACGAGGGGATTTCCGGCATAGGCTTTATCAAAATAGACTTCGCCGCCCACTGTTGGCACACCTACGCAATTGCCGTAGTGACTAATCCCTTCCACAACCCCCTGAAAGATGCGGCGCGTTTGGGCATTGTCGAGGGTACCGAAACGCAGGGAATTTAACAGGGCAATGGGACGCGCCCCCATGGTGAAGATATCGCGGAGAATACCGCCGACTCCGGTTGCTGCGCCTTGGAAAGGCTCGATCGCCGACGGGTGGTTATGGGATTCGATTTTAAAGGCGAGGTGCAGACCATCCCCCATATCGACCACGCCCGCATTTTCACCGGGGCCGACGAGGACGCGATCGCCTTTCGTTGGGAAACCAGACAGCAACGGGCGGGAATTCTTATAACAACAATGTTCTGACCACATCACGCCAAACATCCCCAGTTCCGCCTTGTTGGGATGGCGACCTAAACGGCTCACAATTTCGTCGTATTCTTCGGGTTTGATACCTTCGGAGGCGATTTCTGCGGGGGTGAAAGGGCAAGTGGTCATAGTTTTGCGTCGATTTCTTTGTAACAGCGTTATTGTAAGGCTTCAAGGGAAAGATGGTGTATGTCAATAGGCGATCGACGAAATTCACCAGCAATATCCCTTGGAAATTAATGTTCTTGTTTTATTGCCCGATTATTTTTATTGTCGATGAGGATTACTAAAAAGAGATAAGCAAAAAGTCATGTTAGGTATTCTTAACGTGCTCTAGAAGATTGATAATCGCCACGTTAATGATGATGTTCTTCCTCGTGATGCTTCCGACATAAAAGCTTTAGATCTTCAAATTTTTCACAACCTAAATTTCGATAATGTAGATGATGAACATGAATTTCGGTTTCCCAATCATCACCATAAAATGAATCATCAGTAGGGCAGGCAGAACATCTTGCTTGCTCAATAAGCAACATAGCTGCTCTAACTTTTTTCCAATGAGATGTTTTTAAATATTCACTATATGGAAGTGCTCTCAGTTCAGTAAGACTGCTGGATGAATTTTGATTAATATTTAACTCGAACCACAATGCTTTTGCTACATCAATATTCCATCCCTGTCCTTGTTCAAATCTATTGCGAATTTTTCTATCCGCTCTGACATTGATATCCATTCCGTTTGCTTTCTTGAATATTCAAGAAGAGGGCTTACAACTTCCAAGTGTTCTTGCAGAGCATTGTTAGAGGATTTCCATTCCTTCCAAAGGTCACTGTAGTGCATAGAGTCTTCAACTATTCCTAAATCTTCTGGGTAATTCAAACCAAGAGAATAAGCTCGACTAAATTTTCTAAACTCTATTAATTTGTGTCGTTGATATTGTGCGGTGTAAAATCGCCAACTCAGATGATCATATGCTTCTAACCACCAATTAAACCAAATCTTTGCTTTCTCAGAAGGTACCGGAAACAATTTCTGAAATTCCTCAAAATTCAGAGGATCAAATACGAACCACTCAAAGATCATCATGGATAAACATACTTTTTAGTATTATTTAGTATTATAGAGCCTAACAACATATTGGTAGCTTGCTCAGTTTTTTATAAGTACAAGAAATTTTCTACTGTAAGTTGATTAGAGAGTAATTTTAGGCGATCGCCACCAGTCTCTCTCCAGAAGATCTACGGAATGTCACAATAGGTGCAGTAAAGTAAAAATTCTTTGTAAACGCATATCTACTGTGCTTTCTGTCTTGAGCGGCAGTGAAATCCGGTCTAAATTTCTCAACTTCTTTAACGAGCGGCAACACTCGATTCTACTCAGTGCTTCCCTTGTACCGGAAGACCCGATGGTGCTGTTAACGATCGCCAAAATGTTACCCTGTTAAACCGATTTTTTTCTTGGACAAGAGAGGCCTACGAGTCCCCGTGCCACTACGTCCCAGAAATGTTTCCACACCATCGAAAACGTCGAATGTACTGCTCGTCACCATACCTTTTTTGAGATGCTCGGCAACTTCAGTTTTGGCGATTATTTCAAGGAACAGGCAATACCCTTTATCAAGGCGATTGACGGAACCGAACTTCAAACGGCGGCTTTCAACACTCTCAGGCGTCAAGCGCAAATTTACATTTTGTTACAATGTGAAGAGTAGAGGCCCACAAAAAAGCTTGCAGTAGTGCTCATCATTAGTTTTTTTCGGCCTCAGCAACGACTTGGGAGGTTCATTTTATGAACGGCAATTTTCGCATCGGGAATTTGTTTGGGATTCCTTTCTACATCAATATTTCTTGGTTTATCGTCCTGGTGCTTGTCACCCTAAACTTTGGGGGTGGACTGGCAGCCCAATTCCCGAGCCTTGGCATTGGTGCTTTATTGTTGGGATTTGTGGCCGGCTTAATGCTATTTGCCTCTGTATTGCTTCATGAATTGGGCCATAGCTACGCAGCAATTCGCCAGGGAATTGGCGTCAACTCCATTACCCTATTTCTCTTCGGGGGACTGGCGAGCCTTGATGAAGAAGCGAAGACTCCCGGTGGTGCGTTCTGGATTGCTGTTGCTGGGCCGCTTGTGAGTTTGGCTCTATTTATCGCACTCTTTTTCTTAACAGGTAGTGGTGTCCTGAGTGGGCCGCCAGCGGCGATCGCCGGATTGTTGGCTTACATCAACTTGATCTTAGCGACCTTTAACATGATTCCTGGGTTGCCCCTCGATGGTGGGAACGTGCTAAAGTCCATCGTTTGGAAACTGACGGGGAATCGTTTTACTGGCACCATTTGGGCGAGCCGCGTCGGTCAGTTTATCGGTTGGACGGCGATTATTCTCGGTGTATTATCTATCCTTGGGATTTCTAACGTAGGTAGCTTCTGGACACTGATTATCGGTTGGTTCCTGTTACAAAATGCGGGACGTTCAGCCCAGTCAGCCACTATTCAATCGGCCCTTTCTGGTCTGACAGCAGCGGACGCGGTGCTTAAAGATAGCCCAATCATCGCGGCAGAGACGACATTACGGGATTTGGCCAATAGTGTGATTCGCTCTGGTAACCAATGGAAACGCTTCTTGGTCCAAGATGAAGCGGGTCAACTGCTTGGGGAGATCCATCTAGATGTGCTCAAGACAGTGCCTACTAACGAATGGCCCCACGAGCAAGTGAGTGCTTTCATCAAACCTGTGCCTGCTGAAAATCAAGTGTCGTCTGATTTATCACTCTTGGATGTGGCTGAAAAATTAGAACGCCAAGGTTTACAGGCCCTCGCTGTGATCCAGACGAATGGTACGCTCGTGGGCCTGCTAGAGAAGTCGGCTATTATTAAACGCCTCCAGGAAAGTCGTCAAAATCCGGAAATGCAATCTGCTTAAGCACCATTTGCTATTGCAAAAATTATGAATATCAGGCGATCGCCTTTCAGAAATCTTAAGGGAACTGGGGCGATCGCCTTTTGATTTTGAAATCGCTCAGATTGGGTCTGACTGGGCGGCACAAAGTGGTAGGCGCACCGTAAATGCAGTACCACGATTCACCTGACTTGCAAGATGAATGCTCCCCCCCAAGAGATCAACCGATTGTTTAACAATGCTCAAACCGAGCCCAGTACCGGGGATATTACTAACATTGCAGCCACGATGGAAGGGTTCAAACAGATATTTTTTATCTTTTCTGGTGATCCCAATTCCCTGATCTTCTACTTTGATAATCACAGTATTTTTCCACTTGCGCACCCTGAGGGCGATCGCCTCAGTTTCGGCAGTATAGTGAATCGCATTAATTAATAGATTGCTGAGAATTGAGCGGAGCAAACGTTCATCGATTTCTGCCAAAATTTGACGACTAGAACAGATAAATTGGATGGGATTGATTGCACGGACAAATTCTCCCTCCGTGAGTAAATTGCGGCAAAAATCCACAATATCGATTGTTTCTAAGTTCACCTCTAAAACTTTGGCTTCAATGCGGCCGAGCACCAAAATATCATCAATAATTTGGGTCATGCGCTCAACGTTTCCGTTGATATTCGCCAAATAATCTGCCTTCTCCTCAGGAGACAGATGTTCGTTATAACGTTTTAGAGAAGAAATCGAGAGGGTAATATTATTTAGAGGATTGCGAAATTCATGGCAGACCATCGCAATAAAGCGCGATCGCATTTCGTTTAATTCCTTGAGCTGCTGATTGGCCTGCCGCAGCTTCTGGGTCCGTTCCTGAATTTTTAGCTCCAAATCTTCATTGGTCTGCTCTAGTACCTTTTCGGCCCAACGCCGCTGGCTAATGTCCCGGAAAGTGACGACCGCTCCAATCAATGTGCCTGCTTCATCACGCATCGGCGTACTGATATATTCCACCGGGAAATGGCTACCATCTTTGCGCCAAAATACCTCGGTCATCACCCGATGGGTACTGCCATCTTTCAAGGCGGCATAAATCGGGCAGGCCTCCCGGGGATAGGCGCTGCCATCGGCGTGGGAATGGTGGAGCACAGCATGCATCGATTTGCCCACGAGTTCCTCTAGGGGCCAATCAATCATTTGTGCTGCTGCCGGATTCACAAAGGTGACATTACCCTCTAAATCCAGACCATAAACCCCTTCCCCAACGGCATTGAGAATCAGCTGATGCTGGCGGCGGAGTTGACTTAGCTCCTGTTCGACAGGCTGAGCAAGGGAATGGTCTTTTTTTTCGGTGGCCATCATGGCAACGGGGTGATTAATGGGCAGAGTCAAGGGGCTATCGGTCGTCATGCTTTGTAAAAATGCGATCGCCTAAAGCGTTCAACTGAATTATGTTGCTTTAAAAAATAACGAATTCTTAAAGTAAAGAAGCATCATGCCTTCATTCTTATGGTGTTCAAGGGAGCCTTTAAAGCTAGGGCTTACATTTTATCGAACAACAACGATTCACTTTTGTTTCGTATATTTAATTACATTTGATCAATCACATATCAGATATTCATAAGACAAGCAAAAAAATATAATTTCCTAACCAAACAGCCCTAGATTGCGACTTATCGCTATTTTCAGAATACAAGTAAAGCATTAATAATTCTGAAGATAGCCTATCAAGGTGCAGTAGGACTAAAAATATCGAGCAATGACACCAACCAAAATTCTAATTATTGATGATGAAGCACAAACCCGTAATGTTTTTCTTAAATGTTTAGAATTTGAAGGCTATAAAACCTGTGCTGCCAGCAATGCCTTAGATGGGATTCAACTGGCCCTAGAGGAACGGCCTGATTTAATCATTTGTGATATTTTGATGCCCGATATGGACGGCTATTCTGTCTTAGCAAAATTAAGGCGATCGCCCCAAACCAAAGGAACACCTTTTATTTTTCTAACAGCGAAAGTCACCATGCCTGAGTTGCGCCAGGGGATGCAACTGGGAGCCGACGATTATCTCACGAAGCCCTGTACTGTAGATCAGTTACTCGATGTTATTGCTGTGCGTTTGCAACGTCACCAAGCCATTTTAGAATGCCAATCTAGCCAGGTTCACAACCTCGCTATTCTGTCGCAACAGCACCAAGGTCTTAATTCAATCTCTTCCGAAGAATACGACTTTAGTTTTCCAGAAAGTGAACATTTAGCCCCTGTTTTTCACTTTATTGAAATGAATTATAACCAGACCCTTAGGCTAGAAGATATCGCCAAAGAAGTTGGTTATTCTCCCACTTATTTGAGCAACTTAGTCAAAAAAGAAACAGGACAAACCATAAAGCAATGGATCATCGCTCGCCGCATGGTGCAGGCGAGAAGGCTCTTACGCACAACAGCAAGAACCGTTCGAGAAATCGCAAATTGTTGCGGCTATCCTGACCCCGGTTATTTTACAAGTCAGTTCCAAAAAATTCACCAAAAGACGCCCCTGGGATGGCGCAAAAAAGTAGTGAGCGTTACAGAAAAACCCATGCGACTTTCTGAAAAACACTAGAAGATATCAATCGCCCACTGATGCTTCTGTAGCTAATTTAACAAAAACAATTTTTTGGGGTAGATCTCCAAAAAAATCATTAAAAAACATCATTTTTATCTTAAAAAAATCCATAGGTCATTCTAAATTCGACTGTTAATATGTTGGGCATCTTGAAGCGGTTTTCGTAGAAATTCAAGGCGCGATAGTAACTGCAGATTCCTTTAGTTACATCTGTCGATTTTTTAGTAGGCGCGGATTATGACTTTGATTTCAGCACAGCACACTCTCCAGGGATTAGGACAATCTGCCGGTAGGCATTCTAACTTGCAATCTCTCTGCAGCACTTGCGGAAAATATCACGCAGGTAATGACCATTGGCAGTTTATGCAAACCATGCCCCAAGATCCCCTAGATCTAGTAGACGATCTCGTCAAAATGGGGATTTATAAAGAAAATCAATTACGGGCAGCGGAAGGTGTCAATGCCTATGAGCTCAGAAAAGCCCTATTTCTGAAGCGTGTTGGCCGTGATGATCCCCAACGGGAAAAGTTGATTTTAGCTTTATGTCAACAGGCGGGTGGATTAGAAAATGCATTTGCTGCGGCCTTTGGCCCCCAGGCTGGTCTATTCTTTGGAGATGCTATTCGCAACAGTCGGCAAACCCGCCGGGAATTTTTACGAAACATGGCTGTGGGGGCGGCATTGGTCAGCTTAGCTAGCTGTGGCACCGGTCAAACACCTCCGGCGGAAGACGCTCCCACTGGCGCAGATGTCCCCAGCAACCTCGAAAAAACAGATCTTCAAATTGGTTTTATCCCGATCACCTGTGCTACACCGATCATCATGTCTGAGCCTTTGGGCTTCTATGAAAAGTACGGTTTTAACGCCAAGGTAGTCAAAATGCCCAGCTGGGGGGCGGTTAGAGATTCGGCGATCGCCGGGGAATTGGACGCCTACCATATGCTTGCCCCCATGCCCATCGCCATGACCCTCGGTTTAGGCTCCGCCGCCTTTGGGGTGAAACTCGCCAGCATCGAAAATGTGAATGGTCAGGCGATCACCGTTGCCGAACGTTATAAAGGCCAGGTGAATGGGCCAGCCGATTTTAAAGGCTTTACCATTGGTGTGCCCTTCCCTTATTCGATGCACAACCTACTGTTGCGTTACTATCTCGCGACGGGCGGTCTCAATCCTGATGTGGATGTCCAAATCCGTCCTGTGCCCCCGCCAGACAGTATTGCCCAGTTGATAGCCGGAGACATTGACGCCTATCTCATGCCCGATCCCTTTAACCAACGGGCTGTCTATGAAGGGGCTGGCTTTATCCATATGCTCACCAAAGAGATTTGGCCAGGACACCCCTGTTGCGCCTTTGCTGCCAGTGACCAGTGGATCGAAGCCAATCCCAATACCTTCCGTGCTTTGAATAAATCGATCATTGAAGCTGCTGGCTATGCACAGAACCCCGCAAACCGACCCGAGATCGCCAGAGCAATTTCCGAGCGGGCATTTTTAAATCAACCCGTTGAGGTGGTCGAAGCGGTCCTCACAGGCAACTTTGAAGACGGTAATGGTAACACCCTCAATGTGCCCGACCGGATTGGCTTTGAACCTTACCCTTGGCAGAGTTTTGCCAATTGGATTTCTTCCCAACTGGTGCGTTGGGATCTCCAAGGGGATGGTTTAGCACCGCAGATTATCCCTGAAACGGGCTATGACACCGTGGGCACCGACATTTTCTTGACGGATCTCGCCCGGGAACTGGCGACGGAATTAGGTCAAGAGGCGCCCAGTGAGATTTATCGGGAAGAAACCTTAAAATTCGACACCTTCGACCCTGCGGATCCTGCCGCCTATGTCGAACGACAAATTGAAGAATATGGCGTTTAAGTAAGGAGAAAGATCCGATGGCTGTTAGTAGTAAACCTTTACCAAAATCAATTTACAGTAGACCAAAAGAGTCTTTTTTTCAGAATGCAAATGTCCGGGCTGCATGTTTATTTATTGCTTCCCTCATTCTGTTTCTTGCCCTCTGGGAAATTGGTGCCCGGATGGAGCTATTTGCGAAGGGTATGCCTACCGCTTCGACGACGATTAAAGAATTATGGTGGTGGATTACCAATCCTTTTTTTGATAATGGGCCGAATGACCTCGGCATTGGCTGGAACCTTCTCATCAGCCTGCGACGGGTGGCGATCGGTTATATTGCGGCATCTTTAGTCGCTGTTCCCCTGGGGATCTTAATTGGGATTTCTCCGGCGGCGAGGATGGGGTTTAATCCTTACATCCAACTTCTCAAGCCGATTTCTCCCTTGGCCTGGTTGCCCCTGGGACTTTATATCCTGCGGGATTCGGAACAAACGGGGATCTTTATTATTTTTATTTCGAGTATTTGGCCGACGCTGATCAACACTTCCTTTGGGGTTGCCAATGTCAGTAAAGAATATCTCGATGTGGCGAAAACCTTAGGTGCCTCGCGTTTTCGCACAATTTTTAAGGTCATTATTCCAGCGGCTCTGCCAAATATTCTCGCAGGATTACGCATCAGTATGGGGATTGCCTGGTTGGTGATTGTAGCAGCGGAAATGCTGTTGGGCACTGGCCTGGGCTATTTCATCTGGAATGAATGGAATAACCTCTATATTCCGAATATTTTGGTGGCGATTTTCATCATTGGCCTGGTTGGTTTAATCCTGGATAGTTGCTTTGCGGCTGTCGAAAAGTTTGTTGTATTTGGTCGTAAATAATGAGTGTTACTCCTGTGAATTATGTAACTCCCCTCACACCAGAAGATACTTTTTCGGATACGGCGCAATTGTCGATTCGCAATGTCACAAAGGTCTTCCATGGTCAACAAAGTTTGTTGGGTAAGGTGACCGGGAAAAAACCAAGGGATTATGTGGCGATCGAGGATATTAGCCTAGATATTGAGCCGAATACCTTTGTCTCCATCATTGGCCCTTCTGGTTGTGGGAAATCGACATTGCTATCGATGATTGCGGGGCTGTCTTCTGTGACCTCCGGTGAGATTCGCCTCAATGGGATGCCAATTACGGGGCCGGGGCCAGACCGGGGCATGGTGTTCCAAAGTTATGCGCTGATGCCCTGGATGACGGTGGAGGATAATCTCTATTTTGCGGTGGAAACGGTTTATCCACAGATGCCGAAGCAGCAAATCAAACGCACGATCAAGGAGCACATTCAGCTCGTGGGTTTGACGGGGGCCGAGAAGAAGTATCCCCATCAAATTTCTGGGGGGATGAAGCAACGGGTGGGAATTGCCCGGGCCTTGGCGATTAATCCACAAATTTTGCTGATGGATGAGCCGTTTGGGGCACTGGATGCTTTGACCCGTGGGTTCTTGCAGGATGAGATCGAGCGCATCTGGGAGCGGGAACGGAAAACGGTGATCATGATTACCCACAGTATTGATGAAGCACTGTTGCTGTCTGACCGGATCATTATGATGACTCGGGGGCCAGCGGCGCGGGTGGACGAAATTTTGGAGGTGCCTTTCCCCCGGCCTCGCAACCGTGAGGAGTTGGATCAGTATCCGGCTTACCACGATCTGAAGGTGGAAATGGAGCGCCATTTATCTCGGGAAACGAGGGCGGTTGAGGCGGCCAGAATTGGCGCTTAACTTCACCTGATGCAGGCGATCGCCTTTGCAAAACTTTACACACTCACACCATTTATCACCATTAAGAGAGGAATAATTCCATGGCAATTTCTACAGTGACCGAAAAGTTGTTGGCCGCGAAAAAAGCAGCGGGTTTGAGCTTCGCCGATCTAGAAGCAAAAGTTGGTTGCGATGAGGTCTGGATTGCGGCGGTTCTGTATGGCCAGGCCAGTGCTTCGGTGGAAGAAGCCACAAAGATTGTCCAAGCGCTCGGGGCGGATGAAGCTTTAATTGAAGCGCTCACGGAATATCCGGTGAAGGGTTCCCTCGAACCCGTGATTCCGACCGACCCACTGATTTACCGTTTCTATGAAATTATGCAGGTTTATGGGATGCCCATGAAGGCGGTGATCCACGATAAGTTCGGCGATGGGATCATGAGCGCGATTGATTTCACTCTCGATGTGGAAAAAGTCGAGGATCCGAAAGGCGATCGCGTCAAAGTGATCATGTGCGGTAAGTTTTTGCCCTACAAAAAATGGTAAGACGGGCAGCAACTGAGCTGTAGGCAATCAAGGCGTTTGTTTGGGCTGTTGGTATTTAGACCGACAGCTCTTTTGTAGAACAAGATTTTGGAGAATTAAGAAAATGACCACCCCAGCACAGAAGTTAGTACCCCCTTTTACGAGAGAAACGGCGATCGCCAAGGTGAGAATGGCCGAAAATGCTTGGAATAGCCGCGATCCAGAGCGGGTTTCTATGGCCTACACCGAAGATAGTTTTTGGCGAAATCGGGCTGAGATCTTCCAAGGTCGTGACGTTATTCGCGAATTTCTGCGGCGCAAGTGGGACAAAGAATTAAACTATCGCCTCGTCAAAGAGATGTGGGCCTATGGCGATAACCGAATTTCGGTGCGTTTTCAGTACGAATGGCAGGATGATGCAGGCCAGTGGTATCGCGCCTATGGTAATGAAAATTGGGAATTTGCGGAAAATGGTTTGATGCGGCGGCGGGAAGCGAGCATTAACGATAAGCCCATTGCCGAATCGGAACGGCGATTTTTCTGGGATGCCCCAGGCGATCGCCCCCTAGATCACCCTGGTTTGATCAATTCGCCTGTCTAAAATGCTTGGTTTTTCCACCCTTGCTAAGTAGATTTTGCTGCTCTTTTTTTGAAGCTTCAACCTGTTACAAGTCGCCGAAATGTCACAATAGATGCAGTAAAGTTTGTAAAGCAAGAATCTTCCTGAAAATCCTATGTCTAGTGTGCCTCCTGTCCTGAGCGGAAGTGAAATCCGGTCGAAATTTTTAGAGTTTTTCAACCAGCGGCAACACCCCATTCTTCCCAGTGCTTCCCTTGTGCCGGAAGACCCCACAGTGCTTTTGACCATTGCGGGGATGTTACCGTTTAAGCCAATTTTCCTCGGACAGCAGGAACCCCCCGCCCCCCGGGCCACCACTTCTCAGAAATGTATCCGCACCAATGACATCGAGAATGTGGGCCGCACCGCGCGCCACCATACGTTTTTTGAGATGTTGGGGAATTTTAGCTTTGGAGATTATTTCAAAGAGCAGGCGATCGCCTGGGCCTGGGAACTATCCACAAAGGTTTTTAAAATTGACCCGAAAAATATCGTCGTCAGTGTGTTCCGTGAAGATGACGAAGCCTTTGAACTCTGGCGTGACAAGGTGGGGGTCAATCCGAAGCGCATTATCCGCATGGGCGAAGAGGATAACTTTTGGGTGTCCGGCCCCACCGGGCCCTGTGGTCCCTGTTCAGAGCTGTACTACGACTTCAAACCAGAACTAGGGGATGACAATATTGACCTTGAAGATGACACACGTTTCATTGAATATTACAATCTCGTGTTCATGCAATATAACCGCGACGCAGAGGGCCATTTAACACCCCTTGCCAAGCAGAATATTGATACTGGAATGGGCCTAGAACGGATGGCCCAGATCCTCCAGCAAGTGCCCAACAATTACGAAACAGATCTGATTTTTCCGATCGTAGAAACCGCCGCTAAATTAGCAGGAATCCACTATGAAAAATCTGACGAAAAAACGAAGATTTCTTTAAAAGTCATTGGTGACCATGTGCGTTCCGTTGTCCACATGATTGCCGATGGTATTACTGCTTCCAATACCGATCGTGGTTACGTGTTGCGGCGTTTAATCCGGCGGGTCGTGCGTCATGGTCGCCTGATTGGCATTGAAGGAAATTTCATTAACCAAGTCGCCGAAACAGCAATTCAACTGTCTGAAGTGGCCTATCCCAATACCCGCGATCGCGCTACGTTTATTAAGCAGGAACTCGAACGGGAAGAAAACAATTTCCTCAAGACCCTAGAGCGGGGTGAGAAGCTTCTCGCAGACATTATTGCCAAGGAAGAAAAACAAATTTCTGGGGTAGATGCTTTTACCTTGTTTGATACCTTTGGTTTCCCCTTTGAACTGACCCAGGAGATCGCCGAAGAGAGTGGTTTAACTGTTGATGAAGTGGGATATAAAGCGGAAATGAAAAAGCAGCAGGAACGCTCCAAAGCTGCCCACGAAACCATCGATCTCACCGTCCAAGGTAGCCTCGATGAATTGGCCGAACAGATCCACCCAACAGCCTTCGTCGGTTACGCAGCCCTGCAATCCCAAGTGAAAATTGAAGCGGTTTTGGTGGCAGGTCATCGCGTCGAAACGGCCGAAGCCGGGGCCGAAGTGCAACTCATTTGTGATCAAACCCCCTTCTATGCCGAATCTGGGGGACAAATTGGCGATCGCGGTTATTTCTCTGGGGATAATCTCGTCGTCCGCATCAACGATGTGCAAAAAGAATCAGGCTTTTTTGTCCACTATGGCAAAGTGGAGCGGGGCAGCTTGACGGTCGGGGAAACGGCCACTGCCACCATCGACCGGGCCTGTCGCCGTCGCGCCCAAGCAAACCATACGGCCACCCACTTGCTCCAGGCAGCTTTGAAAAATATTGTGGATGAAGGTATTTCTCAGGCAGGTTCCCTGGTGGATTTCGATCGCCTGCGGTTTGACTTCAATTGTCCCCGGGGCCTCACTGCCGAGGAACTGACCCAAATTGAAACACAGATCAATACCTGGATCGCCGAGGCCCATGATGGCCAGGTGGCAACCATGCCGATCGCCGAAGCCAAGGCCAAGGGAGCCGTGGCGATGTTCGGGGAAAAATACGGCGCAGAAGTGCGGGTCGTGGATTTCCCTGGGGTATCGATGGAGCTCTGTGGTGGCACCCACGTGAAAAATACCGCCGAAATTGGTCTATTTAAAATTATTTCTGAAACAGGTATCTCTTCGGGCATCCGTCGCATTGAGGCCGTTGCTGGCCCAGCGGTATTGGAATACCTCAAGGTGCGCGATCAAGTGGTGAAAGAGCTCGGTGATAAATTTAAAGCCAAGCCCGAGGAAATCACGGAACGGGTGGAAAATATCCAAGCAGAACTGCGCAACACCCAAAAGGAACTGGAAAAAGTTAAAGGTGAATTGGCGATCGCCAGGTCCGAAGCCCTCGTTAGCCAGGCCGAAACCGTTGGCGCATTCAAGATCCTCGTGGCAAACATGGGCGATCTTGATGCCAAAGCCCTCCAGACGGCGGCCGAACGCTTACAGCAAAAACTTGGCGAAGCGGCTGTGGTTCTAGCTTCGGTGCCAGAAGAGGGGAAAGTTTCCCTGGTGGCCGCCTTTAGTGAGAGCATCTACAAAGGTAAACAACTGCAAGCCGGTAAGTTCATCGGTGGCATTGCCAAACTCTGTGGTGGTGGCGGTGGTGGTCGCCCGAACTTGGCCCAGGCCGGAGGGCGGGATGCCAGCCAGTTACCCGAAGCCCTGAGCACCGCCAAGCAGCAACTCCAGGAGGCTCTCCGCTAGGAGGCACTTCCTGGTCACCCCCCCCATAGCTCACTCGTTGAATAGACAATGACAGTGCCCGATCCTGCCCAGATATCCCCTACCCAGGCAACGATTCTCCTGGTGGAAGATAATCTCTCCAACATCACAACGATAGTGGATTATCTTCAGGCGAAGGGTTATGCAGTCTTGGTGGCGATGAACGGTCGGGAAGGGGTGGCAATGGCTCGCCAGCAGCAACCGGATTTAATTTTGATGGATATTCAAATGCCGGAAATGGATGGCCTAGAGGCGATCGCCCGGATTCGTCAAGATCCGGCGATCGCCACAACGCCGATCATTGCCTTGACCGCTTTAGCGATGAAAGGCGATCGCGAACGGTGTCTCCAGGCAGGGGCCGATGAATATGTCAGCAAGCCAGTGCGCTTAAAGGCTCTCCTTCAGTTGATGCAGGGGTTTTTGCGGCCATAAATAATTCCCCGCCAGCCAAGCTCAGGCTTGGATCATTTCAAGGTGGCGTTCGATCAAGAGAATTGCCACTAGGTCATCGATGGGGCGGGGCGGCAAACGCAGACCCTCAGGAATTAATCTTTGGAACAAATTGGGGGGATACATCTGCCAATAGCGGTCGCGGGCTTCAAGGGTGCTATTGCGTTCATTAACTAAGGTGACCGACAGTTGCGGCGGAAGGGCGGCCGTTAATTGAGCCTGCCACTGTTGGGCGGTGGTTTGATTGCCCATGACCACCTGGGAAACATTGTAGGTGTTGCACCATTGGGAGACGGTCGCGATCGCCGCAGCAGCAGGGATAACCGCGTGGGTAAAAAGTTGCCCCTGGTCATCCATTACGGCGACCCCACATTTATCGCGGCCCGGGTCAAACCCCAAGTAAACGGTCATTGCGTTTCTCTGCTCTCTTTTTCTAGCTTCTAATCACGATTCTACCGTTACTAAAAGCGATTAATTCTAACCGGAGCGGCCCCGCCGTAAAGGTATTTTCTGTGGCGATCGCCCGAATCTCAGTAATGGGCTCAGGGGAACTATTGATGGCCTCTGCAAAACTGATAATGCGACTAACATTGCCATCTTCGACCTGGATATCCCCCAGAATCCCTGCACGACGAGCCCGAAACTGGGCCGCACCCAAGAGAAAGTCCACAGGACGACGGGCGGCATTGGGATTTTGTAAACTCAATTCTTCTAGGGATAATGTGGCGATCACTTCCCCCTCCCGGAAAATCTGCTCATTCAGCACGGCATCGGCAAACACCTGCACGGCCGCTTCCCCCTGGAGATAGTTCCCTGCCGACAGAAGACGCACCACATAATCGCGGCCATCGGCAATTTGGTCCAAGAGTTGCTCGACTTGGGCATTGGTGATTTGGGCCACCCGGGCCTCGAAATCAGGGTTGGTGCCGCCAGTGGCCATGACCGCGTTACGATTGGCCTCCCGGAGGAGCTGGTCAATCGCTTGGTTGGCGGCGCTGGGGTCGAGGATGCGCACCACCCCAAAGGCGAGCACTTGACCCGTTGTAAGAGCAACATTGCCACTCCGGAAGTTGATATAACTGGCTTCGAGAATGTTGACCTGTTCTTCGAGGGTGCCAATTTGACCTTCTAGCCCCGTGAGAATTTGATCTTTTTGGGCGATCGACTGGTCTAGTTGAGCAATGCGATTATCGCGGTCATTGATCTCTGCTTGGAGCTGACTCTGTTGATTTTCCAGGGCGACGATTTGCTGAGAACGTTCCTCAATTACTGTATTTTGACGATTTAATTGAGCCCGGAGAGATTCACTCTGGGTTTGGAGGCGATCGCGCTGTTCCCGGAGCGTTCTTTGCTCCGTGGTGAGGGCGGTGATATCTGCTTGGAGATCTGCGGCTTGGCTCCGAAACCGCTCTAGTTGGGTCTGGGCCTCTGCAAATCTTCCTTCAATTTCTTGGAGCTCCTGTTCTGCTTCGAGGCGATCGCTGCGAGCGGTTGCCAACTCCTGTTCAATTTGTTCCTTTTCCGCCGTCACATCCAACAATTCTTGACGCCGCTGGGCCAAAATTTCATCCAACTGAAAAACCCCTTGGCGCAAGGATTTGCTTAAGCCAAACAACAGTCCCAGGGTGCTTGCTGCGATCACGGTTCCCGTCATCACTGTCACCACTACCGCCGTCTGTTTTGGCCGCAGATTAAACAGCGTCAACCGCGCTTTGCCGACCTTGCTCCCCAGGCGATCGCCCAATGCCGCCAAAATGCCCCCCAAAATGAGCACCGAAAATATTAGTACAAAAGCACTAGTCATTTAACACCAGGCGATATCTAAACCCAAAAGTACCACCCATCTACTGTAACGTTAAGCGAACTGTTGGCTCAGGTTTACCGGATCATGGACAGTAATTTTCTTTTTGTAGATCGAAATCATGTTCTCCTCCCGGAGTTCCCCCAAAAGGCGTGTCACTGTTACCCTGGTTGAGCCAATCGCCTCGGCGATCGCCTGGTGCGACAACTTGAGGTCAATGCGAATCCCTTCATCGGTCGGCACCCCAAAATCCCGACAGAGAATCAACAAGAAACTGACCAAGCGTGAACCCATATCCCGGTGAGCCAGGGTTTCGATCATCATCTCCGTCTGCAAAATTCGCGACGATAGTCCCTTGAGCATCAACATCGCCAGCTCAGGGTGCTCATTCAAAGCCTTCTGTACCTGCTCAATGGGGGCCGACAACAATTCCACTGGCGTAAAAGCCACCGCATGGTAAAACCGGTCTGACTTTTGCCCCGTCAACAGCGATAGCACCCCAAACACACTATTTTCCCGTAGGAGTGCTACCGTAATTTCTTCCCCAGCCTCATAAACCCGTGATAGTCGCACCGCCCCCTTGAGGAGAAAGTAAACCCGCTCCGCTGGATCGCCTGGGAAGAAAATTGTTTTGCCCCGGTCGTAATTTTCCACCACAGGCGGGAAAGGGCCGCTATGAAACTGACGAAATGCCGTCGCAAGATCCGTAACTTGAGTTGCAGGTGATTCAGACACAGGATTGGCAGAAAAAGGAGGTTGGTTGAAATCGGGGTTATACATAGATTCTGTTGGGCAAGGTTTTTTCACCAAGGTGGGTACAACATCCGTGCTCAGTGTGCAGAGACCATAAGCATTCCCCTTAAACTAAATCTTATCCTGGTATAGTATTTTGTACTTTTTGCTTCAAAATAATTATGGATTTCTGGGTCAGTCTCGCGTAATTTTCTAAAATTTCCCGTGATTTGCCCTAAAGCAGCCATTTGCACAGAGGCCAGCGGCAGGCGAAGATGATAAGCGCTGTCTGCCTGGCTCGAATTTTTATACCTTTTGGGAACCCATATGCTTGATTTAACTGGAAAAAATGCCCTGGTGACGGGGATTGCAAATAATAAATCCATTGCCTGGGGCATCGCCCAACAATTGCACGCCGCTGGAGCAAATATCGGCGTTACCTACCTCCCCGATGATAAGGGCCGTTTTGAGAAAAAAGTGGGTGAATTGGTTGCCCCACTGAACCCGAGTCTTTTCCTCCCCTGCAATGTGCAGGATGATGCCCAGGTGGATCAAGTATTTGAGACAATTCAAAAAGATTGGGGCAAACTCGATATTCTCATTCACTGTCTTGCTTTTGCGAACCGAGAAGATTTGACTGGTGATTTTAGTGATACTTCTCGGGATGGTTTTAATACGGCCCTCGATATTAGTGCCTATTCCCTGACCCGTTTGGCTCGGGGCGCAAAAACAGTGATGACCGAAGGGGGGGCGATCGTGACCCTGACTTATTTAGGGGGGGTGAAAGTCATCCCCAACTACAATGTGATGGGTGTGGCTAAGTCTGCGTTGGAAATGAGTGTGCGTTATCTCGCCGCCGATCTTGGCCCCAGTAATATCCGGGTGAACGCTATTTCTGCAGGCCCAATCCGCACCTTGGCTTCTTCGGCAGTGGGCGGCATCCTCGATATGATTCACCATGTGGAGGCAACGGCTCCCCTACGACGGACGGTAACCCAAAAAGAAGTGGGTAATGCGGCGGCGTTCCTCTGCAGTGATCTTTCCAGTGGGATTACGGGCCAAGTGCTCTATGTGGATTCTGGCTACGAAATTATGGGAATGTAATGGCCTAGCTTTCGGGTCCGCGTCCTTTGGGTTCCCCCTCAGTGCTAGGGGGATTTTGTTTTTTTATTGGGTGAAATCATCATGCCTGAAGATTTTGTGCATGTTTCGGTACTGCGGGAAGAATTGGTGGCGGGGTTAGGGGTGAAACCGGGGGGGCATTATTTAGATGTGACCCTGGGCGGTGGTGGCCACACGGCACTGATTTTGCAGCAGGGTGAAGATGTGCGGGTCACTGGGGTAGACCGGGATGGTCAGGCGATCGCCGCCGCCTCAGAACGGTTAAAAGAATTTGGCGATCGCTTCCGGGCAGTGCGGTCAAATTTTGGTGAGTTTCAGCCTCAGGGAGAAAAATTTGACGGGATTATCGCTGATCTCGGGGTGAGCTCGGTGCAGTTTGACCAAGGCGATCGCGGCTTTAGTTTTCGCTTTGATGCCCCTTTAGATATGCGTATGGACCAGCAGCAGACCCTGACGGCGGCGGACATTATTAACCACGATGATGAAACAAGTCTTGCCAATCTTTTTTATGAATATGGCGAAGAGCGTTTTTCTCGCCGTATTGCCCGCAAGATTATAGAGCGCCGCCCCCTCCACACCACAAAAGAGCTCGAAGAAATCATTTTTTATTGCTATCCACCGAAAAGTCGGAAAGGCAGAATTCATCCGGCAACCCGGGTGTTTCAAGCTTTACGCATTGCCGTTAATGGTGAGCTAGATGCTTTGCAATATCTCCTCGCCCAAGCGCCCCAATGGTTAAAGTCAGAGGGGAGATTAGGAATTATCAGTTTCCATAGCCTCGAAGATCGCCTGGTCAAAAATGCCTTTCGGCAGCGAGAGATTTGGCGCGTCTTGACCAAAAAACCAATTATTGCCAGTGAAGCGGAAATCGATCAAAATCCCCGGGCTCGGTCAGCGAAGTTGCGCTTTGCAGAATTGAAAGCAAATCTCATCGAGCAGAGCAGTTCAGTTTAATAGCGACAAAAGAATCATCTGTTATTCTCCCGATGCAACCTGGGAGAAAGTCCTCCCTTTGTTCGGAATTCACCGGTTAACGTTAACCCCGCTGTTTTAGGGTGATATCAACAGGCGATCGCCCTCAGGAAAAGCCTGCTAAAATAAGCTTACGAAAAGTATGATTATCGTAAGCTTGTGTTCTAAAACCTAGATAACACAAGTATTTGAGAGCATGGTATTTATGGAAACATCCTTGGCCCAACCGAGCCCATTTTCAGTCCCTACAGACAATCCTGATATCCTGAGCCAGCTTCTCGAAAATCAAAAATCTCCCCATACCTGGCGCGCTTATAAAAAAGATATCCGCGACTTTTTCCGCTTTGTCGCTGATGCCAATGAACCGACCCCAATTCTGATTGAGGCACTGCTTAAACTAGAGCAACCCCAAGCTTTGGCCCTGGTTCTGCGCTACAAAAATCATCTGCGGGATGTCCGTTGCCTCAAGGAAGCCACCATTAACCGCCGCCTCGCCGCCCTCAAAGCCCTCGTGCGCTTAGCCAATCAGTTGGGTCAGTGCCGCTATACCCTAGATGGGATTCGGGGAGAAAAGGTCATCCATTATCGAGATACCACAGGCGTTTCACAAAATATATATAGACAAATTTTAAAAATGCCCGACCAAAGCACCACAAAGGGCAAACGAGACTACGCCATTTTAAGGCTGCTTTGGGATAATGCCCTGCGGCGTAACGAAGTTGTCCAAACGAATTTAGGTGATCTAGATCTAGAACGGCGATCGCTTGACATTTTAGGCAAAGGGAAAGGCAATCAGAAAGAGCAGATTACCCTCTCCCGAGCCACGGTCACAGCCCTGGAAAGCTGGTTAACAGTGCGCCCTGGCCCCAAAGAAAAAAACCAGCCGCTTTTTGTGGCCCTAGATCGCGCTCACCAAGGCCATCGTTTAACGGGCACAGCCATCTATCAGCTCGTGCGCAGTACGGCCAGAGCCGCAGGGGTGCAAAAAGTTTTATCACCCCACCGCATTCGACATGCCGGAATTACGGCGGCCCTGGATGCCACCAACGGTGATGTGCGCAAGGTGCAAAAATTTTCCCGCCACGCGGATCTCAACACCTTGATGATTTACGATGACAACCGCCGGGATGTACAGGGGGAAATTACCGACCTGCTGGCGGGCTTAATTTAGACGTGCACGGGGCAAATTTAGTCAGCTAAATCTGGAAACACTTCCCGCACTGCCGGATGAATTAAACGCCGTTCCGCTACGTTCAACCCCTGGGCGATCGCCGGATTTTGTTTAATGGCACCGATGCCCTGGTTGGCCAGCTGGAGGGTATAGGGCAAGGTGCTGTTATTGAGGGCTTGGGAGGCAGTCCAGGGTACGGCCCCAGGCATATTCGGCACCCCAAAATGAATCACCCCTTCTTCTACATAGGTGGGCTGACTGTGGGAGGTGGGCCGGAGGGTTTCGATGCAGCCCCCCTGATCGACGGCCACGTCAATAATCACTGAGCCGGGTTTCATGGTTTTGATCGCCTCCCTAGACACCAAAAGCGGTGCTCGCTTACCTGGTAATAACACCGCCCCAATGACGAGATCTGCGAAGGGGAGCCACTGTTGGATCTGGCTGGGGGTACTGTAGAGGAGCTCTACCCGTGAGCCAAAGAGGGTTTCTAGATAGCTTAGGCGATCGACATTGATATCGAGAATTTGCACCTGGGCTCCTAAACCCACCGCCATTTTTGCGGCCTCTGTGCCCACACTGCCACCCCCGAGGATCATCACCCGACCCGGTGCAACCCCAGGTACACCGCCCAACAAAACACCCCGGCCTCCCTGTTGTTTTTCGAGGTAGCGGCTCCCAAATTGCACCGCCAAGCGACCAGCGATGACACTCATCGGTGCCAGGAGCGGTAAATTGCCCTTACCGTCGGTGATGGTTTCGTAGGCGATCGCCGTAATGCCCGATTGAATTAACTGGGCAGTTAACTGACGGTCAGCGGCGAGATGGAGATAGGTAAACAAAATTTTGCCGGCCTGCAAAAACGGATATTCCGTCGGGAGGGGTTCTTTGACCTTGACGATTAGTTCCTGCTCCCAGGCGATCGCGGCGCTAGAGACAATGGTTGCCCCAGTCTGCTGGTATGCCCCATCGGTAAAGCCAGACCCGAGCCCGGCATTGGTTTCGATAAAAACTTGGTGGCCAGCATTCACAAGCACCTGCACACTACTCGGCGACAACCCGACCCGAAATTCTTGGTCCTTGATTTCCTTGGGAACACCGATTTTCATAGAAAGCCTCGCTGTTGGCATGGGGAGAGATGTCCATTCAATTTAAAAGCTTTTAGGCCGTCCTGTCAGCACCTTAGATTTCATCAAAGATTACCCGGACAGCGGCTTTAAAAAACAAAATTAACTTAGACAAATATGCTTGTCTAAAAGTTTTTGGGGGTGCATTTGAGCAAAATGGCACAATAAACTTCACTCCCTATTGATAGAAAAAATCCATGGCCCATTCCATCACTGCCCTGATTGCCACCCTCCAAAAACCAGATATTTATCCCCACGACACCAATGGGGCGATCGCCCTGGTACAGACCCATGTATCCTACGTTTTTTTGACTGGGGACTATGCCTACAAATTGAAAAAAGCCGTGAATTTTGGCTTCCTTGATTTTTCGACTCTCTCCCAGCGCCAACATTTCTGTGAGGTGGAACTGGAGCTCAATCGCGCCCTCACCCCCGATCTTTACCTAGATGTGCTGCCCATTACCTACGACGGTCAAACCTATGCCTTTAACGGGGCAGGGGAAGTGGTGGAATATGCAGTTAAAATGCGCCAGTTTCCCCAGGAAAATCTCTTGAGTGAGATGTTTGCGGCCGGTACGCTCACCGAAGCCCACATGGTGCAATTGGGGGAAGCCGTGGCGAATTTCCATCAGAGCGCCATCACCAACGACTACATTCTCAGCTTTGGGGAAATCGCAAAAATTCGCCAGGCGATCGACGAAAATTACGCCCAGACCGAAAAATATATTGGCCCAGTGCAGACGACAGGCCGCTTCGAGCAAACCAAAGCCTTTACGGATAATTTCTTTGGGAGCCGGGAAGACATTTTTGCCCAGCGCCGCCAGGACAAAAAGATTAAAGAATGCCACGGCGATCTTCATCTGCGTAATATTTGCCTCTGGCAGGACAAGATCCAGCTCTTTGACCGCATCGAATTCAATGAGCCTTTCCGCTTCGTCGATACGATGTACGATGTCGCCTTTACGGTGATGGACCTCGATGCCCGGGGTGCTGGAGCACTGGGAAATGCCTTCCTCAATACCTATGTCGAACGTACTGGCGATTGGGAAGGGCTCCAGGTGCTGCCCCTCTATCTCAGTCGCCAGGCCTATGTGCGCGCAAAGGTGACATCTTTTCTTTTGGATGACCAGGCGATCGCCCCCGATGCCAAGGCAGCAGCAGCTCAAACGGCCAATGAATATTACGAACTGGCTTGGCAATATACCCAGCGGCCCCAGGGAAAAGTGATTCTGATGTGCGGTTTGTCCGGCTCTGGAAAGTCTACGGTGGCCCAGGCTGGGGCGCGGCGCTGGGATGGGATTCAAATTCGCTCCGATGCGGTGCGCAAACATTTAGCGGGTCTCCCCCTTGACGAAAAAGGAGATGAAACGCTCTACAGCGCTGCGATGACCGAGCAGACCTATGACCGCCTCCAGGCGCTGGGTTTACTGTTAGCTAAACAGGGCTTTACGGTGATCCTCGATGCCAAGTATGACAAAGTTGTCCAGCGTAAAAATGTAATTAATGCCTGCGCCACTGCTGGTATCCCTTGTCAAATTCTCCACTGCCAAGCGCCCCTGCCCGTTTTGGCTCAGCGGGTAACAGCTCGCACCGCTGATATTTCCGATGCGACGGCGGATTTGCTTGCGGTCCAACAGCAAGATTTTGAGCCCTTTACCTCTGAGGAAATGGCTTTTGTGAAAACCCTAGATACCACCCAAAGCCCCGAGGCGATCGCCCAGCAACTCTAAAACCTCATCAGTTGCAGCATTATTTCTTTTAAGAAGGCGATCGCCTTCTTTTTTTGTCCATGACGGCAGAAAGTTAACGGTTCTAAACATTTCGAGCCCATCCCGTAACAAATCCCACGGAAATCCTGGGGGTCCTCCGCAAAATGAATAGTTATAAATACTCATTGTCCACCGCAAATTATTAGGAGTAACGACAATGCTACAAACAGCTGGTCAAATGACATGGAGTCCCAATGGCGGCCCTTCCGAAGGCGTGCTGCACCTTAGGTTAAGGGCATTCGATCCTTGGCGCCCCTACACGGAGTTTCCGGAATACTGCAAGCCAGATTTTCCCGCCACCTCCCCTGGTTATGCCACTTTTGTCACCTTGATTCGGAACCAGTGGCAGTACGTAAAACCGTAATCTCCCCTAGATTGCCTGGGCGGGGCGATCGCCACCGCCTTGCCCAGCACCCGCCATGATGTAACAATATGTAAATAAGGGTTGACAGAATTCTGGCTTTTAAATGGTTTCACCTATGAATCTCACCGCGACTTTTTCTAGTGCAAGTACAGCTTTTTTTCAACGGTCTGCAGGTCGCTGGCATTCCCAACGCCGCTACTACACCCTCAACGGTGAGCAGGAGCCCCTAGAAGCCGTTTCGGAGTTAGCCGTCATTTTTCTCCCAGGAGATCACCCTGATTTAAAACCCCTGGCGATCGCCCACCAGTTCACCACCCCGCAACCCTTTGAATGTGGGGCAAAAATCACCTGGGCAAGCACCTACACCAATGGCCAACGCAAACCCCTCCAAGGGGCAACGGTTTTGGGCATTCAAGGCAGCTTGATGTACCGAGACCGAGGGTTTTCGACAGCAGCGCCAGTCATCGCCACCTTTGAGTTGATCCATAATGCCCAGGGGATGCGTCTCCAGACCGCCTACGATGGAGCAAGCTTTGAGGAAGAAATTAAATTTGTCGGCGATCGCCACCGTACCCGCCAGACGATTATTTCCCGGGCTGGCCAGGAAGTGATGATCGGTCAATATTTAGAAACTCGGCTTTAGGGACAGTCGCTAAAATCCCTTCAAAAATGTTTGGATCGGCCCACCACAGACCGCACCCGATAGATGGGTCGCCCCTGGGATTCGTGATAGGTGCGCATCAACAGTTCCCCCAGGAGGCCGAAGCCAAACAGTTGCACCCCGGCCAGTAACAAGATTGCGACCAGTAGCAGCAACGGGCGATCGCCAATGGCCTGACCCAAGAATAATTTCAAAAATGAGAGATAACCTCCCAGGCCGAAGCCCACCATCACAAAAATAATGCCGAGGTAGCCAAAAACATGCATTGGGCGCGTGAGGAATTTTTTCATAAACCACACCGTTAATAAATCCAGGAGTACCCGGAACGTGCGGTCTAGACCATATTTACTATTGCCAAACTGTCTCGCGTGATGACGCACCGGAATTTCGGCGATCGTTGCCCCTTCGATAAAAGCGAGGGCCGGAATAAAGCGGTGCAGTTCCCCATAGAGATTTAGATCTGCCACAATTTCCCTGCGATAGGCCTTGAGGGAGCAACCATAATCATGGAGATCAACCCCTGTCACCCGACCAATCAGGGCATTCGCAATTTTTGAAGGGAGCAGCCGCGTCCATTGATTATCCTGTCGCTCTTTACGCCAGCCGCTCACGAGGTCATAGCCTTCATCCATCTTTGCGAGCAGGTTTGGGATATCTGCCGGATCATTTTGTAAGTCAGCATCGAGGGAAACAAGCACCTCCCCCTGGGCATGCTGAAACCCCGCCGCCATTGCCGGGGTTTGGCCATAGTTACGTCGGAGGATAATCGCCCGCAGATCATCTCGCTCGGTAGCGAGTTGCTTCAACAACGCCGTAGAACCGTCCTTGGAGCCATCATCAACGCAGATAATTTCGTAGGCATAATTATGGGACTGCATCACCGAGGCGATCGCCTGGATCAAATGGGGCAAACTTTCCACCTCGTTATAGATAGGAACCACAATCGATAGGGGGTGGGAGGTTGTCGGCGCTTTGATGGGAGCAGTGGCACTAGACATGAAATTGCGATGGTAAAGCTTCAATCTGATGGGTAAAAACGGTACGTAATGTTCCCTGGTGCGGCCAAAACCACAGAGAGTCTGGTAGATCGATCGGCCTCTTCAGGGGCCAGGATTCTCCGGGGCGATCGCCTCCATCAAACAATTATTTCCTAGAACGGTTAAGAGGCGATGATCGGTCAATATTTCGGTCAATATTTAAAAATATGGCAAGCAAATCAACAAAAAATAGACAAAAGGTCAGCCAAATAAAACCCAGCATATAACCGCCTAAAATATCGCTGGGCCAATGTACACCCAAGTAGAGACTCCCCAGGCCAATTCCAGAAAGAAATAGTACCACAGCCCCGAAAACCAACCATCTCAATCGAGATATGTTTTGTGTTACCAAGAGCGCCAAGATTAAATACAGAACTAAGTTTCCCGTTGCGTGACCACTAGGGAAAGATGCCCCGGCAATGTCTGGAACAGAGCCATACTCTCCCATAAAATAAGGGGGACGAGGGCGGCCAATGATCGGCTTAAAAACCTTGTCGACTAATAGTAATGCCCCCCCTGAACCCAGGATCATCAATAGGACTGATTTCCATTGTTTTTTCCAAATAAACAGCCCTAGACTGATGCCCACAACCGGGCCTGAGATTTCTTTGTCACCCAAATCATACAAAAATGACAAGAGAGTTCCTAACCAAGGAGGAACATTATCTCGTAAAAAAAACCAGAAATTCTTTTCAACTAAAAACCCTGCTTCATGACTGACTTGGGTTTCGGGAATATTACTAAAGAGCCAAACAGCAGGAATTAATATGAGCAGACTTAAGACTAAAAATATTTTGTTAAAAAAATGGTCTTTCTTCAAGGGCTTTACTGCAATAGATAATAGATCTGAGATCAAAAAACAAAAAATTTGTAAGTGATCAAATTTCCCCCCGCACTGCGAGAGCAATTAATTGTGAGATAGGTTCTCCTTGTTTGCAATCTTGACAATGCTGTTTCTTGATTACAATGAATTGGTGTAATCAGATGAATAACATTTGTTTTTTGCCTTTATTGTTTTCTTCCCAAATCTCGGCTCACAGGATTGCTCACATTAGAGGAACATAATACTAGACATTTAAAAAGGTAGTGGCATCCTTCTGGCGCTGAACCCTACTCGAGAGACAGCACAGGCCCCATCCGCTCCCCGAACCCCCCAAAAGTTAAATTTGACAGGCTAAAGAGGGGGGAGCGTAACTTTCCATAACGCGGCCAAAGCCACAGAGGGTCTGGTGATAGGCACGACTAATCATGTCCCAAGGTTCCCAGAGGCGATCGACCCCGATACCATTGCGTCCCATCTCAATGCCGGAACTATGGATGTAATAGCCCTCTCCGAGATACAGAGCGACATGGTCGATCCGTTGCTCCTTAGCAAAAAAGATTAAATCGCCCAACTCTAAATCTTCTTGGGCGATCGGTTCGACGAAATCCCCCTGCTGGTAAGAGTTTCGGGGCAACCAAATCCCCTGGGAGGCGTAGGCTGCTTGGATAAAGCCGGAACAATCGTAGTTCGGCGCCGTCGTACCACCCCAGAGGTAAATATTATTCACTCGTTTAGCGGCATGGGCAAAAATCAAAATACTTTCCATCCGTGCTTCGATTTCGGCGCGGTTGACTGGGACAAATTCATAGGGGTCTTCAGCCACTTGGAGATGCTTTAAATCCGTTTTTTTTAGCCATGCTCCATATCCATCCTCGACGGTCATCACCCGGAGGGCTTGGTCGGTTTCTTTGTTTAGTATTTGCACCCGGCGACCGATGGCAGCCTGGCTCCCGAGGGCTTGGCATTCGGGATCGTCGTACAAATCCAGAGGTTGTCGGCAAAAGTATTCACCGCTGGGGGAAGGGGGCAGTTGCATAGGGGCTTCAAGCGGGGTAGGGGATAGGAAAATCTTGGGTTATGGGCAACCGTCTTTGGGGCTCATTCTACCGTGACTTCTGTGGGGAGGAGCGATAACCTGAGGCGATCGCCATAGGTGAGATTTGGGATCCATGGGGCGAGCACTTCGAGGGTAGAGTCGTCTTGAAAATGGCCTAACTTTGTTTCGGGGTGCGGGTAATAAATTAGGCCATCATAGCGCCGTTGGTGGTGTTCGATTTGACAGGGGCTAAAGGAAAAAGTCTCTGGGGCGAAATCAGGATGCCATTGCACATGGGCGAAGGTGTAACGGGGCTGTGTGGGTCGAAAGGTCTTGGGGGCAATGGAAATATTGAGGGTTCCCGGAAAATAGAGGGAAAGATCTAGGCCGAGCTGCTGAAAGTGGGGCGTTTGTAAGGTGATTGTCCCCGCTGTATAGGGGCTATTCTTTGCTTGGCCAGAAGCGACTTGGTGGCCCCGCTTGAGAATCCCAATGACGGTCTGCCATGCCATGACCTAATCCCGCTGGTGGGAAAATTGGTAAGCGCCAATAAAGGCTAAGGCGATCGCCACCCCTGCCAAAATGGGAATCGAGTGCCAGGGAAATTCCGAGAGAGGCAGATAGGCCGCTGCCCGTAGTCCAGTGGTGGTGTAGGTGAGGGGGATGCAGTAGACCACCGCCCGGAAAAGACGGGGTAAAGTTTCTGGGTCAAAGAAGGTCGCCCCCAAAAAAGACATGGGCACAATCAAAAAGTTATTAAAAATTCCTACACTTTCGAGGGACTTGACCCGTAGGCCCACGATTACCCCTAGACCCGCAAATACAGCGCAGTTCAGGATTAACAACAGAAAAAAGAGGGGATTGATAAAGCTAAAAATTTTTCCTGTGAAGAGGATTGCCACAATTAACACAGAACCAGCCGTCATTAAACCCCGGAGAATCCCGGCCAGCATTTTCCCTAAGTGCAGCGCAAGGGGATGCACCGGCAATAACAATAGCTCTTCAAAGGTTTTGCTGTAGAGGCGATCGCCGCAGATCGAAAAAGTCGTCCCCCCAAAACTAATGGTCATGGAGGAGAGGGCGACCATCCCTGGCAGGATAAATTCCAGGTAAGTATCACCAGCAGAAGGGGTAATGGTTTCATCGAGGGCACTGCCTAGGCCTAACCCAAAGGCAAGAATGTAGATGAGGGGCGAAACCAAACCTGTGGCGGCCACCTGTTTGAGACGTACCCGGAGTTTGAGCCAATCTCCCCAAAACACCCCCAAAGTATCCGCCCAAATATTGGCCAGTTCAGACCGCTGACGGGGCGAAGGGGCATCAAGACGGGATTGGTCAGAGCGAGCTTCTAGGTTGATCACGGCGTTTTGGGATGGCGTTACATTCCTTAACATTATAGGGTTTCGCCGCAATTTTCCATGGCTATTTAGGGGTTTGTGGTAGGGAGTAATTTACCGACAGTGCGATTTTCGGCGGTAAAGGTTTTTTGGGCAACCCGTTGGACATCAGCAGCGGTGATCGCGGCAATGCGGTCTAACTCCGTAAAAAGTTCTCGCCAGTCACCGGTTTGTTCTTCATAGGTGGCCAGTAAACGGGCCATGCCCATATTGGAGTTGAGCGATCGCAACATGCTTGCTCTTGCCTGGGTTTTCACCCGGTCTAATTCTTCTGGGGTCACCAGTTCAGTTTTCAGCTTTTCTAACTCTGCTTCAAAGGCCACAGCCACCTCATCCACCGTGTGCCCGGGGGCAGTGAGGGCATAGAGCAACATCAAGTTTGGATGCTTATCCCCAGGGAAACCGTTAAATCCTTCGGCATTGAGAGCCAATTGCTGGTCTTCGACTAAGGACTTGTACAGGCGCGAAGTGCGCCCTTCACTCAAAATCGCAGCAATGAGTTGGTACACCACATAGTCTGGATCAGTGAGGCTCGGCGCGTGGTAACCCTCGAGGTACCAGGGCTGGGTCTGCATTTCTAAGGTGACAAAGCGGGTCGCCGTTTGAGGAGGCTCTACGGGTAAGGGAAATTGGGCAGCACCTGAGCCCTGGGGGAAGCGACCAAAATAGACCTCCGCTAGACGTCTCACCTGGGCTGGATCGACGTCGCCAACGATGGCGATCGTTAGATTGTCGGGGCTGTAATGGGTCTCAAAAAAGTCCTGGACATCCTGACGGGTCAGGTTGCGGATATCTTCGTCATAGCCAATCACCGGGCGGCGGTAGGGGTGGGTGGTAAAGGCTGTATCTAAGAAAACTTCCACCATTTTACCGATGGGAGAATTGTCAGTCCGCATGCGCCGCTCTTCGAGAATCACTTCTTTTTCTTTAAAAAATTCCCGGAAGACTGGATCTAAAAAGCGCTCTGACTCCAAAGACATCCACAGTTCCAGTTTATTGCTCGGGAAGCTGTAGAAATATTGGGTATAGTCGGCGGAAGTAACCGCATTGAGGCCGACCCCCCCGGCGGATTCCACCACCTGCCCCAGGGCATTTTGCACCACATATTGGTCGGCTTCGGCTTGGAGTTGCTCAAATTCGGCTTCGAGGGTCTGGAGTTGGGCCGTATCTCCATTTTGTCGGGCGGCTTGAATCTGATCAAAGAGCACATCAAGGCGATCGAGGAGGACTTTTTCGGCTTCATAATCCGTGGTGCCGAGGGTGCTGCTGCCTTTGAAAGCGAGGTGTTCGAGGAAGTGGGCAACCCCTGTTTTACCCTCGGGTTCATCGGCCCCGCCCACATCGGCATAGGTAACGAAGGAAACGACCGGGGCACTGCTGTCTTTGAGGACGATGAATTTTAGGCCGTTGTTGAGGGTGAATTCGGTAATGTTTTCAATGACTTGGTCCAGGTAGGGTTGGATCGACGGGGTGACACCGGGAGCCTGGGCAAGGCTGGTGGGAATGACGGCTTGCCAGATGATAATGGCGATGAGGCAACCGGTGAAGAATGTGTGACGAAACAACCCTTTGAACATGGAAGCTTAGGTAGTGATGGTTTTGGCAAATATCTCGTCCCATTGTAAAGGAAAGTTTTTGGAATGCCCGACACATCTGAGAAGACGGCAAAGGGCGATCGCCCAATTTGTCCCTCATGGCGATCATTCTGCCCCCAAGCAAAAATTACGATGTGACTACCGAATCCACATCCTCACAAATTGTCAGCTCTTTCGGTGAAAATTGGTCGATGACAACCTGAATTCCTTGGGCATTTTCTGTTTCTAAATCTTCTATATAACCAAATTGAGCCATCAGCGCTTCTATCTTGGTATCGAAGGGGCCAAAATAATAAGTACATAGGGGATCAAGGGTTTGAATTCTGACCCACCAGGGTTTTTGAGCCATAGACAAAAAAATGATAATTTAACTCAAGTTAAAAAGCGTCATCACAATAAAGCCTCTATTTTTTCTCTAAAGGAGTAGAAAAGAGCATTTTTTATGAGGTAAATAAGTTTAATTTTGCTCGTTTTTGATGCCTTAAATCAACTGAAAATTTTTACAGGAGGTCACACGCAATAATCGCTAATTGTTAAATTGTTTTTGATGTGCCTTAAGAAAAACAGAGGAAATCCTTTCAAAATCAGATATTTTTCGGGCAAAATAGCTTTTCAAAAGAATAAAAGGAAATATTTGAGATTCGAAAAACCCGATCTTGTCTCATATGGTTAATATGGGGTCAAATCATTTTTGATCCTAAAAATGCTTAATAAAAATCATAAAAGCAGGAAATAGATAAATTAACAAATAATTATTTAGATGGTGAAATAAGACAACATGATTATTGTTTAATTGGATTTTTTGGGCTGTTCAATTGCTTGATGAATTGTCGATAAATATTGACAAAGCGCAATTTTTCTGTGTTTTCCTGGGGTCTATGGGGTTGATTTTTTAGGGTAGTCTGTTTCTGTTTAAGAATTATGGCAAAATAACCATGAGGAAATTATGAAGAGTAAAATTGAGGGCAATAAAATTCTTGAGATCTAGTCCAAGAAGTCTACCTTAATTAAATCGTTGAGGCTTTAGGGTGTCTGTTTCTATGTCGTAAAGCTAGACGAATAGTTGCTCTAAGGTAGCTGCCATGAAAATTTTGGTTGTTGAAGATGAGTCGACGGTTGCCAAAACCATAGAAATGATTTTGCTGAGTCAGCACTATGCCGTGGATCTTGCTGCCCATGGTTTAGCCGGCCTAGAAATGATTGAGGCCTATAGTTATGACTTGATTGTGTTAGATATTGGTTTACCGCAAATAGATGGTGTAAGTCTTTGTCAAAAGCTCCGTGATCGGGGCATACAAACACCTATTTTGTTACTCACGGGTCAGGACGCTACGGCACAGGCGAAGGCGATCGCCCTCAATACTGGAGCCGATGACTATATGACGAAACCCTTTGATGCAGAGGAATTGGTGGCCCGTATCCAAACCCTATTACGTCGGGGTGATTTAAAAACGCTGCCCGTGTTGCAATGGGGGGCCTTATCTTTAGATCCCAGTCGTTTGCAGGTGAGCTATGGAGAGACTTTATTACATCTGACCCCCAAGGAATATAGTCTCCTAGAAATTTTGCTCCGGCACGCCCCGAATATTCTCAATACCTATACAATCCTCGAGCAGGGCTGGAATGCCTTAGAGGTGCCTAGTGATGAAACCTTACGCACCCACATGAAGGGATTGCGAAAAAAGCTGAGGCTAGCCGGAGCCGCGAATGATTTTATTAAAACGGTCCATCGCCAAGGCTATCGCCTGAATCCGCTATATGGAGAAGTGGCCCCAACAGCCCAAGAAAAAACACCGACTCTCTTGCAAATGGCGGAAATTAAAGCGGTTAATGAAGAGCTACGTACGGCCTTAGAGCAGCTCCAGGCGACCCAAGCAGAGTTACAAATAAAAAATCAAGAATTACAAATGGTACGCGATGAACTTGAGCAACGCGTAGCAGAGCGGACAGTGGAGTTAAGGCAACAGGAAACCTTTTTACGCAGTATCTACGAGGGCACAGCCCAGGCAATTTTTGTGGTGGCTATCACGGAAACAGGGGACTTTCACTATGTGAGTCTGAATGCTGCAGCCCAGCGCTTGACGGGGCTTTCCCAAGAAGCATTCCAGGGGAAAACACCGGAGGCAGTTTTTGGCCCCGAGACTGGTGCTCTTTTCCGTCAAAACTATAGGGAATGTGTGCAGGCCCAGCAGAGTATTTTTTATGAAGATTATTTTGTGTTTCGGGGCTCTCCTGTGTGGACGCTGACAACCCTGTCGCCCATACGTAATGCCCAGGGCCAAATTGATCAACTGGTGGGAACTGTTTTAGACATTGGCGATCGCAAAGCCATAGAAGCGGCTCTCCAAGCTTCAGAAAGTAAATATCGCGCCTTATTTAACGAGATTGACGAAGGATATTGTATTGCCGAAATTATTCTCGATGATGCGGGAAACCCTGTTGATTATCGGATTCTCGAGGCGAATCCCCAGTTTGAGCAGTTAACAGACCTATCCCTTGAGATTGCCTTAAGCGGGCAGACGATCCGCGAAATCGCCCCGGAGCTTGAAGAACATTGGTATCAAATCTATGGCAATGTTGCCCTGACGGGCAAGCCAATTCGTTTTGAACAACAAGCTGCTGGTTGGGGACGTTGGTATAACGTTTATGCTTTCCGGATCGGTGCCCCAGAGAAACGCCAAGTTGCCATCCTATTCAGTGACATTAACCACCAGAAAAATGCAGAGACGGCCCTCCGGCAGAGTGAAGAAAAATTACGTTTATTTGTTGCTGCAAGTTCAGATATCATCTACCGAATGAGCGCAGACTGGCAGGAAATGCGTTGCCTTGAAGGAAAAGAGTTTCTTGTGAGCACTGATATTCCCCGCCGCAACTGGCTGAACATCTACATCCCTACGGAGGAACAGTCCCGGGTGATGGCGGCGGTCCAAGGTGCCATCGATACAAAGCGCTTTTTTGAATTGGAACATCAGGTGATTCGTCGGGATGGCACAATTGGCTGGACATTTTCCCGGGCGATTCCTATTTTGGATGATCAAGAAAATATTATCGAATGGTTTGGGGCGGCCAGTGATGTGACAGATCGCAAAAATGCTGAGCTTGATCTCAAGCGACAAATTCGTCAGGAATATTTGTTGGCAGATATTGCTCGGGAAATCCGCCAGTCCCTTGATTTGGAGCAGGTGCTGCGGAGTACGGTTGTACGGGTTAGGGAGTGGTTAGAGTGCGATCGCGTTGTGATCTTTCAGTTTGCCCCCGATTGGCAGGGCAATGTGATTATGGAATCTGTTAGCGATCAATTCAATGCGCTTCAATCAGCGACGATTGTTGATTCTTGCTTGACAGAAAACTTTCTTGAACCCTATTGCCAAGGTCACATTTCTGTTTTAAATGATGTTAATCAATCTGATTTAGATCCCTGTTACGTTGAGTTATTAAAACAATTTCAGGTACAAGCCAGTCTTGCCGTGCCGATTCTCCAGGGTCAGGGTCTTTGGGGATTGCTCATTGCTCACCAATGCGCTGCTCCCCGCCATTGGCAAGATAATGAGATTGTGACTCTCCGGCGCTTGGGGACTCAAGTGGCCATTGCTATTCACCAAGCCGAGCTCTATGAGCGGATTCGTCAAGAACTCACGCATCGGGCCCAGATACAAACTGTTTTACAAGAGAGTGAGGCACGACTTCAGGCGATCGTCGATAATGCTCCGGTCGTCATCTATTTACTCAATCCTGAAAATAGGCATTTGTTGGTAAATCGCAGTTATGCAGACCTCCTTGAAGTGACGCCAGATAGCCTGATTGGGAAAAATGTATATGAGGTCTGGCCCGAGGCGATCGCCGATATTTTTGTCTCCCAAAATCACAGCGTCCTAGAAACAGGTCGGCTTCTCCAAACAGAAGACGTAATTTCCTTATCGGACGGCTCCCATACCTACATCACCATTAAATTTCCTCTGTATGACGCCAGTGGTGTCCCCTATGCAGTCTGCGGTATTTCCACAGATATCACCCAAAAGAAACTTCTTGAAGCTCAGTTTTATCAAGCGCAACGCCTAGAAAGCCTCGGTACATTAGCTAGCGGCATTGCCCATGACCTGAACAATGTATTGACACCAATTCTAGGAATGACGCAAATTTTTCGTTTAACCCAACCAGACTTAGATACAACAGGTCTAGAACAACTCCAGTTTATTGAGGCCAGCGCTAAACGAGGGGCAAACTTAGTCAAGCAAGTTTTATCGGTCACCCGAACAACCCAAGGAGAACCAACGACCGTTAATTTGGCGGCACTATTGCAAGAAGAAATAGAGATGATTCGCCAGAGCTTTCCCAAATCTATTGAAATTCAAGTTAATTTTTCTTCAACCACAAACGCCCAAGCAGATTTAGGCCAGATTTTGGCTGATCCTATTTTCTTACATCAAATTATTTTAAACCTATGCATTAACGCTCGCGATGCGATGCCAGCTGGTGGTCTAATCACAATTTCTGGGGAAAAAGTCTTTGTGGATAAAACCAAAGCCGCAAAAAAATTAGATGCCCACATAGGACATTATGCGGTTATTAGCATTACTGATACGGGATCTGGCATTCCCCCCGAAATACAAAAACGAATGTTTGATCCATTCTTTACAACGAAAGGGCCAGGTCTGGGTACTGGATTAGGTTTGACGACAGTGAATAGTCTAGTCAAATCAAACCAAGGATTTTTAGAAGTTTTTAGTAAAGTCGGCCAAGGAACCCAGTTTAAAATTTATTTTCCTCTGATAGAAGATGGTCGACTTACTGACGAAAAGTCATCAAAACTCACGCAAGCACTCAAAGCGAATAATTATGGGGAGTTAATTTTGGTGGTAGAAGATGAAGCCCTTCTCCGTGGTATGTTGCAGTCTCTGTTAGAAACTCAACATTATCAAGTTTTATTAGCAGAAAATGGCGCGCAAGCTTTGGAACTATATCAGCAGCATCAAGAAACAATCAAGCTGGTCATGACTGATTTGATGATGTCTCCCATAGATGGGTTTGTGCTCACAGAGCATTTGAGAGCAGCGGGAGCTTCAATTCCAATTATGGCTCTCAGTGGTGTACCTACCCATGAACAAAAGGCGATCGCCACGGGTGCTGACTGTTTTATGACAAAACCTTTTGATATCAATATCCTGTTAAGCCAAGTTGCTGCACTATTAGAGAACATCTGAAAAGAACCTGACAATCGTCCTTACTAGAGTCAGTTTAATAAAAAAATAGAGATTTAGGGGCCAATTCAGTGAAAAGCATGTGGTTTTTATAACCCCTGAAGTCCTCTTAGATCTCCTCTTAAAACCAACACGTCCTTAAACGTAGCTTTCTTATTTTAGATATTGCTATAATAGTG
Source organism: Picosynechococcus sp. NKBG15041c (assembly GCF_055380235.1). Lineage (NCBI taxonomy): Bacteria > Bacillati > Cyanobacteriota > Cyanophyceae > Chroococcales > Geminocystaceae > Picosynechococcus > Picosynechococcus sp. NKBG15041c. The sequence continues at coordinate 1,494,189 of NZ_AP040363.1, forward strand.
CTATATGAGCATGTCAGATAATATCGAGCCAGACCATTATCTCAATCCACACAAATCAACTATCTCATCCCATAAATTACCTTGAGCAAGGAGAGTCTATACGTGAATAAGTTACTCTCAGTCTTCCTCGGCACCGTGGCCGTTGCTTTTGTCCAACCAGTTCAAGCTGAGCCTGTCTTTATTGATTTCGATTATCAATATCGTTATGGCTATGAATATAACTATGACTACGATGATTATAGTTATTATTACTATGCAAATATCTACACATACAACGATCACTCGGTAGCGTTTTCCGAGCCTGTCCTAATCAGCGCAGTTTGTCAACAGCCTCAAGTTCCTGCAGTAATTGAGCCCCAAACCAGTGCTTTTAACCATGGGAATGTATTTATTGAAGAGTCCAATATTATCATTGACAACAATTTCAGCGTAGAATGCTCTGTGCTGACAGAAAAAAATAATCCTGCGTGGGTAGAAGAAGCTATAGACTAACAGGATTCTATTCTTTTGAGTCTAGATAAAAATCTAAGTGAAAAGCTCATTAATTCATAGCTATCCAGATAAAAATCTGTGAGCTATATCCTAATAGATTTGGGAAAAATTTTACTAGCTGCGATGTTTTGAAAAGTGCGCTACTTAGACGATTCATTCATTACTAGAAGGCTGACCTTGCGAAACTAAACGAACAGCAGAACATTGCCGTGCAAGTATAGGATAAACTTCTGCATCTACCTGAACGCCTGCAGAAATCATATTTGTACAAAGCTTAACTATTTCTGCTGAAGATTCTACTTGATATCTTTCTAATTCAGCCTGTTCTCGGGCGAGTAAGGTGGTGCTAAATTCTTCGCAATTTCTCCCCACTTGCCCACCTAAAGGGATAATGATTGCCCCAGAAACAGCATAAGAATCAGAATCACTTCCATCAAATGTGTTTCCATTCATAGAACCACTAAATACTAGAGATGGCCGGGGGCAGACAATTCCCCTAAAACCGTAAGTCGCGCTTTGTCCTAGGTTATATACAGCAGTTTGGTTAACGACACCAGTATTTCCTAATGAATTATCATTATTCATGGTATTACTCTGATTTTGAGATGATTGCGCTCTAACATACATCGGTGTTGCTATGACTGCAGACATCGCTAATAGAAGTGAGACACACTTTTTAAAAAACATAGATAAAACCTTTAAAAATCAATGGAGAGACTATTTTGAAAAGTAAAAGAAGCACCAAAGGTTTCAACTGAACCACTAATATTTCTGGAGTAACCACTGATCACAAACTCTGATGCGCGTGAATACTCGCTTTCAACAATGTATTCATTGAATTCTGTGCCATTATTAGTTGGATTGACAGAACCCGAAGTCTTAAATTGTGACAGCTTTGTTTCAAAATAACTGGACTGTAGGCCAGATTCTGTTTTTTCTTCAATCTCTGTTAATCTGTGAAATGATGATGCGGAATTAGAAAAGCTTGCCCGGATTGTGGGACCAGCATCAAAGGGATCTGGATTGATATCTATTGCCAAAGGCTCGCCAATATACAATCCACTATAGTAGGGTTCCCCCATGAGCATATCACCCGCAAATGCCGGGCTGGCGATAAATATTGTCATCGCCAAGCCGAGCATTACTTTCATGGCTTTGTCCGTAATATTTGAAATTTTAACTACAGAATAAATAACCGTTAATTTTATCGGTTACCAGCCGCAGTTTCATGGCTATTACTGACAGAGTTGATGATGCTGTTAATCGTACCAAAGACAGTCGTGCTAGAGCCAAACTCTTCGGTGCCATTTTCTACCGCAAGGGCAGTATGGAAGGTGAAACCATCGTAGTCTGTCGTGGTCGTAAAGTTATCAGCAAAACCAGTGGAAGTGCCATTTAAAGCGATAGTGCCTTCTGTTTCTCCAGAAAAATCATCCACATAGAAATCAACAGCACCATTACCTGCATTTTCACCATCGATAACAGTACCGTCAACAGTACCGTCAAAAGTTCCATTCAAAGCAATATCACTCTCGAATGAACCATCTACGATTGTTGATACGGCGCCATCATAGTATTCTTTATAGGCATAGTTAGCCCAGTCGCGGCTACCATGGGACCATTCATTAGAATACATATACAGATTGGTTTTAGTTTGAGAATTGCTGTTAGTCCAGGTGTTAGAGACATAACTTTCACCAGCTTGGGCGGCTTGACCGATGGCTCCGAAAGCAATGATTGTACCGAGGGCGATCGCCGAAGACTTAAATTTCATCATTGTGGGAAATCCTCAATAAAATTAGGTTTCGTATGAAAAATTACATAGAAATTCAGGTAAATGAGAGCCTTTGAGCAATTGCATCAATGAAGCTTTTGCTATTTATCTTGATTAGTGGCAGAAATCTTGTTGAATTGAACCCTTTAAGCAATACTAATTGGCTATTGCTTATGTGGATGATAAAAGAATGCCTTTGAGATAAATAAAGCCAGTTCACTTCATATCTGAAGATGCTCCTTTGCTTTCACTTACGTATTTCTTTGTAACCCAGTTATATTCATTTTTTCTAATGGAGTCAACCCACGGTTTTCCTTTTTAATAAAGTCTATAGAATTGATAAATATCGAAACTTTTTAATGCAAAATAAACGTGAAATTGGTGTGAGTTTTATGGAATTAGAAACAATAAAATCTCATGTAATTGATAGGTTTGAAATGAAATTACTGTGAAGTAAACATAAATCTATAAAGCCGATTTTTTGAAATGATGCTCCTTTAAAGAGCATCTTTATGCTTTCTATGGGCAGTAAATCAGGGACTTTTGAGAGAGATAGTGATCGCCAACTGGCCAATCATGATCAAAAAAAATGTGACAAGATATCAATAAAACCAGAGCTTAACGGTGCACCTAGGGGGCGATCGCCCTACGTTATCTTTTGGGTTACTGCCGCGGTAACAGCGCAGCTATTGTAAATAGCATGTTTACAAATCGCGTATTCCGGCAAGACCTATCATTACCGAGTGCAATCAAGGAGCGAAGCATGCATATAGCCTGCCTGGGAGCTGCCATTGAGGGTGAAAGTGACGAAATACCAATCTGTTGAATTAGCCAGGCGATCGCCGATAACTTTGCTCTCTACTCTTACCCTTGCTGCTCGAGTTAACTCCCTGACGATGATTGCGTTAGCGGACGGTTCCGTTCGCACCCGCCCTAAACCACTTCCGGCCGCGACATTGAAGGCACACCATGTGGGTAAATAGCTAGGTAACAGCGGTGATTGAGCCACTGGGAGTGAAACCGCATTTGTGTCGATGAAAACCGAATAATCTACAAGGATCGGTAAACCCTGTCCATGGACAAGGTAACCCTCTAAACTTTTGGCAAGATCATAGAGACGTTGATGCTCTGTGATGCGAACACAGCCATGGCCGCTGCGGTCAATGAAGCCATCGTGTTGCAGAGGACCTGCCCCCCAGACAGGGGCATGGAGGGCAAAACCATTGTGGATCTGCATAAAATTTCGAATTCCGAGGGATGTCCTAGACTGTAGGCCATGGATATTGAAGTGAGACCCCATCCCATCACCAAATCTTTGGTTTGTACTTCTGGCGAGGTTTACTGTTTCTGGTGCCCAGGAAATTAATCCCAACTCGAAAACGATATCGCTTCCCCCATAGTCCCTGGTCACTTTGCCATGCATCCGACCAGCGGCATCTTTATAGAATTTGACGTAATAGATATCTTCGGGCTTTGCCCCCATTTTCGCGAGGCGAGTATGCCAGTCAGAGATGCCTCGGATAATTTCTTTGGGAGCTGCTTGGGTTATTGTTGCGGAGCTGACATTTAGATACAGGTTTTCCCTAGGCTGCCTAAGACCATAACTTGATAAAACGAACAAACAGCCTAGTGAGCAGATTAGTCTGAACAACCCAGTGCTTATCGAGTTCATAATCCTATTTTAAGTGCCCTGGCTAGGCGATTGGCGGCTTCTATTGCGCGATCGCAACAAAGAAATACACCAGGTCAACCCCGTCTCGGAGGCCGTAGGCGATCGCCCTGGACCAGGTAAATTTATATGAGGAAATTTTCACTTAATGAAGCATATTTGTATCATTGAATACAGAAACTGAAAAATAAGATTATTTTCGAGAAAGCCATGACAAGTGCCGTTGCTACCCCGTTGGATGTGTCTGCGATTCGTTACTGTGCCATCACCGCAGAACATCCTTTTGATACTAATTTCGCCCCGGCCCAGGCCAATAGCGACTGGGTGAAGTTAGTAGAAACCGAAGATGATGAATATGCTCTACTGCTCTGCTCCTACTCCCAAGAAGAATGGGTTGTCTGGCTGCCCTCCCAAGGGGAAACCATTCTCCATCAAGAAAAAATGTGTCGTCTTGCTTAGGTTTAGGCTGTGACAGGGTTTTAATCATCACTGCAAACGGGTGATTTATTTGACCCCTGGTGGTTCCCCGGTGGTTATGGAGAGCGATAAGGCTGAGGCTGATCCCAGAAGTTGGGAGTATAGCCTCGGCAAGATTTCAGCAGATTCAGGGGTAGATTGATTTGGTGTGGTTGGTGGTTTTCGTAAAATTTCCGTGGGCTCCCATAGTAAGATCAGTGGGCTAATGCCATATTGTGAGTTTTTTATAAGTCCATGGTTGCCCCTGAGTCCGCAGAAAATCTGTCTGAACAACTTGATCGCATTCATCGGGAATTGTTGGCGATCGCCAGCCAGTATGAAGGTAATGGGGAGCGTCTATTAGAAATTTTGCGCCAACTCGAACTCACCCATCGTCAGATTTCTGAAGAATATTTTTACCCGAGTCTGCCGGAGCGACGTCGGGATTTATACAATATCCTGCGGGATATGGAGACAGAGGGGGGCTGGCCGTATATTGCTCGCCCAAAGTTAAAGTTTATTTTAGAAAAATTACTGGCGGCTGAGACGGAAAATTCTACGGCAGAATAGGTTTTATCCAGTCTTTTGCCGAGCCCATGTGCCCTGTTCATCCACACCATCAGCTGATTCGCAACATCCAGGCCGCCATTGATACCACCCAAGATTTGGCGGCTTTGTTTCCCCGGGCGATCGCCGACTTGCAGGCTGCTTTTGCGGTGGATGAGGCCACAATTGGGCTAATTAAATCGACCCATCCCCTCCGGCAACGGCGGGAGCAGATCGCCACGGCGACCCTCGAACTACAACTGCCCTCAGAACAGCTGCCCTGCCGCTGGGCCCTCCAGGATTGTGACTTTTGTCAGGCGGCCTGGCATCAAGCACCGGAGATTTGGATGCTCTCCCCAGGGCAGGCTCAAAGAGAGGGGCGATCGCCCCTCTCCTTGGCGCAGTATCATCAAATTCTGCTCGCGCCACTCATGGGCGGCCAACGTCTTCTCAACCAAGAACAGACTGTTTTGGGGTTCATCATGCTCATGGGGCGATCGCCCGGGGTGTGGCTCCCCGAAGATCTTTCGACCCTCGCGATCATCGCTCACCAACTGGGTCAAACAATCATCCACCGCCAGACCCTCAGACAAATCCAAGCCTTGGTAGAAGAGCGCACCCGACAATTGCAGTGGAGCCTCGAAGTTCAGGGTAAGCTCAGTAAAAAAATGCGCCAGCAAATCCAACAACTGCGGCAACTCAACCGCCTGAAGGATGATTTTCTCAGTACCGTTAGCCATGAGCTCAATACTCCCCTTGCCACAATGAAACTGGCGGTGAAGATGCTCAAGCAGCCCGGGCGATCGCCAGAAAAACAACAGACCTATTTAGATATTTTGGATGAAGAGCTCAACCGCGAAAGTAAGCTGATTCACGATCTATTACAGCTCCAACAGGCCGAGGCCAGCACCTTTGCCCTCAAACCCCAACGGCTGAACCTCATTCCAGCTTTGAACACCTTGGCTGAAAAATTCCAGGCCCGCTGGTTTCCCCTCAAGCAACTCCAATTGCAGTTGAGCCTGAAACCCACAACCTTGGGGGCGAATCTCCAGCTAGAGACGGATCCAGAACATTTCCTCAATGCTATCAGTGAGCTCCTCACCAACGCCGGGAAATATGCAACCCCCAACAGCATCGTTCAACTGGAGGTGCAATATTTCAGGCGATCGCCCGCCCATATTCAAATTCGCATCTGCAATGATGGCATAAAAATTGAAGGCGCCGAACAGGGCCAAATTTTTGAAAAATTTCAGCGGGGGGAAGCCGCCACCCAACGCGCCATTCCTGGCACAGGTTTGGGGCTAACCCTCGTCAAAACTATTGTTGAACACCTTGAAGGGACAATTACCGTTTCTAGCGCACCCAACCCAGACCGGGAGGATTATCATACCTGCTTTAGCTTGGTTTTTCCCCAGGCGATCGCCTCCATTTAAGCCGGAAAAATCCGGAGGCGACGGTTGGGTTCTTCCCCAAAGCTCGACGACTGCAAATGGTAATGCTCGATGAGTTCATGTTGCATCTTGCGGATTTTTGCCGAACGGGGCAGCAGCTCCACTGGCTGACCCTGGGGAATCACAATTTGTTCTACGGCAAGGCGGGCTTCTTCGAGGGCATCGATTTCATCGTCACTGTTGCTTTGGGCAAAGAGGCGCACATCCGTCGGTTCCTGATTGTTTGGGTCATCCATATTGAGCAATTGCCGCAATGCCCTGGTGATCTGAGGAATGCTATTCGACTTCACCGCATGGATTGGCACATGGCAAGTTTGAGCAATTTGGCGCAGTTTAGAATGATTTTTGAGCTGCGATCGCAGGGCTAAAACCGCATCGGCGCTCTCGAGATCCTTCGTCAGTTCAATGGGTAACCGCAAGATTTCGATGACTTGCTCCAATTGCGATCGCCCCACGCCGTAGGGATACACATAGACGGGGTAATCTTCACCGTTGGGGCCAGGAATGCGTACTTTCTCCTGCTGTTGGGGATCGCGGGCCATCCAGGATTGATCAATCAACTGGTCGAGGGGGTTTGCCCGGGGGGAAAGCAATTTTTTTTTCGGGCTACCGAAGGGGAGGGGGGCCATTTTCCCCGATGCCCGCAACCCCTGAGGACGGCTAGGTTCGGCCACCATCGGCGTTTGGGGGTTCCAGTTGGGAATCTCAACGGGATGTTCCATTTCTTCGGTGATCTTCACATTGCCTTGATCATCGACGGTGCGCACCTCCAATAGCGGCTGGTGGCCCCGCAGCAGAGTATCAATGGTGATTGACACATCGCTATGCACCACCCACCGTTGCCGCTCCAGCATTTCTACGGCCACATCAAAGGTGGGGGGAGCTTTGCGTTCGAGGACGGTTTTTTGCGATCGCCGTTTGCGGGCCTCTTCATCTCCCAGGGTCACCGCCTGGATCCCCCCCACGAGATCAGAGAGGGTGGGGTTTTTAATCAAGTTTTCAATGCGATTGCCGTGGGCGGTGCCAACAAGCTGGACACCCCGTTCGGCGATCGTTCTGGCGGCCTGGGCTTCGAGTTCTGTACCAATTTCGTCAATGATAATCACTTCGGGCATATGGTTTTCCACGGCCTCGATCATCACTTTATGCTGCAATTCTGGGGTGGCCACCTGCATCCGCCGGGCGCGACCAATGGCGGAATGGGGAATATCGCCGTCCCCAGCAATTTCGTTGGAAGTATCGATAATCACGACCCGTTTGCCAAAATCATCGGCTAAGACCCGCGCAATTTCCCGGAGAGCTGTGGTTTTACCGACCCCAGGCCTCCCAACAGGAGGATCGATTTGCCGCTTTCGACTAGCTCCTGAATCATCAAAATCGTGCCAAATACGGCGCGACCGATGCGACAGGTCAACCCGACAATCTCCCCTTGGCGGTTACGCATGGCGCTGATGCGGTGCAAGGTCCGTTCAATGCCGGCACGGTTATCGCCACTAAACATCCCCACCCGCTCTACGGAATATTCCAAATCGTCGCGGCTAATGGGGCGATCGCCTAAATCTTCGGCACTGTTTTCAAAGCGGGCTTCGGGGATGCGGCCCAGATCCATCACCACTTCAATCAGAGCATCTTTGTGGGGATGATCCGCCAGGCGATCGCGGATCGCATCGGGCAAAATCGTCAGCAGTTTTTCGAGGTCGTCCGTCACCAGGCGGCGGTGGGCCGGAAAAGCAGGGGATTGGGGTGCGGTCATAGACTAAGGCTTGGGTTTAACGAAGATTTTAGTGGATTTATCAGTTGGGTGGCACAGGCGATCGCCTGGTCGAACCGTTCGGGATCAGATTCGAGGGGTTTGGGGTTGAGATCAGCGGGATTTTCAAGGAGGGGCTGGAGGATTTTTCGGGCATAACCCCCAAAGGCAATCCCGGAAATAAAAGGTGCTTGGCCTTCATTTAAGAGACAGAGGTGTTGCAGCTTCTCAACGGTGTGATTATTCGTCCCCCCTGCCAGTTGCACATACCCTGGCAAGCCGCTCCGGATCACCTTTTGGGCAAATTGAATACTCGCGTGGATGGTACCTTTGCCGATATCACCGCTCATGGGCCGCCCGTCCGTCTGCCAGAGGAGCAGACAATCTAGGGGCTGAATTTCTATGAATAATTGTTCGAGATAAGGCAGAACATCGGGGTGATCTTGGCAGCTAATCGCCAACAGTTTTAAATGGTGATGGACAGGTTTTAGGGTCTGCCAGAGCCGCTGAAAATCCGCAAAATGGCCCACTTGGGTATGAATCTCCACCGCATCGATCGCCATAGTCGTGATCATCTCGGCGGCGGCCTTGGGACTGGAAAGATAATTCTGCGCTTCGATCAAACCCAGGGGACAAATAGGTAAACAGCGACCACAACCATAGCAGCGATCACCAATCACCCCAGTCTGGTTAATCGCCAAGGCGGGGCAAACCGTTTCGCAGGGGCGCGGACAGTCAGCCGGACAACGACGCGGATCAAAATAAGCTTTGCGGAAATGGGGATCCTCGGCGTCATTGAGGCTGATCATCAGCCAGGGTTTACCCTGCCACCGGGGAAAATTGTCAGGATTTTCGGCGGCGATCGCCTCGGCTATTTCCATCGCCTCCTGGGCCATGGTCACCACTGCTGGGTCTGCTGCGACATCGATGCAATCAGCGCCCACCAAACTATAAACAAGGGTCAAATCACGGATCGCGGGGAGGTGCTGAAAACTGGCGCCACAGATGAGTTTGAACCAATGGCCAGCAGTGAGGGATTGGGCAGGAAAAGAATATTGCTTCACCTCCCTATCGTACCGCTCTGATTTTCCCTTTGGAAGGCCTGATTACGAAGATGAAGATGTAAACAACCGTAAGGGCGATCGCCTTTCTCCCCGATTCCTAACCCACAATAGATTTAATTTTCCATTTTTTAAGGATCTCCAGAGATGACGTGGCCCCCAGAAAATCGCACCGTGATTCCCGTCCGCGAAGAATTTTTTAACGATGGCCATTGGTATGTGCTCACTTCGACCAGCTTGGGGGGTGGCCAACTGTCCCTCAAGGCGATCGCCGACCAATTACAGAGCGATGATCCCGCAGATTTTGTGCAACTCCTCGAAAATGGCATTTGTTTACCCCTCTGTTTTCCGGCTGATTGTTGTCTAGATAATGCGGTAATTGTGGTGGGTGATTTAACAGCGCAGGAGGAGCAGGCATGGTTGGGCCGGATTCAAAGCGTGTTGGAAATTCCCTGCGGTGAATTTGTGCTGATGGGGGGCGGCATTGAAGAAGATTTTGAAATAGCAACCCAGCATTTTGCACCGCCCAATCCCCATTTTCAATTTTTCCAAAAGGTCAGAGTCCCCCCCGGTCGCTACCTCGTGGAAGTCTATGCTTTTATCGGCAGCATTATCGTCACCGACGCTTGGGATGCCAATGATACTGCCACCATCTTAAAAACCCGATGGCAAACCGAACATCCCAGTGCACCCTATCCTGATTGGTTGACGGAATATCTGGAAAATGGCTATGTTGATGCAGAAAAATTCGATTTCCTGGAATATTTAATTCGCCTCCAGCCCTTCACCGATGGCGATCGCCCCCCATTGCCTGCCCTTGGTCAATGGTGTGATGAATTTACCATCCGTCAACCGATAACCTTTCCCATCGGTTTATCTCGTAGTCATTACGGCAAATTAGGTCACACTGATTAACATCAAAAAATATGACAGGCGATCGCCCTTCTCCCTGATCCCTAACCCACAATGGAAGGAACAACTCCCGAACTTTGTGGATATGCTGCAACACGACGTCATTATCGTTGGCGGTGGTCTCGCTGGCTGCCAGGCTGCCCTAGAAATCAAACAGAAAAACCTCCACTTCGATGTGGGACTGGTGGCGAAAACCCATCCGATCCGTTCCCATTCCGTGGCCGCCCAGGGGGGCATTGCCGCCAGCTTAAAAAATGTTGACCCAGAAGATAGCTGGGAAGCCCATGCCTTCGATACCGTCAAAGGTTCTGATTACCTCGCCGACCAAGATGCAGTCGAAATTCTCACTAAGGAAGCGCCTGAAGTAATTATCGAATTAGAGCATTTGGGGGTATTGTTTTCTCGCCTTGAGGATGGACGCATTGCCCAGCGGGCCTTTGGGGGGCATTCCCACAAACGCACCTGTTACGCTGCCGATAAAACGGGTCACGCCATTCTCCATGAGCTGGTGAGTAACCTGGGGCGTAACGGGGTCAAAATTTACGACGAATGGTACGTGATGAACCTGATCTTTGAGGACAATCAGGCCAAGGGCATTGTCATGTACCACATTGAAACGGGCCATTTGGAAGTGGTACGGGCGAAGGCGGTGCTCTTTGCAACGGGGGGGTATGGCCGCGTGTTTAATACCACCTCTAATGATTTTGCCTCCACGGGGGATGGGCTGGCGATGACGGCAGCGGTGGGGCTACCCCTAGAGGATATGGAGTTTGTGCAGTTCCATCCCACGGGACTGTATCCGGTCGGTGTTTTAATCTCCGAGGCCGTGCGGGGTGAGGGGGCATATCTGAGAAATAGCGCAGGCGATCGCTTCATGGAAAAATACGCCCCCAACCAGATGGAACTGGCCCCCCGAGATATCACTTCCCGGGCGATCGCTTTAGAAATTCGCGCTGGCCGGGGGATTAACCTTGATGGCAGTGCCGGGGGGAATTTTGTCCATCTCGATCTGACTCACATGGGCAAAGAAAAAATCATGGCGCGCGTCCCCTTCTGCTGGGAAGAAGCGCACCGCCTAGTGGGGGTTGATGCCATCACCCAACCGATGCCCGTGCGGCCCACAGCCCACTACTCCATGGGAGGCATCCCGGTGAATACCGATGGTCGCGTCCGAAAAAATAGTACCGAATTAACTGAAAACTTTTTTGCGGCGGGGGAATGCGCCTGTGTCTCCGTCCATGGGGCTAACCGCCTCGGCAGTAACTCCCTTTTAGAATGCGTTGTTTTTGGGCGACGGGTCGGGGCAAAAATTGCCGAATATATTGTTGACCAGTCTTTCCCAGAAATTGATGAACAGTTCTATTTAGATGCCGCAAAAAACCGAATCGGCCAACTCCTCAACCAATGCGGCAATATCCGCATCCATAGCCTTAGACAAGCGTTTCAAGATACCATGAGCGACTATTGCGGTGTTTTTAGAACTGAAGCAACAATGGCCGGAGGCTTAAAAAAAATCTCCACTTTAAAAGAACAATACAATTGCCTATTTCTTGACGATAAGGATATTCATTGGAATACGGAACTCATTGAAGCTCTGGAGTTACAGAGTATCCTGAAAGTTGGTGAGGCAATTTTAACCTCTGCCTACCACCGCCAGGAAAGTCGCGGCGCCCATTCCCGGGAAGATTTTCCGGCTAGGGATGACCAAAAGTATTTAGCCCATACCCTGAGTTTCTGTAGTGAATCAGGTGTAAAAATCGAATATATGCCTGTGGTGATCGATCGTTTTGTACCGAAAGAACGTAGATACTAAGCAAAAAGCTTTTTAACTTCTATTTCCACATCTGGAAAAGCATGGGGCGAAATGGTTCCGTCCGTATGGATAATCAGAGAATGATATTTATCATCGATTAAATCCTTAAAAACATGGAGCCGCTGATTTGGAATATCAATCACCCAATATTCTTGAATACCTTCCTGTTCATAGACATCTTTTTTGTCATGTAAATCATAATTCAGAGTGGAATTAGACACTTCAATCAATAGCAAAATATCAGCTGCAAAGGGGTGCTTTGTGCGGTATTGCTCTTTAGGTAGCTTTGCCAGGACAAGATCAGGTTCTGGCTCTGATTGACTGAGGGTAATAGGATGCCCCTCATAGATAACTGCCCTATCTTTAACTAAGCTTTGAAAATAATCATTGCCATGGCTCATTGTGTAGCAATGAATGGGACTTTCGGGAGTTATCTCAACTAATTCCCCTTGTAATAATTCCACCCGTTTGTGATCCAAAATACCCTTGTCAACCATGGCATGGTACTCTGCAACCGTCCATTTAGTGAGGGTTTTCATTGTTCCTTAACCTCTACGGATCTAGACATTAAAATACTTCGACACAGGATGGTAGGTGATAATTGCCGAGGTAGATTGTTCCGGATAAATTTGCTCACTTTCATCCATATACATCCCGATGCGGTCTGTTTTGAGTAGTTCTAATTGGGTGTATTGATCCAAAATATTCGGACAAGCCGGATAGCCAAAACTGTAGCGGGAACCCTGATACCGTTGTTTGAGCATATCTTTGATGTTGTCGGGCTCTAAATGCCCAAAGCCTAGCTCACGCCGAATCCGCGCATGACACCATTCCGCTAGGGCTTCGGCGGTTTGGACGGCAATGCCATGGTAATAGAGATAATCGGTGTATTCATTGGCTGCAAAGAGCTTTTGGGCGTATTCCGTCGCAATCTCCCCAACAGTTACTGCTTGCATCGGAAAAACGTCTAAAACGTCGGAGTCTGTGGAGGCAAAGAAATCCGCAATACAGAGGCGCTTGCCTGATTTTTGGCGGGGGAAGGTAAATCGAGCTACTTCGCTTAGGGTTTGTTCCGCTACATATTCATCGGGATCATAAATGATTAAAGTGTTTCCTTCCGATTGGCAGGGAAAATAACCATAGATGACCGTTGGATCAAGAATTTTTTCGGCGATCGCCTTTTCTTTCCATTGCGCTAACAGAGGGTGAACGGTGTCTTGGATAAACTGATCATACTCTGCCTTCGACTGGTCTTTGGTCTTGCGAAACTGCCACTGACCCACAAAGAGCGCTTGCAGATCCAGATGCCAAAAGACATCCTCTAAATCAATATCCTCAGCGCGCAGAATTTTTGTCCCCCAGAAGGGCGGCCGGGGCCGGGCGATATTTTCATCTACTGCCTCCGAGCGGCGAGTATCAAGCACTTCCGGTTCTTTCGCTTTACTTTCTTCCGCCATGATTTCCTCCCCATCACCACTATAGGTGCGGGTATTTTCTTCGGCATATTCCCCTAGAAAGCCTTGGAAATTATCCCATTTGCCATGGTTCTTAGCAGGCATGAGTTTGTCCATAAAATGGAGGTCGGCAAAGGCATCTTTGCCGTAAACCACTTGGCCCTTGTAGGTATTTTGGCAATCTTGGTAGACAAATTTCGGGGTGAGGGCTGCCCCACCGAGAATGACAGGAACCGTGATTCCTTTTTCGTTGAAAGCCTCTAAATTATCTTTCATAAAAGCCGTGGATTTCACCAAGAGGCCACTCATGGCAATGCAATCAGCGCCATGTTCTTCGTAGGCTTGGATAATATTTTCAACGGGTTGTTTAATCCCCAGGTTGATCACTTTATAACCGTTATTCGACAGAATGATATCAACAAGATTTTTACCGATATCGTGGACATCACCTTTGACGGTGGCGATGATAAACGTGCCCTTACCGCTGTCGTCTCCTTCTTCTTTATCCATATAGGGTTCGAGAAAGGCCACCGCTGCTTTCATAGTTTGGGCTGACTGCAAAACAAAGGGCAATTGCATCTGTCCAGAACCAAAGAGTTCACCGACAACTTTCATGCCATCAAGCAAAAAGATGTTGATAATATCGAGGGGTGGATGGTTTTCGAGAGCCTCGGTGAGAGCTTCTTCTAAACCAAGTCTTTCACCGTCAATGATGTGCTGTTTTAAGCGTTCGTTGATGGGGAGATTTTTATCGATCGCCTCGGCTTTCTTCGCTTTTTGGCCTGCAAAAATTTCTGTTAATTTGGTCAGGGGGTCGTAGGTGCAGACCTCGCCATCAAACTCGCGGCGATCGCCAATGAGATCCCGACAGATCTTGATGTGCTCCGGGTCAATTTTCGCCATGGGCAGAATCTTGCTGGCGCTGACGATCGCCGAATCCATCCCCAATTGCATCGCATCATGGAGGAAGACAGAATTGAGGACTTGCCGGGCGACGGGGTTCAGGCCAAAGGAAATATTCGAAACCCCGAGGATAATGTGACAACCGGGCAATTCATTGTGGATGCGTTCAATGGCATCGAGGGTGGCTTGGCCATTGTTGCGGTCTTCCTCAATCCCGGTGGAAATCGGTAGGGCCAAAGGATCAAAGAAAATTTCGTGGGCAGGCAGTCCGTAGGCGATCGCCGCATCATAGGCCCGCTTGGCAATTTCAAATTTTTTCGCGGCGGTGCGGGCCATCCCTTCTTCATCGATGGTACCGATCACCACCCCGGCACCGTATTTTTTCGCGAGGGAGAGCACTTGATAGAAGCGTTCTTCACCGTCTTCATAGTTGGTGGAGTTGAGGATACATTTGCCCCCGGCCACCTTGAGGCCCGCTTCCATTTTTTCCCATTCGGTGGAGTCGAGCATCAAGGGCAAGGTGACATTATTCACCAAACGGGAGGCCAGTTCGTGCATATCCCGCACCCCATCGCGGCCCACATAATCGACGTTTACATCGAGCACATGGGCCCCTTCTTTCACCTGGGATTTTGCCAGGGACACCAAACTATCCCAATCTTCAGCATTTAACAGGGTGCGGCATTTTTTTGAGCCACTGGCGTTGAGCCGTTCCCCGACAATCAAGAAAGAATTGTCCTGGATGTAGGGTTGGGGACTATAGATCGAAGCTGCCGCTGGTTCATATTGAGGCTGGCGTTCCTTGGGTGTCAATTCTGCAGCGAGTTCGGCAAGGGCCTTGATATGGTCGGGCCGCGTCCCACAACAGCCGCCGATCACCTGGACTCCCAGATCTTCGACGAAATGCATCAACGCCATCTTCATTTCCAGGGCGGTCAATTTGTAGTGGGCTTGGCCGCCAATGTTTTCTGGTAGTCCGGCGTTGGGAATGCAGGAGACGACAAAGGGGGAATGGGCCGAGAGATATTTGATGTGATCCTTCATCAGGTCTGGCCCAGTGGCGCAGTTGAGGCCCAGAATATCGATCTTGTAGGGTTCGAGGATCGCCACGGCGGCGGCAATTTCCGTGCCCACGAGCATTGTCCCCATGGTTTCCATAGTCACAGACACCATGATCGGCAGGCGATCGCCTTTTTTCTGAAATGTGCGTTCTACCCCATTCAAGGCCGCTTTAATCTGCAAAACATCCTGGCAGGTTTCCACAAGCATCAGATCCACACCGCCGTCATAGAGCCCCTCCGCCTGCTCTGCGAAAGCATCCTCTAAACTGTCGTAGTCAATGTGGCCCAGACTGGGGAGTTTTGTCCCAGGGCCAATGGAGCCGGCGACGAAACGGGGTTTTTCGGGGGTGGAAAATTCGGCAGTGACACTTTTCGCCAATTCCGCCGCTGCTTTGTTCAGTTCATAGGCGCGATCGCCCAGGTCATATTCCGCCAGCACAATGGAAGTACCGCCAAAGGTATCGGTTTCGATCACATCGGCTCCGGCTTCGAGGAAAGCTCGGTGGACAGTGGCCACCGCTTCCGGCTTCGTTTTTACCAAGTATTCATTACAGCCCTCATACTCGGCCCCGCCAAAGTCTGCAGCGGTCAGATTTTGCACCTGCAAGTTAGTTCCCATCGCCCCATCAAATACAAGGACGGGACGTTCGGGACTGTGGAGGCGATCGAGGAAGGCACTTTTCATGGAGAGATGTTGTGGCGGTGTAGAACAAAATCAAGGAATTGCGTCCTATATTCTAACCTGATTCCCCCGCTTGGGTTTGCCCAAAAGCCTAGACAGGGAGAGGCCCTCAGGAGAAATTTTCAAAAATTGACTAAGGCGATGGAACCGTTAGGTCAATGGTCGCTTTAACCACTTCAAAATTTTGCCGCTTCAGGGTAAAGCCCGCCTTTTCGGCCACCCGTTGCATGCCTTTGTTTTCGGCGAGAATATCGGCATGGACCGCCGTTAAACCTTCATTGCGGGCGATCGCCACTAGGCGTCGTAGGATTTCTGTACCCAGACCCTGGCGCTGGAGCGGGTCACTGACAATCATCGCAAACTCCCCCTCTGTCGTGCCGTGCAGTTGGCTTAAACGGGCCACCGCATACACTGCCTTGGTTTGGGTATTGGGGTCGGTATATTCAGCAACCAGGGCCATTTCCCGGTCATAGTCAATGAAACAAAGCCGGGTCAGCCGTTCATGGGCGACGCGACTTTGCAGGGTCACCAGGTGAAAATAGCGAAAATAGACGCTCTGTTCGGACAGGGTTTTGTGAAACTGCACCAGCATCGGTTCATCTTCCGGGCGGATTGGGCGGATCATCAACTCCCGGCCATCGGCACTGGTCCAGGCTTTTTCGTATTGCAAGGGATAGGGGCGGATTGCGGGCTTGGGTAAATCTTTTTCAGCTAAATCCAAAGGGTGCAGCACAATGCGACCATCGAGGGCGATGAGGCGATCGCCTGAGGCAAAGAGGGGGTTAATATCTATTTCTTTGATCCAGGGCTGCTCCACCACAAGACGACTAAAACGCACCAAGATTTGCTCTAGTTCGTCTAAACTCACTGCCTTACGGCCCCGCACCCCCTTGAGGGCTTGGTAAATTTTCGTCTGTTCCATGGCCCGCCGCGCCAGGGTACTGTTCAAGGGAGGTAAGGCGATCGCCCGGTCTTGAAACACTTCCACCAATTGGCCCCCTGTCCCAAACACCATCACCGGGCCAAATTGCGCATCGATGCTGCTGCCGAGGATCAGTTCATAGCCATCCTTGAGGTTGAGCATGGGTTGCACCGTCACCCCCTGGAAATGTTCGGCGCCGGCCTTTTCGGTGACGCTCTGGCAAATCCGTTCAAAAGCGCCCCGCACACTGTCGGCATCATTGAGATTGAGTTCAACGCCCCCCACATCGGTTTTGTGGGTGATGGTGGTTGAAAGGAGTTTTAAGACCACCGGATAACCCAACTCTGCCGCGAGGGCGATCGCCATCTCCGGGCTGTGGGCATTCCCTGTAGGCACAATGGGAATGCCGTAGGCGGCCAGGATTTTTTTTGACTCCGATTCCGTGAGTAGGGTTCTCCCTTCGGCGCGGATCGAGTCGAGAATGACTTTCACGTTGTGGCGATCGATTAGACCATCGGTGTCGGGGGCGAGGGTGGGCGTTTCGTAGATGCCTTCGAGGGTATATTTGTAGCGCCAGAGCAGTTGGAACAAATAGGCAGCGGAATCGGGATAGCGATAGGTGGGCACCTGGGCCCGGTTGAGAAATAGTTCCCCCTCGGTGACTTCGTTGCCCCCCATCCAACTAGCTAGTACAGGTTTATTGGTCTTTTCGACGCATTTTTGCAGGGCGATCGCCGTTGCAGTGGGGTCGGTCATTGCCTGGGGGGTGAGAATCACTAAAAAACCGGCACTGTTGGGGTCGGCGATCGCCACGTCGAGGGCTTGGGCATAGCGCTCCGGTTCGGCATCCCCCAGAATATCAATGGGATTACTGCGGCTCCAGTGGGTCGGTAAAAATTCATCGAGGGCGGCGATCGTTTCCGGGGCCAATGCTGACAGTTCGCCCCCCCGCTGAATCAGCGCATCGGTGGCCAGCACCCCGGGGCCCCCGGCATTGGTGATGATCGTCAGTTTGGGTTTTTTGGGCAGGCGGGGTTGTTTGGCAAGAATTTCGGCTAGGTTAAACAGCTCTGAAATGCGATCGACCCGGAGCACCCCGCATCGCCGGAAAGCCGCATCAAGTACCGCATCACTCCCTGCGAGGGAACCCGTGTGGGACGCAGACGCCTTTGCAGCGGCTTCTGTTCGGCCTGCTTTGATCACGATGATCGGTTTGGCGATCGCCACCTCCCGCGCTGCCGAAAGAAAAGAACGGGCCTCCCCCACCGATTCCATATAAATCACAATGCTTTTGGTATTGGGGTCATCGCCGAGATAGGTGATCAAATCGCCCCAGTTCACATCCAGCATCGACCCGAGGGAAATAAAGGCACTAAACCCGACATTTTCCGGAAAGCTCCAATCCAGTACCGCCGTACAAAAAGCACCACTCTGGCTGATAAATCCCACATGGCCGGGTTTGGCCATGGCGTGGGCAAAAGTTGCATTGAGGCCGCTATAGGGATTCATTAACCCCAAACAGTTTGGCCCAATGAGCCGCATTTTTCCGGCGGCGATCGCCATGATTTCCTGTTCTAAAGCTTTCCCTGCCTCACCAATTTCTTTAAACCCGGCGGAAATAATGATCGCAGCTTTAACGCCGATTTCGACGCATTCGCGAATGATGGTAGGCACCAAGGGCGCAGGAATGGCAATAATCGCGAGTTCAACCAGCTCGGGGATAGCAGCAAGGTTTGGGTAGGCTTTAATGCCGAGAACACTGTTACGCTTCGGATTAACGGGATACACCGTACCCCCGAAGGGATTACTGATTAAATTCCAGAGCAAAGTACGGCCCACACTCCCGACTTTATCGGTAGCGCCGATCACCGCCACAGACTTGGGATTGAAAAAATAGCTGAGGGGCTGCTTTTCTGATCGAAGGATATCGTAGGCCGGATCAATGGTGATCGTCAGGGGATTACTGCTCATGGGAACTTGCTGATACTGCTCTGCCGCTATGCTACATCAAGTGTTCTGGGAGCAGCCGTAGGTTAAGGTTGAGACATCAGCGCCACCAAGGAGCAAGGGGATCAGATTGGGAATCACAATTTCCCCTGTGCTAGAGTCGAGATTTCTTGTGAAAAAGTTATTTTTTCCTGCTCATTTCACCCAGTTTCCATGCGCGTTGTTCAGCTCCAAGATGATATTCTCTGTATCCACCAAGACGATGTTCCCCCCTATAAAAAAGGCGGTTCAGTGGTGCGCAACAGCTATTTTTGGGCGCTCAAATCCATTGCCTGCTATGCACCGCGCCAAGGTGATTGGGAATTTGACCAGGTGGTGTGGGTGGCCCTGGCCCGTCTGCTGATGGCCTTTACCACTTCCGGTTATTTGGGCACAGCGGAAACCACCTTAGAATTTCCTGAGGCGATCGCCATTCCTGAAGCGTTGCGGTCTGTGTCTACCTATCTCTAGGGATTTTCTGGGCGAAAGACAATGGAGTCATTTAAGGCTTCAAGGGTAGTACCTGGGTAATAAAACGCCAGAATGCGTGCCGCTGACCAGCCCAGATTTGCGAGGTTGTAGGAGCCAAACTGACTCATGCCGACCCCATGGCCGAAGCCGCCGCCGACGAAAGTATAGCCCGTCAGTTGATTTTGGCCATTCATGTTGGGCCGTAGGTAAAAGAAGGTGCTGCGGGGTGGACCCAGAGCACTGCGAATTTCATTTTTAAACAGGCTAACAATACCGCGATCAGTTGTTACTTGAAGTTCGAGAATCCGGCCCGAAGGCGATCGCTCGATAATTTCTAGCTTTTGTACCGATTGGATCCCGGCGAGGGGATGCTGAGTTCGTTCGAGATAGGTTTGCAAAGTGGTGGTTAGTTCCGCGAGGGTAGCGCCCTGTTCCCAGCGAAACAGAGGACTACGGCCCACTTCATTAAACCCCTGGGTTTGATCGATAAATTTGCGGAAGGCTTGCTCATCGTCCAGGGGAGCACTAACAATGTTCCATGGGGCATTGGGCGCATCCACAACGGGCCTGAGATAAGGCCGATCCGCCCCGTCCCACACGTCACTAAAAAATGCCGTAACGCCGCCACTGGTGGAGGAATAGAGGGCATCGACCAGTTTATTGTCATAGGTCAAGACTAAGCCTTCAGTGCGGGCGATCGCCTCATCGATGCGGGGAATGGTTCCCTGGAGCCCTTTGTAAACTTGGCAGTGCACAGTGGCGCAGAGTTCATAGTTGTCCGCCTGGAAGCGGCGCAGGTTCCGCAGGGCATAGGTGCGGGCAATAATGGTCTGGGCTTCGACGGCATTATTGGGGGCATTGGGGCCGATTTCATGGGGCACAACTCCCCGGAGATAGGTTTCGATATCGACATCATTGACCAGGGTAAATGTGCCATAGGCATTGGGCTGGAGCCGGAGCTGCCCAGCAAAGCGATTCTTCGGCCCTTCATTTTCTTGGATTTCAAAGCGGCCATTACCAGAGCGGAGGGTCATTTCCGTGCGGTTATACCGGTAACCCCCCACCACAAAGGAGGCGATCGCCCGTTCTGTGCGCACGGTGGAACTGAGGTAAGGCGTAGTATGGCCCTGCTCCCGCAGTTGCTGGAGTAGCAGGCGACGAAGGAGGGGCGTCTGATAAACATCTCGCTTGGCCCACACTTGCCAGCGGCCCGGCTGGGTGATTTCCACTTCAACACCCTGTTCTCGCCAAAATCTAGCGCTGTCCTCGGCGGTCTCAAAAGTACCCTGGTCACTGAGGACAATGTACTCAACCAGTTCTGCTTGGGCGAGGGGCTGAGCCCCAATTTCTAGGGTTACTTGATCGGTCTCAAGGATTTGCGGAGTGCCGCCGCTGATAATTTCTACCTGGAGGCGATCGCCTGAAACACTGGAGATGGTCAAAGTATCATCCTGTTCTTCCCCGAACCGCTGGACAATCCCCACGGCAATCTCTACCGCCGCCGCTGACCAAGCCCCAGGCCCCAGGAGCCATAGCCCCACCAAACAGATAAACCCAAGCCATTGACCCCGAAATTTTGCACGCCGACCCATGGCGAGTTTCCCAACTTATTGAACAAATCCAGAATGGCGATCGCCGTATTCCTTATGTCACCACCTTACCATCTTCATCCAACAAAGTTTCTCCAGCAATTAGCCGCCCCGCCGCCGCCAGTAATTGCTCTTCCACATAGGGCTTCGTGAAATAGGCTTTTGCCCCCCGCTCCGCCGCAATTTTGCGGTGCCGACCCGCTCCCCGCGAGGTGATCATCGCCACGGGAATGTCGATCAATTCAGGGTAAGCACTGATGGCCTCTAGGAACGCTAAACCATCCAGGCGTGGCATCTCAATGTCACAGAACACCAAGTTGAAATTAGGATCTTCGAGCAGCTGATTAAGAGCATCTTGACCATCCCGGGCTCGCTCCACATGGTAGCCCGCCTTCTGGAAGGTAATCGCCAACAGTTCTCGCACCGTCACCGAATCATCCACAATCAAAATCCTGGGAGCACTCACCTTCACCGAGGCATCGTCTAGTGGCTCAAAATCTTGGGTGTCTAATTCAGACAGCTCAGAAACCACCTGGGTGGGTTGTCTTGTACTATCAGGGAGCAACACTGCCCCCTGGCGCATTTTTTGAGCCGCATCTAAGAGAGCTTCTTCTAAGTAGGGCTTCGTAAAATAAGCGCTGGCTCCCAATTCTGCTGCCATTTGGCGGTGACGATCAGCCCCCCGGGAAGTGAGCATTGCCACCGGAATTTTTTTGAGGCTTGAATCTTTTTGAATCCGAGATAAGAGCTCTAGGCCATCCATCCGGGGCATTTCAATGTCGCAGAACACCAATTCGCAGGGCAAACCACCCCGGAGTTTTTCCCAAGCTTCCTGGCCATCCCTAGCCTGCTCTACCCGGTAACCTGCCTTTGTGAAACTCATTGATAGCAGCTCTCGCACTGTAATCGAGTCATCCACAATTAAGACAATGGGCTCTGTCTGAACCATTTCCGGCACCAGCAGATGGAGAGCTGGATTTTCTTGCCAGGTGGTTACTTTGGCTCGCACCCGTCCCTGGGCAGCCAATTCAATGAGTTCTAAAACATCTACCACAGGCATCACTGTGCCATCCCCGAGCACCGTAGCCCCAGAAATTCCTGCAGGCTTAGGAATCGGACCTTCAATCTGCTTGATAACAATTTCCTGTTCTCCCAGCACCTGGTCTACTTCGACGGCGAGCAAGTTCCCGGCACTCCGGAGAATCACAACGGGAATTTGGTCGGGATCACTGGCGCCCCCATAGATAGAGCTACGGCCAATTTGTCGTTGGAGTGTTAGGAGATTATTGAGTGGATAGACTCGGAGCCGTGAATCTCGCCACCGAACGTAGCGTTTGCGACCTTCCTGTTCAATTTGCTCTAGGGTGTAGGTCTGCATATCTTCGACCCCATCCATTGGCAGCGCAATGCGAGAATGGCGGTTAAGACAAAATAGAGCGCGACAGATATTGAGGGTTAAGGGCAGTCGAATGGTAAAGGTGGTTCCTTTACCGAGCTCTGACTCAATATTGATCGTGCCACGGATACTGCCGAGGGCGGTACGCACCACGTCCATTCCCACACCTCGGCCAGCGAAGTCATCGGCCTGTTCTCGGGTGGTAAAGCCGGCATGGAAGATGAAGTCGTAGATGTCTTGTTGACTGAGGTTGCGGAGTTGATCGGGAGTGATTAGATTTTTTTCGAGGGCTTTGCGGGTGATTGCTTCGGCATCGATCCCCGCGCCATCATCGGCAATGGAGATCACAATTTGGTTGCCCTGTAAATAAGCCTTGAGGGTAACGGTTCCTCCGGGGGGTTTTTTGCGGCTCAGACGTACATCCGGGGACTCAATACCATGGGTGATGGCGTTATTGATCAGGTGTGTTAGGGGATCATAGAGCTGTTCAAGGATCATTTTGTCGATCAGCACTTCCCGGCCCTCAATGTTTAATGAAGCTCGTTTATTGAGCTTGAGGGAGATTTCCCGGACGGGACGCACAAGGCGATCGGCAGCCTGGGAAAAAGGAATCATCCGTGATTTTGTTAAACCCTCCTGGAGTTGGGTACTGACCTGGCGGAGGTTGCGGGCAATTTGTTCGTTGTCATCGACTAAAAATTCGATGTCAGAGGAGGACTCTCGTACCCGAACGATCAGCTCGATCATCTCCTGGGAGAGGAGGTGAAAGCCGGTGAATTGATCCATTTCTAAGGGGTCGTATTCTTGGGTAACCGCTTGGCTTGGGTTAACACCGAGCCCATGCCCTTTATCGGTAAATCCGGCGGGAAAATGATATTCATTCCCCTGTCCCCGGCTGGCAAGGAGGGAGCGTTCGAGGAGGGAGCGTTCGTAGAGGTCTTGGAGCCGACTACCAATATCATTGAGCTGTTGGACTTGGCCTGTGAGGTTATCGAGAAATTGGCGGAGCTTCTCTTGGCTTTGTTCGAGGGTATTACGGTTAACAACGAGTTCCCCCATGAGGTTGCTGAGGTTATCTAGTTGTTTTACAGGAATCCGCATGGTTTGCTCAAAGGCATTGGCTTTGGGGGTGCGGCTACGGCTGGGATTGGTGGTGCTGGTGGTGAGGGGGGGGCCACCAATCGTGTCGGCTTCCTGGAGGAGGGCTTCGAGCTCGCCAAAATCTGTTTGTTTGGAGATGGCGATCTGGGGGCGTTTGGGGACGGGGGGAGCAATACTAGGAACTTCTTGAATCAGTTGATTCAGGGCTTGCCAGTCGATGGTACTGGGGGGGGCGGCTGGTTCTAGGTATTGGGCAAGTTCTTGGGGGGGGAGATAGTAGGCGATCGCCAAGGGCTGTTGTGTTTTTTTGGGTTTGACTTCAGGTCGCTTCAGGGGAGGGGAAACAGGATCTTCTAAGGGGAAAAAGGGTTCGTTTTCGACGTTGGGATCGGTGTCCTGAAGGAGAGCTTCGAGGTCTGTTTGGAGGTCGTTGGTCTCCTGAGACCGTCCGGGTTGGCTGGTCAGATGGGGTTGGGGGTGGGCCATCTCTTCAAAGGCCAGCAGCTCCTCAAAGTTTTTGGCGAAGCTCACAAAAGAAACCTTGGGGTCGATTTCGCCCGCAAAAGAGCCCAGGGACGTCAGGGGAGAGGACGTTTCGGTTTCTAGGTCTTCAAACAGATCCAGAAGTTCATCTTCGAAATCTGCATCTTGGTGTTTGTTTGAGTCATGACTGTTGCTATTCACTGCTATCCCCATCTAACGCGAGTCTGAAAGTGCAAAAATTGCCAATTACACCCAGGATAACCCAATCTTTTCGCGGGGTTGCGCTTGGTAAAGTTTTACTGACAGGTTTAGAAATTAGGCGGGAATTTTTCTGTCCCTAGGAAGCCTGCTATGGTTTTAACGCTGATATCAATCAATGAATTATTTTTGATCACAAACGATGGCTGGACATAGTAAGTGGGCAAATATTAAACGGCAGAAGGCGCGGGTTGATGCCAAGAAAGGGAAGACCTTTACCCAACTATCCCGGGCGATTATTGTGGCGGCGCGCCAGGGGATCCCAGATCCGGCGGGGAATTTTCAGCTCCGTACGGCCATTGAAAAAGCGAAGGCAGCGGGCATTCCCAACGAGAATATTGAGCGGGCGATCGCCAAAGGGGCAGGTACTTACAATGATGGGGAAGCTAACTACGAAGAAATCCGCTACGAAGGTTACGGCCCAGGAGGGGTGGCGATTCTGATAGAGGCTCTCACTGACAACCGCAATCGCACCGCCGCTGATCTGCGGTCTGCCTTTACAAAAAATGGTGGTAACCTCGGCGAAACAGGTTGTGTGAGCTGGATGTTTCGTCACAAAGGGATCGTGACCCTCACCGGAGATATTGAAGAAGAAACCCTCTTGGAAGCTTCTTTGGTAGGGGAGGCAGAGAGTTATCGCGTCCGGGAAGATGATGATGGGGTTGAAGTGTTGACCACCGTCGAAAACCTCGAACATCTCAACCAAACCCTCCAGGAGGCAGGTTTTGTCGTTGAAGATGCAGAATTGCGTTGGCTGCCGGAAACGGCGATGACCCTAGAAGAAGACAGTCAAATCCAAGCTGTTTTGAAATTGATCGACAGCCTCGAAACCCTAGACGATGTCCAAGGGGTGACGAGTAATTTGGCGATCGCCCCAGCCCTCACAAGAGTCTGAGCTAGAATAGGTCAGGAGCAATGGTGATCTCAAAGGAGTTCCCACTCGTCCCGACCAAGGCTGAGTTTCGGGAGAGGATGCCCCAATTTTTTGTTATCACAGGGAAATTTTGACTGATGCGCATCCCCGAACCGCTCCCCCACGAAGCTGAGCGCCTCAAATCTCTTTTTCAGCAGGATCTGCTAGACAGTGCACCGGAAGCAGAGTTTGATAGTATCGTCACCCTGGCCGCCCAATTATTTGGGGTAAAAATCACCTTGATTTCTTTAGTCGATGATTGTCGTCAGTGGTTTAAAGCAAAGGTGGGCCTGAACGGGGATGAAACATCTCGAGATCTCTCGTTCTGTGGCCATGCACTCCATGGGGAAGATATTTTTGAGGTCCCCGATGCTCGCCTTGATGAACGTTTTTTTGATAATCCCTTTGTGACGGGAGAGCCCCATGTGCGCTTCTATGCGGGGCAACCGATTCGCTCCCCGGATGGCTATAAACTAGGGACCCTCTGCCTAATTGACGATCAACCTCGTATGCTCACCATGCCAGAGCGGCATTCATTGCACCTACTGGGACAACAGGTCGAGCATTACATTCAACTGCGCCATCACATTAGGCAGCAAGAGAAAAGAATTAAGCTCCTATCTGCCCAGGTGCAATCTAGCAACCAAGCCAATGCTCTCAAGGACCAATTGCTGGCGGTTCTGTCCCATGATTTGCGGAGCCCCTTGATCAGCTTTCGGTCGGTGCTAGAACTTTTTGCGACCCAAAATCTAGAACCAGGGGAACTGGAAGGTTTTATCCCAGAGATTTGCCAGAAGTTCGACCAGACAGAAACTAAAGTTGTGCAAGTATTACGCTGGGCCCAACAGCAGTTACACAACCAAGGGGTTTCTTTAGAACCGCTCAATGTGGAGGCGATCGCCCGCTCTGTCCTTCCTTGGTGTCAAGATTGCGCCCAAAGAAAAAAAATCAACTTACGGGTTGACCTCACCCCTGGTCTGCAAGCACTGGGAAATTTGGAGTTGGTGGGGGTGGTCCTCCGTAATCTCTTGGGCAATGCGATGAAATATTCCCGGCAGGGTGATCAGGTGACTTTATTTGCCTACCAAGAAGGCCAATATGTGGAATTAGGCGTTCAAGACACGGGGCTCGGCATGAAACCAGAAACCCTCAAAAAACTCCGTAGCTACACCTACCAAGCCTCTGCCCCAGGAACGGACAATGAGCTGGGAACTGGCTTGGGCTTGTTGCTCTGTCAAACCTATCTAAACCAGATGGGAACGGCCCTCGACATCGAGAGCCGTTGGCTGGAGGGGTCGAGCTTTTCTTTTCGGCTGGCGATCGCCCCCGACCCGTCAGCGCACCTGCCTAAAGGGACACCGTGCCCTGGAAACTAACCGCCGCTGGCCCAGTCATATAAATATGGTTGTCGGCGGCTGACCATTCAATCTGAAGACAGCCCCCCGGCAGTTCGACGGTGCAGAGGCGATCGCAATGGCCTGTCAACACCCCAGCCACCACCGAAGCACAGGCGCCGGTACCACAGGCCAGAGTAATACCTGCCCCTCGTTCCCAGACCCGCATTTTGATGTAGTCGGGACGCACCACTTCGATAAACTCGGTGTTGATCCGCTGGGGAAAGGCAGGATGGTGCTCAAAGTCTTTGCCAATGGTTTCTAAGGCGATCGCGGCCACATCATCCACAAAGGTAATGCAGTGGGGGTTCCCCATACTCACACAGGTGACAGTCCAGGTTTTACCGACTACCTCTAGGGACTGGTTAATCGCTTGACCATTGGCGTCGGCCAAAGTGGTGGGAATTTCAGCAGCACTAAGAATTGGTTCTCCCATATCCACCCGCACCTGCTGATTGGCTTCTAGTTGGGGGCGAATCATCCCAGCGAGGGTATGGATATTGTAGGTTTTCCCCGGCGCGTTGCCCCCTTCAAGTTGGTCGAGGAAGCGGGCCATGCAACGAATGCCATTGCCACACATCTCCGGTTCGGAGCCGTCGGAGTTGTAAATGCGCATGGTGTAATCTGTCCCATCTTGGCCGGGGAGAGCAAAGATCACACCGTCAGCCCCAATCCCGAAATGGCGATCGCACAACTGAATGGCCTGTTCGGGGGTGACGAGGGGGGTATCTTGCTGGCGATTATCGA
Source organism: Picosynechococcus sp. NKBG15041c (assembly GCF_055380235.1). Taxonomy (NCBI): domain Bacteria; kingdom Bacillati; phylum Cyanobacteriota; class Cyanophyceae; order Chroococcales; family Geminocystaceae; genus Picosynechococcus; species Picosynechococcus sp. NKBG15041c. The sequence continues at coordinate 1,521,473 of NZ_AP040363.1, forward strand.
GCAAAATAAAATCGTTACCCAGGCCTTGATATTTCGTAAATTCCAGCACCATACTTGTCGGTTAAGCTAATTCAGTAAAAGATAACTCGCCATTATGACAGAATTTAATACGGGCTACCCAAGCGTGCGGCGTATCCAGAGCCTCGTCAAAGCAAAAGGGGAAGTGGAAATCAAACTCACCACCAGCGATGTGCTGATTGGCCGCATCCTCTGGCAAGACCCCTTTTGTCTCTGCGTTGTAGACCGCAGTTCTGCCCAACAGTTTATGGTTTCCCGCCAGGCGATCGCCTACATTAAAGCCTAGGGCCGTAAACTTTATGGGCCAATCCGTCGTCCGTGGATTCTTTGAAACCCCCAAAAATTGCTATGACTGTCTCTTGCCCCCGTGTTTTACCCTTCCTCGCTGGTCTATCTCTCCTCATCGGTCTGCCCCGGCCCGCCAGCGGTGAGCCCCAACTCCAGGTAAATGTTAATCCCAGTAGCCCCCGGCTTGGTGAAAGTATAGCGGTGATTATCGATCCCCCCGGTAACCTAGATCCTACCCAAGCGGATAATTTAACCGTGCGTTTCACCAGAAGCGGCGCCACCGAAGCAGAAACCTTTCCTGTTTTCCCCCTCGATCCGGCGGGCGATCGCTATCGGGCTTTGATTCCCACCACCCCCCTCGAAGCCCATGGTCGGACTCTCCTCCAGGTGAGCGATGGCACCGAAACCCGCAACCTCGCCGTCTGGATTCAAGACCGTCGTTTTCCCACCCAACGCATCACCCTTTCCGGCAGTGGTAGCGGTAGTGCCACCCAATACGAATTAGACCGCGTTGCCGCCCTTAAAAATCTCGTTACCCCCACAAAACACTGGAGTGGCCCTTTTCGTCGCCCTAGCAATGGCCGTACTTCCACCGCCTTTGGGGTGCGCCGCTACTACAATGGCGTTTTTGCCCAGGACTATTACCACCGGGGCCTTGACTACGCCGCTGGTACAGGCTCTCCTGTCGTTGCTCCCGCGGCGGGCACTGTGGCTCTAATTGACTATGAGCGCAATGGCTTCCGGATCCATGGCAACACCGTTGGTATTGACCATGGCCAAGGGGTTGTGAGCATTTTTCTGCACCTCCATACCATCCCTAGCGGTCTTAAAGAGGGGGATTTTGTCCAGGCGGGCCAAAACATCGGCACGATTGGTTCCACTGGCGCTTCCACGGGGCCCCACCTCCATTGGGGTCTCTATGTGAACAACATTTCCGTAGACCCCACTCCTTGGCTCAATCAAACAGTGCAATAAGCCCCCTCCCTTTGTGGCAATCCGCAAAAAAACTAACCTATAGTGGAGACCAAGTGTCACTCTCAAGCGGGCGTTCCATGGTTTTTTCCCTGACCCAGAGCAGTTCTCGCCAGCGAGAAATCATTGAAATTGTTTTCAGCAATGGCTGGGACTTCATGAAAAGCCTCCTGACTGGCGGTAAGGCTGATAAGCCGCAAATTCCGCCTCCGGAGGTGTTTCGCAATATCCTGGTGGAACTCGGTCCTTTTTATGTCAAGCTTGGCCAGCTCCTTAGCACTAGGCCAGATTTGCTCCCGCCCAAGTACATTGAAGCCCTCACTGCGCTCCAGGCAAAGGTGCCGACTGTACCCTGGTTTGAAATCGAGCAGACCATCCGGCAACAGCTCCCCAAGCCCCTAGAGGAAGTTTTCCAGGAAATTAACCCCAACCCGATCGCCGCCGGGTCGATCGCCCAAATTCACAAAGCAGTATTGCGGACAGGGCAAGCAGTCGCCCTCAAAGTACAACGACCCGGCATCGACCAAATCGTCGCCCAGGATATCACCCTAATCAAAGGAATCGCCGAACTAGCAGCCCTCACTGATTTTGGCCAGGACTATGATGTGATTGCCCTGGCGAAGGAATTTACCAAGGCGGTTCAGGCAGAACTCGACTTCCGTACCGAAGCGGCCTACACCGATCAACTGCGGCGCAACCTGGCAAAGAGTCGTTGGTTTGACCCAGAAAAATTGACCATTCCCGAAATTTATTGGGAATTCACCACTGAAAAGCTTCTTGTGATGGAGTGGCTCGATGGCAAACCGCTCCTAGAAGCCGATGTACCCGAAAATCAGCGCCAGGCGATCACGACCATTTTGTTTCGGGCCTTTTTTCAGCAGATCTTTGTAGATGGTTTTTTCCATGCCGATCCCCACCCTGGCAATATTTTCTATCTGGATAATCATGCTGTGGCATTGATTGACTTTGGGATGATTGGTCGCTTAGATCCGCGAACCCAAAAGCTTTTGACAGAAATGCTCTTGGCGATCGTTGACATGGATGCCCAGAGTTGTGCTCAGTTGACCCTAGAGCTATCTGAGGGGTCGGGGGATACAAACATCGCCCGTTTAGAAGCGGACTATGATCGCCTGTTGCGAAAATATTATGACCGCAGCCTGACGCAACTCAATTTTAGTGAGGTATTTTACGAAATTTTGCAGGTGGCCCGCAGCAGTAGGGTAAAGCTACCCGGTAATTTGGGCCTCTATGCAAAAAGTTTGGCAAATCTGGAAGGGGTAGCCCGTAATTTCAACCCAGAGGTCAACTTACTCGATGAAATTAAACCACTAATTACGGATATTTTTCGACGACAACTCATTGGTGATACCCCGTTTCAAACGATGTTTCGTACGGTCTTAGATCTCAAAGCTATCTCTTTGCGATCGCCGAGACAAATTGATGTGATTCTTGATCGCCTCAGTTCCGAAACTTTGCAATGGAACCTGAACCTACGAGAACTCGATGGCCTGCGCCGCAGTATTGACGATTCTGCCAATCGCCTTTCTTTTAGCATCGTTGTGGGTTCTCTGATTATGGGGGCAGCGATTATCACGGTTTCCCCCAATCGCCAGTTAATGATTGTGAATGAGATTTTATTCGGCGCCGCCAGTCTTCTAGGATTGTGGTTGATTATCAGTATTCTGCGGTCTGGACGCTTGAAATAGCCCCGGGGAATGAAATCAAGAAAAATTCCCCAGTCCGAACAACCAAAGGATACTATAGAAAATGGCCGTGACCCTTGGCATAAATCATCGTTGCTGATCAGATCTATTATGCTTTCCACCCTCCTTGCCGACTTTCGCATCATCTTTGAACGGGATCCCGCTGCGCGTAACTGGCTTGAAGTTTTATTTTGTTACCCCGGCCTCCAGGCGCTCATTGTGCATCGGGTTTCCCATGGTCTCTATCGGCTGGGACTCCCCTTTATTCCCCGCTTTTTATCCCATATTGCCCGCTTTTTCACTGGCATTGAGATTCACCCAGGGGCCCGCATTGGCCATGGGGTTTTTATTGACCATGGTATGGGCGTCGTGATTGGCGAAACAGCGATCATCGGTGACTACTGCCTAATTTACCAAGGGGTTACCCTCGGCGGTACAGGCAAAGAAAGCGGCAAACGACACCCGACCCTCGGCGAAAATGTTGTTGTCGGTGGCGGGGCGAAGGTGCTAGGTAATATTGAAATTGGTGACAATGTGCGCATCGGTGCGGGATCTGTTGTGCTCCGTCATGTCCCCTCTGACTGCACCGTAGTAGGTATTCCTGGGCGTATTGTGTACCGCTCTGGGGTCAAGGTAAATCCTTTGGAGCATGGCAGTCTGCCAGATTCTGAAGCGACAGTAATTCGTACCCTTTTAGACCGCATCGAAGCCCTCGAAGAACAGGTGCAAACTCTCCAAGGCCAACGGGAGCCGGAATTAGCCGCTGTTCACCGTAGCTATCTCAAAGACAGCTGTCGTTTGTCTGACCGAGAAATTCAGCAATTTTTAGACGGTGCTGGTATTTAAGGCCTTTCACAATAGCCTAGGCAACAATCCCTGCATCAAAGACCCGCCCAATCACCTCTTCAACAGGGGGGTCATTAACGCTCAGGTCGACTACAGGAAGATTTTCCAGAATTTTCGCAATGCTCTGGGTTAAAGATTCTCGCTTCACTAAAAAACGGACTTCCTGGCCGTCGATGTGCTCTACCTCCCCGAAAAAGCTGAGGGCTTCGCGGGAATAGCTCTCCGTCAATTCGATCCGTACTTCTCGGTAGGGGGCAAAGCGATCCAATAGCTGCTCTAGACTACCGTCATAAATGAGCTTGCCCTGATGAATGAGTAGCACCCGTTCACAAAGGGCAGTAATGTCGGCCATGTAGTGACTCGTCAAGAGAATGGTCGCGCCATAACGCTGGTTATATTCTCGCAAAAAGTTTCGCACGGCCACCTGAGCATTGACATCTAAACCAAGGGTTGGCTCATCTAAAAACAAAACCTGGGGATGATGCAACAGCGCGGCCAGAAGTTCTGCTTTCATCCGTTCGCCGAGGGAGAGCTTCCGCATGGGTTGGGTGAGTTTGCCCCCAAGGGATAGCATCGTGCTGAGTTCAGTGAGGCGTTCTTGAAAAATTGGCTCAGGAATATCGTAAACGGCGGCGTTGATCCTCAGGGAATCGAGGGCGGGTAAATCCCAAAGCAGTTGTTGTTTTTGGCCCATGACAAGGCTAATGTTTTTGAGAAAATCCCGTTGCCGTTGGCAGGGAATCGCCCCGGCAACCCGGACAACGCCGGTGGAGGGATAAACCAACCCTGTCAGCATTTTGAGGGTGGTGGTTTTACCCGCTCCATTTGGCCCGAGGAAACCAACAATTTCACCGGGTTCGATGTGAAAGGTGACGGCTTCGACTGCTTTTATCTGGCGGTATTGCCGCTGGAAAAAGTGCTTGAGAGTGCCTTTGAAGCCGGGCTGCTTGAGGGCAACGGGATAAATTTTGCTGAGAGAATCGACTTCAATAATCGGCATGGGCAAGCGGTGAAAAAAAGATCGCGAGGATCTCACTAGGCTAGATCATATCAGGGGCGATCGCCTTTGGGGTTTCTTCCTTGGGGGTCATGAGCGTCGCCTTATAGGGAATCACCCCCGTTTCGACACTATTGAGACATTGGGCGGCCCCAAGGGAAAGATCTAAACTCCGGGGTGGAATATAGGGCCCCCGGTCGTTGAGACGGATAATTACGCTGCGCTGATTATTGAGATTAGTGACCTTAAGAAAAGTATTCAAGGGGAGGTCGGGGTGGGCTGCGGTTAGGGCATATTGGTCGTAGGTTTCACCGTTAGCAGTCAGACGACCATGGAAGTATGGGCCATACCAAGAAGCTAAACCTTCAAGGGATTGATTACTTTCTTGTAGTTGGTACATTTTGGTCTGGGCAGTCACCATATCAAGGGCGGGTACTCCCAGGGCAAGGCGGAGGTTATTGGCCCAGCGCATGGCCAAAATTTCATGATTGATGATTTCTTCTTGGGTGATCTTTTCATCGATCACCAGCAGGATTTGTTCCCCTTGGGCGATCGCCGGTTTACCTTCGTGGAGGGTCGGGGCGATCGCCGCCGCGTCAAAGCCTTCCATTTGGATGAGCTGTTCTAGCTTTTGGGCTAAGCGGTCTGCTTCTTCCTGAGAACGAAGGGAGGCGATCGGTTGACCCTGGATCCACAGTTGATAGGTCTGGTTGCTCCCTTGGTCTGGGTCATAACTGACCAACTGGGCCGCCCCTGGGGAGGGAGATGTTCCAGGCCGGGGTAAAACCGTTACCCGGGGAACAACAGGGAGGGGCTCCTCTAGGGTCACGAGAAAATCAAGGCCTAAATTTTCAGTAAAACGCTGGAATAAAGTCGTTGCCCAGTTGACCGTTGGGAGATTGGCTGCGGGGGCCGGGTTCCGAACAAGCCGTGCCACTGGGGGACTGGCCAAGTCTGTGGCTAACTGACAAAGGGGATTTTCAGCAAGGCTTTCCCGTTGGGTATCGAGGTGGGTGGGACTGCCTGGTTCGGTGTTGGTGGCGATCGCCCCACTTTGGTGCACAGTCACACCAGCCGCAGCCATGAGGAGGGGAACCCCCAAACTAGACAATAATCCGGTAAATTTCGGGAAATACATAAAGGATACAAAACAGTTAAAAATCACAAATGTCACCCCAGCACCGAGAGCCTTATTTGAGGTCGGATTTTGGGGATCACAAGATGTCGCAAGTCCATTTGCTAAATTGCTCTATGTTTTATAGCCCATGAATTTCCCCAAAAAATTCGCCCTGACCACTGCATCACCTTGGAATTGAGGGAAAAACCCGACCATGGGTTCCTCAGCCAATCTCCCCAGGCGCTTACCAGGACTGTCTTTAGGCCGACTCAGACAAAACTCTGGTTAACCCGACATTATGATTTCTTATTTAATATTTTTACTAATCTAAAACAACGCCAGAAATAAATAAATTTAATTCTAAATCCTGTTTTTTTGTAATCCTTGCTACAAACTCTGAGTAAAAAAATGAGTTCTGACTTTTTTCTAAAATCGATGGCCTCGCACCTCACCAGTGACCAGCGACAGTTTTTGGCACACTTAGCCCAGGGACTCCGCCCTGGTCAAGATCGTTTAGCCCAGTGGCAGTCTGGCCCGATGGCGATCGCCGCAGTGCCTGGTTCGGGAAAGTCCCATGCCTTGGCCGTTGCCGCCGTATTGACCCTGGCGCGACAGCCGTTGTCATCGGAAAAACAATTGGTGATCGTCACTTTTACCCGGGCAGCAGCTGAAGGCATTAAACAAAAAATCTACGACCATCTCAAGGGGGCTCAATTGCCCCTCACAGGGTTTTCTGTGCAGACTATCCACGGCCTTGCGTTACAGATTGCCAGTCGTCATCCAGAAAGCTCCGGCTTAGATCTAGAACTGGTTACCCTCCAGGATGTCCCCAAAAATCATCCTATTTTCCAGGAAGCGGTGGATCAGTGGATCCAAGATCACGGCGCTTTGTTTGAAAAATTATGCCAAGGAGCCCGCTCTGATCAAGAGGCCACGGAACAGTTGCGCCGCCGTTTTGCCCTCAGGACAGAAATTTTGCCCCAATTGGCCCATACGGTGATCCATGAATGCAAGAGCTCGAACCTTTCTCCGGCGCTGGTTGCCCAATTGGGGGCCGAGATGCAGGATGAATATCAACTGTTGACGATCGCCGCTGGCATCTACGCAAACTACCAACGGCTCATGGCCCAGGCGAATCTGATTGATTATGATGATCTGATTTTGGGGGCTATTCGTGTTCTTGAAACGCCAGAGCTCCAGGCCTATTGGCAGGCGCAAATTTCTGGGATTTTTGAAGATGAAGCCCAGGATTCGAGCCCACTCCAGGAACAGTTGATTCGCCTGTTGGCGACAGATCCCCAGTCCGGGGTGTGTAATCTTGTGCGGGTAGGAGATCCAAATCAGGCGATTAATTCTACTTTTACCCCAGCGGATCCGTTCTATTTCAATCGTTTTTGCCAAGCGGTGGATTGCGCAGAAATTCACCATGCAGGCCGCTCTAGTTTCCCGATTATTGAGGCAGCCAACCAATTTTTACGCTGGGCCAGCCAGACCATTTCTCCGCCAGATCGTTTTGCCTTCCGCTGGCAAGAAATCTGCCCTGTCCAAGCTGATGACCCCCAGGTTGAGGCAAATCCTGCACCCGCGGGGGCTGGCGTTGAATGCTATCACCCCGAAAATATTTATGAAACTGTGGCGCAGATGGGCGATCGCCTTGAAAGATTACTCAGCGACAATCCAGACCATAGCGCCGCTATTTTGGTCCGGACCCAGCGCCAGGGCAAGTTCATCGCCGATCAACTGGCCGAACAGTTTCGTGAAACATCCATTCAGCTCTATGATGCCCGCATTGGCGCTAGCGCCAGCTATCTTGTACAAGAATTGCAGCACATTCTCCGGTTCCTGGAGCGGCCCCACTCCCCCGATTGTCTTAAAGCAGCTCTGGAAGTGATTGGCGATCGCCAAAAAATTCCGACCCAAGATGTAACCCGTTTAGCCTTAGCTCCCGAAAAATTTCTCTATCCCAGTCCCTTAGACCCTGACTTGGTTTTTCCTGGAGCCCAGGCTGCCCAAACCCTATGCGATCGCCTCTTGACGGCCCATTGGCAACTGCCCCATTACCAACTGCTCCCTTTTTTAGCCATGACCTTGGACTATGACGCTCAAGAGTTGGCGACGGTCCAAAAACTCAGTGAACGTATCGCCCAGCAAACCCAAGGCTCCAAACATCTCCGCCATACCCTAGAAATTCTCGAAGGTCTTCACCGGGATGGCTTTGAAGGCATTGAGCTTGACACTAATCACCGCTACACTCGCCCCAGCCAAATTACAATCCTCACCATGCATAAGGCGAAGGGGCTCGATTGGGACTATGTTTTTTTACCTTTTTTACACCAATCAGAAATCCCCGGCAGTAGTTGGATTCCTAACAGCGCTAAGTTCCTCGGGGATTATGATCCCACCGCCGTAGCCCGCGCCCAGATCCGTCAATTTGTCCACCACCAGGCCCAAGGGCGATCGCCAAAGACCGCGAATAAACAGGTCAAAACCCTCTGGGCAGAAGCCCAACAGCTCAAAACTGAAGAAGAATATCGCCTGCTTTATGTGGCGATGACCCGTGCGAAGCGTCTCCTCTGGCTCGCAGCCGCCAAGCAAGCCCCCTTTTCTTGGAGTACCTTCAACCCTGGCCAAGGGAAATTACAACCCCAGGAACCCTGCCCCATTTTTGCCATACTGCGCGGTGAAAACCCCTAGGGATAGAAAGCCAACTGCGGTAAACCCAAAGTCTCTTCCCAACCCATCATCAAGTTTAAACATTGCACCGCTTGACCCGATTGTCCTTTGATCAAGTTATCAATGGCTGACATCACGATTACCCGCCCAGTGCGGTGGTCTACTTCGACGCCTAGATAGCAGAGATTCGTACCACAGGCCCATTTCGTTTGGGGATAGACACCATTAGGGAGCACTTCGACACAGGGAGCGGCCCGATAAAAGGCGTTGTAAATCGTCAGGAGATCATCGCGGACAAGGCCTGGATCTCTGAGGGTGGCATAGACTGTGGCGAGGATGCCCCTGGGCATGGGGATCAGGTGGGGCGTAAATTGGACGCGGATATCTTGGCTGGCGAGTTTGCTGCAAATTTGTTCAATTTCTGGGGTGTGGCGATGGGAGCCGACCCCATAGGCCCCCAGGGAGCCATCGGCTTCGGCGAGGAGGAGGTTGATTTTGCCCTGGCGACCGCCCCCGGACGTGCCAGATTTGGCATCGATAATCGCGGTTTCGGGTTGAATTAAACCCTGCTTAAACAGGGGAGCGAGGGCCAATAAACTGGCGGTCACATAGCAACCGGCACAGCCCACCAACTGGGCACGACTAATTTCATCACGGTACAGTTCGGGTAGACCATAGACGGCGATCGCATTGGTCTCCTGGTCAGTGCGCTCGGTTTTGTACCAGGTTTTGTAAGTATCGAGGTTTTTAAAACGATAATCTGCCGATAGATCGAGCACCTTACAGCCCCGGTCGAGGAGTTGGGGGGCAAGGTCGCAAGCAAGACCGTTGGGAAGCCCCAGAAAGACCACTTCGCAGCGTTCCGCAATAACGTCTAGGTCAATGGGTTCAATGGTCATTTTGATCCGGTGACCGACATGGGGATAAAGTTCGGCATAGGGTTTTCCGGCGCTACTGTTGCCCCCAAGGTAGGTCAGTTCTACCTGGGGATGATCACTCAGGAGACGAACCAGTTGCATACCGCCATAGCCAGAGGCTCCTACAATCCCGACGGAAACTTTTTTCCCACTGCTCATAAACGCTACTGTTACCTAAATGTCTGGGGCGATCGCCCTTGTTGGCTGCAATTGTACAGGGAAATGTTGAGGACAACCGATCTAAAATTTCGCCAAGTTAGCGAGACAGGAGTCGAGAAGATTACCCAGAAGATTGTCCGCCATTTCAGTCACAAAGCAGCGACTCCCAAATTGGCGATAATACAAACAAAAGCTGTGGGCTACCGGACAAAACAATGAGATCAATCGCCTCTTCCCTCAGACGACGGCTCAAACCCCTGCGGATCCATCTCCTGTCGGTTCGGGGGCGGGTCTTTCTTTGGTATCTGTTGTTGCTGTCGGGTTTTTTGGTCATTTCATTCCCGATTATGCTCCACCTGGTTTTTAGTGAGATTAACCAACGGGTCAGGGCAGATCTCCGGGAAGATATCTATCTTTTTGAAGGGCTGTTGAATAATGATCCCCAAGTGAAGCAGCGCCTTGCTCTCCAGGACACGGAAATTTTACCCTTGGCCACGCCTGCGGACTTAGTGGCTGTGTTTAATCTCTATCTGGCCCGGCGCGTACCGGAGGATGACACTTTTATCATTGGTGTAATTGACCAGGACTTTTATCGTTCTAGTCCTGAGGCTCTCCCCCCGACTCTCCAACCGAATTCTCCCTTACTGCTACGCCTCGCCCAGGCTGAAAATTGGAAAGAAGGGGTTGATCCACGCCCTAATTCTGAGACGGGGGACATTCTCTTTGTCGTCTTGCCTCTCACCAATGACCAAGGTGAGATTATCGGGCGTTTCATTGCAGTCCATGCGGTAGCCGGAGAACATCGTGAGATTCTCACATCTTTGAAGATTGTCTTTGCCACTTTGATTGGTGTGTTTTGCCTATCGATTGGTGCGAGTGCAGTGGTGGCTGGTCGTGTTTTAGCACCCCTGACCCTCATTCTCAGAACGGCGACAAGTATCAATGAGTCAAACTTGACGCGACGGATTCCGATTACGACCCAGGGGGAGCTAGCAACCTTGGCCCAGGCGTTTAATTCAATGTTGGATCGCCTAGAAACGGCCTTTGAGCACCAGCGGCAATTTCTTAATGATGTGGGCCATGAGTTGCGTACTCCCATTACGATTATTCGGGGTCATCTGGAGTTGATGGCGATCGCCCAATTGCCCCTCGAAGAGCAAAAAACGGTGGAGTTGGTTTTAGATGAACTTGATCGCATGGGCCGGCTTGTGCAAGAGCTAATCCTGTTGGCGAAGTTAGAGCGGCCCGATTTTTTGCATTATGAACCCATTGATCTGGAACCATTTGTGGCCGAGCTCTACAATAAAATTACGGCTTTGACCCCAGACGATCGCCAATGGGAATCGCAAGGAGTCGTCAGGGGCATTCTCTGGGGCGATCGCCAACGGCTCACCCAGGCGATCATCAACCTGGCCCAAAATGCGGTGCAATACACCCAGAGCGGCGATCGCATTTGCTTGACTGTTACCCAAACAGCCAAGACCCTCCAGTTTTCGCTCATCGATAGTGGCCATGGCATTTCTCCTGCTGACCAGGCTCGCATCTTTGAACGGTTTGCCCGGGGTCGTCAAACCCGTGGCACAGAAGGATCGGGCCTAGGTTTAGCGATCGCCAAACAGGTGGCGATCGCCCATGGGGGAACGATCACCGTTGAAAGTGAGCTGAACCAAGGCAGTACATTTACCCTCACGATCCCCTATGACCCAGATTTTGATTATCGAAGACGAACCTAGAATTGCCTCCTTTCTCGAAAAAGGCTTTAAGAGTGAAGGCTTTACCGTTACCCTGGCCAGTACTGCCGCCGAAGGCCTGGGCTGGGCCCTACAATATCCCTTTGCCCTGTTGATTTTAGACCTGGGTTTGCCCGATGCCGATGGCCTAGAGGTCCTCCACGACCTGCGGGGCCAGGGGGTCACCGCACCGATTATCATTTTGACAGCCCGGGATGACATTGCCGATAAGGTCGCTGGTTTAAATCTGGGAGCTGACGATTATTTAAGTAAACCCTTTAGCTTCAAAGAACTCCTGGCACGGGTGCAAGCTCGGTTACGCACCTTTACTTCTACCCCTGCCCCAGCAGCGATGTGCCTGAAAACCCAGTCCCTCGAACTTGATCTAAAGACCCGCCGCGTTAAACAAGGAGATGCTTGGTTAGAATTACCCACCCGAGAATTTACCCTCCTAGAAACCTTATTGCGGCATCCAGATCAAGTGCTCAGTCGGCAACAGCTCCTCGATCAGGTATGGGGTTACGACTATGATCCGGGTTCAAATATTGTAGATGTGTATATTGGCTATTTGCGGAAGAAGCTGGGGAGTGATCTCATTGAAACGGTACGGGGCATTGGCTATCGTCTCAAGCCCTAAGAAAAACAACGCCAGGATTTAAAGTTCCCCTGATACAGTGAAAGAAATATGTCAGGCTTTAATTTTTGACGATGCTTTATGATTAGCCGTTTTAATCTGCCATCTATCCTCGAAGGCTATTCCCAGGGCTATTTTCTCATGGCGGATGAGCAGGGGCATTTGGGTTGGTATTCCAGTCGGCAACGGACATTGATTCCCCTCGATAACCGTTTCCGTTACCCGAAATCCCTCCGGCGATCGCTAAACCAACAAACCTTTACCCCAGCGATCAACCGGGCCTTTGAAGCGGTATGTGCCGGCTGTGCCAATCGAGATGTGACCTGGATTTCCTCAGATTTACTAGAAGTTTACCGGGCCTTACACCGGGCGGGTTGGGCCCATAGTTTTGAGACCTGGCAGGGGGATCAGTTAGCTGGTGGTATTTTGGGCATTGTCATCGGTGGAGCGTTTATCGGCGAATCGATGTTTTTTAATCTTCCCAACGGCTCCAAGGTGGCGATGGTGCTGTTGGTAGAACATTTACGGCGGCAGGGGTTTATTTTGTTTGATGCTCAGTTGCAAAATCCCCATCTGGCACGGTTTGGCTCCTACATTATCAAGAATCAGGATTACCGCTATTTACTGGCCCAGGCGGTACAACTGCCCTGTACGTTTGTGGTGGGGGACAAAAGTGAAAACCCGTTTTTATAATTGAAGAGCTTTTTGGTGTTTGTAATTGGCACTGGGGGAGGTAATGGCATCCATCGATAATTTTTTGCGGGATTTAGAAAATCAACACCGTGGTAAAAGCCAACCCTCCCCCGGAGATGATGGTCTGGATCAAGCTTTGGCGGCCCTCCAGCAGGCACACCAGACGAAGCAAGCGATCCCGCAAACATCCCAGGGCGATCGCCTCTCTGAAATGTTGCAGGCTCTCGAACAGGAGACCACGGCGAACAAACTCAAGGATTGCGAAAAAAATCACCGCATCTATCAAGATATCAACCAACTGATCGCCGCCAAACAACGGCAAGCCCAGCAGCCCTTGCCGGAAACAGATATCAAGGCGATCGCCGCCGCCGAAAAACAAAAGCAAGCCCAGAACAAATATTGGCGCACTAGGGCAGAAACTTGGCTCCAACAGCTCGATCCTTTCTCCAATGAAGGGCTCTGGTTTATGGAATTTGCCGAAACTTACGAATCTCCCCTAGCTGCCGCGATCGAATATCTGCAGGCATTAGAATGAAAAACAAATAATACCTTTGGCAACCCTGGCAAGAACTTATGGATTGGTGGCGCAAACTTCGAAATAATCCCCTGGCCCGTGTGGGCGCAATTGTTCTGATCTCTTTTTACGTGCTGGTGATCGGTGCAGATTTTTTTGCCCCCTATAACCCCTATGCCTCCCAGCTTGACGGCTCCCTGATGCCTCCCACGGCGATCCATTGGCCTAACGGGACGCCCCATGTTTATCCCACCAGCCAAGGGCCGACGGATCTTGACACAGGCGATCGCCAACTGATTATCGATGCCGAAAATCCCCAACCGCTGCGCCTGTTTGTGAAGGGGGATGCCTACCAATTTTTACAAATCAAGCTGCCTGTCCCCCCCTCCTTTGAAGAACGGGTTATCTTTCCTGGAATCCGGGGCGATCGCCACCTCTTCGGGGTGGTAGGCGACGCTCGCTTCAATCTCCTCGGTACTGATGAACAGGGCCGCGACCAATTCAGTCGCCTGCTCCATGGGGGGCGCATCAGTCTCTTTATTGGCCTTGTGGGGATCACCATTTCTTTTCCCTTAGGGATGATTATTGGTGGTATTTCCGGCTATTTTGGCGGCTGGATTGATGCGGTGTTGATGCGGTTTGTGGAAGTGCTGATGACGATTCCGGGGATTTATCTATTGGTGTCTCTCGCTGCTATTTTGCCCGCCAGCCTCACCAGTGCCCAGCGTTTTCTCTTGATTGTTTTGATTACGTCCTTTATCAGCTGGTCAGGATTAGCACGGGTGATTCGCGGCCAGGTGCTCTCGATCAAAAACCAAGAATTTGTCCAGGCAGCCCAGGCCACGGGGGGGCGATCGCTTTACATCATTACCCGCCATATTCTGCCCCAAACTGCCAGCTATGCAATTATTTCTGCAACCCTCGCCGTGCCTGGCTTTATCATCGCCGAATCGGTATTAAGTCTGATTGGCCTGGGGATTCAACAGCCCGATCCCAGTTGGGGAAATCTGCTTTCCCTGGGGACAAATGCTTCGATCTTGGTGTTGCAGCCCTGGCTAGTATGGTCGCCGGCGGTCCTGATTATCATCACAGTGCTGGCCTTTAACCTGCTCGGAGATGGTCTCCGGGACGCCCTCGACCCCAAAAGTCTCCAGAGCCGTAGGGATTAAGCAAGGACTTATTTTTAAAAAAACTTGTGGATTTTTAGGGTGGTATCTGTGGCGGTATGACCCTAATTTTTTGGGGAGTTCTGGGGCTGGGCACAGAAAAAAGACCGGCGACTTTCCGTGTTTCGTCTCGGTCTTCTTTCTGGTTCGCTCCTCACACACCTGTAAGTTTAGACCATCTTTTCTGAAAGCGCCATGGTTTTTTCAAGTTTTATGTCGAAAATTGAGATCATTTTTGAGCTAAAAAGCCCCTAATCCTTTAGGGGAGCGCTTTTGAGATGGTCAAGAAATCTTGAGATGGGGGCAAATAATTCTGGAAAAACTGCGCCAAGTACTTCAACCACTGCCAATAATGACAACCTAAGGTAGGTTGTTGCTGCAAATAGCCAAATAGGCTGCAGTGGCGGTGAAATTCCCAGAGGCTTTTTTCTACGGTAGCCAGGAGGTGGGGTTTCGGCTGATGGTTGAGGGCTGCGAGAACATAGCGGGCGATCGCTTCTAGAAGGGTTTGCTCCCAAGCCGGAAAGCGACTGTGGTGAAAGTGCCACTGGGGTAACTGGGTGCTGTGATAGACAGCGGCGAGGTCGCTCAGTTCTTGGCAACGGCTCCGCAGGTAATGACAAGAAAACAGCAGATCAGCGTCCAGCGTGATGGATATGGGGGCTTGGGGGCGTATTACTTGATCTAGCCAGCGGCCAATGTCTAGGGGGATTAGTGAAAACTCCAGCCAGCCCTGGGGGGTGGCGATCGCCTCGTAGGTGAAGAGGTGGGTGGCATTATTCGTTGGGGAGACGGTGGCCGTAATCTGTTCCAAATATTGCTGGGCCAATTGTTGGGGAACCTGGGCCTGATGGTGGGCTAATTTACGGGCGATCGCCGAACGGAAACCCAAGCCTGGCCGCCGGAAGCAGAGACTTAAGGGAATATCCTTTGCCGGATATTGCCCCGGCTGGGCCAATAAATCTTGGAGGGCCGCCGATAGATCGGCGGCCTCGGTCACCACAGAGAGCAAAGGCATCGAAGCTTGCGTGGGGTATGGACATCTTTTAGAATCATAGGACCCTAGCTACGCCCGTCATCAAAGCTTTCATTTTTCGGGGCCTTGGACAATGTCTGATTTTTCCGTTGCTGATCTGAGTTCCCCGCTGTCTCTGATTACGCCGGAACTTGAGCAATGGGCGATCGCCCATTGTCGTAGTCGCACTTTTGGCCCCGAAACAACCATCCCCACCCGGGCGGGCCTGCTCTACTTCGTCACCCAAGGTTTTGTTCGTCTCGAAGGTCAGCGGCGTCTTTGTCAAGCGCCCCTATTCTCCCAGGAAGTACGACCCATTACCCTGGCTTTTTTGGGTGCGGGCCAACCCTTCGATCTGGGTCAAAGTGAGGGGGTGACCCTCCAGGCGATCGCCCAAGTCGATCAAACCACTGTCTTTTGGTTGTACTGGCAAGATTTAGCTCTCTGGCCCACCCTAGAACAGCACATCTTCCAGGCACTGCGGCAGCAGCACCAGCAACAGCTCTGGCGACAAACGATTCTCAGTCAAGGTAAAACCCTCGATCGCCTGTGGCTCTATCTAGAAATGCTTGGATGCATCCATGGAGAAATCATCCCTGGGGGTCTGTTATTGCCTTTCCCCCTCACCAGTCAGCAGTTAGCCGGAGTTTTGGGGGTCGCCCCACTCACGGTCAACCGTTTATTAAAACAACTGCTCCAAGCAGGCCGATTAGAGCTGTTTGGAGCAGATCAATTTAAGATTTGTGCCATCTCAAAGCGCGAGAAGCACCCATCAAACAATCCCTGAGATCACCTGTTCATTAGCCTCTACAGGGCCAGGATCGCTTGTACCTGGGCCATGGTTTCTTGGTAAAGCACATCTTTCCCCCATCGCTGGAGCTGCTGCCCGAGGAGGTGATCTGTTTTTTGATCCGCTAGGGGGGTCACTTGCTCAATGCGACAGGCCTGGGCGCCCCCTCCAGACTCCATATGCATACAGCCTGATGTTTCTGAGCAAAGAACAGTACAACAGTCGGCAGCCAGGTTACTGGAGGTGAGCTTGAGACTGACTAAATCGCCCACAACTTCGCCCACATCAGCCATGGGAAGACCCACTAGTTCGGCGGTAATGGTCTTATTTTGGCGATCGCTAAATCGAAGTCGGTGAATCTCATAGTCTCCCGACTCCCGCTCAATGGCCGTCGGATCCCAATTTAAGCGGCCCATCAGCCAGCCCATATACATCAATGCCTGGGTTGCGTTGCCTTTCTCATAGTTGAGGGTAACATGGTCTACTTCCCAGATAGCCGCCCGGCGTTCGGGGGGATCAAAGGCCGCAGCGGTTAGCTCTTGCCAGGCGGCGAGGCGACTCCAGTTGAGATCAGCCACGTTTATACCCTGAGAGATCAATTGGCAGAGGACCCGTAAATCCACCTCGGCATTCAGAAATTCACTAGAATCGACGATGAGGGTATCTGCCTCAGCCATCAGCCGCTGGAACAGTCCGTAGTTACTGTCGGGCACTGCTTTCCACCAGATAAATTTCGGCAAATCCCGCACCATCAAAGCTGTGATCAGACCACCGATACGCTCTAAGGCTGCGGCTGTGCCACTCAGGGTAATGTATTCACAGCAAATGAGAGTACTGCTGCCGCGCTTGTTAATCGGGCAATAGGCAGACACCTGGGCTGAGACCCCCACATCTTCGCCCGTGGTGGGACAAAGGGTAATAATGCGACAGGGGTTGGAGCTGGCGATCGCATCCGCCACCCCAGCACTACTCAGATCTGCCGAATAGGTCAGCGGTTGGCAACCCTGGCCTTGGGTTTGACAGGCCCAAGCTTCCCGGAGCTTTTGGAGTAATTCTGGCGAAAGTTTTCCCGTTTCCTCAAAACCATAGGCTTTTTGGGCAGCTCGAATCGCGGCCGTTGTTCTGGAACCAGCGATGCCGTCAATGGGCCCTGAATAAAACCCCAGACTCCCCAGTAAAGCCTGGGAGTCATCCGGTTCGTATACCAAAAAGCTAAAGGTGGTAGCCCGGGTTGCACTCATACCTTCGTCGGAGCGGTAATTCTGCCACAGTTGTGTCAGTTCCACTTCAATCTCTTCAATGGAGACATCCTTAGGTGCTTGCAAAGAAACAAGGGGAGCTGAAATAGTCATAAATTTTTCTGGAGATTGGGAAAGCGAATTTAGAAGATTAAGGGTTGAAAACAATTAAGGCGATCGATCGCTCAATCACAGTCTGCGCCAGCGGCGACCATCCCGATTGATCAAAAATTCCGCTTCCGTCGGTTCCCAAGTACCCGCCTCATACTGGGGAATCGTCTTAGGATCTGTCGGTGAATCCCAGGCAGCAAGGGCTGGGGTCACCACTCGCCAAGCTTCTTCCACCTCATCGGCCCGGGTAAAAAGGGTTTGGTCCCCCACCATGCAATCGAGCAAGAGGCGAGTGTATGCATCTTGGGTCGCCATCGCAAAAGATGTCCCATAACTAAAATCCATATCCACACTGCGGGTGCGAATATCTGCCCCTGGCATCTTTGCCTCAAAGCGGAGGGCAATTCCTTCATTGGGCTGAATCCTCAGGGCTAGCACGTTGGGATTGGCCTGTTTTGCCGCCGACGGAAAAATGCTGAGGGGTACTTGTTTAAATTGGATCGCGATCTCAGAAACTTTTTTCGGTAAGCGTTTACCCGTACGCAAGTAGAAGGGAACCCCCTGCCAACGCCAGTTATCCACCATAAATTTCATCGCCACATAGGTGGGAGTCGTTGATTCGGGATTGACGCCAGGTTCTTCGCGATAACCGGGCACGGGTTTCCCCTTCATCCAGCCTGCTTTGTACTGACCCCGGATCGCGGATTTATCAAGGTTGTGGATATCGGCCAGGTGAGTTGCCTGTAATACCTTCGTTTTTTCGCTGCGAATACTGTCGGCATTGAGGGCATTGGGGGCTTCCATGGCAGTCAGACAGAATAGTTGCATCAAGTGATTTTGCAACATATCCCGTAGTGCCCCAGAAGTTTCGTAATAGCCTGCCCGGTCTTCTACCCCCACGGTCTCGGCGACGGTAATCTGCACATGGTCAACGTAGTGACGATTCCAGAGGGGTTCAAAAATGGCATTGGCGAAGCGAAAAACCAATAAATTTTGAACAGTTTCTTTACCGAGGTAATGGTCGATACGGTAAACCTGTTCTTCTCGGCACACATTTCTCACCACACCGTTTAACACTTGGGCAGAGCTGAGGTCTTTGCCAAAGGGTTTTTCGATGACCAGGCGATGTTTGATGGGATCATTGAGCATGCCTGCTGCCCCAAGATTTTTGATACCGGGGGGGAAGAATTTGGGAGAAACAGCAAGATAAAAGACGCGATTCCCCCTTGTACCCCGTTGTTGATCGAGGTCTTCGAGGAGGGCTTTCAGCTTTTGGTAACTGTCGGCGTCGTCCATATTGCCGGAACAATAAAACAAGCCCTCGGCAAAATTTTTCCAGAGATCTTCGCTGCCAATGCCATCGGAAAATTCTTCAATCCCCTGGCGCATTTGCTCACGGAAATAGTCATGGCTCCAGTCTCGACGCGCCACCCCGACAATAGTGAGTTCTGGGGGAAGGAGATTGTCTTTTTTGAGGGCGTAGAGGGAAGGGACAAGTTTGCGCTGGGTGAGGTCACCGGAGGCGCCAAAAATCACGATGATGAGGGGATCAGGGGTACGTTCTTGGCGGAGTCCGACGCGGAGGGGATTTTCTTGAAGGGCAACCATATTTTGGTGTTTGAGGGAGCGAAGGGTAAGACAGAGGGGAAAATATCCCCCTTGGGTGAGGGGGAAATGTTTCGGCTGGGTTAGACAGCGGCCAGTTGTTCAACTTTGGCGGCGAGGGAAGCCATCAGGGATTCGAAGGGTTTGATAAATTTGTCGATGCCATCTTCGAGGAGTTCGGCCATCACGGCATCGAGGTCGATCGCCACATCTTCATCATTGAGGGCAGCGATGATTTGCTTTGCTTGGTCTACATTGGCATCGATGCGACTGGCAGGATCGCAGTGGTCGGCACAGGCTTCGATGGTGCTGGGGGGGAGGGTGTTGACGGTATCGGCGCCCACCAATTCATCCACATACATCACATCGCTGTAGTCGGGGTTTTTTGTGCCGGTGCTGGCCCAGAGGAGCCGTTGGGGCTTAGCGCCTTTTGCGGCGAGGGCTTGCCAGCGATCGCTACTAAAAATGTCTAGGTAGTGTTGATAGGCGATTTTAGCGTTGGCGATCGCCACTTTTCCTTTGAGGCTGATCAGTTTACTGGCCACATCTTCACTGACCCCAGATTTGATTTTGGCGTCTAGTTGGTCGTCGATGTTTACATCGATGCGGCTGAGGAAGAAACTGGCGACGGAGGCAATATTTTCGACACTTTCACCAGCGGCAGCCCGTTTTTCGAGCCCTTCGATGTAGGCCCAGGCAGTGTCAATGTAGGCTTGGACAGAAAATAGGAGCGTGACATTAACGTTAATACCTTCGGCGATCGCCTGGGTGACTGCGGGCAACCCTTCTGGAGTGCCGGGGATTTTGATCATCACATTGGGGCGGCCAATTTCTTTAAAGTAGCGGCGGGCTTCGGCGATGGTGCTGGCGGTATCTTTGGCGATGGTGGGGGGGACTTCGATACTGACGTAGCCGTCGAGGGCCTTGGTTTGGTTGTAAACCTCAGCAAAGATATCGCAGGCGCTCGTAATGTCTTCAAAGACGAGAGATTCGTAGATTTCTAGGGTCGACTTCCCTGCAGCGATGCCCTGTTTAATCGCTTCGTCGTAGATCTTGTTGCCGGCGATCGCCTTTTCGAAGATGGCCGGGTTAGAGGTAATCCCATGGATGCCCCGACTGCCGATGAGTTGGGCCAATTCCCCAGAGGTGATCAAATCCCGACTGAGGTTATCCATCCAGATACTCTGGCCGTATTTCTCAATGTCAATAATCGGGTTCGCAGTAGCCATCGATAATTCTCCTTGTGCGTTTGGCGATCGCCCCAAGCCTTGTTTCTGATGTTTTTACAACTCAGTGAGGCGGGGGCACTACCCTCAACTTACCGGATCTTTTTAAAAGTGGCTTGGGATTGTTGAGGAACTTTTCACTTTTTAAAAAAATCTTGACCTACCTATGGGGGGATTACCGCACCTATAAGTTGCTTCCCTGACCAATACCTAAGCAAAAATGTCTTTAAGGACTATTTTCATTTGGGTTAATAACGCCCTAAACCCCTAGATCACAGCCTATTTGCGCCAAGAAAAATCGAATTTTTCGCTTCGTCTGTAGGGGGAATTGCATTTATTAAATAAATATAAAAAATCACTGTTTGACAACATTTTGTAAGCAGAAAATACTGAATTAGATGATGATCTCGGTTGTCAATTTTGGGGCGATCTTAAAAGCACCTTACTCAAAGGGTTGGACTTCGATTCGGTCACCATCTTTAAGGAAGGCTGCTCCTTTGACCACAAGGCGATCGCCTGCCTGGATACCGCTGCGGATTTCAATTTCATCATTAGCCAGCAATTCCCCTAGTTCTACTTCTAGGGCAACCACTGTATTATCCGGGTTGACACGGAAAACCGTGCCTTGGACACCGTCTTGGGGAATCACCGCCTCTGTGGGCACGCTGAAACTCTGGGCTTGGCTGAGGACAATATTGCCCCGGAGAAACATCCCTGGCTTAAGGTCGGCACTCTCGGGCAGGGTAATTTTGAGCGTTGCTTGGCGGGATTGCCGATCAACTGTGGGGACAATCTCACGGATTTGCCCTGTAATGTTGAGAGTCTGGTCGCGATCGCTGGTAATTTGAACTGTTTGGCCAACGGCGACTTCATTGAGCTGTGTTTCAGGAATGTTTGCTTCCAGCTCTAATTTCCCCGTTTCGAGAAGGGTGAATAGAGCGTCACTTGAAGAACTCAGACTACCCAGTTGTGCGAATTTTTCGATGATTTTTCCGGCACGGGGCGCAAAAATTTGGGTTTCTCGAAGACGAGTGCTCACCAAATTTACCTGGGCTTGGGCTTGCTGTAGTTGGGCTTCGGCCTGGGCCAGTACTTCGATCCGAGTGCCCCGGCGCAGTTCCCCCAGTCTCTGTTCTGCTTCTCGGAGGGTGGCTTGATTTTGGCTCACGCTGGCGGCCGCACCGTCACGTCTCGTGCGCGTCTCATCAAGGGTATCGGCGGCGATCGCCCCAGCTTCGAAAAGTTCTTGGTTCCGGCGGAGGCGCTGCTCCGTGAGGGACAGATCTGCTTGACTCCGGCTAAGGGCAGCGGTGGCTTGATTGACCTGTTCCTGGGCCCGGGCAATCTCTTCCGGGCGCGCCCCGGCCCTGAGTTCTGCGAGGCGAGCCTGGGCTTGGGTCACTTGGGCTTGGGCTTGGCGGAGTTCGGCCTGGAGCGTGCTGTTATCGAGTTGTACCAGGAGTTGACCCGCTTGCACCGTGGCCCCCTCATCTACGAGTACATTGGTGATTTGGAGGCCGGGACTGGCGGCAGTAATCGAGACAAGATCCGAGGCAGTGACAGTACCGACAACGCTCATGGTTTTGGCGATCGCCTGGGGTTCAACGGTGAGGGTAGTAACGGTACGCCCGGGGGCTTGACTGATTGCATTCGCCGCCGAAGCTGAATCTTCTGGCGCTGGTGCGACCAGTTGTCCCCCAGCATAGGCAACGATCACCCCGATCAAAATTCCCGCCCCCAAAGCCTGCCAGGGAAGCTTTCCAGAACGTTGAACCGCCGCAGTGGTCTCTGGCGAATCGGGTTTGGGCGCGAGTTGAGTCACGGTAAAATGCTTGTAATATTGCTTAATAAATCATTGTAAAAAATTTTCTGGGGATTTGGGAAACTTCCTTAAAAGTCTTTTTAGCAGAGTCCTTCGACCCAAACAGTATTTTTTTTTTGCTGTACGCTTGGGTTTTCGATGGCGGAGAGAAAAATAAAATGCAAATTTTTAGAAAAAACTAAGTCAAAGCGCCACCACAGCTAGATCCGCTCCCTGCTGTACAACCATAGCAATAGGGTTTTGTGGCCACCGTTTCGAGCAAATCTAAAGACTGCGCCTCTAGACAATCCGCCACCGTGATTCGCTTCCCAGCAGCGGTGTAGGCAGGTAAATCTTCCATCTGGTTAAAGTCACAATCGAAAATATTCCCCTGGTAGTCTACCGACAATTGATTCCGACACATCAGGTTGGTTACCGTCGTCTCATTGTGGTGGTCGGCGAGAAAGCGAAGATAAGGTGTGTAGAGTTCGTGAGCTTGGAGATAATGTTTCACCCGACCGATGGGCAAATTGGTAATCGTAAATAGGTGATTAAACCGAATCTGGAAATGCTCCTTTAGATAAGTCTTGTAGTCCTGTTCCAAGCTTGTTTGGCTGGGGGTAAGGGAAAAATCTGTATTGCGGGGCACGGGCGGATTGTAAACCAAATCCAAGACTAACTCGGGATCGCGGCCATAACCCAAGGCGTTTAACCGTTGGAGGGCCGCAATGGAATCTTGATAAACCCCAGTCCCCCGTTGGCGATCGACATTATTCTCTAAGTAGCAGGGTAGAGAAGCCACCACCCGCACCTGATTTTGGGCGAAATATTCCGGCAAATCTTCATAACCAGGCACAAAGAAAATCGTCAGATTTGAGCGCACAATGACTTCTTTGCCGGTTTCCCGGGCAGCAGCCACCAATGGCCGAAAACCGTAGTGCATTTCTGGAGCCCCCCCGGTGAGATCCACCGTTTGGATTTGAGGGAAGGTGCGAATCAGTTGAATCAGTTGCTCACAAATCTCTGGGCTGAGTTCTTCAGTGCGCCTTGGCCCTGCTTCCACGTGGCAATGGGTACAGGCGAGATTGCATTTTTTGCCGAGGTTGATCTGGAGGACACGAATGGAGGTTTTGGTTAGGGGTTGGCCGAGGGCTTGAGTAAAAGGTGTAATGGCAGTCGGAGAGGGTGTTTGAACCATGGAGATCTCAAAAATAATTTTAGGCCAGAAATTTTAGCAACAGCTCTCGGGCGTGCAACAAGCAGTATCACCATTCAATTGGGTGAGGTGATAGTCTTCGCCTTTGGTGACTTGGGGAGAGCGACGGGCCTTGGCCTGGCAATTGAACTCTGGCGCTGCTTCGAGGGGAATTTCTTGGTAGGGGGGAACGGGGATAAATTGTCCGGCGTAGGGGCCGTCGGGACTGGTCAAAAGCTGGAAGGTTTTATCGCACACGGCCATTCTTTCGCCTCGACAATAGGTGTGCCCATCGTCATCTTGGATCTGTTGCCAGGGGCCTTTGTAAATAACAGCCTGATTGCGTTCGAGACAAATCCCTTCTTTACCTTTGTAGGCCCGCACAGTCATAGAGCGAAATTCGATGCCGTCGATGGTTTGCCAGGGCTCTGGGGCATAGCTGAGAATTTCGACCCCATAAAAACCCGCTGCTTCAAACATTTGCAAAAATTCTGCTTCGAGGAAAGCCCCAGCAATACAACCACTCCATAGCTCGGGATCGTTGAGGATTTTTTCGCTGGGTGGCTCGTCGCAAACAATATCCGAGATGACAGCCCGGCCCCCTTTTTTCAGGACCCGGTGAATTTCCTGGAACAGTTGCCGTTTGTCGCTGGGTTTAACCAGATTTAAAACGCAGTTGGAAATGACCAGATCAATACTTTCGTCGGCAATTAAAGGAGATTCGGCCCGGAGGCGATCGCCTTCTGCTTCGTAGCGGGCCACATCTTCGATGGTGTTAATCGGATTTTTCTGGAGCCAAGCCTGGAGTGGGGCGAGGGGTAGCTTTAAATCCTGGATTTTGCCTTTGACAAATTCTGTATTCTGAAAACCAATTTTTTTGGCGATCGCCCCTTGGTATTTACGGGCGAGATTTAACATCACATCATTAAAATCAACGCCAATCACCTGCCCCGTCGGCCCCACCTTCTGGGCGACCATGTAGCAGTTTTTCCCTGCCCCAGACCCAAGATCCAAGACCACATCCCCCAGTTTTGCATAGCGGGTCGGATCACCGCAGCCATAGTCTTTCGTCAAAATTTCTTCAGGAATCACATCCAAATAATGGACATCCTGATAGTCCGTCGGACAACAGAGACTCGGCTCATGCTCCTGGGCACCCGCTTGATAACGGCTCAGGACAGCATCTTCAACATGGTAGTGAGGCGTAGCAGTAGTTTCTGGCATTAAATTCGTTCAGATTTCAAACAACGGCAGAGAATTGGGATGATCATATCGATAATTGCTGAAAATTTCCTGAAATAGCACCAATCCGTCGCTCAATCCCCTGACTTTCTCGCCCTTCGCTGGCCCAGTCCCCTATATTTGCCCTAGGGTTCTTGCCTACAATGGGAAAGAACAAATTTTTTGCCCCGGCCTTCAACCATGACCCCAAATGCCGCCCCCGTTGGAACCGATTTTGATCGTGCCATGATGCAACGGTGCATTACCCTGGCAAAGCAGGCAGCGGGCAGAACAGCACCCAACCCAATGGTGGGAGCCGTTGTCGTTAAAGATGGTCAAATTATTGGCGAAGGTTTTCACCCAGGGGCAGGGCAACCCCACGCAGAAGTGTTTGCCCTCCGGGAAGCGGGGGAAGCGGCCCGAGGTGCCACTATCTATGTAAGCTTAGAACCCTGTAATCACCACGGTAGAACACCCCCCTGTAGTCAGGCGGTGGTCAAAGCCGGCGTCAAAAAAGTCGTGGTAGGGATGGTGGATCCGAATCCGCTCGTCGCTGGGGGCGGCTTACAAACCCTCAGGGATGCAGGCATTGAAGTGCTAGTGGGCGTTGAAGAAGCGGCTTGCCGGGAACTGAATGCGGGCTTTATTTGGCGGATGCTACACAAGCGGCCATTTGGCATCTTGAAATATGCGATGACCCTTGATGGCAAAATTGCGACGACCACGGGCCATAGCGCTTGGATTACCCACCAGGAAACGCGCAATCAGGTGTATGACCTCCGCTCCCGCTGTGATGCGGTGATTGTCGGGGGAAACACAGTACGCCTTGATAATCCGTACCTAACCACCCATGCACTGACGCCCCATAATCCTTTGCGGGTGGTCGTCAGTCAGTCTCTAGATCTGCCAGGCGATCGCCATTTGTGGGATGTAACCATCGCACCAACGGTGGTGATTACCCAAGCAACTGCCAATCCAGAAATGCAGGATTTTTTACGGCAACGGGGAGTAGAAGTAGTACACATCGATCCAGTTTCCCCCGATAGAGTGATGCAATACCTCTATGACCAGGGCTGTTTGCAGGTGTTGTGGGAATGTGGTGGCACCTTGGCGGCAGCGGCGATCGCCTCGGGCAGCATCCAAAAGGTGATGGCTTTTATCGCCCCGAAAATTATTGGTGGCCAAGGGGCACCGACCCCTGTAGGTAACTTGGGTTTAACGTTGATGGACCAGGCGATCGCCCTCGAAAATGTCCAACTTCAATCCATTGGCCATGATTTCTTGTTGACTGGCGATCTTCCTAATTTGGAAAAATAATTTGCCGCACTGAGCTTCACATGAGACGTAACCAGGAAAATAGCTCTGTGGCGGTGGGTTGCCAGTGGGCGATCGCTACCATTGAAAAGATGAATCTAAAAAAGATTCCTATCTTCAAGCATAAGTTGAATGCAAGCTTGAAGGGGATTTAATTTCGTTTGCACGATGCTCCAGACAATTTTGGTATTGATACGGAAATAAGTATGAGCAATAATATCCCTCAAGCCAGCAATCTTCTTCCATTCAATTTGTGGATATTGCTCGCGTAGAGACTCAGGAATTTGTTTTGTTGCTTCGCCAATAATTTGTAAATTGTGGGCGATCGCATCAAGGGTTCGGCTGTCTTCACATAGTTCTTCATAGGTCAAACTTTCGGCATAACTTTGGATTTTTGTAATACTCTTGAGAATATCACTGAGGTAAAGACGAAGACTACGGGACATAAATCGCTTGTTTAAGGATATTCTCTCTAATTTGAGGCTTGAGATCTTCTTTGATAACAAGATCTACTCTGCAATTAAATAGCTCCTCAAGAAAAAACTTAAAATCCATATAGATATCGAAGGTGAGTTCAGTATCAAACTCCACCAGAAAATCTAAATCACTATCGATAGTCGCTTCATCACGGGCAGTAGAACCAAATAGAGCCAGTGACTTCACCCCAAATTTTTCGAGCTGATCGCGGCATTTTGCGAGGCTAGAAAGAACAAAACTTTGCTTAAGTATTTCGGGTTTCATAAAATTAACTGCTGACAGCGACGCACTCCCCCTTGTGATTGTCGTTATTGTACTGAATACTTTGGCGATCGCCTTCTATTTTTTCTCTGTCAATAAAGGTTTTAAGAAGCGTCCCGTGTGGGATTGGGGATGCTGGGCTACCACTTCTGGCGTCCCCGTCACGAGAATTTCTCCACCACGATCGCCTCCCTCTGGCCCGAGGTCAATGAGCCAATCACTACAGCGGATCACATCCAAGTTATGCTCAATCACGAGGACAGAGTTGCCTTTGTCTACTAGCCGTTGCAACACATTAAGCAAGTGGTGCACATCATAAAAAGAAAGCCCCGTTGTGGGTTCATCGATCAGGTACAAAGTTTTACCCGTGGCCCGTCGCGCTAACTCTGAGGCCAGTTTTACCCGTTGTGCTTCTCCCCCGGAGAGAGTCGGTGCGGGTTGGCCCAGGCGAATATAGCCCAAGCCCACATCCACCAAAGTTTGGAGCCTGGTTGCCGCCGCCGTAATATTTTCAAATACTCCCAGGGCCTCTTCTACGGTCATATTCAGCACATCGGCGATGGAATAGCCCTTAAATTTCACCTGGAGAGTTTCACGGTTATATCTGGCTCCTTTGCACACTTCGCACTGCACATAGACATCAGGCAGAAAATTCATCTCAATGACGTTCACCCCTTGGCCGCCACAGGCTTCACAGCGACCGCCCTTGACGTTAAAGGAAAACTGGCCTTTTTTATAACCACGGGTTTTGGCTTCTACCGTTTCTGCAAAGAGATTCCGAATTGGGTCGAAAATGCCTGTGTAGGTAGCAGGGTTGGAGCGGGGTGTCCGGCCAATGGGGGATTGATCAATGACGATCACTTTATCAACGGACTTTAAGCCCTTGACGCCGCCTAAATTTTTTGGGAAAGGGACATTGCGATTCAGGCTATGTTGCAGGGCTGGATAGAGCAATTCATTAATGAGCGTCGACTTCCCGGAACCTGATACCCCAGTTACTGACACCAATTTACCGAGGGGAATTTCGACGGTGATGTCTTTGAGGTTATTTTTTGTGCAATGTTCTAGGCGTAAACGTCCGCCGTTACCAGCGCGCCGTTCTGTCGGGGTTTCAATGGCGCATCGGCCAGAAAGATAGGCACTGGTGAGGGATTGTTTATTTTTGAGGAACTTGTCAAAACTGCCCTGGAAAACAATTTCTCCGCCATGGACACCTGCTTTCGGGCCGATATCAACAATGTGATCTGCCGTGCGAATCGTATCTTCGTCATGCTCCACGACAATGAGAGTATTGCCCAAATCCCGCAGTTTTTGCAGGGTATTGAGTAGCCGCTCATTGTCCCGTTGGTGGAGGCCAATGCTGGGTTCATCAAGGACGTACAAAACCCCCGTCAACCCTGCACCGATTTGGGTGGCCAGGCGAATCCGCTGGGCTTCGCCGCCGGAGAGGGTCATGGCCGCCCGGTCGAGGGTGAGATAATCGAGGCCCACATCCAGGAGAAATTTGAGGCGGGCACGGATTTCTTTGAGGGCGAGTTCACCGATTAATTTTTGGCGATCGCTTAACTGGAGATTTTCCACCCGTTCGAGGCAATCACGGATCGAGACACTGGTCAGCTCATCGATGTTGTATTGGCCGAGGCGAACAGAAAGGGCTTCTGGTTTGAGGCGTTTGCCGTGGCACACTTCGCAGGGCTGATTCACCAGATATTTTTCTAATTTTTCTTTGATCGCCTCAGAATTGGTGTCTTCATAGTTGCGTTCTAAAAGTTTTAGAATTCCTGAATAATGGCGGAAATAACCTTTACCAGTACCGTAGCGGGATTCTTCCTCAAACCAAATCGGTTCCTCGGTGCCATAGAGCAAAATATCTTGGTGTTCTTTACTGAGTTTTTCCCAGGGGGTCTGGATTTCAAAACCGAAGTTTTGTCCCAGGTTATACAGCAGTGATAAATAATAGGTATTTTCCTTTTCTGACCAGGGGGCGATCGCCGCGTAGAGCGCTTGGGTCGGGTCGGGGATCACCAGTTCTGGAGAAAAGCGCCGGTGACTTCCTAAACCATGACAGGCAGGGCAAGCACCATAGGGGGAATTAAAAGAAAATAGGCGGGGGGATAGCTCCTCCATCACTGCGCCATGTTCGGGGCAGGCAAAGTTTTCGGAGAAGACAATGTGTTCACCAGTGTCCATTAAGTCAACAATTGCCGTCCCTTCAGAATGCTTTAAACAGGTGGTTAAAGAATCAACTAAACGTTCCTGAATGCCTTCTTTTTTGACAAGGCGATCGACGACAATTTCAATGGTGTGATAGTGATTTTTATTGAGGGAAATATTGTCACTCAATTCGCGGGTTTCACCATTAATTCTCACCCGGGCAAACCCTTCAGCGGCAATGCTCGATAGGGTCTTTTTGTGGGTGCCTTTTTGGTGGCGCACCACCGGGGCCAGCAACTGAAATTTAGTGCGGTCCGCCAAGTCTAAAACGCGATCGCACATTTCATCAATGGTCTGGGGAGCAATGGGGCGATCACAATGGGGGCAGTGGGGCTCCCCGGCGCGGCCAAAGAGAAGGCGCAGATAATCGGCAATTTCCGTGACGGTGCCGACGGTGGAGCGGGGATTGTGGGAGGTGGATTTTTGGTCAATGGAGATCGCTGGACTCAGCCCTTCGATGGCGTCCACATCAGGCTTATCCAGTTGGCCCAAGAACTGGCGGGCGTAAGCACTGAGGGATTCCACATAGCGCCGCTGTCCCTCGGCGAAAATGGTATCAAAAGCCAGGGAGGATTTCCCCGATCCTGACACCCCCGTAAACACAATCAACTGATTGCGGGGCAAATCGAGATCCACATTTTTGAGGTTATGCTGCCTTGCGCCACGGATGCGGATTTGGTCGGATTTGCTCATGGGGCGATCGCCATTATCGAAAAAAAGTGCTTAAACATTATAGATAGAGCAGCGGCGAATTTCAGGGCAGTCCTTGAATCTTGGGCCTACGATTAGGTAGGTGGAAATTCCATCTGGGAGAAAAATTCGACTACCTGCTGCCCACTTGGATGCATAAACTGTAAATAATGGGCATTTAGAAAGTAACCACAATCCCCCGGTAAGGCCGTCCGTTGGTCACCATTCGCAACTTTGGGGAGTCCCCCAGGCAGATAGAGCGGGTCGCCCACAAGGGGATAGCCGATCGCCGCCATGTGAATGCGGATTTGGTGGGGACGTCCAGTAAAAATCTGCACCTGCACCAGAGATAAATCATTGAATCGTTGCAACACCTGCATTTCGCTGTGGGCAAATAGGCCATCCGCTTTTGCCACAAAAATCGTTCCTAAAGTTAAGTGAGCAACTTTCCCGATGGGAGTTTTAATCGTCACTTGGTCGGGATAGTCCCCCGCTGGAATCAGGGCGCGGTAAATTTTCGTAATTTGGTGCTCCCGCAATTGCTGGGTTAAATGTTGCTTGCCCAGAGGCGATCGCCCAAGGATCATCAACCCCGATGTCCCCCGCCCGAGGCGATGAATCGGCGCCAGATTTTCCTGGGGAAATTGGGTTTTGAGCTGCCCCAAAAGGGTATTTTCTAAAAAGTTTCCCGCCGGCATCACCGGTAAACCCGCCGGTTTTTCAATGATCCAAAAGTGAGGATCTTGATGCAAGATTGAAAAATTTAACGGCACATCTGGCTCTTCCCAAGGTTCGCGATGATATTCCAAGGTTTGATTTGCCGCTAAAATTTGCCCCCAGAGCGCCGGTTTGCCATCGACAAAGATTTGTTGTTTGTCAATCCGTGCCGCCCATTCTGGCCGCGTTGAATGGCGGTAATTTTGAGCATAAAAATCTAGGACGGACAAACCTGCCCAAGCGGGTTTGACCCGGTCTCGATACACCCAACCTTGATTCAGCATTTTAGGAATACTGATAGATATTTTTGCGGGGGTTAAAACTTTCTACTTCCCGTAATTTTTCGTATAGCGCTTTCTCTTCTTCGGTGATTTCTGGCGGTAAAACCAACTGTACCTCCACCAACTGATCGCCCCGATTACCCGAGCTACGCGGATAACCTTTGTTGGCTAATCTCAATCTTTGGCCTGGCTTGACCCCCTTGGGCACAGTCATTTTTACTAACCCATCAATGGTCGGAATTTCGATAGAGCCCCCCAAAACAGCCTCACTGGGACTGAGGGGAACTTGGCAATAAATATCAGCCCCCTGCACTTCAAAGAAAGGATGGGCGGCCACTGTGATTTTTAGATATAAATCGCCGCCGTTAATACCTTGATTGCGCAGCCGAATCCGCTGACCATCGACCATGTGGGGCGGCATTTCGACTTCAAGCGATCGCCCGTCTTCGAGGCGAATCCGTTCCCGGCCACCCCGGTAGGCTTTTTCGAGGGGGAGTGTTAGGCGAGCTTCCACATCTCGTTTCGAGGGGGATTTAGGCGTCGCCACTTTGGTTGTTTTCGTTGTGCCAGGACGAAAATCGTCATAGTTTGTGCTGCGTACCCGAGCCGTAGACTGTTGGCGGTCTTTGTCTCCAAAGGGACTCACTGTGCCAATATTGGCAAATTGACTGAAATCATTGCGTTGGGGCCGATTAGGGCGAGAAAAACCAGGGCGACTATATTTTCCACCCATGGCCCGGCTGAATTGATCATATTGCGATCGCCGCACATCATCGGAAAGGACTTCGTAGGCCTCATTGAGGTCTTTGAATTTTTCCTCTGCGACCTTGTCTCCGGGGTTGACATCCGGATGATATCGCCGTGCCAGCCGCCGAAAAGCCCGCTTAATCTCCTCGCTGGAAGCATTGCGGGGTACACCTAAAATTTCATAGTAGTTACGCAAATTGTTCATATTTAGGCGACAGGGTGAGGATTTCTCTCCTTAGATAGTGACGCGCTGTTCCAAACCGTGATGTTTATTATGCGGTAATTGGGCTCGAAAACAAGTCCCTAGAACCATTCATCATCTTCATCCCAATCATTTTCGTAGGGGATGTTCCGCCCTTGGCCCTGGCTATAGTATTTGCGGGACACATTGCGCTGCTCGTAAGGGTCGCGGCTGGTGGGCCGGGGCGCCCGGGGTTCGGGGGGGCGACGGGGCGGTGTGCCATTGCTATAGCGGTCATCCATGGGGCGATCGCCCCCATAGTTTTGTCGGGGCGGCACCGCACGATAATCATAATTTCGCGTCGGTTGCGGTCTTTGGGGCGGACGGGGACCATAATCGTAATTGTCTTGGGGCGCCCCATAACCCCGTTGGGGCGAATAATCTACACCAGGTCGGTAGGTAGAGCGAGAATCATAGTAAGAATCCTCCTCATCATCGCCAATCAACGTTTTCTTGATCGTACTAAAGAAAGAATCATCTCCTTCCTTGTCATATTGCAAGCGCACTTCCCGGTTTAGCTCATAGAGCGCATCCTGGAGATCAGCTTGGGCCCGATCAAGGCGGCGATCGTCATTCTGCTTGAGACTATCTAAAATTTCCTGGGATAAGCTTTCAATGCGGCGACGATAATAACTAGCAAACTGACTGCCAAAATCGAGGGTCACTTCCTTCAGGCGCCGGGAAGCTTGGTCGGTTAGTGCCTTGGCCCGGTTGCGTTTTTCAACTTTTTCCCGTCGTTCCCGGTCTTCCTGGGCAAACTGTTCTGCATCCCGCATCATCCGGTTCACTTCACTGTCTGTTAAGGTCGAAGAGCCTTGAATGGTGATACTTTGCTCCCGGCCCGTGGTCTTATCCCGTGCCGACACCTGCAAAATGCCATTGGCATCGATATCAAAAGACACCTGGATTTGGGGCACACCTCTGGGGGCCGGGGGAATGCCAGTGAGCTTAAACCGACCGAGAGATTTATTCCCCTGGGCCATTTCCCGCTCTCCCTGGAGCGCATGGATTTCCACGACAGTTTGGTTATTTTCTCCCGTCGAAAAAATATCAGAGCGGCGCACGGGGATCGTCGTGTTCCGGGGAATCAGCTTTTTCGTCACCCCACCAATGGTTTCCAAGCCCAGGGAGAGGGGGGTCACATCGAGCAACAAAATATCCTTTACTTCACCACCGAGGATACCTGCTTGGATTGCCGCACCGACGGCAACGACTTCATCGGGATTGACATTTTGGTTCGGCTCGCGATCAATGAAACTCCGTACTAACCCTTGTACCATCGGAATCCTCGTCGAACCGCCCACGAGCACCACTTCTCGAATTTGCACAGGGCTAATACCGGCGTCCTGGAGGGCCCGCTTAATGGGGCGACGCAGACGACTGACTAAATCACCGCATAGGCTTTCAAAGGTGGCGCGGTCCAGCTGAGTTTCAATGTGTTTTGGCCCTTCCTCAGTGGCGGTAATAAAAGGAAGATTGATTTCTGTGACAGTGACACCAGAGAGTTCGATTTTTGCTTTTTCCGCCGCTTCGGTGAGCCGTTGTAAAGATTGACGGTCTTTACGGAGATCAATATTTTCGGCCTCAAGGAACTGCTCGGCGAGCCAATCAACAATTTTTTTATCAAAATCGTTACCACCGAGCTGGGTATCACCGCTGGTGGCTTTGACTTCAAAGACCCCATCACCCACTTCCAGAACAGACACATCAAAGGTGCCACCTCCCAGGTCAAAGACCAGGATTGAGGAGCTTTCTTTTTGCTCTAAGCCATAGGCAAGGGCAGCGGCAGTAGGTTCGTTAATAATCCGTAAAACTTCCAAGCCAGCAATGCGGCCTGCATCCCTGGTTGCTTGGCGCTGGGTGTCATTAAAGTAGGCAGGAACCGTAATCACTGCCCCTGTGATTGGTTCCCCGAGATAGCGTTCTGCTTCGTCGGCGAGGCGGCGGATAATTTTGGCAGAAATTTCTTCGGGGGCAAATTCTTGGCGCAGCCGGGGACAGCGAATTTTAATTGTGTCTTCTTCGGTACGGCGGATGGTGTAAGGAACTTGCTTGGAGTCGGGGTTGAGTTCGCTGTAGCGGCGTCCCATGAAACGTTTAACGCCGTAATAGGTATTTTGGGGGTTGAGCACGGCTTGGCGGCGGGCCATTTGTCCCACAAGCAGTTCGCCATCTTTGTTAAAGCCCACAACGGAGGGGGTGGTTCTAGCTCCTTCGGAATTGGCAATGACAAGGGGTTTACTGCCTTCCATCACTGCAACGACGGAATTGGTGGTTCCGAGATCGATGCCGACTACTCTACCCATGCGCTTCTTGTTTCTCCTTGGTGTGGCTCGACAATCTCTATATATTAGGTTGCGCCACGGTTGTTAACAATATTTACTCTTCATTTTATCGAAGCGGTCAGGGATTTTCAGGGTTGGGCTTGGAGCTGCTCAAGAATTTGTTCTGCCTGGGTCTGGTAAGTGCTATGGCCCTGTTGACCAAAGAGGATGGCCGCCCGTTCCATGTCGGCGATCGCCTGGTCGAGATTTCCTAATCTGTAGTGGGTGATGGCGCGGTTGTAATAGGCTTCGGCAAATTCAGGATTTCCTGCCAGGCTAGCGGTGTAGTCCTGGAGGGCTGCACTGTGATTCTCGAAGCGGTTGTGGGCGAGGGCACGATTGTAGAGGGCTTTGGGGTAGTTGGGCCGAAGGGTGAGGGCGGCATTATAGTCGGCGATCGCCCGGGCATGGTGACCGTTGGCCTGTTGTAGCTGATTGGCACTTTTTGCCTGGAGAGCGAGATCATCGTAGGCATTCCCCCGGTTAATGAAAAAGTCGGGATTGGTACTGTTTAAGATAATCGCTTGGTCGCAGTCAGCGATCGCCTGTTGATAATTGCTGAGGAGATAGGCCGCATAGCAACGGTTCCCATAGGCATCGGCAAATTCAGGCTTTAGTTGGATCGCCTGACTATAGTCTTCAAAGGCGGCCTGGTAATCGCCTAAAACATGGTAGCTATAGCCCCGGTTATAAAAAGCCTCTGGGTCCGTAGCATCGAGGTCAATGGCCGCAGAAAATTCGGCGATCGCCCCCTGGAAATCTCCCTGGGTGAGGGCCTCAACGCCGGCGTTATAGCGTTGAATAGCACTGACTTCTGGAGCATCGGGGGTTTCGGCAACCGTGGGCATGCTCTGGGGCCAAAAAAGGAGGGCACTACCCAAAAGCACCCAAGGTAAGCTGCTAATTTTCATACGGGAAGTCCTCACATGTAACTCAGTGATGATAACTGGCCTACTTCCATCTTAGAGGGCAGGGACGGCCTGAAGTTCCCCTGCTTAAGACTTTGCATTAGTTTTGGCCTGTGGGAGATTAACTTTACGAAAAAACGGCTGTTATCGTCTGGACAGTATGGAGCGATCGCCTAATTACAGCTCAACATCTGCATAAATATCGGTCAAGGCAATGTCACAGTTCACAGATTCTAGACGAATGATCTCATCAATGGCTGTGTATTCTGTGAGACTCCATTGTTTGGGACTGTTCCGGTGGTAATGCTCGACAAATAGCCGTTCCGGTTCGATGAGCAAATAGTCTTGAAATTCTGGGATCGAGCGGTAGTAATGGAATTTTTCGCTCCGGTCATAATTTTTGGTCGCCGGGGATAAGACTTCGGCAATCAGGCAGGCATTGAGCACCGTATCTTTGCGCCCTTCTTGCAACACTAGGGGTTTCCTAGTGACCATCACATCAGGGTAAGTATAAATTTCCTGGGAAGGAACCCAGAGGCGTTGATCAACGTGAAACACGCGATATGGCTGTTTTTTTAGCCCTAGCTTCAAGGCGATGTACAGATTGCCGCTAATTTCATTATGGGTGGGTGTCCCGCTAGCCATGGGCTTGATTTCTCCTTGGATATATTCGTGGCGATCGCCTGCTTGTTCTTCCTGGGCTAAATAAGCTTCTGGGGACACGGGTTGGACCAATGTTTGCGGGGTCATAAGTTTTCTCTCACCTGGGATTTGCCCGTCCACTGTGCTCTCAAGCTAACACAGGTTTTTTGGGGCTGTTTAGGATTCGGAATTGTTTTGGTCGTTGGGCAATTCTTTTGTTTTAAAGACTGTCATAATCCCCTTGTCATAGTTGGAGGCGATCGCCAAAAAAGCCCCCCCAAGGATATACAGTGGCAAGGGCACAAAAAAGCCTTTTAGTAGCTGGAAGACCTGGACGACGATGAAGAGCACAACGACACTGGTTAACCAAACACGCATAATTTTCCCATCCAAGGAGTTTCGATTATTTTTAGCTTACCCGACCGGGCGATCGCCAGCTGTTTAGGCTGTGGGTTGGAGATCGCGGCGGACGATGCGCCCCCGGGGCGTGTCAATCTGGCTGGGGAGGGTACTTTGATTTATCAGGCTGAGACGGTCCATATCGTAGGTGGTGTAGAGCAAATTGGGGCGATCGCGGGGAATATCAATCACCGTTAAGGTCCGATAGGGAGTCAGGTTGCCTTGAACCAAAGAACGCGGCCCGTCCCCCAAAGCACCCGTATGGAGCAATTCCAACTGGCCCCGATAGGCCGGGTAGTAGGCATGTTGGTGGCCGCTGATGTAGGTATGGACGTTATACCTTTCGAGCAAAGTCTGGAGGCGATCGCCCTCGTGGAGATAGTTGCCTGGCTCTGAGCGGCTCCCCGAGGCAACAGGATAGATGGACAAATGGCCCAGGGCTAATCGCAGGCGGCTGCGTTGGGCCTGTTCACTGGCAAGACTACTCTCGATCCAAGTCCATTGTTCTGGGCTAAGGCGCGCGGTAGAAGCATCCAGTACCAAGTAGAAAATATCCTGCTGGGTAAAGCTGTAATAGAAGGGAAAATGGCGGCGATCAATGAAGTCTAGAGTGGGCGTGTGATTCGCATTGAGCCAATAGTTAATGGCTGCTTGGCGGTCAGCGGCGAAAGTATATCGGCCATTGCTAATCGAGCCGGATGCATCGTGGTTCCCCAGGGTAAAAGCTAGGGGCAGATTTGCCCGGCGTAGGGGTTGGGCAATATGACGATCAAAGCCTTGCCACATGGCACTTAGCTGGGCGGGGGTGAGGCTACTTTTTTGGCCCGCGACCATATCCCCCACGCAGAGCACCAGATCTGGCTGCCAATCGGGAATCAGGGCGATCGCCCGCTTCACCTGGGGCAGATAATCTGTGGAACCATAGGCACTGTTGAGATCGCTAATCACCACCAGGCGCACATCCCCTTTGGGGGGGGCACTCAGCCCAGTAGGGGCAGGATTCATGATGGTGGTTTGGGCGATCGCCTGGGATCTTGCCATCATCCCGCGCGAAATGAGTAACCCCCCCAGGGCCAAGCCCCCATAGGTCAAAAATTGTCGTCGATTCCCTTGCATTGGTTTTAGCCCATCACAATTTTTAATTCATCGAGGCTGGCGATCGCCACATCGGCAGTTTCTAAGTGGGCTTGGGTGGCATCTCCCCAACAGATCCCAATGGAACCAGCCGCCTCAGCCGCTTTAGCCATCTGAATATCCCCCGGTGCATCGCCGACCATCAAGGTTTGTCCAGGGGCTGTACCCAACTCAGCGCAGGCTTTGAGAAATAAATTAGGGTCGGGTTTGAGGCCAAATTCAGCGCCCATTTCCAGTTGAATATAGTCCTGCAGCTGGTAGGTTTTGACGAAAATCTCCACATTGGCGGTGCTATCCATCGAGAGAATGCCCAACTTTAAGCCCGCATCATGGCAAAATTTCAGCACCTCTAGGCTCCCGGCAAACAATGGTGAAGTATGACTGCGATCGCCCAACATCTGTTCCGCCTCGGTAAAGGCTTTTTTCGCGATGTCGAGGGCCTCAAACCAACTACGGCCCGTTTCGGCAATGTAGGCGGCGGCGGCGATCGCATTTTCCTGGTGACTGCCCACCGCCATCAACCCCGTCGGGTCTAAAACGCTGTCTACCATCCCAAAGGCCATCAGGAGTGGTTCCCCCACCCCCGGAATTTGGGCATCGATCAGCCGCGCCCGTTTTTGGGCCAGTTCCCGCAAATAACTCTGGGAATCGGCGAGGGTGCCATCTTTATCAAAAATGATCCCTGTGATGTTTTCAAAAAGGCGATCGCCCACTTGCACTGTAACCATGATGCCTTAAGTAAGTTTTTGCTCAAACTGCCACAATGTAACCCATGCTGGCAACTTTCCGACCCCAGAACCAGATCTTTAAGAAGGAGGATTTTCTGGGGTCAGGCGCAACAGTTGCCCTGAGTTGGCATCAGTAAGGACATATAGGTAACCGTCAGGGCCCTGGCGTACGTCTCGCACCCGTTGACCAATGGGAATCCGTGATTCGGCGATGACATTTCCCTGGTCATCTAATACTAGGCGACGGATATCGCGAGAAACTAAGCCCCCCGCGAAGATATTCCCTTGCCAACCCTCCAGGCGATCGCCTGTATAGACCGCCAACCCAGAAGGGGCGATCACCGGCGTCCAAACCCGTTGGGGATCCATAACTCCCGGGGCTGAAGTTTGGGAAGCAACAGGTCGCCCTGTCGAATATTCTGCGCTGAAAGAAACCACTGGCCAGCCGTAATTTTTACTCATTTCCAATAAATTCAGTTCGTCGCCTCCCCGGGAGCCATGCTCCGTAGACACGACCTGTTGTCGGAGCGGATCAAAGGTAAGCCCCTGGATATTGCGGTGGCCATAACTCCAAATCTCCGGTTGCACCTCTGGGTCTCCAAGGAAGGGATTATCTTCCGGGATAGAGCCATCGTCGTTAATGCGAATGACCTTACCCAGATGACTATCAAGGTTTTGGGCCTGATTGCGGATCAATTCACCTTCCAATTCCAGGGGAGGGTTTCCCCCATCACCAATGGCCACTAGTAAGGTCTGGTCTGGCAGCCAAGTGAGCCTTGAGCCAAAATGTTGGGCGCCTGGTTTGGTTAAGGAGCCAGGGAAAATCACTTCCCAGTTATTGAGCTGTTCCCCATCAAACTCGGCCCGTGCCACTTGGGTACGATTCGCATTCTCAGTCCCAGCGGCATAGGTGAAATAGATCCAGTTATTCTCAGGGAAGTCGGGATGAAGGGCAATGTCTAGTAGTCCCCCCTGGCGGGATGCAAAAATTTCGTCGGTCGGGATGCCGGCGATCACCTCAGGCTCCAAGACCCCATCCCGCACAATCCGTAGGCGCCCTGGTCGTTCCGTGATTAACATGTCCCCATTGGGCAACCAAGCGACTCCCCAGGGATGCTCTAACCCCTCGACAATGGGGGTGACGGTCATGGTTTCAACCGGTAAATCCTCAGCCTGGGGGCTCATTATGGAGGGAGATTCCGTCGTTGCAGAGGGGGTTTCACTGGGCATCGAAACCGATTGAGATGAACAGGCGGCTAAGGGTAAAGCCCCCCAACATAGTGCTGTGACAATGAGCTTGAGCTGCAGTTTCATGGTTGCTACTCCGTAAGGACAAACACCCCTAGGGTAGACCACAGCTCTTATTTTTGACCGGCCTCGACTTCTTTCCAGCGCTTGAGGGGGACACAATCAATTTCAAATTGGTCTAAGGCCCGGGCGACGACAAAATCTACCAGATCTTCAATGGTTTGGGGATGGTGATACCAAGCGGGAATGGCGGGAACGACCTTAACCCCCACCTCTGCCAGTTGGGTTAAATTACGCAGATGAATCAAACTCAAGGGGGTTTCCCGGGGGACAATCACCACTTTTCGACCCTCTTTGATGGACACATCCGCCGCCCGCTCCAGGAGGTCGGAACTGAGGCCATTGGCAATTTTTGCCACGGTACTCATGCTACAGGGAATCACGAGCATCCCCTGGGTGCGGTAGGAA
Organism: Picosynechococcus sp. NKBG15041c; assembly: GCF_055380235.1. Taxonomy (NCBI): domain Bacteria; kingdom Bacillati; phylum Cyanobacteriota; class Cyanophyceae; order Chroococcales; family Geminocystaceae; genus Picosynechococcus; species Picosynechococcus sp. NKBG15041c. The sequence goes on from NZ_AP040363.1 coordinate 1,560,895, forward strand.
CCACTGGCAATGCCTGCACCCACATCACCCCAACGGTGGCAGCGCAAAATCCCTTTTTCAGGAACCCCCGCTTGCGATCGCCAAAAGATCGCTTGGTGCTCTGGGTCGGCGGGCATCGTAATGCCATCTTCTGCTTGCCACACCATAAAAGAAGCTTTAGAGGCCACCACATCCACTGTTAAGTTAGCTTCTAATAAATATTTAAGAGTCCGCACAGCATAAATGAGCCCCGATGCGCCACTAATGCCAACTGTGAGGGGTCGATCCATAAGGTTATTGATTTTTTAGGGGGATTTTTTTTGTAACGTTTTTTTAAATCAAACCTTCAAATTCTAACGCTTCAATCATTTGCAGGCCATTGGGATCTCCCACCCGTAGGAGGGCAGCCCTGGCGTCTTCTTTGACACCCACATCTTCATCTTCGACGAGGGCTTCGATTAGGGCGTCAATCGCCGTGGCATAGATGACATTGGAGGGCATTTCCCGGGACAGTTGCCCTAGAGACCAAGCACAATTACTCCGGACAGCGGCCATTTTGTCACGGCGTAGTCCCCGGATAATCGGGGGGATTGCACGCGAAATATCTTCATATTGAAGTTTGGCTACCTGGGCAAGGCTACTGGCAGCCCACAAACGGACAGCGGAAATATCGTTTTCGAGGGCATGGATGAGGGGATCTACGGAGCGGCGATCGCCACAATTACCCAAAGCCCAAACAACCCCTTTGCGGACATAGCCATTCCAATCTTGCTTGAGTACATCAATGAGGGCAGGCACTGCGGCCTCAGCTGCATTACGGCCCAGGGCATAGGCGGCACTCACCCGGGTTAGGGGGCAAACATCCCGTTGGAGGAGCTCAACTAGGGGCAGCACAGCCCGTTCGTCTCGGTGGTCGCAGAAGTAACGGGCGGCGATCATCCGTTGGGTTTTATCGGCATTTTCCAGCTTGGCCAGCATTGATTCTGCCGTGGCTGCGTCTTCTGAGGCGTTTGCTTGGAGCGTCTCTCCAAAGGTCTCGTTAATTAGGTTAAGGTCATTCGGACTTGGCATAATTATTACCCTACTATCGTTGTTGTCCCAGGGGCAACTGTTTTGCGGGGTCTACGGTCGGCGATCGCCACCACCATCGCGTCAAAGTCTACCGGAGCTCCTTTTCTTTGCAAAGAAATAAAACGAAAACTTTATAATGGAGGCTGATCCCTTTGTTTACCCGAAAAAATTATGGCTCTAGCACTGACGACCGAAAACGTCGAAGCAACCCTCGATGAACTGCGCCCTTACCTAAAAGCCGATGGTGGCAACGTTGAGCTCGTTGAAATTGATGGCCCCATTGTGAAGCTTCGTCTCCAGGGAGCCTGTGGCTCCTGCCCCAGTTCCACCATGACCCTGCGCATGGGCATCGAGCGCCGTCTCCGGGAAAACATCCCCGAAATCGCAGAAGTAGAACAGGTTTTCTAAGTATTTTTTCACTGTCTCTAAATTTCTAGGGGTTTGCGACTACCGTAAACCCCTATTTTTTGCATTTAACTGAACTGTTGGCGATCAACCGGTATTGCGCATCCCCGCTGCAATGCCGTTAATCGTGAGGAGGGCGCCCCGCAGTAATTCTTCTTTGCTGTAGCGGAAGTGGACAATACTGGCCTGGGTTTCACGGGTATATTGTCGAAGCCGTTTGAGTAAAGAAACCTGGAGAAAGCCGAGGGGCACAATGGTGGCATTTCTCAGTTGTACTGATCGTTGTAGGGGGCGATCGCTATCGAGCAGAGCCTCGTTTTCTGTGATCTCTAGGATCAGCTTTTTGGTGAGTTTGTACTCTTGGCTGATTTGGTCTAGGAGTTTTTCAAAGCGAGGAATATCTTCCCTTTCGGCCAGCTCATGGACATAGTGACTTGCCATTTGCAGGTCTACCTTTGAGAGGGTCATTTCTACTTTAGAGATTACCATCCGGAAAAAAGGCCATTTGCTGTAGAAATAACGCATCAGCTTGAGATTTTCGACAGGATCTTGTTCAAAGAAACCTTGGAGCGCTGTACCCACACCATACCAAGCCGGCACGAGGAAGCGGCTTTGGGTCCAGCTAAAGACCCAGGGAATTGCCCGGAGGCTACTGAGATCCTTGTTGCCTTTTTTTCGACGGGCCGGTCGAGAACTGATTTGCAGTTGGCTAATCTCTGGGATCGGTGTTACGGACATAAAGAAGTCGATAAAGTCAGGATCTTCGTAAATTAACGCCCGATAAGCGGCCCGCGATCGCTGGGAAAGATCTTCCATGATCCGGTTCCAGGGCTGGATATCATCAAAACCACTGGCCAACAAACTCGATTGAATCACAGCGGTGGAAACACTCTCCAAATGATAGAGGGCCAGATCCGGCAGGGAATATTTTGAGGCGAGGACTTCCCCCTGTTCGGTGATCTTGATGCGGCCATTGATTGTATTGGGCGGCTGGGCCAGAATTGCCGCGTAGGCGGGGCCACCACCCCGACCGACCGAACCGCCCCGACCATGGAAAATACGTAGATCGATGCCATAGGGGTCGGCGACCTGCTGGAGATTTTTTTGAGCCTTGTGAATTTCCCAGTTGCTACTCAGGAAGCCGGAATCTTTATTACTATCGGAATAGCCGAGCATAATTTCCTGGAGATCGGGCATGAGGCGATCGCCAAAGGTTTCATCACAATTAAGATCCTGGGAGGAACCATAGCCCCCCGCTAAACAGGCCCGGTAGAGGGGAATATCAAACAGTGCCTGCATGATTTCTGGGGCATTGCGTAGGTCATCCACCGTTTCAAACAGGGGCGCAATGCGAATGGTTGTTGTCCCCGTAACTGGGTCATATAAACCCGCTTCTTGGGCCAAGAGCAGCACTTCCAATACATCGCTGACTTCGTTGGTCATGCTGATGATGTAGGTCTGGCAGATACCGATGCCAAATTCCTGTTGGAGACGGCGCAGCACCTGGAGCGTTTGGATGGTTTCTACTGTTTTTTCCGAGAATTGCATTTCCTTCGGAATCAGGGGGCGGCGGGTTTTGAGCTCCTGCACCAGCCAATCGGTTTTCTCCTGGTCGCTGAGGTCGTTGTAAGATTTCGGTAATACCCCCAGATAATCAACAATTTCGGCGATCGCATCGGAATGTCTTGTGGATTCCTGCCGAAAATCAAGGCGGGTCAGCACAAAGCCAAAAATTTCCACCTGACAAATCAACTTATCCAGGGCAGCACAGTGAATTTCCGTTTGCACCAAGCTTTCGCGAATCAGTTTTAAATCAGCCAGAAAATCTTGTCCACAGAGGTAAACCGTATCGTCAGCTGCTTCTACTTTATTTTCCCAGGCGGGCATATTCGCCAGGCGACGGTTGCGATCAAGGGTATTTTCTAAGCGCTGCTTGATGTAGGCCAACTTGAGACGATAGGGCTCTTGGCGGTAACGGATGGCGAGAGTTTCGTAGATATCTGGGAAAATATTTTGTTCCTGTTCCAGGGAATCTAATAGATCTGGCAGGACATTACTCCAGTGCAAAGAAAGACTCAACACATCTGAAAGGGAGTCAACGGAAGCCACGTAGCGCTCTAGCACTAAACCCCGCTGGTAGCAGGCTGTCTTCCAGGTGACATCGGGGGTGACGGAAGGATTTCCATCGCGATCGCCCCCGACCCAGGAGCCAAAATTACAAAAATTGGTGGCTGGCGGCTTGAGGCTCGAAAAAGATGCTTTCAGAGCTTGTTGTAAGCGCACTGATAATTCTGGCAGGGTATCAAAAAGCACTTCCTCGAAGTAATGGAGGGCATAGTCCACTTCATCTAAGACCTGGGGCTTAAACTGGTGCAGCTCGTCGGTCCGCCACCAGAGCCGAATTTCTTCTGTGAGTTGCTGCTTGATATTTTCAATTTCCCAAGATTCTGCGGTGCCTGTGTGTTTGACCCCTTCTTCTGTTTGGTCTAACTGCCGCAAAATACCTGCGATGCGTCGTTGCTTGTTACGGATGGTGTGGCGGACAATTTCTGTGGGGTGAGCTGTAAAGACTAGGCGAATGTCCAATTGATCCAAAAGCCTCTGGATCGTCTGAGGGGGCATGTTTTGGCGCTTGAGGTGGGGAAAAAGCCAGTCAAAAGTACCCGCCTGGGTGGGGGCAATTTCTGTATAGACACTTTGACTGTCGCTCTCGGTATCGCTAGCGGCGGCAAGATTCCGGCGAAATTGCTGCTGTTCGCGCTGCTCGTAGTGCTGCTCAACGCTATTGATTAACTGGAAATAAAGGGCGAAGGCCCGGGCGGCCCGGATCGCATCTTCGAGGCTCAGGGTTTCGATGAGCGCTGAAATTTCACTCGGAGAAAAATAAATACTTTGGCCATCATCGGCGCGGGTCGCCCGGAGATGATTCAGGCGATCGACGAGTTTTTGACCACATTCTTTCTGCAACACCGCCTGCCAAAGATCTTCAACCAGCACCAGACGTTGCCGCAGGAGAGATTGGGAAGTGGACAAAAGTTCAGCTTCGGCACTGGGGGGATGCAGGACTTGGTTCATGGTACTTCTTAGGCGTTTCTGGGGATGAGGGAAAGGGGCTGTCTGCTGTGAGAGAAGATCTTGACGATTGTAAGGGCTAAGGTTCGATTGGGGTAGTCCAATGGGACACGGAACGGGCGATCGCCCCCAGGATTCTGGCGGCTATGGGCAGAAAAGACAATGGCAAACCCGAGACAATACGGTGTAAAAGGCTTGGTTAATCTGGTTGCTCTGTTTCAGGAAATGGCAATGAGGGGAGGCGATCGCCGCGAAAAATTTCTTCACTCCAGACGCCAGTACTGACCAGAGCTTGGGTACAGACATGGCCCAAGCGGTGGCCAATGAGATAGATGGGAGCGCAAGGGCTAAGAAGATAGGCAGGAGAAATCGGCAATTGAACTTTCATGGGCGTAGAGAGCGATAAGCCATCCCCATCCTACTAGACCTGTTTGATACAGAACAATTCCGGTGAGTTTCATTGGTCAAAAGTGGCCGTAAAACCTCGTTTTTTTTACGACAATTACAAAAAGAAAATTTTAGGTAAACAAGGCGATCGCCACTTCCCGAAAAACTATCGTTTTGTCAGGGCAAGTTAAATCTCTGGGCAAAGCATCCCCTTGCCTTTTTAGGTCGAGGAATGTCAACTTGGTGGGTGAATGATATTGCCCCCATTAAATTAGCGATCTTCAACTTCTAGCTGTGACCACCGCCCCTCCAACCGATCTGCGCTCCCATTTAGCACCCTGGCTCCGGGATGCGATCCGGCAGGCTGTGCCCTTAGGCGCTTACTTGCGGCTGCAGGTGCGACTCCGGGGCAACACGCTCCACTTGCTCTGTGAAACCACTTGTCCCACAGAAAAAGAAGATATTACCCCAGAAATTCTCCGGGCACTCCAAAGGCAACCAAAACCGATTGTGCTATTGCAACCGCCGCCCTCCCCTGAGATTTACCGATTGGTGGTGTATGGGCGGCTTCGTCAAGCAAAAAAGAGCCTATGGCTGAGTCTAATTGAGCTAGAAACACCCCAGAAACAAAAAGCGGCCATCCCGTCTGCCCAACATTTCAAGAAACAGGCCCGTTCCGGTTCCCCGACAGCGATCGCCCAGTATCTGAGTCAGAACCTAGGCATCTTAGGGGTCAGCATGCGGGTAGAAACCCAAACGTTAAGCAACCCCGAAGCCCACCAAGCCAAACGACGCCTTTGGATTACCTGTGAATGCGACTACAGTCCGGATTATAGCCTCTTGACAGAGCCCCTCGTCCAACGGCTCCGGGAACTGCAAATTAAGGGATTTCGAGATGGGGCCATCCGCTGTCAGATTCGGGGAGAAGCCCAGCCAGAATGGTTACTCTGGGTTGATCTGACGCCGCCGGAGGTAATGTTGCGCCAGTGGGCCCGCTGGGGAGATGCTGAGGCGATCGCCACCCTGTTGACCCAAACCCTCAAGGCCCAAGGCTTCGCGTTCCAGGCTGCCACTACAGACTATCGACTCGCACTCACCTGCGCTATTCCGCCCCATTCAACCATCGGCCAAGCACAAATCCTCGCTGTGATCGAAAATATTTTGGCAGGGTTAGCGCCCCAAGGCTTGCACCAAGTGAGCCTCCAAGGGCGAGCAAAAACATCTCAGGCAGTCCTCTGGGAAACAACATGGCCTCTGCCTGGCGCAACACGATCCGGACGACAGGCGACCCCAGTACAACTGGCCCAACAGGGAAATTTAGTTGCCCTTAAATTTTTGCTCCAGCGGTGCCTTAATCCTCAACTCCAAGAACGCCTCGCCACTGGGGGAGTTCACATTACTCTCCGACGGCGGGAGGCGACCCTCTATGTCATGGTTGAGGCGATCGCCTGCCCTCCCCAAGGGGAAACAATCAAGGCAATCAGCGCTTTATTTCGGACCCTAGAGACCCAACCCTTTACCTGTTTGAACATTTATGGTCGTCGCTCTGGGCAGAGTCAAGCGCTCTGGCAACAGGTGCTCAAGCTTGCCCCTACGCCGTCAGCCCCAGCAGATGTCTCAGAGCCCTCTTCACAGCCCCTGGCCGCGGCAGTGGCAGTAGAGCCGCCCCTACATTTTCGAGAAAATATTGCTCAAATTACCTGTGATCTCCTGAAGGCGACGAAGATTTGGTGTCCAATGCCCGATCGCCATGGCCTGGTTCTCCACCGTGATGCGCCCCGCAGTTATCATTTGTCCTCAAGGCCGCAGCGACGAAAACTGGCCTGTCTTTGGGGTTTGCTGGGTGTCCTGATGGTGGGGCAGTTGGACTGGCTCGCAGGCCGATGGCTCCAGGGAAATATCCTCAATCAAGGGACAATGATCGCCGTTTCTCAGGATGACCCTTCAACCCGCTCCGAAGTGCTCAATGCTCAGCTCCCTCACCCTGACCAGCGTACCACTGCATCTCAGGCGATCGCCTTGTCCGAAACCACTGCTTACCCATCCTTTGACAATGACCTCATCGATGACAAACTAGCCCTCTATCAAAAACGGGTGGCCACCAATGGTGTACCCGACATTCTCATCATTGGTAGCTCCCGAGCACTGCGTGGTCTTGATCCTTTTGTGCTCCATACGGCTCTCCAGGAACAAGGTTATCCGCCCCTTGATATCTTCAATTTTGGGGTCAATGGTGCAACGGTGCAGGTATTTGACTTCCTTTTGCGCCAGGTCATCCCCCCAGAACAATTGCCCAAGCTGATTATTTTGGCCGATGGAGCCAGGGCGTTTAATAGCGGTCGCCAAGATTTGACCTATGATTTGCTGACCGCTTCGCCTGGGTTTCAAGCCCTCCAAAGGGGAGATTTGCCACAGTTTACCCATCGCTCCAAGCAACGACTTAACCCGGCAGACTTGAACCAAGCGGCTGCCCAGTGGTTTGGTGATGTTTCTCAGGTTTACAACCAACGGGCCTTACTGAAAGACTATGTCTTGTCTGGGATGGCCCTTTCCCCTGCAGGCGATCGTCCCCCAGAAGTCTCCCCCACATCGACACAAATCAATTTTAATTTAGACGGTTTTTTGCCCCTCGACCGTCGGTTTGACCCAGAGAGCTATTACCAAAACCATGGCCGGGTCACAGGAGATTATGACGGTGACTACGCTGCCTTTAGCCTTAATGGATCACAGCAGGAAGCCTTTCTGACTCTGTTAGCCCATCTTAAAGCTCACCACGTTGATTTAGTGTTTCTCAATCAACCCCTGAGCGATCATTACCTCGACCCAGTGCGTCAGCGCTATGAAAAGCAGTTTCGGGTTTATTTTCGGCAGTTGGCAGCCCAACAAAACTTTGATTTTGTTGACTTCGTGCACCAACCATCTTGGCGACGTCGCTATGATTTTTTCTCAGATCCTAGCCACCTGAATCAATTTGGGGCCGCCCAGGTCGCCCGGGAACTTGCGGCCATAACGGAGCTCCCTTGGCCCCAGAATCCTTAACTGTTAGAAGAGCGGTATTGTTGAACGACGGCTTGCACCCCAGGTGATAGCCAACTGTCATAGGCAGGATAAACAGCCAGACGGGGTTGTAACTGCCAGCCTTTGGTCGCCAGGAGAAGTTCTAGGCGATCGTGGTCCAGATGGAGATAATCCGGGTTCACCTCATCTTTAGGGACGATGCCTCCTAAGTCCCTGGCTCCCGCTTCGATACATTGGAGCAGCCACTGGGGATCTGCCACCAGATTTGGGGGAATCTGGATTGTCACCTCCGGGGGGAGGATTGTGCGGGCCATTGCAATAATTTTGGGCAGCTGATCTGGGGAAAAAGCTTGACCGGAGTAGTGTTGTTGGCTCCCGGGCCGATGGGGCTGCAAGATCACTTCTTGGATATGGCCATATTGTTTTTGTACCGAGGCGATCGCCTCCAAGGTATTCCAGCAGTCCTGGGGGGTTTCACCAATGCCCAACAGAAGCCCTGTCGTAAAAGGGATCTGGAGCTCTCCTGCCCAGATCAACTGCTGTAAACGCATCTTTGGATCTTTACTTGGTGCCTGGCGATGAACCGGCAGATCCGAGCGTATCTGTTCCAGCATCAGCCCCATCGAGCCATTGACTTCTTTTAAAAATTCCATCTCCGCCCAACTCAAGGGACCTGCATTGGTGTGGGGGATAAAGCCATGCTCCAGGGCCAACTGGCATAGGTCGTAAATGAGTTGGATCAAAGGCGATCGCCGACTCGACGCCGGATGCACCTCCCCGCTCAAGATTAAAATTTCTCGGACACCCTGTTCCCACAACCCATCTAAACGCTCTCGGGCCTCGTCGCGAGACAACCAGGTGTCTTTGCCCGGATCAACCCGAAAATTACAGTACTCACAACGATTAAAACACTCATAGGTCGGCACCAAGGTAAAGGCTGGACTATAGGTCACAACAGCCTTCCGACCTCGAAGCATTTCCCCTGTGGGGCAATTTGCCCTTGACATTTCCAGCGCAGACCCTTTGAAATTCAAAACATTTCCTTAAAACACTTTACAAAAAGCAATAGTTTCACTAATATTAAGGGCATAAGGTTAAGCACCTTGATAATTTCATAGCAATCATAAACACATGACTACTACACTACAGCAGCGCGAGAGCGCTTCCTTGTGGGAGAAGTTCTGTCAGTGGATCACCAGCACCGAGAACCGCATCTATGTCGGTTGGTTCGGCGTCCTGATGATTCCTACTCTTCTCACTGCCACCACCTGCTTCATCATCGCTTTCATCGCTGCTCCCCCCGTGGACATCGATGGTATCCGTGAGCCCGTCGCAGGTTCTCTTCTCTACGGTAACAACATCATCTCTGGTGCTGTTGTTCCTTCTTCTAACGCAATTGGTCTCCACTTCTACCCCATCTGGGAAGCTGCTTCCCTCGATGAGTGGTTGTACAACGGTGGCCCTTACCAGTTGGTAATTTTCCACTTCCTCATCGGCGTATTCTGCTACATGGGTCGTGAGTGGGAACTTTCTTACCGCCTTGGTATGCGTCCCTGGATCTGTGTTGCTTTCTCTGCTCCCGTAGCCGCAGCAACTGCAGTATTCCTCATTTACCCCATCGGTCAAGGTTCCTTCTCTGATGGTATGCCTTTGGGTATCTCTGGTACGTTCAACTTCATGATCGTATTCCAGGCTGAGCACAACATCCTGATGCACCCCTTCCACATGCTCGGTGTGGCTGGTGTATTCGGCGGTTCTTTGTTCTCCGCAATGCACGGTTCTCTCGTAACCTCTTCTTTGGTACGTGAGACCACTGAAACCGAATCTCAGAACTACGGTTACAAGTTCGGTCAAGAAGAAGAAACTTACAACATCGTTGCAGCCCACGGCTACTTCGGTCGTTTGATCTTCCAATATGCATCTTTCAACAACAGCCGTTCCTTGCACTTCTTGCTTGGTGCATGGCCTGTAGTCGGTATCTGGTTCACTGCTCTTGGTGTATCTACCATGGCATTCAACCTGAACGGTTTCAACTTCAACCAGTCCATCTTGGACAGCCAAGGTCGTGTAATCAACACCTGGGCGGACATTCTGAACCGTGCGAACCTCGGTTTTGAAGTAATGCACGAGCGTAATGCTCACAACTTCCCCTTAGACTTGGCAGCTGGCGAGCAAGCTCCTGTAGCTCTGCAAGCTCCTGCAATCAACGGTTAAGAACCGCTTGAGTTTTAGGGTTTAGTTGAAAAGAATGATTGCTTTGACAGAAAAACTGAATAAGTAATTGTTAGCGAGAGCCCCTGCCATTAATGGTGGGGGCTCTCGCTTGTTTGTGCTTTAAAGTGAGGATGCTTCACCCTGGGTTTTTACTTGCCTTTGATGTTCGATGTGCGTAACTAATGGGTATTTGGGCGATCGCCCAAAAACTTTTCTCTGAAAAATACGGAGATCGCCACGAAAAAAATACAATACAACTCAGCGTCGGCCCAGCTTTTGCCAGGAAATTTCCATAATCTATCGAAGGGAATATGGCAAAATGAACAGATTAAAGAAATTGTTAACGGAACGGGTATCGGTTCATGTCTAAATTTATCTTTGTCACCGGTGGTGTGGTATCCAGCATCGGGAAAGGCATTGTGGCGGCAAGTTTGGGGCGTCTACTGAAATCCCGAGACTATTCCGTGTCGATCTTGAAGCTCGATCCTTATATTAACGTCGATCCCGGTACCATGAGCCCGTTTCAGCATGGGGAAGTTTTTGTCACCGAAGATGGGGCCGAGACCGACCTTGACCTCGGCCACTATGAGCGCTTCACTGATACCTCCATGTCCCGTCTCAATAGTGTCACCACCGGCTCTATTTACCAAGCGGTAATCAATAAAGAGCGTCGCGGTGATTATCAGGGGGGCACAGTGCAGGTGATTCCCCACATCACGAACGAAATTAAAGAGCGGATTTTCCGGGTGGCAGAGAATACGAACCCTGATTTTGTGATCACCGAAATTGGCGGCACCGTCGGCGATATTGAGTCTTTACCGTTCCTCGAAGCCATTCGACAATTCCGTAAAGAAGCAGGCCGGGATAACGTTCTATACATGCATGTGACCTTGATTCCCTGGATTCCCTCGGCGGGGGAAACGAAGACCAAGCCCACCCAACATTCTGTAAAAGAGCTGCGCTCTATTGGCATTCAGCCGGATATTCTCGTCTGCCGTTGCGATCGCCCCCTGCCCCAAGGCCAACGGGAAAAAATCTCAGAATTCTGTAATGTGCCAGAGGAGCAAGTGATCACCTCCCAGGATGCCAGCAGTATTTACGAAGTGCCCCTGATGCTGGAACGGGAAGGGCTAGCAGAACAGACTTTAAAATTGTTGCGGCTGGAAACTCGCCAGCCGAACCTGGAGCAGTGGCAGAATCTGGTAGAGCGAATGAAGCGCCCCAGCCGCCAGATGGATATTGCGATCGTTGGTAAATATGTGCAGCTCAATGATGCCTATCTGTCCGTGGTGGAATCCCTCGGTCATGCGGCGATCGCCAATGACATTGATATCAAACTCCACTGGGTGAATGCCGAAGATCTTGAAAAACAAGGTGCCGCCGCCTACCTCACAGAAATGAGCGGCATCGTTGTCCCTGGGGGCTTTGGGGTGCGGGGTGTCGATGGGAAAGTGGCGGCGATCGAATATGCCCGCGTCAACCGGATTCCCTTCCTCGGTCTCTGTTTGGGGATGCAGTCTTCTGTGATTGAATGGGCCCGTAACGTGGCGAAACTCGAAGATGCCCACAGCGCCGAATTTCATCCCGATGCCAAAAACCCAGTCATTAACCTTCTGCCCGAACAGCGGGATGTGGTGGATCTCGGGGGCACCATGCGTTTGGGCTTATATCCTTGCCGTTTGACACCTGATACCCTGACCCATCAGCTCTATGGTCAAGAAGTTGTCTATGAGCGCCATCGCCACCGCTACGAATTTAACAATGCTTACCGGAGTTTATTTCTAGAAACGGGCTATCAGGTCAGTGGAACATCTCCCGATGGGCGCTTGGTAGAAATTGTTGAATATGCAGATCATCCCTTTTTTATTGCCACCCAGTTTCACCCAGAATTTCAATCCCGTCCTAACAAGCCACATCCTCTATTTTTTGGCTTTATCCAGGCGGCAGGCAACCATAAATCGAAACCCGTTGCCGAGCAAGGGGCGTCAGTCACTGAAGAGCTTTCCGCTTCCTTTTCTTAGAAAATCCCTTTGGGTACTCTTACTATGGCAAATTCTATCCATCACATTGTTTTATTCACTTTGGCCGACACCACGGGAGCCACAGAAACCCAGGCGATTATCGACGATGGTCTGATGCTTTTAGGGGCTATTCCTGGGGTTTTAAGGGTTGATCTGGGGTTAAAAGCTCGCGCTGATCGAGATGTCCATCTTAAGAATTATCAGTTGGCTTTGTACGTGCAGCTAGAGAGCGAGGCGGCTCTTGATCACTATGGCCCCCATGCTAATCATCAGGAATTTCTCCAGCGCCACAAGGCGAAATGGACAAAGGTACAGGTGGTCGATTTCTTCGGTCAATAAATTTTGGATATTTCATTATCGTTTCTAGGGGGTAATTCCTTGAGTTCTTACGAAAGTCGTGGTCACCTGTTGACAGAACAGGTGAATCCAGAGAGCCAAAATCTTGACCAAATGTCGGCCCTGGAATTAGTTGATCTGTTTAATCGGGAAGATCAAAAAACCCTGGAGGCGATCGCCAACGCTCGCAAGGAACTCGCCCAGGCCATTGAGATTACCAGCGCTGCTCTGAAACAAGGGGGCCGCCTCTTCTACATTGGTGCGGGAACCAGTGGCCGCCTCGGGGTGTTAGATGCCGCCGAATGCCCACCCACCTTTTGCACCCCTCCCGAACTGGTCCAAGGCATTATTGCTGGGGGCGCAGGGGCTCTCGTGCGCAGTTCTGAAGATCTCGAAGACCGAGCTGAAGATGGCAAGGAGGCGATCGCCCAACGGCAAATTACCGAATTAGATGTGGTTGTTGGCATTACCGCTGGCGGCACAACGCCCTACGTCCAAGGTGCATTGTTGGCAGCCCAGCAACGGGGGGCCAAAACAGTGTTTATCAGTTGTGTCCCCGCTGACCAGGTGCCTTTTGCCGCCGATGTGGATATTCGCCTCCTTACAGGGCCCGAAATTCTGGCAGGATCTACCCGTCTAAAAGCAGGTACGGTCACTAAAATGGCCTTGAATATTCTTTCCACCAGCGTCATGGTCAAACTGGGAAAAGTGTACGGTAACCGGATGATCGATGTGGCGGTGACAAACCATAAACTCCATGACCGCGCCCTGCGCATTCTCCAAGATCTAACGGAGCTGAGCCGCGAAGATGCCGCACTTCTCCTCGAAAAAGCCCACCGTCGCGTTAAAGTCGCCCTCCTGATGCACTGGAAAGAAATTGATTTTGAGACAGGCGATCGCCTCCTTCAGGAATGCCAAGGTAATTTGCGCGATGCCCTTGCAGAATAGCCATTGAACTAACTCCTAACGTCAAATTAGTTCGAGATGGTCCTACTCAGCAAACTGTGGGGCTTTTTTTTGTTAACGGTACATATCCAGTAGCATAGGTTTTAAGCAACCATTGCCTCGGTTATCGATGTTAAACTCAGGGGAAGATATTACAAAACTTTACAATTGGCCCATGACTGCAACATTGTCCAACCAGCAAAAAAACTATGACCAAACGGCTTGGCAAAAAGGTTATGAATCCCAGCGGGAAGAAGCAGCCTACGAAATTACGGAAGTTGAAGGACAAATTCCGGCAGCACTAGAAGGGACTTTGTTTCGGAATGGGCCAGGGCTACTAGATATTGGTGGTACGCCGATTAAGCATCCCTTTGATGGCGATGGGATGATCTGCTCAGTGACCTTTCGCGGGGGGCGGGCTTACTTCCAAAATCGTTTTGTGCGAACAGAAGGATTTGTGGCGGAACAGAAAGCAGGGAAACCCCTTTATCGTGGTGTATTTGGTACGCAAAAATCGGGCGGTCTTTTCAATAACGTGTTTGATATGCGGCTGAAAAATATCGCAAATACCAATGTGATCTATTGGGGGAAGAAGTTATTGGCCCTCTGGGAAGCGGCAGAACCCCACCGCCTCGATCCAGAAAATTTAGAGACAAAAGGACTTGATTATCTTGGGGATATCTTAAAAGCTGGAGATGGGTTTTCGGCTCATCCCCGCATTGATCCGGCCAGCATTTGGGATGGGGGCGAGCCCTGTTTGGTTAATTTTGCGGTGAAGCCTGGTTTGCCGACGCGTTTAGTCATCTATGAAATTAGCCCCAGCGGTGAACTACTGCGCTATCGGGAACATGAGGCCCAGGGATTTGCCTTTATCCATGATTTTGCGATCACGCCTAACTATGTGATTTTTTTCCAGGCGTCGGTGAAGTTTAATCCATTGCCCTATGTGATGGGACTAAAAGGCGCAGGGGAATGTGTCAAATTTGAAGCAGATAAGCCCACTAAGATGATCGTGATTCCACGAGATCCAGCGCGGACGGATGTGCAAACCCTAGAGGCGGAGGCGGGCTTTGTATTCCACCATGCCAATGCCTTTGAGCGGGACAATCAAATTATTGTGGATTCGGTTTGTTATCAGTCGATTCCTCAGGTGCAGCCAGATTTAGATTATAAAAATGTTGATTTTAATGCTTTAGATCCGGGTCAGTTATGGCGCTTTAGCCTGGATCTGGAAACGCAAAAGGTCACCAGGGAATTATTAGATACCCGCTGTTGTGAGTTTCCGGTGGTGCACCCAGCCTATGTGGGACGCGATCGCCGTTATACCTATATTGGGGCAACCGATGCGGCCACGGGGAATGCACCGCTCCAAGCTGTTTGGAAAGTAGATCATCAAGGGGATAATGCTCAGCTCTATTCCTTTGCGCCGAGCGGATTTACCGGAGAACCGATCTTTGTGCCCTGTCCGGGGGCTACGGCAGAAGATGAAGGCTGGGTTCTATTGATGGTTTATGATTCGGCCCGCCATGGTTCTGATGTGGTGATCTTTGATGCTCAGGATTTCACCCAGCCTGTCGCGACATTACGTCTCAAACAGCATATTCCCTACGGGTTGCATGGCAGTTGGACGCCGGAAGTGTTTGTGAGCTTTTAGGAAGAGAGCATCGTTAATCGACAGATTGTTTGGGGCCAGGCGATCGCCAAATCCACCAGGCTCCTAAACAAAGGGTACAATTGCCCACGAGGGTCAGGGCGGCTTGGACGGTGACGAGCCATTCCAGGCTGGGGTCATTGTCGAAAAAATGCCAAGTACAAGCACACATCGCACTGACCAAAGATGGCAGCATCCCCCAGGCGAGGGCCGTCCAACTTTTGTCCTGGGTGAGCTGACCATAAGTTTGAATTAGCCAGATGGCTAAAATCCATTCAAAGACACTGGAAATGTGCACAATCCAGGTGGGAAAAGAAAGGGCATTCATTGGGGCGGGTAAAATTGCTGGCTACAGTTGCTTAATAAAGTCTAATAGATGGTGGGCGATCGCCCCTTTGCTGGCTTGGGGAATCGTCGCTTTGCGGCCCTCTTTGTCGAGGAAAATCAATTGATTTGTTTCACTGGCAAAACCAGAGTTTTCTTGATCTACGGCATTGGCGGCGATCGCATCGAGGTTTTTCCGCTGGAGTTTCGCTAAAGCTGGGGCGGTAATTTCTCCCGTTTGGGCCGCAAAGCCGATCAATTTTTGGTCAGGGCGTTTCCGTTGACCCAGTTGGGCCGCAATATCCGGAATTTCCTCTAGGGCAAGACTTTCGGGCAACTCTGCCTTCGCTAACTTATGGCCATAGTTCACCGTCGGCCGCACATCGCCCACCGCTGCACACAGCACAATCCAGTCGAATTGATCTGCCTGGGACAGCATCATTTGCTCCATTTCAGCGGCGCTGGTCACAGGAAAAAGATTGATATTAGGCAAATTTTCTAATAAACGACTTTCGATCGGCCCATGCACCAGGGTGACCACTGCGCCCCGGTAGGCCGCTGCTTCGGCGATCGCCAAACCCATTTTGCCTGTAGAAGGATTGCCAATAAAGCGCACCGGGTCGAAATGTTCCCGCGTGCCCCCAGCACTCACGAGAACTTTTTTGCCTGCTAGATCCGCTTGGCCCCGACTGTGGATCAGAGCCTGGACCGCTTTAATGATTTGTACTGGTTCTGCCATGCGCCCTTTTCCTCGGCGATCGCAGGCAAGCAGGCCGCTATTTGGATCGAGGATATGATAACGCTGGTCTCGCTGCATTCTGCGCCAGTTAGACTGTACCGACAGCTGTTGCCACATATCCGTATTCATCGCTGGGGCCACCAAAACAGGACAGGTAGAGGCCAAAATGATGTTCGTCAACAACGTATCGGCTAAACCCAGACTTACCTTTGCCAGGGTATTCGCTGTTAGGGGCGCCAGCAAAATTAAATCAGCCCATTCCCCCAGGTCAATATGCACCGGGCGGGGGCGATGGCTATCCCAAAAATCTTCATCGGTGTAGGCGGGATGACGACTTAGGGTTGCGACAGTAAGGGGGGTAATAAAGCGTTGGGCTGAGTCTGTTAAAACAACCCGCACCTCTGCCCCTGCCTGGAACAGCTGAGAAATTACCTCACAGACCTTGTAGGCGGCAATACCCCCACTAAGGCCGACGACAATTTTTTTTTCCTTGAGCATTTACGATTCGTCGTAGGCTTCGATATCTAACAGGTGCCAGTAGGGTTCAACTAATTCTTGTCTCTGGAAGGCGATCGCCCGGAGCAGATGCCAATCCTGGAGTGCCTCAAAGGGCGTCGGATAATCATCCAATTCTAACCGTGCGGCAAGTTCGGCCACTTCTCGTTCGTCCATGTGGTCGATTTCCTGGGGGGTTTTTGTTAAGACTGTCATAGTAAGACCTCCCTGACGCTGCACGTGCTGATAATTCTGTTCAACCCCTATTCTACCCCTAGCGATCGCCAAAACTATTCCCCGTCACGGTTCTTAATTGCTCCCTTGATCTGTCGCGTAAATTAGACGTATCTTAGGGGGAGATTCTGTTCCCCAAGGAGTCAGGCCTTCCATGTTAATTGAACCCAGCGTGTTACGGGCTGCCCAGCAGATCTATAACCAATATGCCGCCGTTCATCCTGTGCGCTTTCAATATGTCACCGGGGTTTCAATCAACTCACAAACTCTCCAGGGATTTGTTAGTTTTCGGGAACATGCAGTCCTTTTGCCCCAAGAAGTTTTTGTGCCCGTCGAGCAGCTCATGAACTACAGCGCTTAACCCCCCTCAAATCAACCTACTAATCCACAACAGAATTATCAAGGCGACAAGCAACCGCCGCCCCACAGGTTTTTCTGTCCTCTTGGGCCTTGATTAAAGTAATCAAATCCGGTCTTCCGGTCAGTTGCAGACGATATTTTGCCCAGACACCATAAATTCCATCGGCCACCTGGCCGATCAGGGGCAATCTTGTAATGCCATAAACCCAGCCCATGCCCAGAACTGAATAGACGTAGCGAAAAACCGCCACATTTTGTAGCACAGTACCATCGGGCAAAACCCCATGAATCCGTTCCATCGCCGCTTGAAAAGTGACACCACCATGGCAGCTCGGCTCATAATCCACCGCCATCACATCCACAAACCGTACTAAACCGCGCCCTTGGTCCTTGCGTCGTAAAAAATTGACTTCCCGGAGACAGAGGGGACATTGGCCGTCGTAGAGCAGGGTGATTTTCCAAGTAGCGGGCGAAGACATATGAAAATTTTGGAGTAATGGGGGCAAGGTTCTATTCTAAAAAATTTTCCCCTAAGAAGCTGGGAGTAAATCAGAATTCACTGTCAACGGCTCCCATCTATTACCACTATCCCCAGTTTTTCCCCCAGGCTGGTACTCGTGGGGTTGATAACGCTTACTCTCCGGCGAATATCAGTGGGGTTCTAGGCTGTTAATTGAGCGAGGGTTGCACTTCGACTTCCTGCCATTGGTAAATGTGTCGGCGATATACTGGGCGGCACTATAAGTCATTTCGACGCGATAGGCTCGAAGTATCCTAACGGCTTTTTAAAACTAAACCAGCGGCACGATAAAAGGGGCGTAAATGCCAGCCATCTGTGCCCCATGGTCCTGGTGAAAACTAGGCATGATGGCTCAATAACAGGGCGATAATACTATCGAAATTGGCAGGATTGAAAAGATGTTTTTCTTGGTAGCGAAATAGAAATTTGCGGGCGATCGCCCAGGCGGCTACCCCCATCAAAATGGGAGGGTGGTTTCCTGTAGTAGCAGTGAGAGGCTTAACCCCGTGATCATGGCGCTACGGAAACCAGATATTAAAAGGGGTTTCACCGGGCGAGATTGTTCCTCTGAAATAAACTGAGGCTCCATTCGGTCACGATATAGGTGGCGATCGCCAAGCAGATCCCCCGTTAAATCGAGCGGCCAGTCGCGGGTACAGACCCTAAAGACTAAAAAAGTGCTCAGAATAGCGATTTGATAATCACAGACATCACTAAAGGGCCCTAAAGCCACTCCCTCACGCAGTGAGAATGGATTGCCCAGAGTATCTATGACAGTAGACTAATTGCTAGAAAGGTTTCTTTTTTTGTAACAAAAAGTCGAAGCAACTTCCCTCCTCCTAAACTTAAATCAGGTCAGCATCTAAGGACATCACTAATTGTTAAAAAGTGTGAACCTTAATTGCCTCAGAAAGAAGTTTTTTCTATCTGAGAAGCGTGCCTAATTATTCTTTTTCAGTGTGTAGGAGTTTTGTGATGCAACTTAAAAAAGTTTTTGTTCCTGTTTTAGCTGTCCTTCTCTGTCTTGGGGGAACTTCTGAGGCGATCGCCCAAGAACTATTGCGGACGATCACTGTAACAGGCCAGGGAGAAGAAGCTGTTTCTACAAGTATTTCTGAAGTGCGCCTCGGGGTAGAAGTACGGGGAGAAACCGCCACCCAGGTCCAGGCTGATATCGCCCAACGTAGTAACCAAGTGGTAGATTTCCTGAAAGGGAAAAATGTCGATAAGCTCACCACCACAGGCATTAACCTCCAGCCAGAATATGACTATAACAATGACAATCGCCGCTTAGTCGGCTACCTGGCTACGAATATTGTCAGCTTTGAAGTACCCACCTCCCAAGCCGGGAGCATCATGGATGAAGCAGTCAGAGTTGGGGCCACTCGCGTTGACGGCATCTATTTCCGGGCCACCGACGATGCCCTGGCAGCCGCCGAACGGACAGCCCTCGCTGAAGCCGCCCAGGATGCTCGGAACCAAGCACAGATTGTTCTTGGTTCTTTGGGTCTGAGTGCCCAGGAAATTGTTCAAATCCAGGTAAATGGTGCCACCCCCCCCGCGCCTCTTTTTAGAGCCATGGATACTGCGCGGACAATGGCCTTCGAAAGTGCAGCCCCTTCCCCCGTTGAAGGGGGTGAACAGACGGTCAATGCTTCTGTGACCCTGACGATCCGTTACTAAAGCCGCCCGTTTAGGGTTAAATTAGGGGCGATCGCCTTTCGGGAGCGCAGACACATTCGGCCATGCTGGATCTCATTAAACTTGCGAGACAATTGCCGGACATGGGGGCCCACCTCCAAGAGCAGGCCGCCATTGGGCACGAACGCATTGGGCGGGGCTTAAGTCTACTCCAAGAGGCCCAAGAGGATTTCAAGGTTCTCCAGGCCCAACAACAAACCTGGGGCGATCGCCTAATTTTTAACTGCGGCATTCCCCTGGAGCCCCTCGATACCCGCATTTCCATCTCGACCCCAGCCCGGGCCCACACCGTTTTTGCCACTGATGGTTCCCAGATTGCCCCTTCCCACCACGAAATCGCCTATTGCTACTTGATTAATATTGGCCGGGTGATGCTCCACTATGGCCAAAGCTTGCATCCCCTTTTGGATCATTTACCAGAGGTTTTTTATCGCAACGAAGATCTCTACACCTCTCGTAAATGGGGTATCCGCACCGATGAATGGCTCGGTTATCGTCGCACCGCCGCCGAAGCGGAAGTGCTTGCCGAGATGGCCTGTAAGTGGGTATTGCCCCCCGGTTCCCACGCCCATATCCCCAATGTGGCGATGGTGGATGGTTCCCTGGTGTATTGGTTTCTAGAAAATCTCCCCGCCGAAGCCCGTCAACAGATCCTTGAACCCCTCCTGGGAGCTTGGCAACAACTGCGGGAAACCTGCATTCCCCTAGTGGGCTATCTCAGCTCGACCCGCAGCGTAGAGGTGGTGCATTTCCTCCGACTCCAGGCTTGTCCCCATGGGCAGCCTGATTGTCAAACCCATTGCCTTGATGGGGAAACCAAGGAGCGAAAGCCAGAATTTCGAGAAACTCTACCCTGTCAAGCTATTGAGCCTTTGCGGGATAGTACCCTCTTTGAAACTTTTCTCAAGCCAGGCGATCGCAGTGGCCTCTGGCTCAGTCAGGCGCGTATTTTAAGTCACTATCCGGCGGCGGATCAGGTGTGTTTTTGTTATCTCCATGTGGGTACAGAGGTGGCCCGTGTCGAAATGCCCCGCTGGGTGGCCGAAGATGCGCCGCTACTAGATCAAACCCTAGGGATTATCCTCGCCCAGGTGCAAAAGGGATTTGGGTATCCGGTAGCGATCGCCGAAGCCCACAACCAAGCGGTGATCCGGGGTAGCGATCGCGCCCGATTTTTTGCCTTTCTCGAACAACAGCTCCTGAAGGCAGGCCTCAAAAATATTGGGGTCTCCTCGAAAGAAACCCGGAAGCGGGGCTCCGTAGCCTAATGTTCTTCTAGAGTGGGGCGCAACAAAATCGAGGCGATCGCGTCGACTATTCACAATGGCCGTGTTACTGCTTGGCCCTGAATAATCAGCCTGAGCTTAATTCAGAATCAGACAACATACAATGGATGAATAGCCAAAATTTCCCCTGACCTGCCAGATATCCCTGGTTCAATGGAATTTTTCAATCAGCATGTAGTCCCAAACTGAAATTCGACATATCTGCAATTTTTCTCCAAGTCTTTACCCACTCAATCACAATGACCGACAACCTCAAATCTCCCATTGAACCCACGAAGAAAGCTCAACAACACCAGGAAAATCCTTGGGTAGAGACATTTAAAACCCTCATAACTGCCGGAATTCTGGCGATCGGGATCCGCACCTTTGTTGCTGAAGCCCGCTACATTCCCTCAGAGTCGATGCTGCCGACCTTAGAAGTACAAGACCGCTTGATTATCGAGAAAATTAGCTATCGCTTTCAGGATCCCCAGCGGGGCGATGTGGTGGTATTTAACCCCACAGAGATTTTGCAGCAACAGAACTACCGTGATGCCTTTATCAAGCGAGTGATCGGCATTCCTGGGGATGAAGTGCAAGTGACGGGAGGAGAGGTTTTTGTGAATGGTCAGCGTTTGGAAGAAGACTACATCACTGAAGCACCCGAATATGACTATGGCCCCGTGACAATTCCAGAAAATCATTATCTCGTGCTGGGGGATAACCGCAACAACAGCTATGACTCCCATTATTGGGGCTTCGTCCCCCGCGAAAAATTGGTGGGGAAAGCTTTTATTCGTTTTTGGCCCTTTAACCGGGTGGGCATTCTCAGCGAAGAACCCCAATTCGTGGAAGGGGAAACCCTGACACCCTAGCGCCATTGCCCAGAGCTCGCTAGGATGTAGAGCAGCTTTTTCTTCTGGGGAACTATGAGTGAATCTCCTCTTCTGTTGCAGGCATCAGGACTTTGCAAAAGTTTTGGTGGCATTCGGGCAGTGCAAAATGCGGTCATTGAAGTGCCTCGGGGCCAAATTACGGGTTTAATCGGCCCCAATGGTGCGGGGAAAACAACTTTATTTAATTTGCTATCAAATTTTATTGCGCCTGACCAGGGAAAAGTGATTTTTGATGGCCAGGAGGTGCAGCACTTACCCTCCCATGCGATCGCCGCCAAGGGATTTGTGCGTACATTCCAAGTGGCACGGGTGCTGTCACGATTGTCGGTCTTAGAAAATATGCTGCTGGCAGCCCAAGGTCAAACTGGGGAAAATTTTCTGCAAGTGTGGTGGCAACAGGGCAAGATTCGTCGCCAAGAAAAGGCAAATCGTGAAAAAGCAATGGCAATTTTAGAATCTGTTGGCTTAGCCGAAAAAGCCCAAGATTATGCAGGGGCGATGTCGGGTGGGCAACGAAAATTATTGGAAATGGCCCGGGCTTTGATGAGTGATCCCCAGCTCATTTTGCTCGATGAACCCGCAGCAGGGGTGAATCCGACTTTGATTAATCAAATTTGTGAACACATTGTCCGTTGGAATCAGCAAGGTATTTCTTTCTTGATCATCGAACACAACATGGATGTGATTATGTCTCTGTGTAACCATGTGTGGGTGCTAGCGGAGGGGACAAATCTTGCGGATGGGACACCCGCTGAGATTCAAAGTAATGAGCAGGTTTTAGAGGCTTATTTGGGGGTATAGGTAATGTCCCCCCTTGAGAAGGGGGGACTCGGGTTTTGGGCTATTGGGTGGCAGTATCAACCCAGGCTTTAAGGGTAGAAACGACATCTTCGAGGGCGAGATCTAGGCGATCGCCTTCTTTTCTTTTTACTACTTCCACCTTGCCATCTTTGAGAGATTTGCCCGTGACCACCCGGAAGGGAATGCCGATGAGTTCAGTGTCCTTGAACTTGACGCCAGCCCGTTCGTTGCGGTCATCGAGGATCGTTTCGACCCCAGCGGCATTGAGCTCTGTATAGAGTTTTTCGGCGGCGGCCATCTGTTCGGCGTCCTTGATATTCGGCACCACCACCACCGCATGGTAGGGGGCGATCGCCACCGGCCAAATGATCCCATTGTCATCGTAGGACTGCTCCACGGCGGCCTGGGCGAGACGAGAAACACCAACCCCATAGCAGCCCATCACTAGGGGTTGTTCCTTCCCATTTTCGTCCGTGAAGGTCGCGCCCATGGCTTCGGAATATTTTGTCCCGAGTTGGAAGATGTGCCCCGCTTCAATGCCTCGGGCCGTTTGTAGCACTTGACTAGGGTCATGGACGGCGCGATCGCCTGCCTTCGCTAAGCGAATATCCACTTGCAATTGGGGGAGTTGAAACTCTGTACCCCAGTTAGCACCGAGCACATGGTAATCCGTTTCATCGGCCCCGGTGACAAAGTTTTTCAGAGAAACAGCGGTTTGATCCACCAGGCGCAAAAATTCTGGGGCAATATCTTTATTGGTTTGCAGATAATCATTGCCCAAGTTCGGCGAAATGTAGCCCAGGGGTAGGGGTTTAGCGGCCCATTTCTGTTGCGCTTCAGCATCGGGCACTGTGAGAGAAATGATTGTATTGCCACCGTAGTTGGGGGCAACTTTTGTCAGTTCATTTTGCAATTTAACTTCGTTGACATCCTGATCGCCGCGAATGGAAACCAGTGCTAAAACTGTTTTGCCATTGTCATACACCACTTGATACAGGACGTTTTTCACAACGCAGGTGGGGGAACAATCAAGGCTATTGCAGAGGGATTCAATGGTGGCTGTGCCTGGGGTTTCCCGTTTCTCAAAGATGGTAAAGGGAGATTCGACAGGATCAGCTGGCAGGGAGGCCGCTTTCTCGGTATTGGCGGCGTACTTTTCGTCCTCGGTGTAGAGAATTTCATCTTCCCCCGCATCGGCGAGGATCATGAATTCCTGGGAACCGGAGCCGCCGATCGCCCCAGAATCTGCTTCCACTGCCCGGAACTGCAAGCCACAACGGCGCAACATATTCCGGTAGGCCTGATCCATGTCTGCATAGGTTTTCTTTAAGCACTCTTCGGAGGCATGGAACGAATAGCCGTCTTTCATGATGAATTCCCGGCCACGCATCAGGCCAAAGCGGGGGCGAATTTCATCCCGAAATTTAGTTTGAATCTGGTACAAATGCTGGGGCAGTTGCCGATAGGAGCGGATCATGTCCTTGGCGATCGTCGTGATCACTTCTTCGTGGGTCGGCCCTAAACCTAACTCTCCATCCAGGCGATCGCGCAGCGAAAACATAATCCCTTCCGCTTTGGTGTAGGTATCCCAGCGCCCAGACTCCTGCCAAATATCTGCCGGTTGCAATTGGGGAAGGAGGGTTTCTTGGGCGCCGGTAGCATTCATCTCTTCCCGGACAATTTGTGAAACCTTTTGCAAGACCCGCCACATCAACGGTAGATAAGCGTAGATCCCCCGCCCAATCCGACGGATATAACCCGCCCGTACCAAGAGCTTATGGCTCGGAATCTCCGCCTCGGCAGGTTCTTCACGGAGGGTGACAAACAAACTTTGGGAAAGGCGCATCGTATTTTTCTTTCTCTCCAGGACAGCTAATGAACCACCGCCTATTATGGGTCACTTTCAGGCTTTTAGATCGAGAAAGCATTGGAACGAAGACAGATCCTGGGGCAAGCCATCGTTGCTGCAATTTCCCTCAGGGGTGGACTTTGCTGGTAATTGTTTGGGTTAAGTGATCCCGTAAATAGGATTTTCTCCGAAGCCCATGGTGGGTTGCGCCTCCAAAAATAATGTTTTTAGCTCGCAACGGTTTATTTTTCTGAAGATTCTCTGAAAAAATTGCCAAATCACTAAAAACTGAGTTTCTGCTTGAAAAAGCGAAAGGGAGACATGATTTGAGTTGTTAGGATAGGGGCTTGAGCAGCACAATTTACGGTGATTTTCCGGTATGGCCCTTTCCCTCCCTCCCTCCTGCCACGAACTATCAGAAGCGAACACTCTTCAAGCTCTGCAAAGTAATGCAGAGTCAGGTCTATCACCGGAAGAGGTCGCCCGCCGCTATGAAGCATATGGCTGGAATGAGTTGACCTTTAAGGGGGGAAAACCTGCTTGGTTCCGTTTTCTCTTACAGTTCCATCAGCCGCTTTTATACATTTTGATTATTGCGGGAACGGTGAAGGCTTTTTTAGGTTCCTGGACCAATGCCTGGGTGATTTGGGGGGTCACACTGATTAATGCCATCATTGGCTACGTCCAAGAAGCCAAGGCAGAAGGGGCGATCGCCTCCCTCGCCAAAGCAGTCACCACCGAAGCGACAGTCTTACGGGATGGCAGCACCCTGAGGATTCCTTCTAAAGATCTTGTGCCTGGGGACGTGGTGTTGCTGACGTCGGGGGACAAGGTGCCAGCGGATTTGCGGCTCCTCAAGGTGCGTAACTTGCAGGTGGATGAATCGGCCCTGACGGGGGAGGCGGTTCCTGTGGAGAAAGCTTTGGGAACCCTGGCGCCGGAAACACCGTTAGGCGATCGCCTGAATATGGCCTACGCGGGGAGCTTTGTCACCTTTGGCCAGGGCAAAGGGGTGGTGGTGGCTACGGCGAACCGCACGGAGATAGGACAGATTTCCCAGTCCATGGAGCGGCAGGTGAGTTTAACCACACCCCTGACCCGCAAATTTACGAAATTTAGCCATTCCCTGCTCTATGTGATTTTGACCTTGGCGACCTTGACCTTTGCGATTGGTTGGGGCCGAGGCGGGGCGATCGCCGATATGTTTGAAGCGGCGGTGGCCCTGGCGGTGAGTGCAATCCCTGAAGGTTTACCCGCCGTGGTGACGATCACCCTGGCGATCGGTGTCCACCGGATGGCCAGCCGCAACGCGATTATCCGGAAGTTGCCCGCTGTGGAGGCCCTGGGCAGCGCGACGGTGGTTTGCTCTGATAAAACGGGTACCCTCACCGAAAACCAGATGACCGTCCAGGCAATCTATGCTGGCGATGTCCATTACAAAGTCAGTGGTGGCGGTTATAGCCCTAAGGGAGAAATTTACCTGGCGGCAACGGCTGAGGATGGGGAAGCAAGCTTTGAGGATTTACCCCTGGCCCTGGCGGAATGTTTAACGGCGGGCTTGCTCTGTAATGATTCCCAGTTACAACAAAAGGGAGAAGATTGGTCCGTGATGGGCGATCCCACCGAGGGGGCACTGATTACGGCGGCAGCCAAGGTGGGCTTGAGTCAATCGGGAGAGTTGACCAATCGGCCCCGCCTGGACTCGATTCCCTTTGAGTCGGAATATCAATACATGGCTACCCTCCATGATGGCCCAGACCGGATGATCTACGTGAAAGGGTCAGTAGAATCTCTGTTGGGACGCTGCGAAACGATGTTAACGGACGCTGGGGAAGCGATCGCCTTCGACCCAGTTGCAGTGGAACAGGTGGTAGATCAAATGGCGTCTAAGGGCCTGCGGGTGCTGGCCTTTGCGGGCAAGTCAGTCAATACCCATCAACACAGCGTCGATCACGGAGATTTAACGACTGGTTTAGTGTTCCTGGGTCTCCAGGGAATGATCGACCCCCCCCGCCCTGAAGCGATCGCCGCCGTCCATGCCTGCCAAACTGCGGGGATCCAAGTGAAGATGATCACCGGCGACCACATTGCCACCGCCAAGGCGATCGCCAAGCGTATGGGCATCCAAACCGGAGATGAGGTAATTGCCTTTGAGGGCCATGAACTGGAGCAGATGGATACATCCCAATTGGCCCAGGCCGCCGAAGATGGCTCTGTTTTTGCCCGGGTGGCCCCGGCCCAGAAATTAGCCCTGGTCGAAGCCCTCCAGGCAAAAGGAAATATCGTCGCGATGACGGGGGATGGAGTAAACGATGCCCCTGCCCTGAAACAAGCCGATATTGGGATCGCCATGGGGAAAGGCGGCACCGAAGTAGCCCGGGAATCGGCGGATATGCTGCTCACGGACGATAACTTTGCCTCCATCGAAGCGGCGGTAGAAGAAGGCCGCACCGTTTACCAAAATCTCCGCAAGGCGATCGCCTTTTTACTACCCGTCAACGGTGGGGAATCCATGACCATTTTGATCAGCGTACTGCTGGCGCGGGAGTTGCCAATTCTCTCTCTCCAAGTGCTCTGGCTGAACATGATCAACTCAATCACCATGACCGTGCCCCTGGCCTTTGAAGCAAAATCACCAGGGATCATGCAATTGCCCCCCCGCAATCCCAATGAACCGTTGATCACCGCCAAATTACTACGGCGGATTTTGACTGTTTCCCTGTTTAACTGGATTTTGATCTTTGGGATCTTTGAATGGATCGAAACCACCACAGGTAATATTCCCCTCGCGCGCACCATGGCAATCCAAGCCCTCGTCGCAGCACGGATCATTTACCTGCTGAGTGTGAGTCAGCTGGGCAGAAGCTTGATTGCTTATATCAGCGGCAAAACCAAAACCATCACCCATGCCCCCTTCTTGCTCATGGGGATCGTCATCGCCGTCGCCCTACAAATTGCTTTTAGCCAGTGGGGCTTGATGAACCAGCTCTTTAGGACCGCGCCCCTTTCCTGGGGACAGTGGCTCATCTGCTTCATCCCGATGTTGCCAATGATTCCCGTGGCGATCGCCGCCAATCGTCTCGATCCATAGGTTTTCTAATGCCCATAGACTATCCCCTGGACAGATACCAATCTGGTGCATCTCTCCAGGGGGTGGTTATCCTTGAGAGGATTTTTCTTTTTTTGTTGTTTCAGCCACCGTCCTGATGCCTAAGCTTTTGACCTTTGCCTTTATTTCCACACCAATCCAAGATCCTGTGCCTGTTTTTTTAATGATTTTGGGGATTATGCTTGTCGCTCCCCTGCTCTTTGAAAAATTGCGCCTACCGGGGATTGTCGGTTTGATTCTTGCGGGAGTCCTTGTTGGCCCCAACGGCCTGGGACTCTTAGCGAGAGACGATACCATTGTTCTGTTGGGAACAGTGGGGTTATTGTTCCTGATGTTTATGGCTGGCCTAGAAACTAGCCTTGATGACCTCAAGTACAATGCCGACAAAGCCGTCATTTTTGGGATTGCGACCTTTATTGTGCCGATGATTCTGGGAACGGGGGCGATTATGTTGATCGGCTATGACCTCCTCCCGGCAATTTTGGTGGCCTCCTGTTTTGCCTCTCATACCCTTTTGGCACTGCCTGTGGCGAGTAAATTGGGGATTATGCGCACCCAAGTGATGACCACAACCCTTGGGGGGACGCTCATTGTCAATATTTTAGCTTTACTGGTTTTGGCGGTAGTGGTGCGGGCCCACCAGGGGGATTTGACCCTCAGCTTTTGGCTAACCCTGATTCCCTCCCTGATTGTTTACACGTTTTTGATTCTTTGGGGACTGCCGCGTTTGGGGCGTTGGTTTTTTCGTCGCTTCGGCCATGATGAAGGGGCAGAATTTACTTTTGTGCTAGCCAGTTTATTTGTGGTGTCCTATGGGGCAGAGCTGATCCAAGTAGAGCCGATTATTGGGGCATTTCTAGCGGGAATTGCGATCACTCAGTTGATTCCGCAACTGAGTCCTTTGATGAACCGGATCCAATTTATTGGTAACACTTTGTTTGTGCCATTTTTTCTGATCTCTGTCGGAATGTTGGTGAATCCTTTGATTCTGTTCCAGGAGCCTCAAGCTCTCCTGGTTTCAGGGGTGATGGTGGTGGTGGCGATCGCCGCCAAATTTATTCCCGCTTGGGGAGTCGGTCAACTATTTGGTTTTAGTACCAGTAGCAGGATGGTCATGTTTGGGCTCTCGGTTGCCCAGGCTGCTTCTACCCTTGCGGCGATTACCGTTGCTTTCAATATCGAACTGGTCGATCAGCTGACGGTCAATGGCACGATCGCCATGATTCTCGTTACTTGCATTGCCTCACCTTGGGTGACTGACCGCTGGGGACGCAATGTCAAACCCGAAGTCAGCCGCGAGGTCCCGACTACCGATAACCAGATTGGGAGGCGAGTGTTGGTTCCCGTTGCGAATCCCAGTACGGAAGACAATCTCCTAAAACTAGCTATCTTACTCACGAAATCTTCCCAGGGGACATTGCTGCCTCTCCATGTGCTGCTCGAAAAAGGGGAACCTGTCGATCCCAACGACAAGCTTAAGCAGCAGCAGCTTCTCTCCACCGCTGAAATGATTGCCCATGCTGCCGTGGTTCAGGTACAAACCGTGAGTCGAATTGATGAGGCGATCGACAAAGGTATTGCCCGAGTTGCCGACGAACAGCGAGCCAGTGTCGTGATTTGTGGCTGGAAAGGGTTTTCTACTTACCGAGAAAATATCTTTGGCGGTGTCATTGACAAGACAGTCCAGCGCAGTGCTGTACCAGTGCTTGTCAGTCGCTTCCCTTTCCCCATCGAACATACCCAACGGGTCTTTTTTTCGTTTACTACGCGCCAGTCCTATCATCCCTATTTTGCCGAGAGTATCCAACTGGCTAAAAGCCTCGCCCAAGAGCTAAAAGCCTCCCTAGAGCTTTTGCAGGTGGCCCCCTCCCGCCGTCCGAGCTTGCCCTCTAATGTTGACCCTGACCTGTTGGATCAAATCCCTCTCCACAAGGTCACAGGCAATTTTGTCCACGAAATTTCTAAATTCCTGCTGCCCAACGATCTCTTGATCTTGGCAGGTGTTGTGGCTCAGAAAAGTCAGTTGCTTTCGTTGATGGATCGTTCCCCAGAACTGATCGCCCGGACACACCCAAAAGTGGGCATGATCATTGCCTATTTTCCTGAGACATAACCCAAGGCATTGGGACGCCCTTCCATGGAATATTCTGAACGTAAGGCCGAGGTCCGGTGGCAGTTGTCATAAACCCTGCGAATCATATACACACAGGCACCCGTGATCGGCTTTTGATCAAGGAATTAGTGCCCAAGACAGCTGGCAATATGGACCTGAGTTGGGGGCGATCGCCCCCGTTTTTTTTCGAAGCTGTCATGAATCAGTTGATCTTCCCAAATCACACCATTGCCCCGTATAGAAAGAAACGTCAACTTTTGGGATAATATGAGGCTTGTTTTCCCAACTGACCCGAGAAAATCCACTATGCCTTCCAGAGAAATGCCCCGCCGCACTAAGATTGTCGCTACCATTGGTCCTGCGACTAGCAAACCAGACGTTCTCCGGGAAATCATCGAAGCTGGGGCGACTACTCTACGGCTAAATTTCTCCCACGGCAGCCATGACGACCATCAACGCAACATTCGTCTGATCCGCCAAACCGCCTTTGAACTCAACCAGCCCGTCGGCATTCTCCAAGATCTCCAAGGTCCCAAAATTCGTCTCGGTAAATTTGAAAGCGGTTTCATTACCCTTAAAAATGGCGATCCTTACATCATCACCAGCCGGGAAGTTCCCTGTACTCAAGAAGTAGGCTATGTCAGCTATGACAAACTCGCTGAAGAAGTGCCCGAAGGTTCCACAATTCTCCTAGACGATGGCAAAGTGGAAATGAAGGTCGAGAAAGTAGATATCGAAGCGGCGAATCTCCACTGTCGTGTCGTTGTAGGCGGCAAGCTCTCAAATAACAAAGGAGTTAACTTTCCCGGCGTTTATCTGTCCGTAAAAGCGCTCACTGACAAAGACCGCGAAGACCTGATGTTTGGTCTTGACCAAGGGGTTGATTGGATCGCCCTGAGTTTTGTCCGCAATCCCCAAGACGTCCTTGAAATCAAAGAACTCATCGCCAATGCGGGGAAAAATGTCCCCGTGATCGTCAAGATCGAAAAGCACGAGGCGATCGAGCAGATGGAAACAATACTCTCCCTCGCCGATGGCGTTATGGTTGCCCGGGGGGATCTTGGCGTTGAATTGCCCGCCGAAGATGTGCCCATCCTCCAGAAAAAATTGATTGCCACCGCCAATCGCTTTGGGATTCCCGTAATCACCGCCACCCAAATGCTTGACAGTATGGTGAGTAACCCCCGCCCTACCCGTGCCGAAGTTTCTGACGTTGCTAACGCCATTCTCGACGGTACAGACGCCGTGATGCTCTCCAATGAAACTGCTGTGGGTGAATTTCCGGTAGAAGCAGTCGCTACCATGGCAACGATCGCCAAACGGATCGAAAAAGAACCCGATGGGATTCGCAAGCAACCCTCTGACAAAAAATCTATTCCCAATGCCATTTCCGCTGCCGTTAGCCAAATTGCAGGGCAATTAGATGCCACGGCAATCATGACCCTCACCAAGTCTGGCGCCACCGCCCGGAACGTGTCTAAATTCCGCCCTTCAACGCCGATCCTCGCCGTGACGCCCCATGTGGATGTGGCCCGCCGACTGCAACTGGTCTGGGGCGCAAAACCTCTCCTCGTGATGGATTCCCCCTCTACGACCCAAACCTTTAAAGCCGCGATCAATGTCGCCCAAGAAAGTGGTCTACTCCATGAAGGGGATTTGGTGATCATGACCGCAGGAACACTCCAGGGGGTTTCTGGTTCGACCGATTTAATCAAAGTCGAAATGGTTCAAGCTGTGCTCGGTGAAGGGATCGGTATTGGCCAAGGGGCTGCCAGTGGTCGAGCTCGGGTTGTCCAAAATAGTGATGATGTCAATGACTTTAGCCTGGGAGAAATTCTTGTTGCTCGTACCACGGATGCAACTTACGTGGAAATGATTCGTAAAGCCAGTGGCATTGTGATCGAAGAAGCTAATCAAAATTGTCATGCCGCCACCCTAGGCATGCGTTTAGGTATTCCCGTAATTGTTGGTTTTAAAGATGCCACCCAACTGATTCGCGATGGTTCAATCATTTCTATCGATGCCCGGCGAGGAACAGTTTATTCTGGCATTAACGTCAGCTTGGGAGATGTTGTGAGTGGTTCGAAATTGTCTTTGACCTAGTGATAGAAAAATCTTTTGCACATTTTTATCGCAAGAATTTGCACCTTCCTAAACGCCTTTCACAAAAAAATTCAATGTGTTTCATTGTGGTAAGTGTGATTTGGATATCCACAACCCTGAATCCCTAATTCGGGATCTGTGGGACATTTTTAGGCAGCGGAATAATTGCGATATCCTAGGGGAGTGTTAGCGGTCTTAAAAAGATCTGTGACGTACTGTGTCCTGTGGAGAAAACATGCGGCAACTGAATTTTTTATTGTTTTTTGCCCTGTGCTTGGCCTTGGCGCTGTTTAGTATCGAAAATACTCAACCCGTCGCAATCAATATCATTCCGGGAATCCAGGCTGAAGCTCCCCTTTCCATTGAATTACTCTTAGCGGTGGGGACAGGGGCGATCCTCGCCTGGATATTTAGTCTTTGGGATCAGCTCCAGCGGCAAATTGAATCTTGGAAGGCCCAGCGAGAACTGAAGCTACAAAGCCAAAAAATTGAGGAACTGGAAAAAACGCTGGCTGAGCTGCAGGCGGCTCCAGAAAATGAAATAGAGAGTGTGTCTGAGCGTGTGTCTGAGCCGATCGCCGAAGTTCGCGCTGATGTGGCAAGCTCAGAGGAGATAGACGCCCTCGCACCTGGGGCAGAAAGTCCGAGTTCCCCGACATTGACCAATGAGCCAGAAAAAATAGCAGCAGAAGGCCTCAGTTCCTGAATCAAAGATTTCTCTGTAGTTTGATTTCGACCCCAAAAACTCTTCCATGGCTACCCAACCCCAAGCGGCGATCGCCACTCTTATCGAACTGGCCCAACAGGGGGAGATTGATCCCTGGGATGTGCAGGTTATCGATGTCATTGATCAATTTCTCAGTGAATTAGGCCTCGCAGGGGATACGGACCAACTCCTTAAAGAAGCCGACCTGCCCCAATCGGGCCAGACTTTTTTGTGGGCATCTAAGCTTGTGCTCCTCAAGGCCGATACCCTCGAAAGTCTGACGGCGATCGAAGCAGAAGTTCAAGAAGAAGATTTCTATGAAGACTGGGCCGAAACAGACACGGCCCGACTCCCACTCAAACTCGAAAGCCGGCTGCGGCGGCGCGCCTCTGCACCGCCCCCAAAAAGACGCCGGGTCACCCTCCAGGAATTCATTGAGCAGATCCAGCAGATCGCCAATGAGATCGAAGATCACACGCCGAAAAAACGCCTAAAAACACCGCGTAAATTATCAAACAAGGCTGCCATTAAACAAATTACCCAATTGGCCCACGATGAAAATTTAACAGAGCTGGCTGCGCAATTGGAGCAATTTTTTCAAACTCAAATGCCCCCTGACCCAGAAATACCCGTGGTATTTGAATTGGATGAGTTGATTCGGCAATGGCTTGCCTACAAAAAAGAACATGAATTTTTTCCCCAAGAAATCACCGCTAAGCAGCATCGTCACGAAAAAGTTGGGATTTTTTGGGCGCTACTGCTGCTCTCGGCTCAATCTAAAGTGGAGCTCCGCCAGGATGATTTTTATGCGCCAGTCTTGGTGCGTCCTCTCTATCGGATGGCGATCGCCCCCAATACTCATTGTTAGTTAAAACTATGCCACCAGGGATTTGAGCAGCCAACCCAAGAGGATTCCGGCTCCGGTAAAGCGTATGATTTGCCAGAAGGGCTCTTGCCACCGGAGGAGATGGCTTTCAAGTTGCAATTCTAGCTTTGCAATTTCGTCGGCAATGAGGTGCAATTCGGTCTTTAGGGAGGCTTGTTTTTGGGTTGCTTCGGATTCTGCTTGTAGGGCGGCTTGTTCTGCCTTGAGATTGGCAATCCGGGTCTGGGCCGTTTGAATCTCTAGATAGCGGGCTTTGAGGGTCACAAGGTCTGTTTCCACTTGGGCGATCGCCTGCTCAAATTCAGAGTTAGAAAACGCCATCACCGCCATCCCCAATGATGATTTCAATTAATGCGGACGGAGAGACTCGAACTCTCACGTCTAGGACACTAGAACCTAAATCTAGCGCGTCTACCAATTCCGCCACGTCCGCAAATGCCTTTAGCCCAGTCAATATATCACATCTATTTTCCGCCCGACAAGGGGAACCTTATACGTTTCTATCGCGTCGCTAAAAGCCATAAGATCTCTCCAAAAATTCATTGCGACGCGCGAGAAATTGAAAATGAGTAAAGATTTGCAGTCTCACCCTTGGATACAAAGTAGCAGTATGGCCCTCGGCCTGTTAGGGTTGGCCGCTAGTGGCGTGGTCGCTCAAGTTCCCCCTGATATTGTTGTCGATACAGACCCTAACGCTAGTGGTACATCTGGGACAGTCGTGAACAATCCAGGCGATCGCCGTTTTGTCTGCCAGTACAACCAGGGGCAATACACCGTGATGTATCAGCCCGAAAGTCGCCAGGGAGAAATGTATTCCTGGGCTGTCCCCCGGGCCATGGGCGGCGGTTGGAGTGCCGATCGCCGTTGCGAAGAAATTGCTCGACGCTTAGAAATGTACCGGGATGACGGTTTAGTCGAGTTAACCACTAGCCGCGAAAATGGCTATGACATTGTTTGTGTCAACACTGAGCGGAATCCGACCTGTCAAATTGTCTTCACGGTTCCCCAAGGACAAAATGCGATCGCCACTCGCAATCAAGTCTTTGAAAATCTCCTCAATGCTGATAGTGGCCTCCAAACCCAGGGGGTGAATACTTTCCTCGGTACTGGCTCCTCTCTCAATAGCCTGCTCGGACAACTCCAAGGTCTTCTGGGCGGTGATTCCCCCAGACCGGTGGCCCAAAGCAATCTTTCCGACGGCATTAGCCTCAAGCCTTTCCTTGATCCCTCCGATGGTGGTACAGGGGAGTATTTAACTCAAAATCGAGGGACGACAACTAGCCCTAATTCAACGAATAACGGTCTGAGACTTAATACCGATGCACTCCGTTAACTATCCAAAAATTTTACAGGCTTAATTGGCTTTGATTTTTGAGCTTAAACCCCAGGCGATCGCCTGGGGTTTTTGGCAATATTTTTGATGGCACTTTATGCAAAAACGGATAGGCGTTTTCCGTACTTCAAGATTCCTTACATTGACGAGTACCATGAAACAAAGAATCCCTGCGTCTCTGGGTCAGGGAGTGTGTCACAATAGGAAAAGAGCTTTCGTGACGAATCCCCATCAGCAGCAGTCAATCCTTTCGATTTGCTTAAAACAGGGTCAAACCAGGTTATTCGTCCCGTAGTCCCAAGGAGTGAGACACATTGTGGCCCATAGTTTTTTGTTGGAAGCAGGTCGCTGGACATTAAACGGCAGTTGGATTGAGCGAAATCACTCACCCATTGCAATGCGGGGTAAGACCATTGTGGCTTGGGGGCCAAATAACTGGTTTACGATGGTGACAAAGTTAGCGTTTCAAGATGGCGATCGCCCAGAAATATCCTATCAATATAAAGGACGCCTAGACAGTGGGGAACAACAATATACCTATGTGTTGCAACAGAGCATCCTCGGGCGCGTGGAAGGGGAAGGCTGGGTTGGCCCAGAATCGATCGTTCAGCGTTATTGGGTACTGGGCGATCGCCAACGGCGCAGCGGCTTTGAAACGTTTTACCAAATTAATGATAACGAGTACCGCTATTCTGGGGGGATCCTCGCTGGCCATTACCTGACCAGCACCATTGAAGGGACTCTCCTGCGACAACTTTAATCGCGGTAATATTTTCTTCTAACTCGCCTGATTTTTCCTCCCTTTGGTTTTTTGTTCGTCCACCCCAAACTATGACTACAGATCCCAACGTCAATCGTCTTCTTGCTGGCCGTTATCGCCTGGTGGACCTCGTCGGCCAAGGAGCAATGGGGCGCGTTTATCGGGGTGAAGACACTGTCTTAGGGGGAGTCACCGTCGCCGTTAAATTTTTATCGCAAACCCTCCTCAACGACAAAATGCGCCAGCGCTTCGAGCGGGAGGCGACCATCTGCGCCCTCCTCAGCGAAAAAAGCATTCACATTGTGCGGGTCAAAGACTATGGCGTTGATGACCAAGATGTGCCGTTCTATGTGATGGAATACCTCGAAGGGGAAAGTCTCAGTGATGTCGTTGCCCACTCGACCATGGCCCTGCCTCGCTTTTTTGGGGTTGTGCGTCAGGTTTGCTTAGGAATGGAAGCTGCTCACCAAGGGATTACCTTTAAGGGAGAACAATGTTCAATCATTCACCGAGATATTAAACCCAGTAATATTCTGATTATGCAGGATGCCTCCCTGGGGGAGTTGGTAAAGGTACTTGATTTTGGGATTGCTCGGTTAAGTCAAGCTGGGGCAGCCCAGACCCAGTCTTTCATGGGAACTTTGGCCTATTGTTCTCCGGAGCAAATGGAGGGGAAAGAGCTGGATCAGCGCTCAGACATCTACAGCCTCGGGATCACGATGTATGAGATGCTGACGGGGGATATGCCCATCATGCCGGAGAACAATTCTTTTGGGGGTTGGTACCGAGCCCACCATGACACGCCGCCAATTCCTTTTGATAAGAGCTTACGGATTCCTGATCCCCTAGCGGAAATCATCATGTGCTGCATGGCAAAAAATCCGCGCGATCGCCCCCAGACCGTACATAACATTTGGCAAGCCATGGCTCCCATCGCTAAATATTATGAGCAGCAGCAAGCGGAGACAAAACGGTCTTTTTTCACGACATCCCAAAATTTACAACAGCAAAACTACCAGACAACAACACCAGTCGCTGGTCCCAATGACCGGACCCGAATTACCAGTTCAACGGCAACGCCGACCTTCCAGGGGGCAACGGTCAGCCGCCAGGGTACTCCCACAGAAAAACTGGGCACAACCTTTACTGAGGCTATTTGTGCTGATCAGGCCTGGCCTGCAGACAAACCCCAAAGTAAGATTGTTTTCCCCCGGATTCTTCCAGCAGAACCCACGGCGATCGCCAGTTTATGGGCCATGCTCGATGGACAAGAACTAAGCAAACGCCGTTTTGATACCCGCTACAATCAATTTCTCTTCATTGAAGCACCCCACCCAATGTTGCTGTGGATCACGGTGCTTTATAACAGTACGGAAGGAGCCCGTTGGCTACCTTGTTATCTAGATCTAAAAACGGCGATCGGCCAACAAATGGCTCGTCTTTTAGCGCGTCAAGGAAACTACCGCATTTTATTGTTTGCTTTAGGACATCCCCAACGATATTTTCACATTACCCAGGCGACGATTTCTCTGAAGCAACGGGAACAATTAAATCGCTGGGCTGACATTGGTCAAAAGACGCCAGCTAGTAATCCGGCTGTGAGTAAGCAAAGTCTGAAGCAAGAATATGAAAAAAGTAAAGGAAAAATCTTAATGAAATTGGCTGCTTCTCGCACAAACAGCAATCTTGGTGGTTTCTAAGTAATCAAGCAAGGAAAAGCGATCGCCTCATCTGCAGGCAGCGTGCGCGGCGTTAAAAATTGGTACGAATAACTCCCGATAGGGATGCAGGTTCACCGCAAACTCCGCCAGCTCCCCTAATGCGATTAATGCGATGTCCGTTGGCGACTATCTGGGGCGATCGCCGTGACCACCCCAATGATTCGCCCCCTTGCGATCAGGGCGCAACTTACTGAAAATCTGTTGGTAACTGCTTCTGAGTTACGCTTTAATATGGCTCGAGGCAGATTTGAACTGCCGACCTTGGGCTTATGAGGCGTCCACCCTCTTCCATGCAAAGCTTGTAACTTCTACGTTACAAGCTTTCGCTTATTTAGACAGCATTTAAAAGAGTCTGATAATTGGTCACAAATTCGGGCGTCCCTGCTGGCTCATCATCCCTCCACAAATCAAACCGAACTTGTTCCTGTAGGTAGCGTGTCCCAGCCAGATCCACCACTTCGCCCCGCGCTGATTCTTTCTTTAGAGTAATGATCGCTTCTTCGGGATAAATCGTTTTCCCAAACCGCGTCACCCTGGGGGCCACCTCTTCGATAGTGGCAGTAAGCCTGATCGCTTCTTCGTCGATCAGTTCTTCGATAATTTCCCGCATTTTGGTTATGCCATATTCCCGACTGGGGGCAAAAATAACGAAAGTTACGCGGCTTTCTAGGGTAGCCTCAATCTTCCATGGCCCCCACTCAAAGAACCGAAATACCCGCTTAAAATCACGCCATCTTAAATTAGGTTTCAGGGATTTTAGGGTAATAGTATGGCGGCTGCTAATTTGCCCCAAAGGAGTCACAAAGGGGGGCTTTGCTTTGTCGCCCCTAAGAATGACTTTCCCAGTTCGGAGATAGGGCTTAGACACTTCGTTCCCCAGGTCTGGGTCGCCGCCAAATTCTCCGATCCGTTGTCCGGCGAGGCTTCGATATGTATTCATTTGGTGCTGTAGCCCAGATATTGCGAGGTTTGAGGGAATTTGTCCGAACCTAAACAAAGGGACTCCGGTTTCGTCTTCTGTTTCTCTTAGGAACACGCCCCCGGTCTGACTTTCCCCAAGCACTTCTAGGGTCGTTTCGTTGGTCTGGGCCATGAGGTTGTCCCAATGGCCCGCAATCACAAATCCCCCAGCGATAAAAGCTTCTTCGAAATTTTCGAGAAATGATTCTAGGCCCTCCCTAATTAAATCATTTGGGATTCTCTCTACAACTTCCTCGAATGCTTCTCCAATTGTCCAGCGCGTCCCCTCTTCTTCCCCAAAACCTTTTAAACCAGGAATCAATTGCTTAACAATCCTCCGGAGGCGAATGTATAGTTCGACTGCGACTCCTTGCCCAAAAACACGGGCCGAAATATTCAAAGCATCCCGCATTTCATCGAAGACCTCATCCCCACGCTCCTGGGCGAGCTTGACAACTGTAGAAAGAGCAAGACCTTTCCCTCCAATAGTCGGGATATATAATGCCCCCAATGCGCCTAAAGCCCCTACCGCAATCGTTCCAAATAGTTGCCCCGCAGCCCCTCCCCATGCGTCAGCTAAAGCCAAATTTCGGGACCTCAACTGGTTCCTTAACTCTTCATCCGTGGCTACCCAGTTAAAATTTTTAAAGGCATAAAAAGCCCCTACCAACCATTGGAAAGCGATTGATGCAGAAATGCGAATTACCGGGGCGATCACCCACCAGGCAGCCCCAGCGATTTTTCCGACTAACCGTCCAAGCCCAGAGAAGAAGCCGCCCCCCGATTCTTGCTCAAAAAAATCCAGGATATCTTCAATTACCCGCCCCTCTGGGGCTACTTCTTCGCGTACCTGGCGGCTGACCAGTTCGCCTATATCAAGAGTAAAAGCCATTAATCTTCCCCCTCAACATTGCGATCTCTGACTCGGAATTTAAGATCTTCATTTTGATTAAATTCTGAGTCAGGATTATTTACTAAATCCTTAAACTTCTCCCAGTCCGTTCGCGTATCCTTTAGCACTTCTTCTACTTGATCTTGCAACGTGTCAATATCTTCTTTTCCTCTCAATGTCGCTGCCTTAATCAGGGACACCCCATAAAGCAACTGGGGCAGATATTCGATCAAAATCTCTCTATCATCAAATTCCCACCCCTGATATTTCCCTTCGTAATTGGTGAGGAAATCGACCAGAGTATATTTTTCTTTTTTGCTGGTTTTTGGCGTAAAAGAAAAATTAGTTTTCCTCTGCTTTTTCTTCAGCCTAAAGCCCAGAAATTCATTGGCCGCCATGATTAAATCTTGAGCCACCAGCACAGCGACCTTAAGGGACATCAGTTCGGTTCCAGTCCTCACCAAGGCGTTTGTTTGGGCATGTTGCATAGTGGTTAGATAAAAGCCTTGGGTGTACAGTTCGGCCATAGTTTCGCTGATATTGCGCAGCTTTACTTTTTTCTCGACTTCTTGATATTGCCCTGGAGCGTTGGGGTTCGGTTCACTCGATTTAACATCCACTTCGATCGGAAATTCTCCGGCCAATGCGTCCATCTGATTGGTCAGCCAGAGAAGGAAACCGGGGATGCTTTCAAGAGTAGTTTTCCCCTTATATTTATCGTCACTCAGCAAGTATTTAGGAACACTCCCTGGGAAGTCTGCCACCCCAACTACTCGGCTAAGATCTTTACTCTCAAAATAAAGATCGGCCAATACTTCCGAAATGCTAAAAACTTCCTTCTCTTCAACAATTGCATCTCCTGCCGACCCATCCGAATTTTTTTTGTATCCGGTGATCACCTCACCTTTTATTGGGAAGTCCCCGATCAATGCGTCAAGCTGAATCATCGCCCAGTCGATAAATTGAGGGGTGGATTCTATCGTTTTTTCCCCGGCCTCTCCCACCAAAAGGCTCACAGGAAGGGTTAAAGGATAATCAGGAACCCCTGTTACCTTGGCAATGCGTTCTAATAAATCCCTGTCGGTTAATTCCTCCCAGTTTTGGCCAGCCCCTGCGCCTCCAGAATCTCCATCCCCAAAATCTTCCCCATCGTCCCCCTTTGGGAGAGCAGGGCAGGCGACCGCAGCAAGAGCGCTTTTAACGGTGTGGCTGTTGTTACCACAAGATAAGGAATAATCCCAAACTTCCCCAGGGATACTGTTTATATCCGACTCAAGGGCATTAACAGCATTCTCAATCTCAGAAAGCGTCGATCGCAGGGAATCCAAAGCCCCTTGGATGCTCCCGAGCCGCCCTAAAATCCCATCTTGATAGTCAAGAATCCGTTGCACTCGCTCATTTACCGTCCCTAAAGTGCCTTGCATCTCAGACGTGCGGCCATTGATCGAATCAACAACGCCCTGGACGCTGAATAGGCGATCATCCACTACCGCGACCCCATTCCGCACTTCAACCACCCGGCTATTTACTGCGCTTATTGCCCCTTGAATATCATCTAGATCCTGTTGAAGGGCATTCACTGCCGAATCAACATCCCGAATCCGAGAATTGGCGGTGTTAACTCCTGACCGCGTTTCTAGGGCAACATCTAACAGGTTTCCAATCTCACTATCAACATCCCGAATAAGCGATCGAACAGTAGCAAACGCCCCCTCGATAAACGCTTCAATCGAGTCAAATAGTCCCCTGATTGTTTCGACAATAATGCTCCTAGCTGTGCTGATAATTTCTACCAACGTATCTACAGCCCCATCAATAGCCGACTTGATCGAATCAAAAATCCCCTCAATAAGGGCTCTCTGGGCATTGATCGCCGCCACAATCGGATCGCGGATTAGGCTTACCAGGGACTCTACGATGTTAGAAATTGCATCCCAAATATTACTAATCCGTCCATTTGTCCCTTCCAGCAAATCCTCAATCCGCCGCAAGGCCGCCCCATGGTCGCTTAAGGTTGATTCGATTCCCCCAAGGCGACCATTAAGAGCACCAAAACGATCCTCAATGGTGGACATCAAATTATCGATTTTCGAGCCCAGGGCATCAACATCGGATTTTTTTGCTAATCCCCCCAGAGCATCAAGAATGCGATTTTCTAAGGCATCGAGATCAGATTTAGTCGCAAGATTGGGACAGCTCATAGTTAAAGAAGATCCGGATCGGTTAACGGTTCAGCGCCCACAAAATTAAATTGCAGGGTATAAAGTTCACGGGCGGCGATCGCCGTTCCGGGCGTCCCACTGGCAGAACTACGACTAACCCTGAGCGTATTTGATTGTTTTGCCAACTGCTCCTCAGAGAAGAGAATATTTTGAACCTGAGTGAAATCAATTTGTGTCGAATAAAATAGCCTAAGCAACATCCATAAAAATGGTTCTATCCGGTCTTTTGGATTATTCCAAATTGGCAAGCCATTTGCCTTGAGCAATTCATTCATTTCATAAATAGAAAATGTTATTGTTCCGCCCGATAAACTCCCACCAAAATCTTTTAAAGTCAATTTTTCACTCATTTAAGTTCTCCTGATAAAAGAATCAATCGCAGCCCCACTATCTGGGCCATAACAGCATACTCGCCCGC
Organism: Picosynechococcus sp. NKBG15041c; assembly: GCF_055380235.1. Lineage (NCBI taxonomy): Bacteria > Bacillati > Cyanobacteriota > Cyanophyceae > Chroococcales > Geminocystaceae > Picosynechococcus > Picosynechococcus sp. NKBG15041c. The sequence continues at coordinate 1,602,401 of NZ_AP040363.1, forward strand.
CCTCGCAGTCAAGCTCACAGCAAGTCTCCGGCGGGCATTTGCGCTCATCGCAAGAAAAGGCGATCGGCTCCCCTTTGTAAGGGCAAATGTCAGCCAAAACGCCCCCTTGATCTGTCACTTCTAAGCACTGGATGGGGGATACATCAGGGCAAGTTTCACCGTATTCAATTTCTTTTGTTGTATTGTCTGTGAAGGCGATCGTTAAAACACAAGGGTCGGGTAATAAGGAAACATCTGGGTCTATATTTGTGTTTCTTGAAGAGCTTGCTCCTGTATTTGTAGTTATTGTTTTAGTTGTTACACTTCCAGAAACAGTTGCACTACCTGCATTTCTGAAAGCTCCTCCGTTTAAGGAAATTCTTCCCCATTCACAGTTATGTTTATGAAATCTCTGACAGGTGATCGTCCCTGGCCCAGTTAAAGAGAAAGGATTAGATCCGCCCCCTGAAACTTTGTATCCTGGGTTAATCGTCATAGTCCCTGTACTGTTAACAAATCCAGAACTATCAAGAGCGGCCTGATTAACGACACTTAGGTCTACAACATTGCTTCCAGACTGACAACTAGAAAGCTGTAATTTAAGGTTATAACTGAGCCCTCCAGTGGCTATGGTTTGATTGCTGGTGTTTGTTTGTCGTCCCCAAGTTTCCCCTGGCAAAATATCAACATCACCGCCACCCCAATCGACGCGAACGCCACCACCTGAGCTGCCGCCGGAAAGGGAAGTGCTTAAAATTTCTTTTGAGAAGGTTTGAAGCTGACCATTTATTAAGAGAGCTTTTGTTTTTGTGTCGTGGCAGATAGGAGGATTAAGGCTCAAGATTTCGCGACGGTCTAGGCTGCTGGGATTGACGATCAGATACGCGCGATCGCTGCCCTCACAATCACAAGTAGCCATCAGTTCTCTATCCCCTTAAGCTTCAATAAAATCGCCCTTTCTCTTAACAATTGTTCATGAACCTCATCTATTGTTTTTCCCGTTTCTTTGCTCAAACGCTCTAATAAATCGCCCCTTGGTTTGTAGTGATATGGGCGGCCATATCGTCTTTTTACCTTGAGAAAAGCTTTCCTAGAATTAGTTGCCAATTTTGGGTATAGCTGAATTTCCATGGCCTTTCATTTTTCCTTAAAATCTAACATAAAAGTACCTGTACAAACATTGGCTAAGCCACTATAAGTACAGGTACTTTTTGAGGTTAATTTTGCTGAAGAATTAGGGCTATAAATGTGGGTGTTAGATTTTTCTTTCTATAGGTTCTCTTATGGTTTTAGCTTTTTTTGATCAAGCAGTCGTTGCAGGGGCCGGGAATGGCGTCCCTGCTGGCCTGTTCTTGCCGATCGCCGATCTCCCTGGTGTGGTAGCAGGTGAATTTGGCAGTGCAGAAAGCACCGCCACAAAAACAGGCAAAGCAGCCCTGGCGATCGCCAACGCAATTCATTCCTATCTATCTGCCAATGCCGCGCAAATTGTGGGCATGGTTTCGACCCGTGCCAAGGCGTCTGCCTCCGATAGCCTTGATAACCTTACTTATTCCTTTGCTTGCCAATATCTAGCGGATTTGGAAACCCAATCCATGGGCCAAATTCCTCTCCCCATGGCTGGGGCAAATGCTGGCATTGGCGGTTTTGCGATCGATGATGTTTTTCCGACTGCAACGGAAGTAGCGGCGGAAGGCGCAATCAGTGGCGAGGGCGTTGTGATTCCTTATGCTGATGTTGCCGAATATGGCGGTGATGATCCGGCGGCGATCGCAGGGGTAGATAACCGGGATTTTGTGGCAGCACTGATCCGGGCGTTCCCTTCTTTGTTGACTGTTCGGACTGCTTCCGTAGCTTCGGCGGTAACGGCTGTTTCTCAGGCTAACCCCACCGTTTTCACTCTCCCGGCAGCGGCCACAGCAGAAACTAACCCCACCACTGGGATTGTTGCGGGGGATTTACCGAAAATCGGGCTCTTGCAGTTCACCACGTCTTGGACGGTCCAGGTTGCCTTGAATCAAACCGCTCAAACTTTTGACGTTAACGTGGTCGCGGGCTAACCTCTCGCGGCTGTTTTTGTACTAACCTCTTGCGGTTGTTTTTGTAATTTATTCAAGGTTTTTTTATGGCTCGTGAATTTGGCTCCGGTGTGTGGCGATATGTCACCCTGAATCTAGGGGGCAGCCCTCTTAAGTACGTTTTTAACTCAAAGCTCAAGGACTCCCTAAAGACGGAATTTGGGCAAACGGATATTACTGCGCAGTTCAACGTCCAGGGGGCTGTTTTGACCCCCCGACGCCCAAAGCCCGCCCGCGCTTCTAAGCGTTTGATCGATGGCTTCGAGGGTTCCTATTGCTCCAGCGATAAAGTGCGAACCCTAAAAGCAGATGGCTGGTCAATCACCCGTGCCAAAATTGGCACATTTAATCAGACTGACCTAAGCCGCGTGTTGTACGTAAACATCAACGGGGTGAAGTACGCATGGCGACGCCCCCGGAACCTGGGCGGGGAAGTTGATTTACAGGCGCTTGGAGTGGAGACGGCAACAGATCAGACAGATCTTGTTTTTGGGGCTGATTTCCCAAAACCTGCCCAAGCGGTGCGTGATATCACCGGACAAGGGAGCTATCGATCCTTTGTCGATAACAGCCGAGTCGATGGAGCAACCCTCGACAATGGCGCGGTTTCTGCGGGCTGGAAACTGGTTCGCCCCCAAGAGATCAGCTCTGATGCCCTGTTAAACCGCACAATCGGAGCGTAACTATGAGCTTGATTCTGACTCCTGGGGATCCGGAATGGGAATGGACGATGGACAACTTGCCACCGCCCCCCAACTGGCGCACCCATGACCCCCACGGGGAAACCGGATTGATTCAGGATTTAGAATCGGGCGTCTGGGTGGCGGCAAACCAAGGCGAGTTTATTGCCGCCATGTACGAACAGGGCGATCGCCTTTTTGAAGAGGAGTAGGGGGAACCGTGGCAATCTTTGACCAGTTCGGCCAATGGGCAAGCATAGGGGTGATCATCCCTAGCTTTGATTGGCAATTTTTCCCACTTTTTGCCACGACCCCTAATTCCACTTTTCGGATCAAGTTCATGGGAATTAAATCTGATGGCTGGTATCCGCCCCTCTATGTTCGCAATGTGTTCTTTACAGGGTCAGAATATCTTTTTGATAGCCATTGGGTGAAACTTTGGGCAAAAGATGAGCCAGAAACCTTTCAGCTCCCATACCCTGCTGACATGATCCGCGATCCACTCCCCCAAAGACAGATACAAATCAAGCTTGCCCCCAGGTGGCGATATAGCGATTTAGGGATGCAAGGCTGGATTGTGGAGATTTGGGAAAAGACAGACTCTAACGTAATTTACCCCGTCCCAAAAACGGCGACAGAGGAACCTGAGCCACAGCCCGCAGAATGAACGATATCACCGAAATCCTTGTAAATATTTGCGTTTTGATTGCCATGGTCTGGGGGGCAGGGAAAGCTGCAATGTCTCTGTACGGGAATTTTCACCGATTGAGCCATTTATCAGAAGAGATCCAGACCGACCAAGGGGAAACAGAGCGGCAATTAAAGGCTATCTGGAAAAAATTAGACCGTATAGATCAGCTGACAGACGCACGACTAGACCGGATAGAACGGCAGCTCAACTATGTGGCGGGTTCGATGCACATTCATTTAAACAACTTGGAAGGCAACCATGATTAACTGGAAAGACCGGAACGCCAAAGTAAGCAGATATTTCACCGTGGGGGAAGTGATCCAGAATGACGATCGCCGCATTCCCACCAGTCCCCAAGTGCAATTAAACATCATTCGCCTCGCGTGGGAACTGGATAAGGTGCGAGCGGAATGGGGGGCCCCCATTGGTGTGACTTCCTGGCACAGGCCCACCGCCATCAATAAGGCAATCGGCGGCGTCGCCAACAGTCCCCACATTGAAGGGCTGGCGGCAGATATTTACCCGATCGGACGGGATTTGATGCAGTTCCAAACATGGCTTGATGCCCGGTGGTATGGGCGGCTTGGCTATGGGGCGAAAAAAGGCTTTGTTCATGTGGACTTGCGCGGCGGCAAGGGTTTTAACAGCGCCGGGGCAAAGGGCACGCGCTGGAATTATTGACCATGCCTGAGTCTGACAAAGCCAAGCTATTCACTGAGGCGATGCGCCGCGACGGACTCCAGGCGGCGGATATCGCCTATTATTTTTTGGTTTTTCTCCCCCTGGTAACCGGGATTATTGGGTTTGCTTTCTGGGGCAGGGCGATCTTATTTTCCCCAGATATTCCAGAGGATCGCCTAAATCCTTTGTTGTATGCGTCTTGTGTTTTAATGGGCGTCCCCGTTGCCGGGGAATTTTGGCTACGAAAGAGATAAACCCTATTCAATGAGCCCTAACTCAGATTGCTTGATCCAGTGGTCGGCCCCGTCCTCATCTTCGCAGAGATAGGAGCGGCTGGCGTAGTAAACCCCCGGGCCAGGGAGGGCTTTAATCACCACGGCGCGATGCTGAGTAGGCCACCAAAGTAGATCCCCTACTTTGTAAAAAAAGCCATTGCGTCCAGAATCGTTTACAGGATCCGCTAAAAATTGCGGCATTACGTCACAAACAGGCTGTGATGCTTGTGGGGCTGGGGTTTCGGCTGTGACGTAATTGCGATCTAATTGCGTCACACCTGGCGATTGTGGATCCACTTGCGGCACATTTTCGGGAGGCTGTGACGTAACTGAAAAATTACGGTGCAAATTACGGCACACCTCAACGCCTTGTAAATCAATGCTTGTGCCATAAGTGACGTAATTACCGTTATTTATAGGGGTTGTATTATCCCAGGGGGCATTGTTTTTCTCTGGGTTGACCTTGACGCGGATTTGCCGCCCTTCTTTTCGGATCCGGCGCTCTTCGGTGTAACCAAGCTGGTTCAAGATTTTATTAAGCCGCCTTAGCTCCCGCTGGCCCTGTTCCTTGGGTTCGAGCTTGAAAACTTCCTCTAGGATTTCTTTGGTGTTGGCGTAGCTGTGCCAAGATAACCATGCCTCCACGTCTTCGAGCCATGGGTCTTGTTCGGTGAAGTCCATGGCGATCGCCTTGAGAATTGCTTTTTCAGTTTCGTCTGGATACCACCGTGCCCCCGCAAAGTAAGCATCCATAGCGGCGGCCCAAATCCCGTCCCGCTCCTGGGTGAGCAACGCATTATCAATATCCCCGGTGATAGGCACTGTCCAGAATCGCCGGTTTTCGTCATCCATCAAAAATCTGGATGGGTTAACGGTTCCACAAAATACGGATCGGCGGTTGTGCTTCTGGGTTTTTCGTTCGTAGGGGGCGCGAAATTCATCCTGTCTGACGGTCAGATAATGTTTGAGGCTGGCTGCATCTTTTTTGCTGGTGATGCCATCTATTTCAGCAAGCTCGATGATCCAGTTCCCATGAAGCGCCATCAGAGAATTTGTTGACTGGATCTCGCTGATTGAGTCGTTAAAGTAAATCTGGCTTAGGGTCTTGAACCATGTTGATTTTCCCCGGCCTTGGCCCCCCTGTAATACCAGGGTGTAATCGGCTTGGCATCCTAAATAGGTGCTGTCGGCTTCCTTCCCTTCTGTCTCCAGTTGCCGCGCTACTGCTGAAATAAGCCACATCTCGATGCAGCGGTTATACATCCAGGCTTTTCGCTTGTCGGCTTCATCGGCATATTTTTCGGGGTCTTGGCCAAAATATCGTGCGGCCAAATTGTGAATCGGTACGCGCTGGGCTTCTCGGTGGCAACGGCGCAAGTCTTCGACTACCGGATCGAAGCTGTTTTTTTTAGCGAAGTAAACCATCGCCTTATATATATCGTTCTCGCTGGCGGTTTCTCCATACTCATCAAAGAACCAGGCTCGCAGCTCATCGGCTACCCGGAACAGCTTCCCATCGAGCAACATCTCTTTTCGCATTGTGTCAAAGCTCAGGCGGTGGGCCATCTCACTTTGGATAAACTCGAAAAGTTCAGCGTAATTTAAGTTCTTTGTCCCACCGTAGATCCGGCGGGTTTCTGGCTTTGGTGTCGTTAGCGGGGTCGTGGTTTCAGCTTCAATGGGGCGATCTGGTTCTGGGGGGGGTTTTGGCAATGGGGGAGGATCTTGTCTGTGCATTGCAGCAGCGATCGCCATCTCTAAAGCCTCATCGAAAAAAAAATCCTCGTCGCCTTGGGTCTCGCCCTGGCTTTTGATTTCCTTAATCCAGTCGGCTACATCGCCTTTTTCTGGGCAATCCCGCCACAGATCGAGCATATCTAGCACCAAACAGGGGAAGCTATGGGCCGCGCAAGCTTCGATCACTTTCTCTGCTTTTTTTGCCCCCGGCGCGTCGTTATCGGGGATAAAAATCAGCCCGCCGCAGTCGTTGGCCTTTAGCTGAATAATGGTGCGTGATAAGTCTTGATCCGTCCATGAGCCGCCTTGCCAAGTAATCGAGGGAACTCCAATCCATCGCATGGCCTCTACGCATTTTTCCCCCTCAACGGCGAAGATCCAGCGGCCACCATTGCAGGCGGCGATCGCCTCATCGATCCGGTAAGCATCCCAAGGGCGATCGCCTTTCCCCATGTTGTCCCCGTCGAAAGGGCGGATCTCTTTTTTATATGGATCGCCAATTTTTTCGCCCCTGGCGTCCCGGTCAAAATAATCAATCCGGCGCACCGTATGCCCATCGCCATAATCGTAAGTCCAGAGATAGGCTTTCCCGGTATCACCTCTCTTTAGATAGGTGCGATCGCCTGGTAATTCTCTCCAGGTGGGAGCATCTTTTATAAAAACAGGTTTTGCTTTTTGTTTTGGCGGTAGCTTTTTCTTGGGGGCTGGGGCATCAGTCGGGGCGATCGCCTCACGAATCAAAGCTGAATCACACTCATTCGACCAGCACTTATAAGCGCCTGTTTTTTTGCTGATCGTAAAGTTCTTAGAATTGCAAACAGGGCAATTGTAGCGACCCCGTCCTAGGTGGTTTAATCTATCAAGATGATCTAAAATATCGAACATAATCCTTGTCTAAAACATTGAACTTAATCCGAAAAGAAAATAAGGCGATCACCTCTAGGGAAACAGGCGATCGCTTCTTTTTTTAATCTGGTGTGACTCTGGCTAAATCTGCCATTGCATTTAATATCTCCGTCTTGGTGCTGCTAGGAAGCTGCCTCGCTTTCTGAAATAAAGATGCTGAAATCGCGAGAGCAAATTCCTTTGAATCTGATGTGGTTTCTCTCTCTCCATCAGAAATCATTAAGGAGCCTTCCATTTCTTTGATGTATCCCAGAAGGTTTTCTAGTTCCTGCATCAGAAAGAAAAATCCAATCATAAATCCGATTTCATCCCGTCTTTTCATAGGTCAATCCCCGAATTGTTTTCTGTGCAGTCTTGGCAATCTTTAGGCAGAGATGGAGTTGTTATGATTGAAGTGATTCTTTCTCGAAAAAGATTCACCTCATATAACAAGTTCTCTAAGGTCTTTTCTAAAAAATCCCTTTGTTCGATTTCGGTCTTAAGGATTTCGTAAGTGTAGAATTTGAACCCACAAGCAGAACATTGCCGCCGCCGTTTTTCGTTATTCTTGAGAGTTCTACGACTTGAATTAACAGATGTTTCCCCCCCACACTTCGGACAAAGAAACATCACTTCCCCTCGCGTTTCAGATAGGAATTTAGGGATAGACAAACCGAAACGGCTTCGGGAATGCTTTTAAATTCCGCCACCAAAAAACGCGCCCCATCACTAGCAAGGAAATAGATGGCGTAGCCACTGGGGACAAACTCACCAAACATTTCTCTAGGTGGGGCATCGGGAAAGGTAACCCGATCGCCTTCGGATGCGATCGCCTTTTTGTGAAATCTTTGGGAGATGTGGATGGCCAGATCAATTTTTTGATCGATGTTGCCCCCAGATTCCCGACTCAACAAAGTAAGCAGGATTTGTAACGCTTCGGAGCGTAGAGAGAATTTATTCATTTTTTGAGCGTTTGTATTACGCCACAGGTAGAGACTCAGTAGCAGTTGGTTTTGGCTTGGCTCTAAATATGGTGCAACTAAACTTTCTAGGGTGGATAAAACCCGCTCACTGCTTGACCTTGGGCCTCCTAAAATGGAGTGGAATGTATATATTCCAATGGGTAGGAATGGACGGCCATCCATTTCCTACCATTTTTTAAGCGTGATTAGGTTGCACGTTTGAGCGTGCATTTTTAGTATAATGATGAGCGTCAAGGAATGCAATAAATTAACGTTGAAGACTTTACGCAAGTTGTTAGGCATGAATCAGGCTGAATTTGCCCAAGCTTTAGGCCTTGAGCGTCGGCAAACAGTATCAGAATGGGAGCGTGGGAAAGCGCGCCCTAGTTTGTCTGTATCTCAAGTCAAAGCATTGGATAATCTTCTTGATACAGTCGGTCTAAGATTAAAAGACCTACCGGACGATGTTTCCCAGTAGGTCATGAGGTTTTGTTGGGGAAGATGATTAAGGGCGATCCATTTGGGCCGCCTTTTTTATTTCCCATAACGTCGCTGGTTGTCTAATCGAGTCTTAATCATCTCCATTTGCTTCTGAATCTGGATTTTTTGATCTGTAAACCCATCTATCTGGGCCTGTTGTTCCTTAACTTTCTGCTCCAGACGTTGAAAATATCCCAATTGGAACATTGAAAAGTACGCAATGGGGAACCAAACCAACGCAAAGGCAACCCATGCCTGATCGGAATAATCAGCTACTACCAGGAAAAACCAAGGTATCCCGGCAAAGAAAGCGGAAAAGTGGGTGATCATGTAGTACAAGAAAACGACCCGCCATTCCCTGTAAAACTTTTTATAAATCCAGACTTCAAAAGCAAAGGCAATCATCAAAAATAATAAAACAGCGATCCAGTCGTCGCTATATCTGGGCGGACTTGCAGTAACACCATTGGCAATAAAGCCAAACCCTACAGAACCCAGAAAAAACACCCCAAACAGCTTCAGGGTTTTTAGCAAAGTATCAATCATAAATCTTCTTCCAGTGGAGCCATGGGGCGATTCGGATTGTTGGCTATCTGTTGGGCGATCGCCAAAACTTCATCCTTCTCATACCAATGATGATAAGTGCGAAAGTGTACATCGAGGCTATGGCCCATCAGCTTCGCCGCATCGATCGGCTTAATCCCGAATTGCTTCGAGCGGCGGGCGTAGCAATGGCGTAAAACATAGGGCGTAAATGGCAAATCGTACCGGTAAAATTGGCGCGTAACTCGACTCCCAAGGGCTGAATAATCTTTCTTCCCTGACCAGGGTGGCGTTGATTCTTCTAGTAGTCCCCACAGCCCGACCCACTCAGGATAAAGCGGCGACACATGGCGCGGCCCGGTTTTCCCTTCTCTGAGATAAAGCAATGGCGGATCACTTAAATCTGCAAAAAATATCTCATGGGGGCGCAGTCCATAGGCGGCCATAATGCCATAGGCCCAGCGCCATGATGGGTTAGGAATAGCCTTGATTGTTTGGGCGATCGCCTCATCCGCCGGCAACGTGCGCGGCGTTAAAAATTGGTGCGAATAACTGCCACGATAGGGGCGTAGGTCTACCGCAATCCCCGCAAATTCTGCCAGCTTCCCTAAGGCGATGCAGGCCCGCATCCGTTGGCGACTATCTGGGGCGATCGCCGTGACCACCTCAATGATTGCCCCCTTGGTTAACTTGCGACCAGGGCGCAACTTATTAAAAATCTGTTGGTAACTGCTGCGATAGGTAGTGCGAGTTTTAGGCGATCGACCCCGCTTAGAAAAATAATCCTGTTCAAAAACTGCGACCCATTCCCCGCAGGTTTGTATGTCATTTTTCCCATACAAGGCCCAATCAAATTCCCCGCAGGCAATCAGTCCACCGAGCTTAATCGCTTCAGCTTTGGCCCGTTGCAATCCCTGCTCATTGGCGAAAACCCCAAGGGCGATCCGCTGGCGTGATGGACCGGTTTTCCCTGTTCCTGGCTTGGGCGGCAAGGTTGCCCGCAGGTAAACCCGCTTCCCCCGAATTTCTACAGACACACCAATGTTTAGGGCGTCCAAATCCCGGTTAATTTCAACAATATTCATGGCTTTTCTGGCCCATATTTGGCCAAGCCACACGGAAGAATAAGCCTTTCAGCCCACCATGGGGAGCAGAACAAAAATACTTTGACCCTAGTGATAGGGTGTCTTTATTTTGAGCTACGCTGTATATATGGCTCGAGGCAGATTTGAACTGCCGACCTTGGGCTTATGAGTCCCCTGCTCTAACCAACTGAGCTACCGAGCCAAAAACCGTAGACAATCATATCTACAAAAAGTTTAGTTGTCAAGATTGTGACAAAAAGAGACCCGTTTGGAGTTAAGGTGCTTGTTGCGAGATTTTCTCTGACCTTCCACAATACGGAGAAATAGCGGGGATTGTCATGTCTAAACTACCCAAAATTGACCGACAACGGGAACACCAAGCCAATGAACGTACTTTTCTTGCTTGGTTACGCACTTCGATCGCCTTAATTGGCTTTGGGTTTGCGATCGCCCGTTTTGGCTTTTTTATCCGTCAACTCGAAGCAACCCTCATCAACCAGGGGAGGGGAGCCTTGTCTTATCTGGCATCTTCAGAAACCCTAGGAATGATCTTTGCGATCGCCGGAATTATAATTATTGCCCTGGCCCTATGGAACTACCACCAACATTTTCGACAGATTGAACAGGGAGACTACCAGCCTAACCGCTGGATGATTACAGTTACCGGTCTAGTGGCCATGGTTTTAGGGGGATTAAGCCTCATTTTGATGTTAGGAACTAGGGGCGCTACCCTACGAGAAGATTTTTCCCAAACAAAAGCAACCCCAAGCATTTCCCAAAGGATTCACCGCAAAACGAGGTACTAATTCCCCGGTCAATACTCAAGGCAGAGGGTTGTGTGTTATATTTCTATACGACTCGGATCTATGCGATCGCGACGCCCAAACCTTGTCAGGACCGGAAGGTAGCAGCAATACGGGATGCTTGTGGTAGGCGTAGACTCCGGGTCTTTTTGCTGCTTAGGGGTCAATACTTTTCCCGGCTCAGGACGAACACACTCCCTTCATTGCCCCGACCAATGCGTAAGTCTTCATCTAAGTAGGTAATGTCTAGCCAACCATTATTATTTTGGCTATTGATCCCCACATCGATGGGAAAAAATTTTTTCCCAGCCAATATTTGCTCGATCAGCCCCTTCGGAAAACGATAGTTCATGAAACGTTGGGCGCCAATCACATAGCGGTTAAAGAAAACATTGACCCGCTGGTCAGAAACTGGCGTGAAAGATGCTTCTACGAGAATCAGCCCTTCTAGAAAGGGGATGCCCTCAATTTCGGCGATATTGTAGATTTTTTGCACTTCGGGGCGGATGCATTGGTAAACTTGGCCCAACTGCACCAGGGGAAAACGATTAATCCCTAAAATACCTCTGCTTGTGGTGTAAATAAGTCGCCAATCCCCTTCCAGTAGGGTGCTTGCCGCCAACGGCTTTGGGGTTGGATTCTGGTCTTCGAGGCGGTCAACCAGGGTGAGAATATTGGCACGGTCTACCTCGGTGGCGATCAAACCGCGATTTTTACCAGCAATGGTTTCGAGGAGATTGGTTTTTAGGTTCATGAAAAGCTCAGCGAGGGTCAACGCAGGCCTGAGAAATTCGAGGCCATAGGTTATTTTCTCATATTGTTTCGGGGGCGATCAGCAGTGCCAGGTTATCCCGATGAATGACGGTATCGGCACCACCATAGCCAAGAATTTGCGGGATTTGGGCGGAATGTTGCCCCTGAATTTTGCCGATGTCTTGGTGGCCATAATTGACCAATCCCCTAGCGATCGCCTGACCTGTTTTTGTCCTTAGTTCCACCGGATCATTGGGGTTAAATGTGCCTTCCACCTGGGTGATCCCCGCCGCCAAAAGGGACTTGCCATTTTTCAACAGAGCTTGGGTGGCGCCATCATCGAGGGTCAAAATCCCCTGGGGCACGAGGCCATAGGCAATCCAGCGTTTGCGGGCATTGTCCGCTTGGGGTTGGGCTTCGAAGTGGGTGCCGATTTCTTCGCCATTAACGATTTTTAAGAGATTTTGGGGGGTTGTGCCCTGGGTAATCACCGTGCGCACCCCGGCGCTGGTGGCAATGCGGGCAGCGGTGAGTTTCGTTTGCATCCCCCCTGTGCCCCACTGGGAACCACTGGATCCGGCATCCACCTGGAGGTTAAATAGTTCACTGGAGCTGACCAGGGGAATGGGGCGGGCATCGGGGTTTTGTCTGGGGTCGGCAGAGTAAAGACGGTCCACATCGGTGAGCAGCACGAGCCAGTCGGCATTGACCAAACTGGCGACCAAAGCAGAAAGGGTATCATTGTCGCCAAACTTGAGTTCATCGACGGCCACGGTATCGTTTTCGTTGATGATGGGAATGACGCCTAAATCTAACATTGCATTCAGGGCTTCCTGGACGGTGAGATAGGAGCTGCGGTCTACCAAATCCCGCCGGGTCAGTAAGACCTGGGCGATCGCCTGTTGCAGACTGGTAAACAGATCATCATAGAGCCGGATTAAACGGCCCTGGCCAACGGCGGCGATCGCCTGTTTTTCCGCAATTTTTTTCGGCCGTTCTGAGCGTTTCAAAACCCCACAGCCCACCCCCACAGCGCCGGAAGAAACCAAAATTACCTGATGACCCATCTGCTTAAGGCGGGTCAACGTTTCCACGAGAGTGCCGATGGTGGCCAGGGCTAACATCCCCGTCTCTGGGTCAGTCAAGCTAGAAGTACCGATTTTGACGACGATGGTCTGGGGCATAGAAGCGGTAAGAACAGAAGGAACTTTTTCCATTATTTCAGGAAAATCAGACTCAGCGATCGCCCAGCTCTTTCTGTGGGCCTTAAAACCCATCAAGACAGCCCAGTCTAAAATTTATGGGCGCTCAGTACCTCCGCATTACAGAGATAAATGATGCCTGAATAATCATTAAAAAATTGAACACTGATCTGATCAGAAATCTGTTGGGCCAGCTCTCGATTAGCGGTGAGTACCTCAATTTTGATATTTGAGTAATCTTCAGAAACATTCGGCTGCCCCGACGAACGGACGTTACGACTACCTCTCCCGCCGGCCGCAACCACCGTGTAACCACTTGCACCAGCGGCATCAATGATTTTGATAATTTTTTTGAGCAGTAGTTTTTCTGTGACAATAACGAGCTTGCTGGCTTGCTGGGTCATGGGTTTACCTCCTGATACAGGGTCTAGAAATTCACTAAAAAAATTAGGTTGTTGTAACAAAACTGGCCCGCAAAACTCAAGATAAAAATCTATGACTTTGCCTTAAACCATCATCATGAGTCTATGGCAAAAAAGACTTTTGTTGGCAGAGATCGCTTCAGATTAGTGGAAGCATTTCATAAAAAAGGCTTATCTGCTTAGCGGTTTGGCGATCGCCTGACTGAAAAAGTTCAACATCGCAAGACTGCTTGGGATTACATAAGTTTTGTTTATAAATAGATACCGCAAGTTTAAAGCCATTTTCTTCGCAAAATATCGCTTGTTGATTGGATTTTTTATAGTCTAAAGAATATGGTCCTAGGAAAAACCATAGACAAAAATCAATGATTTAAAAAAATAGCTTGAAGGCACCAGTGCAGTTTTAGGGGCACTTCTCTGTTTCTTGCAGATCTTCAGTCGCTATCTCGTTCAAAACAAGTAAAGCCCTTGTCGGGGGATATACCAAAACACGATGGAGCAACGGCAATGAATAAGTTTGAATCAAAACCATCACCGCCCAAGCTGAATGTAAACCAAGGGTGGATTGTGCAAATATATGGCAGCAATCGTCAATTACTCTGGGTCTTAGAACCCTCCCATGGGTGGATGTTTTTAATCGGCTGCAGTATCGGTTTACTGCTAGCTGTCATTTGGATTAATCTCGCCCGCCATAGTCCGCCCCCAGAGGCGACGCCAATAGTTGAGCCCCCTACATTACAAGTAGATTAACTCTTCTGACGTCAGGCTCTTTCGATAAAATGCCGTGATCCTGCTCTATCAGGAATTCCAGAAGCTTCGCCGCTCGATTTTAGGTGGCTTTTTTGTGACTGGCTGCAACTGGCGATCGCCATACAAAAGAAAAACTTATCACGTGAATTGGATATTACATTACCCCTGCCGATGGCAAGACGCAGAAATCCATGTATCTTTAAATAGTCTTAAGCAGATAAAAAAACAAACTATCGATAGCTTTTTGTCTATAGTAAATGGTGCAAGTGACGATCGCCTACCAAGCTCGACCTAGGGCAAGGGGGGCACTTCACCAGGACTTTTTTTAATCTTTCAAGCTCACACCATCACAATTGTCCCTTCCTGCGTAGGGAGGGAAAAGGAGGTATTTGTGGATTTCTTGTCCCTCTTCTTTATGGACTTCGTTAAGCAGTTACAGTCTCCAACCCTCAGCTTTTTGATCGGTGGGATGGTGATCGCTGCTTGCGGTAGTCAACTACAAATTCCAGAATCGATTTGTAAAATCATCGTCTTCATGCTGCTCACCAAAATTGGTCTGACGGGTGGCATCGCAATCCGTAATTCTAATCTGACGGAGATGATTCTACCGGCACTGTTTTCCGTTGCCCTAGGGATTCTCATCGTATTCATCGCGCGCTACACTTTGGCGAAACTACCAAAGGTCAAAACGGTAGATGCGATCGCCACCGGAGGATTATTTGGGGCCGTGAGTGGTTCCACCATGGCTGCCGCCCTGACTCTCCTAGAAGAACAAAATATTCAATACGAAGCATGGGCCGGCGCACTTTATCCTTTCATGGACATTCCTGCCCTCGTCACTGCGATTGTGGTAGCCAACATCTATCTCAATAGAAAGAAACGGGCTTCATTAGATAACCTTGCTGTCCAAGAGTCCTTCAGCAAGCAGCCCGTTGCCGCTGGTGATTATTCTGATGCGCAAGATTACCCCAGCAGCCGCCAAGAGTACCGCAGTATGCAACGGGGGTCAGCGAATAATCGCGTGAGGATATGGCCGATCATTCAAGAAAGCCTCCAAGGACCAGCCCTCTCCGCCATGCTGCTCGGTGTTGCCCTGGGCCTGTTTGCTCAGCCGGAGAGTGTCTATGAAAGTTTCTATGATCCCCTTTTTCGGGGTTTGCTTTCGATCCTGATGTTAGTGATGGGGATGGAAGCCTGGTCAAGGATTGGTGAACTACGCAAAGTGGCCCAATGGTACGTCGTCTATAGCATGGTCGCCCCCTTAGTCCATGGATTTATCGCCTTTGGTCTGGGTATGATTGCCCACTATGCCACCGGATTCAGCATGGGTGGTGTTGTGGTTCTGGCCGTAATTGCTGCCTCTAGTTCTGACATTTCGGGGCCGCCCACTTTGCGTGCTGGTATTCCCTCAGCCAACCCCTCTGCCTATATCGGTGCCTCTACGGCGATCGGGACTCCCATCGCCATTGGTTTGGGGATTCCCCTCTTCCTTGGTCTTGCCCAGGCCCTCATGGGCGGCTGATCAACTATTCTGATCGTCTTTCCGTTCGTTTATTTTTGTTTTTTGCAAACACGCAAGACAAGCATCAAAAAGCCGAGGTTATACCCCGGTTTTTTTGTCATGGGGTGGGTTTTCGGAATGGCGGTAAAATAGACCGATATTTCTTAATTTTCCTTTCATAACGCCCCAATCTTTTTACACTGAGCCATGACCCACATTGCGATCGCCAAAGAAAAACCCGATTGGGCTGGGGAAGACTGGTTATCCCGCCTCGTGAACCGTCTGATCCAGACGAAGCCCCTCTATGCCCTGATGAAACAGCAAGCCCGGCGCGTCTTGATTAAAACCGCCGAAAAAAATGGTGTGCCCTGGCGACAGATTGTTAAAGATTTGGAGAAATCCGAGGCCCAGCAGTATTTTCAGGAACTGACTAAACCTGACTTAGGGTATCCTGACTATTACCAAGTGCCTTTCCACGCCTATAGTGAAGGAAATTTATGTTGGCAAGCGGCTTTTGAAGCAGCACCGGCCACGGCGGCTATGGCCCTTAGGGTCTGGAAAAATGAACCCCTCACCCCCGAGGTCGCCCAGGCCAGACTCCGCAATAGTTTTTTAGATGTTCTAGAACAACATCTGCCCCAAGAGGTAAACCGAGCGCTTGATCTCGGTTGCTCTGTGGGTATTTCGACCTTTGCACTTTTAAAACGGCTCCAGGAAAAAAATCCGGCGGTACAGATGACGGGCCTGGATTTGTCGCCTTATATGTTGGCGGTGGCAAAGGTACAGGATAAAGCCCAGGAGGTGCAATGGTGCCACGGCAAGGCAGAAGCAACGGATTTTGCGGCCAATCACTTTGATGTGGTGACGCTACAATTCGTTCTCCATGAACTGCCGAATCAGGCGACTCGGGAGATTTTCCAGGAATGTCTACGAATCCTGCGGCCTGGGGGCTGTTTGGCGATCGTCGATAATAATCCGAAATCGCCCGTGATCCAGGGTTTGCCGCCAGCGTTGTTTGTCTTAATGAAAAGTACTGAACCCTGGAGTGATGAGTATTACACCTTTGACGTGGAATCGACCCTCAAGCAGGTGGGTTTTGATTATCAAACCACTGTCGCCAGTGATCCGCGCCACCGCACGATCATTGCCCGCAAGCCCCTTTAACGATTGAACTGATGAAAATTGTGATCGCCCAACTAAACCCCACCATTGGGGACTTGTCTGGTAATGCCCAGCGGATTCTGGCGGCAGCAGAGCAGGCGGCGATCGCCAATGTCCGGTTGTTGCTCACGCCAGAATTGTCCCTTTGTGGCTATCCACCCCGGGATCTGCTGCTACACAAGGATTTTATTGAACGGATGCAGGCCGAATTAATAGCTTTGGCGGCAAAAATCCCCCCCAGTGTGGCGGTTTTGGTTGGTTTGGCGACTCCCAATCCAGAGGCAATCACCAAAGGTGAAAAACCTCTCCACAACAGCATCGCCCTCATCGATCAGGGGAAAGTCCAGCACATTTTCCATAAGCAACTACTACCCACCTACGACGTTTTTGACGAAGACCGCTATTTCGAACCAGGCAAGCAATCGAATTGGTTTTTCCTTCAACCCGATCCCACCGCTGCGCCGTTAAAAATTGGTGTCACCATCTGCGAAGATCTCTGGAACGACGACTCTTTTTGGGGCAAGCGGCAGTATGACGTGAATCCCCTGGAGCAACTCGCCGAGGCTGGGGTGGATTTAATTGTTAATTTGTCTGCTTCTCCCTATACCGTTGGTAAACAGCGCCTCCGGGAAGGGATGCTCCACCATGGGGCGCAACGGTACCGGCTGCCGATTCTCTACGCCAACCAGGTGGGGGGCAATGATGATCTTATTTTTGATGGAGGTAGTGTTGCCTTCGATCAAGAGGGTCAACTCATTGGGCGATCGCCTAGCTTTCAGGAATCCCTGCTGGCGGTGGATTATCTCCCTGAGCAACGAGCCCTCAGTCTACCCCAGGGGTTATCCAGCCGCTTTGACCAGGCCATTAGCCCCGAATATGGCGTTGATGAAGCGGAAATTTTTGCGGCCCTGGTGTTAGGACTGCGGGATTATGTGCGTAAATGCGGGTTTTCCCAGGTCGTGCTGGGTCTGAGTGGTGGCATCGACTCGGCCCTGGTGGCGGCGATCGCCGTTGAAGCGGTGGGGGCAGATAAGGTTTTGGGGATCCTCATGCCTTCCCCCTACAGCTCCGACCATTCCATCGGCGATGCCCTGGCCCTGGTCAAAAATCTCAACATGCGTCACGAAATCATCCCCATTGAACCCGCGATGCAAGCCTTTGATGGGATGCTGGGGAATTTATTTACAGGCACAGCCTTCGGCGTCGCCGAGGAGAATCTCCAGTCCCGCATTCGGGGAAATCTACTGATGGCGATCGCCAATAAATTCGGCCATCTCCTGCTTTCTACAGGGAATAAATCAGAGCTAGCCGTGGGCTATTGCACCCTCTATGGCGATATGAATGGTGGCCTCGCCGTGATTGCCGATGTGCCGAAAATGCAGGTTTTCAGTCTTTGCGAATGGTTAAATCGTGACCAAGAAATCATCCCCGCTCAAATCATCTGCAAACCCCCCAGCGCCGAACTGCGCCCGAACCAAGTCGATCAAGACTCTCTGCCCCCATATTCTATTTTGGACGCCATTCTGAAGCGGGTGATCCACCGCAACCAGTCTGCCCCCGAACTTTTGGCAGCAGGCTATGACCCCGATACCGTTGAACGGGTTTTAAAATTACTCCAGCGAGCGGAATTTAAACGACGTCAGGCCGCGCCTGGTCTAAAAATCACTGACCGTGCCTTTGGGACGGGGTGGCGAATGCCGATCGCCTGCTATTGGTAGTTTTTTGAATCAAAAGCTCAAGTGCCTTGAGGTCTTTTGGGCTGTTGATCAATGGGGAGCTTACTACTCCCCCAACCTGCCGCCATCAAGATTTTTTTACCCCCTAGCAACCTTCAATAGTTCAGCGATCGCCTCAGCCGCCGCCTGCACTTCGGGAGCTGCACCATTGGACGAAGCCAGCTCTGCCTGTAACGCCAAACGCATGGCAACTGCCCCATCATTGAGAGCCGTGGGCAAAGCAATCGGATCCCCAGAGGCAAGGGCGGCGCTCAAGTTCCTGAGAATTTGACCAAGGATAACAGAAGTGCCGTTAGGCATCGTAATGGCCATATCTAAAGCATCAGCATTGGTGGTGAGACTGGTGGCGGCTTCTCTTTCATTTGCGGCAGTGATAATCGCCGCCACAGCTTGGGGGTTAGAAGATAAATCAATGACAGCACCACCAGAACCCAGGCCTGTTTCCGCTTGCGCCTGGGTAATGGTGCCCTCATTTAGGGCGATCGCCTGGGAGACCGCCATTGTTTGGATGCCCGCAATCTTGACACTCACCCGATCTTTTTCCGTGGGAAAGTTCACCGCTCCAGTCGGAGTTGAACCACCGGTAGTGACAACATTAAACTGACCAGCAAACGCTTGGTTTGCACCTAAGATGAAAATAGCGCTGGTGGTGGCCACCACACTCAAAACCCCTAGGGTTTTTTTAAGAGTCAGTCGTTCTTGATTCATTGGGGATCTCCTGATCAGAAAAATAAAGGCTTGTGGCGATTATCGTTGGGAAGCAACGATTTGAATCTAGCGTGGGAAAAAACGCCAGACAATTTGACAAAATTGCGGCAGTGTAGCTCACGGTCTATGACGTACCAATGGGCATCGAATAGTCATAGCCTTTACCAACTCAGGGCATAGCCTGCATTGATATTGAAGTTAAGACGATTACCCGTGTTATTCGTGACATCGGTAAGACCCATCGTGAAGGTCAGGGGAGCTCTGAAAGGGGCTAACCCAATACCCAGGTTCAACTGGTTACCCGTCCAACTGGTCGCAAAAGAAACAGTGGGATTAATGACAAGGCCAAGGCTACCAAAGACCTTTGGACTGTTGCTAGGGCCAAAATCCCTACTCTCTGTGAGAGTGCGGAAACTACCACTCCCTAGCCCCAAGCTGACAGATAAAGGTAGCTGATTGTCACTTTCGGGTCTGAGGGCAAAAGTTTTACTGGCAACCCCATAAATCGTATTGGGAGTGTCTACAACGTCTCCCCAAGGGATCGCGTTATCCCAGCCAACCGCCAAGGCTAATCCTTCCGTATTAGGAATAATTTTGTGGAGCTTAAAACCAACGGAGCCACTATCGGCTAAATCCTGAGGGTCAGAACTGGTAAGTGATACGGCAACCTCAAGACCCACTGAATCAAGGGGGTCACCAAAACCAATACCCGTTGCAAAGGAACCATCTGCTGTCCGTTGGCCTCCCGCAAGACCAATGGTACTGGAGACAGTGAAATAGGCTTGCCCCCAAGAAATACCGTAGGCCGTAGGCGTACCAAAGGTGATTCCTGGGGTGGGGCGAGAACGCGTTGGGACATCCGCCAAGGGGGTCAGGTCTTCTAGGAGTTGTTGGAAATCTTCAGGAGAAGTGGCATTTGTCTCGAGGAATTCAGCATCCGTTGCTTGGGTAAAGAAGGTAGGCGTCTCCGATGGATTTTGCTGACCCAAGGGCTCTATCTGGAACGACTCTGAGTTTGATCCAAAGATAAATTCTGACTCAGATGGTTTGCCAAATTCCTCTGATGATTCATCATTGTTTGATGAAACTTCTTTAGATGTTGAATTTTCCGGCATTGCTGTCGCCGGTAGACCCAGGGCTAAAACAGTGCCAGTGATAATCACTGGGATCACTAAATTGCGCACAATAAATTCCTCACACTGATGAAATACACAGTAGCAACCAACAAGGCGATCGCCCATTGACCGTCAAGGATAACAAAGATTTCAGGCATAGACACCATCTCGATCACCAACCAGGGGCACAGAGAGACTTACAGCCTCCAAGACGCGACTAGTCTGCGGGTGAATCGTGAATAACACGGGGTTTGAGGGCGATCGCCGGATTGCCAGCATAAATGGTCATCGGGTCGAGCGATCGCATGGCAACGCCTCCCAAGCAGAGAATGGCCCCTGCACCGATGGTGACACCGGGGGCAACGCTGCTCCGTGCCCCAAGCCAACTGCCTTGCTCGATGTGGATGGAACGGATGATCAGCTTAAACCGAGGATCACTCCAGTCATGGTTTCCGGTGCAGAGATATACATCTTGGGAAATACAAACATGGTCACCGAGGGTGATGGGGGCAAGGTTATCAAACCAGGCATTTTCACCAAGCCAGCAGTGGTCACCAATGGTGAGTCGCCAGGGGAATTTGATCCGAACGCCGGGTTTAATCCGTACACCCCGGCCGATTGTGGCGCCAAAGCGGCGCAATACCCACACCTTAAAGCGAGACAGAGGAATCAGGCGAGTTCGCACCAGAAAGTCACCCAGGAAAAACCACAAGAGTTGCCGCAGCAAAGAAGCGCCGGGAGTGTAGTCTCCGGTAGTGTAGTGATCGAGATGGATGAATGTCACAGTTGTTACATAGAGAGTTTGAATGATTGAGCTATGATACGGCGATCGCGCAGCTGGGGGTGGAGACTGGCTCCAGTGTGGCCGGTGGTCATCCAGAGGATTGATCGTCCGATATCTCGCATCACACGACCTAAGGTTTCCTTCGGTTGTCTAGAAGGGATAGAAATGGGAGTAGTTATAATGCCGCGACTGCCAAAAACAAAGAAGGCGATCGCCCGGGCGCGACGCATATGAAAGTCAGAGGTAATCAAATAGACATGGTGAATATGGCGATCGCGGAAGTCATTGACCAGAGATGTGAAGTTAGTAACGGTATCGATGGCACGGCGATCAATATGGACGCGACTATTAGGAATGCCTGCTTGTTGAAAAATAGCTTGGGCCTGTTGGGTCGGCACTCCAGAAGATACCCAAATATCTAAAGTCGGATGCTCTTGGGCGAAGAGTGCTGTAAATTCTTCTCGACTAAACCCTCCTCCAAGGGTGAAAATCACTTGAGGTGTTGGTGATCGAATCTGGGCAAGAACTAAGCGGATGGGAATAAAACTAACCAGAAGAATAAGAATGGTGAGCGTAAAAACAACCCACATCTTACGGTAGGTTTTTGTTTTTGGATGGGGATACATCAAAGTTCGACTGATGAACATAGTTTCCCCAGTCTATCTATCATAGAGGGGAAATGACTATGGTTCTCGAGATAATGGTCGGGCACTAATTTAGGAAGCTCTTCACAGAGTTCTATACCTGAGTCTTTATCTTTTTAGCTTTATTGGCTTGCATATCAGTTAGCTGCTGTTTTTGAAGTTCGTAGATTTTGGCATCTACTAGGAAACGATACCAAAATCCCTGCAAAAAATGAAAAATCAGACCTTGTTTACCGTCTAAGAACCCTAATCCAAAAATGTATCGAAGCAAAAAGTAAATAAAAGCTCTAAAAAACAAGGGTGAGCTTCCATATAGATTTTTTTTGAGCCAACGTCTTTGTCTGGCTTGGGAATAAGATTGTTTTTCTAGTAGTGGATCTCCATTGCTATCTTGAGAAAGCATATCTTTAACTTCCCGATCTGCATAATGGTTGTGTTTGTCAGTCCAGAAAGTCAAACCCTTTTTGTTTTCATCAATAATGTCATATTGAAGGCTTAAAATTTCTCCCTCTGAAAGAACAATATGTTCGTCCATCCAACGTTGTTCACACAAACCCAAACCATTGCGCCAAATTCTTAAAAGCCATGTGGGATAATATCCTCCATGCTTTATCCATCGCCCCAAAAAGTAAACTCTTCTCTTTAACTGATAACCACTTACCTTTTGACTGGTCTTCGGAAGCTTAGTATTGATTTCAGTGACTAATTCAGGAGTAAGTCTTTCATCCGCATCTAGACGCATTACCCAAGGGGTATCAATAGGCAGATTTGTAATTGCCCAGTTCAATTGTTCAGCATAATTTTTAAAAGGATGTTCATAAACTTCACAGCCAAATTCTCGGGCGATCGCCACTGTATCGTCTACACTGCCAGAGTCAACAATGTAAACTTTTGCTTGTAATTTTTTTAAACTGAATAGGCAAGTAGGCAGATTGGCCGATTCATTCTTTGTCAGAATAATCACAGAAATCATAGAAAAATACCCTTAAATAGGAGCTTATTTCGATCAAATCAGACTGGCTGTATTCTATCTGGTTTCATCAACATTTAAGTTTAAAATATAAGGCACACAGTTTTAAATAGAAGAAAATTTTAAATAGAAGAAAATTGTTTTAGAGATTTTAGAAGTAGAATTTTGATGCCGAATGATAACGAAAATAACTTTTACAGTATACAAATGATTGTTTTTTTTGCAAGACAAGAGATTAGCAGCGTTATGTAATTTTTATCGAAAAATTACATAACGCTTTAAATTTTACATGGGCGATCACCCAAGACTTGTTTATACATATTAACCAACTGGGCGGCAATTTTATCCCAGGTGTAGTTTTCAAGGATAAACTGACGAGAGCGATCACCCATCTCTTTCATTATTTCAGATTGATTTAAACAGTTGAGAATCGCAGTGGCGATCGCTTGTTCATTGAGTTCAGGAACAATTCCCAATTGATATTGTTTGACCACTTCAGAGAGGGCGACCCCAGGAGTGACGATAACTGGAAGACCTGCAGCAAGAGCTTCTAAGACTGCCACACCAAAGTTTTCGGAATAGGAGGTAAGGGCAAAGAGATTAGATCCTTGCAAAAGCAAGTCTTTCTGTTTGCCTTCAACAAAGCCAGGCATGCGAGTGCGATTACTTAGACCGAGTTGATTGATTAAGTGACGTAAATTATTTTCGTAATCAGCATCGCCACTGCCTGCAATGACAAAAGTAAACCGTTGGTCTTGTAGTTGTGCTAAAGCTCGGATTAGCAATTCTAAGCCTTTTTTGGGGTGAATGCGAGAAAGGAACAATATGATGGGTTCATCATTAGGTAAATGAAGCCATTGGCGCAGTTGAATCTGCGCATCAGGAATCAGGGGAGCAACTGTTAGTCCATGGGGAATAATTACTCCTGAGGCTTGTAACCCTAATTTTTTGACTTCAGAATATTCAGCACTAGAAGTAAAATGAATAGCCTGAGCACTATTAAGATTAGCCTGTTCAATTAAGCTTAAATAGAGCTGCTTTTTAAGTTGACTCTGTTGAAGTGACCAATGACATAGTTGACCAAGGGGGCGAACTACATATGGAACTCTTTTTAGACGAGCGATCGCCATGGCAACAGTAGAAGGATAGGAAAAAATTGCATGGATATGAATAAGATCATAATCGTGGAGATGCTGCCACAACCATTGAGTTAGGCTTACAGAAAAAGCAAATTCCCGCACAGCATGAATTTTAGGAGAGAATCGAGCAAAAAATCTAACAGGAATTCCTTGATATCTCTGCAACTTCTCTAGCGACACATCGAGCAATGTTTCTCCGTTGTCGTTTGTAGTGGTAATTTCTATCTCACAATCAGCATTCTGAAGGCTTTGAACCATCTCAATTACTGCTTTACTCGGTCCACCTCTAACAGCAGCAATCGAGGGAATAACATGTAGAATTTTCATGACTATGGGGCCAGAGAATTGACTGGATTTACAAATGACTCTAATGATATCAGAACTTACTTTTTAGGTTCTTGATCACAAAGCTACATTATGGTCACTAATATAGTGTACTCACTGCAGGAAGAATTTAAAAAAAGAACATTACACTTCTCTCAAGCTTTAATGAAGTTACATCAGGATAGGGAGAGATATTTAATCAAAAAAATGGCATGGACTATCAACCTTGCTTTTAATATTCCTTGATCGGGTTATATTCCTGAAGCCTTAAACAAAAGTAGTATGCAACACCCATGTACTACTTATTTAAACTGAGCAGACAAAAGTTTAGATAAGTTTTGTTTGAATTGCTCAAATCCATAAGTTTCAATGACTTTTTTCCTCAAGGTTTCTGGTTGATAAAGAATCGGTAAAGGATATGTTTTCTGAAAGATTTCAATAATTGCTGTACTGATTTCTGTTAAATTATCTGGATCTACTAAAACTCCCAACTCTCCATTACACAATGCATCAATGGCCCCATCTTGGTTACCGCCAATAGTTGGTTTGCCACAGGCCAGGGCTTCTAAATAAACAATACCAAAGCCTTCACCCTTACTAGGCATAGCAAAAATATCACAAAGATTATAGTGATCAGCTAGCTCTGCATCAGGAATAAATCCAGCTAAGGTAACGTGACTTTCTAAGCTTAAATCTTTAATTAATTTTTCAATTCTAGGGCGATCGTCACCTTTTCCCCCAATAAGGTAGTGAACATCAGGGATAACCTTGATTATATCTGGTAGAGCACGGATGATTTGGTCGTAGCCTTTGCCTCGCTTTTCCCCTGCTAATCTGGCTATAGTCAAAATAATATGTTGATCAGAGTTTAATTTATATTTATCTAACAGATACTTGGGTTTTGGGGAGATATTAAATCGAGAATGTTGAAAGGTGCAAGGCAGTAAATCAATTTGTTGAGGATCGATTTTTTCTCTTGCTAGAAGTCGACTGTTTGTATAAGTCCCTATGGATATGATGCGATCACTATTGGCTAAAGTTTTCTTGATCAAAGGATTTTTTATATTCCAGACATCAACACCATAAATAAAAGTCCAGTAAGGAATTCCTGTTAATTTCTTAATAAGATAGGCAACTGGTGTAAAATTAGCATGACCACAAAGAATTAAATCAGGCTTTTTTTGTAAGCTATTAATCAGCAATTGCAAAGCAAAGTAAAGAGTTCTTACTTTAGCAGGAGCATTTCCTCCATAATAAAATTGAGTTGTAGACAGGTAGTTAAAATCAGGAAGAAAATGAGTGTCATTTTTCAAAAAAACATCATACTGATTTTCTGGATAAATCTGCTGAATAGCTTCAAGTAAAAAAGCACAGTAAACTTGAATTCCGCCTTTAAACTGAAATATATCAGGAAACCATAAATGAAGATTATTTTTTGGGTGCATTATAATTAATTTAAACTTATTTTTTGTTGCATTGCTGCAACCATAATTTTAATTGTTTCTTGAATATTCCTTGAAGCAACCCATCCCAGTTTCTCACGGGCTTTACTCGGATTCGCTCGGCTGACTGAAATATCAGTGGGTCTGCATAAAGATGCATCAGAAACTACGTGATCTTGCCAATGTAAGCCCACAGCACTAAAAGCTTCAGAGATAAAATCAGACAAACTAATAGTTTTACCTGTTGCAATAACAAAATCACCTGGCATATCTTGTTGTAACATTAAATACATTGCTTCTACATAGTCTGGCGCATATCCCCAGTCTCTTTCAATATTAATATTGCCCAACATTAATTTTTCTTTTGACCCATTAGCAATGCGACAAGCGGCAGCAATGATTTTTTGAGTCACGAAGCGCTGGGGTCTTAAAGGAGACTCATGGTTAAATAAGATTCCTGAGCAACAAAACAGATTATATGCTTCGCGATAATTAGCCACTTCCCAAAAAGCAGCAGATTTAGCAACTGCATAGGGACTACGTGGACGAAACGGCGTTTGTTCATCAGCGGGTAAACCATGGGTGTCTCCGAAGCATTCACTAGAACCAGCATTATATAGCTTGGTCAGTTTGCCAATAAAGCGAATTGATTCTAATAAATTTAGTGTACCTATAGTAATGCTTTCCAATGTTTCGACAGGTTGATCAAAAGAAAGTCCCACAGAGCTCTGACCAGCTAGATTATAGACTTCGTCAGCCTGCACTTGGTCTAATACTTGTAACACACTACGAAAGTCAGTGAGTGACATAGAAAAACACTGGACTTTATCGCGTATCCCCAAATATTCTAAATTTTTCAAGCTAGACATCTGGGCATCTCGAGAAGTGCCATAAACTTCATAATTTTTATTTATTAAGAGCTTGGCTAAATAAGCTCCATCTTGACCTGAAATCCCGCAAATTAAAGCTTTTTTTGACATTATTACATTTTTATTAATCTAAGTTTCGCCTGTCGTCAGAAATAACGATCAATCAGAAATAACGATCAAGGAACTAAAATCAGTATCTTTGTTTGAACAAATAGAATTGAATGATGTAAAAAAAAGATTCACCAAGTAATATTTATTACTGTCTGATTTTTGTCTATATTTACTCAAGTTTTAATCCATTGGGACGGAACTGAACCAAGTAATAATTCAAGCTGCTTTATGTCTTGTTGATAGTAATCATATAAATCAGAAATTGTGTCAGCGCTTGGATAGTTTTGTTTCCATTTTTTAAGAGGCAGTTTAGACATTATCTTTCTATCTAGCCTTAAAATATTTTGACTAATTAATCCCTGGAATCTATATGCCAATAAAACTCCAATCTCAGTGGATTGAGGTCGGTTCTCCGGTATATTTAATGCTGAAAAATTATAGTGTTCATTCACTTCTAAAAAAGAACAAACCTTATTTAGAGTTTTTTCTGGAGTCTCAATAATATCTTTTTCAAAAAATATGATTAAGACTTGTTTCCGCTCAAAGTATTGAAAATAGTCTGTCAGCTGCTGTGAATAAAGTCCTCGTGTTAGTATCCCAAGCTCATTAACAAAATCATAGCAATCCGGAGATAAAATTTGATTTATACTTATCAAAGGATTAATGCGACCAGCTTGGACATGATGATTCCAAGCAGATATAGCTCGTTTAACTGGATCTCTCAGGATAACTAATAATTTACAATCGGGAAGTAATGATTTAAGACGATTAAGTTTGTCTTTAGGTTCACTGTAAACTTCGCTACAATTAGTCCATAAATAATCAGGTGTTTTTTCACAAAGAATTTTCCTATTCTGAGCATTATCAAAAAATGAAGAATACCATTGAATCCCTTTAGCAAAATTCTGGTCGTTATCAAAATAATGAATCTCCTGTTTAGGAATAAAAACTTCTGGGTGTTGTGAAAGACGACTTGCCAGCCAAGTTGTACCAGCCTTCTGAGCTCCTATAATAAGAGCATTAGGTAACTTGTCCTGATATTTTTGCATAATTAATCACGAGTTACTTTAGTAGATGTCGTTAAAAACCTTTCAAATAATATTTAATTATCAGTTCCATTTACTTACTTTTTCCTCGAATATTAGACCAATTTCTCAAAAATGCAAGCTTGGGAAAAATTAAGTTATTAGTTCGCTAAAGATAATAGTTTATGATAAGTTCGACTTCTATAAAATCAAATCTTAATTTAAATATATTTCTTCAGTTTTGGAGCTATCATTTCAATGTATGAATTTGCATCATAATGATGATTATGAGGATCACTATTGATTAATTTATCATGAACTAGCCCATCTTTTCCTATTGATTCGTCATCAAAATCTAAATATGTAATTTTTTTCTGAAAACAAAATCTTTTCATACTTTTATTGAACTGAATTGTTAGTTGCGTTTTATCTCTTTGGGAAGCTTTGATATCTTTTCTTAGATTTGCAACTTGACCATGATTTTGCCCATCTTTTATAGTTGGCAGTGGTGTACTTAAACAAATAACCTGATATCTCTTTGAAAGGAATAACAAAAAATCTTGATAATTTTTAAGAGCTTTATCGAGCATTTCTTCTACTTTAGTATTATACTTTTCAGACCTATACCAAATCACAAATCCAGTATCAACTTCTCCAAGCAAAACAATAACTATTTTTGCCTTTGAATTTTCTAGATTTGTTTTAAAGATAGAAAAAGCTTGTGTTATAGAATTAGGATTCTCAAGACCTGAAGCAGTTGCTCCTCCAACAGAAACAACATTAAAAAAATACCATGGAAAATTTACACGCATCTTAGGTCTATCAAACACAGCAACATGAGAATCACCGAGGATAAGTATTTCACTAAATAAAAATTTTTGAAATCTTAACGCAATTTTTTTGATGACCCTTAAAACTATAGATGTATTTTTTTTTAAAATCATTTGTTAGACTCCGTATATAGTCAGAAAAATTTAAATTTTGAGAGGTGAGGTTTGTTTTTAAAGAAAAATAATGAAAATGATATTTTTGCCCTATCTAACTTTATTGATGATTGTATTTTTTTAGTGTTTATTATGTAATTTCAGATAAACTTTTGGAAATCCTTAAACTAGATTTTTCTTGAGATTTTCCTGAAACCTAAAAAAACACAAATTGGATAAAATAACTTTATTGCTTGATATAACAAGTTTATATGGTGATACTCAAAGCTTGTCTTTATAGCCAAACAACTCTATATCTTTGCGATAAAAATCGGAGACCCAATTCCAAGCTTCTTGATCATAATAGTCCTTATAATTTTTGTAAAAATCTCCCTTGGAGAATAGTTTAATTAAGCCTTTTTTTATACTATTTTCTGAAATTTTACTCTCTCTCACCTTCAGTAATGCTGGAAAATTTTGTTCAAGAAGTTTTTCAAGCTTTCGAAAATCATCATTTAAATTTTCAAAATAACCAATAAAGTTCATTAAATTTTTACCATCGTTATCAAATATATAGCGATACTGAGGCATCACATGACGCCAACGTAAATCGTCTTTCATCGTTACGATAGAGTCTTCGCTGGGGAAAAATTTAAAAAGCCAATCCTTAAAAGTGTACTTTCGATAATAGCGATGCCATTTATATTCGGAAACTACTCTAGACCAAGGATTACGAACAAAAGCAAATTTAAACAAAATACTGAATTCATCCTGAGTAATATAACCAAATTTAATGTATTCTCGAGAAGTTAGATGTGATAGGCTTTGGGGCCCCTTA
Source organism: Picosynechococcus sp. NKBG15041c (assembly GCF_055380235.1). Classification (NCBI taxonomy): domain Bacteria; kingdom Bacillati; phylum Cyanobacteriota; class Cyanophyceae; order Chroococcales; family Geminocystaceae; genus Picosynechococcus; species Picosynechococcus sp. NKBG15041c. The sequence goes on from NZ_AP040363.1 coordinate 1,631,697, forward strand.
GATGGATCATTATTTTTAAGAATCAGTGCTTCATTATGACTAACTTTATAGTGTTGACATAGTGTTTCTTCTATAGAGCTGCCAGCAGTTTTAGGGATGTGAACAAATAAAATTTTTTGATTTTTTAATAGCATTGTTAAAAAAATAAAAATAATCAAATATATATCTCAGAAGTCAATGTTTATGCCTAAAGCATGGTTGGTTCTTTCTGGTTAGTTAACGCATACTGTTTATGATTCCGCTTTTTTTAGTTTGTACAAAGATAATTATGTATGAAAATCAAAGCGCAGGTTTAATTATATCGATTATATCGATTTATGTCTTTGGATTTTATTGTAGATATAAAAATTGTAGACAGTCCAGCATATTCAACAATCCCAGGAAGGCCAGAGCCAGCTGTAAATAATCTAACAAAAAAAGGCAAAGAAGCACACAATAATACACTATCAACTCCATTCGACTCTTTTAACCTTTTTAGGAATAGGCTGAATAGAAGACAAAAAACAATTAACGCGAATAATAATCCTATAAAATCCGAAGAAGCTCCTGCATCTACAATAAAATTATGTGCTGAAGCGGTACCCTCCTCTGGATTTATTTCCGAAAAATAAAGATAATTATCTTCACTAAAGCCGAGTATTTTATTTACATTGTCAAGGAGCACAGATATACGACCTGTGTAAGAAGCTGATTCACCTAATCTTGTTGAAGTCAGCGCAAAAAGCCTAGTTGTAATTGCCGGAAAAAATGTCAATATGGGAACTAAAATAAAAATCAAGTAAAAGAAGCTGTTGGATATCTTTTTTTGATTAGTTATTGATTTTTTAAAATCAAAATTTGAAATTACTAGCCCCAGAAACAAAGCCAACCATGCCGATCTACTCTGTACTATAAAGATAATAAATAAAACAAATGCTTGAGTTGATATAAATAATATCTTTCTAAAATAGCTTTTAGATACTGATTTGGCATGATAAGAAGCAAAAAAGAAAAGTACTGCGAAACTAATACTCAGAGTGTGACGTAAGCCTCTTATTGATTCACCACTTTCTGCTCCAATTAGACCTTGCGCTCCGAAAATCCTGTGAATGATTGATGATGTGTCACCATTAACAATGGCAATACTCATGTAAGAATATAGCTCTGCAGGACTAACTGAGAAATATACAAAAACAGTCAGCAATAAACCTACTATTGCTAATATTTCCGCAGTTAAAAAATCAATCGAGATACCTCGTCTTTCTAAAAAATCATGGCTAGTGAGAAAAAAGACTGAAAAAACAAAGTAAATAAAGGTCTTAATTACATCGAATGGTAACCATAGATTGCTTTCTAGTGTAGTAGACGTTAAAAGATAAAAACAAAATATAATTATTGATAGTGAGATTCCAACATTTTTTTTGATGATTTTTGTCGCATCTCTTCTTATTACTGGATGAATTAAACCGACAAAAACCATTAATATACCCACTAATTGAGGAGGACGTATTAAAAGAGAGCCTAAATTTATTTGTACCCAAAGCGATCCAACTGAAAACCAAAATAAATAAATGAGCCAATTAATTATTTGTTTCACAATAATAAAAATAATCCAAACTAATCAAGCGGGTCCGTAATTGAAGAATTCAAAAAATAGTGATGAAGATCTTTAAAATCAGGTTTTAAGCCTTTTTTCTATAGTTAGGACTTGAGTGTTCTCTAGAAATTAAAAATATTTCCTGGATAGCAGCACACATATTATCGATCTTATTTGAAATTTTCTACTATGAGGGGTATCACAAACTGTACTTATTCTTCTACCTCGACTAGTGATAATTTACTAGTCTACTATTATACTTGATAAAATTAGTGAATTTTGTTTGCTAAAATCAGTTTCAAAAAAAATGCGATTTCTTATGATTTTATCTTCATCCCAATCCCACCAGCAAACTTTCAGAAGCTGTTCGATAATTGAATGACTAAATCGATACTTAATTATTCTTGCAGGATTTCCACCTGCTATGGCATAAGCAGGAATATCTTTAGTAACTACAGCTCCGGCCCCGATAACAGCGCCATCTCCTACAGTAATACCGGGCAGAATGATCACATTGTCTCCAATCCAAACATTATTACCAATGGTTATTGGTCCTTTACTAACGGTAATGTCAGAACCAAAGTATTTTTTTTGGAATTTGACCTGCAAATTTGCATAACCAGTGTGATGATTTGTCGGACGAATCCTCAAATTATGACCAATGGCACAGTATTTGCCAATCAAAACTGGAGAATTTTTGTTGCTGCCAATGAATGCGATCCCATTAATATTTGTTCCTTTGCCGACTTTAGTGTTATTACCAAGAAAACTTTTAGTATTGTTAAAAGCTTTATTCGGGTTGTATACAAAAAAATTTTTGATCCTAATAAAAGCAGTAGTTACTGATTTGAATAAACTCATGATGGTTGGCCTAAATGTAACTTGCTATAGTAACCGCTGGAATTCAATAATGCCAAATGTTTTCCTTGTTCAACGATCTTACCTTTATCAAGTACAACAATATTATCTGCACTTTCAATAGTTGAAAGCCTGTGAGCGATTACAATTACAGTACGGTCATGACTAAAACTATCAATCGCCTGTTGAATCATTTTTTCTGAAGCACTATCTAGGGCACTAGTGGATTCATCGAGAATTAATATATCAGGATTCCTGACAATAGCCCTAGCGATCGCAAGTCTTTGACGTTGTCCTCCAGATAAATTGACACCTCTTTCTCCTAATACTGTTTCATAACCTTGGGGTAAACGGTCTATGAATTCACTTGCATAGGCTTTTGTTGCTGCCTCAATTACTTCCGAATGACTAGCAGACCAATTTCCGTAAAGGATATTTTCATACACCGAGCAGTTAAAAATAAAACTTTCTTGGCTAACATAGGCAATCTTCGCCCGCAGGGAGTCAGTATCTAAGTCTCGCAAGTTATGACTATCGAACAAAATAGCACCTGCCTGGGGTTGATAAAATCCCATAATCAGGCTAGCAATGGTAGACTTTCCTGAACCAGATGCTCCTACTAGTGCAGTTACCCTTCCTTTAGGGATAAAAAGGTTGAAATTTTCTAGCACTTTTCCCGAATTGGATTGATAAGCAAAATTGATGTTTTCAAAAGTAATTCCCTTAGATAGTCCCTCAAAGAGGATATTGCCATTAGACATCTGTAGTCCTTCAGTTTCTTCAAAGAAAGTTTCAATAACATTGAAACTACCAGCATAGTTAGCAGTCGTTGCTCTTAAGTTATTCAAGCTATTTATTCTTGGCACCATCCTGACTAAAACAATTAGAAATGCCAACGAAACTGATGTAGAAGCATCACTCAAAAAAAGTTGGTTAGCTAGAAAAAGAATCACAAAGATCATGAGCACACCAGAAATATCTGATAGCGGCATGACCAGCGACTGTCCAATGGATGAGCGAACCTCTGACTGAAGTCTTTCGTCTAATATCTTGAGAATTTTGGCAGACTCAATCCGTTCTGCAGAATATGCTTTGACAATTCTAATCCCACTAAGTAGTTCAGAAATGCTAGCCGAAAATTCACTGATACTTTGTGCAACTCGTCTGGCTTCCCGCCTGACGCCTCTGATAATTGATTGTAAAAAAAAAGCAATAATTGAAATACAAAATATTGCAATTCCACTTAATTGCCAGGAGAGACTGATTAGCAAAACAAAGAGCGATGTAACTGTCAAAAATTGGTTAAATGTTATCCCAACATTTAGAGTTAACTGTTCACAGCGTTGGGCTTGCTCATTTGTATAACTCGATAAAGTTCCTGTATTTAATTTGTCATAGGCAGATACTGGCAAGTTTAAAAATCTGTCTAGACAACGCTGTCGCAACTCAGTGCTGACTTTCACAGATAAGACTCTTAGGCGATGATTGCCCAGAAACAAAAATACTCCTTTGATCAAAACCAAAATAAAAAAGCAAATACCAATAGCTAGTAATTGATTCTGAGGTGAAAACTGGCCAAAGAAACTGAATAGTAAGCTAACTGATTTTGATTCATTATTTCCATCGCTCTCCAAACTTCCCTCAACCAAAATTTGTAATAAGGGCACAATGATCGCCAAGCTTACCCCCTCTAACAAAGAGGCAATTGTTGAAAAAACAACTGTTTGAGTTAATTCTTTGGGAAACTGGGTTGAGACAAATAGTAGAGCAGATGGTAACTTCATTTAAATCCTAAAAGCAGTAAACATAACAAGTTTTTGCTTCCTAAGAGCATCAGAATGGAGCTGGAGCTTAGCATAAATGCTAAGTCATTAATTCATTCCAACCAGGAGCATCACTTTACCTGAGCTATCTAGACTGTTGAGCTTATACATGTATAAGTACTAACTTGAAGAAAAATCAGCTCATGCTTGCCTGAAATCACAGTGTTCTTGTTGAATTTTGTAGCACCTCTAAATACTGTTCTGCAATTCGTCGGGGCGTGAAATGCGCCTCTAAATATCGCCTTCCTGCTTGGCCCATACTAGCTGCCAAGTCACGATCGCCTGCCAACTCACGAATAAAATTCGCTAACCCTTGACCATCACCATTGGCGATCGCCCGGCCACAGTGTGCCTCTTGAACTAGATCTTTCAAATAGCTATCCGGCGGACATACTGCAGCAATAGGGCGTCCGGCTGCCAGCGCTGAGTAAAATTTACTGGGCGCCAATAGTCGTTCTATACCTGGGCTCACACTCACCAAAGATAAATCACAGGCTGTCAATGAATAGGGCAATACCTCTTTATCTTGGTAAGGCAGCAAGAGTAAATTTGATAGGCCCAATTGTTCACTTTGTTCAATTAATATTTGCCGTTTGGCACCATCACCAATACAAACAAACTGAATTGGCTCGTCTTTTAGCAAAATTGCTGCTTCTAAGAATGTTTCAACATCATGGCAGCGCCCCATGTTGCCAGAGTAGAGTACGGTAAACGGCTGGACTAGCTGATGTTCCTGGGCAAACCAATTTTCCTGCTTGGGTATGGGGACGATTAAATCCGGATTCGCTCAACTGTGAATAACTGTTATTTTTGATTCAACCTCTGGACAAAGTTGCGCAATATGCTGTTTCATCGCTGGACTTAGCACAATCAAGCCCTGGGCACGACGCCAGGCCCTCTTGTTTAGCTCTTGCCAAATGCCAACAATCCAATGCTGCTCCCTAACAACCCCAAGCTCAACGGCAATGTCAGGGTAGAGGTCATATAGCAGACACACATAGGGGGCACGGAAAATAAGATTTACGAAATAGCCCACTACGGGGAGAAAAGGAGGTGCTGTTGTGATTAAGAGCAATTTTGTTTTGCGTCGACGTACTGCGAGATGGAGAATTGTCCGCAGCAAGAACAAAATACCATTGATTGCTTTGCCCCGAATCCGTCGCGGCCAGAGCTGGGCTATACGTGATCGTTTAACTTTAATTCCGTCAACTTGCTCCAGTGTTGGCGCTTCCATTGAACGAAACGCATATCCCGGCTGACCCGTAAAGATATCGATATCTAACCCTTGTTGACTCAGATGTCGTGTTAATTCTTCAATGAGCTGGCCTGTGGGCGCGAAGTCAGGAGGAAAGAACTGAGTTAGAACCGTCAAACGAGGCTTTGGTTTAATCTTGGATGTAGGAAGAGTTATTGACACTTGGATTAAGAATAAATTAAGAGTACAAAAAGAACAGTATTCTGGATTGGAGTAATGGATTATGTATAGATTTCTATCGAGCTAAGGATTAAGCTACTATCCCCCAATCCCAGTAAATTTAATCTATCTAACAATAAACAGGCAGATTACTTCTGCAAAAACTTCACTTTCGTTTCCAAAGTAATGGAACCATGCAAGTGAAGGGATACTGGAGGAACTGAGATTGCAAGAACCGTCAAAGTTCACTCTAGCGCACCAAGACACTAAATGTATATTCTTCAATAAGGTAATTGAAATGTATTCAATTTATTTTAATTAGTCAAGTACCAAAATGTAGAGCATAACTTATTCCAAGTATCATCTTGTCTACATATAAGTATTTCCATACAGCACTAATTTTAGTAAAAATGGCAACAAATTAAACGTTACATCAAACTCTTTTTTGTTGCATCTTATCAAAAAAAATACCGTACCTTTAGGCCCTATGGAGAACTAGTTGACATAGCGAAAGTCTCTGACAGTAGTGGAACTGCGGCATTGTGATTGGCGACGTGTAAATTCACCAACTGAAGGATTGCCTTGGGCTGAGATCACGCCTGTTGCCTGTTGCCATAATTCAGGGGATGCCAATGATATTTGGTACTTATGATCTTGTTTTCGGACATGATACCATTTTGTCTCTTGACAACATCTGCACCAAAAGGCCTCTAGCCATTCTCCTTGTAGTGGGACAGCTGTTCTCGTTGCGACGAGCAGTAGCGCTTTCCTTCGGCTTATGCCACGATTTTGGAGCAGATCTACTCTATCCGCATAAATTGGGTATTTTTGGCTGGTGCTATCTAAATAACACTGATGAATTGGACATAAAATAGCCCGGCGTTTGGAGCGATTGCGGTTGCGATCGCGACGCTTTGTAGATGGCTGGTTATCTGAGTTTCTGGAAGAATTGTGCTTCTGGTTCGTTAGTTTCATACGAGAAATCAGGGTTTCGGCCACTTGCAGCTTTCCCATTCTAGTCTCAATAAATCTGATTTCACTGGGTTGCAGGAGTTTTTAAGACACCAAGCATGGATTATAGGTTCCCCTTCGATCTATGAAACTCGTTCAATTGGCGTAAGATGTTTCTGTATTTTCATGTGTTGAACCGTTGGCAGGACAAGGAATTCGCGTCTTATTAACTTCTATGGCCACTAGCCCAATAATATTCAGAGAGTCCTATTTCTAGTTTTTCTTGTACACTGGGGCTAATGTCAGCCCATCGCTGCCCTGAAACAGCCCATCAGCCGTTATATTGTTGTGTTAAATTTTAAATTCTTGGATTAAGTCATAAATTCCAGGAGCTTGCTCAATGCAATTTTTTATCCTGCTTTGTACATCAGCCTTTGTTCTAATCCCTGGTGCATTAAGGGCTGCTACTGCTTCCAGCATTGCCACAACTTCTAGCTTTGCAGAATATGAATCTTTGCAAGCGCAAAACCCCCAGCGGATGAACATACCGTCAATCTCCGTGCCGGGAATGGATTTTGATCGTACCTATATTCTTGGTGTAGGTGATCAGCTAGAAATCAGTGTGTTTAATGTTCCTGAATATAGTGGCAACCAACGGGTGCTTGCGGATGGCTCCCTTAATTTACCTGCCATTGGCAAGGTCCCCGTTGCGGGGTTAACTATTGAAGCGGCAGAGCAGGCGATCGCCACCCGCTACCAGTCAGAATTACGTCATCCCCGAATCACCCTTGTTTTATTAGAGCCTCGTCCTCTCCGGGTAACTCTCTCTGGAGAAGTGAACACACCTGGTTCATATACCCTAGATGGCAGCGAATCGCCCACCATTGTGCAAGCTATTCAATCCTCAGGGGGACTCACCCAAACTGCCGATTTACGGCAAGTACAAATTCGCCGCCTCACCTCATCTGGATCGAGACAGAGCCTTGCCATTGATCTGTGGGAACTTCTCCAAAACGGAGACGCAAGCCAAAATATTGCTCTCCGGGATGGAGATACTATTCTTATCCCAGCAGTAGAAACGGTGAACTTAATGGAGTCAGCTCAAATGGCTTCCTCCAATTTGATGGGCACTCCTTCTACACTAGACATCGGTGTTATTGGCGAGGTGTTTCGTCCGGGAATCTACCGTCTCACAGGCAGTGGGTCCCAAGCAAATCCCACCGTATCCCAAGCCATCCGAGAAGCAGGAGGGATTAAACCCTCAGCCGATATTCGTAGTATCCAAGTTCGTCGCCTCACTCGTAGCGGTGCTCCCCGCACCATTGACATTGATTTTTGGGAGCTTTTTCAATCAGGGGATCTTACCCAGGATTTGGTCTTACAACAGGGGGATACTATTTCTATTGCGATGGCTGAGTCCTTATCCGATGCCGAAGCCGCCCAAATTGTCTCAACTAATCTATCCCCTGATGAAATTCTTGTGAACGTGGTAGGCGAAGTCGCGAGTCCTGGCGCTGTTCGTGTTCCTGCAAATACGACCTTAAATCAAGCTTTGTTCGCTGCTGGAGGATTCACTGATCGCTCACGTAAAAAAAGTGTGGAACTTATTCGATTGAATCCCAATGGCACCATTCTCCAACAACAATTTGAAGTTGATTTTTCCCAAGGTGCTGACACCCAAGCCAACCCAATACTATGGAACAATGACGTTGTTATTGTTGATCGAAATGCGGCGGCTAGCTTTACGGACGGGCTTTCACTTATTTTGAGTCCATTGCGAAATCTCCTACCTTTCCGTTTCCTATTTTAAAAATTGATTCATGGATAAAAACACTACCAATAACACTATTGCTCAATACAGGAATAACGGAACACCCATTTCGATGTCTGCTCCCGTCGCTCCCTCGTTACAACTGGTAGAGGAGGAAGACTTTGATCTGGGTCAATTTTTATCTGTCGTTCGGCGCCGGGTCTGGTTAATTCTGGGAGTAACCACCGTTAGTATGGGGCTGATCACCGTTAACACGTTATCCCAAGAACGGGTATATGCTTCTCGCTTTCGTCTATTGGTCGAGTCGGTCAACTCTAATAACGACATTTCTAGTCTTTCTAATCTAGCCCAAGGCCTCCAGCAAAATCTTGGCGTCAGAGCAGGCGGCCTAGACTATGAGACTCAAATTCAGGTTTTGCGCAGTCCTGAATTGCTTCAAAAGGTTATTCAACCTCTACAAGAACAGTATCCTGACCTCGACTACGAAAGCTTGTTTGGTAATCTCAGCATTACTCAACCGGGAGATACAAAGATCCTAGAAGTTAGTTATCAAAGCGCGGATCCTGATCAAATCGAAGCAGTATTAGAACAACTAGCCTCGGTTTATTTGGAGTACAGTTTGGCTGAGCGACAAACCAATTTTAGACAAGGCCTGCAGTTTATTGACCGACAGCTGCCTAGTCTACAGCAGCAGGTAGATGACCTACAGGGAGAACTGCAAAACTTTCGTCAAGAATATAATTTCATTGACCCAGAGGCGCAAGCCGATCAACTGGCCGAAACAGCAGCAACCATAGAACAACGGCGTCTCCAACTCCAGCAAGAAATTGCCCAGGCTCAAAACCGAGTCCAGGCTCTCCAAGGAGAAACTGGAGCATTGGCTGCTCTAAAAGATGCGCAGACCTATCAGCAACTGCTTGGTCAACTCCGGTCAATTGACGCCAATATTGCCAAAGAATCAACGCGTTTCCAAGATGATAGTTTAAACATTCAAGTATTGGAGGAAGAGCGCCAAAATTTATTACCTATTCTCGAACAAGAAGCCGAACGAGTGGGGACAACCCAACTGGCAGATGCGATGACTCAGCTGCAAATTTTACAGGCCCAGATCCCCTCCCTTAACCAAGCGGAAGCGGAAGTTGAACAATCTTTTCAGGATTTAGCTGCCCTCAATCGTCAGTATACGGATCTCCAGCGGCGACTCCAAATTGCGACCGGAGCGTTAACGCAATTTCTTACAAATCGCCAAAATCTCGAAATACAAGCAGCTCAGACAGAAATTCCCTGGCAAGTTATTGAAGCCCCCATTCGTCCTACCTCGCCCATTTCACCCAATATCCAACGTAGCTTAATTTTAGGCTTTGTCTTCAGCTCTATTCTTGGCCTGGGCGCTGCTGTACTTCTCGATAAGCTTACCGACGTTTACTACTCCACAGAGGACCTCAAAAATCAAACGAAGCTACCGTTGTTGGGGAATATTCCTTACAACGAGGAGAAGTATGAAGTCATGGAAGGTACGGAATCATTGTTGCCCCCCATGCTTCGCTTCAAACGTTGGTTTGCATCACTTGTTCCAACTCCGGTTGCAGAAACATGGCAGAAATTAGTCGGTGGTAACCGGGCCCGATCCCGTGATTACTATGGTGCATCTGGATTTTCTGAATCACTACGGGTTCTGCATACGAACCTAAAACTACTGAGTGCCGATCGCCCCTTGCGTTCCATTTTGATTACTTCAGCTTTACCAGGGGATGGTAAATCAACAATTTCACTGAACCTGAGCCCAACGGCTGCTATTCTGGGTCAAAAAACATTGCTTGTGGATGGCGACATGCGACGTCCTCAGGTTGCTCAGAGACTTGATCTACGGCAAAATGACGGCCTCAGTACCATTTTGACAAGTGATATTAGCGACGCTGAGATCAAGGACTTTTTTCAGCAACCAATTCCGTTCGTGGACTTTTCTGTGTTGACATCTGGTAACCCACCGCCTGATGCGGCAAAGTTGCTAGCTTCGCAAAAAATGAAGCACCTAGTCCAGGATTTTGAACAAATGTTTGACTTGGTTATCTATGATATGCCTCCCATATTGGGGCTCGCCGATGCCAGTCTGATTGCCTCCCATGCCGATGGTGTGATTTTAGTCGTCACTTTAAATAAAACCCCACGTTCGGCTGTTGCTGAGGCGATCGCCACCCTCAAACAAGCTAATATTCCTATTCTGGGTGTGGTGGCCAACAGCCAAGATAGAAGTACATCTACTGGTCACTCTTCATATGCCTACTATGGAGCAAAGCCAGAAGAAGTCGGCGTTCCGATGATGTAAATGGTTAAATGGTGTCAGCCCCTTGGCTATACCATCGGCATAGGTTCACGACTAATCCTGGCGCCATAGATACAGCCAAGGGAGTGCTGGCTTATTCTCTCGTCTACCCTATTTAATCTGAGATTGACCGTGAATAGGGGGCTTGTCTGGTGCGGTTAAAACTCAAGCCATACCAAGCACAGTCAGTTATAAAAATGAGGGCGCTTCGGCCACCTCCCAGGGGGCTAAACCCAAATAGCGAATACCCGCTGGGTTGACAGCAAAACGACAGGGTAAAATTTTTACACCGGCGGCGATCGCCTGACGAAAAAGTTTGCCATATTTAGGATCTTTGCTATCGCCGGGAGCAAAGCGGTTGCAGTCGGCCCGATTAATAAAATAGAGCATCACCGCCTGAGCATCGGGTAATAGATCCTTCAATTCCTGGAGGTGCTTTTGGCCCCGGGTGGTTTCAGTATCTGGGAACAGTGCCATTTCCCCTTTGGTCCAAGTGGTATTTTTCACCTCTACATAGAAAGGCGATCGCCCCGGTTTTGTCAGGAGAAAATCAATCCGGCTCTTGTTGTCTATGCCATAACGAACTTCTGGGCGCACGGTATCGTAATGATCAGCTAATTCCGGGATTTGTTTAGCCAGCAACATCGCTTTAATGACCCGGTTTGGCAGGGCTGTATTCACCCCGACCCAGGTGGGTTCTGGGGTCTGCAATTGGATCATTTCCCAGGTGTAGGCTAATTTGCGCTTCGGGTCATCGCTTTTTGAGAGCATCACGGGGGCACCCAGCTCACAGACCCCGGTCATAGGCCCCGTATTCGGACAGTGGGCCGTTACCATTTCGCCAGAATTTAGCTCAATGTCGGCAAGAAAGCGTTTGTAACGTCGACGTAAAATGCCGGGAATTAGTTCAGGATAATGGTAAACCAGGGGGAAATCGGTTTCAGGCATGGCGTCGAAGAAAAAATAAGGCAGGCGATCGCCCCTAGAATTTATAATGGGCGTCTTGCCAGTCAAACACTGGGGGGATATAGTCCCGGTGTTCCCAATCGAAAATCACATCTTCAATGTGACGGTGGAGTGCTCCTTGCACAGCTGATTTTTTCAGCGCTTTCGCAATAATCACCTTTAAGGTGTCCCAATTCATTTCTGGGGCGTCAGACTCAATGAGGTAAGAATCCCGCAGGAGTTTTTCGAGGTCCCGCAGGGAAGCCTCGGCCATTTCATATTGGGCATACTTCGGCGGTGGCAAAGGACTAGAAGAGCGAATTGGGTCCCGCTGTACAGCGGCGATCGCATGACGTACAGCCGTATTAACGTCCGCTTTTAGATCTGCCATGCCCTTTTCTTCTTGCTTTTCTTTACCCCGTTGACTAGACGCATAGAGGGGAGGCAAACGGTTTAAGGCATATGTTGCCACTTCAACTGTGTCAATATATTCCAGCAATGATTGGGGCAGGCGCTTAAGCTGTCGATGAATCTCTTTATGCACCAAGCTCTCCATCACATTTTGGTAAGCATGAGAATTATGTTGTTCAGGAGAGGGCACAGCAGCTTGACTCATAATTATGAACCCCGGAAAGCGAAGAAATATTTTAGGCGTAGACCTTCTGTTTCGAGAAAAACAAAGGTAGGAAAAGCTTTTTAAGTGCTTTTTTCTTAAGATACCCTCTCCATCCTACAATGCTCACTGGGGGAGACTAGGGTTTGATGAACAATTATTGCGTTTGGGTACTATGCGCATCAAGTCCGGTGGGCAAAGACCGCATAGAACGGATCTCGGGTTCCAATCCCAAATATTTGCAACAGGTGCGGCTGGGTTGAGCGTTGGGCAATGACCTCTGGGGGAGCAAAACCCGGGGTCTGCTGGAAGTAACGTTTGACCAGTTGCAGATGCTCTTCATCAGAGCTATCCCGCCAGGCGGCGATCGCCTTTTGGTAGAACATCCGATTCGAGAAACTCACCACACAGACACCACCTGGGGCCAACACCCGTTGAATTTCGGCAAAAACCGCTTCTGGATATTGTAAATATTGCACCGACACAGCAATCAACACGGCATCGAAACTTTGATCAGCAAGGGGAAGCTTGGGTGCAACATTGAGATTTTGGACAAAATAGCGGTCAAGACGCGGGTTTTTCGCCAGTTCCGCTGCGTTCATCCCGTGGCCTACCACTTCCTGAAAACGATAATCTGGCAAATGGGAGACCCAGCTCCCCATTAAATCCAGGACACGATTACCCGGCCCGAGGAGTTTTTCGTAGAGTCCGGTGAGTTGGGCGATGAATCCATCATCCACATGGGTGACGAAACGGGGATAGTCATAAAAAAGCTGGTCATCGCTGGGATCGAGCTTTTGGCGTTGGTCAAGGGACAGAATCATTGAAAGTGCAAGGCAAAGAATACGTTAAATTAGTGATTATGTGGGGAATTCCCCTGCTAATCTGCCCCCATCAGGCACAGATGTAATGGATATTTCTAAGGTAACGATTTCTTGTGGAAAAAACGACTGCCCTGGGGTAGCTTCGTTGGCTCAATCCCACTGTCCCCTCTGTCAAACACCGGTAATCAAGCGTTATCTCCGGCTTGTTGGAGCCCCCCATTTACAGCTCACTCCCCGGACATTCGTAGGGGAAGGCGATCGCTATTGGGTTACAGACACGCCGGATATCGTCCTCGATACTAAACCACGGCTTTTACCTGTGCTCACCGAGACCTTTCCGGCGGCCATCGAAAGCTATCTACGTCTGTCCCCACACCTCCTCCACATCCCCGAAGTTTTTGGCTTACTCACCCCCCAAGAGGGCTGGCTACTCGAATATCCCTCGGTACCATTGGGGCAAGATGGCCTCCCCCAATTTCCGCAGCTGTTTGCTGCTCTCACGGAAGCTTGGGCCACGGCGACACCGCTACAACACTTGAATTGGTTGATGCAAATCGCCGGGTTACTGCCAGATTTTCTGGAGCAGGGCGTCGTTCCCACTGCCTATTATTTGGAAGACTGGGCGATCCATGGGGGGATTGTGCAGGTCCAAAAGTTGCGTTTTGAACCGAATCAGCCCCTTAATTTGCAGCGCCTCGGCAAGGTCTGGGAAGATCTGCTCAATCAGGTGGATCCTGTGATTCAACCTTTTTGTACTCGTCTTCAACAGGGGTTACTCCAGGGACACATTCAACAGCCTCAACAGCTCTATGAGATTCTACACCAGGGCGCTTTAGAGCTTGGGCGATCGCAATATGACTACCACTACCGGGTCTATACCCAGACAGATGCGGGGCCAAGCCGTGACCACAATGAGGATGCCTGTTTTCCTCCCCCCGGAAAGCTCTACCCAGAGGAACCTTTAGCCATTGTTTGTGATGGTATTGGCGGCCATGAGCAGGGGGAAGTGGCTTCGGCGATCGCCATTGAGCAGTTACAGAAACAATTGATTATTCTCGCGGCCAATCCCCCCAGAAATCGAGCTCTCATCCAAGAAAAAATTGCCGAAGCGGTCCTGGGAGCTAACGATGTTATTTGCGAGCAAAATGACCAGGAGCGTCGCCAAGACCGCAACCGGATGGGCACGACCCTTGTAATGGGTTGGATCCACGGCCCGGAACTCTATCTGGCCCATGTGGGCGACTCCCGAATTTATCGCATTACCGCTACTAGTTGCCATCAAATGACCTACGACGATGATCTCGGCTCCCGGGAAGTGCGCTTGGGTTATGCCCTCTACAAAGATGCCCTTTCCTACCCGGGGGCCGGGGCTCTGGTACAGGCCTTGGGAATGAGCCCTTCCCATTCGATCCATCCGACGGTAACAACTTCTATCCTTGACCAAGATGCGATCTATCTGCTCTGCTCCGATGGGTTGAGCGATGAGGGTCAAGTAGAAGCCCATTGGCAAACGGAAATTGCCCCTCTTCTACAGGGAGCAAAAGATCTAACCCAGGTGGGTGAGCGATTGATTGAAATCGCCAATACGAAAAACGGCCATGACAACAGTACCATTGCTTTGCTTGATGTGAGGGTACAAAATCACCCCCAGGATCTGGCGATCGCCTTCCCGAAATTGACCCAACTACAACCGACCCTCGTCCAGGCCAAATCCACTGCACCGCCCGCCAAAACCCAAATGCCCAGGTTACGGGGCCAGGCCCCGGCAAGTAGGACCTCTAATCGCTTGCTGCTCATGGCCATTGGCGCTTTTTGTTTATTGGGCATTAGTGGTCTTCTGTGGCAACAATGGCGACGGTCCTCCACCAGGGAGGCGACCCCGCCAGCGACCCCACCCTTGATTAATCCAGTCCCGATTACTGATGCCCCCGAACCCTCCTCCCCGGTCACGCTACCCGGCGGCGAACTAGAAACTGAACCCATTGCCCTCACTAAAAATCAAATCTTGCAGCTCCAAGATGAAGCGAACTTGACCGCCGCGACCATCCCAGGCGCAACCGTACCCGATACGCTTGTGATTCCAGGGGGGAGTATCCTCCGGGTTGAGGAAATTACCGCTGACTTCCAAGTGATGCTCAAGTTATGCCGCAGTAGTGCGCAAACTATTCCCGCCAATTCTCAACCCTTGACAGAAGGCAACAATGGTTGGGTTGCCCTCACTGACTTGGAGGGGCAACTGGTTGAAGATTTTGTTGTGCCGGCGGTGAATCCCTGTGGGCCAGAGGTGGAATAGTTAAGATTCAGGGGGAAAAGTTCCCAGGGACGATAGTCGGTCAGCACTGCCATTGCATAATAGGATGGAACCTAGAGGCGATCGCCTAACTATATTTTTGGCTAGAAAGATCCGTTGCTAATCCTCACCTCTGTGTCATATTTCCCCTTGTCCCAAGCGCCATGGCCGAATCTCCTTCCTATTCTCGAAGTGATGACAGTTCTCCCGTTTTTCTCCGGGCTTTACCATTTTTTCAAGGGGTGCCAGAAATTAGTCTCCAGAAAGCCATTGGCCACCTTGTGACACGACCCTATCCGGCCCATCAAACTATTCTTCTCGAAAAAGATTGGGGCGGATCGGTCTATTTCATTCAAACTGGCTGGGTAAAAATCCGCACCTACAACCTAGATGGCAAAGAAATTACCCTCAATATCCTTGGCCCTGGTGAACTCTTCGGTGAAATGGCGGCTCTCGATGAAGCGACTCGCTCTACGGATGTGATTACCTTGACCCCGACTCTCATCAGTAGTGTCCCCGCCGCTGATTTTGTGGAGCTCGTGCATACAGAGCCTTTGGTGGGGGTGCGCTTGGCACAATTAATGGCTAAACGCCTACGACAGATCAATCGTCGTCTCCAGGTTAGGGAAACAAATAGCGTTGCCCGAGTTGCTGACACCCTGGTCTTTTTGGCAGAAGGTCAGGGGATCAGCAGTGACCAAAGTGGTATGCAAATTCCCAGTTTACCCCACCGAGAATTAAGTAGCCTCAGTGGTTTGGCCCGGGAAACAGTAACGCGGGTTTTGACTAAGCTAGAGAAGAAGGGTTTAATTAGGCGCACTCCTGATGCCATATTTATTCCAAATATGAGCGCCCTCGATGACATCATCCATTAGGCGATCGCTGTGACTGAGCATTTTTCTGATCCGACCAATTCTCCTGAGGAAGTAAACTGGGTAGACTTAGACACACCTCCTGCCGCCGTCACCCCAGCAACTGTCTTATCCCCAGTCGACGAACCCGAAATCATTGCGCCGCCATCGCCTACCTCCCCCACCAAGCACCGTAAAACCTTGGTAGTTGTAGAAACAGCTTTTTTGGCGAGCACGGCGAGCCTTATTTGGCTGATTAATTACTATTTTCCCATTGGCCCTCTCCTGCGCCTTTTCTTCCCCTTGCCGATCGCCTTAGTATATCTGCGTTGGGGTTCCCGGGCTGCTTGGATGTCCACATTGGTCTCAGGGCTACTGCTTTCTATTCTCATGGGGCCAACCCGTAGCATTATTTACACGATTCCCTATGGCTTAATCGGTGTGCAGCTCGGCTGGCTATGGCGTCGGCAAGGATCTTGGTATTGGTCGATTGCCCTAGGCACAATTTTGGGAACCCTGGGTTTTTTCTTTCGGGTCTGGCTGCTGTCGCTGTTGCTCGGGGAAGATCTCTGGATCTATGTCATTTCCCAAATTTCCCAGATGGCCGATTGGTTATTTTTGCGCTTGGGCCTATTGACTTCGCCCAGTTTATTCGTCATTCAGCTTTTGGCCCTGGTCATGCTGATTATTAACAGTATGCTATACCTATTCGTGGTGCATCTGGTGGCGTTGTTGATGTTAGACCGCCTGGGTAATCCGATTCCCCGTCCCCCCCATTGGGTGCAGGTTTTGATCGAATACGAAGATTAAAGAAAAGATTCAACAAGGAAACCCCTATGGCAGCGCAGCTTTATCAGCAAATCCGTGAATTTTATGATGCCTCAAGTCCTCTATGGGAATCAATTTGGGGAGAACATATGCACCATGATTTCTATGGCTTTGGTGGCACAGAGCGGCTCAATCGGCGCCAGGCACAAATTGAATTGATTGAGGAATTTTTGGCTTGGGGTAAAGTTGAGCAAATTGAACGTTTTGTCGATGTAGGTTGCGGTATTGGGGGTAGTACTCTCTATCTCGCAGAAAAGTTTAATGCAGAAGGCGTTGGGATCACCCTCTCGCCAGTACAAGCAAACCGGGCCACAGAGCGGGCAGCGGCGCACAATCTAACAGAACAAACAGAATTTAAAGTCGCTGATGCTCTAAACATGCCCTTTCGAGATGGAGAATTTGATCTGGTATGGACCCTCGAAAGTGGTGAACATATGCCCAATAAGCGGCAATTTCTCCAGGAATGCACGCGTGTGCTCAAGCCGGGCGGCAAACTACTAATGGCCACCTGGTGTCATCGCCCAACAGATTCGGTGGCGGGGAGTCTCACCCCTGCTGAACAAAAGCATTTAGAGGAGATCTATCGGGTGTATTGTTTGCCCTATGTGATCTCCTTACCGGATTATCAGGCGATCGCCGCCGAATGTGGTTTAGAGAATATTGAAACCGCCGATTGGTCTACCGCCGTTGCCCCCTTTTGGGATCAGGTGATTGATTCTGCCATTTCTCCCGATGCTGTGATTGGCGTAGTCAAAGCAGGCTGGCAAACGATTCAAGGGGCATTAGCTTTGGATTTAATGAAAAGCGGTTTTCGACGGGGTTTAATTCGCTATGGTTTACTGCAGGCCACGAAACCTCAGTAACTATTCTTTCGCAAATTTCCCTAGGAACCAATTTCGGGCGATCGCCGCCAAGGCACTTCCCACCAGAAAAAGAACAATGCCAGGAGACCTGCCAATAACTGTAGGCCGCCAAAAATTCCCAAGGCCCAATCAAAGCCCCAGTTTAGTAATTCTCCGAAAATTAGACTCCCAACACCAAACCCCGTAAAGAGCGTGAACACCTTCAAACCCATCGTTTGGCCGAGGTTATCGTCATCGCCTAAATCCGTGACAATACCCACAAAGAGCGGCTGCGTCAGATCATAGCCAATGGACAAAACAATGACCGCCACCGTCGTCATCCAGGGGGTAATTGGCAAAATCATCACCAAACCCGACAACGCCGCCATCACCAGGCCCGCTGGCACCAACCATCGCCGCCCCCAACGGTCCACTGCTTTTCCAATCCAAGCACTCAGTAACAAACCGGGGATGCCGTAACCAAGGATCGTCAGACCAATATTTAACGGACTCATCGCGAACCGTTGGGACAAATATAGACCGAGCCACGTAAAAACCCCCGCATGGTAAATCCCATTCCACAGAACATAGGCGTAGGTGCGCTGACCCCGAAAACTCCGTAACACCTGCCAGTAACCCCGAAAAACCTGCTGCATGGAAGGGAGTTTTTTCTGGGGCGCTTCGTCAAACAACGCGCCATAAGGTTGCAACCGCCACAGGACCAAAGCTGCGGCGATCGCCGTCCCGATAAACAAAGTCCGCCAACCGATAAAGGGTTCTAAAATTGCTCCCCCAGCGGAACCTGCCGCCATGCCCCCTTCCATTGCTGCGAAAATGAGGCCCAACATTGCCCCCCGTCGCTCAAAGGGAAACAAATCACCAATCAACGCAAAGGTCATTGGAATAATGCCGCTCGCGCCAATCCCCGTCAGTAAACGCCAGGTCGCCAATTGGGAAACATTTTGGGAGGTCGCCGTTAATCCCGTGAAAATAACAAAAATTACCAATGCGACTTGAATAATCGCCCAGCGTCCGAAACGATCCGAGAGAATACCGTAGAAAAGGGCAGTGAGGGCGTAGGACAGCATATAAATGGGCACAATAAAGCCAATTTCCTGCACAGAAGACCCAAAAATTTCTGCTAATCGGGGAATCAAAGGGGCAATCATATAGCCCTGTAAAAAAATCAAACCCGCTGCTACTGCTAATAGATAAAATAGGTTGCCATGATTTTTTAGCCGTAATCCTTGGTCTGCTGGCTCTGTGTGGCGTTGAAAGTCTGACGCTTGCTTCATGGCACATAAAAGTGAAGATTTCCTAACAATATCCTAGGGGATATTTTTGTGAGGAACAATCTCGCCGCTTACAACCGAGAAAGTAGAACGCTTGTCATCCAAAGCTTCTGGCTTTTTTTTGAACATTGGAACAGGATTTGTAATTCCTCTGATTAGAAAATAAAATCTATGGCTCAATTTTTCTTTTAAGGCATACTGATCACCCCATTTCAACGACGCATTTTTAGTGCCAATTTGGTGTGATCAACCATGGCGATTTTCAAGAAAATTACTTTAAAAATTGGTGGCGATCGCCTGAACGGGACAAGCAGGCAAGCACTGTTCACAAACAACACATTTTTGGCGGGCAAACTTGAGGCGGAAAGTTTTCGGGTCTAACGAGAGGGCTCCCGTCGGGCAAACCCCTGTACAAAGGCCACAATCGACACAAATCTCTTCATTGATCACAATTTCTCGACTGGCCAGGGAGACTAAAATCCCTTTTCCCTTCATCCATTCCAGGGCCATTTCGATCGCATCAATATCCCCCTGGAGCTCTACGACTAATTTCCCCACCTGATTGGGGGCTACCTGGGCACGGATAATATTGGCCGCAATGTTGAAATCCTTCGCCAAACGGTAGGTGACAGGCATTTGTACCGTGTCTTGGGGAAAGGTTAGGGTCACGCGTTTTTTCATCTTTCAAATTTCCCCTGAATCTGATTCCTCTATGACTATTCTAAGGGAGTTACCAGTTCTATGTATTGGAATAGAACACTAAAGATTTAGTCTTGAGCTTTGGGGGGTAGATGATGATTTTTTTCAAAGAAAAGGCCAATAGCAATCAGGAAAATCTAACTCACTTCCAGGGTGAAAAGATTTGATGATGGCAAACTGCAAAACACCGAATCTGTACAATTTTAATAATTAATTAGCAACTTCAACGTCCTCTAATTCTTCAGTATTTAAAGCTTCTGGATCATCTAACATTTCAAAAGCAGAGGCAAATTCTTCTAGCATTACTTGTTGGCTAATGTCCACCATGGCAGGGGTCAACTGCTCACTAAACAGCGCCGTGGAACGTTCAGTCATTTCAGGAAAAATTGCGGCGGTTTTTTGGCCGGTGGGGGTTTTGTAAAAAGCGATTAAATCTTGTAGTTCAGCTTCTGTGAAATATTCGTTGTAAAGCGTAAAATCAATCTCCCGCTGGAGAGCGACGAAGTCGATTCTTTCCTGCATCAGGGTGTAAATGCGATCAGTGATGCGGGTGACACTTTCTTGAATGGTGGCCAAGGTTTCGGGATCCATTTCTTCGCCAAAAAATTCATTGCCCATGTTGCCCATGCCGGTGGCTTGATCTTGGATCTGTTTCAGCATCAGTTCCAACATCTGGGTCGCATTTTCATCACGGAAGGTCAAGGCGCGGAGTTCATTGATTAAGGCAGTTTTAGTTTCGCTCGGGGGTTCGATTTCAGCAAAGACAAGGCTCGGATTGACACTAATAGCCAAGGCGATCGCCACCGTGCTACAGAGAGATTTAAAGGACTTCAGCATCATTTTGCAGTTAATTCGTAAATAAGATTAGGATGAGGTTCTCGCCATAGAAGGATTGCAATAATTTTAAACTTAAACAAAAAAATGCGATCACCTTCAGGGCGATCGCATGCCGCATGATTCAAATAAAATTCAGTTCACAAAAGCTGCTGAAACCTTAGTAGCGGGTTTGGTTGGGCTTGTAAACAATGAAGCTCACAGTCTGACACTGCTTGATGTTGTCGAAGCCAACAACCCGGATGTAGCAGTCAGAGTACTCACTACGGCACTCACGCACTTCATTAAGCACCTCTTGGGCAGAAGATGCGTTGAAGAGGGGAAGCTTCCAAAGAGTCCAGTGGTGCAGTTCAGGAGTGGGGTCTTTTTCGAACTCAACGCCAGGAATATAGCCCTGGTCAATCATGAATTGAACCTGGCGAGCAATCTGCTGATCGCTGAGGGGGGGCAGATAAGAAAGAGTTTCGTAACGCTTTTCTTTAGGTAAAGTTTTCATTGATTTATGTCCTCTTTATAGGATCAAAGTTTATTCAGAATCTTCTGAAAGATCGGACTCAACGCTGTTGGCTTGGGCCCTATCAGTTGATGAAGAATCAACCTGAGTTAAACGCTCTAGGAGAGAACGACGATGTTTTCCATTGGACTGCTTAATTTGGCTTAAAACCATTTCTGGTAAAAATTCCAAAACATTCTCTGCCAGAGTTTCCCGTACCGTCAAAATTCTGAGGACGAGTTCTTTGTTTTCTGCCATCATCGCTTCGAGGTACAGATCACTGGCCTGAACGGGATGGCGTTCCGAAAACTCACTGAGCCAGAGGGCTTGTCCAGGATTGGTCTCACTAAGCTGTTGACTAATTAGACGAACGGCCTGATAGGTCAAGTAATTCTGCAAAGTGATCGCCGTTTCCTGCGCAACTTTTTTAAACTCCATGGGAGGGAACCATCAGTGAATAGGTCAATTTTGGCAAACTTTCCCATTCACTGATGCTCACCAAGAGCTTAGAGAGTGTCAACGGTGTCGAATTCGAACTTGATTTCCTTCCACAGGTCGAGGGCAGCCGCCAATTCAGGAGACCACTTACCTGCTTCACGGAGGACATCATTACCTTCACGGGCCAAGCTACGACCTTCGTTACGGGCTTGAATACAAGCTTCAAGGGCAACACGGTTTGCAGTTGCACCAGGTGCGTTACCCCAGGGGTGACCAAGAGTACCACCACCAAACTGGAGGCAGGAATCATCACCGAAGATTTCAACGAGGGCAGGCATGTGCCATACGTGAATACCGCCGGAAGCCACAGGCATTGTGCCGGGGAGGGAGGCGTAGTCTTGGGTGAAGAATACACCGCGAGAACGATCTTCCTCGACGTAGTCTTCACGCATTAGGTCTACGAAACCGAGAGTACCAGCGCGATCGCCTTCGAGTTTACCGACGACAGTACCGGAGTGGAGGTGGTCACCACCAGAGAGGCGAAGACACTTAGCGAGAACGCGGAAGTGAATCCCGTGGTTCTTCTGACGGTCGATGACCGCGTGCATTGCCCGGTGGATGTGGAGCAGGACGCCGTTATCACGACACCATTTCGCCAGGGTAGTGTTCGCAGTGAAACCACCAGTTAAGAAGTCGTGCATCACGATGGGAGTACCGATTTCTTTTGCGAATTCAGCCCGCTTGAGCATTTCTTCGCAGGTACCAGCGGTGACGTTGAGGTAGTGACCCTTAACTTCGTTGGTTTCAGCTTGGGCTTTTTCGATGGCTTCTTGAACAAACAGGAAGCGATCGCGCCAGCGCATGAAAGGCTGAGAGTTGATGTTTTCGTCGTCCTTGGTGAAGTCGAGACCACCACGGAGACATTCATAAACCGCACGACCGTAGTTCTTCGCAGACAGACCGAGCTTGGGCTTAATCGTACAACCGAGTAGAGGACGACCGTACTTGTTGAGGAGGTCACGCTCTACAGTGATACCGTGGGGAGGACCTTGGTAGGTTTTGATTAGCGCAACGGGGAAGCGGATATCTTCTAAACGCAGGGCCCGGAGAGCTTTGAAACCGAATACGTTACCAACCAAAGAGGTCAGAACGTTAGTGATCGAACCTTCTTCGAACAGGTCGAGGGGGTACGCCACAAAACAGAAATACTGGTTGTCTTCACCGGGAACAGGTTCAACACTGTAACAACGGCCTTTGTAGCGATCGAGATCAGTGAGACCATCGGTCCATACAGTGGTCCAAGTACCAGTAGAAGATTCAGCGGCAACAGCTGCAGCACACTCTTCGGGGGGGACTCCAGGTTGGGGAGTCATCCGGAAACAAGCGAGTAAGTCGGTATCTTTCGGGGTGTAATCGGGGGTGTAGTAAGTCAGGCGGTAGTCCTGTACACCGGCATTAAACCCAGCAGATTTGGTCTGAACCATGCGGTTTTCCTCCAGCAAAAATGCTTATCTTGAACAGATAAATACCCTTCCGGGTATCGTTGGTCGAAAACTTCAAAAATCTTATGTTGGCAAAGTTGCTTTTTAAAATTCTGAAGATTCAAGTCTTATGACTTTCTTTAATCTGTGGGATATGTTACCACAGCGCCGACTTATTTTTTTCTTTTGTTACCAAAAAAAGATTGCTTTTATTTTTTGAGTTGATTAGCATTTCTAATGCTGTGATCTTGACGCCTACAGAAACACCCCAAGCTGACCCATAAAAACAATAAAACACCCAGCAAACTCAATGGTTTTCCTCGCTGGGGTTCTCACTAAAATTGCTTGCAGGGAGAGGCTTTTCCCCTATGGGCAATCATGAAGGAAAAGATGAATATTTTGGGTGTTTCCCAATGATTTTTCTAGGGAATTTTGGAGATTTAATTGCCTCTCAATAAATCGCAAGCTTAAAGCTCAAGTTATGGGTGATCGGGTTTATTTAGATTATTAAGAGAGTTCTGGTGAGGGAATAGGGTCATTAACAGTTGATTAATATAAACTTGTCCCACAACAGGTGCTTTTTCGGTAGGCGCTGAGGGAGAGGGAAGATCTGGTGTTGTGGAGATAACTTCGGCCTTAGTTTCAGGAGGAGTGGCATTTTCTACGACGGGAGAAGTTGGCGATCGCCCTTGGTCTAGGGGCTGAGTGGGAACACTTTCGGCTTGCCAAGGATCCTGCTCGGCCGATGTTGCCCCTGGGTGAGGTGCCGATGGAGGGGGCGCAATTGTTGACCGCGAAGTGTCTCCGACTAAACTGTTCGGGGGCAGGAGAGTCGCGGCAAGGATCGAAGCTTGAAAAATAGTCGAACCATAGCCAATGCAGACATTTTCACCCACAGAACAGTGACCGAGGATCAGACAACCAGCTCCAACAATCGCACTGCTGTGGATCTCAATGTTTCCTCCATGGGCCTGAATCACTGCCCCGGCACCAATACAAACCCCAGCGGCGATCGCCACATAGCAGCCAGCAGTTGCCTGCAGGATTACACCGGGGGCAATAACCGCTTGGGGGTGAATTCTAACATCACCACTGATTTGAATATCGGAACAGGTAATTGCCGGAGAAGTCACAATAGTTCGTTAAACAGTGATCTACAAAGGATCACTAGGGGACTAAAAGCGGGGGGATGTTACGAAATCCCCCATCTAAGCGTTATAGGAAAAGCGATTAAGGACGCTGGATAATTTCCTCAAGCACCCGTCTTCTTGCTGCTTCATCCACACCAATTAGGCGCACATACTCACCACTATGGTCCTGGAGGCAGGTTTCTAGACGACGCAATACTTCATTTTCTTGGGTGCTATCGATCGTGCCACAGCTACTCCAGGACTTAACCCGGAAGCGACGCTTATCTGCATGCTCCGTGCCGATCTTATAGCCCTGCATCAAGAGCGATCGCACCTTTGAGACCACGTCGCCAGTGAGCTTATTGCCACCATGATTGCTGCTAAAGCCAATATTGGTGGTGTTTGCCGGAGCACTACTTGCAAAACTTGTGGTGGTGTTGCTAGTTGCCTGGGTGGGAGCGCTGTTGCCTGGACGCTGGACGATAATTTCCGCTACTCTCGTCTTCGTGCTGGGGTCAACGGCAATCAGTTGCACATATTCATTGGGAAACTGCCCGGCGATCGCCTGAACATTCCCTAAAATTTGACCCGCAGAATGACCATCGACAAACCCCGCCCCTAACCAAGATTGGGTCTTAAAGCGACGAGTACTGGCATGCTCTGCCGTGAAAGTGCATCCCTGACTTGCCAAGGCAGCAATTTGACTCGCAACATCACCTCCCACTGCGGTGTTGACAATACCACTGCCTCGGTGGGTATTGGCGGCCCCACCAGTAGCGAGGGTCGTTGTTTCTCCAGGGCGCTGGACAATGATTTCTGCAACACGGGATTTGCTGTTAGGGTCCACGGCAATCAGCTGCACATACTCACCAGCATATTGGCCCAATAGAGCACTAACGTTAGCAATGATCTGTTCAGCGGAATGGCCTTCCACAAAACCGGCACTCAACCAAGATTTGGTCTTGAAGCGCCGTTTGTTCGCATGTTCTGCCGTGAAGGTACATCCCTGGGCCGCGAAGGAGCGAATCTGAGAGGTTAGATCGCCACTAACAGCCCCTGACTGTACACCACCACCACTGCTGCGAGCAGGTGCACTGTAAGCATTACCAGAAGCAGCTTGAATCGGGGCATTATCCCCAGGACGCTGGACAATAATCTCTGCAGAACGTGATTTGCTATTGGGGTCAACCGCAATCAATTGCACATATTCCCCAGCGTGATTTGCAAGAATTCGGCTCAAATTAGCAATGATTTGATCAGCAGAGCGACCCTCCACAAAGCCAGCACTCAGCCAAGATTTGGTCTTGAAGCGTCGTTTGTTCGCATGTTCTGCCGTGAAGGTACATCCCTGAGCCGCGAGGCCACGCACCTGATTGTAAAGATCTCCGTTTGAACTCATATTTCCCACCGATTGGTTGTCACTAGTACCGCTTATATTTTTAGAAGAGGAAGGGGTAATTGGTTGGTCTGTGGTTGGTTCCACATTGCTAGAATTAGGAGCCTCCCCGAGTAGAGCACCATTGATTTCGATGACTCGCTTCGCAAAAACACGATCTGCATCGGTCACATTGGAGAGACGTTCTACCTGTTGTTGACTGGTAATCACGGCCCCAGAGGGGACGTATTTGCCAGGGGGAATGTCTACATCTTGAATGAGGGCGTGCATCATAATGACACAGCCGTCCCCAATTCGGGCATTGAAAACCGTAGACCGAAATCCAATAAAACAGTCGTTGCCAATGTAGGCAGGGCCGTGGATCAAGGCCATGTGGGTGATGCAACTGCGATCGCCAATCCAAACAGAATAGTCTTGGCCATCGGCGCCAACCACTCGCCCTTGTTCTAAGCCATGGATGACTACACCATCCTGGATATTTGCTGCCGACCCAATATAAAAAGGCGCGCCCTCATCTGCCCGGATGGATGTCCCCGGAGAGATGAGCACGTTTTCACAAACTGTGACGTCACCAATTAGATTCGAGAAAGAATGCACATAGGCGCTTTCGTGGATCTTGGGCTCTGCTAGGTCTTTAGACCAAGGTGTTGGGGGCGCCGCGGCACTGCGGACTACCATGGATCAATCCCTCCTCTCAATGTCATTGATTGCCTATCTTGCTCGTCTCAGACCATTTGCCATAAATCACTTGCATCTACCAAGGGAGCGAGCTAGTAGATGAGCTCTGGAACAGTTGATAGGGCTTCACTTTTAGCCCGCATCTTTTTTACTGTAGAGGGAGCGGTTGTCAACATTTACGGTGTCAATAATCCCGACTACCATTGCATCTAATGGTCTTTCCCCCATTCCCGTTTCTGTACGGGCAGCACTCCCCCGGCTCACCAAAACCCACTCATTGACACCTGCACCTACGAGGTCCCCTGCCACTTCATATTTGGGTAGGGCTTGACCTTGTTCGTTGATAAATTGAACGAGCAAAAACTTAATCCCCCGGAGGCTTTCGGTTTTGTAAGTGCTAACGACAGTGCCACGTACTTTGGCAATTTGCATGGAAATTTATAACTCAGTTTTTTGACTTAAACTCTTCTCAGAGGTTGGGGGTTGACACTTTCCCGGAATTGCTCAACAGCTTCGGTGTAGCGGATGGGCAGAACGTATTCGAGGTTTTCGTGGGGACGGGCGATGATGTGGGTAGAGAGAACTTGCCCGCCGTTAACGCGGCTAACATTCTCGGTACCGGCAGAAACAGATGCTTGAACCTCAGAAACGTCACCACGAACGATAACTGTGACGCGACCGCTACCGATTTTTTCGTAACCAACTAGGGTGACGCGAGCGGCTTTTACCATAGCATCAGCGGCTTCGACAACTGCGGGGAAACCGAGGGTTTCTACCATTCCGACTGCAATAGACATTGAGTTTTTCCTCTTGCTTTTTTATAAAAGATAGGTTTAGGGCGCTACAGAGGTTGCGAAACCGTTAGGAGTGGCGATCGCCCCTCTGTGCTGAAAATCTAATAAGTTCTGAATTGCTCGACTTCTTCGGTGTAGCGAATGGGCAGAACGTATTCGAGGTTTTCGTGGGGACGGGCGATGATGTGGGTGGAGAGAACTTCGCCACCATTGACACGGTTAGCACTTTCAATCCCAGCGGAAACAGATGCTTGAACCTCAGAAACGTCACCACGGACGATAACTGTGACGCGGCCGCTACCGATTTTTTCGTAACCAACCAGGGTTACACGGGCAGCTTTCACCATCGCGTCAGCGGCTTCTACGACTGCAGGAAAGCCACGGGTTTCAATCATTCCAACTGCAATAGGCATTTACTTTAATCCTCGCTTATCAAGCTTAAATGTCTTAAAAATAATTTTAAGGAACAGGTGTCCCCTTAGGGTGTTTGTCTGCTTCTAGTTGGGGGTCACGGAAGCGGTGTTGGCTCGCCACGGCCGCTATGGGGAGCAAAGTCTCCTCAATGGTGTTGCTGTGGCTAGGGCCAAGGGGGGCGATCGCCAAGAATCGCGTTTATTACCAATTTTTGGTTTTGGCAAGCTATGAAGAGCATAAGCAACTATGGCACCTTTGACAACATAAACAGTAATGATATTTCGTAATACCAAGGTTAAGCAGAGTCAATGCTTTGCTGATGGAAATCGCCGTGTTTTGTGGGGAGACTCATCCAGGGGTTTAGGGGCTAAGCTTTTGGGTGCTGAATTAGGGTGATTGCCTGCTGGAGGGCATCTAAACGATTCGTTACACGATTGCGCGGTGGTAGTAGGCGTAAAACCTCTAATTTTTTGAGGCGATCGCGCACTTGCCCCCTGGCTCCTACCAAGAAAATTTCCCGTTGGCGATCGTAGGCATCCCGGATCATCGTCTCCACAGCTAAAGAAGCCGTCACCCCCATGCGGGGAACCTCACTCAGGTCTAAAATCAACACCTCATATTGGGCGACAATCGCCATGCGTTGGGCGATCCCCTTCGCCGCCCCAAAGCTCATGGGCCCACTCAGACAAAACAAAATAATTCGCCCCTGGGCCTGTTCTAATAACTCCCGCTCCCGAGCATTCAAGGTTGTTGTGTCGCTGCCTGCCGTGATCGTCTCGAGTCGTTGCATTTGTAAATCAGTCAAGCTCTTAACGGTCAGTAAATTGGCGATAAAAACCCCAATTGCCACAGCTGCAATCAAATCCACAAAAACAGTCAAGAACAAGACACCATACATCAGGCCAGTTGCTTTCCAGGAAATTTTGTGGGCCCGCTTCAAAAAACTCCAGTCAATAATGTCAAAACCCACCTTGATTAAAATGCCGGCTAAAACCGCATGGGGAATTGGGGCCGTCAGAGGTGCTGCCCCCAACAAAACTACGACAAGCACCGCCGCATGAATTATCCCAGCTAGATTACTTTTGCCACCAGAGCGGACATTGATCACCGTACGCATGGTCGCCCCTGCCCCCGGTAATCCCCCAACCAACCCCGAAAGAATATTTCCGATGCCTTGACCAATCAGCTCTTGGTCTGAATCATGTTGAGTCCGGGTGATGTTGTCGGCTACGAGGGAAGTTAGGAGGGAATCAATCGCCCCCAAGGTGCCAAGAATTGCACCATAACTCAGCATTTGCCGCAGTAAGGACACATCAAAATAAGGCCAGTGGATGCGCGGTAAACCCTGAGGAATTTCACCAATACGTGCTAAATCAGGATCAGGGATAGCTAAAGAAAGTAAGGTACAGATAACCAGCGCCAAAAGGGGGGATGGAATAATCTGGTTAAAACGACTGGGATTCAGAACAATAATTAAGAGGGCGAGGATCCCGAGTCCTGTGGCGCTTGGGTTGAGTTGCACTAGATTTTGGGGCAAG
The DNA here is from genome assembly GCF_055380235.1 of Picosynechococcus sp. NKBG15041c. Taxonomy (NCBI): domain Bacteria; kingdom Bacillati; phylum Cyanobacteriota; class Cyanophyceae; order Chroococcales; family Geminocystaceae; genus Picosynechococcus; species Picosynechococcus sp. NKBG15041c. Next base: position 1,660,793 of record NZ_AP040363.1, read on the forward strand.
GCTTGGACTGTGGCCCAGATATTGGCATTTCCCTCGGCCCCTAGGAGCGGCGGTAGTTGGAGAATCAAAATGATTACCCCAATGCCAGACATAAAACCAGAAATGACGGTATAGGGGATCAAGGTAATGTATTTCCCGAGGCGGAGCACCCCCAAGAGAATCTGGAACAGCCCTCCCAACATCACCACCGTAAAGGCGATCGCCAACCCAGTTATTGGGTCTGTGGCCCTCGTTGCCGCTGTTATCACTGTCGCCATTACCACGGTCATTGGGCCAGTTGGCCCCGTAATTTGCGCGGGGGTTCCCCCAAAGAGAGCAGCAAAGAAACCGGTAAAAATCGCCCCATACATCCCGGCGATCGCCCCTGCTCCCGAAGAAACCCCAAAGGCCAAGGCAAGGGGGAGAGCGACAATCGCTGCAGTGAGCCCACCAAACAGATCTCCCCGCCAATATTTCAAGTTAGGGAGAGGCATAGAGGCGATGAATTTAACCATGAAAGTACTGCGGCAGATGGGGTAAACCAGGAAAAAGTCAGTGCAGAGGAATTGTTTCCTTCGGGGCTTCTGATGCCTCAGCATGGACTTTTTCCGTGGGCTCTCCGCTCATCATAGAAGTGGCTCCATGGGGATGAATTTTTAGAAAAATTAAAAAATGAGCAAAAGCTGACATTTGCCCAGGATGATGGTAAAAGTGCCCTGGGCGATCGCCCCAAGATCAAGGAGAGTGATCATTACACAAATCAAGGCTCCAGGCAGGAAAAAGCAATGAAGTTTTGGGGAAGAGGTAACTAATCGATTACACTCTCTTAAAAGACTTCAGAGTTGATCCGTTAAATACATTCTGGCCCCTAAGCGATGTCGGCGGCCTTCTGTTGTGATTATTTTAGAAACCCTCCATGAGTGAATTTCTGTTACAAAACGTATGGCTGATCCCAGTCTACGGAATTACGGGGGCGCTCTTGACTTTGCCTTGGTCCCTCGGGTTGATTCGGCGTACGGGGCCGCGGCCGGCCGCCTATGTGAACCTGATTATGACCTTTTTGGGTCTACTGCACGGATCCTTTGCGTTTACTTCCCTGTGGAATAGCCCCCCCCAACAATTATCACTGGAGTGGCTTCAGGTCGCCGATCTACACCTATCCTTGGTGATTGAGATTTCGCCGGTTAACCTTGGGGCGATGGAGCTGGTTACTGGCATCTGCTTTATGGCCCAACTCTATGGCCTGGGTTACTTAGAAAAAGATTGGTCCATCGCCCGCTTCTATGGGTTGATGGGCTTTTTTGAAGCTGCCCTTTCAGGTTTGGCCATTAGTGATTCTCTGCTCTTTAGCTATGGCCTGCTGGAGGTTTTGACCCTTTCTACTTATCTTCTAGTGGGTTTCTGGTATGCCCAGCCCCTGGTTGTGACGGCGGCTAGGGATGCTTTTTTAACGAAGCGGGTCGGTGATATTTTGCTGCTGATGGGCATTGTCGCCCTTTCTAGTTATGGCACTGGCTTAACCTTTAGTGAACTAGAAACCTGGGCTGCAAACCCGCCTTTACCACCCTGGGAGGCTAGTCTAGTGGGTTTAGCTTTGATTGCTGGGCCGATTGGAAAATGTGCCCAGTTCCCGTTAAATCTATGGCTAGATGAAGCGATGGAAGGGCCAAACCCCGCCGGGATTATTCGAAATTCAGTCGTTGTCTCAGCCGGCGCTTATGTGCTCCTAAAGATGGAACCGGTATTTACGATCACGCCGATTACATCTGACGCCTTGATTTTGATCGGTACCTTGACGACGTTGGGGGCTTCCTTGGTGGCCTTGGCGCAAATTGACATTAAACGGACTCTTTCCCATTCCACCAGTGCTTATCTCGGCTTGGTGTTTATTGCGGTGGGCTTAAATCAAGTGGATGTAGCCCTGTTACTGTTGCTCACCCATGCGATCGCCAAAGCACTTTTATTCATGAGTATCGGTGCTGTGATCCTCAACACCCATGGCCAGAACATTACGGAAATGGGAGGGCTCTGGTCGCGGATGCCCGCAACAACCAGCGCTTTTGTGGTCGGTTCGGCAGGATTGGTTTGTCTCTTTCCCCTGGGGACGTTTTGGACGATGCGCCGCTGGGTTAATGGTTTTTGGGAACTCCCCCTCTGGCTCCTGGTGATTTTGGTGGTGGTTAATTTTTGCTCCAGTTTTAACTTGATGCGAGTGTTTCACTGCGTTTTCTTAGGGAAACCGAAACCGAAAACCAGGCGATCGCCAGAGGTGGTGTGGCAGATGGCTGTCCCCATGGTTAGCCTAATTTTAATGACCTTAATGGTGCCCTTTTTCCTCAACCAGTGGCAGTTACTATTTACCTCGGCAATTTCTCCCCTGGCAGAACGTTCTTGGCATGGAATCCTGGCACTTCCCGCTTTGATGGTGGCCGGGGCCCTTGGGGTGGTGGTAGGCCTGACAATTCCCCTCAATCCCATTAGCCGTCCCCGGCAGTTTGTCTTGCGCTTTGTTCAAGATCTACTGGCCTATGACTTCTACATTGACCGGATCTACAACGTGACGGTGGTGTGGCTGGTCACTGCCCTTTCTAAATTAACGGCTTGGTTTGACCGCTATGTGGTTGATGGTTTTGTGAACTTAACCGGTTTAGCGACTCTCTTTAGCGGCAGTGCTCTGCGGTATAACGTCTCAGGGCAATCCCAGTTTTATGTTTTAACCATTGTTTTGGGGATGATTCTCGGCTTGGCATGGTTTATGGTGACGGGCCAATGGACGATCATCACAGATTTTTGGACGAATCAATTCGCTTAGATAGATCGGTAAATCCCTTGCTATTGGCGCTATTTTTTGTGAACTATCGGAGGAAAGCATGCTGAGTGCCTTGATTTGGTTGCCCCTGGTTGGAGCCCTGCTGGTGACCATTCTCCCCCAGGGAGAAAAAAGTCAGTTATCCCGGACTGTGGCCCTTGTTACTGGCGCTCTGGTCTTTGTTTGGACTGCTTGGGTTGGCCTAAATTATGATGTGGCGATCGCCGGTCTCCAGTTTGGCGAACACTACCCTTGGATTGAATGGCTGGGGCTGAATTATGACCTGGGGGTTGATGGTCTTTCGCTACCCTTACTGGCCCTCAATGCCCTCTTGACCCTTGTTGCCCTCTGGATTAGCGCCAAAGATCTGCAGCGGCCCCGCTTTTATTACGCCCTTTTTCTCCTGTTGCAAGCGAGTGTTAATGGCGCCTTCTTAGCCCAGGATGTACTGCTGTTTTTTCTGTTTTACGAAATTGAAATCATCCCTCTCTACTTCCTGATCGCCATCTGGGGAGGCAAACGGCGGGGTTATGCGGCGATAAAGTTTTTACTCTACACCGCTGTTTCTGGGATTCTTATTTTGGCGGCTTTCCTCGGTTTGACGTTTCTCACCGGGGCGAATACCTTCGCCTATAGCGCCCTCCACAGCGACTTACTCCCTTTAACCACGCAGCTGATTTTGCTCGGTGGCCTACTTATTGGTTTTGGGATCAAGATTCCTTTTTTGCCTTTTCACACCTGGTTACCCGATGCCCACGTGGAAGCTTCGACGCCAGTTTCGGTGATTTTGGCGGGGGTTCTCCTCAAGTTAGGCACCTATGGTCTGTTGAAATTTGGCATTGGTCTATTTCCCACCGCTTGGGCTGTTGTTGCCCCTTGGCTCGCGATCTGGGCCGCGATCAGTGCTTTGTATGGAGCCTCCTGTGCGATCGCCCAAAAAGATATGAAAAAAGTGGTGGCCTATTCCTCCATTGCCCACATGGCCTTTATTCTGTTGGCGGCAGCGGCGGCAACCCCATTGAGTTTGGCGGCGGCGGAAATTCAGATGGTCAGCCATGGCCTAATTTCTGGCTTGCTGTTTTTGCTGGTGGGGATTGTTTACAAAAAAACCGGCAGCCGCGATGTGGATTATCTACGCGGTTTGCTCACCCCGGAGCGGGGTTTACCCTTAACGGGGAGTTTGATGATTCTAGGGGTGATGGCCAGTGCCGGTTTGCCGGGGATGGCGGGCTTTATCGCCGAATTTTTGATTTTCCGGGGGAGTTTTCCGGTGTACCCTGTGGCGACGCTTCTTTGTATGGTGGGTACTGGTTTGACGGCGGTATATTTCCTGCTGATGATCAACAAGGTCTTTTTTGGGCGCTTAACCCCAGAACTCAGCAATATGTCGCCAGTGAATTGGGCAGACCAGTTCCCGGCGGTGATGTTGGTAATTTTGCTGTTTGTCTTTGGCCTGCAACCCCAATGGCTGGTGCGCTGGAGTGAAGCCGATACTGCGGCCCTGGTGGCGTCCCCAACGGCGATTGAGATTTCTTTAAAATAAACCTTAAGAATTGCGGATATTGGTTATGGTTACTACGGTCTTAGAGCCTTCAAAACATGCCCTCGCTCATTTCATCCATCGCCTAGAACAGGGACTGCCGATGCTGGAAGATAGCGAACAAAATGTGATGGAGGTGGTCGGTATCCTCAAAAGCTATGGGGTAGTGCTGGACGCCTATTCAAAAAATTTGAACTATGTGGCAGAATCCCAGTTCCTCAACCTGTTTCCGTTCTTTAAATATTTCAATGGGCAACTGACAGGCGATCGCCTCCTGAAACATTGGTGGCATGACCGGATCAATTTTGAATATGCCGAATATTGCATGAAATCGATGTTCTGGCATGGGGGGGGTGGCCTGGATGCCTACCTCGACACCCCAGAATTTATCGCGGCGGCAAAAAAGGCGATCGCCGCCCGTTGGCGCAACAATCCCCTGATGTTGGGGCTAAACAAGCTATTTCCTGATTTTCTATTAGAGCAAACCCGACAGATGGCCTACTACACGGGCCTCGGGCAGTTTTGGCGGGTGATGAGCGATATGTTTATCGATCTGAGCGATCGCTATGATGCCGGCGAAATTAAAAGTACTACCGATGTGACCCATCATGTTTTAGCGGGCTTAGTGGCCGATGCCAGCCGGCCAATTACTTACAAAGTCGAAATTCGGGGGGAAGTCTATGAACTAATTCCCGAGTCTGCCGGATTAACGTTCCTGATGGATACCGCAGTGCCCTATGTGGAGGCGATCTTTTTCCGGGGGACGCCCTTCGCTGGCACGATTTCTTATAATGCCCAGGCAGCCCAAGTGCCCGCTGACCAACCCAGTTTTACCTATGGGGCGCTGTACGCCGATCCGTTGCCCATTGGGGGATCTGGGATTCCGCCGACATTATTAATGCAGGATATGCGCCACTTTTTGCCCGATTATCTCTGGGATTTTTATATGAATACGCCCCGCAAGGAACAGGATCTGCGGGTGAAAATTTGTCAAACCTTCCAAAAGTCGATGTTTTGCGTCACCAGTGCGGCTTTGCTCGGTCTGGCCCCCAGTGGCCTGGAGCCGAAAACCCTAGAAGAAAAACAGGCTAACCGGGAATTTTTTGAACATTGGATGGACCGCTTCCTTACTTCTCAGATCAAAGCCGTTAACGCTTAGTTTTTTGGCATAAGGCTATTTCTCCCCAAATCTCCCTTTTTTTAAGGGAGATTTTTTTACCTGTGACAGTTGCTTAGTGAAGATAGGTATAACTCTCTAAACTCTGGCGATAGTGATTAATCAACAGTTGGGATTGTTTTAGGGTGAGGCGTTTTTCACTGAGGGCTTTTTCCGTACGGCAACGCATGGTTTCCAATAGATCGGCCACATCGTATTGCACATATTGCAAGACTTCTTTGATCGTATCTCCTTCTACGAGGTGTTCTAGGTGATAACCATCATCTGTGAGGCGCACATGCACCACATGGGTATCACCAAAAAGGTTGTGGAGATTGCCCATGATTTCTTGGTAAGCGCCCATCAGAAATAAACCAAGGTAATAGGGCTGACCATTGGGGGTGTGGAGTTCGAGGAGATTTTTGCTTTCGGCCTTAGTGTCGATAAAGCGGTTGATACGGCCATCGCTATCACAGGTCAAATCCGCCAAAATGCCTTTTTTCGTTGGCTCTTCATCGAGACGGTGGATCGGCATGATCGGGAAAAGCTGGTCGATCGCCCAACTGTCGGGCACCGATTGGAAGACGGACAAATTGACATAATAAAGGGTCGCCATATTTTGCCAGAGCTCCTCGAAGTCTTCGGGGATGCTGTCCTGGCACTGGATAATCGAAAAAATCTTTTGGCAGCAGGACCAGTAGAGTTCTTCGGCATTGGCGCGATCGCCTAGGCTCAGATACCCCAAATTAAAGAGGCTAATTGCTTCATCCTTGAACTGCACTGCATCGTGGTAATTTTCCTGGTAATTTTCGGGGGTGATCGTATCGTAGGTTTCCCGCAAATTTCGCAGCACCAAATGCTCTTTATAGTCCGGCTTCGGGGGCAAGACGGGATTCACTTCACTGCTGCCGAGGGCATCAAAAATCAATACTGCCTGGTGGGAGGCGATCGCCCGGCCACTTTCACTTACCAACACCGGGACAGGAATATTCGTTTCATCGCAGGTATCCTGTACCGTCGCCACCACGTCGTTAGCGTAGTTTTGCATGTTGTAGTTTTTCGAGGAGGGGAAATTATTTTTTGAGCCGCTGTAGTCTACTGCGAGGCCGCCCCCCACATCCAGAAAGCCCATGGGGGCACCGAGTTTGACCAGTTCCACATAAATTTGCGACGCTTCGCGGATCGCCGATTTGACCACACTGATCGAAGAAAGCTGGGAGCCAATGTGGTAGTGCAACAGTTGCAAGCAATCGAGGAGATCCGCCGCCCGCAATTTTTCGACAATCCGGAGAATTTGAGGAATGGTCAGGCCAAATTTCGCGCGATCGCCAGAGGAACCGCCCCAGCGACCAACACCCCGGCTGGCTAATTTGGCACGAATACCGAGCATTGGGCGAATGCCAAGGCTCTGGCTGGCCCGGATCACCAGATCGAGTTCTTCTGGCTGCTCGATGACAATCAAGGCTTGGTGACCCAGTTGGGTGGCAAGGAGGGCTGTTTCGATGTAGTGCTGGTCTTTGTAACCATTACAAATGAGCAGGCGGTCTTGAGACATGTCCGGCTCTAACATGGCGATCGCAATCATCAACTCCGGCTTGGAACCCGCCTCTAGGCCCAAGTGATGGGTGCGGCCCAGTTCTACCAAATCTTCTACCAAGTGGCGCTGTTGATTACATTTGACCGGATACACGCCCCGGTAATGGTTTGGGTATTCATAACGGGCGATCGCCGTGGCAAAGCAATGGTGGAGTCGTTCGATGCGATCGCGCAAAATATCCGGGAAGCGAATCAAAAAAGGTAGACCAATATCGCGCTGTTTGAGGGATTCTACCAGCTCAAACAGATCGAGGCTGACTCCCGCTTCCCCCAGGGGAGACACCTGCACATGGCCCTGTTGATTAACCGAAAAATAAGGCTCACCCCAGCCCCGCACTTGGTACAACGTCTCGCTGTCCGTCACCGTCCAACGGGTATCAACTGACTGCTCCAAACAACCAAGGGTTTTGTTCATCGTGGGGGATAACCTACTCATTAAATTTTCACCTGGGCCAGACAATTCCTTAAAACTGTCGCTGATTTATTCTCCCAGAGACGCCTTATGATACACAATGTTTTTTAAAAATGTCAGCGGCGATCGCCTATAAGAGTGGTTTCGCCCCATTAATTGCGCCAAACCCCCAAATCTTTTCTATACTGCGAGGAAGATTCCCTCGCTTTACACTATTGCTAATCTGGTAATAACAAAATAGACCTCTATCCTTTGAGGCGATCGCCAAGCCCGATACCTGTATATGTCACAATCCCTCGTTCCTCACCAATCGGTCATTGCCCAACAGCCGACTCCACCACCAAGCGCCTCAATCTCCGGAGAGAGCTTATTTTGGGTAGGACTAGCCGCCGCTCTTTTTTGTAGCACCTTCGGGCTTCTTTTTTATGTCCGTAGCCTCAACCAGAAACATCAAAAAGAAACCAAAGTAAATCGCTACAAAATCCATGATCTCAAGAAAAAATTAAAACTGGCCCTCAATACCATCAAAAAGATGGAAAGCAATCCCGACCTGGTCCACTCTCGGGAATTCAACCTCGACTACCTACGCATGCGAATGGAAGAAGACCAGTTCCATTACGTCATTGTGAACCAGCTCAAAATCAAAATTCGGCTTTTGATCAGTGTTGCCCTCCGTCCCAGTACGGCCGATGTCGCCACCGTCGGTATTGCCAATACCAGTGGCCGCCCCGTAGATGAAATTTTTGATGTCTATTACGACACCACTGACCACCAAGGCCAACGGAAAGAAGGCGTTCTCTTCCGGGTCAAAGTGCAATTGACGAAGCTACCCGCCCAAGCCAGCAGTATTACTGTCGAACAAATCATTGACTGCCTCGAAAAATTTCTTAACCCCAGTGAAGCCCCAGAATACTGGCAGCCCACTGTCCAAGGTCGTGTCGTCACCATCGAGTGGGATCAAAAAGCAAAGCCGACGCCCCTCCTTCTATTCAACCAGTCTGAAGAGGGGGATAACGTCAGTTTTCGGAGTAATATTGCCTAGTTTTTGGTTACGGTCTTGGTACGAAGTGATTTTCGTGCCAATTTATTCGTTAGCTGAGAACCTGGCCAATGTATATGGTGCAGGATATATACCGTTTTCAAGGTACATATCCTAGACTAAGCGCCCATACTCAAGAAAAAATCAATGGTTTCCTTGAGAGCAACGATAAACTGATCGATTTCGGTGGTGGTGTTGTAAAAATAGAGGCTGGCCCGGGCGCTGCCAGAAGCGTCAAAAAGACGGTGGAGCGGTTGGGTACAGTGGTGGCCGGAGCGGATCGCTACTCCCTCATGGTCTAACAGAGTCGCGAGATCGTTGGCATGGATCCCCTGGACATTAAAAGCAGCCAGGGCAGCGCGGCCTTCCCCTTGGGCATTGGGTTGTTTGCCGTAGATCTTCAGGTTGGGAACTTCCGCCAAGCGTTTAAACAAATGGCTGGTTAATTCAGCTTCATAGGCATGAATTTTATCCATCCCAATATTTGAGAGGTAATCCACGGCGGCACCGAGGGCGATCGCCTCCCCAATGGCCGGAGTTCCCGCTTCAAATTTGTGGGGAAGCTCTCCGTAGGTGGAATGGTCAAAAAATACCTCGGCGATCATTTCCCCGCCCCCAAGAAAAGGCGGCATTGCTTCGAGAATTTCCCGTTTGCCATAGAGGAAACCGATGCCTGTGGGGGCACACATTTTATGACCAGAGCCCACGAGCCAATCACAGTCTAGTTGTTGCACATCGATGGGCATGTGGGGCAGACTCTGGCAGGCATCAAGGAGAATTTTGGCGCCGTATTTCCGCGCTGCCTGAATGATTTCCGTCACCGGATTGACGTTTCCCAGGGTGTTAGATACATGCACCACTGTGACCAACTTGGTTTTGTCGCTCAGGAGTGCCTGATATTGTTCAAAATCAAAGGCTTCGTCCTGGGTTAAAGGAACATATTTCAGCACCGCCCCCGTTTTAGCGGCGATCATCTGCCAAGGGACGATATTACTGTGGTGTTCCATCACCGAGAGGATTATTTCATCTCCCGGACCCAGGTTACTCAACCCCCAACTGTAGGCGACCAGGTTAATCGCTTCACTGGCATTGCGGGTGTAAACAATTTCATCGCGGCTGGCGGCATTGATAAACCGTGCCACCTTATCCCTGGCTCCTTCGTAACCATCCGTTGCCCGGGCACTGAGGCTGTGGATGCCCCGGTGGACATTGGCATTATCCCGCTGGTAGTAATTTAACAACGCATCCAGCACCGCCTTGGGTTTTTGGGAGGTGGCGGCGTTGTCTAGATAAATCAGGGGCTTGCCGTGGACAGTCTGTTGCAGGATAGGAAAATCATCGCGTACCTGGTCGGCCAGGGATTGGGCTTGGGTTGTGATCATCGAGAGTCACCAGGTCAAAGGGTTAGAGGAGGTCGGCACGGAAAAGGTTCTTGTTAGTCAACGGTGCGGCAAGCGACACAAGCAGTGAGGGCATCTCGTAGGTGGGCGATCGCCACGGTGTCGAGAATTTCAGCGGCAAAGGCATCGATCAGTAGATGGCGGGCATCGTATTCATTTAGACCGCGACTGCGCAGGTAGAAAATTTCCTCGGCTTCCAGTTGGCTGACGGTGGCACCATGGGCGCATTTGACGTTGTCGGCGGTGATTTGCAATTCCGGTTTCGTATCTACCTTGGCCTTGGGCGAAAGGAGCAAATTCCGGTTGAGCTGGGCGGCGTTGGTCATCTGGGCCTTTTGGGGCACGTTGACTTTTCCGTTAAACACAGACCGGGCAGCACCATCAATGATGCATTTGTGGAGTTGATCTACCATGCCATGGGGATGCTGCAGGTAAACGCCGGTGTGGGTATCGCTGAGTTGTTCTGCGCCAACCATGGTTAAGCCCTTGAGGACAGTCTCTGTTTGGGGGCCATTTTGCACTAGATTCACGCTGTGGCGGCTCAGTTTCGCCCCAAAATTCACCTCAGTGAGCTGGTAATGGCTGTCTTGGGCCTGGGCGATCGCCGTATTGCCAATGTGGACTGCGCCGCCCGCTTCCTGTTGGACTCGGACATGGTTGACCCGGGCGTTGGCTTCGACCCACACTTCCGTCAGGGCATTGTTGAAATAACAGTGGGTATCTGGGTCAGTGGAGCCCTGGGCGATCGCCCCGTAATATTCCACCAGATTCACCTGGGAGCCGGTTTCTGCAATCACCAAACAGCGGGACTGCATTGCCGTAGCCTCTTCGGTAACATAACCGACGAATAGCAGTTGGATCGGCTGCTCGACAACGGTATTTTTCGGCACCCAAACAATGGCGAGATCCTGTAAACCAGCGTCATTAAGGGCCGCAAACACATCGAGATTGTCCCGTTGTTGACCTAAATATTGGGCGATCGCCTCTTTTTTTTCTGCCGCTAAGGTCGCAAAATTACCGACAAAAACACCATCGGGTAGACCAGAAGCGCAGGACTGTTCAGAGGCGTAGTGACCATTCACAAACACCAAACGGCTAGTGGCGGTTTCTGGCAGGGCAAAAATTTCCGTTTCTGTCTCGTTGAGGGTAACTGCCTTAGCCTGCTGGAAGGTTGTATTTTTCAGGAGAGATAAATCCGTGACCCGCCAATCTTCATCGCGGCGCGTGGGGAATTTTGCTGCGCGAACCTGCGCTTCTCCCCGGTTACGGACGGTTTGAAGTTCTACAGCTTCAATCGGTTCAAGCAAATCGAGAAATTTCGCAAGATTCGGATCAAGGTCTGTAGTGTTCAGAGATTCCAAGGCGATCGCCGCTGTAACTGTACCGCTAGCCATTGTTATGCAACCCCCACAGCCATTTCTTGATCGAGGAAATCATAGCCCGTTTCTTCCAGTTCCAGGGCCAGTTCCTTGCCGCCACTCTTGACGATCCGGCCGTCGTACATCACATGAACAAACTGGGGGGTGATGTAATCCAAAAGGCGCTGGTAGTGGGTAATTAGGAGAAACGCATTATCTGGAGTGGCCAATTGGTTCACCCCTTCGGCGACGATCCGCAGGGCGTCAATATCTAAGCCCGAGTCAATTTCGTCTAAAATGCCGAGGCTCGGTTCCAGGAGAGCCATTTGCAGAATTTCGTTCCGCTTTTTCTCCCCCCCAGAAAAACCTTCATTGAGACTTCTTTCCAAAAAGCTGGGGTTCATCTTCACCACATCTAGCTTTTCTTCGATCAAATCTTCAAAATCAAAGGCGTCGATTTCCTCTAGACCCTGATGTTTACGTTTGGCGTTGTAGGCCACCCGCAGAAAGTCGAGATTACTTACCCCTGGAATTTCTAAGGGATATTGGAAGGCGAGGAAAATTCCTTCTAAAGCCCGTTCTTCTGCTTCTTTTTCCAGAAGGTTTTCGCCCTTATAGATAATTTCGCCGCCAGTAACTTCATATTCTGGGTGGCCGGCAATAATTTTAGATAGGGTGCTTTTTCCCGAACCGTTGCGGCCCATAATCACATGGATTTCTCCAGCTTTAATTTCGAGGTTAACCCCCTTCAGGATGGGTTGACCATCAACGGTTGCAGTCAAATTTTTAATCTGTAAAATAACGTCACTCATCGGGTGAATCTGAACCTATTAACGAATTAACTAAAAAATGAATCAGAGGTTGGCAGTAAAACCTTAGCCAACGGTGCCTTCGAGCTTGAGGCTAAGGAGTTTGTCCGCCTCGGCTGCAAATTCCATGGGCAGCTCGCTCAATACGTCCTTACAGAAACCACTGACGAGCATTGAAATGGCATCTTCTTCAGAAATGCCCCGCTGGGCAAAGTAAAAGAGCTGTTCTTCGCCAATTTTTGCGGTGGAGGCTTCATGTTCGACCTTGGCGTTTTGGTTATCCACCTGGATATAGGGGAAGGTGTTTGCCTCGGCGGTATCGCCAATCAGCATCGAATCACACTGGGAATAGTTACGGGCGCCATCGGCCTTCGGGTGCATTTTCACGAGGCCCCGGTAGCTATTCTTCGACTTTCCTGCAGAAATCCCTTTAGAAATAATCGTGCTGCGGGTATTTTTGCCGATGTGGATCATCTTTGTCCCTGTGTCGGCCTGTTGGAGATTGTTTGTTAAGGCGATCGAATAAAATTCACCCACGGAATTATCCCCAAGCAAAACGCAACTGGGATATTTCCAGGTGATCGCAGAACCGGTTTCCACCTGGGTCCAGGAAATTTTTGAATTCACGCCCTTACAGAGGCCGCGCTTCGTAACGAAGTTGTAGATGCCGCCCTTACCGTTTTCGTCCCCGGCAAACCAGTTTTGCACCGTGGAATATTTAATGTCTGCATTGTCGAGGGCCACCAATTCCACCACAGCGGCATGGAGCTGGTTTGTATCAAACATTGGGGCGGTACAGCCCTCGAGATAGCTCACGGAAGCACTTTCTTCGGCGATGATCAGCGTCCGTTCAAACTGGCCTGTATCGCCGTCATTGATCCGAAAATAGGTGGACAGTTCCATCGGACATTTCACCCCCTTGGGGATAAACACAAAGGAACCATCACTAAAGACAGCGGAATTGAGGGCCGCAAAGTAGTTATCGGAGGTGGGGACTACGGTGCCAAGATATTTTTTGACCAGTTCGGGATGTTCATGGACCGCTTCGGAAATCGAGCAGAAAATCACACCGTGTTTGGCGAGGTCTTTTTTGAAGGTGGTGGCAATGGAAACACTATCGAAAACGGCATCAACCGCCACATTCGATAGGCGTTTTTGTTCGGAAAGGGGAATCCCCAGCTTTTCAAAGGTTTCGAGGAGCGCAGGGTCGATTTCGTCGAGACTCTCAATTTTCTGCTTGTCTTTTTTCGGCGCAGAGTAATAGACGATATCTTGGTAGTCGATCGCCGGATAATTAACATGGGCCCAGGTGGGCTCGGTCATTTTTAACCACTGCTGGTAGGCCTTGAGACGAAACTCCAGCATAAATTCGGGTTCGTTTTTCTTTGCAGAAATCAAACGCACGACATCTTCACTGAGACCACGGGGGATTTTCTCCGTCTCAATGTCTGTGACGAAACCGTATTTATAGGGCTGATTGACAAGGGTTTTGACAGTCGCACTCATGCTGGGGTCAGTCTCTCTACGGAATGGGTAATGCTTCGGGGGATAGCGTTGCCGGATGGGGAAAACGCGATATGATTAGTTTAACAACTGGCTCGTTGTTTTAGTCTCTATTCAAGGTACTTTAACAACAAAAAAGTTGTCAAATATTTGTGCTAGATCCTGCTGACGGTTTATCCATGACCTTTTCTGACACCCGTGCCGAAACCCGTTCAACGAAGCATGACATTTTGGAATATTTACTGAAACATGGTCAAGTGAAGGCCGTGCAGTTGGCAGAATCTTTACATATCAGCCCCCAGGCGGTGCGGCGTCACCTCAAGGATTTGGAAGAGGAAGGTTTGATCGAACATCGCGCCAAACAGGAAGGTTTGGGGCGGCCCCACTATTTTTATGAATTGAGTCGAGCGGGGCGCGATCGCTTTCCGAGTCGCTATAACGATTTTGCGGTGTCTTTTCTGGATACTTTAGTGGAAACGGCTGGGGAAGAACAGGTCAAGGAAATTCTCCGGAAGCAGTGGCAAAAGAAGGCCCACAGTTATCGCGATCGCCTGGGGAAAGGTTCTCTGCAGGATCGTCTGCTCCGTTTGGTAGATCTACGCAAAGAAGAGGGCTACATGGCAGAGGTGATCCCGGCCACAGACCACGGCCATGACGGCTTTTTGTTGACGGAACATCACTGTGCGATCGCCGACGTGGCAGAATCCTTTCCGGTGGTCTGTGGTAATGAACTGGAGATGTTCGAGGAGATCTTGCCCGACTGCACCATCACCCGCACCCAATGGATTAACGAGGGGGAACACCAGTGCGGCTACATTATTCAGGCGAAAAACTAGCTTAACGCTGACATTGGGGACAAAAATGAGTCGATCGCCCGCCGAGTCTAATCCGTTCGATGGGGTGGCCACAGGCACGACAGGGTTCCCCAGTGCGACCATAGGTGAGGGCCATGCCGCCATAGTTACCATTGGTGCCTGTGGTGCTGACAAAATCGCTAAATGTGGTTCCCCCTTGGGCAATGGACGTTTCAATCACCTCAATGATCGCTCGATGCAGTTTTTTAATTTCTGCCGTTGTTAAACTACTGGCCTTGCGCGTGGGGTGAATGCCCGATTTGAATAGTGCCTCGTCGGCATAGATATTCCCCAAGCCTGTCACAATGCTCTGGTCGAGCAAAAAAGTTTTCATTGGCCGGTGGCGCTTTTGGCATTTTTCAGCGAGAAACTCCGCCGTAAATCCAGGGGAGAATGGTTCGATTCCCAATTTTGTCAGTCCCGTAATCACTGATTCCACCGGAATGTCACTGGGGACCCACCAGATTTGCCCAAAGGTGCGCAGGTCAACGAATCGCAGTTCGCGATCGCCTGCTAGAAAAAATCGCATGCGGGTGTGCTTTTGTAGGGGCGTATCCGGCGTGGTCCAGAGAAATTTTCCCGTCATCCTCAGGTGCACTCCGAGGGTTGAACCGTCTGACAATTGCCCTAAAAGATATTTACCGCGCCGCTGCCAATCTTGAATGATTAACCCTCGAATGGCACCAAGGAAATGGTCAGGGTCTGTGGGGTGAGCTAGGGTTTTTCGCAAGAGAATCTCGGCCCCAGTGAAGCGCTGATTCAAACTGATTTGCATTAGACCGCGACGAACGGTTTCCACCTCTGGAAGTTCTGGCATGAATTTTCTCAAAAAATGTCTTGGGACAATATAACAAGGCTTTCTTGGAAATTCTTTGCGATCGCCTAACCCCATCCTCTATGTTGGAGAGATCAAATTTTTCTTCCTCCAAGCATCATCATGTCGAAGGTCGTTGTCACAGGCGCAGCGGGATTTATTGGCTCGAACCTTGCCGAAACCTTACTCCAGAAAGGGGTAACAGTGGTAGGCGTCGACCAAGTCAATGATTATTATGATCCAGCCCTCAAGCACAAAAATTTAGCGGCCCTTACCCAGTATCAAAATTTTCAACTGGTAGAAGCGGACATACAGCATCTCAACTGGGAAGATCTGCTCCAGGGGGTAGCAGTGGTCTACCATCAAGCAGCCCAAGCCGGGGTTCGAGCCAGCTGGGGGAGTAATTTTCGAGACTATACAGAACGAAATATCAATGCCACCCAAGTGATCCTAGAAGCCGCCAAAAATCTTGGCACCCTAGAACGCTTTGTCTATGCGAGCACATCTTCGGTTTACGGTGATGCGGAAGCAATGCCCACCCCAGAAAATATCGTGCCCCAGCCCGTTTCTCCCTACGGCATTACAAAACTGGCAGCGGAACGGCTCTGTGGGTTATATCTAAAAAACTACAGTGTACCAGTCACTTCCCTGCGTTACTTTACGGTGTATGGCCCCAGGCAACGACCTGATATGGCTTTCCATAAGTTTTTTCGGGCGGCGATCCTGGGGGAAACCATTGACATCTATGGTGATGGCAAACAAACCCGCGATTTCACCTATATCAGTGACGCAGTCAAAGCGAATCTTTTGGTGGCCCAGGAACCGAAAGCGATTGGCGAGATTTTTAATGTTGGCGGTGGCAGTCGGGTGATTTTAAATGATGTGCTCGATGAAATTGATCAAATCGTCGGTCAGCCCATGACGCGGAACTACGGCGATCGCGTCCGGGGTGATGCCCGTCATACCAGCGCTGATGTGACTAAGGCGAAAGTGATTTTGGGTTATGCTCCCCAGGTGACGCTTGCGCAAGGACTACGGCGAGAATGGGATTGGATTCAAAGTCTTTATTAGTTTTTCTTGAAAGCCCTGAGGCAAATTGATTATGGCGCAAAATTCACCAGTACCAGCACCTCCTCAAGCTCTACCCGATGAATTATGGGGGGAGCAATGGCGTTTTGGGAGTATCCCCGCCGGAGATCTGTGGGATATGTTTGGCGATCGCCCGCTGCCCATTTTGTCACTGCCAGAGGCGTTACAACCCGTGAAATTAGGTTTGGCCTCTAATGTACTGATTCCGGGGACAATTATCTACGGTGGCCGCCAGTCGATGCCATTGGCCCTGTGGCTTCAAGATCAGCAGCCCCAAATGGTGTTTTACCAAGAAACAGAAGCGAATTTGGCAGGGGGGCTCATTCTCACCGGGGCTGATACCCAACGGTGGGTACTGATGACTTTTCAGGACCAGGCGATCGCCAGCGCCGGACAACGCTACCAACAACGACTGCAACAGGCCCAAGGGTTACATTTCCTCCTCGTCCAACCCGATGATTCAGATGTGACCCATACTGCCCTCTGGCTCCTCAAGGCATAGGAATCGACAAAAATTTGCCAACAAAAAGCGATCGCCACCTGAGAGGAATTAGGAGTAGGGCGATCGCCATCTAGATCAAATCAAGCAAAATTTAGCTTTCTGTCAATTTGGCAAATAAGTTGTCCTTCACCAACATTTGCCGAAACATCTCCATTAAAAATTCTTGGGCTTGCTCTAGGCTCAGGTCCTGGGTACGAGTTTCAAAAATCTGGACCTGTAGCTTCTGTTCGAGGGTCAAATTCGTTTCTGGGGACATGGGCAGCTCCTTGCCAGTAACGCTGGCGAATATTGCGAATGTCTCTACTGCATTTAATCTAACCTCTGTCAACTTTTTTGTCAAAAATGAAACAAACTGAAACAAAAAAGGCGATCGCCCATTTTTTGGGACAACTCAAAATTCGCTAAGCTGATAAAAACTTTTAAAAATCACTAACCGGACTGTATTTTTATAATCAGCCCAGACCGAGAGGAGCCTATTTCACTATGCAAAGCTTTGCCAATGCCAAAGAATTTTTTCAATTCAGTGCCGGACAGTGGCAATCCAGGCGTGTTACCCACCATCTTCCCTTCCGGCGGGCCGAATCCGGTGGCTCTAAAATCCAGGTTGAAACTCTCGAAAAAGACGATCCCCGGATCATCGAAATCTGCCAAATGCACGATATGGATGCCAGCCTGAGCGTCGGCGGTTCCTACGTGACCTGGGCAGGGACAATGCAGTGGGACAAAGACGACGAAAATCACGAAGGCAGCACTGTTTTTGCCCTAATTCCCGATGCAGATAATCCGCGCCAAGGGAAGCTGCTCCGGGAGCGTGGCTACGCAGAGATTGTTCCTGTGGCAGGGGAATATCACCTTGATCAAGAAGATGGCCTGGTTCTCACCACTGAATACGAAACCATGACCATCTACGAGCGGTTTTGGTTTGCCAATCCTGATTTACGCCTCAGAACCAGCACGGTAAAACGCTTTGGCGGCTTTAATACCACGACTTTTTGCATGGAAGAACGGATAACGGCAGTGGCAGCTTCTCCGGCGCAACTCGAAAAAAGCCCGATCTATGCTGTCAGTGGCTGGTAAGTCTTGAGTTTGAGTTATGGTTGTCCCTCAGCTTTGGCCCAGATGTCAGAAAACCTTTTCACCACGAATGGGCTTTCTGGGCAAACAATGGTAGCATTATAGACTGCAATATTTGTATCTTAACTTTCTACAAAAACAGATTATGGCTTTAACGCAAGAGCGTAAACAGGAACTCATGGGCGAGTATCAGGTGCACGAAACTGATACTGGGTCTGCGGATCTCCAAGTTGCTTTCCTCACGGAACGCATTAACCAACTGACTGAACACCTCAAAATCAATAAAAAAGACCATTCTTCCCGACGCGGTTTGTTGAAAATGATTGGGAAGCGGAAGCGTCTTTTACAATTTATTAAATCCCATGACCAAGAACGTTATCAAACCCTGATTGGTCGTCTCGGCGTTCGTCGTTAAGTTTCTCGCAAATCCATGGCCCCTAAACCAAAACAGGACCGACTGCCCTTCGAGCCAAAGCAAACGAAGCAGAAAGCGCCTAAGAAAGTACCTGCATCAACAGCGGTAGCAACGCCAGCAACAAAAGGGCGATCGCCTAAAGATGACGCCAGCTTATCGGTGATTCCCGATGCGGTGAGCAAGCGGATGATCCGGCGCATGGCCTTGTTTTCTGGGGTGCCGACAGCCTTGGGCATTAGCACCTTTGTGGTTGCCTACTATGTTGTTTCTAATCAATTGCTAGAACTGCCCACTGTCGCAGTTTTACTAGTCAGCCTAGGTTGTTTTGGCATAGGGGTTGTGGGCCTGAGCTACGGCATTTTATCCACATCCTGGGACGAAAACCGGGTAGGCAGTCCCCTGGGTTGGGAAGAATTCAGCCTCAACCTTGGTCGGATGGTGGAAGCTTGGCGGGCTGGTCGCCAGGAATCTCGCAGCAAATCTTAAAGTTTAGAGCCTTGGTTTTTCAGGGTTTCCGAGCTTAAATAGCACGTATGAGCATTGTCGGTTATCTAATATTTTCTCAGATGTATGTGTTAAAGATAGAGCTGAGAAGGTGGCGATCGCCGACAAATTCATTTTTAAGCGCGTTATCAATAAAAAACACGTTATTAAATCGTTACTCTATATCTAGAGTTTATAAAAGTATTTTTCTTCAACCTGTCGTAATCTTCGAGGAAAAAACATGATCGTAGTCATGAAAGTTGGCACCCCTGAAGCCGAAATTGACCGTCTGGGGGGTGAACTAAAAGAGTTAGGTCTCACGCCTGAAAAAATTGTTGGCGCCCACAAAGTGGTCATTGGTCTCGTGGGGGACACCGCCACTTTCAATATTGAACTGATCCAAGAAATGAGCCCTTGGATTGAAGCTGTGTTACGAGTAGAAAAGCCCTTCAAGCGAGTTAGCTTAGAATACCGCCATGGTCAGTACAGCGAAGTTGTTGTGCCGACTCCCAATGGGGATGTAATTTTCAGTCCGACCCATCCCGTTGTTGTCGTTGCTGGCCCCTGTTCTGTCGAAAACGAAGAAATGATCGTTGAGACGGCCCTGCGAGTCAAAGCAGCTGGCGCGAAATTCCTCCGGGGCGGTGCTTACAAGCCCAGAACTTCTCCCTATGCATTCCAGGGCCACGGCGAAAGCGCCCTTGAGTTGCTCGCTGCCGCCCGGAAAGCCTCTGGCCTCGGCATTATCACTGAGGTGATGGATACAGCGGATGTGGAAAAAATTGCCGAAGTGGCAGATGTGCTGCAAATTGGCGCCCGTAATATGCAAAACTTCGCCCTTCTGAAAAAGGTAGGTGCCCAGGGTAAGCCAGTCCTACTCAAGCGGGGTTTGGCCGCAACCATCGATGATTGGTTAATGGCAGCAGAATATATCCTCGCAGAAGGCAATCCCAATGTGATCCTCTGTGAGCGGGGCATTCGCACCTTTGACAGCAAGTACACCCGCAACGTTCTTGACCTATCGGTGATCCCGGTACTGCGCAGCTTGACTCACCTGCCAATGATGATTGACCCAAGCCATGGCACTGGTGTGTCTGGTTTTGTGCTGTCTTTGGCTAAGGGGGCGATCGCCACGGGGACTGACTCTCTGATGATTGAAGTGCACCCGAACCCCAAGAAAGCGCTTTCGGATGGGCCTCAATCTTTGACCCCCGACGCCTTTGACCAAGTGATGAAAGAATTGGCAGAGGTGGAAAAATTGACGGGCCGTAGTCAAAAGGAATTAGCAACAGTTTAGTTCGACGGCAACTGATTTTTAATGTCAGTGCACTGATGCGATATCCCTGCTAGCTTGAGTGGGGATTTTTTATTTACGGCCTGAGGTTGCCGCAAAAATCTTGGCCGTTGTAGCTTAAAGGAATGCACTAGCAATAGAAGGCGATGGAAAAAATGGCACAGCAAGGGGATATTTTAATTTTGGGGGGTGGCATTATCGGTTTGGCGATCGCCATCGAGCTCCAACAGCAGGGCGCTCAAGTTACTGTCCTCAGTCGTAATTTCACCGAAGCTGCCTGCCATGCTGCCGCTGGAATGTTGGCCCCCGAAGCGGAAGGCTTAACGGGGGAAATGCTTGAATTGGGGCGGCGATCGCGTGATATGTATGGCGAATGGTGTCGCAAAATTGAACAACTCAGTGGCATCGATGTCGGTTATCTCCCCTGTGGCATTTTTGCGCCTAAATCAATTCCTCCCCGTCACACCACAACGGACGGTCGCTCTATTTGGCTAGATCGCGGCCAACTATCTCACCATGAACCAGGCTTTGGTGAAAGTGTGATGGGAGCCTGGTGGCATCCCGAAGATGGTCAAGTGGACAATCGTCGCCTGAGCCAAGCCCTCCTGCAAGCGGCCCAAGGTTTGGGGGTTGTGATCCAAGAAGGCATTAATGTTTTAGGGATTCAGCAAATACGGGGCCAGGTGAAAGCAGTTCAAACCGATCGCGGGCTTTTTCATGCCGGTCACTACATTTTAGCGGCGGGCTCTTGGTCTAGCCAGATTACCCCCCTGCCCGTCTATCCGGTCAAAGGGGAAATGATGTCTTTAAAAATGCCCAATCCTGACGCCCTGCGGCGGGTGATTTTTGGTGATAGTCTGTACCTTGTCCCCCGTACTAACGGCACGCTGATTATTGGTGCCACCGCAGAAACCGTGAAATGGCGACCCCAAAACACCCCTAAGGGTATTCAAACGCTCATTAGTAAAGCAATTCAGCTTTTTCCCAGATTAAAAGACTGGGATATTGCCGAACTTTGGTGGGGTTTCCGGCCCGCTACCCCCGACGAAAAGCCGATTTTAGGCGCTTCTCCCTGCGAAAATCTCACCTACGCCACAGGTCACTACCGCAACGGGATTTTACTCGCTCCCATTACGGCAAAATTCATCGGCGATCGCCTGATCCATGGCCAAGCCGATCCCCTCCTCCAAGCATTTTCTTACCAACGTTTTCTTGAACCTAATCCGATGCAAAGCGATCGCAATGGCCAAAATAATGGCAATGGCCATTGCAATACTGCCCCCAGCTTTTTTATCACCCCAAAAGCTGTTGTACGATCAAACCCCACAACTATTCCCCAAGGAGAGCCGATGGATTCCCTCGTTATTGCTGGTCGCCGTTTTTCCTCCCGCCTCATGACTGGTACAGGAAAATATCCCTCGATCTCAGCAATGCAACAAAGCATTGAAAGCAGTGGCTGTGAAATCGTCACGGTGGCAGTACGGCGCGTCCAGACCAATGCCCCTGGTCACGAAGGCCTGGCAGAAGCCCTCGACTGGGAAAAAATCTGGATGCTCCCCAACACTGCCGGCTGTCAAACGGCCGAAGAAGCGATTCGAGTGGCGCGCCTAGGTCGAGAAATGGCCCGTCTATTGGGCCAGGAAGATAACAATTTCGTGAAATTGGAAGTGATCCCTGATGCGAAATATCTCCTACCTGATCCTATCGGCACCCTTGAAGCAGCAGAACAATTGGTCAAAGAGGGCTTTGCCGTGTTGCCTTACATCAACGCCGATCCTCTCTTGGCAAAACGCCTTGAGGAAGTGGGCTGTGCTACCGTGATGCCCCTGGGTTCTCCCATTGGTTCTGGCCAAGGGATCCAAAATGAAGCCAATATCAAAATCATCATTGAGCAAAGCAAGATCCCTGTAGTCATCGATGCAGGGATTGGTTCCCCCAGTGAGGCGGCCTATGGCATGGAGCTGGGGGCGGATGCGTTGTTGATCAATTCGGCGATCGCCCTCGCGAATAATCCTGTACAAATGGCCCAGGCCATGGGTCTTGCCACCACTGCTGGCCGTCTTGCTTACCTGGCGGGGCGAATCCCTGTCAAGGCGATCGCCAGCGCCAGTTCCCCCCAGACTGGACTGGTTACCACCTAGGTCTGATGGGAACATGATGCGATGACCGCATTGAGAATATTCTGATTTCGCAAAAAATGGGCGGCCTCGTAGTGCACACTACAAAATCCCCCCAGCTGAATGTTTACCTTGGCAGAACTCCCTGGATCTCTCGCCGACGCCCGAAGCAACCTCAGTATTGAAATCAGGATAAATTCCATGACCGACGCCGCCACCCTCCAACAAATCAAACTCACCAAAATTGAACAAGCAAAGCAGGCCAAACCGGGTTTGGCGATTAAAGATGAGTTGACCACCCTCGCCCAAGCTGGCTGGGAAGCGATGGATCAAGACGATCTGATTATTCGTCTGAAATTCTTGGGGCTGTTTCATCGGCCCGTGACCCCAGGGAAATTTATGCTACGCCTACGGCTGCCCCATGGCATTCTCAGTAGCCAGCAAATGCAAACCCTCGCGGAAGTTGTCCAACGCTATGGCGAAGATGGTAGTGCCGATATTACTACGCGGCAAAACCTACAACTGCGTGGTATTCGTCTTGAAGATGCCCCTGATATTTTGGCCAAGTTAAAACAAGTGGGTTTAACCACCGTCCAATCGGGCCACGATAATGTACGAAATATTACGGGTTCCCCTGTGGCGGGCATTGATCCGGCAGAGTATTTCGATACACGGGCTCTGGCCACCCAACTCCAGGATATGATCACTGACTACGGCGAAGGAAGCTTAGAGTTTAGCGATCTGCCCCGCAAGTTTAATATTTGCCTTGAGGGTGCTCCTGATAACTCTTCCCATGTGGAAATCAATGATATCGGCTTTGTCCCTGCCTTTAAGGATGGAGAATTCGGGTTTAACGTCCTTGTGGGGGGCTATTTTTCGGCCCAGCGCCAGGCGGAAGGAATTCCGATTGATGTGTGGGTTCCCCCCAATGAAGCCGTGTTGGCGGTGAGCCGTGGCATTTTAAATCTATACACTCGCTATGGTGCCGAAGCGGGCCTCCGGGGAAATCGGGCCAAGGCGCGAGTTCTTTGGTTAGTCGAAGCTTGGGGAGTAGACGTGTTTCGGGCCAAATTAGAGGCTGAAATTGGCGATCGCCTAGAAACGGCCGCCCCCGAAAATGCCTTCACTATGGATAAACGAGATCACATTGGTGTCTATCCTCAGAAACAAACAGGTTATTCCTATGTAGGTTTGCATGTACCAGCAGGGCGCCTGACAGCAGAAGATATGTTTGAGGTGGCCCGCTTAGCAGAGATCTATGGTAGCGGTGAGATTCGAACCACCGTTGAGGAAAATTTAATCATTCCCTATGTGGCGACCGAAAATGTCGATACCCTTTTGATGGAGCCCCTCCTCAAAAAATTCTCGGTAAACCCAACACCTTTGTTGCGATCGCTTGTTTCCTGCACCGGAAATCGCTATTGCAACTTTGCCATGGTAGAAACCAAAGAACAGGGTTTAGCCCTGGCCCAAGCCCTAGATGCAGAACTAGAGATTCCCCAGCGGGTGCGCATGCACTGGACAGGCTGCCCCAATTCCTGTGGTCAAGCCCAGGTCGGTGATATTGGCTTCATGGGCACTAAAGCCAAGGTCGCTGGGCAAATGGTGGAAGCGGTGAATATTTTTACCGGGGGAACCGTGGGGCGTCACGCCAGTCTCGGTTCAACGGTTGCCCAAAAAGTCCCCTGTGGCGATGCCCTTAAAGAAAAGGTTAAGGAAATCTTAATTGAACAGTTTGGGGCCACGCCTAAATAAACCAAAACCAGGCGATCGCCTGGTTGCTTCCCAAAAAAAGCTCCCGTGGACTTGATGGTTAGTCTACGGGAGCTTTTTTTAAAGAAGGACGTCTAACTTTTGACCGTCTCGTTGACCCAGATGCGATAAAGTTTACCGCTACTATCCTTGAGCCAGTGAGCGACAAGACGTTTTGAAGCGCTTTGGTCTTGCTTAGGAAAAAAGGAGCTGGTAGCAGGGCGGGTGATTGGGGAGGCAATAATTTGCATGGTTCGAATCTCCTGGGTCGTGGCAATAGGTAATGAACTGATTAAGTCATAATTTACTTTTTCTTAACCTGATTTTCAGTATACACCAAATATTTTTCCTTGGTTTTACGAGGGCGTAGGATCTTTACGGAGATAGAGGGCACTTTTTTCTTAACCTAACCTTAATTAAATGGTCGGTGGGGCGATCGCCTCTGGGATAAAAAGCCCCGATCTGACCGATATTCTTGTGATTATTTGTTACAAACTTCACGAAAAATCACATTTATCGCAGGCAAAAAGACGCCAATTCAGGTTAGTCTGGAATACGAGTTTGCCCTATGCCAAACCCCAAAAAGCCTTGCATCATCAGCCTTTTAGGTTCTCGGGCAAACAATTTTTAATACACCTGTAAATATTTTTTCCCGCGCAACCATGACAGCTTTGCAAACAGAATCCGCCACTGCCGCAACATCCAAGCCTGTGCCTCCGAGCGATTCAAAGGAACGGGTCAGTCAGTTTATGCAGCAAATCCAAGACAAAATTTGTCAGGGATTAGAAGCCGCTGATGGTCAAGGAAAATTTCAAGAGGATTCTTGGCAACGGCCAGAGGGGGGCGGTGGCCGCTCCCGAGTCATGCGCGAGGGAGATGTTTTTGAACAGGGGGGCGTCAACTTCTCTGAAGTGTGGGGCGATCAACTGCCGCCATCGATCTTGCAACAACGTCCTGAAGCCGCGGGCCATGGCTTTTATGCGACGGGGACTTCGATGGTGCTACACCCCCGTAATCCTTACATTCCCACAGTCCACCTCAATTATCGTTATTTTGAAGCTGGTCCCGTCTGGTGGTTTGGTGGCGGTGCTGACCTGACCCCTTACTATCCTTTTGCTGAAGATGCAGCCCATTTTCACAAGACCTACAGGGCGGCTTGTGATCGTCACCACAAAGAGTATTACAACGTCTTTAAGCGCTGGTGTGATGAATATTTTTACCTGAAGCACCGCGATGAAACCCGTGGGGTGGGCGGTTTGTTCTTTGATTACCAAGATGGCACCGGGGAGCTCTACAAAGGCCCCCATCCCGATAAGGCGGCTGCAGAACATAGCAAAGTCCTAGGCGCGCAACCCCAACGCAGTTGGGAAGATATTTTTGCCTTTGTCCAGGACTGTGGCGGGTCTTTCTTGGATTCCTACGTGCCAATTATCGAGCGTCGCAAAGATATGGAATATGGCGATCGCGAACGACAATTCCAACTGTACCGTCGGGGCCGTTATGTAGAATTCAACTTAGTCTACGACCGGGGGACGATCTTCGGCCTGCAAACCAATGGCCGCACCGAATCGATTTTGATGTCCTTACCGCCCTTGGTGCGTTGGGAATATAGCTATAGCCCTGAGGCTGGCACACCGGAAGCTGAACTCTATGAGCGTTTCCTCAAACCCCAAGATTGGGCGAATTGGGAAGGTTAACTTAAACGACGCTTAAATCCCCCTGAGCCAGAGAAAACTAGGGGGACTTTTTTGGGCAACTGTGTCATCGTTTCTCCGGGAGATTGGTTGGACATTACGAGGTATTTGTCCAGAGCTGTGATATTTGGGGCATAATAGCTCAGGTGTTTTGGGACAAAATTACAACAGTTCACCTTTGATGGTTGTCCTTGTTCCCAAACGGACTTTGTTGTGCCCTAGGAAATAATTAATGCGGGTTACACCGAGAACATTACAGAAATATAAGGAAACGGCGCGCCCCATTGTGACCTTGACGGCTTGGGATTACGCGATCGCCCGGCTGGTAGACCAAGCGGGAGTAGATGTTATCCTCGTGGGGGATTCCCTGGCGATGGTCGCCCTCGGCTATGAAAATACCCTACCAGTGTCCCTAGAAGCGATGATTCACCATACCCAGGCGGTTTGTCGCGGTGTCGAAAAGGCTCTGGTGGTCAGTGATTTGCCTTTTTTGACCTACCAAGAAAGTCTGTCCCAGGCGATTAATACCGCTGGCCGCATCCTCAAGGAAACGGCAGCCCAGGCCATTAAACTAGAGGGGGGCCATCCGGCAATGATAGACACGGTAGCGCGCCTAACCCAATTGGGGATTCCGGTGATGGGCCATGTGGGTCTAACTCCCCAGTCGGTGCATACCCTCGGCTACCGGCAGCAGGGGAATAATGAATTAGAGGCCACTAGGGTCACCCAGGAGGCGATCTCCCTCGAACAGGCCGGCGCCTTTGCGGTGGTACTGGAACATATTCCCGCAACCCTGGCCCAAACTATCACCGAAAAACTTGCTATTCCCACCATCGGCATCGGCGCCGGCAATTACTGTGATGGCCAGGTATTAGTGACAGCAGATCTCTTGGGTCTGAGCGAAAAATCTCCCCCCTTTGCTAAACAGTATTTAGACTTAGGAAAACTGATCACCGACGCAGTCCAAAGCTATAGCGATGATGTTCGTACGCGGCAATTTCCCCCGAATCTGGTCCCCTAAATTTCTGCTATTTGGTGCTGGAATTTTAATGGGGATGGCCAGTGCCCCCGTAGAAGCTTGGTATTTTGCTTGGGTTGCCCTGGTTCCCCTCTGGCTAGTGGTCGGGCGATCGCCCCAAAAACTTGAACCGAATTTATCCAGCAGAACCTGGAACCCCACGGCGTTTAGCCGTTACTTTTGGCAGAAATATCGCCAACCCCTAACCCTGAGCTTTTGTTGGGGATTGGGCTACCAAGGATTGACCCTGTTTTGGATTACGGGATTGCACCCAATGACCTGGATGGGAGTGCCCTGGCTGGCGAGTTTGGTGATCGCCATGGCCTGCTGGGTGATCATTACCCTTTGGGGGGCCGGGATTCCCCTATTGTGGGCGGTGGGGATGGCCTGTTTTCAAGAATTTCAGCCCATTGGCTCTAAACTACTGGGCCGTCTGTCTCGCATTCTCTACGGTGCATCCCTCTGGTGTGTGGTGGAATATCTCTGGAGCCAGAGTGATCTGTTTTGGCACTTTCTGGCCTTTAGTCAGAGCCCGCACAATTTACCGATTCTTCAATTGGCGCAACTGTCGGGGTTTACCGCGATTTCTTGGATTCTTGTGCTGATTAACGGTTGCCTCGCCGAAAGTTGTTTAGCAGACGATGGTACTGTTCGCTTTCATCCCAAAAGCTTAATCGTATTGATTTGTGGCCTAATCATCATTGGTAGCGCCCATCTTGTCGGCTGGATCCTCCTGCAATATACTCCGACCACAAACGGCAATTCTGTCCAAATTGGGATTATTCAAGGAAATATTCCCAATGACATTAAGCTCTACCAAGACGGCACTCAACGGGCGATCGCCAACTATCGCGCTGGCTATCAAACCCTCGCCCAGGAACCTCTAGGTCTGATTATTACCCCAGAGACAGCCCTGCCATTGCAAATTGAACAAATTCTCCAAGCCACCTTTTGGCCCCGTCTGATCCGCACTGAAAATATTCCTCTGGTGCTCGGCGCTTTCGGTAGGGAGGGCAACAATTTCACCAATAGCCTCTTTACTTTCGATGACCAGGGTTATGTTCTCAGCCGTTATAACAAACAACGCCTCGTCCCCCTGGGGGAATATATTCCCTTTGAGCCACTATTGGGGCGACTAATCAACCGCCTCTCTCCCCTAGATGCTCACCTGGTACGGGGCGAAAATCCACTGATTACGAATACTCCTATCGGCCCTGCCACCGTTGCCATTTGCTATGAATCGGCCTATCCAGAGCATTTTCGCCGCCAAACCGCCGCCGGAGGTGAGTTTATCATTGTCGCTTCTAATGATGCCCACTACAGTGAAACCATGCCAGCTCAGCACCATGCCCTCGATGTGATGCAGGCGATCGCCAATGGCCGCTGGCTCATCCGGGCCAACAATACTGGCTATTCTGGGGTGATCACCCCTACTGGTGAAACCCTCTGGCTGTCAGAACTCAACGAATTTGTTACCCATGGCGATCGTATCTATCTACTCACCCACCAGACCCCCTATGTGCGTTGGGGGAACTGGCTTGTTAAGGCCCAGGGATTATTCCTTTTCGGGATGGCCTGTTATGGTTTAATCACCCGAAAATTATCAACCCCAACCCTATAATCCCCACGAGTAAGGCGCTTCCTACTTAAATACCAATACTTTCTAAAACACTGTCAATGGGTTTGCCTTTGCGAAATTTAGACACTAGAATCGCCGCCTCCGCCCGGGTTACTGCTGCTTTAGGCTGATATAAACGGGTTGTCCCATAGAGGCGTTCAAAATTTCGTCCACCTGCTGCATTACCTACATCAAAAGCAATGTAACTTAAATAGCGATCATCCATCTCGGCGACATCATGAAATCCCCGAGTATGTTGGAGATATTGACGTAATTGCGCAGGACTGCGACGAGAATTTCCTTTAGAATCCAATTGACTTTTTAAAGCAATCATTTGCTCCCTCGTTAAAGGATCATTCGGTCTAAATCCTCCATCTTCAAAGCCCACAATAAAACCAGCTTCATAGGCGGATTGGATATAAACAGAATAGGGATTATCTGGCAACACATCTGGAAAAATAGTGCTAGATCCACCAGAAAGCCGAATGGGTGCATCATGCATCACGTTGTAGGCTTTTATGAGCCAAGCAATAAATTCATCCCGTTGGATAGGGGCATCTGGATTAAAACGATCACTGTTCGCTAGAATAACACCTAGGTGAGTTAACTGCAGGATTGCTGCTTTTCCCTCTATTGCTTCAATGTCAATAAAGGGATTAGGGAGATCAAGACGTGCCAAAATAAGCGGTGCTTTTAACTCTAAAGCCTGGACTTGTGTCGGGAGAGATAAGGCTTGGCCCAATGCAACAAACAGAGGAAAAAAAAGTGCGATTTTTGTGAATTTAGAAGGCTTCATTTTCTCGCTCCTAACCTTTTTGGATATGGGGATATGATGTTAAAAATTAGGGACTAATCCTGTCGGATATTCCAGGTAGAAATCCCTAAAAAAGTGCTCGATTAAGGGATGTCTAAACGGAATTTGCTCTTAGACATCCCCTGGATGGTTTCAATCGAGACAAGACGCTATGTGGGCGATCGCCTGTTAGAAAGAAAAGATAGAGTTTTGGTTCTGGAAGCTGTTCTGGAAACTGCTGTTATCAACATTGTTCCCAAAACCAATCCCTGCGCCAGTTTGGCTCGCTCCCACCTGGGCCACGCTGCCATTGTTCCCAAACCCGAAGGCATCAGATTGCTGTTGGGTAGTGGATTGACCGAGGGTATTGTTGACATTATTGAAAAGACCATCAGCCACCGCAGTTTGGGAGCCGATAATCGTCGATTGAGCGCCGTTGTTACCACCACTAAAGAAGCCGCTCTGGTTCTGGAAGCTGGATTGGCCCATAGTGTTAGAGGTGGAGTTGCCCACGCCAACGGCAGCACTGGTTTGTTCAGAAATCATCGTGCTGACAGAGGAGTTGTCGGCTTTAGCAGGTTGGGCGAGGCTGAGAACACTGAGGGCGAGAAAAGCACCAGCAGTGGCGAGCTTGAAAGATTGGGAACGGGAGGAGAGGGAAAGAATCATGGGTCAGTTACCTGTTTGATTGGATGTATGTTGCCAGGTGATAGTGACCCCAATTTTTGGCTTATGCAGTTTTTGATCTTTCTCAGAGAAAACCTTTTTCTAAAACAGTTCAGTCGTGATTTTCTGGAGGGGATTTTCGGTGGTGATAGGCGTTTTCGTTGAGGGAGTCAGGGTGAAATAGGGGGCGATCGCCTCGGCTTCGACCCAGCCTGAGAAGTAATCGACAATGGTCACATCTTGGGTGAGGGTAAAGAGCTGAAAATCCCCCCGCAGCACATTGGTATCTTGCACCCCTTCAGCGGTATAGCCCTGTTCACTGATGCCCACAGGCCCTAAACCCACGGCATTTTCCTGGACTTCATCAAAGGCCCTTGTAAAGCGATCGCCTGCCCAATGCCATTCCTCTCCGGGCCAATAGATTCCTTTTTCCCAACGAAAAGCCCCTTCCGGTACTGTCACCCGAAACCCAGGGCTATAGGCAATTTCGTAACGGCCTTGTTTGGGTTGGCCGTCAATGCCCAAAGGCACTGTGTTTGCCCACCAAAGCACTTCAGCGGTGGTTTCAGTCAGGGTCGCACTGGGGGTTGGGGCCAACAAACTGCGGTAGACAGGGACACCCGATGGGGGCAATTGGGTTTCTAGGGCGAACCACCAGCAATCCCAAGCGTCCCACTGCTGGATTTCACGCCACTGAATTTGGCAAATGCCGTTGCCTGTTGCTACCCAAAGCAAATCTTCCTCAGCATGAAGCTGTGTTGGAATCGCCCCCACCAGAGGGCTGTCTGTGATGGTGTAGAAAGTCAGTTCCCCCTGGCGCCAGTCATTGGTGAATTCATAAACCCCCAAGCCCCGAGCCGGAATTTGTCGGGAGCCTTCGGCGGCATATTTCGTCCCGAACCAGAGAATCGTTTCGCTATCTGTAGTTATCCCCTGGAGGTCGGTGATTTGGGTGGCGATCGCCTCTGAGGGTTGATGCAATTCGAGAGAGTTTGTCGTCAAATCATAGCGAATAAAAGTGCTAAGGCCGCTAAACCCTTCCCCCTGTTCCGAAGAAACTGCAAAAAATAGCGCATCGCCCAAGGGAAGCGCCGCCGTTACCGTCGGGATCCCCAGGTCATTGCCGATACCACTAGCCTGTAACTGTTCGAGGGTATAGAGATCGAGGGCGATCGCCTCGGTTTCTCCAGGGGGAATGAGTTCAAAAATGGTCTTTTCTGGGGGATTTTCAAAACTTAAAAAAGGATTGGGGCGCAAAAAAACGCGATATTGATAAGTCTTCCCCGCCAGTTCTAAAGTTTGAAAAGCGGGATCTTCTCCCGTGCGTAGTCGCTCCAGGTCAGGTTCTTGATCTGGGGTAAAAACAGCCGGTGGCAAAATAGCCCAAGCCTGGGTTTCACGACAAAAAATTAATTGATGCTGCTTGGTCTGCACCATCACAGTATCCGCATCGGCCTGGATATCCCAAGCCATAAAATCAAACTGCTCTGCCACTGAAAGATCTGCTTTGATCGTAAACCGTTGGGCTTCAGGGTCAGTCTGGGGGCAGTTTGTTGCATCGTTTGCTGTCGGCGAGAGCACCTCATCTGAAGCAGTCGAGCCCCCACAAGCATTGAGGAGTATTAAACTGACCCAGAGCCAAGGCGATCGCCTCAGATACCGCCTGAAATTCTGCCCTATTATGCCCATTCGCCTTACCGTCAAATTTTGCTATCTTCATTTTCCGGTCAGACCTTTTCCCTAGGGAGCCCTTGCGTCGGAACTTCATAAAGATTTATCTTTATTGTCCCTAGACTTTTTTGATTTCCGCATCCACCCCCTAGCCCCGGCCACATTTCACCATGGCGCACATTCAGATCGACCCCCTGGCCATCCAACTCCAGACCCTAGAAACCGAAACCCTCCTCAAGGCGCTCCTCCGGGCCAAGGTAAACCTGGCAGCTATTTGTGGTGGCAAAGGCTATTGCGGTACTTGCGTTGTCGCGATCACCAGCGGCGGTGATCAACTCAGCCCTGTGACAGCCCAGGAACAAATCATTTTAGATAACCTGAAAAAATCCAGCACTACCCACCGCCTCAGTTGCCAAGCCTATCTTCGGGGCCATGAAACCGTCGCCTGTGATCTGCCACCCAAGGCCCTAACGAAATTACAACAAATCTTTGATCGCCTCAAAAATCGCTATGCTCCCAGGGATATTCGCCATCCCCGCACCGGGGAACTGCTCGTTGCCCAGGGTGGGATCGTGACCCAAGATATTCTGGAACGCCTCCTTAGTGCTTAGTTAGGTAAAGAAATCGCAAAGCATTTCGTCAATTTGCATGAAGAAAAAGTAAAGTTTTGTTGACCAATATTATCCCCAGGTAGGGGGCGGAATTTTCCATGTTATGTTGGTCTCTCATAACAAAACTGCAGATTTATGCCGAGTTTCTCAGCATTTACAGTCCTAAAAAGGGCTCATTGTATAGATCGTTTAGAGTGAGGCATCTAAGAGTCGTTTTGCTAAGTTTTTTGGCAACATTTAGCGCTTTTTAGTTAGATATTGCTGAATGTTGTTGCATTGTTTTTGAGTTGGTCTAGGTAACTGGATTATGGTTGGGACATCCACGCTACATAACCAAACAATTTTGATCGCCGAGATGGATGAGCTTGTGTATGAACCCATCGCGGCTCACCTCACCCAGGCAGGAGCGGTGGTTCATGTCTTTGGGACAAGACAGGCACTGCTCAAAGAATGTGATCGTCACTGCCCCCAGTTGCTCCTACTGGGAAGTTTACCGAACACCAATAGTCTTGATTTATTCCGCCAGTGCCGTGATTTTTGGCAAGAGCTGCCCGTGATTTTGTTGGCCCATCAGCCCCTGGTCAATGATCACTTCCGGGAGTGGGCGATCAAGCAAGGGGTGCGAGAGGTCGTCAGTAGCTACACTCAGCATTTAGCCCAGTTACAGTTGGCGGTTAAGGATGCTTTATTTCCGCTGCTTGAACCTGTTTCTGTGCGGGCAAAACGGACGATTCCCCCCACGACGATTACAAAAATCACCAGTCCCGATACCACCACTGATATTTCCCGTGAGCGGGCGGCGATCGCCTTGAATCAAATTAGCGAATTTGGCAAAAAATATTTTGGAAACCTCGCCATCGGCAACTATTGGCGCAAATCCCAACAGGATCTCCAAACCGAACACCCTCTCCTCGATTTTTGGGCCGTTGACCATTGGGGGGGCTTTGCCGCTAATTCGGAGGCGATCGCCCCACCCACCCCCAAGCTTACTCAGGCCGAACTTCTCAGTCTCAAGCTGTGGGTGAGCACCTTCACCCACGAGTGCGAACGCATTGTGGTGGACTTCCCTAAGCTCCTCCAGCAATATGCCCTGGGTGAAGCTGACTGCCGCTTTCTCCTTTAAATAAATCAAGTTTTTTACCCACCCCCTGATCTCCTGTG
This sequence comes from Picosynechococcus sp. NKBG15041c, assembly GCF_055380235.1. Classification (NCBI taxonomy): domain Bacteria; kingdom Bacillati; phylum Cyanobacteriota; class Cyanophyceae; order Chroococcales; family Geminocystaceae; genus Picosynechococcus; species Picosynechococcus sp. NKBG15041c. The sequence goes on from NZ_AP040363.1 coordinate 1,694,020, forward strand.
AAAAAAATCTCAATCCAACCCCTCGACAAAACCGTTCCCGTCAATAATGAAGCAACCCTGCTTGATGTCTTGGTGCGGGAAGACATGAATGTCATGCAGGCCTGCGGTGCCCAGGGTCGCTGTGCCACCTGTCATATCTATGTCAAATCTGGGGGAGAAGCTCTCAGCCCAATGAATGACCAGGAGCGTTTGACCCTGAGTTTCATTGCCACGGCCCAGGCGAATTCCCGCCTTGCCTGTCAAACAAAAATTCTCGGGGATGGCGCCACCATCGAAGTCCCCCGGGGCATGTATATCGGCTCGATGAACGAACTGAAGTCTCTGGTGGGAACCCGCGCCAGCCAAAATATTATTCACCCCCTCACCGGGGAAGTACTGGTAGAAGAAAGTAAATTGATTCTCCGGTCTGCCCTAGAAAAAATGGCTAGTATTGATGCCGCCCTAGAGACAAACTTATTAGATGTGTTTCAACCATCTTCGGTGTCTAACATCGCCAACTACTTTGATTAAGTTGCGCTGTTTTTGCTTTTGTTTTAAACCTCTCTACTGCTCCCCTTGATTTAGCCATGGTTTCTTCTGCTCGCCCCCAAACTCTGCCCTATCACCGCTCTTGGCAAAAAGCCTGCCACTACAGCCGCCATACGTTTTTTAAATTTGACCCTGACCAAGGTACGGTATGCGATCGCCATGGCCAGCGTAATCTCTTGACCACCGAAGATTTTATTATTGGTCTTCAAAAAGGTCTTGAACATGAAGTAGGCGAAGCCTCTGGCTGGTTGATGTACCTCATTGGCCAAGAATGGGGCGTAGAAGATGCGGCCCAATTTAAAGGGTGGTTCCAGGATGAATTTGGCATGTACTTTAAAGATGCCTCCCTCCGCTTCGCCCTCGAAACCTGGTGGTGGCCCCTCACGGCCCAGGGCTGGGGAAAATGGCAGGTGGATCTATCTTCTGTAAAGGAAGGGTTTTTGTTTGTAGATCTGTATGATTCGGCAGTGGCTAAGACCCTCGGGGATGTGGGTAAACCGGTGTGTTTTCTCTATGCGGGTCTATTTGCGGGATTTTTCTCCAGCTTTTTTGACCGGGCCCTCAGCAGCACCGAAATCCAGTGTTATTCCATGGGGAATGAGTTTTGTCGCTTTCTGATTGGCTCTGAAAAGCGGGTCAAGGCAGCGGAATTTTGGCTCACCTCCGGGGCGACGGCTGGGGATATTGAAGCACGGCTCCAAGACATTAGAACCGAGGCCGACCTCGATGCCGTCAATCGCAGCTAAGAAATTAGGTTAAAAGACCATGGCACAGGACTCTTTGTTACGACGCTGGTTTCCGACCTTTGTAGGACTCTTTGAGAAGTTAGCTCCGTCCTCTAAAAATCTCCCAACTCCGCCTGAGGTCAAAGCGCCGACGGTTCAGAGCCCGAGGCGATCGCCCCCCAAACCCAGTGGCCCATTTTTTCTCCAGGGTTTAGAGTCGGCTGATTTTTTGTCCCGGGATGATTTGTTGCTTGATCTGCAATGGCTGGCCCCCCCCTCAGCCTTGGATCAATACGCCGCCACCTTGCAACCGCCGACCCCAGAAACGCCGAGGCGATCGCCCAAAGAAGCCGTAGATCCAGACGCTGATTCCGACTTCTTCATTCGCGGTCTCCACACCATTGGTAACCTCGAAACCCTCAAAAACCTCGACCTCGTGGCCCATCTCACCTGGGAAGAACAGGGCCAGACCCTCCTGGAGGTGGATCCCGATGACTATGACCTCCTCGATGACCTCTTGGACATAGCCGATATTTAGACTACGTTAGGCAAAATATTAAAAAATCCAACGTTTTTACCGACTTCTTGCAGAAAAATTTAAAATCTTTCCATCTTAATTCCCTTCCCTCGCTTTAGCTGAATCTGAAAAACAATGATTACACTCCTTGAAAACTTGCTTGAACGCTCGGACGGCGCCTACATTGAGCCCCAAGACCTCGATCAGGTCGATCAAACCCTCCAATCTTGGGGCGATCGCCGCATCACCTACCAACTCATCCAGGAAAAAGAAGAAAAAATTGTCGATGAAACCCTTAAACGTTTCCAGACAGACCACGAAATTCTCTTAAAATCAGCCCCGGCCAATGTTCTAAAAAAATGTAAAGGTGACCTTGTTTCCGTACTGCGTAACTGCGCCACAGCAATGCTCCTTCAGGATGAAGAGTTGCTCAAGGACCGCTTTTTGTACTGGATGCAAAACATCATGCGGGCGGTGAAAAACCAGAAATATAACGACCAGGTTTATCGCATTATCCAAGACGTTGTTCAGGAAGAATTACCGGCCCAATACGCCCAACAGATGCTCCCCTACCTCCAGCTCACCCACCAATACCTCAGCGAATAACCATGACCCTCTCTGCGATTCCTGGTAACTATTTCACCCCCCGGGGCTATATCAAATCTGAACCTGATACGGGCCTTTTAAGAACCCGCCACGGCAATCGTCTTTTGGCTGTGCCAGAAGTCCTCCTGCGGAGCATCCACAAAGCACTCCGGGAAGAAACCGGAGAAGCAACGCCCTTTGCCCTCTATACCTTTGGCTTTTGGTGGGGAGGCGCATTCTATGACCGTCTCAAAGAAGAAATAGAAGAATATTACCAACGGACCATCCCCCAGATGAACGCCCTAGAATTTTTGGTGATGATGCGCCAGATCTGGGAAACCCATGGTTTTGGTCACCTCAATCTAGACTTTAAGCACCGTTCTTTGGGTCTGATCAAGGTGCAGGTGGAAGCGTCAATGATGCAATTGGGCACTGAGGTCGGTCTCAAGGAAGGACAAATGCCCTCCTATCACCTAGAAGCAGGCTTCATTGCCGCTTGGTTTTCCCGCTGGGCAGGGAAAGGTATTCGAGCTTGTGCGGTAGATCTCCCGCCGGATGGCGCAGTGGCGATCGCCCAACCAACAACCCTAGCCACTTTCTTTGTTGGGCTGGCGCCCAAGATTGAACAGGCAGAAATGTGGGTCAAACAGGGTTTATCTAGCGCTGAGATCATCGAAAAGTTTGCCGCGACAGATTCCTAATCTCAATCAAGTATTCTTCATCAAATTTTCTGGCTCAGGGATGTTTAATCAATTGAGTTAAAATTTTTTTGCCTATTTGCGGGAATGTCTGATTTTAGAGCGACTAAACAGCTCGATTATTCTCCTTAAGTTATTGAGTTAGGTTTTTTTAGAAAATCTACAAAGGGCCGCCACCAAAATAGAATGGCCATTGCCCAAAAGAAATTATCCGGCTTCAAAAAATCAATCAGCCCTAGGATTTGAGAAAAAATCTATCTAAATCCTCTTCATTTTCTATTTTTATTAACGGCTATAAACGTATTTATAGCTTCAATAGTATTTCAGAATAGAGATTGTTTTAATTATGTTAATTGAGAATATTTGATTATTTTCCAAGCAGAGAAAATATACATTGGCTTTAGTCAGATGATTGTGGCTTCGATACAAGTTATCACCATTTCTTTAAGACACCTTGTAATATTCAAGGTCATTTAAAAAGAGATAATAATTGTTGTTGGTGGCGAAGTTTTTCGGGCGATCGCCTCACCCAGCAACTCACATGGTGAAGGTAGTTGGATGCTTGACAAGCCCATGGGGCTTTCAGTTTAGCAAGACCAGTAAAGAGCAACTTTGGCGATCGTCTAATCAAATTTTGTTTGCATAGCATCCCCCCTTAGACATGCATACAAAAAAATTATGTGCAAATTTTAAAAAAGAGTGTTGTGCACAGAAATCTAAATGTAGATAGCACTTCAAAAAATTTATGGTCAGGGTTTGTGCTCCTGGCTGGGGTTCACTATAGAGGCGATCGCAATGAGCCGTTTCAATCTGGATCAAATCACTAATTAGTAACCATTTCAAAATTTCATTACATGTATTTGTTTTTCGCCCATCGTTGAATTCTAAGTTGTAAACTGCATTACCATCGCGCTTAGAATAATTGACTAGCATATTAGAAATTAAGCATGAATATCTAAAATCCATCGCCTAACCACAAAAAATAATGGCTCATCTCTGCAAGTAGCAGTTCTCAAAATTGTTTTGCCCAGGTCACGGTATCAACTTAATAAAGGAGCCAAGCACAATGGACAAGGCACCGATTCTTGATTTCATCAGGGACCACATAAATGCGGCAGATAAATCGTCCCATGAGCAAATACAAAAAACATTACAAACTATTCGTGCACACCTAGGCTTAGAAGTCGCCTTTCTTGCCGAATTCACCGAAGGACAACGGGTTTTTCGTTACGTTGATTCATCCCATCCGCAATCACCGATTCGCGTGGGGGGAGCTGATCCCCTCGAAGAGAGCTATTGCCAACGGATCATTGATGGCCGCTTACCCGAACTCATTTTAGATGCGACCCAGTTGCCTGCTGCCCAGGAATTAGCGGTGACAACCGCATTACCTGTGGGAGCTCATCTCAGCGTTCCGGTGAGGCTCAAGGATGGGACTCTTTACGGTACTTTTTGTTGTTTTAGTTTTACGCCAAACCAGTCTCTCAATGAGCGTGATTTGGCCATTATGAGGGTTGCGGCCGAATTTGCAGCGGCTCAAATCGAACACTACCTAGAGGCAGAAAGACTTAAATCAGAGATACGTGAACGCATCCACGCTGTTTTATCCGGCGATGCGCTATCTATGGTTTACCAGCCTATTTATCACTTGGCGGAAAACCGGGTTGTCGGCTTGGAGTCTTTGGCGCGTTTTTTCACCACACCCATGCGATCGCCTGACATCTGGTTTAACGAGGCAGCCTATGTTGATCTCAGTATTCCCCTCGAATTAATGGCGATCCAACTAGCCCTGGACGGCATTAAGCACTTCCCGGCGGATACTTATGTCGCGGTAAATATATCTCCCAAAACTATTTTAGATGGCAAGTTGGGGGACGCCCTGGCTGGGTGGCCGCTGGGGCAAATCGTACTAGAAGTCACCGAGCATGCCGTTATTGATCATTACGATGACATCACTAGGGTTGTAAATCCGTTGCGGCAGCGCGGGTTACGCATCGCCGTAGACGACGCTGGGGCAGGCTATGCAAGCTTCCGGCATATCCTAAACCTGGCTCCCGATGTGATCAAGCTTGATATCAGTATCACCCGCAACATCGATACTGATCGTTCGCGGCGTGCCCTAGCTGCGGCCCTCATCAGCTTCGCCCAAGAAACCGGTAGTAAAATCGTGGCTGAAGGTGTTGAAACGGCATCAGAGCTTGCTGTATTGCAAGAACTCGGTATCAACAAAGCACAGGGATACTTCCTCGGCAAACCTATGTCCCTGAAAGATGCGAGCCAACTTGTGCAGAGTGGTTGTAGCTCTTTAGTCTAGTCTTGGTGTAACCCATCAAAAAATCGCCCTTAAACCCAGCTTCGATGGTGCAATGCTGGAGGCGATCGCCTGCATAGTTCCCGAAAAAAAATTTCCACAGTTCGCAGAGGAGATTCTCGGTTTCCCTGGGGGCGGGGTCCTGTGTACATCATCCATTAAGATAATTCGTGCTATGCATAGAGTTGCATTTCAATGGTTGCTCGATGATTTTATCCTTACACCATGGCCATGCTTGGGATGTCTCTCCGGCGATCGCCCGTGATCTACAAGCTTCGCTGCAGCAGTGGGTCATCACTGAAAATCGGCTTCCTTCGAATATCACAACCATTGTCGGGGTTGACGTAGGCTTTGAAGAGCAATTTACTGTGACTCGGGCAGCAGCGGTGCTGCTTACCTTTCCAGAACTAACCGTATCAGCAACGGCGATCGCCACACGGCCCACAACTTTTCCCTACGTCCCGGGATTACTTTCTTTTCGAGAAGTTCCTACAATTTTCGATGCTTTAGCACAACTCCCGCAGTTGCCAGACCTCATTTTCTGCGATGGCCATGGCTACGCCCATCCCCGACGCTTCGGCCTGGCCTGTCACTTGGGTGTACTCTTAGATTTGCCGACCATTGGCATTGCCAAATCTCGTTATATCGGCATTCACTCAGATGTTCCCCTCGAAAAAGGAGCCTGGGTTCCCCTTGAGGATCAAGGAGAAATCATCGGGGCAGTGCTCCGCAGTCGGACAAAGGTACGGCCCCTTTATATTTCTGTCGGCCACCGCTTAGATCTAGCCACGGCCCTTGGTCTAGTGCTGGCTTGCACCCCTAAATATCGTCTCCCAGAACCAACTCGTCTAGCGGATAAATTGGCCTCCCGCCGATAAGGGGTTGCCAACATTCTCTGAAAAAAATTTCCCTGGGACAGCCTGGGTCAATCGCGTTGATAGTTTTCGTTAGGTTTCCTTTAGGTGATCGCACAGGTTTGACGGTAACACCAGCGGAGGAGAATCACGCCTAAAATGAATTTCGTCGCTTCTAGGGCCCAGTACAATCCATGCCAAACAAACATTTTTAGGGGCATCGTCGTCACCTCTGCAAAATCCAACATCTCTAGACTAAATCCGGTGAGATGTGGCGTGATGAGATAGGTATAAATTAGGGTGATATTAAACAAAATACTGGCAATGACAAGGCCATTGAGGGCTTGGCGATCGCTAAATAAATGTTGAGATCTAAACCCAAAGAAAGCGGTGAGAATTGTCGCGGCACAAACCACTTCTAGACGGTTGAAAACACCAAATAAGAGGTAACCCGCAGTGAGAAATCCACGATCATTCATCATGCCTGCCATGGATAGCACTGGCATAATCACAAAATCTAACAGCAAAGAAGCACTGAGCCAAAACCCCAAGGTTGCCATCACAACGGCCGGCAAATTAAGGGAAAAAAGCTGTTTTTTCAGGGCATCATTCAACATGGTTATTCTCCCAAGTGGGGCCTTACTTTTTTAGCTTAAAAGTTTCAGGGAACCCGGTGGGAGATTACCGATAAAACTGCATTATCTAGTAATACTCTTTCACAAATCGCAATGATTTACCGGATGATCTTCGGGTGATTCTGCCGCATGGTAGGAGCTGCGCACCAACGGCCCAGAGCGCACATGGGAAAAACCCATTTCCCTGGCGATCGCCCCGAGGCGATCAAATTCCGCTGGTGTCCAGTATTTCTGGACGGGTAAATGGGCCAAAGAAGGCCGTAAATATTGTCCTAAGGTGAGGCGATCGCAGCCCACCGCCCGTAAATCGCGCAACGCTTGAATAATTTCCGCTTCCGTCTCCCCATGGCCCAGCATTAATCCCGATTTTGTCGGCAGTTTAGGATCGCATTGCTTCACCCGTTCAAGCACCCTGAGCGATCGCCCATATTTTGCCCCCCGACGCACTGGCCCCTGGAGCCGCTCTACCGTTTCAATGTTGTGGTTATAGCAAGCAGGTTGCGCCGCCACCACCGTTTGAACCCGTTCTGCTTGGGTAATCTCTGCCCCTTGCCCACTCCAGAAATCGGGGGTTAGCACCTCAATTTGGGTATTGGGGTTTTTCGCCCGAATCGCCGCCATAACCCGCACAAACCAGCTCGCTCCCCCGTCCGCAAGATCATCTCTGGCCACCGAAGTCAGCACTACATAATCTAAACCCAATAGCTGCACCGACTCTGCCACTTTCTGCGGCTCTTCGGGGTCTAAGGGGAGAGGAATTTGCCCCTTATCCACCTGACAAAAGGCGCAGGCTCTCGTACAAACTTGCCCCATGAGTAGAAAAGTCGCCGTTTTGTTGGCGTAGCATTCTCCCCGATTGGGGCACTTTCCTTCCTCACAGATGGTGTGAATACCCCGCTGTTTGATAATGCGTTGGACGGTCGAAATTTCGCTGGCCTTACCCAGGGGGGCCTTGACCCAATTGGGCATCGGTAAAATGGGTTGGTCGCTAAAACGGGGGGGAATTGAAGCCATAAGTTTCACAAAAGGCTACTGAGGGGGATCTGGCGCTTTAAAATTAGCTTACACTGGTGAAACCTGAATCGCTCAACTTCTAAGGGTCTGTAGATTGTGGCTAATTTCGACCATGGTCAAGGCCGTATCATCGTAAGGAATGAGCCAGTCAACTATTCGAAGTTGTGAAGGAGTACACTGTGACCCACAAAATTCTAGTGATCGACGACAGTAAGGTGATCCGCATGCGGGTTAAAGATATGCTGCCCGATGGCAATTTTGAGGTGATCGAGGCCAAAAATGGACTAGAGGGTTTCAATCTCATCAATACGGAACACCCTAATTTGATCATGTTGGATTTTTTACTCCCAAAGATGAGTGGCTGGGAAGTGTACCAAGAAATCCAAAAGCGGCCGGAACTAAAGGCAATTCCCTTAGTGTTAATGTCTGGGCGCAAAGAGGAAGTCACGGAAAAACTACCGGAGCCCTTTGAAGAATTTTCGTTTATTGAAAAGCCCTTTGACCAAAAACAGCTGATTAATGCCATCAAAGAGGCGATGGCCAAGGCGAAAAAGTATTCCCAAACGCTACCGACTCAGTCGATACCTGGGCGTACTGTGGATACGACTGGGGATCCGATGGCGGCAGAAATTGTTGCTCTCCAAAGTAAAGTTAATGCTCTCCAAGGGGAAATTGAAGTCCTCAGGAAGCAGATGGGACAGTTGGTCAGCTTTGTGAAACAAAAGCTCAAGTAGGCGATCGCCCAGAGCCGCTCAGGCTTGCCCGAGGCAACTCGGACTGGGAGCATAATTTTTTTGAAGACAGTAATGTAGATGATGGGTGCGCAGTTTTCTTCTCTGGCAAAGGTATTGGGGCTGTCGGCTTTGGGTTCGGCGCTGATCAAGTATGGTCTGCCCTATGGCTTCGGTATCGGGGCGATCGCCCCATCGAACCCGGTGGCAGTGGTGGCGGTTCTGGGCCCATCCCTTGTGATGGGGGGGCTGCTATGGTGGCGCTCTACCCAGGTCAATGGCTCCTAAGGGTAACGAAACTGATCCAAGGGACAACGGTCAGTGAAAGCCTGGGAGATAATACAAAAAAATGAGTGATTGAGGCAGATGAACGAGGTGGATTTTCGGAAATGGAGCGGCTTTATTATTCTGCTCAGTTCCTTCTATATTCTCTGGCAAATTAAATCGTTTCTGCTGCTCCTCTTGACGGCAGTAATCTTGGCCAACGCTCTCAATGTTTTAGTACGCAATCTGCAGGTGTGGGGCGATCGCCTGGCGGCTCGCTGCAATCAACCCCTATTTCGAATCAAACGCTCCTTCGCTGTCTTCCTTGCCCTCTTCCTCGTATTGTTCATCCTTTGGATTGCCCTCACGATCGTTGTTCCCCCCTTCATTGGCCAGTTCCAAACCCTCTTTAGCAAAATCACCACTGGTTTCTACCGTTTTGATGAATGGCTCAATACCCAAATTCTGATGGTTGAAGATCGGATGGGCCTGCCCATTAGCGAACAATTGCCCAACCTCGATGACTTGGTGCGCCAAGTTCCGCCCCTATTAAACGAAGTTCTTAACCGTGGTTGGACTCTCTTTTCTGATTCCCTGAGGGTCTTGCTCAATGCCCTATTGCTGCTGATGCTGACCTTGATGTTCCTGAGCAATCCCCAACCCTATCGTCGGGGATTCATCCGCCTATTTCCCTCGTTTTATCGGCGGCGGGTCGATGAAATTCTCAATATCTGCAATATTGCCCTTACTGGCTGGGTGATTGGTGTTTTGATCAATATGGTCTTCATCGGGACCTTGAGCTACATCGGCCTGGTGATTCTTGGGGTCCCCCTGGCCCTCCCCCAAGCAATTTTGGCTGGCCTCTTAAATCTGATTCCGAATATTGGCCCCTCCCTGAGTGTGATTCCGCCGTTGCTTGTCTCTCTTTTGGAAGCTCCTTGGAAAATTTGGGCAGTTTTGATCCTTTACTTTGTGATCCAGCAGGTCGAATCGGGCCTGTTGACCCCCTGGATGATGGCGAGGCAAGTCTCAATTCTCCCGGCGGTGACGCTGCTGGCCCAGGTCTTTTTTGCTGTGACCCTAGAGTTAGGCTTCCTGGGTTTATTTCTTGCCTTACCCTTGGCGATTATTGGTCAAATTATTGTGCGGGAAGTCATTGTGAAAGATATTCTTGACCCTTGGCAGAGCGAACATCCTCATTCAATCTTGGCGACAGTGTCTGGCATGATCGGAGCCGAAACCCACAAGGAGACGACAGCACCAGAGTCACCATCAATGGAACCCCCGGCAGACCCAGCTTAAAACCCAGAAAACTGTTATGCAATCGAAAATTCGGAGGATGGAAAACCGGCCCCCTATCTGGGCGGCGAACCTTGGGAGGAAAGGCATAGTGCCAAGGCGCTTAAATTCCTGGGAACAGGTTTTGCTAGGAGAGTTTGATGCGTAATCTGTTTAAATCAGAGCCGGCGAGATCTCACCCAATACCAATGACATATTTGCGCCATTCATGATTGACATCGTCGCGGGTATATTTGAGGAGCTCAAAGTAAAGGCTGCTATGGGGTTTGCGGGGCTGGCTCAACAGCTCCATGTTGGCTTCTCTGGGGGTGCGATTGCCTTTGCGGACATTGCAGCGCATGCAGGCTGTGACGAGATTTTCCCAGCTATCGACGCCCCCCCGTGACCGGGGAATGATGTGGTCAAGGGTGAGTTGTTCGCCACGCTTGCTGCAATATTGGCAGGTGTGGCGATCGCGTTCCAGAATATTTTTGCGGGTGAGGGGGATATCCCGGTAGGGAACTTTGATGTAATGACGTAGGCGGATGACCGTCGGCAGGGGCAGATTGTGATAGATGACACGGCCATTGTGCTCTAAACTCTCTGCCTTATCCTTGAGTAACAGCACGATCGCCCGGCGCCAACTGGTGATGTTGAGCGGTTCGTAGGACGCATTGAGCACTAATACCTTGGCCATATTTTCCTCACCGATTTTTGCAGGAATAATAGGGGACTCAATATTTCCGCATATGCTAGCACAGCTCCCAAAAGTGGTGGGACATTGGCGTTGGGCAGGCCATTGCGTCACAATCTGTATATAGTTTTGATTCTCTACAGCAACTATTTTTTCAATGAAAATCGCGATTACTGGTGCTACGGGGCTCGTGGGCAAACGTTTGGTTGAACGGCTTTATCCCACCCATCAGCTCTTGATCTTGACCCGCAACGAAGCCAAAGCCCAGAAAACTTTTCCGGCCTCGGCCTACCCCAAGCTAGAGATTGTCACTTACCTGCCCACAGAAACGGGGCCCTGGCAAGGGGCCATTTCTGGCTGTGATGGGGTGATCAATTTGGCGGGAGCCCCGATCGCCGAACAGCGGTGGACAGCGAGCTATAAACAAGAAATTCTGCGTAGTCGCCAGGTGGGTACAGACAAACTCGTTGAGGCGATCGCCAAAGCCCAGACCAAACCCAAAGTGCTGATCAATGCCTCGGCGATCGGTTATTACGGCACCAGTGAAACAGCGACCTACATCGAGACCAGTGCCATGGGGAGCGATTTTCTCGCTGAAGTTTGTCAAAAATGGGAAACCGCAGCGCGACAGGCCGAAGCCCACGGCACACGCACAGTGATTCTCCGGTTTGGCATCGTCCTCGCCAAAGAAGGGGGCGCCCTCGGAAAGATGTTGCTAGCCTTTAACACCTTCATGGGTGGGCCATTGGGCACAGGCAAACAGTGGGTGTCTTGGATCCACCGGGATGATCTGGTGGCCCTAATCACCACGGCCCTCGCGGAAGACAGTTGGCAGGGGGTCTATAACGCCACCGCCCCCAACCCAGTGACCATGGGACAACTGGCCCAAGCCCTCGGTGCTGTGATCAAACGCCCATCTTGGCTCCCAGTGCCGGGCTTCGTTCTTGAATTGCTCCTGAGTGACGGTGCAAAAGTTGTCCTGGAAGGACAAAAGGTACTCCCCCAACGCACGGAAGCAGCCGGGTTTCAGTTTAAATTTACAAATGTTGGTGCCGCCCTCAAAGATCTACTACATCCTTAGGCCAAATTTCCCTTTAAAATTCCCCAAATCATCGGGCATTTGACGTGGATTTTCGCAGTCATTCTCCCCAGATTTGGGGATCTTCAAAAAATCTTGGAAGATGTCTCCGAAGCACTCTGGAATTTTCAAATAGCATTCAATTTAAGCGTTCTTCACGTTGCCTTAATCGCCCTTGATAGCGCGTCTCCAATACAATAAAAGCCTCCGTTTGAAAAATATTTTGCCCCCAAGAAATAATCAAAAAATTTATGTTAGAGTCGGAACCGTTGACGCGATTGAGATGATATTTTCTCAGCCATGGCCAATAGGTGTGACAATTTCCAGAATGGAACTCTGATTTATGGGAGCGCGTCTCTAAACTACCTTGACCAACGGCGATCGCCTCCATCCCCAGAACCCTCTAGTTCAGATAGTGGACTTGCTTGAATGGGGATTTATTCGGTGCAAGGCAAGCCGGTTTTGTTGGTTGATTTTTGGGATTATTTTTTCTAATCTCGCAAATATTTTTTTGAGGTTTTATTTATGAAAAGTCTGGTTCATTTGGGTCAAAAAGCATTGTTGATGGGAACGGCGATCGCCGGAACAGTCGCTGGTTTTGCTGGGGGAGCCCTTGCCTTACCAGAAGCAACTGTGATCGAAAAATTGCGGCCAATCCCAATGTATATGCTGATCAACGACGAGGGGCAGCCCATTTTTGCGACGATTACCGATCAATCTGGCAATGAATCAGGCGTTACGGGTGTATTTGTGAGCCCATCGGATGCAGAAAATTTGGTAGCTAACCGTCGCACCGAATCTAACCAACTTTTGCAAGAAGAACGGGCGAAAGCCGATGCAAACCCCGAGGTAATTGCGGCATTGGAAGAGCAAGCCAACCTCTGGGAAGAAGCGACAATCTTACCGATTGGCCTCGACCGGATTTATCAGTTTGCCCGGAGCAATGAGGCCGAAAATCTGACCTTTAAGTTTCTGCCGACGATGGAGCAGCTCAATGCGGCGGCCGAGGTGACTCAACAGGAAGATTTTCCTGGAGTACCGCTATTTTTCCTCTCGGTGCAGGAAAAGGATGCCAATGGCCAGGATGTAGTTTCTTTCCCGACCCTCGCTAGTAATGGGGGCGATGGCCAAGGGGAAATTCCGGTGTTTTTTGAGGTAGACCCGATCCTTGAGCAGCTCGATGATTTTCCTGAGAATGAAGACCTGAGCATCAATGTAATGCCCCTCGAAGTGTTTATCGCCAAGCTATTGGATTCTGATTTACCTGCTGAGGAGCAGGAATTTTTAGAGGCGATGACCTTGATCCCGCCCATGGAGTCGGCCCAGTTGATCCAGTCGATCCTTGAGCAACAGCAGCAACAGCAGCAGTAAGGCCTTGGTTGAGTTGATTGCGGCTCAGGCAGTGATGCAGTGGCGACAGTGGGCTCAGACCCAGGCGATCGCCACTGCGGTTCCCATTTTTGAGGTGGACTGGTTTTTGCAGGGAGTCACGGACTTAACGGCCCTCGAATTGCGCTTGGGTATTGGTCGCCCTGTCCGTAGTGCCCATAGTTTAGACAAATTGGTGGCCCTCTGGGAAAAGCGCACCCAAGAAGCCTTGCCGGTGCAATACCTCGTCGGTAAGGCGTCGTGGCGCGACTTTGAGTTGATCGTTACACCAGCGGTATTGATCCCTCGGCCGGAAACAGAATATTTGATTGATTTGGTGCACAGTCTACCCGCAGATTTACAACAAGGCCCCTGGGTTGATCTCGGCACGGGGAGTGGGGCGATCGCCCTGGGTTTGGCAGACTGTTTTCCTGAGGCGATAATCCATGCCGTAGACCAGAGTGAGGCGGCCCTAGGGGTGGCCCGTCACAATGCTGCAGCCTACGGTTTCCAAGAAAAAATTCAATTTTACCAGGGCAGTTGGTGGAAACCGCTGGGCCACCTCCGGGGAAGAGTTTCTGGGATGATTTCAAATCCGCCCTACATTCCTTCAGGAATGCTGCCCGATTTGCAGCCGGAAGTGTATCGCCACGAACCCCACAGCGCCCTCGATGGGGGCACAGACGGCCTGGATGATATTCGAGTGCTGGTCAATGAAGCACCACAATATCTGGTTTCTGGGGGAATTTGGCTGATTGAGATGATGTTAGGCCAGGGGGAAAGGGTCGCCCAATTACTCGCTGATAATGGCCAATATGAAAATATTCGGGTGATTAATGACTTTGCTGGGGGCGATCGCTATGTGTGGGCTCAGCGCAAGTAAATATTAATATCGACGTGATCTTTATCACGAGAGACTAAATCGGAAAAATTTAAGATGAATTCGAGCTAGTTATTCCCCTCAATCTGGGCATAATAAGCATAGGTAGAACTATGGCTTAAGCCATGAGCGGCATCATGACCGAACGAACACTATGAAATTTTTCCTGTTCCAAACCTGGCTTAAAATCCGTCGGCGACATCTAAAATCGTCTATCAACGAAAAGGGTTTTGTGTTGCCATTGGTATTTGGGTTGGGATTTTTCATGCTCATCATCGGCGCCACCATGATCTACCGCAGCCAGGATGATCAAACTACGGCGATCGCCCAACGGGAAACTTCATCAGGTCTTGCTGCTGCCGAAACAGGTATAAACCGCGTCTATAACTTCCTCACAGCAAATCGTGTTTTTTCCCAATATCCATCAAGTGATGGTCTCCAATCCTATTCCTGGCAAAATGACCAAACTTGGGAAACATTGGTCGCTAATGCTGACACCAATCCAATCATTGTCGATCAATGCTTTACAGAAACTGCCATTAATGAAGCTGTTGACGAATTGGAGCTTTACGTTGGCGGTGTTTGGGTTCCTATTGACGAAAATCGACCAGAAGAAGGACAGTTTCAAGTCATCAGCTATGAATACATCGGCGCTGACAAAGATGATGAGAAAAACATCGATGCTGGCGTACTTATCGGGCGTGGAATTCTCCACGTAAAAGGGCGTGTCAATACTGATAGTGAAGATGATACAGGTGATAGTGACCTGGGTACTGCTATTAGTTCCCTCCAAGTGGAAATTCCTATTCTCAAAAACCAGCCAGCCGTGCGCAGCGTACCTGGCCTCTGGAGTTTATCCCCTTACCTAGAAGGGAACCAGAAGGTAGAAGGAGATATTATGGTGAGTGGCGTCACTGGCTCAGGGTGCGATATTTTTGCTGACGGCGTATTGGACGCTCTACAGGAATCAATTGTTGGCCCCGGACAGGTCATCCCAGCACCAGGAGTCAGCCAACCCGATCTTCCTCCTCTCCCTGCCCTTGAGAACCGCAATGAAATCGCAGCCATCACTGGTAATGCCACCTTTCCTCGGGAAGGTGGGACGCCAGATAAATTTGTTACACGCACCATTGATGGCGTCACAACCGAGGTCTATCACTACAACATCGGCACGGTTCCCAATGGTTCTAAAAGTCCCCTGAGTATTAACTTAGGGGGAAGCAGCACCGTTACAGTTCGCACGGGTACAAAGACTGTTGCTGGGGAAACCCGTCAACAAATGGTTATTTTTCATGTCAATGGCAGCGTCAGCGTTGGGGGGAATGCTTCCATCCGTCACTTGGAAATGAACACTGTGAATGCTGCTAACAATAAAGCTTTTTTCCAGCTTTATGGTCGAGGGATCACAGGTACGCCAGCCGGCTCTTTCGCAACCCCAGACTTTTTTCTGTGTATGAATGGGACCCCAGAATCTAGTTATTTCGTGCTTGGCCCAGACTATACCTATGGAGTCAATGGTGGTGGTGGCGCTGCTGCGACAATTTATGGCACTGTTTGGGTTAAACAAGTTTCAAACAGTGAAATCACGCTGCTTAGTGGGGCGACTTTGCCCTGTGGGTCAAGCTCTAACTAAATTATCGTTAAACAAGAATTAACAATGGACGACCTGACAGCCGTTGAAGATATTCTTGGACAAACTGGTGTGTTAGATGGAGATACGCCTACACCGCCCGTCCTCCGGCCTTTTATCAACTGGAGGCGTTTATCTAATGACTAATTTGTGGTCACTGCTCTTACGTTTAAACCAAAAGCAATACCGTGGGTTCACTTTTATTGAGGTGCTTGCGGGAATCTTGATTGCGACAACATTTACACTGATCGCAACCCAGGCGATCGTGATCGGTACAGTGTTTAAAGTAAGAGCGCGTCGTGTCAGTGAAGCGACTAACGTCATCCGTGCTGACTTGGAGGAACTACGTTTTTTGTCCACTTCTGCTAATCCTGAAAATATTGACAGTCAGCTAATTGCTTTATGTCGACAGAGCTTCTCTACAGCCTTTATTGAGTCTTTCGCAAATACTTTGCCACCAGTAAACTCACCAGTAGTACTTCTCAACAAAAGCTATAACTTAAACCGAACGGAGACTTTTTCGGCGTGGAATGTACTGCGGCTTAGTTATTCTGTTGAGGATGCAGAAAATGCTAATGTCGTGATCGCTGAACTCCAAGCAGAAATCACTCCAGAAGCATCTGGTAGTTGTCCTTTTATCCGGTAATCAGTATATGAGTGATGTGACGATTAAAGAATGATCAATCAACTACGCCTTGTTCCCACCACAAAAGGGTTTACACTCATTGAATTACTCACAGGCATGTTAATTGTGGGCATTTTGGCATCTATTTCTGCCCCTAGTTTTTTGGGATTAGTTAACCGAGGCCGAGTCAATGAAGCTTTGGATCGCACCAGAGGCGCCCTGCAAGAAGCACAACGGGAAGCTCTTAAAAAAAGTAGCAATTGCGACCTTGCCTTTAGTCCATCGGGTGAGACTATAAATATCACTGGAGGATGCTTAGTTACTGGCCCTAGAACAATGTCTCAAGTTACCTATCGACACACCTTGGCAAATAATGATCCGAACAATGTTATTCAATTAGACTTTAAGGGAGTACCTACAGACGACAATTTTAATGATGGTCAAGAAGTATTCGTTTTTCGTGGCAATGGCAACTATGAGCGCTGTTTAGTTATTTCCAGAGCTTTAGGTTTGATTCGTGTCGGCACTTATGAAACTTCAGGCCCCAGTGATACATCTACTGATGAAGCAAAATGTATCACGGGTCAGGTTTAAGAGTTAAGTTCAAAATCATCTGAATTAAACCATTTTAATCTACTTAAGTCTCTCTAAAGTCTTTATTCCTGTTCATTACCAACTCAATTCTTTTTCAGTGTCCTAAAACCATGAAACTTGGCAAACTTGCACGCTACAACTCTCCAAAAAATAACGGCTTTACACTGATAGAAATTTTGCTGGCGATCGCCTTGAGTTCTATTGTCGTGAGTGCAGCAGGTTATGCCATCGTTTATGTTAGTCGGAGAAACCAAGTTTCCGAGTTGCAATCTGTGCGCCGGATCGAACTCAACCGCGCTTTAGATTTTATTGCCGATGATATCCGTGAGGCAACAAGAGTTCAAGGGAATGAAGATAGTCCGGTTGATACGCGACTACAAATCGTCAAAGCAGACAATAGTATTATTGAGTATTACTATGACCCTGTTACTGCCAGTGATGTTTGGTCTGGGCCTGGGGTAATTCGAAGAAAAGAAGGAACCCAACCGGCAGAAGTGCTCGTTGATGGCATCGCTAGTGATATTAGTAGTCTTCCTGATACCGGTTGTTCAGGTAGTGATGATTTGATTGCCATCCCAAACACAGGCTTTGTCGTCTGTATCAATAGTGCTTTCCGTACTGCTGACCTTGCGTTATATGGCCGCCTCAACGTCGAAGATCGAGAAACACTCTCTGCAGAAGACTTTTTAATTGTTGCAACTAAATTTGTGACAAGAAATGCCCCACCACCCCAAAGATGTATCATTCCTGATCTAGCTGGTAAAACAAAAGCTGAAGCTGAAGAATTATGGGACACAGCTGGTTTTAATTTAAGCAACTTAGATCTCATCGGAGCCGATGGTGAAACGATCGCCATTCAAGGGCTGCCAGCTAATAGCCAGCAAGACTGTACAAATACAACCATGGATGCAGGCGACGCAGACGATGTCTGTACAGTTCCTAACTATGCCGATGGCTCAACAACGATTAGTTCAGCTAAAAGTAATTGGGATAGTAGTGCTTTTACGGGTAATTTTACGGCACAAGGCTTTAACATTGACTCAAGCACAGACCTTAGTACGATCAACCAGACAATTGGTGAACAAGTTCTTTCGCCTCAGCCATTTGCAGAAAATGGTACTGAGGTTATTTGTACTGCGTCTATTCAAGTTACGGAAAAAACCTGTACTGTACCCAATGTCGTCAATAAATCTAATACTGCCGCAACCACAGATTTAACCACTGCTGGTTTTACGACGATTACCAACGATGTTCGTCCAGGGATCACCACCTTTACTGTTGGCACCCAATCACCCGCAGGAACAAGCACGACATTCTGTTCTGCGCCAGTAACGATTGGTGAGAAAAAATGTACTGTTCCTGAATTCCGAGGTACAAACTCCAATAATCGCACCACTCTTTGGAGTGGGGCTGAATTTACTGGGACTTTAACCTATGCGGGTCCTAGTGGGGCAAATTTGACCTGGCAGAGCATTCCCCCTGGAGAAGTGCAGTTTTGTGATGCTAGTATCGAAGTCAAGGAGGCCAAAACTTGTACAATTGACCCTGATCTTATTATTGGTCAAAACGCCAGTACAGCCCAGACGAATTGGACAACAGCTGGCTTCTATGGCAATACTTTTGATGCTACGGCAGTGGCTGATGGTGAAACAATTGATGCCTTAGAATTTAGAAATCCTGTATCTGGGGAAATGATTACCCCCACCCTGACAGGTGGTAACTACAGTATCGATTGTGCGACTCTCGTTAAGGTTGATGACCAAGCCTGCACAGTGCCAGAAATGGCCCGTCCGGTAGGAGATCCAGCGAGAAAGAGTCTGACAGAAGCGCAAAGTGACTGGGTGGCCGCGGGCTTCCAAGCGGATCAGCTAATTACTGAAAAGTTTTTAAGCGATAGTGACAAAGTAAGTGCTCAAAGCGTTTCGGCCGGGACTGATCTGATTTGTAGCTCGTCAGTGACGATCACTGGTACTGGTTGCGTCGTTCCGGATCTAGTCGGCAAAACTGCTTCTGCTGTAACGAGTCTTTGGACGGGCGCTGGTTTTACAGGGAGCCTATCTTCTTCACTCACCGGTTGGAACAATGGCAGTACCTTGAATGTATCAAATAATTTGTCGAGTACTAGTTGGAACGGTTTTACTACATTTGCGCAAACACCAACGCGGGGCGACTTAAGAGCTTGCTCAACAACAGGTCATGTTTATAATACTGCCCCTACCAATGTCGATGCTCGGACAACAACAGCGAACACCAGTAATGGTGTCACAGAATACACAGTCAATATTACTTGGGATTTTCCATTCCCAGCGGGTCGATATTATGTTTTTACCTGTGAAAGCAACAACAAAAATTCAACATGCAATCCAGTTGTAGACCGGAATAACATCGAAAGTTCAGCTTCAATTGTTCGTTTCAATGAGAATCCCGTCTTTACAGATAAGCCAGCAACTCATATTTTCACGACATCTTCGACCAACAAACGAAGATGCTACTCCGTGGTCGCAAGAAATATCAGTGGTGATTCTTTAACACCACAAAGCGTAGTGACCAGTACGACACCTGGAGCATGTGTTATCTACTAATGCAAACTAAAGCTCTGTGCTTATCTTTAATATGAGTCAACTGTCGAGCGTGACTGACCCGTGACTTTTCTTTTTCAAATCATCAACTCCAGTTTCCCATTGGGTTCTTACAACTACTCCGAGGGGCTGGAGTTTCTCGTGGAGCATTCCTCCCAACTAGACACCCCCGAAAAATTCCAGCACTGGCTAAACCGAGAACTAAGCTATGGTTCAATCCGCATTGATGTCCAGGTAATGCTGGCAGTCGTGGAGGCGATCGCCTGTGATAACCTGGCTCAGTTGCAATATTGGAACAGTTGGCTCAACGGCACCCGGGAAACCAAAGAACTGCACCAACAAAGCATCCAGATGGGGAATAGCTTCCTGAAGCTCCTGGGAGATTTAGACCCAGATAAAAAAACAAAACTTGAGGTGCTGCGATCGCCCCTCGGCAAAAATTGCCACTATGCGATCGCCTTTGGGGTGGCGATCGCCCTCTGGGACATTGACCCCAAGCAGGCAATTTTAGGATATCTGCACAGCTGGGTGAGCAATTTGGTCAGCGCCGGCGTGAAGCTGATCCCCCTGGGACAGACCCAAGGTCAACAAATTATTTACCACTTACAGCAGGCGATCGCCTCCTTAGCAGACACTCTAATTACCCAAGAAGAAATGGATCTGTGCGCCTGCACCTGGGGCTTAAGTCTCGCGAGCATGAACCACGAAACCCAATATACTCGCCTTTTTCGGAGTTAATTGCCGAGAGAACGGGGTAAGATAGGGGGCATTCTTTTTGCAGAGACTATCCCCCATGACGATGCACCTCAAGCTCGGCTGGCTCTATCCGACCCTGATGGGAACCTATGGCGATCGTGGCAATGTCATTTGCCTCGAAAAGCGAGCCCAATGGCGACAGATCACCGTGGACGTGGTGGCTTTGGACAAAGAAGCACCCCTTGAAGCGTGGGATGCAGTGGATCTGATCGTCGGCGGTGGCGCCCAGGACCGACAGCAGGAAATCGTCATGCGCGATCTCCAGGGGGCCAAGGCCGAAAAATTAAAAGCCCTAATCGAAGACCAAGTACCCGGGGTGTTTACCTGCGGGTCACCGCAACTGCTGGGGAAATATTACGAACCCGCCCAGGGACAGCGGATCGACGGCCTGGGGATTTTAGACCTCGTCAGTAAACATCCAGGCTTTGGGGCAAAACGCTGCATCGGCAATGTGGCCTTTGAAATCACCGCCGAGCCCCTGGCCACAGAACTGAAGGCCAAATTAGGCGATCGCCCCGTGGCGATCGGTTTTGAGAACCATGGCGGTCGCACCTATCTGGGCAATGTACAACCCCTCGGCAAAGTGCTCAAAGGCTATGGCAACAATGGTGAAGATGGTTGGGAAGGGGCATTTTATCAAAAGGCGATCGCCACCTATGCCCACGGGCCGCTCCTGCCGAAAAATCCATTTCTGGCCGATTGGCTCCTCGAAAAAGCCCTCCAGCGCAAATATCAAACAGAGATTAACCTGGCGCCCCTGGACGATGAACTCGCCAGACAAGCGCGACAGACGATGTTTCAGCGCCTCGCTTTAGCGTAACCTCCCCTTTGGACTCTCCCGTTGGAGAAGGCAACCATCCCCCTAAGTCCCCCCTCCGAAGGGGGCTTTTAAGAGTCGAGCAATTATTTTGGAGGGTTATTCGGCATGTTTGCGCAGGTGGTCGCGGAAAAATTTTATAAAAGCGTCAGCAGGTAAGGGGCGACTAAATAGAAAGCCTTGGAAAGCATGGCAGTGGAGTTGACGGAGAAATTCCATTTCTGCCACGGTTTCGACCCCCTCGGCAATGACAGAAAAGTTGAGCTGCTGGGCCATATTAATCAAGGCCGTGGTGATGGCGGCATTTTTGGGGTTTTGGTGGATATTGGCCACAAAGCAACGGTCAATTTTGAGGGTGTCAAAGGGAAAGTGTTGCAGATAACCCAGGGATGCATAGCCCGTCCCAAAATCATCAATGGCGATCGCCACCCCAAGGGCTTTAATTTTTTGGAATTGACTCAGGGTGAGATCAATATTGTCCACCAGGGAGCTTTCCGTCAGCTCTAGCTTTAGCCACTGGGGATCGAGTCCGGTCTCGGTTAAAATTGCTTTGATCCGGGTCACCAACTGCGGATCTTGCAGTTGCCGGCTCGAAAGGTTCACCGAAATTTGTAGGGGCGGCAGACCGAGTTGTTGCCATTGTTTCCCCTGGCGACAGGCTTCGCGCAAAATCCATTCTCCCAGGGGCACGATAAACCCCGTCATTTCGGCCAGGGAGATAAATTCTCCCGGTGGAATCATCCCCCGTTCCGGTGACTGCCAACGGACGAGGGCTTCGGCCCCGATAATTTGTCCTGTGCGGATATCGAGTTGGGGTTGGTAATGGAGCAGAAATTCCCGTTGGTCGAGGGCTTGCTGGAGCTGGAGATTTTCGCGGGGGAGCAGGCGATCGCGGTCTTCACTCAACTGCTTTACTCGCCGCTGCAAAATTTCTAGCATGCCGAACAACTCTAGAGGATCGAGAATTTGGGATAAATTCGTCTCTGTTAAAATCCCCTGGAGTTCACCGTTTTTCCCCGTCACCACAATCCGGCGCACCTGATGGTATTGAAATAATTCCTGGGCGATCGCCAAAGATGAATCAGGCTGCAGTTGAATCACCGGCTGACTCATCACGACCCCGGCGGTCAAGGTTTTAAAATCAGCTTCTGCCCCCTGGAGTTTGACGATATCCCGCTCGGTGATGATGCCGATAGGTTTGAGCAGATCCGCCTCTGTCGCCACGATCACTAGACAACTAATGCGCCGTCGGGCCATGATCTGGGCGACTTCTAGCACGGGCGTCTCTGGCTCAGTCGAAATGACCTGGGCTGACATCACTTCGCGCACTTCCCGAAACCGTAAAAAATACCCTAAATGGAGCGCCTGGCGTAGGGAACTTAGGGTCGCCACGCCAACCACCCGCTGCTGCGCGTCCACCACGGGTAAGTGACGAATCCGGTGGCGGCGCATTAAATTGTAGGCTGAAAAAACATCCGTAAAATTTTTCGATTCGATGGTCACCACGGGGCTGGTCATGATGTCCTGGACCCGAGTTTCGTTGAGGGTTCTCTCAGATAAAGAAAGTCGCACCAAGTCCCGCTCGGTCAGAATGCCGACCAGGCGATCGCCTGTGGTAATGATCAAACAGCTCTGGGGTGACTCCGTTTTTGTACCCGTCATGAGGGCGATCGCCTGCTTTAAGGGCGATCGATGATCAAGAAAAATCGGTGGGTCTAACTTAATATCTTGTTCCTTAAAGAATTCATCACCCTGCAGAAAAAAAGTCATACCGCTCCGTCAGGATTTTCATTGAATTTTAAGGAATTCTAACCTAAAGACTTAGACAGACCATGGGCTGCTGGTTGCCAGTTTTTTACATTGCCCAGATTAAAGAACATTGCTTAGCCCTCCAAATGCCTCAATTCGGGGGACCTTTTCGGCATTAGGCCACCCCAAAAAAAAGAGTAAAAACGCTATAAATGGCCTGTTTTTACATAGATAATGCACCCCTCCCGACTGAAGGGGGTGTGGATACTATCAGGAGGATTGCGCAGCCAAGTTCCCGCTGGATAAATTCCCTGTTCATCCTCAAAGGTGCCTTCTAGAACAAAAATTTCTTCCCCACCCCAATGGCGATGGGTCTGAAAATAAGTCCCCGGCTCCCAGCGCACAAGGGCGACATTTTCCCCCTGGAAGTTATGTAAAGGCATCACTAATAAGCCTTTTACTAAGCCAGGCACCCAAGGTTGCTGACGGGTATTCACCCGCACAAAGGTTTGGTCGGCCGGATCCATCTGCCAGAGTTTCACAAAAATTGTGCAGCCCGTTTCACTGTGGGGGCGATGGCTGGAGCCAACGGGATTGCGCACATAGGTGCCCGCCGGATATTCCCCGTAGTCGTCGGCAAAGGTGCCTTCAAGGACAAAAAATTCCTCACCGCCACCGTGGGTATGGGCCGAAAAATAACTGTCGGGAGCATAGCGTACTAGGGATGTGGCTCGGGCCACCTCTGCTCCATCACGGTCTAATAGACGCCGCTCTACCCCGGCCATCGGGGAAGTTTGCCAGGGCAGAGTTTGGGTATCGAGGACGACCCGCTCCTGTAAATTGGCGTGGAGTTTCATTGGATTAAGCTAAGAATTTTTCAACGCAGCGCACAAACATTTCGACCCCCATCCCGAGGGCACTTTCATCAAAGTTAAAGCGGGGGTGGTGGTGGGGATAGGCTAGGTCAAAGTAGGGATTCGCCGAACCCAGGAAAAAATAACAACCAGGCACTTCCCGCAGGAAGAACGACATATCTTCGCTGCCCATGGTCTGACATTCGGGCATCACGCCGAGGGGAGTTTCGATCGCCTCTTCGGCCACGGAACGCACCAGTTCGGCCATGGCCGGATCGTTGATCGTTGGTGGATAGAGGTGCACATGGTCGAGTTTGTAGCTGGCGCCGTAGCTCTGACAAATGCCGTTGACGATGGTTTCGAGGCGATCGCCGATGGTTTTTTCCAATTGGGGATTGAAATAGCGGATGGTCCCTTTGAGGTCGGCATAGTCAGCGATCACATTCATCGCGTGGCCTGCTTTAAACTCTCCCACGGTGACCACCGCCGCATCGAGGGGATTCACAATGCGCGAAACTAGGGTTTGCAGAGCCCCAACGATCTGAGCGCCGACGACAATTGCATCGACGGTTTGGTGGGGTAAGGCGCCGTGGCCCCCCTTGCCTTGCACCCGCAGATTAAAGCTTTCCACGGCCGCCATCAACGCGCCGGGGCGTACACCGACAGTGCCTAAGGGCAAGTTATTCCAGAGGTGTAGGCCAATGATCCCATCCACATCGGGGTTCCGCAGCACGCCTGCTTGGATCATCGGTTTCGCACCACCGGGACTTTCTTCGGCAGGTTGAAAAATTATTTTTACGGCCCCCCGGAAGCGATCTCGATTTTCCTGGAGATATTTGGCTGTACCCAGGGCGATCGCCACATGGCCGTCGTGCCCACAGGCATGCATCACCCCTGAATGCTGGGAACGGTAATCAACTTCGTTTTCTTCTTGGATGGGCAAGGCATCCATATCGGCGCGGATTCCCAGCACTTTCCCGGTTGCATGGCCTTCAATCAGGGCAACAATACCCGTTTCAGCAATGCCCGTTTCGTGGGGGATCCCCCATTCTGTAAGCTTGTGGCTGATTAATTGGGCCGTCGCATTTTCCCGGAATGCCAATTCTGGTTTCTGGTGAATTTGACGACGCCATTGGACGATCTCCCCTTGGAGGGCTTGGATGTCTGGGCGAATCCGATGTTTATGGAGAATGGCATCTAAACTGACGGTGGCAACCATGGCAAACTCGGCATCAACCCGTAAAAATCTGTCCCTCTAGTGTAGAAGATTCTTTTTTGCCCCGCCCATGGCTAAACCACGAATAGGCCGTAAATAACCCCGAGGGCGATCGCCACGCTGGCCCCCACGAGGGTGTTGAAAATATTGACCACTTCATTGGTTAAGAGGGCGAATTTTTCCTGAATCGTTGCGCCGATTACACTTTCGATATTGGTCGCCACAAATGCCGCCACCCCACACCAAAAAATTCCCAGTCCATCGATTAAACCAACTCCATAACCGACGAAGGCGATCGCCACCGAAGCAACGATCCCAGCGAGGGTGCCTTCCAAACTCACAGCCCCTTCTGTGCCTCGGGGGACGGGCTTGAAGGTGGTGATCAAAAAAGTGCGCTTGCCGTAAGCTTTCCCCACTTCACTGGCGCTGGTGTCAGACAGTTTGGTGCTAAAGCTGGCCACATACCCAAGCCATAGCAGGGGTTGGAGATTTTCTGGGGCGAGGAGCGTGCCAAGGGCGCAGAGCGTCCCGACCAGCGCTGAGCCCCAAACATTTTCTGGGCCCCGCAAACCACCACGACCTTCGGCAATGCCAGCGGCTTCTTTGATTGCTTTGCCAACCTTGGTAACGGCGACCCCCACCAAGAAGTAAAACATCACCACGGTGTAACCCTGCCAACTGAGACAGCCCCACACCAGCACCCCTAGCAGCCAAGCATGGAGATAGCCCCAAGGGGTGAGGAGTTTTTTGGGGAGGCTAAAGGCCAGCAAAATAAGGGCCGAGTTGAGGGCGATCGCCGCGAACCAAGGATTTGCGAAAAAATTCATGCACAAATTATGACTAATTTTTTAACTGATGGGATATGTGGACTCCCACCAATGGAGTGCAACAGGCAGTCTAAACCTATGCTAACGTAATGAAATTATCATTATTCACTAGTCAATAGTGATTCACTAGTCAATAGTGCTGACAATGCCTAGGGCAGGCAAATACAAAATCTATTGCGTCACATTGCGTCACAAAACAACCCAGGGTCGTTCCCTTGAAGCGCTTAATTTGGCCATAAAAAAAGGAGAGAACAAAACGTCTCTC
Organism: Picosynechococcus sp. NKBG15041c; assembly: GCF_055380235.1. Taxonomy (NCBI): domain Bacteria; kingdom Bacillati; phylum Cyanobacteriota; class Cyanophyceae; order Chroococcales; family Geminocystaceae; genus Picosynechococcus; species Picosynechococcus sp. NKBG15041c. Next base: position 1,720,092 of record NZ_AP040363.1, read on the forward strand.
CGGGGATGACCAGAATGATTGAAAATGTTAATGGGATAGTGTTTTAATATGACCCAATCCAAAAAAGGCTTGTCTTAAACGGGTAGAATTTAGTAAGCCAGACCCATGCTACGGGTGGTCTCGGCACCGAGGTAAACCCGGATACTAAGGAAGTCGGTGGGGCAAGCAGTTTCACACCGCTTACAGCCTACACAATCTTCAGTACGGGGGGAAGATGCAATCTGACCGGCTTTACAGCCATCCCAAGGAACCATCTCTAGGACATCAAGGGGACAAGCACGGACGCACTGGGTGCAACCAATGCAAGTGTCGTAAATTTTAACGCTATGAGACATTGAGTGTTAACTCCTACAAGAATGTGGTTTGATTATGTCAGCATTCTGGATTATGGGTTAGTTTACCGCAGGGCCAGAAGTCCCTTGGCGAAAAGGTGATATAAGTTTACGTTGCGTTACATATCCGGGAAAATCCTTGTTCTTGCGTCAATTTTGGGCCTTTTGGGGAATTTTCTCGATGTCGTTTTTGGGCCAGCCCGAGAAGGTTTCTCTGTATAGATGTAAAAGTTGAAATTAAGTTGTTATTTTCTATGGCCATTCGATTCCATGCCCTCGAAGCGATTTCTCTCTCTGTGCCAGATGCTCCCCGGCCAATTCAGGAGTATCTACGGGAGATTGATACCCTTGTGGGGGCGATCGCCGACCCAGAGCGTACGAAAAAATTGGCCCCTGATCAATATCAATTGCAGATGCGGCCTATCGGCTTTCTAGATTTGTATCAATTTCAACCCATTGTCACCCTACAGATTTGGTGCGATCGCCATGGCCATGTCCATATCAAAAGCATCGATTATCAACTGCGGGGTCTTGAGGCATTTATGAAGGGATTTTGCCTTGAAGTAAAAGGTTTGCTGCGACCAGTGCGTCACCATCGGCGATGGTCACTCCAGGGTCAGGCGGATCTGCAGGTCAAGCTCGAATTACCGCCCCCCCTATGGTTGACCCCCAAAGTCCTCATTCGCAAAACAGGCGATCGCCTCCTCAAAGAAATCCTCCAGCGCATCAAAAAACAGCTCCTCACAAAACTGATTACCGACTATGAAGCCTGGGCCGAGACTACTGGCAATTACAGCGGACTCTCTATTTCCCCTAATCCCTAACAAAATCGCAAAATTTCCCGTAAAATCTGCCATTTTACCGCCACAAAAGTTAATTTCTTCCCCCAAGAAAAATCGTTATGATAAAACCGTAAGCTCCAGTTGTAGATTCTCCATGGATATCAAATTATTGTTACTGGCCCTCACTGGCATTTTCACCATTGCTTGCCTATTTTTTGGCACAAAAAATGGTTTTTATGATTCAGATGACTACCATGGCAACGGTTCTGCCCATTAGTCATCAAGCCCTATGGCGGGCTCTCCTCTCCCCTTTTCGAACAAGGTCCACTCCTTAAATTTCTTTGCGATGCTCTAGGATCTCCCGCGGCGATCGCCTTCCTGGGATTCTAGGATTTTTTGTGCCTAATGTCCCCTGTCACGACCCCAGATTTGTCCCCCTTAGCCTGCTATCCCCATGCCGTTGGGTATCAGGCAGAAGGCGTCTGTCTACAGATAAAACTAGGCCCCTATCAACTGCTCTTAGACTGTGGCATTACTGATTTAGAACCTTTACTCAACCAGGCAAACCCCCCGGACATGGTGTTTTGTAGCCATGCCCATCGAGACCATGCCGAGGGACTGCTGAAGCTTCATCGCCATTGGCCAGAAGTCCCTATTTTTCTCAGCGCAGCAACTAAAACCCTGTTGCCCCTCAATTGGCCCGGTGCAGTGATCCCAGAGAATTTGGGAAACATTATTCCCTGGCGATCGCCTGTGGCAATTGCCGAAAATTTGACGATCCAACTATTCCCCGCGGGGCATCTCCCTGGGGCGGCAGCGGCCCTCTTTACCCTCCAGACCCCTGAGCGGAACTATTCCCTCTTCTATACCGGAGATTTTGCAGTTTCCCACTTCCAACTGGTCAATGGTCTGTCCATCGAAGCTCTACGGGGTCTCCAGCCAGATGTGCTGATTTTGGAGGGGAGCTACGGAACCATGCGCCATCCCCACCGCCGCCAGCAGGAAAAGTACCTCACCCAAAGAATCCTTGAAGCCTTAGAAGTGGGGCAATCTGTAATTTTGCCAGTGCCGCGCCTGGGTCTCGGCCAAGAAATTCTCAAACTGCTGCGATCGCACCATCAGTTTACGGGGAAAAAAGTTGATATCTGGGTTGAAGGTCAAGTGGCGCGGGGCTGCGATTTGTATTTAGAGCTCTTGGCCGAATTACCGAATCCTGTCCAGAATTTTGCCCGCCATCAGGCTCTTTTTTGGGATGATCGGGTTTATCCACGCATGCACCGCCTGGCTCCAGGAGAATATCCCGATCTCACGGCGGGGAACCATGTGATTATTACCGACTATGCCAACGACTTCGCTAAATATTGCGAAGGCTCTTCCTCCCCTTGTTTGCTGCTTTTACCGGAACACCCTGGGGTTTGGCTGAACTTTGACACGCCTCCCCTGGCGGCGATCGCCCCCCAGAAAAATGTCCAGATCGAAACCTATCTCCTCGCTGAACATAGTGATGGCCGCAACACCACCCAACTCATCCATAACCTCCGGCCCCAGCATGTGGTCTTTTTTCATGGTTCCCCCCAAGATCTCGAAGATCTCACGGCCCTTGAAGAGCTCCAGAGTCGCTACCAGCTCCATTGCCCAGCGCCAGGAAAATGGGTTGATCTGCCCATCGGCGCCACATTTCTCCAGCCCCAAGGCCCAGAGCAGACCGAGTATGAAGGAGAAATCAACGAAGTGGGCACTTGGATCACCATTAGCCTGCCCAATGGCCTCGCGGAGGATCCCCGTTGGCAAACCTTTGCTGACACAGGTCTAGTGGAAGCCCGTTGGCAGGGGGAAGAACTGGTGCTGCGGGGTATCCACGAACGGGAATTGCTGCGCCACAATATGGATGCCCAGCGATTTGAGCATCTGGACTGCTGTTTTAATTGTTGTTTTCAAAAAGGGTTGCGCTGTCACCAACCAAAATCCCCCCTGTATCGCTTTAAGGTGACACCGGAGGGATATTGTCCAGAATTTAGGGCGATCGCCAAGACCGACGAGCTCATCCAGGAATCCTAGTCCTGGTTTTTAGCATCCGGAAAATGGGGGAAAATCTGTTCCGCCGCCGGACAATCCTCAGAAACGGCAATTTCCACGTCCATTTTTGGTACCGAAGCTAGTTTTTGGGTGATGGCCCCAACACTTTCTAAACGAACCAGTTCTTCCCAGGAGGAAATTTCGTCTTCTTCTTCCGTTTCATAACGAATAGTCAGAATTTCCCCCTCAAAGGCTGTGATTGTTGCATTTTCAATCCAGCGCTGTTGATCCCGCAAGAATATGCAAACTTCCTTTTCATCATTGCAGATTTGATTAATCTTGCGGTGTAGCATAAGCTTCTCCAAAGTTTGAGCAGGGCGCATTAATATTTCTCTACTAAGCATTGTAGACAATCTCTCTACACTTTTACAGTCCCCTTAGAGGCTATGTTGACTTAAAATTTTGCGGATATTTTCTGCCACTTGTGCCACTTGTTCTAACATCGCCAAATGGCCACATTGTTCAATTTCCAGAACATTGTCCCCCCGACAACCAAAACCATGGTGGAAACTGGCTAAATGGCGCACATATTTTAACTCCATCACCATATCTTGCTGACCCGCCAAGAAATAAACAGGTTGAGATAATGTTGCGATCAATTGGGGAAGATGATGGACTTCCTGTTCGGTGGTGGTTTCTAGGAGAGAGCCCAGGGCTGCTTGGGCATCAGCTTGGAGAAAGTCATGGATTCTCTGCTTTCCCCAATGGCGTTTGAGAGGCCGGTGGACCATCAGTCGAGAAAAGACCACATCTAACAGGGGTAAGTGCTTGAGCATCGGCCAGCGATTTTTAACCAATGCTTGCCCTGCAGTGCGAAATTTTTCAAAATCTTCTTTGAGGTAAATGCCACCGCCGGAGTTGAGGCAGATGACCCCTCGCACGCGGTCAGCACAGGCCGCCGCTCCCCAAAGGGCAATACTGCCCCCTAGGGAATGACCGACAAGCCAGACATTTTCTAAATGCAGGGTTTGGAGTAAGTGCTGGAGGTCAGTGGCATATTCGGCAAGGGTATAGCCTTGATTTGGATAGCGATCGCCCTTGATTTTGGCTGCCGATTCCCCAAAACCACGCAAATCATAGGTGAGACAATCATAGTCTGACTGCAAGGATTGGATTAGGGGTTGCCAATAGATGCGACTGAGGAGCCAGCCATGGATAAAAACGAGGACAGGCCGCTCCGCGCAACCGCCGAGGTGATGGTGCGGGTGGGGGGCCGGCGTTAGCTCATAGGTATGGAGCACATCCCGAATGATCGTTGTTGCCATAAAGTTTCGCGGTTGATGGGCTCATACTGCGCCGTCTTTTATTGTAAACAAAGGATGGCTTTCGGGAAAAATCACAGCAAAGCTAATGCTGGGGACGGAGGAGGCGATCGCGCACACTGACAGCGATCCGCTGGCCCAAATAGTCTGGAATTGCACTTTCATTGGGGCCAAACAGATAGAGAATTAATCTTGTGCGGCCGCGCCAGGAAACAAGGTTGGCATTAATCACCAACAGATCTTCTTGCCAAATGGCATACATGACCCGGTAAAGCAGCCCCACCTGTTCTTCTGCTTCGATAATCAGGGTCGGCAGATGAAATACCGGATCGATATAAAACTCTGTGCTCACCTGATCGAGGCCCTGATCGAAGTTAAATTCAACTGCCAGCATTTCTTCAACCTCAAATCGTCCGGCGATCGCCTCCCGGATCGCCCGACAGAGATTGTCCGCTGTTTTTGGGCTTAGGGACTGATTGTTGCGGGAGATACTGAGTTTGATGAAAACCAACATCGGCGCTTGGGTCTGGCCATAGAGACTCAAATTGTGGATGGTTAGACCATAGGCCGTCAGGATGCCGAAAATATCGCTCAGAAGGAAGGATTGGTTGCGGTAGGCAAATTGAAACGTACTCCGGGAGCCATCGGTGTTAACTTCGATCAGTGGTTCCTTGGAACGATAGAGCTGATAGGCCAATTGCAGGTTTTGAAATTGGGCGTCACTACTGACAAACTGTTCATAAAACTCGGGAAATGAACGGTTAAAGCGCTTGAGCAGCTCTAGGTTGGATGGTTTGAGCGCATCGGTCATGGTGGGTGTGGGGCCTTTTTTAGAATACTGACGGGACAGTCGCGGTAATTTGAGTTAGATCTCCGAGCAACCCTGACCCCTTCAGTGTACTTCAGGAACTCCGTTGCTTCTCCCTTTTGGCGCCTTGGGAACAATCCCCCAGGCTTGATCAAAAAATCTTGTAAGATTATCAAGCATATCGATTTTTCTTGTCCTGCGATTTCACCCGAGGCGATCGCCCCAGCCAATGAACATGGGTTTCCTGAAACGACTCCTTAATCCCACCGTTGACGTTCCGAGCGCCCAGCTCAATGATTCACAACTCGAATCTGCGGGGCAACCCCGGATCTTTTTTAGCCTTGATCGAGACCTAGACCTCTACGAATTAGAAGAACTTTGTGACCAAGTGGGTTGGGCGAGACGGCCCATTCGAAAAGTACGCAAGGCAATTCAACATAGTTTTTTGGTGGTCACGGTCTGGGAAGTACGCAATGATAAACGGCGTCGCTTAATTGGTTTTGCCCGGGCCACCTCCGATTGTGCGTTTAATGCCACGGTTTGGGATGTGGTGATTCATCCCCAATTCCAAAGCCAAGGTCTGGGTAAAGGCTTGATGCAGTTCATCATCAAAAAATTGCGGGAATCGGACATCAGTAACATCACCCTATTCGCAGATCCCCAGGTGGTTGATTTCTATCGGCGTTTGGGCTTTATCCTCGATCCCGAAGGGATTAAAGGGATGTTTTGGTATCCCAGTTAGGGATTGGTATCGTTGCACCCAGACAAAATTTTTTTCTTTTAAAAGACTGGGTTCTGGGGTCAATTTGTCCTAGAATAGAACTCTAGTACAACGGAATGTAGCGCAGTTTGGTAGCGCATCGCGTTTGGGACGCGAGGGTCGCAGGTTCGAATCCTGTCATTCCGATTTTTATCCAAATCCTGGCCCTGGGCGATCGCCCTCCGGGTAAAATCCGATCAGTGCAGCGCGAACCTCAGTCGCTGCCAATTTGTTGCAAACATTTTTTATTTTTTAAAAAACCACTAACCATGTCTGAAATTATTACCCAAGCCGTTAGCGATCGCATTTGCCGCCACATGAACAAAGACCATGGAGAGGCCGTCTTACTCTATGCCAAACATTTTGGCCATTGTGAAAACGCCGCAGCTGCAGAAATGTTGTCCCTTGATGCCACAGGGATGCAGCTCGAAGTCCGCACCACCACTGGCGCCACAACAGCGGTCACGATACCTTTCCCGAAAACCCTAAAAAATGCGAAAGAGGCTCATACCGTCCTCGTTGAAATGATGCAGATGGCCCAGGGCACAGCGACGACTTAAGCGCGTCAGTGCTTGAAAAATACGAGGAAAAGAGCATCCCGGAAAAGGTTGCGGTACACTTTTCTGAATAATTTGCTCGTTTAAAGAAGAAATGCTCACGGAAAATCCTCCCACCTTGACAACCTCAGAGACTAGGCGTCTGTGGCTAGCTGCCCTGAAACCCCCCATCTATACGGTGGCGATCACCCCGGTGCTTGTCACTACGGCGGCGGCCTATGGAGAATTAGGTGTCTTTGATTTAGGGCGGCTCGGGCTTTTTCTGGGGATTTCGATTTGCTTGATTGCCTGGATGAACCTCAGCAATGATGTTTTTGATGCAGCCACGGGGATCGATGTGAACAAAGCTTCTTCCCTGGTGAATCTCACGGGTGATCGCCCCCTCGTTTTTCGTGTCGCCCTTGGTTTCCTCGGGCTAGGCCTGGGCGGTGTTGCCTTCATGAGTTACCTCCAGCAGGATTGGATGGTCTTTAATTTGATCTTCATCGCCACGGCGATCGCCTACACTTACCAGGGGCCACCGTTTCGTCTGGGTTATTTGGGCATCGGTGAATGGATTTGCTTTCTGGCCTACTTCATTACCGGGTTAGGGGTGTTTTATAGCCAAGCCCAGACCCTGACAATGAATGCAGTGTGGGCTTCCCTTTGGGTTTCTTTTACAACCAGTATTATTCTTTTTTGCTCCCATTTTCACCAAGTCGAGGACGATTTCGCCGCTGGCAAAAAATCACCCATTGTTCGTCTGGGCACGGAGCGGGGGGCGGCGGTCTTGACTTACAGCCTTGTGGGAGTTCTGGCCTTGACTTGCCTGTTAGTGGCCGCCGGCATTTGGTCTCCCTGGATGCTCCTTAGTTTTGGCAGTGCCCCCTTTGCCCTGGAGCTGATCAACCATGTCCGCCTGAACCACGACAAGCCAGAAAGAGTGAAAAACTGTAAGTTTATCGCTGTGAAATTTCACTTTTTTAGCGGGCTTCTGTTGGCGATCGCCTACATTTTGTCCTACTACGATTTAACATTTCTCAATGTTACTGGCCTGGGCTATTAACGGTAATTATTAAACTGAATTGGCATCGGAAAATCTAGATCACGAATTGCCTGCATTACATCTTGGAGATCATCTTTGGACTTTGCAGAAATCCGTACCGCATCCCCTTGAATTGCCGCTTGCACCTTTTTAAAATCGGTTTTAACAAGCTTCGTAATCACTTTGGCATCATCTTTAGAAATGCCCCGGCGCAGTTTAATTACTTGGCGGATCCGCCCGCCGCTGGCCGATTCTGGGTTGCCATAATCAAAGAGCTTCGGCGAGAGATTGCGCTTAATCGCTTTTGTCACCAGGATTGTTTGCACCGCATCCAGGGTGAAGTCACTGGTGGTATTGATCGTAATTGTATCTTCGCCTAATTCGATGGTGGTATTGGTATCCTTGAGGTCATAGCGGGTTTTAATATCCCGGAGCGCTTGATCAATAGTATTGACCAACTCTTGACGGTCAAAGTCGCTCACCACATCAAAGGAACTTGTAGAAGCCATAGAATGTTTTCGTTGAATGCAACAGGTAAAAAGCTACGATAAAACTTGGGTCGAATACAGCATTTTTCAAACCCAAGGACAACAAACTGTTAATAACCCTGGACAGCTATGACACTCAGGGAAAACAGAATGATGTTTGCCACATTCCCCACTGCGAACATCATTGACCGCAGCACAGGAATATTCAGGATATAAAACAGGGGATAGAGGGTGCGGGCAACCAGAAAGGCGATCGCCGCTCCCATGGCCCAGGGGGAATCAACCCCCGTCACCAAGGCCGTTAAACAAGCTACACCGTAAACTGTCAGCGCTTCAAAGGCATTTTGATGGGCCCAATTCGCCCGTTTCGCATAGCCTGGCAACCGATCAACCGTGGCCCGAGGCTGCCGGAAAACCTCTAGGCGATCGCTCATTTGGCTTGCCATCTTGACCCGCGCGTAACCCACCACACCATAGGGGAGGTACACCAGAAAAACTGCACCAACCAAGGAATAGACAAGAACAGCAGTAACGGACAAATTCATTGATCAATCCTACAAATGTGGCAATATTTAGTCAAAATAAAAGAGGGTGACCAGCTTCCGCTGCTCTTCTGCTTCCTGACAGGTCTGCAGGAGGGTGTCACTATCGTGGAAGGCAAAGCAAATTAATTGCTGACAACGGGAAATAATTTCACTATTGCAAAGGCTACTGGCTTCCCCGAGGGATAATTCATCATTTTCGGGGTGTTCTACCAAGTGAACAACCTTCTCAAGCTCAACGCGGGATTCGCGGGGTTGTCGTTCCAAACTCTGGGGGAGGATCACGGTCAAAAGGCTAGAGTCTGCCCGCATGACCCCCTTAATTGCGGCTGAATTCGTCCCTGTCGCGCCAGAAGTGATAATCCGGTTTCCCCCAAGGGCAAGGGCGTAGCTCATCATTTCGATCAGGTGCTGGTGGGTAATCGGGACATGCCGAGAACCGAGAAGGGCAATGCGTTTAGAGCCAGTTTGTTGGATGGCAGCTAGCTCTTGCGCCAGGGTATCAAGGGTCGGAATATCTAAAGATTGACTCAAAGATCGTAGGGGGACGCGATGGCCTAAATAGTCGATGCTATTCTAATCAAACATTCTTGATAAAGCAATCCTTGATCTTTCTTTCGTCTGGCTCTTGCGCATTTTAAAGGTCTAATGCTAGATTTATATACTGTTTGCAGCTTGGACGTATAGCTCAGTTGGTTAGAGTACATCGTTGACATCGATGGGGTCACTGGTTCGAATCCAGTTACGTCCATACAATTAAAATCAGTAAATCTCCTTTCCTTTGTTTGTCTGAGCAAGGTTGTTCTGGGCTTGAATTTTCGGAGAGTCTTTGGGGCTGCACATGGCGCGCGTGGGGGTGATCGCCTTTTGGTGGATGGGTCTATTGCGGGAGCCCAAACCAGAAAATATGCAAAGGCGGTCAGCCTTAGGTTATATTGCTGCGTAACAAAATCCGCAAACTCTTTTATTATTCCTTAAAGTCAGGGTTCATTATCGTTGCGTTCCCCTCGCTTTTACCTACTGCTCTATGACGTTTCTCCAGCACCCTATCCAGGCCCAGGCATCGTTGCTCGATATTCTTGATCAACGAGCACAAACCCAAGCTGATGCCCAAGCCTATCTTTTTTTGCAAAATGGAGAAACTGAATCTGGGAGTTTAACCTACGGAGAATTGGCCCACAGAGCAAAGGCGATCGCCAAGCAGTTAGCGCCCTGGCGCGGCGAACGGGCTCTTCTGCTGTATCCCTCAGGGCTAGAATTTATCACTGCCTTTTTTGGTTGTCTCTATGGGGGGGTGATCGCTGTGCCAGTGTATCCCCCCAAACGTAACCAAAAATTATCGCGTCTGGTGGCGATCGCCCAAAACGCTGAGGCCGCCCTTGCCCTTACTACCGAGGCTTTTTTGCCAGATATTCAACAAAAATTCACCCAAGATACCCACTTTGCCACCCTGACGCTCCTGGCCACGGACGGGATGGAAAATATCGGCGGTGAGTTTGAACCCCAGGCCGTTGCTGGGGAGGGTCTTGCTTTTTTGCAGTACACCTCCGGTTCGACGGGGACACCGAAGGGAGTGATGGTTTCCCACCACAACATTCTTCATAACCAGCGACTGATTCAAAAGGCCTTTGGTCATCACGAAAAGAGTATTGGGGTCGGCTGGTTACCCCTTTTTCATGATATGGGGCTAATTGGTCACGTTTTTCAACCCCTTTATGTGGGTTTTCCGAGTATTTTGATGCCTCCGGTGGCTTTTTTAAGTCATCCTGGCCGTTGGCTCCAGGCGATCGCCAAATACCGTGCAACCACCAGTGGTGGGCCAAATTTTGCCTATGATCTTTGCCTAGATCGTCTGACCGATGGCGACTGCGCCGCCCTTGATTTGAGCAGTTGGAGCCTCGCTTACAGCGGCGCTGAACCAGTGCGAGCCAGTACCCTGGAAAAATTCAGCGAAAAATTTGCTCCCCATGGATTTCGCCCAGAGGCATTTTATCCTTGTTATGGCATGGCAGAGGCGACCCTGTTCATCACTGGTGGTGACAAAACTAAAGCCCCCATCACCACAAAAGTGCTTGAATCAGACAACGTCTTTGTTAGTTGCGGTCAGCCTGCTCAAGATACTCAAGTGGCGATTGTTGATCCAGAATCTTTCCTCCCCTGTGCTGAAGGGGAGACGGGGGAGATCTGGGTCCAGGGCGAGAGTGTGGCCCAGGGCTATTGGCAGGCCCCCATGGCTACCCGGGAAACCTTTGGAGCTTCCCTGACGCATCAGGGGAAACCTTTTTTACGCACGGGCGATCTAGGGTTTGTGAAGGCAGGAGAACTTTTTATCACGGGTCGCTTAAAGGACTTGATCATCATTCGCGGCAAAAATCACTATCCCCATGACATTGAGTTGACAGCGCAACAGGCCCATCCAGCGCTGCGGGAGAACTGTGGGGCGGCCTTTACAGTAGAGGTTGATGGAACGGAAAAACTCATGGTTGTCCAGGAGGTGAAGCGCACTTTTCTCCGGAATTTAGACCCAGGGGCGATCGCCCAAACTGTCCGCCAGGCGATCGCCCAAAACCATGAACTCCAGACCTACGGCATTGTGCTGATTAAAACCGGGAGTATCCCCAAAACTTCCAGCGGTAAAATTCAACGACATCGCTGTCGCCAAGCCTTCTTACGAGATGAATTAGTGATTGTGGGGAAAAGCATTCTTGGGGAAAACAATGCCGAATATCTCCAGGCGATCGCCCAGGCGAAACAATCCCCCCAAACCCCACGTGAGCTCATCGATCAGCTGCGGGGACAATTGGCCCAAGCCCTTTCTCTCCCCCTAGAAACCATTCAACCAGACCAACCCATTGCCGCTCTCGGTTTAGATTCCGTGCAGGTGGTGGAGATTAAGCACTACATCGAGCAGCAATTTGACTTGACTGTGCCCCTAGAAAAGTTTTTTGAAGAGATTACCGTCTCCCAACTGGCCCAGGACATTCTCAATCTCTCCCAGCATCAACCCCCACAAAATATCACTTCTGCCAATTCTCTCAATGGGCAACAGCCCAAGGCGTCCCCACAACATTCAGCCATTGATCTCGACGAACGGCTTCGCTTGGCCTACAAACCCAGTCGCAATGTTTTAGATAAAGCACGGGAATTTAACCTGGCCGATCAACTGCGGGCCAATGACCTGTTGCCCTATTTTCGCGCCCTAGAACGCAACGAAGGGGCCACCTGTATTTTTGAAGGGCGCCAGCTGATTATGTTGGGCTCTAACAATTACCTGGGTCTAACCGCCGATATGCGAGTCCGGGAAGCGACTGCAAAAGCAGCCCTAGAAGAAGGGCCGAGTTTGACGGGGTCGCGTTTGTTAAATGGTTCTACCAAGCAACATCGAGCATTTGAGGAAAAATTAGCCGCCTTTGTGGGCCATGAAGATGCCCTCGTCTTCACCACAGGCTACCAGGCGAATCTGGGGTTTATTTCGGCCTTGATGAACGAAAATACGACGATGATCCTCGATAGCGAAGCCCATGCTTGCATCTATGATGGGGCGTTTATGAGTCGCTGTAAGGTGGTCCAGTACCACCACAATGATCTCCAAGATTTAGAAGCAAAATTACGTCAAATTGCCCCCCATTCCGCAACGATGGTCACCATCGATGGGCTGTATTCTATGACAGGAGATATTGCCCCCCTTCCAGAAATCCGTGCGTTGTGCGATCGCCATGGAGCAACTCTAGCGGTAGATGATGCCCATGCCCTAGGAGTTCTCGGAAAAGCGGGCCGGGGAACCGAGGAACATTTCGGGATGATTGGTGGCAGCGATCTTCTCTGTGGCACCTTTTCAAAAAGCTTAGCCTCTATTGGTGGCTGGGTTGCAGCGGAGGCAAAGGTCATTGACTGGATTCGTTTCAATGGTCGGTCGATGTTGTTTTCTGCCTCAATTCCCCCGACTTCCTTGGCGGCAGCTTCGACCGCGCTGGATATCTTAATCGCTGAACCCTGGCGCGTTCAAAAGCTCCATGAAAATGCTCAATATTGGCAGCAGGGATTGCAGTCCCTCGGGTTTACGGTGGGGGCGGCCCAAACCCCGATTATTACAGTGCATATTGGTGATGATTTTAAATGTATGCAGTTCTGCAAAGCCCTTCTGGATGCAGGGGTCTATGTCAATGCGGCGGTGTATCCGGCAGTACCACGCAATAAAGCGGCTCTCCGCACCAGTGTGATGGCCACCCATACCCGCGATCATCTGGATCAAGCCTTGGCAATTTTTGCTGAGGTGGGCCAGAGGTTCCAAGCTGAGGTCGAGGCTTGACCATGCAGCATGTCATTATTACGGGGGGATCTAGTGGGATCGGCTTGGCGATCGCCTGTCAGTTAGCCCGGCAGGGAGACATAAATCTTTCGATTATTGCTCGCAACCCCGCGAGACTCCAAGGGGCCAAAGAAGAAATTCAGCAAGCCTTTGGGACTCCCCAGCAACGGTGTTTAACCCTTGCGGCGGATGTTTCTCAACAGACTGAAATTGCCTGGGCGATCGCCCAGGCAATCGAGAAATTTGGCGCTCCGGATATGTTGATTACTTCAGCGGGTATTGCCCATCCTGGTTATTTTCAAGAACTGCCTTTAGGCATTTTTGAGCAAACCATGGCGGTGAATTATTTTGGTACGTTGTACGCGATTCGGGCGGCCCTACCGGCCATGACTACCCAAAAGCAGGGACAAATTGTGCTGATCTCTTCTGGGGCAGGTTTGGTCGGTTTATTTGGCTATACCCCCTACAGTCCGAGTAAATTTGCCCTGCGAGGCTTGGCAGAATCCCTCCGGGGAGAATTAAAATCATTGGGGATCCGGGTGGCGATCGCCTATCCTCCCGATACTGATACCCCCCAACTGGCGGCCGAAAATTTGACAAAACCGCCGGAAACCAAGTTAATTACAGGAACAGCCCAAATGTGGACAGCCCAGGCGGTGGCAGCCACAATTCTCCGGGGAATCCGTCGCCAACAGTTCGTCATTGCCCCTGGCCTCGAAATGCAACTGCTTTATCGTTTGCATAGCCTTTTCGCCCCCCTCCTGCAATGGTATTTTGATCAGTTGGTGGCCCGGGCAAAACCGGACTAAATTTTTGATTTTTTTGATGACCTCTTCCCATGGAACCCCACCCCATGAACCATTCTGCGAAAACCATTGTCGATCTCCTGCGTCACCGTGCCGATAGCACCCCCGACCGCCTCGGCTATCATTTCATCTCCGGGGAAGAGGCGATTAAGCAGTTCACTTATGCTCAACTGGAACAGCAGGTGAAGGCGATCGCCGCCCATTTACAAACTTTTATCAGTCTTGGCGATCGCATTTTATTGGTCTTTCCCTATGGAGCGGGTCTCGAATTTGTCGCTAGTTTTTATGGCTGTCTCTACGCCGGGGCGATCGCGGTAACGATCAATCCCAGCCGCAGTGACGATGCCATTGACAAGCTCCTCGAACGGGTAGAAGACTGCCAAGCTACCGCGATTTTAACCACTCGCCCCCTCATTGATTATTTCCAAGGCAAGCTCACAAAGGCTCCCCTCCAAGCTGCGGGCCTCGCCCAGAGATTTAGCCAAATCAAAGTCGTTGCCATGGATGAAATCCCCCAGGCGATCGCCACCCATTGGCAAGTCCCAGATATTACCGATGAAACCCTTGCTTTCTTGCAGTACACATCCGGTTCCACTGGCAAGCCCAAAGGCGTAATGGTTACCCATGGCAATGTCCTACACAATTCCGCGACTATCTACAAATCTTTTAACCATTGCCCCGAAAGCAAAATGGCCAGTTGGCTACCGATGTTCCACGACATGGGGCTGATTGGTGGTGTGCTCCAACCCCTCTATGGCGGTTTTGAAACCTTCTTGATGTCTCCCGTTGAGCTAGTGCAGAAACCCGTGCGTTGGCTAGAAGTCATTTCCCAGTACCGCATCACCACCAGCGGTGGCCCGAACTTTGCCTACGATCTCGTTGCTCGACAAGTGACCCCAGAGCAGCTGAAAAACTTGGATCTCAGCTCCTGGGATGTGGCCTACAGTGGTGCCGAAACAGTCCGGGCCCACACCCTTGAAAAATTCACCCAAACCTTTGCCCCCTGCGGCTTTCGCCATGAAGCCTTTTATCCCTGCTATGGTATGGCCGAAGCAACCCTCTTCATCAGTGGTGCCAGCACCAAAAAAGCACCTGTAATCCAGCACATCGCTGCCGAAGCCCTCGAACAGAATCAGGCGATTATTAGCACTGATGGTAGTCGCGGGATTGTCAGTTGTGGCTGGCCCTGGTTGGGGGATGAAGTGATCATCGTTGACCCCGAGACAAGAACAAAACTCCCAGAAGGTCAAGTGGGAGAAATTTGGGCTGCCGGGAAAGGTATCGGTAAAGGCTATTGGGAACGCCCTGAAGCGACAAAAGAAACGTTTCAAGCTTATGTCGAGGGCCAAGGCCCCTATCTACGCACAGGAGATTTAGGTTTTCTAAAAGATCGAGAGCTTTTCATTACTGGGCGCATGAAGGATGTGATGATTCTCTGGGGCCGCTATCGCTACCCCCAAGATATCGAACTTACCGTTGAACAATGCCACCCGGCCCTCCGTCCTTGTGCCGGCGCTGCTTTTTCTCTGGAGGTAGCCGATGAAGAGCGGCTGGTAGTAGTGCATGAATTAGAGCGCAGCTATGTGCGCAACTTTAACCTAGAAGAAATTGTGGGGGCCATTCGCCAGGCGGTTTACCAAGAGCATACCGTAGAAGTTTACGGCATTGCTTTACTAAGAACGGGTAGCATCCCCAAAACCTCCAGCGGTAAGATCCAACGACACGCCTGTCGCCAACAATTTGTGGATGGAACCCTCAATAGCGTCGCCGTATGGCGTTTGCCCATTACAGAGAGCAATGTTGCCGCCTTAGCGAATAGCCTCTAAGAGATGCTATGAAAGTCGCAATTATCTCGAGTACTTTCTTGCCTTCCCATGATGGGGTAAGCATTACCTTATTTGAGCGCCTCAAGGCACTCTCTAATCGAGGGCATCAGGTTATTTGTTTTGTCTCTAGTTATCAAGAGGTGGCAGATATCTATCCCCGCTGGTCTGACTATGTGGGGGATTTGTTTGAGAATGTGACAATTGTGCCATTGCCGAGCGTTGCTTGGTTAGGCATTCCCCAAGAGCGTAATCCAAAACGGGGTAGCTTAGGGTTGCTAGAAATGACCTTAGGGGAGTTTGCGCCGGACTTAATTCAAATTGAGGAACCAGAAAGAGTTTGGACAACGCTTTTTACTTTGCCGGGGTGGTTGTACGCCCAGAAAAAGCAGATTCCCTACATTGGCTGCTATCGGACAAATTTTGTGGATTATCTCCAGGATTATGCCCCTGTTTGGTTGGTTTATCCGGCAAAATTGATGGCTGTGATTTTAACCCGTCGTCTGTATAAAAAATGCTCTGTAACTTTAGTGGGCAGTGATTTTGTGGCGGAACGCTTGAATCAGTGGCGATTACCTAATGTGGTGTGTATGCCAGTGATTGGCCCGCCACAAATTGCCAATCCACAGATGTTAAAACAGGCCGATTTTTTTCAACAGCACTATGGACTGTCTGATCTTGATCAACGGGTAAAGGTTTTATTTTTAGGGCGACTTTCTCCGGATAAAAATTGGGCGTTTACCCTCCAATATTTGAGCGCTTTACGGGGGCAACGCTTAACTCAGGATTTTGTGCTGCTTATTGCGGGCCGGGGCGAATTAGCTGAGGCGATCGCCCAGAGTGAATTTGCCCAAACATTGCCGACAGTGATGTTGGGAGAAGTGCCCCATCAGCAAGTCCCTCGGTTATTAGCAAATGTCGACCTCCATGTAACCACTTCCCTGAAGGAAACCTTTGGGCGGACGGTACAGGAATCTCTTTATGTGGGGACACCAGTGCTAGCCCCAGACTGCGATTGGGCACGCAATTTAATAGAACCCCAGGTGAATGGTTATCTTTACTCTGCCGATAGTGGTGAGGATTTTATTGAAAAATTAGCCCAATTGATTGATTCCCCAGGCGATCGCCAACTTTTGCAAAATAACATCCAACGCTATCACCAACAACGAACAGCCCAACCAGACCCCAGCCAACGGTGGATTGACTATCTAGAAAGTCAAGTACACCTAGCGCAACAAAAGCTCAGGCATGGTTAAAATACGCCGCTGGAGTTCGCGCCAAGTCCCTAGTAGATTTAGACTAAACCCAAAGCCATTGGCAATCACAGTCGCAATGCCAGCCCCCAAGGCACCATGATAATAAGTGAGTACCACCAGGAGCGGGAGATAAACGAGCAAAATAGCAGTGGCATTATTTCGCAGTGAAATCTGGGGTTTATCCATCGCAAATAGAGCCGGCTCTAAAAGATTATTGCCCATCGTAAAAATCCCAGCCATCATCAGCAGCACCAGGGGGCCATAGGCAGCAGTAAAATCAGCCCCCATCGCATAGTAGAGGAGCCATTGCCCAGTCAAGAGGATGGCAAGCAAAAGGATGGCCCCAATGCCTTGCAGGATGCGGCCCAGTTTCCATAGGAGTTTGCGGAACTGTCGCCAGCGGCTTTGGGCACTGAGATGGGCGAGTTCTGGGTAAACAGATTGGGTAAAAAGCAACGCTAAATCCCTGAGGGGCGTTGAAAATTCGTACCCCGCTCGAAAAAGGGCTACAGCACTGGGGTTGGCAAAGACTCCCACAATCAATGGACTAAGACTAAGGGCGAGGGGTAAGGACGCATTGAGGTTAGAGACAAGACAAAATTTCAAAAGCTGGGGCTTGATGGTGAGTAACGGTTTTAAGGAGCGATTGATTTGAGACAGAGCGCCGCGTTTGTAGGCTTCTCGCCATCCCCAAAACAGTAAAATCACCGCATTTAAGACTTCCCCCAGGAGCCAAGCGAACAGATAGGCACTCAGGGGGGCTTCGAGACGAAAGGCGATCGCCGTACCCAGTAGCCGCGTGAGAGGAGCCACCATTTGCAGGATGGCTAAAAGATCAAAGCGATCGCAAAGCCGCAGTAAGCCCATCGGCGTTGAGCTGAGGGTCAACAAAATTAAAAGACTCAGACGCTGTACATCCTGAACCATCGGTAGATCCCAGCCCACCAAGGGCCCGACTAGGGGGGCCGCTCCCACCGCAATCAAATATCCGCCCAAAGAGCCTAAAAGATCAAGGCAGGTAGTCAGTTTAAGTAAATTTTGAAAACTGAGATGGTCTTGATGCTTGAGATAATCAGCGCCGTAACGAATCAGGGCTTGCCAGGATTGGAAAGTCGTTAGGCCGATGATCAGCTCCATATAAGCGCGCACTAGAATCAGCTGACCAAAAGTGGAGACACCGAGGGCATGGGCCGTCAAACTGAGATAGCCGAAATTGGCGATCGCCATCAAAACTTGACCACAGAGCAACCAGCTGAAATTTTTTAAAATTTTACGGAGAATGCGGTCAGCCCAAAAAAACTTAGTCATTAATTCTTGATGAAATAAAGCTTTGATCCCAAGGGTCTAGCTAAGACATTGCAAAGCATGAGCAATGCAGGGGAGATTATAATACCAAAGTTTACAAAGTGGCCCCAGGTCAGCACCCGGCCACCTGTTCTGCCCATGGAGATTTCACTTAAAGTGCCAGTGCCATTTATGGAAATTTTGCTACCCTTGTTGATCTTTAGTCTCTCCTTTATTTTTGGAAGTTTCCTAGAATATTGGATTCATCGTGTTTTCCATGCCCACCCAAAGCATTTCCTCAAGCGTATTTTTCCAAAACTAGGCCAAGGTCATACCCAACACCATATTGGGGGTACAGGCCAAGGTTTTTTGTGGGAATTTCGTAATTATGTCGTGGGCACCAGTGTGGTGATGTTTCCTTTATTTCTCCATTCTTTCACCCTGGGAGTGAGCTGGTTTATGGGCTGTTTTATCTATGCTGCCTTTGCCGCCTATGCCCACCAACTACAGCATGACAATCCAGTGAAATGTTTCTGGCTGCCGATGCCTGTCCACTATGTCCATCACAAATACAACCAGTGGCATCATAATTTCGGCATTGGTGTGGATTGGTGGGATCGCTTATTTGGGACCTATCGTCCGAAATCAGATTGGCTTACAGAAAAAGAACAACGTACTGCTGGCCAAAAGCTTTGGCAAATTAAATGGCTTTAAGGGAAATGCCCCAGGAATTAGTGCAGTTTTGGGGCCATAAAAAAGGATGGGCAATTTCGCCCATCCCTCACCCATAATTTTTTCCAAGTTTATGGCGCCGGGACATCTGTTTGAGGCTTTCCCCAGCCAGTTGCCCGGTGATCGCTACCTCAATTGAGGTGCAATTAGAGCAGGAGCTTGGGGCGTTAACCAAACATGGGCTTGGCGATCGCCTTTTTCCGCAATCTGTTCTGCATAAATCGGCAGAGCAGAACGGACTTTTGCCGCCACTTCAACAGTCTTGAGATCGTAGGTGGTCGTTGCTAATTTCGGATACAGACCAATGGCAATGATCGGCGCTAAGAGACAAACTGCAATAAAGACTTCCCTCGGTTTTGCATCGGTTCCAACCGATAGCATGACGGGAGACTCAGACGCTTTGCCGTAGAACACTTCCCGCAACATAGAGAGCAGATAGATTGGTGTTAAAATCACGCCGACCGCAGTCAGGAAAATGGCGATCGCCTTAAAGCCATAGCTATAGGCATCACTGTTGCTCAAACCCAAGAAAACCGTCAGTTCACTCACAAAACCACTCATGCCTGGCAGAGCCAAGGACGCCATCGCCGCAGCCGTGAACATCGCAAAGGTTTTGGGCATTAGCCGCGCGATTCCACTCATCTCATCCATCATTAAAGTATGGGTACGCTCATAGGTCACCCCAGAGAGGAAAAAGAGAGCTGCCGCAATAAAGCCATGGGACAACATCTGAAGCACAGCCCCATTCATGCCCAAATCGGTAAATGAAGCAATGCCAACGAGCACAAAGCCCATATGGGAAATCGAAGAAGACGCAAGACGACGTTTTAGGTTGGTCTGACCAAAAGCCGTCAGAGCGCCATAGACAATGTTGACAATGCCGAGAATGATCAGCAATGGTGCAAAACGAATGTGGGCCTCTGGTAGCATCTCCATATTGAGACGAATCAGACCATAGCCTCCCATTTTTAGTAAAACCCCAGCAAGAATCATCGATACCGGTGCAGAAGCTTCACTGTGGGCATCGGGGAGCCAAGTATGGAGCGGGAAAATCGGTAATTTCACCCCAAAACCAATCAAAAAGCCAGCATAGGCAAGGAGTTCCAAAACAGGCGGGTAATCCTTAAGACCCAGAGCCTGCATATCAAAGGTTACTTCACCGCCATAGAAGGCCAAAGCTAAAGCAGAGGCAAGGATAAACACCGAACCCAGGGCAGTGTAGAGGATAAATTTGGTCGCCGCATAGAGACGCTTCTTACCACCCCAAATAGAAATAAGGAGGTACACAGGCACCAACTCAAGCTCCCACATGATGAAAAATAAGAGCAAATCCTGCACGGCAAACACGCCGATTTGGGCGCTCAACATCACCAAAATCAAGGCAGAAAACAGCTTTGGTTTCTTTGTAACGTTCCAGGCGGCGAGGATGGCCAGGGTGGTGATCAAGGTCGCCAACAGAATCAAAGGCATCGACAGACCGTCAACCCCAAGGGACCAGTTCAAACCTAATTGGGGAATCCAGGAGAAATTTTCAGTGAGTTGAAATTCCGTACGACCGAGATCGTAGTTTTGCCAAAAAGCAGTGATCAAGAGAGCAAAATCTGTGAGGGCTACACCCAAGGTATACCAACGGATGGTTTTACCTTCTTTGTCCGGAATGAGGGGAATGACAAGGGCAGCAAGGAGCGGCAAGGCGATCGCCACGGTGAGCCACGGAATTTGCAGGCTATCCATAGGACTAGGAAAAAATACTTATTATTGCGTTTGGCTTTGATTATATGAACTTTTATTACAGATTGCCAAGGGGATCTGAAAACTTTTTGTCCATGAATCACAAGAAACAAAATTCTTGGCGGGATCATGCAGCACAAGAAAAAATCAATGTATTTCCCACAAGGCCATAGCGTTTTTCATTGCTATTTTTAGAATTGCCGCAGCAAAATCTCCCCCTGACCTAAAAGGCAGGAGTGTTTTTTGGTCTCTACTCAGAAATCTTGATGAGGGGGTAGATTGATTACTTACCGATTACAGGGGCGCTCTTTATTGGGGCGATTCTGTAGCACTGGCAAGTTTTGGAATTTGTAATACGGGGCGATTTAGAACCACAGCAAGGGCTTCATCCTCTACGGCAGCATTCGTTTCGACTGAAAATGTTGTGGTTGGGGTCAGAGGGGAATTGTCGGCGAATAGGGTCCGGCCCCACTGAGGGGCTTGACCAACAAATCCGGCCACTAACAAGGCGGCGATCGCCCCACTACCCCAGAGGGAGATGCTTCTTAACTGAGTGCGGCGTAATCTTGCCAGAACCCGTTGACCCAGATATTGGGCAGAGATACCAGTGGGAATGGGAATTAATTGTAAAGCTTGCCGCAGTTGGCGGAGTTGATGATATTGGCGCTTGACCTCAGGATTGGTATCCAAGAGATGCTGAATTTCGCGGCGTTCGTCTGGGGTGGCTTCTCCATCAAAGTAAGCACTAAGACGTTGAAATTGTTCAAAGTCTGGGGTTACTGGAGCCTCATCATAGATTGGTTGCTGATAAAAAGAGCGGATTTTTTTCATTGCTATGTCACCCCCGAAAGGCGATCGCCACTAAAAATTGATTGATCACTTAAAAAATTTTAAAACTAGCACCCTATTCGGCGAGATAAGGCTGAAGAATATCTTGGAGCTTGGCGCGGGCACGGGCAATGCGAGACTTTACCGTACCTAAAGACACACCAGTAATTTCGGCGATTTCTTCGTAGGGGAGACCTTCAATTTCCCGGAGGACAATAGTTGTTCGAAACACCTCTGGTAGTTCGGCGATCGCCTGCCGTAGATGTTCATAAAACTCCTGGGTTGCCAGATCATCATCAGGACTAGGGTCATCGGCCGCTACATCCCAGGTCACTTCCCCATCTTTTGTTTGTAACGGATTATCGAGGGAAAGGGGACGCCGGATCCGCTTCCGTTTACGGAGCTCATCGTAAAAAAGATTGGTAATGATTCGGCTAAGCCAACCTTTAAACTTTTGGGGTTCATTGAGCCGCTGCAAATTACGATAGACCCGAATCCAAACTTCCTGGGAAAGATCAGAGCGGTCTTGCCAGTCCGGAGCAAGGTGATACAAAAGTCGATCCACATGGGACTGATAGCGTCGGAGGAGCTCCACAAAGGCCGCTCTATCCGGTTTACTACCTGCCTGGCACTGGAGGATTAAATCATAGTTAGAGAGTTTTTCCGGAGACACACCACTCTGGGGAACGACGCCCCCATGGGAAGGGATGGAAATATAAAGGGATTGGCTCATGCTCTCGTCACCCATGCAGTGAAGTCATAACAGGATTGCCTATTCCATGACCCACTTTAGGTAAAAAAAGTTCCCGTTTTCCCGCCTTGTATTTCCCGCACTAAACCTGGACTGCAATTTTTAGGAAAAGACGTTTTCTTCACTTTCAAAGCCAGAAGCATAGCCTTCTAGGAGTTTACTGACTTGGGCAATAACACTCTTGTCTTGGCCTGGGGAGGCGATCGCCTGACGCTCAGGATAAAAATCAGGCCGATCGAGATACCGAGACAAAGCCGCATCAACCTGCTCATTAATCAAATCTTGCAACTGCTCATGGGCCTTTTGCCGTTGATAGCTCGCCCCCTCCTCCGTCGTTGCATATAGAGGAGGTAGACGGTTAAGAGCATAGGCCGCAATATCCCCCACGTCTAAGTTTTGGGTTCCCCCAGCTTCAACTTCCGCAACCCGAGCAATGGAGCGACTAATCACCAATTCTTCCATCACATTGATAAATTGCTTTCGGGGAACAGCCACAACTTCCCCCGTCAACAAAGCTCCCATGAGGCGATCCAACGCCATATACTCCTCGATGGAAAGCTCCGATGACATATCGCAAATACGTCCGACTTCGGCTTCCATGCTGGGGGTGAGATAGCCATCTTTGAGGGCTTGTTCAACAATCTGGTCAATACTCATAGGTTTCTTGGAATAGTCCGGAACAATGGGGGCCAATCACTTCACTATCTTTGCTTAAAAATCGCGGAAAAACCACGATTCTGTCGGGAAAGCACATCTCGCTACTATTATTCCAATTTATAGCAAGGGGATGAGCAATCTTTTTGCTTGACTTACACAGATTTACAAATGTTCTATATCCCTAGGGGGGATGTATCTCACTCTAAAGGATTTTTGTCCTTTTGCTGATCTATTTTGTGACTCTCTTCCCCTGGTGAGTTTTCTCGGCCTTAGGCACTCATGGCCAACATTTTTTGGATCGGCTTGAGGGCAGCGACAGCAATCTCGGGAGGAAGGGTGATTTCTGGGGTTTTGTTTTTCATAGCTAAGTAGAGCTTTTCGAGGGTGTTTAAGCGCATGTGGGGGCATTCATTGCAGGCGCAGTTGTTGGTAGAAGGAGCCGGGATAAAGGTTTTTGTCGGGCTGGCTTTTTCCATCTGGTGAATAATGCCCGGCTCAGTGGCCACAATGAAAATATCACTGTTACTTACTTGGGAACGCTTGAGGAGGGCTGTGGTTGAACCGATAAAGTCGGCATGGTTCAGCACCGGAGTTTCGCATTCAGGGTGGGCGAGCACTTCAGCGGTAGGGTGTTCTAGCTTCAATTCAATGATGCGTTTTTCGGAGAACGTTTCGTGGACAATACAGCTCCCTTGCCAAAGGAGGAGGTCTCGCCCTGTTTGTTCGCTGACATAACGGCCAAGATTTTTGTCGGGAGCAAAAATAATTGGCTGGTCTGCGGGAATTTGTTCAACAATTTTCACGGCGTTTGAGCTGGTGCAGATGATGTCGCTCATGGCCTTGATCTCGGCGGTGCAGTTGATATAGGAAATAACGATGTGGTCGGGGTGCTGAGCTTTGAATTGGGCAAATTCTTTTGGAGGGCAGCTATCGGCAAGGGAGCAGCCCGCTTCAAGGTCTGGGAGAAGCACTAATTTATTAGGGTTGAGAATCTTTGCTGTTTCGGCCATGAAGTGGACTCCAGCGAAGACAATGACCTCGGCATCGGTCTGGGCGGCTTGGCGGGCTAAACCCAGGGAATCACCGATGTAGTCGGCAATGTCTTGGATGTCGTTTTCTTGGTAGTAGTGGGCCAGGATAATCGCGTTGAGGTCTTTTTTGAGGTCGGCGATCGCCCCAAAAAGATCTTGGGGAATGGTGGTAGTTGTCGGGAAACGGGGGGCTGCAGTAAACATGGCAGTGTTTTGGGGTAGGGAGAAGAAGAAAGTGTGGCGGAGATTCAGTCTAACAAGGATTGGCGAGGGACAAAACTGAAGGCAAGCTTTAAAGGGTTAGCTGGGCGTCAGCGTTAAAAAATTGTCGATAAATGCCTTCGGTCACAAGGGAAGCGCAAATTAAATTGATTGTGACGATGAGAAACAGAATCAGAATTTGGTAGGAGGCGGCATTGAGGGGATCGATGCCTGATAAAACTTGCCCGGTAAACATTCCAGGCAGACTCACCAAGCCCACCACCATCATCGCGTTGATAGTTGGAATGAGGCTAGCCCGAATCGACTCGGTGCGATAACAGGCGATCGCTTGCTTGGGAGTCGCCCCAAGACAAAGTTGAGTTTCGATCTCCAGTCGACTCGACTGAATGCGGCTGCTGAGTCGCTCCCCCGCCAGGGAAGCACTATTCATGGCATTGCCCATCACCATCCCAGCTAAGGGAATTAGGTATTGGGGATCATACCAGCGCTCCGGTTGAATAATAATCAGCAAGGCATACATTAAGGGTAAACCAACACTAATAAAAATACTACCCCAAACCAACGGTAATTTCACCCGCTCTTGGATACGATTGCGGGCGGCGATCGCCGCAATGGTCAACATAACTAGGACAATGCCAAAAATGACTAGGGGTTGAGCTAAGGCAAAGACCATTTCTAAGGTGTAACCCACGACCACCAGTTGTAACACTGTGCGTCCTGTGGCCAGGAGGAGTTCCCCTTCTAGGTTTAAGCGCTGCCAACGGGACAGGGCGATCGCCAACGCAATGAGCCCCAAAGCCCAACCCAAATCGCCTAGATCTAATTCAATAAATTCGCCCATAGCCTTCCAATTTTAACTCCCATCACCTATAACATTTATATTTGCCATATTCGCGTCAAAAAGCGATTCTCTACCCCCAAACGCACCCTTCCCATGAGCCAAATTCCCCCCGTTGATTTAGGGCGACAGTACGCAACCATTGCCGAAGCAGCCAATGCCGCTGTCCTAGAAGTGCTCAGTTCCGGTCGCTATATTGGGGGGAGTAGTGTCACAGAATTTGAAAACCATTTCGCTCAATATCACCAAGTCGAATACAGTGCTGGGTGCAACTCGGGGACTGATGCTCTATACCTAGCACTTAAGGCCCTTGGGGTCACCGCTGGGGATGAGGTGATCACCTCAACATTTACCTTCATTGCCACCGCCGAAGCGATTTGTATGTGTGGAGCGACGCCTGTTTTTGTGGATATCACCACTGAAACATTTAACCTCGATCTTGACCAGGTGGAAGCGGTCATTACTCCCCGTACCAAAGCTGTGATCCCAGTGCATCTGTTTGGTCAGCCTGTGGATATGACTCGCCTGGGGGCGATCGCCCAAAAACATGGCTTATATATCGTCGAAGATTGTGCCCAAGCGACAGGGGCTAAATGGGGCGATCGCCTGGTGGGTTCCCTAGGAGATATCGGCTGCTTTAGCTTTTTTCCGACGAAAAACCTTGGGGGATGCGGCGATGGTGGCGCGATCACAACCCATCGCCGTGACCTTTACGAAGCCATTAAAATGCTGCGAGAACATGGCTCAAAAATTCGTTACCAACATGAAGTGATGGGGGTCAATAGCCGCTTAGATGCCCTCCAAGCCGTTATTCTCGACATTAAATTGCGTCA
Source organism: Picosynechococcus sp. NKBG15041c (assembly GCF_055380235.1). Taxonomy (NCBI): domain Bacteria; kingdom Bacillati; phylum Cyanobacteriota; class Cyanophyceae; order Chroococcales; family Geminocystaceae; genus Picosynechococcus; species Picosynechococcus sp. NKBG15041c. Next base: position 1,745,824 of record NZ_AP040363.1, read on the forward strand.
CCTCGACCAGTGGAATCAGCAGCGTCAGGCGATCGCCAAAAACTATGACTTCCTCCTCAGCGATGTCCCAGGGATTCAACGGCCCCAAGCGATCCCAGGTGGAACCCATGTCTGGAATCAATACACCCTCCTGCTCAAGGCCAAAGAACGAGATACATTGCGCCAAGAGCTCTTGGCCCAAGATATTATCACCATGGTCTACTATCCCAAACCCCTACATCTCCAGCCTGTCTTTGAAGACCTAGGTTACCAATCCGGACAATTTCCCTTGGCTGAGCAATGTTCCCATCAGGTCTTGTCCTTACCGATGTTTCCCGGCCTCACACCCTCCGAACAAGAACGGGTTGTGGCTGCTCTCAAGGAACAATTGACCGTCTAGTGAAGATAGGCAATAAAAAAGCCCAGATAATCAATCCCTTGACGATCCAAGCCTCCAACAAAATTCTGTAGTTTATTCGGCCTAGGCCGATCACTATTTCGGTGCAACCATTTCCTTAAACTGTTTCCCCGCAGAAAACGCAGGTACAGTAGTAGCCGGAATCTGCATTTTTTCGTTAGTTTTCGGGTTGCGTCCCTCTCTTGCTTTACGGTGGCGAGGTTCAAAGGAGCCAAATCCAACTAAGGTCACCTTATCGCCATTGGCTACGGTTTCCATAATTGCTTCTACGGTGGCGCTAATCACAGAATCTGCTTGTTTTTTGCTGATACCAGCTTTCTCAGCAACTAAATCGACTAATTCGCCTTTATTCATTAAAAATCTCCTGAATTTTAGATATTGTGAGAAGTATAGGTAAAAAAACCAGGCAAAACAAGGATTCCAGAAGAGGTATTTTGCACTGTTGCGGCTCAAAAGTATCTTGTTGCAAGGTTTTCCTGCATTATTCTAAGCGTTCTTTGCCCAATATGGATCGCTGAAAGGGTTAATTTACATAGATTTCAACAATTTTTCTGTTTCAAAACTTCAAAAAAAAGACCCAAGGCTCAAAAATTTGTCCAAGGCTGCCATGATGAACAATCATCAAGTTTGATTATTTTGAGAATTATGGACAGCAACAGGGGACGTAATCCCAGTTCCCGAAGGGACTACAGGTGCAGCTTTCATCTTGATATAGAGATTGTCGAGTAGTACTGCTGTTCCGGCGACCCAGGGAGGAACAATTACTGCCCCTAAAATGCCAAGAACCTGGGCTCCACCCAGCACTGCTAAAAGTTGGTAGAGAGGATTTACTTTTACAGAAGAGCCCACTAGGAGAGGATCGAGCACATAGGTTTCGAGATTTTGGATAATGACAAAGAGTAGAAAGACAGATAAAAACGTCCAGCCTCCCTGGGCAACGGCAACGATTAAAGCTGGAATTGCTCCTAACACAGGCCCAAAAAAAGGAATCAAATTAGTCACAGCGGCAATCACTCCGAGGCCGAGGGCCAATTCTGAAATACCGAGCAATCTTAGGCCGATGGTAATCACAATTCCTAAGATTCCCGAAACAACAATGCGACCCTGGATGTAGCTTCCCATTCGTTCGCTCATGGGCTGTACCTGGGCCAGTAATCTCTCATCCCAAGGAGCCGGAAATAAACTCACAAAACCTTGGATTAACTTATTAGACCCCGACAGCATGTAGCCCGACAGCATAAATGCGAGAATCAAGCTCAAAATACCGCCAATTACCCCCCGTGTAATGCCATAGGAACGGATGAGAAGTTCTTGGGACGACCGGAAGGCCCAGGCCGTTAGAGCTTGCACATCAAAAAGACGATTGAGCTGTTCTAAAACTTGAGGCTCTGTCATGCCAAGGCGTACAACCCAGGATTGGACAAGCACACCAAGAATTTCTAGATACAGTGGGAGTTTTCGGATCAACCGTTGAATCTGATCAACCACCGTTGGGCCGATGAGGAGCACCACCCCTGTGAACAGGGAAACAAGACTCAGATAAACACCAATTACCGCCAACCATCGAGGAATCCGAAAAGATTCAGCGATTTTAATCACTGGGGCGAGGGTTGAGGCGATCACAATGGCAATCATCAACACCACAAGTAAACTCCGTAACTGCCAAAGCAGAAACAGTAAAAGGACTGCCCCCACAATAAGTAGCAGCGTTGAAAAGGGAACTGTAATTTTGCGCTCAGACATACCGAAGTTCACTATTGATTGATCAAAGGCTTTTTCCATTGTCAGGGTAAAACCAAAAGAATGTCACAGGGGTGAAGCAGTTTTCTGAATGCTTTCGCAAATTAACCCCCATAACAAAACCCCCTGCCTTAGAGACAAGGGGTTTTGAAGTTTAGCTAGTTAACTAACAGCCCAGGCTGCAACATTAACCAAACTTGCCTGATGTCGAAGCAATCAGGAAGGCAGCATAGGTAAGGACATAGCCCACAGTGAAGTGTGCTAGGCCGACCAAACGAGCCTGAACGATGGAGAGAGCAACGGGCTTGTCCTTCCAACGAACGATGTTCGCAAGGGGAGTACGCTCGTGCGCCCAAACGATGGTTTCGATCAGCTCTTGCCAGTAACCACGCCAAGAGATGAGGAACATGAAACCAGTTGCCCAAACGAGGTGTCCGAAGAGGAACATCCAAGCCCAGACGGAGAGATTGTTTACACCGTAGGGGTTATAACCGTTGATCAACTGTGCAGAGTTTGCCCAGAGGTAATCACGGAACCAGCCCATCAGGTAAGTGGAGTTTTCGTTGAACTGAGCAACGTTTCCTTGCCAAATGCCGAGGTGTTTCCAGTGCCAGTAGAAAGTCAACCAGCCCAAGGTGTTCAGCATCCAGAACATGGCGAGGTAGAAGGAATCCCATGCAGAGATATCGCAAGTACCGCCACGACCGGGGCCGTCACAGGGGAAGCTGTAACCGAAGTCTTTCTTGTCGGGCATCAGCTTAGAACCACGGGCATCCAAGGCACCTTTGACCAAAATCAAAGTGGTGGTGTGGAGACCGAGGGCGATCGCATGGTGAACGAGGAAGTCACCAGGACCGATGTTGAGGAAGAGAGAATTAGAACCACTATTGATGGCATCTAACCAACCAGGCAGATAAGCTGCACCGGTGCCAGAAGCAATGCTGTCAGCGTTGGAGAGCAACACATCAAAGCCATAGAGTGCTTTACCAGAAGCCGCTTGGACAAACTGCGCAAACACAGGCTCGATGAGGATTTGCTTTTCAGGGGTTCCAAAAGCAACTACAACATCGTTGTGGACGTAGAGACCGAGGGTATGGAAACCAAGGAAGAGAGATACCCAGCTAAGGTGAGAGATCAGCGCTTCTTTGTGTTCCAGCATGCGATAAAGAACGTTGTCTTTGTTCGCTTCGGGATCGTAGTCACGGACGAAGAAGATTGCACCGTGGGCAAACGCACCAACCATCAAGAAACCAGCGATGTACTGGTGGTGAGTGTAGAGCGCTGCCTGGGTGGTGTAGTCCTTCGCGATGAATGCGTAGGAAGGCAAGGAGTACATGTGCTGTGCTACCAAGGAGGTAATTACACCCAAGGAAGCAAGCGCCAGACCCAACTGGAAGTGCAGGGAGTTGTTGACGGTATCGTAAAGACCCTTGTGGCCAGCACCAAGTTTACCGCTGGGGGGCTGGTGGGCGTTGAGGATCTCTCTGATGCTGTGACCAATACCGAACTTGGTGCGATACATGTGACCCGCGATGATGAAGATCACGGCGATCGCCAAGTGGTGGTGTGCAATATCAGTGAGCCACAGGGACTCAGTCTGAGGATGGAAGCCACCGAGGAAGGTCAGAATCGCAGTACCAGCACCTTGGGAAGTCCCAAATACATGGCCAGCAGTGTCAGCATTCTGGGCATATACACCCCAATTCCCGGTAAAGAATGGCATCAAACCAGCGGGGTGGGGCTTCACAGAGAGGAAGTTATCCCAGCCGACATGGACACCGCGAGACTCAGGAATCGCAACGTGGACCAAGTGACCAGTCCAAGCCAAAGAACTTACACCGAACAAACCAGCCAAGTGGTGGTTGAGGCGAGACTCAGCATCCTTGAACCACGCAAGGCTAGGACGGAACTTGGGTTGCAAGTGCAGCCAGCCTGCGAACAAAAACAGAGAAGAAAGGATCAGGAGGAATACTGCGCCTTGGTAAAGGTCAGCGTTGGTGGTCATCCCAATGGTGTAGAACCAGTGGTAAACCCCGGAGTATGCGATGTTTACAGGGTTAGAAGCACCCGCTTGGGTAAAGGCATCAATGGCGCCCTGACCAAAGTGGGGATCCCAGATCGCGTGGGCGATGGGACGGATATTCAGGGGATCTTTGATCCACTGTTCGAAGTTGCCTTGCCAAGCAACGTGGAAAAGTGTACCGGAAGTCCACAGGAAGATGATTGCGAGGTGACCGAAGTGGGACGCGAAGATCTTTTGGTAAAGATTTTCCTCTGTCATCCCGTCGTGGGTCTCGAAATCATGCGCCGTGGCAATTCCGTACCAAATCCGACGTGTAGTGGGATCTTGAGCAAGGTCTTGGCTAAATTTTGGAAATTTAGTTGCCATAACTATGCTGGAGGTTCTCCTCGTGAAACAGATGAGGGTGAGGCTTTTTTAATTAACCTCGATATTTTTCCCGCAGGGAAAAGAAAGGAGCCAATTGGGAGGGAAGGTGCATCCAGTGAATAACAACTCCCCCTGAAATTGGCGATCGGTAAACCATTTCAGAGTTAACCGATGGACAAGCTTCTCGCTAGGAAGAAGGCCCAGGTTGTCACAATCCCACCAAGGAGATAGTGAGCAACGCCAACCGCACGACCTTGAACAATGCTCAAAGCGCGGGGTTGAATTGCCGGAGCCAACTTGAGCTTGTTGTGTGCCCAAACGATGGACTCAATAAGTTCTTGCCAATAGCCACGTCCACTGAAGAGGAACATCAAGCTAAAGGCGAAAACAAAGTGACCAGCTAGGAACATGATGCCGTAAGCCGACAGTGCAGAACCGTAGGAGTTGATCACCTGGGAAGACTGGGCCCAGAGGAAGTCACGGAGCCAGCCGTTGATGGTGATCGCACTTTGGGCGAAGTTCCCACCAGTGACATGGGAAACGCTGCCATCAGGAAGTACAGTGCCCCAAACATCGGATTGCATTTTCCAGCTAAAGTGGAAAATTACGATGGAGAGGGAGTTGTACATCCAGAACAGCCCGAGGAATACGTGATCCCAGCCAGAAACTTGGCAAGTGCCACCACGACCGGGGCCGTCACAGGGGAAGCGGAATCCGAGTTGACCCTTATCGGGAACAAGGCGAGAGCTGCGGGAATAGAGAAGACCCTTCAGCAGGATGAGTACAGTGACGTGGATGGTAAACGCATGGATATGGTGCACCATAAAGTCAGCTGTACCAAGGGTGATGGGCATCATGGCAACTTTGTTACCGATCGCCACAACATCACCGCCAAATACTTGGCTTACACCGGCGATCGCATTGGGTGCGGTATTCCCGGGAGCCACAGCATGGATATGTTGAATCCATTGGGCAAAAATGGGCTGTAACTGAATCGCAGAATCAGAAAACATGTCCTGAGGACGACCCAAAGCACGCATGGTGTCATTGTGAATGTATAGACCAAAGCTATGGAAGCCTAAGAAGATACAAACCCAGTTAAGGTGAGAAATAATGGCATCACGGTGACGGAGAACGCGGTCTAAGAGGTTGTTGACGTTCTTAGCCGGATCGTAGTCACGCACCATGAAGATTGCGCCGTGGGCGCCAGCACCAACAATCAAGAAACCGCCAATCCAGGTATGGTGCGTGAACAGAGACAGCATGGTGCCGTAGTCTGTCGCCATATAGGGATAGGGAGGCATCGAGTACATGTGGTGGGCGATGATGATGGTCAAAGAACCCAACATCGCTAAGTTGACTGCCAATTGAGCATGCCAAGAGGAAGTCAGAATTTCATAAAGACCTTTGTGACCTTCACCAGTGAAAGGGCCTTTGTGCGCTTCAAGGATTTCTTTCATGCTGTGACCAACACCGAAGCCAGTGCGGTACATATGACCAGCAATGATGAACAACACAGCGATCGCCAAATGGTGATGCGCAATGTCAGTCAACCAAAGACTGCCAGTTGTGGGGTTTAATCCACCCTTGAAGGTCAGGAAATCAGAGTATGCAGCCCAGTCTAAGGTAAAGAAAGGCTTCAGACCCTGGGCAAAACTGGGGTACAGCTCCGCCATTGTCGCCGCATCAAAGAATTCATGGGGGAGCGGAATATCCTTCGCCGCAACACCAGAATCTAAGAGTTTGTTCACAGGTAAAGAAACGTGGATCAAGTGACCAGTCCAACCTAGAGAACCACATCCGAGCAATACGGATAAGTGGTGGTTCATCATGGCTTCGGCATTCTGGAACCACTCCAGTTTCGGAGCTGCTTTGTGGTAATGGAACCAACCGGCAAACACCATAAGGGCTGCCATAACAAGACCGCCAATGGCAGTCACATAGAGCTGATAAGAGTTGGTAAAACCACAAGCACGCCAGAGGTAGAACAGACCAGAGGTAATTTGAATACCACTAAAGCCGCCACCGACGTCTCCGTTTAAAATGCCTTGACCGACAACCGGCCAGACCACTTGAGCACTTGGCTTGATAACGGTGGGGTTATTCAACCAAGCTTCATAGTTAGAAAATTTTGCGCCATGGAAGTACATGCCGCTGAGCCAAACAAAAACTACAGCAAGGTGACCGAAGTGCGCGCTAAAAATTTTGCGCGAAATATCTTCTAAGTCACTTGTTTGGCTATCGAAATCATGTGCATCAGCATGGAGGTTCCAAATCCAGGTGGTGGTTTTTGGACCCCGTGCCAGAGTTCGGTCAAAGTGACCCGGCTTACCCCACTTCTCAAAGGAAGTTGGTACCGGATCCTTATCAACCTTTACTGCCATGAGGATTCTCCTCTCTAGACAATCGACGTAATAAAGGTTCTATCTAAATAGATTTATTCAAATAGATAAGCTGTGAGCGAATCACCAGCTTGCAAGGTTTCCAGTGATTTAGGATTGCTTTGTACCTATTGGGCAAAAAGCATTGATGTAAATAATAGGGCCTACTTTCCAAGGATGCCGGGGACATTAACAATATTTAAAACTCCCTGGAATCCTTGCCTGACAACGGCTGGGATCTATCAATTTTCTGTAAAAAGCTGAAAGGCGACGATTTTTTTTGTAACAAAAAGCAATGTAACGTTACTTTCTCTTGTGAGTTGGACACAGTAACTAAATCTATTCCTAGCTGGGACTCATCCAATGAAAGGTTACTTCGACCCGAGGGAGGCGATCGCCTTCCTCCCCGAAAAAAGTTCAAAAAATCCTCCAGTAAGGGACTTGACCAAAGGCTACCTATGTTAAGCTGGTAGGGTTGTTCAAAACTCGCACATCTGGGATTCTTTCGGGTGTTTCGCACAAGCTGAAATATCCCCAGATGAAGGTTTAACCCGAAAAGGAGTAAACAGAATATGCCCGTTGTATCTCTCGCTGAGCTACTCGAATCTGGCGTCCACTTTGGCCACCAGACCCGCCGTTGGAACCCCAGAATGGCGCCTTACATCTACACATCTCGTAATGGCGTTCATATCATCGACCTTGTTCAGACCGCCCAGTTGGTAGAACAAGCTTACAAATACATGAAAGAAGCTTCCGAAAGCGGCAAACATGTTCTTTTTGTGGGAACTAAGCGTCAAGCCGCCGGCATTATTGCCCAGGAAGCCAAGCGCTGCGGCGCTTTTTACATCAACCAGCGCTGGTTGGGGGGGATGCTTACCAACTGGGAAACAATCAAAACCCGTGTTGAACGTCTCAAAGAATTAGAAGCCATGGAAGAGAGCGGCAATCTCGCTCGCCGTCCAAAGAAAGAGGCATCCATGCTTCGTCGTGAGCTCGACAAGCTACAGAAGTACCTTGGCGGGATCAAAAACATGCGCAAAATCCCCGATATCGTTGTGATCATTGACCAACGACGGGAGCATAATGCGATCCAAGAATGTCAGAAGCTAGGGATCCCCATTGTTTCTCTACTAGATACCAACTGCGATCCTCAAACCGTTGATATGCCAATTCCGGCAAACGACGATGCAATTCGATCCATCAAGCTCATTGTCGGCAAGCTCGCCGATGCTATCCATGCCGGTCGCCATGGTCAACCCGTTGATAACAACGATGACTATGAAGAATTCGATGAAGTGATCGATGAATACGCAGATGAAGCCGATGCATCTGAGGCTGAATAAGCTTAATATCTTCTTGAATTGACCTGATAATTTTTTGGTGAACAGCAAAATGGCACAAATTTCCGCAAAGCTTGTCAAAGAACTGCGCGAAAAAACCGGCGCAGGGATGATGGACTGTAAAAAAGCCCTGGGGGAAACCGATGGGGACGTCTCTAAAGCAATTGAGTGGCTCCGTCAAAAAGGCATTACCTCCGCTGAGAAAAAAGCAGGTCGAGTTGCCGCTGAAGGGTTAGTTGAAAGCTACATCCACACAGGCGGTGGAATCGGTGTCCTTGTAGAGGTTAACTGTGAAACTGACTTCGTGGCCCGGGGCGACATTTTTAAAGATCTCGCTAAAGGGATTGCGATGCAGATTGCGGCTTGTCCCAACGTTCAGTATGTGAAAGTTGACGATATTCCTGCCGAAATCGCGGATAAAGAGCGCGAAATCGAAATGGGCCGTGATGATCTCGCTGGCAAGCCCGACAACATCAAAGAAAAAATTGTTGAAGGTCGCATTGCTAAGCGCCTGAAAGAGCTTTCTTTGATGGATCAGCCCTATATTCGTGATCAGAATTTGACCGTTGAGGAACTGATTAAGCAAACGATCGCCACCATTGGTGAAAATATCCGTGTGCGTCGTTTCCAACGCTTTGTTCTGGGTGAAGGCATCGAGAAGAAAGAAGAGGACTTTGCAGCGGAAGTTGCAGCTCAGATGGGTAAATAAAGCCTGCGCATTTTAGCAATTATTGATTGATTTAACCTTCCTCAGAATTGGGGGAGGTTTTTTGTTGCGCGCTGAGATTGGCTTGGGCGTTGCGGCGCCACATGGCCGGTTTGATCCGTCGCAGGGCCGATCCGGTGAAGCGACGGTCCCATTCATCTTCAGTAAGTTCAGCCAGTTCGGTTAATTTTGGGGCCAGATTTTCGGGATAGGATTGAAAATCGAGAATATTTGTTTCTTGGGCAAAACGCTGATTCCAGGGACAAACGTCTTGGCAAATATCACAGCCGGCCACCCAATTATTGAGATTTTGGGCGATCGCCTGGGGCAAAGTTTCCGTACGATTTTCGATGGTGTGATAGGCGATACAGCGATTGGCATCGACGGTAAAGGGGGAGGCGATCGCTCCGGTGGGGCAAGCTTCAATACAGCGGGTACAGGTGCCACAATGCTTTAAATGGGGGCGATCGGGCGCTAAATTTAGGGTCGTTAAAATTTCCCCTAGGAAAACCCAACTACCATAGTCGCGGGTGATCAAATTACTATTTTTGGCGATCCACCCTAAGCCCGCCCGTTCCGCCCAAACCTTGTCCTGCACCGGGCCTGTATCTACATAAAAGCGGTGCTGTGCGTCAGGAAACGCTGCCGTCAGCCAACGACAAAGTGCTTTTAATCTTTTCGTTAAAACCTTATGATAATCGCGGCCCCAGCCATAGCGGGCGATTTTTCCCACTTCTAGATCATCAGAATGTTGGTGAGGGGTGTAGTAATTGAGACCCACGGCAATGACCGATTGTACCCCTGGTAGACATTGCTGAATATCTTGACGTTTTGGGTTGGCCATCCAAGCCATCTCCGCCTGAAAACCTTGATACAACCAACTTTGTAAACGCTGTTGATTTTGAGAATCGGTGACTGTTGCGTCGGCAATTCCTACCAGATGAAAGCCGAGCTTGAGCGCTTGTTGTTTGATTTCATTGGTGACAGTTTGGCGATCGCCCATCGATTATCACCTAGCCGACCAAGCCAGAACGGAGCGCTCGCACGGCCGCCTGGGTACGATCATCCGCACACAACTTATTTAAAATATTGCGGACATGGGTTTTGACGGTCCCCACAGTAATAAACAAACGGTCGGCGATTTCAGAATTACTGCAACCATCAACAATGAGTTGTAGAACCTCCAACTCCCGGTCTGTCAAAGGGCAACTTTCGAGCAACTGCTGATCTTCCAAAGAAGCCGCCTGGATAGCGATCGTCTCATTAGGGGGAGCATTCCCATTGTGGACTTGATTTAAGACAATGCGGGCGATCGTCGGATCGATCCAATTATTCCCAGAGTCCGTTGTTTTAACCGCTTCAACCAAATGAGTAAACGTAATATCTTTCATGCAATAGGAATCTGCCCCTGCTGCAAAAGCTGCCAGTACCACCTCATCATCATCCTGGAGCGTCAAAATTAAAACCTTCGGACACTGTTCCCAGCCCTGTTCCTTACTCTGCTTTTGCTTGAGGAGCCGAGTTAATTCAATTCCGTCAATTTCCGGTAAGCCAATGTCAACAATCGCCAGATCTGGCTGAAATTTCTCTAATAGACGTAGTCCATCCGCCCCATTAGTCGCCTCTCCTAGCAGTTCAATATCCGCACATTGTTGTAGAGAAGTGCGCAGACCAATGCGTGTCAGATCATGATCCTCAATAAGAACAACCCGAATTTTGTCCATGGTCTTTCCGGAGATTTCCCAAAATATACCATGATCGATATACATTTATATGCAGTGAATGCTGTCATCCCTCTGAAAAAGCCGTGTTAGAACAATCCGTCATCACCTCAACCCTCCTGCTGACCATACTACTGATGGTGGGTCTTTTCTTCTTCATCCGCGCTTCTACCAAAGACCGCACTGAACAAGTTGAACTTTTAGCCACCGAACCCGAAGAATCCATTTTTGAGCGCCTCCAAACCTATTTTGAACAACGAGCCTATCGCATCACCAACATAGATGGGGTAAACAATGTCGTTACCTACGAAGGATTTGTCCCCCCCAGTGGCTTTATGGCGGTTTTTTTAAGTCTTCTGGCGGCCCTCGGCCTAGTTTGTATCGCCCTCGTCCTCGCCCTTTTGTACCCAACCCCAGGGTTTGGTTTTCTGGGAATCTGTCTACTGGCTCCCATGGCAGGTCTTTTTTATTGGCGAAAAGCGGGAAAAGTTGAAAAAGTCAGGTTGCAAATTACCCAACAAACTCCCATCACTGCAACACCCACACAACTCATTACGGTAACGGGCCACCGGGATGAATTGATCCAGCTACGTCAGGTGATGCCCTATCAACTTTATGACGCTTAGGGTCACTTATTTCGCAACTTAAACCTACATTCTCGATTAAAAGCGCGTGGGATTTAGGCAGTAAACAGGGACTATTGCAGCCTAGCTAGGGCCAGAGAATAAAGAGCCCAACCCATTTTTTTTGGGCCGGGGCAAAAAACTGAAATTAAGAGAAGGGAATATGGAATATCTAGGGCTTACAGGTGAAATGAGCTCTCGTTGTAAAAGTGAAAACCTAAGCTTTGCTTGAAGTTGCCACCTGTTCAGCCATTTCTTCTTCTTCGTCAACGCTATTACAGAGCACCCGTAGACTAGGGAATAGGAAGTGATTCTCCTCTACATATTGAGCTCCAAATAAACCTTTTTCTGCCCAAAAGTACCGATCAGTGGTATGCTCATTACGCTTAACCACAACGACAGCCGGGGGCACAATGCCATTCGCAGAGATATGCTTGCGAGCTGCAGTCACAGGTTTGTCATCACCACTTTCGATGTTATATTGTGGGACGATCTCTAAAATTTTTCTTCCTTCCTGACGACGCCGACTTTTCCGTTTACGCTTTCTTGCCAACCTAGTACCTCCGCTTCTTTACTTTTAGGACAGCTGTAACAGGAGTTACAGAATGTCGAGCAAAGTATATCGGCTCTGTGGAAAAAAATCAAGGGACAATCTGCGTCTTTTTGTTAACCCCTGGGATGTAATATGCAGAAAATCTATCACAAGCCAATGGGAATAGGGTCTTAACCCGGAGCTAAAAAAAGGATTAAGTTTTTTTTCGAAACCCCTGATTTATCAAGGTTTCTTGGGAAACTCCCGCTGGGATTGCGGCTGGAGAGGCTGGGATTTTATGACAACGTTACCGCAATTATTACCGGTCAGTGCTGAATTTGTGTCTCTTTGTCAAGGGCAGTTGCAATTAATCGCTCAGGGGATTGGGGCGCAGTGGGGGGTTGTTTATTTAGCTCAACCCGATTGTGAGGGACAAGGGGCCACTTTGCAGGCGATCGCCGCGTTTCCAGACCGACTGATTACGGCAATGGCGGCAGAACAAGAGTCTACTGAGACAGTGATGGGAGAACAGCTTGCTTGGGTTGATCTTCCCATTGGGGAAGAAAAAGGAGATGTGGATCCGCATTTAATGGGTCTTTTGGGAGAGCCCAGTACGGCGTTTCCCCTGTGCCATGGGGATTTGATTTTGGGGATTTTGGCGACAGGACGACGGGACCGGCCTTGGCGATCGCCCGAGGTGGCTCATATTGCCCTAGTGGTGGACAGTTTGGTTTTGGCCTGTGTGCTGGATCAACAAAAAAGCTGGGCAACGCAGCAGTTAGCACAACAACAACATTTACAGACGTTAGAGCAGGATCATTTCCATGACCTGCTGCACCAGTTGCGCAATCCCACCATGGCCATTGGTACTTTTGGGAAATTACTCCTGAAGCGGCTCATGCCAGAGGAAAAAAACTATGGGGTAGCAGAGGGGATTGTGCGAGAAAGCGATCGCCTCAAAGATCTACTCGCAGAATTTAGTGCGGAAGTGGATTTTTTAACGGCACAAATTCCTCAACTCGAAAGTCAAGCGAATCTCGCCTTACCCCCCGAAACGCCATCCCAGCAAAATTTAGAACGAGCTTTACCACTGCAGCCAGTTGTTCTCACAGAAGTGCTTTTGCCGTTGGTGACTTCCCTAGAGGCGATCGCCGCTGAGCGGGGGGTGCTTTTAAACTACAGCCTGTCTGATGCTTTACCCCCAGTACTGGGAAATCAAACAGCACTTTTAGAAATTTTGAATAATTTGCTCGAAAACGCCATTAAATACACCCCTCCAGGGGGCCAAGTCCTGTTGCAGATTCAAAGCCAGGCCCAAGAAGTGACGATCGCGGTCCATGATACGGGCTATGGTATTCCGGCAGTGGATCTGCCCCATGTCTTTGAGCGGCGCTACCGGGGTGTCCAAGGGGAAGGCGCCATTGAAGGGACGGGTTTAGGTTTGGCGATCGCCAGTGATTTAGTCCATAAACTGGCCGGCGATCTGGAAGTTTACAGTCCGACCCTGGGTTTACCCCACACCGAACAGTTGCCTGGTAGTACCTTTATTCTCTGGCTCAAGGTCGCACCAACATCTCGTTGACGCACCAGCACATCGCAACGGCGATCATTGGCTTTTCTAATTGAAACCATTGAAAATTCTGCCCCTATACGCCCTTAAACCCTTAAAATTGGCCTCCTTTGCCAGTACAGTGGGGACATTTATGATGCAATCTGAGGAATAAACAATTCACCATGGGACAGTTAGAAGCCCTTATTTTTGATGTGGATGGCACCCTGGCCAATACGGAAAAAGATGCCCACCGAGTCGCGTTTAATCGTGCCTTTAGCGATGTGGGTTTATCTTGGGACTGGTCGGTAGACCTATATGGTCAGCTCCTCAAAGTCACAGGCGGAAAAGAAAGAATTCGCTTTTACATCGAATCTTGGCAGCCTCAAATGCCGACGGTGAAAGATTTAACGGCCTTTATCAAAGATCTCCATGCCCGTAAAACCCAGCATTACTGCGATTTACTCGCGAATGAGGTTTTACCCTTGCGTCCCGGTGTGAAGCGGCTGATCCAGGAAGCCCGTGATCGAGGGATTCGCTTAGCGATCGCCACCACCACTACCCCAGCGAATGTGACAGCCCTACTCACCCATTCCTTAGCCCCCGATGCGATGGATTGGTTTGAGGTGATCGCCGCTGGGGATATGGTTCCCCAGAAAAAACCCGCCCCTGATATTTTTCTTTATGCCCTCGAAAAAATGAATCTCCGGGCCGAGCAATGTGTGGCTTTTGAAGATTCGGGCAATGGCTGGCTCTCTTCCCGGGATGCGGGTTTAACTACGGTTGTCACGGTCAATAACTACACCGCTAACCAGGACTTTACCGGGGCTGACCTGGTGCTCAGTGACCTTGGCGAACCTGACCAGCCCTTCACGGTTTTAGCCGGAGAAGTGGGAACTTGGCCCTATTTTGATGTGGCTTTGGCCGCCGCATTACTGAGCCGGAAAAGCAGTAGTTGATTGACTTGGCGATCGCTAAAATTATCATCACTGATCAGCAACAGACTCTGGCCGCCATCGGCAAACTTTGGCCCCAGGGTCATCCCCTCCAGGTTATCTAGGCCAATGCCTAAATTGCCGAGATCCAATAACAGTTGTTTTCGCATCGGCGTCACTGTCTCTGGATTGCCGGCGAGGGAATCGATCCGGGCGGTGTCGGTGGCATTACCAATCGTCACTTGGAATAATTTTGCACCGCCCCCTAGCAGGCTGTAGGTGCGTTCGAGGCTTAAGAAATAACCTTCTTGGGGGAGGGCAATGAGGGCTACTAGGCCATTCAGAAAGACCCCTGGAGGCGTTGGCTCAAGGGGATAAAGATGCTCGCCGATCAATACCGGATCGCCGACGGGATTGACAACGTAATGCAAAAAGCGAATCGGTTCATTGCGATTACCTGGACGAGAATCTTGGGCTAAGGAAGACTCTGGGGCAACAAAAACCCGGAAAGGATCTGCGGGTGCTTGGGAAGGGGCAGAAATGGCTAAGGCTTCGAAACCTAAATTGTTGCGCACCCCCCGGCCATTATTTCCTAGCAAAAAACGTTGGGGAATTCTGAGGTCACTGATTTCTTGGCCCCCAAGGTTAAATTCTTTCACAAAGGGATCAATGCCTAACCTGGAATCCCCTTCACTGCTGATTAACAGGGTATTTCGAGGCGAAAGGGCTAAGGCCTCTGGGTCAATGCTGCCTGGGGCAAAGGGTTCACCGCTGCGGTTACTGAGAGTAATTACTGACTCTAGATTGAGGTCTTGAATCTGAGGGATCACTCCCGTTTCATCCAGTTTTAGTTTGAAGGTGTAGAAACGGGCCGGGGCAAACTGGGAACGGTCATCACTGATCGCATAGTAGGTGGCAGTTTTGGGGTCATAGTCTAACTCTGATAGGCCGCCTACCGGTGTTCCTTGGAATTCTGTTTTCGGCAAGCGGTATTCGTCTAAAAAATCTAACTCTAAGGGCAAAAAAGTACGAGGATTACTTTCGGCGGCCAAGGCTGCTGGCAGGCAAACCAGCAACATACTCATACTAAGGATCCAGACTGCTGACCATTTTTTGAGCAGCGCCCAGGAAAAGTTTTGGGGCGATCGCCTGATTTGATTATCTTGACGCATCCGTCGTTATCCTTCACAACACAACAAAAAAAAGGAGGTGTCTTGCCTCCCCGCTAAGGTAACAAAAATTGCTTCATGATCTAGAAATAGGAAATTTTAAATTTCCCCATAGGCCCGTGTAATCAAGCGCCGCGCCACGGTTTGGGTACCCGTATGTTCGTAGTAGTTGGTGCTGAGGTCGAGAAAGGCCGCCACATAATCAAGCTTATTGTTAGAAACATCCACAAAACCCTGAATTTGGTTCATGATTTTTTCTGGGGTGAGGCCGCGATCGCGGACAAAATTTCCCATCCAGCCCTGCATCGAACCAAAGCTCTGGTTAATAAACGCAAGTTTCCCGGCGGTGTTGCCCCCAGGGAGAAATTCCCCCATTCGTTTAAAGGCTGCATTGCCATTGAGATCGCCCGCTGAGAGATTTTTCAAGGTCTGGTTAATTTTTTCGAGAAAATCGGGGCCGAGGGGAATCAACCCATCCACACAAATAAGGGCGGCAATGCGCATGATTTCTTCACCACTGTAGTCGGCGATCGCCTTCATGAAATCCCCCAGGCTATCACCGGGGATGCCATTAATTTGACAGAAGCAGGTGATTTCGGCGACGAGTTTCAGACTCAGATCGATCGCCTGGGCCTTGTCCGTATTGGGGGTCACCTTTTGCATCAGGCCGCCCACCAAAGGGATTTTATCGCCCACCTTGTTAGCCAGGGCCGCTGCTGCTAATGCTTTATCGGCTTGGTCTACGGTTTGGTAAATCCACATCGCCCGTTGGTAACCCTGGGATTTATCGCTGTAGAGCACGATCACGCGATCGCGTACCGCCTGAAGAATCGCTGGGTCCGTCTCTCTGGTGACGACCTTGACCATATTGTCGAAGCCCACGGTGTTCTGCCACTGTCCCGGCACGACGAAATCGAGGCCGTTAAGGAGCATGGTCGTCAGATTTTTTTGGGGTAACTGATCCATCAACTCTACAATTGAAGCGCTCATGAAAAACTCCTGATTTCACTGTATTTGCAAGGAAAATTTACCTGTTACTGCAGGGCGGCCAGGCCGTTGAGATTGACTTTCGCCAACCAAGCTTGGCGCGCCTCAGGGCCAAAACTGGGATCCCGGGACATGACTTTGACCTGATAGCGATCGCCGACTAAAACCACATGGGCATTAGCGCCCTGGGCCACGAGGGGAAAGCCATTAATATTTTCCTGGGCTTCGGCAAATTTGTTGCGTGCCGCCAGATTCGTCGCCGTATCCGAGATGGAAATCAGCGCCATTTCAGTGCCATTAAGACTCAGCTTAATTTCAGCAAAGCCTTCTTTTTCTTGGGTAAACACCCGGTCATAACCGTCGGTTTTATCCGCCGGAAAAAATGGATTAAACGCACTGCCTTTTTGGGGAGTTTGCACAGTTTCAGGGGCCGTTAATTCCGTCCCAGGCCCGGAATCCAAACCCGATGACACCGGTGAACTACCGCCACAAGCCGTCAGAAACAGAAGACTGGCGAGTAACACAGGGGCGATCGCCCGATAGAGAGAGTGAAAAAAACGCATGGGAAAAAGGGGAATTTACAATTACTCACCTTTCAATTTTGGACGCAAATTTTTGAAATTCCCCAAAAATTCACAATTCCCCCAGAAAGTTAGGCCAAAATACGCGGCTGGCGACCCTTTTGGCCAGTCATCAGCTTGAGGGCAAATAGACGGAAGGGATTGAATTTTGCCAGGAAGATCAACCCCAAACGCCGCAGCCAGACAATCGGCAAAATGCGATTAGAAAAAAGCCGATTGAGAAAATCAGTAAAGCCAAGGATCACCAGATTTTCGCCCTGGCGCCACCGTTCATAATGTTTCAGCACAGATAAGCGCCCCAAATCTTGACCCTTTTGCTGGGCGGCAATTAAAGTTTCTGCCAGGGCTGCCGCATCCCGCAGCCCCAAGTTCAACCCCTGACCCCCGACGGGATGGCAGCAGTGGGCGGCATCCCCCACCAGGGCTAAACGATGGCCCACATAGCGATCGCCCTGCATCAGTTGCACCGGAAAGATCTGGCGATCGCCCATGAGTTTTAACCGACCCAATTGGGGGCCAGTGTGCTGTTCTAGGCGTTGTAAAAAGACTTCAGGGGGCAGTTCCTTCAGGCGTTGGGCTTCAGCATGGGGATTGGTCCAAACAATTTGGCAGCGATTGTCTGTCAGTGGTAAAACGCCCATCGGCCCTGTGCCCCAGAACCGTTCAAAGGCCACATCATTGCGGGGCGCTTCATGTTCGACCACGCAAGTCACGCAGGACTGTCCATATTGCCAGCCCTTCGTTTGAATCCCAGCCCCTCGACGCACGAGGGAACGTGGCCCGTCCGCACCGACCACTAAAGCGCCTTGCAGCGTCATTTCACCCTGGGTTTCACTGGAGAGCTCGACGGTTGCTTGATCCTGTTCGTAGTGAATCTCTGTGACCTGGGCTGGACAGAACCAGTGAATATTGTCATGGCCCCGGAGGGAAGCTTGGAGGGTTTCGAGAATCACTTGGTGCTGCCCCGAAAAGCCAAGAAAATCTCGCTGCAGATCTTGACGGACAAATTTCACCACACCGGAAAAATTTTCGTCGGATAGCTGAATTTGGCGATAGTGACCACTGCGGTGGGCGATCGCCTCCCAAACCCCCAAATCTTGAAAAATCCGCTGGGAAAGCAAGGACATGGCATAGGCCCGCTGCCGTTGGGTAACCACATCGAGGGGTCGCGCTTCCACAATGGCCAGCCGTAGACCAGTGTTTTTGAGGCAGGCGGCGAGGGTTACCCCCACAATGCCACCACCAACGATAATCACATCAAACCCAAGGCGAGATTTTTCCATAACCGATCACGAAAATTGCAACGCTAGAAACCGCTTAGTTCCACCCAAAAGGTAACATTTTCGCATCTGGGAATGCTATGGGTCTATCGCCGTTGACGCAACTGATCCCGCACTCGCATCAGCAATTTACCGAGGTGATTTTGGCCACTGCCATCGGCCCCGCAACCCCAGTAATAATCCACGGGGGAATTTTCGATAATGAGCGCTTCCCCCGTGGCGAGTAGGATTTGGGCAATGTCTGTATGGGTCGTAAATTTCGTCCAGATGGCCTGCCACATCACCTGTTGTTTAATATCTTCCCAATCAGGGCGCTTGGGGTACTGGGAATCGCGACCAAGGGCGGCAGCCGATTCCGGCGTGGGTACTTGACGAATTTTGTCGATCAAGGCCTGTTGGGTAGCAGGTAAAAATTTGTGGGCTTGGTAAAAATGCTCGGCTGTGGGCCAAATGCAGCCTTCGCAGTGGATTGGGTGGGGAGAAAAATTAGAGAAACAGCCATAGGGGTCATAAGCCTTATAGAAATAAATCGGTTCGGCGTTTGACTCCATAGTGACTCCTAGGGACGGGCAATTTTCATTATAGATTTTCCTTGGGTGAGTCGATCCCAGGTAGTGGCGGAATCTGCTGTGCTTGGGCAGATATGGGGATCAAGGTTTGCCATTCACGGCCTGTTTCGCCGGTGACGACCCATAACAGGGAGCGGATCCCATCACGGATCGATTTCAGTGTGGTTTCGGGGGGATATTCGGACGGCACAGGGATTGGTTTGACTGCAATATTGTTGGTGCCAAAAACGATCTGGGCTACTAGCTTGGCGCGGTTCATGTGATTTTCGGAAGTAACCAAATAAACACTATCGATGCCTTCTCGTTTGAGCTCTTCTACCAGGCTTGTGAAATTGGTGACGGTGTCTTCGGCACGATAATCGAGCTGGAGGCGATCGCCTTCGATTTGATATTTTGCAAAGATCTGCCGGGCATATTCCGGTGGGCTCCCGGAAGATACCCACACTTTTAAATCTGGATGTTGTTGGGCAAATTGGGCGGCAAACTGTTCTCGCTCTTCGTGGCCCCCCAGGACAAAGATCGCCTTGGGTTGGCGTAAGGCAGCCTCAATCTGGTGGTAGGCGATCGCCCCCATTAGGGTAATCACACTGAGGGCGAACCAACGCCGCCGCCGAAATTTTGCTTTCTGTCGCCGGGGCGATCGCTGTCGTATAACTTTTCGAGGAGAAATAGCCATGCCGATGGAAGGAGAAGGAGCGAAACACGCCAATTATAATGAACGGCCGCTGCCATTGGCCGTACTGTTTCGATCTTAGCCCCGCCGCTGGAAGGGTTGTCCCCAGTAACGCCAGCATTCTTTGTTAAAAGGCGATCGCCACTTCAAAATTAGCTCCCGCTCCAGGGCCAGCCGCTGGGTCCGGTCGGCGGGAACAGATACGTTGAACGCTAGATTGACCGCCACTGCCAAGTCATACTGACGGTGCAGACTGATGTAGGTATCAATGTAATCCTTGCAATCGTGGACCCCTTGCCAACGCTGTTTAATCGAGAGTTTCGTTTCCCCCACGTAGAGCAACAGCGGCACCGCATGGTCGAGGACAAAATAAATATTTGCCTGACTTTCCCGCAGCGGATCATAGCGTTCCCGGTAAAAATCCCAGGGTTTCGGCGGCAAACCAAAGGGATCGATTTTTTCGGCATCCCAATGGTCCGGCTTCGGTGCTGTCTCAAAAATTAAACTGGTTTGGCTTGGGGGCGGATTGAGGCGCACCTTGTCTTGAAATTTTTGAAGGCGCTGTTTCCACTGCAACAAACTGTCTTTGCCCAAGGTGAGGCTGGGAGGCCGTTCCGTACGATAGGGATTAGGGGCATCGGCCACAGAAAAAAGCTTGAGCTGTTCGTCGGTCATGGGCGGGCAAAAAGTCGCGGGCTCTCCAGTGTAGCAAAGGAAAAATCCTAAGCTCGCTCCCCCTGCAAGCGGATAAATTCTAGGGGCAGGCCATCGGCATCGGCGAGGAACATCACCTCATAAATGCGATCGCCAATCATCTGCTGTTGCGGTTTGAGGAGCACCGTGATCGGCTTAGGGGCAGTCTCTTGTAAATTTGTGAGCCAAGTGGATAAATCAGGGGTCATTTCAGTCAGATCAAAGGACAAATGGTAATAACCGACGTAATGCTCATCCCCAAAGGCATCGGGGGCGGGTTTTGGCTGGGGGATTTGAATCAACTCCAGGCGACCGAGAGGACCTTGGAGCCAACAGGCAAGGGTATAGCCCGTGGTGAATTGGGTTTCTATGGCAAAACCGAGCTGCCCATAGAAGGCGATCGCCCGGTGAATATCAGCAGTCCGGATCGAGGCATGGTGCATAGTTGGGGAGAGTGGGTGCAGGACATCTCAAATTTTCCCCCAGGGGTCGGGGCGATCGCCAAAAAAATTCCCTGCGCTACATTAGTGCTGAAGGTTTAAAAAATTTTTGCGGTAAGAAATGATGGGCACATGGCGCAAAGCTTGGGGTTGGCTGTTGTGGGGCAGTCTTTTTTTCTGTGGTTCTCTGGCCTATGCCGATGACAACATCGGCGATCGCCTCAACGCCATCACCCTCAAAACCGCCCCTTTAGCGGATACAAACGCATCCCTGACGGCCCTGAAAACAGCCCAGATTATCTACTTGGGAGAACACCACACCAGCGCAGCCGACCACCTCGCCCAACTGGAAATTATCAAAGCCCTCCATGGGCATAATCCCCAGGTGGCGATCGCCATGGAAATGTTTCAACGGCCCTTTCAAGACGTTTTAGACCGCTACATTGCCGGGGAAATTAGCGAGGCCGAACTGGTGGCCCAAACAGAATATGAAACCCGCTGGGGCTTTGACTGGGAACTCTATGCGCCGATTCTCCGGTTTGCCCAGGCAAAACAGATTCCAGTGCTTGCCCTTAATGCGCCGAATGAAGTGGTGCGGCAAGTTTCCTCGGCGGGTCTGGCCAGTTTAGAAGCGGCGGATTATGAATACTTACCGCCCCGCGATGAGCTGGATTTGACCAATGAAAATTACCAAGCACTCCTCCAGGAAGCCTTTTCCGGCCACGGGCAGCATGGCAACTTCAACTTTGAAAATTTCTTCGCTGCCCAGGTGGTGTGGGATGAAACCATGGCCGAGGCGATCGCCCAGTTTGCCACTGAAAATCCCGACACCCAAATCATTACCCTCGCTGGTCAAGGCCATGTGGTCTATGGCTATGGCATCCCTGACCGGGTACAACGTCGTCTGGGCGACGATCTCAGGCAACAAAAAGTTTTATTGAATCCCAGCCCTGAGGTGGCCGTGGTACCAGATGCAGCGGATCTGCTCTGGTGGACAGAAATTCCGGCGATCGCCCCAAGGCTTCCTTCAGATTAACCGCCACTCACTTTGGCCTTGTAGCCTTGGTCAAGGAGGAGGGTCAAAATAGGTTGCCGCTGATCCCCTTGGATTTCGATAACTCCATCCTTGAGGCTGCCCCCGCAACCGCACTTATTCTTCAGTTGTTTTAAAAGCTTTTGCAGATTTTCTGGGGAGTGTTGCAGGCCCGTAATCACCGTCGCTGTTTTACCTTTCCGGCCCGCACGACTCGCTTGGATGCGGGGACTTTGTTGTTGGGGCGGCAGATCTAAGACCTCTGGGGCCACTGCTGCCACTGGATCACCAAACTCTTGATAGACAACCTTTTTTCGGGCCATAGTTCCTGTGGGATTTAAGCCATTTTTTTCATAGCTTAACGGTTTTGGGGTCAAGGCGAGTGATTGAGAAAAATCCACTTAAAAATTGCTTAGAAAACAGCAATGGAGAAAAATAGCGATATTTCGGCTCAATACCCCGAAGACGTAGATAGTGCATCGGGGTAGAGTTGAGGTCAAATCCTGTGATAGTCTGGTTTGGTGGCGATCGCCTACAGATGACAGCCTATTCAATATTGACGCAACATACATTGGGGAGAAACAGCTTACATGGAGGCAACCAGCGATTTACTGCAAGAATTTTCGGCCCTATCGGCGAAAAAGCAGCTTGAGCGGATCCCCCAACTCATTGACGAAGGCGATACTGGTTTTGCGCTCCTCCGGGATTTTCTCCTCGCCCAGCAAGATCAAGAGGCAACCCCCGTGATGGGGCGCATTTGCCAAGTGCTGACCCAAAATCAAACAGCAGATAATTTATTGTTTATGCAGCGGGAGTTTCCGGAAGGCGTTGTCGAACTCCAGTCCGCCCGCAACATTGACTACCAGATCATCCAAGACAAACTTATCGAAGAAGAATTTCTTGAAGCAGACCTGCTGACCATTCAAAAGATGTGTGAGCTCGCTGGCGAATCTGCCATGAAGCGAAAATGGCTTTACTTCACGGAAGTAGAGCGGTTCCCAGCCGAAGACTTACTCACTCTCGATCGCCTCTGGCAGGTTTATTCTGGGGGGAAGTTTGGTTTTTCAGTGCAGCGCAAGCTGTGGAACTCCCTCGACAAAGATTTCAATGCCCTCTGGGAAAAAATCGCCTGGCGGGATGGCCGCACCTTTGCCCGTTACCCAAAGGCATTTATTTGGGACCTCGAAAAAGCGCCCCTGGGTCATTTGCCCACCACAAACCAACTGCGGGGCTCGAAGATGATTACGGCGCTCTTTCTCCATCCAGCTTGGACAAAAGCCTAAGACTTCACCGAACCTGCTAAAATTCCCCGCACGAAATAGCGCTGTAGGCTAAAGAAAACCGCGAGGGGAACAACCATCGAAATAAAGGCCCCAGCGGTGAGCAAATGCCAATCCTGGCCCCGGGAGCCTACGAGATTACTGAGCTGGATCGTCACAGGGGCGACATCGTTGGTGGTGCCGAGATATACCAGGGCAACGAGTAAATCATTCCAAACCCAGAGAAATTGGAACACCGCAAAAGAGGCGATCGCCGGCATTGAGAGGGGCACGATCAGTTTTGTGAAAATTTTCAGATGGGATGCTCCATCCACCTGGGCCGCTTCGATCAAATCCTTGGGCAGCTCGCCGATATAGTTGCGCAATAGATAAATCCCCAGGGGTAATCCATAGCCGGCATGGGCAAGCCATACCCCCAGAAAACTGTTAGACAGGCCAAAATCTCGATAGGCGCGCAAAATCGGAATCAAGGTTGTTTGCAGGGGGACTACCAACAGACAAACCACCAAGATAAAAAGAAACTGCCGCCCCGGAAATTTCATCCAAGCGAAAGCATAGGCAGCAAAACAAGCGATCGCAATGGGAATCACCGTCGCGGGAATGGCGATCGTTAAACTATTCAAAAAAGCCTGGCCCATGCCTTGGGATTGCAACACATTTACATAATTCTCAAGGTGATATTGAGTCAGTTCAAAGGGGTGTTGAAATACCGTCCACCACCCTGTCGCCAGCATCGCCTCCCGTTGTCGAAAGGAACTGATCAGGAGCCCCACCGAGGGCAATGTCCAGAGAAAGGCGATCGCCAACAAAGCGATGTGAATCGGGGCTTTTTGCCAAAATTGAACTTGATTGTGTTTTGCCATTATCGTCATCTCTCCTGTGCCCTAAACCGTCGAATATTACTGACCATCACCGGGATAATGAAAATAAGCAGCACAATGGCGATCGCGCTGCCTCGCCCAAAATTTCGGTAGTTAAACATTTCTTTGATCATCCGGCTGGCAATCACTTCCGTCCCAAAATTGCCGCCCGTCATCACAAAAACAATATCGAACACCTTTAGAACCAAAATAATAATCGTGGTGCTCACTACCAAAATCGTTGAACGAATCATGGGGATCGTAATGCGCCAAAAAATTTGCCAACTGTTCGCCCCATCGATGCGGGCCGCTTCGATCACTTCTTCAGGAATACCTTTGACCGCGGACGAAAGGATCACCATCGCAAAGCCTGTATAGAGCCAGATCATGATCGCGATCAAGGCGAAATTATTCACTGACTGTTCGACAATCCAGCCCACAGGTTCAAAGCCAAAAGTCACCAGGAGCGCATTTAAAATTCCAATTTGATCAGCCCCGGCTGGTTTGTAGGCATAGATAAATCGCCAGATCACACTGGCCCCCACAAAGGAGATGGCCATCGGCAAAAAAATTAGTGATTTAATGATGGGTTCATAGGGCACCTTATCAACGAGGACCGCAATAATTAAACCCAAACTAACACTCACCCCTGTAACCAAAGTCAGCCAGAGCAGATTATTTCTAAAAGCCTCCAACATCGCCGGATCACTAAAGGCGAAAATATAATTTTGTACGCCGACAAAGTTTTGCGATCGCCCGTCAAAGAAACTGAGATAGAAAGTTTGCACCGTCGGCAAAATTAAGTAAGCAGACAGGAGCAGCAGTGCCGGGGAAATATAAACCCAGGGCAAGAGTCGCCGATTCCAAGGTTTCGGCAGAGCATTAATCCCGATATTCGCTAAATAAAATAAGCCAATGACGCCGCCACAGCCGATGGCGATCGCCAAGACGACGTTCAAGAGACGCGCCCAGAATTCCATCATGACCTCCGTTACGGATTGAATTTCCTTTTTGCCAAGGGATTCATAGCAAATCAATTTTGAAAAAAAACAAGCCATTGAGATCCCTCTGACCCCTTTTTAGGGGGGTCTTAGAGATGTTAATCGGGCCAACTATTCTCGATATTCGTCAAAACTGTGGCCGCATCCGTGCCGCCGACATAATCCACCATGCCTGACCAGAATGTCCCCGTGCCCACCGCACCAGGCATCATATCCGACCCATCAAAGCGAATCACATCCGCATTATTCAGAATTTCTGCCTGTTTCCGACTCAGATCTGTGGGATAAAGGGCCAGATCAATGCCCTGCCGGGGCGAGAGATAGCCCCCCAAACTGGCCGCCACCTCGTGGGGCGTTTCACTGGCGAGATATTCCATCAACTGCCGCGCTTCTGGGGTGTCATTAAACATGGCTACCACATCGCCTGCGACTAAAATCGGCAAACCTTGGTCGGGGTTGATCGGCGGTAGGGGGAATACATCCACATCTTCATTGAGGTTAATCTCTGCGGGTAAAAATGCCTCGATAAAGTTGGCTTGCCGGTGCATATAACAGTCGGGGTCTTCGCCAAATAAACCCTGGATCGAATCCCCAAAAGGCGTACTCAAAACACTCACCATGCCGCCATAGACAGATGCTTCATTGCGCACGATCTCTCCGAAAAGATTCAGCGCATTTTCTACTGCTGGGTCATTAAAGGGAATGTCGTTGGTAATCCACTGGTCATACACCTCGGGGCCGGCAGTACGCAGCATAATATCTTCGACCCAATCCGTGCCGACCCAACCTGTGGCATCACCGCTTTCCATGCCGATACACCAGGGGGTTTTGTCTTCAGATACTAGGCGATCGCCCAGGGCCAACATTTCATCCCAAGTGGTCGGAATCTCATAGCCATTCGCGGCAAACTGCTGGGGACTGTACCAGACCAAACTTTTGACCGAAGCTCGATACCAAACCCCATAGGGCACATCATCCACACTACCGAGCTGGAGCCATGATTCATCGTAGGCCGCCTGCAAATCCTCAAGACTCATAAATTCTGTGAGGGGCACTAACCTCCCTTCCCGGGCAAAATCCGCCATCAAGCCTGGCTGGGGAAACATTGCCAGATCGGGCGGATTACCCGAATCAACCCGAATCGGTAGGGTGGTGGCAAAGGTGTCAGTGCCTTCGTAGACCACTTCAATGCCCGTTGCTTCCGTAAAAGGGGCAAGGGCTACTTCGATCTTTTCCTGCTGCTCACCGACCATCACCCCGACCATGGTGACCTGTGGTGTACCCCTTGCATTGTCATCCCCCTCGGTTGTGGGTTGGCCACAGGCGGCTAAACCGACAACGGCACCAATCGCAAGGATCGGTACATTAAACAGAATTTTCTGGTTTAAAAAAAGCATCCATAAAGGTTGAATTCAACAAAAATCATGGAGGAAGAATTTAAAAATAGCGTTGGATTTTTTGAACACATGCCATTACATGAGTACCGTTTCCATCTCTCGATCAAAGAGATACAAACGATTGACATCCCACAACACATTGAGGGCTTCTCCCTGTTTTACCGTAGCACGGGGGTCAAACCGCGCGACAAACTCGATCTGATTGGCTGTCTCAAGGTAAACAATCAGTTCATTCCCCATCATTTCTAGTAAATTCACCGTCGCTTTGATCGCGATGGTGACAATATCAGCGGGCAGATATTGGGGATGATAAATATCTTCAGGACGAATCCCTAGGGTAAGAGGACGGTCTTTAAAGGTGACCCCCCCATCCACCATGAACTGCGGCAAATAATCGGGAATTGAGATTAAATTTTCAGCCAGTTTTAAGGACGGTTTTCCATTGCTGATCGCCTGTTCGACCTCAAAAAAATTCATCGCCGGACTACCAATAAATCCGGCGACAAACATATTACTAGGATGGTTATAGAGATTACTGGGACTATCGACTTGCTGCAAAATGCCATCCTTCATCACTGCAATGCGATCGCCCATGGTCATCGCTTCCACTTGGTCATGGGTGACATAGACAAAAGTGGTATTCAGGTCTTGGTGCAGTTTACTAATTTCTTTACGGGCTTGGACCCGTAATTTTGCATCGAGGTTCGAGAGGGGTTCATCCATCAGGAAGACAGCGGGTTTACGGACGATCGCCCGCCCTACAGCGACCCGTTGCCGCTGTCCCCCAGAAAGTTCTTTTGGTTTACGGTGTAGTAATTTTTCGATGCCTAATTGGGCGGCAGCGCCCTGGACTCGCTTACGAATCTCCCCTTTTTTAATCCCTTGCAATTGCAGACTGAACGCCATATTTTCGTAGACGCTCATGTGGGGATAGAGGGCATAGGATTGGAACACCATCGCAATGTCGCGGTCTTTTGGGGAAAGGTGATTCACCGGGCGATCGCCAATGCAAATTTGCCCAGCGGTAATCGATTCAAGCCCGGCCAAAAGACGCAGGGAAGTCGTTTTGCCACAGCCTGAAGGCCCGACAAATACTAAAAATTCACCATCCTCGATCTCTAGGTTGAGGTTGTTGACAGCGACAAAATCATCAAATCGCTTCGTCACCTGCTCAAAGGTTACGCTAGCCATGGAAAGTCTCTGGTTAACAACAATTGTCTCCCATTAAAGCGAATGATTCCCAAAAACCCAAATTTTGCTACGCCTCATGACGATGATATCGCCTGTAATTGCGCCATAAATCATTGGGCAACTTGGGCATTGCCAGCGGTGACCACTCTCTTCGCATAATGCTTTAGACAAGCCCTTTAAAAGGGGCGATCGCCCCTCTAGCGCGTGAATTTTTCATCTGAACTTTTTCGGCGAAGCGACCATCGGTCATCCTCCAAAGCCCTCCTACCTTTACACTGATTGGATGTAATGTTGATTGAGCAAGCCAAGATGAGCGCCGATTTTCGCATTGAAAAAGATTCTATGGGCGATCGCCAAATCCCCAATGATGCCTACTATGGGATTCAGACCCTGCGGGCGACGGAAAATTTTCCCATTAGTGGCCTAAAACCACTGCCCACCTATGTGGATGCCTGCGTTTTGATTAAAAAAGCGACGGCGATCGCAAACAGTGAATTGGGTTGCATTCCCGAAAATCTGGCCACTGCTATTGTGCAAGCCTGCGATGAAGTGCTCCAGGGCCGTCTGCGCGACCAATTTATTGTCGATGTCTACCAAGCCGGGGCTGGCACATCCCATCACATGAACATTAACGAGGTTTTGGCGAACCGTGCCCTCGAACTTCTCGGCGGCGAAAAAGGCGATTACAAAACCGTCAGCCCCAACGACCATGTGAACTACGGCCAATCCACCAATGATGTCATCCCCACAGCCATCCGCATTGGGGCATTACTCGCGTTAGAACATTGTTTATATCCCGCCCTTTCAGAGGCGATCGCCACTTTAGATAATAAGGCCGCGGAATTTGCCCACATCGTCAAATCAGGACGCACCCACATGCAGGATGCCGTTCCGGTACGCTTAGGAGAAGGGTTCCGGGCTTGGGCGGAAATTTTAACCGCCCACCTGGGACGGATCGAAACCGCCGCCAAGGATTTAACCATCTTGGGCTTAGGGGGTAGTGCTTCTGGTACAGGTTTAAACACCCATCCCCAGTACCGTTTTCGAGTCGCTGAAATTCTCAGTGAACTCATTGGCCAACCCTTAACTTCTGCTCCTCACCTCATGGCAGCAATGCAAAGTATGGCACCCTTTGTGAATGTGTCGGGTTCTCTGCGCAATTTGGCTCAGGATCTGGTGAAAATCTCCCATGACCTGCGCCTGATGGATTCAGGGCCAAATACAGGTTTTAAGGAAATCCAACTGCCCCCCGTCCAACCGGGTTCCTCGATTATGCCGGGGAAATATAATCCGGTGATGGCAGAAATGACCTCTATGGTGTGCTTCCAGGTGATGGGCTATGATACGGCGATCGCCTTTGCAGCCCAAGCTGGACAACTCGAACTAAATGTGATGATGCCCCTAATTGCCTACGATCTGATCCACAGCATCGAAATTCTCGGTAACACGATCAAAGCCCTCAGCGAAAAATGTTTGGCTGGAATCACTGCCAATAAGGAACGCTGTCACAATTACGCCGAAAGTAGTTTATCCCTCGTGACAGCTTTGAATACCCATATCGGTTATCTCAATGCCGCCGATGTCGCCAAGGAATCTTTGCAAACCGGAAAAACCCTCCGCCAAATTGTATTGGAACGGGGCTTAATGGATGAAGCGACCCTCGCCCAAGTCCTCGATCTCGAAAAAATGAGTCAGTTACCTGATTAAAAGCAGATTAGGCGATCGCCCAATTATTTTTTGAGGGGCGATCGCCATGGGTTGGATTGGATATTACTTTTGCGGTCGAGCTTATGGAGCAACAAAACGCTTACGCAAAGATTCAGCCCGCTTTTTTGCTGTCTTATTTTCGGGTTCCGCTTGTAGAGCAAGCTCATAGGTTTCTAGAGCCTTGGCCGTCATTTGCTTCTTTTCGTAGATATTGGCGAGGTTATTGAGAGCCGTCACATAATCCGGGAGCTCTTTGAGGGCAGCTTTATACTGACGAATGGCCAAATCATACTGCTCTTGAGCGAAATAGGCATAGCCGAGGGCGTTGTAGATGAGCGCCTGGTTTTCTGGCTCTAGCTCATCATCAACCTTGAGGGCTTTTTGAAGCAGCTGTGCCGCTTGGACATAGAGTTTCTTATCGAGATAAAGGCTACCCAACTCATAATATTCTTTTGCTGTGCCTTTGCCATCCTTGAGCTGGGCCTGTAAATTCGAGAATGTATTTTCGACGCGCCGGGTCTTGAGCACTTGGCGGAACAGGAAAAAAGCCAATCCTCCCAGTAGGGCAACGAGGATCGATAGATAGAAAACGGGTAAAAACTCTTGATCCATAGCAACAGACAATCAGTAGCAAGTTTTATCTTAAAAAAATTTTGATTATTCTCTCAGTGCACCGTTAGGAAAATGACACGGCGACTTCGGCCCTGCTAGTGTATCAGGTCTCTAGGGTAGGCCCCAATGATTGATACGTTCCGTTAACCAGCCGTTATTTTGCCAATTGTTGAGAGTGCGATGAAGGGCTTGGTTGAGGCTCTGGTGTTGGCGGCCTTTGGGGTAGGCGATCGCCAAGGGATTTCCTACTAACCAAGCGGGTAACAGCTGGTAGCTGGGATATTGTTGAATCCAGCCCGTCAGCACAGAGTGATCGCCGGCAAACAGTTCGGCTTCGTCGTTTTCGAGGCGCTGTAATGCTTCACCATAGGAAGCGACCCCCACCAAAGTCGCATTGGGAAAATAGGCGCGTACGGCGGCGATCGCCTCAGACCCTTCTAGCACCAGAATCCGTTGATTGGTAATTTGATGGGCGGCGGTCAAGCGGGGATTTTTCGACACAAACCCAAGGCCATCTAGGTAATAGTAAGGGCTAAAGTTCACGAGTCGCTGCCGGGAAGCATTAAACCCCAACTGGGCGATCACTAAATCTACTTCCCCCGTCAAAACCGCATCAAGGCGCTCTTGGTTGCTGAGGGGAATTAATTCTACCGCCAGGCGATCGCCTAACAGCTCTGCCGCTAGTTGGTGGGCAATATCAATTTCCAAACCCTGCAAGTTGCCCTGGTCGTCCCGAAAACCGAGGGGGCGCACATTGTCTTTCACCGCTACCCGCAGCACTCCCCGCTGTTGGATCCTCTCCAAAGGAGTTGCCCTGACCAGAAGAGGCGATCGCAAAAGATAAACCGTGGCGATCGCCAGTCCAATCGCGAATTTATGGCGGCCCATGGTTACTTCTCTCCCATAATAAAAAACCCCAGAATCACTTCAGGGGCTTATATTTAGCAATTCTTTGCTCTTTATGATGCCATAACCTAGGCAGCTTTGGCGGCTTCGACGACCTTAGCAAATGCCTGAGGATCAACAACCGCCAGTTCAGCAAGCATCTTACGGTTGATCTCGATATTGGCTTTCTTCAACTGACCAG
The DNA here is from genome assembly GCF_055380235.1 of Picosynechococcus sp. NKBG15041c. Classification (NCBI taxonomy): domain Bacteria; kingdom Bacillati; phylum Cyanobacteriota; class Cyanophyceae; order Chroococcales; family Geminocystaceae; genus Picosynechococcus; species Picosynechococcus sp. NKBG15041c. The sequence goes on from NZ_AP040363.1 coordinate 1,776,697, forward strand.
TCAGTTGACTGTAGGACAAACCATTGAGCCGGGCAGCCGCATTGACCCGGACAATCCATAAACGACGAAAATCGCGCTTTTTCTTCCGGCGATCGCGGTAAGCATTCCGCAATGCCTTCATAACCTGCTGATTTGCTGTGCGGAAGAGCTTGGAATGAGAACCCCGGAAGCCTTTCGCTAACTTAAGAATTTTTTTACGACGCTTACGGGCGACGTTACCGCGCTTGACTCTTGGCATAGGAAGTTACCTAATATTTTCAGTAAAAATAAAACTTTGTTTCAGGACGATGGACGATGTCAGAACTATGGCTAGAACCCTAGGCGTAGGGAAGCATTAGGCGGACATTTTTTTCATCTGCTTTGTCTACAAGGGCCATTCCAGACAGACGACGGTGCTTCTGTTCTGCGCTCTTGTGATCGAGGAGGTGATTCTTGAACGCTTTGCGGCGCGCGATTTTCTTGCCGCTACCAGTCAGCTTGAATCGCTTTGCAGCAGCGCGGCGGGTCTTGAGTTTAGGCATATAAATATCTATAAATCGACACAGCTTACAATATTACCCTGTTTACGCCAAATTCTTCAAGAGGGCGTAAGTGGCCTAGGTATATTGACTCTGTCTGGCAGAAACTTAACGATCAACCAACGAATAAGACGCAGGTGAAAGTGATTTCTCGTACCTAGAGGATGTCTGAAAAGGGTCTAGCTGTGGCCTTTTTTGAGATCATTTCAACGGTGAAATCAGGGTTTCAGCCGATTTATCCAGTGAAAACCATCTGACTTTTCATCTGGGGTCAGGACTTTTTTGGCGTCCTCCTAAAAAACTTAAGCCAGAAGGATAGGCACAAAAGTGACTTGAATATCAAGTTTCACTTGAGGCTTTTATTTTCTTGACATTGACAAACTTCAAGGACAACTCAAACTTAATAGCCTTAGCATCTCTTATTGGCGCCTTAGAATACAAGCCATGCAGATAAATGTCAATTGTCCTTAATGCAATACCTTTAAAGGTTTTGTGAAATTTCCGTGAAGAAGCTGTTGATTATGAAGAATCCATTAATGTTTTTTCATCGATTTGTCTTTTGAAATTATTATGCAGAAGTGTTTATGTAAGGTCACTAAAAAAATTGCCAAAACATACCTCAGTGTGGGTAGCTCAAGTCGCCAAAAGCACTTTCTAAAACTGCATTGCTTTGAGATATTAATCATGATTATTTAGGTGTGTAGACTTTATGGTATGGAAACTGAGTTTCTGGCAATCAATTTCAAAAGCGGCTTTATTGCTCGCCTTGGCCCTCTTAAACAACCCAAAAACCCAGGCATCAGAATTTGTATTGTTAGATGAACAAAACCCGACTAACCTTGTAGAATTAGAGACTGTAGATAATTTAAAAGCACAGGCTGAAGTCGGGGAAAGAAACTCAGGAAATCCAGATGCAGTTGATGAATTATTAGAAGAGTTGCTGTTAGAAGAGCAAGTAGGAGAGGCGCCTATTGAAGATGTTGATTCATCAGTTTCAACAGATCCCGAAGAGGATGCCGAAAGCAGGTCAACAGAAGATAACAGCGATTTAGAGGAAGAACTTGAAACTCCTCTTCAGACGGTTGATGATGAACGTGTTCAAGCAAAATTGACAAGATTTATCCTGGATGACAGCACTTATTCTCACTTGTCTAACTGGGGAGTGAGTTCATCAATTACATCAGCTGATGAATCCATTAACGATACCGGCTTCAGTATTTTTAAGAAATTAGACTCAAACTTAAAAGTAGGGTTGACAAGAGATAATGTTTTAATTACGGACTTTAGCGGTACTTACGCGAGATTAGGAACTGCTTTAAGAGCCCGAGAAGTGGAGACCAATATAGATGTCCCTGTTACTTTAGCGGGTTTTAGACAACGCATCACCATAACAGGGGACTGCGGCGCTATCAATTTAGAGGGAGACGAGTGTAGCCTTTTACCCCCACTACAATTTGAAGGCTATGATGATCGGCTAATCCCCACTGGATTGTCTCTACGAGAAGATTGGGTTCCTCTTTTCGGTGAAGTCTCTCCCGAAACACTTGAATTTATGAAGCAGCCAGGATTTCAGCAAGGTCTACCTGGTGAGGAACTGGGGCTTGATATCTTAGTCCCGAATGCTGGGGTTTTTGAGGATACATCCCGGAATAGGGTTGCATCTAGATTTGAGGAAACCGATAACGCTGTCACGTTTAGTCTGAATCACGTTCGACAAGTTCTCAAGCAAAATTATCAAGAAGCAGTTTTAGGCCGTACCATTCGGGGGGTCAATGTAATTTCAGGAGATGAAGATGCAGCTTTAGATACAGTAATTCAGCTGGCAACTGCTTCATGGTTACCAGATGCCAATCCATCTATCGAAGGTAGTGATCGCCCTTTTAATCCAAGGATTAATGACAACCTCTTTAAAGCAGCAAATGGTGTGCGGCTACCCGCTAATAGCTACACTTCTTATCAAGTTGGTGTTGCGCGTGCGGAAAGTATTTCGGAAGAATTAGCAGCAAACCCGAATCCAGCGAATGCACCAGAAGGGCGATCGCATTATTTATGGATGGGTTTATCTCCTGTTATAGACCGCTCCTTTGAAGTGATTGCATCTGGAGACACATTTAAAGAAGTAGGTCTTTTTACACCGATTCTTTCGTTTCGAGCCGAAGCCGGTCAAGCAAATTTTGGCTCTAATGAACCTGGTCTAGGGGGGCTAGAGAATGGCGGAACTAACATTAATAACCTGGAAGTTATTGGTAATATTCTCGGCAATTCAATTACTGGTCTTCCAGGAATTTATGCACAAATAGCATTGGATATTGGCCTAACTAATGCCATCGCAATCAACACAACTATGTACCGTGAGCTAGTGAATTTTGTTCCTCATATTAGCTTCACAGGAAATGTCACTGATTACCATACAAATAGAAGATATTATGTCGGTGCTCTCTTCGACTATACCGGCGGTGAATCTGGTCAGCGTATTAATCCCTACATTGGTGCAGATTATAATTTTGATAATCGTCAAGGTCTGAAAGCATCGACAGGATTTATTGGTTATGCAAATCCAGATCGTGACTACTACAGTCGAGTCTGGGGGAATATTTCTCAGACTTTTTCTCGCTCCAGAAGTTCTACGGGCGGACCAGAGCAAACGAGTTTTACGGTAGCGCTCAATGTAGACTATGCCATTGATCAAGAAGAATCTATTGATGGTATTGACGATGAAATTTTTATTGGTTCGCAAGGCAGTAAATTCACCTTAAGTGGAGCGGGGCGATTCGGTAGTCTCGTCGCGGGTGTCACTCATAATTTTGGCAATATTCTTGATAATTCCGATGAGAGTTACACAAGATTACAAGTTGGCACTCAGCTCGGAAAAGATATTTCTCTTTCTGGTTACTATACGCCTTTTGATGAAGGCAGTGATGTTGATGTATATGGCGTTTCTCTAGGGTTTGACCTAGGGGGAAATAATACTAATGCACGACTCTCTCTTGGATGGAACCAGAAAAAATATGTTTTTGATTCTAATGATGTCCTTGATAATCGCTATACAATAACTTTCTCTATGGGAGGAAACCGTAACTAAAAAGCTCATTTTGTAAAATATTCAAGCAAATCCTCCTAAGCTATACGTCATATAAATACGGCTTTTATAAAAATAGTTTTTTGAAATTCTTAAGGAAGCCAAATCGAAGTCTTTAGACATAAGCTCCATTAGAGCTTGTTGGTTATTTTTGTTGTGTTTTCAGTAGTGCTTTTTTTTGATTTTTATTTCGCAAAAAATAATTTTTTATTGTTTCTGTAAAGATTTTTCTGATTATGAAGATTATGTCAATATTTTCACTAGTTTATTTTTCTGCGTTACCATGTATTTAGTGTGATCTAGAAAGATCACTTCGCAATCTTTTCCTGGCAATTAAAATAGAAAAGTAAGGAGTTAATTTATGAATTCTAAGTATCTGATGTTAGGTGTCATTGCATCTGGATTTGCTTTTGTTAATCCAGTATCTGCCCAGGTTGATATTGGTGCTAGTATTACTGGCATCACAAATGCAGCAGCAGCCGTAACTTTCACCTCTGATGCTACCCGTATAGAAGCAGATACAGCCGGGTTTGGTGCGGGGTATAGAGCTGACGACCAAGTTTTTGCGGCGAGTGTGGCCTTTGGTGAAGAATCTGCTTACGCATCTGCCCAGTCTGCTGACTATAACTTGCTGGGTGGCTTTGCTTTAGTAAGTGAAGCTTATGCTATCGGTACTGATAGTACTGAATTCATCAATACCGATACTGAATTTTACACAATCAGTGATTTTACTGGTGGCGAAAACGAACTAATTGACACTAATGGTGGACAATTTTAATTAAGTTTAGCTTTGTTTAAGACGATTTGAAGCTGGGGAGAATTCCCTGGCTTTTATTTTTTGGAAAAACTCAAAAATCTCTGTTTAAGAATTTATAAACAGACTGCCCTCGGTTTCATTTATCCGAAATCGGGGCTAAATTTTTGGTAGAGTCGAACGATAACCTCAAATTCTTGATGTAATCGTTTCTATGAAGTCTTGGCGATCGCCCTTTATTATCTTCTTTATTACCTGTCTGTTGAGCCTGGGGCTCCAGCGGCCTGGGGAAGCATTTTTCGGCTTACCAATTCCAGAGGGTAACCTAGAGGGAATTTTACCAACCAATGGCAAAGAGTTAATTGTCGATCGCTGTGTCTACCTCGACGGTCACTGTATTTTTCAGGTAGCGGCACCCCGTTCAGAGCTTTCGACGCGGCTTAATTACATCCAAACCCAACTAAATCGGGTAAAGCAGATCTATGACAGCCCAGAGATTCCTGAAATTCAAGTCAGGCCTGTGGGAGATAGTGACACCCCAGGCGCGCAGAATAATATCGAAATCCAAGTTGGAGATGAAGCACCCTTTCGCTTGATGACGGTGACCCGCTGGGATGCTCAACTGCACGGTGAAGATATTGATAGCCGTACCCAACAACTCATTGATCAAATTCAAGCTGCCCTTACCCAAGCCCAGCGGGAGCGCACCCCCGAATACCTCAAGGAACAGGGGGCGATCGCCATTGGCATCACACTTCTAGCGCTGATCCTGAACCTAGTCGGGCGGCGCTGGCGACATCGACTCTATAAACGGCAACAGTGGGCGATGGAATTTCCGAAAACAGCGACTCCCATTGCCACCCAACTCAGCCAGCGACAAAGCAACAACCTCCAAGAAGTGGAAATGCGCCTCAGCCAGTTGCTCCAGGGTGGGGCGATCGCCGCTGCCCTTTTTATCAACCTCGGTCTTTTCCCCCAAACCCGCATCTTTCAGGTGTGGTTACTGACGATTTTTAAATATCCTCTCTGGTTGGCACTGATTGCCCTAGTTAGTTATCTATCTGTTCGCCTCAGTTATGCCCTGATCGCCAAGGTGAATCAACTACTTGCCGATGGCGCTCTCGAAGCATTTACGTTTATCACTCAAGAATCTAACCAACGGCTAGAGCTGCGAGTGCAGACCTTTTCTCAGGTGATGCGTAGCATCGCCACGTTGATCATTCTGATCATTGCCTTGCTGGTGTTTCTCTGGTCGATCAACATTGATATTGCACCGATCTTGGCCGGGGCCGGGATTATCGGTTTGGCCGTTTCCTTCGCCGCGCAAAACTTACTCAAAGACATTATCAATGGCTTTTCAATTATTCTCGAAGACCAATATGCCGTTGGCGATGTGATTAACGTGGGGGCAGTGACAGGCTTAGTAGAAAATATCAACCTGCGCATTACCCAAATTCGCGATGCAGAGGGGCGTTTGATCACGATTCCGAATGGGGAAGTACGGATCGTGGCTAACCTCTCAAATCAATGGTCTCGGGCAGATCTCAATATCCCCATTCCCTACAATATTGATGTGGATCTCGCCCTTAAGGTGCTTGGGGAAGTGGCTCAAAAAATGTATGAAGAAAAGCAGTGGCGATCGCAAATTATTGAACCACCAATCGTGCTGGGTGTTGACAACTTCAATGAGCGGGGGATGGTGATCAAACTATGGATAAAAACTCTCCCCCTCAAGCAATGGGAAGTAGCGCGGGAATTTCGGCGACGCCTGGCTATTGCCCTAAACCAAGCAGGGATAACAATTCCTGCACTCCAAAACGAAGTCTGGCTCCGCTCCGATGTCCCCCCGAAGCTTGGGTAATCTTTTGCTCCAAGGATTTAATTTCTAGGCTGCGCCAGGCATCGTTTTTGGGAAGGGGACGACCCTTACTTTGCTGGGTCTGGTGTATTCATGATCACTTCAGTGAAGGCTCTCATGGTGGCGATCGCCTCGCCGAAGTAGCCAACGCTTTTTCCAACGGCTCGTCGACTCCCAGTGGCTCTGGCTTTGTTCCTGTCGCCGACGCTGCAAAATGGTTAAGGCATCATCTTGGAGGGTTGGGTCACGGTAGGCGATCGCCGCATTGGTTTGTAGATGCTCCTGTTCCCGCTGACTGAGGGGCAGTAACCCATCAAAACTCCATCGCGCCGCCGTTCCAGGCGATTTTCGGCCAATGCCAGGAATTATTCCCAGACACAAACCTGCCTCCCGGAGAGCCAGTCGCACCGCAGCCGCACAGGAATAGGTCGCCAAATAACCCTCTGGGGCAAGGCACCGGGCGACTAACGCCAAAAATTCTACTGTCCATAACTGGGGACATTTGGGCGGTGAAAAAGGATCAAGAAAAATGGCGTCAGCCAGAAAGCCCGCAGCAATAACCTGTTGGATCGTCTGGCGTGCGTCGCCGATCAATAACTGCGCCGTTAAATTTTTTTGATCAACCCGCAAATTGTGACTCAGGTTGGCCAAGGCTGCCCGAACACCTTCTGGATAAGGATTTAGAAGATTATGCTGGATACTCCCCCAGGCGATCGCCTGGTCTCGTTCCAGGGCAAATAGGGTGACATGGCAATGGGGATTCACCCGCCAAATTTCCGCGAGGGCCGCCGCACTATTGTGGCCGAGGCCATAACAAATATCTAACAGATAGAGGTGGGAGCCTTGGGCCAAGTCCGCAATATGACAAGGAAGCAAAAACTTTTCTTGGGCTTCCCGTTTTGCCCCTACCTGGGAATGGAAATGCTCCTGAAACTCGGTCGAAAAAAAGGTGTAAGAACCATCTGCGGTTAATTGGGGAGTGAGCATGAGCACCATCGCCAATCTATTTGTACATAAAAAAGAGTTATTCAGGACTATCGTTGACAGCCGCACGAATCCGTTGGGTTGCCGCCTCATGCTCCCCTAAGGTGCGGCTAAAGACATGGGTTCCGTCATAGTTAGCCACAAAGAAAAGAAACTCCGTGTTCTCCGGGGTTGTCGTTGCCTGAAAGCTTGCGACGCCAGGGGAGGCGATCGCCCCCGGTGGCAAACCCGCATTTAGATAAGTATTGTAAGGATGGGGAGTGCGCACCTGTTCTAGGGTGAGGGGCTGTTCCTTTGTTTGTCGAATGCCAAGGGCGTATTCTACCGTTGGGTCTGTTTCGAGGCGCATTTCCCGTTCAAGGCGATTCACAAAGACCCCCGCAATGGTAGGGCGCTCTGCTGGAATCACCGCCTCTTTTTCCACAATGCTCGCCAGGGTCACCCATTCCGCAAGGGAAAGTCCCAAGGGTACTGTTTCCGCATCATAGAGAGGGAGGGCCACCGCTTCAAACTGGCGCAACATCTGGTCAATGATTTCCATTGGGGTAGGTTTGGCCGTACCCAGATTATAGGTATCAGGATACAAAAAACCTTCTAGAGAGGTTAACCCTTCCGGCAGCCAGGGAAACTTGTCCCGGGGAATTGTTTTAGTCGCCGCAACAAAGTCTGCTGCCGGGAACAAACCCAGGGCTTCAAAGCGATTGGCCATCTGTTGAATTGACCAACCTTCAGGAATCGTGACGCGGCTTTGGACGACCTCGCCGGTCCAAATTTGTTGGGCGATCGCCGGAAGTTCTTGATTCGGCGGAAATTGATAAATTCCAGCTTTTAAGCTGCCTTGGGGTTCTGTCAACCGCAGCCAAGCAACCCAAATGCGCCAAGCCTTAGGGGAATTGATTAATCCCAAAGCTTCCAAGTCTGCACCAATTTGTATCGCTGAAGTCCCCCCGGGGATTTCTAACTGTACCGTCTGTTCTGCGTTTGGCCCGGGGGCGATCGCCCAGCGCCACCAAGCCCAGCTTTGCCAAAACCCCAAACCAACAATGAGGGTGAAACCCACCTTGAACCAAGGAAATCTCCCCTGGCGGCGCCTTAGCGATTGTGGTCTTGGTGGTGCATTAATCGGCATCTTGGAGCATGAATGTATCAATTAAACGTTGAACCATCGGCTCCCCTGGTTCGAGAATTTCCATTTCATCCTCTGCCGTCACTTTCACAAACAGTGGGATCGGCTCTAGGGGCGTGTAGATGCTGTAGAGTTGGTCGAGATGGTAGAAGCGTGCCAACTCCTGGAGTTCTTCGGCTTCCAGTTCCTCACCTTCGTCTGCTTCATCCCCTTCAATTTCTAAGGAGAGAATTTTTTCTTCATCGAGGGGGGGGAGTTCACCGCGCACCGTCATCATGTGAGCCGTATCTAAGAGTGTGAGGTCTTGTTCTGCCAACACAGCCTTCGCATCGGGGAAGATTTCGGCGAGCTTTTCTGGGTCGTCAATTAATTCGGTTTCGGGGAGATCATTTTCTTCTTCTTCCTCGTCTTCATCCCAGGCTAACACCACAACTGGCGGATCGACGGGCATCAAAAAATAGTATTCGACCCCATCTTCGGTGATTTCATTTTCAACATAGCAATCTAGCGATCGCCCCATAGCATCGGTAAGGGTGACGATATCCTGAGCATCAAGCTCCTGTCCGGAATCAAAAGAAGGCGAAGACATAGATAGCGCGGGTCAAACAATAGAAATAAGTTTCTTCAGAATATCACGCAGAGGGAGGAATGTTTTGATTTGTCTAGCCCCCCCATACTCCCTTTATGATGTGTGAACGCCCCCATTGCGATCCGCCCATGTCCAAAGCCCCAATCACTGTCCAATCCGAGGTTGTCGCCCCCCTAACCAAAACATCCCAGGAGCAAGAATTTGAAGAAAAACGCCTCCAGGATATGCTGCTGTTGTTGGAAACGATGTTTCTGCGGGAGGAAACAACGGTCAAACTCGTTTTAGAATGTCTTTATGATATTGGTTCTGTTAATTTAATTAACGAAAAAGTACGTCGCCGCCCCCTCAATCGGCTGGCTAAATATATCGCCCGGTTTTCCAAGCCGGTATTTCGGATCTTAGCCTGGCGTTGGTTCATGAAAAACTGCCCCACGCTCCTGGTAAATTGGCTCCACCGTAAGGTTTCTAAATTTTAGGTTTTTAGCTCAGGTAAATAAAACAGTAGAGGAGGCGATCGCCATGGCAGGAAAAACGGTATTAGTGACAGGGGGAGCTGGCTATATCGGCTCCCAGGCGGTTTTAAGTCTCCAACGGCGAGGCTATCGGGTGATCGTCCTGGATAATTTGGTTTATGGTCACCGAGATCTGGTGGAATCGGTGCTCAAGGCAGAATTAATCGTTGGGGACACCGGCGATCGCCCCCTGTTAGATCAGATTTTTGCAGACTATGCCATTGATGCGGTGATGCACTTTGCCGCCTATGCCTATGTGGGAGAATCAGTCACCGAACCGGCGAAATACTATCGCAATAATGTGATGGGGACTTTGACTCTCCTGGAGGCAATGGTCGCCGCCGGGGTGAAGCAGTTTGTTTTTTCCTCCACCTGTGCCACCTACGGCGAACCAACAGAAATTCCGATCCCCGAAAGCCATCCCCAAAACCCGATCAATCCCTATGGCATGAGTAAGCTGATGGTAGAAAAAATACTCTGGGATTTTGACCGGGCCTATGGACTCCGATCGGTGATGTTCCGCTATTTCAATGCTGCTGGGGCTGACCCAGCAGGCAACTTGGGGGAAGACCACAACCCTGAAACCCACCTGATTCCCTTGATCTTGTTCGCTGCCCTCGGTAAACGGGAAAGTATTTCTATTTTTGGCACGGACTATCCCACCGCCGACGGCACTTGTATCCGGGATTATATCCATGTGAGTGACCTAGCCGATGCCCATGTGCTGGGCTTAGAATACTTACTCCAGGGGGGCAGCACCGATGCGTTTAATCTCGGCAATGGTAACGGCTTTTCGGTCCAAGAAGTGATTGCTGCTGCCCGCAAAATCACTGGCAAAAATATTCAGGCGATCGCCGGCGATCGTCGCCCAGGGGACCCCCCCAGTCTCGTCGGCAGTAGTGAAAAAGCCCGCACTATTCTGGGCTGGCAACCCCAATACGCCAACTTAGAACTGATCCTGCAACATGCTTGGCATTGGCACCAGCAACGACATGTATAAGACATCCACCAACTATTTTTTCATCATTTAGCAAACCCCCTGACCCCATTTCACAAAGAAAGGAACCCGAGCAGATAAAATAAAAAGCCACTACCCTGCTTGTCCACTTCTCAACCCAAGAGGATATACAACATTGTCTCGTCGTTATCTCTTTACCTCTGAATCCGTCACCGAAGGGCATCCTGACAAAATCTGTGACCAGATTTCCGATGCTATTCTAGATGCCGTTCTGACAGAAGACCCCACCAGTCGTGTTGCCGCTGAGGTGGTTACTAACACTGGTCTTGTCCTGATTACCGGAGAATTGACTACCCAAGCGAATGTGAACTTTATTCAAGTGGCTCGCCAGAAAATCGCGGAGATTGGCTATACCAATTCCGATAACGGCTTTTCTGCCAATAGCTGCTCCGTGCTCATTGCCCTCGATGAACAGTCCCCTGATATCGCCCAGGGGGTAACCAGTGCCCAGGAACAACGCCAGGAACTCAGCGATGATGAGCTAGATCATATTGGTGCTGGCGACCAAGGTTTAATGTTTGGCTATGCCTGCAACGAGACACCAGAGCTAATGCCTCTGCCCATTAGCTTGGCGCACCGTTTGTCCTTGAAGTTGAGTCAAGTGCGTAAAAGCGGGGAATTGTCTTACCTCGGTCCCGATGGCAAAACCCAGGTAACAGTGGTTTATGAAGATGGTAAGCCTGTTGGTATTGATACCGTCTTGATTTCGACCCAGCACACAGAAACCATTGATGACCTTACGGACAATACTGCTATTCAAGCTCGCATTAAAGCGGACTTGTTGGAAAAAGTGGTTAAGCCCGTTTTCGCAGGGGCAGCAGTGGGCCTCAGTGATGAGACGAAATTTTTGGTGAACCCCACCGGAAAGTTTGTTATCGGCGGCCCTCAGGGAGATTGTGGTTTGACCGGCCGCAAAATTATCATCGACACCTATGGCGGTTATTCTCGTCACGGGGGTGGTGCTTTCTCTGGTAAAGATCCCACAAAGGTTGATCGCAGTGCCTCCTATGCTTGCCGTTATGTGGCGAAAAATATTGTCGCCGCCGGCCTGGCGGATAAGTGTGAAGTGCAGGTGAGCTATGCGATCGGTGTAGCCCGACCTGTGAGTGTGATGATTGAAACCTTTGGCACTTGCAAGGTGGATGAAGACCGCCTTCTAGAAGTGGTGCAGAAGCATTTTGAGCTGCGCCCAGCGGGGATCATTCAAGCCTTTGATTTGCGTAATCTTCCGAGCCAGCACAATGGTCGTTTTTATCAAGATGTGGCGGCCTATGGCCACTTCGGTCGCACTGATCTTGACCTTCCTTGGGAACGTTTAGATAAGGTGGAAATCCTCAAACGGGAATTGGCAACGGCGGCGATCGCCTAGGATTCACCTCAAGTTCACCGAACGTTTTTCCAATTTCTCAAAAAATTGATCAACCCCCATCAAGCACGACTTTGCAATCTGTTGATGGGGGTTTTGAATTGCAAGATTTTAGACCAAAATCACATTAAGCGCCCAAATCTGTCGCCACCTTGTGGGCACAGGCGAAACCAGAGAAGGCCACCGCATTTAATCCCTGCCCCGGAAAGGTGCTATCCCCGACGCAATATAGGTTTTTCACTTCGGTTTTATTTACCTTCGGGGGGAAGCCGCTGAAATTAAACATTCCCAATAAACCGAGTAGCTTCCGCCGGGGAATGGGGCCATAGGAGCCGTTAATCCGTCCTAAAAACTTGCGGTGGGTGCGGGGGGTTCCCACTTCCATATAGTCCAAGCCCGCATCTAAACCAGGGAAAATCTTTTCGAGGCGATCGATTAACCGTCCCGCTGCTTCTTCCTTTTTCGCTTCATAATCTTTTGGCTCGAGCTTCTGCCACTCACTGATCCAACTGGGGGTGAAGGCATGGATGATGTGATAGCCGTCCGGGGCGAGGCTCGCATCGAGGAGGGTTGGAATTGAGACAAAAATTGTGCCTTGTTCTGCTTCCATATTCGCCCAATCTTCGAGGATGATGTGGTGGCATTCGGTGCCAGGGGGCAGTACCTCGGCCTTGACGCCTAAATGGAGGCTCAAAAAGCTGGGAGATTCTTGGTAATTTTCGGCCCATCGGGTTTCAAAAGAGGGCTTTTGTTCACTGGGTAAGAGTTTCTCGAAGGTATCCCAGCGGGTAGCATTGGAGACGATTTTTTGGGCACGGTACTCGCTGCCGTTGGCTAGCTGCACCCCCACAGCACGGCCATTTTCGGTCAGAATTTTGTGCACATTGGCGCCATATTGAATTTTGCCGCCGTGTTTTTCTAGCCCTTCGACTAATTTGACGGCAATTTGGCCAACGCCCCCTTCTGGGTAATTGATGCCGCCATAGTGGCGATCGCTAAAGACCATCCCGGCATTGATCATCGGGGTGAGCTGGGCTGGCACCACCGACCAGCAATAGCATTCCATATCGATGAATTTGAGTAATTCGGGGTCTTGAATGTACTGGCGGGCTAAATCACCGACATTTTTCGGGAGATATTTCAGCAGACCCAAACAGGCAAAGGGCTTTTGGGCAAAGACACGCAGTAGATAGCGGATTTCTTCGAGGGAAAGCAATTCGATGCTGTTGAGGCAGTTAAAAACTTTCCAACATTCATCATAAAATTTGCGAATCCCCTTAGCTTCATGGGGGAAGCGGGCGGTAAGCTCTGTGAGAAATTTTTCGTAGTCACGGTGAACGTCGATGTTGAGTTCGTTCGGTAAGTGATAGCTAATCTGGACCGGATCGGGAATGGTTTTGATCGACATATCCACCGCAGCCAGAGCGCGGGTTAGCAGGTTAGTTGTGCCGCGATCGCCAAAACCAAAAATCATCGAAGCGCCCACGTCAAAGCGATAGCCCTCGCGTTCAAAATAACCCGCACTGCCACCAGGGATAATGTAGCGTTCGAGCACCAGAACTTTGATCCCCTTTGCCGCCAGTTGGGTCGCTGTCACCAGTCCCCCGATTCCGGAACCAATGACAATCACATCATACTGGGGGGCAGAAATGGCAGTTTTAGCGGTCATAAACGGTCAAGCTCGCAGGATAGGCTATATTTTGACTGCTACATAGTCTACCGCTATTTTCCAGGAGATTGGGAAGGGAGAGCCCCTTATATTCCTAGCGATCGCCACGGATTTAGCAGTCAATTTCCACAAAAAAAGGTGGAAAATTTTCCACCCCTTTATGAACAACTATACTGATTTCGAATAAAAATTTAGAATGCGTTGACGTCAGAAAACACTGGTTTATTCTTCGTCGTCTTCGGGAGAGGGATAGACAAAGCTAGAACGACCGGTCAATACAGACTTGCCGAGGGAGAGGGCTTTTTTCGCTTCGAGGGTTGCCTTCCGCTTCCAGTTGGCCCGGCGTTGGTCGCGCTTTGCCTTCGAGGTTTTCTTCTTGGGAACTGCCATGGGATTAACTATAAATTTTTACAGAACCCCCATTATAAAATCTTCCCTTCCAAAAAGTAAGTCCTTGGTTAAAATCCTTCGGTGTTTCCTGGGGGAATCGATCAAGAAATCGGCCCGGACGAAGTTTTAGCCCCTACAATCGAGGGTCATAAAAGAAAGATCCAGGAGCAAAATCCACCATGGTCCTATATCGACGACGCTGGTATCGCAACCCCCAGGCTACCGGGGTAATTATGGAATGGTGGTTAGCCCTTGTAAAGGTTATCCAGTGGTTTATCCCCCAGCCAGCGGCCAACAAAAAAACGCGGCGGTTACACCGTGAATTGTTACTGGAGGCAAGCTGGCGTCTCAACTTCATTGTGTTAACCATCTGCTCTTGCTTAATCGCCACCTTCGGCCTGATCAGTAACAGTACGGCTGTGATTATCGGTGCGATGATCGTTGCCCCCTTGATGCTGCCTTTGCGGGGTTTGGCCTTCGCTGCCCTGGAGGGAGAATTAGTGCTTTTTTGGCGATCGCTCTATTCGATCACCGGTGCAACTGTTATTTCCCTGGCCCTATCATGGTTTATCGGCGTCATTGTGGGGATCCCAGACTTTGGGTCAGAACTAATCGCCCGGACTCAACCGAATTTGGTGGATATGGGCATTGCCCTATCGGCGGGGGCAGTGAGTGGTTTTGCAAAGATTCGCAAGGAAGTGAGTGATGCCGTGGCAGGGACGGCGATCGCCGTCGCCTTGATGCCGCCCCTCTGTGTTGTGGGCTTATCCTTTTCCCAGGGGTTTATGGACTACTCCCGGGGAGCATTTTTGCTTTACCTCACCAATCTTATGGGCATCACCCTCGCCTGTATGTTGATCTATATCTTGGCTGGCTATGCAGAAATTAACCAAACCCTTGGCTGGACCAGCATTCTCACTCTGATGCTACTGGTTCCCCTCGGCGCCAGATTCGTCGACTTGGTGACCCAATTGCGCCTCCGCCGTGACATCATTAGCCAGTTAACGACACGGACAATTACCGTCGGTCAAAATGTCAGCAATGTGAGGGTGCGAGTAGACTGGAACACTATCCCTGCAACGGTTTCTGTTCATCTCGATGCCACCAAAGCAATTACCCCAGGTCAAGTATTGCTCGTCGAAGAATTTTTACGCCGGGAAAATAACCGTGAGTTCCAGGTCATTTTCTACATCAATCCGCTCCAAGAGGTTAGAGGCGATGATCCAGAACCCCTAGACTTACAATTACCTAGTTTTAATACGGCGCCTCCAGCCGAGTAGGATGTCCAGAAAAAGCCCTTGAAACAAGTCCCAAAAAGGTTTACCTGTTCTTAAAGTCAAGATGCCTTAGGGCTGATAATATACTGGAGCCGAAAGTTTTGTTTTTTCTGATACTCCGGTTAATAAATTGAGCTTATTGAGACTGGCAAGCCTCGCCTTCAAGCAAGCTCTTTGGAATAACATGAGCCCTTCCATCAGCCTGAAATTTAATTATTCGGCAAGTTTTTTTAAGCTATTTCCCTCAAACCTTTGCATTCGGCCCCAGTAAGCTGTTGTCCCCATGATTGATTTAGTTGATAGTCCCAGCGCGACAGACTATGTGCTGCAAACCGAAAATGTCAGTGTTTATTACGGCAACTTCCTTGCAATCAAAGGCGTTTATCTCAATATTCCCACCAATCAAGTCACAGCATTTATTGGCCCTTCTGGGTGCGGCAAAAGTACTCTTCTCCGTTGTTACAATCGCCTCAACGATCTAATCCCCTCCTTCCGTATTGATGGGGACATCGCATACCACGGGAATAGTCTCTATGGCGCTACCGTAGACCCTGTGGAAGTACGACGGCGGATTGGGATGGTTTTTCAGAAACCAAATCCCTTCCCAAAATCGATCTATGACAATATCGCCTATGGTGCTCGGATTAATGGCTACCAAGGCGATATGGATGAGCTTGTCGAAAAGTCTTTGCGTCAGGCTGCCCTTTGGGATGAGGTAAAGGATAAACTACGCCAAAGTGGTTTGGCTTTGTCTGGGGGGCAACAGCAACGGCTTTGTATTGCCCGGGCGATCGCCGTCCAACCAGAGGTCATCCTCATGGATGAACCTTGCTCTGCCCTCGACCCGATTTCGACCCTCAAAATTGAAGAACTCATCCACCAGCTCAAGGCGCAATACACCATCGTCATCGTTACCCACAACATGCAGCAGGCCTCTCGGGTGGCAGACATGACGGCATTTTTTAATGTCAGAACGAAGGAGAACGGCACTCGCCAAGGCTATCTTGGGGAATATGACCGCACTGAAGTGATTTTTCAGAATCCCCAGGAGCAGGCAACACAAGAATATGTCAGTGGTCGTTTTGGTTAGAGATCTCAAAACGGTAACGCTTCTCAGGACTCTGCGACGGAAATTTGATTTCACCGGCAGTAGATAAGTCGTCCAGGTTATGGCCCAGCGAGTGCTGACTCCTCAATCAGGAAATTTTTATTGATTCCCCCCAAAGCAAGCCGGGCTTCGATAAGATAAAACAGTTTCAGGCCAAGACCTCGTTGCCTTGGACAGCAATGCTGTTGCACATGACGATCTAGCCAGTCTATTTTGGTTTAATCCTGTCCCTGATTATTTCCTTTTGCTTTGGAACCTATGAGCGTTGCTTCTTCTAGCACAACCAATCAACCTAAACATGTGTTCCTGGTTCAAGATGATGCTGGGCAACGGGAATACATCTTGACGGAGCACTACTATTCGATTGGACGGCACAGTAGCTGCGGCATTCATCTCCAGTCTCAGTTCGTTTCGCGACTTCATGCGACGTTAGTCCAGGCTGTGGAACGGGATAGTAGTATTTGCTATCGCATTGTGGATGGGGATGGGATCGAGAAAGCAAGTGCGAATGGGATTCTGGTCAATGGGAACAAAGTGAGTGGTGTCACACTCCAGGATGGGGATGTCGTCACCTTCGGCCCCCAGGTCTTTGGTCGCTATGAACGGCGATCGCGTCGTCCCAAATCCTATCCTCCGACCAATCCAGGGGAAGAAGATCCCTTTGATATCACCTTGATTGACCCGGCAATGCTTGAAGATGATGATCTTCCCCCCCTCGATGAAGAAGAATCAACCCAACTGTTTTGATGGGGAGGAAACAGAGGGATAGGCGGTGACTGAAGTGTTTATTTTTGAGGCTTTTTTCCAAAAACGTAATGGTTAATCTTTCTGCGCTAAAAGCGGCGGGCCTGGCCCCTTGGTTTGATATTTTGGCCCTTTTGCTCTGGGGAACATTACTCCTGAAGTACGCCTTGACGGGTCAATTGGCTCTGCTGATTCATCCGAACTACTTTGCGTTGTCGGTGGTGGCGGGGATTATTCTCTGCCTTCTGGGTGTCGGGAAATTGATTCAGGCGGTCAAACCCCAGGTCAGTGGCGGGGAGTCGGTACAGCATATTACGCTATTACCCAAAAATGTCGGCAGCATTTTATTGATCCTGGTGGCGATCGCCGGATTTTTGATTCCCCCCACCGTTCTCGCGAGCCAAACGGCGATCCAGCGGGGTTTAACCGAAGAATTACCCCTCACCCGGAGTCAACCGGAAAGTTTTCGCGCCAATTCTCCGCCGGAAGAACGCACCCTATTAGATTGGATTCGTCTCCTAAACGTTTATCCAGAACCCGATGCCTACACAGGTGATCCGGTACAAATCCAGGGGTTTGTCACCCATCTACCCCAACTTCCAGAAAACTACATGATGGTATCGCGTTTTGTTTTGACTTGTTGTGCGGTGGATGCCTATCCGGTGGGTTTGCCAGTCCGTCTCGAAGGTAACAGGGAAGACTTTCCGCCGGATTCTTGGGTAGAAGTGGATGGTAAAATGGCCACGGAAACCCTCGAACTCAACCTTGAGGATGCGAATACGAACAGCTCCAGTCAACCCCAACGGCAATTGGTGATTCATGCCAATACCATTGAACCGATTCCAACGCCGCGAAATCCTTATGAATACTAGATTTTGAGTCCTGTTACTGTTTTTTGCGCTTTTCTCCCATGGGCATAATCCATGATTTTCCCGCAGCGACGCCGTAATGTTTTTGTGTTTTGGAGCCTGGTTACTGGCTTTTTAGTCGGTTGCCAGGGGGGACAAAGCCAATCTCTTCAGGATGAACATATCCAGGTGTATTTCAATCATCGTCAAGGGAGGCGGATTACTTACCAGGAGCCTTATCGGGAGGTTAAAAGACCAGGGGATAATTTGGAAGCGGTGATTATCGCTGGTATCTATAGCGCTCAACAGACCATTGATATTGCGGTACAGGAGTTGAATTTACCATTGGTGGCGATCGCCCTGGCGGAACAAGCTGCCACTGGGGTAAAAATTCGGGTGATCCTGGAGAATAATTACCGTCGCCCTTGGCGAGATTTTGAAACCCAGGAAATTATTGAGCTCGATGACCGGGAGCAGGGAAAGTATCAGGAATTTGTTGCCCTCGCCGACGACAATAATGATGGTTTTTTGGATCCTGATGAGGTTGCGAAACATGACGCGATCGCCATTTTAGAAACAGCCGGTGTACCAATCTTGGACGATACCGCCGATGGGTCCAAGGGGAGCGGCCTCATGCACCACAAGTTTATGGTGATTGACGGCGTCAGGGTGATCACTGGCTCGGCGAATTGGACTCTCAGCGATATTCATGGTGACTTTGCTAACCTAGAAACCCTGGGTAATGCCAACCATATTTTAGAAATAGAAGACCAGGCGATCGCCCAGGCGTTTACCGCAGAATTTGAAGAGATGTGGACAGGCCGAAAATTTGGCCTCCAAAAAACCCAGGAACCGCCCCAACACTTTACTGTCGGCAACAGCCGCGTCACCCTACAGTTTTCGCCCTTTTCCCGCTCTCAACCCTGGGAAAATACCACCAATGGTTTAATCGGCGCGACCCTCGCCCAAGCCCAGGACTCTATTAGTCTGGCTCTCTTCGTTTTTTCTGAGCAAAATCTCGCCAATATTCTTGAAACGGAGTCCCAGGCAGGGACCCTAGTCAGGGTTTTAATCGATCCAGGATTTGCTTTCCGAGACTATAGCGATGGTCTAGATTTGCTGGGAGTGAATATCAAGACCCAATGCGATCCCTTCAATCGGCCCTGGGCTAATCCCATTGATACCGTGGGAACGCCGCGACTCGCCCGGGGCGATAAACTGCACCACAAGTTTGGCATTGTGGACGACCATACGGTGATTACTGGTTCCCACAACTGGTCCCAGGCGGCCAATACCCAAAACGATGAGGCCCTCTTAATTATTCGCAATGGGGCGATCGCCCAACAATTCACAACAGAATTTGAGCGGCTTTATGCAGATGCCTACCTGGGGATTCCACCTTTTATCGCCAGTAAACAACAACCGATGGCTGCCGATTGCACTCCCGCGGCCACCAGTGGCCCTGTGAATGTGAATACGGCCACGGCCGCAGAACTGGCAACCTTACCCGGCATTGGCCCCAGCCTCGCCCAGGGAATTATCGACACACGCCCCCACCGCAGCCTGGCAGATTTACAACGAGTGTCGGGTATTGGCGAAAAAAAAGCCGCCGACCTGGCCGGAAAAGTCACCTGGTAGAGACGCGCTATAGTACGTTCCATAATGTCTTTGATCCTGGCCCATGCGCTCCATTTTGATAATCTTTTGCAGCCTCTGCCTTTGGCTAAATCTCTGCTGCCCCAGTTTTGCCCTGACCAATGCCCAAATTTCGGAGGGCGATCGCCTGACTCAAACCGCGATCCAAGCAGCGAAAAAGGGGGATTTATTTACGGCGGAAAAAATTTGGTCTGATTTAATCGAAACCTTCCCTGAAAATCCGGCCCTCTGGAGCAATCGGGGGAATACCAGAGCCGGTTTAAACCAATTTGAAGCGGCCCTGGCAGACCTGAATGAAGCGATTCGCCTGGCCCCGGACCAGGTGGATCCCTACTTTAATCGCGGCGCGATCCTCGAACAGCTGCAACGGCTTACTGACGCGATCGCCGACTATGACAAGGCGATCGAACTGGATCCCAAAGAGGCGATCGCCTACCACAATCGCGGCAATGCCTATGGCAGTTTAGGAAATTGGGAGCAGGCGCGGCAGGATTACCAACAGGCGACGGCACTGGATCCCCGTTTTGCTTGGGCCGCCGAAAGTTATGCCCTCGCCCTTTATCAAGTGGGGGAAGAGCAGGCTGCCCTCGACCGAATGAAAGCCGTAGTGCGGAAATATCCGCTATTTGCCGATGCCCGGGTGGCGCTCACGGCAATGCTCTGGGGTCAGCACCAATTTGGGGAGGCCGAAAGTAACTGGGTTTCTGCCGCCGGGTTAGATGAGCGCTACCGAGATTTAGACTGGTTAAAGACGGTGCGCCGCTTTCCACCAAAACTACTGAGCGATCTGGAAAATTTTTTCAAGCTCCAGTAAAAGCCCCAAATTGCTATGCAGATTGTTGAATCAATTTGGCCCGCACCAGTTTTATCGCATCGTAGCTATATTTTTCCTGGAGATGTTCCCGCAGTTGGCTTAAGGACACTGGCCCCAGGGTGGCAATCGCCTGTTCGATTTCCGCTTGGGCCTCGGGTTTTACTAAGCGATCGAGGTCAATGGCTTCCCCACTCTGCAATAGGGTTGCCAGGTGCTCATTGATGGTGCCTGCCGTGAGATTCCGCTGTTTGGCGATTTCTATCACCGAAAGACCCTGTTGATAGAGTTGGAATGTAATTAACTGGGTGCCATTCACCTGGGGTTTCGGTGGAGCTTGGGTGGCACAAAATTCTTGAATCGCCGCCAAGAAGGGCTCGCCATAACGTTGATATTTAGCGCTCGTCACCCCAGAAATGAGAGAAAAATCCGCCTGGGTGCGCGGCCGCCGGGTCGCCATTTGCCGGAGGGTCGCATCAGAAAAAACCATGTAAGGGGCAATCCAGTTGGCATCGGCCAATTGCTTCCGCAGTTGGCGCAGTTCCCCAAACAGAATTTCCGCATCGAGATGATTGTCACCCATGCCCAGGATTTCGGCCGCTGTCTGTCGTCGTTCTATGGGGATATTCACCTGGCGCTGTTTTTTGAGAATTTCCCAACTGAGGTCATTGAGTTTTAAAATGCGATAGCCATCACTGCTTTCTAGCATTAGTCCCTGGTGCAAGAGCGATCGCCCGAGATTTTTCCACTCGTCTTTAGTGCGATCGCGGCCAATGCCGTAGGTAGAAAGCTCATGATGTTTATTCTGAAGAATCTTGTCTCGCTTTGAACCCTTGAGGACATCGATAATGTAGGCCATGCCATACCGTTCTCGGCAGCGGGCCACACAGGACAAAAACTTTTGGGCCTCGATGGTCCAATCTTCTAGGGGGCGAGGATTTTGGCAATTGTCACAACCTGCACAGTTCCCCAGAAATTGCTCCCCAAAATAGCTCAGTTGGATCGTCCGCCGACATTCACTCCCCTCGGCATAGTCGATCATTTTTTGTAGTTGCTGGTAAGCGATTCTTTTGTCCTGCTCGTCTTCTTTTAGTTCGATGAAATATTCCGCCTTTTTGATGTCCCCGGCGCTATAAAACAAAGTGCAGTGGGCTGGCTCCCCATCCCGTCCGGCCCGGCCCGATTCTTGGTAATAGCGTTCTAAATTTGTCGGCAAATCGTAATGCACCACAAAGCGTACATCGGGTTTATTAATTCCCATTCCAAAGGCGATCGTCGCCACCATCAGGGGCACATCGTCCCGGATAAATTGCTCTTGGTGATCGGCCCGTAAGCCGTCTGCTAGACCCGCATGGTAGGGCAGAGCTTTGATTCCGTCTTGTTGGAGGCGATCGGCCAATTCATCTACTTTTTTGCGACTAGAACAGTAAATAATGCCCGCTTGCCCGCGCCGTTTGCGGACATAGGTTAAAAGTTGAGTGTAGCTTTTGCTGCCCTTGGATACGACTTCATAGTAGAGGTTCGGACGATTAAAGCTGGTGCAATGAAAACTGGGGTTTTGGAGAGCAAGTTGGTCAATAATATCTTGGCGGACCCGTTGTGTTGCAGTGGCGGTGAAGGCATGGCAAGGGGTCTGGGGATAGCGTCGCCGGATATGAGTCAGTTGGCGATATTCTGGACGAAAATCATGGCCCCATTCAGAAACGCAGTGGGCTTCATCAACAACGAATCCGGCTAAACCGATAGACTGATACACATCTAAAAGAAAGTGCTGAAATCCTTCGTTAAAGAGCCGTTCGGGAGCAATATAGAGCAGCTTGATCTTGCCATTAAAAATGGACTGGATCCGCGATCGCGCTTGGTCAAGATTTAGGGTGCTGTTCAGAAAAGTTGCGCCAATGCCGTTGTCTGTGAGGGCATCCACTTGATCTTGCATCAGGGCGATCAGGGGAGAAATAACGACGGTTAGCCCAGGTTTGAGGAGGGCTGGCAACTGGAAACACAGAGATTTTCCGGCCCCGGTGGGCATCAGGGCGAGGATATCGCGGTTCTGGAGAGCTGCTTCGATGACGTTTTTTTGACCATGGCGGAAATTGTCATATCCGAAGAAGTGTTTGAGGGCGGCTTCTAGGGACGGAAACTGGGACATGGGAAACAAACTTTCAGAAAGACTAGCTTCCTAATCGTACCCTGATCCAATCTTTGATGATATCGAGGAAGCTCAAGCCGCCGTTAAAGAATACGTAAATGACGGACACCATCAGGATGGCGATCGCCCAAGAAAAAATCACACCAGCGGCACTAATTAAACCGTCGTCTTCTTGCAAACCAAAGGCGGTAATAAAGATGCCCATGGCGGGTAGGGTATTCGTCCCAGGGATCGGAATCATCATCGAGGTGGCCATCAGGGCCATGGTGATTCCCATGATCATCCGTCCGGTGCGGCTTTGGCAGACGAAGGGAAGCCGTGGGTGGGCGATCGCCTCCATTTTTTTCAGCCAAGGTAGCCCTTTTTCTAAAACCCCTTGGGCCATAGTTGTTTTAACGGTCTTTTTTTGCCATGACAGGGGCAACCATAATTGTGTCCGCCCAATAATTAACTGGATAGCAATCAAAAAAATAAGAATACCAAAGGGGGTCGAATAACCAGGGGCGGGGATGGGCAGGGCGGAAGGAAAGGATAAAATCGCCAGCACAATGCCAAATACTTTTTCTTCGGTGATCGCCATCACTTGGGCTAAACTCACCGTTTCACCACGGTCTTCTTCAAAAAAATAACGGTGCAATTCCTTCGAGAGGCGAGCCATAGTGAAACTTCAATCAGAGGGGACAGCTATTGAGCATAGCGCAACGCTGCAATTTTGCCTCAGTTTTACATCAGCAATTTCCACTCTAGGAGAACGGCCACAGGAATGGTCAAAGTCACGGGATCTTTAACGGGCAGAATCAGTTGAATTTTTCGATCCATTGGCAGTTTCGGTAAAATTTCCTTGAGATCAAATTGACCGACATTGGGGGCGGGGGCTTCGGTGACAAATTGATCCGCTGCCAGTAAATCTGCCTCGGTATTTAAGACAATGGTTAAGGGCGCAGGATGGATAAATTCTGTTTGGCCAGGATAACCCACAAGACGTAAATCTACTTCATCAACGACACCATCTTTCACTCGTTTAAATAACACCACTTGCCAAGTTTGATCATGGCGATCGCGGATAGATTGGCGGGATTGTAAAAGGATTTGTCCGGCAGTTTCTGCCTGTTGACGAATATCAGCAAAACTGGGGGCGATCGCCAAACTACTCCACAAAATCATCCCAAGACATACAGTGAGCACGAGCAATCTTGAGCATTGACGATGAATTATTTTCAACATAAAAAAGATCCCTCTACATGAGAAGGATCTTAATCAGTGAATGAAATTAAGTTGTTATTTAACCGCTATTTCTTCAACTTTTTACTTCTGGGTCAAACGAGTCAAAACTTGGTTCGACCGTTCCACAAAAGCTTTCATCCCATCTGCATCAAAGGCTTTTTGTGCCATCAGTGCCAAATCATAAACATGTTGACACATCATATCAATGGTTTCTTGGTTAGAAGATTGACCATCAACTTGGATAATTGAACCCTGACTGAGCTGATAAATATTTTCGATCAAAGGATGAGACATATTAATCATCAACACATGATCTTCAGGGAACTGCATGGTGGTTTGTTGCATCATTGCCGTCATTTCCTGGAGACGACGCATCGCTTCTGGTAATAACACCATGGCGGGAGGAGTTGCTTGGGTTTCACCAGATTTGATCGACTGGGTTTTGATATTGACTTTCGGCTTATTAATCGCCTTTTCAAAGATATCTTTAATCACCTCAGCACGGGTTTTATTTGTGGTTGGATCGATGATCTCACTCGCCTTGTCATCTTCTACTAAGCTCTGGTCTAATTCTGAATCTACACGGCAGAATTTGACATCATTGTGTTCCCGTTCAAGGAAAGGAATAAAGTAGTTTGTATCGATAAAGGAATCTAAATATAGAACCTCTAATCCTTGCGCTTTATATAGTTCGATGTAAGTAGATTGGGTACTGGCATCGGTGCAATAGAAAACGCGATTTTCATGCTTTTCTTGATTGCGCTCAAGATAATCTTTGAGAGTGGTAAATGGTTCGTTGGAAGTGGCTTTTTTCGCCTCTTTATTGACATCTTCCCAAATGTCACCATCATTACTCTGCACTTGAACTTCGGGAGTTTCGGGCTGGGCTTCGGGTTTGTAGGTGGTGCGATAGATGAGAATATCTTCAACTTGTTTTTTGAATTTCTCGTCGCGGATGCTGCCATATTTCACAAATGTGCCAACATCTTCCCAACTCTTGACATAATCGCTGTAGTTTTCGTCGTAAAGAGATTTCAGGCGATCGCCCACTTTCTTCGCGATGTAATCGGAAATGCGGCGCACAGTTCTGTGGTTTGTAAGCGCACTACGGGACACGTTCAGGGGAATATCTGTGCTGTCGATAACCCCACGCAATGGCATCAGGAATTCGGGGATCACTTCCTCACAATGATCGCTCACAAAGACTTGATTACAGAACAGTTTAATTTGTCCTTTGGTTACGTCAATGTCAGGGCGCAATTTGGGGAAATAGAGGATGCCATTTAACAGGAAAGGATAGTCGGTATTGAGGTGAACCCAGAGTAAAGGATCTTCTTGAAAGGGGTAGAGATAACGATAGAATTCGAGGTAATCTTCGTCGGTTAAATTTTGGGGAGATTCTTTCCAAATGGCGCGTTGTTTGTTGATTTGTTCCCCTTCAAACCGGATCGCCACAGGCATGAAATCAGAATAGGTTTTCACCAACTGACGAATGCGCTGGGGTTCGAGATACTCAATTTCCTCATCCATTATGGTGAGGGTAATCGTCGTACCAATGGTTTTTTTATCACTGGCAGCTACTTCAAATTCTGGGGAGCCATCACAACTCCAGTGGATCGCCTCTGCGCCATCTTTACAGGACAAAGTATCAATTTCCACGTGGGTAGCAACCATGAAGGCAGAGTAGAAACCAAGGCCAAAGTGTCCGATTAGATCATTGGCATCTTTGCCATATTTTTGGATAAATTCTTCGGCACTCGAAAAAGCGACTTGGTTAATATATTTTTTGATCTCTTCGAGGGTCATCCCAATACCGTTATCGGTAATCGAGAGTTGTTTTTTCTCCTTATTGACATCAATAATGATTTCACCGTCTGGCACATCAATACTGCTTTCACCTGCCATTTTTGCCATTTTTCGTTTGCTAATGGCATCAACTGCATTAGAAATTAATTCCCGCAAAAAAATCTCATGGTCTGTGTAGAGCGATTTTTTGATAATTGGGAAGATATTCTCAGTATGAATTGTAATATTTCCTTTTTCGAGGACTGTCATAGATCTTATGTTTAAAAATTTTATGTAGAGTTGCTCTCCATTTTGCCGGAAATGGGGCGTATGCTTGTAGGCGATCGCCGTCATCACCAGATGCGGATTACCCTACCTAGAAAACGAGCCTAGCGACCAAGGCCCATCCATTACTCAGAAATTCTCCTGACAACTTCCTCCTAAGGCATGGAAAGGGATAAAAAAAGATGCCCAGTTTTTAAAAGGGCATCTAGACAATGATTTTCCAAGGTTTTATTCTGCGACTGTGCTACTTCGTAGGGGCAAGACGGATATTCTTTGCAAAACCGAGTAACTGTAGAAAACGGATGGTCATCCAGGTCATATCAATTTCCCACCAATTCAGGCCGTGGCGGGCGGAGTATTGATAGGCATGGTGATTATTGTGCCAGCCTTCACCATAGGTGACGAGGGCAACCCACCAGCAATTTTTTGAGTGGTCGTCGGATTCATGGCTTTTGTAGCCAAACTTGTGGGTGGCACTGTTGACGAACCAAGTGCAGTGAAAAACTACTGCCAAGCGGAGAAAAATTCCCCAAATTACAAAAGACCAGCCGTTACCGACCCAAGCCTCACCCCAGCCATAGAGGGCCAGACCCAAAGCTACCTGAATGAGTACCATGTACTTCTGGCAAAACTGGTAGAAGGGATCATCCTTAATGTCTTTGATGTAGCGGTCAATATCCTTTCGCGCCGGGATTTCAAAAAGCATCCAACCGATGTGACTCCACCAAAAACCCTTATTGGAATCATGGGGATCAGGGGTGTTATCCGAATATTTGTGGTGAATTCGGTGTAGCCCAATCCAGTCGATCGGCCCCCCTTGGCAGGCGAGGGTACCGCAGAAGATCAAGAAATACTCAAGCCACTTTGGTACTTCAAAGCTGCGGTGGGAAACCAAGCGGTGGAAGCCGAGGGTAATGCCAATACCGCCGGTAATCCAGTGGAAGAGGAGGAAAACCCCAACGGCCTGCCAACTAAAGTTACCGGGCAGGAATGCGAGCAGGGCGACGATGTGGATCAGACTGAAATAGATAATGGTTGTCCAATCTAGGGGGAGTTTTTGGGAAGTGGCAGCAGTCATGAAATATCCTTTCTGGAAATAGTACTGTGGGACATGGTATGCGGAGGTTCCGTATTTTTTTTCCACTGCCCTACATCATAAACACAAGTACGGCGCAGCAAAGGGAAAACAGATGAACTCTGGAGGGGGAGACTTATCGCCAGGAAAAGGTTTTAAAAGTTAGGGCAAAAATCTTAGAAATTCCGAATTTTAGGCTTTAATAGCGTTGAATTGTTTTCTGGGCTTTGCTTTTAGATGCAAGCAGGGGTTTCTTTCGTTGAATTAAATCAAATTTAACATTTATTTACAAAGTTAATCGAGATTTGCTGAATTTTAGCGTGGAATTGTCAGGTACGTCCATGATATGGGCGGTGGTTCCATGGCTTGCTATGATCGGCTCGCTCTATTTTTTTCTGCTCATTTTCGCTATGAATGCCGCTGAAATTGTCCGCCAGGCGATCGCCTCCCTTGCTCCCACATTCCAAGAAATCGACCAGCAAACCCAAGAAAATCTCCGCAAGGTACTGGGGGCATTTCAGAAATATCGGGTCGGCGTTCACCATTTCAGTAGTGTCAGCGGCTATGGCCACGGGGATTTAGGGCGAGATACCCTCGACCAGGTTTACGCCGAGGTGATGGGGGCAGAGGCCGCCCTGGTACGGGTGCAATTTGTTTCAGGAACCCATGCGATCGCCGCCGCCTTGTATGGGGTATTGCGCCCTGGGGATGAAATGTTAGCGGTGGCCGGAGCCCCCTACGACACCCTCGAAGAAGTCATTGGTTTACGGGAAGCGGGTCAAGGTTCCCTCGCCGAATTTGGGGTGCGCTATCGGCAACTGGAGTTAACACCCACCGGGGAAATTGACTGGGACGCCCTCAAAGCCGCAATCCGTCCTGAAACCCGTTTAGCGCTGATCCAGCGTTCCTGCGGTTATTCCTGGCGCAAAAGCCTTTCTACAGCAGACATTCAACGCATTGTTGACATCGTCAAAGCCCAAAATCCCAACACCATCTGTTTTGTGGACAACTGCTATGGCGAATTTATCGAAACCCAAGAACCCACAGCCGTCGGCGCCGATTTGATGGCGGGCTCGTTGATCAAAAATCCCGGTGGCACCATTGTCACCGGGGGCGGCTATCTGGCAGGAAAAGCCGAGCTCGTCGAACAGGCTGCCTGTCGCCTCACTGCTCCGGGCATTGGTAGCCATGGTGGCCCCACCTATGACCAAAACCGCTTGCTCTATCAAGGTTTATTCCTGGCCCCCCAGATGGTGGCAGAGGCGATGAAGTGTACCCATCTGGTGGCGACAGTATTTGCAGAACTGGGCTATGAGGTGCAGCCCAAACCTTTAGAAAGGCGGCAGGATGTGATCCAGGCGATTAAGCTCGGCTCTCCCGAAAAATTGCAAGCCTTCTGTCGGGCTTGGCAAAAATTCTCTCCCATTGGCTCTTACCTCGACCCTGTGCCGGCCCCAATGCCCGGCTATGAAAGTGAACTGGTGATGGCCGGGGGGACTTTTATCGATGGCAGCACTTCGGAACTATCCGCGGATGGGCCACTACGGGAGCCCTATCTGGTTTTCTGCCAGGGGGGGACCCATTACACCCACGCGGCGATCGCCCTCGAAGCGGTATTAGAAACCTTTGCCACCCTCTAACGGGTGCGATTAGCGACCGATTGCACCAGGCCAATTGCAATAAAGTTTGTCAGGAGGGATGAGCGGCCATAGCTGAGCCACGGCAGAGGAATCCCGGTAATGGGCGCAATACCAATCGTCATCCCCACATTGACCAGCACTTGAAATAAAACCATGGACAGGACACCAACGGCGATGAGCGACCCAAAATTATCTTCGGTTTTACAGGCGATTCGGATCAGCCGGAGACAAAGCAACCAAAATAAAAACACCACAGTGATCGCCCCGATAAAGCCGAGCTCTTCACCAATGACCGAAAAAATAAAATCCGTGTGTTGTTCTGGGACATAGTTCAACTGGGTTTGGGAGCCGTTGTAAAGGCCGCTGCCCCAAAGTTGACCCGAACCAATGGCAATGCGCGATTGGATCAGGTGATAGCCGCCCCCAAGGGCATCTTGTTCAGGATTGAGAAAGAGGGTGATGCGATTTTTTTGGTAGGGCTGCAACATATTCCAAAGAATTCCGGCCCCCACCCCCGAGATCGCATTACCCAGCATTACCCCTACAGTACTCAACCACCGGTAGGGGAGAGTGAGCCAAGCCGTCAGTCCCATCAGCAGGAACCAGATGACCCACACAGGAAAAGCAACCCCAAACAGAATTGCTGAGACAATGGGGGAAACGATCAGCACAATCCAGCCAAAATTGGCGTTAGCCCAGTAGAGCATCCCCAAGGTGATTGCCCCAAAGACAAGGGACGTCCCCAAATCTTGCAGCAAGATAAGACAGCCAGGAATGGCAGCGATGACAAAAACCTTGAACAGCATAGGCAGACGGTCAGCAGTTTCCTGGTGGAGGGTCGCCGCTAGGGACAGGATAAGACTGACCTTGGCAAATTCTGAGGGCTGTACATGGAAGCCTGCAATGTTAATCCAGCTTTGGGCACCATTGGCGGTGACCCCGATAAAGAAAACAGCAATCAGAGAAATAATACTGAGACCATAAATTAACCAATGGCTCAGGACCAGTGTTTGGAAGCGTACACGGGCGATCGCCAAACAAATACCCAGGCCGACACCACCCGTGACCCAATGTTGCCACCAATCGGTAGAGCCGATGTTGAGTTGAGCGCTACGAATGGCCAAACCAGCCAAAATTGTGAGGCCGACGGTGACACTCATCAGCCACCAATCAATGCCCCACCAGGGGGCAATGGCATTGGTTAAGGGGTCGACAATATAGGTTTTAAAAGGGTGACGGCGTTGGGAGCGGCGAAACATCAGAATCTATGCCTGAAAAATCACTCCTATCTTGCCACAGACAGATGTTAAATTTGGAAAATTAGTCCTTGAAGTCGAGGGCGATCGCCTCGGAAATATGACTGAGGTTATGGGCCTCTAATTTAGCCAGTAAACCCCGCAGGATATTCGGCACAATCCAAGGGCCTTCGTAGATCCAGCCGGTGTAAAGCTGCAGTAAACTTGCCCCTGCTGTGATTTTTTCCCAGGCATGGTCGGCGGTAAAAATCCCCCCCACGCCGATAATGGGCAAACTTCCCTGGGTTTGCTCATAGATGAAACGAATGACTTCAGTTGATCGCTGGCGGACAGGCGCTCCACTGATACCTCCAGCTTCCTCGGCGACGGGATTACCGGTTTTTTCGAGCACTTTTGTTTTTAGCCCGTCCCGTTTGGTGGTGGTGTTGGTGGCGATAATCCCAGAGAGTTGATAGTCTTGGGCGATTTTAACGAGGTTGGCGATCGCCTCCCAGTCGAGATCCGGAGAAATTTTGATAAAAATTGGCTGCTGCTTGGTATTGGCCTCCTGGAGCGCTTCGAGGATCGGTTGAATCTGTTCACCCCCCTGGAGCGATCGCAAACCCGGCGTATTCGGCGAGCTGACATTCACCACAAAATAATCTGCCACCTCCTGCAGCGCCGCAAAACTCCCCTGATAGTCCGCTGCTGCCGCTTCTAGGGGGGTAACTTTTGACTTGCACAAATTAATGCCAATGGGGATGGTACGGGGTTCAATTTGCCAACTTTCCGCCAGGGTTTTTGCCATCACCGCTGCCCCTAGGTTATTTGCCCCCAGACGGTTGAGGGCTGCCTGGTCTGCGGGTAAACGAAATAGGCGGGGTAAAGGGTTACCGGGCTGGGCATGGAGAGTTACTGCTCCCATTTCTGCAAAACCAAAGCCAAAGCGCGACCACATCCCCGCTGCCATGGCATCCTTATCGCAGCCCGCCGAGAGGCCCACCGGATTCGGGAAATCTAAGCCCCAGAGGGTTTGGTGCAAGCGCGGATCGGTGACACAAAATTCTGCCTGCATTTCTTTTTTTGCCAAACGACTCCAGAGCAGATCGGGTGATCGCTCTAGCCAGTGCAAAGTGTTGATGAGCTGGCGGTGACCCTGTTCTGGGTTATCCCGAAAGGCGGCGAGCACAAGGGAATAACCGGGTTTTGCGAAGTTCAGTAATGCCATGGAGTTGAAAAGCCAAGAGTGGGGAGAAAAGTTATGAACAATCACCGGCTGTATTTATGTCAGCCCGTGGTTTTATTTTTTGCAAAAATGCTCCTTTGGGGGCTGGGGGGATTGTTGTCGTTGGGCTTGGCGAGCAGCCCGGAGTGATCGCCAACGGTACATCAACCAGAGGGAGAGAAAATATGCCCCCACTGCCAAAGCGAATCCTACCACCGCACAACCGATGAACAGGGTGCTAATGAAGTTGATCCCTGCGACGCTGAGTTCTGACCAGGACTCCAATTGGGTTTCATCAAAACCCGTTGCCTGACCGAGGAAAACCTCTCCCACTTGGAAGTTGAAATAAAAAATCGGTACATAGGTGAAGGGATTACTCACCCAAGTGCCCGCTGCGGCAGTGAGCTTATTGCCTTGGATAGTTGTGGCCAACAGGAGACCAATAATCGTCTGTAGGCCAAAGAGGGGGAAGCTCCCGGCAAACACTCCGCAGGCCCAGCCCCTGGCGATCGCCTCCGGGGTCCCTTCCTGGCGAATCACTTTGATATACCAATACCGCAGCCAACGGCGCCAATGGGAACGCGGATCTCTAGGATATTTGCGAAGCAAGGGTTTCACAGTGACCATGGAAAACTCAGCTAAAAAAAATGGGGAAAACTTCCCCGGACTGCTTGCGATTAGCGAAGGACTTAGGCACTCTTACCAAACTGGCGATCGTAGACCATTTCTTCCTTATCTGATTCTAGCTTGACATCGGAGCGGGGGTAGGCGACACAAAGGAGCGCATAGCCTTCGTCTTGCAGTTCTGGCGAAAGACCAATGCCCTCTTCTCGGCTGACACTCCCTTCGGTGATCAATGCGGCACAGGTGGTACAAACCCCAGCACTGCAGGAAGTGGGGAGATCGATATTGTTGGCGTGGGCAGCATCAAGGATCGTTTGATCGTCTGGAACGTCGATGGTGTAGGTGTTGCCACGGTGTTTAATCTCAACTTTATAGGTGGTGGTCATAGGGGCGTTGATCGTGATGATTGAAAAGTGATTCTGGCTAAATATTCTAAGGGATTGCTGCCCGTATTAAGAAATGTCGCTAAATCTAAACCTTAATTGCGTCGGTGCTGGTGGTCGAAAGTTCGGGTGTTAATTTGAAGGGCGAAATTCCCTTGGGAAACTTCTTTTTAAAACCCTCAAATTACACAATTCCAGGTATTAACTTTTATGTATAACGGCAATACAAAAAAAGACTATATCCAAGCGGGTCTCGTGGCTGGTTTAGGGGCTGGGGTGGCGACATCCTTCGCGGTGGGCCAAGGGCAACATCCGGCGATCGCCCTGGCAATTACCTTAATGGCATCTGGGTTTGCGATGCTTTGTCACCGCTACGACTTGATCTAATTACCTTGACTAAGACTTTATAAATAAAATAGAGCCATAGTAATTCACAGTTTCAGAGATTAATCATGCAGGCGATCGCCATGGCCACAGCGGGAACGCCCGACGTTCTCCAACTGATTGAGATGCCGCAACCGCAGATCACGACCCCCCACCAAGTCTTGGTAAAGCTCCAGGCGGCGGGGGTCAATCCTATTGATACAAAAGTCCGCAGTCGGGGCACGTTTTATGATGATCCTCTCCCGGCGATCCTCGGTTGTGATGGGGCCGGGGTGATTGAGGCGCTCGGGAGTGACGTCGAAACTTTTCATGTTGGTGATGCGGTCTATTTCTGCGATGGCGGCCTCGGTAAAGCAGGCACTGGCAATTACGCCGAATATGCGGTGGTAGATGCCCGCTTTATTGCGAAAAAACCAGACAATTTATCCTTTGCAGCGGCGGCGGCAGCGCCCCTGGTGCTCCTGACGGCCTGGGAAGCATTGGGCGATCGCGCGCGGTTGCAAGCCGGCCAAACGGTGCTGATCCATGGCGGCGCTGGCGGGGTGGGTCACGTAGCGATTCAACTGGCCAAACTCTGGGGCGCGACGGTTTTTACCACGGTAAGTACCCCCGACAAAGCAGAATTAGCAAGGCAGTACGGTGCCGATGAGGTGATTTTTTACCGCGATCAAGATGTCCCAGAAGCGATCCATAATCTGACAGAGGGGGTTGGCGTGGACGTGGCCTTTGATACCATCGGTGGCCGGATCTTTTGGGAGAGTGTGCCAGCGGTGAAAACCTATGGGGATTTAGTCACGATCCTCGAACCGGATTTTCAGCTTGGGAATTTTCAGCAAGCTAGGTTAAAGAATCTCCGGATTAGCCTAGAGCTGATGCTCACTCCTATGCTCACTGGGGATGTGGCAGCCCAAATGCACCAGGCGGAGATTCTCCGACAATGTAGCGAACTATTTGAACAAGGAAAACTCAACATTCATCTCAGTCAAACCTTGCCTTTAGCCGAAGCTAAAAAAGCGCATCAACTCATCGAGCAGGGTTCCACCACTGGCAAAATCGCCTTCACAATTTGACCTAACAGCGGTAAGTTTTAAGCAAACTGCTGGGCGTGGAATTGGGCATAGCGGCCCTGGAGGGCGATCAACTCCTCATGGCTGCCGGATTCGATAATTTCCCCTTGATCCAAAACCAGAATGCGATCGCTGCTGCGGACGGTGGCGAGACGGTGGGCAATCACAAATACGGTGCGGTCTTTCATAATCCGCTCCAAGGCTTCCTGCACCAGGGCTTCGGATTCGGCATCGAGGGCGGAGGTCGCTTCATCGAGGATCAAAATACGCGGATTGAGCAACACCGCCCGGGCGATCGCCAACCGTTGCCGTTGGCCCCCAGACAGGTTCACCCCCCGCTCTCCCACATAGGTGTGATAGCCCTGGGAAAATTCCGAGATGAACTGGTGGGCATTGGCAATTTTCGCCGCCTTCTCCACCGCTTCAAAGTCAATATCCGTTTGACCGAAGGCAATATTTTGGGCGATCGTCCCGGAAAACAGCACCGTTTCCTGGGGGACAATGCCGATCTGTTGGCGCAGACTTTTGAGCGTGACGGTACTGGTATCAACACCATCGATGAGGATTTTGCCCGCCACCGGATTATAAAAACGGGGCAAGAGATTCACCAGGGTTGTTTTTCCCGCCCCCGACGAACCCACCAGGGCAATCATTTCCCCCGGTTGCACCGTTAGATTGATATTTTTAAGAACGGGTTTATCTGCTTTATAGGCAAAGGAAACATTTTGATAGTCCACTTTCCCCGTGACGGCAGGCAAGATCTGAGCATCGACGGCTTCAATAACCGTTGGTTGCACCGCCATCAGTTCAAATACCCGGTCAACGGACGCTTCCCCTTCTTTAAATTCGTTGAAATTACTGGTGGTAATTTGAATGGGGTCAATCAGTAGGGCCACCGCCGCCACATAGCTGACAAACTCTGCCGCTGTTAGATTCCCCTGGGCAATCTGCCAGCCCCCCAGGAAAAAGAGAAAGATGATCGCCATCGCCTCCAGGAAGCCCACCACCACAAATTGCAGAGCTTTGATCTGGGCGGTGCGAAACTTGGCACGGCGGTTCTGTTCGGCTTCTTCGGTGAAGCGTTGCAGTTCATATTCTTCGGCGGCAAAGGCCTGAACAAGACGAATCCCGTTAAATACTTCGGTGAGCAATGACGAAAGATTAGAGGTGCGGGTCTGGCTCCGGCGGGAAAAATCTAGCAGTCGTTCCCCAAAAGAACCGATCAAGACTGCCATCAAGGGGCCGATAATTAATGCCGCTAGAGTGAGCTGCCAGTTGACATAAAACATATATCCCAGCACGACGATCAACTGGAGAATGCTGGGGACAAACTGCTGGAAAATTTTGTTAATGACTTCCCCGACCCGGTCTACATCTTCTGTGAGGCGATAGGACAAATCCCCCGTTTTGGCCCCCTCAAAGTAGTTCAAACTGAGGCGATGGAGGTGGCGATAAACTTCGGTGCGCAGGCGCAGGGCAATATGTAATGCTGCTTTGGCCATGAGGGTGTCTTGGCCATATTGCACCGCACCGCGAATCAGGAAGATAATGGCCCCTTGACCGGCTAATTTCAAAATGCCTTGGATATTGCCCGCACCAATGTCATTGGCAATGTCCCCGGCAAGAATGGCGAGGATTGGCCAAAAAATCGTAAAGCCAATGGTGCAGAGGAGGGCTTGGGCGATCGTCAACCGCTGGAACTGGAGGTAGGGCAGCAGATGGAAATAGCTAGAGCGGGGGGAGGGTTTCAAAGCAGTGGGTAGCAGAGGGTGAGCAGACCTATGGTACGCGAATTCGGCGGCAATTCTTTAAGGAAAAATACATCCAAGGGACTATCGATGGGATGATGGTAGGCTATATCTTTACCTTTTTTTTCCGGCATCGATGAGTGTAGATTGGATTACGAGAGCAGATCGTCTCAGTGCTTTACCGCCCTATGTGTTCGCCCGGTTAGATGAGCTCAAAGCCAGAGCGCGGGAACAGGGCATCGATTTAATTGATTTGGGCATGGGGAATCCAGACGGGTTCGCCCCCAGAGAAGCCATTGATGCGGCGATCGCCGCCTTTGAGACGGCCCAATTTCATGGTTATCCGCCCTTTGAGGGGACTGCCAGCTTTCGGAATGCGATCGCCACTTGGTACAACCGCCGCTACGGAGTTGAGCTGAATCCCGACAGTGAAGCCCTACCGCTCCTCGGCTCGAAAGAAGGTCTCGCCCACCTCGCCCTCGCCTACATCAATCCGGGAGATACGGTGCTGGTGCCGAGTCCTGCCTATCCGGCCCATTTTCGCGGCCCCCTCATCGCCGGCGCAAATATCCACGAAATTATCCTCAAACCAGAACAGGATTGGGTGATTGACCTCAGCACCATCCCAGAGGATGTGGCAAAAAAGGCAAAAATTCTCTATTTCAACTACCCCAGCAACCCTACCACCGCCACAGCGCCTCGGTCTTTCTTTGAGGAAGTGGTGGAATGGGCACATAAATATCAGGTGATGCTCGTCCATGACCTGTGCTATGCCGAGCTTTCTTTTGATGGTTACAAGCCCACCAGTTTGCTCGAAATTCCTGGGGGCAACGAAATCGGCGTGGAATTTCATACCCTCTCGAAAACCTACAACATGGCCGGCTGGCGCGTTGGTTTCGTCGTCGGCAATGCGGACATTATTCAGGGTCTGCGCACCCTCAAAACCAATCTAGACTACGGCATTTTCTCAGCGATCCAGAAGGCCGCCGAAGCAGCCCTCGGTTTGCCCGACAGTTATATCCAAGGGGTCCAGGAACGCTACCGAGAACGGCGTGATGCGCTGATCGAAGCTCTCGGGGAAATTGGCTGGAATATTAAACCGTCTAAAGCGACGATGTATCTCTGGGTTCCCTGTCCGCCGAGCATGAACTCCACGGATTTTGCCCTCTATGTATTGCGAACCACCGGAGTTGTTGTTACCCCAGGTAGTGCCTTTGGAGCTGGTGGGGAAGGCTATGTGCGGATGAGTTTGATCGCCCCAGTTGATCGGCTCCGTTATGCGATCGCCCTTTGGAAAAAAGCGGGCATTCACTTCGATATGCCGGCCCCAGAAAACCACTAAATTCATAGTAGTTTTGGGATGTGTCCTCAACTTTTTTAGAAAGTTGAGGATTTTTTGTGGCCAGAGATCACCAGATTCATCATCCGAAAGAAATAGATAAAGCTCAAAATGTAACATCGAAATTTTTTCTTTATGACACGACTCATATGGCGAAGTTGTATCAAGCAAAGCACTTCATTAAGCAGTGGTGACTCTGAAGGCTTATTCATTATCTAAAATCACAAAAACCCGATATCATACTTGTCACATAAATGTCATTAAGTTTTATCTCTTGACGATAGCTCACCTTTGAAAAAATACGGTAGTATTTCACGTAAATGAAGTGATTATATCGCAACCTGCAGAGTGACTCCTGATTGGCTTATCTGAATATGAAAGATCGTCCTATTATAGAGGCTACACTGGAAAATGTAGAAGCCCTTATTGATATCCTCCTTGATAATGACATTCTAAAAGGCATACCGGTTGTTGGTACAGCAATTAAGTGTCTAAAAGGTGCAGAAGACATTCGAGATAGGCTATTTGCTGCAAAACTATCAAGCTTCCTTAAATCTCTTGAAAATGTAGGACCTGAGTTAAAAGAAAAAATACGTCAAAGAGTGGCTGAAGATCCCGATCAATCCAGGAAAGTCGGAGAGACAATCTTATTAGTAATCGATCGCTTAGCTGATTTAGAAAAATCAGATATAATCGCTAAAATTTTTATTGCATATGCGTTTGGTTATTTGAAACCCAATGATTTTCAACGAATTGTTCAAGCTGTTGATCAAGCATTCATTGCCGATCTTAAACTATTTTTGGCATCTCACAATTTACTAAAAAAAGGACTATCTCAAGAAGTTTTTCTTCAGGCTTTATATCCTTCAGGTCTAACAGAAATTGTGGGAGGTAAAACTTTTGATACGGCTGGTGAGATCTATTTTAAAGTCTCAAAATTAGGTAACCAATTAATTAATGCTTTTAATCATGGCAATAAGCTTAGCCAACAAGACAGATGTACCTAACCGGAAATAACTAAGGGGTTTACCATTAAAGTTTGTGCCAGCTCGAAATGCCTGCCGCCGGTAGGTGATCCACGGCGTTAAAAATTTAATTGAGATTAATATTTGGGCAAAAATCATTATGTGTTTTCTCTTGTTAATAACGATCGCCCTTCGTTTTCAGAAGTCAATAGGCGATCCAGACCAAACTTATTATGTGTTCAGAACTAGGTGGGCGATCGCCGAAAAGAATGCTTTACCTCGACAGACTCAAAATCATTCATCATTGAAACAACAACAGCTATTGAGACCGAATCTATACATGTCGCTTTTACTAAAGAGAATTACGATTAATCCCCGGCAATGTGGTGGTCGCCCCTGTATGCGAGGGATGAGAATTCGGGTATCAGATGTGTTGGATCTGTTTGCAGTAGGTCTAAGTGCAGAAGAAATTCTGAAAGAAATGCCTGATCTTGAGGCTGATGATCTGAAGGCAGTGTGATCGGTGGCCACTAGCTGAAGAGGTCACATCAGTATATTTGCCATCCCACGATTGAACTATTGAAGATTCAATCAGGCGATCGCCCCCTGTCCCTGCCCTTCGCGGCCGCTAAAAGTCGAGCCATAGCGAAAACCCGAGGCAATGGGAGATAATCAGTAAAGAAATGTAAAAACCTCTCAGCAAAGGACAAACGCAACCATGCGCGTAATTTTAATGACGGGAAAGGGAGGCGTCGGCAAAACCTCTGTCGCGGCAGCTACAGGACTCCGCTGTGCCGAGCTGGGCTACCGGACTCTCGTCCTCAGTACCGATCCGGCCCACTCTTTGGCCGATAGCTTTGACATAGATCTGGGCCACGACCCCATCGAAGTCAAGCCAAACCTCTGGGGCGCAGAACTCGACGCCCTGCGGGAACTAGAAGGCAACTGGGGCGCGGTGAAACGCTACATCACCGAAGTGCTCCAAGCGCGTGGACTGGACGGTGTCCAAGCAGAAGAACTGGCGATCCTCCCTGGCATGGATGAAATTTTCGGGCTGGTGCGGATGAAACGCCACTACGACGAAGGCACTTACGACGTCCTAATTATTGACTCCGCTCCCACGGGTACAGCTTTGCGTCTATTGAGTCTGCCAGAAGTAGGTGGCTGGTATATGCGCCGTTTCTATAAACCCTTGCAAGGGATGTCCGTGGCGCTGCGTCCCCTCGTTGAACCCATCTGGAAGCCCCTGACGGGTTTTTCCCTACCTAACAAAGAGGTGATGGATGCGCCCTATGAATTTTACGAGCAGATCGAAGCCCTCGAAAAAGTATTGACGGATAACACCGTTACCTCCGTGCGCCTCGTCACTAACCCAGAGCGAATGGTGATCAAAGAATCCCTGCGCGCCCATGCCTATCTGAGCTTGTACAACGTTTCGACGGATATGGTGGTGGCCAACCGGATTATCCCCGATAGCGTCAATGATCCGTTCTTTGCCAACTGGAAGGAAAATCAGCAGGGCTATAAACAGGAAATTTATGATAATTTCCACCCTCTCCCCGTGAAGGAAGTGCCCCTTTATCAGGAAGAATTGTGTGGTTTGGCCGCCCTGGAACGGCTCAAGGAAACCCTCTATGGCGATGAAGATCCGACCCAGGTCTATTACAAAGAAGACACGGTACGGATGGTGCAAGGGGATGGGGGTTATAGTCTGGAACTCTATCTACCCGGCATTCCTAAAGAGCAAATCCAGCTCAATAAAACCGGTGATGAGCTGAATATTCGCATCGGGAACCACCGCCGTAATCTGGTGCTGCCCCAAGCCTTGGCAGCCTTACAACCATCCGGTGCAAAAATGGAGGAAGATTTCCTCAAGATTAAGTTTGCAGCTTAACGGATCTCCAATAGTCCAATAAATCTAATTAAGCATCAGTGGTCTTTGCGCTCCCTAGAAAAATAAACCTAGGGAGCTTTTTTGTGTAAGGGTCATCCCAAGGAAGATGACGGAGAGACCACCCGATTCTAGGCAGATTATTTTTGGTAAATATTCTTGCGTAAGCCGGCCTATTCTCAAGGAGCCTAGGCACAATGAAAACAAACTGCCCCTTGCCCTAGGATCTGTTCCCATGAAGTTTTGGTTTACGTTTCTACAATCCTTGCCCGAACTCAGTACCACCGACTTTGAATCCCTCAACCGAGATACCAAAGTTGAGCGCCCCGATACATCCCAAAATAGCCTCACCACCAGTTCTCTCACCGGAGCCACCGTGACGCCAGCCCAACTCCCCTTGGGGGGAGCGTTAATTTTTCCAGGGATTCTCGTCACTCTAATTTTTCTCTTTTTGATGAGTATTTGGGCATATACGAGGGTCTATGTCATTACCCCTAATAACGAGGCCTTTGTGCGCACTGGGGGCGTCATTCGCAAGAAAAAAACAGTGATTCTCAATGGTGGCTGTGTTGTGCTGCCTGGCTTCCATGAGCTCACCAGAGTACCCCTACGGGAAATTTCCATTGACGTGGAGCGGACTGGCAATTTGGCAGTGCGGACCCAGGACTATCTCCGGGCGAATATGCGGGTCACGTTTTATGTGTGCATCAACGCCAACGAAGAGGATGTACTGGTTTCTGCCGCAAGACTGTCTAAGCAGGGACGCATTTCGGAAGTAGATATTAAAGAAGCCCTCGAAAAACGGGCCGATGATGCCATCCGGGCGGCGGCGAAACGTAAAAGCATCGCCGAAATTGACTCAGATAAATTGGGCTTTGCCGATGAGGTTTTAAACCTCATCCAACAGGACCTCAAGAAAGTGGGCTTGACCCTCAACAACATCGCCATTTCTGAAATCGAAGAAAGCGATACCTATGATGAAAATAATTTCTTTGATGCCCAGGGGGTACGCTTGCGGACAGAAACCATTCAAAAATCCATCAAGCAAAAATTGGATGTGGAATTAACGGTTCTCAAGGAAAAGCGGGAACTGGAACTGAATACAAAGGTGGAAATCGAGGAACGGGAGCTGGCGGCGGAACAAAAATCTCTCAAGTTAGCCAAGGCGAAAGAGGAAGCAAAATTAACCCAAGTAAAGGAAATTGAGTTTCTCAAGGCGCAGCAGGCCCAGGAGATCAAAGCTTCTCAGGATCAAGAGCTGGCTAAAATCGAGCGGAACCGGATTCAACAGGAGCAGGCGGTCGAGGAGGAAAAAATTCTCCAGAAACTCTCGATCCAGCAGAACCAAATTACGGCTGATATTACTCTAGAGCAGCAAAATAAAGCCCTAAAAATTGCCATGGCTGGGGCAGAGGAAGAGGCACAAATCGCCCAACAACAGGCGGCGATCGCCATTGCGAATAAAGAGAAAGAACGCCTGGCCGCTGAAGCGGAGCGGATCCAAGCTGAAGAGGCTGTGGCCACTGCGAAAGCCGTTGAACAGGCCAACCGGGAACAACGTCTGGCGATCATTGATGCAGAAAAAGATGCGAACCAGAAGCGCATCGCTGACCAAAACGTGGTGGAAATCGATGTGTTCCGGCGGCGACGTCAGGCAGAAATTGCGCGTCAAGCAGCGGAACTGGAAGCAGAATCAATCCGCACCCTCGCCGAGGCAAATCGCTATAAGGCTTTAGCGGAGGCCCAGGGAAAACAAGCTCTCATTGAGGCCGAAAATGCCCTGAGTAATGCCAACCGTGCTGCGGAATTAATTAAGCTGCTATTGCCGACGATCGCCGACCAACTGCCGGAGATGATGCAGGCCCTGGCCCCCCAACCCGGAGTCCTGGGAGATGCGAAAGTCTTTGCTTTTCCGGGGAGTAATGGCGAGGGGAGTGGTCTCGGTGAAATCAATAAATTACTGCTGTCTACCAGTGGTTTATCTCTGATTAATGGCCTCCTGGAGGAAGGAAAACTGGGGAATTTGTTGGCCCAGGTAAAAGGTTTCTTGCAGGATAACAGAGCGGATACTAGCCAGAATGAGATTTTGCAAAATGTCGAAACCCTGTTGGCAGATTTGCAAAAAAATGCGGCTAATCCTCAGGGAAAAACAAATATGCCCCCCACAACCTTCGTGCCTCTCCCGAAAAATCTAGACAGTTCTGAGGGAGCTTGATCTCGCGCTGAACCCAAAAGGCGATCGCCAGCAGTCTGATTGCGCCAACTCCAGGAAGTAATAAGCTAGGATCACAGACGATGTGAATTTAGCGGAATACTGGGCGTGCAATACAGTTGGCAAAAATTGGGGCTTTTATGTGGATTACTCATTTTTCTGGGCAGTTGTGGGGGGAGCCTAGAAAACGTTTTTGCTCCAGACCCAAGCCTCGTGGAACAACAGGAACAATCAGACAGCGGTGACGGCGCAACGACCGCCTTGCCGACAGATTTTCCGGAGGAAATCCCCCGTTATCCCGAGGCCCAACTCCTCCAGGTAGAAGGGAACCGTACCACCTGGGCGATCGCCGACAATGTCCAGAGCCTCGAAGCCTTTTATCGCCGCGCCTTTGCCACAGAACCCTGGGAAATCATCACAGCCCCCGCTCCAAACCCCAATGGCCTGTTGGCAATTACTGCCCGCACCCCAGACCTGGAGGTGACCCTTTCATTATCAGAAAGTGCGTCCCCAGCGACCAATGACTCTGAGCAGGCGGTGACGGGAACAACCTTTGTACTGAGTTACCGTCGCCTCGGGGCCGAAACCCCCACCACTCCCGACCCAGCACCGCTAGATAATGCTGATCTATCTGCCCAAATCCAAGATCTCATTGCCCTAGATATTTTTACGGCCTCAGAATTCCAGGCCAATGAAATCATCACCCGGCGTCAATTCGCCCGTTGGCTCCTCAAAGCCCACAATGCCCTCTATGGCGATCGCCCAAACCAACAAATTCGCCTCGCCAACACCACCAGTACCCCCCTCTTTACGGATGTGTCTGCGAACAATCCAGACTTTCCCTATATCCAGGGACTCGCCGAAGCTGGAATTATTCCGTCGAATCTCACCAACGAAACGGTCACCACCTTCCGCCCCGATGCCCCCCTCACCCGGGAAACCCTAATCACCTGGAAAGTCCCCCTCGATCGCCGCCAAGCCTTACCCCAAACAAGCCTCGAAAACATTGCCGAAACCTGGGGGTTTCAAGATGCCACCCAAATCGATACCAGGGCCCTCCAAGCC
Organism: Picosynechococcus sp. NKBG15041c; assembly: GCF_055380235.1. NCBI lineage: Bacteria > Bacillati > Cyanobacteriota > Cyanophyceae > Chroococcales > Geminocystaceae > Picosynechococcus > Picosynechococcus sp. NKBG15041c. The sequence continues at coordinate 1,819,300 of NZ_AP040363.1, forward strand.
CTCTATGTCGATTTCCAGAACGGTGACCAAGCCAATGTTCGACGGGTATTTGGCTATACCACCCTTTTTCAGCCCCAGAAAAACGTCACCCAACAGGAAGCGGCGATCGCCCTTTGGTATTTCGGCTACCAGAGTGACGGCCTATCTGCAGCGACTGTCCGACAAAATAATCAGACCGAAAACCAAACCGAAACCACCCCCAGTGAAACCCCCCCGCCCTAAAAAAATTCCTTGGTCTCTGCGCTTTAGAAACCAAGGAAGGTATTTTTGAGGTTTAGATGGAAACTTACTAGTTGCTGGCGGGAGACAAATCAGCGCCATCGGTGCTGCCCTTGGTGCGGCGGCGGGTCAAGGTATTGAAGAGCATTACCCCGATCGCCTTTACAAGATTTCCTTCCAGCTCTTTGAACATATTCATGTTCATCCCAAAGGCGTCATTGGCCTCCTGGACAATCTGTTCGGCCATTTCTGCCGACACATCCAAGCTATTCATCGCAGCCCGGTACTTGTCCTTAAACGCTTTCTCGTCGGCAATATTGTCAAATTCGTAGAACGCTGTCCCATCCCCATCAAGGTTCATGGCGTTTTGGGCAATTTTCTTCAGAATCTGCCCCCCAGAAAGGTCCCCTAGATAGCGGGTGTAGGAGTGGCTCACCAACAGTTCTGGAGTGGTCTGGGCCACCGCATGGATGCGGTCTACATAGGCTTGACCAGCAGGGGTGATTTTTGCTTCCGTTTGCCAATTGGGGCCGAAATAGTAACGCAGATCTGTTTCCAGACTCTGTTTGCGGTTTAGCTCAGGAAAATAAATCTGGGAGACGACGGGATGATCCTTGAGACGCTCCATCTCTTCCTCCATCGCTGAGTAGACAAAATAAAGATCGGCCACCAGCTTCCGATAGGATTTTTTCTCAACAACTCCCTTGAGGAAGCATTTCACGAAGCCGACATTTTCTGCCATCGTGTGGGAAGTCTTGGTTCCCTCTCTCAACATTGTTGCTAGGTTAGCGACCATAGAAATAAGTCCCTTGCTCTTACTGAAAATGAATTAGGTATTAAAAGGATTGTTAAAGAAAGTTAACAAAATTAAAAAGCTGCTCAGTTTCGTAGGTTAGCTGTTTTTTGGGGTTTGTGCTATTAAGTTTTTTTACGAGATTTTCCACAAGAAAATTCGTCGTTCGCAACGGTTCCGGGTGAGTCCCAGAGAGGTTTCGGCGTGATTCCTGGTGATTCGCCATTGATGGGTATATTTTACGAAACTTAAAGAAATCAAGGCGATCGCCAAATCCCGAAAAATTGTCAATGAATTAAAAAAAAGCCTTCCTCCAAATATCTTGAAGGAAGACAAGCAATGTACATCAAATGAGAGGAAAAAACAAAAAGAAAGCAGAATTTACTTCCAGCCAACACGGTCCATTAGCATGACCGCTGCTGCATTTTGTTCCCCAAAACTTTCAAGGGGCAACGTCGAAGCTGTCCATTCGCCAAATTCCGCGACGGTCGCATTCGGTGCAACACTCGCAACCACGGGGTATTCATTATTGTTGTTGGCGAAAATTTCTTGGGCTTCCGGCGTCACCATGAACTCTAAAAATTCCCGGGCTGCTTCCGGATTCGGGGCATTGGCAAGCATCCCTGCGCCACTGATATTGATGTGGGTGCCACCGTCATCTTGGTTCGGGAAGAATGCACCAATATTGGCCACAATCTCTTGATCTTGCGGATCTTCAGACGCGCGGAGACGGGCTACATAGTAACTGTTCACCAAGGCTACATCACAGACCCCGGAGGCGACAGCTTGGATTTGTGCTGTGTCATTTCCTTCTGGTTCCCGAGCAAAGTTCGCGACCAAACCTCTGGCCCAGGCTTCTGTCGCTTCGACACCTTTTTCCACGATTTTCGCGGCGACAAGGGACTGGTTATAGGTGTTACTAGAGCTACGGACACAAACTCGACCTTGCCATTGGGGATCGGCAAGATTTTCATAGGTAGACAATTCGGAGGGTTGGACTGTTTCGGTGTTGTATACAATCACCCGCGCCCGCTTCGTCAAACCAAACCAAGTGTTATCACTACTGCGCAGTTCAGCCGGAATAGCACTGGTGAGCACTTCTGATTCTGTGGGCTGGAGAAGACCATCTGCTTGGGCCCGCCAAAGCCGCGCCACATCGACGGTAATCAGTACATCTGCTGGACTGTTTTGGCCCTCTGTTCTGACCCGTTCTAGCAGCTCATCGTCACTCCCTTCGATGAGGTTGACCTCGATGCCTGTGGCTTCGGTAAAAGCTTCATATAGTTCAGCATCACTGTCGTAATGGCGTGAAGAATAGAGGTTAATTTCACCAGTTGCTTCGGTGCTGGGGGTTTCTGGGGTCGCACCAGAATCGGTGGCTCCATTGTTTTCGGTGGCGGGTGTACAACCAGTAGCCAAGGTTAGGCCTAAAAAGAGGCCACACAGGGTTAGGGAGCGGGATTTCATAAGACGTTGTGTCCGAAAGATGATGTTATGGTTTCCAAAGTAATGGTGATTGTAGCAGTAGTTGCAACTCCTTCTCAATACCTTTTGTTTTTTTAAGTAATTTAGTCATTAAGATGGAACGGCATTATTGGGTGGCTTGGTCACAGATCAAGGGGGTAGGGCCAAATCGTCTTAAAAAAATTTGGCAGCATTTTGGTTCTATGGAAACAGCTTGGTCTGCTTCTGGTAAGGCTTTAGGGGAAGTCGAGGGGCTCGGAGATAAGCTAATTCAGCAAATTATCACTGGGCGATCGCCCCTAAATCCGGCCCAATTGTATGGACAGCACCTGGAAAAAAATCCACAATTCTGGACACCGAGCGACCCAGACTATCCACAGCTATTGTTAGAAATTCCTAGTCCACCGCCGCTACTCTACTATCGAGGACAGGTCAATCTCTTAGAAAATCAAGGCCAAATTCCGGCGATCGCCATGGTCGGCACGCGGCATCCTTCAGAGCATGGTAAACGCTGGACGGGTCGCATTAGCCGAGCCCTCGCCCAGGTGGGATTTACGATTGTCTCTGGTCTGGCCCAGGGGGTTGATGGTGTGGCCCATCGTGCCTGTTTGGAGGTGGGGAAGCGAACGATCGCGGTGCTGGGCACAGGGCTTGATCAAATTTACCCAGCTAGTCACCATACCCTTTACAACGACATCGCAACACAGGGGTTAATTGTGAGTGAATACCCGGCAGGTACCCGGCCCGATCGCAGTCATTTTCCGGCCCGCAATCGCATTATTGCCGGGTTAGCCCGGGCGACCCTCGTGATGGAAGCGCCTAGCCGCTCAGGATCTTTAATTACGGCCCACTACGCGATGGAATTTAATCGTGAAGTTTATGCGCTGCCCAATTCCCCCGAGCACCAGCCAGCCACAGGTTGCTTAGATTTGATTCGCCGTGGTGCGGGGATGATCCTTGGGGAGGCGGCATTGATCGAAGAATTGGGAGGGTTACCGCAGCTGGATGAACCCACGGCCCAACTGAGCTTACCCCTAGCCGATCCAGGATCACCTGCTGCCCCTAGTGCACCGCCCGACTATGCCCAAATTCCCCAGGGATTGTTGGTACTCTGGCAGGCGATCGCCCCGGAGCCAACTCCCTTTGATTTGATTGTCGTCCAGTCGGGGCTGGGGGCAGACCAAGTTTCGGCGACTCTGTTGCAGTGGGAATTAGAAGGACTAATCACCCAACTGCCAGGGATGCGTTACCGTCGTCTTTAGAAAAATTCGCCCCCCAAAAGTCTCCCAGGAATCAGCCCTAGGGAAATCACGGGTTTTGCATCCCCAAAAATTCTCCTTGCAGAAAGGGATTTTTTGAAGACGAGCTTGACTGAGCGCTCAGATTATCTAGGCTTTGTGGGCTTTCATCGACTGCACAAATTTTTCAAACAGGTAGTCAGCATCGTGGGGGCCGGGGCTAGCTTCAGGGTGGTATTGCACAGAGAAAAAGGGCAGCGTTTTGTGTTCTAACCCAGCGATGGTGCGATCATTGAGATTCAGGTGAGTCACTTCTACATCGTCACCCAAGGATTTTTCGGCGATCGCAAAACCATGGTTTTGGCTGGTAATTTCAATTTGCTTTTGTTCAAGACCGGCGGGCTGGTTTAACCCCCGGTGGCCAAACTTGAGCTTAAAGGTTTCGGCCCCCAAAGAAAGCCCGAGGATTTGGTGGCCCATGCAAATGCCAAAGGTGGGTTTTTCGGCCTTTAAAATTTCGGTGACAGTGGCGATGCCTTCGGTGACGGCCGCCGGGTCCCCAGGGCCATTGGACAGAAAAATACCGTCGGGATTGTAGGCCAGGATCTTTTCAGCGGGGGTGTTGGCGGGGACAACAATGACCCGACAACCGTAGCTAGCAAGGCGTCGGAGAATATTTCGCTTCACACCAAAGTCAATGGCAACCACGGTTAAATCTTGGGTGTCAGTGGCGCCACTGCTAAATTCCCAGTGGCGATCGGTGGCTTCTGTCCATTCATAGATGCTGGTGGTGGTGACGTCTTTCACCAAGTTCTGCCCTTCCATGGAAGGGATTTCTCGCAATTGGCGCAGGAGCTCTTCTGCATCGAGAATTTCGCTAGAAATCGCACCATTCATCGCCCCAGAGACCCGTAGTCGCCGGGTGAGATCGCGGGTATCAATGCCATAGATGCCCACCACCTGATGTTCTTTGAGGTAGTCGGGTAGGGCTTGGGTAGAGCGCCAGTTACTGGGACGGGCGGCAATGTTGCGGGCGATCGCCCCTTTGACCTGGGGCCGACTAGATTCTTCATCTTCGGGGGTGACCCCTGTGTTACCCAGCTCCGGATAGGTAAAGGTCACAATTTGACCCCGGTAGCTAGGATCAGTCAAAACTTCTTGGTAACCCGTCATGCCCGTATTGAAAACGACTTCCCCAAAGGTAGTCCCCGTCGCCCCAAAGGACCGTCCGTGGTATGTGGTGCCATCGGCGAGGACGAGGAGAGCGGGTTTTGCTTTCACAAGAAACATGGGCGGCTTGACCTTCGATATATTTACGTAACTTCTGCTGCTCAATCTTACTCGATTCGTCCCCTTCTCTCGCGTTTGATTGGCGATCGCCGTTAATTTTTCTTGACTTGATAGGTTACATCATCGCTAGCTAAGCCTCTAGGGGAATTGTGACGACAAATTGGCTGCCCCGGCCAAGTTGACTACTGAAGTTGATTGTCCCGCCATGGAGCAGCACATATTCTTTGACAATGTTTAGGCCCAAACCTGTACCGGGGATATTTTGGGTATTGCTGGCCCGATAGAAAGAGCCAAAAAGATGGGGCCAGTCTTCGGCGGGGATACCGATGCCTTGGTCGGTGATTGTCAAGGTGAGTTGAGCTTCGTCTCCGATGACTTCGAGAGTGATGGTGGTGCCGGGGGCGGAGTATTTACAAGCATTACTCAGGAGATTACTGAGAATATGTTGGATCAAGTTCGGATCGAGATTGAGGGGGGAGGCGATCGCCCCGGCTGTTTCAAATACAATGTGATGCTGTTTACCCAGGCCCACCTTAAATTCTGTAAGGAGATCTTGGCAGAGGGCAATGATATCAATCGGCTGCCGTTGACAGCGGAGTTTCCCTGCTTCCAGGCGACTCATGGTCAACACATCGTCGATCAGTTGACGCAGGCGGATCACGCTGTCCTGGATATTGCGGAGGTACTGCGATCGCCTTTCCGGTGAGAGATGTTCTGAATAGGCATCAAGCATCTGTGCCGCCCCCAAAATCACCGTTAGGGGGGTGCGAAATTCGTGGGAAGCGGTGTCAATGAAGCGAGTTTTTAGATAATTTAGCTCCCGCTCCTGGTTGAGGGCATTTTCTAGTTCTTGCTTGGCGCGCCGCTGTTGGGTCATTTCTGAGGCGACCCCAAGGATGCGGCAGGGGGTGCGATCGCCAGGCAATTGGAGGGGAACTTTCACCGTCCGGAAATAATGAACAGTCCCGTGGATATCCGTAAGCTGCTCCTCATCTACCACGACCATCGCTTGGGTTTCGATGACCTGTCGGTCAGCCCGGTCAAACTGCTCCACCTCTTGGTGACGGGGGTTTAGGTCACAATCTCGTTTGCCGATCAACTCCGCCACCGTCTTGCCGTAGATATCCGCGAGGGCCTGGTTGGCCAAGAGAAAATGCCCCTGGTGGTCCTTCACAAAAATCAAATTCGGGTCATTATCAATCACTTGGCGCAGGAAGATTTGACTCTGCTGTAACTCCCGTTCCGCTTGTTTGCGTTGGGTTAAATCCTGGATATGCACCATCACCAAATCTGGATCGATGTAAATATAGGTGACGAGAAAATAGCGCAAAACATCATTGGGATCATTGGGGGCAGTGGTTTGGAGCTCTGCGTCGAAGGTGCTTTTAAACTCGAAACAATGGTAGATGTTTTGGTGAATGGCGTGGTCTGAGCCGTAGATTTCGTGGCTTGGGCAATGGCGAAAATCCTTGAGGCGGTAGTTATTCGCGGCTTCAGCAGCACTGTTGTAATTGATCAGATAGAAATTTCCCTCCCGGTGTTGCCAGGTGTAGGTGGGAATTGGGAAATTCAGGTACTGGGAGCGCAACCGAGCTTCGGTGCTACGAATTTTGAGATCGGCCTCATTGCGGGCGGTGATGTCTCGGCAGACACAGATGAGGTCGTCGTCACTGGTGATCGTCAGGGAAATTTCAGCGGTGAACAGTTGAGTGTCTTGCCGCTGGGCGATCGCCTGACCTTGCCAAGATTTTGTTTTCTCGAGGTTGGGCAAAATATCCGCTTGGAAACGGGCTTGTTCTGCGGGGGCAAATAGCACTTCATGCCAGGGGTGGCCCTGTAAACTCAAGAGATGGGGGTAGCCAAACAATGCTAAAAAAGCTGGGTTTACTGAGATAAATTCCCCCTGTTGCAAAATGGCGATCGCATCTACTGCCGCATCCACCGCCGCCAACTGTCGCCGGAGATTTTTTTCGATGTGCTCTAGGACTTGAGTCCGCTGCTCTACCCGGGATTCGAGCTCCTGGTTGAGGGTCTTGAGGGTTGTTTCGAAGGCTTGGCGATCGCTCATATCTAGCCCCGTGGCGATCACATAACGCACCTGTCCCCATGGATCCAACACGACCCCACTAGACCACCGCAGATGATAGATTTGCCCCGATTTAGCGCGCCAGTCTACTTCGTAGGTCAGGGGTTGTTTATGCTGCAGGAGGTTATGGAAAAGGTGGGTCACCCGCTCCACATCTCGATCGCTGCGCAAAAACAGATCCCAGACATATTGTTGGGCCACTTCTAGCCATTGATATCCGGTCAACTGTTCACAGGCGGGGTTAAAGCGGACAATCCGACCCGTGTGATCAAGGACGATAAACAAAGCGGGGGTGAGGTTAAACAGGGTTTCTAGAAAATCTTGCCCCTGGCGGAGTTCCTGTTCGATGCCTTTGCGTTGCTGAATTTCAGCGTTGAGCGTGCCATTGAGCGCCCGGAGTTCTTGGGTCCGTTCTTGCACCATGGCGGCGAGACTTTCTTGGTCGCTCAAGAGTTGCTGCTGGGAATTTTTTAAGGGCGTAATATCATGGGCCGCCCAGAGCACCTGGGTTTCGTCGATCGCCGCCAGCTTAGCCACAAACCACTGGGGGACCGCCTGGGGCGTGAGCTTGAGGGAATATTCATACTGGAGCAATTCGTTGGCGGCGGTTGCGGTTTCTGGGGAGGCGATCGCCTTTTGTAAGTAAGGCATTAGGGCAGTCCGGTGCTGCAATAGAAACTGATGGGTTGCTTGGCAGAGATTTGGGTTGCCTTGGCAGCGACCCTGGTGGGGCCGAGTTACCTGTTTGATCTCCCAGGTGTGGGGATTGATCACAAACACGATGTCTGTGATGGCCTCAAATAAAACTTTTAATTGGGCATCGGTGGTTTCGAGCTGTTGGGCGATCGCCCCCTTCGCGATGATTTCTGCTTCGAGCTGTTGATCCCGTTGCTGGAGGCGATTTTTTACCCCCTGGGTTTCGAGGGCATAGCGCACCGAACGCATCAAAACTTCCCGTTCTGTTTGAGATTCCCCCATACAGAGACTCCGGAGGAGATAGTCCTGGGCGCCTAATTCGACACATTGCTGGGCGAGGGCGATCTGGTCTGCTTGGTCATTGCTCAACAATAAAATAGGCCTTTGGGGACAAGCTTTTTGTAGCATGCGAAAGCCCTCTAGCTTGCCCTTGGGCAGTAGGTCTAAGTCAAAAATAATCAGCTCATAGGTCGCCGTTGTCAGTTGGGCGATCGCCTGGGGGAGACTATCAACCTGGGTCACCTGAAACGTCAATCCACTCCCTAAGGGGGGCTGGAGTAAATGCTGGAGAATCTTTGACTCCATCGCTAGGTCTTCCATGAGCAAAACACGGTAGGGCGATCGCCCAGGGCGGGGCTCTGTTTGGGCGAGTTGAGAGGTTAAAATCTCGGTGCGCTGGGTGACTTTATCCAATCGCCGCTGGAGTTGGAGCGTTTGCCAATGGAGAGCGATCGGATCCACCGCCGCTAAAATTTCTGGCCAAGTAATTCGGCCGAGGAGCTCCCCCTCCGGGCCAAGCACCACCGCCCCGCTGCCATGGATTTCTCCCAACTGAGTCACCACAGACCAGAGGGAATCTGTCGGCCGCACCTGACAAAAAGACTGGGTTTGATCGCCCTGGTACAAGAGGTTATCGTCATTACTCAGGCGATCGCCGTCATAGCACCGAAACAGATCCCACAGGGTCAACATCTGTAAACTAGCGGCCCAGGCAGTTGTCGTTGGGCTAATTTTTTCTGGGGTCAAAAAGAGGGGCGGCGGGGTTTGTAAAAGGCGATGGGCCGCTGCCAACAGCGGGGTTGTAGTCGAGAGCAAGGGCAACTCTGTCACCATGACCTCCTGGACTTGTCGCACCTGGAGCAGTGGTTCTGAGGCAAGGAGCCGTTGGAGGGCGAGGCAAGACAAGAAGCCCAACCAATGGCCCTGGTCATCATGAATTGGCAAAAGCTCCTGCTGTCCTTGGTGCATCCGGTCAAGGCAGGCCCACAAATTTGTGAGTTCCCTAAGGGCGATCGCCGCCGGAGCTGGGGCCATAATATCCTGGGCCAGTACCTGTCGGAGGTCCACCCCCTCAGCAATCAATTGCAGCACCGTTTGGGGCAACACCAAGCCCTGGAGTTGATGTTCGGTGCAAATAACCACGCAGGGAGCCACCCCATACATCCCCGCACATTGAGGAACCATCCAGGGTTGAAATGCTTGTAATAAATCGGCGATCGCCGCCGTCGGCCCAAAGCAAGGCAAACGCTTTGCATCAATAATTTGGGCCTTGAGAGCAGCAACATTTACAGGAAAATCAACCATGGCATCGGGGCTCACGGTAACAGAGGAAAGACAGCTAAGCGCCTAAGGATGTTCAGCCAATTCTGATGAATACTCCGGTGCTTTGCCGAGCTTGCGCTACTACCCATTAAAAAAAGTCAATTCTGATCGTACCCCGTCCCCGGAGGCTGGTTCCTGAAGCATCATGGAAGTTAGCAATTGACGTGGCACCATCCGGACGCTCACCTTGCAGACCGATTGCCCCCTCAGTCCCCTATCAATTGGACCAAAAAAAAATCAACTGAACCAAAGCTTGTCTCATGCTGAGATTATCAAAAAATTTTCAGTAGCAGAGTCCGAATCCCTGACAAAAAGTCGGTTTTCTATCGTTAGAAGTAATGAGCATAGAAATCATTTTGAATGTTTAAGAGTCCGGGCTAACCCAGAATTTTTGTCACAGAATAAAAACAACCCTGATTGAAACATCTTTTGTTTCCCAGTAAAACCATGACATCTGATGTCCTCGCCAATCACAACGTACAAATTTTAGGCAATCAGAATTCGCCGAAGACGTTACTGTTTGCCCATGGTTTTGGGAGTGACCAAACAAGTTGGCGCCTTGTGACGCCAGCGTTTGCCGCTGAATATCGCCTCGTTTTATTTGATTTACCCGGCTGCGGTGGCTCAAAAATAAACGAAAGTGAAAGACTGCACCACGCCAAGCTCGAAAATTATGCCCAAGATATTCTCAGCATTTGTGATGCCCTAGACCTCGAAGAAATACAACTCATTGCCCATTCTGTAAGTAGTATGACCGCCACCCTCGTGGCTCTCAAGCACCCAAATTTGATTAGTCGCCTTGTTTTTATCAGTGCCTGTGCTCGCTATATCCAGGACCAAGACTATGGCGGGAGTTTTGAGCAGCTAGCGGCAGACCGCATACTCAATGCCATGGCCGAAAATTATTCCCTATGGGTGCGTCAGTATGCCCCCTCGATCATAAATACTCCCAATCAACCTCTACTCTCTGAGGAGTTTTCAAGAACGCTGCTGCGCCTACGGCCAGACCATGCTTTTTTAACGTTCTCGATGATTATCCAGTCTGATTATCGGCGCGAAGTGAGCCAGTTGAAGGTGCCTACCTTAATCTTGCAGGCCTACCAAGATCCCTTTGTTTCAGAGGCGGCGAGCGAGTACCTGCATCAGGTGATTCGAGGCAGTCAATTACAATGGATCGAAGCCAAGGGGCATTTTCCTCAACTGAGTAATCCAAAGGCTGTGATTGAGGCGATCCGGGGTTTTATTTTTTGATCATAAATTGCGAGTCACTCCCTTGAGACGGAGGGCGTTGGTCACTACGGAAACGGAACTAAAGGCCATGGCGGCTCCGGCAATCATGGGGTTCAGAAAAATTCCCCAGGTGCTGAGAATACCTGCGGCAATGGGAATGCTTGCAACGTTGTAGACAAAGGCAAAGAAGAGATTTTGTTTGATATTGCGTAGGGTGGCGCGACTGAGTTTGATCGCGCTGAGGATGCCTGTTAAATCGCCAGAAATAAGGGTCAGGTCACTGGCGGCGATCGCCACATCGGTTCCTGTGCCAATGGCAATCCCAACATTGGCCTGGGCCAGGGCTGGGGCGTCATTGATGCCATCTCCCACCATGGCGACCATTTCTCCGGCGGTTTGTAGGTTTTGGACAACGGCGGATTTTTGGTCGGGGTGCACTTCGGCCTGGACTTGGGTGATGCCCACTTGGTTGGCGATCGCCTCGGCGGTGCGGGGGTTATCTCCGGTGAGCAAAATCACCTTGAGGCCCAATTTTTGTAGCCGTTTCACCACCTGGGGACTGGTGGGCTTGAGCTGATCTGCCAGGGCAATCAGACCGGCTAACTGCCCCTCGATCGCCACCCAGATCACCGTTTTCGCCTCGTTTTGCCAGGCGATCGCCTGGGCCTGTAGGGAGGTGGTGTCGATGCCGAGGGTTGTCAGCCACTGGGCTGTGCCAATGTGAATCGTTTGGTGGTTGATTTGGGCTTGGACACCTTTGCCTGTAAAGGATTGGAAATCTGCGAGGGGTAAAATTGAATGGCCCTTATCGGTGGCATGGCGAAAAATAGCTTCTCCCAGGGGATGCTCGGAAGACTGTTCAACGCTGCCTGCCCAGGCCCACAGTTGCGCTTCATCGATGAGACTCAGATAGTTGGTAACGCTGGGTTTGCCTTGGGTGAGGGTTCCTGTTTTATCGAGGACAATGGTCGTCAGGTGGGCGGCTAATTCTAAACTTTCGGCATCTTTGATTAAGATGCCATGGCGGGCGCCGATGCCTGTCCCTACCATGATCGATGTGGGGGTCGCCAAACCTAGGGCGCAGGGACAGGCGATGACCAGCACGCTGACGGTGGTGGCGATCGCCCTGGGTAAATCGCCGGCGATCGCCCAAAAGCTAAAGGTCACCAATGCAATCACCAAGACCGCTGGTACAAACCAAGCCGTCACCTGATCGGCCACCTTTTGGATGGGCGCTTTACTTCCCTGGGCCTCCTGGACAAGGCGGATAATATTAGCCAGGACGGTATCTTCCCCCACATGGGTTGCCTTGAGAATTAACCGGCCTGTTTTGTTGAGGGTCGAACCAATGAGGCGATCGCCCACGGTTTTTTCTACGGGCAATGATTCCCCTGTCACCAAAGATTCATCCAGGGTAGAAGTGCCTTCAATAATTTCCCCATCCACCGGAATTTTCTCCCCGGGCCGGATCAGCAGGCGATCGCCCACCTGTACCTGTTCAACGGGAATATCCACCGTTTCTTCCCCCCGAAAAACCCGTGCCATTTTCACCTGGAGTCCGACCAATTGGCGAATTGCTGCCGCCATGCCTTTTTTGGCCCTGGCCTCTAGCGATCGCCCCAGTAAAATCAGGGTAATAATCACCGCCGCCACCTCAAAATACACATCGGTGGGGATGCCCCAGGCAATAAATTGGGCCCTAAAAAGGGTCACAAAAATCGAGTAACCATAGGCTACCCCTGTCCCTAGGGCCACCAATGTATTCATGTCGGCCCGGCGACGACGCAGACTTTTCCAAGCACTGACGAAAAAATATTGCCCCGACCAGAACATAATCGGTGTGGTCAAAGCCCATTGCAGCCAAGGACTATGCCACCAGTGGGCAATGAAGGGAATATCAACCCCCAACATCATGGGTAAACTGCCGATCACCAAAACCCCACTCAGGACTCCCGCCAGCCATACCTGGTGGCTCAGGGTGCGGAGGGCTTGGGCTTCTTCCCGTTCTTGGGCTTGGAGCTGGGCTTGGCGATCGCTCCCCATGAGGGGAATTGCTTCATATCCCGCTGTTGCCACCACCTGCTGGAGGGCTTCCGGGTTAATCTGACTGCCATCAAACTCTACCCGCAACTGGGCAGCAGCATAGTTGACCTGGGCCGTTTGAATTCCGGCGGTTTTCTGGAGGGCCGTTTCAATAGTGGTAGCACAGGCCGCACAACCCATGCCTTTGATCTGGAACTGGCGGGTTTCCATGGGTGAATTCCCCTAATTTTCCGAAAGGTTATTCCTAGGGTAAAAGCTCCAGCACAATGGAGAGTCAAGGCTTTGTGAAGTTTATGCAGGGGGCAAAATTTCGAGCTGGCCCATCATGCCCAAATCCTCATGGTCGAGAATATGGCAGTGGTAGACCGTGGTGCCGACAAAGTCTCGAAAAGCAACTCTGATTTTGACTGTTTCTCCCACTTTTACCAATACCGTATCTGCCCAAACGAGGGGGACTTCAGGCACTCCATTGCGGCTCAAAACTTGGAAGCTATTGACATGGAGATGAAATGGGTGATCCATTGTTCCCAGATTGACCAGCTCCCAGTCCTCAATTTCATTTAAACGGACGGTGGTTTGGGGGCGGTCTTGGTAGGCTTCCCCATTGATCAAAAAAGCCATGCCCTGGCCGGGAACCATCCCATGGCTGAGGGTAAAACGACGTGTGCGGCTGGGTTCAGGGAGAGGCTCAACGGCAATTAAATCCTGGGGCAGCCTACGGGGTGTAAAGGGCACTTCTTTGGGGGTAAAGTCGGCGATCGCCTGGGTTATCCCGCTAAATTGACGTCCCATCATCCCCATTTGGGCCCGTTGGTAGGGAAGACTGAGCAGATGGATGGGCGTCTTCGGTAGCCCATGGGCTTGGATGAGCACTTCTGCCCGTTGCCCTGGGGTCAGCAGGAGTTCATCCCGCTCTAGGGGTTGGGAAAAAGCGCCATTATCCCCGGCAATTTGCGTCAGTCGCTGGCCGAAGAGCTGCAGGCGATAGAAACGGGAAGGGGAAGCATTCAAAAGCCGGAGCCGCACCAGATCTTTCGTCACCGCGATTTCTGGGTGAAAGAGGCCATTGACGGTAATTAGACTGCCTTCGCGCCCCATCATCAAGTTCATATGAGCCGCCATCATCCCCTGCCCTGGGCCGTCGAGGGCGAAATCCTGTAAAACAAAGAATTCCTCCTGGGCTGCTCTAATTTCGGGGAGATCATCTAGGTCGCCCCGGACAACAATCAAGCCCGCTAACCCCTGAAAAAGTTGCTCGGCAGCGTGGCCGTGGTGGTGGGGGTGATACCAGTAAGTCCCCGCCCGTTGTTGGGGATGGATCTGGAGTTCGTACCGGAAGGTTTCCCCTGGGTTGAGATGGAGAAAAACATTGTCTTGATTGCCACTGGGGGAGAGGTGCAGGCCGTGGAAGTGCAAGTTTGTGGGCTGGTCGAGGGCATTTTTAAAGTTAATAATCAGGCGATCGCCTGGTTTGACCTCCAGCCTCGGGCCAGGTATTTGGCCATTGTAGGTCATCCTCCGGGGGGCCAATTCTCCCCCAAGAATGACATCGCCATAGCGAGCCTCCAGGGTTAGCTCTAAGAGGCCTGCTTCGCTCCGATATATTTCTGACACTGTAGTAGGGAGAGGGGCTGGGCCTTGGAGGAGTGATCGCCCCTGCCACACTAACGCTCCCGTCGCGCCGAGGGCTGCTAACCCAAGGAACTGTCGTCGCCTTAAGCTCACGTGCCTAAACTCCTTAATCGCCGGGATATTCTTGGAAAATAGAGGTACTACCATCCCCATGGATCGCCAAAACTTCATAGGCCTGCTGGCGATCGCCCACTTCCATTCCCGGTGAGCCGATCGGCATCCCCGGCACGGTGAGACCGACCACCCCAGCGGGGGGCTGTGCTAAAAATCGTCGAATATCCGCGGCAGGGATATGTCCTTCAAAAACATAACCAGCAACAACCGTCGTGTGACAAGAAGCCAACTCAGGAGTAATGCCAAACTGTTCTTTGATTGCGGTAATATCCGGTTGAATCTGGTCAACGAACGTAAAACCATTGGCTGTAGCATGGTCGATCCAGGCCCCACAACACCCGCAGGTCGGTGTGCGGTATACTTCAGCGGCGATGGTCGGTGTGACCTCGATTTCTTGGGCCACCGATCGCCCCTGACTTCCCCGGAGCTGAAATCCTGTAAAAGCGCCAATGCCACCGAGGCCGATCAAACAGCCGATCGCCCCGATGATCAACCAAGATTTTTTCACCATTACTGACACCTAAAAATCAATGCACCCCTATCGTAAACTCTCCACACCAATGGAGGGTCAAGGGCAACCATCACCCCAAAACACTGGAGATATTGCAGAAAACATCAAAAATCTCCGGCTAGGGGCATTTTTCGACCGGACATCTCTGGGGTGATTAAAAAATATTTCTCCGGGGCGATCGCCTACCCACAAGCAGCTAAATTTTTAGTTAATCCAATGGATTTCCGATGGATCAGTTTGCTTTGCGCTGGTAATGTCCATTTCACTTGGTTGGGTCAGCTTGGCATCAAGGGGGCGATCAACCAAAGAAACTTTGCTACTTTGGGTTGTGCGCCAAAATTGGCGATCGCCATTAACTTGGCTCAAGATATTTTTCAAGAAAAAATTCAAAGTTTGCTGCTTAATATAACCTTTCAAGACTGCCAAACTACCAAACATCATATGATTGACTTTCTGTTCATCTAAAATCATCACCAGCTGCTCTGGAGTGAGTAGATCTGCGTCGATTAAGTAGTCACCAAGCCGCTTATTTTCAAGAATAATTAATTCTTGCCGATTATACTTCACAAAAAAATCAGCCGTATGCTGACTCACCCAGCCCCTGAGGGCTAAAATTTCACCAAATTTTAAATCACTATAGATTTGCTGGTCAAACAGCGCCGTTTGTAGCTGCGCTTCAGAGATCAAACCAGCATTTTCTAAAAGCTCCCCAAGACGATAAATTTTAGGACTTTTATCGGTAGAATCAGTGCTCATATCAGCTATTTTTTGTTTAATTGAACTATATTCACCGTCAGAACAGAAATAATTCGACACAGCAAGATAGCCATTTCTCTTTGTATCGATTGATGAGAATATAGTCAAAAACTTTTTTAGCTATATTCTTGAGGTTTGCTGAAAATAAAGCTAGACAACTAGTACATTCTTAAAAATATCCCAAAGAAAACCAAATGTCATCCGTCAAATAGCACAGAGCTTTTTTGTGGTTTTTCCTACTCAAAAAAAATCTTAAGATAAAGTCACCAATAGTCAATGTTGCCTTAGAATTGATCGGCCAAATGTAAAAGACAAGCGGGGGCAATAGGAAAGATCTTTTAGAAGGCGTCCTCCACTGACTATTTCAAAGAACCTTGACATCATAAAAACCCAGATTCATCACATTCAGAACCATGGATTAGGGGACAATCAGTACAGGGCAAGGGGAAAGGTTGATTACTTTACTGGTAACACTTTCGGCGACACCCTCCTGGGTGAGTCCCATACCCCGACAGCCCATCACGATTAAATCTGCCTCAATTTCGTCAGCTACATCACAAATGGTGAATGACGGCATTCCTTCCCGCTCGATGGTATCTGCTTCGATACCTTCTTTGGCGAAGAGGTCATGGGCTCCCTGGAGTAGTTTGGCGACAGCTTCTTCGGAGTTCATCACGCCCTCTTGGGTTTCTGGGAGTGCGGGTTCAACGACGGATAGCAAGACCAAACGACTTTGAAAAGATTTCACGAGCTTGGCCACCGTTTCGGCGGCTTCACGGGCTTCACGGCTTTTATCAACGGGAAAAAGAATGGTTTTAAACATAGTTGCTCTACCTCCTAGACACAGGCTCCGGTAAAATCTGCATGGAGATATTTTTCTGGATCTGGAACTTCTAGTTCAATTTTCCCGGAAAAATGCGCTTCTTCTGAAGACAAAATGACAGAACTTTATAAAAAGCAAGCATTTGGAGGATTTTTATCGTGGCTAAGAAATCAGTCGCCAATTTAACAGAGGCCGATTTAAGCGGAAAACGGGTATTTGTTCGGGTTGATTTTAATGTACCCCTCAATGAAAGTGGCGCAATCACTGACGATACACGGATTCGGGCGGCTCTCCCCACTATTCAGTATCTGACAGGCAAAGGGGCAAAGGTGATTCTCGGTAGCCACATGGGTCGTCCGAAGGGTCAAGTGGTGGATTCGATGCGCTTAACGCCTGTGGCTGCCCGTCTATCTGAATTACTCGGTCAGGCAGTTGTTAAGTGTGATGATTGTATTGGGGAAGGGGTGGCCCAGGCGATCGCCGGCTTGGCTAATGGTCAAGTCGCCCTTCTCGAAAATCTCCGCTTCCATGCTGGGGAAGAAAAGAACGACCCTGAGTTTGCGAAGCAATTGGCATCCAACGCAGATCTTTATGTTAATGATGCTTTTGGGACAGCCCACCGCGCCCATGGTTCCACTGAAGGGGTGACCCACTACCTCAGCCCCAATGTTGCGGGTCTGTTGATCGAGAAGGAATTGCAATTTCTCCAGGGGGCGATCGAAGCACCCAAGCGTCCTTTGGTTGCCATTGTTGGTGGTTCCAAGGTTTCTAGCAAAATCGGCGTGATCGAAACCCTCCTTGAGAAGTGCGACAAGCTCCTCATCGGTGGTGGGATGATCTTTACGTTCTACAAAGCCCAGGGCAAGGCTGTGGGTGCTTCCCTTGTAGAAGATGACAAGGTTGAATTGGCCAAGAGCTTGATGGAAAAGGCCCAGGGCAAGATTCTACTTCCTACGGATGTGGTTGTTGCGGATAAGTTTGCCCCCGATGCGGCAGCAAAGACCGTCAGCGTTGATGAGATTCCCGAGGGCTGGATGGGTCTCGATATTGGTGCGGACTCTGTAAAGGTGTTCCAAGATGCTCTCAACGGTTGTGGCACGGCAATCTGGAATGGCCCTATGGGGGTATTTGAGTTTGATAAATTTGCGGTGGGGACTGAGGCGATCGCCCATTCTCTCGCAGGTTTAACGGCAACGGGGACCGTCACCATTATTGGCGGTGGAGATTCCGTTGCTGCCGTAGAAAAAGTCGGTGTGGCAGAGAAAATGAGCCATATTTCCACTGGTGGTGGGGCTAGCCTTGAGCTGCTCGAAGGCAAGGAACTTCCTGGGATTGTTGCCCTCGACAATGCCTAGAACGCAATGGGGTTCTACCTAAAAATTTATATTTTGAAATGACTCATCTCTCCAGCAATCTGGGGAGATTTTTCTTTGTTAGTCCGCTTTTAGCATTGCCTAGACAAGCACCGCTGTTTTTTGCTGATGGGGGAGTCTACCAATCACAAAAAAGTAGTTTCAAGGCAGAGAATCGTAGCTACTATTAAAGCAATTTCAAGAAAAACCCCATGAATTTACCGATACTGAGTCTAATAGCCCTTCTCGGTTTAGCAACGCCCATCGTGACAGCAGGTGATGGGTTGCTCCCCCAGGCGACGATCGCCCAAAGCACCTTAGAGGGTGATTTTATCAATGACCATTGGTTCGTCAGTGTGTGGTACGAAGGAGGCAGTTATCGCTATTAGGGAGTCGATCGCCGCGGTGGTCATTCCCTTCAATTGGCCGGCGTCACAGAATCAGGCGATCGCACGCGGTATATCTAGAATAACAGCGGCGATCGTTACCAAATCAGTTGACGCCTCAACGCTCCGGAACTCGTCTGTCTCCAGGTTTCTCACCCTGATGGACGCGAGTGAGCCAATAATTTTTTGAGCTGCGTTTCTTTATCACCATAGTAAAAAATATTTAAGCTAATTGTAATGTTTAAGAAAAATCTCTCTTTATTTATTTTTTGCCTCGTTTTGATTGGGGTTACTGATTTTTTCAGGGGGGCAACCGCTGAAGATGCGCCAATTTTACATGACTCTGACGTGGACTTTTTCGACCTCGATGAATCACAAGATCTCAGCACTGAGTCTAATTTCGATATCGAAGAAACTTCTGCAATAATTGAGTCCTATCCTGAGGCAATCAAGCTCACACAAAATTTGCCCACAGAAATACAAGCACTATCAGAACCAAACAAGTGGCATTTCCTCATTCAACCTTCTCTATACGTTCCTTTGACTATCTATGGAGATGCGACTGTAGGTCGACTCAATGGTGATTTTGCCATTGGTGCCGCTCAAATCCGTAAAAGTATTAAAGATGACTTGAATCTTGCTTTTTTTGGTAGGGCACAGGCCTGGAGACCTGACTATCGCCTTGGCGTTTTTACTGAGTTCGATTACCTTTCTCTGACCAGTGAAAGAAGTATTACTCGTCCCATACTATTTCCTAATACACCAGGCCCAATTCCTGTGACCTTAAATGCAGCAGTAGACAGTAAAATATGGTCTTTTTCATTGGGGGGTGCTTATCGCTTTTATGATAGAACAAAGATAAATTCTACAGAAGTTAAGACAGAATACGATTTGGGGCCATTAGTTTTTGATATTTTTGGTGGCCTTAATGTTACAGGAATTGACTTGGACTTTAATTTAAATACAAACATTGGCCAAAGGGCTGGTTTGGATGCGAGTAAAACCATTACTTCTCCGATTTTGGGCGGCCGTTTTCGTTATAATTTTTCTCCTCAGATCGCCTGGGTCACCAGTGGTTCAGTTTCTGGGTTTGGTATTGAAGGGCTCACTCAATGGAATCTAAACACTGGGGTGGACTGGTTGTTTTCTGATAAAACATCCTTAGGAGCTGGATATCGCTTTGGCTACACAGGTTACAATTCCAATCTTAGAAATAACGCGGATTTTGGGCTTAACGTTAATCAAAATGGCCCCTATGTAAATCTATCCTTCCGATTCTAAGCACTTTATTTTTTAACCAGTGGAATGAGTAAAAAGCTCGCTTTTTTATTGTCGAAAAACTCTATGCTAGTTAAGCATCTCTTATTTCGCGGCTCGATTACAGCAAAAAGGACGTATATTGGCGTCTTTTTTGCTAGGAAAGAGAATATACGTCCTGGATTGATTTAATTGCGGTTTTGCCTTAGGGATTGATAACGACTGCTATCGGATTTTCAGGAAAGGGACAAGGAGTTAACTCAATGTATTTTTATAAATCTTGCCATCCTTAACGATCACTTTAAAGTTGTTGGTGTAATCTTCTACAACTGATAGATCTTGTAGAGGATTGCCTTGGACTAAAAGTAGATCTGCATAGGCGCCTTCTTCAATAACACCTAACTTGCCAGGGTAAGGGTTACGTTCTCCTGAGAGAGTTAACAACTGGGCATTATCGTGGGTGACAATTTTTAATGCTTCAGCAGGCGTAAACCACTGCTGTAGTTTAGTGATGTATTGATTTTGAATTCTGTTACGTTCAGGGTCAAATAAAAAGTCTGTTCCCCAAGCTAGCTTGACATTGTATTGTTTTGCCCAGTTAAAAGCATTTGAGACACCTTGGACAACCAGCGCTCGCTTGGCTAATTGCTCTTCGGTAAAACCAGGGGTCACTCGGTCTTCGAAAACCTGCGCACTGAGCCAAACATCTTTATCTGCCAGCATTCTAATGGTTTCTTCGTCTAGCAATTGACCATGTTCTATACATTTAACACCCGCTTGAATGGCTCTTTGTACTGCCCTCGGTGTGTAGGCATGGACAGTGACATAGGTTCCCCAATCAGCAGCAGCCTCGACGGCAGCAGACATTTCATCTAGGGTGTACTGGGTCACATCAATGGGATCGTAGAGAGAAGAAACCCCGCCGCCTGCCATGAGTTTAATTTGGGAAGCACCATGGCGGAGATTTTCCCGAGTTGCAGTGAGAACCTCATCTCGTCCATCTGCAATAAAGGCTGCTCCCATCATTTCTGCACGGGATAAAGTGCCGCCAAACCGGCGCGATCGCTCTGTTAAGGCCCGAAAATCACCGTGGCCTGATGTCTGGGAAATCATCGCACCACTAGGATAAATCCTGGGACCTGGACTTTCGCCGCGGTCAATCATTTTTTTTAACTCGAAAGTGGGGCCACCCACGTCTCGTACCGTGGTAAAACCACGCAGTAGCATCGCCTCAGCTTCCTGCTTAGCTTTGAGTTGAAGCGATTCTTCCGTAATATTCGGGTTTAAAAGCTCAGGTAATGAGCTTGCGGTCATGACTATATGCACATGGTTATCAATGAGACCCGGCATCAAAACACGGCCATTACCATCAATTTTCGTCAAGTCTGCACTAGATGACGGATTGATCGGATTTTTGTCAATTCTTTGAATTTTATTACAGCGTTTTCTATTCTTCTGAGGTACAGTAACAGCAATGGGTGAACCACCCTCTGATATCTTCAGGTGTCACCCTTGCAAATCCTTCATCAATCGCCTCTGATAGCTCCTCATAGCTGCCCACTGTTCTGCGCTTCATGATGTTTTTGACCTTTGACCAACAGTTCTCAATGGGAGAAAAATCTGGTGAGTAGGGCGGTAAGTAGATAAGTTTTGCTCCCACTGCCTCAATGGACTCTCTCACCATCTCTCCCAGATGAATCGAACAGTTATCCATCATCACACAGGCCCCTGCCCATAACTGCGGCACCAATTTCTGGTAAATGAACGCCTCAAAAGTTACCCTATCTGTCGCTCCGATTAAGCTGCTGTGGGCGATTATCCCCTGCAAGCCCAATGCTCCTACCAGTGAGACATTTTTTCCTTTTTTGCTTGGCTTACTACTGTAGGCCCGCTTCCCCTTCTCTGCCCTTGCTCTTGTTGTTCTCATTGCGAGATTAATGCCTGATTCATCGATGAATATCAGGTCTTGGGCCAAAATCTGCCTTACTTTCTCCCAAAACTCGACTCTGGCCTGTTGCACTCTGTCTGTCGCCTTGACGTCAGGATAAAAGGTTTTTTTTAAGGCTAAAATTCATCTGCTTCAATGTCTTATGCATGGTGGTGATGCTTACCCGGATGCCAATCTCGGCTTCTAGTTGTGCACATAGTTGGGCCAGAGTCGCATCATTGTTGGCTTTCACCAAAGCGGCCAGAACCTTTCGGTGTTCTTCATTGAGTTTAGGGGGAATCTGCCCCCGACGAAATTGTGGACGGATAGACCCAGTATCACGTCGTTGTTTGAGGAGTTTTTGGACAAAACTAGTAGCGACACCGAACTGCTTGGCGAGACCACGTTGGGAGATATCCCCCCGGTCATAGGCATCAACAATTTTCTGTCTGAGGTCTATGGAGTAGGCTTTAGGCAATGGTTGTTCTTGTTTAATCTGATTTACTCACACACATGACATTGTACCTCGACCATCACAAAAATGCTGTATTAACGACTAAAACATTAGATGCTTCAGAGAGTTGCGCTGATTTACCATCAAAAATGCGTACATTTTCAAAAAGAATACTATTTAGCTGCTGGGTCTGATTACTAGGGGGATTTTGAGCAAAGGCTAATTGAGCTGCAAATGCAATAGTTAGAGAACATACCACCCCCAGAATCACTTTGTAACGCGATCGCATCATTATGGATTTCCTCAATTTCTCGGGCTAAGGCCATCAGAATGCTGATATTCTAGCCTGGTTGAGAAAAAGACATTCTGAAATTTTCATAATCTTTAGCCAGCGATCGCAACCCAAACAGCTAGTCGATATTTATGCGTTAGTAGTGATAGTAACTTAATGAAAATTCAATGACATTTTAGGCATCTTCTAGGGCAAGTTGCACCAGGCGATCAACCAGTTGGGCAAAGGGAATACCGCTGGCCCGCCAGAGCTCTGGGTACATACTAAAGGCCGTAAAGCCGGGTAGGGTATTAATTTCGTTAATTAAAACTCGCTGGGTTGTTTCTTCGTAGAAAAAGTCCACCCGGGCTAGGCCGCGACAATCGAGGGCTTGGAAGGCCTTGATGGCTAAATCTTGAATTTGTTGGGCGATCGCCTGGGGAATCTCTGCGGGAATTTGCATACTAGATTTCCCGTCGGTGTACTTGGTTTCGTAGTCATAAAAATCACTGTCAAAGTGGATTTCACCAACCACAGAAGCCTTGGGCTGATCATTGCCCAGGACAGCACATTCCACCTCCCGAGCCGTTACCCCAGCTTCAACGATGATCCGGCGGTCATATTCAGCGGCGAGGTCGAGGGCTTTTTCCAGTTCATCCCTAGTGCGGACTTTACTAATGCCCACGGAGGAGCCAAGATTTGCAGGCTTTACAAACATCGGATAGTCGAGCTGCGCTTCAATCTTGTCGCAAACCTTGGGGAATACGCACGGCCCCGACCATACTTCCGAACGCAGGACGCCCACATAATTCACCTGGGCCAAACCCGCCTGGGCAAAGACCATTTTCATCGCCAGTTTGTCCATCCCTGCCGCCGAGCCGAGCACCGTACTGCCCACAAAGGGTTTTTCCATCAGGGTGAGCAAACCCTGGAGAGTGCCATCTTCCCCATTGGGGCCATGGATAATCGGAAACCACACATCGACGCTGGCGGCAGCGGCGGGAAATTGCCAGCGACTGGCTGGATCAACGCTTTCTACGGGGAGCGCTTTTGTGGCAGTCAGCACCTGTTGGGAAATTTCTGGGTCATGCCAAATGCCATTGCGATCGATGTAAAACGGCAGCAATTCATATTTTTCGGGATTTGTCTCTAAACTAAAAGCCTTGGCGATCGCCCCAGCCGAGACAATAGAAACGTCATGTTCCCCTGATTTACCCCCAAACAATAAGCCAACCCGTTGCCGCGCCATAGATTCTCCGCCGTAAACATCGGCATATATTATAGGGGTAAGGGTACGCCACGAATGGCAAAGTCAAGCAGTTCCATGGGATGCCAGAGGGGAATCGTTTGTCCCTGGGCCTGCAAATGCTGTTGAATTTGTAGACTACAGCCGGGATTGGCGGAGGCGATCGCCTTGGCCCCGGTATTCACCAGATTGCGAGCTTTCCGTTCCCCGAGTTCGGCCGCGATTTCGGGTTGGAGCAGGTTAAACACCCCCGCACTACCACAGCAGAGATTGTGCTCTACAGGTTCACGGAGTTCGAGGTTGGGGATTTTTTGTAATAGCTCTCGGGGTTGGGCTGCAATTTTTTGGCCATGGAGTAGGTGGCAAGCGTCTTGATAAACCAAGGGGAATGGCTCCGACGTTAAAGGATGGAGGGGGGTTGTTAAACCCACTGTGGCGAGAAATTCCTGAGCGTCCCGCACCTTGGCCGAAAATTCCTGGGCTTTTTGAGCATATGCTGGGTCATCCTGCAAAATTCGCCCATATTCCTTTAGGGTATGACCGCAACCAGCGGCATTGATAATGATGTAATCCAGGTCTTGATCCCCAAAGCGATCGATCATTTGCCGGGCCAATTCCTGGGCCTGGGCCGTTTGTCCCTGGTGGGCCGGGAGCGCCGCACAACACCCTTGCCCCTGGGGAATCACCACCTCACAGCCATTGGCCGTCAAAACCCGTGCCGTCGCTTCATTCACCGGCGAAAAAAAGAGTCTCTGGACACAACCGAGCACCATGCCAACGCGGTACCGTTTTTCTCCCTGGGCTGGAATGAGGCTAGGAAGAGATTGCTTACTGGTTTGCAAATTGACCTTGGGCAAGATCAATTCCATCGCCGCGAGCCGGGGGATGGGTTTGAGTAGTCCTAATTTTCGCACCAGCCATTGGAGGCCAAAATTTTGGTAAAACCACAGCAGGGGCAGGAAAATTTTTAGTCGCCCAGGATAAGGGAATAGGTTAAAAATAAGCCAACGAAACAGGCGATCGCCCAAACTGCGCGTGTAGTTTCGTTCAATTTGGGCCCGCATCGAGGCCAGTAGCTCGTCATAGCGCACCCCCGACGGACAGGCGGAGGTACAGGCCAAACAGCCCAAGCAACTATCAAAATGTTGCACCGTTGCGCTATTAATTTCTGCTTCCCCCTTGGCGATCGCCTCCATCAGATAAATGCGTCCCCGGGGAGAATCCATCTCTGAGCCCAGCACCCGGTAACTGGGGCAAGTGTCCAAACAAAAGCCGCAATGGACACAACTATCAATTACCCCCTGCTCCGGGGGATGCTGCGGGTCAAACCCACTAGATTTCGCTTCAGAAAGGGTCATCGCTTATCCAAAAACTGCCTCAGTTCACTATAGAAGTTTGCGGCCCCCAGAAAAAACCTCCCTGGGGAGGGAGGCAAAAAAATCACACAATTTTTAACGGGTTGAACGGGCGCATTTTGACGGTCAGGCTTGATTAGCGACTGTGGGGAATTGCATAACCGACCCCAAGGGTTAGCCCCACATCCGTGCGATCGCCAAACCCGACATTAGTGCCGATGTTGCCGACAAAATCCCGAGAGAAACGGTAGTCAAGGCCACCAGTGGCGAGGAAATCAGTGTCACCATCTCCTGTGACAATCCCGGCACCGATATAGGGGGTAACGCGGCCATCGCGGGTGCTGAAGTCATAGGTGACGGGTAGGGTAACAACGGTATCACCGCCAAAATTTACCCCAGGCCGGAAGGAGACGTTGTCAGTAAGCGCAATTTTACTAATTGCGGCAACACCATCATCAGCGACACCCCGGTCTCGGTTACTCAAACCCACGTTCCCAGCGACGCCAATGTAGCTATATCTTTCTGTGGGGACAATCGTTGTGCCGCCACTTTGAGCGAGGAGAAAAGGCTCGTTTGGGGTGTTTTGGGAAGTTTGAGCCTGAACAGCACCGGCACTAAGGGCGATGCCTGTAATGCCAAGGAGGGCAATAATTTTTTTCATAGTTTTGAACTCCACAAAACAACTAAAACTTGCCTTCTATAAGGTTCTGGAATAGAACAAAATGAAAAGCTTGACAAGTTTATCTACACCCCCATTGTAGAGTTTTAATTTTAAAGTTGGGGTTTCCTAGGATTTTTCATCCATATCTAGTGTGTTCTGCTCCCGTTGCCAGGGGCCATAGCGTTGATGATAAAAGTCTAAAATCGCTTCGATACGTTGGCGGCCGCCTGGGGATAAATTTTGGGGATAGCTGATGATCATCGCCCCAATTTGACTGTGAAAATAATTAAAATCGCCCAGGGGTCTAGGCTCCAATTGCACCTGCACCTGGGGCACCTGTTGGAGATGGGCTGCCACTTCCCGATAGACCGCTAAAGGGAGGTCATCGCGAATGAGTCGTTCTGTGGTTAATTGGGCCAAAGTACTCGGAGTTGTCACGCTTTTATACCTTTACACACACCAGTAAATAAGGGCATTCTAGCGCTTTTCTGGGGGGCACTGCGGGGGGCGATCGCCCACTCGAATCTAGGGAGTGGCCCCCCAAGTTCAATCATCTCGATGATTAGCTTAGAGCAAGGGAGGTTTCATTGACTTTTTTCTCAACCCGCATTCCATATTGCTCAAGGACGACGACAGGATTGCCTCGATTAAAAATAATTTCTTTTACGAGCACTTGACCATTAGCCACATAATCACCCACTCGCACATAGCGGCTAAAGGGTTCGTCTTCTGACTTCACCATCACATAGTCGGTCCCATTCATCTGAACAACGCCGGTGACCGCCGTATTTTGTGCCGCCGTCGGTTCCGGCAAGGTCGGTAAAATGGGCGTAAAGTCGATGGGCGCCGGCGGTGGAACCATCGCCGTAGAACCAGAAGAAGGTGCCCCAGGGGCAGGTAATGTGCCATTTGCAGTCGTCCCCGGAGCACCATTGCCTCCCGGCGTGTCAGGTTGTGCTGCGGGGGGGGCAGGGGCTGGCGGCGGCTCTAGGATCACCTGAGGCACCAGTGGTAAATCGGCAAAGGGATCTGGGCGACCTTCGGTGGTGGTGCGGCGACGGGCATCTGGATCGGTAGAAGGAATAAAAACAGAGGCAAATTCACCTACGGTCGGCGAAGTAAATAATTCTTCTGAGGGGGCGGTATCTGGCGTTGGTGTGACAACCTGGGAGGTATCTGGGCTGGGGGTATCACCACCACCGCCACCGGGCAGGAGAGAACAGCTACCGAGGGATAAACTCAAGGCAGTAATGGGCAGCAACAAATACACTTGACGCATGGCAGGAACCTCAACACAAAATGCCAGGGAAGATCTTAGATTAGGAACAAGTTTTGGGGGAGCAACTCCAGTTTAAAGGAAACCACAGGATTGGTTCTGTCTGGGGGGAATTTTTTAATGGTTGTCTGAAAATAATTTCTTTTTGGTGATGACAAGTCGGCAGATCCAAAACATCATCTGTCACGATACCTTGTGGCGATCGCCCAGATTTTTCCCTTTGGGCAGACGTTTATGAAAGACAGGAACAGTAACCACCTATATTTCTGGGCCATACTGAATATTGCGGGGATAGAGAAATATTGCGTCCCATGGTTATGTTCCGATTCCCTAGGGCTTGGGGGACAAGGTTCCTCAGCGATGCTTTGATGATATTCTCGTTAATCGTGCTGATTTTTATTGGGTTTTTCTATTGATGATTTTGGCATCCCCTAAGGAGCGTCTGGCTGAGTTTCTGCAATCATTGCCATTTTCTGTGGCGGAGTTGCCAGACGAGGCTTGTTTGGTGGGGGGCGCGGTGCGGGATGCACTTTTGCAGCGACAAAGTGATTATATTGATTTCGATTTTGTGCTACCAGAAAAGGCAGTGGAAACAGCCCGGGACATTGCCAAAAAATATCACGCGGGCTTCGTGGTACTCGATGAAGCCCGTCAGATTGCGCGGGTGGTGTTTCGCCAGGGAACGTTAGATTTTGCCCTCCAGGAGGGGGGGAGTTTAGAGCGGGATTTACGGCGACGGGATTATTGCGCCAATGCGATCGCCTACCATATCCGCTCAAATTCCTTGGTAGACCCCCTCAACGGGCTGGCAGATTTAGAAAATCGAGTGTTGCGGATGGTGACCCCCGAAAATCTGGCCGATGATCCCTTGCGTTTGTTGCGGGCTTATCGCCAGGCGGCCCAATTGGGTTTTCGGCTCGATGGGGCCACAAGGCACCAAATTCAACGGTTAGCGCCATTAATTAAAAATATTGCCGCTGAGCGCGTTCAGCATGAATTGAATTATCTGCTACGCCACCGGGATGGCGATCGCTGGCTGGCCCTTGCCTTTCAGGATGGCCTTTTTTCCCATTGGCTCCCCGGCGCGGATCAGATCAGCTTAGAGCGGGCCCAGGGGTTAACGAACATTTGCGCCACCTTTGCCCAGGTCTATCCCCAATTTACCGAGGAACCGGATTGGCTGGCCCTCGCAAAACTAGCTTGTTTGGTGGGAACCGACCCAGAAAAGGCACACCAGGCGATCGCCTGTCTTAAATACTCCCGCCATGAATTACGCACCATCGGTTTAGTACTGGAAATGTTGCCCCAGTTACTCCGCGCTGCGGATCAGCCCCTCAACCTGCGGGAGCAATATTTTTTCTTCCAGAGCACGAAGGACACCTTCCCGACTTTGGCTTTGGTCGCCCAAGGGTTTGGTTTGCCCTCGGGTACAATTGAACCATTACTAAAGCGTTATTTTACTCCCCAAGATCCCGTGGCCCATCCTGTCCCTTTACTATCGGGCAAAGATTTAATCCGCGAACTGCATCTTTCTCCCAGTCCCCAGATTGGGCAGTTACTCACGGAAATTCAAATTGCTCACATCGAGGGAAAAGTGCGTAATAAAGCTGAGGCGATCGCCTGGGGCCGAGATTATCTCTGCTAATAATAGGCACAAAAAAACGCAGCCCAGAAATTAATCCATGCTGCGTCTTAAACTGTGTAGTGCCCTAGTTATTGCGAGCCAGCCTGGCGGGAGCCCAAATCTACCGTTTTTACCAATCGATTTGGTATGGGCTCTCCCCCATTGCCGTCACATTAAGGGGTGATGTAGCCCAATTCGGTGAGCTTGGCCATTACTTTCTCGATGCTTTCGTCGAGCTCTTCAAGGTCAGTGCGACATTCTACTTCTGGGTTGAGGGGCGCTTCATAGGGATCATCGATGCCTGTAAAGCCCTTGATCTCACCCGCTCTGGCCCGTTGATAAAGCCCTTTTACATCCCGTCGCTCACATTCTTCGAGGGGGGCATTTACAAAAATTTCTACAAAATCCCCAATACGGTGGCGCACTTCTTCGCGGATTGCCCGGTAGGGGGAAATAGCCGAAACAAAGACAATCACGCCATTACGGGTCAGCAGATGGGAGACAAAACCGATCCGACGAATATTTTCATCACGATCTTCTTTACTAAAGCCAAGACCCTTAGTTAGGTTTGTCCGGACAATATCTCCATCAAGAATCTCTAGTTTGCACCCAGCTTCTTTTAAGCGTTCAGCCAGGGCATGGCTAATGGTTGTTTTTCCTGCCCCGCTGAGGCCGGTAAACCAAACTGTGACACCACGATGCTCCATGTGATTTTTTTCCCTCAGAAAATCAAAACATAAACAGTGTAATGGGAGAGGGGTCTTTTTGAAATTCAAAATCTGACCAACAGGGCAATGGAGGGTTTGCCAATTTTTGCCGCTGAGACAGAGTTTTAGGGGTAAATTGTGAAAAAAAACACTTCTGGGGTTGCGTCCTGGCCGAAGGGCATTAGGATTGTAAAAAGATATTCTGCCTTTGCAATGGTGTGAATATTTGACGGCCTTTCTTTGGCTAATAATTAGTCAAGCTCGGCACGATTGGCGAATCGTAGACCCACTATAATGACGGCATTCTGCCCCTCCTTAGCGATATGAACGAACTGCGCGCAACTTCCTTGGATTCCCTCGAACCTGATTCTTGGTCTGCTGAAGCGGCCGCCAATCGTCTCATGGATGATGTATTTGCGGATATTGATCAACTGCTGGGCGATCGCCCCCCCGCCCAAGGTACATCTTTTGGGCGATCGCCTGGGGCAGAATCTCCCCCGCTACAATCTGTCCTCGTGGCCCAAGGGGACCTGATCAGCCCCCCCTACGAGCCCCCATTCCCTCCCGAAGCGATGGAAGCGGAACTGATCACAAAACGGGGTTGGGGTTATTACACAGAGCGATTATTGTTAATCTGTGCCTGCGCCTCTGTGCTGGGTGGCGTTTTATGGTTAGTTGCCAATGATCAATTCAAAAAGCCTCAATTTCTCAATGGCCCCGTCACACCAGCCAATGACGCTGCCGCCCCAGATGACAGTGTAGCCACTTCTGATTTTGCAAACTATATCCAGCGGGCCTTAGACAATATCGATCGCCGGGCTAATGGCACAGAGGATGCCACTACAACTGGCGCTGGGAACCAAGACCCCCAAGTGATTGAGCGCATTTACATCCCTATCTATTCGCCCAATATGGCAGCTGATGATGGGGCGGCGACGTCCCAAGGGCCAGTGATCTTACCACCACCACCCAACCCGGCTCCCATGCTTGTGCCGCCCCCACCGCCCATGAGTATGGCTCCCACTGCGATTGTCCCTCCCCCCGCCCCTCGTCCAGCAACACCGACTTTGGATAATGGCAGTATCCCGACCCCGACCTCTGTTGCTGCTGCTCCTACAACGATGTATGCCCTGGTGGGAATTTTGGAAGCAGGCGATCGCTCGGAAGCCCTGTTTCGGATCAATGGCACAACCCAACGGTTCGGCCTTGGGGAAGAGTTGGGTCGTGGGAGCTGGAAGTTAATCGCTGCCCAAAATAATCAGGTGATTCTTGAACGAGCTGGTCAAACACGTACGGTTTATGTTGGCCAAGAATTCCCCAGCAACTAAACTGCTAAGGAATATTGTTTAAGTTTGTGAGGCAGATCGAGTGTTGGCGTTTGGAAGTAATCAGCCGATTCGGTTCGGTACAGATGGTTGGCGGGGTATTATCGCGGCGGACTTCACCTTTGAGCGGGTGCAACGGGTGGCGATCGCCTCGGCCCAGATTTTGCAGAAAAATTTTGCTGACCAAGCGGTAGATAACACTATTATCGTGGGCTATGACCGCCGTTTTCTCGCCGATGAATTTGCCCTAGCCGCCGCCGAGGCGATCCAGAAAGCGGGATTCCGGGTATTGTTGGCCAATAGCTTTGCGCCAACGCCAGCCCTGAGCTATGCCGCCCATTACCAGAAAGCCCTGGGGGCGATCGCCTTAACCGCTAGCCATAACCCAGCGGGTTATCTGGGCCTCAAGGTCAAGGGTGCTTTTGGGGGGTCGGTTTCGGAGGCGATCACGGCTCAGATTGAAGCCCTTTTAGACGCCAATGAAACACTAACCGCGTCAAATTCCGGCAGTTTAGAATACTTTGACCCTTGGCAAGATTATTGTGCGGGCCTGCAACAATTGGTGGATCTAGAAAAAATTCGTCAGGCGATCGCCCAGGGCAGATTGCAGGTTTTTGCCGATGTGATGTATGGCGCGGCAGCGGGGGGACTCACCCAGTTACTCAATGAAACGGTCCAAGAAATTCACTGCGAGCCGGATCCTCTCTTTGGTGGTCGGCCTCCGGAACCTTTAGAAAAGCATTTATCTCAATTACAACGGACGATCCGCGCCGCCCATCACAAAAATCCAAAGGCAATCCAGGTGGGTTTTGTGTTCGATGGGGATAGCGATCGCATTGCGGCAGTATCTGGGGATGGCCAGTTCCTCAGCTCCCAGAAGCTGATCCCGATTCTTTTGGCGCACTTGTCCCAAAATCGCCATTACCCAGGGGAAGTGGTGAAAACGGTCAGCGGTTCTGATTTGATCCCCCGCTTGAGTGAAGTTTATGGTTTGCCCGTCTTTGAAACCCCCATCGGCTACAAATACATTGCCGAACGGATGCAAGCGACCCAGGTGCTCCTCGGTGGGGAAGAATCTGGGGGCATTGGCTATGGCCACCATATTCCGGAGCGGGACGCGTTGCTGGCAGCGTTGTATCTCCTGGAGGCGATCGCCACTTTCGATCAGGATTTGGGAGATCTGTATCAAACTCTCCAGAACAAGGCCAATTTTTACGCTGCCTACGACCGCATCGATCTGCATCTACGGGATTTTTCCAGCCGCGATCGCCTATTAAAGATCTTGGCGACGGAACCGCCCCAGGTGATCGCCAACCGAGAGGTCATCCACTGCGATACGAAGGACGGTTATAAGTTCCGCTTGGCAGATCAAAGTTGGCTCCTGGTTCGCTTTAGTGGCACTGAACCAGTTCTACGCCTTTATTGTGAAGCTAAAAACTTAGAGGCCGTGCAGGAAATTCTTACCTGGGCCGCAACCTGGGCCGAAACCGCCAACTAAAAAACTGGGGAGTCGGCAGCGGCTCCCCTTTCTGGTTCGCCTTCCTTGGTAGACTGAAACAAATTCCCCCAGATTTCCATGAAGCGCTGTTTTTTCGCTATTGTGTTGGCTACTTTTAGCCTTGGGCAAACCCAGGCGATCGCCCTGCCTGCCTGTGATGCCGAATTGCCCGAAATTACAGCACAACTCCTCGAAGATTTACCCAGCTATGGTAACCGGGTGATCCAGCGAGCTCGCAACCTCAACCGCAGTGAAGACAGCTGGAGTTATATCATTACTGCCAGCATGGGTGACTTGCGCCCCTTACCCTTGCGTAACCGCCAATTTACCGCCGCGACCGCCGACACCACTGAACAAATCTTCTTCACCACCCTCGAAAATCAGTATGCCCGTACCCGCCGGATTAGTTTTGAAAACTACTACTGGCTTTTTCTCACCCCGACAAAAAATGGTTGGGCGATCGCTCAGGTGCTTTCTAGTCTCGCCAATACCGATCCAAATGAACCGGCTAACCCCCCCCGGGACGCCTCCCAAGGTTCTATCGGTCAGGCCGTCAGACTCTGGCTCCGGGACTTTAATGCTCAGTGTTAAGCATCACTATCAAATTTGAGTAGAGCAGTTCAAAACAATACCCAACATTAACTTTGAGCTGTTTAAAACCGCTAAAGGTAAGCAGAAATACAAAAAGATTTACTAAAATAGTAATCATATAAAAATGATAATATCACCCTTCAACTTTAACAAAATTTCATATTTTTCTTTTTCATATTTCTAGAAAATCTGTTAATATTCCGGGGAATCTAGCGCAAAACACACTGATTAGCTTCAATACTCTAATCTATTTGTTCGCTCCATCAGCCTAGATTTATTCACCCATCATCAATACATTCCCCAATGAAAAAACTTGTATTTCAACTCCTAGGTTGTACTACAACAATTGCCACGGCTTCCCTCCTAGTAAACAACCCAGCTGTTGCTGATACCGTTTCCGGTGCCGCAGTTTTTGTTTCTGGTGGTGATGCAATCTCTGCCTATGCCTTAGAACTAGATAGCCCTGGCAGTCGATTTAACTCTGCTGAGCTTAACTTGGGCTATCGTCCACTAGATGTTGGCCAACTGTTTAATGTTGGTAATACTCTGTATGGCAACATTCTCAATCCAGGAACGACAACAGGATTAGTCCCCCCCCCAGAAGTACCTGGTGCCACTGGTATTGGTAGTTTAGCTGCCTTTCTTGCACAAAATAATCTCACTGTTGTTGGTGGTGCCCCTAAAATTCAAGAAACTATTGCTCAGCTCAACCAATTAAATGATGGTACTGGTGTAAATCTTGATGAAATTCAGTGGACATTAGCTACAGCTAACAGTATCTGTGCAGGAGATTTAACTTCTCTGACACCAGCAGAAAATCCTGTTTGTTTGGATATTGCAGCGGTTGCACCAATCACTGTGACAAATGATGGTTTTGTCGTTGCAAATGTTGAGTTGACTGGTTCCTTTGATCCGACCGTTATTCTCTCTGATTTCCTCGAATATGCAGAGTTTGTCTCCCAAGACGTGAGAAATTCTTCCATCGTCCTGGCTAATGGTGTTACCGCAGCAGAACTTGCTCCTTATATTGATGGTATTCTCCAATATGCCATCCTGGAGGCGACCCAGGGGGGAGCTTCTTTAGAGCAGGTTATCGCTACCGTTTTTGATAATCCCAACCTAACTACCGACACGAAGAACGCTATATTCCAGGCTTTATCTGAAGGTGGATATCTTGAAGGCTTGTCTGCTAATGGCAATATCACAGATATCGAAGCGCTTTTAGGCTTTGATATCAATGATGTCAATATTGCTGCTGGCCTCCTCAGCGCAATTCCATAGGAAACCTTCCTAGGTATTTGGAGGTAATTCTTACCTTCTAAAAGCTCAATATTTAAGAGACAAAGAGACATGATTTAAAATTAATGTCTCTTTTTTATTTTAATTAAAAAACAAATCGACTGCGAAATTCAAAATTCAAACCAGTGTCACTTGTTCCAATTCTACCCTCATAAAATGAGGTTCTATTTCTTGTCGAATCGTAACGTAAAATAAGCCCTAATGAGGATTCATCTGTACGCTGACCTAGACCGGAGATTCTATTACTAAAATTTTGCGCATAAATACCCGCTGAAATATTTTGGGTGAGCCTTTGTCTTGCCACTAAGCTCGTAAAAATCTGCTCACCGATTTCCAAACGATTGATAATACTTAAACCTGACCGCCAACCGATCTGCCCATCTAATAGCCCCACCCAATTTTGTAAATTCCTATTTTCGTCAGTGCTGCGATCGCCTTGGGAATAGAATAATGTTGGCCGCAAAGTCCAGCCCACCCTAGATCGTTGCTCACTATACTCATAACCTAGAGTTACATTAAAGCGTCTTTGGGTGTCTGTATTAAAGCGTAACGTCGGCCCATAGTTTTTTACTCCTACTGTCATAGAGCTTTCATTAATGATTGGTTTTTCCTGGATCGCATTAGCAAAACCTCTTAGATAACCACCAATTGTCGGCTCATTATTCTCAATGATTTTTTCTCTGATACCAGGGGCTGTTTGATTATTGAATGTAGCCCAAATACCGGCATTTAAGTTGTAGTACCAGAGACCAGAAGAAGCAGCATAAGCTAGCTCCACTGTCGGAACATAAGTGGTGCCTTCGTAAATAGAGGTTAGAGATTCAATTCGATCTATTTGAGCAATATTAATCCGATCAAAAGCGATGTCAGATGTTTTAATTGCATTTGGTAAACTACTAAATTGAGTGGAGTCTGTCGTCAAGCTTTGTACAAATTGTTGCCCACTGGGTGTTGTTAAGATAATCTGAGTCCCAAATGTTGTGCGCGGCGTATCAGAAATAATGCTAGAAGCTACTTCTGTTTGCTCCATTTCTCCTGGTGTTTCAAACAAGCGATCTTCTGGTGAGGGAACACTAATAAAAGTGAGTTTTCCAAATTGCGAGATATCAACTTCGGAAAAAAAAGGTTGTCCTGGCGTTGAGCTTAATTGCTGCTCTTGCGTAACTTGTACTCGTCGCGGATAAAGGCCAGTGCGGATCTGCCATAACCCAGATCTCTGGGGTGTTGTGTGGCTATTGAAGGTTAATCGTCCTGATGTTTGTGCGATATTTGTATTAAAATCAGCATACAAAAGACTTTTATCCAAGCGTAAACCAAGTTCTCGTAATTCTTGAGGCGTAGCTTTTGTATTTAGACCAGCAGGAAGCCCTCCTTGATCAAAAATATCTTTTGCTGTGTTTAATGAATCTCGAACACCATTATCATCAATTATTTCAAAAACTCCTCCCAAAAGTAGGCCAGTTGTCATATTTAAAGACTGAATGTCATCGAGTTCATCTCCCCAATCGCCTACCGCAAAAGCAAGGCCAGGATTAGCAAAGATTTCGGTAAAGGTAGCGGCAGGTTCTTCTGGATGATAGGTGATGGCAGCACGCTTATGAGGACGACTAACATACCCTTGATACCAATTTGTAAACTCCCTAAAAATTCTTGAATTTTCAAGACGCGGACTACGTCGTACCCCATTCCATAGTAAAGAGTTTAAATAGCGACGTTCATATTCTTTGCCAGTTAAATCTGGATTCACTAAAACATTAAGCAGATCAAGATTTTCAAAGTCATCGAAGGGACGAGCAAACTTCACCCCTGGTACAGAGGTAAATTCTAAGTTAATGGTAGTGCTCTCTCCTGTAAGCAGATCACCAAAGACAATCCCTGTATTTGTTAAATTTTCTCGGGGAATGAATGCACCTTCTCGTAAATCAACATCTCCATCCAATAATTTACTGAGATTACTCGTGGGAAAGCCTTGTAAAATAATTGGTGTTCGTTCATCTTCTAAGCCTTCAAATAAATTATTTCCGCCTTGTGTAGAGTTAGTGGATGTTTCTCCTAATCCTGGTGGAGAATTTAGAATTTCACTAATATCAATGACATTAGGGCTGTTGAAATCAATGCCACTATTAATAATGACTTGACCCAAAAGGCCTTCATTAGATGTCACCTGAGCAGCAAATGCTGCAATATCTGCTTGACGTAATTCTTCAATTGGTAGCACATCTGCTGTGCTAGATCCATCCTCGCGAATTCTTGGGATATTCCAAACCGCTTGTAAGCCAAAAAATGAAATTTCTTGGCGAAAATCACGGGTTTCTCTAATACCAGTTGTCTGCCCCTGATACTGAATTCCCCCAACCCAACCTTTAGTTTCAAATATAATTCTATTATTAGGAAGAGTCCAATAAAATTGACTTTCTTGTGGAAAGAAGCCATAGGTGGCTTTATCTATAATAAAGTCACTTTCATCGCTCCGAATATCAAGCTGTCCATAGTTCTCTAAATTAAAAGGATTAAATTGAGTGGGTTCGAAGGTGATATTATCGGTAGGGTCAATTAAAAATGGATATCTTTGAGAGCTAATATCTAGAGAACGCAACATAAATCGTTGCAATAGTTCTTTTCTTCGATTAATATTTTCAGATTCTGCAACTGCTTCTCGAATATCTTGCCCTAGGGCTTCTGTATCTTGTTCTTCCGAATTTTGTTGAATTGGCAGATCAGGAACAAGCCCATCCCTAAATTCTATTTGCTCTGGACTTATTTGACTATCATTAAATAAGCCTGAATCCAGGATTGCTTGGGAAATAAATTCGGATTTTTCATGATTAGGTATTTTTTTCTCTAATTCATGGGGTTCAGAATACCCCAAAAAAAATACTCTCTGGGGGAATACCCCGTAGTCTAAAGTTTCACGTAAAAAATTTTGCTTTAATTCATTATTGTTTTGTGGACTTTCAATAATTGATGATTGCTGTTGTGAAGATCTTGATTGAATGCCTTGATATGAAACGCTAGTCTTTGGAGGATAAACTGCCGCTATACTTATGGTTTTTTTGACCCCTGAATATCCCAGAAAAAAGACCATTAAAAATAATGTGATTGACTTTTTGGCCGCCATGCTTGTGTAATTCGGATTACCTTGTCGATAGACAACTTTAGACAAATAATCTTACTTTTTATCATCTTTTTTATATTTATACTGTACATATCAACAATTGTTACGAACACAAGTATTTTTTATGGATGGATCGTTCGATTTTGTTTTCCTAAGAAATCAATTGTTTTCAGTGAATTTAAAATAAGCTTTCTAAATAAGATTGATTAGAATCCAAAATACCCCGAGGGTTTAGGAATACAGCCTTTGTCTAACAGAGAATTTCTCATCTAGGACTATTCATGTTGAATCCCCTCATTTTTTGGAGAATCAACTTTATGGGCTATTGTTTACGAAAGATTGAGGATTGCTACCAAGATTTATCGGTTTATTATGTGGAGCTGGCTTTATCGTTGTGAGCTTCCGGAACCTCTGACAAGGAAATATTCATGAATAAACATTAATTTTCTTTCTACACTGCTCGATGGGAGGATAATTTTCCTTTATCTTGTGGCCATTGGCTTTATAAGAAAGTGAAATATGATGCTCAACCTTCGTTTTCATGTTTTAGCTAGCTGCACCCTGGCGATCGCCAGTACGATCTCGCAACAAACAGTCCTCAGCGCCCATCCCGTTGATCATGGGGGGCACGAGCATGAAATAGCCCAGCAAACCACGATGCCAACGCTTCCCCCTGGGCCAAACACAATGTTAAGGGCTCCAGTGACGATCGCCGATGGTTTAGAGGTTATTATTTCCGATGTAATCATTCCCCCAGGGAGCAGCTTGCCCCTCCATTACCATCCTGGTGAAGAATTTATTTATCTGCTCGAAGGCTCCGTAATCCATATCGAAACTGGAAAACCAGACCAACTGCTCCAAGCCGGGGATACCCTAGTGATTCCCCCCTATGCGCCCCATGCACCCGAAGGAGGACCAGAGGGCGGACGAGCCATCGTTTTTCGTGTTCATGTTGCAGGAGAACCAGAGCGTATTTTTGTGGAAGAAGAATCAGAACAAGATTAGGGCAACATCCTACATCATGACCCAGGGGATTAACATTTCGTTCTAAAAATATGAAATTTTGCCAGCAACTCATTGGGAGTGTGGGATGTATTTTTCTTCTTGGGGGGAGTCGGGCCGAGGCTTTTATGACTCATCTCATCCCCGGTCATGAATACCTCACCCTCTTCGCTTTAGAGCAGCTTCAGAATAATGATGATCCATTGATTCGCCATTTCTATGGCACACCATTGGGCAATATTGATTATCTGGCGCATCCTTTGTTCGAGGGGAATACCTTAGTCGATTTCCCGGGGCTAAATCGGGCCTTTGGGGAACAACTACTGCAAATTTTGCTCGGGGAAGCGTGGGATCAACTTCCTAGGGTAGAACAGGAGGCAATATTTCTTGGGATGGTACGTCATGACGATAACTATACCCAAGTAATGAATTTCACCCGTAATTATCTGGGAATAGGCAAAGAGGAAGCTGTGAGTGCTCACACTTCTTGCACCCTATCTCAAAATTTTATTAAAGAGGCGGTTCTAGAAGCAGTTAGGGCTATGGCCGCAGAGTCCAGCCCATTGCCTGAATCGATGATTTCTGAGCGTCGTCAACGTAAACAGACAGGACTGAAATTTGTCGGGGCAGCCCTCCATACTTTGCAGGATTCTTTTTCTAAAGCTCACACCAAGCGGCATTCAGAAACGTGGTTAATTGAAGATGTCTGTAGTTATCGCTTGGCTTATTTGGGTCGTAACCTCGAAACCGGTTTGACGGTGGGCTGTGTCCATACCCATTTTCCATTTGAGAAAGATTTTGGCGGCGGTTCTCTAGTGGTGGATGATCAAATCTGGAACCGGGGTCAGGCGGACTGTGAAATCCACGAAAATGGCCGCTTAGTCAAAAGTTTTGCCTGCTTAAAGGATGAAACCCAAATGGCTGTCGTTGTCACCCGGGATTTTCTCGTGTTTTTAGTGCCGATTTTGAATGAGGCGCTCTGGCAACGACCAATCGATTATGACAATCTTGAAACTGCATTGACTAACTTTTTACGGACTTATCACCCAGACCCTGCGCTAATGGCAGCTGGTCAAGGAATTATGGGTTGCGATCGCCTGGCAGATTTTTCGCCCCACACCCACTTCGATCCCCGCCCTCCAGAAGTTCAACCCGTTACAATCGACGTTGAACCGGTTCCTTTCCCGTAGAACTTCATGGAGATATTTTTGGATGACCTTTGACCTCAGCACCATGCCGTCCCAAAGTGGCAAAAAGGCGATCGTGACTGGTGCCAACACCGGTTTGGGTTTCGAAACAGCTCTCGGTTTAGCAAAAACGGGTTGCACCGTGATTTTGGCCTGCCGTGACGACGCCAAAGCCAACACTGCCAAAACGCAAATCTTGGCGCAAGTGCCCACTGCAACCTTGGAAACAATGCCCTTGGATTTGAGTCAGTTGGCTTCAGTGAGAGCTTTTGCGGCCAGCTACCGCCAGCACCATCAAACCCTAGATCTACTCATTAACAATGCCGGGATCATGTTTCCGCCCTATAGCCAAACGGTGGATGGCTTCGAGAGTCAATTGGGTGTGAATTATCTTGGACATTTTTTACTAACAGGTCTTTTGCTAGATCTCATGCCCGATCGCCCAGAATCACGGGTAGTTTCCCTCAGCAGCAACGCCCACAAATTCGGCCAAATCAATTTTCAAGATTTGCAATCGGAACAAAGTTACTCAGCGACGGCAGCCTATGGTCAGAGTAAGCTAGCCTGTTTGATTTTTGCCCTGGAGCTACAGCGACGCCTCACCGCCCAAGGAAAACAGATTCTGTCAGTAGCGGCACACCCAGGTCTTGCACCAACGGAGCTAGGACGCTATATGCCAGCATTCTTAACGAACATACTGCGTTTTACTCTCTTACCCTTGATGGCCCATTCTGTGCCCCAGGGAGCTTTGCCCACCTTGATGGCCGCCTTAGAACCCACAGCCCAAGGGGGAGATTATTACGGACCCCAGGGATTTGGGGAAACATCTGGTCCGCCGGGGAAAGCGTCTATGACTAGCCAAGCGCAAGATGAGGCGATCGCCCAAGACCTGTGGGACATCTCCGAGAAACTAACCGGGTACTCTTTTTCATTCCAGTCATAAATTGTGATGCTTTTGAAAAGAAGTAAGGCGAAATTTATCAATATCTATACGGTCAGAAATCGGCCCCAATTGGCATCACTAAAATGAAGTCAGGATCAGGGATATTGACCCATGATCGAGATTGATCAATGGGGACAAACCTCTTGCATGAGAATCATCATCTCCTGAATTGGTGCATAACAATGAACTCACAACCAATGCCTAATCCTTTGTATCGGGTAGTGCAAGGTTCTGGGATGGTCTTACTTGGGGCGATCGCCCTCATGTTTTTACCAGCACTGATTCAGCTTGACGGCATGGATGGGGGCTTTGCGATTATTTTTGGCGCCCTATTTCTCGCTATTTCTGCCCTGG
Source organism: Picosynechococcus sp. NKBG15041c (assembly GCF_055380235.1). NCBI lineage: Bacteria > Bacillati > Cyanobacteriota > Cyanophyceae > Chroococcales > Geminocystaceae > Picosynechococcus > Picosynechococcus sp. NKBG15041c. The sequence goes on from NZ_AP040363.1 coordinate 1,859,627, forward strand.
TGACACTTCTTATTGTTTGGCGCAATGCCGTTTTATTAGATCGCGTTATCACCGGGACAAATCTCCTCGCCCATTGGACCTATGAGGCAATCGAATGGGCCCAGTACCTTGACACTGAACGGGAAGAGCAGATCAACGAAAAATTACCACTGGTATTTATCATCTCGGCATGGGCTTTGTTGATCGGCGGTGCTTTTTGGTTCTTTGACCCAGAGGCGGGTTTTATCGTCTTTGTGGTAATGCTAGCTCTGATTGCCCTGGTAACAGCTTTGGCTTATGGCCTGCCTTGGCTCAGGTTTAAGCGCGATCGCCTCCGGCCAGGGGAAGTGTGGATCGCCGAGAGTGCAGTGTACTTTCGGGGAAACTTCGTCCATTGGGGCGAACTGGGTCTCAGCTTAGAGCAGGTTAGTCTCCGCCCAGCGACAAGTACCGCTGCCCCTTGTCTATGTTTTGAATTGAGTTATCCTTCCCAGGCGGGGGAACAGGGCTATATGCTCCGGATCCCTGTGCCACGTCGCCATCGGGATGAGGCCTATGATTTGTTTGAGCATTTCAGCCAAAATACAATTCAAGATTCTCCCCTAGACTAGGTGAGGCAGCCAGCAATCCTTGGGATTCGTTTTACATAGAACATTGGAGAAATTTCGCCAGTTTGACGGTCAACTTCATACCAGTTGTAAGTGGACGTATGACTCGATTCTCCGGAGTTATTCACTGTTTCAAAGACATGGATGAGATAGCTCGTGGGCCTTTCTTCGACGAGAACAATGTGAGTTGTATTTTGGGGGGCGTTGACTCTGACCATTTCTTGCCAGGCAGCTACGTCCGGCAAATTGGTCACTTGTTCGATGGCGATCGCCCCGGTGATAACTTGGCTAATGGGCGTCGCCACGGGGGCTATGGGTACTTCTGCTTGGACCCGCCGAGCCACTGCCACCATTGGTTCGCTCTGGGGAGGACTAACGGTAAACGTAACCTGCTGTTTATCTTCATTTAAGGCAGCACTTACAGGGGTCGGGAGATCTTCGTAGGGGCTCCATAGATAACCGGAGAGCACGCGCCCGTTAAGGTCTGATAATTCCAGGCGATCGCCTTCGATATCGGCCACGATGTTCTCTCCCTCCCGATAAAGGACTAGAACATCTGCATTGTCCCCAGGTTCGACTTCCACAGCGGCCCAGTGACCCACAAAATCATCTAAGCCAACGACTCCCCGGTCAGCAGTTGGCGTTATCGGTTTATCGCCGGCGGCTGCGTTTGGGGTGTACTCCCCTGGGGTAGCCCTATTTGTTTTAGCCATTGACTCGAATCTCTCAAGAAAAAAATACCTAATCCGGCGATCGCCACAACCCCTAAACCCACAACCCAATTCACACCTGATTTTTGTGGTGTCGGCGGTGAGACGAAATGCTCCGTGACGGTAGAGGACGATGGTGGCGCGGCTGGATAGGCGGTGGTAGGTGTCGTCGAACTCCCGCAAACTTCACAAAAGTGAGCCCCAGGGGGAAGCGCGGCACCACACTGCATACAAAAATGAGGAGTATTCATAGCAATAAAACCAAACGCAACGGGAAACTCAAAACCATCTACTCAATCAAATCAGACCTGAAATAAAGCATGTATCCAAGGGTGACCCAAAGAATGAAATCAATGCAGTCAGTCCAGGAGAACCCAGTGCCCTAGGTGCAACATTTAATTTTTTCGCCACTAAGTCATGGAAAAAATCAGTAGGTTCCCTAGCCGACAGATTTGCGGAGTGTAAGCGTATAATTTCCCGTTTCTCCCGCTTCATAACTATTGACAATGACCGTGTACTGACCCGTAGCCGGTAGCTGCATCGTGATAGTTTCCGGATCACCTTTCCAGTATTCATCGACAAAATTGATCCACTCCCCTTGGGGATTAACTAAAATCAACAGCCCATCAAAGTCTTGGGTTTCTAAGGTGATTTCCACCGTCTCCCCAGCTTGGCCTGTAAAGGAATGGCTGTTATAAAAAGTGCCATCATTAAAAACCTGACTACTTGGGGTTAGGGTTCCTTGCCAGCTATTAGACGCAGTCGGCGAATTGTGTTGACCAGCGCCAGTGTACTGATGGGCAGGAATAATGCAGTAAGCATAGCTATTGCGGAAAGTGTCCGTATTTTGAAGCTGTACCCAACTAGCCGTTCCTTCAACATAGTAGGGAAGTGGGCCTTCAATCATCCGGACCTGGCGGGTTTGAGGCCCAAATTCCAGTAGATAGCCTTTTCCACCCCGTAGCTCAAAAGGACCAGCGGCCTCCCAGGTGCCATTATTTTGGGTCCAAGTGGGGCGTGCTTGGGGGGTAATCGTTGAAAAAATAACATACACTGGGCCAGGATTTAGCGACCCACCATCAAGGATGCTTTGGTATGGTGTCGACTCTAGGGGGCCATAGAAAGATAGACCATAGGCACCGCAAGACTGGGCAGGAACTTGAGCTAACTCCAAGCTAGAAGGAATCGATAGTTCACTGGTTATCCCATCTAAGAATAAGTTTTGGTTTAGCTCAAAAGCTCTGGCCGGGACAATGGCAGCCCCCTGACTCAAAATCAAGGCACTGAGAAACGCTGTTGGCCAATGAAAATAAGCGGAATATTGAGTTTTCATTTGTCTTCTCCCACATCGAAAACTTGGAGTAGAAAGACGTTCCACAAAATTTTTAGAGATAGAAGCCCCATCGGATAAGCTCATTGGTCATTACGCCAGCCAACAGACTACCAATCATTTTTAATTAGCCCATGACCGATATTGAATTTCCAGTTGAATGTCACAGAGTTTTTCTCAAAATAGCTGTTAGCTTGACCAGAAAATAACCTGTTCTGCATTTAGCAACTCGATGGTTTTTTTATTGAAAAATAATCGATCTACATCTTCATTTTATCAATAAATCGAGGAGTTATCTAATAGCAACTGATCGTGTCGTCGGCCGCTTTCTCATCTCTTTACTAAAGTTTATATTTTTTAAGTTGATTTTAGATTTTTTTGTCCCAAATCAAGTTTTACATACAGAAAAAAACTTATTGAAAACAAACTGTTTTAACTGTAGATCATTGAAGTCCTGATACTCTCGGTTGAATTTATTTTTTTGTGTTTAAAATTTATACTTATTTTGAGATTTATTGCCTACTTGAATCATTTTTTTAGACAGATGATATTTTCAAAGAAATGGCTGTAATTCTGTAATCACAATTTTCAGAGCAGAATAGAGGATTACATGAAAAAATACTTGAAGTTTTTTGCCATATTGTTAATATCTGCCGTGCTGGCGATCGCCTGCCAGATGGACCAAAGTTCCCAGAAAGTGGTTGTCTATGTTTCCGTAGACCGAGTGTATGCAGAGCCTATTCTTGCGGCATTTGCGGCGGAAACCGGTATTGAGGTCTTGCCGGTTTATGACGTGGAAGCGACGAAAACGACGGGGCTCGCCCAGCGGCTTCTACGGGAAAAAGAACGGCCCCAAGCGGATGTATTTTGGAGCGGGGAGTTTGCCCAAACGCTCCTCCTGCAAGACCAAGGCGTCCTAGCTGCCTATCAATCGCCCATCGCTGAAAATTTACCGCCCCAATATCGTGATCCAGAGGGCTATTGGACAGGGATCGGGGGCCGAGCCCGGGTGCTGTTGGTCAATACGGATCGGTTGGCGATCGCCCGTGCGCCCCGATCTTTAGCTGACCTAGCGAGCGAGCAGTGGCCTGGATCTGAAGTGGCGATCGCCTATCCATTTTTCGGGACTACCGCCACCCATGCCGCTGCCCTGTATACCGCTTGGGAACCCGAAACAGCACGAGATTTTTTTGTGGCCCTGAAACAGAAAAATGTCCAGGTGGTGGATGGGAATTCGGTCGTGCGGGATTGGGTCGTTGAGGGTCGCGTGAGTATTGGTCTCACAGATACTGATGATGCTTGCAGTGCCGTGGAAAAAGGGGATCCTGTGGCTTTGGTTTTTCCGGATCAAGGGCCTGGGGAAATAGGCACCTTTGTTTTGACAGGCACCGTGGCCTTGGTTGCTGGGGGACCCAATCCGGAGACAGGGAAAGAGCTTGTGGATTTCCTTGTGAGCCCAGAAACAGAACAACGCTTAATGACAGGAGGGGGAAGCCAATTGTCTTTGTATCCAGGTGCAACGCCATCGAGCTGTTTGGCGGGTCAGACGATCCAGGGGATGACGGTGAACTTAGAAGCGATTTACGACCAGCTAGAGCCTTCTAAAAATGATCTGAGTGAGATTTTTATCCGTTAATGAAAGGCGATCACCACGGGTTAAATATTTTGACAGCCTTGGGGTTTGGGCTGTTTATGGTGGTAGTTTTTGGGCCGCTGTTGAGTCTAGTGGTCAGTGTCTGGAGTGATATTGCCCAGGGCCAAAGCAGTTGGCTCGGGTTACTGTGGCCCACCGGTCGGCGTTTGCTGTTGTTAAAAAATAGTCTGCAATTGGCGATCGCCGTGGCCCTCATCAGCACTTTAGTTGGTGGGGCGATCGCCTGCCGTTTATGGCAAACCGCTTGGGCACAACGGTGGCGTTGGGGCCTAGTGCCACTGCTATTTTTTCCGAGCTATATTCATGTTTTTGGGTGGTCTGCCCTAAGGTCACAGCTCAATGCCCTGCTCCAGGAGATTGGTCTAGGGATCAGTCCTCTCCAAGGTTGGTGGGGTTGTGGCTGGGTAGAAGTGATGGCTTTTTTACCTTTGGCGGTGGGATTGGGCTGGCTGGGACTCACTTCGGTCAGCTTAGAGGCCATCGAAGCAGCACGGTTGGTTTTGCCAGATATTCAGGTGTTACAAAAAATTGTTGTGCCCCTGGCCTTACCGAGTTTTGTCACCAGCTTTGGCTTGATTTTTCTTCTGAGCTTAATGGACTACAGTCTTCCTTCGCTTTTTGGGGTGAGTACCTACGCATTAGAAATTTTTGCTGAATACGGTGCCAGCAATGAACCCGGTCGGGCATTTCTATTGGCTGTGCCCCTCCTGGCGATCGCCTCTGGTGGAATTTTCGTGCTCCAAGTGCCGCTCCAGCAGAGTATGCAAACCGCGCCCCGCCAGGATTTATGGACAATTCCTCCCCACTGGCCCCGTTGGTTCGTGATTGGGCAAAGTATCGCCCTTGGTCTTTTTGCTTTACAGATTTTTGTGCCTTTGGGCCAGCTCACCTGGGTCGCAGCCCAGGAAACCAATTGGCTCACCTCCCTGAATGCTTCCACAAGGGAAATGGCGTTTACCTTTGGTTTGGGTCTGGTGGTCGCCATCGCTGGTTTACCTTTTGCTTTGGCGATCGCCTATCTCTTAAAACGCCCAGGCCATTGGCAAAAGTTCACTTGGTGGGTTGTCATTGTCGCCTTAGCGTTGCCGGCCCCGTTGGTGGGGATTGGCCTCATTGATCTCTGGAATCGCCCCCTCCCATTGGAAATTTACGGCACACCAGCCATCGTCCTTTTCGCGCACCTCGCCCGATTTATTCCCTTTGCGGGCCTAATCTTATTCGCGCAACTACAGCAACTAGAAGAAGCTCTATGGGAGGAAATTCGCCTAGTTTCAGGCCCCCGTTGGCGAGTGTGGTTCCTGTTGCGCTTTCCCTTGATTGCCCCGGGACTGTTGGCGGCAGCAGGATTGGTATTTGTCCTCAGCGCTGGGGAATTGGGAGCGACCTTAATTGTGGTTCCCCCGGGCTATTCCACCCTCACCCTCCGTATTTATAACTATTTGCACTATGGAGCCTCAGGGGAGGTGGCGATCCTCTGCTTGGTTTTGGTGGCGATCGCCCTTGGGACCGGAACTTTAGTCGCTTTGGCCCTCAGGGGCTGGGGCAAGCGTTTCCAGGGAAGAGAGATACCATGATTCACATTGAAAATCTCAGCAAGTATTATCAAACTGTCTCTGTTTTCAAAAACCTAGCCCTAACTGTTCCATCGGGTCAAACGGTCGCGATTTTAGGGCCATCGGGCAGTGGTAAAACAACCCTACTTCGACTGATCGCGGGCCTCGAAAAACCAGACACTGGCCACATTTCCCTCGCTGGTCAAGTGGTAAGCTCCCCCACCTGGAGTCTTGCTCCCCACCTCCGCCGCGTGGGTTTGATCTTTCAGACGCCGGTCCTTTGGCCTCACATGAGCGTTTACCAAAACATCATCTTTGGCCTTTCGCACCTCAAGGCAGCGGCCCAAAAACAACGCACCCAGCAGCTCCTTGAACGATTGGCGATCGCCCACCTGAGCCACCGTTACCCCTACCAACTGTCTGGGGGAGAAGCGAAGCGGGTGGCCTTGGCACGGGTTCTAGCGCCCCATCCTCCGTATCTGCTCTTTGACGAACCGCTGACCAATCTTGATCCCAAGCTAAAACAAATTTTGCTGCACTACATCCGCGAACACTTGGACCTTACGGCGGCCTGCGCTTTGTATGTCACCCACGATTTCACCGAAGCGGACCATCTCACGGATCAAATCTTTGTGCTGGCGGAGGGGCAGCTACATCCCTATGAAATATCCTGAACCCAACGCCCGCAAACTTTGGCGATCGCTAGTTTTTTTAGCGATGGTCAGCACCTTTGGACTTTTTGTTTGGGAACTATTCGCTTTGTTTCAGGGTTGGCAACAAGCCCCTAAGCGGACGGGCTGGGAAATTATTCGCCCTCCCCAGGAAGTATCGGATCTGGTGATCCAAGGGGATATTCTCTGGGCTGGGGGCCAAGATGGGGTGTTTCGCATTTCACTCCAGACGCCCCACACTGTTGAGCCATTATCATGCGATCGCCCGCTGCAATTTGTTCGCGCCCTGGCGATCGATGCTGCAGGGGTGCTCTGGATTGGCGATCGCCAAGGGCTGAGTTATGTGGACGCCCAGGGATGCCACACATATGATCAGGGCGGTCCTTTTTTTCAGCAACAAGTTAATGCTCTCTACATTGATCGAGAGGATCACTTATGGGTCGGCACTTGGACAGGGGCAGCAGTACGGGAGACGAGGGAAAACTGGCGTTTTTTAACCACAGAAGACGGGCTCCCAAACCAGATGATCAGTGCGATTTCCCAAGACCCCCAAGGGGGGATGTGGTTTGGTTCAGCAGTGGCTCCCCAGGGGGGGATCAGCCACTGTATTAAGAATTACTGTCAAACTTTTTCGACGGCCAATGGGCTACCCCATAATGACATTACAAGCTTATTTATCGACGTTACAGGATCTCTTTGGGTCGGCACTGGTCTTTTTGATCGCGGCGGTGCGGCCCGTCTCGAATCTACAGCTTCTGGTTGGGCGATCGCCCAAGTTTTTACCCAAAAAGATGGCCTTGCGGGCGAAAAAGTCCGCTCCATTTACCAAGATCAAACCGGAGTGTTGTGGTTTGGCTCTAAATATAACGGTTTAGCCCGGTTCGATCCCCAGGGTCAATGGCTGATTCTCACGGAAGCCGACGGCCTCGCAGATCGGGAGGTAAAGGTGATGGTACAGGATGAATTTGGCAATCTCTGGCTCGGAACTCGCAATGGTATCACCAAATTAGAGGCTCAATATTTGCGTGATCTGGAGGCACAGTAGCCATGGCAGTTTCCCAAAATGCTTCCGCTCCAACGCCTCCCCAGACCCTAATTCAGTTATTGGGCTGGCTTCTAAAGGCTTTTTTACAAGCACTACCTCGCCAAATTGTGACCGGGGCGATCGTTTGCGGTGTGATGTGGCTGGTGCATACTTTCCTACTGGTCGGGGTCAATGAAGGGTTTAACCCGACGTCAAATCCTTGGCTCCGTTCCGTCTTAGTCTTATCTAATCAGGTCGTTCCGGGGACATTATTTTGGCTATTGGGCGGTATTTTGGCCGGCCATCTCTTTCGCGGTACCCTCGGTAAATATCTCCAATCCCTCGGACAGTTGCCCCAAGTTTGTCTCGATGTAGTGCAACAGGCCAGCCACTTTCAAACGCCTTTTCCGTGGGTTGGTCTGGCTTTGGCGATCGCCTTCACTACATTTTTTGGCAATCTTTTAGTTAGCCTTCAAATCGCCCTTTTTACCCTCGCGGCGGTGTGCGAACCCCAGCATTTCCTGCGGTTAGCAACCCAGTTGGGCTGGCGCGATGCCCATCGCTTGTTTCGGCATCATGAACCTTCTGGAGATCTTTCCCCAGTGACTGTACAAACGCTGCTCGCTGGGATCACTGCTGGGAGACTTGTTGCGGCGGTCTTATTTTGGTTTTTTGGTGGTATTCCCCAGCTCCTTTTCCTCGGGGCGATCGCCATTGCTTTAGTCCTCATTTTTAGGAACAATCAACCACCACCAACCCAGGCTTTACTGCTCCTATGTCTCAGTTTAGTGGGATTTTATGTCGCCCACGGCATCCCTGTCTTAGCTGATGATTGTGGCTGGCAAGAGGCCGGAGGAACTTTAGGTCGCTGGTTTGCCAGTGGCCCTTGTCTTGTGACAACCGCAACATTGGGGGTACCGGCAGCGGGCGGCTTTTGGACTGGCTGGATTTTAGGGAATTTACCCCCAATTCCCACGACCATCTATGGCACAGGCACGCCAGATGATCCTTTCCGCAACTATCCTGATGCCAATAACCCGCCGCAAACTCCAGGCATTTATGGCACAGGAACACCAGACGATCCATTCCGCGATTATCCTGATGCCAATAATCCCCCTTGGCAGCAAAATATTGTGGGCAGCGGCACGAGTAATGACCCGGTCCGTAATGTGACTCCATCGCCTGGGATCAATGCGCCAGCTTCACCAGGACAAATGCCAGGTGTACCCAAGCAACCAGGAACAAGGAATGCGCCTTTTTATAATCCCAATAGCTGGGTCCCCGTCAATCCAGATGTACCGTTTGATCCACGGGTAAATCAGTGGATTGGGTCGCGGGAAGTATATTCCAACGACTGGGAAGTTACTCCCGACGGAAAATTTGTCACCCTCAAAGATAATCCGTTATTTGTCATTCCGGTTTCTCAAATTACGGGGGACTCTGGGGATGATTGGGCGACAATTTTTAGTACTCCAGTCCCCACCGCAGATCATGATCAGTATGTAAATAATGTCGTTGATACGGCTTTGGTGATCGATAGCCTAGAGGCCTTAACGGGGGATTCGGATATTCGTCCGCTGACGAGAACAGGCTGGAATCAACTTTCGGATACGGATAAGCAGCAGACACTCCAGTACATTGCTAATCTTTGTGGTCATGAGTTAGGCGTCGGGCCTGTGCAGGTGGATTTTGTTTCTGGCCTAAAAGATAGCAGTGGCAACATGGTCCATGCTCACTTCGATCCGAGTACAGGGCATGTTGTTTTCAATACTGATTCACATCTGTATCAAAATCCCCAGAGTGCGATCGCCACCATTGGCCATGAAGCAAAACATGCTCAACAGTGGGACCCAAATAATCCTATGGAAAATCCGACGGCCCGCCATGCAGCAACGACCAATGAGCAAAACTATACTCACCCCAGTAAAGATCCCGTCATTTATGCGGGTCAGTACAACGAAAATGATGCGGAATCCTTTGGGAATCGTCTGGGAAATGCCCTGAGTAAGGAAGCTTACAAAAAGGAATTAGACAGTGTTAAGGATGTGTGGGATCAGCTGAAGGGTGGTGCGGAGCAAGCTCCCCCAAATCAACCGCCAAAATCCTGGGTCAATGAAAAAACGCTCATGGATTTTGTCAGTAAAGCGAATCCCCAGCAACGGCAGCAAATCTATGATCTAGTCAAATCTGGCGCTCTAAAAGTAAAAGATGATTGGGGGCGAGACGTATGGTAACGCTACAGGAACATCCGCTCTTACCTCTGGCGACGGCGATCGCCAATTTGGGCTATCAACCCATCGCATTGCTGTGGAATGCCACCCAACGCATGGCCCAGGTGCCAAGTTTGGCTCAGGATCTTTTGGCCTATGTACAAATGGGTTCACCACCACCAGATTTTTCCCAACAGCAACCAGCAATGTTGTTTAAGCCTTTGCCAGGCGATTATAGCGTTGCAACTCTAATTCGGGACTTTCAGTTTCAGGCGATTGGCGCTTTCTTGATGGCTGTGGAATTAAGTCTCCGACCTAAGCAAGGGCAAGCATTATTGAATTATTTTCTGCACCGGGGTTATTGGCGGACCAATGCCGACGGTTCACGGGATCTGCTGTTTCCTTCGCTCACAGAACGGCTCCCCCAATGTCCCCAATGTCGGAGCCGCTGGTTTGAAGATTTGCCCCGTTGCTCTAGTTGTGGGTTTGTCCGTCGCCATGTCACCGTTGAAGACGGCCCTTTGCCCTTTGACGAACTCGCGGCCCTGCTTCAAACAATTCCTCCTGACCACAAAATAGCGGAGGCGATCGCCCCCAATCTTCCCATTCCCCCGGGAAGTGTGAATCGACGTTGTCCCCAATGTCATCACCCCCTATCCCAGAACAGTCGCTTTTGTCCGAATTGTGGGGCGGTTGTCACGGCGAATGCCGCCCCCGTTGACCAGACTGCGGCCTGTCCGAAATGCGGCCACCCGTCGCGCCCTGGGGCAAAATTTTGTAGCCATTGCGGGACAAATTTAGTCTAAATTTTGCCAATAAAAAACCCTAAAACTCCATCCCACCAGAGTTTTAGGGTCGATATTTACGATTGTTTGTAGAGAAGAGATAAAGCTGATGGAAAATAATTAGAAGGCATTCCAGGCGATCGCCCCGACTGTACCCGCTCCTGAGAAACAGAGAATTCTAAGGAACCAGTTACCAAGACTTGCCCCCTGCTGGGAACGCCCTTTAAGAAAACTGTAGATGTGGGGCGCTCCTGCCAGGAAAAAGAGGATGGCAAAGATGTCCGTATCTTTGGATGTCGAAGTTTGGTTTTGGACAATGGTTGGATTGGACATGGTTTGCATACCTAACGTGCGACAGAAATTAGGCCATAAATCCGAGGCGCTGACCGTTGGATTTTGCGAGACGAATTAAGCCCTGTCGGGTCTTTGCGTCGAGGCCGATAGTATTGCAGAAATTGGTGATCGTCTTGCAGTGCAGGCCGATCGCTTTGCCACGGGTTTTATTAAAGCGAGCTGTACCCATAAATTTGCGAATCAAGATAACAAGGGAACCAAACATTGCAATAAGCCTCGTGAAACGACGAATAACCGAAGGAAAGACTGATTAGAGTTGGAACAACAGATTGATGAGGGTATCGCCACCGATGATTTCGGTTGCAATCAGGGCAACAAAACCGATCATCGCAAGGCGGCCATTTAGCTTTTCGGCGTAGGCAGTCCAGCCGGCGGTGTTTTCTGCATCTACATAAACTTCAGGCTCAACAGCGAAGGTATTGAGTTGACCGAATTCGTTGGAAGTATAACCAGTAGCCATGGAGAGAACCTCTTGCTTGCTTACATTACAAAATATAACAGATTGTAAACAAATATTGCAAGAAATTGACGGAAGAAAGTTTTTCTGGATTCAAATAACAGAGACGTCAAGTAGTCCCAACAGCAGTCTTGCCAATCCTTTCAGGGGATCGGCGTCGAAAATTTTGGGAATATTTTTATGTCAAGAGTTTTCTCAAAATTGTTACAAAAGCCGTTACAAACCGACCACAATCTGGGCGATCGCCCAACCTAGACCGAGGCTGGTGAGGTGCTGGGGCCAGAGCGATCGCCAGGGTTGTTTGCTGATTTTTTTTGTGAGGATGAGGGTACAAAGGGTCGCAAAGATAAGGGTGACGCCCTGAAGAAAAGCAATCACCGCTGGATGGGCCACCACAATCGGTAATGCAGCGCCCTGGAGACCAAAGGTGGCCATGGTCACGGGCAAAATGCGACCCGCTTCCCCCAAACCGAGGCGTAGATAATGGGCCAAACTCCCCCCAAGTACCAGTGGCAAATAGCCGTAAGTCAGTTGGAGAAAGGATTTAGACTTAGGCAATGCGCCGAAGTATTGCACAGTTGCCCCCGTGAGTAAAACAACGCCAGCGGGGATCAAGAGAGAGGCGATCGCCAAACCGCAGTGGGGCCAAAATTGGGCGAGGTCCACATTTAAGCCCAGCACTTGATTAATTTCTGGCAGACGGTGGAGAAAAATCCCCCCCAGCAGGAGCAGCAAAAGGGCGACTTCATAGGTACGGGGTTGGTGGGTCGTCCACAGTTCAATGGCTGGGGGCCGCAAATTTACCGCCACCGACCGATGGGGGCAAGCTTTCAGACAGGTCATGCACAGGACACAATCGCGGTTATCCTCCAGTTGGGCCGGATGGGAATAGAGGGGGCAACCATTCGTTTCTAAGCCTTCACCCTTTTGGGGGCCACCTTTATAACATTGGTAGGTGCTACATTCGGCAGAACAAGTGCCCTGTTGTGCCCGTAATTCTGTGATCGCCAGTTTCGCAAAGAGGCCATTCATGCCGCCGATGGGACAAAGATAACGGCACCAAAAGCGCCGTTCAAAGATCGCCGAACAGATCATTGCCCCGGCGGTAATGATGATGAGTAGCCAAGCCGAGAGGTAGGCGGTATTTTCCAGCTCCCACAGTTCTTCCCAGAGAAAAATTAGGGTAAACAGGCCAAAGAGGAACCAACCGCCCCATTTTTCCGCCTGCTGGCGGGGCCAAGGTTTGAGGTCCCGTTTGAGAAATTCGGTGGTGATTTTTTGGGTGATTTCCCCGTAGATCATAAACGGACAGACCGCACACCAAAGACGACCCACAAAGGGAAAGGCGAGGAGCACTAACGGCCACCACCAGGCCCAAAAGAAATTCAGGGCAAAGTTTTGGTCACGGGTCTGAGGGGCGAGGAAGAGGATGGCAATAATTAACGGAAAGGCGATCGCCGTAAAACCATAATTCAGGCGATCGGGCCACCAGGCGCTACGCAGGAACGAGCGGAGGGCTGGGTAAGCGTTAAGCAGATTGAAGCGAAAGCGTTTTTGTTTACCCTGGGCAGACCAAAAAATCTCTTCAGTCAGATCGGCCCCCTGATCCGATTGGACGATCGCCCGTTCCACCAAATTTTTCAGCTCGCGGATATTGTTGGGAAAATCGTAGGACTGGAGCCGTCGCAGGGCTTCGGGGGTTAGTTTAGGTTTCGGCAGACCCTTCGCCCGACAATAAAGGCTGGTGTAATAATCTACCTGGGCGGCAAGGTCGGCTTTTCGGACCCTGAGCGGCGGTACTTTGATCGTTTCAGAAAAATGACGAGCTAGGGCCGGCACTTGTTTTTCGGCGATCGCCACCAATTTCGCCGCGGTTTGCTGGGGAACAGGATCCGGATCACCAGGGCGACTGATGGGGGTATAGGTTTGGGTTTGAATCAGAGTTGCCACCTTATCAATTAATTCTGGCGGCAGTTCTTCGATTTTGTTGAGGATCAACGTTCCCTCCTCAAGCCAAGCCAGCAGACCTTTTTTACCATCGGTGCGGCCAAACAGTTCCGCACCACTTTTTTGGAGGAGGTTGCAGTCCAGTTTAATGATCGGCTGCCGTCGCCGGGGGGAGCCATAGTGAATCAGTGCTGCCAAGTTGTCTTTTTCTAAACCCGGTTCCCCAAAGATATAGACAGAACGGCCATGGGTGCCCGCCTCACGAATTTGCTGCCTGAGTCGCTGGGCATAACGACTTTTACCGACGACTCCCCGTTTTGCCTTGGCCACAAAGTAGGGCCGGAGCACTTCCTGTTGTTGTTGTTCCTGCTGGAGGGCATTGGTGACGGTGGCTAACTCCTGGGCCAAATCTTGGGAAAAAGTCTGGGCAATTTCGGGATATTGTTGCACCAGTTTTTGCCATTGGTGACGGGGCATAAACCAGACTTGCGCCTCGGTGACGGTGGCGATCGCCTCTGGAGAAACTTGGGCAAGGAGCAGTTCCCGGAGGTTAAATATCGTTCCTTGGGTAGCAGCATTCGTCTCGGGTGTATTCGTTGCCGTCTGGGTTGCAACTTTCCCGGTAATCAGGAGATAAAAACCCTGGGGAACTTGGCCCATTTCACTAATGGGAGTCCCCGGTGGCAGGGTTTGTGGTTCGAGGACGGCGGCGATCGCCCCCAAAACCGCATCCGGCAAACAGCCGAGGGTAGTGCGTTCCCGGAGCCAAATGAGTCGTTCTTGGGCAGTCATGGTGATTTTCCTCAAACCCTACTTTTTTTAGCTTAAGCCGCTTAGATTTTTAGCACCGATTTTCCACAGAAAAAGCTACATTGATGTCAGTGGCTGGCGAAAAATTAGACGATGGAAACAAGACAACTGGGTAAAAGCGCGGTGCAGATTACGCCGATTATCCTCGGCACTTGGCAGGCGGGCAAACGCAACTGGACTGATATCAACGACCAAGAGATTGTGGCCGGGATCCGGGCCGCCGTTGAGGCGGGGATGACGACCATTGACACCGCTGAAATCTATGGTGATGGGGATGCAGAACGGCGGGTGGCCGAGGCGATCGCCCCCCAGCGAGATCAGGTGACATTACTGACGAAGGTTTTTGCCAACCATCTCCACCATGACCAAGTGATCACAGCCTGTGAAAATTCCCTCAAACGCCTGCAAACGGACTATATCGATCTTTACCAAATCCATTGGCCAGCCGGTTCTTGGAATTCTGACCTGGTGCCCATTGAAGAAACCATGGCAGCCCTGAATCAACTAAAAGAGCAAGGAAAAATTCGGGCGATCGGTGTGTCTAATTTTTCCCTCGCGCAACTCCAGGAGGCGATGGAACATGGCCAAATCGACAGTATTCAACCGCCCTATTCTCTGTTTTGGCGCACCATCGAACGAGATATCCAGCCCTTTTGTGCCGCCCAGCAAATTTCAATCTTGGCTTATTCTTCCCTCGCCCAAGGTTTTCTCACGGGGAAATTTGGCCCAGAGCATCAATTTGCCGAAGGGGATCACCGCTCCCATAACCGCCTCTACGCCGATCCAGAAAATTACCAACGGGTTCAAACTGCCCTCGGGCAACTCCAGCCGATCGCCGAGGCGAAAAATTGTTCTTTAGGGCAACTGGCGATCTCCTGGCTCATTCGCCAACCCCAAACCCAAGCCATCGTTGGCGCCAGAAATCCCCAACAGGCGATCGCCAATGCCCAGGCAATCAACGTGCAATTGAACCAAACTGAACTCGGGGCGATCGACCAGATCGGGCGCATTGTCACCGACAATTTAGATGCAGATCCTTTGTTGTGGAATTGGTGACCCTGTGACATCATCCCGAGGCTCACCCCATCGGGTAGGACGCGGGACTGATCGCCCCCCGGAACCTCCATCAGTTAACTGAGGCAACAAATTTTTTTGGCTATACTGAAAACAGATCTAAGCGCCCCGGATAAACCAATGAAAGCGTTAATTTTGGCCTTGGGAATTGCCAGCGTCGCCCTACCTGCCGTAGCCCAGGGAAATTGTTCCCAAGGGAATCGTTTTTACTCAATTTGTACCGACTATTACGGCAACCAATATAGCGTCCAGACCTTTGGCCCGACGACCTTTGTCAATGGCATTAATGTCCATTACTCCCGGCGGTTTGATAATCGTCCTGGATTTCATTCGCGCGATCGCCACCATAAGTATTCTTTTGGGAATTATCAAGACCAGAAAAACACGTCTTGGCCTTATCTACGTTACATTTCGCAGCCCGTAGAGGCCCAATCCCAGCTCACTACGGCAATCCCGCTGAGTAGCTTTAGCACCTATTGGGAACGCAACCCCTGGGAACGGCCCAGCCATCACCAACCCAATATTTATCTCCGCCGCAACTAGTCTAGTCGCCCCCTAAGGGGTGCTGGGGATGGCTACGCTCGGGGGAAGTGGGCGATCGCCTCCTTCCCACAATTTTTCAGTATTTATTAAACAATCGGCTCCCAAAAATCCAGTACGATAAGGCAGTCCCACCCGTCTCTGTTGCCATGGCTTGGCCTTCTGCCTTTTCCGTCGCCCTACGCCGCTGGTTTCCCCTCAGTTTTCTGATTACGCTTACATCCCTTGGTATCTTCGGCTTTCGCCATTATCACGTCCGGCAACGAGCAGCGAGCCCTAGTCCCCTAGTAGCCATTAGCGATAATACCTCGCTTGATCTAACGCTAGATGCGGCCCAGCTAGCCCCAGAGCCCCAAACCAAGACCACTGTCATCACTATCAAAGCAGTTGGTGACATGGCCCCCGGTACTCGGTATTCTAAAACGCCCCAGATTGACAAAAAAATGCAGATGTTTGCAGGCGTTGAAGGGCAACTCAAGTGGAGCGATCTGCTCATTGGCAATCTCGAAACGACCCTGACTAACTATCCCCATCCAGCCAAAGATATCAGTCGCCCGAATGTTTTTGCTTTTCGCACGGCTCCCAGCTATACGAATCTCCTCAGAGACGCCGGTTTTCAGATCCTCAGCATCGCCAATAACCACACCTTCGACTATGGCCAACAGGGTTTTCAAGATACAAAAACGAACCTTGAGGCCGCCGGTATTGCTCCCATTGGCATCAAAAACCAAATTCACTACCACCAGCATAAAGATCTCACCATCGCCCTGATTGGTTTCAGTACCTATGACTATCACAACAACATCAATAACCTTGAAGCAGCCGTAACACTCGTCAAACAGGCCAACGAGCAAGCTGACATTACCATCATTTCTGTCCACGCGGGAGCAGAAGGGACAGGGGCGAATCGCGTTCGTCCTGGTACAGAATGGTTTTTCAGGGAAAATCGCGGCGATCTCCACAAGTTTTCCCGGGCAGTAATTGATGCCGGGGCTGATTTGATCCTTGGCCATGGCCCCCATGTCCTCCGGGCCGTGGAACTTTACCAAGGCCGCCTCATTGCTTATTCTCTGGCCAATTTTGTGGCTGACGGTGCTCTATCTGTGGCAGGAACCTTATCGGAAAGTGTGATTTTAGAAGCAACCCTCTCCAGTGAAGGAGCTTTTCTTCAGGGAAGACTTCATCCTGTTCGCATCAACTACCAAGGTTTTCCGTTCTATGACGCCAGTGGGACGGCAATTCAGCGGCTGCGATCGCTTACCCAACAGAATTTTCCAGATACTCCCCTGACCATTCAAGAGGATGGGCAAATGTTTCCCAAAATTCTATCGGGAGGGAATTGAGAACAAAATTTTTCAGGACAAGATAAACTGCATAAGCCAAAAATCGGGGTCACTATCACCTGGCAACACACATCCAATCAAACAGGTAACTGACCCATGATTCTTTCCTTCTCCTCCCGTCCCCAATCTCTCAAGCTCGCCGCTGCTGGTGCTTTCCTCGCCCTCGGTGTCCTCAGCCTCGCCCAACCTGCTAAAGCCGACAACTCCTCTGTCAGCACGATGATTTCTGAACAAACCAGTGCTGCCGTCGGTGTAGGCAACTCCACTTCTAACGCCATGGGCCAATCCAGCTTCCAGAACCAGAGCGGCTTCTTTAGTGGCGGTAACAACGGCGCTCAATCCACAATCATCGGTTCCCAAGCCGCTGTTGCTGATGGTCTTTTCAATAATGTCAACAATACTCTCGATCAATCGACTACCCAACAGCAATCCGATGCCTTCGGGTTTGGGAACAATGGCAGCGTAGCCCAGGTGGGAGCGAGCCAAACTGGCGCAGGGATTGGTTTTGGGAACAATGTTGATAACAGCAGTTTCCAAAACAGCTTCCAGAACCAAAACTCTATCTTTTCTTTCTAAATCCCTTGGGACAGTGGTCGAATTTTCAGACAAGCCATTGTCCCTGTCTCCTCCTTTTTGTTGAGGCCCAAGCCATGAAAATCGTCTTCCCCGGATCCCCATTTTGGATCATCTTTACTCCTTCTCTGCTCGTGCCGGTTACGTCCATTCAGATGCCTGCCCAGGCGGCCTGCGTGATGACTGATGTTTCTCTCCAGGTGGCGATCCACGGTTCCCCCAACCCTGCCAACCAAAGCAATCAAGTGTTTATGGGAACGGGTGTTCAACCCTGTTGGGGCAATACCACCACCCACACTAGCACCCAGCTCTATGTGGGCTCTGGGAATACAACCCAACAACGTACCAGTGGCCACTTTGTCGAGGGTAATGGTGATCATCCCCTTGCTCCCTACGGTATCCAAGGCCCAGTCGTCGGCACCCAAATCAGCGTCCCGATCGATATCTATAGTCCTGCCCATGATCCGAATTTTCTCGAATCTTTAGGACTACCCATTAACCCTTAATTGTTTTATGAAACCCCCGGAGCAACAAACCATGTCTAACACAACCCGCAATCTGGCTGTTTTCGGTTTATCACTACTAATGCCTCTGAGTTTTGCGACCGGGGCGATCGCCGACGGCTATCAACCTTGGTTAAGCGTCGAAGAAGCAAAAGAGTTTTGCAATACCCAAGAGATGGAAGACATGACCCAGGTCAATACTTTCCATAACGAAGCGACGGTGAACAATACCACTACCACCCCGGATACCACCACCGAGCAAAATATCCAAGCCCAAAACACGGGCTGGGGAATGCAGACCATCGGCTCGATGAGTGCTAAGGATTGTTCGGCGGTGATCCAAGCCGAAGCCCACCGCTACGCCACCTACCAACAGGCCGAAAATGTCCGTTATGTAAATGATTCCAACCTCCGTCAAGGCCTTTTGGGGAACATGTTGGCTTGGTGACTGGTTGTTACGAAAAAACGCAATTAACATGTATGACGGCGAGATAATGGTAGTTAAAAAGAAACCGCTATGCATGTTTGTGTTAATTGGGAGAACCTTAGGGCGTCATGAGTTATCCGCAGCAGTATTGGCATCTCTATCGCATCAGTCTCCAACGGCATCAGGGCTATCATCAGATACCGTTGCCCACGGCCCAAACTTGGTTAAACCAGGCCAAGCTAGATAGTCAGGGACTCCCCAAGCAACTGCTGCAACTTTTTCGCGATCGCCAAGGGGACTTACAAGGGCAAGCTTTAGCGGGGCTGTGTTTGCGTTGTTATGTATCCCAACCAATTCTCCAGAGTTGTCAGCGGCTGGCCAGTCTATTTAGCGCCCAACAGAATTTTACCTATCAAGAATTACTGCCCTTCGCTCTCAATGATGACGGTCAAAAATTGATTCTGCTTGACGAAGCTGCGGATAGTCATCAAGTCCAACTGAGCCCCAATAATGCCCTCCATCCCTGCCAGTTTCAGATCTTTGGGGTGGAAATTTTGCGATCCTATGGAGCCCAGCGGGACAACAAACTCAGTTTGAAAAACTGGGCTTTTTTGAAAACAAAGCAACATCCAGAGATTCGCGCCTTTCTCTCGGAATTTGGCTTTCAACATTTAACAGATTGGGCTTTGTTAAACCGCGCCCGCAAAACTCAATTTGATCAACTCGCCCCCGCTGACCAAACCCTCCTCCAAGGATTCCATGGGGTATACCGCCGCGATCGCCGTTGTCAGGCCAACCAGCGCAGCAAGTGCAAACCGCCCACCGAAGCGCAACTTTTAGAAATAGACAGCTACTGTTTAGAACAGGGTTATCCGAGCCGGGAACCGAAGCTATTACTCCGGGATTTGCAGCGCCTCGCCGAACAGTTGCGCCAATATGATTTGTGGCGATCGCGCGAAAGCCTAGAAACCTACGATGCCGAAAGTGGCGACTATGCCCCCAGGCGGGATCTGCCCCAGGAAAGCTTTGATGAAGGGGATTTAGAACAACGGGAATTGCAGCAATTTCTCCACAGGCAATTGGCGATCGCCTTTGAAGAAAGTCTCCAGCATAGCCTTACAGAAAAACAACAGCAGCTCGCCAAAAGTAAACGCTACAAACCCTTTGCCGAGCTTTATTTCACCGGACTATCTCTTTACTATGTCCAGGCCCAATCCCTCGCGGAGATCGCCCCCCAACTGGGGATGAGTAGCTGGGATCAAGCCCGTCGCATTCTCAATCCAGGCGATCTGCTCAACCAGGTGCGCCGCCAAACCACCGAAAAGCTCCTTGCCAAACTCCTTGACCTCGCCCGCCAAAAGGGAATTATCAGTGCCGAGCCGGAACCCAACTACCTAAGTTCCCTCTGCCAGCAACTAGACCAGTTTGTAGACCAAGAACTGTTTGCCGAAGCCGCCGCTGAAATCCGTAGCGGTAAGAATCGTCGCTTCGATAGTGCCTACGCCCAAAAACTTAAGCATTATCTCCCCAATATCACCCCGAACTAATCTCTAATCTTGCCCGACGCCGAGGAGCCCCAAAATGTTCACCCCATCTGAATTCCGCCTACTCATCCCCGAAGAAATAACCCTCAGCGAGCTTGACTATGCCCTCGTCCAAACCTGGCCTGATGGGAATTTGTCCGAAGCTGACCAGTGGCAAGCCTATCTCAATGGGCTTGGGTTGATCGCCTTTGAACAATGGTTAGGCGATCGCCTGCCGGAAAAACGTCCCCAACGGGATCTCACCCATCTGTCCCAGGTGGCCTATGTGACCGTGGGGGGCTTTAGGGTTTGTCTCCTGGCCCAAAGTGACTACCTCGACGAACAGGTGCTGTGGCCCCAGGCATCTATTGAACAGCCGGAACTCGCTGCCCATTTCTACGGCATTGTCGAGGTGGATGAAGAAGCTGAAACCGTAATTTTAAAGGGTATCAGTCGGGGCGATCGCCTACGTAATTCTCCTAAACGGGATGGTTACTATCAGCTTAGCCTTGAGCACTTCGATGCCGAGCTGAATCACTTTCTCGCCGACTGCCGTTACCTTTCCCCAGCCGCCATTTCTCTCCCCACAAATGCCTTTGCTCACCTCCAAGCCCAGATTAGTGAAACCGCAACAAAACTAGGAAATTGGGTAGATGGTCTGTTGGAACAAGGTTGGCAAGCCCTCGATCAGCTGATGGTCCCCGAAGCACAACTGGCCTTTGCCACCCGTAACCTCAGTGAAGATGTCCAAGCCGGTAAACTACTCGACCTTGGCCTCAGCGTGGGTAATCAACAGGTGGTTTTACTCGTGACTCTGACCCCCGCCGAAGACGATAAATTTCGGATCCAAGCCCGGCTTCTCCCCTTTGAAGCGGCCTATCTCCCGGCAAACCTGAGTATTTCCCTCAAGTCTAAATCTGGCAAAGCTTTGCAAACTGTCACCAGTCGTCAGCAAGACAGCTATATCCAACTTAAACCCTTTAAGGGCGTCCCCGGTAAAGTATTCCAAGTGGAGGTGAGCGGCGATGGTTGCACCGTCAACGAAACCTTTGAAATTTAACTGGCTCAGTGATGGGAGCGTCACCATTGCCCTCGCCTTTGGTCGGGGGAGCTTAACGACAGGCTTTCTGGGGGTGACTGCCCAAATCTGGGAACTCGATGCCCCCTTACCCCAGCAATTCATTGGGCAACTCCCGCCTTTTCCAGACCTGCTCAATAGCCTACAACAATGGCAAACGGTGTATCTGGCCCTCGCCCAACGGCTGCAACTGGGACGGCAACGACATCTGGAAGGCCTGCGCAGTTTTGACGATGACGACGATGATTTTGAAATCGAAGCAGATGCCGTGACCCATGTATCCCAGGTGAGTTTTGAGGACCTGTCCCAACGGCTGCAGCGGCAACTGAATGAATGGCTCCTCAGCCCTGGGTTTACGCCGATTGTCCAGGCGCTGCGATCGCATCTTTCCCCAGACATGCCCCTGCGGTTAATTTTGCAGACAGATGACGCGCATCTGCACCATTTGCCCTGGCAGGGTTGGCAATTTTTAGTGGATTACCCCTTGGCGGAGGTGGCCCTTAGTCAGCCCCAGTTTTATCGGCCCAAGGCGATCGCCCCCCAGAAAAAACGGCAACGGGTGCGCATTTTAGCGATTCTCGGCAGTAGCCAGGGCATCGATCTGGCCGCCGAAAAACAGCAATTAGCAGCCGTCCCCGATGCGGAAGTGCAATTTCTCTCGCAACCTTCTCGCCAGGAATTTGATGCGGCCCTCTGGGACGATCAAGGCTGGGATATTTTATTTTTCGCAGGCCACAGCCAGACAGAACAGCAAACGGGCCGCCTCTATCTCCACGATGGGCCAGAGCACCGCAGTTTAACCCTGGAACATTTACAGGAAGCCCTGCGCACGGCCCTAGAACGGGGTTTGCAGCTGGCGATTTTTAACTCCTGTGATGGCTTGGGTCTGGCCAATAGTTTAGGCAATCTCCAAATTCCCGTGACGATCGTGATGCGTGAACCCGTGCCTAATCGAGTCGCCCAGGACTTTTTTCAACATTTTCTCGCCGGTTATGCGATCGCCCAACTGCCCCTCTATCAGGCGGTAAAACAGGCCCGGCGCCAACTACAAGGGCTCGAAAATGATTATCCTGGGGCCGCCTGGTTACCGATCATTTGTCAGAATAGTGCCCTCTTGCCCCCCACCTGGTTGCAGCTCGGTGGCCTCCCCCCCTGTCCCTATCGCGGTTTAAATACCTTCCAAGAGCAGGATGCGGCGGTTTACTTCGGGCGGGAGAGCCTGCAAGAACAGTTGCGAGAACGACTCCAAACTCAACCGCTGTTACCGCTGGTGGGAGCATCTGGCAGTGGTAAATCGTCCCTGGTGTTTGCGGGGTTGCTGCCTCGATTACGTCAAGACTCGCGCTATGACTGGGCGATCCAGGTGATGCGTCCGGAAAACAACCCCCTGGCCAGGTTGGCCCATGTTGTGGCCGCTTGGCGGGCTGATCTGACAGAGGCAGAGATATGCCAGAGTTTCCAAAAAGATCCCCAAAGCTTGGTCGCGGTATTGGGGATGATTTCCCAAACTCAACCGGGGCAAACGCGCCGCCTCTTGATCATCGATCAATTTGAGGAACTGTTTACCCTTAATAGCCCGGAGAGCCAACGACAATTTTTAGATCTGTTGGTGGCGGCCATTGAAGAAGTGCCCCAGTTTGTCGTGCTACTGACCCTGCGGGCCGATTGCGTGGGTCCAGTGCTAGAACATCCCGGCCTGGGGAAACTCTGGCAAAAGCATGAACCAGAATTTCTGCTGCCCCTTTCCCGTGAGGATCTCCATCAGGCGATCGCCCAACCAGCGGCCCTGATGGGGGTGCGGTTTGAGCCGGGTTTAGTGGAAAAAATAGTCACAGAAGTGCAGGATCAAGCCGGCAATTTACCCCTCCTCGAATTTGCCCTCACCCAACTGTGGCCCCATCAGGAACAGGGCTGGCTCACCCATGCTGCCTACGACAAATTAGGGGGAATCACCGCCGCCCTCCGGGATTATGCCGAACAGGTTTACGGGAAACTAGCCCCTGCCCAGCGACCCCAGGTGCAGGCCCTCTTTTTACAGCTGATCCAAGTACGGGAAGGGGTGGAGGCGACCCGGCGCATTCTACCGAAAACAGAAATTCAGAATTGGCCGCTGGCAGTGCAGTTAGCTTCAGAGCGCTTACTCACCACCAACCGCGACTCGATTCGGGGCACAGAAACGGTGGAAATTGTCCATGAAGCGCTGATTCGTCACTGGCACCGTCTTCAGACCTGGATTGCCGATAATGCCGATTTTTTGCGCTGGCAAACCCGTTTAAACAACGCCATTGCACAATGGGAAAGCCACAACAACAGCGATGGCTACCTATTGCGCCAAGCGCCCTTGGTGGAAGCAGAGTTTTGGCTTGATAAAAGTCCCGATCGCCTCAGTGATGTCCAGCGCTTTTTTATCAATTTGGGGCTGGATTTACGCACCCAAGAAGAAACGGCGATCGCCCTTAGGCAGCAGCGAGAATTAGACCAGGAACGGCGGATCCGGCGGGGAGCCCAAAAGCTGGCAGTGCTCTCTTCGGTGGCTTTGGTATTGCTGACTTTGGCGGGGGGCTGGACCTGGTGGGAGCGGCAGCGATCGCTCCAAATCATCGAGACGGTATCGATCAACAGCGCCGCCACAACGCCCACTCTCCTCAGGGATCTACCCCGTTTTCTCAACCTAGCCCAGCGGCGACAGCGGCGGGGGGAATTTGACTTGGCGATCGCCTATTACCAGAAAATTTTGCAGGAAATCACCAAGCTCCAGACGCGGCCTGATTTAGCGACGGCCCAACAGCAGCAGCTCCAAACCCTCGCCGAAAATGCCCAAGCCAGCCTGGTGGAAGTAATCCAGCAGCAACAATTACCCACGCTTGAAATGGCCCTAGCCCAAGGGGAATTTGGCAACCTGAAATCGGCGACGAATTTGTTGGATTATGAAGATCAATATACCGCTGGGGCACTCCGGGAAACCTATCGTCTACTGCTACGTCCCCAGGGAGCAAATGCCGATCTCAATCAGGACGGGGAGATCAACCACAGCACCGAAGCCCAACAGTTGCCCTGTCCACTTTTGCAAGCCATTGAAACCCTCTGGCGTGACCACAGCGATCAACAGTGCGGCTTCTATGGCGATCGCTCCTTTTATAATGCCCCTACCTGTACGCCCCTCGCTGGCCGCACCCTCACAGAAACGATTTTCGTCGGTGACTATGGGGCGGTTGGCGATCGCCTCAAAGCCTGTCAAGTAGCCCCTAGGGATGCCGACCCCTACCAGTAATATTCCGTCCAATACCCGCAAATTTTAAAACTTTAAAGGAGACCCCGCGATGAACCCCCGAAATACTGCCCTTGCCTTGAGCCTTTGCTGCCTCGGTTTGGCCCCCCTAACTGTGGCCAGTACCCCCCAGGCCAGTCAATTGGTTTCTATGCGGGGGACCTATGTGATGATCCAGCGCGGCAGTGAACGACCCGCCTTCGCTCGGGTGGGAAATCGCCTCGAAAGCCGTAACCAAACCCTCCTGATTCCTGGCAATAATTATTCCCTGGCCCGTCTCTCCTTTGTGGGGGGTGGCCAGGGCTATGCGGGCTTAGTGGTCCAGGCGGGCCCAGATTTACAGCAGACCCATTATCAGTTTCCCTGTGTGGTCAGTCGCGGCAAGGTGACCCTCAGTTGGCGCCAGGGCAACAATCGCGGTTGTGAAGAGGGGATCCATCTCAGTCCGAATCGCTCTGGGGCTAAACACCATAAACAGAGCACGAAACAAACAGCCCCCCAGAACATGGAAGGGATTATTATTCAACCGGCTAATGACAATGCGGTGATCCTCCAGGCCCGCACCATTGGCGATCGCAAAATTGTTGATGCCCTCGAAGGGGAAATCAACCTGATCTCGGCCGCCCACCCCCAAGGGTTTACCCTCCAGCCTGGTCAACGTTATAGTCTCGATGGCAGCAATCCAACTGCCAGCCCCCAGGTAGAACCGATCAATACCGCAGCGATTCTTAATTCCCCAGAACTGCAAGATTTTCTCAATCCCAGCAATTGGACTGCCCCAGGGGATACCCATGCCAGCGGCCCAGAGCAGACTCCCCCGAGAACCCCAGACCGTCAACCCCCGACGGGATATCCCTCGAACACCGGGAGCAATGGCGGTCTTTGTGAAAACTATTTCACAACCCTGCAAAGGTTTATCCAGGAAGCCCAGGCGATCGCCCCAGAAATTTGGGCTTTTACGGATAATCCCTACGCTTTTTTAAATCAGGTCAATAATGGGCAGGCCACAACCCTCGATGGGGCGCAACAAGACCGTCTGCGCCAATGGGCAGAGGACTTTATTCAAGAGCTCGAGCGTTGTCAATTTGCGCTCCCAGGCCTCCCGCCGACCACGGAAACGGAACCAGAGAACTCCGACGGCACGCCCAACGATCCCCCCCCTGCCAGCCTTGATCCAGATACATCCCCAGAACTAAGGCCAAATTCTTCCCGGTACTAACCATGCAACTTTTTAAACCGATTGCGTTCGTTCATCTCACGCTTTTTGGGTTACTAGGTCTGACGCCCCTGCTCCGGGCCAGTACCCCCAGCGCCAGCCAGATCGTCTCCCTCCAAGGCGATCGCCTCCTCCTCCAAACAGGTAACCAGCGCCCCAACCCCGCCCAAGTGGGCAGCCGTCTCGCAAGCCAAAACCAGGCCCTCATCGTTCCAGGAAACAATATCTCCCTCGCCCGACTTGCTTTTCTGGGAGGCGGCCAAAGCTACGCTGGCCTGCTACTCCAGGCGGGCCCCGACCGACAACAAACCCAGTATCGTTTTCCCTGCGTTGTTGCTGGGGGACGGATC
The DNA here is from genome assembly GCF_055380235.1 of Picosynechococcus sp. NKBG15041c. Classification (NCBI taxonomy): domain Bacteria; kingdom Bacillati; phylum Cyanobacteriota; class Cyanophyceae; order Chroococcales; family Geminocystaceae; genus Picosynechococcus; species Picosynechococcus sp. NKBG15041c. Next base: position 1,885,614 of record NZ_AP040363.1, read on the forward strand.
ACCCTCAGTTGGCGACGGGGAGAACAGCGAGGCTGCATCGATGGCATCCGCCTGGGGACTGGAACCACAGCTCCCAAGCAGCAGACCAAGGCTAATCCCAAAGATCAAGGGCTTGCCCTAACCCCAGCAATAGCCATGGCCCTGACCATTCAACCCGAAAGCCACGAGGCAATTTTGTTACGGGCGGTGACCGATGACAATTTTCAAGCCGTTGAGACGCTCCAGGGGGCAATCCGCATCACCTCGGCCCAACATCCCCAGGGTTTTATCCTCCGCGCTGGGGAGATTTATTACAGACTAGCCAATGGTCAAGAACAAACTGAATCTTTTGACCCCGCCGCGGCGATCGCCGACTCCTTAGAACTCCAAGAATTCTTAAATCCGCATAATTGGACCCATTCCCCAACTCCTCAACCCATTTCCCAAGACATCACTAACCACCTGGTCGCCCTCCGGGATCCAGGGCAGCATCCTGGCACCGATCCCCAGAACATGCCCGAATTAACTGCCAGTTGCCAAGCAGAAGTAGATGTTTATCTCGCCAATCTCAAGGCCACCATGGGAAATACCTGGCGTCCCCCCTATCCACCTTCCCCCGGGGTCTGGCGCACCGAAGTCACCTATCTGCTCACCAGGGAGGGCCGGGTGCAGGATCTCCAAATTGTCAGATCCAGCGGTGCTCCCAACCTCGACCAAGCTGCGCTCAGCCATGTGCGTGCCCTAGAACAGCGTTTTGTGCCCTTTCCCAGTTGCTATCCAGGCACATCATTGCCCGTAGATAACAACTTCACTGTCCGCTATCAATAAAACTGCATTAGTTCAAAATTCCAGTCACTATTACCCCCCATCGAGGCAAGGTGATGATTCTCCCCCACCCCTCGAAGCCCACTGTTTTACTGGAATACCCGCCATGCTATTCAACACCCTGGTCAAATCCGCCGCAATTCCTTTCCTCTCTCTTCTCGTGATGGGCACGACGACGCCCGCCTTTGCTAACCCCCAAGCCGCTGAACCGTCCCTAGAAATTCAATTGCAACAGCTCAAAGACCGCCTTGCAGGTCTTGAAGCCCAGACCCACTCCCTTGAGGGAAGCTCTCAAGCTGTGGCGATCGCCCCCAGCTCCCATTCCTCCAACCACCAGGGCACCGTCCAGGGGAATCTTCACCATCCCTCCCCTGCGATGCCAACGTCCTTGGCGGCTCAGTTAACCCCTGCCACAGCTATTTTGGTGAACTTCCCCAGTGCCGTGGTGGTAGATGTGGGTCAAAAAGATGACTATCCCCTCACCCTGCCCCTATTCCAAGATCTCCGTACTCCGACCGGGGAACTGCTCGCCCCCGCCAATACCCCCATCACCCTGCGTGTGAAGCCCCACGAAGATGGCGCGATCCTCGTGACTGACTCGATTATCGTCAATGGTCAAGTGGTCAATCTCCAAGCCCAGAGCAGCACGATGATTCCGGGGCGTACGGTCACCCAGCGAACCGCCCAGGAAATGGCCAGACAAAATGGCGCCGTTTGGGGCAACCTCAGCACAGCGATCGCTGGAGCAACGGGGACAAATATCCGCACTCAGCAACAGTTCGGTTTCCTCGGAGCAGCGGTGGGCATCATCTCTGGGATGGGCTCTCCCGATAGCCTCCGGATTGTAGAAATTCCCGCTGGCTCCGTCCATCTCCTCCAGGTGCAAGGCCAAAATTAAAGCATGGCTTACTTTCAGTAATCAAAAAAATTAAAGCGTTCCGGGGTAAAGGGTTTGGGAATCACCTTTTACCCCTTTTGTCTGCTTACCTTTTTGGGTTCATCTTCAGGATCGAGACACCATGGCGAGAAGCTGCTCTGCAATGCTTGAAGCGACAGGCATCACAGAGAGGCGGTTGCCCCGGCGCACCACGGCAAATTCTTCGGGGGAAAAGTTTTCTTTCAGCTGATCGAGGCTGATGGTCTGCGGGAAAGTCTCCAGATAGCTCACCTCAACGGTGTACCAGCGGGGTTTTTCGGGGGTCGCCTTGGGGTCGAAATATTTACTCTCGGGGTTAAATTGCGTCGGATCGACGAGGTTAGTTTGGTTGACGGTGGCGAGGCCAACAATGCCAGGGGGTTTGGTGTTGGAGTGATAAAAAAAGAGGCGATCGCCTTTGAGCATCTGTTGCAAAAAATTGCGGGCTTGGTAGTTACGAACCCCATCCCAAAGCTCTGGCCCGGTGGCGGCAAGGTCAGCCAAGCTGTATTCACTCGGTTCAGATTTGATCAGCCAATATTGCATCGTTATGGAAAAAGAAAAATATCTGTTTATTGTAGATTTGCCGGTTCGCTTAAGTGTTTGTTGTTTGGCAAAAATCCGCGCTGACTGTGGCGACATTCGAGTCGGTGTAGCGACCGGTTCGAGTCATGCCAATGAAGTTAGAGACCACTAAGCAACGTTTATAATCCGTGTTGTTGCTGTAGATCACAATGGTACGCCGTTGCTTAAAACGACCTTGGTGATTGATGTGAATTTGATTGGTTTGGTTGTATTGAATCGCCACATTACGCAGTTGGCGATCGCCTGTCACCGCACAGTTCGACGAAATTACCGGATTACGAGTCTGCTTTGGGGGCAGGTTGATAATACAATCGCGACTTTTTTTGATCGCTTCCCGTTGGGAAGTCTGGATTAGACCCCGGAGTACATTGGCTGCTTCATTGACCCGGCCCCGCTCCACTATTCCCAGGAAACTCCCAAAGGCGATCGCCCCTAAAATACCGACAATACCCAAGCCCGCCAACAGTTCAAACAAGGTAAACCCAGCGGTCTGTTTAGACTTGGCGATCGAGCATTTCACAACACCAGAGGATGACCTAGCATCCTTTCAAGATGAACCCGTTTGGCCCTATCTTATCGACAAAATTCCAGAACAGACACCATTACAAAAAATCCCGTTTTACATAGGGCCGCAACACCTCTGGAACCGAAACAGTACCGTTGGGCTGTTGATAATTTTCAAGAATTGCCGCCATGGTTCGTCCGATCGCCAAACCAGATCCGTTTAGAGTATGCACAAATTGGGTACCTTTTTTACCCGCCTCCTTAAAGCGAATCCCGGCCCGCCGCGCTTGAAAATCATAAAAATTCGAGCAACTAGAAATCTCCCGGTAAGTACCCGCCGAAGGGAGCCATACCTCGAGGTCATAGCATTTACCTGCCCCAAAACCGAGGTCGCCACTACAGAGTTCGAGAACGCGGTAGGGCAACTGCAACGCCTTCAAAATTGCTTCAGCATTTGCCACTAATTTTTCATGCTCCGCCGCCGACGTTTCTGGGTGCACGAACTTCACCAGTTCCACCTTATTGAATTGGTGCAGGCGAATTAGCCCCCTGGTATCTTTCCCATAACTACCTGCTTCGCGCCGAAAGCAAGGGGTATAGGCACAGTGGTAAATGGGGAGATTGTCTGCTTCTAGAATTTCATCGCGATAAAGGTTCGTCACGGGCACTTCCGCTGTGGGGGTGAGCCAGAGGTCATCGTCGGCACACCGGAAGCTTTCTTCCGAAAATTTGGGCAACTGCCCCGTACCCATTAGAGAGTCGCTATTTACCAATACTGGCGGCATCACTTCCACGTAGCCAGCGGCGATCTGCTGATCCAACATAAAGTTAATCAAAGCCCGTTCGAGGGCAGCCCCAGCCCCGATCAGGCTGACAAAACGGCTCTGGGCCACCTTTACCGACCGGGCAAATTCTAAAATACCGAGCTGTTCCCCAATGTCCCAGTGGGGCAAAATCTGATCGTTGCTTGGCTTATATTCATCTCCCCAGCGGCGCACCTCTACATTTTCGGTTTCGTTCGCCCCCACAGGTGTGCTGGGATCGGGTAGGTTCGGCAGGGCGAGGAGGAGGGTTTGAATCTGGGTTTTGAGTTCTTTTTCTTTGGGTTCTAGATCGGCCAGCTTTTGCTTAATTTCGTTCCCTTCTGCTTTGAGGGTTGCAATCTCTTCTCCACTGGGATCAACGCCACCTTTAATTTTTTGGCCAATGAGTTTGCCGATTTCGTTCCCCCGGGCCTGGAGCTGGCTGCGATCGCCTTCGAGGGTCCGTTGTTGGATATCCAGATCAAGAATTGGCTGGATGTCATACTCTCCCGCTTTACGGGCATCAAGACGTTCTTGAACAAGGGCAGGATTTTCGCGGAGGAGTTTGATGTCTAACACGGAATTTGGGGGGCTGCGGTTGAATCACCCAACATTATTCACGATGGCTCCGCAATAATCAATCGGCCCTCCGGCGGCCCTCTTGAGAAAGCTAAACTGACGGGAATTTTGTTAAACGCTCTTTTCTCGCCCTTTGGGATCGCCTGGAGGAGAGTCGGCGTAAACGAAGAAGTAGCGCTGGCGGCAGCACACTTCGTCTGTTGAATCCAGAATCAAGTCAATATAGGTTTTATACTGAATAAGACAAAAACTTCAAGTCAAAGAACTGCGAGGTATTACAACACCAGTGTTTGTCCTCTCCGGCTATGAATACTTCCTAGGCTTTCTGATCGTCAGTAGCCTAGTCCCGATCCTTGCCCTCACGGCCTCAAAACTACTGCGTCCCAAAGGGGGCGGCCCTGAACGTAAAACCACCTACGAATCCGGGATGGAACCCATTGGCGGTGCGTGGATTCAGTTCAATATCCGCTATTACATGTTCGCCCTTGTATTCGTCGTCTTCGATGTGGAAACGGTCTTTCTCTATCCTTGGGCCGTTGCTTTCAATCAATTGGGCCTCCTCGCCTTTGTGGAAGCCCTAATCTTTATCGCAATTCTCGTCATTGCCCTTGTGTACGCCTGGAGAAAAGGAGCCCTTGAATGGTCATGAATCCCACATCCTTTGAACAACAGCAAACCGAAAAACTGCTTAACCCGATGGGGCGATCGCAGGTCACCCAGGATTTGTCCGAGAATGTCATTCTCACCACCGTTGACGATCTGTACAACTGGGCACGTCTTTCCAGTCTTTGGCCCCTCCTTTATGGCACGGCTTGTTGCTTTATCGAGTTCGCTGCCCTCCTAGGTTCCCGCTTTGACTTTGACCGCTTTGGCCTTGTGCCCCGGTCTAGCCCGCGCCAGGCAGATTTGTTACTCGTGGCAGGGACAGTGACCATGAAAATGGCCCCAGCCCTTGTGCGCCTCTATGAAGAGATGCCTGAACCTAAATATGTGATCGCCATGGGTGCTTGCACGATCACTGGCGGCATGTTCAGCAGCGACTCCACCACTGCTGTCCGGGGAGTCGATAAATTGATTCCTGTCGATCTCTATATTCCCGGCTGTCCGCCCCGCCCCGAAGCGATCATTGATGCGATCATCAAGTTGCGCAAGAAAGTTTCGAACGAAACTATCCAAGAACGTTCGATCAAAACAGAGCAGACCCACCGCTACTACAGCACGACCCACAATATGAAAGTGGTTGAGCCGATCCTTACCGGGAAGTATCTCGGTCTGGATACTTGGAATAATCCCCCTGCGACCCTAACGGAAGCAATGGGGATGCCAGTGCCCCCTGCACTGCTCACTGCAAAACAAAGAGACGAGGCCTAAGCCATGGCAGAAGAAAATCAAACCCCCACTCCCGAAGACACATCCATTGTCAAAGCTGGCCCAGTATCTGCACTTCTGACGGAAAACGGGTTTAGTCATGTTTCCCTTGAACGAGACCATGCAGGCATCGAAATCATCAAGGTTGATGCTGATTTACTCATCCCCCTCTGTACGGCCCTCTATGCCTTTGGCTACAACTGTCTCCAGTGCCAAGGGGCCTATGATCTGGGGCCAGGGCAAGAGTTAGTGAGTTTTTATCACCTAATCAAGGTCGGTGATAACGTCACTGCACCGGAAGAAGTCCGGGTCAAGGTCTTTTTGCCCAGGGAAAATCCGGTGATCCCTTCGGTGTACTGGATCTGGAAAGGGGCCGACTGGCAGGAACGGGAAAGCTACGATATGTATGGCATTGTCTACGAGGGACATCCCAATCTGAAGCGGATTTTGATGCCGGAAGATTGGATCGGTTGGCCTTTGCGCAAGGACTATGTTTCGCCGGACTTTTATGAACTTCAGGACGCTTATTAAACATACAGTGGCGATCGCCCGGCATGACGACATTGCAGCAGGTTTGGCTAAGTTGGCAAGATCCGACAACAAATGATGTTGGGACCCTCGCTCTCAGGGTTCCCATTGCCCTTGGGCGAGATCCCAACTCCATGCCAGCGGCCCTGGCTAACCACCCGTCTGTCGCCAAGGTGACGCTCAATAGCTCCCAGGTTTCCCGGTACCATGCGCTCATTTTTTCCCAGGGCGATCAGCTGTGGATCGCTGACCAAAACAGTAGTAATGGCCTCTTAGTCAATGGCCAGCGCCAGACCCAAAGCCTTCTAAAGCACGAGGATACCATTCAGATTGGCCCCTACAAAATTACAGTTACGACGACCCCTAACCCTCAGCCTGGAAACCGCCGAGCCAGTGATTCCTTTATTCAAGTGCCGGGGACGCCCAACCCAGAGGCGGCAGTCAAGGAAAACCAAGGAATAACACCAACTTTTCCGCCGGCTGAGTTTCAGCAGCACCTCGTCAATGTCCAGGCTCTGTATGCGACGCGATCGCCCGTAGAAGAAATTGATTACCTCGCCGTTGGAGCGGGCCTCGGCAGTTATATTTGGGTCGATTTTTTAAGAATTTACGGTGTCCCAAGGCAACACATTCGCGCCCTAGGCTTAGAAGAAAAACCCTATGGACGCTACCAACGGCTTTGTCTAAACTCTCAAATTCCGGCCCATGAGCGGCTCCGGTCAAACTCAGACTCCTGTCCGGACAATTTGTGGGGCTGGCCCAGCTACGCCCTGCGGGAGGCTTACCATGATTTTTTGCAGGGTCATTTTTCGGAGGCAATGGGATATCTGTGGCAGGTATTTGGGGAGCCGACCTTTGCCGAAACCTACACTCCCCGGTCGGGCAATGTATTTAGATCGATCGACCGGGAAACCCAGCGGATCGGTTGGCCAGATATTTATCGCTTTGGGCGGGTGCGGGCGATCCGCAAAACCGATGATGGCCGCTATGCGATCGCCTATTCTGCCAGTCAGGGTCGCCATGCCTTAGTCATTAGCCGCTATGTGCACCTCTGTACAGGTTATCCCGTGATCCAATTTTTACCCGATCTCCAGGAGTACCGCGAAAAAACAGGTGATTTTAAAAGCGTCGTCAATGCCTACGAAAACCATGACCATGTGTACAGCACCCTCGAACGGCAGGGGGGCACTGTCTTGATTCGAGGTCGGGGCATTGTGGCTTCCCGGGTGATCCAGCGGCTCTACGAAGCCCGGAAAAAAAATCCCAACATTTCAATCTTGCACCTGATGCGATCGCCAAAACCCGTAGGCAACCAATTTGGCCGCGCCCAGCGAGCGGTGAAAAATCACTTTGAACTGCAGCCTTTCAATTGGCCCAAAGCCTGTTGGGGCGGGACATTACGAGAACAACTCGAAGCCGCCTCTCCCCCAGAGCGCCTCAACCTCATCGCCGACTGGGGTGGCACCACCACCGCCGATCGCCGAGACTGGCGCACCATCATCCAAACGGGCCTTGACAAAGGCTGGTACCAAGTAATCTTTGGGGAAGTGATGGCCGTAGAACCCGATGGCCAGGGCCGTCCCCTAACCCGGATTCGGGAAAAGGCGATCGCCGGCGAACTCAGCCTCACCGCCAACTACATCATCGATGCCACTGGCCTGGACGGCAAAGTCAAGGCCACCCCCCTCCTAAACGATCTCGTCACCCACTACCAGTTACCCCTCAATGCCCTCGGTCGTCTGGGGGTCAACAACGACTTTGAATTACCAGAAATGCGCAACCGATCCGGACGCATGTATGCCGCCGGGGCGATCACCTTTGGGGGGCCCCATGCTGCTGTCGATAGTTTTCTTGGGTTGCAATACTCTGCCTTAAAATCAGTAGAGGCGTTAGTGCGGGAAAAATCCCCCCAGATTAAACCCCTCCATCCCTTTGCTTCCTTTAATCAATGGTTGAAATGGGTTAACCATCAAGCCCCATGACCCCGACACTCCTTGGCCGCTGGCAAACTCGACTGCTCCTGATGGGAACCGTTGGCGCTCTCCTGACCCTCTGTTTTGCCGAGGGACTCTGGGACAATCCCCCAGGCCCTACTTATTGGGCAATTCTTGGCTACATCACCTTCTTTGGTTGTGGTTGGGATTGTCTATACATTTACCTCCAAAGTTATCGCTGGGATCAAGATTGGCCCGCCGCCTTACAATGGTTAGCCGCCCTATGGGAAGGGTTATTTGTCTTGATACTCCACTACAGCTTGCCCCCAATCTTCGGTTTCACATTACCCTTAACAGAAGATCTTTCTGTAATTTGGTTTGCGATCCACTACGGGTCGGTGTGGCTTGGGGTCTTCATCGCCTCCCAAAGTCTTATGCGCATTTTGTTTCCCCTGTGGCGTTTCCAGGGAGGCCGCTGGTTTTAGGAGCAATTGACGAAAATTGCGCAATTTTAAGGATTTGAAAAGTCCCCTCAGCACTGGGGAAATCTAGGTCTATGATGAAAACATCTAGGGTAGGCGGTTAGCCTTGGATGTCCCACTATTCCTCTGAAGCCATGACGCAACAGACAATCGGTTCTGGTCGATATCAAATTCTCCATGAGTTAGGCAGTGGCGGATTTGGCGTCACATACTTGGTCAAAGATGGCTATATGCCTTCCCTGCCCATCCGCGTGGCCAAGCAGCTCAGACCCCTCGAAGATCAACCCGCGATTTATCGTCTGGTACAGGAACGGTTTCAACGGGAGGCGGTGCTATTAGAGGAATTGGGGAGTTATCCACAAATTCCGAGCCTCTATGCTTATTTTGAAGAAGATGGCAAATTTTATTTGGTACAGGAATATGTCGAGGGCCAGACCCTAGAGGCTTTGTTGAAATCCCAGGGCCCCCAAGCGGCTGAGACTGTCCGGCAAATTCTCCTTGATACTTTAGATATTTTAGATTTTATTGAAACGAAGCAAATTATCCATCGGGATATTAAGCCGGAAAATATTATTCTGCGGGCTGTGGATCAAAAACCAGTCTTGATTGATTTTGGGGCTGTTCGGGAGATCATGGGTACCCAAATGATGAGTAGTGGGGCCACACCAAAGAGTTCGATCGTGATTGGGACACCGGGGTTTATGCCACCGGAACAGGCATCGGGGCGTCCTGTATTTTCGAGTGATTTGTATGCTTTGGCCCTGACGATGGTTTATTTACTCACTGGGTTGCCTCCCCAGGATCTCCAACATGATCCAATCACCGGGGATCTGACTTGGCCGAGCGATGCGATCGCCGATCAACATCTTGTGGCGGTGTTGAATTTTGCCATTAAGCCCAACCCAAAGGAACGGTTTATGACGGCCAAGGCGATGAAGGCGGCCCTGGTGGCGATCGCCCCGAATCATCAAGCAACGGAAGTCATGCCAGAAATGTTGCCGACCATTGTCGCTTCGACCATTGCCACTGCCCCCGTCAGTTCTCCCAATGGCCTTTCTAATCCAGTCGGCATCCCTTCTAGTACGCCGCCCACGGAAATTCCCTCTGGGGCACGGTCACCGCAGTATTACCAAGTCGCGGAAGAACTACAATACACCTCCTCCGTAGCGCCCACCACCGGAAAAAAAGGTCGCGGCAATCCCTGGGGCTTAGTCGTTGGTCTGGCGGTCTTGGGACTGGGGGGCTATCAACTTTATCGGGTGGCCCAGCGGCAACCCATCACTAGGGTGGTACAGCCAGAGGTGACGCCCGCCAATCCGACGCCTGGGGTCACACCACCTGCCAATCCCCAAAACCCGAATCCCCCGTCAACGCCAAATCCTGGGGAATCTCCAGGCACGCCAACGACACCGACACCTCCCAGTACGCCTCCCACTGATGGAGTCCTGTTTGGGGCGATCGCCTTTTCGGAAGCCACCGGAGAATATGGCTATGTCATTGATGTGGCAAGCCAAGCAGAGGCAGAACAGGCCGCCGTGGATGATTGTGAATTTTTTGCCGAATCCGGTGATTGTCAAGCGCTGGTCTGGTTCCAAAATGCTTGCGGGGCGATCGCCATGGGCCCAGAAGCCTATGGCAGTGGTTGGGGGGCTGATGTTGCCACCGCCGAAGCCGCTGCGGTGGATGTTTGTAGTGATTTTGGGTCAGGATGCGAGGTGGTAGATTCTATTTGCACAACCCCGTAGCAATTGTGAGACAGGGCCCCCAGCCAGTAGAGTAGTGGTTAGTTTGAATTTTTCTACCCTTGGTTTACCATGGCTACCCCCCAAATTGCAGCATACGGTGCTTGGCGATCGCCCATTACCTCTGATCTAATTGTCTCCAGCAGCATTGGTTTGGGGGCCGTGGCCTGGGCTGGGGATAGCCTCTATTGGCTCGAAGGACGGCCCCAGGAAAAAGGGCGCAACGTCCTGGTGAAACGGAACGCCGATGGTAGCACCACGGACATTACACCGCCTGGTTTTAATGTCCGTAGCCGGGTTCATGAATATGGCGGCGGCGCGTTTTTGATTGCCCCCGACGGGACAGTGTATTTTTCCAATGACGGCGATCGCCTGGTATATCGCCAAGCCCCGGGACAAGATCCCGAAGCCCTAACCCCAGAAAATCAACGCCGTTACGCCGATTTCAGCCTTGATCTGGCCCATAACCGCCTGATCTGCGTCAGTGAGGACCACAGCGCTGCTGGCCAGGAACCGAAAAATGACCTGGTGGCGATCGCCCTTGATTCTGGAGAAATTCAAGTCCTCATTGAAGGAAATGATTTCTACAGCTCACCCCGCCTTTCCCTCGATGGCCAAACCCTCGCCTGGCTCAGTTGGGATCACCCCAATATGCCCTGGGACGATAGCCAACTGTGGATCGCGGCGATCGAAAGGGATGGACGTCTCGCAGAAAAAACCTTAGTGGCTGGGGGCCATGGCGAATCAGTAGTTGAACCCCGCTGGTCCCCTGGAGGCACGTTATATTTCAGTGGCGATCGCAGCGGCTATTGGAACCTGTATTGTTACAACAGCAGTACCGTTGAGGCCATTTATCCTGCCAAGGCCGAATTTGGTTACCCCCATTGGGTCTTTGGGGAATCGATCCTCGGCTTTATTGATGAAACAACCCTGGTCTGCACCTACAACGACCAGGGCACTTGGAAGCTAGCCACCCTCAATCCCCTGCGCCGTGCCCTGACACCGATCCCTTTGCCCTACAGCACCATTAGTTATCTCCAGGTTCAGGGTACAACGATCGCCTTTATTGGTGGCTCTGCAACCCAGCCCACGGCGGTGGTCACCCATGATTTATTCAATGGCGAAAGTCACCGGGTCAAGGAAGCCAGTACTCTACAGGTTGACCCTGGTTACCTCTCTGAACCCCAGGCGATCGCCTTTCCCACCGCCAATGGTCAAATTGCCCACGCTTGGTATTACCCACCGACTAACCAAGATTTCCAAGCACCAGGTGATACGGCCCCGCCCCTACTGGTAAAAAGTCACGGCGGCCCCACGGCCATGGCTTCGGCGAGCTTAAATCTGCGGATTCAGTATTGGACGAGCCGGGGTTTTGCCTTTGTGGATGTGAACTATGGCGGCAGTACGGGCTATGGCCGGGCCTACCACCAGCGCCTCGATGGTAACTGGGGCATTGTCGATGTCCAGGATTGCGTCAATGTCGCAAAATATTTGGTTGAAAAAGGGTTAGCCGATGGGGAAAAATTGGCGATCGCCGGGGGCAGCGCTGGCGGCTACACCACCCTTGCCGCCTTGACCTTCCATGATGTTTTCAAAGCAGGGGCCAGCTACTATGGCATCTCAGATCTAGAAGTTTTGGCCACCGACACCCACAAATTTGAGGCCCGCTATCTCGATCGCCTGATCGGGAAATACCCTGAAGAAAAAGATAAATACGTCGCGCGATCGCCAATTCATTTCCCAGAAAAACTGGCCTGCCCTGTCATTTTTTTCCAAGGACTAGAAGATAAAGTGGTGCCCCCCAACCAAGCCGAAATGATGGTTGATGCCCTGAAAACCAAGGGACTACCCGTGGCCTATGTGCCCTTTGCAGGAGAACAACATGGTTTTCGCCAGGCTGAAAATATCAAAAAAGCCCTGGACAGTGAATTCTATTTCTATAGTCAAATCTTTGGGTTTACCCCGGCTGATGCCCTAGAGCCCGTCGAAATTTTCAACCGTTAAATGGTTTGGCGATCGCCCAGCCAAGTAGAATCCCCCCTCGGCCATTACCCTGCTCGAAGAGCAAAATTTTGGCAGGGTTCCCCAACCCAAACCTTTTTACTTCTCAGATTTAGGGCCGTTTTATTATTTTTTTTAAAGAAATGTAATCAGCACGCCCCGAAACCTGGGATTATAAATGCCGTATAAAATTACATGGGAGCAGACATCCTCCAATTCCCTGGGCGATGTAATACGGGTTTGTCCTAGAGTCAACTGCCCAACGGGAAAAGTCCATGTACGTCAGTCATGGGAGTATGTCAATATAAAACGAAGCTTTTCATCCCCCTGGGGTGATCTTTTCTAAACGCGCTTAATAAAACTGCTGTTCGGAGAAAATTTAATGCGGGACGCTGTTACAAGTCTGATCAGAAATTACGATACTACCGGGCGTTACTTTGACCGTGATGCCATCGAAAACCTCAAAAGCTACTTCGCTTCGGGGAACGACCGAATTGCCGTGGCCGCGATGATCAATAGCCAATCTGCAGATCTCGTGAAAGCTGCCGCCAATAACCTCTTTGAAGCGGTGCCTGAGCTACTCTTAGCCGGGGGCAATGCCTACACGACTCGGCGCTTCTCTGCTTGTTTGCGGGATATGGACTACTACTTGCGTTATGGCACTTATGCCCTCATCGCGGGAGATATGGATGTCCTCAACGAGCGGGTACTCCAGGGGCTCAGAGAAACCTATAATTCTTTAGGTGTGCCCATTGCACCGACGGTGCGGGGGATTCAGTTTCTCAAAGAGGCGATTAAAGACATGGCAGCAGCTGCAGGTATCGCCAATACAGCCTTCATCGATGAACCCTTTGACCATATGACCCGGGAACTGAGCGAAGTTGATCTCTAAGAAAAAATTTAAGGGACTGTTTTGCCTCAAGATGATTTGAAATGACAGCCCATGGATTTTGAGTTTGTTTGTTGCTCTGGCCACAGTCGGAGCATTTTTTATGGGATGCCTGCTGTTCTAAGGAGGTCTATTTGGGGCTGGGACAGCAGTTGGGTAATGAGATTACAGAAATATTGGATGGGGGGAATCTCAAGGCGATCGCTCGTCGTGACCAAAACAACTTCGCGCATATCAATTTCATCGGGGAGGGGCTTGACCACAAGAGCCGGGTCTGTGCGGGCTTCCACCAGGGCCGATTGGGGCAATAGGGCAATCATATCTCCCTGGCGAACTAACCCCCGGAAGGCGTCGAGACTATTGAGTTCGACGGTGGCGGTGGGGGCAAGGCCATAATTAGCCAGTTGATCTTGCACATACCGCTGCATGCCATAGCCATCTTTAAACACCACCTGGGGATAGTTGGCGATATCAATCCAACTGAGTTTTTCCTTAGGGGCAAGGGGATGATATTTACTCAGCAGTACCTCGACGCTTTCTTTGTAGAGGGGGATCACCACCATGTCTGGGCTGGCGGTCAAAAAGCGATTGTTCATGACGATCGCCACATCTACCAGGCTATCCCGGAGCACTTTCAGAGCACGATCACTACCAAGGGCAGTCACCCGCAGTTGGGTTTGGGGGTACATCCGACAAAACTGTTGCAGTACCGGGGGGAGATGATAAGCACAGACAGAATGGATTGCGGCGACACAGAGTTCCGACTGGTTCCCCGCAAGGAGGTCGTTGATTTCGGCGCGGGCGTTATCCCAACTGTTACAAATTTTGCGGGCATAGGGTAGGAAACGTTCCCCGGCAAGGGTGAGCTTGACCTGGGCGCTCCGGTGAAATAGGGGCATCCCGACGGCGGCTTCAAGGCTCTGGATTTGACGACTGACGGTGGATTGGGTGACCCCACATTGCTGGGCTGCTTGACCAAAATTCCCGGTGGCGGCGATCGCCAAAAATGCTTGCAGTTGCTCCAGACGCATGGGCCATCCCCTTCACTAAAATGTTCTCTTGTCATGTGCCCAATGAGTTTACTGCATTGATTTTGAGAAATTTTGTTGGGGATGTTACAAACTCAGAGAAAGCAGCATCACAAAAACCAGAGAAAATCCTTGAGAATCTAAGCAAAGTTGTAATTTTTCTTCCTTAGGCTAGACTGGAGCCCTTAAACTCTGAACTAGGCCCAGTTTTTCTTTGCCAAATCCTGGCGATCGCCTAGCGATTAGGTGGGCCGCACGGGTACCTGATGCTGCTGGAGGTAAGTTTTAATTTCAGCGACGGTCAGTTGGCCATAGTGGAGCAGAGAAGCCAGGAGGGCAGCTTCGGCCTTTCCTGTCGTCAGTGCTTCATAGATGTGGTGGGTATTGCCCGCACCCCCGGAGGCAATCACTGGGATTTCTACCACCGAGGCGATCGCCCGGGTTAATTCCAGGTCGTAACCAGCTTGGGTGCCATCGGCGTCCATACTGGTGACCAGCAGTTCCCCGGCGCCCCGTTGAGCCATTTCTTGAGCCCAGCTCAAGGCGTCAATCCCTGTATTTTCCCGGCCACCCCGCACATATACATCCCAACCGGGATTGCTCGGATCCGGGCGACGACGCGCATCGATCGCCACCACAATACATTGATTGCCGAAGCGATCGGCCGCCTCATTAATGAAATCTGGGTTGCGCACCGCCGAAGAATTGATACTCACCTTGTCAGCCCCAGCCCGCAATAAATTTTTAATCTGGCCGGTGGTGCTGATCCCCCCGCCGACGGTGAGGGGAATAAACACCTGTTCCGCTGTTTGGTAAACCACATCAATGATCGTGTCCCGGTCTTCATGGGTGGCGGTGATATCGAGAAAAACCAGCTCATCGGCCCCCGCTTCGTTATAAACCTTCGCCAATTCCACCGGGTCGCCAGCATCCTTGAGATCCACAAAATTGACCCCCTTGACAACCCGACCGGCATTGACATCAAGGCAGGGCAAAATTCGTTTGGCAAGCATCGTCAACAATCTCCTGGAGCGGGGGCAAGGTCATATTTTACGCGGTTTGCGTCCCGACTAGAGCTTTCTGTTCGTTGAAAATAGCATCAAATCGCCTGCTGAATGGCTTGGGCTTGTAAATTCACAATTGCTTGAATCCCCGTTTCGGCCACATCCAGCATTTGGTTTAACTGAGTGCGGCTATAACTGCCGGATTCCGCCGTGCCCTGCACTTCGATCAAATTTTTACCACCGATCATCACCACATTGAAGTCGACGTCCGCCGCCACATCTTCGAGATAATTCAAATCCAAGTAGGCTTGGCCTTCAATGAGCCCCACAGAAATCGCCGCCACTGGGGCAATAATCGGTGATTTTTCTAGAATCCCTTCTTGGGCTAAACGCTCGCAGGCGATCGCCAAACCCACATAGCCCCCTGTAATTGCTGTGGTGCGTGTGCCGCCATCTGCCTGGAGCACATCCGCATCAATGGTAATCGTTCGCTCCCCCAGGCCTGTCAAATCTAGGGCTGCCCGTAAGCTGCGCCCGATAAGTCGTTGAATTTCTTGGGTACGTCCCGACAGTTTCATAAATTCCCGCCGCTGCCGTTCTGGTGTTGAACCAGGCATCATCCGATATTCTGCCGTGAGCCAGCCTTGACCACTATTGCGCAAAAAAGGTGGCACTCCTTCCTCTACGGAAACAGTACATAATACCTTGGTATCACCACAGGTGGTGAGGACAGAGGCTTTAGCGAATTTTGTAAAATCTAGCTCAAAATGAAAAGGACGGAGTTGATCAAAGGAGCGAGCGTCAGGACGTTGCCAAGCCATAGATAAAAATCAAAATTCAAACACCGCCTATCATACCCGAGGGTTGCGGCACAGCTGTGATGAACCCAAATGAAGAAGCCCCGCAAACATTTGTGAATTGCAGGGCTTCTTGTCTAAAAAAATGGGTTGTCAGAGATTCGAACTCTGGACCGATCGGTTAAAAGCCGAGTGCTCTACCGCTGAGCTAACAACCCGTTGTGTTTTTCAACACAGTTATACAATGTAGCACTGTATTTTTAAAAGTGCAACACTTTTTTGGGTTTTTTGAAAAAAAAGCCTAGGATGTTGCCCCGGAGCAAAGCCTCCTTGTCAAGGCTAGGGGTTCTCCCTAGAATGAAAAGTAAGGGCGCTTGGCCCGAGTCATCCCCTTTAGTTACAGCATTTTTGTGATGGTCGAGGTACAATGTCATGTGTGTGAGTAAATCAGATTAAACAAGAACAACCATTGCCTAAAGCCTACTCCATAGACCTCAGACAGAAAATTGTTGATGCCTATGACCGGGGGGATATCTCCCAACGTGGTCTCGCCAAGCAGTTCGGTGTCGCTACTAGTTTTGTCCAAAAACTCCTCAAACAACGACGTGATACTGGGTCTATCCGTCCACAATTTCGTCGGGGGCAGATTCCCCCTAAACTCAATGAAGAACACCGAAAGGTTCTGGCCGCTTTGGTGAAAGCCAACAATGATGCGACTCTGGCCCAACTATGTGCACAACTAGAAGCCGAGATTGGCATCCGGGTAAGCATCACCACCATGCATAAGACATTGAAGCAGATGAATTTTAGCCTTAAAAAAAACCTTTTATCCTGACGTCAAGGCGACAGACAGAGTGCAACAGGCCAGAGTCGAGTTTTGGGAGAAAGTAAGGCAGATTTTGGCCCAAGACCTGATATTCATCGATGAATCAGGCATTAATCTCGCAATGAGAACAACAAGAGCAAGGGCAGAGAAGGGGAAGCGGGCCTACAGTAGTAAGCCAAGCAAAAAAGGAAAAAATGTCTCACTGGTAGGAGCATTGGGCTTGCAGGGGATAATCGCCCACAGCAGCTTAATCGGAGCGACAGATAGGGTAACTTTTGAGGCGTTCATTTACCAGAAATTGGTGCCGCAGTTATGGGCAGGGGCCTGTGTGATGATGGATAACTGTTCGATTCATCTGGGAGAGATGGTGAGAGAGTCCATTGAGGCAGTGGGAGCAAAACTTATCTACTTACCGCCCTACTCACCAGATTTTTCTCCCATTGAGAACTGTTGGTCAAAGGTCAAAAACATCATGAAGCGCAGAACAGTGGGCAGCTATGAGGAGCTATCAGAGGCGATTGATGAAGGATTTGCAAGGGTGACACCTGAAGATATCAGAGGGTGGTTCACCCATTGCTGTTACTGTACCTCAGAAGAATAGAAAACGCTGTAACGGATGCACAAGTTTTTTTAGACAATTTAATTCTAAAATTTTTGTCGTCTATCGTCGCAACGCTCAATAGGTTTCTATGGCCCCTGCTCCCGGTATTCTCAAGGAACGCGATCGCCAAACGGTGCGTAAACCCTACCCGAACTTTAAGGTGATTGTGCTCAATGACGATTTTAATACCTTCGAGCATGTGGCCCATTGTCTCATGACCTACATCCCCAAGATGACCGCGGATCTAGCTTGGAACCTCACCAATCAGGTGCACTTCGATGGTCAGGCAGTGGTCTGGACTGGCCCCCAAGAGCTGGCAGAACTTTACCATCAGCAGTTACGGCGGGAAGGGTTGACCATGGCGCCCCTTGAGGCAGCATAGATGGCCGCAGAAGAGAAAGGTCGCCTTGTTTGGAACCATTCGACCCATATTGAGGGGTTGATTCCTGTGCTCAAAAAATTAGTTGATTGTGAAGGGATTCGCACCATTACCCCCGGTGTTTTGAGCCGAACTAGGGGGAATATCCCTAAGTTGAAGCTGCGGATTTCGGTACCACTCCAGGGAGGCTTTAAGGTCATTGCCCGCAAGGGAAAGTCAGTACAAGAGGTTTTTATTGTGACGGATCTCGCACAGGAACAACTTCAAGCCGCGATCGCCACGGTACTCTAAGAAAATGCAAAAAAGCATTTTTTTAAAATCCTGGGAGTGCCATGAAAAAGGTCTGTCTTGTTTTTAATCCGGTGTCTGGTGCTGGGAATGCAGCTGAGGAATTAGAGCAAATCCGTGCGCAATTATTGGATCAAGTAGACCTTGATGTGCAATTTACTTCCCCAGAAGACAGTGCGGGGGCTTTGGCGAAACAGGCGATCGCCAATGGTGCAGAAATGATCATCGCCTCTGGGGGAGACGGCACAATTTCCGCCGTGGCCGACACATTAATTCATAGTGATGTTCCCCTGGCCGTTATTCCTAGGGGAACAGCCAATGCCTTCGCTGCTGCCTTAGGTTTACCAACAGCGATCGAGGAGGCATGCCAAGTGATTTTGCAAGGGGAACCCCAACAGATTGACTGCGCCACCTGCAATGATCAGCCGATGATCCTCTTGGCGGGGATTGGCCTAGAAGCAAACACCATTGGCGAAACGGACCGCGACAGTAAGCAACGGTTTGGGTTTTTGGCTTATTTATCCACGGCAGTGCAACAACTGCAAAATTTACAGCCCTTTGAGGCAACCCTAGACTTTGGCGATCGCCAGGAGACCTTTCAAGAGGTTTTAGCAATTACCGTGGCGAATCTAGCTCCTAGCACTTCCATTTTGGCACAGGGCACAGGACAAGTTTCGGCCCAGGATGCCCTGTTGGATGTCACCATTTTGACAAGGGCCGATGAAGGGGAAGTTTTAGGGGTATTAAGTGCATCCTATGAGTTATTCCAAGCCGCGCTCCAAGCAAATCCTGCAGAGCATCCTCAGATCCAATCCTGGCGCACCGCCCAGTTAACGGTCACTACCCCAGCGCCCCAAGGACTCTTGGTAGATGGAGAGCTGCTCGAACAAACGACTACAACACGATTTCAGGTGCTGCCCCGTAGCCTCTGGGTGCAGTTGCCGATTGCTGAAGACATGGCTCCAGTAAGCTAATTTCAGTAAACCCTGCTCCCCGATGATGTTTCCTAGGCGATCGTCTTTGCGCCCAGGCCTGCTTAGGGCGAGAAAAATTACATTTTCCCGAAAGAGACATGGGCTAAATCCCCAACAACAACATCCGTTGTTTTTGCACTAGAGCAATGATGGGCATTAATTAAAACAAAATTTTCTCCCCCATAAACCACCTGGGCATCATTTATTTATTTCATACCATCAATGGGAGGGAATACTGACAACAGCACTTTTTGAAATCCCGAAGGGAACATCTTTATGCAGTAGTTTAAAAACCCCTCCAGTAGACAATTAAAATCAAACGTCTTCGTATTTATACTCAGAATATTGTCGAATTTAAAAATATTTTATTTGTTTGGTTGCCCACAAAAATGTGCGTTTAAATTTTTGTTTCTTTTTGTTTATTTTCCAAAATGCCCCTTGTGGGTGCAGAAAAGTCGAAGTTAGAATAGCGCACATAACACCGAATTAGTAGATGCTCAAGCTTTTATAGCAAAAGTCTTTAAGCTGTATTTTCTTTATCTTTTATTTACTTCTTTCTTGGTACTTAAGTATTTAGTTTGGGTTCAAAAAAATCAACGAATGGACGCTGATTTTTTAATGAAAATTTAATTTTTTCTTGGCGGTGGTCGCGCCAAACAAACTCAGCACAGAAAAGAATTTCTAAATCTCATTGGGGAGATTGACGTAAATGAAAAAGCAATGGCGTCAAGTTTCTTTGTTGATCATCGTGGTGGGACTCCTGGGGATGCCAAACAATGACGGTATCGCCCACAGTCCGACCAATCTTTTGACTACACCGGATGCAGAGAAGTCAGCAGGGCTGGAGTTCCTTGTCAGTGCATCGGAACTCATTATTTTGGGGGAAGTGATTGATATTCAATATCGCAATTCCCAACCTACTCGAGAGCAACCCCAAGGGCTTCCCCATACCTTTGTCACCTATAAGGTACAGGAAGTTCTCCGGGGAAAAGCACCGGGTGAAACGATTACATTGCGTGTGCCCGGTGGGGCCGATGGCAGTGGTGGTATTTATCTGGAAACCAATGCGCCGATGTTTGCCCGTAGTCAGACAGATGTCCTTTTTTTGGAGGGCGGTGAAATTACAGGCTGTCCCCTTGTGAGTTGTGTTGATGGGCGTTTTCGGGTCGTTGGCGATCGCGTTTTCAATGGCTGGGGAATCCCCGTGGTTGAAGCAGGCGAGAGATTGCGAATTGGTGGCAGACCCCGCTTTGATCTCAATGTGATGGAATTACCCCGGCCAGCCTTTGAGGTGCTTTTGAAGCAACCTGAAACCCAAAAATTAATCGAACAAGAAAGCCAAAGAACAGGTCAGAGCATCACCGAATTACAACGACGTTACGAAACAGAAGCACCTGCTTCCTATCGTATTGGCTATGGTTTCCAGGGCACCCCTGCCCCCGGGGATAACTTCAATTCCCCTGAAGCAGAACCCATAGAAAGTTTCGGCCCCCCTTTAAGTGTTTCCGCTTTTACAACAGCAATTCGTCAATGGAATGAACGAGTACAGCCTCCGCAAACTTCAGTTTTATCGGTTGATCCTAATCAGCCTTTTACTGTCGCTGATCCTAAAGTAGATGGCGTTCGGGCGATCGCCGCACCAGAGCAGATGACTGAAGAAGAAAAAAATGATTCCCAAGCCCGGGAAGGCGAAACTCCAATCCGTGACATTACACCCAATCTACGAAATCCTTCTCTTCAGCCAATTTCTCCCGAATTAAGAAGAACATTGCCTTAATCCAAACATTGTTAAAACTACGGGGACGTTTGCCATGAAGCTCAACACCATCTTTCAGCCCTCCTTACTTGCGGCATCGGTCATTCTCTCTGCCTGTTTCGGCTTCTCAACACCAGCGACGGCCGCTTCTTGGTTGGAGTGCAACGGTGATAGCGGCAAAAAATTGCGGTGGGGCGGCAATTCGACCACTGCACGCATCAATACGATAAGCTTTCCGGCGGGTCATCTGCTGCAATCGGTCGAACGGGGCGTTAGTGCCACCAATAGGAATCCTTCTCCCTTCGTGATCAACACCACAACAGAAACAGGCAGTGTGGGCAGTGGCAATGGCCAAAATGAAATTTACGCCAGTAGCATTTCACCCCCTGGAGTAGCCCGGATGCGCTACCACTGCTACTGGTTATTTGGTTGGCATTATGGCTTGGATGAAGTAGATATCGTCCTCGACTCATCCGACCGCTCTTGGACAACCTCCCAAAATAAAAGCGCCAATACAGTCTATACAGGTTCCCATTTACCCATCGATGCGGTGATTAACCATGAAGCTGGGCATTATCTAGGATTAATGCATGTGAGTTGGGAATACAACGTGATGGGAGATTCATGGCGCCATCACCATACGAATGGGGCAGTGGCAAAAACCTATTTTGGGGAAGATGCGTCCCATGGTTCCCGAGTCCTATATGGTGACCAGACTACGAATTTTAATGATGTTTCTGTTTCCCATTGGCGGCGCACCGGGGCAAGTGGTGAATACTCCAGTCATGGGCGGGTCAGAATTCGGAACAGCAACGATACGGCGACCTTGAGTAGTATAACGATCGCCGGGGAACCGGGCTATCGGGTGAGCCGTGGCAGTACAGTACGGCCTGAGTTTACGCTCGAAAACAACGGTAAGCAAACCCACAATAATGTGTCCTTCGGCATTTATGTTTCAACGAATGATTACATCAGTTACAGTGATATGCGCATTGGCGGCGGCACCTTTGGTTCTCTCCACCCGGCGGATGTTGCCACAACAACAATTCCGGTAACGATTCCGAATAATTTGACCCCGGGTCAGAACTACTGGCTAGGAATCATCGTGGACGAAAACAATACGATCGCCGAAGTGGATGGTGCGAATAACCGGGCCTATATTCCGATTCGAGTGGAATAGAAGTCTGGGAGGGATGGGCTATTGACCCTCGTTTAAGCGTCGGTCCCAATCTTCTGCTTCATCATCTCGGCCTTGGAGTTGCTGATCCAAGAGGTCTTGGTCGGTGCTGTAGGCGATCGCCTCTGGGGAAAGAATTTTTTGGTTGGCAAATTGCTGGGCGTAGGTGAGTTTTTGCTGCAGTTTTGGTTCCCCTGCGGCGAGGAGAGCGGCACGATCTTGGCGCGCGGCGTTACGCTGTTCTACCTTTTGGTTGCGGGTTTGGAGCCAGAAATAACGGCCCAGGGGAACCCCGAGAAAGGCGATCGCATAACCCAGCAGCACCGGATAGAGCACCTGCACCAAGACCACTAAGCCACCCACTTCCGCGACTAATTCTGCATCCCCAAGGAGTACTCCCAACATCAACGCCAGGATGAGATTCACGCCCCCGAGGGCGATCGCTAAAAATTTCTGTCCTGTGGGGGCTTGGGTAAAGGTCCACCGCTGTTCTTCTAAATATTGGGGTACTGTGGCTTTGCGACGTTCTTGGGCTTTGACCTGCAATTCCGGGAAATAATAAACTAAATCCCCCGTAGGCGATACTTCCGGGTAGCCATTAAACCGCGCTAACACAGGCAACATATGGCTTTCTTCTTCGAGTTCCCTCGGAGTTAGTTCATCAAAGTAAGGGGTAAGTTGTTCAGCAATCACAGTTCCAGAATGGTTTTGGATCACCTGACCAATGGCCTGCCAGCGGCGCTCTTCTAAATTTGGATTCGGGTCGCCATCACCAAACAGGAACGAAAACACCGCCTCCAGGAAATTCATTTCTGGTTTATCTTTGACCCGGGTACTGCCAGCCGAATAATTACCATAGCGGCGGCGGCGGTAATAGTTGGGGCTAAACACCCGGAATAGATCCGGCCCCCACCAAATCAGCCAGGGCATATTAAAAGAGGAACTGCGGCGGCGGGAGTTATTGTCATTGTCCTGGCTACTAGCGGCAATCACCAAGGCGAGGATGGCGATCGTCATCAATACAATGGAGAGGATTAGGGCGACCCCAAAGGAAATACGAATTAGGAAAAAGACCACCTGCCAAAGTTGATCGAGCTTCTCCTGGAGACGGATTTTGAAATATTTGTTACGGAGGATGGTGCGAAAATTTTGGGGAAATTCAAAAACGACATCCCCCGTTTCTGCCACCTGGAGGTGTCCTCCCGCATCGGCGGCAAGGTTGTAGAGTCCATTTTGGGCCACATTAAGGTCTAAGCCTGCCTGGGTTGCCACTTCTCCCACAGTCACGCGGTATTGGAGGGTTTCGACGGCACGCATCAGTTGAGGCGAAAAGGTCATGGTGATCCGATTCCTGAAAGGTTTTTGGAAAAAAATGCTTCCCTATACCAGTATAGAATTGGGTTGAAATTCTGGGGGGAGATGGAGATGCTGGGGACAGGATTATTGATTACCTTGGGGGCGATCGCCCTAGGGGTTGGGTTAAATCGCCTGATTTGCGCTGATCAACGGTGGTTTTTCCAGTTGCGCCGTCCGGCCTGGCTCACCTTTGAGGGCATTATTCCGGTGGTATGGACGAGCATTTTTATCTGCGGCATCATCTCGGCCAATTATGTCTGGCACGCCGACCCCCAGGGGTTTCGCACTTGGTTACTCATGGCGGGCTATGGCCTGTTAGAGCTAGTGATTTTGGCTTACACTCCGCTGATGTGCAAAACCCGCAGCTTGACGGTGGGTACCATCATTGGGGCTGCGGGTTTTGTTGTAGGTTTGTTGTTGGCGATCGCCGTTTTGCCAATTTCACCAACAAGTTTCTGGTTACTCGTGCCTTTCTTGGTGTGGAGTCCCATTGGCACTTACATCACCTGGGAAATGATTTGGCTGAATCCCGGCAAAGGCTAATCCCTAGCGCACATACCACCAATAGGTGGCCATGGGGATGATCGTCGCCAGGAGCAGCAACACCACCACCCAGATGGTTGAACTGGTGGTTTTTGTATCTTCAGCTTTGGTAAAGGTACTTTCGATATTAATTTCGGCGATTTCTGGGGGGCCAGGATCCGCTTCCCCATTGAGGATGGCACCGATGCGCGCTTCCGCATCTAAAAGGGCTTGGTTGTAAGCACTACTGCGCAATGGATAACCCAGAGTTTCTCCGGTGATGCTTGCCGCTGTCTCCGGAGGAATCACATTTTGAAGATTTTCACCAATGGCGATCGCCACGTTGTTGGTGAGTACATCCATCGCTACTACCACTTCATTGGCTCCCGCCTCTGGGGTCGGAAACCACTTCGCAAAGACTTTATCGGTAAACTCTTCCATGGTTTGACCATAATCTAAGCGACGGATCGCCACAAAATGCAAACCTTTTCCTGTCGTTGCGGCCAGATCACTTAATTCTCGATTTAGACGTCCCTCATTGGCACGGCTAACCGCCTCGGCCTGATCCACCAACCAAACGGGCTGATCTGCTGTGGCGTAGGGCACATCATAGACACCAGTGGCCAGGGCAGAGGGCGTCACTCCCCCCATGGCTAACAGCACTGCCGCCAGCCAGACCCCCAGTTTTTGCCACCATTGCAAGCTTTTGGGTTGAAATTTCATCTTAAAAACAAGTCCAAAAATTTAGGCATATCACTTTAATTCAAGGATAAACTAAGGGCGATTACCACCGAAACCAATCTCCCCAAACCCCGAGACCTAAAAAATACAAAAAACCCAGTGAAATTTCACCGGGTTTCAACAACAAACTCAACTGACTAGATTTACCAAATTTTATGATCCACAAAGGCCACAAGTGACTTGAGGACCATGGCCATGCACTCAAAAATTTTCTAGAGAGTGTACATCATCGGCATAGCGATACAGAGACCATAGGCCACGAGAGCACCACCACAACCACCGATGAGAAAGCCAGCCGCGAATTCGCTCCAGCCTTCCTTTGTACCAAGATTCTCGGGGGGATTTGGCGTCGTCAAGGTTGCCGTTGGTGTGCTTACGCCTGCGCTGCCATAGAGAGACAAAGCAAGAGTCAGCAGAGAAACTAAAGCCACCGTAGATAATAGACCCGCAACCCCAGCAAAATCAGCATTCCGCAGGGGGCCAAGAAGGGCAAAGGGGCCATAGAGGAAATAGCCATGGGCCATGCCGACTTCTAAACCCCGGCGTTGGGCCGACAGCCCGGGACGATAGCCAGGCAGATTATTAATAAAAGCTTTACTAAAGGCAGAGGCATTGATTGGTGTTGCGAGGTTCCCGACTTGGGGATCGCCACCATGTTGAATAACGTCCATTGAATGTTTAAGCTCCTCTCAAAACAAACTTACAAATTAAGTTTCAGGTAAACACTTGTTAGGGATTATAAGAGATATCGCTAGATTTACAGGCTTTCTTAGTATTTGGCAACATTTAGCCCCAGTCCTGGGAATTGGCGGCATTTATGTTAAGAATCGTAATGTCTCGGCGATCGCCTAGGCCCTAGCAGTAATATCCGAGGTATTGTGAAATTCCATTTGTTAATAGCATTTAGGAAAGATTTAAATATGAACGGTGCTTACGCAGCTTCTTTTCTCCCCGTTATCCTTGTGCCCCTCGTGGGTGTAGTATTCCCGGCCCTCGCCATGGGATTACTCTTCAAGTACATCGAGTCTGAAGCCTAAGGTCAAAACCCCGAGCTATTTTCGCAAACTCCATAACATTTAGCATTTTTAGAATTTCCCCATGAGCCTGGCTTCCAGTGCTGTGGGGAATTGTTTTTTGGTTGTGGCACATTGGGATAGGGAGTCCATGGGTTGTTTGAGTACTCATGCAGCAGAAAGTCCTGCCAGGAATTCAGGACAAAACAGATGCGACTCCCGCACTATCAAGCGCTTTTCAGAGGAGAATCAATGGAACTATACCTGTTTCGCCACGGCATTGCGGCAGACCGCACAGAATATACAAAAGATGCTGATCGTCCCCTCACCCCCGAGGGCACAGCCCGGACAAACCTGGTTGCCCAACGGTTACATCAACTGGGAATTACATTTGATGGGATTTTAACCAGTCCTCTAGTCCGGGCCAGACAAACGGCAGATATTCTCACGGCGGCACACCTCGGACCGCAACCACAGATCTTTTCGGCCTTGGCCCCCGGCGGATCCCTGGGGGGATTTTTACCCTGGCTCGCCCACTGGGAAGCCCCCCCGGAGGCTCGCTTGGTGCTGGTGGGCCATCAGCCAGATTTGGGAGAATGGGCAGCGGCGATCGCCTTTGGCCATTCCAACAACGGGAATAATCTGATTCTCAAAAAAGCTGGGATTATCGGGATTCGTTCAGGGGCAGCACGCATTCAGGCCCACACCGACAATCAACTTTTTCTGCTCACCTCACCAAAATGGCTACTACCATAACCCCCGTGATAGGCTAAGTTAGCCACTGGCACGAAGAATATCAGCCTGAATATTTATTTTTTAGAATCTCATCAAGGTACAGAGTATGACGACTGGTTGCGAATTTAAACCCGGCTTAGAAGGAATTCCTGCAGCCCAATCCAGCATTAGCTTTGTCGATGGTAAAAATGGCATCCTCGAATACCGGGGCATCCCAATCCAAGAGCTGGCTACAAAAAGTTCTTTTCTCGAAGTTGCTTACCTTTTAATTTGGGGAAATTTGCCTACCCACCAAGAACTTGAAGATTTTAAAAACGATATTCTCTACCACCGTCGGATTAAATATCGCATTCGGGACATGATGAAATGTTTTCCCGAAACAGGTCACCCAATGGATGCCCTCCAAACCTCGGCGGCGGCCCTGGGGCTTTTCTATGCGCGGCGGGCCTTGGATGATCCAGAATATATCCGTCATGCCGTCGTTCGCCTACTGGCAAAAATCCCCACCATGGTGGCGGCGGCGAACTCCATGCGCAATGGCAATGATCCGGTACAGCCCAACGACAGTCTGGATTATGCGGCTAATTTCCTCTACATGATGACAGAGCAGCGCCCCTACGAGCTCCAGGCAAAAATTTTTGACATTTGTTTGATGCTCCATGCCGAACATACGATTAATGCCTCCACCTTTTCGGCGATGGTAACGGCTTCAACCTTGACAGATCCCTATGCGGTGATTGCTTCGGCGGTGGGAACTTTGGCAGGTCCCCTCCATGGTGGGGCGAACGAAGAAGTGCTCTTAATGTTGGAGCAAATTGGTTCGGTCGAGAATGTGCGGGACTATGTAGAAAACTGCGTTGCCAATAAGCAGAAAATCATGGGCTTTGGCCACCGGGTCTATAAAGTCAAAGATCCCCGGGCGGTGATTCTCCAGGGATTAGCCGAGCAGTTATTTGAACTGGAAGGGGAAGACCCCTACTATAAAATTGCCCTAGAACTGGAAAAAATTGTCGAAGAAAAGTACGGCCAGAAGGGAATCTACGCCAACGTCGATTTTTATTCGGGCCTGGTTTACCGCAAGCTAGGAATTCCTAGTGACCTGTTCACGCCCCTGTTTGCGATCGCCAGGGTAGCGGGCTGGTTAGCCCACTGGAAAGAACAACTGGGGGTCAACCGGATTTTCCGGCCGACCCAGGTCTATACAGGGCTTCATGATCAGCCTTATATTCCCGTTGAGGAACGCTACTAAGAGGAAAATGGCGATGAACTCATTGACTCTGCAACGGGCTTTGGGATTGGGTCTTCTCCTGTTTGGCTTGGGAAGCTGTGGAACAAATGTATCTGTCGAGACAGCAATTCTCACCCCCAGTGACCAGTGGCAAACCCTCACCACAGCAAACGTGCAACTGGATCTCCCTCCGGGTTATGTGGGGGGCGATCCGGGCCGTGATCTAGAAGCTTTGCAAAGGACTTTAGTATCCTGGGAGCAAGGCGATCGCACCGAATGGCTTAGTCAAAACGCAGCCGAATTCGAGTTCTTGGCTTTCCAACGGGCAGGAGAGATGCTGAATAGCATCAATATTGTCCAGGAAGATCGTCCAAAAACCTTGACCCTTGCGGACTACCTACAACGGCAAACCGAAAAGCTTGAAGCAGCCGGAATTACTGCCACCAGCACCATAACAGCTACCAGTGCCAGCCTCGAACTCAGGAGTATGAACCTGTATCAACGCATTTATATCTATCCCACTGAGACAGTTTTTTGGGTAATTACCTATAGTAGTGGTAGCCCCAATGCTGAGTTCACCGCTGGGGTTGAGCAGAGTCAGCAAAGCTTTCAAGTGCGCCTGGAGCCGTCTTAAAAAAATCTGTGAAACTTGACCAAGTGATCATCGCCTATAAAGCTGGTGACCCCTTTGCAAAAAAATGGGCCGAACGGTGTGCCCATGAATTAGAGGCGGGGGGCAGCAAAATTCTCCTGGGCCCCAGTGGTTTTAAGGACAATCCCTATCCAGTTTTTTTGGCTTCGGTGAGTGAACCGATTGATCTGGCAATTGTCCTTGGGGGAGATGGTACAGTCCTTGCGGCGGCCCGCCATTTATCTAAGGAAAATATTCCTATTTTGGCCGTCAATGTGGGGGGACACCTGGGTTTTCTCACGGAACCCTTTGAACAGCTCCAAGATAGTGAGGCCCTCTGGCAGCGGCTCCGCAGTGACACCTATGCGGTGGAAACCCGGATGATGCTGGAGGCGAAAGTCTGTGAAGGCGATCGCCACGACCCTGAGATTATTAGCGAAACCTTTTATGCCCTCAACGAGATGTGCGTCAAACCCGCCGCCATTGACCGGATGCCTACCGCCGTCTTTGAGATGGAGGTCGATTGTACCATCGTTGACCAATACCATGGGGATGGCCTGTTGGTAGCCACTTCCACTGGTTCTACCTGCTATACTGCCTCGGCCAATGGGCCAATTATGCACCCTGGCCTAGAGGCGATCGTTGTTACACCCATCTGCCCTCTCAGCCTTTCTAGTCGGCCCATCGTCCTACCGGCCCGATCCAATGTAGACATCTGGCCCCTGGGGGACTATGACCTGAATAATAAACTCTGGAGTGATGGCGCCCTGGCCACTTCCATTTGGCCAGGGCAATGGGTGAATGTCCAAAAAGCCCACTGTGATTGCAAATTTATTATCCTGCGAGAAACTTACTCCTTTTACCAAACGATTCGGGACAAACTCCAGTGGGCGGGCTCCCGGATCCATCATCAAAATGCCCACCGCAACTAATGCTTTATGAGGTTTAATCAACACTCAAATCAGGGGCTTTAATAGAAGACATTGAATTAGCACCATGGCCCAACGCTGGATAGACGAAATGCTCGATGAGTTCGGAGATGACGTTAAAGAGCTTAGCGAATCTATCAAAACCCAACAAGAAGAACAGAGAGAACTGACCATCAGGTTCAATGCTTACCAGATGTAGCTAACTTAGCCTTTGGCCTTTTGGCAACCATCACCATTACGACCATCATCACCGCCGTCGTCAAATAAAACGATTTTAAATTCTCCGATCAAAGGGGTTGGGGACTATTTGCCAAACCTCTTTTCGTTTTCTATGCGCGCTTTCAGTCGAGCCAGCTCTAAATCAACTTCTCTTTTCCGGGTCTCTGGTGTCAGCTCAGTTTTTGGTGGCTTTTTCTCCAGGTTGATCCGTTGCTCCGGTGGCGTAAAATATCGCCTCAAGACCTCAGGATGTCGCACCAAATATTCCAGGTGGTACAGATATAAAGCGATCGCCGAATACATGATGAAGACCATTGCAATTTCAGCATTGCTTACCTCCAGAGTCTCTGGATCGACAAAGGGAGCGCCGATATAAGTCCCGGCACAAAGCAAGATCACCAAGAAAAGACTATTCACCGTCACCATCACCAACAGCACCGCTTCCCAGAGACTATCAATCATCCCCAGCTCTCGAATGCCTTCTAATCTCACTAATATCCATTGAGATAAATAATGCAGCCCAAAGGCCAGCCCGCCCATAAACACCAGCATAAACAGCACAAACAAGGGATGAACCGTTAAAACGCGATTGCGAGAGGCTGCATCAAAAAAGCCCCCCGCAACTCCAAGCACAACGAAATTAATTAACAAACGTAACCAGGCCAACGGGTAGGGTATCGCCGGAGACCAGCCAAATTTCTTAGCCATGATATTTTTTCTCTCATTGCCCTAATCTTACCCAGCAGAAAAAATGTTTTCATCGCAAAATGCCTCCTCAAAAGACCATTAAAAGAGAGCGTTTTTCTAATCATTGTGAGCGCTGGGCAAAGACCATAAATATCTGTATCAAGTAATTTTTTGAGTGTTTGCCCCTACTATCTTCCCAAAAGCAAGGGCCTTGAACTGTTCTTAATAGTCAAATAAAAAATCCCTAAAAAGTGCTCACTTCCTAGGAATTTTTATCCATAGGTTGAGGTGACAACAAATGGACAATGGTTACTTTGATTCGGAACTTTTAAATCCTGATTGGGAAGATTGCCCAAAAACAGGAAAGCCGGGAATCCCATCTGTGGAGCGGGTTCCAGTTTAAGTTTGCTTACAAGATAAGGTGGTACCCAGATTCGAACTGGGGAGTGGAGGTTTTGCAGACCTCTGCCTTACCACTTGGCTATACCACCGGGTCAACAGTTCGCTATTATAACAGGGCTTTTGTTCATATCACAACATTTTTTTCGCTATGGAAGTTATCCCCGCAATTGATCTGCTTGGTGGTCAATGTGTACGCCTCTACCAGGGGGACTATCAACAGGCTCAGGTTTTTAACAATGATCCGGTGCAGGTGGCCAAGACTTGGGCGGCACAGGGGGCAACCCGACTCCATGTGGTGGATCTCGATGGTGCCAAACAAGGAGAATCGGTGAACTTGGGCGTCATCCAAAAAATTGCGGCGGCGATCGCCATTCCGGTGCAGGTGGGGGGCGGCCTCCGCACAATCGCGAGCGTAGATCAGTTGTTTGCTGTGGGAGTAGAGCGAGCAATTTTAGGGACAGCGGCGGTAGAAAATCCAGAATTGGTGACAGAACTTTGTGGCAAATATCCAGGCCGGATCGCTGTCGGCATTGATGCGCGCAATGGCAAGGTCGCCACCAAGGGCTGGTTAGAAACCTCTGAAGTTTTGGCGACGGATTTGGCTCAACAAATGGCGATTCAAGGAGTGGCCGCGATTATTTATACCGATATTCACCGGGATGGTACGATGGCAGGCCCAAATCTAGAAGCTTTACGGGAATTAGCTTCGACCATCGATATTCCGGTCATTGCTTCCGGGGGCGTGAGTTCCCTGGGAGATTTAATCAATCTTGTCGCCCTCGAAAGCCTTGGGGTGACCGGGGCGATCGTTGGCCGCGCAATCTATACCGGTGATATTGATGTGGCAGAGGCAGTGAAGGCTGTCGGCCCCCAACGGCTCCAGGACGTTTACCCTAGCGATGGCACGGCGATCGCCTAAATTTCATGTTAGATTGAGCCATAAAATTTGCAGTAGGATACTGTTGGAACAAATTTATCCAGCCGTCGTTCTAAACTAGAGCGGCATAGGGGCAACGGCAAATGGCATCGCCCAAAGCAATCAGTACCTTTATCGATGATTTAATAATGTGGCTATGGTGAGACCTTTACGCAGATTGATTGGACATTCCTGGACTCTGGCAGGACTGATTTGGCTCGCGAGCCTCGCCCCAGCTCCAGCACAAGCAGCGGTTAATCTGCGGGTGGCGGTACGGCAAACAACCGCTAATCTTCAGGTAGGCAGCTCTAGTAATGCGGTGATTAGGAATGGCCAAGGCCAAGTCCTGGGGGAAATTGCTGGGATGAGCTCCTTTGAGGTGAGCCGTCAAGGAAATCAACTGGCCTTTGATCGGTGGCAGGCCTCGGAATTATGGGTCGAACCCAAGGGTGATGGCTATGTTTGGATTGGTGATCGCTGGTATCGGGGCCGTACCCAACTCCGTGCAAGCGGTAATCAAATCCTCGCCATTAACCATGTTGACCTCGAAGAATATCTCTACAGCGTGGTAGGAGCCGAAGCGATTCCCAGTTGGCCCCAAGAAGCGCTCAAGGCCCAAGCTGTTGCTGCCCGCACCTATGCCCTCAAAAAGCGTGCCGAAAATGCAGGGCGGCCCTTTGATCTAGACACCACCACCGCCACCCAGGTTTATAAAGGCCTCAATAGTGAATATAGTACGACCCACGCAGCAGTAAATGCCACGGCCAACCAGGTGATGACCTACAATGGCGATGTGATTTTGGCTGTTTTCCATTCTTCTTCTGGTGGCCATACCGAAAATGTTGAAGATGTTTGGAGCCAACCGCTGCCCTATTTACGGGGGGTGGTGGACTATGACCAGTCAGCTCCGGTATATCAGTGGAATAAAACTATTTCGGCCGCACAATTGGGCCAGTTGGTCGGCGGGGTTGGCACCGTGCAACAACTGGTTCCCCAGCGGGCTACTCCCCAGGGCCGGGTAGTGACGATGCGGATTATTGGCGATCGCGGCACCAAAGATATTAGTGGAGACCAATTGCGTCAGCTCTTGGAACTGCGGAGCACCCTCATTAACGCCCGTATCCAACAGGGGGACGTTTACATCTATGGGAAAGGCTTTGGTCATGGTGTCGGAATGAGTCAATGGGGTGCTAATAGCCTTGCCGCCCAGGGGATTAATTACCAGCAAATTTTGCGCCACTATTATCAGAATGCCACCATTGCTAGATTGACCCCCCGTTAAGGCAGTCCCTAATACTGGGCAGAAGTGCGGGCTTCAACTAGATGTTTCTTCAGGCAATGGGGAATTGCCATAGGAGATCAAATTGCCACGCTTGAGGGCATCTTCGAGCATTGCTTCCCCCACTACGGCATTTAATTGATCTCCTAAAAGCATTACAAGGGCGCTGAGTTGGAGCCAAAGCATGAGAATAATTGCCGTCCCTACGGCGCCATAAACGCGGTTGTATTGCCCAAAATTAGTGACATAAAGACGAAATAACGAAGAGATAATCGCCCAGGAAATCGCCCCAAGAATTGCTCCAGGAAGAATAGGCATCCCTTTAATCAGGCGACTAGAGCCCATGCTGTAGATAAAGGCAAAGGCGATCGAAACGATCGCCAAAGCGACAGGTAGACTCAAGAATCGCCAGAGGGTGACTAATAAGTTAGCCAGATCATAGTCAATTTTCATATCCACAATGAGGCTTTGGATAAAGAGAATTGAAAAACAGAGGGCAAAAAAAGCGCAGAGGGCGATCGCCAAGCTAAAAGACATCTGTTTTAGTTTCCGCCAGGGATGGCGGCGATCAGGTGGGCTCATGAGTAGATTTAAAACCATTGCCACGATCCCTGCCCCCAGCCCCAGGGCTAAGGGAAAACTCAGTAAACGCCACAGAGTTACCAACACATTAACCCCCGCCGAATTCACCGGTAAACGCACGATCAAATCCAAAGCGACCTTAACGACGTTATCCCCCACCAGTACCAAAAACGAGGCAAAAATCAGGAGGGCGATCGCCCCGAGGGTAATAAAAATCGAGATTAATTTTGCTTTCCAGAAAGGACGCCGCTGATCCAATGGGATTTCATGGATTTGATCAAGGGCATTCATTGCTGCACTAAACGCCCCGGAAGATACCCAAATCGTTGCGATAAAACTTGCCGAAAAAAGACTCCGACTGGGAGTTTTACCAATTTCTGATGTAAATTCCCGCAGTAGCATCCACACCGATTCTGGCATCACATCTTCGTAGTAGCTGGCCAATTGGATAATCGTCTGGTCTAAGGTTTCCGTAAATGAGCCTAGGGCAGTCAATGCCATGATAATGATCGGAAAGAGAGACAGCATCACATTAAAGGCAATCTCCGCAGAGAGACCAAACAGTCGCCGCCGCAACGCCTGACGAATTGTCCAGTAGACCGTCCGGTGATTGAGAAACAAAAAAAATCGTAAAAAACGTTTCATGGCATGATCACTGGGGGCAATAAATTAATTTTTGCAGATGCACGCTTAGACATAGGCTGAAACGTTTGGGGATCCTAAAGGATCACACTACTATAAATTTATGGTTTAAATCTGCTCTCGTCTGGGAGGAGGCCGTCAATATGGATGAAGAAGTCGTGCAATGGCTTGCTGAAATTAAGCGCCTTAAACAACAATTGGCCCAAACTCAACAGGCACTCCAAACCTGTAAATCCCGCGAACTAAAGTGGCGTCAACACTATACAGAGGAAGCCCAACAGCGTCGAACCGAAGCCCGTCTCGCTGCAGAGCAGTTGGCTCAAGCAGAGCTCTCTCTACAAGCTTTACAACAAAACTTTTTATCCGCCGCCGATACCCCAGAAACCAGCCAAGCGCTCTGGCAGGAATTAGCGGCGATCACCGATCTTGATCTTCTCAAGCAGCAGCTCTTTCAGGTTACCCAGGAGCGAAATCGAGCTCTCCAGACTCTCCAACTAGAACAGCAGCACCATCGTCAAACCCAGGAAAATCTCACCAGTGTCATCAATGATTTGGTGGAGCAGTTGAATAAATACAGGCAGAGAAACGACCCTGAATAGGGCGAAATATTTGCAATACAGAGGTATTACTTGGGACTGTTCAACTGGGTTTGAAAAAAATTTCTAGCTGCCTCAAAAGGATGACTGTGGATTGATTTAAGGCGAAGAAATACAACAGTCCATTTTTAAAAATAAGACTGATTTTTTTGCTAAATCATAAAATTATTCTATTGCGGCGATCGTCTACTGGCGAAGACGTATTTTTCCTAAATTAAGCGAATTTTTTAGCTGATCTCAATAATTGCCAGGTCAAAATATTGCCCGAATAAATTTGTGCTCAAAACCGAGAGAAATTCTTTGAGACTGGGCGCTTTCAAAACTTATTTTTGTTATTACTTTTTATAAAAAAATCCCGTTACATACCAAAGAAATAGCGAAAATATTATTGTGCCTATCCATTTCTTCAAGGAGGGGATCACACCATGAAATCCTCTACCATCCGCCATCTTTTTAGCTTCCCACTCCTCCCCCTAGGGCTTCTCTTCGCCGCCGCCCTTGCTCTACCGAAGCCTCTCCAGGCTCAACCCTGCTATGTCTCTATGGGGAGAGCTGTCACGGGTGCTAATGTTAGCGTTGATCGCTGCTCTATTCGCAGAGCCAGTGAGCGCAGTGTGAACTTCACTTATGAGCTCGGGCAAATGAGAATCAATGCCCAAGCCCACTGCTGGGACAACACCTGGACGAGTTTCCATGATGGTGTGACCCACAGCCCGATGTCTACGGCAACCCAAAATATGTTGAATTTTGTCTGCGACGGTGGCACGGGCAATCTGGGTAACCCCGGGGCAATCAATACGGCGTTTGTTTTTGCACCGCCATCTAACGTCCGTACCTATCCCAATGGTCCTATTCTTTGTACTGTGCGATCGCCCCGGACGATCAACCTCTATGGGAATCAAGGTGATTGGTTCCATACCGATGCCTGCGGCAGTATGGGAATGATTCATAACAGTCAATTGCGATTCTAGGTCTGAACTGTCATTGCCTCAGCCGGAGCCAGGGAAAAGTTCTGCCATCCCTGGCCGGTTTTGGCGTTGCCCCAGGACAAATAAATGATTGAAGCCAAAATGTTGCGCTTTGTTTTGACCTGTCGCCGGGAAAATTGCACGAAGTCGGAGTTGTGTGACAATCTACAGGGGGATATACACTAAATAATAGTGCTAGGGTCATTCGATTTAGCAAAGTGAGGACAGTATGCCCATCGATAATGCACAACTAGAGCGCCTACTCTCTTTGGTGAAAACAGCGCAACTCACCCAGGAGGAGTTTGATGTCCTCCAATCTCACTTTGGCTTGCTCAAAAAACCGACCTCTCAACCCTTGCCCTCCCCGGAGACTGCCAAAGCTGAAACCAGTGCCCCTAGTTCTTTTTGGCAAAAGCCAATCTTTGGTAACAAAAGCCTTGTAGAAAAGGTTTCTAATTACTTCGCAAAACAGCCTGTACCTCCTTACTCCCTAGATCGTTATACGCAGTTGTGGAAGCAACTGGAAACAAAAACTATTACCCTCAAGGGTCTGGAGAACAGAAAATTCAGCGGCCAAGAATTTCTCGACTTCTTTCGGATTCGCATTTTGATTGATTTAAATATGGGAACCTTCAAAAACTTGAAGGATACCATCGATCTATTTGAGGTGATGTTATTTTCCCTCGAAAGTTTTGTCTTAATTAATGAGACGGAGTTTCTATATCGCAGCCCTTCTCAGCTCAAAGTCTATGAGGCGATCGCCGAAATCTTAGACCACCATACCGACAGCACTGAAATTTTGCTGCAGATGAAAAAAAATGTAACGCCCCTACTCAAGGACTTTAAAACCGAAGAAGGGTTAAATGTAGCCAAGAATTATATTTTGGCGATTAAAGAAGTTACCCGCTACAAGAATGGCATTAAACTGCTCAATATTCTGCGTAACCTCAACTCCCGTTATTCCCTTCTCCTGTCAACCTTTAATCTTGCCCAGGAAGTCCTCACCCAGCCAATCGGTACCGATCTAGAGGTGCTCGAAAAACGTGTTTCTGAAATTGAAGAAACCATCTATACCCTCTGTTCAGCGATGGGGATGCCGAAAAATCAAAATAACCTGCTCGGCCATGTCAAAGTCTTCCATTTCCTCGCCCTGGACTACCGCAACAAGAATGCAGGAAATGAGTTTAAAGCATTGTTGGGTGACCTCAAGAAATGGGAAAAAATTGCTGGGGAGCTACAAAATATTAAAGATACTTATCCGCCAAATGATTATGAAGTTCCTGACTCATTCAAGCAGGATCTTCCGGGTTTGTCCCTTTATCAAAAGTATCAGCGCTTCTTGAATATCCGTAAAACTATCGGGGCTTAAGTGATCGCTTTCTAGGCAGAACTGGAGAGGCTTCGGTAAAATCCAACCTCCTCCCCGGAAGATAAGCGGCCTGATTTTTTCTGACTTAGTCAAAAAATTGTTTAAGGATTTGCTGGGCGATCGCCTGCCAGGGTTGCCCGGTTTTTTCAGCGATTTTTACCACATCTTCGTATTCGGGTTGCACGTTAAAAAGGCGATCGCCCCGGTAACCAATTTTGAGTTTGACGTCACCATGGGCTGTAGAAATGGTTTCAAAGCGGCGATCAAGCACAGAACGGAATTGAGTTTGGCGGCGGATACCAAGGGTACTGGTTTCAGTGA
The DNA here is from genome assembly GCF_055380235.1 of Picosynechococcus sp. NKBG15041c. NCBI lineage: Bacteria > Bacillati > Cyanobacteriota > Cyanophyceae > Chroococcales > Geminocystaceae > Picosynechococcus > Picosynechococcus sp. NKBG15041c. The sequence continues at coordinate 1,922,715 of NZ_AP040363.1, forward strand.
ATAAAATCTCTTCGCAGCGATCTACTAAATCGACGGGACAAATGACCGTTAACAGGGTTCCCAGGCGATTTTTTTTCATTGTAATCCCCTGACTGAAGACATCTAACGCGCCGGCTTGGCGCAGTTTTTCGCTAGCATAGGCGATCGCCTGAGGGTTGAGATCATCGATTTGGGTTTCGAGGGTGACAATGGTTTCTAAATTTGGTGTTTCTGCCCGATAACCAAGCCAAAGCCTTAATAAATTCGGTAAAGGTAAATCAAGGGTACCGGAGCCCAAGGCAACTTTTTCTAGGGTCATCGCGGGGGGTTTCCCAAAATCCTTCGCTAGGGTAGTGGCGATCGCCGCTCCGGTGGGCGTAACCAATTCCTTATCAATCCCGTTGCTGTAAATCGGCACTTTTCGCTGTTGCCAAAGCTGTAAAACCGCAGGCACGGGCACAGGCAAAATTCCGTGAGCCGCTTTAACTGTTCCGCCTCCAGTGGGCATGGGCGAACAATATAATTCGTCAATCCCGAGCCAATCCAAACCGAGGCAAGTGCCGACAATATCCACTAGGGCATCCGTCGCCCCCACCTCATGGAAATGCACCATGTCCGGTGTGGTGCCATGGACCGTCGCTTCGGCGATCGCCAAATTTTGAAAAATCTCTAAACTCCATCGTTCTACCCGTTCCGGGAGTGCTGCCTGCCGAATGAGCTGCTGAATTTCAGGCAAATGGCGGTGGGGAGTATGGCCATCATGGTGATGGTGGGATTCACGGCCCTCTACCTGTTCATGGGAGTGGGGGTGATCGTGGTGCTGGTGAGGAATAGCGGCGGTGTTTGAGGTTGTGGAGGCCAAATCCCTACCGGGATGATCATCGGTTTCTAATAACTGCACATAGACCTTCGTTGCCCGCTGTCCTTGACGAATCACCGTTTCCGCCCGAAGATCGTATTCATGGGTGATTCCGAGACGATTTAGCTGATTTTTGAGATATTCCAGCGGTACGCCCCCATCTACCAATGCACCGAGGCACATGTCCCCTGCAATTCCCGTCGGGCATTCGAGATAGGCAATTTTTTTCATAGCGGCAAAAACTAATGGCTAAGTTCTATTCACTCCATCCCCAAAATCCTCAACAGCGTGACCTTGAGGCGATCGCCAAACAGCTCAGGTCGGGGGCAGTGATGTTGTATCCCACAGATACAGTGTACGCCATTGGCTGTGATCTCACCGCGAAAAACGCTGTGCAAAAAGTCCGGCAACTCAAGCGCCTTGCCAACGACAAGCCCCTGACGTTTCTCTGCTCATCTCTCTCGAATATTTCCGAATATGCCATGGTCAGTGATGATGCCTATCGGATTATGAAGCGGGTTATCCCTGGCCCTTATACCTTCCTGCTGCCTGCCACCAAACAAGTGCCCAAACTGGTAATGAGCCCCAAGCGCCGCAGTACAGGAATCCGCGTCCCCGACAATGCCATCTGCCAAGGTTTACTGCAAGCTCTAGGGAACCCCATTATTTCCACCTCAGCCCACCTCCCTGATGAAGATGGTGAGCCTTTTACCCTTGATCTCGAAAAAGCGCTTTTGTTTGATGCCCTAGAGCCCCTTGTGGATATCATCATCGATAGTGACGCTGAACCCGGCAATAAGACTTCAACAATTCTCGATTTTTGCGATCGCCAACCTGCCCTCATCCGTAAAGGCTTAGGTTGGGATGCCCTTGCCAGTTGGATCGACCTCGTCGATCTCTCCGAGGCCGCCCCAGATTAATGCGCCTTCGCCTAAGTCCGTTGGCCAGTAATAATGTAAGAAACCCGCTGGGCAATATTCGTTGCATGGTCAGCCATACGCTCTAGGTCCCGAATAATCAGCGCCATCAAAATAAACGGCTCAATCATCCCCGGCAAATTTTGCTGTTGGGCTAGGGCCGCATAGATGCGGTCAAAGTCATCATCCACCCGGTCATCTAGCTTTTTCACATAGGGCCCTGCATTGGGGTCAAGTTCTGCGAGGGCGACCAAACTCGTCGACAACATTAGTTGGGCATGTTCCGACATCCCTTCAATCTCTGACATTAACCCATGGGGTGAATAGGGAACCAAACGAATAGCTTTTTCTGCCAAATCCTCTGCATAGTCCGCAATCCGCTCTAGATCTCGCACCAATTGCATAAAGGCACTGACAAAGCGGCAATCTTGACTCACTGGTGCTTTAAGGGTCAGCATCGCCGAACAATCGGCTTCGATCTGACGATAATAGCGGTCAATTTCCTTATCCAAAGCCCGGAGTGTTTCGTAAGCCTCCAAATCTTCCTTAAAGAGGCAATTATGACCCAACCGGAAAGCTTGCTCAACCAACGCCCCCATCCGCAAAACTTCTTGTTCTAAACGCTGGAGAGAACGCTCAAAATGGGTACGTTCTTTCTGGGGAGACTGATGGAATAACTGCATAGGATATTAAAATTGGATTTCTTTATATCAATCTTTTGTGATGAACATTCTTACATTATAAATCCAAAATCCACAAAAGATTGAGTTATATTTTGGTTAACAATATTTGCAGATCTTTTTTTAGATAACAAAGTCATTATCGAATCTTTATTGACTTTTTTGTGCTTGAAAAAATCATTTAAATCATTCCTCTTCGGTGGGTGTAGCACTCCCTTGGAATCCTTCCTTGTAAAGGGCTTTGGACTCTGCTGCCCTGAGTGAAATTTCTTTTTTAGAGAGGGTTGTGAGGTGTGTTTCAGTCGGGGTCAGGGAGCCCCGTCGCCGCTGGGAAAGTTGCTCTTCATTTGTGTTTTCTGATACCAATTCATATAAAAGAGCCAACTTTGTTCCTGATTTTCCTTGGCGTAAAATACGACCTAAGCGTTGGATATATTCCCGGGTTGATCCTGTTCCTGAAAGGATGATCGCAATGCGTGCATTGGGCACATCAACTCCTTCGTTGAGGACATGGGAGGTGACTAAAACGGGATAGACCCCATGGCGAAATTTTTTGAGGGTTTGGTGTCGCTCTTTAACTGGGGTTTGGTGAGTAATTGCCGGAATTAAGAAGTTTTCGGAGATCTGATAAACGGTGGCATTGTCATGGGTGAAAATCAGGATTTGTGCGGGGTAGTGCTGTTGGAGCAACTGGGCGAGGGTGCGTAATTTTCCGGCAGTACCAGCGGTGATATCTTTTGCTTGGCGATGGGCTAACATGGCACGGCGCCCGGCGGTGGAACGGCCACTGGCGGCGACAAATGCTTGCCAACCCTTGAGGGAACCTAGACGAATATTTTGATCGCGCAAAAATTGATTGCGAGTGGCGATAAGTTGGTGATACTGCGCTTCTTCGGTTTCACTGAGGGGAATCTTGAGTTGAATGACCTGGTGGTCAGCGAGGGCTTGGCCAGCGAGGGACGCGGGGGTGCGATTATAGAGCACAGGGCCGATGAGTTGCTGGAGATCGCTCTCCTTACCGTCGCTACGGTCGGGGGTGGCGGTAAGGCCGAGGCGATAGGGGGCGATGGAATATTCGGCGATCGCCCGAAAAAAATCACTGGGTAAATGATGACACTCATCAAAAATGATCAGAGCATAGCGATTGCCTAGGGTTTCGGCATGGATTGCGGCGCTGTGGTAGGTGGCAATCAGAATGGCACTACGATCGCGGGAGCCGCCCCCCAGGAGACCAATTTCGACATTAGGAAAGGCCTGGATAAGCTGGGCATACCACTGGTGCATCAAATCCAGGGTAGGGACTACGACGAGGGTGGTGCGCGGGGTGCTGGCGATCGCTAACTGGGCTAGATAGGTTTTCCCGGCGGCAGTGGGCAGTACGATGACCCCCTGGCGATCGCCTTTTTTCCAAGCCAAGAGCGCTTCCCGTTGGTGGGGGTAGGGCTCTTGAGACAGCTCTGTGACCAAATCTAAGGGTGAAAATTGTTGGGCCTCATCGATAAAATCAATCGACTCTTGGCGGAGGCGCTCCACTAGGGGCCGATAGTCCCGCGCCAGAAGTCGAAATTTTTCAATGCGGTCATCCCAGGTGACAAAATCAAGCCAGACTTTGCCCTGGGGTGGGGGATGGAGAATGAGAGTGCCTCGGTCATAGGTGAGTTTAGGCCGTCGTCTCATCACCACCAATGATGCGGTCTAGTTGCCAGAGAATTTGATTGCCTTCACGTTTCACACGGGAAACAATCCAATTGCGCCATGTCCACTCATGGCCGCGACTGGTGACAGCACTGGCGTTAACATCCATCAAATCTGCCAGCTCAGAACTACTGATGAAATAGCCATTTTCTGCAATTTCGTCGGCAATGCGGAGGCTTTCGATGACATCGGTTAACCGTTGCACCCGCTCATGGTGAGAATCGGTGGTGGCATCGTCAGAAACAAAACTCTGGGTTTCAGTCATAGTGATTTCCTTAGGAGATGGATTGGATGGTAAGAGATTTACCGAGGGAAAGTCTACGGTTAATTGTCGAGGGCTTTCTGGGGGGTTACCTCTTGATTTTGGTAGATTTTTCGGCATGGAGGCGCTTTGGTTGTTCCGGAGGTGGGGCTTTTGGCCCCGGGCAAAACCATTGGCGATCGCATCGGCCCGCTCGTTGCCTGGTTCACCGCTGTGGCCCTTGACATGGCACCAGGAGATTTGGGGATGATTGAGCTGATGGAGTCGTTGCCAGAGGTCTTGGTTGAGGACTGGTTTGCCGGCGGCGGTTTTCCAGCCTTTTTTTTGCCAGCCTTTGATCCACTTCGTGATCCCATCGATCACATATTTACTGTCCGTTAAGAGACGCATGGGCTCCTGTTGATCGCATTCACGAACATACTCAAGGGCTTGGATCGCAGCTTGCATTTCCATGCGATTGTTGGTGGTCTCTGGTTGGTGATCGCCCATTTCAAGCACAGAACCATCGGTAAATTGGACAACCACACCCCACCCGCCGGGGCCAGGGTTATGGATGCAGCCACCATCAGTGTAAATACAGTCAATCAATTGTTGTTGTGCCATAGAGAAAAAATAGGTTGTCATCCGTAGACAGCAACGGTGCAAACTGTCTAATCAGTCCAAGGATCCGTTGCTTCGGTCACAGGCGCAGGATTAGCGCCAATGCCTTCTAGGGCGGTTAAACGTTCCTGGGCTTTTTCAAACTCTGGAACGAGACTCAGGACACGCCGATAGTTGATCACCGCGTTTTCGGGCTTGTGGAGCTGCTCTAGGGTGAGACCGCGCTGATACCAAGCCTCCGCCATGTCATCCCGCAACTCGATGGTGTGATTCCAGCTTTTGAGGGCTGTTTCCCACTGTTCAAGGGCCATGAGAACATAGCTTTGATCCCGCCAAATTAAGACATTATCCGGGGCTAATTGGCATGCTTGTTCCAAGGAACTGAGGGCTTTTGCATACTGCCCCTGTTTGCCCAGGGCGCTCCCCCGGTTATGCCAGACTTCGGCAATGGTCGGCTGGATTGCAATGACTTGATCCCAGGCGGCGATCGCCCCAGAAAAGTCTCCCACCTCTGCTTTGGCTAAACCCTCTTTAAATAGGGCCTCGATGGTTGGCCCCAAGTCTTTTGGTTCACTGGCTTCAGCCATTTCTGTGGTGGTTGCTGGAATGGGGCTTTCTGTCTCTGTTTCCATTGGTAATTCTTCGGCAGCCACGGCCACTTCTACCTCGGCCTCAACAACAGTCGGCGATATTATGGTTTCAGGGGCATCAGGGGTTCCGGCAATCTCTGCGGTGGGAGTCGCTGCAAGCGCTGATGTTGGTTCTGACTCTAGGAGGGTTCTCGGATCGAGGATAATTTCTGGGGCTGGTGCGGCGATCGCCTCAGTTTCTGCGAGGGCATCGACACCGTCATACTCCCAAATTGTCGCGGTAATTTTGCCGCGTCCTGTCACAAGCTGTTGACCGATCTCGGCAAAAGCTTTCGCAAAACGCCCCAACTTCGGAGAATTGCGGAAGGCATTGCCCACAAACAATAGTCTTGTCCCGATGAGATGTTGTTGGGGGGGAGGAGATTGTGCTAGTATTTTCGTACTGTAGCGTTCTAGCCAAGCTTCCCAGGCGGTGACTTTGCCCCGAACCCCAAGATCGGCGATAAATACCTCCAGGCGATCGGGCTGCCAACCCCGAGCAATACCCTGGAGAAGTTGCTCGAAAAGAAATTCAAAATCTGCATCAGTGAGGGGTGGCAGGTCTGTGGTGGATGTTTGCCCCTGACCTTGAGAGGGAGAAAATAGCTTTTTTAACCAACCCGCCATATCCTTAATAATCCTTTTGCTTGCTCGAATTGTTGCTTGTACTCACCCATTCTATGTCGTTCGTTCCCTGATTTCTGGAATCTGATTGTAGATCCCAATCCTTTTTTATTTTGTTGATAACCCTATCCTGCATTATTGGCGTCTGACCGTTTCCATGGCCTACGAACCGCTCCACCACAAATATCGCCCCCAGACTTTCGCGCAGTTGGTTGGTCAAGGGGCGATCGCCACGACCTTGAGTAATGCCCTCGAACAGCGACGGATTGCCCCTGCCTATTTGTTTTCAGGGCCAAGGGGAACCGGGAAAACCTCTAGCGCTCGGATTCTGGCCAAATCTCTCAATTGTTTAAATTCAGCTAATCCGACCCCAAACCCCTGCGGCGAATGTGAAGTCTGTCGGGCGATCGCCAATGGCTCTGCTTTAGATGTGATCGAAATTGATGCGGCCAGTAATACAGGTGTAGATAATATTCGAGAATTAATCGAGCGATCGCAGTTTGCCCCGGTGCAATGTCGCTACAAAGTATATGTGATTGACGAATGCCATATGCTCAGCGTAGCGGCGTTTAATGCCCTATTAAAAACCCTGGAGGAACCGCCTGCCCATGTGGTTTTTATATTAGCGACGACCGATCCCCAAAGGGTTTTGCCGACGATTATTTCCCGTTGTCAGAGATTCGACTATCGCCGCATTCCCCTCGACGCGATGGTGGGGCATTTGCGAAAAATTGCCCAACTCGAAAATATTGAGATTCCCCTCGAATCTGTGACTCTGATTGCCCAAATTGCCAACGGGGGACTGCGAGATGCAGAAAGCTTGCTTGATCAGTTGAGCCTGCTCGCTGGTGAAATTACCCCCGATAAGGTGTGGGATCTGGTGGGTGCGGTGCCAGAGCGGGACTTATTGGACCTGATCCAAGTCATTCGCAACGACAGTCCAGAGGCTGTGATTCAACAATGTCGCAGTTTGCTTAATCGAGGCCGAGAACCCTTAGTTGTGCTCCAAAATTTAGCGAGTTTTTATCTCAATTTACTAATCGCAAAAACAGCGCCGCAGCGGAATGATCTCATGGCGGTGACCCAACCGACTTGGGTGGCCCTCTGTGAGGAAGCTAATTTTTGGCCCACGGCCACCATTTTGCAGGGGCAACAACGGCTTAAGGAAAGCGAATATCAACTCAAAAATACAACCCAACCGCGTCTCTGGTTAGAAATTACGCTCCTGGGACTATTGCCCGGTGCTTTGAACCAGACCGAAACCCAAGGCACAGCGATCGCCCCACCGTTGAGTCGCTCAACCTCAGCGGTCCTCCCCCCACCGTCCTCGAAACCAGAAGCACCATCACATCCCTTTGGGCAGGTTCCCACAGCCCCGCATGTAGAGTCTCAGCCCTCTCCCCCTCCGGTTGTGTCTCCGGTGACAGCACCGATCCAAAGTCCCCCTCCACCCCTGGCTTCTCCGGGGATTAGTCCGCCTCCAGGGGGGCCATTGACTCCTGAGTTTGTTAATGGCGATCGCCCAGTGTCACCACCCCAAAACAGTCCTCCAGCCCCTCCCCAACAATCCCAAAGTGCGCTTAATAATGGGGCGATCGCCAGTGCCGCATCCTCCACTACCACGACAGGGAGCGCCATTTCTAACCTCGAACGGGAGGAATTATGGCGCGGGATCGTTGCCCAACTGCCACTCTTGAGTCAATCTTTATTTCAAGACCATGGCAAATTGCTCCAATTTTCTGGCCATAGCGCCCTGGTGGGGATCAAAAGTCCGAATCTCTTAAAAATCGCCCAAAGTAAAACGACGCAACTGGAAGAGGCCTTTGAAAAAATTGCTGGTCAGGCGGTTAGGGTGATTCTCCAAATGGGCCATGATCTTGATGAAGCCTATCCCCTTGCGGCACCGGTGGCCATGAATTCAGGCCCAACAACGCTCCCCTTAAAAGAAAATCCCGGGGCGATCGCCCCCCCGCCACCACCAAGGGCAATGGCTGCGCCCCAAGTGCCCCCTCCTCTTGTACCAGAAATCAAATCTGTCGCCTCCCCCCCAGAAATATCGGCACCAGTCGCACCCATAACACCCGCCACAATTGCCCCAGAACCTTCGGTAGAGGCTGATCCCCAAGAAAGTAATCTCCAGGCGATCGCCCAACAATTTGCCGAATTTTTTGCTGGGGAAGTGATTGAACTCACCCATTTAGTCCCCCAGGAAGAAGTACAAACCCCGATCCCGATCCCTGTACCAGAACCAAGCCCAGCCGCTCCCCCATCAACGACCACACCGGTAGTTCAGGGTCGCCCCGCCAAACCCCCAGCCCCAGACGATGAAATTCCTTTCTAGGAAGCCTTTATCATGGGAGATCATCTCCTTTGGGTAAGTCCTATGGCATTACATCGCACCCCCCTCTACGACTTGGCTGTTACCGGCGGCGCTAAATTTGTCCCTTTTTCTGGTTGGGAAATGGCCGTCCAATACAGAGGCTTAAAGGCCGAACACCAAGCCGTACGCACAGCAGTGGGGATGTTTGATATTTCCCACATGGGTAAGTTCCAGTTGGCTGGGAAAAATCTAATTGCGGCAATGCAAAAACTTGTGCCATCTAACCTGGGGCGTCTCACCCCAGGTCAAGCGCAATATACAGTCCTCCTCAATGATCACGGGGGCATTATTGACGATGTGATCTACTATCACCAAGGCATATCGCAGAGCGGATCTCTTCGAGATCACCAAGGATTTTTAATTGTGAATGCGGCCACTACCCAGAAAGATTGGGCATGGTTAGCGGGCCACTTAGGAACCCAGGGCATTACCCTAACGGATGTTTCCCAAGACAATGTTTTACTGGCAATTCAGGGGCCAAAGGCCGCAGCGACGTTACAGCCTTTGGTGAAAAATTTAGATTTAAGTACGTTGAAATTATTCAACCATGGCCAAGGGGAAATTTTGGGCGCAATGGCTTTCATTGCCCGCACAGGTTACACCGGGGAAGATGGCTTTGAAGTGATGCTTAATCCCGTCGCCGGTCAAAAACTCTGGGCAGCTTTACAAGCGGCCGGGGCAGTGCCCTGTGGTCTGGGGGCGCGGGATACTTTGCGACTAGAAGCCGGCCTGCATCTCTATGGCCAAGATATGGATGATGATACAACCCCCCTAGAAGCAGGCTTAGGCTGGTTGATCCATTGGTCAGAAAAAGATGATTTTATTGCTAAGGAAATTTTACAAGCCCAAAAGGCAGAGGGGCTCAAGCGGCGGTTGGTGGGCCTAGAGATGCAAGGACGGGGCATTGCCCGCCATGGTTATCCTGTTTTAGTCAGTGGCACGCCAGTTGGCGTTGTGACCAGTGGCACCCTGTCCCCTATCCTCGAAAAGGCGATCGCCTTGGCCTACCTACCACCGACATTCAGTCAAGTCGGCCAGGCTGTTGAGATTGAGATTCGGGGCAAATTGTACCCGGCCCGAGTGGTTAAAAAACCTTTCTATCGCCCTGGGCAGCAATAATCTAATCGCTTGGGCCAGAAAATCACATCCAGTGTTCACCCCCTGATATCACTAATATCAGACAGCCAGCCTACAATTTTTGGCTTGACAAAAAAAATGGATCAGCCCTGGAAGCTGATCCATTTTTTTAGAAATTTACTGGGATCAAATCTCCCTGATTATTCCTTCAGCCAATTGTCATCAATCATCGCATCATCATCAATGACGGCAGCTTGACCCGCCGCATCCGAAGGAATTGGCGTCGCATCGGAGATGAGTTCATCACCGGAGATAATGTCCGTGTGATTTGCTTTTCCTTCGGTAAAGGCCCGCGCTGTTTGGTCGTCAAGAATTTCGCTGCCATCGAGATCGTCGTAGGAACGGCTCGATAGACCTGCGCCATTGTCACTGGCAACTACATTGCTATAGCCATTCGGCGATCGCCCTGTACCTTCATCCACGAAGTCATTTTGGCTGGCAAAACCTGTCCCCGCCGGAATCAAGCGACCAATAATCACGTTTTCCTTCAGACCACGCAACCAGTCAGATTTCCCTTCAATCGCGGCTTCGGTGAGCACCCGGGTCGTCTCCTGGAAGGACGCTGCAGAAATGAAACTATCGGTATTCAAGGAAGCCTTGGTGATCCCGAGTAGAACAGGAGTGTAACGGGCTGGGGCTGCACCGGTAATGGACATCGCTTCATTGACCTGTTCCACTTGACGCAGTTCGATCAACTCACCTGGCAGCATGGTGGTATCACCACCATCATCAATGCGGACTTTTGCCGTCATCTGACGCACAATCACTTCGATGTGTTTGTCAGAAATATCAACCCCTTGGGATTGGTATACCCGTTGTACTTCTTCGACAAGGAACCGCTGGGATTCACGCAAACCGATGAGGGCAGCTTCGTACATGCCTTTACTTTCGGCGTAGTACTCAAAGAAGATTTCCAAGATTTCGTGGGGGTTATTGAGGCCGTCCGTCAATCTTTCTGCTGCACCGACTCGCTGACCATCAACCACCATCACACTCTGGTTCATCCCGATGGGATATTCGGTGATTACGCCATCATCTTCAATGACCTTTACATCTACGGTTTCATCGTTGGCGTATTCCACTTGGCAGACCCCAGGGCGACGGGCCAAAACAGCGGCTTCTTTGGGTTTACGGGCTTCGAGAAGTTCCTCGATTCGGGGTAGACCCTGGATGATATCCCCGGTTTTTGCCCGTTCGAAGACCAAGAGCACAAGATTATCTCCCCGCTGAACCAAGTCTCCTTCATCAATGTGAAGAACAGCACCACTAGAGACGCGGTAGGGACGGGCATGGCGGAGAACAACTTCGGTGTCGCTAACTTTTAGGACCTGGGCGGAGTCTTCAACGACAACACCTTCGGCAATCTCTGTGCCAGCAACAATGAGGTCATTTTCTTTGACCTTTGCTTCGCCCTGGATTTCGAGGGTTTGGCGATCGCCATCCCGCACGATGAGTAGGCGGCGAATTGCTTCTTGACCCGAAGGGATCCCCCGGACTTCACCAGGTTCTTTACATTGAATTTCGGTGCGAGCGACTACGGCTCCCGGGGGGATTTCTTGGTTATCCTCTACCATCAAGCGGGTATGGATTTGTCCCCCAAAGGGATCGTTGTCGGAATCTCGACGGAGGATCAAAGACTCAAGAATCACTAACTGGAGGCGTTTCACCTCATCGTCAGTGGGGTCGTCTTGCAGCTCGATATCCGCATAAAGATTGGAGAGGACATCTTCATCTTCCCCTTCAATGGCACCAATTTCGATCACCAGTTGGGTGCTGAGGAGAGAGACTCCGTCGACGGATTTTACCCGTTCGCCGTCTTTAAAAAATAGGCGCTGGACAGAATGGAGCTGAATATTGCGGCCAGCTCCCTGCTCATTGATCGAACCTTGGGAGGGTTCAACCGGGGTTTCATCCACCTGAAATTCTTCGACTGGCCGAACGAGAAGGGCAACCCCTTCGGTGCTGATCACTTTTTCGCCATAGCTGAGTTTGTCGATGGTGACACCGGGGAGAATTTCCTCGCCAGGTTGAATCAATTGCTCATGGTATTTGTCGGCGATCGCCTCTTCGGTGAGGTGCAATTCACCGGGTTTGATGATCACTTCCCGCAGGATGTCGTTTTTCTCGACAACCTCTGCAACCCCAGCAGATTGGGAGAAGATATCTTTGACAACTTCTGTACCCGCCTCGACATACTGGCCGTCTTCGACAATGCGGAGAGAGCTATCTTTGTTCACCTCATGACTTTCTTCGGGGATCCATAGCAAAGTACCGCCTTTGATGACTTCGTAGCCTTGCTTTTTAGTGCCCTTGGCCACCTCAACACCCGCATACTTGATAATCCCGCCTGTTTTCGTCCGGTAGCGATCATCAATTAATTCAGCAATGTTGGCGTTATTTTGTACTTTTGTGCCCGGGGCGGTCTTCAGGAGGAACTGATCTCCTTTAGACGTTTCAATAATATATTGCTCTGAGCCGCCACCTGTTTCGTGGAGCACCTTAGCTTCATCCAGCAGAACGGAAGCGGTCACAATTTCAATTTCCCGGCTGTTGGGCACCAGCCGCACAACTCCACCGGAGAGGGAAACCAATTTTGTCTCCGCCAGAATATCGCCAACTTCTACATGGGTGCCGTTTTCAACAACGGGTTCTGCCCCAGCAGGTAAGTTATACACATCCCCGGCAAGCACCCACATCAAGCCACTTCTTTGGGCAGAGCGGGTGGTGTTGCCTTGGCGATCGGTTTTTTCCTCAGCCACCAGGTTTTGGTCAAAGAGAATTTCCCCAGCCAAATCGGAGGAAACGTCTTTGGAAGCGCGTTCGGTGGATTTTTGCGTTTTTTGACCCGCACCGACTTCGACGAGGAGTTCGCCTTTTTTCACGGCTTGGCCTTCAAAGACCCAGATCATCGAACCCGGTGAGAGGGGGTGGCTAATCATCTTGCCGTTATCGCTGGGCTTGATCACCAAGGTACCAGCAACTTCTACTTGTTCTACCTCATCCCCATGGCTCGTCCGGAAACGACGGGTGCTGAGGCCATCTTTAAACTGGATAATCCCGGCCTTAGAGGCTTTAATCGTCCGGGCTGCTTCTTTGGTAAATACCCCCCCAGTGTGGAAAGTCCGCATGGTGAGCTGGGTTCCCGGTTCACCGATGGATTGGGCTGCGATAATCCCCACGGCTTCACCCATATCAACCATATGGCCATGGGCCAGGCTCCAACCGTAGCACTTGCGGCAAACGGAACGGGCGGCTTCGCAGGTCAGGGGCGATCGCACCTCGACTACCTCTACCGTATCTGCGATTTTTTTCGCCAAGTCTAAATCAATGTCCTGATTCCGCTGGGCAATGACTTCCCCTGTTTTGGGATCGATCACATCGGCATTCAGAATGCGCCCAAAGAGGCGATCTTCTAAGGAAATTTGTTCCCGCTCACCATCATGCATCGCTCGGAGGGTCAGACCCCGTGCCGTACCACAATCTTCTTCCCGTACGATGACATCCTGGGAAACATCCACCAAACGACGGGTTAAATACCCGGAGTCAGCTGTGCGCAGTGCAGTATCGACCAGACCTTTACGGGCACCATAGGAGGAAATAATGTACTCAGTGACCGTAAGACCTTCCCGGAAGTTTGTCTTAATGGGCAAGTCAATAATTTCCCCCTGGGGGTCCGCCATCAAACCCCGCATCCCTACCAACTGACGCACCTGGGAAAGGTTACCCCGCGCCCCACTAAAAGCCATCATGTAGACGGAGTTGAGGGGATCTGTTTCCCGGAAGTTTTTGACTACTTCGTCCTTGAGCGCTTCGGAGGTACTGTTCCAGGTGTCGATTACCTTTTGGAAACGTTCAACTTCAGTGATTTCACCGCGGGAGTAGCGCGCTTCTGTGGTTTTAATTTCCTGCTCGGCGCTCTCGAGCATCTGGCGTTTGATGGGGGGCACCTGGAGGTCATCCACACTAATGGATACCCCCGCCTGGGTGGCATATCGGAAACCGAGGGTCTTAAGTTCGTCTGCCATGGTGGCGCAATGGGCTGAACCAAAACTGGTGTAGGCCCAGGACATCAACTTTTTGAGGCGACCTTTGTCAATGATACGGTTATAGAAAACGGCGGGTTTTTCCTTGGTCATGGTTTTTGTGATCTGTGGTGGTAGTAACTAAAAACAAAAGAGGAGTAAAGAGGCGATCGCCTCTTCCCCTCACATCATGCATCGTTTAAACAGGTAGCCCCTCCGGCAGCACCCGCTCCGTTAGATCCAGAGCACTCTGAATCGTCTTGTTGTAGATAATTCGGCCAGGGGTGGTGCGGATAAATTGACTAATCATTTTTCCATCAGCCGTTTCCCGTACCTTACGCTCACGGTAAACCTTCAGCACAGAACCATCTTCGAGGGTCTGGGATTCAAGCACCTTATCATCAGCCTCATGGGTTTCAACATCACCAAGGTAACGGAGCCAAACATAAGCATGAAGATCGACATCTCCCTGCTCATAGGCCCGTAACGCATCGTCCATATTGCTGAAATAGCGTCCCGCACCCCGTTGTGCCCCAGGGTTTTCCGCCGTTAGATAATAACAACCCAAGACCATATCTTGGGAAGGTGCCACAATCGGTTTACCCGTTGCTGGGGAAAGAATATTGTGACAAGCCAACATCAACAGACGCGCTTCGGCTTGGGCTTCCAAAGATAGAGGCACATGAACTGCCATTTGGTCACCGTCAAAGTCAGCGTTAAATGCCGGACAAACCAATGGGTGGAGTTGAATCGCCCGACCTTCTACCAAGATCGGTTCAAAAGCCTGAATCCCTAGACGGTGGAGCGTCGGTGCCCGGTTCAGCATCACGGGGTGTCCCGTAATAACCTCGGCAAGTACATCCCAAACACTTTCATCTCCCCGCTGAATCAGCTTCTTCGCTGCCTTGATATTGCTAACAATAGTGCTCTTGATCAAGCGTTGAATCACAAAAGGCTGGAATAGCTCGATCGCCATCTCCCGGGGCAAACCACACTGGTAGATTTTGAGGTTCGGACCCACAACGATTACAGAACGGCCAGAGTAGTCAACCCGTTTACCCAGAAGGTTTTGACGGAAACGACCCTGCTTCCCTTCGATAATGTCCGACAGGGATTTGAGGGGACGATTATTCGCACCCACTACAGTCCGACCACGACGACCGTTATCGATTAGCGCATCAACTGCCTCTTGCAACATCCGTTTTTCGTTACGGACGATGATTTCAGGAGCAAGGATTTCCTGTAGACGGGCAAGACGGTTATTTCGGTTAATGACGCGACGGTAGAGATCGTTCAAATCAGAGGTCGCAAAACGTCCCCCATCCAACTGCACCATGGGACGCAAATCGGGCGGGATGACGGGAATACTGTTCAACACCATCCACTCAGGTCTTGCGCCTGTGGCGATGAAGTTATCGATGACCCGCAGACGTTTGATCAATTTGGCGCGTTTTTGACCTTTGGAGTTGGCAATGCCTTCTCTGAGTTCTTCTGCAATTTCTTCAAGGGCAAGTTCCTGCAACAACCGCTCGATCGCCTCAGCCCCGATGCCAACCTCAACATCTTCAAGCTGAGAATCTTCGCTATAAAGCTGTTCCTCAATTTCCAACCACTGATCTTCTGTCAGAAGCTGCTTGTAACTCAGGTTTGTAGCATTACCCGGATCGAGAACCACATAGGCGTTGAAGTAAACAATTTGCTCCACATCGCGCAATGCCATATCCAGCAAAATGCTGAGATAGCTCGGAATTCCTTTCAGATACCAAACATGGGTAACCGCAGCTGCCAGTTTGATATAGCCCATCCGGTGACGACGCACGCGGGATTCAGTTACTTCCACACCGCAGCGTTCACAAACAATGCCACGATGGCGCACACGCTTATATTTACCGCAGTGACATTCCCAGTCCTTTGCCGGGCCAAAAATTCGTTCACAGAACAAACCATCCATTTCTGGCTTTAACGTCCGGTAGTTGATGGTTTCCGGTTTTGTGACTTCCCCAACGGTTTGGCCATTCGGCAAAGTACGCTCTCCCCACTGGCGAACCCGCTCCGGGGAAGCGATACCAATTTTGACGTAATCAAAATGCTGTTCTTGTTGACTTTTCATGGACGTAACTGCTCTCTAAACTACTCAGCGAATAAATTGGGTCTAGACCAGATTGAGGTGATGGGGAGCCCAGACTATATATCGGCTCCACCACCTGTTTAAAAGACTTAGTCCGCAGCTTCCTCGACTAAATCTTCTTGTTCCTCATCAGTCACGGATTCATAGGTCGGTCGATTGGGGGCGCGGCGCTGATTGTCCATCATCAAATCAACCTCTACATCCCGACTTGTACCATCATCAGCGGCCTCTACCTTGTGGACAGCAATGTCTAAGCCAAGGGATTGCAACTCACGCATCAAGACCTTGAAAGACTCTGGTGTGCCAGGACGGGGAATCGGTTTGCCCTTAACAATTGCATTTAGAGCCTCGTTCCGTCCCTGCATATCATCTGATTTGACCGTCAGAAGTTCCTGGAGAGTGTAGGCAGCCCCGTAAGCTTCCAAGGCCCAAACTTCCATTTCCCCAAATCGCTGACCACCCTGCTGGGCTTTACCACCAAGGGGTTGTTGAGTCACAAGGGAGTAAGGGCCAGTGGAACGAGCATGGATCTTGTCATCCACCAAGTGGACTAACTTCAGCATGTACGCTTTCCCGACGGTGACAGCTCGGTCAAAAGGCTCCCCGGTACGGCCATCATAGACCTGAATTTTGCCAGGTTCTGCTTCGTTAAAGACCCACTCTTTCCCTGGCTTATGGGCTGCTTCTCGAATCTTGCCATGGACTGTTTCGCGAGAGGCCTCAGCACCGTGCATCTCATCAAAAGGCATCATCTTAAAGCGGGCATTAAGGTGTTCCCCGGCCCAACCCAATAGACATTCAAAAACCTGACCCACGTTCATCCGGGACGGCACACCTAGGGGATTAAGGACAATATCCACAGGGGAACCATCGGGGAGGTAGGGCATATCCTCAATCGGTAAGATCCGCGAGATAATCCCTTTATTCCCGTGGCGACCTGCCATCTTGTCACCCACTTGGATCTTCCGTTTTTGGGCAACATAAACACGGACAACCATGTTCGCACCAGGGGGCAGTTCATCGCCCTGTTCACGGGTAAAGACGCGCACATCTACAACTCGGCCTTTCTCCCCATTGGGAACTCGCAGGGAATTGTCCCGTACATCTCTGGCCTTCTCACCGAAGATTGCCCGGAGAAGTTTTTCTTCAGGGGGCTGGTCAGATTCCCCTTTGGGGGTGACTTTCCCAACCAAAATATCTCCAGATTCGACCCAAGCACCAATGCGAATAATCCCCTGTTCATCGAGGTTACGGAGGGCATCTTCCCCAACGTTGGGGATCTCACGGGTAATTTCTTCAGGGCCTAGTTTCGTCTGGCGGGCTTCAATCTCGAATTTTTCGATGTGAATACTGGTGTAGACGTCGTCATAAACGAGCCGCTCGCTGATTAGGATTGCATCCTCGTAGTTATAGCCTTCCCAGGGCATATAAGCGACGGTAACGTTTTGACCAAGGGCGATTTCACCTCCTTCCGTGGCAGAGCCATCGGCCAACACCTGCCCCGCCACCACGTCTTCTCCAATGTCTACAAGAGGACGCTGATTGAGGCAGGTATCTTGGTTAGAGCGTTGATATTTTTGTAATGGATAGACAATTTCAGCGGCGTCTTCTGTGCCTTCCCCAGTGGGTTGAACACGAATCACGGTAGCATCAACAAAGGTTACAACACCATCACAGCGGGAAACGATAACCATCCCGGAGTCTCGGGCAGCTTGCGCTTCTAAACCAGTACCGACAAGGGGACGTTCCGGACGAAGGAGAGGTACAGCTTGCCGCTGCATGTTTGACCCCATAAGAGCACGGTTAGCGTCGTCATGCTCCAAAAAAGGAATCAGAGAGGTCGCAACGGACACGATTTGCAGGGGCGAAACAGCTACATAATCTACCTGTTCTGGAGTTGTGGTAGAAAATTCTCGGCGGTAACGGACAGGAACAGTTTCCCCAAGGATATTGCCGTCTTCGTCCCGGGGCACATCCCCAGGAGCAACCCGCAAATCATCTTCTTCTCCAGCTGTGAGATAAACGGAACCTTGGTCGAAGAGAATTTTACCGTTTTCGACTTTGTAGTAAGGGGTTTCGATGAAACCATATTCGTTGACCCGAGCATAAGTAGCGAGAGAACCGATTAGACCTGCGTTGGGACCTTCTGGGGTTTCGACTGGGCAGATACGACCATACTGGGTCGGGTGAATATCACGCACGGCAAAGCCTGCCCGTTCGCGGGTTAGACCACCGGGGCCAAGGGCCGAGAGGCGACGCTTGTGGGTCAACTCTGCGAGGGGGTTGGTTTGGTCCATGAACTGGGAGAGCTGCGAGGAACCAAAGAATTCTTTAATCGCTGCCACGAGGGGCTTCGGGTTCACCAAAGAGGCGGGGGTGAGGGCTTCTGCTTCGCTGACGGTCATGCGTTCACGAATGATGCGCTCGAGGCGATTTAGACCGACTCGCACCTGATTTTGGAGTAGTTCACCAACGGAACGCACACGGCGGTTACCGAGGTGATCGATATCATCGATGTTCCCGGTGTCAAATTCGAGGTTGATTAGGTAGTCGATCGCCGAAAGAATGTCTGTGGGTGTTAGCACCCGAACAGTGTCGGGAATATTAAGTCGGAGCTTTTTATTGATCTTATAGCGGCCAACTTTACCCAGGTCATAGCGCTTGTTGTCAAAGAAGCGCGATTCTAATAGTTGCTGACCACCGGTCACCGTGGGCGGCTCACCGGGACGCAGCTTCCGGTAGAGCTCGAGCAAGGCTTCTTCTTCGCTGGGGTTCCCTTCTTTTTCGAGGGTTTTTTGGTAAAAGTCAGCATGGCGGAGGGCGTCGAGAATCTCGCTATCAGAGAGGCCCATGGCTTTGAGGAGTACCTGGGCTGAAAGCTTTCGGGTTTTGTCAATTCTGACCCAAACAATGCTGTTTTTGTCGGTTTCAAACTTTAACCAAGCGCCCCGGTTCGGAATTAAGGATGCAGAATAAGTACGCCGCCCATGCTTATCGACTTCGGATTTGTAATATACCCCAGGCGATCGCACAATTTGGTTGACGATTACGCGCTCTGCGCCGTTGATAATAAAAGTACCCCGATCCGTCATCAGAGGCAGATCGCCAATAAACACTTCCTGCTCTTTGATTTCACCAGTTTCTTTGTTGATGAGCCTGGTGGGTACAAACATCTGAACACCGTAGGTGCTATCCCGACTTTTCGCCTCGCTCATGCTGTACTTGGGTTCTTTGAGGCGATATTTTTCCCCAATAAAGTGCAGCTCTAACTTTCCGGTATAGTCGGTGATGGGTGAGAAACTGTTGAGCTCCTCAATTAACCCTTTTTCAAGGAACCAGCGAAAGCTTGACCGTTGAATATCAATCAGATCGGGAAGCAGGCTTTGGGTGATATGAGTCATAGGTATTATCTTGGGTCGGGATAACTGGGAGACAATAGTGTGGTGGCAGATAGGCGATCGCCTTTGAGGCAACACAGCTTGGGCAAAGATAACCTTTTTCTAGGGCAGTGCAGCATAACCATGCTTACAGCACAAGACGACCTTCTCAAGCACTCGGAACAAAGCCCGGGAAAGAGAGAACGTCGACAGAAAAAGAGTATTGATCAATGGAGGTTAAACAACTGGCAGGCATTGGCCGTAGTCTGGTGAGCAAGGGTTTCTAATGATGTTTCCCGCAATTCAGCAAGGTATTCTGCCACATGGCGGACGAAGGCTGGCTCGTTCCGTTTTCCCCGTTTAGGAACAGGGGCCAAGAAAGGGCAATCCGTTTCAATCAGCAGTCGGTCATCGGGAACTAAACGGGCAGACTCTTTAATTTGTGCCGCATTTTTGAACGTGACGACTCCGCTGAAACTGACAAAAAAACCCAAGTCCAAAAACCAACCAGTCTCTTCGGGAGTACCACTCCAGCAATGCATCACACCACGGATCGGTTGCTGAGCTGCCTGGAATTCTTCGAGAATAGCCCTGAGTTCAGCTGCTGCTTCACGGCAGTGGATAATGACTGGCAGATCAAGGGCCGCAGCGATCGCAAGTTGATTTCTGAGCACCTTTTCTTGATGTCGGTGATTATTTGCCTTAAAAAAATCTAGCCCCATTTCCCCGAGGGCGACAATGCGAGGATCGCTCTGGGCGTAGGCTTTGATTTCTGTCGCCATAGTTTCTGTCCACTTGTCTGCATCTAAGGGATGAAGACCGACAGAAAACCGCAGCTCGGGAAATCGATCTGCCAGGGCTTGGATTGCAGCAAATTCTCTGGGCTCGACACAAGAATGTACGAGGTGGGCCACCCCCGCGGCACGCCAGCGACTGGCGATCGCCTCAATGTCTTCTTGGAAAACATCGAAGTTAATGTGCACATGGGTATCAACAAGTTGCATGGTAAAAGTGACAGCGGCTCCTTCAAACCATCAGCGAACTAAAGAGAACTAATAAAGAAAGCTAAAAAACGCTCTCCTACCCTAAGCCGCTACCTGTCCAGTTGCCTGCTTGAACTCCTTGGCCAAACGTGCTTTTTTCCGGGCTGCGGTGTTGTGGTGATAGACGCCGCGCTTCACAGCCTTGTCAATTTTGCTGTAGGTTTCAGAAAGGTACTTCTGCGCTTCTACCTGAGCTTCCGCGGAAGGAGCTGCAGTATATTGTTCGATGGCTTGGAGACACTTTTTAGAAAGGGTCTTGACTGCAGATTTGTAGGACTTGTTACGGAGACGATTCCGTTCAGCAGTTTGGATACGCTTAAGCGCAGATTTAATATTAGCCACAGTGGTCTTAGTTAGTTTAGGTGGACAGAATAAATATAGATGATCAAAAATCCCATTGTAGCAAAAGTTGCCCCATTGAGATCGACTATCGTAAAACTTTAGACTGGTTGGGAGTTCGAGAATTAATAAATTTCAGAGTAAAAAATTTTACCACGAAATCTAAGCCTCGGCTTACTATCACTGCCATTGGTTCAGAAAATTCAGTAGAATGGGACAAGATTTTAAGCTAAACGTGATTGAAATTCTCTATGCTGCGCATTCTCTATCAGCAGACCGATGCCCCCTCTGAGTTACAACGTATCGCCAGTCGGACCTCCCATGATGTAGCTCTTACCCAAGAGGCCGCGGTCAAGGAGATTGTGACGGCGGTGAAAGAAAAGGGAGATCTCGCCCTTGTTGATCTGACCGCGAAATTTGATGGCCAAACCCTAACCCCCAGCCAATTAAAGATTTCAGCCGCTGAACTAGACGCGGCATATCAGCAGATCGATCGCCCCCTCCTTGAGGCAATCCAACTGGCCAGCCAGCAAATTGAAGCCTTCCATCGCCAGCGCATCCCCCAGTCCTGGGTGCAGTTTGCCCCCAATGATGTGGTTTTGGGGAAACGGTATACTCCCGTTGATCGAGCGGGTTTGTATGTGCCTGGGGGCCGAGCTTCTTACCCAAGCACGGTGCTAATGAATGCGATTCCGGCGAAGGTGGCGGGGGTCCCTAAGATTGTGATGGTAACCCCCCCAGGCCCTGATCTAAAAATCAATCCAGCCGTGCTTGTGGCAGCCCAGGAAGCGGGGATTGAAGAAATCTATCGAGTCGGCGGTGCCCAGGCGATCGCCGCCCTTGCCTATGGGACAGAAACCATTCCAGCGGTAGATGTGATCACAGGGCCGGGGAACATTTTTGTCACCCTGGCGAAAAAAATGGTCTACGGCCGGGTCGGGATCGATTCCCTGGCTGGGCCATCGGAGGTGCTCGTGATCGCTGACAACAGCGCCAATCCGACCCATGTGGCGGCAGATTTGTTGGCCCAGGCTGAACATGACCCCCTTGCCGCCGCGATTTTACTCACCCCAGACCAGTACTTCGCGGAACAGGTGCAGGCTGAGGTGGAGGCGCAATTACAAAATCACCCCCGCCAGGAGTTAACAGAGAAGGCGATCGCCCACTATGGCCTAGCAGTGGTGGTTGATTCCCTTGAAGAAGCCGCTGCGCTGTCTAATCTTTTTGCCCCAGAGCACCTGGAGCTAGAAATCGAGGAGCCCTGGGAATTACTGCCTCTGATTCGCCACGCCGGGGCAATTTTCCTCGGTCACTCTACCCCAGAAGCAGTGGGGGACTATCTCGCGGGGCCGAACCATACTCTCCCGACCGCTGGGGCCGCTCGCTATGCTTCCGCCCTAGGCGTAGAAACCTTTATGAAGCATTCAAGTATTATTCAATATTCAGCCAAAGCACTCCAGAGCATTTCGGGGGCAGTTCAAACCCTCGCTGAGGCCGAAGGGTTGCCCTCCCATGGTGCTTCTGTGCGATTGCGCACCCAAAAAAGCAATAACCTAGAGGCCTAGCTCCAAAAATTTACGTAGATAAGTCACCCACTTGGCTGCCAGATCAATCTGGGTGAAAGGAATTGCAAGGGATTCTTGGGTGCGCGTTTCCAGAATTAGAACAACTTTCCCGCGAGAGGGAAGGGTATTTAGATCATGGATAGCTTCTTGGTCAACCTGCAAAAAAATATTTTGCAGGGAGGCGATCGCCACAGTTTTGAGATGCACCACCCCCTGGCGAGTCGCCTTTCCATAGGTAATTTGACCATTGCGATAACCGAGCACTGAATAGAGATCGTATTTTGCTTGATCAAAATCCGCTGCCCAGCGTTGATAGGTCTCAATTTTTTGATATTCTGCCCAGCCTGCCCAAGCCAGGCCAACAAAGAGGGCGAGTAAGGGCAGCCACAATAATCCCCTTTCCATAGATGTTCCAGATAATGTTTGACTTAGTACTCTTATTTTTGGGCTTCCTTTGTTTCGATAAAACGGCGTAAGCCCAGTAGCATCGCCGTCTGCCCCAGATTTAACGGTAACAGAGAAATTCCCTCAATTTCAGACTGGAGCCAACCGTCATCCCAAGACCAAGCCTGGAAGCCGTCGATGCCTTGTCCTAAAAGAAATCGTAAACCATGACCATGGCAGGTCTCTACGGTGTGGGCGATCGCCACGAAACCAAGATGAATCGTAAAATGAGCACCCACTGTGAGCTGCTCTGGTAAATTTTTTTGGCCGCGCCAGAGCCACTGTTTTAGCTGGGTCGGTTGGGTCAAACTATCGCGAATAGTTTGACGGGATGCCTTGATCTCAAGGCGGATATTGCTCTGCTGAAATTGTCCAAACATGGCAAGTTTTCGGGCGTTTTCGGGTGAGGGAATGCCCTTGATTATAGCGGGGGACCCCTTAGGACTGTGGGAAACAAAATCTAGCCCGCCAACGTCTCAAAATTCACCCGATGTCAATCAATAAAAGAGTATTTGTCATGTCTACCACGCCTATGTCTCCCAGGAAAACAGGTGCATTAACTTGTTTAAGCGCCCTGTTACTTGGTACGGCGATCGCCCCCTTTGCGGCGCTGAATCCTGCCCAGGCCCAGCTTTTTCCGGGCAATTCGACTACCCAGGGACAGAACCAAAATCAAACAGTGACCATTGCCCAGGGCACTAGAATTCCGGTAATTTATCCCGATGCAGAGAGAATTTTAGTTTCCTCGGAAGAAACATTAGATGTCACGGTGGAAGTGGCGGCAAACCTACGCGATCGCAACAACCAAATCCTGATTCCCTATGGTACCCAGATCCAAGGCCAGATTCGCCCGGCCCAAGGGGGTTCTCAGTTTGTGGCTGAAAACCTAGTCTTTGCGAACGGTGATGTCCAACGGATCTACGCCGAATCTAATGTTAATAACCGCGTTGAAAATATCAACCAAGGAGCCAGTAGTGGCGATATCCTCGAAGGAGCAGCCATTGGTGCTGGGGCCGCCGCGATTATTTCTCTAATTACGGGTAACCGCCGTATCGAATTTGGTGAACTCATTCTGGGTGGCGGTCTTGGAGCCCTCGGAGGATTGCTGCTCGGTGGGAATAAAGACGGTGAAGTCATTGCCTTTGAGAGCGACCGGGATCTAGATGTGACCTTGACGAGCAGCCTAAATACCCAGCCCTACGCTTTTCGACCCCAGTTAATCACCCGAGATAATCGCGGTTATTCTAATCAGTGACGGCCTTGGTTTGCCTTGGGGTAGTCCAGTATGATGGATCGAATCTGATCTTTACCCTTTTGTAACTTTTTTATGGATATCAACGCCTTTATCCATCAGAGTGCGGGCAACTGGTTCGCCCAGCGTACGTTCTACCAAGCTAATACCGCAGACCCTGATAATGGCAAGGCAAACCTGGCCTTTGAGCTCCTGCCCCTGGCCCACCCAGAAGTCGCCCGTCTTGCTACGGCGATCGCCCAAACCCCCAACGAACATTGGTATATCTTCCAGAGTAGCTGGGATACTTCCGTGGATTGGGGGAAGCCAAAAGCTGCGGGGAGTTCCCTATTTGCGTTTGTGGTGAATCCTGACCAACCGACCCAGGGGCAAGCTTTTAGCTTGGATCAGCGCGCCCTCGCCCGGGGTCAGTACCACCTGGGAGAAGATCAGATTCTTATCGTGACCCTAAAAGCTGGGGATGTGGAAATTGTTGAGCGGCAGTGGTTTGGCAATGAAAATCTCCGCCTCAGAACCAATATTGTGACGGGGAAAAATGGGGTACTGCAAACGGCTTTCTACTCAGAAATTCGTCGAATTATTGAACCGGTAAAAACCCCAGAAGCCACTGCTGAGGTAAATAGTTAGTCTTTTAATGCTCAAATACATTGTCGTAAAAAGCCAGATCTAGACTAATAAACGTGGGGAGGCAGCGGAGACATTCTTCCATGAGTTCCCAGCGCTCTTCCCGTTTGAGCATGGCCGTTAGCTGGTGCATCATGGGGATCAAATAGCGCACATCATTAGATGCGTATTTGAGTTGTTCAACGCTGAGGGCCGCCACATTACCCCAGTCAGAGCTTTGGGCAGATTTATCGAGTTCAATGCCCATGAGTTCTTTCACCAGAGCCTTAAGACCATGGCTTGAAGTGTAGGTGCGGGCAAGCTTGCTGGCAATTTTTGTGCAGAAAAAAGGCTGGGTTTCAATGGCAAATGTATGGCGCAGTTGGGCAATATCAAAGCGACCAAAGTGGAAAGCTTTTGTGATTTGGGGCGCTTCCATCAAGATTTTGAGGTTCGGGGCGGCGGTCTGACCCCGGGCAATGCGGATTGCGCTGACATAGCCGTCGTCGTCACAAAGTTGCACCAGGCAGAGGCGATCGCGGTGGGGATTGAGGCCCATGGTTTCGGTATCAACGGCGATCGCCTGGGATTTGAGGTAGCGTTCTAAGATGTCGGGACTGAGGTCTTGGTCGAAGAGGGCAAATTGATCCATGGTTGAAGGTTACGTTTTTCAATAAAAAATGGCAGGGCTGTGGTGACAATCGAAGCTCAAAAAGTAGAGCCTGGCAGGGCAAGAAAAGCTAATTCTGCAGGGGTGCTGACCCGGCCTAAGATTTGATTGCGGTGGGGAAAACGCCCAAATTGTTCAATGACGTCAAAGTGGCGCTGGGCATAGTCTAAAAAATCGTCGCCCACTTCAGTTGTTGCCGCCAGTTGGCGAAATAAGGCCAGACATTGAGATTGATCCGTGAGATTTTCGCTGTGTTCTAAGGGGAGATAAAGAAATACCCGTTGGACTGGCAGCAACGCTTGATCAAATTGTTGGGCGATCGCCTGTTTTGTGAGGGCCAATGCCTGGGGATCGCTAGCAAATGCTTGGGGATCATCGCGAAAGAGATTACGGGGTACTTGATCAAAGAGCAAAATCAATGCAAGACAGGATTGGGGTGCTCCGCTCCAGGTGTGAAATTCTTCGGCGATCGCCCGTTGGTATAGGGGCCCCAGGGTTTCGGCAACAGCCTGATCAAATGCCTGGCTTTTGCGGAACCATTCTTTGCGGGCCTGGCCAAAGTCTGGACTATCAGGTTGACCAAACCAAAAATCTAAAACCGTTTGCCATGGTTCAGCCATTGATGACCGTGCCTCCCACTGAAAATATGCCAGAATCTTACCATTCAATTGTGTTGGACAAAGAAAGAACGTGCCCTTCTATCAAAGTTGCGATCGCCTCACGGCCCTAGGACAACAAGTTTTACAAGCCACCTGGCGACAATTTCCCAGTCTTAGTCCGGAGCAAATTGCTCTCACCTGGTTGGTCTACGATGATCCGGTGGTGGTCAATACCGATGGTGCCCTTTCCCCCGAAGCTTTTTGGCAACATCCGGTGCGGGGTTTTCAATACCGTGGCGACCAACGCCTTTATCCCGCCAGCATCGTGAAATTGTTTTATCTAGTGGCGATTCAGGAATGGCTCGAAGGGCAGATGCTCCAAGACAGCGCTGAGCTGCAACGGGCGATCCAAGACATGATTGTTGAATCGAGCAACGATGCCACCAGCTACATCGTCGATAGCCTTACGGGGACGACCAGCGGCCCCGAGCTGCCCCCAGAGCCCCTACAAACCTGGAGCCATCAGCGAAATATTATCAACCGCTACTACCAGTCCCTCGGCTGGGAAGAGCTGGCTCCTATCAATGTGAATCAAAAACCCTGGGGTAACGGCCCCTATGGTCGTGAACGGCAGTTTTTGGGGCCGAATTATGAAAATCGCAATATGCTCACCACCAATGCGATCGCCCGGTTATTTCACAGCATTATGGGCGGTGTAGCGGTTTCCCGAGACCGCTGCCAAGGGATGATTCGTTTACTAAGCCGCTCCCTTAATCCGGTCGATCTCCAAGAATTTGATGAGGAAAATCAGGTCACCGGCTTCCTTGGGGAAGCACTGCCAGGGGACAGCCAATTGTGGTCAAAGGCGGGCTGGACTAGCCGTGCACGCCATGATGCTGCCTACATCGAAGTGCCAGACCTGCAGCCATACCTCTTGGTCGTCTTCATGGAAGGGGAAGCCAATGCAACAAATCGCGCCATTCTCCCCTTTATTTCCCAGCAAATCCTGACGGCGATCGCCCAAATTTAACTGACTTGGATGCTTGTCTCTAAAGAAACAGTGCCTAACAGGGAATTGGTGACCAGACAGCCGCTTTCTGCCTTGTGAAGGAGGCGATCGCCCCTGGCCGGGTCACTGTCTGGCGGGATTGTGAGGGTCGCTGTGATTTGATAATGGGTAAATTGGGTCAGGTGGTCTGCTTTTGCTAAGGTTCCTACCACAGAGCAATGCAAAGACTCCCAGATGAAATGAGAGGCCCGGGCTGTTCCCCGAAAGCTGAGAATAAAACAATCGGCGATCGCCGCAATCAAGAGCGTCTCGGGTGACCAATATCCTTCTGGGCCGCCAAATTCTACGGGGGGCGCTGACTCCAATGGTGGCAGGCCCGCACTTTCTAGGGTGACATTGCTAACAGCAGTGGCCTTGGCCTGGACGGTGTAATGGTGCGGGAGGGGTTGGCTCGTCATTTTCTACGAGGAAATTATGTATCGATGCAATTATGTTAGCGGTGATTTTTTAGGCTGCGCTATTGGGGCTGCAATTTCGCAGTTAGCTCCTGGCGCAAACGATGCAAAATCGAGTCCTGGTCTAGGGAGTCAATGATATTTTGGACGACGACTTTCGGGTCACTGTCCCCCCAAGACCCCCCATTGGCCAGATAAGCCTGGGTGCTCTTGCCGATAATTTGGGTAGTTAATCCGGCGATCGCCCCCTGGGTAACAGCCACAGACAAATAGGGGAGAGCCGATAGGCCTCCGGCCAGGGGCAAGCTGACCCCCAACAGCGTTTTCAGAGAACTCAGGCCGAGGTGCGCGAGTAATTCACCAAGGCTAACGCCCCCCATACTCAAAACAATTTTTTGGAGTAGGGCGATCGCCTCCTGGTGCTTGAGGGGCAAACCGTACCACTGGGCTAAGCGAATAATCAGTGCCACATCTACGACTGCGCCACTAAACACATCCACCACTGTCACAGGGTTCAGGGCCACTGCCACGGCTTTGGTGACCATCGCCTGTTCAATAAGACGGGTAGCGGCCTCGGCCCGGAGCAGAAGTTTTCGTTGGGCCAATTGATTTTGCAGCTGATCAACGAATAGCATCGAGTTAAGGGCAAGGAGGGCTTTCCCTTCCCGGTCAAGAATTTCAAGAATTTTGAGCTTCAGTCCGCCGATGTTTGCTGGCCCCCGTTCTCGGATTAACTGGCGTTGTCCGGCGGCATCAGTAATTATTTTCGTGACGAGGGGCGCGGCAGAAACCATCACAATTTCATCGGGGGAAAGCAGTTCTTTCACCCGGCGATCGCAAATGGTTTGATAAATCAGCTCCCGGTCAGCTTGGGGATATTGATCGACTTTATTAAACACCAAGATCATTGGTTTCCCCACGTCTCGCAACTGGGAGAGGGCGTCAAATTCTACCCGCGACATATCCCCTGCGACCACAAACAGTAATAAATCCATCTGCTTGGCCACCAGTTTAGCCAACTGCTCCCTGGTCTCTCCATTGACTTCATCGATGCCTGGGGTATCAATCAACTCCAAACAGCCTTGGCCCTGTTGAAAAAAAGTCGCCCGCTGGATCTCACTGTTGGCGATCGCCTCTGTTTGTAACGTCCAAGGTACCTGGTGGATATCTGTTGTGACGCCGTGGATCGCTCCTGTCTGAAAAATTTCTTCCCCCAAAAGAGCGTTTAAAATAGATGACTTACCACGTCCCACCAGACCGAACACCGCAATTTGGAGGCGAGTCCGTTCTAGCTTATCTAGCATCTGAGAAAGTTGATCAATCTCCTCTTCTAGGCCCTGCTGTTCAGTTTGGGTCAGGTCGAGGTGTTGCAGCACATGGCGCACAATTTCCTGGGCATGCTGGTAATTGATCTCCGTTTGAATGTCGGAAAAATTGGCGATCGCCCCTTCTAAATCTGCCTTTGACCAGTCAGCCATCGGTTGTGTCAATGCGTGTTTTTACACGGTATTATTCTGAATCTTTTGGGGATTAGCCTTGGAAAACATCTTTTAGAGCCGTTCTAGCAGCCAAATGGTTACGGGTAGAAGTGAGAATGTCCACTTCACGCCGTAGTCGTTCCTGGGTATCCCGCAACTCTAAAAGAGCCTGTTGTTCTTCCGCAACACCATACAAACTGCCCGCAATCCAAAAAGATAACTCTCGTGGTAAATCGGGCAATTCTTCCGGCAACTCAAGCTCCTGTCCAGCTAATTTTGCCGATAGACCAACAACATCCATCAGAACCTGTTTGGCATCTACTGCCAGGGAAGACAAATTTCCCGTGGTTAAGTCATCTTCAATCCATTCAACTAAACCGACCCGATAGGGTTTTTCTCGCACGTAATCTAAAACTCGAAAGCGCTGCTGACCGATGGTGAGCATTTTCATTCGGCCATCGGGTAATTTTTCACAATGAACAATTTCTGCGCAACAGCCCACATTGGCGATCGTGCCGTCTACCGGATTGACCATGAGCACCCCAAAACGGCGATCATTTTCCAGGATCGTATTCATCATAATCCGATAACGAAACTCAAATACATGAAGCGGTAGGGGCCGCGATGGAAATAGGACTAATTCCGGTAAAGGAAAGAGAGGCAATTCTCGAACAGCGACGGAGAAAGAAGTCATGGGCCAGGGTCAATACGATCTCTCTATACTGTAGCGGATCTATAAAACTTGAGGGAAACAGAAAAAAGGTCTTCCCTGAAAACTTATCCAGAAAAGACCCCAACTATAATCATTAAAAACAGTTAATGAAACAGCTTAGTAATGTTGGTTCAAATTAGAGCTTGACTTCAATATCAACACCAGCAGGGAGATCAAGCTTCATCAGAGCATCGATTGTTTTAGAAGAGGGCTGATAAATATCGATAATGCGGCGGTGGGTGCGAGTTTCAAAATGTTCGCGGGAGTCCTTATCAACGTGGGGAGAACGGAGAACACAATAGATTTTACGCTTGGTGGGCAAGGGGATGGGGCCGATTGCTGTTGCATTGGTGCGATTTGCCGTGTCGACAATTTTTTCACAGGATGTATCGAGTAAGCGACGGTCAAAGGCTTTCAAGCGAATCCGGATTTTTTGTTGTTGCAGTGTTGCCATTGTTTTTACTTGTCAAGGTGCAGAAATTTAAAATGCTTTTCCAAAACACTAAAAGCTTTGGTGTATGGAAAAAATAAGTTAGGTGGCGGTGGGGAGTGGAGCCCCTAAGGACTCTCTCCCCTGCTGCTTAGGGAAATCTGATTACTTCAGAATCTTGGAAACAGTACCAGCACCGATGGTGCGGCCACCTTCACGGATTGCGAAACGCATCCCCTGTTCGATCGCGATGGGGTTGATGAGCTCTACAGTCATCTTAATGCGATCGCCAGGCATAACCATCTCAGCAGCGGAACCATCATCAGCAGTAAATGCAGAGATAGTACCAGTTACGTCAGTTGTACGAACGTAGAACTGAGGACGGTAGTTGGGGAAGAAGGGAGTGTGACGGCCACCTTCTTCTTTGGTGAGAACATAAACTTCAGCTTCGAAGTTAGTGTGGGGAGTGATAGAACCGGGCTTAGCCAGTACCATGCCACGCTCGATGTCATCCTTTTGAATACCACGGAGGAGTACACCGACGTTGTCCCCAGCCATCCCTTCATCAAGGACTTTCTGGAACATTTCAACACCTGTAACGGTGGTGCTGCGGGTGTCTCTGATCCCGACGATTTCAATGGTTTCACCCACTTTGACGCGGCCACGCTCAATCCGGCCAGTTGCCACAGTACCACGACCAGTGATGGAGAAAACGTCCTCAACAGCCATCAAGAAAGGCTTATCAACATCACGCTCGGGCAGAGGCATATACTCGTCAACGCTGTCCATCAGAGCAAGGATTTTGTCAACCCACTCGTTTTCGCCACGCTTGATGGCGGGGTTAGCAGAGAGAGCTTCAACGGCTTTGAGAGCAGAGCCAGTGGTGATGGGAATATCGTCACCAGGGAAGTCGTATTCGCTGAGGAGTTCACGAACTTCGAGTTCAACGAGTTCGAGGAGTTCGGGGTCATCAACTTGGTCTTCTTTGTTGAGGAAAACCACAAGGCTAGGTACACCAACCTGCTTTGCTAGCAGGATGTGCTCACGGGTTTGGGGCATAGGACCATCAGCCGCAGATACGACGAGGATACCGCCATCCATTTGTGCTGCACCAGTGATCATGTTTTTCACATAGTCAGCGTGACCAGGGCAGTCAACGTGAGCATAGTGACGGTTTTCAGTTTCGTATTCAACGTGGGCAGTGTTGATGGTGATACCACGCGCTTTCTCTTCAGGAGCCGCGTCGATATCTTCATACTTCCGTGCTTTTGCACCACCTTGGGCAGCCAACGCCATAGTGATCGCTGCAGTCAAAGTAGTTTTACCGTGGTCAACGTGACCAACAGTACCAATATTCGCGTGGTCTTTGTTTCTTTCAAACTTAGCGCGTGCCATGAGTTTTGTTATTCCTTAATCGTGAAAATTGTGCGTTCCCTTGTTTTTTGCGATGATTGCTTCCGCCACATGGCGAGGCACTTCATCGTAGTTGCTGAACTCCATTGAGAAGATACCACGTCCTTGGGTTTTTGAACGGATATCCGTGGCATAGCCGAACATCTCTGCCAATGGAACTTTGGCAGCGACTTTAGCAATACCTTCTTCGGAACTCATGCCTTGGATGTTGCCCCGACGGGCATTGAGGTCACCCATGATGTCCCCAAGGAAATCCTCGGGTACTTCAACCTCAACCTGCATAATCGGTTCTAGCACCACAGGTGATGCCTGGTCAACGGCACTACGAATTGCGATCGAACCCGCAATTTTAAATGCCATTTCTGAGGAATCAACGTCGTGAAAGGAGCCATCAAGCAGGGTGGCTTTGAGATCGATCATGGGGTAGCCTGCGATAATACCAGATTCGCACGCTTCTTTCATCCCCTGTTCAATGGAGGGGATGTATTCGCGGGGAATCGTACCACCGACAATCTTTGATTCAAACGCAAAGCCACTGCCTTCATCTCCAGGTTCGATCTGGATGACAACATGGCCATATTGACCCTTGCCACCGCTCTGGCGGATAAATTTGCCTTCGGCATCTGCTTTTTGGCGAATCGTCTCCCGGTAGGCGACTTGAGGTTGACCGACATCTGCTTCGACTTTAAATTCTCGTAGCATACGGTCCACAAGGATTTCGAGGTGCAACTCTCCCATCCCTGCGATGACTGTTTGGTTGGTCTCCGGATCAACACTGACACGGAAGGTCGGGTCTTCATCGGATAGTGATTGGAGGGCTTTGGATAGCTTCTCCATATCTTGCTTGGTTTTGGGTTCTACAGCGACAGAGATCACAGGCTCTGGTACAAACAAGGACTCGAGAATAATCGGTTTGTCTGCGTTACAGAGAGTGTCGCCTGTGGTCGTCTCTCGCATACCAATAATTGCGCCGAGGTCTCCGGCGCGCAGTTCGTCCACTTCGATACGCTCATTGGATTTGAGGACGATCAATCGAGAAACGCGTTCTTTCTTATCTTTTGTGGAGTTATAGATATAGCTTCCTTTTTCGATTACACCGGAATACACACGGATAAAGCTGAGTCTGCCGTAGGGATCAGAGGCAATTTTAAAGGCAAGAGCCGCAAAGGGGGCTCCGTCATCGGCGGGGCGATCGCCAATTGTCCCGTCAGGAAGCTCTCCCTGGATTGCAGGGACATCAAGAGGGGAAGGCAGATAATCTACCACGGCATCGAGGAGAAGCTGCACACCTTTATTCTTAAAAGCCGAGCCGCAGAGTACGGGCACTAAGTCGCCTTTGACAGTTCCTTTGCGCAGTGCAGCCATGATTTCTGCTTCAGTGAATTCTTCCCCTTCGAGGTATTTTTCTAGCAGCGTTTCGTCCCATTCGGCGATCGCCTCAACCATGAGAGTGCGATATTCAAGCGCTTTTTCCTGCAACTCAGGGGGAATCTCCGTCACCTCAATGTCTTGACCAACATCATCTCTGTAGAGATTAGCTTTCATTTTGATGAGGTCAATAATCCCCTGAAAATCACCCTCAGCACCGATGGGGATTTGAATCGCAACAGCATTTGCTTTTAGGCGCGTGCAAATTTGCTCATAAACCTTGTAAAAATTCGCCCCTGTGCGATCCATCTTGTTCACAAAAGCAATGCGGGGCACCTTGTAACGGTCTGCTTGACGCCAAACGGTTTCAGATTGAGGCTGAACACCGCCCACAGAACAAAACACGGCGATTACGCCATCAAGTACCCGCATCGAGCGTTCCACTTCAATGGTGAAATCAACGTGACCGGGAGTGTCAATAATATTAATTTTGTGGTCGCGCCAGCTTGTGCTAATGGCGGCTGCTGTAATCGTGATGCCCCGCTCCCGCTCCTGTTCCATCCAGTCAGTCACCGCGTTGCCATCATGAACTTCCCCGATCTTGTGGACAATGCCGGAGTAAAACAAAATTCTTTCAGTTGTCGTTGTTTTGCCCGCATCGATGTGAGCGGCAATGCCAATGTTACGGACTTGTTCTAGGGCGATGCTGCGTGGCACAATGACCTCCTGCAAACTGAATCTTTTTGCGGAGCATTCTCAGATATCATTCAGAGCTTGCTTCTTTGGATGCTACTCAAACAGTTGCTTAATATTTCTTAGCAATGGCGACTCACTATTATAGTCTTGCCATTTTGTTTCGTCCAGTACCGGAGAGAGTTTCCATCAATATCGATGATTTCTCTCTCCTCCGGCTAATCGGTATGTGGGAGATATTTAGTTTAGTAGCGGTAGTGGGCAAAGGCCTTATTCGCTTCTGCCATCCGGTGGGTATCTTCCCGCTTCTTAATAGCACCGCCGGTTTCATTCGCTGCATCCATCAGCTCATTGGCCAGCTTGATTGCCATGCTCTTGCCAGAACGCTGACGGGAGTAGTTGATCAACCAGCGCAGGGCCAGAGCGGTACCACGGTTCTGGCGAACTTCCATGGGTACCTGGTAAGTGGCACCACCGACCCGACGGGCTTTTACTTCCACGAGGGGAGTGAGGTTACGGATTGCAGTCTCAAAGACTTCGATAGGATCGCTACCAGTTCTTTCTTTGATGATGTCAAGGGCATCATAGACAATCCGTGCTGCCAAGGATTTTTTACCGCTCTTCATAACGCGGCGGATGGTCATACTAAGGAGGCGGTTGTTGTACACGGCATCGGGTGGAACAACGCGCTTTTTGGTAACTGAGCGACGAGACATACTTTTCTATGCTTTACAGATAGAGGGTTTTCTTAGAAATTGGAGTGACTAGTCAAACTAGACACAATTTTTTTAATAGGGGCAGCAATTATAGAAGGGGGACGCTCCACGATTTTGTCGTGAGTTTCGGGAGGTTCCTGACAAGCTTTTATTCAGTTGATTTTAAGAAGTTTAAGGGAGGTCGGCGATCGCAACTCTTGCCAACAGCTCAGCCTTGTTTATTTTGCTTCTTTGGGGCGTTTTGCACCGTACTTAGAACGGCCCTGCTTACGGTCTTTGACACCGGTAGCATCAAGGGTTCCACGGACGATGTGATAACGAACACCAGGTAAATCTTTCACACGGCCGCCACGGATTAACACGACGGAGTGCTCTTGGAGATTGTGACCAATCCCAGGGATATAGGCAGTCACTTCAAAGCCAGAAGTCAATCGAACACGGGCTACTTTCCGGAGAGCAGAGTTCGGCTTCTTCGGAGTAGTGGTGTAGACACGGGTGCAGACGCCACGACGCTGGGGGCATTGCTTCAGTGCGGGAGACTTCGTCTTTTTCTTGAGCTTGAAGCGCTCTGAACGAATAAGCTGTTGAATAGTTGGCATGGACAATTGCCCTACGCGGATGGATTGACGTAGGTCATTAACATTGACAAATTACAATCTTAGTGACAAAGAATGATTACTGTCAAGGTTCTCTTTGAAAGGATTGGCCGCAATTGCAAGTTTTTGTGTGGCGAGAATTTTTAAACCGGAAACCTCCCCCCATCAAATCTTCAGAATAATCAATACTGAGGTTTTCGAGTGGCCCGACATCTTGGGCAGATGTAAGGATATTAATATTGCGGATATTTTGCTGGCGATCGCCTGGCTGAGGTTCAGACTCCAGAGAAAACTGATAAATGTAATCTAGACAACCACCTGGCTGGATAGTAATCCGGAGATAGCTATCTGGTTTTTGGCGGCTCCGCTGGATACGTTTGATTTCTTGGGCAGCAGTGGTGGTAATTTGCATCGTCTCAGAATATCAGGCCGGTAGATAGCAACGCTTACTGACGAGAGTAGTCATCTTGGAAGCGAATAATATCATCTTCTCCCAAATACTCGCCATTTTGCACTTCGATCAAGACTAAGGGGACAACCCCAGGGTTATGGAGACGATGCTTAGTGCAAGCGGGAACATAGGTAGATTGATTCGGGGTTAAGAGTTCTGTTACATCTCCACATTCAACGTGGGCAGTGCCAGAGACAACAATCCAATGTTCGCTGCGGTGGTGGTGCATCTGGAGGCTGAGTCGGTGGCCCGGTTTAACCTCAATGCGTTTGATTTTATAGCCAGGGCCTTCATCCAGGATTGTAAATGTGCCCCAGGGACGGGAGTCGGTGGGGCACTGTTGACCCGGAAGGGCAGTTGGTGTCGGGGTGATAGTGGCTTGTTTTGTTAAGGTCATGGGCACTTTCAAACCGTAGAGAACAAGAAATTCGCCTTCCATTATGCGTCAGGGTTGACGATTGTGCCGAAACCAATTCTGGAGCAGTTGACTGCACTCGACAGCGGCAATCCCGCCAATAACGGAAAAAGAATGATTGCTAAAGGTGGCATCAGAAAAATTTGTGATACTCCGCAAAACTCCAGTTTTTGGGTCATCAGCTCCGTAGACAACTTGTTTCAGACGGCAATGGATAATTGCTCCGGCGCACATTGGGCAGGGCTCGAGGGTGACATAGAGAGTACAGTCCTGGAGATGCCAATCTTGGCGCTGCTGGCTGGCGGCCCGAATCGCAAGCATTTCAGCATGGGCGGTGGGATCTTTTGTTTTTTCTTTGCGATTACCGCTCTGGGCCAGTAGGTGATTGTGGCCATCGACAATAATCGCGCTGACGGGAATTTCCCCCGACTCTCCGGCGATTTTTGCGAGGGCGATCGCCTGTTGCATCCAGTAGTAGTGCCGTTGATATTCTGCCCGGGTAATCACTGGTGTAGGAGTGTTTTGAGTTCACCTTTTTTATCCAGGTCAAACAGGTCGCTGCAGCCACCGATATGGGCATTGTTAATGAAAATTTGGGGGACAGTACGCTGACCCTTGGCCCGTTCTGCCATGGCGTTACGGGCTACCTCATCCCCATCAATTTTGTATTCTGTGAAATGTACGCCCTTGAAGAATAGGAGAATTTTGGCGGCGATACAGTAGGGACAGGTCTGCCAAGTATAAATTTCCACTTTTGCATTGATCCCATTGGCACTCTTGCCGAATAACGGGTTTAACCAATCAAACATTTGCTAAAACTCCCCAGGGTTGCTGATTTTAATTTTGTCTTGGATATTGTTGAACAACAATAGGGCGATCGCCATCAATGCCTGAAAAATAAGGGGCATTTCCGGGCGGGGCGACTCTATTTCAGGCAGAAAAATCCAGCAGAGCCCATAGGCTTAAGGTTAGACTAAAATACCTGTAGCGTTGCTGCACCTTGGGATGCATATATCTGGACAACTTTAAGTGATTTGCATGATCGCCCAACTCATCCCCTCGTCCAGCCACAGCTCATTTGTTGATCAACCTTTTCTGAACACTCGCTAGACCATAATTTTATGAGCACTTCTACATTAACCCGTGATTATAAGGTCGCTGATATTAGCCTCGCCAGTTGGGGTCGTAAGGAAATTGCGATCGCCGAAGGCGAAATGCCCGCCCTCATGACCATCCGTAAAAAATACAGTGCGGACAAGCCCCTTGCTGGCGCGAAGATCATCGGCTGTATTCACATGACCATCCAGACCGCTGTGCTGATCGAAACCCTGGTTGAACTGGGCGCAGAAGTCCGTTGGTCATCCTGTAATATTTTCTCTACCCAAGACCACGCTGCAGCGGCGATCGCAGAAGCTGGAATCCCTGTTTTCGCCTGGAAAGGGGAAACTGAAGAAGAATACATGTGGTGTATTGAGCAAACCTGCCGCACACCTGCCGGTGAACTATGGGATGCCAACATGATTTTGGATGATGGCGGTGACCTCACGGGCTACATCCATGAAACTTACCCCGAAATGCTCACCAAAATTCATGGTGTTACTGAAGAAACCACCACTGGGGTCCATCGCCTCTACGAAATGCTCGAAAAGGGTGAATTAAAAATCCCCGCAATTAACGTCAACGACTCCGTAACCAAGGCGAAAAACGATAACAAGTACGGTTGTCGCCATAGCTTAAACGATGCCATTAAACGCGGTACAGATCACCTCCTT
The DNA here is from genome assembly GCF_055380235.1 of Picosynechococcus sp. NKBG15041c. Lineage (NCBI taxonomy): Bacteria > Bacillati > Cyanobacteriota > Cyanophyceae > Chroococcales > Geminocystaceae > Picosynechococcus > Picosynechococcus sp. NKBG15041c. The sequence goes on from NZ_AP040363.1 coordinate 1,960,027, forward strand.
GCCGGGAAGAAAGCGCTGGTAATTGGCTATGGCGATGTGGGTAAAGGTTCCGCTGCCTCCCTCCGTCAGGAAGGGATGATCGTTAAAGTTACTGAAGTAGATCCCATCTGCGCGATGCAGGCTTGCATGGATGGGTATGAAGTTGTTTCTCCCTACCTCAACGGCATTAATAATGGCCCGGAGAGTGTCAACAAGGATCTTTTGGCAAATACTGATCTTTTGGTGACAGCGACTGGCAACGTCAATGTTTGTGATGCCCATATGCTCGCTGCCCTGAAGCCTAGTGCAGTGGTATGCAACATTGGTCACTTTGACAATGAAATTGACACCGCTTATATGCGTCAAAACTGGGAGTGGGAAGAAGTAAAACCCCAAGTCCATAAGGTTTATCGCAGTGATAATCCCCAAGACTTTTTGATTCTCTTGGCTGAGGGTCGTTTGGTGAACCTTGGGAATGCGACCGGTCACCCTTCACGGATTATGGACGGTTCCTTTGCTAACCAAGTTTTGGCGCAAATGTTCTTGTTTGAGCGTAAATTTGCGGACCAAAATCCTGCAACGCGTCAAATTACCGTTGAAGTGCTGCCCAAGCATCTGGACGAGGAAGTGGCTCGTTATATGGTTGAGGGTTTTGGCGGCGTAATTACTCAACTTACTAAAACCCAAGCGGACTACATCCATGTGCCTATGAATGGCCCCTTCAAAGGTGATAGCTATAAGTATTAATCCTTGATGAATGCTTGATTGAACTTCGCTAATTTCAGAACGGTTTGATGGGGTTAATCCTGCATAAACCTGTTTTTTGCCTCTAATCGTTATCCAATGATTGGAGGCAATTTTTTTATAAGAAATGCGTGAATGACTTTGCTGGACAGGTGTTAGTCTCGCCAAGCAAGGGGAATGGCTTTGGGGACAGTGGAAATTTTCACTTTTAACCTGTCTGTTTTGTTGGGATCAAACAGAATGAGGGATTCCTATCTTTTGCTGGTGTTACGCTTCAACTCGGTGAGGGAGAGGATATCTTGGGTAAAGTCAAGCATAAATTAAACACCCAATACTCATTGAAACTGTAATCAGTGTAATAAGCTTGGAGAGTTTTTCAGTGATCGCCCTTGATGGGTTCTAGCTAAAATGAACTGACTGTCGCCATCGAACTATGGCTGTTTCTCCGAGGGTAGATAGACACAAGCATATTCCCCAAAATCCTGTTGATTCACTTGCTGAGTTGCTTCTAGATAACTTTTGAGGGTACTTTACACCGCATGTGGTGGAGGGGCAGCCTGATTCCCATTACCCTCCGTATCGCGGATAATCAATTCAGTACTCTAGGGGTAATGCCTTGAGACGAACCTCACATACTACATCTAATAAACTGGGTGGTGCAGATAGTGTCACAATAAGCTTTTAAATCTATATATTACTCCCATGGGAATTTTATCTGCATAACACGCTGTTTGTGGTGTTTATACAGAAATTTTCCATATAAAAGTAACAGAGGGGACATTATACGGAACTCGTTCGTATAGTACATAGCTATGTGTCCTGCTCGAAAACTATTCAAACAAGCCGGAGAAAAGCATTGTTTTCTTCTATCTATTCTCTAGGAGATTCTTGATTCATGAGGCGACTGGTTGAACTTTCAAATGAAGAGGCGAAACAACACTTCTTAAAGGGGAGTAGCTACTTCAATGGAGATATGCCAAGCTACCTCAGTTTTGACCCAATTCTGAGTGATGTTAATACAGTTCTAGAGGGGCGTAACTATCCTGAATTTAAGAAGAATGTTAATCCATGCGATTTTCAAGATGTAAACTATAACTTTATCGCTAATAAGGATGGTAGGTTTGCCTGGAGACCTTTAGAACTGATGCATCCAGCCATCTATGTTTCATTAATAAATGTGATCTGTGAATCTTCCAATTGGGAGCACATTACTCAGCGTTTTTCTGAATTTGAAGGTGGAGTAGTTGACTGATGTACAGCGTTTTCTATTCTTCTGAGGTACAGTAACAGCAATGGGTGAACCACCCTCTGATATCTTCAGGTGTCACCCTTGCAAATCCTTCATCAATCGCCTCTGATAGCTCCTCATAGCTGCCCACTGTTCTGCGCTTCATGATGTTTTTGACCTTTGACCAACAGTTCTCAATGGGAGAAAAATCTGGTGAGTAGGGCGGTAAGTAGATAAGTTTTGCTCCCACTGCCTCAATGGACTCTCTCACCATCTCTCCCAGATGAATCGAACAGTTATCCATCATCACACAGGCCCCTGCCCATAACTGCGGCACCAATTTCTGGTAAATGAACGCCTCAAAAGTTACCCTATCTGTCGCTCCGATTAAGCTGCTGTGGGCGATTATCCCCTGCAAGCCCAATGCTCCTACCAGTGAGACATTTTTTCCTTTTTTGCTTGGCTTACTACTGTAGGCCCGCTTCCCCTTCTCTGCCCTTGCTCTTGTTGTTCTCATTGCGAGATTAATGCCTGATTCATCGATGAATATCAGGTCTTGGGCCAAAATCTGCCTTACTTTCTCCCAAAACTCGACTCTGGCCTGTTGCACTCTGTCTGTCGCCTTGACGTCAGGATAAAAGGTTTTTTTTAAGGCTAAAATTCATCTGCTTCAATGTCTTATGCATGGTGGTGATGCTTACCCGGATGCCAATCTCGGCTTCTAGTTGTGCACATAGTTGGGCCAGAGTCGCATCATTGTTGGCTTTCACCAAAGCGGCCAGAACCTTTCGGTGTTCTTCATTGAGTTTAGGGGGAATCTGCCCCCGACGAAATTGTGGACGGATAGACCCAGTATCACGTCGTTGTTTGAGGAGTTTTTGGACAAAACTAGTAGCGACACCGAACTGCTTGGCGAGACCACGTTGGGAGATATCCCCCCGGTCATAGGCATCAACAATTTTCTGTCTGAGGTCTATGGAGTAGGCTTTAGGCAATGGTTGTTCTTGTTTAATCTGATTTACTCACACACATGACATTGTACCTCGACCATCACAAAAATGCTGTAGTGCTCCAGTGATGTCGGTTGACAATCAAACAGATGTGGGAACACAGATTAAGAGTTGGTGGCAAAGAGTTGAACAGCGATCTCTTTGCTACTCCCTAGAATTCAGCCATGTTCTCCATACTGATGTAACTGATTGCTATGGCTCTCTCTACACGCACAGCATTTCTTGGGCTCTTCATGGTATAGAAGAAGCTAAACAGAACAGAAGAAGAAATGGTTTACTTGGGAACAAGATTGATTCACACATACAAGCAGGTCGGTATGGACAGACCAATGGTATTTCCCAAGGCTCAGTTTTGATGGACTTCATAGCAGAGATTGTGCTTGGTTTTGTTGACCAACAAATTTCTAGAAGCCTTGGCGATCCCAATGATTTTCGGATCTTGAGATATCGTGATGATTACAGAGTGTTTGCTAATAGTGATGAGCGAGCTGAAGAAATACTAAAACTCATAAGTGATGAATTGCGATCCGTTGGCATGAAGTTAGGCGTCTCAAAAACTTTCATGAGCAAGAATGTTATTGAGGGATCGATTAAGCCAGACAAACTAGCTGGGATTGAATTAAATGATCTTGGAAGCGCAAACGCAAAAACAATTCAGAAGCAACTTCTAAGACTACATTCATTCGGTCAACGCTTCCCAAATAGTGGCGCATTACGTCGTTTGGTAAGTGATTTCCACATAAAATTACCGGAACAAATAGATAAACCAGATGATTTAGAAGTACAAGTTGCAATTGCTACTGATATTGCTGTTGTTTCGCCCAATACTTTTCCAGTCATTGCGGCAATCTTAAGTCATCTAATTTCGCTTGCTTCTGGTGAGAAAAAAAACCGTTTGTGGGAAAAGGTGCTGAAGAAAATGAAGCGTGTGCCTTATAACGGCTACCTTGAAATATGGTTGCAGCGGGTAACACAGCCCCAGTCAGTTGGCATAAGATTTTCTAGCGAGGAAAAAATCTGTCAAATCGTGAACGGTGAGTCTCCAGATTTATGGGAAAATGCTTGGATTGCCAGCAGTGATCTAAAAGCAGCATTGGACATTTCAAAAATTATTATTGGTTCAGCGAGTGACGCTGAAGAAGTTGTCAGCCCAGAAGAAGTCGCATTGTTTCAGCAAAACGCATGGGCATACTGATTCATGTTTATTTAATACAAGTGATGGTGTTATGGAAATCTTAGTCGTTGATACGGAAACGACAGGACTTGATCCTGAAAGTGATAAGCCAATAGAAATTGCAGCAATTCTTTGGTCAACAAGTTACAAAAGTATACTTATTCAGGTGAGTACTTTGATTGGTTATAAGCAGGAAGTACCTAATCCTGTAGAACCAATAAACAAAATTTCATCCGAATTGTTAGGAAAAAGCTTTCCATACCAACCCGCCTTAGAACTTATCAATCAGATGTCTCATTCCGTGACATACATTTGTGCTCATAATGCTGATTTTGACAAAGAGTTTTGCAAAAAAATTGTTGGGTTAAATATTCCTCTGTCTAACTGGATTGATACTCAAGATATACGTTATCCAAACTCAAAGTATTGCCAGGGAACTAGTCTAAATAATTTAGCTATCGCACACGGAATTCCCATTGTGGATGCTCATAGAGCTTTAGATGATTGTAAAACCTTAACTAAGCTTTTGTCATTCGTACTAAATCTTGAAGAAGAACTAAAAAGAGCCTCACGACCAAAAGTTTTAGTCAAAAGCTTTGAAGAAAAGCCAGGAACCTTGAGTAAAATGCATGGATTTAAGTGGCATTCTATAATTCCATATTCATGGGCTAAATATATGCCGGAAGAGGATATTGCGTCTTTGCCCTTTAGTGCAGCACAAGTCTCCTTAGAAGATAGTATTAATGCTCAGGAAAAGAGAAGTTAGAATGTCTGGCTATAGTAAACATATAACAACCCTGGTGCAGTGGATTGACCTAAGTTACTTGTAGGGTGACAAAGTTCTCGGCAACCGCTGACCAGGAACGTTAGGCCTTCGTATGCTAATCGCCGTCCCATCTCTGCTTCCCTGAAGTTCCGTGACCTTGATCTGTAATCTGTAAATCTCCGATGGCGATCGCCTGTTCATACTTGCACCCAAAACCTTGAGATATGATGAATGAGATGTAAGAGCGAGTTTAATTATGTCTACCCATCCCTCTGTGACCGCCCCCTTCTCTCTTGCCCAATTACAACAGGACATCGCTTCCCTTTCACCCGATGCCCAACAAATTATTTTTGATCTTGTTCATTTACTGAAAAACAAAACTACATCTTCAGAGGGTTCTGTTACAGTTCAAAATACGATGTCAGAATGGTCAGACTTTATTGGTTGTGGGGAGGCAGAATCAGATTTATCTCGTCATTATAAAACTTATCTAATTGAAGATCTCGATGCCAAATACCCTCATTATTGATAGCGGCTTTTTGCTTGCTCTTGCTAATGCGAAGGATGAATCTCATCAAATTGCTATTAATTGTTTTCAAAAGTTTCAAAATCAACAATTTATAACAACTTGGAGTGTGATTACAGAAACTTGTTATCTCCTTCAGACAAGGGTTTCTAGAAATGCTCCTCAATCTTTAATTCGCAAGGTTTCTACGGGAAATATTCAGGTATTTGACCTTGAGCCAAAACATTGTCCTCGGATTGAAGAACTCATGAATCAGTATCAGAATTTACCGATGGATCTGGCGGATGCTTCCCTTGTCATTTTGGCAGAAGAGTTAGGATATGGTGAAATTTTGTCTGTAGATTACCGTGACTTTAATGCTTATCGTTGGAAAAATACTCAACCTTTCCAAAATTTACTGATGCTCTAAGACATTCTGAGAATTATTATGGTTTTACTCAACAGGGAAGCGATCGCCGCCCCATGTCTGCCACCTCACTTTTTTAGACAAGAAATGTTTTGATTACTTTGCCAGACAGATTTTGTCCCCACCAAGGAGTATTACTTTGGGGGCAATGGAGATTCTTAGCGTTAACTTGCCATGTTTTGTGGGGATCGAACAGGATTAGGGGCTGGAGATTTTCAGGAGCGATCGCCTGGACTTTGTTGCCTAAACATTTTTGCGGATTGCTGCTTAGGGTTTGCCAGAGTTGGAGCGGTTGCCAGTCTTGGGAAACGACAAAATTTTGCCAGAGGATTGGCAGAGCAATTTCTAGACCAATTACCCCGGTCGGTGCTTCGGCAAAGCTGACGGTTTTTTCTTCGTAAAGATAGGGTTGATGATCAATGGCGATCGCCTCAATCACACCATTTTTTACACCCTCAATTAAGGCTTGTTGATCTTCCGGATTACCGAGGGGCGGATCGAGCCGCAGATTGGGATCGTAGGTGCTGAGGGCTTTGGTATTCCAGAGCAAATGCATCCATGACACGCTAACCGTAATCGGTAAACCGCGTTCCTTTGCAGCAGCGATCAGTTCTACGCCCCGGGCGGTGGAAATACGCATCAGATGAACAGGAGTTTTCAGTTCGGCCACCAGTTCGCAGATAGCGGCGATCGCCGTGGTTTCGACGGAGGCTAATTCTTCAACGAGTCCGTAAGCTAAACTGGCTTTGCCGTAGCGGGCAGTGCCCCCATTATGGAGCGCTAAATTTTTCGGGTAGAGGGCGATCGCCCGTTGGTAGGGCCGGAGATATTCCAAGGTGCGGCGCAACAAGAGCCAGTTATTGAGGGCGCGACCATCGCTAAAGCCAGCAATCTTTGCCGTCGCTAATTCTCCCAATTCTGTGAGGGTTTCTCCTTGGCATTTTTTTGTGAGGGCGGCCCAGGGTAAAAAATTTGGTTTGGGGGCAGGTAGTTGGTTAATCAGTTGTTGAAAGCTTTGCAGTTGCCCAAAATTATCAAGGGCGGGTTGGGTATCCGGGAGAATGCCCACCTGGGTAAAGCCCCCGGCTAACGCACCTTGGGCCAACTGTTCTAGGGTTTCGCGAGGCTCATGACCGGGTTCGCTGCTGTGACTGTAGAGATCTACCAAACCAGGCGCAAGAATTAGATCTTCTGCCTCGATACTTTCTACCTCGGCGGGTAGGTCGGTCAGTTGGGGGGCGATCGCCTGGACTTGACCTTCCCTAAGCCAAACATCCTGACGATGATCCAGATTGGCCACGGGATCTAATACCCGCACCTGCCGTAAAACCACGTTATTCATTGCCGCACTTGCCACCGCAATATTCCCCTTCGCGAAAATCCGTCCCCCATTCTACTGTCTCTGTCTCAAATCCCCTTGGGTTTTGGGAAATTCTGCAAGATTTAACCCAAAAGGCGATCGCCTGATTATGATCATTTTGTGGTGAATTTTGGAGTGAATCAGAAAATGAGCGCATTACGGGTTGGCATTGCAGGGCCGGTGGGATCAGGGAAAACAGCCCTCCTTGATGCCCTTTGTAAGTCTCTACGGGAGCACTATGCGATCGCCGTGGTCACCAATGACATCTACACCAAAGAAGACGCCCAATTTCTCACCCGCTCCGGGGCACTCCCCGCCGAACGCATCATGGGGGTGGAAACGGGGGGCTGTCCCCACACGGCGATCCGCGAAGATGCTTCCTTAAATTTGGCGGCGATCGCTGAACTCGAAGAAAAATTTCAACCTTTAACCCTGATGTTTGTTGAGAGTGGCGGTGATAATTTGGCCGCCACCTTTAGCCCGGAACTAGTCGATTTAACAATCTATGTCATTGATGTGGCTGCCGGCGATAAAATTCCCCGTAAAGGTGGCCCCGGCATTACTAAATCTGATCTGTTGGTAATTAACAAAATCGACCTTGCCCCAGCAGTGGGCGCAGATTTAGACGTGATGGACCGAGACGCAAAAAAAATGCGCGGCGACAAGCCCTTTATTTTTACCAATCTCAAAACTCAGGAAGGTTTAGATGGTGTGATTGATTTTGTCGAAAAACACATTGTTTGAGATTTTAAATCATCATGAAATTAGCCGGGATTCAAATTTTCTAGATCAGCTAAATCTTGCAATCTCCCCGAAGTATGTTTATTGATCTACAGATTTTCAAAGCTAATGACATTAATTGGCAAATCTTCAATTGTTATAGTTGTTTTTTTTGATAACAGCTTTTGAAATCAACGCCATTAGGTGTTGTCAACAAATCAATCCGACTAGGGAGATAACCCAACTGAATGATTTGACCAGGAGCTTGAAAATCTTCTGGCATAATCCCCAAGCTACCAAAACCAAATTCTTCTAAGACTGTAATTAAAAGCTGTGCATTTTCTGCACTCGTCTTAATCCAGATATCAATATCTTTTATGTAACGGAGATGATCAGGGATTGCGTGTAATCCCCAATAAGCAAATATTCAACCCTATGCTTATTTAATAATTCGATAAATTCTCTGAAGTCTGGGGTGAGCACTATTGTATTTGTGTTGGTGGTATTCTCGGCGGATCTGTTCGAGAGCTGCTATGCGTACTTCTGGAGATTGATTCTGCCAGTAAAGACAGTCTTTGGGTTGTTCAGTTTGCCTGAATTTACAAATTACTTTTTCCATACATTTTCAATGAAAACCATTAAATTTTAGGATGTTTTTTAAAAATCTGATCACGATGCAGAGCCGATACAATAAGCATAAATAAACTTTTTTAGATTATCTTTGGAGCGATCGCCTGTGTTAGATGGAGAACAACTATCCTACATTGTGTCCCAAGCTTGCCGCCATTATCAGTTTTCTAAAGCAATTCGGCAACGGGCCTGGGTAGAAATCGACCATCAAGCCCTAGCGGATAATATTCGCGCGCTTAAAGGAATTCTAGCCCCCCAAACGGCCTTGATGGCGGTGGTAAAAGCCGACGCCTATGGCCATGGCGCTATCAAAGTAGCCGAAACAGTCCTCCGGGCCGGGGCAACTTGGCTGGCGATCGCCACCCTCGGCGAAGGGGTCGAACTGCGCGAAGCAGGGATCACCGCGCCAATTTTAGTTTTAGGGGCGACTAATACCACCGAAGAAATTGAGGCGATCGCCCACTGGGATTTGCAACCCACCCTCTGCACCCTAGCTCAAGTGAAATTATTTGACCAAACCGCCGCGAAGTTGGGCAAAATCTTACCGGTTCACCTCAAAATCGACACCGGGATGTCCCGCCTGGGAACCCGCTGGGAAGAAGCATTACCCTTTGTCAGCGCCGCCCACGCAGCCTCTAATTTGAACATCGCCAGCATCTATTCCCATTTCGCCACCGCCGACGAACCAGATCCCAGCACCCTCAATCAACAACACCAACGCTTCCAGGAGGCGATCGCCAATTTTCAGCAGCATGGTATTCCCATCCCGAAATTACATATCAGCAACTCTGCCGCTACTCTTCATAGCACGGCTCTCCACTATGACCTAGTGCGCATCGGCCTTTCAATTTATGGCGTTTATCCAGCCCCCCATCTCGCCGCGCAAGTTTCCCTCAGACCAGTCCTCCAAGTCAAAGCTCGGATCACTCAAATCAAGACCCTCCCCCCTAACACAGGCGTGAGCTATGGCCATCGCTTTAAAACAAGTGCCCCAACAAAAATTGCTGTGGTGGGTATTGGCTATGCCGATGGAGTTCCCCGCCGTCTGTCTAATCAGCTCAAAGTTTTGGTCAATGGCATCTTTGCGCCCCAGGTCGGCGCGATTACCATGGATCAAATCATGCTCGATGTCACCCACTTACCAGCGGTGCAGGTAGGGGATGTGGTGACCTTGATTGGCCATGAAACTAAAGAACAATTAACCGTAGACCAATGGGCCAACCAGCTGGGGACTATTTCCTGGGAAATTCTCTGTGGTTTCAAGCACCGGCTGCCTCGCATTAACTTGTAAGGCTTGTGGCAACCCCGGTGAAATTTACGGCTGCAATTCCTCAAGAATCATAAAACGCACATGGTTTAAGGCTAAATCCCCAAGGGAAACCTGTTCTTTGGGGACAACTTCACCATGGTGATACAGTTTTTCAAAGGGAACTCCTTTCGCCATCTCCGCATGATACCAAGCCAATCCCATGAAAAAGCGGGCTGGATAGGGCCCCCCTTCGCAGAGATCATCCGGGTTAGACTCCATTGGTAACCAGCCATAACCGGGTACATAAAATTCCATCCACACATGGTTATAATCCGGCTGGAGAGGCATATTTCTCAGGTGGGCATGGGCCGGACATTTATAGCGGCCAACGGTGCGGCTGGCAATCTGATTGAGGCGAGAGAGTGCGAGTAAGACGCCTAGATATTCTCCACAGGAACCAACACCCCGCCGGAGGGCAATATCTGGGGTATCAATGTGGGGTTTGATGCCATAGGAGAGGTGGTCATAAACATAGTTGCGGATGTTGTACATTTGCCGGAGCAGATTAGTCTCAGTACCCACAGCTTCTTCCGCTGCCCGCTGGATAATCTCCGTTTCCATGGCGAGGTTTTCGTTGTCTACCAAATATTGCCCCTGCATCACCTCGGAGAGGGGGGGCAGATTTTCACAGTCCCTGGGGGTGAATTGATATTTGATGCTCCACACCTTGAGGATTGCTCGCCAGCCGAAAATATAGCGTTGTTGTTCATTGAGTTGGTCGAATTTAAAGACCGCTATTTTTTGGCCGTCTTTTTCTTCGATGGTAAAGGGCAGGCCCACTGGCTCGATGCTGACCACCTGTTGGCGATCGGTTTCAGCGGGGAGGGCGATTTTCCATTCGAGGTTTTGCAACTCGACCGGATCGAGGGGGGAGAGTTCTTCCACATAGCTCATCTCCAGGAGAAAACCATTGGAGAGGGCATATTTTTTCTCGGGGTCATAGCGATAGTAGAGGGGATGCAGAAACGTCACATCCCGATACTGGAGTTCGTAGTTGGGGTCGGCGTTGGGGTTATCGCGGATGTAGGGTTCCTGGGAGGCATAGGCCACATAGAGAATATCTGGGCTACCCTGGGAATTGGGGCAAAAAGCAAGACCAGTGGGAGATTCAAAGGGAGTGAGGAGGGTGAATTTTACTTCGCCAGTGGCCCGCTCAAGGCAATAGACAGTTTGTTCGAGGCTGTCGGAAACCCAGAGTTCTTCGCCGCGAATCACTAAGTTTTCGATGCCGATGCCGGGCGCATAGAGACTGGTGATAGATTGGCGACTAACGGCGTCGTAGATAAAAATTTCGCCTTGTTTCTGACAAGAAATGTAGAGGCTGTTGCCGGAAATTGCCACCCCGTTGACGGTATCGGCAAAGCGGATGATCAGTTCGGGCTGCCATTGACCATCGGTGATAGAGCATCTGTAGAGGCGATCGCCACTGGTAAACCACAGGGTGTCATTTTGGATTGCGAGACTTGTAGCGCCGATAAACCCGGACCAGGTTTTGGGATTCATAATTTCGGTGGCATCAGTCTGGGGATTGATCCGCAGGAGATAGCCATTAATATTTTCGATTGCCCAGATATAGCCGTCATAGAAGGCCACACCGTGGAGGGCATAGGTTGAAATGGGGCGAATGGTGCGGTGATTAACGGGGGTGGCAGTGCTCAAAATCCCAATATCCGGTCATAAGTTGTATTCTTCATTAGGATTATCACCTATGAAACTCCTTTCGTTCTCGTTTCCATCGGGGAGATTAAGAGGGTTTTGTACAAAAACCTTGATGTTTTGTGAGGAATAGTTATGGGAATGGCTCTTGATCGCGCTCGAGTGATTACCTGGCTAGAAAACCATGTGTCGCCCCATCGTTTGCACCATATCCTTGGGGTTGAACAGTTTGCCCAGACTTTAGCACTCCGCTATGGTGTTGACCCGGGTCAGGCGGCCCAAGCCGGTTTATTACACGACTTAGCTAAATTTTTCCCGCCCCAACAATTGCTGCACATGGCCCAGGAACATGATTTAGACATTGACCCTATTTGCGAAAAAATCCCCCATTTACTTCATGCTGATGTGAGTGCGTTTGTGGCGCGGCAGGAATTTGGGGTAAAAGATGAGGTGATTCTCCAGGCGATCGCCAACCATACTTTGGGGCGGCCGGGCATGGATCTATTAAGTTGTATTATCTTTGTGGCTGATGCCCTAGAACCGGGTCGTGGCGACGAAAAGAAGCTCCGAAAATTGCGGGAACTCAGCGAAACAAATTTACATAAGACCGTGGCCGGGGTTTGCGAATACATGATCAAATACCTCATCAAACATCACAAAATCATTCACCCTCGGATGATCCTGACCCGCAACTGGGCTCTAAAGGCCAAAGATTAAAAACTAAAAGGCGATCGCCTCTATCCTGAAAGCACCTTGGTGCTAGCTAAACCCAGTACTACCGAGCCACTTCGTTTCACATGGCCATTATGAAAGCCCAATCGATCAGCAATTGTCTAGGGGACTAGGGCGTGATCCTCTTGATCTTGGGAATGCCGCCGCGAACGGTGGCGCAGAGAAACAGTCTGCTCTGGATCAATGCCGTCAAAAGTAGGCGGCAGCCAAACTCGGATTACCAGTAGCGTCCCCAACACCAAAAGAAAAATGCAAGCAACTAAAACCTGTGTCCAGGGCGTTTCCAACACACCACGCACAATAATTTCCCTAAGTACAGAAACAATTGATACCTCAACCGCCACGCCAATCGAAACCCGATGTTCTTGCAGATAGATAATCAATAAGCGAAACAGCTCGACCAGGATCAGGAGAAAAAGAATATCGGAGGTCACCGTTTGAAATTGCAAGGGGGGCAACAACGAAAGCACCATCTCCCGCAATTGCAAAACCATAAAGCTAAACAGCCCAATACACAGACTAATGACAATCAGATCTTGAATCGTTTCTAACAACCGCACAACATAGGTGCTATTGAGCCAGCGATACCAAGGCAGAGGTAGAGTTTGAGGGGTTTTCATCGAAAAAACTCAGCTAGGGGAAACAATATGGCTTGATCACCGGAGGAAATCTTGGTCATGTGACAAGGATCAACAATAACGGCAGACTTCACTCGGAGAGTTTTCAGCGAGGTAACAAAGGGCTTTAAATCTCAAGGCCACCACTTCTTCATAGAGGGGATTGAGTTTACAAAGGGGTGGAATTTTAAAGTGAATCAGACCCGTTAAAGAAATTTCCTGGGCGAAGGGACACTGGGCTGGTACAAGCTGGCAAATCATCCGCGCCTGGTCAACATCGACAATCTCCAAATGATTGAGCCATTGACGGAGGGGTCGGAGTAGGTCAAAAGCGATTGCCGCCGGGGAGGCAAGTTTTTCTGTGGGGCTTTTTGAAGCTTGTTGGCGTGGGAAAAGAAGCATGGCGAATATTTTTTGGAATAACAATAACCTTGTTCTTCTACAGTCTAAAGATAAGCTTCAAGAATTAAAATACTACAACAATATAAATATTGTTTATCATTTATAATCTCTGCTTAACTAAGCCTGTGAGCAAAAGTATTTGGGTAGAAGATACGCCAAGATCTCGGGATAATGATTCAGCTTGCCCGGGCGATCGCCCTCATGTTTCTTAGGTTAAGTTCGTTTAAGTAGCCGGAAAGGAAAGGTTATCATGAAGGCAAGTTTCAGTCCTGGTACTTTCTCTTGCCCTACTCCTCCGAGCCTGATCCAGCGAAATCATTTACGTTTCCCAACGGCCTCCAAGTGATTCACCAATATTTGCCTGGGGCTCCGGTGGTGGTGACGGATGTGTGGGTGAAAGCCGGGGCGATCGCCGAACCGACAGAATGGGAAGGGATGGCGCATTTTTTAGAACATATGGTCTTTAAGGGTTCCTCTCAAGTACGCCCTGGGGAATTTGATCAAATTGTCGAAACCTGTGGCGGCGTGAGTAATGCGGCCACTAGTTATGACTATGCCCATTTTTATCTCAGTACTGCCGGCGATCGCCTCCCCGAAACCCTGCCTTATCTCAGTGATATTTTGCTGAATGCCACTATTCCCGACGAAGAATTTATTCGAGAACGCCAGGTCGTCCTTGAAGAGATTAGCATCAGCCACGATGACCCCGATTGGCTCACCTTCCAAGAATTAAACCGCCTCCTTTACCAAAGTCATCCCTATGGGCGATCGATTCTCGGGGAAGCTGACCAACTGTGCGGCTATACCCCCAACCAAATGCGGTGTTTCCATCGCACCCATTACCAACCCCAAAATTTAACCGTTGGTATCGTTGGGAATATCCCTGCCGACCAAGCCTTAAACCTGGTACAGGAAACCTTTAGTCACTTCCAAGTGCCCTCGGAATGTCCTCCTTTCGCCATGGAAGCAGAGCCCCCACTCATTGATATCCGTCGCAGTGAACTGCAGGTTCCCGATGTGCAGATGGCGCGTCTGGTGATGGGTTGGCTCGCAACGGGGGTAGAGCAATTTACCGATGCTGTGGGTTTAGATTTGCTGTCGGTGATTTTAGCGGGGACGGCCTCCGCTTGGCTTGTGCAAGAGCTACGGGAAAAACGTCAATGGGTGATGGACATCAGCAGTGGCTTTTCACTGCAGCGCGATTCTAGTTTATTTACGATACAGGCTTGGCTTGATGCAGAGTATTTGGGGGATGTAGAACTGATTATTGGCGATCGCCTCGCCGATCTCCAGACCCAATACATTAGTGAAAGTGAAGTCATACGGGCCCAAAGGGTGCTCTGCAATGACCATATTTTTTCTACCGAAACAGCCAGCCAGTTGGCCGGACTTTACGGCTATTATCAAACCCTCGGCAATCTGGAATATGCCTATCTTTATCCCCAAATTGTTGCCTCTTTTACGCCCCAAGACCTACAGCGTTTAGCACGCCAATATCTATCCCCAGAACGCTATGGCATTGTTACCCTAGTCGGTGAATATTAATCGCTTAAATAGTCTTTAGGTCTCCCCGAAGTGGGACATTTTCCAAACAAAAGAAAGACCTATGAACTTCACAGATCTTTCTTTTGTTTCTAAAGGCTATCCGTTAACTTAACGAATATATTCTTTGAGAATGCTATTGCGGTTGGGGTGACGCAGTTTACGGAGGGCTTTTGCTTCGATTTGCCGGATTCGTTCTCTGGTCACATTGAAGATTTGGCCGATTTCTTCGAGGGTTTTCATCCGACCATCGTCTAGGCCATAACGCAGGCGCAAAACATCCCGTTCCCGGGCACTGAGGGTATCTAAAACGTTCTCTAGATCTTCCCGCAGGAGGCTTTTAGAAACTTGATCTTCGGGGGTTTCGCCATCCGCTTCAATGAAGTCACCCAGACGGGAATCTTCTTCTTTACCAATGGGGGTTTCGAGGGAGATGGGCAACTGAGCAGATTTAGCGATAAAGCGCAGCTTTTCGATGGTCATTTCCATGCGCTCAGCGATTTCTTCCTCGGTGGGTTTGCGGCCTAATTCTTGGGAGAGGATCTTGGTGGTTTTCTTGATGCGGGAAATGGTTTCGTAGAGGTGCACCGGTAGGCGGATGGTGCGGGACTGGTCGGCGATCGCCCGGGTGATCGCCTGGCGAATCCACCAGGTGGCATAGGTGGAGAATTTATAACCTTTTTCGTGGTCAAACTTTTCAGCGGCCCGGATCAGACCAAGGGAACCCTCTTGGATCAAATCCTGAAACGAAAGGCCACGGTTCATATATTTTTTGGCGATCGATACCACTAGACGGAGGTTCGATTGCACCATCTTGTCCTTAGCACGGCGGCCATGGAATAGGCGGCGTCGGAAATCTTTGAGGGGCATCCCCGCTGCTTCAGCCCATTCTTTGTCGGTAGGCACCCGGGATTCATGTTCGGTGAGCTGTTCCCGCATCCGCTCAAGTTCAAGCAGATCGGCAATTTTCCGGGCGAGCTCAATTTCTTCCTCAGCCCGGAGGAGACGAATGCGGCCAATTTCCTGGAGATAAATCCGAATAGAGTCTTCGGTGTAGGGCTTCTTTTTAGCAGCAGTTTCCTTACGACGACTGGTTTTTGCTTTCCGACTTTTTTTGGTAGGTAGGGTTAATTCTACGTAGTCGGCACCTTCTTGGACTTCACCGAGTTCTGCTTCTGCAAGGGCACTGTAATCAATGTCAGCGTCATCATTCCGGGTCGCCAGTTCGGTGAGATCCAGTACGGTGGTATTCGTCGCTTGGGTCATGCCTATTTCCTCTTGTTCGTTTAAAAAAGCAACTAAATGGACATTCAAGGGGGGACTTCTAAAAAACAGGGGAATGCTATTGAAGTCGCGATTCTCCTACCAAGGCCAACCCTGATAGAAAAAATGGTGGGTTTTGATTGTACTAGTAGATGGGAACTTTCCTGTGAGTGTTAGGCGTTTTGATTCCTTTTCTAAACCTAGTCAAAGTCTGCGATCAGCTTCTCTGGGAAGAGAGCTTTGACAAAATTTCTAGACATTCTAGTGAATTTGTCTTTTATTGCCCACATGGTTATAGCAAAATCTGGTGAACTTTGCACACTAGTAATTGATTGGCTTAGGTACATTTTTGTACTAGTACTTAGGCTAATCCGTTGTTTAGTGGCGATCGCCCACAGGATTACCAAGAGAAAAGTCTACTCTTAGATAGATGCAACCTTTGTCAAGGGCTATTTAGAAACTTGATGCTATTAGGTTAACTGATCTTTCCCAAAAATGTTCACTGTGGGCAAATTTTTCTGAAGATAAGTTTTATTGAGAGAATGCTGCTCGTTTGACAGGTTTAGCCAATGACTGGGGTTATTGCCCTAGGCCTGACTTCTAAAGCTATATCTGGATTTCTTGATGTCCCGGGGCTCTGTCCTCACCAAAAAAGACAGACCAGGGGTCTGCCTTCTCAAAAAATTTAAAGCTAGTTAAAAAGTCACAAAAAGCATAAATCGCTTTTTAGTAGTTGAGTTGACCGGAGGCTTGAACACGTTCTACTTGCTTCTTCTTCAGAACGAGGAAGATTTGGGTGAGCATAATGCCGGCAACGAAGGCCATATAGCCGTAGATCCGGGCCGGATTTTGCAGGACAACTTCGGTATCTTTTTGACCAAAACCACCGACATTGGGGTTGTTAGTGAGGGCATCACCGGCGGCGATCGCCTGGCCTTCGGACACAATCACTTCGGGGCCAGCAGGAATCGCATTGACCACATCCCCTTCGGCGGTGGTGATTGTCACGTTGTAACCACCGGCTTCATTGGCGGCGATCGCACTAATCGTCCCAGTGGCAGAAGCTTTAAACTGATTGTTGTTGCTCAGGTCACCAGTGGGATAAACCTGACCACGGCCTCGGTTTGCGCCCAAATGAACCGCATATTTACCGTAGTGGACATTCTTATCAGTCTTCGGATCGGGGGAAAGAACGGGAAAAACGATCTCTTCGTACTGGTCACCAGAGATGGGGCCGATGATCACAACGTTTTCTTGATCGGGGGCATAGGGCTGGAAATACAGACCTTCGGTTTTTTCCTTCAGTTCTTCAGAAAGCCGTTCTGCAGGAGCAATCTTGAAGCCATCGGGCAGCATCAGTACGGCACCAACATTGAGACCACCCTTAGAACCATCGCCCAGCACCTGTTGCTGACTGTGATCATAGGGGATTTTCACAACGGCTTCAAAAACCTGATCGGGAAGGACAGACTGGGGAATTTCTACTTCTGCAGGCTTTGCTGCCAGGTGACAGTTAGCGCAGACAATTCGTCCCGTGGGCTCACGGGGCGTTTCAGGGGCGGTCTGCTGGGCCCAGAAAGGGTAGGCAGCAGCAGCCTGGGGAAAGAGGGCGTCACTGGCGAAAAATAAACCAAAGGTGGCGATCGCCACGAGGCAGGCGGTCTTCAGCCGTTGCCAAATTGCCATTAGTTCAGGAGTTTTCATCGTAAGTTTTTACAAGCGTTTTCTCTAATGGATGAACCCATAGGGGGAGTTTCTAGGCCCACCAGGGAGCTTCGTCGGTACGGAAGTCAGTTTCTGTCCAATCGGTGAAGGAGATCTTGTCATCCTCAGTCACATCCGCATGAACGAGGGCGAGCGATAGGGGTGCTGGGCCCCGGACAACCTTTCCAGTGTCGTCATACTGGGAACCATGGCAAGGACACATAAATTTGTTTTCAGCGGCGTTCCAGGGCACGACACAGCCCAGGTGGGTACAGATGGCGTTGATCCCATAGCTGGAAATGGTGTTATCCCCTTCAATCACGACATAGGTGGGATCCCCCTTGAGGCCTTGGGCCAGGGAGCGATCGCCTGCAGTATGAGTTTGGAGATAGTCGCTTACGATGATGTCATTACCGAGGGCATCCTTGGCAATCACGCCACCACCAGCGCCACCACTAGAGGGCGGAATAAAATATTTAATAATCGGATATAAACCACCGAGGGCTGTTCCCGCCGCCGTCCCTACCCAGAGGAGGTTCAGGAATTGGCGACGACCTAGATCTGGCACATCGGAGGAACCTGATAATTGCGTCATAATCAGAGCCTTTTTGTATAGTTATGTAAGCGTTTCTAGAATACTTCTTACGAAGAATACCATTTAGATGGTGAGCAAAGCTGGCTTATTACCTGAGCTTGAGCCTGGGGTAGGTTGCCGGAAAGCCTTTAAAAAGGTTAACAAAGTCTTGTAAATAAATTATTACAGATCCAGTGAGACAACGCTTTTGGTCACGGAGAAATCAAGGGGGAGGAGAATAAATTGATGACCAGTGGTGCAGACCTACGGGAACTTTTGTGGCGAAAATGGGGACGTTCCTACGACGTGCAGATCCGACAAATCAAGGGGGAATGGTATCTCCAGGTGATGTGGAAGTATTTAGAACAGGTGTCTTTTCCTCTCTCGGAAGCGCAATATGAGGAGCATCTCCAGGCGATCGCCACTTACCTCAGTGAATGGGGGGTTAGCCAACAGGTACAAACCTACCTAGAAGAAACCTCAGAGCGTCCCCGGGTCGGCAAGGCTATTAGTATTCGTCTAGAACTGGGGGAGCGGGCATCGGAATGGCTTTTAGGTTAGCGGTGCGATGGGGGGCTGTTTTTTTCGTGGCAGTCATGGGATTGAGTCTGGGCCATGGGCCAAGGGCGATCGCCAATGTTCCAGCTGAGTTGCCTCCCCTCCAGAGTTGGGATTTTGACCCCCAACAACAGCAACTCCGTCTCCAGACAAGCGCCGTAGCGGTTCCTCAATATTCTCGTCTCAGTGACCCGCCCCGCCTCATTATCGATTTGACCAACACCACTTGGCCCACTGCCACCTTGACCCAAACCTACACTGGCCCGATTCAGCAATTGCGCATTGGTCAATTTACCGACAGTACCACCCGGATTGTCTTGACCTGGGCAGAAACTCTTCCTTCTGCTTGGTCACCTGCCTTTCGGCGCATCCCCCAGGCCGATGGTTCCGTGATTTGGGCGTTTGAATTTCAGGGGACGATCGCCAGCACACCTGCTCAAAATACGCCTTTTGTTGTCACGTTCCCCCCTGCTCTGTTGCCACCGGCGATCGCCGTGCCGATCCAAGTCCCTGCCCCCCCTGCTCGCCCTTGAAGGTTTATTGCGATCGCCTCTACCTTTTGGTAGATAAATTCTCCCTTTGGGCTACACTCAGGGGTGAATGTAAGCTGAAATTCTATCCCGATGAATTGTATGCTGGTATCCCTATAATGCTTTGTTTTACCTAAGCCGCAGCGTTCACCAAACAATCCCATAACCTTTTTTTCTAGGGTGAATTGTCCCCAGTGAGACTGCCATGACCGACTTACAGCTCCGTATCCAAGCCGAGGGTTACCCAGAACGCATCGTGGTGGTCGATCAGGGAGAGTTTGTCATTGGTCGCTTACCAGAATGTAGTCTCACGCTACAAATGACGCAAATTTCCCGCTACCACGCCCGCATCAAGCAGGTCGGCACAACCTGGATCCTAGAAGATTTAGGGAGCACCAACGGCACTTATCTCAACCATGTTCGCATCAGCGACCCCCAGCCTATCCGCCAGGGAGATTTGATTCGCCTTGGTGTCACTTCGATTCTCGTTACCTTTCAAGATGTGACCCTCGGTAATGGGGATGCCACGGAGCTTAATTTTGGGCAGTCTGGGGACGGGCGGACGATTTTGCGGAGCGCAGAGGCGCTTAAGGAACAGTGGTTACAAGGGGAAGAGGGCCTTAGTCACCAGCCCCATACCGAGACGGCGATCGCCCGCCTCAAAGAATTGGTAGATATTGCGAAACAACTCAGTTCTGCTGAATCAATCGAAGCGATTTTTCGTCTTACCCGGGGGGTTGTCTTTCAAGAATTGCCAGGCTTAGAGCGGCTGGCCCTGTTAATTGATGTCCGGGGCAATGGCAAATTAGAACTCCTCAGTGCTGCTGCCCAAAACCTCCCAGATAACCATCCGGCGATTCGTACCAGTGCTTGGATTAGTCAATCGGTATGCCAAAAAGTCTTTCGAGAGAAGCTAGCCATTAAGTCTGTCGATGCCCAGAGTGATCAGCGTTTTGCCGGGGAAGATAGTATTCTGGCGAAGGGAATCCGGGGGGTTTTGGCTGTGCCCTTGTGGGACCAAGCCAAGGTGGTCGGCGTGTTGTATGGGGATGCCCATCTCAAACTGGATGACTCGGAGCCACTGGCCGAGGATGATTTGAGTTTTTTTTCTACCATTGGCCATCTCTTGGCTGCCAGTGTGCAGCGCTGGCTTTTGGGGCGACGGCTCCAAGAACAAGCGCAAATCCGCCAAAAGTTAGAGCGTTACCATTCCCCAGCGGTGGTACACCAGTTAATCTCGGTGGGCGCCTTAAAAAATGGTCGTCTCCCCCCAAAGGAAGCAGATATTAGTATTCTTTTTGCAGATATTGTGGGTTTTACGGCGATCGCCGAACAATCAACTCCCAGTGAAATTGCCGATCTGTTGAATGTCTTTTTTGAGGAGATGCTCCATTCTGTTTTCGGGCAAGGGGGAACCCTCGATAAGTTTATTGGCGACTGCATCATGGCTTTTTTTGGGGCACCGGAACCTCAGGTAGATCATGCAGAACGGGCGATCGCCGCCGCCATGGGAATGTTAAATCGCCTTGAGCAGCTCAATTTACAGAAAATTTGGCCCCAACCGATCCAACTGCGGATCGCCGTAAACAGTGGGAAAGCGTTTGTGGGGGATGTGGGCAGTACCCAGCGGGTAGACTACACAGTGCTAGGGGCGACGGTGAACCTCGCCGCGCGGATCGAAACCATTTGCCCACCGGGGGAATGTGTGATCACCGATGCCACTTACCAGGCTATTCGCCACCATCAAGATCTTTTTACCCCCATGGGGGAAGGGCGCTTTAAAGGTATCGATCGCCTAATTCAGGTCTATCGTACCCAGCGGCATCGCCACACCCAATCCCCTTGTCTTAAAAGTACAGAAACCTATTCCCTCTAGGGATTTGCCCCCGTACGCCGTTGCAAAATAAATTCGGCGATCGCCAGATCGACTGGGGTTGTAATTTTTAAATTCGTTTCCTCCCCCTCGACAATCTTCACCGGGAGACCACAGCGCTCAAATAAAGCCGCATCATCCGTTACAGCCCAACCGAGAGACTTGCCTTTTTCGTGACAATCCTTGAGCCGATTAACCTGAAAGCCCTGGGGGGTTTGGGCGGCCCAGAGGCGATCGCGCTCTGGGGTATCCGCCACAAAGCCTTCTTGGTTTACCACTTTAATGGTGTCTTTGACCGGTATTGCCGCAATTAAGCCATCGCAGGTTGCCAAATTAACGGCGCAGCGATCAAACAATTCTGGAGTCGCCAGACATCTCGCACCATCGTGAATCAGCACCCGAGTCGCCTCCGGGGGGAGGGCTTGCAAGCCGTTATAAACCGATTCTTGACGGGTATCGCCCCCCTGAATCAATTGCACCGGCTTGGTTAAGTTTAAACGCGCCAAGATCGCCTTAAATTCCGGGAAATCCACTGGCTGCCCCATAATACCAATCCATTCCACCGTTGTTGCCGCTGCCGCCGCCCGGAGAGTCCAGCTCAAGAGCGCTTCCCCCCGTAAGGTCAAAAGGAGTTTGTTGCGATCGCCCCCCATTCGTTTACCGACACCCGCCGCGGGCAATAACAAGTGGACCATGATTTTCCCTAAGTTGCTAAACGTTTCCGCCTATTCTCTTCTAAAATGATGCTGGATACGTAATTTATACCCCCAAGATGCGAATACTAGCCCTCGTTCCCGGAGGAATTGGCGATCAAGTCCTCTTCTTCCCAACCCTCGCTGGTCTCAAGGAACGTTATCCCGAAGCAATGATTGACGTTCTGGTTGAACCCCGTGCCAAGGCAGCCTATCGCGTCTGTCCCCAGGTTCATGAAGTGCTGACCTTCGACTTTAAAGACCGCAATGGCCCTGCCGACTACCTCAATATTCTCGGTACAATTCGCGACCGCGAATATGAAATCGCCCTCTCCCTTGATAAAAATTGGGTGGTGGGTCTTCTGCTTTGGTTAAATGGCATTCCCACCCGCGTCGGCTACAAAACCGCCACATCTTGGTTTATATCTAACCCTGTCCCCCCTAACGAAAATCAGTACACCGCCGCTTTCTACCATGACCTCCTCCAAGGCCTCGGTATCCAAACCCCGAGTACCCCGCCGAGCATTACCGTACCTAAGCCTGATATTCAATGGGCGGAAGGAGAACAAAAGCGCCTTGGTTTAACCGGGGGCTATATCCTCATCCACGGTGGTGCGAGTCAACTATCCCAGGTTAAAGGGTTAAAGAAAGTCTATCCCCTAGAAAAATGGCGGGCCATTATCGACGATATTCAAAACAAACAGCCCAATCTGCCAATTGTGTTACTCCAAGGCCCCGATGATTTGACCTGGGTGACAGAACTAACTGCCCTTTATCCGACTCTGAAGGTAACCCGCCCCGAAGATATTGGGAAAGCAGCAGCGATGATTGCCGGGGCAAATCTGTTAGTTTGTACTGACAGCGCTCCTTTGCATTTGGCCGCTGCGGTGGGCACTTACACAATCGCTCTCCTTGGGCCAGTCCAGGCAGACAAGCTGTTCCCCTCCGGCAAAGACAACTTGATTGGGATTCAGTCTCCCACCGGACAAATCACAGATATCCAACCTAAAGACGTATTGGCGCAAATTTGGCGTGGCTAAACCAGCAGTTTTCCTTGATTGTGACAGTGTTTTAAACATTGGAGCGAGCCATATTAACCCCCCCCAAGACCTGGATCTGTCTCCAGGGACGGCGGCGGCGGTGCGATCGCTCAACGAACAAGGAATTTTTTGCTGCTTACTTTCCCATCAAGCGGAGTCCGTCCAAGATGATGGGGAAGCACTGCCCATAAGACTATGTGATCTGTTAGAGCAAGAAGCTGATGCTCACTTTGATGCCCGATACCACTGCCCCTATCCGAGTCCGGCCTCTACCCAGTGGGGAACCTGGCGGAAACCGAATACAGGGATGTTGGTCGCCGCCGCCTGGAACCATGACCTTGATCTACGACATAGCTTTATCTTGAGTGATAAGGTGAGCGACATTCATTTAGCGCACAATGCAGGCTTACGGGGCGTACTAATTCAGGTGAACTCTGGTAAAAAGGTGCTTGATAACAAACATCAGCACCATGCGAAACCTGATTATGTGGCAGATAGCTTGTTGGCAGGAGTAGCTTGGATTTTGACGCAATTATCTGAAGAAGCGTCATCATAACCACCTATTTTTCGGATGTTTCTTGTTGAAACATATTTTTTAATAGAACCGATCATCGGGCGATCGCCTGCCACCGTAGTCATATTTTCGCGGCATCGACAACCCTAAGCAACAAAATGGGTCAATGGCCCCAATCGGAAACCCTGATCGAAAAAATATTGACTTTCTAGAAGCCCCGCAGAGAGAGGATGGCATAAAAAATAGCCTTGTACTTCATCGCAGCCATACTGCCTCAATTGCGCCAACTCCTCTGGATGTTCAATGCCCTCAGCAACAACCCTAAATCCAAGCTCCTGGGACATATTAATCATATTTTTTGTAATCACCGCATTCACCTGGTCGAGGTGTAGATTACTCACAAAAGAGCGGTCTAGCTTGAGAACATCCCAACGAAAAAGCTTGAGATATCGTAAGGAAGAATAGCCAGTCCCAAAATCATCGATCGCCAGCTGAACTCCTAAATTACGAAGCGCTTCGAGGGTAGAATGCAGAGTCTGAAAATTTTCAATCAAAATCGACTCAGTAATTTCTAACTCCAAAAAATGTGCTGCCAACTGATGTTCGACCAACAGATGTTGTAACCGAAAAATAAAACAAGGATCTAACAGTTGCCGTACGGAGATATTAACTGCCATTTTAAAGGGCTGTTGGTATTGGGTTTGCCATTGTTTTAGTTGGCGAATAGCTTCTTTGAGGATCCAATCACCCAACTCGTGAATTAACTCCGACTCCTCAGCGATGGAAATAAACAAGCCTGGTGACACGTAGCCCAACTGGAAATGTTGCCAGCGCAGAAGAGCCTCAAAGCCCACCGTCGTACCACGCTCCAGGTTGACCTGGGGCTGATAGGCAACTGTTAGCTGTCGTCGGGCGATCGCCTGGGACAATTCCAGAGCCAAAAAACGTCGTTTCGGAGAAGCAGGAGTCGCCATAATCAATGGAGAAAATATTTTAGAGTTGTGAGGTTATTCCCCAATCCTCGATGAAGGAACCAGATATTTGAACAACTTGCTTGAAGGTGATACCAAGGTTACTTATGAGAAATTTACCCTATGCAAGTAATCATAGCTTCATTGAATCTTTAATAAAACACGAAGTTTATGAAGAAACGATAAAGCTTAAAGAAGAATGAAATCGTAATTTTCGATACATGACTATCAAGAGAGGCCTCATCCCTTTCACCCTATTCCCTTAAAATCGACATCTAACGTCGATGCATTCGACTGCTCCCAGGCATTTACAGTTCCAGAAACTTTGAAAAATAAAAAGGCCACATCTCCAGGATGTAGCCTCATAATGGCCTAAATATTTAGAAAAAGCGATACATCAAGCAAACTATTCTGAATTCTGAGGCATTTTAAATCAGAAATTTTGCTGAAGTAGCAGTTTCGACAACGCGGTGATCAGTTCTAGAGAGCTGCCTCGATATCTACTTCAGCTTCGACATCTGCTCCTACTGCTGTTTCTTCCTCTGTTTCCATTTCAGCTTCAACACCGACTTCTGTCTCGGCTTCAATTTCAGCTTCAGCCAGTAGTGCAGGGGGAAGAATGACAGAGTCAATTACGTGAATGACACCATTGCTAGCTTCGATGTCAGCCATCAGCACATTAGCTTGGTTGATTTGGACGCCATCATCTTCGAGGCCTACCAAGATGTCACTCCCTTCAACGGTTTCTACGGCACCTTCGGTCAGGTCACTGGACATGACATTACCACTTACAACGTGGTAGGTGAGGATCTGGGTAAGAAGATCTTTGTTTTCAGGAAGTAAGAGGCTCTCTAGCACACCATCAGGCAGAGCAGCGAAAGCGTCATTGGTGGGGGCAAAAACGGTGAAAGGGCCTTCTCCGGCTAAAACCTCAGCGAGGTCTGCGGCGGAAACAGCTGCAACGAGGGTCGAAAAAGCTTCATTACTGGCGGCAATGTCAACAATGGTGGGGGCAGTCATGGCTGCTTCAGCTTCTGTTTCTACCTCTGTTTCGGCAGCAGGCATTTCAGTAGCGGGCATTTCAGCAGCAGGCTTTTTTTGGTCGCCATAGGGCTTAGTTTGTTCTCCATGTCCTCCGGCTTGGGCAACAGTGCCGAAGCCGATAGCACTACCCAAAGCGAGGGTTAGGGCAAGAGTTTTTGTAAAACGCATAAGTGTTTCCTGAAAGTAAGCGAACAATAGAATGGTTAAATTTCGCTCTGTTTTGTAAAGCGAAATTTACAACCGTATTCACTGTAGCAAGGATTTTGTATTTTGACAGGTATTTTTTGGGAAATTCAATTTATTTTAGAAGCAGGGAACTTTATGATTTGACTTTAAGTCTAGTACTTGTTTTGCCTGAGAAAATATTATTTCTAATATGTATATAAACGGGATGATTTGCTAAAAGATTACCGTGAATCTCAGGAAAATACACGGCTTGCGTGGATATTTTTTACGACTAAAGATAGAGGGATAAGGCGGAAATCAATCTGTTGACAGTGGGCTTGAAATGTAGATACCAGGGTAAAACAGTCGTTGACGAATGGAGAAGTACGACGGAGGCGATCGCCAGCACTTCTTACTAGCTTGAGACACCAGTGACGCAATAGATCATAGAGAATTTCTAGACCCAGATAGATCATGATTTTTTGTAGAGAGTTAAAGTCTACTGTTAGGGGAGAGAGACAATAGAGCCAGCATAAAAAACCAAATACAGCAAACCCAATGGCTAGTTTTAGGGAGTGTTGACGGAAGAAAATTGTGCTGTTCATGGTACTTTCCTGCTCTAACTGCGTTGCTTTTATGTAGTTGTCAAGGCAGTAGCAGATGCGGTTGGCTTTCCCAACAGAAAAAATCCCCCTGCTTTATGGGCTAGAGCAGGGGGATAGGTAATATAAAAGACCTTAGGCGATCGCCTGTAGGACTGTCGCTTCCTGAAACTAGCTGGCAAGATACTCGCCCATCTCTGCTTTGCGCTTACGGAGTTTCGCTAAGGCTTCCCGTTCAATCTGACGGACACGCTCACGACTGATGCTCAGATGTTCGCCAATTTTTGCCAGGGTATAGGGTTGACCATCCCGAAGGCCGAAACGCAAGGTCAAAACCTCCTGTTGTTGGGACGTGAGCTCATTCAACATCCGTTCTAGGTCTCTTTTTAGGGCTGCATGGGTGGCATAATCATCGGGAGTGAGACCGTCATCTTCTAGCAGTTCGATGAGTTCGGTGTCATTGTTGTCTCCTACCCGCAAATCTAGGGAAAGGGGTTGACGTGATTTTTCGAGGTAATCTCTAACCTGCTTAGCGGTGAGTCCCAATTCTTCGGCTAGTTCGGGGACAGATGCAGAGCGACCATTGGCCTGGGCAAGTTGACGCTGGGCCTTTTTAATTTTATTGAGCTTTTCGGTGATGTGGATTGGTAACCGGATTGTCCGGCTTTTTTCGGCGATCGCCCGGGTAATCGCCTGTCGAATCCACCAGTAAGCATAGGTCGAAAAACGATAACCCTTGGTCGGATCAAACTTCTCTACCCCCCGTTGCATCCCAATCGTGCCCTCTTGGATCAAATCCAAGAGATCCATATTGCGCTTGATGTATTTTTTAGCGACGGAAACCACCAATCGGAGATTTGCCTCGACCATCTTCTGTTTGGCCCGTTTCCCCAGAAGGAGCTGTTTTTTGAGCTCACCTGGAGATAAATTCGCGGCCGCCGCCCATTCCTTCAAGCTGAGTTCCTGTTCCCGTTGCTGGACCAACTCAGCTTTGAGATTTTCTAGGCTAACCATTTTTTGGACGCGGCGAGCGTAGAGCACCTCTTCCTCATGGGTCAGCAGGGGAACTCGCCCAATTTCTTTGAGATAAGTGCGGACAGGATCGGCAGAATGCTTGGCAGTTTTCATAGGTCAACTCGGCTGAAAGGGATGAAAATTAAGTAATGAACTAAAAGTTTTTCCCTAAACTTCAGTCAAATCAGGGTCTAGGGAAAGATGAGTTGTCCAGTTAAGGAAATGATAGGAGCTTGTGGCTCAGCTGAAATAGGGCGTAGGCCCCACAACGTCAGGAAAGTGGCTGTTGTTTAAATTTTATTTATGAATTTATCTTACCAAAAAATTAGAGTTTTATTAAGTTTTTTTTAATAAATGTAAAGTTGATAAAAACTAAAAACTTACCGCAGTGCCCTACGGTAAGTCTAAGCGAGAACGGAGAAGCTTTAGGGGGAAGGGGATTCTTTCTGGGGAATATAATCAGGATTGCGCTTAGAAAAGCCCCAGATAAACATAGCGGCGATCGCCGTAATCATGAGCCACTCAGGCATCACGAAGCTGGGGTAGACTGCCTTCAGCAGTAAACGGACGCCCACAAAGCCCACCGTGACGAAGCCAGCATCTTCAAGATTTGTAAACTCATCAAGCCAGCGGATAAAAAGTCCGGCCAAAAACCGGAGAGTAATCACGCCGATTGTTCCCCCAATGACAATGAGCCAAATGTCATCGGCGACGGCGATTGCCGTTGTGACGCTATCGAGGGAAAAGGCGAGATCTGTCACCGCAATCATCGGAATCGCTTGCCAGAGAGATTTGAACTCTAAGCTATGGTGATGATTTTTATCATCTTCACCAGAGGTGAAATAGCGAAACACTAACCATAGGAGATAGAGTGCCCCCAGGAGCTCCACTTGCCAGAAGTGAATGATCCAAGTTGCAGTAAAAATGAGTGTAATTCTGAGAATATAGGCGGCGATTAAACCAATGTTAAGCGCTCTGCGCTGTTGTTCTGGGTTGGCTAGGCCTTGGGCGATCGCCGCCAGGGCAATGGCATTGTCCGCCGAAAGCACTGCTTCTAAGGCCACTAGAATTATAAGAACAAGGGAGGTCTCTAAACTGAGATGCAACTGGGGATGAAGGATTTGCTCAAACATGGAAGACATTCACACGGTAAACTTTTCAAAAACAAGCCAAGACAAAAAAGACCGCCCATCATTCAGCTACGGCGGTAACGGATCACCATTAGCTCATTGTAAACAAACTGTAGAGACAACGACAGAAACTGCAATGGATCGCCACAGGGAGCAATCTCAAGGGGGTGATTGTCTTTACAGGCTCCGGAAAACATCAATATGTTGCGTCTTGTTACAAAACCTTGGGGAAAGCGGAGACAATATCGCAAATTAAGGGATAAATCTCAGTTTATATTTGGAGTTTTCAACTGTTATGGGAATTTCTGATACCCAAGTGCTCGTCGCCCTCGCCATTGCCCTCATCCCCGGAGTCTTGGCTTTCCGTCTGTCGACTGAGCTTTATAAGTAATTTTGCTTAAGTTAACGTTTACAGTAAAAAAGGGGTTCCTTCAGAACCCCTTTTTTATGCCATAAATAACGATTTTGATTTTTATCCCTGGTAGGCTTTGAGCACACCGGGTTCGGTTTGGATCGGTAGGACTGCAAGGCGATCGCTCTCGGCACAATAATGGATATCGATTTCGTTATCTAACCCCAAAAGCCGCTGGCCGTGGCTCGCTAATTTGAAGAGACTGAATAGATCTTGGTGCCACTGCTGGTGGAGGGCGATCGCCCCGAGCACCTCATCGTTCCCCAATTGGGTGCTACTGCCATCCCAAAGAGCTTTGGCGATCGCCCCGGCACAGACCGTATCTTCGAGGGAATAGTCTCCTTGCCAACCGGAGCCAACAAACCACACAGTTTCAGGCTGCTCTTTTTTTAAAAAATCGACCACACTCTGACGATTTACCTGGGCAGCGGTGATCACAATCGGCGCTTTTTCAACTCGCTTTAAGGCCCGTGTACCATTGGTGGTCGTTAAGAAGAGACGTTTACCTGCAACGACCTCTGGGGTGCAGTTGAGGGGAGAATTTCCCAGGTCACAGCCTTCTACTTGTTTGCCGCCCCGCTCCCCTGCCCGGAGATAGGGGGTCTGACTCCAGGTTTCGCTGAAACGAAACAGGGCCTCAAGATCAGAAAAGGCTTGTACTGCTTCTGCTCCAGCGTGGAGAGCCGTGGCAATGGTCGTCGTTGCCCGGAGCACGTCGATGACCACAGCGCAATCGGGAAGCTGATCTGGTGGGGTCGCCTCAGGCGTGTGATACACAAAAAGTTTCACGCAAAAAAATCCTTCCTTAACAATTCCAGTCTAGATTCCAAAATACCCGATTTGGCGATCGCCAAGCCCAAGCATTGATAAATCCCTTGGGCGCAATCACTCAATACCAGCTTTTATGCGTAAATTATTGTCTAAAAATTGTTGAATGACTTGGAAAAGTTAACCAAAGCATATTTTCAGACTAAGCGCGACAGCCAGCACATAGGCCCTTGACCGTGACTTCATAACTTTCCGCCGTCACCTCAGCAGAAAATTGACTCAAATCAAAGCAGCTAAAGGCTTGCCAAGGGAGGTCTTGGATGGCGCCACAGCCCCGGCAAACAAAATGGTGGTGGGGGTTAACGTTCGCGTCATAACGGGTCACTCCCTCATCAAGGAGCACTTCGCGTACTAGGTTAACTTCTCGTAATACAGTTAGGGCGCTATAAATGCTGGCTTTCGAGGCGATCGGTAAATCTGCATTCACATCTTCGAGAATCTGTTCCACCGTGGGATGGTCTGCCCGGCCAAGTAGGTTAGCATACACCGCAAACCGCTGGGGTGTGATGCGCAACCCTTCTTGTTTCATGGTGTTACGAATATTAGTGGCGGTGTGGGCTTGGGGCATGGCTTCGGGAAACAGAAGAATAGGTCGTTTATGGGGGCTATTTTTGCGAATTGACCGAGAATAAATCAAGGTCTACCTACGGCAAAGTGGGTATAGATGAAAACTTTTAAGCTTTTCTTTAGCTTATTTTCAGGCAACAGGCATAGATTAAGGGCCTTTTAAGGATCTTAACACTTCTAATTAAGCTCTGGGACTATCTGCTAACAAATCCTATATAAAAGACTATCCTATTTAAGAACTATTCTGATTAATGTCCGAGACAAATCAATCATGATGACTCGTTTTTTTCTGGTTATTGCGCCCCTCCTGGCTGGTTTAGCTGTCGCGGCTGGCGCCTTTGGGAGCCACGGCCTCAGGAACAGTCTCGACCCCCAAGCGATCGCCATTTGGGAAACTGCCGCAAAATATCAGATGTACCAGGCGATCGCCCTGCTGTTAGTGGGTTTCTTTTCTGTCCAGGGGTCATTGCCCCAGAGTTGGCTCAATGGGGCGGGGATTGCCTTTGTTATCGGCATTGTGCTTTTTTCTGGTAGCCTCTATGCCTTGAGTTTAAGTGGGGTGAAAATTCTGGGGGTGATCACTCCTCTTGGTGGAGCGGCTTTTATAGTGGGTTGGATCTGTTTGGCGATCGCCGGCTGGCAGTTTAACCCACCAGACTAAATCTGAATTCCTGAGTTCTGCACTGTTTTGTCATCGGGCGAATGCTTGGCTATTTGAGCACCTGTCACTAGATAGTCAAATAGCCAAGCCATGGTGACCCTATTTGACCTAGCGGCCACCGACAACGACATTTTTGATGCGGAGGTGCGGGCCACCCACACTCACCGGTAAACCACCTTGGCCTCCTTTACCGCAGCCGCCATTGGTGTAGAGGGTGTCATCACCGATCGCCTCAATATCTTTCAACGTTTGGAAGACATTCCCGGACAAGGTGACATCGCTTACAGGTTCAGCAATTTTGCCATCGCGAATCATGTAACCTTCCGCTGCCGCAAAGGTGAACATTTCCCCATTGGTCTGGCCACCGATCATCCGCACTGCGTAAACCCCTTCCTTGATGTCTTGGATCATGGCTTCAAAAGGAGTGTCACCGGGTTCGATCGCCGTATTAGTCATCCGCACCAGGGGCGGATAAGAAGCTTGTAGAGCGCGGGCATTACCAGTGGGAGCTTCCTGCATTTTGCCCGCCGTTTCTCGGGAGTGGAGTCGCTGGGTGAGCACGCCGTCTTTGATCAGATATTTACGCTGACCCGGAACCCCTTCATCGTCGTATTTCATCGTGCCGGGCAGATCGGGCAGGGTGGCATCATCGATCACGTTTAGTTGGGAAATGCCTAGGGGTTTGCCGATGGTCAGCAGCTCTTGCATCTTCGGGTTTTCGTAGACAAAATCTGCCTCCGAGAGGTGGCCAAAGGCTTCGTGGATAAACACCCCAGCCAGGTAGGGATCCAGCACGACGGTGTATTGGCCTCCTTTGACGGGTTTGGCTTCCAGTTGACGGATTGCCCGTTCGGCAGCTCCTTTGACCCGGTCTTCGATGCCGAGCAACACATCAAAGTCACAGCGGGAATTGAGGGATTCAAACCCCTGGCGCACGACCCCGTTTTCACCCCGGGCGATCGCCCCGAATCGACCATTCACATCGAGGCGCTCTTGGATAATGCAACTGCCGTTGGAGTTAACAAAATAGGTGGTGACAAAACTATCACTGATACTAGCCATGGTCGTCTGGATCCGGGGGTCATAGTCCAGCAAAATCTGATTGTATTTTGCCAGTAGATCCCGCTTTTCCTTGAGGGAAATGGTGCGGGGGTCAGTTTTGATCTCGACGGGTACATAGTCTTCAATCGCCCCGCTGGGAGCTAATTGGGTGGATTCTTTCCCCACTAATTTCGCTTGGGAAACGGCATCGGCGACGCGATCGCCTAATTCTTCCAGGCCGTTAAAGGTGACAAAACTCCAGCCCCCCTGGTGGCAGGCCCGGATCCCCCCAGCGAGGGCAAAACTGCGGTTACTGCCATCAAACTGGGCGCCCCGGAAGGCGAGGCTAGTGGATTCACTCTGTTGGACGCGGATTTCGAGGTAGTCGACGGCGGCTTTATGGGCGGCGATCGCCCCTTTAAGTGCGTCCGTAACCTGTTGCATGGTGAGGGTTGTCATTGGGTGTTACTCCTTAAATTCAGCAGAAATGGTCAAATCTTCAATGTTCCAGAGGGCGCCCCCCAGGGCCGAATGCTCGACGCCCTCGATCTTGTTACGAACCGCCGCCAGGGAATAATTATTCACCAGATAGATGAAAGGCAAATGTTCCGCCGCCAGATCCTGGGTGCGATCATAGAGGGCTTTACGGCGGTCAAAATCCAGTTCCTGGGCAGCTTGGATGTAGAGGTCCGCAATCTCCTGTTCCCAATCATTAACCACCCGATCCGTGAGGGGGGTAGAGCCCGCCCGAGCTGTTTGGTTAAACATATGCAAATTTCCTTCGGGGAACCAGACATTCGCACCACCATTGGGTTCGTTACCCCCGGTCAAACCCAGCAAGAAGCAGTCCCAATCGAGGGAATTACTGAGCTTATCTACGAGGATATTGAAACTGATCGGGCTGTAATCTATCTGCATCCCCAGGGCTTCGAGATCCTGTTCGATTTGGGTAGCCATCGCTTCCCGGATTTTATTCCCGGCATTGGTGATGAACGAAAAGCGCACTGGGTTATTTTCTTCATCCACCAGCCGCCCTTCGGTATTGTAAGAAAAACCCGCTTCAGCTAACAGACGTCTGGCTTCATCTAGGTCGTAATCATAGACTCTCACTTGGTCGTTATAGAAAGGAGACTGCACCGAAATCGGTGAATGTTGTACTTCCCCCAAGCCCCGATAAATGTTGTTGACCATCCGTTGGCGATCGATCGCCTGGGCGACGGCCTGACGAAATTTTACGTTGTTAAACCACTTCGATTTGATCGGGTCTACCAGGGGGCGACCATCCCGCTGACCTGTATTGAGATTGAAAGAAATAAATGTGGTGCCATAATCTGGGCCGCCGTTGTAAATGCTAAATTGGCCCCGTTCTTCCTCCCGCTTGAGGAGGGAAAAATATTCAGGACTAACCCCAGTGACATCTAAATCCCCAGAGCGGAATTGCAGCAAAGTGGTGTCAGTGTTGGGAACGATTTGCCAGACCACTTGCTCAATGTAGGGCTGGGGCGCTCTCCAATAATAGGGATTGGGTTCAAAAATCAGCCGCTGGCCCACGGCATAGTTTTTCAGGAGATAGGGGCCATTGGAAACTAATTCCCTGGGGGGAGTACTCACGCCCCAAGTCCCGAGGAAAAGGGGATTGCCTTCGCTATCGGTCTGGTCAATGCGGTCTTGGAGGACATGTTCTGGCAAAATACTCAGACCAGTGTTGTTGAGAAATGGGGCAAAGGGCTCGGTGATGGTGAATTTCACTTGGCGATCGCCTAATTTCTCGACAGTGGGCAATGTGCCTTCGATGCCCACCCGGAGGCCATCGCGGGAATTGGTGGGAATTTTATCGTTGAGGTAGACCTGGTTATAGCTAAACACCACATCATCAGCGGTGAGGGGCGCCCCATCAGACCATTTAAGATTTTCCCGGAGGGTAAAGGTAATGCTTAATTGGTCGTCGGAAAATTCCCAGGATTCAGCCAGGCGCGGTTCCGTTTCCCCGGTGACCGGATTTTCCGAGACTAAACCTTCATAGGTGAGGCCAAAAATACTGGGAGATTCGGCGGACAGGGCCGGATTGAAGGTTTTTGGGTCACTGAGGACGCTGATTACAATTTGGTTATCATCAACGCCCAAGGCACTTGTTGATTGGGGATTACAGGCAGTAAGGACAGCAGGTAGCGTGATCGTCAGGGCGATCGCCACCAAGAAAGCCCAGAACTGCTTAAGACGAATTAGGTTAAATGCATTATTCTTCTTCATTGCTCTGTGCCCCGTCTAAACGACCTAGTTCATAGACCCCGCAGCCTGCACAGGCCATTACTCCTAGACTAATTGCCCAACTGTGGCCTAGGCCCCATTCCACCCCGAAGTTGCAACCTGCCCCAAAAATGAGAAAGGGCACAATGCTCAAGAGAGAGGCAGAAAAAGCGCTTTTTGATTCGCGGATCTCTTTATCTTTTTCATATTCTTCTTCGGAAAAATAAAGCGATCGCTCTGCCCAGTTCATCCACTGTTCTAAACCATTCAAAATTGTTTCTCGCAGGGGGGCAACGCCGATGTACAGGGCAAAGGCCCAGAGGCAAGCGCCGGCGATTGTGCTGGCTTCAAGACTGAAGGTAAACGGCAAAAATTCACGCAACATGGGGAAGTGGGGCAACAACTGTGTTTAAAGATTGTATCGATTGTGGCGGCCATCGGCATCATTCCCCGCGCGCCGTGACTTTCAAAATCAAGAAAACAGGCGATCGCCCGTTCTTTTACACCACTTCTAGGGATGGTAATTCAGGGTGTTGCATAACGACTTCTCGTTGTGCCTCTGCCATATCCGCTGCCACCGCCGCCATCAACTGTTCCCTCAGATCTGGCACGACAGCCAAAGCCCTTGTCCAATCCGGAATGCGATACACCGCTGGTTCATGGATATAGCGGTCAAAGGCCAGGGGGATCACTTTTTCAAAACTCTCGACGGTCATTTCTTCGCGGTGGCGATCGTAGGGAATTCCGTTACAGGTCGCATCCACAAAATATTGCCGGATCATATCCTGGGCCAAACGACGAAACTTCACCTGGAGGGCAATCTGGTGCCCTTCTGAAAACACCACCGATTCTGTTTCTGTGAGGGTACGCAGGATTGAGGACAAAATCTCTGTGCACATTTTCTGGAGTCCCTCTTGGGGATTATTACCCACTTCTTTATGTTTGTGGTCGAAAAAGCCTAGATCTACTTGGGCGACGCGCTTCGGGGCCACATTACGGTACACTTCGGCCAACAGCCCCACCTCAATGCCCCAATCACAGGGAACCCGCAGATTGAGGGCGAGATCAGCGGTCATGGCAAATTCCCCTGCCAGGGGATAACGGTAGGATTTGAGGTAATGAAGGTAGGCATTGCGACCGAGGACATCTTCGAGAGTGGCCAACAGCGGGGCAACGAATAACCGCACTACCCGCCCATTCATCGCACGATTTTCGAGGCCCAGGCGGGTGTAATAGGCTTTGTTGTAGGCAATGCCAAATTCAGGCTCTGCAATGGGATAAAAAAGCTTTGCCACTAGGGAGCGCTCAAAGGTAACAATGTCGGCATCGTGGAGGGCGATCGCCCGCGCCTTGAGCGAAGAGAGCCCCAAGCCCAACCAGACAGCCCAACCCTTACCCTGATAATCGAGCAAATTGAGATTTTGCTGGGCGAGCTTTTCGAGGATGCTCCGAATCCGGGCACCATTACTCCAAATGACATTTACCTTCTGGGGAAGCTCACCAAAAAAAGCAACGGCATGGTGATATTGCGCGAGGGTTTCAGCATAGAGGCAGATGTTGATTTCCTGGAGATAGGCGCAGCCTTTGAGCTGTTCTTTGATCGCAGTGAGAGCTGGCCGTTGCAGTTCTTCGTAGAGGGAGGGAATCAGTAACGCCATGGGGCAAGTTTCACGAAGATTCATCAGGCGTTTTTCGAGGTAATCCAGATCGGCATTGAGATCATGGATAGTGGTGATGAATTCTTGGCAAAAGTCCATTACTAGTCACCTAAACAAAGAGAAGATATTAGAATTTACGTTTAAGTTAACCTGATTTTTTTTAGTTGGCCGTATCTAAAACGACGTAAAAATCATGACAATGTCAGCTGAATTTATTGATAGGCTGAGGTTTATTTGGAATCACGATAACTTCAATGGCTTTCCTAAAAGGTGAATCAGTCGTTTTTCCATTCTGAAGCAAATACCTGGGAAATAGATTCGTAAGGTTTCTGCAAAGGAGTCTGCTCAATCTGTAGTGGGATAGATCCCTCTCTTCTGGGGCATTGTTGAGCGGGGAAGTCATCCCCGATCTGTGAACTTAAAAAAAGTGTTTGTGGTGTTTTTTTATGACGATTACCCAAATTGCCGGGCTTGGCGATCGCCTTAATGATTTTTTCGTGACCTTGTACCCTGACCATCATCCTGCCGCTTTGGTTGGGCGTCTCGAAAAGGTGCTCGAAACCCATTTGGCACAGACGTTGGAGCAACTCCCCCTGTGGGATCAAGCAACAATTCTGATGATTACCTACGGCGATAGTTTGCGTCAGGAAAAGGGGCAAAATCCCCTCAAACCGCTCCAAACTCTTCTTTTATTTTTGCAAGAGCGACTCCAGGGAGTAATCAGTGGAGTGCATCTTTTGCCATTTTTTCCCTACAGCTCCGATGATGGTTTTGCGGTGATTGATTACCGTCAAGTGAACCCACACCTGGGGACTTGGGAGGATATTGAAGCGATCGCCCAAAACTTTGAAGTCATGGCCGATCTTGTCATTAACCATGTTTCAAGCGAATCTGAATGGTTCCAGCAATTCCTCGCCCAAGAAAAACCCGGTTGTGACTATTTCATTACCGTGCCCCCCGACACCGATCTCCAACTGGTGGTACGACCTCGTAGTAGTCCTCTCCTGAGTAAATTCACGACCACAAAAGGCGATCATTATGTGTGGACGACCTTCAGCCGCGACCAAATAGATGTCAACTTTGCCAACCCCGATGTGCTGTTTGAATTTATCGATATTCTTTTGGGCTATTGTCAGCATGGTGTCCGTTTCATTCGTCTCGATGCAGTGGGTTTCCTCTGGAAAAAATCACAAACTGCCTGCATTCACCTCCGGGAAACCCACCTAGTCATTCAACTCATCCGGGAAATTCTCGCCTTAACTTACCCACGCACCGTGTTGATCACCGAAACTAACGTGCCAAACCGGGAAAATCTCAGTTATTTCGGCAAGGGCAATGAAGCCCACATGATCTACAACTTCAGCCTGCCACCTTTGTTGCTTAATGCGTTGATTCGGGGCGAGTCTCGTCATCTGAAAACCTGGATGAAAAGTATGCCCCCAGCCCAGGATGGGTGTGCCTATTTTAATTTCACGGCTTCCCATGATGGCATCGGCCTGCGTCCAGCGGAGGGATTATTAGAAGGCAGCGAATTCGAGCAACTGATCGACACCATGGAAAATTTTGGGGCGAAGGTCAGTTACCGCAGCTTACCCGATGGCACCGAAAAACCCTATGAGCTCAATATTTCGCTGTTTGATGCTCTCCAGGGGACGATCGCCGGCCCTGACCAATGGCAAAGGCAACGGTTTCTGTGTTCCCAGGCGATTATGATGGCCCTTGAAGGAGTGCCGGCTTTTTATATTCATAGTTTGCTCGCAACCCCCAATGATCACGCCAGGGTAGAAGCGACCCAACACAACCGCAGCATCAACCGCCACCAGTGGGACTATGACCAGCTGGAAGGGAAATTAGCAGACCCAGATTCTGACCAGGCTTGGGTACTCCGGGAATTAACGAAGTTGATCCAAATTCGTCGACTCCAGTCAGCCTTCCACCCCAATGCAACCCAATACACCCTTGATTTTCAGAGTCCAGCAATCTTTGGCTTTTGGCGTCAAAGTCGCGATCGCCGCCAGAGTATTTTTTGTTTGTTTAACCTAGGCGATCGCCCGAGCACCATCCCCGTTTCCAGTTTGAATCTCATTTGTACTGACCAATGGCAAGATCTCTTGGGTAAGGTGGTGCTAGAAGAAGGGGCGATCGAGATTACCCTTGCTCCCTATCAAACTGCCTGGATTACCAATGTTCCTCTGCTTCACTGACCTGGACGGCACGTTTTTAAACCACGATGATTATCGCTATGATGCGGCGGTACCGACGGTTCAAGCCCTTAAAAAGTTGGACATCCCCATCATCCCCACTACCAGCAAGACTAAGGCCGAAGTGATAAATTTGCGGCGCGAGCTTGGGTTACAAGATCCGTTTATTGTGGAAAATGGCAGCGGTATTTTCTTAGAACCGGGTGATCAGCGGTTTGATTTTTCGGGGTTAGATTTAAACATCGCCGTTAATCAGGGCTTCACAATGATTACCCTGGGCATCACCTATGACCAGGCGCGGCAAAATCTCCAGGATTTGGCCACACAGCTGGGAGAACCTTTAAGGGGCTTTGGGGACTTGGGCCTACCGGAATTGCGGGCTTTAACGCAATTACCCATCTCTAAACTGAAACAGGCGGGCGATCGCCAATTTAGCGAACCCTTTCTGCGGCCCCAAGCAGATCTAAAAATTCTCGAAACCCTGGCGGCAGAAGCGGGCTTACAAATCCTAGTGGGGAATCGTTTTTGTCATCTCCTCGGCGCGGGTGCTGGGAAAGGCCGTGCGGTAAATCTTGTTCGTCAGGCTTGGCAAAAGGCCCACCCAGACCAAGGACCAGTCAAAACCATCGGCCTGGGGGATAGCCCCAATGATCTTTCCCTACTGGATGCGGTAGATGTGGCGATCGTCGTCCCGGGGCCCCAAGGGGTGAACCCCAAACTACTGCCCCATAGCCTCAAAAAAGGTTGGTTCATTGCCCCTGAGCCTGGTGCTGCGGGTTGGGCGGGGGCGATCGAAGCCCAATTGCAGAAGTTTGTTGGGCCATGATGAAATCCTGGTTTCTCGGGGAGGATGCACGGCAGGCGATCGCCTGGGATTTGTTAGGCTGTTCCTGCAGATAGCCTAAATTCACACCATGTTTTTTAAGCAACTCACCAGCTGGGACCGCTGGAATCAATTTCTTGTGAGTTTGTCGATTCTCGCTTTTTTACCACTGCAACTCCCCCAGGTCAGTCGTAATGCCGCTGTCATCGCCACCGGTGATCCAGCGGCGATCGCAACCCTAGCCGTGATTCCCATTGGCGGTTATGGGGCGGGGATGCTAGGCAATCTTCTGCTGATGAATTTTCTGGCAAGTCAACGGGAATTTTGGGGAGCGACGGTGCAAGCCGTGGGCATTGTCACCGCCGCCGTCGTCTTGTTTCAACTGTTCCAGGTGATGTTGATTCCGGGTTGGCTCTTCTTTCCGGCCGCCCTCTTGCTCGGCGTGGGCATGGTACTAAACTATCTGTATTTTTTCCTGGGCGATCGCCCAGGCTGGCAAGAACAATTTTGGCCCCACTGGCGTCAGGTTTTGCAATGGCTGGGCATTGCCCTCTTACCTGCTTTGGTGGTGATGCAACTCCATGAAGCATTTTGGCCAAATTTACCAGAATGGCCTGGGGGCATTGGGGTAGTGCTCCTATTGGGTGGATTGGCCGCGCGATTGGGGCAACGACAAACAGCAGCTGTTCCTAATTTTTTTCAACAGCAAAACCACTGGCGTCGGGGAGTGATCACCCAAGCGGCTTGGTTGAAAAGCTGGCTCCGACGGGGTTGGCGGGGGCTCGCTGGTTGGACAGCGAATCTTTTGTTTATGTTTAATTCCCTGGCTCAGTTCACAAATTGTCTGGTACATCCTGAGCACCTGGCAGCTCTGTCTTTGACAACCCAAGGGCTCTTTGTGGCGGGCAACCTTTTGATGCTTTCTCGCTCAGGAACGCTACTGATCGCCGGTAAAGATCGCATCTGGTGTGCCAGTACCCTTTGGGATCTGCTCATGCGGGTGGGCATTTTTGCTTGTTTGCTCCGGGCAGGGTTGTTGGGATTGCTTGGTTTTGGTCTGTTGTGCGGGGCGATCGCCCTCTATTTGAGTTTTATTTTTGTGATGACCAAGCGCTCATATCCGGCCTCTTCTTTGATTTGTACCATTGTTTTTCTCTTGGTTGGCCGCGTTCCCCGCTGGCAGGCCCTCGAAAATCTCTAATTTATGCTGCAGTGAGCCAGGCGATCGCCCAGATATTTTCTTATATCGCTACATAATAATACAATCAAAATTCAAAGAATTCATACAGAAAGCCTAGTGTTTGAGATACTTACTTTTTGCTTTTGAGATTTTAATGCTGTTCATCAATGTCAAGCGATAATGTGATTAGTGTTTTTCGAGGGCTATTTATCTCGCAAATGCAAATTTACCTGCTTTATTAATGACTTGCAGCCGTGAAAAGACTAACCCAAAAATTGATTGAAAATAAGTTGAACTATTCTTAGGTAATTTTTAATATTGGCTCATTAGAATAAACCCACTGACTCAAAAAAGACTTATTCTAATGGGGGGATTGTTTCAATCCTATTTGTGCATTCCGATCAAAATATTGTCACTTTAAATACCGTCTTTCCCGAAAAGGAGTGGCTAAATGGGCATATTCACATCAAACTCCTCCGTAAATCACCATTGAGACCCTCTGTCTTGACACAAAAAAAACTATTTTCAGACAACTGGCCCAACGAATAAACGGATTAAAAAGATGACAAAAACACAGCCTCCTCGCCCCCATGTGACCGGCCAATCTGACCCCAAAAGCTTTTTTCAAGCTATCAGTCAGGAGTATGAATCTGAATCTCAGATCGGCGTGTTTTGTCTTGTTTTTGATCGATTTCAGCGGATGAATGAAAACCTTGGCCACAAAGCGGCAAATCTTCTTTTTGCCCAGGCGACAAGACGTTTAAATAAGCTGGTTAGTCGCTACGGAAAATTATTTCATCTCAATGGTTTTGAATTCTGTATCATCCTCAAGCCTCTCCCCAACAAAAAGGCGATCGCCGACATCGCCCAAGAAATTCTCCAGGCTTTTTCCCGGACTTTTTCTGTCACCCATGGCCAAGAAACCTTTGTTAGCGTCAGTATTGGCATCTCTGTGTATGTGCGGGATGGTTTCGACTTCGAAGCGCTCCTTAAAAATGCCCACACAGCAATGCTCCGGGTCAATAAGCAGGGAGGGAATTTATCGATGTTTTATTCCATGGCTTTTAATGTCGGCCTATCAAACTTCACTTCCTTAGAAACAGAACTGCGTAAGGCGATCGCCCAAGGGCAACTCGAAGTCGTCTATCAACCCAAAATTAATATCCAGACCGGGCAGCTTACGGGGGCTGAAGCCCTATTGCGTTGGTTTCACCCGACCCATGGCCTCATTTCCCCTCGACAATTCATTCCCCTAGCGGAAGAAACAGGGTTGATTATTCCCATCGGTGAATTTGTTTTACAAAAAGCCTGCCAACAACTGCGGCAATGGAAAATGGCAGGCCTCCAAGACTTCACCCTGTCGGTCAACCTTTCAGCCCGGCAATTTACCCAATTAGATTTACACCAGCGTCTCAGCCAAATCTTGATCGAACATCAACTCAAGCCCCAGGATATCGAGCTAGAACTTACAGAAAGCACCCTTGTTGGCCATGGGGATGCCTCGATTCGTCGCCTCAAAGCCTTAAAGACCCTGGGCGTCCAAATTTCCCTCGATGACTTTGGTACCGGGTACTCTGGCCTCAGTTATTTACAACATGCTTGCTTTGACACCGTAAAAATTGACCGCTCCTTCATCAACAAAATTCACAGCAATCCCGTCAATGGGGTCATCATTAAGGCGATTATCACCATGGCCCACAAGCTCAACCTCAAAGTAATCGCCGAGGGCGTAGAAAGCCAAGAAGAACTCGAATTTCTCAAACAGTTTAACTGCGATGAGATTCAAGGATTTGTTTTTAGTCGCCCGATCCAAGCGGCAGAATTTGAGCGATCGCCTTTTATGGCAAATGCCTTTGAACGCCTTTTTCACAATGACAAAAGCCTGGTGTTAGCTGCCTAATTCTGCACGAAAAACTCCCCTAAGACATCCCAGCATTGCCCAGAAGTGGGGTACACTTTTAACCCAGGAAACCCAGACAACACAGGGAGAAAATCTTGGGCATTGAACTGCGCAGCTATGTGTACCTCGATAGCTTGCAACCGCAACACGCATCCTATATCGGAACGGTCGCCCTCGGATTTTTGCCTCTACCAGGAGATTCGTCCCTCTGGATCGAAGTATCCCCAGGGATTGAGATTAATCGCATTACCGATGTCGCCCTAAAGTCTACTTCTGTGCGCCCAGGGGTACAGTTCGTTGAGCGTTTGTATGGCCTCCTCGAAATTCACTCTCCCCGCCAAGGGGAAACCAAAGCTGCGGGCCAAGCGATTCTCGATGCCCTCGGCGTCACCGCCAGAGATTGTCTAAAGCCAGAAGTCGTTTCTAGCCAGATCATCCGCAATATTGACGCCCACCAAGCCCAGTTGATTAACCGCAACCGCCGGGGACAAATGCTCTTGGCAGGTCAGACGCTCTATGTACTTGAAGTGCAACCCGCTGCCTATGCTGCCCTCGCCGCCAATGAAGCGGAAAAATATGCCCAGATTAATATTCTCCAAGTGACGGCGGTGGGGAGTTTTGGGCGGGTTTATCTCGGCGGAGAAGAGCGAGATATTATTGCCGGTTCCCAAGCGGCGTTAGCAGCTTTGGCCAATGCCCCTGGCCGGCCCCGTATCCAACAACATCAAGAATAGTCGGCAAGTAACCCATGGTATCCCC
This sequence comes from Picosynechococcus sp. NKBG15041c, assembly GCF_055380235.1. Classification (NCBI taxonomy): domain Bacteria; kingdom Bacillati; phylum Cyanobacteriota; class Cyanophyceae; order Chroococcales; family Geminocystaceae; genus Picosynechococcus; species Picosynechococcus sp. NKBG15041c. The sequence continues at coordinate 2,002,779 of NZ_AP040363.1, forward strand.
TGCACTTTCCGTTCTCCAACAAGGCACTCTCGCTTGGCATCGATGGCGACAAACCCAGACGGCGATCGCCCTCGATTTACGCCAAGCAGATCTGCAGGGATTGAATCTGCGGGGCATTGATCTGAGCCATTGTGATTTGTCCCAGAGTCAGTTAAGCAACAGTCGGCTGATCGCTGCTGACCTAACCAAGGCCAATCTCAGTGGTGCCTTCGGGGAAGAGATGCACTTAGGAGAGGCGAATCTCCAGTATCTCCACGGTAGTAACGGCCATTTCAGCCATAGCTATTTTGTGGGGGCAGATTTGAGTTTTGCCTGCTTAATTGGAGCTGATCTGCGTTATTGTTCCCTTGAAAATGTCAACTTTTTCCGCACGAATTTGATTGGGGCCAATCTCCGCTGTAGCAGTTTAGTGGGGGCAAATCTAACTGAAACCCAACTGCGTCGCGCCAATCTGAGCGAAACTGATTTGAATGAGGTGAGTCTCAATGAGACGGATTTAAGTCAGGCGAATCTGTTTGAGGCGGAGTTAGCCCGAGGGCAATTGTACAAAGCGCAACTGATCGGGACAAATTTAACTAGGGCGCACCTCCACCACAGCTATCTCATGCGGGCCAATTTCACCGGCGCAACACTCCGTCATACTGATCTGCGCTGGAGTAATTTGACCCATGCAAAATTGCTAGGGTCGAATTTGCAGGGGGCAAAGTTACGGGGGGCGGATCTAAGTTTCAGTGATTTTACCGGGGCTAATCTGACCAAAGCGAATTTACGGGGCTGTCAGCTGCGGGGCACAAATTTCCAAAATGCAAATTTAACTGGTGCTAATTTTGAAGAAGTTTCTTTGGGTCAGGCCAATTTTCAGGGGGCAATTATGCCCAATGGCGATCGCCACCCCTAAGATAGAATCAAACCTCCCCAAGGAGTAAAACATCAGTGGCAGACTCTGGCGATCGCCTGGGAGAAAATCCCCTCCGCAAACTACGCCTTTACCTCTATCTTGTGCCTGTTTTAGGTGCTGGCCCCGCCCTCTGGCAACTCTATCGACGCTCAGGCGATCGCCGCGAACAACGGGTTGCCCGCCAGGGGGTCACTTTAATGTTCAGTTGGCTCGTGCTGTACCTGAGTTTAGGCTGGGGCGGCGAACATTTAGCAGACGTGGGTAACTTTCGGCTGCTGTTTTTAAACACCCTCCTCACCTCTGGCTATTTCCTCAGTTGTTTCTTCTTGATGCTACAGGTTTGGCGAAAAACAGGTAACACCGAGCCGTTAAACCCTGATGTGATGCCTGAAAATATCCCCCCCAGCAGTCACTGAAGGGGCACTTTCTTCTAGAACACCCTGTCACTGCCTTGGATTTCCAGCAACCTTAGGAAGATACGGCCTGGGCTTTATCGGCTTGCTTCTTTGCTAACATTACCGCCGTTTTTTCCCGGTCAATCTTCAAGATCACCACACCAAGGGGCGGCAGGCATAGATCGACAGAATAGGGCAGATTGTGAAAACTCCAGTCTTCCGTCCAAACGCCGCTAAAGTTCAATAAATTACTCCCGCCAAAAACCTCTGCATCACTGTTAAAGATCTCTTGGTAGTGGCCTGCTTCTGGCATCCCAACGCGGTAGTGGCTGTGGGGTTGGGGCGTGAAATTACACACCACAACTAGAAAATCATTGGGATCCTTGGCCCGTCGAATAAAAGAAAGCACGCTGTTTTGGTTGTCAGAGCAATCAATCCACTGGAAACCCTCTTCCTCAAAATCTCGCTCATAAAGGGCTGGCTCTTGTTTATATAAGCCGTTGAGCGTGGTAAAAAAGCCCCGTAATTTTTGGTGAGGTTCATGTTGTAGCAAATCCCAGTCCAGGTCATCCCACTCATTCCACTCATTCCACTGGCCAAACTCCATACTCATGAACATGGTCTTTTTGCCAGGGTGGGCAAACATATAGGAAAACAGTGCCCGGACATTCGCAAACTTTTGCCATGGATCCCCAGGCATTTTACCGATGATCGAACTTTTCCCGTGGACCACCTCATCGTGGGAAAGAGCCAGCATATAGTTTTCATTGTTGTGGTACCACATACTGAAGGTGATGCTGTTTTGGTGATGCTGCCGGAACCAGGGATCCATCTTGAAATACTTGAGGTTGTCATGCATCCAGCCCATATTCCACTTGAGGTTAAATCCTAATCCCCCCAAGTAGGTGGGACGAGAAACCATCGGCCAAGCCGTAGATTCTTCCGCCACGGAAATAATCCCTGGATAGTATTTAAAGATTAAGTTATTGGTCTGCCGGAGAAATTCAACCGCTTCGAGGTGTTCATTGCCACCGTAGTCATTGGGTAACCATTCCCCCTCTTCACGGTCGTAGTTGAGGTAGAGCATCGATGCCACCGCATCTACGCGAATCCCGTCAATGTGATATTTATCGAACCAGAAAAGGGCATTGGCGATGAGGAAATTACGAACTTCGTTGCGGTTGTAGTTAAAGATTAAAGTTCCCCAACCCTTGTGTTCTCCTTTGCGGGGGTCGGCATGTTCATAAAGATGAGTACCGTCGAAATAGGCTAAACCATGGGCATCTTTGGGGAAGTGGCCAGGCACCCAATCCACAAGTACACCGATACCATTGGCATGGCACTGGTCAATGAAATACATCAAATCTTCGGGATTCCCAAAGCGGGAAGTGGGGGAATAGTAGCCCGTGACTTGGTAGCCCCAAGAACCATCGAAGGGGTGTTCGGCGATGGGTAAAAGCTCAATGTGGGTGTAGCCCATTTCCTTGATGTAAGGGATGAGTTTATCGACCAGTTCGTAATAACTGAGATAACGCGCGCCGGTTTTATGGTCATTGACGGGAATAGGATCCACTTCGCCGGAAAGCAGTTTCATTTTTTCAGCGGCGGAACCGTGGAGCCAGGAACCGAGGTGCAGCTCATAAATGGAAACGGGATTTTTGAGGGGATCTTGTTTAGCCCGTTGCTCTAGCCAGGCGTGGTCTTGCCATTGATATTGGTCGAGGTCGGTGACGATGGAGGCAGTGTCGGGACGCACTTCCCGGAAAAAGCCGTAGGGGTCGGATTTTTCGTAGATATGGCCGTGTTGATTTTTGATTTCATACTTGTATTTGGTGCCAGGGCCGAGGTCAGGGATGAAGATCCCCCAGATGCCCACATTTAAGCGGCGCATTTGGTGTTTGCGGCCATCCCAACTGTTGAAATCACCTAGTACGGAGACATTGCGGGCATTAGGGGCCCAGACGGCAAAATATACACCTTTAACGCCATCGACTTCGACGAGGTGTGCCCCTAGTTTGTTGTAAATGCGGTGGTGGTTTCCTTCACCAAAGAGGTGTAAATCGAGGTCACTGATGTGGGGCGCTTCGGCAAAGGCGTAGGGATCGTTGATCGTGATTTGGCGATCGCCTTCCTGGAGTTTGAGTTGATATTTTGGTGTGGTGTCACTATGGAGGGTGCATTCAAAAAAGTGGGGGTGGTGCACCGGGACCATGGGGTGTTCTGTTTGGGAAGCGGTATCAATCACCCAGGCTTGGCTTGCGGAGGGAAGATAGGCACGGATTGACCAAATTGTCGGATTGGGATCGTCGTTGCCTGGGTGACAGCCAAGGACCGCGTGGGGGTTGTCGTGGTGATTAGAGACAATTTGGTTGACCTGGTCTTGGGTGAGGAGAGTAGGCATTATGGCAGTTACCGAAACAGTAAATAAAAGGTTTATTAAAAAAGTGAATGCAAGAAACCACAGGGGCTTGGGGATGATTGTGACAAAGAGAACTTAGGAGAAATGTCGTGGCTGATACGCCAATCCTGATCCCGCGTCATGGGGTCTGCTTTTTTCGGGAATGGGAGAAAAAATGATCGATTTAGCCCTATTTTAGAAGACAGATCTTCACTGTAAACGGTTTTAGCAGATCCGCAATCGTTCCCCTGGGAGATGGTTTGATTTTTTAATCAAAGGGAAAAATCTGGCCTGGAACCTCAAAAAAGGTCGCGCTTGCCCCGTAATTTCGTAAAGGTGTGCAGGGGATCAGTCGTTTTTAGATTTGCTTGCAGCAGGTGATCGCCACAACGCAAAAACGGATTGGTCTGCTTTTCTAAACCCAAAACTGTCGGAATCGTCGGTTCCTGCTGCTGCCGTTGGGTCTGCACTCGCCGCAACCGGGCTTGCAGTGCCTCATTTTCTGGATTCACCGTTAGAGAAAACTGAATATTTTTGAGGGTGTATTCATGGGCGCACCAAATTCGGGTTTCATCTGGCAACCGGCAAATCTGCTGCAATGAGGCAAAAAGTTGCACCGGGGTGCCCTCCCGTAGGCGGCCACAGCCATTGGCAAAGAGCGTATCGCCACAAAACAAGTCACCATTTTCTGCGGGCTGAATCGGCGGGAAATAGTAGGCGATGTGGCCCTGGGTATGGCCTGGGACAAATAAGATCTCCGCTGTACGATCGCAAATGTTTAGGCGATCGCCTACCCTAAGACTCACCGTTTGCCCTGGGATCCGTCCTTTTTCTGAATCTACAGCGCTGCCATACACAGGTGCCGTAGGAAAATGTTCTAATAACTGACGATTGCCGCCCACATGGTCAAAATGATGGTGGGTAATCAAGATCGCCTTGAGAGTTAAATTTTCCCTGTTTAGATAATCCAGCACCACGTTACTATCACCTGGATCAACAACGACACAGTCTCCTATTGATCGATCAACCAAGAGAAAAACGTAGTTATCACGAAAGGCTGGTAAGCGAACAATTTCCATGGTTAAGTTCCCCCGTAAGTCATGCTTGTTGATCCTAACAAGGGGAATCCCGTACAAAAAATGAGTGCTTAATTAAGAGAAATTTTATAAACCCAGTCACTAAAGTCAGAATCACGGTTTTCAGTAATGGCCGTTAGTTTTTCCCGCAGCTTTTCGGTGATGGGCCGTTCCGTGGGTAAAGTATAGTTTTCAACCCGTTTAACGGGCGTGACTTTTGCCGCTGTACCGCTTAAAAAGACCTCATCGGCGATCAGCAATTCCGACTTATCGATGGGTCGTTCAACAACTTCGATGCCTAGGTGTTTCGCCACGGTGACAATACTATCGCGGGTAATGCCTTCGAGGATATCTTGGTCAGAGCCTGGGGTAATCAGTTTGCCGTTCCGGACGATAAAGACATTCATGCCAGACGCCTCACAGACTTTCCCCTGGGAATTCATCAACAGCGCTTCATCAAATCCAGAGGCGACAGCTTCAGTTTTCGCCAGGGCAGAGGCAATGTAAGCACCGCTAATTTTGCCCCGGAGCGGGAAACTGCGGTCTTCTTGGCGTGTCCAGGAACTAATGCGGCAGGCGATTCCTTCAGGAGAAAGGTAATCTCCTAACTCGAGGCCATAGACAAAAAAGTCCTTTTCAATATTGTGGAGTCGGGGAGCAATGCCGAGGTCAGAGGTGTAGACAAAGGGACGGATGTAGAAGGATTTCGTCGGGCGATTTTTTTTGACGAAATCAACGATTACATGCTCGATTTTGTCGGCGGGGAGATCGAAATGGAGGAATTTGGCGCTATTGCTCAGGCGACGGCAGTGGCGCTCTAGGCGAAACAGGAGAATTTGCTCAGAATTGTTTGGATCAGGAATGCCCCGGAGTCCCCCAAATGCACCTGTGCCATAGTGGAGGGCATGGGTGGCGATGGAAATATTGGCGTCGGTGAAGGGAACGAATTTTCCTTGGAAGTAGGCGGTGGGGAGAAAATTGTGCATGGGTTGGGGCAAACGGTAAGGTTCGGGAAAATTACAAGCTAAAACAATGGTGGGGCAAGAATACCGATTTTACCGCACCTGAATCTTAGGGATTCAGCCAGCCCTCGAGATTCTGCAACTGCTCGGCAGTGGCCTGGGGATTCTTCACAACTTGATAACTGCTCGGTTGGGGGGCGGCAAGGGTAACGGCAAGGGTTTTTAGTTGGTCTTGGTGAAAAATCGTGATCGAAATTGTATCACCTGCTTGGTAGTTCTGAAGGCGGCCATTCAGTTGCTCGGCGGTGGTGCGATAGTTGGCGATCGCCAAAAGTTCATCTTCTGGATCAATGCCGGCGCGGTGGGCGGGGGAATCGTAATTAACGCTTTGGATCACGGTGCGATTATTTTGATCAGCAACAGTAATCCCCAGGTAGGGTAATTCTTGCGGTTCAAAGATTGGCTTCAGCTGTAGGCCGAAGTCGGCAAGGGCAGCTTCGAGGGGCAATTCGGCGGTGGTGTGGAGATAGGTTTGGAAAAAGGCTGTCAAATCCTCTCCGGCCACATAACTAATAATTTGTTCCACCTGGGTGGCGGTGAAACCCACTTCTGGCTTGCCAAATTTTTCCCATAGGATCCGCAACACATCATGGAGGGATTTTTGGTTTTGGTGGCGATCGCGAATCTTGAGATCTAACAGGAGGGCAACCAGAGCGCCTTTGAGATAATAGGACATCTGGTTATTGTTGCTGTAGGCTTCGCGGCGGTAGAGTTTAATCCAGGCATCAAAGCTCGACTCGGCCAGGGGCTGCACCAGACGCCCAGGGGTCAGCAGATAGCGGCTCAGGTCTTTGCCGAGGCTTTCGAGGAAAAAGGCTTTGTCATAGATCCCGGCCCACAAAGGAATAAGCAGATCGTAATAACTGGTCACCCCCTCGGCGAACCAGAGGGAAGGGGTGTAGTTTTCCGTCTCGTAGTCGAAGGTTTCTAGTTCCTTGGGGCGGATTCGTTTCACATTCCACAAATGGAAAAATTCGTGGGCCACCAACTGCATGAAGCGATTGTACTGGTCCGGTTTTTTAAAGCCGAAGCGGGGATAATTTAACGAGCAGCTTTCCTTATGTTCGAGGCCGCCATAACCACTGCCAGACAGGTGCAGCAGAAACATATATTCGTCGTAGGGCAGTTCCCCGCCGAAAATCTTGGCTTCGGTTTGGATGATTTTTTTCGTGTCGGCGATCGCCTTTTCCGCATCAAAATTCCCTTCACCCCAAACGACCCAACGGTGGGGTTTCCCTTCACAGAGAAACTCATGGCTTTCGTGGATCCCGACTTCGACGGGGCTATCCACCAACACATCGAAATTCTCCACCCAAAAACAATTGTCCTGGTCTTCGATCAGGGGCAGGGTAGTATTCACTTCCCAGGCGATGTGGGGCGGTTCCACAGCTAAAGTGCAGGCTTGGTCTTGGTAACCGGGAATAAAACAGAAGAGAGCGGCACCGTTGAAATAGCCGTGGGTTTCGTCCAGGTGGTTTGTGCGCACGCTCAGGTCATTGGCATAGACCCGGTAATGCACTTGAATGTCGGCGATGTTCTCCGTCTCAATTTGCCAGTGGTTTTTACTCACCTTGCGCCAAGGTAACTCAGTCCCTGTCGGAGTTGTGGCCCGAAAATCCTGGAGATGACGCGAATATTCTCGCACCATATAGGAACCGGGGGTCCACACGGGCATTTTTAGATCCAATTTGGCCGCTTCCCATTGACTGACCGCGATCGTCACCTCAAACAGGTGGGTTTGGGGCTGGGGCATGGCTACCCGATAGGCGATCGCCACCTTACTTTGAACTGTTGTTGTCGAGAAAGTTGTTGCCGTATGAACCATCAAAAAAACCTGCTTCTAAGCCCGATTTGCTAAATTTGTCAGTTGCTTAAAGTTAATCAAGTGGATGCGACCTTCACCAATTTCGATCCAGCCTTTCCCTTCTAGTTTAGACAGAATCATTTCCACTTCTTTGGGGGTAATATCCGCCACATCCGCAAGGTCTGACACTGAGAGTTGAATGATCTCCATCCCTTGATCGGTCGGTTGACCATAGTTTTCGGCCAGTAGGAGGAGGGTTTTGACCAATTTCAAGGCAGGGGGCTGTTTGCGCCAATAAAACCGGGCATTGGCATTGCGGAGACGGCGCACCATCAGTTGCAGCATTTTGTGGTGCAGTTGGGGATCTTTAAACAAGAGTTGGATAAACCGCTGGGCCGAAACGCTGAAGAGCTTCACCGTTGAAAGAGCAACGACATCAGTGGAACGGGGCGATTCATCGAGCACCGACATTTCCCCAAAGAAATCTCCTTCACCCATAATCGCTAAGGTGACAGTTTCGTTGTCCCCCGTTAAGCGCCGTACCTTGATCCAACCGGATTCAATGAAGTAGACGGCATTGCCCCAGGAGTCTTCCATCAAAACAGTCCGTTCAGCGGGATACTCATGCTCTGTGGTGACGGACAGGAGCCATTCGATGGTTTCGGGATTTGCGGTACTAAAGAGAGGAAAAAGCTCGCTAAAAGCTTCGATGTCCATGAAGTTTTTTCGGGTGTGCGGAATTAAACAGGCTATTTGGCGTGACTGTTGGCTGCTATTTTCTCATGTTTTCTTTTCAGAATAGCTCACTTTGGTGGGATGACCGCTCCAGGCGATCGCCGCCCATGGTGTTGTTTACCTTAGATTAAGCTTTGCAGTCTAATGGGCCTGGAAACAAATCCCCTTGGCATAATTTGGATTGGAGCACAACAAGGAATGAAAATAGCCTGTGTTAAATACCCTCGACCTCAAGCGATCGCTGGACAAAGATACTTACAAGGATCAGTTAGAAGAGCTGATGCAGCAGTTGCGCACCCTGCAAACGGCCTGCTGGCAGCACCAGTTACCAGTGACTGTGGTGCTTGAGGGGTGGGCCGCTGCCGGGAAGGGAGCTTTGGTCAAAAAAATGACCAATTACATGGATCCCCGGGGCTTTTCGGTGTTGCCGATCTTCGAACCCTCTTCCCGGGAAAAGCACTACCCATTCCTTTGGCGCTTTTGGCACAAACTCCCTGCCAAGGGTAGCATCGCTTTTTTCTACCACAGTTGGTATACCCATGTTCTTGAAGATCGCCTCTTTGCACGCCTAGACCCCCTAGAAGTGCCCTCAGTGGTGCGAGAAATCAATGGTTTTGAGCGTCAATTGGTCGATGATGGCATGGCGATCGCCAAATTTTGGATTCACCTGTCCCAAAAAGAGCTCAAAAAACGCCTCAAGGAAGCCGAAGCCGACGAACTCGAAGCCTGGCGGGTGCGCCCAGAGGATTGGCAACAGGCGAAAAATTACGACGAATACCAGAGCCTCGCTGAAGAAATGCTGATCTACACCAGCACCGGCGCTGCTCCCTGGACTTTGGTGGAAGGGAACGATTACCGCTGGTCAGAAATCAAAGTGCTCTCCCAACTGGTGGCCACCATTGTCGAAGCCCTCGATCGCCGCAAAATTACTCTCCCCGCAGCGGTGGACATTAAACCCCAATCTCAACTCCTCCCTACAGAACCAGATTTCCTGGCCAAGGTGGATTTAAGCCAAACCTTAGACCAAAAAGAATATAAAAAGCGTTTGCGGGCAGCTCAGATCAAACTCCGGCAACTGCAACTGAAGATTCACCAAGAAAAATTACCCGTGCTCCTCCTCTTCGAAGGGTGGGATGCCGCTGGCAAGGGGGGCGCGATTAAACGCTTAACCGACGTGCTCGATCCCCGCAGTTATAAAGTGGATGCCTTTGGTGCCCCCACCGCAGAGGAAAAACGTTACCATTACCTCTGGCGTTTTTCCCGTCACCTGCCGGGCATGGGAACGATTGGCATTTTTGACCGCAGTTGGTATGGGCGGGTGCTGGTGGAGCGAGTCGAAGGTTTTGCCACGGAGGCGGAATGGAAGCGGGCCTACCGGGAAATCAATGAATTTGAGGCTCAGCTCACCCGGAAGGGCTATGTGTTGGTTAAATTTTGGCTCCACATCGATCAAGCAGAACAGCTGCAACGCTTTGAGCAGCGGCGAGAGAATCCTTTTAAGCAATACAAATTAACAGACGAAGATTGGCGCAACCGGGAAAAATGGGATGAATATGATGTGGCGATCAATCAGGCGATCGCCCGCACCAGTACCCCCGCTGCCCCCTGGAGCATTGTCCCGGCCAATGACAAGCTCTTTGCCCGGGTGTTTGTAATCGAAAAAGTCATTGAGGCGATCGAAGACAAGCTAAAAAGTCTCAAGGATCAAGAAAACCATACCTAACTGAAATTGACCTGCGCCTAGGATGATAACTTTTGAATTCCAGCAGTTGGTAGCTGGGCTGTTAAAGCCTGGATTGTTTGTTGACTACAGGGCTCCCGCCAATGGGGGGCAATTTCTGCGAGGGGCACGAGGACAAAAGCCCGCTCCTGCATCCGGGGGTGAGGCACTTGTAAGTGGGGAAAATCAATAATGTCTTGACCATACAAAATCAGATCTAGATCCAAGGTACGTGCTCCCCAGCGTTCCCGTCGCTCTCGACCAAAGTTTTGTTCAATCTCTAAAAGCATCGCCAAAAGCGTTTCGGCCCCTAAATTCGTCACTTGGGCGGTCAGGCAACCATTGATATAGTCCGGTTGGGGCGGGCCCACCGGCGCGGTGCGATACCAACTAGAGCAGGCGGTCAGGGTGAACCTGGGGTGGGCCGTTAATTGGGCGATCGCCTGTTTGAGAATATTAAAAGAATCTCCCAAGTTACTCCCCAAGGCGATCGCCACATCGATTTCCTGCACCATTTTTGCCCCACAATTTTCTCAAAAATCCTTCCAAATCCTAACCTTTTACCCAGACCCCGAACCAGATACTATGGTGTAGGCAAAAATCCCCCCCAATATTTCACACAACCAAAACGGAGGAAACCAAGGTGGCAACCCGCGTCATTATCGTGCGTCACGGACAAAGCAGCTATAACGCCCTCAAGATGATCCAGGGCCGTTGTGACGAATCAGTCCTCACAGACAAAGGTCGCGCCGATGCCGCTACCGTCGGCCAAGCCCTCCAAGGAATCAATTTTGCGGCGATCTACTGCAGCCCCCTCCAACGGGCAAAACAGACTGCTGAAATTATTCACCAACAGCTCGACGGTGTTCCTGCGCCCACCCCAAGTGCATGTCTTTTAGAAATCAACCTGCCCCAGTGGGAAAAACTTCTTAAAACCGAAGTTAAGGAAAAATACCCCGAAGCCTATCGCCTCTGGCACGAAAACCCCGCTGAATTTGCGATGACCCACGCCGATGGCAGTGAGCATTATCCCGTCAAAGACTTATACGACCAGGCGCAACAATTCTGGCAAGAACTCCTCGCCAAGCACCAGGGAGAAACGGTGTTGATCGTCGCCCACAATGGTATTAACCGCTGTCTACTGATGAGCGCTGCGGGTATTCCCCCCAGCAAATACCAGAGCATCCAGCAATCCAACTGCTGCATCAATGTGGTTAACTTCGCCGGTCAACTGGGGGATATTGTCCAGTTTGAATCGATCAACCAAACCGCCCACCTCGGCGTTACCCTGCCTTCCTATCGCCCTGGCCATAATGGTCTACGCCTCCTGCTCGTGCGCCACGGGGAAACTAACTGGAACCGAGAAGGCCGCTTCCAAGGGACGATGGATATCCCCCTCAATGAAAATGGCCAGGCCCAGGCCGCCAAAGCCCAAGCTTTTCTCAAGGATGTGAATTTAGACTTTGCTGTCACCAGCCCTATGAGTCGCCCGAAGGAAACGGCAGAAATTATTCTCCAGGCCCATCCCCAGATTCAACTGGCGACCCATCCCCAGCTCGAAGAGATTGGCCATGGCCTCTGGGAAGGAAAACTAGAGTCCGAAATTGAGGCGGATTTTCCGGGGATGCTCCAGGAATGGCAAACTAAGCCAGAAACGGTGCAGATGCCCGAGGGGGAAAATCTGCAGCAGGTATGGGACCGGGCCAACCAGGCTTGGGATGAAATCGTCGCCCAATATAGCCAAACCTCCAATCAAGTCGGTTTAGTGGTCGCCCACGATGCGATCAATAAAGTGATTCTCTGTCGGGTGATGGGGCTGCAACCGAAGGATATTTGGGCCGTGAAGCAGGGCAACTGTGCGGTCACAGTGGTGGATTATCTTCAGGGAGCCGACAGTGAACCCGTCCTCCAGGCGATGAATATCACCTCCCATCTGGGCTTTGGGGTGATTGATAAAACGGCAGCCGGAGCGCTGTAGGGTTTAAACCAGGGGAAGGCGATCGCCTTCCCTTATAATCAGTTTCTGGATTTTTAGAAATCTGCATCAAAAATCTTTGTAGCAATCGTATTTTGAGGGAGTGTCATGGGTAAAATTGCGTGGGTTTTTCCGGGTCAAGGGTCACAAGCGGTGGGCATGGGGGCAGATCTCGCTGACAATGCGATCGCCCAGGCTAAATTTGCCGAAGCGGAGGCAATTCTCGGCTGGTCTGTGCTCGAAAAATGCCAGGGAGATGAAGCGGAACTCTCCCGCACCCTCTACACCCAACCCTGTCTCTATGTGCTCGAAGCAATTCTCTGCAATCTCTACCGGGAAAAAGCCCCCCAGGTGGATTTTGTGGCGGGCCATAGCCTGGGGGAATATTCTGCCCTCTATGCCGCTGGGGTCTATGATTTTGCCTCGGGTTTGAAACTGGTGCAAAAGCGCGCCCAACTGATGGACCAAGCCTCTGGGGGCAAAATGGCAGCCCTGATGAAATTTGACCGGGCAGAACTGATCGAAAAAATCGCCGCCACCGAGGGCGTCACCCTGGCTAATGACAATAGCGAACAGCAGGTGGTGATTTCTGGTACCCCCGAAGCAGTCGATGCAGTGATGAATGGTGTTAAAACCAAACGGGCGATCGCCTTAAATGTGTCCGGGGCGTTTCACTCCCCCTTTATGGCAGAAGCAGCAGCCCAATTTGAATCGGTCTTGGCCGCCGTCGAGTTTGTTGATGCAAAGATCCCGGTGTTGTCCAATGTTGACCCCCAACCGGAAACCCAAGCAGCGGCCCTCAAAGCCCGGCTCCAAAAGCAGATGACCGGCTCTGTGCGCTGGCTCGAAATTATGAACACCCTCAATGATCTAGAAGTGGCCACTGCCGTGGAAATCGGCCCCGGTAAAGTGCTGACGGGCTTAATTCAACGGACTTGTAAAGAAATGACAACTCAAAATATTAGCGCTTTAGGCAATATCGCGTAGAAATTTTGTCTTGTCGATTTTGGCGATCGCCTTTTTATCCGCAGGGAAGAAGGGCGATCGCTTTTTTGTAAGGCATCAGAAAAATCATCGCTAGAATAGAGCAGATTGAATCTTTTCGAGAAAATCATGCGCCGAATAATTTTTACATTCAGTCTAACAACTATTGCCTGTATAAATTTTGCCTTGGGGACATCTGAAGTGGCAGTCTCTGCTTCCCATGAAATGGGGTCAGAAGTTGAAACTCAAAATTCAGTTTTTATGCCTCAAGATATTGACTTTGGCAAACATTTTCGTGACTTGGATGTTGAAGGTTCAATTCTGATTTACGATGCTCAAAACAATCGCACTTATCAATATAATCCCGAACGAAATCAAACAGCTTTCCCTGCCGCCTCAACTTTTAAAATTCTCAATTCTATGATTGCCCTAGAAACGGGGGTGATCAACGATGAACTTTCGGTCTTAACTTGGGATGGCATTCAGCGGGAATTACCCCAATGGAATCGGGACTTGAATTTACGGGAAGCGTTTAAAGTTTCTGGCGTTTGGTTTTATCAAGTGTTGGCGCGGCGGGTTGGCCATGAGCAAATGGATGAATGGATGACAAAAGTCGATTATGGCAATCAAAAAATTGGCGAACCAGAATCGATTGATCGTTTTTGGCTAGATGGAATTCTACAAGTTACCCCCCAAGAACAGGTTGATTTTTTACAGGATCTCCATGCTGAAAAACTTCCTTTTTCTGAGCGCACAATGGCAATTGTTAAAGACATTATGATTGCAGAACAAACACCAGACTATACCATCAGCGCAAAAACAGGCTGGTTTGGCTTCGGGGATTATTCAAAGCCGAATATTGGCTGGTATGTCGGCTACGTTGAAAAAGATGAAAATGTTTACTTTTTTGCGACAAACATTAATATTGATACGGAAAGAGATGCTGCAGTTCGCATCGAATTAACCCGCCGTTGCTTGCAGGATTTAGGCATACTGTAACGGATAGAAAGGGATAAACCAAGGACGTAATAATGATTTATTTAGACTCGGCGATCGCCTCCGAGGCAATTGAAGTGATGGCCTGGGGTTGGGTCAAAGGCATCACCACCAATCCCACCCTCCTTGCCAAGGTCACTAATCCCCCGGAAGAAACCCTCAAAGCTTTGGCCGCAATTACTCCCGGGGAACTGTATTACCAACTGGTGAGCGAAGACTGTGACGGCATGATCCGGGAGGCCCACCGGGCACGGGAGATTATCGGTGACAAACTGGTGCTAAAAATTCCCGCCACCTTTACAGGCTTCCAAGCCCTCTCAAAACTCGCACCAGAAATTGCTTGTTCCGTTACCGCCATCTATCACCCAAGCCAAGCGGTGATTGCCGCCGAGGGGGGTGCAAAATATGCGATCGCCTATGTGAATCGGGCCACCAGACTCCTAGGAGATGGTTACGCTCTAGTTAAGGAAATGAAAACGGTCCTCCAGGGCAGCGAGACGACGATCCTCGCTGCTAGCCTCAAATCCAGCGATGAGGTGGCTGGGGCGATCGCCGCTGGAGCCGACCACATCACTGTCCCCTTTGCGATGCTAAAGACTTTGACCTCTCATCCCCTCTCGGAGGAAACAAAGGTAGAATTTAATCGCCTCGGGTGTGGTTTGCCGGAAACAGATTCCTAAGGAGGTTGTCTATACTGAGTGAATAGCATTTACAAAACTTCATCATAAGTAATCCCTTGATGACCTTTTTCGACAACCTCAAAAAACCGACCCTCTTTGGCCATGTGGTCACACCGGAACTATTTGCGCTGCTGACGGTGTATTTTGTCCAGGGCATTTTGAACCTGTCCCGGCTGGCGGTGAGCTTTTTCCTCAAGGATGACCTCGGCCTAACGCCGGCAGAGGTGGCGGCTCTCACGGGCTTAGCGGCCTTCCCCTGGGTGGTGAAGCCCCTGTTTGGTTTCCTCTCCGATGGTTTCCCTTTGTTTGGCTATCGGCGGCGGTCCTATCTGATTTTGGCAGGGTTACTCGGCTGTGGCGCTTGGGCGGCGATGGCGACGGTTGTCGAAACCCCTTGGCTCGCGGCGACAATGATTGTCCTCAGTTCTGTCTCCGTGGCGATCAGTGATGTGATCGTCGATTCGGTGGTGGTAGAACGGGCCCGGGCGGAATCCCTCGATAAAGTCGGCTCCCTCCAATCTCTCACCTGGGCGGTGGCAGCGGTGGGGAGTTTAACCACGGCCTACCTCAGTGGCTGGTTACTAGAGCAGTTTGATACGCGGGTCGTTTTTGGGATTACAGCGATCTTTCCATTGCTCGTTTCGGCGATCGCCCTGCTGATCATTGAACAGCCCCAAGCCTCTGGTTCTTTCCAAGCCACCACCACTAACATTACAACCCAAGTCAAGACCCTCTGGGGAGCAGTGCGCCAAAAAGCAATCTTATTGCCCATGGCCTTCGTTTTTCTCTGGCAAGCCACCCCCAGCGCCGACTCTGCCTTCTTCTTCTTTGTGACCAACGAATTGGACTTTAACCCCGAATTTCTCGGACGGGTGCGCCTAGTAACCAGTTTTGCGGCTCTAGCAGGAATTTATATCTACCAGCGCTATTTGAAGCAGGTATCATTTCGAAAAATCTTGGGCTGGAGTACCGTTATTTCAGCGGTATTAGGATTTACCACGCTGATCCTCGTCACCCATGCCAACCGTGCCCTGGGCATTGATGACCGCTGGTTTAGCCTTGGGGATAACCTAATTTTGACCGTCACTGGGGAAATCGCCCTGATGCCGATCTTGGTGCTGTCAGCCCGCCTCTGCCCACCAGGGGTAGAAGCGACGATGTTTGCCCTTTTGATGTCTAGTTGGAATTTGGCGGGGCTGCTGTCCCACGAATTGGGGGCTTTGCTCACCCAATGGCTCGGCGTCACAGAAACGGATTTTGATCGTCTGTGGCTGTTGGTGACGATTACGAACCTCTCGACGCTACTACCTCTAGTGTTCTTGAAATGGTTGCCCGCAGGGGATCCCCAGGCGGAATTAGAAACGCCTCCCATTGAACTGTACGAACATCGCGCTGCTCTGTCAGGCACAGAATCAGCTCTTTTCCCGACGGTAGAGCCTAATTTTGTTGGCTCCCAGGTAGAAAAACATTCTTGATCTAAAAAAATTCAGCGGGTGTCAAAGATCTGTGAAACAAAAATGCACAGACTAGAGACTAGAATTACAATGGTTTGTCAACAATGAACCATTGCTTTTGTGTGGGGTTTCCCACCTTGTGGACTTTTAGGCTTTGATGTGAATGCTGAACCTATCGTTTTATCTCCGTCGTTCTCGCCGTTGGGTGAAATCAATTCTGCTAGGTGTGGTCACCTTTGCTCTGGTATTAGGGTTTAATCTTCTACCCCAACCCCAATCGGCTCCCCTGGCGATCGCCCAGGCCCAAACCAAAATTAGTACCAATAACAGTTGGCGCCAAGCTTCGTTTCCGGTGGAAAACTTTCAGAGGTATACCTCTGGCTTTGGCTACCGGACCTCTCCGACCAGCGGCCAACGTCAATTTCACCAAGGCCTAGATATTGCTGCTCCCCTTGGTAGCTATGTCCGTAATTGGTGGAGCGGTCAAGTGATCGGCCTTTCGGATAACACCGCCTGCGGCACAATGATTCAAATCAAATCGGGTGATTGGGAACATATTTACTGTCACCTTAGTGGCTATGTGTCTTCTTCAAATCAAGGGACATTCCTGTTGGATCGCAACGGTGGTATTCAGGTGTGGCTCGGTCAAGAAATTAACGCTGGGACGCGAATTGGCCGGGTAGGAATGACGGGGCGCACCACTGGCCCTCATCTCCATTGGGGTCTGAAGCATGCAGGGAATTTAGTAGATCCGGCCCTGGTGCTCCAAGCGATGTATAACCAGCCCACTGCTTCCCTAGATGATTTAGTACAACCTACTTAAATTCTGCCCTAATCAATCCTAATCAACCATGGCTAATCCCTCTGAGCTGCCACCTTTCGGAGCAGTTGTAGGGGGGTTAGTTGTTTGAGGAAGGCTAATTGGGTTTGGTTGCGCACTAGCAGTGCCCCGGCAAACCCCAGGGAGTTTACGGGAATATTTTTGTAGTGGTCTTGCGATCGCCTGACCAAGAGCATCCAGCGGCGGGTCACCAAGAGGTTGTAGGGTACGGTTTGGGGGCCTGGGCTAAAGGGGCCTTCAAGTAATTGGAGAAAACGCAGTAGAGAGACATAGGCTTCAAACAAAGTTTTGCCTTCATAGTCCCCAGGGAGGGGGATAATCCCATGGGTGAAAGCAAACAGGGGCACTTGCTGGGGTTGAAAATCTGTCCTGAGGGAAGACAGCACTTGATCAATGGGCACCGCAAAGGTTTCAGTGTTTGCGTGAAAGGGGATCAATTGTAGGTGTTTGTGGGGTTGACTGGCCCCGGCGATCGCCCCAGCGTTATAGAAAGCCAAGCCATCGAGTCGTTGTAAACAATGGGCGAGGGCGGTGAAATCTGCTAGCGTAAGCCAGGTTTCCTGGGGTTGAAACTCCCGGGTGATGATCAAAATATGGTGATCGACCACGTTGAATTTATTCAGCAGACACACGTGGTGGGGGGTCAGGTCGCAGACAAAGAGATTTTCGTCGTAGGGCAGAAAAGGGTTGATCTTTGCCTTTTCCTGGCGAGCTTGGTAATTTTCCTTCCGGGCCAATTGTTCTAAGATTCGCACCACAAAGGGGATGTCGTGGTCGATGACAATTTCCTGGGCGGTGGTCAGAGAATGGAGTGCCCCCACCTGTCGGGCGTGCTTGGTGGTCCGTTGGATTTGAGACAACAACTCATTCATAGATCCCTGGGGCGATCACTCCAAGATGAAACATCCCAAAGTTTAGCGGATCGATGCTGGCGCTTCATCTTTTCTGCTGGGTTGACCAAGGGAAAGTTCTGTCTCGGGATCAAAAAAGTGTAGTTGTTCTGGGTCGAAGGCGAGCCAAATCTGTTGCTGGGGGCTGACCTTTTCATTAGGGGAAATGCGCACCTTGAGATTGACCATCGGAAAATCTACCAAATGCGCACTGAGGAAGGTTTCGTTCCCCAGAGCTTCTACCAAGTCGATGATGACGGCAAGGTTTTTGGTGGCAGCAGGACTGAGACGCAGATGTTCCGGCCGAATCCCCAGCAGGAGCGATCGCCCCCGGTAGGGCTGGAGCAGCGATTGCCAGGCATCTGGGGCTGTGAATCGAAACTGGGGATGTTCGACCACCCCATTGATATCGACATTGACCGACAAAAAGTTCATGGGGGGTGACCCGATAAATTCTGCCACAAAGCGATTTATTGGCCGGTTGTAGACTTCGAGGGGCGGGGCTACCTGGAGAATTTCGCCTTTGTGCATCACCGCAATGCGATCGCCCATGGTCATCGCTTCGGTTTGATCGTGGGTCACATAGATAGTAGTGATCCCCAGTTGGTGCTGGAGTTGGACAATCTGGGCTCTCGTTTCACTGCGTAGGGCAGCATCCAGGTTAGAAAGGGGCTCATCCATCAAGAAAACCTGGGGATTACGGGCGATCGCCCGGCCCAGGGCCACCCGTTGTTTTTGTCCTCCAGAAAGTTGTTTCGGGAGGCGATCGAGCAGATGATCAATCTGGAGGAGTTGGGCCACCTGCTGTACCCGCTGGCGAATTTGGGCTTCCCCGGTGGGTTGGTAGCGCCAGGCCGTTGGCAAAGGCCGAGTCAGGCCGCGCCAAGTGTTCTGCACCCAAGAACTTTTGGTCTCTGCCGTGGGCATCCGCCGCAGACCAAAGGCAATATTGTCGTAAACGTTGAGGTGTGGGTAGAGGGCATAATTTTGAAACACCATCGCGATGTCCCGCTGCTTGGGGGGCAGATCATTAACGGGGCGATCGCCAATCAAAATTTCCCCGGCGGTGGCAGTTTCTAAACCCGCAATCAACCGTAGTAGCGTACTTTTACCGCAGCCCGAGGCGCCCACCAGCACCATGAATTCACCGTCTTGGATCTGTAAATTGATCCCCCGTAAGACGTCCGTCGATTTTCCAGAAGAGCGGTCTGCAAAGGACTTATAGATTTTGTGAAATGCAACCTGGGCCACAACAGTCTTTTCCCGTCAGAATAACGCAGTGATGCCTATGGTATCGCACCCTAGGGCCTAGGGCTCCATTTCGGGTCGGAAAGCGTTCTGCTCTAGGTCATTCAGCAAGGCTTGTACCGTCGGATTCTCAAACAAGGTACTGGTCGCTTCAATGAGCCGTTCGCCCCAAAGATTTTCGACTAGAAAATCAATTTCACCATAGCGGCTATCGATCGCAAGGGCCTGGCGGGTCAGCTCTAAACCCCTAGAGCGATCACCTTTGGTATAGGTGGCAACAGCCACGGCCAGCTGGGGCTCGGCGGCGGTGGGGTCAATGGCTGCAGCCCGTTGCCAACTGGCGATCGCCGCATCAACTTGCCCCCGTTCGTATTGCACTAGGCCAATGTTATTGATCCCTGGCCAGAAATTCGCATCCTGGGCGATCGCTCTTTCGTAGGTGGCGATCGCCGCGTCATATTGCTCGAGCATGTACTGAGTATTGCCCAGATCAAACAACGTCTCAATGGAATTATCTCCGAGGCGGGTCGCCATGTTCAGGGCGCTTAGGGCGGACTCATATTCCCCCTTCTGGAAATAGGCAGAACCTAAAATGCTATGGACACCGCTTTCCCGCGCATTTAAGCGTCTGGCCATATTGAGGGCTTGGATCCCCCCATCAAAATCCTGCTCTTGCACCAGCAGCGTGCCAAGGATATACCAAGCTTCAAACCGCTCAGGCACCAACTGAGTTGCCAACTTTGCCCGGGGGATGGCCCAGCTATATTGTTGAAAACGCGATAGCTGAACCGCATCTTCGATCAGCATTAAGCCCTGTTGTTCGAGTTCCAGTTGACTCAAGTCGCGCCTGAGGGGAAGGACCGCTTGGGAACGCACGGGTGCTCCCGTCGACAAAACACACATCCAGGCTCCAAAGGCCACTAACCAAAGACGTTTAAGCACAATCTACTCTTCACAAAATGCAGTAATCACAGATCAAGTCTAGCGACTTTCCCGGGCAATTGACGCGAAATTTTTATGAAAAGATTCCTATACCATGGGGTTATTTAAATTTTTGGGGATTAGAGTAGACTACGGATTATTGTTGTTCACCTATGCCCCTCCAAGTTTTTATGATTGGTGCTCTCGTCACCCCCAAAAAAGTTGCATTGTCCTTGGCTGCCCTCACGGGGGGAATTCTACTCATCGGCCTACCAGTTTCGAAAATGGTCGGCGATCGCCAGACGAGTATTGGAGAAGAACAACTGATGGCCCTCACCGTCCCCGTTGAGGTGGAAAATTTGGCCGTGCGTATTGAAGCCAATGGCATCGTTGAACCCATTCAAAGTGTGAATATCAGTCCTAAAACCCCCGGTCGTCTGGCGCAGCTGTTGGTAGAACAGGGAGATACCGTCACCGCAGGTCAAGAGCTAGCGGTGATGGATAACAACGAACTCTATGCAGAGGGCATCCGGGCTGAAGCATTAACAAAACAGCGCATTGCGGAATTGCGTGCCACTGAAACCAGACTGAAGGGAGAAATTGAAGAAGCCCGCGCCCGCTTCATTCGTACCCAAGCCCAGCTCCAGCAGGCAGAACAGCGCATTCCGAAAGATATTGATCAAGCCAATGCTCAACTAGCCGCCGCCCAAGCCAATCGCCAACGGGCCCAGGACAAGGCCAGACGTTATGAATCTCTGCTCAACAGTGGGGCGATCGCCCAAGAAACCTATGATGAGGTGCTCAACGAGCTGCAAAACGCTAATGCCCGCCTGTTTGAAGCCCAGCAGCGCCTCGCCCAGGTCAATAGCACCGCCAGCCCAGAGTTAGAAGCCCTCACCGCCGCCACCGTGGAGGCCAAAGCAAGTCTTGATCGTCTTGAGCGCACGGCTGAACCACAACTGACCCAACTAACGGCTGCCCTTGAGCAGGCCCAAGCCCAGCGCCAAATCGCCTCAGTGCAATACCAAGATTCGATCATCCGCGCCCCCTTTGATGGGATCATTACACAGAAATTTGCCACAGAAGGGGCTTTTGTTACCCCCACCACCGCTGCTTCGAGCACGGCCTCGGCAACATCTTCTTCGATCTTAGCTTTGGCCCGGGGCCTAGAGGTCATCGCGCGGGTACCAGAGGTGGATATTCAACAAATTGAAGTCGGCCAAGATGTAGAAATTGTTGCCGATGCTGACCGGAGTCAGGTTTTCCAAGGACGGGTTATTTTAGTTGCCCCCGAAGCAATCGTCGAAAACAATGTCACCTCTTTTGAGGTGCGCATCGCGCTCCTGTCGGGCCGGGAGTTTTTACGGTCTAAGATGAATGCGGATGTGACTTTTGTGGGACAAAATCTCACCAATGTGATGACTGTCCCCACGGTGGCGATCGCCACTGAGCAGGGAGAAACAGGTGTATTAGTGCCTGACAGTAACAACAACCCCAGGTTTCAACCAGTAATCATCGGCGCAACGGTGGGCGATCGCACACAAATCGTCCGAGGCATCACCCCCGATGACCGAGTTTTCATTGACTTACCGAGAAATGTAGAACGGCCCGAGTAAAGCCTTGGATAATCTACGAGGGTAAAGAATCGGATAAATTCACCCCGCAATGACGACAAAATTCTGTGTATTTGTGGATGGGGCGATCGCAGCGGGGGCAGGCCGAATATTGTTCAAAACCACAAAACGGGCAGAAAATTTCACCCTGACTGAGGCGGCAACTACATTGAATGCAGCGCTGTTTTTGGATGCGACTTTTTGCCTGGACTTTTGGATTAAAAACAAACCGTTGCAGCAGTTTAATTAACCCAAAACCGATAAGGGGAATAATGAAAATCAAGAGGTAACTTGAAACAAAAACCAAGCCCCCTAAAAGTGCGATTAGAACATCAAAAATCAGGGCAATTAGATTGCCAAACTGAATAAATTCCAACACCTTAATCAGGAGTGGAATACAAAAAATTAGTAACAAATGCCAACTTAAAAGGGCCTGGGTGTTGCGTTGGTGATCAACGGCGCTTTGGTGCCAAAAATAACCAATAAGAATGAGCGGTACAAGGAACAGAACTTGTAGGAAAAACTGTTGATTAGCATGCCAAAATTGCGCTCGATTAAAATCCTGTTCGAGGCTGGTGAAAAATGGGCGATCGCCTAAAGCCGTCAGATAAGCTTTGACATCTGGCTGGTTCAATAGTTCAGTCTTTTTCGCCTCAAAGGTCTGGGTCACTGCGGCCCGCTGCGCTTCAGTGGTCTCGATTTCTGACAGGGTTTGGGCCGCTGTCGTTTCGTTGATGGATAACTCTGGATCCTGGCCTGCAATTTGCTCTAGTAGCGTTGAATCATACTGCTCGCGGAGGGTGACAATGCGCTGATCGAGGGTTTGAATGTCTGTCTGGAGCGTCTCGATTTCTTGGCGTAGGACACGGGTTTGTTCATTCCTCACCCTGGGAGTTAAGTCCCGAAGGCGATCACATTGGTCTGAAACGCGGCCGAGGCGCCCGACCGTATCCACAGAGGGTACTTCCCGGGTGGGATAATCCCCCAATAGATCCATCACCCAGGGAACATCACGGTTTGCGTCAGTATTGCTTTGATAGGCTTGGTACACCGAATAGCAAGGGTACTGCTCGTAGGGGGACAGGGGCCAACGGCCAACACTATCAAGCCCCTGAAAAACATTAATCAACACAAAAATGTCAATTAAAATCAAGATCACTAAACTGACTTTATTGAGCGGTTCTTGGCGAATATGAGTCGATTTTCGGATGCCACTCCGGATCAAGCGCTTAAACCAACGCACCATAGATTTTTCCAGAATTTTTTCCACTCTAGAAAAAACCGGAAGAAAAAGGGTTGTTTTAGTTATAAATCTTTGCTGTTTTGATTGGGATCTAAGCGCGATTAAGAATGAACTACTTCAAATCATCTAAACTGATGCGGGGGTCGGCGAATTTGAGCAGTAAATCTGCCATTAAATTACCAACAATGAGCATTGTGGCACTCATCATTAAAGCCGCCATCACTAGATATAAATCCTGGGCCTGGACTGCCTGGAGTGTGAGAGTACCGAGGCCCGGCCAATTAAAGAAAAATTCTGAAATAAACGAGCCACTTAATAGACTGGCAAACTCAAAGCCTAAAAGGGTGATCAGGGGATTGATCGCGTTGCGGAGGGCATGGACGTAGATGACGCGATTTTCTGGTAAACCTTTGGCCCGAGCTGTCTGGATATAGTCTTGGCGCAAGACATCGAGTAATTGCCCCCGGGTGAGTCGCTGTAGCCCGGCAAAACCGGTCAAACTGAGGGCGATCGTCGGCAAAATCATATGCCAGCCGAGGTCGGCGATTTTGCCATACCAAGGTAGATCGACGAAGTTGATGCTGGTCATCCCCCCAACGGGAAGCAGCGGGGAGAGCTGCTGGGCGACCATCAACAGGGCCAGGGCGGTAATGAAGCTGGGTAAGCCCTGACCAAGGTAACTAATAACCCGCAAAATGCGGTCGAGGTTAGTATTTTGTTTGACGGCACTGAGAATCCCCAGGGGAATGGCGATCGCCCAGGTACCAACGATTGAGGTCAATGCCAGGAGTAAGGTGGCCGGCATCCGTTCTAGGAGCAGTTCATGGACCGGGCGGAAGGATTCAAAACTAATGCCAAAATCAAAGTAGCGTACTACGCGCCAGATCCAGCGACCATATTGGGTTAACACTGATTGATCTAGGCCGAAACGTTGCTCTAAATCGAGGAGCGTTTCTTCACTCATTTGGGGATTTTGGCGGAGGGCATCGAGGTAGTCCCCTGGGGCCAACTGGATGATCACAAAGCTCAAGATTGAAGCAAGAAACAGGGTCAAAACCGCCTGGAGCACTCGCTTAAAAATATAGAGACTGGTGGCCCGGTCAAAGATGGTCAGGGGATTGCGCATAGTTTTTGGGAAACGAAGATCAATAGCATCCTTAGTATTGGATCAGGGACAATACCGGGGCGTCCGGTAGGCGATCGCGCCCTTTGAGATCCAACAGTTCCACAATAAATATAAAACCAATAATTTCGCAGCCGATTTTGGTAAGCAATTCGGCGGTGGCCTTGGCGGTGCCCCCAGTGGCAATCAAATCATCGACGATCAAAATTTTGTCGCCGGAACCGACTGCATCCTGGTGGATTTCGAGGGTATCGGTGCCATATTCCAGCTCATATTCCACCGTATGCACCGCCGCTGGTAATTTCCCAGGCTTGCGCACCGGTACAAAACCGGCGTTGAGGTTGTAGGCAAGGGTCGGCCCAAAGATAAAACCCCTTGATTCCATGCCTACCACATGGTCAGGTTTGAGATTCGCTTCGATACACAGTTGCACCAGGGCATCCATGGTGTAGCGCATCCCTTCGGGATGGTTGAGGAGGGTGGTAATGTCCCGGAAAAGGATGCCAGGTTTCGGAAAATCAGGAATATCGCGGATGAGGGACTTTAAATCCATAGTTTCTAACACAAGCTCTAACGCAAAAGGCGATCGCCCCCCATCTTACCGATTTCTGGAGCTCTGGGCACAGCAGCGATGACTTTTTCTGGGTTTCGTTTTTGTCTGCTGAAACAAGGGCAAGCCCCGGTTTGGTCGGTCAATCCCGGTACAATCAAAAAACCCTTACGTTATGCATCTGCACCGAACGCCCCGTGTTTACTGGATTGATTCAAGCCCTTGGTTCCGTTAAAGCCCTTGGAGGCGATCGCTTTGCCATCGAAATCGCCGGTCATAGCGTGGCCCAAGTTATGCACGATCTGGCCCTGGGGGACAGTGTGGCAGTGGATGGGGTGTGTTTAACCGTGGAAAGCATTTTAGAACAGGGTTTTATCGCGACAGCCTCCCCCGAAACCCTCAAGCGCACAATCCTCGGAGAAGCCGTCAGCCGCTCCCAGTGGGTCAACATTGAAACTTCCCTCAGGGTCGGCAGTAAAATCGGTGGCCATTTCGTTTCTGGCCACGTGGATACCATCGGTGCCTTTGAAAAAGCAGTACAGACAGCCCAGGCTTGGGAACTGTGGTTTACCAGCGCCAAGGCCTATCAAGACACCTGGGATGCGAATATTGCCCCCTGCCTCGTGTCTAAGGGGAGCATCGCGGTCAATGGCATTAGCCTAACGGTGGCGGAATGCGATCGCCTGGGACAGTGGTTTAAGGTGGCCGTGATTCCCCACACCTACGCCGAAACCAATTTGGCCTATCTCAAGCCGGGTAGCCTGGTGAATCTAGAGGGGGATATTCTCGCCAAATATGTGCAGCGCTTCGTCAGTTACCAGCGCGACCAAAAAGCCCCGGACATTGGCCTCGATTTTCTCCAGGAACATGGGTATGTATAAACTACTGAATCTTCAAGGTTCTCTGGTGGGGTGTGACTTGAATGTCCTGGCCCTTAATGGCGGCTAATTCTGTTGCCGCTGCTTGGGAACGGGGCCGCATCCGAATCAGATAATAGCCCTGTTCACCGAGGGGGTCACAGGTGATATTTTCAGTGACTTTTTGCCAACGGAGAGGAAAACTAGCGCGATTGTAGAAGGTCAAATAAAAATCAAAGGCTTGTTGTCTAGGTGCTGCAATGTCTATCCCTAAACTTTCATGGGGATCGAGAGCGCCATAGAAAAACTGGGTATCTGTCGCCCCCACAGGGAGAAATTCTCTTTTTACCAAAGCCGCAGGCAGGCGATCGCGGAATTTAAATAGCGTAAAAATATAGTAGTGAAGCAGCTGAAAATAAAAATTAGTTTTCTGGGCAAGAGTTTGATAAAAATCGTTATTCTGGGGCGAAACTGCGCAGGGAGAAACAGTTAAATCTAAATCGGTTTTAACCGTCGGAAATTGAGGCTTTTCTTTGGGGTGATAGTAGCGTAAACCAACAGTATATTTCCCCTTGGGCAGTGTAATGTTTAACTCCTTTTGACGGGCATCATCCGTTAAGGGGGTGAAATTCAAAACGGTGCGATAACCTGGAAAGTCATAGATGCAGCCCACCCAGGATTCTGTTGAACATCGAATCATGTCCAGGTCAATGGTCAATTCTTTCTCGACAGTAAGTGGCCCCAAAGTGCCAATGATTGCGTGGGTATTCCAGCGGGGTGCTTTGGTCATCAAAACAGGCAAACTCAGGAATTTCTGGAGAGATTCGGCCCCGATAATACGCCATTGTTTAGCATTCTTTTTATTGAGGGCTAAATAGAGCGTATAAAGGTTCCCAATAATAAATTTATTGACCTTGTAAAAGCCGAAGGAGAACAGCGCTAGGGGAATTTCTAACCAGGGTTTGCGTGTCATTTTTTGCTGGGAAAATTGCGTCCTAAATTCTACCGTAGTGGGCGATCGCCTGATGGGTTTGCCAGGCCCAGAGCTGGTCACCATAGGAAAAATGCCACCATTCGTTGGGGTGAATCACAAAACCTGCCTGTTCCATCGCTTGTCTGAGCAGTTGTCGATTGCTGTGGTATCGCTGCTCGATGGGATTGGGGGACATTTGATAAAAATCGGGGTAGGAATAATCGCCGATGTCATCAATATCGCCCCCCATGGGGACAGGCTCACCATTACGGGTGATGAGGGTTAAATCGATCGCTGCCCCCGTACTGTGGGGCGGCGGGGTGGCCGGATCTTCACTCGGTACGGCCCAAAATTGATAAACCTGTTGCCATAATTCTTTTGTCTCTAGGGGGGTCAGATGGCGATCGCCCTTGAGCTGTGCAAATGTGTAGTTCACCATAAATTGCTGTACGGCGATCGGGCGATAGGCATCAAAAATTTGGAGTTGCAAGTCTGGGCGAGAGCGCTGCAATAGATCTTGGGCCTCGATCAGTTTTGTCAACACCCGGCGGCGCAAAAAATAAGGCGATCGCCCCCCATAATCTGCCCCTGCCGCCACATAGGGGTGGGGCGTTACCCGAGGAAACAGATTCGCCGGAATCGGGATCAGAGGATCTTCTTGGGGTTGAATTGGAATCGTTTGGTAGGGTTTAACCATGGCCGACAAAAGCTAAGACAAAGGCAGACGGTAGATCGCCTCATTAGTGCCGATCACCATCATCATCAGATCCTTGTCGAGACGGCGTTCTGGGCCAGGATTAATTTCAAAATGATCCTCATTGCCCACCGCCAGCACGTTCACCCCATAGTTTGCCCGGAGAGAAAGCTCCGAAATGGTCTTACCATGGAAAATTTCTGGAATTTTAATCTCCACAATGCTGTGTTCGCCGTCGATGTTAAAACGATCCAAAATTGAAGGCTTGGTCAGAGTCAGCGCCAGGGAAGCCCCCGCCTCCGCCTCTGGATAAACAATGCGATCGGCACCTACCCGCTTTAGCAGCTTCCCATGGACCTCCGAAGATGCCTTGGCAACCACATGGCCGACGCCTCCTTCCTTCACATTAAGGGTGGTAACGATACTCTCTTGGAGATAATTACCGATCGCCACAATCACCGTATCAAATTCAAAAACTCCCGCCTGACGCAGGGCCGTAACTTCCGTCGAATCCAATTGCATTGCATGGGAGACGATCTTGTCAGAAGTCACCTGGGCCACCAGTTTCGGATTCACATCCGTCCCCAGAACTTCATAGCCCATGCTGTGCAATTTCATACAAACCGCGCGTCCAAATCGTCCCAGGCCAATGACGGCAAACTGGCGGTTTTCTTCGCGCCGGAAACCCTGAAACAGAAAATTCCAATTACGTAAATTCACCGTTTATGTCTACTCCAAAACCCAAAGGGTTGCTCGATGATCGCTGATGTTTGCTGGCATTATCCCACAAGTAAATTTTCTTCGGGATAACTGACCCGCCGGGGGGCTACTTCCCCAAGAATTGCGGACATCAGCAGTAAAACCCCGACCCGCCCGCAGTACATTGTGAAAATAAGGGTCATTTGACCAATGGGTGAAATGCTGGCTGTAATCCCTGTGGAGAGGCCGACGGTGGCAAAGGCAGAAATGACTTCAAACAGGATGGCAATCAGTTCGATTTCTGGGTTACAGATGGAAATGACCGCCGTGGCAATGGTAATCAAGGTCACGGAACCGAAAACAACGGCGATCGCCTTGAAGACAATCGTCTGCATAATTTCGCGGCGAAAGAGAATTACATGGTGATGGCCGAGCAAAACAGTTTTTGTACAACTGGCCAAAATACTCAGGGTGGTTGTTTTGATTCCTCCCCCTGTACCACTGGGGCTAGCCCCGATAAACATTAAGCCCATCGTGATGAATAGCCCGGCCGTTGTCATTTTGCCGATGTCGATACTATTGAAGCCAGCGGTGCGGGTGGTCACAGATTGGAACCAAGCGGCGATCGCCTTTTCACCCCAACTCATCCCGGCAAAGGTATCCGGATTTGACCATTCCACAAATAAAAAGGCAACCGTCCCTACTCCCAAAAGCCAGAGAGTTGTCGTCGTCACCACCGAAAAATTGAGCGAGAACGCGAAGGGACGCCGCTTCCGGAGCCAACGGTGCCGCAGCCAGAGGTACATCTCGATAATCGCTTCATAGCCAATGCCCCCAAAAATAATTAGCCCAGAGATTGCCCCACTCACCAGTAGAGAATGTTGATAACCAACTAAACTGTCTGAAAATAAGCTAAATCCGGCATTATTCCAGGCACTGATGCTGTGAAAAATGGCCAACCAAAGCCCTTCGAGGGGGTTAAAATCCTGGCTAAATCTGCCAAAAAGTAGAATTATGCCGGTTAACTCCCCTAACATCGTCGTCGCAATGATCGAGCGGATTAGATTGCGCGTCCCTTGGTTGTAGGGTTGGTCAAAGGATTCTTTGATGGCAAAGCGTTGATTGAGGGCAAACCTCCGGCCAAGAAGTAGCATCAGGAAAGTAGATAGGGTCATGTAACCCAGCCCGCCCACTTGAATCAGCAGGAGAATGACTCCTTGGCCAAAATGGGAAAAAACGGTGCCGGTGTCGACCACAATCAGACCCGTCACACAAACTGCGGAGGTAGAGGTAAATAGGGCAACCAGAGGGCTATTCCATTCCCCTGAAGTAGTCGACAAGGGCAGTGTTAACAATAAAGCGCCCAGCAAAATGGCACTTAGAAAGCCAAGGCAAATCGTTCTGGCGATAGTCATGGTTGATTAAAACTACGGATAGGGAAAGTGTATTAGTCGAGGCCATGGGTCATTGCATTCAGGTACGGAATTGGGCGAGCTTTTGGCGTAGAGCTAATTTTAAGTGCACAAGGAGGGGGTTTTTACGTTGGAGCTGGATATTGGCTGGGTATTGGGCTTGGTAATCGAAGAAACGGTTGACCTCCTGCAAGATCGTGGCAAAGCGGGGCAGGATCGTTTCGGCGCGGTGTGGCTGCAGCAGAGCTTCGGTGGTGAAATTCGCCGGAGGATTTTCCAGGGCTGCTAAAAGGCGATCGCCGTCGTATTCGACACAATAGGTGCTGATCTTTTGACAGTTAAACCCAGGGTCGAGGTAGTCTGCCAAGGCACCATTAACGCTGCTAAAAAGCTGGCAACCACAGGCGATCGCCTCTAGGGGGGGCAGACCAAACCCTTCACTGACAGCATTATTGAGCCAATATTCCGCCGAATCATAGAGATAAATTTTACTGCGATTGAACAGCTGTGCTAAATCCGGCACAAAGGAACTCACCACTTCTACCCGGCACTTTCCTTGGAGGTAGGGTACCAGTTGCTGGAGCACATAGCTGGAGGTTTTGCGGGTCTGCACCAGCACATCGATATCCCGTTCTTGGTGCAAATTTTGAAACTCTGGGGAAATTTGATTGGGTAGATAAAACAAAGGATTGTTCGGTGCCTTTTGGCCCCAATAGCCGAGGGAATTGTGGCTCACGGCCCAAATGGGAATGTGACTGGGCAACTGAAAACCATAGCCAGTACTGTGGGCATGGTAAACCACATGGTGCGATCGCAGTTGTTTGACCAACTTGGGAATATCAAACCCCCAACTGATCACGAAAATCGCCTCCTGGGGGCGCACCTGGGCCAACACATCCGGTAAATATAGATGGTCGGAGGCTGTTTCCCGATAGGTGACTAAATGGGCCGATTGCAGTTGCTGGGCCAGTTCGCAGGTTTTGATTTCGGCAAAGAGGCCACCGCTGGCAAATTTTTTGCTGACACCGGGGACAAGGAAATAAAGCGATCGCATAGTAGCCATTGGAACTGTCTCTAAAAATATACTGTTTATCTTGAGAAATACTTGGCAGGGCCAGAAATCCCTTTAAAATCAGAGGGTCAGTGTTCCCCCGTTGCCCCCCTATGACCACGTCTCTACTCCAGGTTCAAGATCTCCGCATCGCCTATCCCGCCCAGGGTACAGATTTACAATGGGCTGTCGCCGGGGTGTCTTTTCAAGTCAATCAAGGCGATCGCCTCGGCCTCGTGGGCGAATCGGGCTGCGGGAAATCCACCATCGGCCGCGCCCTACTGAAACTGCTACCCAGGGGTTCCCAAGTGACTGGGGGAGCCACCTTCCAGGAACAACCCATCTTAAATTTGCAAGGCGAGGCCCTGCGCCATTACCGGGGGGAAGTGGTGGGGCTAATTTTCCAAGACCCGATGACTAGGCTTGATCCCTTGATGACCATCGGCAACCACTGCCTCGAAACCCTCCGTTGCCATCGCCCCGACCTCAGCGCCCAGGCCGCTAAACAAAAAGCCCTCGAAACCCTCGCCGCTGTGCGCATTCCTGAAAATCGCTGGGATCAGTATCCCCACGAATTTAGTGGCGGTATGCGCCAACGGGTGGCGATCGCCCTCGCCCTACTGCTAGATCCAAAATTCATCATCGCCGATGAACCCACCACCAGCCTTGATGTCACCGTCGCCAACGAAATTCTCCAGGAACTGACCCGCCTCTGCGCCGAACGGGATATGGGCCTGTTGCTGATTTCCCATGACCTCGCCATGGTGGCAGAATATTGCACCGACATCGCCGTCATGTATCAGGGGGAAATCGTCGAAACCGGCCCCGTCCAGCAAATCTTCAATGACCCGCAGCATCCCTACACCCAAGCTCTCCTCAAAGCAGCCCTCCACCTCCACAGCGATCAAGAAATCTCCCAGAATCCAGAAAAGCGGCCGATCCTCTCCCTTGAAAATTTGGAACAGCACTACATCCTAGAGAGCAACCTGTTTCAACAGCTGATCACTGGCCAAAAAACCCAGGTGATCCGCGCCGTCGATGGCATTGATCTCGATATTTATGCGGGCGAGATCCTTGGCCTCGTGGGGGAATCGGGCTGTGGTAAATCCACCCTCTCCCGGACAATTTTGCAACTGGTTAGACCCACCGGGGGCAAAGTGCTATTTGAGGGCAAAGAATTAAATCAACTTTCTGTAGCCCAGATGCGATCGCAACGGCGACATTTACAGATGATCTTCCAAGATCCCCACGCCTCTCTCAATCCCTTGATGACCGTGGGGGAAAATATCGGCGACCCGCTCCACATCCACCAATTGGCGACGGGGCCAGCGGTGAAAGACAAGGTGCTGCAAATGCTGGAAAAAGTTGGTTTAACGCCTGCCGAAGAATATTACGCCCGTTATCCCCGGCAACTGTCGGGGGGGCAGCAGCAACGGGTGGGCATTGCCAGGGCCTTGATCACCGAGCCGCGCCTGGTAATCTGTGATGAACCGGTCAGTATGCTCGATGCCAGTATTCAGGCCCAGGTATTGGATCTGATGCAAACTCTCAAGGCAGAATTTGACCTCACCTATCTGTTTATTACCCATGATCTGTGGGTGGCGAAATTTTTGTGCGATCGCATTGCCGTGATGAACCAGGGCAAAATTGTGGAGATTGGTCCCACCGTCGAGATTTTCAACAATCCCCAACATCCCTATACCCAAAAACTCTTGGGGGCCGCCCCCCTGATCCAGCGGATTTAGGTTAATTTTGGGATGGGTCAGGGCGACTGGATAAGGTGAAATAAAAGGCCGAGCCATAACTTTCTGGGACGATCGCCCCTGGGTCAAACCAAGAGGACGGGGGATCCCCCGCTAATTGGCCATTACTGAGTACCCAAATTTTGCCGCCCATGATATTCACAAGTCGTTTGGCGATCGCCAAGCCCAGACCACTGCCCCCATAACGCCGACTAATCGACGCATTCGCCTGGGTAAAGGGTTGAAAAAGCTGCTGGAGTTGCTCCCCTTGGATGCCGATCCCTGTGTCGATAATGGCAAAACCCAATTCTGCATCGGCTCCGGGGAGTGGTGAAACCGCATAGCTACTCACAACCAACTGCACCGAACCTGATTCCGTAAATTTCAAGCCATTGCCCAGCAGATTGAAGAGGATTTGCCTGAGTCGCAGATCGTCCCCCAGGAAAAAATCAGGTAAATCACTGTCTATCCGATATTCCAAGGCGATTCCTTTTTTCTCCGCCTGAACTTTGAGCAGGGTCAAAACAGATTTCAAAAGCTCCGGGAGAGAAAAAGAACGCTCTTCCAGGCGGAGGCTTCCCGATTCGACCCGGAGAAAGTCTAAGATGTCGTTGATAATGTTGAGGAGTGTTTTGCCGCTATCTTCGATGATCGCAACCAATTCTGCCTGCTCTTCGTCTAAATCCATGATTGACAGCAAATGGGCGACGCCAATGACCCCATTCATGGGTGTGCGGATCTCATGGCTCATATTTGCTAAAAATTGATTTTTTTCCTGGGCGGCCATTTCAGCGGCTTTTTTCGCTTGGATCAGGTTCAGTTGTCGTTTGAGGGCTTGGTTATATTTGACCAGGAGATGCTCCCGTTGGCGGTAGGCAAGTTCTTTTTGGGCCGAGAGTTCTTCTAGTCGTTGGTTTTGCAGGGCTAGGGTTTGGTTAGTGGCCTTGAGCTCTGCCTTGGCCTGCTGCTTTTCATTCAAGACGGCGATCAATGTGAGGGTCATGAGCCCGATGCAGGCGATGAAAAATTGTGAGAGCAGCAGAGAGTTGCGGAGAGATTCACCGACGAAGGTGCCGTAACCTTGTACCGTGCTGATGGCGACCATCAGGACAATTGATGCCATCAGCAGGGTCGCTCCCACTTCTCGAAATTGAAACGTTGTCCACACCAGAATAGGGGCAAGGAGATATTCGCCGTGGTAGCCATTGATAATCAGGTGGCTGATTCCGGCGGTGAGGATGAGAAGACTGAGGGCCGCAAACCAATGGTGTCGGAGATGTTGAAGGAAGATTTGATGGCGGTGCTGGATTGCAATGATCAGGGGCGCAAAAATGAGGATGCCAAAACCATCGCTCAAAAACCAAGTGCCCGCAATTTCGGGGTAGAGTGACCAGTCTGCTTTTCCGGCCAGGCAGACGATCGCCGCGCAGGCGATCGCCACGGGGATGTGACTGAGAATGCAACCATAGAGAATAAAATTCTGCGTCCGCTTGTGTTGATCGAAAAGATATTGCTGGTGGTTCTGAGCTTGGAACCAACGGGCTGCGACAATTTTTCCGGCGGTGGCGATCGCCGTAATACTGAGAGCCATCACCAAGTTTGGTAAGGCCAACCAAGCTTGGTAGATCACTAATTCTGCCCCGAAAATCCCCCCCAAAACGCCCCACCAAACAGGCCGTCCCCAAATCACTAAAAAACCAACCGCCAGACCCCCCGGAATCCAGATGGGGGTCGAACCTGTTTCGGGATAAACCGTGAAGTTATGGGAAAACAAAGCGGCACAAAAATAGGCGATGGTCACCACCAATTGCTTCCACCAGGGTACCGGGTTATGGAAAGAAAAATGGGCACGCAGCATCGAAATAGATGACAAAACCATTGCAGGGGGAAGCCAGCGGGAAACAACAGCTAGGCGATCATTCACTCCATTGTGGAATGCTTCCTGACTGACCATTGCTGCTGCGCAATGAATCTCCAAATATAGCTTCGAATTAGCCGGCTCCAGTGATCAAAGGCGGCAAAACCTGCGGTCATTATCAAACTGTGGTTCTTGCCAAGAATAAGCAAAATGACTCACGGTATCGATCTCTGGAAACCTGGCCCGCAGTGCTGCCATTTGGTCCCGCAGGGGAGGGCGACCGGTGTGGGGCCGTTCCCAGTCCCCAGCCAGAGCCGGAATAATTTTTGTGCCCGGGGAAGCAAACTGCCGCACGCGGTTAATTTCTTCCATGATGCAATTGGTATTACCACAAACTGCATAGGCCATGGGATGCCATTCCATCGAAGCCGGAAATTTATCCCAGGGTTGGAGACGCGAATCAAACCCCCGTTGGCCCACAGGTTGATTCCCTCCCGGAAAAAAAACAGCACCTGAGGTTGTATTTCGGCTACGAGCCTGGGTCGCTGCTGTATCGACGAAATCGACAACACCTTGGGCCGCATGGCTCACACTGAGAATCCAAAGGTCATTTTCGAGGCGACGGTGGAGGGTGCTGACATCGACCCCAGGCTCATCGGCAGGTACTTGTCTTCCCTGCCAACGGGGGGTTCCTTCGGTGGGATATTGGGCCAGAACTGCGGCCACTTCGCCGACGGTGATTCTGCCTTGGCGCAGATAGGTTTCGATGAGGGCCAAGCCCTGACGATTTTGGGCACGGTTGTAGAGCGCTTGGGCAGAGGCTGGGCCATACACCCACAGGTCTGCAATGGAGGCAGCAACGGAGCGAGTACCGGTACCCCGAGGATAGCGGATGTAGTCAAATAGGATGCCGTCTGGTTGCCGCTGGAGCATCTGGTTAATCAGGTTTTGGTAGTCGGCGATCGCCTGGGGGCTGTAGGGGTCAATAAATGCCTCAGAGCCATTCTCGACAAACTGTAGGCTAGTTTCACCGTAGCCATTGCGGGCCATTGCATTCTGGCGATCTGCCCGGTTGCTATAGACAAAGCCATAGTTCATCCCAAAGAGCCAAGCATAGACCTTGAGACCCCGAGCTCTCCCTTTTTCGATAATCTCTGCCATGAAATCACGGTTTTCAAGGCCAGGGGTAGAAATGCGGGAGGGCCAGGGAGTATTGTTCTGGCTCCTGGGCAACAACACTTGCCCGTCAGCAAAAACTTCCAAATAGAGGTGGTTATAGCCTTTGTTGACAATATCATCAAGGATTTGTTCAATCACGCCGGCTTGGGTATCACAGGGATAGACCCGCAGCCACATCGCTTGCTGCCTGGGCCAATTGCGTTGGCGACAGCTGTTGAGTTGATTGTTATGTTGTTGCACGAGCGCTTGGTATTGGCTCTGGGCCGTAGCATTGCCCTCGATGGCAGCGGTGCGGAGTTGATCTTTTTGGGCGATCGCCTGGGGACTGAGGCGGCAATACTCATTGAGTTGGGCTTGAGCTTGGGCTTGAGCGGTACTCAGCATAAGAGGGGTCATACTCCCCAGCCCAAGGGATAAAAGAGCGGCTTGGCTACGCTTCAACCAAGCTTGGTATCTTTTTTTTCTAGGAGCTTGACCTGATGGGAGCTGCTGAGCCATAAAAATCCTCACACCGGAAATAATGTTGGAATAATCGTCAGGGCATGATTGGGCGATCGCCTGTCCACCGTTAAGGATAACGGAAATTTTTAGCCGAAATCGCCTTTCGTTTAAGGGAGAGAAGGCCGTGGGATTTGATTTGTTCCCCCGGTGGTGGATTTTTTGTCCGTCGCTAAGAACGGGGAGACAATACCTGTTCCGGTAGGGTGACCTCTTCCGGTAACTCCAATCCCGAAAGATCCAATCCCCCGGGGAAAGATTCTTGGATATATTGCAGGGAGGCGGGCAAGATTTCTTCCATAAAGAATAAAGATAATTCTTCGGTCAGGGCTGGGCCGAGGCGATCGGCTAGCTGTTCGCTGATGTTGAGGTTGTTGACATTCGTTAAAGTGACATTGGGCACGGTAATCGTGTGGGCGATCGCCTGCCCTTGCCAAGGCACGGTCAAATTTAAATTTACCTGAATGTTTTCAACGGTTAATTGATCCACTTCGAAGGTGGTGATGGGCTGACCATTGGCATCGGTAGCCGTGGCCTGTCCCTGGTCGACCCACTGTTCGAGCAGTTGAGCCAAATTAACATTTGGGAGAGCGCCAATCATGCGGGGATCGGGCAGATCATTTAAATCCCCTTCGATATTGACCACCACGCCTTCGAGGTTAGCGATCGCCACCTGGAGCGGCTTCCCCTGGAGACTCGGTTGTGTCAGTTGAATTTGCCGGATAGTCAGGAGATTTTCCCCCGTAAACCCCGGCACATTATCAAAGCTCAAGTCATTGAACACCACCTGTTGTTGCAAGAGGCGCACATCGGTTTGTCTCACCGCCGCCTCAACCCCCGTCGCCGCCGTGAGCTCTGTTTCCAGGTCTTGGGTTAACCGTTTTCCTAGCCAATTTTCCGTGGCCAAAAGAGCACCTGTGCCTAAAACAGCCAGGGCAACAATCGATCCGGTAATGATTAAAAATGGTTTTTGCATTGATTCTTTCCTAAAAATATTGTCCCTTGTCCTAAAGGTCAGCCCTCCGCGCCTGTATCTGCCCCAGAGATTGACCACCGGGATAACCTGACCATAGGGCATCACCGAGAAAGAGGAGTCAGTCTTCCGCCTCGAGGGCTTGCCAATCGATGGTGTCAGCAGCGAGATCGGGTAGAACTCGACAATCAAAAGTGGCCCGACGGCTCTCCTGTTGGGAGCGGGGGTCGATGGCGATCGCCTCAAAGCGCACTTCCAGAGTCCCGGGGGGCAGGGGTAACATTTGCTGGCCTTGGAATTGCCCCCCTAATTTGGGGGTAAAGTCAGTCAGTTGGAATGGCCCGGCCAAAAGTTCCCGGGTTTGTCGATCACGCAACCATAACTTTACATAA
Source organism: Picosynechococcus sp. NKBG15041c (assembly GCF_055380235.1). Taxonomy (NCBI): domain Bacteria; kingdom Bacillati; phylum Cyanobacteriota; class Cyanophyceae; order Chroococcales; family Geminocystaceae; genus Picosynechococcus; species Picosynechococcus sp. NKBG15041c. The sequence goes on from NZ_AP040363.1 coordinate 2,039,673, forward strand.
AGACGATCACCAGCACTGGGCAAAGTGACCTGAACCCTGGCGATTTCGCCCACTTGATAATTCGCTTTATCAAGCAAGAGTTGGGGCTCCGGGACAATTGAAAAATCCGGCTTGTTCTCGCTTTCCGTCGGTGCGGATGCTTCTGGGGAACTGAGCTCAAGCACCTCTGGCCTCTCCCCATTGTCTGAAACCACCTCCGGGCTTTCCATTATTTCATCCCAAAGACTATCGACAACAATTTCTAGGCGGGGAAAAGGCTTGGCCCCAGGAGTTGGAGCCGCTCCCGCCTTAGTTTTAGCCATGTCGGTTTCAGCTGTCGGCGCTTCAGATGAAAGTTCAGTTTCTTTTGCTGCTTCTATTTCCATGGGTTTTGGGGGAGCCGGTGGATGGCTCACCAACCAATGGGAATCGTTCCCCTCACTCACCAGGGCATTAAGGCGGGTAAAAAAGCGGGAATTCCAATCTAAGTCTGCAGCTGGATCGGGGTCGAGGGATTCCCCTGGGGACTCTGGGGGGGCGGTGGGTTCAGGTAGGTCATCGAGGAAGCTACCCGGGCGCGTTGGTAGGTCTGGGGATTCTGGTGCTTGGGGAACTTCTGGTTGTTCGGTTAAGGAAGGAGGGTCACTCATTTCCGGGGCGATCGCCTCCCCTGGGGGTTCTGGCACAGGGGACGGAGCTGAGACAAAATTGGGCAGATCGAGGCCTGGGCTGGTTTTTTTCCCTGGAGATTTTAATTTTGGCGGGAGGATCGATGGCTCTGCTGGGGCCGGTTTACGGGGCGTAGCGCTCACCTCTGGTATGGGCAATTTCAAAGGTTTGCTTGGAGTCACAGGGTTGGGGGAGCTTAGAGTGGCCGTTTCTTGGGGTTCGAGGCGGGCGGCGATCGCCTGATAGTCTGCCACTAGGCTAAAAGTTTGTGCCCCTAAGAGTTCCCCCGTTTGGCTATTGAGGGTCAGCTCTCCTAGGAGAACTAAGGCTTGCCCCAATGCAGGTGGGGTAATGCTTTGGACAAAGGACTGGGGGAATGAACCAAGGGCGATCGCCTGGGTTTCCGTCGCAACCACCGTGGCACTTTCAGGATCTCGCAGGGATACAGTCAAAATCCCCGCAGCGGTGGGAGTGGCTACGCTCCCATGGATTTCCCCCTGGAGAATAATGTCTTGGGGCCCATGCCAACTGTAAATCGTTTGGGCTAACTGAAAATGACAAGGAAGAGATACCGCAGAGATCTCCGGTGGGGGGGTTGGGGTTTGTGCTGGGCTTTCCCAAATAGGCTCTAGTTCTTCTTGGAGTAAGTCATCCAATTCGGCGAGGGAATTTTGTAGGAGGGTTTCAGGATTGTCCACGACAGGGGGCGCTGGCTCTATCGCCGGGGGCGGCACTGGGTCGAGGGCAGGCGCTGCGGCAGTGGGTGGCGCAGTTGTGCCTAGCAACTGCGCAAGGGAGTCATCCAACACCTTTTGGGTTGTCTTCGGGGGGCGGGGTTCTCCGGTAAGGGAAAAATCTGTCTCAAAGGACAGCAGATCTGGGGTAGGGGGTAGGGGCAAGGGCTGGAAAATAGGCGCTGGGGCAGCAACTTGGAGCCTCAGGCTTTTTTCCCAAGGATTCGCCGGATCAAGGCTGCGGCAGATAATACACCATTGACCAATCTCAAGCCGACGAAAGGGCATAATTGCCAAAAGACCCTGGTGATTAGTCGTTTTTCGGCGCTTGGTTTGCCCTTGGGGAGCGGTGATTTCGCAGTGGATTTCTATTTGGGCAGCGCCCTTGGCGGCAATGCGGTACTCCCCGACGGCAAGGTTGAGGGTCGCTGTTTTGGGGATCTCCCAACGGCGATCGCCTTTTTTCTGCAGTAGAAACTCCCAATGCACCATCACCGATTCACTCCTGCTCGCTTTAAGATCTAATTTGCTGAATTTTGGTGCGCCACTGGTCAATGTTCCCCAAAAGATCGGCCTGGGCCAGGGTTTCTTGGGCTTTGGTTTGGAGCCATTTCAGTTGCACCTGCTGGTTTTCGGCTTCTTCTTCACCCAGTACGAGGCAGGCGATCGCCCCACTGCGGTCGGCCCGCTTAAACTGTTTACCGAAGGCACTGCCACTGAGATCGAGCTCTACCGAAAATCCGGCAAAACGTAATTTATGGGCCAAAATCACCGCATTTTGTTCTGCTTTTTCGCCCTTGGAGACGAGGTAAAAATCGAGATTTTGTGGGGGGACTGCGGACAATTGTTGCAGCAAAATCACCAGTCGCTCTAAGCCGATCGCCCAACCCACCGCCGGGGTTTCCGGGCCGCCGAGTTCTGCCACGAGGCCATCGTAACGGCCGCCGCCGCAGACTGTGGCCTGGGCGCCGAGATCGCTAGATTGGATTTCAAAGGCGGTGTGGGTATAGTAGTCTAGACCCCGTACTAGGCAAGGATTTAGGGTGTAATCAATCCCCAGAGCTGTGAGGGAAGCTTGCACCTGATCGAAGTGACGTTTGGATGCGTCGCCGAGATAATCCAAGATGCTGGGGGCATTCTGGGCAATTTCTTGGGTTTTTTGATCTTTACTGTCCAAAATCCGCATTGGATTTCGTTCTAAACGGTCTTGGGAATCGGCGTCTAGGTCAGCCTTAAACGGCCTGAGATAGTTTACTAAAGCCTCACGATAATTTTGGCGATCGCCCCCATTGCCCACCGAGTTTAGTTGTAGAGTGAGATTTTTCAGCCCGAGTTTTTGCAAAATTTCCGTGGCGATCGCAATCACCTCCACATCGGCGCGGGGGTCAGCACTACCGAGGACTTCTACCCCTACCTGGTGAAACTGCCGTTGGCGGCCCGCCTGGGGTCTTTCATAGCGGAACATCGGCCCCGTATACCAAAGCCGCTGGGTTCCCCCCTGGGCAAAGAGTTTTCGTTCAATGTAGGCCCGCACTGCCCCGGCGGTTCCCTCTGGCCGCAGGGTGATCGGGCGATCGCCCCGGTCCGTAAAAGAATACATCTCCTTGCTGACCACATCCGTCGCCTCACCAATGCCTCGTTCAAACAAATTTGTTTGCTCAAAAATTGGGGTGCGAATCTCCTGGTACATCGCCCGGCCCAGGCAATCCCGGACCACCGCTTCTACCTGTTGCCAGTAGGCGATTTCCGGCGCAAAAATATCCTTTGTTCCTCGTAAAGCTTGAATCGTTGCCATTATGTTTTAAAAAATGACCAGCCCCACCTTAGCGAGATGGCCCGTTGTGATTGTTCAGCAGAGGTAAAACTACCATGTATCCCGCCCCAAATGCCGTAAAAATAATGGCGATCGCCGCCACCAATAGCACCCAGGCATTAATGCCTGGATCTAATTCCGTCTCACTTGCAAAGATTTCTGGCTGTAATGTTGTAAACCGCTGCGCTTCAGGGGGCATAGGTACAACGGTGAGTTGCGGAGTGGGAGACTTCGCCTTGGGCTGACGGTGTGCCGCAGTTGCTGGGGGCAAGGGTTGAATCCCAAAATCATGGCGGCTGACCATCTGCTTGAGGCGTTCTGTGGACTGCACGACCTGGTGGACCTGCTGATGTAAAGTGCGGTTATGGGCCCGGAGTTGCCGATTTTCTGTCTGGAGCGATGCAATTTCTGCTTGGGTCTCTTTCAGTTCCTTGGCGAGTTGCTTGTACACAGAAATGGGCACCGAAGCTCCCCCCTGGGGCAAAGGGGTGACATTGTCCACATTGAAGCTTGGGGAATTAGAGGGATTGGCAATCATGGGCGGCTCACACCAAAACGAGCAAATATTCTTACATTATGATCAAATCTCTAGGATTGTCACCCGCTAGAGACAGAGCTCTCCCCCTTCAAGGGCCATAGGTTTCTGAAAAAGGACGAACATAGGGCCGGAGCATCCCCTGATTTACTGTCAAAATTTGGGCGTGGTTTAACCAGTTTGCCCCAAAGGAATTGAGGTGGGTAGTGGTGATCAGGGTTTGAAAACGGGTTTGGATAGTGTCGAGCAGTTGATTTTGTCGGAAAGGGTCTAATTCAGCAAGGACATCATCGAGAAGCAAGAGGGGGGGCTCGCCAATGATGGTTTCAATCAGTTGCAACTCTGCCAATTTCAGGGCGAGAACAAGGGTCCGCTGTTGCCCTTGGGAGCCATAGAAACGGGCTGGAGTGCCGTTGATCGTAAATTCAATTTCGTCGCGGTGGGGGCCGACCATGCTACTGCCTTGGTATTGCTCTGCCTGGCGGCGTTGTTCAATTTTCTCGAGGCAGGCTTGTTGTACATGGTGCGGATCATCCTGCACCCAGGGGATGTTTGGACAGTAGGTAATTTCTAGGGTTTCGGCTTGGTTGCTAATGTCTCGGTGCCAGGCCTGGGCCAGGGGAATGAGTCTGGCTAAACCACGCGATCGCCTGCGGGTCACACGGGAGCCGGTGGCCGCTAATTGTAGATCCCAGAGGGACAGTTGTTGGCTTAAATCATGGGGAATCGCCACCTGATCCCGGTGGAGTTTCTTGAGGGTTTTTAACAGGGCATTGCGCTGTTTGAGGACCTGTTGATAGTCCTGCAAAATCCGAGCATAGAGGGGTTCAAGCTGTACTAACAGGTTATCGACCCACTGGCGACGACAGTCGGGGCCGCCCCGTACTAAATCTAAATCAAGACAGGAAAACTCCACGGCATTCAAAGTACCCAGGCCATCCAATTGCCGCCGCAGGGTTTCACCATTGCGCTTGAGGGTTCTGCCCCCCTGCCGCCGCAGCAACAGGTCAAATTCGACGCTGCCATAGGCCCGGTCAATGGAAGCTTGGATGCTGGCTGTGATTTCTCCCTGGTGCACAAGATCGGCGTCGCGGCTGGTGCGGTGAGTTTTGAGGCTGGCCAAGAGTTCGACGGCTTCAAGGAGGTTCGATTTCCCCTGGGCATTGTTGCCGATCAGGATCGTTTTTTGGGCGGAAAAATCAACCTGCTGATGGTGGTAGTTGCGAAAATTACGGAGGTGCAGGGTTTGCAAATACATTCTTTTTTCGTCGCCCAAGTCCCGAAACAGAACCCTGATTTTAACGCTTTATGCCCAGGTTAAGGCAGTGGCGATCGCCCAACCGTCCACAAGCAACAGCAGGAGGGTAAATCCCAGCAAAATCATGTACATCCAGGGTTGGGACAGGGGGCGCACATCCCTGGTATCAAGATTCGTCTGGCTTTCAATGAGGCCCACCATCTTCCCAAAGCCGGCCACCCGCATTGGCAGTAAATAAGCGCGATCGCGTTCTGGGGTGACGAAATAATAGACCAAACCCCCCTGGCCAGTGGTGCGCATTTTCAGTTGGTCGATTTTTTCCCAGGGCAGCGACCAGCCTTTGCGGGTCAGCCAGCGAAACCAGGTCGGATAGGTGACGGTAATCCCGGTTTCGTCCAGATACACCTTTTCGCTGAGAGCCCCATAAAGAAAAAGTCCTCCCAAGCCTAACCCTGCCCAGAGGAGATTCGGCGGCACCGGGGCCTGGGTGACTGCGGCTAGGAATGGAATCGGAAGCGTCAGCGAAAGATATAGACTCAGTAGGGTAATGCGGATTAGGGGCGAAAGATTAAAAGTAGCAGGCATAGCGGTAATGCAGATTTTTCTAAAACGCTAAAAAGTTTGGTTTACCCAGTCACGGATTAAAGGATTCACCAGCTCCGGTGTGTCGTCGTGGGGACAATGCCCTGACGCTAGGTAATATTCGGTGAGGTTTGGGTAGTGCTGTTTGAATTTTGCCCCCCGTTCCCGGGCCCGAATCCAGGGATCTTTTTCACCCCAAATCATCAGTAACGGTCGGTCTAGGTCTTCCAGGAGATGATCGACTTTGGCTCCTTCTGGGGTGTTGAAAACAGCGGCGAAAACCTTGGCTGCCCCCGGATCATTGGAAGGGCGCTGAATTTCGTCGATGAGGCGTTCGGTGACAGCATCCTGGTTCACATAAACCTTTTGCAGGGTTTTGCGGATGGTCGATCGCCTTTTGGTGTATTGGAAAATCAATTGAATCGAAAGGGGGCTAAACAGCACCTTGCGAAACGCTTTTTTCAAGGGGGAAGGTTGGGCTTTGACTGGGTCACTAAAGGGGCCGGCACTATTGAGCAGAATCAAACCTTTCGCCACCGCTGGACATTGGGCCGCCGCACAGAGAGATGCATAACCCCCCAGAGAATTCCCCGCCAGCACCACGGGTTCGCCAATCACTTCGTTGATAAAGTCCCGCAGCTGATCCCGCCACAGTGCCCCGCTGTAGACAATGGGGGCTTTAGGCGATCGCCCAAAGCCGAGCAAATCGATCGCCCACACTGAAAATTCGTTTTGGAGGACCGTAATATTTTTGCGCCAGTGGTCTGTAGAAGCCCCAAAACCATGAACAAGCAATAAAGGCGGCTTCCCTTGGCTATTGCCTGCCTGAACATAGTGAATATCGTAGCCACGCCAAGCCCAAAACTGACTCGGAGGATTTTCTGTAACGACATTGGGGGAAACAATAGCACTCATTGGGGCTTGTTTTGTAAATAAATATTAACTTTTGCCATTGTATCGTTTTCCCCCTAGGAGTTTCTGATGCAAGGACGCGGTTAGCTTTTTGAGCAATCTATGCTATAACCTAAGCGACGGTTTTTGATTGTGACATCGTTTACCATGGCAAAACCTCAACAGTTGCCGAGACGGTAAAAACCTATCTTTTCCCTCAAATCCCAATAGTGCCCAGGAGGTTTATTCATCATGTCCACCGGTGTGATCGAACAACGTTCTACGTCGACTATCCGTAAACCGGCTCCCCGCTACCGTGTTTTGCTCCACAATGACGATTTCAACTCTATGGAACATGTGGTCCAGACCTTGATGCAAACGGTGGCTGGCCTGACCCAACCCCAGGCGGTCAGTATCATGATGGAAGCCCATACCAACGGCCTCGCCCTAGTGATCACCTGCGTTCAGGAACATGCAGAGTTCTACTGCGAAACTTTAAAAATGCATGGCCTCACCAGCACCATTGAGCCCGACGAATAGCTGGCGATCGCTTCCCCGTAGATCAGTGCAAGCATTTTTGGTGGTAGATATCCTTTGAAACAATTTTGGCATCTCTGCAAAATTTCCCCAGCTCCCCTACGGCTGGGCCTTTTTTTCATCAGTCTGGCAGTTCTTTGGCTCCCCCTAGCGGCCCCGTTATACTTTATTTTCCGCGCCGATGAAAATCTGACCACTATCCTGACTATGGGGCTGCTTTTTGCCGAATTTCTGCTTTATCTTCCTTTTTGGGTTAAACGAGTCCACGGCGAGATGAAACCTTTGCGGCGGTTTGGCCTGATTTGGCAGCCCCCAAATGCCGTTGATTTAATCATCGGCTTGGCCTATGGCTTGGGCTTCACCTGGGCACTGCTGATTTTTGAAGATCGCCTAGGATTTATTGATCTCATCCCGCCGACCACCGCGCTCACCCGCATCGTCATCGAAGGAGCCCTCAGTGGCTTGGGGGTTGCCCTGGCGGAGGAGTTGGTTTTTCGGGGCTGGATTTATGATGAATTCGACCGGGACTATGGCCCGCAAGCCTCCCTCTGGGGGAGTGCGCTGCTCTTCGCTGCTCTCCATTTCCTGAAGCCTTTACCCGAGATGCTCCGGACTCTGCCAGTATTCCCTGGGTTGACGCTACTGGGTTTAACTTTGGTCTGGGCCAAGCGATCGCGCTCTGGACGTTTAGGCAAACCAATCGGCATCCATGGCGGGCTTGTGTGGGGCTACTACATTTTTAATGTGGGGGGATTAATTCAATACAAGGAGGGGGTATCCCCCTGGTTGACTGGCATTGATGGTAATCCCCTCGGTGGTCTATGGGGAATTTTGTTCCTCGTGGTTTTGGCTGGACTCATGGCCCGCGCCACCCGGAAATCCCCCTCAAGAAAAAGACCCCTCTAATTCGTCTCTGGAGAGAAGAAAAGGGGGGCGCAATCAGTAAAATTTTTTCTAGCCTAAGCAGTGAATCAGGAAGACCCCGCTTTTAGGCAGGGAAACGTCAACTACTGGGCTTTGTGGCCTTTCCCGAAGAATTTTGGCGGTTCTGCTAGGGTAAAGACTTCGGTATGGGTGGCGATCGCCTCACGAATGTGCCGGAAGGTTTGCAACATCCCCAATAGGGTTAAACCATCGATAATCTTAAAGCCACCAGTGGTTTGCTCAGCCAACAGTTGATCCACGGCTTCCGGGTCGGGCCGTAGATTCAGATCGCCATCGGTGCAGATCGCAAAACCCCAGGGGGAGCCATAGCTGGAAATGGGCGTCGAGTAGGAAGAAACGTTGGCGTAAACCGCCTTAAGGGTATTCACCAGTCGCGCATGGAGCCGTAAATTCGCCGGTGCGGTGGGGCCTGCCTGAACAGCAACAATGCCACCGGGAGCGAGCACATCCTTAAGTTGCTGGAAATACTCCTTAGTGAAGAGCTTAAACGAGGGTCCTTCCTCAATGGGATCCGACAGGTCAGAAATAATTACATCCCACTTTTCGGTAGTGGTTTCTAAAATTTTGAAGGCATCTTCAATGCGTAGGTCTAAACGCGGATCATCAAAGACCCCCTGGTGCATCTCCGGGAGATACTCTTTGCAGGCTTCAACAACTTCGCCGTCGATATCCACCATCATCACTTTTTCAACGGACTGCCAGCGCAATACTTCTCGCACGGTGGCCCCTTCTCCAGCACCAAGAATTAAGACCTTTTTCGGGGCGCCGTGGGCGATCATGGCCGGGTGAACGAGAGGTTCATGGTAGAGAAATTCGTCTCCGGTACAGGATTGCCATTTGCCATCAAGCACTAGGGCTTTGCCATAGGCACCACTTTCGACGATCGCCATTTCTTGAAATTGGGTTTGTTTATAGGCCAAAATCTTGGTGATCCCGTGGCTGTAGATATCCCAGGGTGTAATGTACTCATTAATCCAATAGTCGGCTTTAACTTCACTACCTGCCATAATTTTTTTCCTGTGACAATTGACCGGATACCAGTATTGCAGACTTTTTCGATTTTTTAGCCAAATTGACCGCTGACATAGCTGAGGGTCAGTTCATCGTTGGGCGTCGTAAAGATCGTTTGGGTTTCGTCCATTTCTACGAGATAACCGACGCGGCGACCACCGCTCAGGGCTTCGGCGTTAAAAAAGGCTGTGTAGTCGGATACGCGAGAAGCCTGTTGCATGTTGTGGGTGACGATCACAATGGTGTAATTCTGCTTGAGATCCATCATCAACTCCTCAATCTTGAGGGTGGCGATCGGATCTAGGGCGGAACAGGGTTCGTCCATCAAAATGACATCGGGCTTGAGGGCGATCGCCCGGGCGATACAGAGGCGCTGCTGTTGCCCTCCTGACAGAGACATCCCACTTTTATTAAGCTTATCTTTCACTTCATCCCAGAGCGCTGCTTGACGTAGGGCAGTTTCAACCACTTCATCGAGGTCAGCCTTCGGGTAATTTGTCCGCACCGCAAAGGCAATATTGTCATAGATTGTCTTCGGGAAAGGGTTGGGCTGCTGAAAGACCATGCCGATTTTTCGCCGCACCGCCACTGGTTCAATGGTTGCACCATGGAGATCAACCCCCCGATAATGTAATTTCCCCGTTACCTTAGCACCGCGAATGAGATCATTGGTGCGGTTGAAACAACGGAGTAGGGTGCTTTTGCCACAACCCGAAGGCCCGATAAAGGCAGTGATTTTATTGGCCGGGACATCAAGGGTGACATCCCGCAACGCGACGGTGTTGTTGTAATAAACCGAGAGATTATTGACTTCAAAAACAGGTTGAGTCTTTACGAGGGTGTCAATCATGATGGTGAGTGTTGTAGTAACGGGGCTAGAAGGGATAAGTTCCAAGGAAGATTTTTAGTGTTTCTGTCGCTTGGCGATCGCCACCAAATATTTAGCCAAGGAAAAACTAAACAACTTTTTGCCGACTAAAGAAACGCGCCGCAATACTAAAAATCAACACAATAAAGACCAACATCATCGCCGCTGCCCAAGCCAAATCCTGGGAAGCCTTGTAGGGAATGATCGAGAAAAAATAAATCAAAACCGGTAAGGTTGCTACGGGCTGAAACAGATCATTAGACCAGAAATTATTATTAAAAGCCGTAAACAATAGCGGCGCTGCCTCTCCTGCTGCGCGCCCCAAAGCCAAAACAATCCCCGTGGTTAAAGCAGGCATTGCCGTAGGGATGACAATTTGTGTAATCGTCTGAAAGCGAGTCGCCCCAATCCCAATTGAAGCCTGGCGCATTTCACTGGGCACGAGCAATAAAGCTTCCTCAGCAGCCCGGACGATGATGGGTAACATCAACACCCCAGTCGCAACCCCCCCCGAAAACGCAGAGAAGCTCCGCATCGGCAACACAACAATGGAGTAGGCAAATAGGCCACAGAGAATCGCGGGCACCCCGGTGAGGACGTTACAGGAAAATTTCACAATTTGGGCGATCTTCGTTCCTTTCCCGAATTCTGCCAGGTAAATCGCTGCCAGCACCCCAAAAGGCACGGCAATCACCGTCGCCACACTCAGGGTCATCAAGGTGCCAATGATCGCATGACCAAATCCCCCTTCAGTGAGCCCTGGCGGTGGTGGGAGCTCTGTGAAAACGGTCGGAAATTTGAGTTGGTTGATCCCCTTTTTTGAGACGCTGTAAACCACTGCGGCTAAAGGAATCAATACCGAGGCGGTAAAGGCAATCACCAAACCAGTCAGAAGGACGGACAGAGCCCGACGGTAGAGAGGAATTGCACTCTTTGAGAGGTCTGACTCTTGGAGAAATACCGGAGCTGAATGGTTATCGAAAGTATCCATGATGGTAATTAGAAGTAAATCAACCTAGCGTTCAACGTTTTGGAAACGACGAATAATCAGTTCTGCAAAGATGTTCACCACCAAAGAAAGAACCATCAGCACGAGCCCAGCGTACATCAGTGCCGAGACCTGGAGACGGCCTGCTTCTCCGAACTGGGAGGCGATCAATGCTGTAATCGTTGATCCTGGCTGCAAAATCGAGATATCAATCCGGTTGGCGTTACCCACTAGCATTGCGGCCACCATGGTTTCGCCCATGGCCCGACCAAGGGCAAGCATCACAGAACTAACAATCCCCGATAGACCAGCGGGAATCAATACCCTCAGAATAGTTTCCCAACGGGTCATTCCCAAGGCTAGGGCGCCATTGCGGAGATAGGGAGGAAGCACTTCAAAGGTACTGCGGGTAATGGAAATGATGATCGGCACAATCATCACTGCGAGCACCAGACCCACGATCATCAGGTTGTTTCCCCTCGGGGAACTGCCCCCAAAAAAGGGAATCCAGCCAAGATATTGATTTAAAAACTGGAAGAAGGGACGGAGGAAAGGTACAAGGACAAAAATCCCCCAAATCCCTAAGACCACACTGGGAATCGCCACAATCAGCTCAATGGCAAAGGCAATGGGGGTGGTGATGTAGCGGGGCACAAAATCTTCAGTCAGGAAGATAGCCACCCCAACTCCGACGGGAACTGCAATGATGAGGGCGATCGCCGAAGTGATCAAAGTGCCATAAATCTGGGGGAGGACACCATAGACGTCTTCAATGGGGTTCCAAGTGCTATTAAACAAAAAACCAAGGCCAAACAATTGTATTGCTTGGGTACTGGATGCTCCGGTTTGAAGAATTACCCAGAACAATACCGAACCTGCGGCAATGGCCAAAGTGAGAGTTAGGCCCCAAAACCCGATGTCGATTACCCGGGCTGGGGTCGTTTTTTTGTCTAGACTTGGACTGCGCTGAAATCCAGAAGTCTCTTTAGCGATCGCCATAACTTTTTAAAAAATCAAGTATTGCATCAGTTTAGGTCTATAGATCCACGTAGAGGGCGATTAGGTCAAGCCGTCGCCCTCCGTATCACTATGTTTCTGCGGTTAGCTAGGGTTAGTCGTTACACTATCCAAAGCTTCTTGGATTCGTTCAACCAAAGAATCAGGCATAGGAACATAATATAGTTCTTCGGTGATTGCTCGACCATCAGGCCCTAGAGTCCACTCGATAGTACTCTTGAGCGCTTCCCACTTCGCTGCATCAGGATAGTTGCGATAAACCATGGCCCATGTCAAACCAACAATTGGGTAAGCATCAGGGTTCTGAGGATCGGGAACGAGGAGCTCGAAATCTTCAGGAATTTCTTCCCCTTCAAAGGCGAGAGCAGCATTGGCTGGGAGGGGATCCGGATAGTTTCCGGCCGCGTTTTCGATGCGCGCTACAGGAATATCATTTAATTCAGCGAAGGCATAAGAAATATAACCGATCGCCCCTTCATTTTGCTGAATCCCAGCAGCAACCCCTTCATTCCCTTGACCACCGATCCCGACGGGCCATTCTACAGTTGTACCAGTGCCAGCCGTCCATTGGTCACAAACAGTCTGAATATGGTTCGTAAAGACAAATGTCGTGCCGGAACCATCGGAGCGGTGAACCCAAGTGATGGGTAGGTCGGGCAGCTCTACACCATCATTATCAGCGGCGATCGCTGCATCGTTCCAGTTGGTGATGTCACCATTGACGATACCGCAATAGGTTTCCCGAGAAAATCTCAGCTCCGCATCTACACCGGGGAGGTTGTAGGCAAAAATTACATAGCCCCCAACCACAGGTATTTGAAGGGGCTCTGTGCCAGGATAAGCCGCTCTAAAAGAAGCCATCCGGTCTTCAGATTCAGTGATGGGCGCTTCACTGGCCCCAAAGTCAACTGTACCGTTGATGTACTGCTCTAGACCTGCACCACTACCAACAGACTGATAGCTAACCTGCACATTGGAATCAACCTCACGATTGTATGTGTCGAACCAACGCTGAAACAGAGGGGCGGGAAAACTCGCACCAGCACCACTGATAGAGATTGTGCTCCCACTACCAGAAGTTACAGGAGCGCCATCATCGCCAACGGTTCCTGTTCCACCACAAGCCGAAATACTCAGGGAGAGAAGTGCTGCAGTTGCAAGGGTTTTACGACGGGAGAAAAATTTCAACGGTACCATTTTGCCTCAAGAAAAAAAGTTTCTGAAAATCCTGAAAACGATATTTGTGCGTGATTGCAATGTTTTCCAGACGGGTGAATACTAAAACCGCAAGGTTAACGCGGGTTTAACGCAACATTGAGAAGGCATTATTTTTCTTCTAAGTTCAAAGCTTGTGGCCTCTTTAAAACTGTCGATCGCCAAAAGAAAAATAAAGATGAATACATTTAGAAATAGAGCTTTCAAAGTAATGTACTCTTGCGGTTTTAGTCTGGTTTCTGAAACGAGCAAAATCAGACTTTAATTCATTATTCCTAAGGATTTAATCTCTGTTGTCTCCAGGGTCAAGCACTTTTTTCAATGTTTGCTTTACAGTTCTTTTTCTTCAGGCATTAAAACAGTCCGTAGTGCCCACAGCAGTAAAAAGGCCATTACATCAGCCGTGATTAAAAAAGCGATCCAGTTTTGATCTATACCCATTATGATACCCGGGCGAACATTGATTATTTACTATCAAATCAAAAGCTATCATAATCTTTTTGCTATACCTAAGCCAGAAAAAGACTTTTAAATCCTTGGGTGGAGAGATTAGATTTTTTTATGATGCAGGCTCTGGAGGCGTAAAGCGAATAAACATCGCTCCCTGGAGTTCTTGGCTATCAGCATCAAGTTGTAGAAAACGAGCCGTTAAACCACGATTCTGAAAAATGCGTAAGTTGAAGCGCTGGCTGAACGCCTGGGCAAAGCCACTGAGGAGGGGCGGTGGTAGAGGCTGGTCGTCGATGCTGCCTTCAAGGTCTTGCCATTGAAACTGGCTCCCAGAGGCAAGCCCTAGGGTGAAGGCAAGGCGGAGGGTCGATTGCTCAGTTTCCCCGGTGGCTGCATCAATGCGGGAAATGTCGCCCATAAACTGAAAACGGTTATTTCCTAGGAAATCGAGGGTCGCAGTTTCGAGCTGGAAACGTTCGGGTCTAGTGCTCCCTGGGGCGGTGAGTAGGCGGTTAATCACCGGTTGTAGCAGTGTTTTCACCCGGGGCGATCGCAAGGCTTCATTCACATCTGCTTCTGTGAGCACAAAGCGCATTCCAGTTTGTAGGGGTTCTCGAAGCACATTAGGGCCAGGCTGACCACTGCGGAGTTGTGCTAGATCTAAGTTCAGGGCATCGGTTTCTAGTTCAAGCACTGCCAAGCGTAGGCCGGGAACCAATTCAACGCCCCGACTGGCAATCTGGACTCGGTCAATTTTGCCGCCGATAAACTGATGACTGGGGATATTATCGACGCGCACCTCAAAGCTTTCTGCATCCTGGAGCCGTTGGCTGATTTGTCTACCGCTCACCTGCTCTAAGATGAAACTGAACGGCGAAAGGCCTACCAACAGACCAGACATCAAGAGGGCAAGAAATTCCATGGTGTTTCCCCAGTAGTGGTTTGTCCTTCAAATTTATCGAAAAATCAGCCAAAGATAGGGTCGAGTTCTAGATTGACCGCTGATATGATTGCCTGCCGTTGATCATCATTTGTATGGCACAGGGCAATTTGAAAATAGCGTTCAGGTAGGTAAGGGAGCCGCTCAGACCATTCAATCACCGTGAGCCCGGGGGGATAATCTTCCCCTTCCCAATAGGTTTCGGGGTAGAGGCGATCAACTTGTTCCGGTTCCAGGCGGTACAGATCAAGGTGATAGAGGGGAATCCGTCCAGTATGGTACTCATTCACCAGGGTGAAAGTGGGGCTGGCGATCGCCTCGCTGATCCCTAAGCCTAGACCGATGCCCTGGGTGAGGGTTGTTTTCCCCGCGCCGAGATCTCCTTTGAGCAAAATCACGGTATTTTCCGGCAGACGTTCCCCCAGCTTTATGCCCAACGCCTGGGTTGCCGCCGCATTTTCTAACAGCATGGTTTCTGCCATCACTCGTCCCGCTTCAGAAATTGTCTTGATAATCTTCGAGGAGCTTAATGAGATCCCCTTGAACGGCAGCGGGAATCAACTGGGCCAGGGACACAAAAACCTGTGTCCCACCGAGGGGCACTTGGAGCGATCGCAAAACTTCTGTAACGGTTGCTTCGTCCACGGCGCGGTCTTCGATCGCCGGAAAAATTTTCTCAGCCACAGCCGTATGTAGCCGGGCATCGGCCAGATACAAATGCCAGCCGGACACATCAATGTAGATATTCTCGCCAATCTCGGCGGCCAGTTTTTCAATTTGAATTGTGCTAGCCATTAGAAGCCTCCGAATAGTCGGCGATCGCCGTAATGTAGAGCAGGTGCAGCCCCAAAATACCGAGCCAAATCAAACTAAAGGGTTTTACCCAGGGCCGTTCCACCGTCGTTTGAATCAAAGTCGTAAACCAAATAGGGGAGTTGATCGCGAGGTAGACCATCACATGAACGATAAAATTCATCCGGTCTTCGGCGCGACGGAACTCAGGATCAGTTTTACGGTCAGGTTTGCGCGGCCAGCTGCGAGGCATAGGTTTTACGAATGATATAGACGGAACACAGGTGATCCTATCACAAGGATTTTCCTCAGGCTTGCCTGGTGTAATCGCCGGATTTGCCGCCAGTTTTTTTCAGCAGTTGAATCTCAGAAATTGTCATCCCTTTATCCATTGCTTTCGCCATGTCATAGAGGGTCAGGGCCGCCACAGACACAGCGGTTAAAGCTTCCATTTCGACCCCTGTTTCTGATTTTGTCGTCACGCTCGCCTCAATGCGATAACCAGGTAATAGGGCATCGGCGATAAAATTCACCGTCACTTTTTTAATCGGCAAAGGGTGACACATGGGGATCAAATTTGCGGTTTGTTTCGCGGCCATAATCCCGGCAATGCGGGCTGTGCCTAAAACATCTCCCTTGGGGGCATCACCCGCTTGGATCGCGGTAAAGCATTCGAGGGTCATGGTAATTATCCCCGTGGCGATCGCCTCGCGTTTGGTGATCGCTTTACCAGAAACATCGACCATCTGGGCTTCCCCATGGGCATTGAGGTGGCTCAGGGGCGGCAGAGAAACTTTTTTTTCAGAAAACTCTTGCATTGATCCAAAACGTCTGTTAGATTAGATGACTGTTGGTCAAACAACAAATCTCTTCTGCGTGGGTCTGTAGCTCAGCGGATTAGAGCAGCTGACTACGGATCAGCAGGTCGGGAGTTCGAATCTCTCCAGGCTCGTAAGAAGAGAAAACAACCCTCCTAGGTTAGCCTAGGAGGGTTTGTTGTGGCAACAATCTAAAGAGTCATGAGGTTTTGTTGACAAGCCCAGAGAGAAACACTGAATATGACAGGGGAGCTGTCTATATCTGCCTTTTCAAAATACACTCTCACAACGAACTCATTTCCCTCCGTCATGACCAAATTTTTTAACTACTGCCTCTCGACGGCTTTGGCGATCGCCCTTTGTTTCGGCGTGACCCAAGCGGCCTGGGCGTTACCCCAAGCAAGTTTTACCCTGGCTTCCTTGGCCCAAGGGGACGCGATTACTGACCCAGAAGCAATCTTGCGCTATGCCCTGCCCATTGATAACCAGCAGATCCGTAATCTCCAGGACAGCATGGAATTTATGTCGAAGGATCTGCGGGCGAAGCGTTGGGGACCCATTGCCGCCAGTGCCAAAAAAGCCAGCCGCGTTCTTTCCATTAGTCAAGATGCCATCCTCGAAGATGTGGTTCCTAGTTTCAAAGAACAGGCCCAGACTCTCCTGAGTGAGATAGAACAGGATGTCGCGGTCATGAAAGAGGCGATCGCCACTAAAGATCGTGAGACCATCTGGACAAAACGCCGGGAAATTCTCAATAAAGTCGGGGCGATCGAAGAAGCCATGATCGCTGAATATCCCACGACCATTCCTGAGGAATATGCCAATCTGCCTCGGCTGTTAGGCCGCGCTACCGTTGAACTAAAAACCACCCAGGGCGACATCACCGTGGTTGTGGATGGTTACAACGCACCAATCAACGCCGGTAACTTTGTTGATCTGGTGCAACGGGGCTTTTATGATGGACTGCCTTTTGTGCGGGCTGAAGATCTCTTTATTCTGCAAACGGGTGATCCAGAAGGGCCAGAACAAGGTTTTATCGATCCGAAAACAAAGCAATACCGAGCAATTCCCATGGAGATCATGTTGGCAGGTGACAATGAAGCCACCTACGGCGCGACCCTCGAAGACCTCGGCATTTACCTAGCAGATCTTAACTTGCCTTTTAACGCCTACGGTGCTTTAGCCTTAGCGCGGCCTGCTGATGATGCGAATGGAGGATCTTCTCAAGTGTTCTTCTTCAAGTTTGACAATGAGCTTGCCCCTCCCGGATTTAACCTGATGGATGGTCGCTATTCTGTCTTTGGTTACACTGTCGATGGTAAAGACGCTCTCGAGGCATTGACTAAAGCAGACAAGATTATTTCTGCAAAAGTTGTCAAAGGTCTAGACAACCTCGTTGTTCCCAGCTAAGCCGCTAAATGCCGCATAACCCCCCATAAAAAAACACCCACTGCTAATAATAAGCTTGGGTGTTTTTCTTGTTTTAACTTTAAAAATTAAGCAGTGGTGTCAGCATTATACTGATTTTGACCAGATACACTGGGAGACGCAAAAAAGACAATTAAAACAATTGCGCCAATAATCGGAACCAAGCTAATCAATAGCCACCAACCACTCCGGCCAGTATCATGCAATCTCCTGATTCCTAAGGCGATACCAGGTAAGAGAAAAGCAAGGCTGTAGACAATACTCAGTAAACTAGCAAGGGCTCCGAGGAATGTCTGTTCTAGAACACTAAGAGCGAAAGAAATTGCCAGATTGACAATAAAAACGTACCAGAATTCTTTCCGACGAGTGCGGCCACTAAAATTTGTATAATTTAGCCAAGCGTTGATGTAATAATCTTTAAACTCTTCGAATAACCCTTTGTCCATGGACTTTACCTTTTCTTTGGCATTACAAAGGGCATTTTACATATAAGATCTCTGGGTGATTCATGATTTTTAAAAAAATCAACATTTTGTAACTATAAAGATGCAAGTATGTTTTAAATGTATTACTCACCAACTGCCATGTCAGCTCGATGGCTATTGATATCGGTTAAGTTCGCAAAAACTGGAGAGAGAATTTTGTTAACTGAAAAATAGAGTTGTTGGCATAGAAAAATTTAACTAAAAATAAACAAATAGGCATTCAAGAATATTTTTGTGGTTCGTTTTTGTGACTATTTAAGCTCTTTAAATATTTTTATTGTATTGGATTGTTCTTGTTAGCATGGAGAAAAATTAAGTCCCTAATACTTTGACAATTGACAATGATTTTTCTTGCGGAACTCGGAGAGGCGGCGATCGCCACGAACTTACAACAATTTGTTCTGGTCTTGTCGATTTCCCTGACAGTGGCAACTTTTTCGCGGATCTTTAGCTGGCTCAGGCAGATCCCCTATACCCTGCTGCTGGTGATTGTTGGCCTGGGTTTAGCGTTTATTGATGTGCGCTTGGTCAACCTTTCCCCAGAACTGATCCTTGAGATTTTTTTGCCACCGCTCCTGTTTGAAGCGGCCTGGAATGTCCGCTGGCGAGAACTGCAAAAGCAATGGCTACCCATCGCCCTTTTTGCCCTGGTGGGAGTGGCGATCGCCATTTTGGGGATTGGTTTTGCCTTGAGTCAATGGACAAATTTGGCCCTGAGCTCAGCGCTGTTGGCAGGGGCAGCTCTTTCCGCAACGGATCCAGTGTCGGTGGTGGCGCTGTTCCGGGAATTGGGCGCGAGTAAGAAGCTCACTATGGTGATGGAAGGGGAAAGTCTGTTTAACGATGGGGTTGCCGTGGTCGCCTTTCTGCTGCTAGTGGGCATTCCCCTGGGGACTCAGGCTTTTTCTGTGACAACAACCGTTTCGACATTCTTGATCTTTGTGGGGATCGGGGTTGGCTTGGGAGCCCTGATTGGCTTTGGGATTTCTTTTTTGACCCAGCGCTTTGATATTCCCCTGGTGGAGCAGTCTCTAACCCTGGTCTCTGCCTATGGTACTTATCTGCTGACGGAGGAGCTAGGGGGGTCTGGAGTGATTGCGGTGGTTACTGTGGGAATGATTTTAGGGAACTTTGGCTCGAATATCGGCATGAATCCCCGAACTCGCCTGGTAGTGTCTGAATTTTGGGAATTTCTCGCGTTTTTCGTCAATTCTATTGTTTTTCTGCTCATCGGCGACCAGGTGAATTTCAGGACCCTCGGCAAAAGTCTGGATGGGATCTTTGTGGCGATCGCCGCTGTGCTCGTCACCCGTGCCATTTCTGTCTATGGTCTCAGTTGGATTTCCAATCGTTTTAGTGAAAAAGAGCCCCTGAGTTTGGCGGAACAAACTGTTCTCTGGTGGGGCGGGTTGCGGGGATCGGTATCGATCGCCGTGGCCCTCAGTGTGCCGGTAATTTTAGGCGATCGCCAAGAAATTATTAACATCATCTTTGGGGTCGTGCTGTTCACCCTATTGGTGCAGGGATTGACAACCCAATGGTTGCTCGAAAAACTCGATCTCATCGGTGACCAGCCAATTCGCCAGGAATATTCTGAATATCTCGCCCGGCGTGTCGCCCTCAAAAGGGTTCTCGCCTATCTCGACCAACTGAACCTTGCCGCCGATGTCGATGAGGAATTTTATCGCTACGAGCGGGATTTAGTGGAGTCGGAACTGGAGAGTATCGAGGAAAAAATCACCAAACTCAAAGCCAAGCATCCCCAATTGCGGGAACTAGACATGAAGCAATTGCGGGATACCTTGCTCGATATTGAGGCCGATACCTATGCCGAATTTATCCGGGTGGGCCGCCTCAACAAAGATCTTTCGCCGCTGCTCCAGGAGATTTTGATCAAAGCCACAGCAAAAGACAGCCATAGTTAGCCACCCTTGGCGAAGCAGATCATCACGATAAAAGACAGCGCTAAACCGGGACTGAGGAGAGTTGCGAGGGTTAAAAGTTCTTCGCCGGACATAGAAAAATACCTGTGGTAAATGCTTCTCTTCTACGTTAAAAGCTTTTTCGGGCGATCGCTAACAAGTTCACGGAAACTTAATGCCCGGCAGCCTAAAAAAGCCTGTGTTACACTCTCCAACAGCATTTTTTCGGGGCAATGTAATGACGGTCGGGATTTGGGTACTGGGGGATCAACTGTGGGCCGGACAAGCCGCCCTCCAGCAACGGGAAACACAAAAAACAAACACACCCGTTCTGTTAATTGAAGCGGTGGACTATGCCCAGCAACGGCCCTACCATTACCAAAAGCTGGTGCTGGTGTGGTCGGCGATGCGCCATTTTGCCCAAGAACTGAAGGAAGTAGGCTGGCCTGTCCATTATGCGATCGCCCCAAACTTTCACGCTGCCTTAACAGACTGGATCGCCGCCGAGGAAATCACAGAACTGTGGGTGATGCAGCCCAGCGATCGCCCTTTTGAAGCTTTTTTAACAAGTCTGGATTTACCTTGTCCTCTGAAGCTGATCCCCAATAACCATTTCCTCTGGACGCGGGAAGAATTCCAAACCTGGGCGACGGGGCGCAAACGTTTGGTGCTCGAAGATTTTTATCGGGCAGGCCGTAGACGCTTTAATATCCTCCTCGATGACCAGCAGCAGCCCCTGGGCGGCCAGTGGAATTTTGACAAAGACAATCGCAAACCACCAAAAAAAGATTTCCATCCCCCCAAGCCCCTCACCTTCGCGCCGGATGAAACCACCCAGGCGGTAATTGCCCGAATTCAGGATCTAAAAATCCAAGGCTATGGCCAACTCGAACCCTTCCACTGGGCGGTGACTCGTACCCAGGCCCTCCAGGTGTTTGAACAATTCCTCGCCACAGGTTTAGAAAAATTCGGCACCTTTCAGGATGCAATGGTCACGGGAGAATATACACTCTGGCATGCGTTGATTTCCCCCTATCTCAATTTGGGCCTTCTCCATCCCTGGGAGCTGATTAAAAAAGCGGAAGCGGTGCGGGAACAAAAGGCGATCGCCCTGAATAATCTAGAAGGCTTTATCCGGCAAATCCTCGGTTGGCGCGAATATCTCCACGGCCTTTATCACTATGTCGACGCCGATTATCCTGAAAAAAATTACTTTAACCACCAGCAGCCCCTCCCCGATTTCTATTGGGACAGCCGCAAAACCGATCTCAACTGCCTTAAACAGGTGTTGCAGCAAGTCGAGCAAACAGGCTATGCCCACCACATCCAGCGGCTAATGATTCTGAGTAATTTTGCTTTGATCCTCGGGGTGAACCCCCAGGAATTGGAAGCCTGGTTCCATGCCGCCTTCATCGATGCCTACGACTGGGTCATGCAAACCAATGTAATTGGGATGGGCCAGTTCGCGGATGGCGGCATCCTCGCCAGCAAGCCCTACGCTGCTTCGGCGAACTACGTCAATAAAATGAGCGATTATTGCAAAAACTGTCGCTATGACAAAGGCGATCGCCACGGCGAAACAGCCTGTCCATTTAATACTTTCTACTGGCACTTTCTTGACCGCCACCAGGTGCAGCTGCGACGCCAGGGCCGGATGAACCTGATCCTCAAAAGTCTAGAACGTATGGACAAAGAAGAATTAGATGCCATCCATACCCAAGCCATCACTTGGCAAACCCGCCTCCATTCAGGATAAATGCAAACGGTTTAAGTGAGGCGATCGCCCCTGGTTATTAATGCCTAAAAATCTTTTTCAACCCATTAAAGTCATAAAAATCATCCCTAAAAAAATTGACTATTCCCATCATCCTTAGGCTGATTTTCAAGAAAGAAAGTACATCAATATTGCTTTTGATCAAAAAGAAATAAAAATCAAAAAAATACGGGAAAATCTTCCAAGGCACGACTACAATAACCCATAGTGACAACAGCTTTTGTGTGAGGCAGTAGGACAAAAATATGGCAGTTGCCCCTCGACCTTGGCAGGTTTCGCCGCCACGCCCACAGAAACCCCGACCCTTGGCGGTGGTGCGCCCCACGGTGCAACCACTACCATCTCCCCCAGACACCGACCTCATTCCCCTCAGCATTCGTATGCTCCGGCTTAGTAAACAAATGACCCAATGGCTGGCGATCGCCAGTGTGACCACAGCAATGGGTCTCTACGCAGGGAAAGCCTATAACCAAAAGGGCTGGAGTGAATCTTTTCAGCATCTGCTTCAACTTCAAGACCGTGAAGCTCGCCTTGTGGTGACCAGTGCCAGTCTCGGAGAATATTTTCGACAACAAGCTGCACAGCCGAGCACCGAGCTTGTGGACCCGACCCCAGCCCACAATTTATACATTCCAGCCCCGGATCAAGTCTCTCTTCCCCCTGTCCCCACCGAAGCAACAGTCTCTCCCAGAGAACAATCGCCCATCGGTTATTGAAACTATTTTTACAGCACAACCTTGAATTCGTTTCTTGGTAGAGTGTTGAGCAGATTCGCCCCTATTCCCCCCAGGTCAAACCCATGACCATGCCTTCTTCCCGTTCCCATCAGCAACGGCGACAATTGTACCAGCGCAAGAAAAAGGCGCTCTTAGCTCAGCCTCCAACCCCCCATGTACTGCGGCTTCGTCTGCTGGTTATTCTGGGGGTATTTCTGTTAGGGCTGCTGGGTTTGACAAGTCGGCTTGTCTATCTCCAGGTCGTTGATTATGAACGCCTCGGGGCGATCGCCCAGTCTCAGCACCAAGTTACCCTGCGACCCTACATTCCCCGACGGACAATCGTCGATCGCAATAACAATATTCTCGCCCTTGATCGCATTGCTTATACCCTCTATGCCCATCCCATCGGCTTTCGCCTGCCAAAAGAGCTAGAAGAAAATTTACCTGAGGCGATCGCTCCCACTGATCTGCCCAAAGCCGTCGCCCATTACCTCGCGCCAGTTCTGGGTGATATTACCCCCGACGATCTCGAAAGCCAACTGCGCCAACAAAGAAGCGGCATCCTCCTGCGTCCTAGCCTCGACCAAGCCAAAGTTGACGAAATCCGCCGCCTCCGCATTGATGGCCTAGAACTCATCGAACGCTATGGCCGCTTTTACCCCCAAGGCAGTGCCGCTGCCGAAATTACAGGCTACGTTCAAGCAGATGAGCACATTGGTCAAGCAGGCATTGAATTGTCCCAAGAAAGTCAAATCCAGCGAGAGCCCATATCTCTCGCCCTGCGACGTAATGCCCGGGGTGCTATCCTGCCGGGTGATCTGCAAGCAGAAGCGATGAAATATGACGATTGGGAACTACAACTGTCCCTCGATCTTCCCCTCCAAGAAGCGGCTCGCAATGCAATGCAAAAACAAATGGCCGCCTACAAAGCCAAACGAGGCATTGTGATCGTCATGGATGCCCGCAATGGTGAGATTCTCAGCCTCGTGACGGAGCCTAGCTATGACCCCAATAACTACGCCCAGGTCACCCCAGAGAATTACGATGTCTTTAAAAATTGGGCGGTGGCCGATCTCTATGAACCTGGTTCTACCTTTAAGCCGATTAACATTGCCCTTGCCCTCGACGCTGGTGTCATTAGCCCTAGTACCGTTGTTAATGACACTGGGACAATCCAAGTCGGTCCCCACCGAATGAAAAACTATAACGGAGCAGGGAATGGTTTAATTGATGTCGCCCATGTCCTGAGGGTTTCGAGTAATGTGGGCATGATTCGCTTGATGCAAAATCTCCCTCAGAACGATTATTATGACCGCCTCCAGAGCCTCAAACTCACCGAACTGACTGGTATTGATTTGCCAGGAGAAGTAGCCGGGAGCATCAAAAGTCGCGAAAAATTTACGAGTAGTCCCGTTGAGGCCGCAGTTAACTCCTTTGGTCAAGGGTTTACACTCACCCCCATAAAACTAGTGCAGCTCCATGGAGCTTTTGCCAATGGTGGGACTTTGGTTCGTCCCCACTTGGTTCGGGGATTATTTGATAGCCAAGGTCAAGCTCAGAATGTCACGCCCAAGGCTGTGATTCCGCGCAACCCCCAACAACTGCCGACCCAAGCAGAACCTGAAGCTGATAATCAGATTTTTTCTCCAGAAACAGCGCAGACAGTACTTGAAATGATGGAAACGGTGGTCACCGACGGAAGTGGCGAAAAGTCGAAAATTGCGGGTTATCGCATTGGGGGTAAAACTGGCACTGCCCAGAAAGCTCAAAATGGTCGCTATATCCCAGGCTCCTATATCACAAGCTTCGTCAGTATTTTTCCGGTGGATGAGCCTCGTTACGTGATTCTTGCGGCGGCTGATGAACCCACAGAGCCTAATTCTTTTGGGGGGACTGTAGCAGCGCCTGTCGTCCATGATGTAATTCAGGCACTGATTCTGCGTGAAAAAATTCCTCCCTCTGAGGCGATCGCCATCCCTCAGTCTAATGCCAGTGATGACTCGGGAAACGAATGATCTTCATTGATTTTTAATCCTTTCCTTAGAAAATTTTCAAATTACATTTTCAGAAAGCCAAGTTCTTTCTGGTTATTTTTAAAGGTTGTATAAACAAGAGAAAAAATACATCAATTGCTCCTTAATTTTCAGAACAGAATCACATGATTTCAATCGCAATAAGATTGTGATATCCATGGTCATGTGATAGAGAGAAATCTATCGTATACCAGGTGGCATCTGGTTTGTGCCGGCCAGTCAAGCTATTTTTGTAGGTTCTTTGTCGGGGATTAGGTTCGAAGTGTCATAGGGGTGATTCGTGGGGTTTATCACCGTTTTAAATCTCCCGATGACTCTAAATCACAGGTGATATAATGAAGGGATGTCCACTAGAGTACCAATATCAATGATCGTCGGCGATCGTCTATGAATTTTATGATTTTTCCGCCGCCGCTTCTCAACGAAGAACACCGCCTTGAAGCCCTCTATGATGCCTGTCTTCTGGATACGCCCCCGGAGGCGGCTTTTGATTTCATCACGCGACTAGCGGCCCGTCTTTGTCAGACCAAGATTGCCCTTATTTCTTTGGTTGATCGCGATCGCCAATGGTTTAAATCTAGCTATGGCCTTGCCGTCGAAGAAACGCCGCGCATGTCTTCTTTTTGCGCCCATGCCATCCACGATAGGACTCTGTTTGAAGTGTGTGATGCCAGCCAAGACCCACGTTTTTGGGATAATCCTCTGGTGCTCGGCGCGCCAAATATTCGTTTCTATGCGGGGATGCCCCTCCAGACAAAGGATGGTCATTGCCTCGGAACTCTTTGTGTGATTGATGACAGACCAAAACAACTTTCAAGCCGTGAGCGGGCGCATCTTCAGAGTCTTGCCAAACAAGCAGAACAACACATCCATTGGCGATCGCAATATCTTTCTAAAATTGCTGCCCTTTAATTTTTCAAGCCTGGGGGGACTAGCCAATCCCCCTGATTGTGTTTAGAATAGTCTGGCTCCCTGGAGAGGTGGCAGAGTGGTTGAATGCGGCGGTCTCGAAAACCGTTACTGGGGCGACTCAGTCGGGGGTTCGAATCCCCCCCTCTCCGTTTTGAATGACCCCCGGGACAAAGACCGTTGTAAGTGACGGAGTTGTTCCCGCAGATAGTCTGTATTGGCAGCTTGGTTGCCATAACGCCAACCCACATAGGCATCCGTTAACTCGGCCAAGATTGCCTGGGCTTCTGGGCGATATTGGCCTTGGATACCCCGCAGAAATTCCCAGGGGGTTTGACTGCGTTGTTTTTTGTGACCTTTATTTTGCAATAGGGCTAGCATTTGTTGATAGAGCTGCTCCATGATGGGGAGACGCGCAAATTGCTGTCGTTGGTACCATTGACGGATTTGCTTAAAGATAAACCAGCCCCCCATGCTTGCCACCCCTAAGGCGATCGCCCCGATAATCGCTCCCACCAGACCACCGGACACAAAGCTCCACACCCGGGCAATAAGAGAACCAAGAGCCTTAAGGATGGTGAACCAGAGCCCCTCGAGAAAGGCAGCGATCGGTGATGGGACCCAACTAGCCACCCAGTCCCAGAACCAGCGCAGTACCCCAAACGTCCCACTTTCCTCAAAAGAGGGGGGGACAACTTCCTGTCCTGGGCGCGGATCGAAGGCAAACCAGCCTTGTCCAGGGAAATAGGCTTCTGTCAGGGCATGAGCATCGGTATTGTGCACCAAATAATAGCCAGTAAAGGGATTGAAATCCCCTTGGCCAAACCCCGTGACAAATCGTGCCGGAATGCCGAGGGAACGTAACATTACCGTCAGCACCGTGGCGTAGTGATCTGGATAGCCCCCCTGGTGCTTAAACAGAAACGCCTCGACGAGGTCTTCGCCTTCCTCAAAAAAAGGAATCTCCTGGGGCTGGGGGAAACGCTGTTTTAAACCCTGGGCCAAAAACAAGGCTTTTTCGTAGGGAGAAGTAATCGGACTGTTCGAGCGGGACAAAATATCTTCGGCAACGGCCCGGACATCGGCTTCAATCTCTGGGGGAATTTCTAAATACTTACGGCGGATTATTTCTGGATAGTCGCTCCCCGCAGCGGCAAGGGCCGTACGATCACGATAGGGTACTTGGGAAATAGCAGTATAGGTCAAGCCTTCCAATAGACCTAGGGGCGATCGCAAATTACCTTCTGGGTCTTGGCCAATTTCTGCCGTCGGAAAATAAAGTTCCAGGGGATATTGCATCGCTGGGACGATATTCGGCAGGGACATGGTCGCCGTATAGCTCTGAATAATGCGCTTTTTTTCTATTCCATTGGGCATAAAAGGAGTGAGAAAAAATCGCCCAGCCCAACGGGAGCGCTCCGTGATCCGCAGATCGTCACCATTGGTTACTTCCCAGCCCTGGCCCGTATATTTGTCAAAGGACATCACCCGCCAAAAACCAGGTGCTTGGGAGCGCACCCGCATCACCAATCGCCTTTCCATTTCTCCCCGGAGATTTTGGTTAACGATGTTATTGAAGCCGTAGTATTGGGTTTTATCAATTTCCCCCGCCCCTTCAGTGGGACTACTGCCGCTCCCTTGACCTGTACCTGTGCTATCCCCAAAAGTGGCGTCCCCTTCTTCCCCAGTAGGACTTTCGTAGCCTGGATTAAATAGGGTGCGATTAGTGGGGCTAAAGCGTTCATTTTCGGGGGTGTCTGTTGGTAGACCTACGGGCAAGGAACTAAGCTGATAGCCGGGAAAACGGGGCATCGCTAAAAATAAGCCCATCCCTAGGACCAAAGTGATACTGAGGATAATACCGAGACGCTTTGGGGAAAGGGGAGAATATTGCCAGATATTTTCCTGACGCTTCCGGGAAGATGATCGCCTGGGCCACAGTAATGTTTCTAAGCCCTCTAAACCCAGTCGAGAGCGGTAGTCCAGCATCAGGACAGGTAAGGCGATCGCCAAAAATAAAACCAACCAAGGCGCGAAGGTCAGGGTTTGGGAAACCGTACCCGCGACCCCCAGCAGAATCAGACCAATGACCATCGAATAGCCCAAATCCTTCCGGCGGGGCAAGTCAAAACTATGGAGAATCTGGAGCTGAATCAACAGTTCCGCCAGCACTAAACGTGTATCATTCAGAGCAATGACGAGATTTTGAAAAAACAATAACAACATCCCCAACATGCCGATGGCGATGAGAAACTTTGCCCCCACGTTTGGTTTTTGACGATTTTGCCAGCTCCAAATCCCGCCCAAAATGCTGAGAGGCACCGCCAAAACACTGATTGGCAACCCGAACCAAATCATATTGCCAGCGGCTGCCACATCTGTGGCGATGATTCCTACGATGACCAATAGCTGCACCAATATCCTCAGAAGCACAGATTCTTCGGTTTGCGGCTTCGGCAGATTACGTAGCTTTTCAGTTAGGTTCGTAAACAGCGATTTTTTAGCTTGGGATGGTGAGTTAGAGGTCATTTTGCCAGGGGGGATTCAGAGGCCTTTTATTAGCCTACCCTTTCCCTTCAGATCCGGCATTAATAACCTAGCTGAACAGAAATTAATAACTTGCCGATGAACACAATTGGGTTCCGAGTTGGAATTACGGCAAATGCGGTGCCAGAGTGCTTCGCTCAACTTTGCCTTGCCTATACAGGTGATCACCTGTCTTCAGCTGTAAACCGACAATGCCTTCTCTGTATCGTCGCCAGTTTGTGATTAGACCTTTTCTTTTTGTACTCCCCAGGCAAGATTCGAACTTGCGACCAATCGATTAACAGTCGACCGCTCTACCGCTGAGCTACTGAGGATTGGGAGAAACGAACGTTGTCTTCCAACGGTTTAACATTATAGCCATAGCTTTTGGGATTTGACAAGACCTTTACTGAAATTGGTGCAGAATTTTTTGGGTAACCGTTGAACCTTTGGGCAAATACTCCCGTCTAAAAAGAGGTGCGATAACTGGAGAGGGAAATGCCCGATCAAGCGATTGAGCAGCCTGCAGCCATTTCGGATCGAGAATTGGTCTGCCTTTGCCAAGGAAAAGGGGGAAATTTGCGAGGCCAACGCGATCGCCAAAGCTTTCGCCTGTTGTACCAGCGTTATCATCAGAAAGTGCGTTCCACGGTGTATCAGCTTTGTGGGGTGACTCTTCTAGATGACCTCGTTCAGGAAGTTTTTCTGAAGGCTTGGCAAGGGCTGCCCCGTCTAAAAAATCCAGACTATTTTGCGACCTGGCTCTACCGCATCACTTGGAACGTGGCGACAGACCAGCGGCGACGTTTTGCAAAGCAGATGAAATTAATTGATGGTTTGGAAGCCCACCTGGGTCTGCGATTAGACGCCCGACCAGAGGAGTTGAGTCAGATCCATTATCAGGATTTGGTGCAGCGAGGGTTGCAGTCTTTGAGTTTAGAACAGCGGGCTGTGGTGGTGCTCCATGACCTCAAGGATTTATCCCAAAAAGAGGTCGCAGAAATCCTCTGCATTCCCATGGGGACGGTCAAGTCGCGTCTTCACCATGGCAGGCGATCGCTCCGTCAGTTCCTAGAAGCCCAAGGAGTCAGCTTATGAAACGCCGTGACCATGACCAATTAATCCGCTTTTTGAAAGACCATGAGCCCTGGGGGCCACCGCCTCCCCTAGATCACACCGAAGATCTCCTGGAGAAAATAGAACAGGAACAGTTCGCTCTGGCAAAGCAGCCATCTCACCCAAAAAAGATGAAGGAGGTATGGTGGCTGTCAGCTGTGGCTGTTGCGGGATTTCTAATGGCCATAGGTCATCGCCAGTTTTCCCAAAATTTAGCGACGATATCTGACCAGACTTTACCGACGGCCGCGCTTATTCAACCCCAGGCGATCGCCGACCAGAATCTCGACAACTTCATAGAAGAGAGTTGGTCCAGATCTATCGGTGAACACCTCTACCACGAGGATGAACTTTCCCAGGGATATGTAGACTTTGTCGTAAACTCCCAGCCCTAAAAAATCATCATTCCTTGTTGTTCTGTGCAAATTTTGGAGATTATCAACGATGTTGAGAAATCATATTTTATTGGCGACTGCGGTAGCTTGCTCTTTTGTGGGAGAAATGACGATCGCCGATGCTGACATCGGCCAACATCCCTACCGACTACAGGCCGCTCAAATTGCCATGGGTTCCACGGGAGAACGGCCAAGGGACCTAACCGATAAACTCGACCTCGATGCCAATCAACGGCAACAAATTCAGGCTATTCGCGACAATTATCGCAGTGAAATGGGAGCGCAGTATGGGGTGATGCGACAAGAACAAAGCACAATGCGGGCTCTTCTCCTCAATGACAATAGCAGTCGCACTGAGCTTGAAGCCCAGCACCGTGTCTTGACCCAGGTGCGCCGAGAATTAGCGGATCTCCATTTTCAGCAAATGCTCGACATCCGTGAAGTGTTGACCCCTGAGCAGCGGGCAGAACTGGCCCAACACATGGCCGAAAAACGTCGAGGCGATCGCCCCCAAAACTCTTCCCAAAGCCAAGGCCGTTGGCGCAGTTGGTTCGGGCGTCGCTGACATATCTAATGGGATTACCAACGCGCCTCTAAGACCTTGCGCGTATAAAGCGAAGGGTCAAATTTTCCATCGCTCAATTCCGTGGCTAGGCAACTGGGATCGCCCCCACCAGCTTTATTGAGATCTGACCTTACCTCAATTAGCCCACAGATTACAGCTGGGCTCCCTGCCTTTGAACCTTGCGCCAAACTTCACCTCCCCACAACACCAAGGAGGTGCCAGCAATAATCAACATCCAGTCACGACAACTGAGGGGAACAGTACGAAAGGCATTGCTTCCCCATTGCACCATTGCCACTTGGCCCACAAAAATTGTTGCAACAATGGCTCCGAAGGCCGGATTTTGCGCGAGACCTGTAAAGGCAGAAATCGAGAGGCCAAAACAGCGGGCGTTAAATAAATTCCACAGTTGCAAAAAGACAAAAATGGCAAAAAAGACCGAAAGCTCGTAGGTATTGATGGTGCCATCTCGCAGTTGATATTTCAAAATGCCAACCATTAATACTAAGAATCCGCACCCTAAAATCGCAATTTGCTGTGCCATCGCTTTGGTAATGATGAACGCGTTGGCTTGACGGGGCGATCGCCTGAGGACTTCTGGGTTTGGGGGCTCCGTGGCCAGGGCCAAAGCAGCGAAGGTATCCATAATCAAATTTACCCAGAGCATTTGGGTGACTGTCAGGGGTAGCTCAATGCCGATAAAAGGCCCAAGGAGGGCTGTGCCCAGGGCGACCACATTAATGGTGAGCTGAAAGAGCAGAAATTTTTGGATATTTTCGTAGAGCGATCGCCCCCAGAGCACGGCATTCACAATACTGCTAAAGGAATCATCCAACAAGATAATATCACTGGCTTCCTTGGCGATCGCTGTGCCGCTACCCATGGCCAAACCCACCTGGGCCTGTTTAAGAGCGGCCGCATCATTGGTTCCGTCCCCCGTGACCCCGACCACTTCCCCCCGCTGTTGCAACAATTTCACCAGGCGCAACTTATCGAGCGGACAAGCCCGGGAGAGAATCCTTAAAGACTTGACCGCTGCCCGAGCTGTGTCATCGTCCATGGCGGCGAACTCCGGCCCTGTCAAGTGCAATGCCCCGAAGTGTTCCTCTTCAGTTTGTTGCCAGAGGCCGATCTGTCGCCCAATTTCCCAGGCCGTTTGGGGGCTATCGCCCGTAACAATTTTCACTTGAATGCCTGCCCGCAAACAGGCGCTTACCGCCGCTGGTACATCATCCCGGAGGGGGTCAATAATCGCAAAAAAACCTAACCAGACGAGATGGCGTTCAATTTCTGTCACTTTGAACTGTTTGAGATTACTGAGGGGCCGATAGGCAAAACCCAGGGTACGCATCCCGCGACTCTGATAGTTGTGGAGGGTTGTGATGATCGCGTGGCGTTCGGTGAGGGGCACAACACCAGCCGCCGTTAACTCATAATCACAATGATTTAAAATCACTTCGGGTGCTCCTTTGACGTAGAGCACTTCTTCCTGGAGGATTGGTGATTTCCCGAGGCTGGTCATGTATTTTTTTTCTGCGGAGAAGGCGCCTTGGGAAGTGAGGTCAAAGTTATAGCGATAGGCTAAATAATCTAGGTTTTGCTGATCTAGCCAGAGCAAAAGCGCCCCCTCGGTGGCATTGCCAAGGACTTCGGGGAATCCTGCCGTGGTGTATTCTAAATCGGCGGTACTGTTGGCGGCGATCGCCTCAGCGATCACTGACTGAAAATGGGCCACCTGTCCAGGGTCAGCATCTTTTAGGCTGGGCATACAGGTTTCATAGACACGCATTTGGTTACAGGTGAGAGTTCCCGTTTTATCTGAACAAATCACCGTTGTTGCACCAATTGTTTCGCAGGCATGCATCCGGCGCACCAGGTTATTTTCTGCCATCATCCGTCGCATACTGTAGGCCAAAGAAAGGGTCACACTCATCGCCAACCCTTCCGGTACGGCCACTACGATGATCGTTACGGCCACCATAAAATAGTTGAGTAATGTCAACCATACATCTAGGGGCAACCATGTCCCCACCTGGCGCGGGAGCCAGTGCTGACTAAGGCCAAACCCAAGGCTGCCGCCTAGCCATAGGCCCGCACCAATCAGCATCAGCGGCGTATTTTTTAACCAGAGGGGCACGGCAAGATCGAGAAATGGGGGTAAACGACCATTTTGCTTCAACAAAGCTTGGCCATCTTCGAGAATAGGCAGCCACACAGGGGCTAAAAGGGCGATCACGGCACTCAGACAGCAGGCGATCGCATACCCTTGACTCCCGGTCAGTTGTAATTCTTGGGTGAACAGTCCCCGTAAAAAAAGGGCGATAAATGTCAACATCGCCACCCCCAGACCAACAACGCCGATCGCCTGGCTAAGAGCTTCGAGTTGCTGATTGAGGGGGGTATGGGGGTTATCTTCGACGGTGGCCACCGCCTGGGCCAATTTGCCAATTTCTGTGCGATCGCCCACCGCAATCACCTCACAAAAACCATGGCCCTGGGTGACGATGGTACTGCGATAGACTCGATCAAAAGGATAGATAGATTGCTCCGAAGCCAATTGATATTTATCGGCCTTAGCAGACTTATTCGCCGGCTCTGATTCCCCCGTAAGCTTGGCTTGATCTACCCGGAGAGAGACACTTTCAAGGATTTTGGCATCAGCGGGAATTTCATGCCCCTGTTCGATATAAATCACATCTCCGACGACCAGATCTTGCCGGGGCAAACTGAGATATTTTTCCCCACGGATCACCTTCACCATGACCTGGTCGTAAACATGATTCAAGAGGGCAAATTCTTGATTCGCTTTAAACTCATTAAAAAAAGCAACCACCGTCGCTAAAATAATCGCTGCGAGGATCCCTAGACCTTCGGCATATTCGCCCCTAAGCGCACCCACTACCAAGGCCACCACCGCCGCAATCATTAAAATGCGAATCACCGGATCGGCAAACTTTTCTAAGAAAAGCCGCCACCAAGGAATCCGCTGGGGTGGGGTTAAGACATTGGCGCCATATTGAATTCGATTGACCTGAACCTGTTCCGCTGTCAAACCCGCATAGGGCAGATGGCGATCGCCAAGAGATGCAATAGTCATAGGTAATAATGCCAAGAGAAAGCTGACCATTAGGAAGGAGGTCACTGCCTCTAGGTTCTATGGTAGGTTTCTCCCTTTGGGCGGCGGGGGTGAACGTTAGAAAAATTTAGTCTCCGGTTGGTCACACCACAAAATAAAATCCAGTTCCTCGATAAGATGATGGGGAAATATCACTCCCTCCACGGATCAATTTGTCATGACGGTTTCCCCCACGGTGATCAACAGCATCCTCACACGCCTAGAAACCATCGAAGCACGTCAAAATTTGCTCAAAAATCATCTGCTGGGTCTGAAAGGTCAGGTTGAGGAACTCCAACGGGTGATCACGGCTAATCCCGGTCAACAGGCGATCGCCGCAGACCTCAACCAACATCTCAATACCCTCGAAGGCGAGTACTTTGGGCAGGCAGCCGCAAAAAATACCAAGCAACCCGACCCTTCCCAAAACACTTCCTTAGACGACATTTTAGCGGGGGATGACCTTGCCCTACTGGGCCTTTCCGACGCAGAATTAATGGCCAACCTCGACCTAGACACCCTCCAACTCAATGGGTCTGAAACCTTTGATTTGGGTGAAGATCTAGACCTTATGGATCTCGACTTAGACACCCTCGATAAATTTGACCTCAACGGTGCTGAATCTGGCCTAGACCTGTCCATGGGAGCGCTTGAACCCGTACAGAATCTTGAAAGCTTTGACCTTGGCAGTCAACGCATCGGCATAGATCTGTCCCTCGATGACCTTGAATCCCTTGCAGAAGCTGATCCCCTTGAACCGAGTATCCCAGGGGATGATTTCCCCACCGAAAACTGCCCTGAAGCTGTCACCACCAACCCCAGTTCTCGAGACAATATTGCCCCGAGCCCCCTAGATCAGGAGAAAACGCCTCCCGCAGAACCGCCCATTGCCAAAATTCCAGACATTCCTGTTCCTGCACCATCGTCTGAAACAAACTCAGCCAATAGCCCCCAATACTCTTTCCCGACAATTTTGACAGCGGCTGATATTCTCGCGCAGCGGGCAAAACACCACACTCAATTTGTCAATTTGCAGCTATCCCATCTGTCATTGGCCCAGCAGGATCTACAACAAAGCATTTTTGATGGCAGTGATTGCCAGGGCTGTGATTTCCAAGACGCCGATCTGCGCGATAGTTCATTTCAGGACTGCCCATTACAGGGGAGTAATTTTCAAGGGGCTTCCCTAGAGCGGGTGAATTTCACCAGGGCAAATCTCGAAAGGGCGCAATTTCAAGGAATTTTATTTAATGGCCGCACTAACTTCACGGGGGCGAACCTCCAGGAAGCAGACTTTAGAAATGTAGACTTTACGCGATCGCCCATG
Source organism: Picosynechococcus sp. NKBG15041c (assembly GCF_055380235.1). Taxonomy (NCBI): domain Bacteria; kingdom Bacillati; phylum Cyanobacteriota; class Cyanophyceae; order Chroococcales; family Geminocystaceae; genus Picosynechococcus; species Picosynechococcus sp. NKBG15041c. Next base: position 2,074,029 of record NZ_AP040363.1, read on the forward strand.
ATGGCTGACGCAAAACTTCGAGGCGCAGATTTCCGGGGGGCCAATTTCCGGGGGGCCAATCTCACAGGCTGGAATTTAGCGGGAGCAAAACTCCAGCGGGCGAACTTTATCGGTGCTGATTTACGGTCAACACAGCTCGAGCCAGAAGACTTCGACGGGGCAGTATACAGCCCAAATACCCTGTTTCCAGAAGGATTCATACCGGTAGGAGGGCTTTGCCTGGAAGCTGCGGCCCAATTGGAAAATGCAGATTTGCAGGACTTGGATTTGCGACGCCTTGACCTGACGGGGGTCAATTTCCGGGGAGCAAATTTGGCCGGGGCGATGTTACTTGACTGTGATCTGTCGAATGGAGATTGTCGGGGGACAAATTTTCGGCGATCGCAATTACGGGCCACCTGCCTAGAAACCAACTTCACAGATGCCGATTTTGGTGGGGCCGATCTCCGGGACGGGAACTTTACCGCCAGTTGTTTCCAGGGGGCAAATTTTCAGGGGGCAACCCTCAAGGCCGCCAATTTCACGGCGACAGATATGCGGCGGGCAAATTTCCGAGACAGTGACACATATCGCGCCAATTTTAACGGCGCTAACCTCCAGGCCGTTGATCTAGTCGGCATTAACTTTGAGGGAGATTTGAGCGGCGCTGATCTCTCGGGGGCGCAGTTGCAGGGGGTGAATTTGAATTATTTAGATTTGAGCTGGGCCAACCTGACCGGGGCCGATGTAACCGGAGCCAGCTTTAAGGAGACAAATTTAGACAATGCGAATCTACGGGGGGTCAAGGGCTTTGATTTACGGGCCCATGCCTACAAAATTTACCTAACGAATACAGTGATGCCCGATGGTAAAACCTGTGACTAGAACAAGGGCGTAGTTATGGGTAACAGTGACTGGAACTCTTCTGGGGGCTCTTTTTTGTGGAAAACTGTTGATTTTTTGTGGAAAAAGAATGGTACCTGTGGAAAAAACAGGAAAAACTGAGACAGAATCTGATTATTCGCTAGGGAGGGAACTCCCCAGCGATACCCAGAACAATGGGGGCGATCGCCTACTATTTTGTTTGGGTCAGTTAGCCCCAAGCCCGATTCGAGATTGTGGCCATCTCTTGACACTTAGCGCGATGGTTACAACCTGACAGGTTACCCTTAGGCACCGATTGCCGACTACACCGCCTCCCCCAGAATCACACTATGGCCTGCGATGAATACGTCCACAGGCAGTTCCGGGTCCTCTAAAAATTGCTCGCTAAAACAACGCACCACCACCGAGTACACTACCGACGGCTTGCAGAAGAAAGATCGCAATAATAGGAGATAAGTCAAGGCCACCCAGGGGCGGAATAAAAGACCGGAACAGGTTGAGATAAGGGTCGGTAACAGGGCTGAGAAAACCCATCACTTGCATTGCCCAATCAGCGGTTTGAAACCAACTCAAAAGAATGCGGACGATGAGGAGAAGAAGATAAATTTGGATGAAGTTCCCGAGGCTGACTCGTAATAGTTCGGCTGCCATGTTCCTGTTACCGTATGAAAAAACTGAAGACTGCCCATGGGAGTCTCTTGTGGTTAATCTTAACCGATGTTGCTAGATTGCTCTGGTACGGATATCAGGAATTTGGGTTCAAGGGTTCCTTGCCATTGTGGGGGTGAAGTACAGTCATCTGCTGACGTACATCGTCGATCGCCCCATTGAGTTGGGCAATTTTATTTTCGAGGCTACGGCGAGCGATTTCCATCCCCTCTTCGGTGTCAAAGCTGAGGGGGTCTTCTTCCTCGGCCCACTGGGACTGGCCACTGGTGGTATTTTCTTTGATTTTCGAAACAGCGATCGCCCCGGCAATGCCCCCGACGACGCCCCCGAAAATTGTCCCTAGTAGAAACCCAGCTCCAAATCCATCGCGTTGACTCATGGGAAACTAAATCCTTATATTCTCTAATGCTTCTTTCAGCTTAACGGGTGGCGATCGCTCTTGACTAGGGTACTGTTGCAAAGATTTTTTGGCCCCAAAATCTAGACTCTAAAGCCTAGCCCTAGGTACCAAAGGCGCGATCGCCCGCATCCCCCAGGCCCGGCACAATAAACCCTTGATCGTTGAGATCTTGGTCAATCATCGCTGTATAAATTTGCAAAGTGGGATAGTCTTGACTCAATTTTTGCAAAGCTGGGGGTGCGGCCACGATCGAGATAATCCGCACATTCTCTGGGGCGATCCCCCGCTGGGTCAGTTCTGCCAGTGCTGCGATAATTGTCCCCCCTGTCGCTAGCATCGGATCCAGCAGCAGCAAACGGGTATCTGGGGGAAAGGTACTGGGTAAATTATTGAGATAACAGGCCACCGCCAAGGTTTCTTCATCACGCTTGTAACCGAGGTGATAGGTCGCAGTAAGATTTGGGATGACCTCCTGGGCCCCTTCCATCAAACTCAGACCGGCCCGTAAAATGGGCACAGCGATGATCGGAATTTGGGGATTGATAAAGGTGGCCGCAGTTTCAGCGAGGGGAGTCTGTACCGCTGCATTGAAGGTGGGCAACCAGTAACGGCAGGCTTCATAGGTGAGCCATTTCCCCAGTTCTTTCATGGCGGTTTTAAAAATAGGCGTTGGGCTGTTCAGATCCCTGGCGATCGCCAACCAATGTTTAAGGAGGGGATGATCTGGCACAAAAACCCGGAGTTGCGAAGCCATAAACCTTTTGCATCAAGAAAGAACCGTCCTTTAGACTAACATAAGCCCTTGCCGATAATTCCGATGCGCGTTCCTACCTATTCCCACGACCAATTTACCATTACCTTTGCGCCCTTATCTTTTGATGCAGTGTACCGTCTCGCTGAAGACCCTGGCAGTGGGGCGGTGGTGGTGATGAGTGGCACAGTCCGTAACCGCAGCGATGGCAAAGCGGTTCATTATCTCGAATATCAAGCCTATGAACCAATGGCGATCGCCGTTTTTCAGCAAATTGCCCATGACATCCGCCAACAGTGGCCCGACACCAACCGCGTGATCATTCACCACCGCGTCGGCAAACTGGAAATCGGTGAAATCAGTGTTCTCATTGCCGCCAGTTGTCCCCACCGGGCTGAAGCCTTTGCCGCTTGCCGCTATGGCATCGACACAATCAAGCACAATGCCCCCATCTGGAAGAAGGAATTTTTTGCCGGGGGCACCAGCGAATGGGTCCAGGGTTGCCGCACTGCTACGGGCTGTTAATGCTTCCTGACAGAGGCCCCTGGAACCGTTTGAAGAAAGTTGAGGCGATCGCGTATGATGGGACGCTGGTTCACATAAGGAAATCGCGGATATGGCACGTCGTTTAGCACTTTTGAGCGTCTCGGACAAAACGGGCATCATTGAATTTGCCCGGCAACTGGTCGAAGAATTCGAGTTTGACATCATCAGTAGCGGCGGCACCGCCAAGGCCCTCAAGGATGCAGGGGTTCCCGTCACCAAAGTTAGCGACTACACCGGTTCCCCAGAAATCCTCGGGGGCCGCGTTAAGACTCTCCACCCCAAAATCCACGGCGGCATCCTCGCCCGCCAAGACTTCCCCGAACATCTCCAAGATTTAGAAGCAAACAATATTCGGCCCCTGAGCCTCGTGGCGGTTAACCTCTATCCCTTCGAGCAGACGATCGCCAAGGAAGGGGTGACCGTGCCCGAGGCCGTTGAACAAATTGATATCGGTGGCCCGGCGATGCTGCGGGCGGCAGCGAAAAATTTCGGGAGTCTCACGGTCATTTCTAATCCCCGCTACTACGACGAATATTTAACGGAACTACGCACCCACGGTGGCACCGCGACCCTTGAATTCCGTCAACGGATGGCGGGGGAAACCTTTGCCCTCACCTGTGCCTATGACCAGGCGATCGCCAGCTACTTTGCCAGCACCGTAAATGCTGAAGCTGACTTACCCCAACGATTGGGAATGAGTGGTGAAGCACTGCAAACCCTCCGCTACGGCGAAAACCCCCACCAAAAAGCCACCTGGTACAAAACCGGTACCCAGGCCAGCGGTTGGGCCGCCGCCGAAAAAATCCAAGGCAAAGAACTCAGCTATAACAACTTAGTAGACCTGGAAGCAGCGCGGCGAATCATTGCCGAATTTCCCGATGGCGATCCGGCAGTAGCAATTCTCAAGCACACCAATCCCTGCGGTGTCGCCCTCGGCTCTACCCTCCTAGAAGCCTATGAAAAAGCCTTTGCCGCCGATTCTGTGTCTGCCTTTGGGGGGATTGTCGCCCTGAATAAACCCCTCGATGGCCCCACCGCTGAAGCCATGGGGAAAGTTTTCTTAGAATGTGTGGTCGCCCCCGACTGCACCCCCGAAGCGCGGGAAATTATTGCAAAGAAGAAAAATCTGCGGGTTTTAACCCTCCCTGATCTGCTCACTGGCCCGACCCAAACGATTAAAGCGATCGCCGGCGGCTTTTTAGCCCAGGACGCAGATATTCAAATTGAACAGCCCCAAGATTGGCAGTGCGTCACCGAGAAGCAACCCAGTGATGCAGATTCAGCTGAACTCTTTTTCGCCTGGAAGCTCTGTAAGCATGTGAAATCTAACGCGATCCTCGTTTCCAAAGACCGGGCGACCCTCGGGATCGGGGCCGGGCAGATGAACCGGGTCGGCGCGGCCAAAATTGCCTTTGAGCAGGCGGGCGAAAAGGCCCAGGGGGCTTACCTGGCCAGCGATGCCTTCTTCCCCTTCGATGACTCCGTACGCAGCGCGGCGGCGGCTGGGATTAAGGCGATCGTCCAGCCGGGGGGCTCGATCCGCGACGAAGATTCGATCAAAGCAGCCAATGAACTGGGCCTGATCATGATGTTCACAGGTTCCCGCCATTTCCTCCACTAGAGCTGTTGCCGGAGGGCCTGTACCCGTTGCACCCAGGTTGTTTGGCCCTCCTGGTTATAGAGAGCAAGGGCATAATCGAGGAGGGGAGCGGCAGCCTCACCGCGTCCTGTGGCCATGAGGACCTGGGCCGCGGCAAAATAGGCATTGGCATAGGTCGGATCCCGCTCACTGCTGGTGCGAAAGGCCTGGAGTGCCCCTGGCAAATCCCCCTGACGGGTTAACAAGCGCCCCTGGAGATAATGGGTCGCCGCGAGATCCCCATCGCTCCGCCGGAGCTGTTCAATCAATGGTTGGGCTGCTTCGGGGCGATCGCCTTCGAGATAGAGTTCTGCCAATTGAATACTCGCCTCCGCAAAGCTAGGGGCCAACTGCCGCGCCCGCTGCCAAGCCTGGACCGCTGCTTCTGTTTGGCCCTGGTGGCGTCGGATCAAGCCGAGATTGTAATGGGCGATCGCTAGCTCCGGATCCAGTGCAAGGGCACGTTGAATGTAAGCCTCTGCCTGGGGCCAATTTTGGCTATCGATCAAGACTCCCCCTAAATTTGCGTAGGCCACCGCAAAATCCGGTTGTAGGGCAATGGTCCGGGAAAAAGCCTCGGCGGCGCCGCGTAAATCTCCCCCTTGACTGCGGGCTAAACCCAAATTGTAGTGGGCTTCCCAGAGCTGGGAATCTAGGGCGATCGCCTGTTGAAATTGGGCGATCGCCGCCTCTACATTCCCCTGCTGGATCAAGGTTGTCCCTTCCGTCAGGCGGTCCCGGGCTGCTGGGGTCGTGGGGGTAATGGTTGTCGGCCAAGGTTGCCCCTCCGAATTTTGGGCGATCGCCAGCTCCGGGGCGACACTTCCCAAACCCAGGATGATTAACCCTTTCCAAAAATTGCGAATCGTAAACAAATTCAGCACAGATTTACAGATATTTATTCAACTTAAACTTAAACGCAAAATACCTTACAAGACATCTCAGTTTTGCGCAGGGGCTCCCCCAGGGGCGCTAGGCTTACCAAATAGAGAATCTCTTGCCAAGAAGCCGAATTTTATCTTTGAGTTCCAAAAATTTTTGAGTTTCCACCTTTCAAAAATTCCTTTTTCCTTGCCGCAATTAACTCAAATTGCGCCCCATTGCCTTAACCACGAGATGAAAAAGCTATGACCAGAACGACTGAAAATATCCGTAATATCGCGATCATTGGCCCCTACTCTGCTGGCAAAACCACTCTCCTCGAAAGTCTTCTGTTTCTGACCCAGGCCACCACCCGCAAAGGCCGCATTGAAGATAAAAATACCGTTGGCGATAGCAGCCCTGAAGCCCGGGACCACGCCATGAGCGTTGAATTGGCGATCGCCAGCACCACTTACCAAGATATTGAACTGACTTTTCTCGACTGCCCCGGCTCTATTGAATTTCTCCAGGAAACCTACAATGCCCTAGTGGGGGTTGGGACAGCGGTCATTGTCTGCGAACCTGAAACCGAACGCATTCTCACCCTGTCTCCCCTGTTTAAATTCCTCGATGATTGGAATATTCCCCACATCGTCTTTATCAACAAAATGGACCGGGCGAAAAATAATTTCCTCGATGTTCTTGCCGCCCTCCAGAAAGCCTCAAACCGGCCCCTGGTCCCCCAGCAATATCCCATTCGCAAGGAGCAGACCCTCCTTGGTTACATCGACCTTGTGTCAGAACAGGCCTACCACTACCATCCCGACTCCCCCGCCGACCCCGTACCCTTCCCAGAAGAACTCCACGTAGAAGAGAAAATCACCAGGGAAGAAATGCTGGAGACCCTGGCTGATTTTGATGACGAGCTCCTGACGATGCTCCTAGAAGAAGTCGCCCCCTCCTCTGAAAAAATTCTCCAGGATTTGCGCCAGGAACTAAGCGCTGATCAAATTGTGCCAGTAGTTTTCGGCATCGCCACCCAGGATTATGGTGTACGGCCCCTGTTGGATATTTTGGTTCAGGAAGCCCCCGCTCCCCTGGATACTACCGCCCGCCGGGAACTCAAGGCTACCCCTGGGGAAACGGTGGTTCAGGTGTTGAAAAATTTCTATACTCCCCAAGGCGGTAAATTGTCCCTCGTCCGGGTTTGGCAAGGGGAACTCCAGGAAGGAATGCTCCTCAATGGGCTGCGTCCAGGGGGCATCTACCAGCTCATGGGCAGCCAACAAAAATCAGTGCAACGGGCAATTACAGGGGAAATTGTTGCCCTCTCTCGCCTAGAAGAGGTCAAAGTTGGTGAAACCCTCAGCAGCGGCGGAAAACCGGTGCAATCTCTCCGCACTGCCACGGTGATGCAGCCAGTTTATGCCCTGGCGATCGCCCCCGAAAATCACAAAGATGAAGTCAAGCTCAGTACGGCGTTAAATAAACTGATCGACGAAGATCCGTCCCTCGCCTGGGAACAACATGGCGATACCCATGAAGTGATTCTGTGGGGCCAGGGAGATATTCATCTCCAGGTAGCCCTCGAACGACTGCGCCGCAAATATAATCTACCGATGACTACCCATCTCCCCCGGGTTCCCTACAAAGAAACCATCCGTCATGGGGGCACTTCTCACGGACGCTACAAACACCAATCCGGTGGCCATGGGGCATTTGGTGATGTGTACCTTGATATCAAACCCCTCGCGCGGGGCAGTGGCTTCCAATTCCATGAAACCATCGTCGGTGGTGTCGTACCGAAACAATATATCCCTGGGGTGGAAACAGGGGTGCGAGAATACCTCAGCGAGGGGCCTTTGGGTTTCCCGGTGGTGGATGTGGATGTAACTCTTACGAATGGTTCCTATCACGCAGTGGACAGTTCGGAGCAGGCTTTTAAGCAGGCGGCCCGCATTGCGATGACCGAGGGGATGCCCCACTGTGAGCCACAATTGTTGGAGCCGATTTTGGTAATCAATATCTATATTCCCAATGAATTTACCGCCAATGCCCTGCAACTGATCAGCGGTAAACGGGGCCAAATTCTCGGTTATGAAAGTTTGACCGATTGGCGTGGCTGGGACCATATCACTGGGTATTTTCCCCTCGCAGAGATGCATAACCTGATTATCGAGTTGCGATCGCTCACCTTTGGGGTCGGCTTCTTCGACTGGCAATATGACCACCTCCAGGAGGTACCGGACAAGGTTTCAGAACAGGTCCTTGCCACCTTGGGATAAGATTCAATTTTTCCTTTCAAGTAACCTCATGATGACCCCCAGTTGTCTCTGATGCTGGGGGCTTTTTTTTGGGGGCGATCGCCAAAATAATCTCGCTATACTGAGAAATGAAGTGCCATCACCTCCGGAGGTGCGCCCCATGTGCATTTGTGTGGACTGTGAATATGTAGACCGCTGCGAAACCTACCATGTGGTCGAGACCCAGCACCAGCAACCCCACTTAACTGACCAGCCAAATTTTTCCCCCATTGAACCGACCATTAACGTGAATATCCGTTCGGAAGGCGAAATCATTGAAATGGAATGGGATGTGGTCGGCTGTGCCAGTTTTTCTCAAGAAAAAGGGAAATGGGCCCGGCTCCGGCCTGGTGAAGCTGTTCCTACTTAAAAAAATTCATCACAGCACCAAGCGACGTTGAGACTTTTTCAGTAAAATCAATGGCGTGTATTGCAGTATCGATATGGTGTGGGGATATGTCATGAAAATCAATGGGTTTGTCTTGGGCTTGATTTGTCTAGGGGGCAGCTTAGTGGGAGACCAGGCGATCGCCCAAAGCAATATGAAAAACGGTTTCCTGAATATCCAGATGCGGACGGCCCTTTGTGGTCAAAATTGGCCCCAGGCTATTCAAGTGCTCGATACCATGAAACAAATTAGCCCCAAAGACCGCCCTGCCCTCGATCAATACCGCGCGCTCCTGGTGCGTTTTCGCAATAATAATGCTCGCCTCTCTGCCTGGCCCCCAGCAGAATATTGTTCTGGTGCATTGAATACATTGCCCAATCCCAATATGAATGGCGCTACTCCCAACAGCTCCCCCATGGCTGCCCCAGGAACGGCGGCACCCAGACCGACAACGCCCACAACCCCAGAGGGCCGACTCGATACAATTCCGGTCTTCAACTAATTTTAGATACTGAAGAGATTAATTCTGGTGGGCGATCGCCTCAGATCGACATTGGGCTTGGCGGGCGAAAATCATCGTGCTGTAGAGCTGCCAAGCCGGATCCCAGTAGGTATCTTGGTGAATTTCAGCGCGAAATAGATTGACCTGAGGATCGATCTTGCGGAGTAATTCAGGAAAATCCCGGGCATTGTTAGCAAAGCTTTTGAAATCAGCCCAACGCTCATTTTTACTGAGGTGATTAGCCAACTGTTGCTGCATACTGTTCCAGTTGCGGCGGTTACTCAGTTGCTCGATGGGATGGTCAGGGTCAACTAAAAAAGAAAACCCCCGTTGAAATTGGTAGTGCTGATCGTTTAGACGCAAAATCAATTGGCGATCGCCCCAATGCAGATCACAGAGCTGGGCATAATCCAAGACTTTGGTTTTGTAATAGGATTTGCCCCGACCATCCTTTTCAAGGGATTCTTCAAAAATCGGCACCATCCCTGTCACCCACTGGGAAATTTCAGCCCAGGGAATCGTAAACGTGACCGCTGTCCCGGCAGCATCAAGACCTCGAATTTTTAGGTCAGGGGTCAACTGTTCGATCACCTGCACCTGAATCACCTGGATGTTTTCCATCTGGGCTAAGGACAAACAAAAACTTGTAATATTTCCCTGGGCCAGAGCTTTGCCATAGAAACGTAATTCTCCCAAGTGACCCGTGCGGAATAAACGCCAGGATTTGAGGGGGAGTTGTAGCCCGGCGGAATAGGGGTCCGTGCGAAAAACCGTTGCAAAATGCTGGGCCGCCCTCTTTTTTTGACTGGGCTCTAAAGGCTCTAGAACAAATAAACCATAAGCATCCCCTTCCGGTGCCGCTTTTTCACGGGCGATCGCCATCTGTTCCAAAGACCGCTCCCGCCTTTTTAGTCGCTCCAAACCTTGGCGGGCCTGGGTGACAATTTTGGGGAGAGTTGCCCCTTTGAGGAGTTGTCGATAGTTTTTTTCTGCCTGTGCCCAGCGCCCAGTTTCCTCGTACCAGCGAGCCACATAGAGCCGGAACCAAGGATTTTTGGGTTCTATTTTTTGCCACTGCAATAGCAACTTTTGCATCCGCGCAAAATCCCCCTGGGCGAGGGCCACTTGGATCTGCTTGAGGACGGTGACAGGTTGGGCCATGGGTTCTTAAGAAAAAGGCGATCGCCAAAATATTCATCCATTCTAACCACTCCATCCCACAAAAAAAGGGGCACCATTGCCCCCCAGAAAAACGATAAATTTCGCAACAAAAATGCTGAAATCCTTAAGCCATCCGTGAATAGTATTCCACCACGAGCAGCTCATTGATTTGCAGGGCGACCCATTCGCGTTCAATGACGCCATTGACCTTACCGGTCAGGGTTGCCTTATCAAATTCCAAGTGACTGGGTACATTGGCTAAACCAGGAAACTCCATGTTTGCCTCTACCAATTTCCGAGAACGATCGCGATCGCGCACGGTGATCACATCCCCAGGACGACACTGGTAACTGGGAATATCAACAGTACGGCCATTGACCACAATGTGACCATGGTTGACCAACTGGCGTGCAGCCGGAATTGTCCCGGCCATTCCCAGACGGAAAATTGTATTATCCAAGCGCATTTCCAGTAACTGGAGAATCGATTGTCCCGTAGAACCAGTCGCACGACGGGCCTTACGGACATAACGAATCAATTGCTTTTCAGAAACACCATAGTTGAAGCGCAGCTTTTGCTTTTCCTCAAGACGGATTGCATATTCAGAACGCTTACGACGGCCTTGGCCGTGCTGTCCCGGGGGATATTCCCGACGGGCACTTTTGCGGGTCAAACCCGGTAATTCACCTAGTCTACGGGTAATACGTAGACGTGCTCCACGATAGCGAGCCATAAGGTTTTCTTTCTCCTTACAAGTTCAGAAAATGAGTGTAGAAATAAAAGACCTCAAACCGCTTATTACGGCTCTTTTTGAGATTTTTACCCACGGGAGGGAGGTCGAAACTGGACGTCCCACGGGCTGTAAAAATTTTTTAGCCTGACTCTACCGATTGCCGGAAGCAGTCAAGTTTCTAAGAAAATTTCACAATCTACCAAATATATCATGCCCCAGGGCTCTAGATAACCTGAATTATTTTTTTGCCCTGACCGCCGCCAAAAAATCCTTGTCGAAAGCTAATAATTATGATTTACTTGTAAGAGTGCCCAAATGGGGGTGTGGCGGAATGGTAGACGCTGCGGACTTAAAATCCGTTGACTATAAAAAGTCGTGAGAGTTCAAGTCTCTCTACCCCCATCAAGAAGTTTGTGAAGCTAAGTTCATAACGACATAGTCAAGGTAAAAGATCCACAGCATCTCCAGAGATCCAGCCTAAACGGTCTATCTATGTCATCTGGGTTTATTCACCTGCTGTCGTACTCACTAAAAGCGCTCGACACTGCCGAGGAAAATCGGCTCGACACGAATTGCCTTGATGCTAGAGGGACGTACAACCATAAATTCTCCCTGCATATTCTTAATGGGTACGTTGATAAAATCATCGGAGTCAGCTTTGGGAATGAGGGTGCTGCTGTACCATTTTTGAAAGTCTTTGATGTCAGTGAAGCGCACTTCTTCGCGGTGGCCGCCTTCAATTAGGAAAAAGATAGCGTATTCGTCGGCTTGTCTGGGCATGGGGTCTCGTACTCGGCGGGGACAATTCTTAAGGAATCAAGGGCAATTTTGATGCCTGACCTAGTGTATCTCAGGTTGCCGTGAACGCCATAGCACTTTGGGCTAACAGTAGGGACTGACGTCTTCGCCTGCTTCAACGAGAAAAGTAAGGGCGCGAAAGCGGAGGGCGACTAATTCATCGTAGAGGGGATTGAGTTTGCAGAGGGGCGGAATGCTAAAAAGAATGCGGCCTAAAAAGCTCACATCACGGGCAAAGGGACATTGGGCCGGAATCAGGCGACAAACGAGGTGAGCCGCTTCGGGGTTGTCGAAGGTGATCGCATTGAGCCAAAAGCGCAGGGATTGAAAAAAGTCGAAGCGTCGATTTCGGAATAGGCCGCCATAGTGGAGATGTTCGTGATTACTTTGGGAAGAATTCATTTAAAAGCCCTTTCGTCAAAAAAACTAGGTAATAACCGTGAGGTGGGATCGAAACGGTTGGGGAGGAGCAGTGGCGATCGCCTCAAGAAACAGTCTGATTAAATTTGCGGCAATGTCGCGGTGGAACAAAGGGATCGTCTTGGTGTTGAGCATTAACTCTATTGTAGTATCGATAAATTGTTGCGGGAAAAACGTGATTGAAGTGACATTTTGTCAGAATTTAGACGTTTGGCGGATGGGCGATCGCCCCAGACATTTACCCAGAAAAAATCCCGTCTGAGATCTAGACATAAAAAGTTAAAGCTGTTATGTTTATGGCAGTGTCTAAACAACTTGCGGGTGTAGTTTAGTGGTAAAACCTCAGCCTTCCAAGCTGATGATAGGGGTTCGATTCCCCTCACCCGCTTTCTCAATGATGGATAGCAGTAAGGAACTCTAGGCTTGTCCCCATGCGGCAGTTCTGGCGGGTAAATCAATGGTGAAACAACTCCCCACACCAAGCTCGCTGGTAACGCTGACTTGACCACCATGGGCCACTACAATTTGTTTGACAAGAGCCAGTCCCAAGCCAGTGCCTTCATGTTGACGAGTGAGGGCGCTATCAAGTTGCACAAAAGGTTCAAAGAGGCGATCAAAATGTTCCTTCGCAATGCCGATCCCCGTATCTTCTACCATGAGTCGCAGGCAGGCCAGGTTTTCTCCTAAGAGCTTAGGGGAGGCAGGAAGATAGCAGATCCGAAGCCAGACTTGTCCCCCTGCCGCTGTAAACTTCACGGCATTTCCTAAAAGATTAATCAACGCCTGACGAATTCGACGCTCATCTAGATAAAACAGCGGCAAATCAGGCGGGCAGTCGAATTGGAGCTGGATATGCTTTTTCTGGGCTTGGGATTTGAGAAAAATGAGGCTCGATTGGCAGAGCTGCTCGATCGCCACCGCCTGGGTCTCAAGGTCTAATTGTCCGGCTTCAATGGTGGCGAGGTCTAAAATTTCATTGATCAATTCCAGCAAATGGGTGCCACTTTGGTCGATGGTTGTCAAAGCCTGGACTTGCTTGGGGGTGATGGCCCCATAAATTTCCTCCTGGAGAATTTCCACCGTACCGAGAATGGCATTGAGGGGAGTGCGCAGTTCATGGCTCATCATCGCAAGAAATTCATCTTTAAGACGGGTGGCCCGTAGGAGTTCGGCATTGGTGCGCTCCAGTTGAATTTCGGCGGCCTTGCGATCGCTAATATCTTCGAGAATGCCTTCAACGGCGATCAGTCTACCAGACCCATCATAAACACCATGTTGAGAAACATTCACTGTGCGTTGGGTGCCATTGGGATGGATAAAACGCATCTCAAACTGCTGTGAGAAAGAATCCCCTTCCAATAGTCGTCGCACATGTTGGCCAGCTTTTTCGATATCTGCGGGGAGCCAATTGGTAGAATCCATCCAGGGTTTATTGAGAATTGAATCCAGGGTTTGTCCAAAAATGTTCATCACGCCACCCGTGGCATAGGTAATGATGCCGCTTGGGCCACTGTGGCTAAAGATAACGAATTGCTCCCCGATATCATCGACGAGCCGTTGATATTTAGCGCGGCTTTCTCGGAGTTGGGCTTCGACCAATTTACGTTCGGTGATGTCCTGGGCAGAACCGATGGTTTGTTTCACACGACCTGCGGCATCTCGACTAAATACGGAATGTCTGCTGTAGAGCCAGCGCCACTGGCCTTGTCGATTCTGGAGGCGGTATTCATATTCATAGACCACATCGTCTTCGGCCTGGGCCAAACGCCTGTATTCAGCGGGTAACTTTTTAAAGTCATCGGGGTGCATCAAGTCCGCAAAAAAGTGATTCTCCATTGCTTGAATTTCAGCGGGGCTATACCCAAGAATGCTGCCAATTTCGCGGTTGACATAAATATTGCGCTGTTCTTGGAGATCGTAGATATAGAGGACATTCGGGGAGGCATCCGCCAGTTGCTGAAGAAAGCGCTGGCTTTTCTGGAGAGCCAGTTCTGCGGCTTGGCGATCAGAAATGTCTTGGAAAACAACCATCGCATATTTAACGCTGCCGTCTAGGTTATAGATCGGGACCCCTGCTACTTCAAGGGGGACATTGCCCTGGTCGAGGTGGAGTTCTAGATTATTGACCTGGCTGACCTCCCCTTGGAGGGCACGGATCAGGGGCAGTTGCTCCTGGGGATAAAGCTGGTCTGTACCGAGAATGTAGGCTTGGTAAAATTCGGTTAAATCTCCGGTGTGGTCATAGTGCTGGATATCTTTGCCCGTTAGGGCGATCGCCTTGCGATTGAGATATTGAACTTTGAGCTGCTGGTCGACGATGAGAATGCCTAGGGGCACTGCTTCAAGGAATTGTTGGAGCTGGTGATTTTGACTTTCTAAGTGGGCGAGAGTTGCCTGTCTTTCCTGTTGGGAATCCTGCATCGCCTGCACCATTTGCTGGAAGGACCGCATGAGCTGATCCAGTTCTCGAACGCCCCCTAGGGAGTGAGCAATGGCGGGCCATTCTCCGGCCTGTAGTTTCTGGCTGGCTTGATTGAGCTTAATGATCGGTCGTGCGAGCCAGCGGGCGGTCATGATGCCAACACCGATGGCGATCAAGAGCGTTATCCCTGATAAAACGAGGGTATGGATCCGATTGGCATGGATGCGGCCCATAAAGTCGGATTCGGGGACGGTCACCACCAGTAGCCAATCTAAGCCGTAGTTATCGCGGTAGTTTTCAACCCGCACAAATAAAGTTTCACCATCAACTCGGAGGCGCAGCTCTGTGGGTTCGGTGAGGGCGATCGCCTGATCTGTGTCAGAGGTTAACTGGGAGGCGATCGCCTGTAACCAGGGATCCGCACTGTTGATCGCCATGAGTGGCTCCGGGAAATCCTGATAATTCCGCCGAAAAGGTTCCATTTCTGTAGAAGTGGCGATTATATTCCCAGACCGCTCGAGAATATAGGCTCTACCTTTCGGAGAAAGTGCCAACTGCTGCAAAAAAGTGCTGATATCCGACAACGTTACATTGCTATGGAGAATACCAAGAAAATTTTGGTTTTCGTCATACACTAGTCTACCCGCATCAATCATCAACGACGGAATCACATAGGCCACGAAGGGGCGAGTCCAGATCTGCCCAGGGGCGATCGCTAATTCTTCATACCAGACCGTGTTCAGGGTATCGATCGCAAAAGAATAAATCTTTTGGGTGGCGCGTCCCCGTGAATCAACAAGAAAATAGTCCCGGTTAGCGCCACTACTGGGCACTTCCGCTAGATGAATTGTGCCGATGGGCAGCCGTTTACCCACCAGAGGTTCTGCCAAAGTCACTACTTCTTCGCTCATAAATCGGCCATAGCCAATCTCGCGACCCTGATTATCCGTAAACCGGATTGTTGGCAGGGTAGGTAACAATTGCATTTGCTCCCAGAAAAACTGACGGAGCTGCTCTAGATTTTTTGGATCAAGGCGACCATCTTGGATCGCCTCGTAGCCAGTGGCGATCGCCCGTTGTTGGAGCTGCAGTTGATCGTCTAAATGTTCATGAATATTTTGGCTGATTTGAATATGCAGGTGTTCAGCCAAATGCTCCACATCCTGTTTGCCGCTGCGGTAGGAAAAATAACTAACCAATCCCACCGAAATCACTAACTGACAAACAAACGGCAGCACCAATACCCAACTCAGGGGGAGGCGGCAATTGAGGGGCGACAATTTTAACAATGCAAAAATTTCCCCGGCTCCAGAGGTTCTCACCCTCTAATCTAATCGGGAATTTAACTAGACAACCGCCCCCTGCAAAAAATTTTGATCCGCCACGGGGGCGCCAAAGCAGAAACTCTGGCGATCGCCTCTACAGCGTTTTCTATTCTTCTGAGGTACAGTAACAGCAATGGGTGAACCACCCTCTGATATCTTCAGGTGTCACCCTTGCAAATCCTTCATCAATCGCCTCTGATAGCTCCTCATAGCTGCCCACTGTTCTGCGCTTCATGATGTTTTTGACCTTTGACCAACAGTTCTCAATGGGAGAAAAATCTGGTGAGTAGGGCGGTAAGTAGATAAGTTTTGCTCCCACTGCCTCAATGGACTCTCTCACCATCTCTCCCAGATGAATCGAACAGTTATCCATCATCACACAGGCCCCTGCCCATAACTGCGGCACCAATTTCTGGTAAATGAACGCCTCAAAAGTTACCCTATCTGTCGCTCCGATTAAGCTGCTGTGGGCGATTATCCCCTGCAAGCCCAATGCTCCTACCAGTGAGACATTTTTTCCTTTTTTGCTTGGCTTACTACTGTAGGCCCGCTTCCCCTTCTCTGCCCTTGCTCTTGTTGTTCTCATTGCGAGATTAATGCCTGATTCATCGATGAATATCAGGTCTTGGGCCAAAATCTGCCTTACTTTCTCCCAAAACTCGACTCTGGCCTGTTGCACTCTGTCTGTCGCCTTGACGTCAGGATAAAAGGTTTTTTTTAAGGCTAAAATTCATCTGCTTCAATGTCTTATGCATGGTGGTGATGCTTACCCGGATGCCAATCTCGGCTTCTAGTTGTGCACATAGTTGGGCCAGAGTCGCATCATTGTTGGCTTTCACCAAAGCGGCCAGAACCTTTCGGTGTTCTTCATTGAGTTTAGGGGGAATCTGCCCCCGACGAAATTGTGGACGGATAGACCCAGTATCACGTCGTTGTTTGAGGAGTTTTTGGACAAAACTAGTAGCGACACCGAACTGCTTGGCGAGACCACGTTGGGAGATATCCCCCCGGTCATAGGCATCAACAATTTTCTGTCTGAGGTCTATGGAGTAGGCTTTAGGCAATGGTTGTTCTTGTTTAATCTGATTTACTCACACACATGACATTGTACCTCGACCATCACAAAAATGCTGTATGCCTCTGGAGTTTGTGCAAGAAAATATTTGAGAAGTATTAAAAACTATTGACTTATCCCTTCGGTTTTCTGAATTGGGGAACTTTTACCAAGGATTTCCCAGAGAACACCCCAGAATTGGCAGACTAAGTTTTTTTAAATATCTTGACCTCTACGCATATCCGCGAGAACTTCGCAGGAATTGTAGAGATAAAGTCGCCCATCCGAGTTAGCTAAAGAAAATAAAAGTTCAATGACAGATTATTTAGCTACTGGTAAGACCCTTAGAAAACTTGGGTATCTTGAAATCCAAATATCTTCAATTTTTTCTATTAGATCCCCCAGCCAAAGCCAGCCTCTTATTTAGGAAAAACCCGACTTGCCACCTTGGAGACCATGACATGACCTCAGGACAATTTCCGGAAGACACCGCTCAAAATCCAAAAAAAACAGCCAAGCGGCGTCCTTCCCGGCAAAATATTTTTAAGTTTCTAAGGCTAGGCTTTCTATGCAGCGTCTGTGCGGTGCTCGCCTGGATACTTTGGAATAGATCCCAAGCTTTTACCAGTCGCCAGGCCGTGGTCAACGGTACCGTGATTACTGTCTACACTCCCCTTGAAGGTAAGCTTGCCCTGAATCCTTTAGAACCTGGTTTACTCGTAGAAGCGGGTGCGGAGGTAGGGAGAGTCGAAAACCCCCTCAATCCCCAGTTGGTCGTTGATCAACAAACCATCATCAGCCAGATGAAAACCATTGAGAGCCAAATTCAGAGTTTAGATCAGCGTATAGCTGGCCGTCAGACGTTGCTGAATCAATTTCAAGCAGAGCGGGGACAACAAAGTGGTTTGCAGCGACAATATCAAGCGGAACGAGTAGCCCAGTTAGAGAAAGAATTAGACGCGTCTAAGTCAGCCGCCCGCGCCGCTCGCCTAGAGGCAGAACGCTACCAATTTTTATACGACAATGGTGGCATCACCCTCAGTTTGGTCGATCAAGTCAAGGCGACCGCAGAACAAGCTGAAGCTGCGGTGCAACGACAGGAGGCGGCCTTGGCTCAAACACGTACGGAACAGCGCGCTAGTGCCCAAGGTTTACAGCTAGAAGGGTCAAGGGTGTTTAGTTATCCAGAAATTCGGGTGAGAGAGTTGATCCAAGAACTAGATGATCTCCGGCAGCAACAGGAAGAATTGCGAGTAAGCCTTGTGGCCAAGCAGGAGGAGCTTGTGAAAATTTCGGAACAACTCAACCTCGCCCAATCGACTCCCATCACTGTGCCCCTGACGGGGGCGATTTGGTCTCTTAATAAATCTAGTACCCAAGTACCAGAGCACATTAATGCGGGCGATCCCCTTTTTCAGATCCTAGATTGTAATAATTTGTGGGTCGATGCCTTTGTCGCGGAACAACAGTTGGATTTTATTACCGTTGGCGATCGCGTTGATATCCGCTTTTTGGGTAAGCGCGATCGCACCCGATACACTGGCTATGTGAATGATATTCGTTCTGGTATTGGCCGTTCTAATCCTGGGGATGACGTGGCTGTCCCCCCAGCAGAAATGGTTCGTCGAGAATTGGACATTAGAATTCGTTTAGAAGGTTTGAGTATTCCTCCTTCTGAGTTTTGCGGGGTGGGACGCAGCGTGGAAGTAACCTTTCAGAAGCCGGAGTAAACAAAAACTATCAGCTAAAATGCGGCCTTTGTTAGGCCGAGGGCTTGAACAACAATGGGGTCTAGCTGTCGTTCTTTGTCGGCATTGAGGACGAGGGCAAATCCCCCAGCATAGTCCCACATTGTCCAACCGATCTGTTGATTCTCTAGGGTTTGGCGGACATCCCGTAGCCACTGGGCGCGGTCGAGGGCGTCCACGTAATATTTAAAGACGCCAAATTCGTTGCAAATAACCTTTACATTATGCTGCTTGGCCCAGGCTGCAACCTGCTGTATTTTTGTTTCGATTTTGCCGCGATGCCACCGTTGATCGCCGTATTCTCTGAGGGCGTAGCGGGCGTCTTCATCGGCGACCTGAGGGAGCAGCTTGGCGATCGCCTGGGGATGTGATGGATAGGGTACACCCCGCAAGTGAAACCAAGCAGGATAAGCCCAGTCCGCTCCCTGATGTGTAAAAACACTGGGGTCATAGAAATGGAAGTTATAGACAATGTTGTGGTCGGCTAAGGGCTCTAGGGCCACCAAATCAGCAACAGCAGACCAGTTATCCCCCGTGGCGATCAGCGTATGGTCTGGGGCGGCTGAGCGTACTTGCTCGATTAACCGCTGTTGAATGGCGGCCCAATGCTCAGACTGGTGAATTTCTGGTTCATTGAGAATTTCTAAAAAGAGCCAGTCTGGATCGTAATGGGACAAGTGGCGGGCAAAAGTATGCCAAAATTGCCCAAAAGTATCGACAAACTGATCTCCAGTGCGGAGTGCCTCTTTGAATTCGGGGTCGGGGTGGAGATCCACAATGACAGCTAGGTGATGGGCCAAAATTAAGGCGATCGCCTCATCTAGGGAGGCCAATGCCTCGGGCAACAGTTTATCTGGTTGATCCATATCAAACAGGAACTCAGGATTAACTGGCAGACGCACATGATCCAAGGCGATCGCCTGCAGTAACTCTAAATCTCTTGTTGTAATGTAGTGGCGAAAATGCTCAGGACTAGAACCATGCCGTTCATCAACCTGGGCAAACCAATGACTAAGGTTAACGCCCCGTTGCATTCTTTCGAGACGAATGGGAGAAACCGCTGACGGCGAACCGAAAAAGTTGGGGAAGCCCCAACTTTTATCGTCACCTCCCCAAGCCATTAAAATTACCCCTGACAGAAGAATTAAAGCGATGGTGCGGAAGACTTTTTTAATTTGACTGAAACGATGAATAACAACTTTATAAACTGTTTGAAACCTTAAAAATACTTCAAAAACATTTAACATCCCAATTAGCCCAGTAACTTTTCCGAAGCAATATCTTTGAAGCAAGATAGACTTGCCCCCAGTCTAGGGAACTTTAAAATTTGATAACAGAACGATTGTCCCCATAGTTTGCCCAATTCAGTATTGTTTATCTTTGAAAAGAGATCTCGCGCTAAATTTAGTGCCTTGATAGTAACCGGCCTTGACTAATCTAAGCCTTAGGTTCTCCATATGGACAAAAGTGCCTACAAATTTTCATGACTTTACAGCAATCTAACCAGCCCCCTAAATCTGCTTCTCCCCCAGAAAAGCCAGCCAGAAGTTTTCTTGACAACATTGAATTACTGCTCTTGTTTGCGATCGCCCTGGGGGGAGCCATGTGGCTTTGGCCTCAGATCAGATATTGGGACATGTACCCCCGCCTTGTCTCTTGGTGGTATCAGGCTGGCACTTGGTTTAACCCCTCTAGTGCCGATCGCTTTGTATTATTGCTGCCGACCTTTGGTTGGCTCATTGTCTTGGGGGTGATGCGAGAAGTCTTTTCTAAACCCAATACCTGGACTCGTTCCTTTGCTTCCTTTTCACTCGTAATTCTGGGAGCTCGCTATGAATTGTGGCGTTTTTTTGAAACCCTCAATTTGGATGATCCCCTCAATGGCACCCTGAGTGTGCTGCTGTTTGTGATGGAATTGGTCACTTTTTTCAACACGGCTGCATTTCTACTGAATACGATTTTGACCATTGATCGCAGTCCAGAGGCCGATCGCCTTTCCCAGGCAGTCATCGCCAAAACCTATCAACCGACCGTAGATGTGCTCATTCCCACCTACAATGAGCCCGCCGATATTCTGCGGCGTACTGTGATTGGTTGTCAGGCGATGGACTATGACCACAAGCAGATTTATCTGTTAGATGATATGCGCCGACCACATATTCGTGCCTTAGCAGAAGAATTAGGCTGTCATTACTTTGATCGCCCTGATAATAATCATGCAAAAGCTGGCAACATCAACCATGCCCTAGGGAAGATTAACGGGGATTTAATCGTGGTTTTTGATGCGGACTTTATTCCCACAACCAATTTTTTGACCCGCACTGTCGGCTTTTTTCAGGATGAAAAGGTGGCGATGGTCCAAACCCCCCAGAATTTTTATAACGAAGATCCGGTCAGTGTGAACCTAGGGCTGCAGTCGGTCTTAACGAACGAGCAAACCTTATTTTTCCGTTATATTCAACCCAGCCGCGATGTGACAAACTCTGTGATCTGCTGTGGGACTTGTTTTGTGATTCGGCGATCGGCCCTCGATGAAATTGGCGGCATTCCTACTGAGAGTATTACTGAAGATTTTTTTACTTCTTTACATCTCCAAGGTCGGGGCTATCGCATCAAATATCTCAATGAAGCTGTTTCTGCTGGCATGTCACCGGAAACGATTGGAGACTATATTAGTCAACGGCTCCGATGGGGCCAGGGCACAATTCAGACGCTTTTTTGTAAAACAAATATTTTTTCTTTACCTGGACTCAATCCGGTTCAGCGCCTATCGCATAGCCTAGGGCTTTTGTACTGGTTTTTGGCGCTGCCTCGTCTGTGTTTTCTTTTGATGCCATTGGCGTATTTGTTGTTTGAGCTTGCGCCTCTACGGGCCACAGTAGAGGGAATTTTAGCTTTTTATGTTCCCTACTATTTCAGTAATATCTTGGTTTTTTCTTGGCTGACAGGGGGGAGGCGATCGAGCTTTTGGTCTGATGTCTATGAAACTCTACTTTGTTTTCCTATGACTTTGACCATTTTTCGGACTCTCTGGAAACCTTTTGGCAAAGGGTTTAAGGTGACGCCCAAAGGAGTTTCAGGGAGCCAGCTCAATGTTAATTGGCAACTGGTCTGGCCCCCTTTGGTGATTATGTTTTTATGTATTTTTGGGATTACGTTACGTTTAACGGGCCTGAGCTGGAGCACGGTTAATCCTGATAGCTTGATGGTCAATATTTTTTGGACATTTTATAATCTGGGGCTGCTTTATATTTGTATTTTTGTGGCGGTAGATGTACCCCAACGAGCGCATCCTCGTTTTAATTTACGTTACCCCTGTGAGCTGCGATCGCCTGAAGGAACTTGGACAGGGGAGAGTTTAGATCTGTCAGAAGGGGGGGCGGCCCTACGTCTCCAGCGCGACCCAGCCAGCGCACCTTTACCCCAGAGCGCAGAACTGTGGCTAGAAGCCCTCGATCAGTCGCTGCCAGTGGAGCTACGCTGGCAAAAACCGACAAAGGACAAACAATGGCTGGTGGTCGGCATCCACTTCCAAAGTCTGTCCCTGGCAGATCAACGGCGATTAATCCCGCTGCTTTATTGCCGCCCTGATCAGTGGCAAGAAAATTTTGTGGAAGAACATGTCACTGCTTGGGCTTTCTTAAAATCGATTTTCCGGATGTATGCGATCGCCGAAACCCGTTAATTTAAATCAAATCTCGGTGAGTAAAAGATTTGGCGTCGGGGCCGCTGTAGGTGGCCGCAATTTGACCATGACCAACAAGCTGATATTTATAGGTCACGAGCCCTTCTAGACCAACGGGGCCACGGGGCGGTAGGGTTTGGGTACTGATCCCCACCTCGGCCCCAAAGCCATAGCGGAACCCATCGGCAAAGCGGGTTGAACAGTTATGGTAAACCCCGGCGGCATTGACTTCATTGAGAAACTGTTGGGCCGTCGCCGTATCCTCTGTGATAATCCCATCGGTGTGCTTAGAGCCGTAGGTATTGATGTGGGCGATCGCCGCTGCGACATCCGGCACAACTTTAATCGCTAGGACCAAATCACTGTACTCTGTGCGCCAATCCTCCGCCGTCGCTGGCTGTACAGGGATAATCTTTTGGGTCGCTTCATCGCCGATCACGGTCACTTGTTTCGCGGTGAGGGCCGCCGCGATCTGAGGCAGAAATTCCGGAGCAATTTTTTCGTGGACCAACAGCGTTTCTACCGCGTTACAGGCAGCTGGATATTGGGTTTTTGCATCGACAACAATCGGAATGGTTTTGCTTAAATCGGCGGCGACATCGATGTACAAATGACAAATCCCATCCGCATGGCCCAGCACCGGAATATTGGTATTTTGTTGCACATACTGAACAAAGGCATTGGAACCCCGGGGGATGATCAGATCCACATATTGATCGAGGGACAGGAGGGTTTTAATTTCTTCGCGAGTGGTCAGAAGAGTAACGGCTTGGGGAGAAACCGCCGTATCTTGGAGAGCTGTTTGGATCACCTCTGTCAAAACGGTGCAGGACTGGAGCGCTTCTTTGCCCCCTTTGAGAATCACCCCATTACCCGACTTAATCGCCAGGCTCGTGATCTGGATCAGGGCTTCCGGGCGGGCTTCAAAAATAATCCCCAACACCCCCAGGGGACAGGTCACTCGTTTCAGCACTAAACCGTCATCTAGTTCTCGGTGGATCTGGAGATGGCCCACCGGATCGGGGAGATTAATCAGATCATAAATGCCGGCGATCGCCCCCTGCAATTTACTCTCCCCTAACTTGAGGCGAGCATAGAGAGCCGGGGCGATCCCATCCCGCTCAGCCGCTGCACAATCAGCCTGGTTGGCCGCGACGATTCTCGCTTGGTTGGCCGTGAGAGCCTCAGCAACTTTTACTAAAGCATCATTCCGCTGGGTCAAAGTTAATGTCGCTAACTTTTGGGCCGCTGCCCGGGTTTGTTTCGCCAATTCGATTAAATTTGCCATGGTTCCCTCTCGATTCTGACCAATCACTAATGTCTAATTACTCTTAACTGCAACGCCTGTTTCCATTCTGACCGCGCAAATGAAAAAAGCCCATAAAAATAGGCTTTTGGGAAATTTATAAATGATTTGCGAGGAATAAATCTAAGCGCGGGTTCCTTCAACGGCGGCCCGGTAGGGTTCGACCTCTTCGCTGTAGTCGATGGGCAGCACCGCACAGACGTTGGGATGGGGACGGGGAATGATCACCCAAGATTCCAAAACCCCACCATGGGCTTTCTCGACGGCTTCAATGCCTGCGGCCATGGCGGTTTTGACTTCTGAAACGTCACCACGAATATTGACATTAAACCGGGCGCTACCAACACGAATGTAGCCCACCAGGGTTACACGACCGGCTTTAACCATCGCATCTGCAGCGGCAAGTACTCCGGGAAAGCCTTTTGTTTCAAGTGATCCAACCGCAGATTGAGCGGGCATAGGGGGTCTCCTTTATCGTAACGATTAGTAAAACTTATTTATTTAGGGTTCTCTATCCAAGCACATATTATTCTCTAAAATTGGCCAAAACACCAAAGTTTTTCAGGGGTTAGGACCGAAATTCTAGGGAAGCTTGGCTATATTCCAGGGGGAGAATCCCAACAACATTGTCGGGGGGATTCGGCACGGTATAGTGACTCATCACTTCGCCACCAAAGGTTTCTTCTGCAGCCCGGAGGCCTGCTTCCATTGCCGGACGTACTTCTGAGGTTCGGCCACGAATGACAACGATAAAGTTCCCTTTTTCGGCTTTATCAAAAAAAACAATGGTGACACGGCCGGCTTTGACCATGGCATCGGCGGCGGCAAGGACGGCAGGAAAACCTAGAGTTTCGATAACTCCTACGGCTTCTTGCATAGTTTCGACTCCTGAGGGCGAGGGATAGGGCTATATTCTCCCACATTGGTTCCCTTCTGCTGTAGGAAAATTTCTGATGGATGGTATTGGTAATCCTGGGCAAAGGGAGGGTGTGATTATTTTGATAAATCCTGTTGATGAATTTCCCGCCGCAATTCTGGGTTATCCCATGGCAACGGCCCTGGAAGTTGAAAAAAGGCGATCGCATTTGCATTCTTGGGGGATTACGAGCCTGTGGGCGGTGGGGCCAAAAAATCTGGGGGGCTTTCCAGTGCTCGGTTTAGGTTATGTGGGGGTTGTGGTGTTGGTACCTTGGCAAGGGAAATCCTGCGCCCTCAAAATTCGCCGCCTAGACAGTAATCACCAGAGCTTGATCCCAGAAATGCAGCACCTCCAAAAAGCGAATCAATCAGGAATTGGGCCACGCCTGCTCAAGGGTTCTGCGGACTTCCTCCTGATGGAATATGTGGCTGGGCGATCGCTTTTGTCTTGGCTGCAAGATCACCAAGGAGCATTCCAGCACAAGGCGCGGCAGGCTGTGGTGAAAAATATTTTGACCCAGGCTTTTGCCCTTGATCAGGTGGGCCTCGACCGAGGAGATATGGGCTGTCTCACCCAAGATGTCATCGTCGATGATCGGCAGCGACCGGTCTTGCTGGACTTTAGCGGTGCGAGTCTCAACCGTCGTCCCCAAAATCTCACCAGTGCTCTTCAGGGACTGTTCTGGGGGAGTATCTTGGCAGAATATGTGGCCCCGGACTTTCCTCAGGGAAGCCAGACGATCCTACGGCCCCACCTGCGCCGCTATAAACAGCAGCCCACTGAGCTAAACTTTCAAGCGATTATGGCGGCTCTATTGTCAGGGTAATTGTGTCATCCTCCTAAACAATTGGCGATCGCCTCAAAAATATTTGCCATACTCAGGAAAGTAGCCCGTTGCAGTTGAGGCCCACGCTATGCTTTCGAGTCCCCCCCGCGCCGAATCTCCTTCCCCCCCAAAAAACCTAGTCACGACCACCTTCGATGTGCAGGGGATGCGCTGTGCTGGGTGCGTCAAAGCGGTGGAACGACAGCTCTTACAACAGCCGGGGGTCAGTACAGCGGTGGTGAATCTGATCACGGAGGTGGCCGTCGTCACCTATGAGGTCGCAAAAATTCAACCGGAGGCGATCGCCCAACAGTTATCCCAAACGGGTTTCCCCAGCCAACCCCGCCAAGCAGCAACAGAAACCTTTAATCAATACCAAGAAAAACGAAACCAGTCCCAGCGGGAACAATATTGGCGTTTGGGGGCAGCAATTATCTTACTCCTGGCGTCGAGCTTGGGGCATATCCACCACTTGACGGGCCTAAAAATCCCCTTGCTGCACCTGATGGGTATTCATTGGGGGATGGCGACTTTAGCCCTGTTTATTCCGGGGCTGCCAATTCTCCGAGACGGCTGGCTGGGACTGATCAAAGGCCATGCCAATATGAATACCCTGGTGGGCCTAGGAACCCTAAGTGCCTACATCACCAGCTGTGTAGCTTGGTTGCTGCCCCAGTTGGGTTGGGATTGTTTTTTTGATGAGCCAGTAATGTTGCTAGGGTTTATCTTCCTCGGTCGCACCCTCGAAGGCAATGCCAGACTCAAGGCGATCGCCGCCCTCGAAGCACTCCTCGCCCTCCAACCCCAAAAGGCCCGTCTAATGGGCCGAGAACATAAGGGGGAAACTGAAGAAATCACCATTCCCGTGGCCCAGGTGCAGATTGGTGAATGGGTGCGCGTCCTGCCCGGGGAAAAAATTCCTGTCGATGGGGTGATTATTCGCGGCGAAACCACCGTTGATGAGGCGATGTTAACGGGGGAAGCCCTGCCCCAGACCAGAACTCTGGCAGATGCGGTGAAAGCCGGCACCCTAAATCAACTGGGCGTGATTATTGTCCAGGCGAGTCAAACGGCCGAAAATACCCTGCTTGCCCAAATTATCCGCACTGTGGAAGAGGCCCAAACCCGCAAAGCCCCCGTACAAAAAATGGCGGATACGGTGGCCGGATATTTTGCCTATGGCGTCATGGCGATCGCCGCCCTCACTTTTCTATTTTGGGAATTTGTGGGGACGCGTCTCTGGCTGACGCCAGGGGAAACAAACCCAGAAATTCTCAGTTTAAAATTGGCGATCGCTGTGCTGGTGATTGCCTGCCCCTGTGCTCTGGGGTTGGCGACCCCCACCGCCCTTTTAGTCGGGACAGGCCTGGGGGCAGAACAGGGGATCATCATCAAAGGGGGCGATATTCTCGAGCGCTTAAACCAATTGACCACCGTCGTTTTTGATAAAACGGGCACACTCACCCAGGGGAAACCCCAGATTGTGGAGGTCGTTTGCTTCGCCCCGTGGCAAGAGGCTCCCCTGTTGCAATTAGCCGCAAGTTTAGAGCAGCGCACGACCCATCCCTACGGCAGGGCTTTTATGGCGATCGCCCAACAGCAAGCCTTAGTATTATTAGAGCCGGATCAGGTAGAAACCTGCTTGGGCAAAGGCATTGCGGGTTTGGTCAATGGCCACCAACTGCACATTGGCAGTCCAGCCTGGTTCACTGCGTCCCAAATTTCCATCCCAAAAACGGCCCAAAGCACCCTTGGAGCTTGGGCGAATGCAGGCCAGACGCCCATTGTGATCGCGATCAATCAGCAGGTGGCAGGTCTGGTGGCGATCGCGGATCCCATTCGTGCCGACGCGGCGGCTCTGATCGAAAATCTCAAAGCCCGAAATCTCGACGTGATTCTCTTGAGCGGCGACCAAGAATCCGTAGTGCAAAAGTTAGCGAGTACCCTCCAGCTTAACCAGGCCCATGGCGGCTTGTCCCCCACAGAAAAAGCAGCATTCCTTCAGGATCTCCAGGAAAATCGCCAGGTCGTCGCCATGGTTGGCGATGGCATTAATGACGCCCCGGCCCTTGCCACCGCCGATGTGGGCATTTCTCTCCAAAGTAGTACTGATATTGCACTGGCTACCGCCGATATTGTCTTGATGGGCGATCGCCTATGGGATTTTGACCAAACTTTAACCCTGGGCCGCGCCACTGTTAAAGTGATTCACCAAAACCTCATCTGGGCCTGTGGCTATAACCTCGTCGCTATTCCCCTTGCGGCCGGAATGTTGTTGCCTCAATATAATTTCAGCCTCAGCCCTGCCAGTGCCGCTGGCTTGATGGCGATGAGTTCTGTGCTGGTTGTCACCAATTCCCTGACTCTTAAAAAATCTTTCCAAACCCAGCAGTAAATATCAAAACAAACCGCAAATAATTTCTTCAATCACTGCTGTTTTTATCAAAAAATAGCAGACAACATCTATATCAATATTTCTAAACTGATTGCATTGCTTTTTGAATCTCTCTTCATAATGAACGGGACACGAGGACAAATGTAGCAATCATTATGATTAGATTAATGGCTTTGGTAGCTTTAGGAATGACAGGTTCTTTTACTTTTCCGACGCTTGCCCGAGCTCTCCCCGACCAAGAAATTAACCAATTCTTAGAAAATCACTATACCCAATACCGTGATTTAGAATATTTTTCTGCGATTCAACTCTCGGTTAAGGTAGGTGATGCCGAAACAGAAACCTATGTTATTGGCCAAGAAAGTCACGACCCTAATAGTGACCTGATTACTCCCGAAAGTCTGTTCCAGATTGGCAGCATCACAAAATCATTTACGGCGGCTTTGCTATTAAAAAATCAGCGGGATCATACTATCGATCTAGATGTTGATTTTACGCAATATTTACCTGAGTACTCCCATTGGTCTGGGGTGACAACGACGCAGCTTTTGAATATGACCTCTGGTTTGCCCAATTATTCAGATAGTCCGACGGTGAATTACTGGTTTGCCCAAGACCTCGAACAAGCTTGGACAAAAGAGCAGCTGCTTGACTTAGTCTATCCTCAATCGACGGCTCCCAAACCACCCCTCAGAACTGGCTATGATTACACGAATACGGGCTATTTGCTGAGTGCTCTGATTTTAGAAACCGTTACGGAGCAATCTTTTGCGGACCTGATCACAGAACAGATTTTGCAGCCCTATCAACTGACTAATACTTTTTACCCGGTGCCTGATCTAGGCGATCGCCCCCGACAACGCCTCGTCAGGGGCTACAATTTCAATCCCTACACTAATCCAGAATTGGTGGGCCAAGACATTACCCGCAATAACCTTGCCTGGGCCGGAGCCGCGGGAGCGTTGATTTCTAATACCGAGGATATTATTCGCTGGGTCAGCACGCTATTTATTGAAGATAATCTGCTGTCCGCTGCAGAAAAAGCCGCCATGCAGCAAATTGTTTCTCTCCAGACAGGGGAGGCGATCGCCCAAACGACGGGAACGGATCCCTATGGTTTTGGTCTGGGGATTATCCAAGGGCACGATGAGCGCTGGGGGAATTATTGGTTTTACCAAGGAGAAACCTTAGGTTATCGCTCATTTTATGTTTATTTTCCCTGCAATCAAGTGATCATTTCGGCCCTGTTTAACAGCGCTGTGGACGGACAGAACAGCCATGCCCGCAGTTTAATTCAGGACATTTATGGAGCTGTGTTAGCAGAGTCTCCAGCCTTAGTGTGCCGGACTTGATTTTTGATCAAAATCCCATTCTAAGAGCCAATTTCATGGAGGTTTACCATGACAGATTTTGATAAATTTAATGACGGACTCTTGGGATGCCTACCTAAATAATCCACAAAAAGCCTCCCGTGACTTAAATGCCGGTTGCGATTTCCTGGGCACTTTAAGGTTTGGGAGGCGATGTTAAAAAATATGATTTTTGGGGTCGGCTTTTAAGGGTTAGCGCACAGTAAACGCGTAGCGATCTTGGACAACATAGCCACCATCAGGCCAGTTGTAATAGACCCGTACTTCGTAATTACCAGGGGTTAAACCATTAAATTGCCGGGAGCCAGACCGTTGACCCTCGGTGTAGAACCATTCGTTGTAGCTGTCATCGGGGGCACTGCTCGGAACAATGGTGATCCAGTCCCCAGAGTTACCCGGCAAATTAGCGTAGTTCACCAAAATTGATTCACTGGCTTGGTAGATCGTTTTATTGGTGGAAATATGGCGGCTGGCGGGTGTTTGGGTCTGTGTTTGGGTACCAACGGTGAAACGATAGCGATCTTGAACCACATAACCGCCATCGGGCCAATTGTGGTAGACCCGCACCTCATAACTGCCTGGGGCCAGTCCGTTAAATTGGCGGGAGCCAGAGCGTTGGCCTTCGGTATAAAACCATTCTTCGTAGGTATCGTCGGGGGCATTGGCCGGTACGATTGTGATCCAGTCTCCAGAATTTCCCGGTAGATTGGCATAATTTACCAAAATCGCCTCGTTAGGGGCATAGACTGCTTTTTGGGTGGCAACCTGTTTTCCTGCTGGTACTTGACTCAATAGGAGAGCCTGACCGTTGGGGGCTGTGGTCGGGAAGGAAAAACTGGACTGGGCGATCGCCCCTTCAACACAAAAGCCCATCAAGAGCGGGAGACAGGCCAAGAGAGAACGGAAAGGCATTTTCATAGGAATGTGTCGCAAGGAAAATAGGTGATGATCGGCCGATAATTTCAGGATGAAATCCAGCGTCACAGAGATTTAGTGGCGCGGCCCAAGAGCCCATGCAGATTTTTTGGGGAAATCATGGCCAACACTAGCCGAATTATAGGGATTTCTTCGGGAGTTGCCTTGAGCTTTCTGGCCGATTGCAAAAAATCTTTTCCCGGGGAAAAAGCACCATTAATCGCGATAGTTCCGGGTGGGAGGATATTCCCCTACAAAAAAGCGGCGCTCTAAGCGATGCAGCTGCCACCAGAGCAAACCAAAGATGGGTAATACACAGGCGATCGCCCCCATGCCCAAGGTCGGGATTCCCATGACTATACCGAGGGGTAAACCCAACCAAGCCAAAAACCCAAGAACAACGGTCACCTTTTTCAGGCCTTGAATCCGTCTGAGGGCTTGGCGGCAGCTGGCGCAGTGGATAGTGTGGGAATGGTAGCGCTCTAAAAGTTCTGCCTGCTTTGGTTCCGCTGGGGTAAAGGGCACATCAGGAAAAGGCTCACCATAACGTTCTACCCACTGACGATAGGCCAGTACAAACAAATCAGAACTGGTGGGCAAATAGCAGGTTTGGGCATAGTTTTTGTGAGATTTTGCCAGCTCCCGCTCCTGGAGATGCAAGAAAATTTGATCATCTTCAAGGATGCCCATCTGGTTCAAATGGGAAAACCAACGGGGCACAAGCTTGAATGCCAACCGAGGGAAAGCCGCTTTAAATCGGAAGGGTAACCGTACAATTGCCCGGCATTTTCCTTTTTCTGTGGGCGTCGCATAGACCACGGTCATCACCTGCCCAAAGGAACTTTCTGGGATGTCATGCCACATCAATGCGGGGGCCAAAAAAGTCGTTTGCTGCGGCCCAAAAGCCCCCCGGCGTGGCCCTTCTTCCCAGTTGCCTGTAAAGCCTGTTTTCTCGATTTGTCCCACTTCGAGGATAAATTCTTTGGCATTTTTGCGATTGCCTACCCGGGGATGGTGGGTAAAAGCCACATGGCTGGTGTCTAAAACATTTTCGAGTAGCGTTGTGGCGTCATAGGGAATGTCGCGCATCACATCGGCGATCGCCCATTGGCCTGGGTGCTGATCTAGCGCTGGAATGGTCGGAATAGGCGCTTGATTTGCCTGCTCCAGCTCGCCAGCATAGACGAATAGCAAGTCTTGTCGAATGCAACTAGCATAGGTTTTCACCTGCGCCCGAGTACTATGGTGGGCTTTCCCGTCTTCTGCCTGGAAGGGAATTTTGGTGCAGGCACCCGTTTCTGAAAACTGCCAACCGTGGTAAGGACATTCGAGGCAATCATCAACAATCCGGCCTTCCGACAGGGGTGCTAAACGGTGGGGGCAGATGTCGCTAAATACGTGCCATTGCTGACTACTGGGTTGCCACCAAATTACCAGGGGTTCCCCCAAAAGGACAAAGCGTGTGGGCTTGGTGGGGTCAAGGTCTCGGACAAAGTGGATCGGATACCAAGCGTCTTGCCAGTCAAAGGAGTCTAAGGGGAGTTCAGAAGCAGGAAGTGGGGTTGCAACCATTGGTTAAGCTAGAAAACGGGAGATTTCTTTTAGCTTAACGAGTTGTTACATTGTTTAGGTGATCGCCAATTTCGTCGGCTGTAACCTAGGCCAAGGAAGCATAGTGTATAAATTCAATAAAGAATGCGAAAAAATGTACTGTGTTTTGCTAATGTATTTCGCAAGTTCAATAAGCTCTTAGCTCGCCGTATATTGTTTGTTTTTTACACCAGAGTATATTCACCGAAATAAGACCATGAAATCTAACTGAGTGAGGTGATCGCTTACAAATGCAATGTCAATAAAAAAAGTTAAAGCAATCCTGAAAGTCCTAATGGGCGTTATGTTCGTGCTGGCAGGTCTAAATCATTTTCTTTCGACTGATTTCTATCTCCGGATGATGCCCCCCTATCTTCCTTGGCACATAGCGCTCGTCTACATCAGTGGTATTGCAGAAATACTCTTGGGCATACTTTTGCTGATTCCAAAAACCTCAGCGATCGCCGCCTGGGGACTGATTGCTTTACTAATTGCTGTTTTTCCTGCCAATCTTCAGATGGCCTTAAATCCCAACACATTCCCAGAATTTTCTGAGGTAGCATTGTGGGTGCGTCTGCCATTACAAGCGGTGCTCATTGCCTGGGCCTATTGGTATACGAAACCTAAAGCTGCCCACAAGGTTAATCGATTTTAATGATATCTATGGCAGTCAGTAGTTTACCAGCCGTTGCTGAAATTGTCAGAGTTGCAAATAATAAACATCACCTATGTGCTTTATTTGTAAGCGAAGATATAGATTCTAGATGATTGCCGCAAATGTTTAATCAAGCTAATTTACACATTATATGAAATATGCTTGTGCATAAAAATCAAAATTTGCCCAAGCGCGTCATTAATGCATGGTTAATGAGAGCTCAAAATGATTTGATTGCTGAGGCGATCGCCATTGATGATTATTTATTAGTTTTCAGTTGTGCAATGGAAAAATTAGAAATTCCTTTTGACTCGATGAATGCACTCAAATGCATTGCACCTGAAGATCGAGGTGATTTTGAAGTCGATATCGATGGCAGTTATTTGTATTGGGAAAAAGCAGATATTCATCTTGATTTAGATGCGTTTCGTTGTGCCGTTGATCCAGTATGGAGACAAAAAGCTGAGGCTCTGAAATTGAGTCATGATAAGGCTTTTGGTCAGGCGATCGCCAAGCTTCGTGAACAGTACAAATTACATCAATCGGATATTAAGGGTGTTTCTATGCGACAGGTCAGCCGGATTGAAAATGGTGAAAGCACAAAATTAGAAACACTCGAACTTTTTACTAAAGCGCACAGTCTTGAGGTTAATGAATATTTGGAGAAGATTGCAAATTTAATAAATGTCTAATTCAATCGAGAACAGAAGATTGCCTAATCAAAGATCTCCTAATTTGATCAAGAGAAGAGAATCACTACCCCCCATAAACAGTAGCATGTGTTGGCATAACGTAACGCACAAATCCAATCAATATCATAAAAAACATATTTTATTTCATTGACATACCCTATGAAATCTTTATTTATTCAATATATTCTATGAATATGTCTTGTAAGATCGACAATCACTTTTTGAATTGAAAATTGTTCTTTTTAGTTTCATTTATCAGTATGAATTTAAAAATCAAGCCTATTGTTAATGGTCTTTTTGAAGCCACACTTACTCATGAAGATTTTCAAGTAACAGCTATCGGATCTGGCAAAAATGAAGCAACATTGAAAGCTATTAAGCGTCTACAGCAAGAAATTGAGATTGCATATGATACCCGAATGTCCGAAATAGAGAATGAGGATTACTTGTTAGATGAAGAAGAAGAGGAAGAAGAATTTTATGATGAAAGATTTCTTGAAGATGAGATATGGCAAAATTTAGATCAGGAAATTCAAGAATTAGCTTTAAAAATTGCTCAATTTACGTTTAAGGCAGCCTTGGGATGTGCAATTAGAGGATCTATTGGTGGTTCAATGGGAGGCTTATTTTTTTAACTAATAAAGAAGACGGTATGATATTTTATACCGTCCCTTTTCACTTTAGGAATTTATTATCTAATGCCTAGAGCGTGGAGGACGATGATCACTAATCTCATAAGCTGTAGTGTGCCGACACATCGTGACACACAAAATAAATAAAGGAACATTAATGGGCTTTATAATGAAAACCCAAAATCATGAAAATTTGTTGATACCCTTTTGGGATATTCTTTTTTGAAATTCATGTATAAATTCTAAAAATTTTCCTTGAGAATGAGTAAGTTGATCAAGTGTTGATATAGCTTCTTCAGAAGGAACAGGTAAATCTATATTTAGAAGCTCTATTTTTTTGATAATAGGTTTTGGATCTGTTTTGTATAGGTCGAATGCTATACATGCTTCTCTAAAATCTGATTTTAGTTTTTTGCTTAGATCGTCGAGTTTTTTAAAGTCATCAATAAACTCTGGAAAGTATAAAAATAAAAGCATTTCTATTTTTGTAATGTAGTTCAAATCTTGAATTTCTTTTGTTTTATCGAATACTGAATCAGTAATATTGTCTGGATTTATGAAATTCTGATTCATGAAGTAACTTTCTTTTGACCAGTTTGTCACTGATGAAAATAATTCTTCTAGCTTTTCTCACTCTAATTTTTGATGCTGTAATATATTGTCATTTTTGATTTGGGTTTCAAGCCTCTCTTTTTGTCCTTTATTAGATAGCCAAACTCCCAAAAGAGTGGCAGATGCAGTTAATAGGGCACTTAAAAATCCAATTAATATTGTGTCCTGAATAGGCATAGTTAAAAAAGATAATTTACAATAAAAAAGACGGGGCAAAATAGCACACCGCCTCTTGTTGTTTTAAGAATTAATTATTGAATATCTGGAGCGCGGAGAACTGCGACATCAAAATTCGTAGCTTTAGCCGTTTGATTGAGACTGGGCACAGAAGCCCGTAACACTTGGGTTAACTGCTCCGTTGTTGAAGCATAAATTTGAGTAACCGCTTTTGGATAAACACCAATCCCAATAATCGGAATTAAGAGGCAGGCAATCACAAACACTTCACGGGGTTCCGCATCAACGAGTTTTTCATGTTCCACAAGCTCTTTGTTTTCGGGTCCATAGAGGATTTCCCGCAACATTGAAAGTAGATAAATCGGCGTTAAAATTACCCCGATCGCCGCCAAGAAAACAATAATCACGCGGAAGGTTGGGTTGTAAGCATCGCTAGTGGCAAAACCGACAAACACCATCAGTTCAGCAACGAAACCACTCATCCCAGGGAGGGCGAGGGAAGCCATCGAACAGGTTGTCCACATGGCGAAAATTTTCTTCATTTGCTTGCCGACACCGCCCATTTCATCGAGCATCAGCGTGTGGGTACGGTCATAGGTTGCGCCGACCATAAAGAAGAGACTCGCCCCGATTAACCCATGGGAAATCATTTGCAGCATTGCGCCACTGGTTCCCAAATCGGTAAAGGATGCCATCCCAATCAACACAAAACCCATGTGGGAAATGGAGGAATAGGCAATTTTTCGCTTGAGGTTGCGCTGGGCAAAGGAGGTTAACGCCGCGTAGACAATATTCACCACACCCAAAATCACGAGGACAGGTCCAAATACTGCATGGGCATCGGGTAACATTCCGGCATTCATCCGCAGGAGGGCATATCCACCCATTTTCAAGAGGATGCCGGCGAGGAGCATGTGCGCAGGGGCTGTGGCTTCACCGTGGGCATCGGGTAACCATGTATGCAATGGGAAAATCGGCAGTTTGACCCCATAGGCAATCAGTAAACCACCGTAGAGCAACAGTTGCAGATTTAGCCCGAAATCCTTGTGGGCGATCGCCGTCATATCGAAGGTGACCGTATCCCCGTAGAACGCCATCGTCAGGGCTGCAATCAGGATAAACAGCGAACCACCCGCCGTATAGAGGATGAATTTCGTTGCTGCGTAGAGCCGTTTTTTACCGCCCCAAATGGAGAGGATGAGGTACACCGGCACTAGTTCCAGCTCCCAGGTGAAGAAAAACAGGAGCATATCCTGCACCGCAAACACGGCAATTTGTCCGCCGTACATCAACAGCATCAGGAAATAAAACAGTTTCGGCTTAAAGGTCACGGGCCATGCCGCCAAGGTTGCCAAGGTGGTGATAAACCCCGTCAGCAAAATCAACGGCATCGACAACCCATCAGCCCCCACAGACCAGCGCAGATCGATCGCCTCCACCCACTGATAACTTTCCACCAGTTGCAGATTTGGATTGCTGAAATCGTAGCTGGTATAAAATGCCGCCACAATGATACTGAAATTGATTAGGCCAATCGTTAGGGCATACCAGCGCACCGTTTTACCATCCTTGTCAGGGATGATTGGCAGCAGCAGGGCAGCGGCGATCGGAAATAAAATAATCGTGGTTAACCACGGGAAATTAGCAAAGTCCATACAAACTCAAGAAAAATTAATCGCTGTTTCTTAAAAAGAGAATCGTTATCAATCACAGATGAAGAACAAAGAAAATGGCTTTAGCCTGTGCAACCAACAAAGTTAGGACGAAAGATTTAGAGCCTCTACCGTTACTTGTACCATCCCCAAATTTCCTTGACCGTCTCCACCGGGGAACTGCAATACTCCTTAACTTTGCGCCCCAATTCCGTCGCCAAAATCAAGATCCCCTAGCAATTCACCCAAGAAAGTTCCTAAAGTGAAGAGAAAGATTCACAAAATTTTTCTTTGCCATTTTCAGGAGTAGACAAACCGTGAGCGATCGCCTAACCATCCGTGAAATTCAGCCCGATGCTTTTGCCCAACGCTATGCCGAAATGAAAGCCCTACAACTGATTGATGTGCGAGAGCCTTTTGAGCTAGAAATCGTTGCCCTCGAAGGATTTCAAAATTTGCCCCTGAGCCAATTTGAACAATGGTCACCCCGCATTGCCGTCGATTTTGATCCCACCGCTGAAACTTACGTCCTCTGTCACCACGGGGTGCGCTCCGCTCAAATGTGCCAATGGCTGCTCCAAAACGGCTTCGTAAACGTCATTAATATTGCTGGCGGGATTCACAGCTATGCTCTTAGTGTCGATCGTCAATTACCACGCTACTAGGAACAGATAGGCTATACTAACCCCAATTCAGACCTTAAATCTTTATTAACAAAGCTGCATTTTTTTAAGAATCTCTTTACATTTCTTGGTATTAAGATCACATTTGTTTGCATATGGTTGCTCAGAAAATTCTCAGCCCCCGCTATCAACATATTTTTCGGGCAACGGTAAACCATTACATTTCCACTGCCGAGCCTGTGGGGTCTAAAACCCTTGTGGAGGAATATGATTTTCAGGTCAGTTCCGCCACGGTGCGCAACGTAATGGGCAAACTCGAAAAGGCAGGGTTTTTGTATCAACCCCATGTGTCTGCGGGGCGAATTCCGTCGGATTCTGGCTATCGCCTTTATGTGGATGAACTGGTGACCCCAAATCCAAACAAGCGCCAACAAGCGAGCTATACCTTGCAGGAACAATCTGAGGAATTTTGGGGTTTGGAATCGACACTCCAACGGGCAACACAGATTTTGGCAACTCTTAGTGGCTATATTGCCTTGATCACCGTTCCCCACAAAAATAATGCGCGGTTAAGATATTTGCAGTTACTGGCGATCGCTCCCCAACGGATCATGATGATCGTCGTGACCGATAGCTTTCAGCCCCAATCGATTCCCCTCACCATTGACTGTGATAGTGCGGAATTGGAAGTGTTGTCAAATTTTTTGAATCACCATCTCCAAGGGCGATCGCTCCAAGAGATTGCCCATCTCGATTTAGAATCGCTGGATCAAAATTTTCGCCACTGTGCTGAGCTTTTACAAACTATTTGTCAAAAAATTTCCCAAGTCGCTCCCAGTGTTATTTCTACGCCAATTTTAGTGCGCGGCATTTCTGAAGTCTTGCGCCAACCGGAATTTTCTCAAATTGAACAGTTACAAACCCTTTTACATCTGATCGAAGCGCGACAGGAACAATTGCTGCCTGTGTTGTTTGATAATTTATTGGGCGATCGCCACACCTTAATTCACATTGGCGCAGAAAATCCCCTCGAACCGATGAAAACCTGTGCCTTAATTTCTGCGAATTACTACCAAGAAGAAATCCCCGTCGGCAGTGTTGCCGTGATTGGCCCCACACGAATGTTTTATGAAAATGCGATCGCCCTCGTGGAAGCCACCGCTGACTATCTTTCTAACAATTTAAACCCTGCAATTTAATATAGCTAAATTATGAAAAAACAATGATAAATCAAGTCATTGTTTTTCGTTTATAGTGGGAACCGCAAACAATTTGGCTGGCGATCGCCGAAACTTTTATGGGCTTTGAATGGAACATTCCAATTTTCGCTTTGGCGCTGAGCATTGATTCCCTCTCTGCTGCCTTGGCCTTGGGGGGAAGGAATTTTTCCCGACAGCGGGCCCTCTTTTTTGCCCTAAGTTCTGGGTTGTCAGAGGGTGGGGCGATCGCCTTAGGATTCCTTTTAGGCCATTTTGCCCAAGATGTTATCGTCGCCTATGATCACTGGGTTGCCTTTACCCTACTGGTCTTGGTTGGGGGGCATATGTGCTACAACGCCTACTGGGAAATGCGTTCTGCAAAACCAGAAGAAGGAACAACCTCCCCCATAAAAACCCATAGCCTCTGGAAGATTGTATTTGTCTCCAGCATTACCAGCATTGACTCTTTAGGTGTTGGTGTTTCCCTTGGTCTCTTAGAAAAACCTGCTATTCCTTACTCTCTTGGTATCGGGGCCGCCGCTTTTTTGGCTACTTATGTCGGCTTATTTTTAGCGAAGAAAATCTCTGGGCATCTAGGGGAAAAAGTTGAATTTTTTGGGGGTGGTATCTTAATCGCCCTTGGCATCAAAATGCTCTCCCTCTAGCCCCCCGGCCCCATTACAAAAGTCCTTCCAATTGACGACGAATCCGATCTAGGTCTGCCAGATCTGCTTCTTCTTTTGTCGAAGCAGGCTTCTGGTGATTGCCCTCAGGATCCCAATCTAAATCTGCCACATTTGCTTCGGGAGGGGTCGCTAATTCCCCAGCAGCGATTCGTTGCCAATCATAGTCTGCATCGCGGCAAAACTCGATAATATCCTCTTCGTCCATGGCTTCGATAGATACTGAAGGGAAGTCTTGGGCTTCTAGCATCAGTCCGAAGCGCGTAGCGTCATCTTCATCTTCGAACATTAAGATTTTATTGCGATCGCCTGTTTGTAGTGTGTGAATCCCTTCATTTTCCGTCCGCGCATTGAACAGTAAGACGTAAATTCGACTCATGGATATCTCCTGAAAAAAGAATAGATTGGCTTCCTGGGGGAAAGCCCTGAGATTGTTTATGATAATAATGTAGCTGAAAATTTTGCTCAAATTTTCCAAACAATATGACCCAAAGATGTACCTGTTAATTCAGTTCGTAATCTTTTATTGAGACTCTTTTGGGCACTTAATGAATCTTTGCATAAAAGTAGCTGAAGGAACTTTTTTGAACCTAAGGCTTCATCGGAACTAGGCGTTGATTTTCTGACGAATTATTTAACGTTATTGCAACCCAGGGGGCAACCATGAAAATATTCTCTGCTAAAACCATCGCAGGGGCAACCTTGCTAGCCCTTACTGCCAGTATCGGGATCATGACCCCACGGGCGATCGCTGGCCCAGCAACTTTTACGATCGCCGCCAATGGGAGCATCACATCTAATGAAGCTTTTAATGGCACCATTACTGGCCAGGCAGGGGGATCAGTGAATAGCAATTTCTGTGGTTGGATTTCTGGCAGTCCAAACCATACCTTCCGTATCAATGGCAATGGCTTAATGTCTCTAAATTTGAGCGTTGTTGATGCCAATGGCGGTGTTTCCCGGCCCTTCACGATTTTAGTCAAAAATGCTGACGATCCGAATGCTGCGCCTTTCTGTGCGATCGCCGATCCAGCCAGTGGTATTCCCGCCGAAATTGGTGGCGCTTGGAATCCTGGTCGCTACCAAGTCTTCATTGGCAGCTTTGAACGAGGGGGCAGTGCAAGTCAAGCGCCCTACGTACTCCAAATCTCTCAATAATTGAATTATCGCGGCATTTTGCGATGGTTTCCCCCTTGGCGATCGTCAATAAATCCCATTAACTAGTAAGCCTTAAAATAGCAATAAAGCACTGCCCTCCTTTCTGTATTAGAAAGGAGGGCAATTTTTAAGGATTTAACGCCGCACTTGGAGGCATTCAAACATTAGCGTTTGACTGCCGGTTCAAAACTAGGAACGACAATGTCACGGTTTTGCTTAGTGAGCTGGTTGTATAGTCTTTCCGTATTCGGGAAGTTGGCCGCTGGCAAGGTCGGGAAACGACGGAAGGGCACGGTGTCTTCTCCAAAGTTATCGAGGTATTCCATGCTGTTGACCATCGCGCTAACGAATGCCTTCAGGCCTTGGGCCGCCAGAATTTGGTTATACTTACGGATCTCCTGCTGATCTAAGGGAGCCCGGCCAAGGAAATGTTTGGTCCCCATTTCAATCACTTTTGTGTTGGGATAGGGAGTGTAGAATTCCTTCTGGTACAACTCAGAGCAGCCGAGACCTTCGATGAATTCCTTCATGTTGATCTCACGGTTGCCCAGTTTGCTTTCGAGGGCGGTGAATTGTGCTTCCACA
Source organism: Picosynechococcus sp. NKBG15041c (assembly GCF_055380235.1). Taxonomy (NCBI): domain Bacteria; kingdom Bacillati; phylum Cyanobacteriota; class Cyanophyceae; order Chroococcales; family Geminocystaceae; genus Picosynechococcus; species Picosynechococcus sp. NKBG15041c. The sequence continues at coordinate 2,114,287 of NZ_AP040363.1, forward strand.
ATGTAGGGCTCGATATCCCGCTCAAAGACCTGACGATAGGCGGCGGCGATCGCTGTTTTTAGCTCCACCTTATTAAAGGTATCTGTCAGCTTAAAGGCCTTCGTTTGTTGGCGCTGAACATTTACCCCCTGCTTGAGGCGGGCTTCCACATCCGTGACAGGCAGATTCTTCGTGCTAGAAGTGCCCAACTCAATAAAGCGTTCGGTCTTCTCAACCTGGACTCTTGCCCCCACATCTTCACGAATCGCTCCAGGACGAGTCTGGCGAAGAGAGTAACCACCAGGCGTTAAGTAGCGTTCGTAGGGAACAGTGTCCTCACCGAAAGCTTCTTCATACTCTTTGCTATCGATGATCGCATCGACAAGGGCGTAAAAACCTTTCTTCGCGCAGAGGTCAAAGTAGCTGTTGATTTCCTTGCGGCCGTAGGTGGGGCGACCCAACAGACGACGGTGGATGTATTCAACCGCTTTGGTCACATACAGAGAAGACCAGTAGGTATTCCGGAAGACATCAGATTTTGCTAAAGCGCGGATGAATTCCCGGAGGGTAATTTCACCGTTTTCCAGTTTGATTTCCGCAACTTTTTGGCGCTGACCAGCATAGACCATGCGCCCAAAGACTTGGCGATAGGCGGCGTCAATCACTTTTTGGGTAGCACTCTCTGAGAAACTGACGTTGGTGGTTTTACCCGCCGGCAGCTCGTTGTTCAGACGGAATACCTTCGCGCCGAGGGTGCCAGGTTGAGTTGCCCGGGCACGGGGGTTGCTCAGTTGGTTATTGATGCCAGGGCCACGGTGAATCAAAATTCGCCGGGTGTCCTTACTGAAGGGTGCAGGGCTAGTACTGGGGTTGCGGGTTGCTTTCGGGAAGATCGCCCCAAACTGAATTTCCAGGGCATCGTTGCCAGAGCCGTAAACATGTTGATCTGGCAGGGGCTGGTTGTAGCTAGCAAATGTCGTGATGAACTGAGGTACTTTGCGGAAAGGCGCGCTGTATTTGAACAGGTCCTGCTGCATCCCCCAGTTGCGACATTCTTGAGCTTCTTGGCCAAGGCCACGGATGTAAGGGACAGTTTCTTCGCCAAAGTAATCGGCATATTCTTGGGAGTCGACCAGGGCGTCAACCAGGGCGGGTAAACCACCATTGGAGACGATCGCAAAATACTGCTGCACTTCTTCGCGAGAAGAGGGGCCACGGCCAAGAATATGGCGGAAAGCGAGTTCTAAGGCGCGGCTATTGATGAACGGCTCAAAGAACTGCTTGCGGTACAGGGGAGATTTTGCCAAGCGGCGGACAAATTCCTTCATGGAAATGTCGTTATTTTTTACCTGGGACTCCAAGTAAGAAATAGATTGGCTGTAGGCGCGGGTAATGTCACGCTCGAAAATCTGGCGGTAGGCGGCTTTAACAACAGAATTTTTCTCTAGGGCAGAGAGACCAGGCTTCATGACAAACTTCTGGCGCTTTTCAGCGGCATTGAAGTAGCTCTGGGGTAACTGTAAGCCTTGGGCATCGATTTTGGGCCGTTGACGCAGCTTATCATTGGGCCCTTGGGTCTGCATTTCGGTGATCAACACGTCGAAATACTGCACCACTGTTTCTTGGGCTTCGCGATCGCCCCGGAATAGATCTAGCGAGGCCGCCTTCATCTCCTGTAAAGCCACAAGGGTTGCAGGGATAGAACAGGCTTTTTCAATAACCTCTTTTAGGCCGCGAGTGTTGACCACGAGAATACTGGGATCACCGGCAACGATCGCGTAGGTTGTGTAGCGCAAAAACCAAGCCATATCCCGCAGGGACTTGGTCATATTGCGGGGGCCATAGCGGGAAACACTAATGGGTCGGAAACCAGCGGGGATTTTGCCGCCACCGGAACCGAGGAACAAGCTTTTAACGCCCCCAAGAATCCCCCCTTGGGTACCACTGGCATCACCAACAGCCAGGGTCACGCCGAGGTCGCTCCCGTCGTCATCGGTTTCGGGTTGATCAAGATAGGCAAGGGGAGAGCCGCCGGCAAAAATCCGGTTTGCGGCCCGGGAGACGATGAGCTGGGCACTCTGCTTTATCGCTTGGGCGATCGCCAAACGCTTGAGTCCAGAGTCATAAAACGTTTTTAGGGCCGTTAGCTCTCCCGTTTCCAGGTAGCGATCTTGCTGCTCTGCCTGGGAAATATTGGAGAGGGGAACGGTTTGATATAACTGAGGGCGGGCTAGAGAGCTTCCACCACTGGCCTTAATCGTCATGGATTTTCAACTATCTCCAATCAAAAATGTTCAATTTATAGCGAAATAGGGGAGAAAGTCAGCAAGAGTTTTCGGGTTCCCTTTGGCGATCGCTTCTCCCAAGTGCTTTATTAAATGAGATGTTTATCGGTTAGCTAGACTTTAGGGTAGAACGTTTCCGGCCCGGACACGAAATTTATTAAGAAGTATGTCAGAAATTCAGGAAAACTGGGGATCAAGGTTGCACAATGTGACCTGTACTGTTTTCGGTGCATAAATCTGTCCCCAGCTTTTCCCCCATGACTAACCAGAGCGATCGCCAACAAGCTGTCCGTAATCTCTACAACACCTATCCCTTCCCGCCGGAACCCTTATTGGACGAACCGCCTCCAGGATACAACTGGCGCTGGCATTGGCAGGCAGCCTACAACTTTTGCACTGGTCGCAAGCCCGCCACGGACAAAATTCGCATCCTCGACGCCGGTTGTGGTACGGGGGTAGGGACAGAATATTTAATCCATCTCAACCCCGAAGCAGAAATTGTCGGTATCGATCTCAGCGAAGGTGCCTTAGAAGTGGCCGAAAAACGCTGTCAGCAGTCTGGAGTACGGGACAGTCACAGGGCTCCAGTCAGTTTTCAGCGCTTACCCATTGAGCAGGCAGCGGAACTCGCCGGGGAATTTGATCTGATCAATTGCGTGGGTGTGCTGCACCATATGCCCGACCCGATCCAGGGGATCCAAGCCCTGGCGAAAAAATTAGCACCGGGCGGGATTTTTCATATCTTTGTCTATGCTGAACTGGGTCGCTGGGAAATTCAACTGATGCAGGAGGCGATCGCCCTTTTGCAGAACGAGAAACGGGGTGATTACATTGACGGTGTTAAGGTGGGACGGCAAATTTTTGCGAATCTGCCAGAAACTAATCGCCTCGTGCAGTACGACAAAGAGCGTTGGTCCTTAGAAAATCACCGGGATGCCTCCTTTGCAGATATGTATGTCCATCCCCAGGAAGTGGATTACAACATCAAGACTTTGTTTGAATTGATCGATGCTTCGGGCTTAGAATTTGTGGGCTTTTCTAACCCACAGTTTTGGGACTTAGAACGACTGGTGGGTAAGGAACCAGAATTGATCGAACGGGCGAAAAATCTAGATGAACGGTCCCGTTATCGGTTGACCGAGCTGTTGGATACGAGCATCAGTCACTATGAATTTTTCCTCTGCAAACCGCCTTTAACAAAAGCAGACTGGTCTGAGGATGAGTTGCTCGCCCAGGCGATCGCCACGGTGCATCCCTGTTTAAATGGTTGGCCTAGCCAGTCGCTTTTTGATTACGATTATCAACTCGTCAGCCTTACGGACACGGAGTTTGCCTTCATGCAAGCCTGTGATGGGACGAAAACCGTTGGGGAAATCACCCAAGCATTGGGCTTGGGACTCGACATCGGGCGATCGCTCCAAGCGAGGCAGTTAATTATGTTGACTCCGTAGAAGACTATCAAGCGGCAGGAGAAGCTTTACCAAAACCCACCGCTGTTTTAATTGCAACCTAACCAAATACTCGGTGTTCGAGGGAAGGCATTTGGCGGCGCACTTGGGCAAGACGCTCGGGGTTAATTTCGGCGATCGCCACCCCTGGATGAACCCCTGCATCGTTAAGCACTGTGCCCCAAGGATCAACGATCATCGCGTGGCCATGGGTATAGCGCATACCGTAGTGATTTCCCGTTTGAGCAGGGGCAATCACATAGCAAGTATTTTCAATGGCCCGGGCCTGAATAAGCGTCTGCCAATGGTCCTTACCTGTATAGGCGGTAAAAGCAGCGGGAATACAAAGAATTTCTGCTCCTTGCTGGGAAAGGGAACGATATAACTCCGGAAAGCGCACATCATAACAAACCGACAAACCCACTTTACCCAAGTCACCTAGATCAACCACCTCTGGTAAGGTCGCCCCAGCTTTCACGGTGCTAGATTCTTTGTAGGTATTCCCATCGGGCAAATTCACATCAAATAGATGCACCTTATGGTACCGAGCCAATTCTTGACCATCCGGGGAAATCAAGAGAGCTGTATTCAACACTTTATTTTCTCCATCAGGTACCGGGAAACCGCCGCCGAGGAGGGTGATTTGAAAGCGTTGAGCCATGGTCTTGAGGAATTTTTCACTCTTTGTGGCGATCGCACTGGCTTGAGCTAACTTTGCCGACTCTTCCCCAAGAAAAGAAAAATTTTCTGGTAGGCTAATCAGCTTTGCTCCTTGGTTGACGGCCAGTTGAATCAGGTCTTCTGCTTCGCCCAGATTATGTTCTAGGTCAGGCCTGCTGGTCATTTGGATGGCTGCCGCAAGATAGGATTTCATATGGCTTGGAATGTGGTGAAGAATGAAAGGCTATAAAAACCGTCAACAAAAAGTTTTAATGGTTAAGCTGATTTAATACGATAGCAGAATCTCTACCCCAAGACATAGAGCGATCGCTAGGGTTAGAATCTCAAAAAATAGCCCAATGACAAATAACTTTTACAATACAATATTTTCAGGGTATTAAAAGTAACTTAATCGACAGTTAAAATCTAATTTAGCTAAGTAGTCTCAAGCAAACTAGATTTCGATGTTAAGAAACGATTTCTACAAAAAAGAATTGATTTCGATTAATCGCGAGATTCTGGATTTTGGGCGACTAAAATATCTAAAGTAAGAATAGTTTTTTGTAATTCCTGGGCAAGGGAGTGAGTAGGATCAAAAATTTGTAGCAGCGATTTATAGTACCAAATTGTGCCTTCTTTTTTGCCTTTAAAGCGTTCCCAAAGAGTTTCACCAATTTTCTGGTAGTCTTTCACAATGGATTGGGCGTTATAAAGTTTATCGGCCATAGAAACAAGACGAATAGAGTCTGAAGCGGTTTTCATATGCACTAAATAGGCTTCTTTTCGTTCCCGCCAAGGTTTTTTTTCCTCACCATCGAAACTATCAGAGCAACCTTCGACAATTTCGGTGACGCGATCGCCAAATTTCTCTCGAATCAAATCTCTGGTTTTCAGTCCGCCTTGATCTTCAATGGCGTCATGGAGCAAAGCGGCGATCGCCTCGTCTTCATCTCCGCCCGCTTCTAGAACGAGACTGACGACCCCCAATAAATGAGCGATGTAGGGCGTCCCGGAACCTTTACGTATTTGCCCACGGTGCAATTTTTCTGCTAGCACCAACGCCTCTGCAAACCGTTCTGAAAGTTCCATCTTTATCTGTCCAACTGTGAATAGATTTATCCTAACGAGATGGTAAAAATCCGAGGAAATTGTCTTGGCTCAATTCATTTTATCGGCGCCAGAACCGAACCATGTCCCTAATTTTTTGATCACCCAACTGGCGATCGCCCCCAGCATCAGAATTCCGATCGCTGGCGTAAAAACGGGTTCCCAAAGGCTATACCAAAGATCCCAGCCAAGGTTTACCCCAGAGGAGCGACCGACCAAGGCGATCGCAAACCAAAAGAAGGCGAACAGCACCACGAACACATCCGCCACCAATAACCGATCTAACCACAGGGTAAATTGCGCTTTCATTTCCCTTTTTCGTCTAAAAAAGTCCATTTAGAATATACCGCAGCCTGTCCCCGGTAGATTCCGTCCTGATCGAGCAAGTCCCAAAGTTTCACATCCTCAATCCTGACCCGCCGCCCACTTTTTGTCACCCGAATCCCTGAAAACCCGGCTTTAAACCCATAACTGCGACTTGCTGCTAGAAGCTCATTTCTTTCTGCTTGTACCCGTGCCGTGGGTTCTGCCGATTGGCTCGATGGCATTTGCAGTAACTCATCCCAAGTCCGTTCCCACAATTCCAAACCAAGACGGGAGCCATAGTTGTAAATTGGGTTTGCTTCTGTCCCATGGGAAAAGACCACAAAGGGCGATTCAAATAAAATTCTTGATTGTTCGAGCAGGGGGCGATCGCCTGAAATTAAATCTTCCCCAAACCAACGGCGATAATTTTCTAAAATTAACTGGGTTTGCCGAATAGTTGTTTCTAATTGCCAAGGTTCCATATCGATTTAATACTTCCAAAAAATCTCTAACTCGCCAACACAAACCGCAAAATAATCCCAATTGTCGTCGCCACAATCAAGCTAAACGACAAATTCACCACCCATTGCGTCCCCTGACGATCGGCATCCGCTTTCTCCTGACCAATCTCCACCTGATCCAGTCGAGTTTCTACTTTATCAAGCCGAGCATCTACTTGATCAAAACGGGTATTAAGCTGTTGTATCTCACTGGTAATGCGGGTGTTGAACTGGCGCATTTCATTACGCATCTCAGTGAGAATTTGATTGCTGTCGGAATCAGTCATTGGTTTTTACGCAAAATGAACGCCTTATCCCCATTGTAGACAAAGGACAATCATTGCCACAAAGGGGATGAAGTTTATGAGATGTGTAAAATCCTAGACAGTAACAAGGGCTTCGATGGGTTCTCCAGTCAGGCTAAACGGACGCACTTCCGTAATTTTGACAGCAACGGTTTTACCCTTGAGTTCGTTGATATCTCCGGTAAAGAAGGTCAAACGATTGCCGCGAGTTCGCCCCATCACTTGACTGGGATTTTTGGGATTTTGATCTTCCACCAAAACTTCCTCGATTCGTCCGGCATAGCGTTGGGAACGTTCCGCCGCCTTTTGGGACACGAGATGATTTAACCGCTGGAGGCGATCGCCTTTGACTTCCTCAGAGAGTTGATTGTCCCAAGTTGCCGCTGGGGTTCCAGGGCGGGGGGAATAAGCCGCCGTATTCAGTTGATCAAAGCCAATCTCGTCGACAAGTTTCAGGGTATTTTCAAACTGCTCTTCCGTCTCCCCAGGAAATGCCACGATCGCATCGGCACTGATAGAAGCATCGGGCATATATTCGCGAATCATGTTGATAATTCGGCGGTATTTTTCATGGGTATAGCCGCGCCGCATCGCCTTCAAGACTTCATTATCCCCAGACTGGAAAGGAATATGAAAATGTTCGCAAACCTTCGGCAAATCCTTGCAAGCTTTAATCAGTCGCTCAGTAAAATAGCGGGGGTGACTGGTAGCAAAGCGAATCCGTTCAATCCCTTCCACATCATGAACGTAATAAAGCAAATCCGTCAGGGTGTATAAATTTCGACCTTCCGGTGTCGTCCCAGGTAGATCCCGCCCATAGGCATCAATATTTTGACCCAGTAGTGTGACCTCTTTAAACCCTTGCCGCGCCAGATCTTCCATCTCCGCCCGAATTGCCTCCGGATAGCGAGATTGTTCTGTGCCCCGCACCCCCGGCACAACACAATAGGTGCAATGTTCGTTACAACCGTAGATTACATTTACCCAGGCGGTGACGGTGCTATCCCGGCGGGGTTTGGTGATATCTTCGACGATATGAATTGGTTCTGTTGCCACGATTTGATTCCCCGCGTCCACCTGTTCCAGTAATTCCTGTAAACGATTCGCGTGCTGAGGGCCCATGATCAGATCCAATTCGGGCACCCGTCGGAGTAAACTTTCCCCTTCCTGTTGCGCCACACAGCCAGCAACGATCAGGGTTAAGTCGGGCTTGGTTTGTTTGCGTTTTGCCTGCCGACCAAGGTAAGAATAGACTTTTTGTTCGGCATTGTCCCGAATGGTGCAGGTATTGTAGAGAACCAAGTCTGCATTGTAAGGATCTTCGGTGAACAGATAGCCCATATCTTCGAGAATGCCTGCCATGCGCTCGGAGTCGGCTTTATTCATCTGGCAGCCGAAGGTGGTAATGTGATATTGGCGAGGCTTAGTCATGGTCGTTCCAAAAGTAGTGAGCTAGGCAAACGGGCAGTTTTTTATTTTACCAACTTAAGTTTCTGTTGTGTGAGTCGCGTATGATTCACGACTGCTTGTCGGAACTTCACGGAAAACTCCCTGGGTCATCTATCGTAGGGAGAGGCTTACCTATATACTGTTCCTATTATTTTTGTATGTATCTTTGATAACAGTGGGGGCTAATGCCAGCTACTTATTTCGTTTGTGGTAAGTGCAATGGGATTAATCGCCCCATGGATGGCAATACACCCGCTAAGGTTTGAATGAACACGGAATCTTATTTTAATCACCCGACGTTTGGTATGCTCTTTCGGATTTGTGAGCTGGAAGATAACCAAGAGCTTTTTACGACTCTCTATGCACAACGACTTTTTTTCTTGGTGCAACAGGGGGCAACTGGGTTGAATTTTGAGTCTATCACTCGGATGGATGCTCGCCTCAGAATGGAAAATCGCATGCGTCAGGTGCGCCGTGTTGGGACATTGACAGAGTTGCAAACGTTGCAAGCACTTTTCAAGCGGACGTTTCAGTAGAGGTGAAAGAAGCTTAGGTTGAGCATGGCAAATGCGATCGCCCAAAATATTATCCATCTCCAGGAAGCGTTACCCGCACAGGTCCGTTTGATTGCGGTCAGTAAAACCCATTCTGCGGCAAAAATTCGCTTGGCCTATGCTGCCGGGATCCGTGATTTTGGAGAAAATCGCCTCCAGGAAGCCCTAGAAAAACAAGCTGAACTCCAAGACTTGCCTGATATCTGTTGGCATTTTATCGGTCACCTGCAAAAAAATAAGGCGAAAAAGGCGATCGCCCACTTTGATTGGATTCACACGATCGATAGTCTCGATCTAGCCCAAAAACTCAATCAATACGCCGCTGATGTAGAGAATCCAGCAAACTGCTGTTTACAGATTAAACCCCTACCAGACCCCAATAAATTCGGCTGGGAAATTCCTCAACTTTTTGCTGAGTTACCTGAATTAGCCGCCTGTGAACATCTCAAGATTCAGGGTTTAATGACAATTCTGCCGAGGGGACTGGGTGAACAAGCGACCCAAGCTGCCTTTCAACAGGTCGCTGACCTCCGGGATCAACTTAACCAAACAACTGGTTTTCCTTTTTTGCTAACTGAGCTCTCCATGGGAATGTCTGGTGATTATTCTTTAGCGATTAGAGCTGGTGCAACGATGATTCGGTTAGGACAAAGGATTTTTGGCGATCGAGACCAATAGCATTGCCGTGGTAATTATAAATAATTCCTTTAGGGAACCAGAGAGTGGCAGCATAGAAATTTTTTAAATTGATCCTCTTGCAACAAATCTATTGATGATTTTTTTGTAGTATCGATTTCAATCAGTTAATAAAATCTTATCGATATATGTTTTCCAGAATCTCATTTTTACGGCAAAATAATGCCTATACTTTAAGGCGATCGCCGAATTTTTCTGTTAAAACCCAAAACCCCGATGACTAATAACGTAAAATATCTCCTGCATGGCGGGAATCTTGGTTAAACCTCTACCCCGAGCCCGTTGCCTGAGACTGACAGATTCTGGAGATATTACTCGCCGTTCCCCAGCCCACACAGCATAAAAAATATTGCAAACCCTAAAAAACAAGGATTATTAACCCCATGTTCAACAGCATACGCAACTTCTTAGGCTTGAACGAATCAGAAGAGTACGAAGAGTATTACGAGGGGGAAATTGAGAACAACGACTACCAAGCTCTCTACCCCGCTGAAATGCCCGCTGTTCTCCCTGAGGAAAGTGCCCCTGCCCCCCGCCGTTTTCGTGAAAATCCTACCGTTGCCAATAACTTTGCCATGAACTCTAACACCCCTGCTCCCCGTAATAATGTGATTGGTCTCCCTGGCGTAAGCAACTCTCCCGCCGAAGTAGTTGTTTGCGAACCCCGCTCCTTCGAGGAAATGCCCCAAATCATCCAAGCCCTTAGGGATCGCCGTTCCATCGTTCTCAACCTCAACATGATGGATCCCGATGAAGCGCAACGGGCCGTAGATTTTGTTGCGGGTGGAACTTTTGCGATTGATGGTAATCAAGAACGTATCGGCGACAGCATTTTCCTGTTCACTCCTAATTGCGTACAAGTAACTAACCAAGCTAGCCTCAGCCGTGAAGAAGAAGTCACCGCCACCGCATCGACTCGTCCTGCTGCCCCTGCTCCCGCTTGGAACGATGACATGCCCATTGCCCAAGCTCAATAATTCTGTTTTGCAGTACGGCACTTGCTTAGGTGATTTTGCAAAAAATAAAAATAAATCAATGACTGTTATGGGGATAGGGATTCTATCCCTAATTTTTTATTTTTAGTGCTGTTTCAGGCGATCGCCATTTGCCTTCATTGAAAAAATCAGTCAAGATAAATGGCGTCATTTCAGGGTGAAGTTCCAAAGCATGACTGTAAAGTTCGGCATGATCGGCGGCGGGGTAATGGGGGAGGCAATTCTCTCGCGACTACTGCAACAGAAAATTTATGCGCCTGCAGAGGTAATTATCAGTGAGCCAATGGCAGAGCGGCGGGATTATCTCCAGCAGGAATATCAGGTACAAGTGACAGCAGATAATGCGCAAGCGGCAAATGTTTCTGGTGTTCTCATGCTGGCGATTAAACCGCAAATTCTCTCGAAGGTGACGACAGAATTACGGCAACAAAATTTACGGGAACGTCCTCTCGTGCTGTCGATTTTGGCAGGAGTAACCCTCGAAACCTTGATGGGCGGATTTAAAGGGTATCCGATCATTCGCGCCATGCCCAATACGCCGGCGGTGGTGGGCCAAGGCATGACGGCGATCGCCCCCAGTGAGTCGGTTTCTCTGGTGCAGGTTGAACTGGCGAAAACCATTTTCGAGGCCGTCGGTCAGGTGGTGGAAGTGCCGGAATCCCTAATGGATGCAGTGACGGGACTTTCGGGTTCTGGCCCAGCGTTCGTGGCGTTAATGGTGGAAGCCCTCGCCGATGGCGGCGTGTTGGCAGGTTTACCGCGCAATATTGCCCAACAATTGGCTTTGCAAACGGTGAAAGGTACAGCGGAATTATTACAGGATTCGGGTTTACATCCCGCTCAGTTGAAGGATCGCGTCACTAGTCCAGGGGGAACAACGATCGCCGGCGTGGCCACCCTCGAAGCCCATGGTTTTCGGTCGGCGGTGATGGAAGCGGTGAATTCCGCGAAGGAACGGTCGGAAGAGTTAGGACAAACATAATGAAACTCGCGCAGGTGCTAGAAAAGGCGATCGCCCTCGAAGATTTAACGGTTGCAGAGGGGATTTTTCTGCTGGCGCAAACTCAACCGTCGGAACTGGAGGAGATTCGCTCGGCGGCGGATCAATTGCGGAAAAAATTGTGCGGCGATCGCGTGTCCTATGTGGTGAACCGGAACCTCAATTTTACGAATATCTGCGAGCAGCATTGTCATTTCTGCGCGTTTCGGCGGGATGAGGGCGATGAAGGCGCATTTTGGCTGGATAATGCCCAACTTCATGAAAAAGCGGCGGATGCGCTGGCAAGGGGAGCAACGGAACTTTGTATGCAGGGGGGCTTGAACCCAGGGGCGAAAATTAATGGGCGATCGCTGGATTACTATCTCGATTTGGTGCAGTCTCTCAAAAGCGCGTTTCCGAGTTTGCATATCCACGCCTTTTCGCCGCAGGAAATTGAATTTATCGCCCGTCAAGATGGGATCAGTTTTGCAGAGGTGATTATCGCGTTAAAAGATGCTGGCGTAGGATCGCTCCCTGGGACAGCGGCAGAAGTTTTAGACGATCAGATTCGGCGGCAAATTTGTCCAGAGAAATTAAACACGGCGACTTGGTTAGAAATTGTTAGTACAGCGCACCGCTTGGGTTTGCATACCACTAGCACGATGCTTTGCGGACATTTAGAAACGCCTCGTCAACAGATTGAACATTTCGATCAACTGCGATCGCTACAACAAAAAGCCATTGAAAATGACTATCCTGCGCGAATCACAGAATTTATTTTGCTGCCCTTCGTCGGACAAGATGCTCCGGCAGTGTTGCGTAAAAAAGTAGGACGAGATCAGCCAGACTTAGCCAAAACCCTGCATTTAACCGCTGTTTCCCGTTTATTTTTTGGTCAATGGATTTTCAATCATCAGCCCAGTTGGGTCAAACTCGGTTTATCCGGCGCGACAGAAGCTTTGCTGTGGGGTTGTAACGATTTGGGGGGAACCCTGATGGAAGAACACATTACATCGATGGCAGGGGCGCAGGGCGGAACTTGTTTAACCGTGGCAGAATTACGGGGGGCGATCGCCAGTCTTGGGCGAATTCCAGTGGAGCGAAACACTTTGTACGAAAAGCTTAATAGCCCATTCGGTAGCACAGCCCTTATGATCAGTTAGATAATTATTTAAACCTTTAAAAATCCTTTTACACCCGCAAAATTCTAGGAGAACCACAACATGGATTTGGTCGCACTCCAAAGCCTTTTAGATAACACCTCATTTCTCGTCCTCTTCCTGACGATGCTCATCTACTGGGGGGGAGCCGCCTTTCCGAATCTGCCCATTCTTTCCAGCCTTGGCACAATCGGCATGGCGATCGCCAATCTCTGTATGGCAACCCTCCTCGGTGCGCGTTGGCTAGAAGCCGGATATTTTCCCTTAAGCAATCTTTACGAATCCCTCTTTTTCCTCGCTTGGGGGGTCACAACCATGCACCTCGTCGCCGAATGGATGAGCCGGAGCCGTTGGGTTGGCGTAATCACAGCCCCCGTCGCGATGGGAATTACTGCTTTTGCAGCCCTGACCTTACCCGCCGAAATGCAAAATTCTGCGCCCCTTGTGCCAGCCCTTAAATCCAATTGGCTGATGATGCACGTGAGCGTCATGATGATTAGCTATTCAGCGTTGATGGTGGGTTCACTGTTGGCGATCGCCTTCCTGATCGTCACCAAAGGGCAAAAAGTTGAATTACGCGGCAGTTCCGTGGGCAATGGCTCCTACCGTCTGCGTAAAAATAGCGAACCCGAAACCGTACCGAACGTTAATGCCGTTGCCTTCCAAAAACCTAGCTTTGAGGGCAATACCGCCGTTCTTACCCAACCTAACCTCGAAAACCTTACCACCACAAGCCTCAGCCCCCAGATGTTGAGCCTTGCTGATACCCTCGATAACATCAGTTACCGGATCATCGGTTTGGGTTTCCCTCTTTTGACCATTGGCATCATCGCCGGCGCTGTCTGGGCAAATGAAGCCTGGGGTTCCTACTGGAGTTGGGACCCCAAAGAGACCTGGGCCATGATTACTTGGCTCGTGTTTGCCGCCTACCTCCATGCCCGCATCACCAGAGGCTGGCAAGGCCGACAACCCGCCATTATTGCTGCCGCTGGATTTTTTGTGGTGTGGATTTGTTACCTAGGTGTCAATATTTTGGGTAAAGGATTGCACTCCTACGGATGGTTTTTCTAAAAATCCGTAAATTTTAAAAAGAAAAAGACATTTCCGTAGGAAAAGCGCGATTACAATAAGGCAGAAGGATTGAATCTAAACCAATCCGCCCAAACGCTCCTTCAGCTTCATGACCTAATTACTATCGACACTGTGGGGAAATAATCGTGAGCAAAAACTTTCAACCATTGAGCAGCGGTGAGGTGCTGTCGATTGACAGTGGATCTCACTTCGTGATTGGCCATAGCACCTTTCGCGTTGATGAATTTACTGCGGCCCTCAAGCAGCTTCTATTAGAACAAGGTCTAGGGGGCATTACTGACGAAACCATTGATTGGGTCACTGACGATGGGATTGAGTGTGATGTACTGCGGTTTGGTGCTTCCGGATGGGTGAAAGGAAAGGTTAGATTACACCTCGAATTTGCCGAAGAAGGTGATGAGGCAAGTGCTGACCCAAAGCCTAAGGCAGCTACTGATGTTCTTCTGTCGGTAGCTGCCCATGAGATTGCCAGTCCGACGACATCGACAGTAGAGTCTGCGGTAACACCTGCAGAACTAGATGAATGGGACCTGGATTTTGACGAAGAACTCAGCTTAGATCTAGATGATTCTGAGGCGGCATCGAATGAGCTTTCTTTGCCTGACATGGGGTTGTCTCAACCAAAGGCCTTCACCAGAACCCTCGACGATTCCAGTGATTTTAATTTAGCAACATCAAGCCCAGAGGTCGCTGCTAATTTAGCTGAGACTGATAATTCTGAAGACTTTGAGGCTTTTTTTGAAGATGAATCTGAAGTGGCAACTCCAGCAGCCGAAATAGAGGCTGATTTTGATGCTGAAACAGATGATCTCAATGATTTATTCGGGGAAGAGGATGCTGATTTTGATGTCTTGGTAGCGGCAGAATCGGCGACAGCGGCAGTGGAATCAACGGATGATTTAGACAGTCTCTTCAACGAAGAGATGTCTAGCTTTGATGGCATCTTTGATGAGTTGCCAGAAGAAGCGATCGCCCCACCAGAACCAACAGATATTGCCATGGACTTCGAGGAAAATCATCCCGAACCATCCGTGGCGCCTCTCGAAGACATCGACGTACCAGCACCACTTGGGAAAGAGACGATTATCTCCCACGACACCCTAGTTCAACCTGATGAAACGTCCCTCGAAGAACTATTTGGTGAAGCGCCATCCGCTGAGCCCAGCGATCCGCCAGTACAGGCAGAAAACGCCTTAGCGTCTGACATGGAGGACGAAGCTCTTTTCGATGAAGATATCTCCCTCGATGAGATTGACGCAGAGATCTCCGATGAGCATCTTGAAGATCTATTTGAAGCAGAAAATGAACTGACTGAAGACCTATTCGGCACCTCAGATCCGGAAGAAGACTTATTCGGCAATCCTGATGCTGAGGATAACCTCAGTGAATTTGAGTTGGATTTAGACCTAGAAGATCTCCCTGACGATGACGATGAACCCACGGCAATTACTACTGAAGTGTTCGACCTAGAAGAAGAGGAGTCTTTAGATGAACTCTTTGAAGCTGAAGCAGCAAACACCAGTGCTGAAGATGTTTTTGATTCTTTGCTAGAAGACGGTTCTGCGAATACTTTTGACGATTTAGAGGATTTAGATTTAGACTTCCCTGAAGTCAGTAGTAATCCCTTTGGAGACCTTGGCGAGACTTCCACATTACCCGATAGCGGTTCCCTTGATACGCTCGACAATACGGAAGACCCCTTTGCTACTTTTACGGCAGAAGAAGAGGCAACTATTGACGAACTGTCGGGAGAACTGGGTTTATCCCTCGAAGAGAACGATCAGACTTTTGATGATGTAGATGAAGATGATTTAGGCTTTGACGATTTGTTTGAGGAGACAGAAACACCAAAAACAGAGTCCCAAAGTCCGTCATCTAAGGCAGAAGATCTCGGAGAATTCATCAACGTGACGATGTTCCGGAAAAAGCAGTAAATCCACTGCACTTCTCGGGATAGACAATCTCTACAGATGTGCGCTCCCCATCAATCTTTCTAGATGCCTCATTTAGTAACTAAGGAAGCTAGTGATGACCTGGAGTGCTTTACATGGACGGCTACATCGTCAACTCAAAATATCTGGGTTGTTACCACCGGGAAAAACCTTGGTATTAGCGATTTCTGGGGGCCAAGACTCCCTTTGTTTAGGGCGACTTCTCCTGGATTTACAACCCCACTGGCAGTGGTCTTTGGCGATCGCCCACTGTGACCATGGTTGGCCGGGGGATCATCAAATTGCGACTCAGGTGGCAACACTTGCGGCCCAGTGGCAAGTGCCCTTTTATCTCTGTCGTCCTGAGGTTCCTTTGCCAGAAACAGAAAATGCCGCTCGCCAATGGCGCTATGGAGTGCTTGGGGATCTGACGGAGCAGCTACGGGGACAATACGTAGTAACCGGCCATACCCAAAGCGACCGTGCGGAAACGTTGATTTATAATCTTGCGCGGGGGGCAGGCACAGCAGGTATGGGGAGTTTAAACGCAGTACGCCCTCTCAAAGCAGATGTCACTTTAGTACGGCCTTTATTGGGGATTACACGCCAAGAAACGGCAGATTTTTGTCAAAAATTCCATCTCCCTGTTTGCCCTGACCCCTACAATCATCAGCTTCGTTTTAAGCGCAATCAAGTGCGTCAGCAGGTGTTGCCCAAGCTCCGAGAACTTAATACCCGAGTTGATAAACACCTTGCCCAAACGGCCTTAATTCTTCAGGCAGAAAATGACTACCTAGAGGCGATCGCCCAGCAGCATCTCCAGCAAACCCTCAATGGCCAAAACCATCTCCACCGCCCCCCTTTACAACCACTCCACCTTGCCCTTCAAAGGCGGATTGTCCGGCAATTTCTCCAACAGATACTCCCGAAAATGCCGACCTTCTCCCAAATTACTGATACGGTGCGATTGATTGATGGCGCCAATGGCGATCGCCTGGGTAGCTTTCCAGGGAATATTCAATTACAAGTTGTCGGTCATTGGATTATTCCCATCCAAATACCCCATCAATAAAACTACGGAGAAAATTAAATTATTCAATCAATAAAGATTAATGTATTGTCAGTATTTTTACGGATATTTCAGCTGAATTACCTAGAAAACAATAAACTTTAATAAAAATCACTACTACTTTTGATATAACTATGCCAATATTATTGTGATAAATAGCCTAGGCTTTTATTAGAACCTACTAAACCTAGTTTTCCCTAAAGTTCAGTTTTAATATCTGATTCAATCCCCTGAATTTATGTGGAAAACATTAGTCGATATACCTTTGATTTGGCCGAACAATCATGGAACCAATGATGACCACTAAAGTCGGTGACAATATCAAATTTAAGACCATAGAACTTTTCCAGCAATATCAAAAGTCAAAAGATATTAAGGTTCGCAATCAAATCGTCAACCTCAACATTGGCCTAGTCAGAAAGGAAGCCCATCACTGGTCAAAGCAATGTAACGAAGCTTTTGATGATCTGATGCAAGTGGGCAGCCTCGGACTCCTCCGGGCGATCGAACGCTTCACCCTAGAGCGGGGGAATGCCTTTAGTTCCTTTGCCAGTCCCTATATCCGGGGAGAAATTCAGCATTATCTACGCGACAAAAGTGCGACTGTTCGTATCCCCCGACGGATTCTCCAGTTGCGGCAGCAGTCAAATGCTTTTATCCGCGCGTTCCGCCAAGTCCATAATCGTCAACCTTCCGTCGTTGAAATCGCCAGCCATCTCGAAATTTCTGTTGCAGAGTGGCAAGCGATCCATTTGGCTTACCAAAACCGTGACCCAGTGAGCCTAGATGTGGCGATCTCTGCCGACCAGGGTGAGAACACCAGCTTAGGGGATCTCGTCCCCGACCCTGGCTACAAAAGCTTCCAGTTAGCTATCGAAGACCAAATTCGCATCCAACAGGGCCTTGCACAGCTAGAAGAACATACTCGTAAGGTGCTGGAATTTGTTTTTCTCCACGATTTGACCCAGAAAGAAGCGGCAGAGCTTCTCGGGGTGAGTGTTATTACCGTTTCTCGCCATGTAAAAAAAGGCATTAGCGCCCTCAAAAAGATTCTTGGGAGCGATTAAAGCGACTAAATATTAAAGATGAATATTTCTGAGGTGATCGCGGGGTTTAAACTGATTTAAAGTCCGCAGTTTTTCATAGCAGTCTTTTTCCGCATCACTAGGATGCGCCGGAACAACAATTTCAATTTTTACCAGTTGATCTGTGCGACTACCTTTAGATTGCGGCCAGCCTTTGCCCCGGAGGCGGAGTGATTGGCCCCCTTTAATCCCAGCCGGAATTTTCATCGTCACCATTCCATCAGGAGTCGGCACATCCACCGCCGCACCGAGGACTGCTTCATCGGGAGTAATCGGTAAAGTGCAGGTGAGATTCACCCCTTCAAATTGGAAAAAATCATGGGGCTGCAGCTCGACGATTAGGTACAAATCCCCCCGTTGCCCCCCCATTGCTCCAGGGTTTCCTTTGCCTTTAACACGAATTTTATTGCCTTGGGTCACTCCGGCTGGAATTTTGACAGTAATATTGTCCGTACCTAAAATGAGGCGCTTTTCGACACCCCGAAACGCTTCAGAAAAGGTGAGTTGGAGCTTGGCCTCTCGATTTGCCCCTTGGGGAGATCCCCCTTGGCCTGTATTAAACCCAAAATCACTGTATGGAGTACTGCCTCCCCGTGATCCAGGGCCAGCACTAGCGCGGCCTAATAATTCATTGATAAATTCGTCAAAACTACCAAAATTGCCAAAATCAAAATTACTGAAGTTATTAAAATCAACGTTGACTCCGGAGCCATAGGGATTACCGGTGCTCCGGCCGACCTGTTGCCAATATTGACCAAATTGGTCATACTTTTGTCGCTTTTCCGGATCGGAAAGGACTTCATAGGCTTCACTAATTTCTTTGAATTTTGCTTCAGCTGCTTGATCCCCAGGGTTACGGTCGGGATGATATTGTAGGGCGAGCTTGCGGAATTTTTTCTTAATTTCGTCGGCAGAGGCACTTTTACTAACCCCGAGAATGGAATAGTAATCTTTGAAATCAGTTGCTGCCATCGAAATCAAGCCTCCTTGCGGGGGTCATTATTGACTACACCATAGAATAGCAAATTGCCTTTGAGAATTTGGGTTGGTTTTCCCCCTGCAGATTGCCAGATCTCCGTATCAAAGGACTTCACGCATGTAAGCGCCCCAGAGTTTGGCTGCATTGCTACTGCCGCCACGGGTGGGACTATTGTCGTCGTTCCCAAGCCAAACGGCTGTGACGAGGTCCCGGGAGGGGAGATAGCCGACAAACCAAAGATCGACATTACGATTGGTTGTGCCTGTTTTTCCGGCTTCATCGAGCCCAAGGCGTGCCGCCGAGCCAGTCCCCCCCTGGATAACGCCCTGGAGCATGCCTGTCATGGTGCGGGCAGTATTGCGACTAATGACTTGTTCTCGGTGGAGGTCGACGCGATTGTTGAAGTCGTAAAGGAGGTAGCAGCTTTCGATGGTTTCGCCGCTACAGTCGCTACTATCAAAAATGCG
Organism: Picosynechococcus sp. NKBG15041c; assembly: GCF_055380235.1. Classification (NCBI taxonomy): domain Bacteria; kingdom Bacillati; phylum Cyanobacteriota; class Cyanophyceae; order Chroococcales; family Geminocystaceae; genus Picosynechococcus; species Picosynechococcus sp. NKBG15041c. The sequence continues at coordinate 2,133,333 of NZ_AP040363.1, forward strand.
CCGAATGGCATGGGGCTTGTTCCAGGTGCCGTCATTGGCAAAGGTGGCATAGGCACCCGCCATTTCTAGGACAGAGACTTCACTTTCTCCCAAAATCAAACCGGGAGAGGCGGCTAGAGATGATTCGACGCCGAGTTTTTGGGCAAAGCTAATCACTTGATCTAACCCTACAGATTGGGCGATGCGTAAGGCGATCGCATTTTCCGATTGAGCCATCCCCCGGAACATGTCGGCGCTGGTCGTACTGGTGCGTTCACAGCCGCGATATTGTTGGCCTTGCCAACTGAGGGGAGCACAGGAAAAAGCGGTATAAGGAGAGATTCCCTGTTCCAGCGCAACCCCATAGCCAAAGACCTTAAAGGTTGAGCCAGGTTGGCGCTTGGCCTGGACGGCACGGTTAAATTGACTTTCGGCATAATCTTTGCCGCCCACCATGGCTAAAATTTCTCCCGTTGTACTGTCGAGGGTGGCGATCGCCCCCTGGGAAAATCCCACCTGAGCTCCATCTTGCTCAATAGACGCTTTTAAAGATGCCGCCGCCTTTTGTTGCATCCCAATATCTAGACCCGTCTCAATATACAGATTTCCCAACTTGAGAGCATCTTCTCCTAATAATTCCGTTAATTCCTGTTGAACATAACCATAAAAATAAGGCGCTGCATTATTTGATAAAGAACGGCGCGCTTCTTCACTCAAACGATCTTCAATAGGGGTTAACTTTGCCTGACGCTGTTCTTGATCCGTGATCATCCCCAATTTATGCATCCGATCAATTACTAAGTTGCGCTGCTCCCGTGACTTATCCGGATCTACGATGGGATTAAACGCATTGGGAGCCGGGAGCATGGCAATTAAAGTAGCTGCTTCCACCAGGTCTAAATCCCGAGCTGACTTATCAAAATAGAACTGCGCCGCATCCTCAAAGCCCGATTGGCCAACCCCTAGATAAACCTTATTGAGATACAGTAAGAGAATTTCATCTTTACTAAAGAAGGTCTCCATTTTCAGGGCTACAATAATTTCGCGGAGTTTTCGACCAGCGCTTTTATCTCGCCCAACCTCTACAAAAAGACTGCGGGCAACCTGTTGGGTGATTGTACTCGCCCCTTGGGTCGCACTCCCCCGTGAAAGAGCTACCCTTACGGCACGGGCAATCCCAATCGGGTCAATGCCAGGATGCCAATAAAAGCGCGCATCCTCAGAAGCCATTAATCCATTTCTTAAATAGGGTGAAAATTCCTCCAGTCGTTGGATTTCTCGGTGACTATCGGTGGTGACAGGATTAATCGCCGTTTCTCCATCCCCTGCAAAGATCACCACAGGGCCAGTCACCCCAGAAGGCAGAGGGTTCAGCGGATATTTTGTCCATTGCCAAAGAAGAAAAAGTGTGAGTAAACCCACAAATCCACCAGTACCCCACAGGCCGTAGCGGATGACTTTAACCCAGAGAGGGGCTTCGTAGCGATAGGTCAAGCGAGCAGCCTGGGCTAAGTCCGGTGGAGCTAGGTGAATCACATCACCGTTACGGAGAGAAAAATGTTTGACTTTACGCCGATTGATGTAGATACCGTTAGAGGATCCTTCGTCATGGATCTGATAATGGCGCGGGTTATGAGGATCTTTGCTGAGAGAAAAATGTTTGGCACTGACAGTTTCATTGCGGATGGTAATATCCTGACTGGAGCTGCGACCGCCAGTATGGCGATCGCCAATTAACGGAAAAGGTTGTGTCTGGCCTTCAATGTGCAGTTCTGGGACCCGAGCACCAGGCTTGAGCGTATGTTGCCCAAAATGAACCATCGTATTGAAAGCTTGGGTAACCATTTGTCCCAGTTGAGTTTTTGGCGGTTGGGAATTTGGTTGGGTCATCACAGATATTGCCCCAGAAATGCACTGTAAAAATACAAGATCTAGGGTAGTCAATTTTCACCCTAATTTAGATCCTGTTACCTATTCGCAAACTGAATTTACGGCTAAATGCCTTGCCCCAAGGCTAAATTTCCAAAAAAATAAGAGGTCGTTAGTCGACCTCCCCAAGTCCACACCCCAAATAATGGGATTTTTAATCTCTAAGTCAAACCAGTGTTGGTACCAGGCTTTCCAGTTGCAAGCTGCACCTTGACAATTTTGCCACCCATTTTCATGATGCGCTGCTGCTCGCGGAACCAGTTGTCATAGGGGACGAGCTTAGTGAAATAAGTGTTTTGTAATTCCCGCTGTGTCCGAATTCGGCTTTGGCTCGGTACACAGGCTGTGATTTTAAACATCCGCATGGCTTAAACGGTCTCCTTAAAAAGTTATTGAACCCAGTCGCTTATCTGAAAGAGTTTTATTATCAAAGCTGATATAGCAAAGTTCGGAAGCTGCAACACAAACCCTAGATCTTTAAAACTCATACAACGAAATTGTAAAAGCTTATTAAGAGCTAGACAGTGAGCGCATACCTCCGAACTCATTTAGGTGACTACACCATTTGCATCTGACAGATGCGAAGCATTAGCTTAAGCCAGAGCAGATGTAGTCGAAGTAAACACCCATTTCGCGGCCAGCATCGGCACCGACAAGACCAGCAGTGACTTCTTTCATTGCTTGGATTGCTTGAACGGTAGAACCAACGGGTACACCGAGGGAGTTGTAAGTTTCTTTCAAACCGTTGAGTACACGCTCATCGAGAATGGAAGGATCGCCAGCAAGCATTGCGTAGGTTGCGTAGCGGAGATAGTAGTCGAGGTCACGGATACAAGCAGCGTAACGACGAGTGGTGTACATGTTTCCACCAGGACGGGTTACGTCGGAGTACAACAGGGACTTAGCAACCGCTTCTTTGACGATCGCTGCAGCGTTAGCACTGATGGTGCTAGCGGCACGAACACGGAGAGCACCAGTTGTGAAATAAGCTTTGAGCTTATCCATTGCACTGCCATCAAGGTATTTACCTTGGACGTCAGCAGAGTTGATTACAGAAGTAATTGCGTCTTGCATTTTTATAGTTCCTTATCTTAGTAGGTCTTAACGAAGTTCCAGAGGGCAAAATTACCATGGAGAGAGTGAATCAAAAAATTTGATTACTCCATCGCTCCGATGACATAGTCAAAGTAAGCACCAGCTTCAGCTGCATCGTCGCCAGACATCATGCCAGTCGCAACAGCTTTCATCTCACGAACTGACTGGGCAACTGCGTCTACGGGAGTTCCCAAAGACTTGTACATTTCGCGAACGCCAACAAGACCGATTTCTTCGATAGGAGTTACATCACCAGCAACGACACCATAGGTGATCAGGCGGAGATAGTAGTCCATGTCACGGAGACAGGTTGCGGTCATTTCTTCGCCGTAAGCGTTACCACCGGGAGAAACAACGTCAGGGCGCTTTTGGAACAGGGCGTCGCCAGCTGCTTTGATGATGCGCTCGCGAGAACCAGTGAGGGTTTCAGCAATCCGAAGACGGCTTTCACCAGAAGTAACAAAAGCTTTGATGCGATCGAGTTCACCGGGGCTGAGGTAACGAGCTTCAGCGTCGGCATTCACGATGGATTTCGTGACGATACTCATCTATGGATTCCTCCTCTAGATATGAGACTAAATAAAGTAAATAATTACCAGATTTTAGATTTAAACTGGTTTTTTATCAAATTAATGCTGGCTTTCTTTAATTTGCTTTATATTGCTCAAATTAAAACCAACATCTTGGGTGTGTGAAGCCTTTAAGCATCCGGACTACTATCTCGCGTTGATTGGAGATTTAAGCCGACACTGCTTGAGGTTTTCCTACAACCGTCCGCAAATATTTTGCGTTACTGTGTCACCTCTCTCTGTTGTTTCGTAACAGTTTTTAACATCTGCGAGGCCTAGGGGTCTTAGGGGTTTAGTGCCAATAGCAGAAATTCAGCCTAAGGAATTTTCTCAGGTGACAGGGACTTTGCTGAAAGAAAGCGCGACCCATAGGACAGGTAACAGGGAGGTAAATGTAGTTCATCAATGGTGGTTGGGTTGCCTATACCCAGATGTTAGAAGAGGCTGAGTTGTTCTGGCACTGGGGCGATCGCCCCAGGATTGACTTCACGGCTTACCTGCCAAGGAAGAGGCGGCACAGGGCAGTTGGTCTGTTGCAACATCGTCTGGAAATAGAGGGCATGGTCTGGGGAATGGTCTTCAATGGGGCAGTGCATGAAGAAATAGATGGAATGGCCAGCGCTATACCATTGCTGGATCTGCTGGCACCACTGTTCGAAGTAGGGTTGATTGGAAGGGCGATGGGGGTGGCTGATAAAGCGCACGATTGCCTTCCCATTAGTGACTACGGGAATGAGTGGTAATTGAGGTTTACGGCGTTGGGAGTGGGCTTGGGGATCGTCGATACAGTTGTAAATAGGACGGGTGTCTAACAAAACCCTGGTGATGTCATGTTGAGATAAGACTGCATTTAAAGCCGCGTGGTGAGGCGCTTGGAACCAGTCACGGTGGCGAACTTCCACGCCAAGGGGGATCTCTGCGGCAGTGAGAGTAAGTAGAAATGCCTGTAAATCATCGAGATATTTCGGGGAATAGTAAGGGGGAAGCTGGGCAAAGATACAACCTAGGCGATCGCCCAACGACGCAACTCGTTCGATGAATGCTTGGGCCTCTCCCAAGTGGGCCATCAAGGGGCCTTTGTGGGTCACTGCCTGGGGAAATTTTAAACAAAAGCGAAATTCGGGGGGCGTCTGCTCCCGCCAACGTTGCACTGTTTCTGCCGCCGGTACAGCATAAAAAGTCGTGTTCCCTTCAACGGCATGGAGGCGATCGCCATAGAGCTGTAAAAAATTTTTTCCCTGACTCCCCGGCGGATAAAAATTTCCCAACCACCCCCGGTATGACCAAACCGCACAACCTAAACGGAACTCCTGACTAGGGCTATTGCTTTTCATGTTGTACCGAATCAATCCCCTGAAAACCCAATTTTATCCAGAAATCTCAATAAACAAGTATTTTTACTCATTGCTTTGTTCATTTTGAGCACTTTTTCCCAAAAAAAACGTCAAAATATAGCAAAAGCAGACTTGTCAATAATTGTTTACAATATGTAACAAGCCATCTGGTAAATTGCCCTCAACTATTTAAGAGCAATCACCCCTAAACAATTGACGACCCAGGAGATGAATGATGTTTCCAACGAACAATGAACTTTCACTAGAACAGCAATTCAGTCTGCGTTCTTTTGAAAATCAGGTCCAACAGATGAATCGAGAGCAAGCCCTAGAGCACCTCGTGAAACTCTATGAGCAAATGCTGTCCCGCGAAAACATGTACAAAGAGGTGATCAAGCACCAATGGGGGCTGTAATCGGAAACGTTTCCTTGACTAATTACAGCAATATCATTTGAGTGCATCGGATAATTTTTCACTAGTCTCCTTCTCCAGCTTGATTCTGTCGATATCATCCTAGGGATGTGGGGGTAGCCGAAAAATTCTTTTCAGTTTATCTGGGTACGGTTCAACTCCCCACAAAGAGAAGTGTTACCGTAAAGAAAATTTTGATTTTTGCCCACCGTTTCTTGCACCCATTGCCATGTTCCACAGCGCCCTAATCTGTACCGATTTCTCCGATGGTCTAGATCGCCTTACTGAACGCATTACAGACCTGGTACAGGGAGGTCTCTCCCGGATTGTTTTCTTTCATAGCGTACCCCTGTGGACAGAAGGCAATATCCCTCGCATTGACAAAGAAAAGGTGGCTGCAGCGCAAACCCAGCTTTCTAAAGCATTAATCCAAGTACCTCCTGGGGTGGATGTAAAGGTAGAGGTAGTTTCTGGAAATGCCCTGGATAATATTCCCCAGGTGATTGAACGTTACCAGTGTGATGTGATTTTAATGGGGACGCCAATTAAGAGCTTACTCCAAGAAAAAATGTTTGGCAGTACCAGCATGGGTTTAATGAAATCCAAGAAGAAGCCAGTCATGATCCTCCGTCCTCAGGTAGTCTCGACTTACACCCGTGAAGAATTAGCGCTCCGTTGCCAACATTTATGGCGATATCTCCTGCTTCCCTACAATGGCAGTGATGAGGCGAAATATTTGGTAAAGCAGATTAAAAACCTCGTGCAAGAAGCGCCGGAAGGGGCGATCGCCTGTTGTCTCCTCCTGTCAGTTCTTGATGACGGGGGCGTCCAGCGGATGCAGATTGATTATCTCCAGCGAGAAGCAGAAACAAACTTAGCGGCGGTCAAAGCAGAATTAGAGAGCATCGGTTTGCAAGTACAAACGGCCGTTAAAATTGGCAACCCACTCACCGAAACTCTTAAAGTAGCTGCCCAAGAGGATATTAGTGCGATCGCCATTGCCAGCAAACCACGCAACCAACTTTTAGAATTGACAGTACATAGCTATGCCAGTGATCTATTGCATCGCAGTTGGTTCCCGACCCTCTTTTTCCCCATCTAGGGCTTCATAAACCCCATCCATTTGTCATAGGGCGATCGCCACCCGCCTCTATCACATAGGGATTTTCTGAGAGATCCCAGGGTTTTCCCCAGAAAAACTCAAATGTAACGAATTGCAAAGTATAATGAACGATATTAATTTTTAGTTGTCGTTCGTTAGAGTAGGAAGCCCTTCACCATGCGAGTTGCGATCGCCGGAGCCGGATTAGCAGGTTTGTCCTGTGCCAAATACCTTGTGGATGCGGGGCATACGCCCATTGTCCTCGAAAGACGAGACGTCCTCGGCGGTAAGGTAGCCGCATGGCAAGACGAAGATGGCGACTGGTATGAAACTGGTTTGCACATTTTTTTTGGGGCCTATCCCAATATGTTGCAGCTCTTCAAAGAACTCGACATTGAAGATCGACTCCAATGGAAAGAGCACACAATGATCTTCAATCAGCCCGATGCCCCCGGCACTTACTCTCGCTTTGATTTCCCCGACTTGCCCGCCCCCATCAACGGCGTCTTCGCGATTCTCCGCAACAACGACATGCTCACCTGGGAAGAAAAGATCAAGTTTGGGATTGGCCTCATCCCAGCGATGGTCCAGGGGCAAAAATACGTCGAAGACATGGACAAATACTCCTGGTCCGAATGGATGAAAAAACAGGGTATCCCCGAGCGCGTTGAAAAAGAAGTCTTTATTGCCATGTCCAAGGCATTGAATTTCATTAACCCTGATGAAATCTCCGCCACAATCCTTCTCACGGCCCTCAACCGCTTCCTCCAGGAAAAGAACGGCTCCAAGATGGCTTTCCTTGATGGTTCTCCCACCGAGCGACTCTGTCAGCCGATTGTGGATTACATTACCGAGCGGGGCGGCGAAGTCCATCTCAATCGACCTTTAAAAGAAATTCAACTCAACGAAGACGGTTCCGTGAAGGGTTTTCTCCTACGCGGCTTGAATGGCGCAGAAGATGAATTTTTCACAGCTGATGCTTACGTTTCAGCGATGCCCGTCGATCCCCTCAAGGTGATGCTGCCTCAACCTTGGAAAGAACAGGAATTCTTCAAAAAGCTCGATGGCTTAGAGGGAGTCCCGGTGATCAACCTGCACATGTGGTTTGACCGCAAACTGACCGAGGTTGATCACCTCCTATTCTCGCGGTCGCCCCTGTTGAGTGTTTACGCTGACATGAGCAATACCTGCCGGGGTTATTACAGCGATAAATCCATGCTCGAGCTGGTACTAGCACCGGCCAAAGACTGGATTAGTAAATCTGACGAAGAGATCATCGCCGCCACCATGGCAGAACTTGAAAAACTCTTCCCTGACGATTTTACAGGAGATAACCAAACTAAACTCCTCAAGTACCATGTGGTCAAAACTCCCCGTTCTGTCTACAAATCCGTCCCAGGCTGCCAAGACTTCCGTCCTTCCCAGGACACCCCCATCCCCAACTTTTTTCTGACTGGGGACTACACAATGCAGCGCTACCTCGCCAGCATGGAAGGAGCCGTACTATCCGGGAAACTCACTGCCCAAGCCGTCGCCAAGGCTGCTGAAACGACCCTTGCTGACCAGGCCACCACTGTTTCCATTGCCGCATAACGCCAGCTTTTGGGAAACTTCTTGACAGAATTAAGATTAATTTCCCATTTGACTCGTACAATGCGACAATCATGATGGTTTTTTTGCCCACGGGGAGCCCCGGAAACGACTCCCCAGACACTTCGCCCGCAACGCATGCTGCAATTGTCTAGACTTCAACCTCCCCCAAAAACCGCCTCATCTTTAATCTCCTGCGAAGAGGCCTATGAGTATTGCCGTGCCATTACGGCAATGTATTCTAAGACCTTCTACCTGGGCACATTGCTGATGCCCAAGGAAAAGCGCGAGGCAATTTGGGCAATTTATGTCTGGTGTCGCCGCACTGATGAGCTGGTTGACGGGCCGGAAGCGGTAAACACGACCCCAGAGACCCTAGACCAATGGGAACAGGATCTCGAATCGGTGTTTGCGGGACAGCCGATCGCCGACCCAGATGTCGCTTTGGTCGATAGCTTAAATCGATTTCCTTTAGATATTCAGCCCTTCCGGGACATGATTGCGGGCCAGCGGATGGATCTCTATCGCAGTCGCTATGAAACCTTTGAAGACTTGGAACTGTACTGCTACCGGGTTGCTGGTACTGTCGGCTTGATGTCTGGGGCAGTCATGGGACTCGATCAAAACCGCAGCCCTGCGCCTTGGAATTGTCAAACACAGTCCCAGACGCCCACCGAGGAGGCGATTGCCCTCGGCATTGCCAACCAGTTAACCAACATTCTGCGGGATGTGGGGGAAGACCGGGGGCGGGGCCGTATTTATCTGCCCCTCGAAGACCTGGAAACTTTTAATTATTCAGAGAAAGAGCTGTTTGCGGGGGTCATTGACGAACGGTGGCGATCGCTCATGAAGTTTCAGATTCAGCGTGCCCGCCATTACTATGAAATCGCCGAGCGGGGCATCCGCGCTCTCCACCCCGACGCCCGCTGGCCCGTCTGGTCAGCTTTGATGCTGTATCAAGGCATCCTTGATGTCATCGAAAAAAATGACTACGACGTTTTTAATAGACGCGCCTACGTGCCTACCGCCAAAAAAATGGTCTATCTCCCCGTTGCCCTGCTGCGCTCCCAGGTACTGTAAGACCCAACAAACCAAGCATTGAGCCCCCAGATTCAGGGAGATGGTGAGCTCTGGGTCTAAGCCTTGAGCAGTCGGCGAATTTGCCCCAGGAAATCATCGTAGTCCACGACGGGCTTAGAGATATAACCGTCTGCCCCACTTTTAGCCAGGAAAGTTTCGCGATCGCCTTGCATCGCATGGGCTGTGACAAGAATTATCGGAATATCTTGGGTTTCAGGATTCGCCCTAAGGATTTGGGTAATCCGAATCCCGTCCACCAGTTCCCCCTGATACATACTGGCCGTCAGAGAGACGTCCATCATGACCACATCAACTTTCCCGGTCGCCACAAGGGTGATAATTTCTGTCACATCCTCAGAGCAGATCACCTCAAAATTGCCCCGTTTGCGTAAAATCGTGCTAAAAACACGTACATTAATCGGGTCATCTTCAACTATTAATACCGTTGCCATAGATACTCTGGATGTTTGGGGCAGGTGTCAAAATTAACCGTAATACTCTACCAATATCAAGTTTTTTTTGAATCCAGCAACGATAATACATTACTTCTGAAGGCGGAGGGGTAGGGCGATCGCCACCCCGGTCATTTAGCTTTTTTACAAAATAGACTAAAACAGTTGATCAAGGCAAAAAAACCTGCCATTGAGCGGAAAATCCCCTATGTCCCTTGTAAAGGTTGAAGCATCGACAGTATATTCCTTGAGAACAGACTCACCCACTATTGTCCCACCAGCATAAGATTCCATGGCACAACAACTCGATCTACTCCAGTCCGGCAACATCATTCCAACCGCTCTCCATGTGGAAATGGAACAGTCCTACCTGGAATATGCGATGAGCGTTATTGTCGGTCGGGCCTTACCAGACGTGCGAGATGGCTTAAAACCTGTACATCGGCGAATTTTGTATGCAATGTATGAGCTGGGTCTGAGTCCAGATCGACCCTACCGAAAATGCGCTCGGGTAGTGGGAGATGTCCTCGGGAAATATCACCCCCATGGTGATCAGTCTGTTTACGATGCCCTCGTGCGCTTGGTTCAGGATTTTTCGACCCGCTATCCCCTCTTGGCTGGCCATGGCAATTTTGGCTCTATTGATAATGATCCGCCAGCGGCGATGCGCTACACCGAAACGCGATTGTCTCCCATTGGTTTCGAGGCGATGCTTGACCAAATCGGGGAAGAGACGGTTGATTTTACCGACAATTTTGACGGCTCCCAACAGGAACCAGTGGTCTTACCTGTACAGTTGCCGATTTTATTACTCAATGGCTCTTCTGGTATCGCCGTGGGGATGGCAACCAATATGCCACCCCATAACCTAGGCGAAGTGGTAGATGGCCTGATCGCTTTGATTGACCATCCCGAAATTGCAGAGGAAAAGCTCTGGGATATGATTCCTGCGCCGGATTTTCCGACAGGGGGCGAAATTGTTGACCTGGAGGGGGTGCGAGAAACCTACCGCACCGGGCGCGGCATTATCCCAATGCGGGGGATTGTCCATTTAGAAGTGCTCCAGGTGGGCAAGAAGCGGAAACGGGATGTGAATGCTCTAGTGGTCACAGAGCTGCCCTACCAAGTGAATAAGGCGGGCTGGATTGAGAAGCTGGCAGATTTGGTGAATGATGGCAAAATTGTCGGGATTTCGGATATTCGTGATGAGAGCGATCGCCAAGGCATGCGGGTGGTCATCGAGCTCAAGCGGGATGCAGAACCAGAGAAACTGCTAAAAGTGCTCTACAAAAAAACAGCATTGCAGTCAAATTTTGGGGCAATTTTGCTGTCATTAGTGGACAATCAGCCCCGCCAGCTATCTTTAAAGGAAATTTTGCAAGCATTTCTCAAATTCCGAGAAGAAACCCTAACACGTCAATACCGGCACGAACTGACCCAAAAGGAAACCCGTCAACATTCGGTGGATGGCCTGTTACTCGCCCTCAACAATTTAGATGTAGTCATTGAGATTTTGCGTCATGCGGCGGATGGCACAACAGCGAAGCGGCAGTTTCAGAGTGAGCTGGGCCTCAGTGAAGATCAAGCCGATGCAATCTTAGGGATGCCGATGCGACGGTTAACGGGCCTGGAGCGTCAAAAGCTAGAACAGGAGTCGCAGGAACTGGCAGGCGAGATTGCAAAATTGCATCAATTGTTGGGCGATCGCCACGAATTATTTAAAGCCCTAAAGCGAGAATTGCGCAGCCTCAAGCGTAAATTTGCCGACCCCCGCCGCACCCGTTTGCCCGATCTGAAAATGGCGAAGCCGCAACCCGTTTCCCCCCATACCACCCCAGAGACCCAACCAGAAGCGCTTCCTAAAAAACAACGACAGCCCCGCAAGGAGGCAGAAGCCACTCTGACTCTCTTGCCCCAACTCACGGCAACCTCCCATGTGGCGATTACCGCCTCGGGGGAAGTTTATTGGGGGAATGATGATGCTGGGCTTTTGGCTGAGGAACCGAGTATTTTCAAAGCCCAATTGGGCAAAAAAGATAATTTAATTGTTTGCACTGACCAAGGAAAAGCCTTTCCGGTGGCGATCGCCGATTTACCCTACCAAGAGCAGCGAGACAAACCCCAATTAGTCGATTTATTACCAGATCATGCCCTACGGGATAATCACCGACCCATCACCCAATTTTTACTGCCGGATAATTTAGGGACCTATGATTTGCTACTCCTCACAGCCCAGGGACGCATTAAGCGTCTCCCCGCCATAGAGTTAGAGGGATTCACCAGTCGTGGGTTGAGCCTAATTAAGCTCAAGGACAAAGACAGTCTCAAATTTGCCTGTTTTGTCCAGCCAGGCGATCGCGTGGCGATCGCCGTCAGCAGTGGCCGGGTTCTATATCTCCCTGTCAATGACCAAGAAATCCCTGTGATGGGCCGCACTTCCCAAGGTAATCAGGGACTGCGACTACGTTTCAGCGAAAAAATTGTCGCCTGTATCCCCTGTCAGCGGGAAAGTGAAATTTATCTCCTTTCCGAAGAAGGCTATGGCAAAAGATTAGCGGCCCATAGCTTGAGGCTCGGCAAACAAGGGGATATGGGCAACCATGTAATGCGCTTTGAATCAAAAACAGATTTATTGCTGAGCTTGTTTGTTGCTGGGGAACAGGACGCGCTGCTGGTCAAAGATTCCCAGGGCAAGCTTGAATCAGTTGCCTTAACTAAATTCCCGTTGGCAGAAAAGGATAGCCCCGGCCAAAAGGTGCTGAAATTAGCGGGGGGCGATCGCCTCACTATTTGTCATCTCAGTGGGATCTAACCGCCATGAAAAAGAGGGGATAAATTTCCCCTCCGTGGTTATCACCTTTGAGCTTATTTTTAAGCATTTGATTGCGTTTTTTCAGTTGTCGCTGCCGGGCAGAACCGCCTTTTCCTTTGTCATTGCGACCCCGACGGCGGGGGCTTTCCCAACTTTTGATGCGCATTGCCGCCTCCTTGGATGACTGAGCTTCTATATATTCTGACGATAGCACAATTATTTACGGTGCTCGGAATTTTTGGGATGCTCAAAAATCAGAACTTTCCGCCTATGATGAAAATCACGTTGTCCCGTGGGAGCCTATGTTGCGATCGCTTTGCCGAAAAGCCCTGATTTTACTGACGACTTACTACGCCTACATGGTGGAGTATCGGGCTGAATTATTTTTCTGGGTACTGAATTCCTCGCTGCCAATCATTCTCTTAGGGGTCTGGACCGAAGCCTCCCAGCAGGTGGAGTTACCCCTATCGGCGATCGACTTTGCCCGCTACTTTATCGCTGTCTTTTTTATCCGTCAACTGACCCTAGTGTGGGTCATCTGGGAATTTGAAAAAGAAGTATCCCAAGGAAAATTATCCTTCGCGCTGCTCCAACCCATCGACCCAGTCTGGCGACATTTTGCCAGCCATGTGGCCGAGCGCTTTGCCCGTCTCCCCTTTAGCATTGCCCTTGTCTTTCTCTTTTTTCTTCTCTATCCCGACGCCTTTTGGGTTCCTAGTGTCACCCAAATCTTTTTTTGTATTTTGACGGCGGCGATCGCCTTTTGTCTGCGCTTCCTCTTGCAGTACACCTTTGCTATGACCGCTTTTTGGGTAGAGCGAGCGAGTGCGATCGAACAAATCTGGTTTTTGTTTTATATCTTTCTTTCTGGCTACATCGCCCCCCTCGAGACCTTTCCGCCCCTCATGAAAGAAATTGCCCTGCTGACGCCCTTTCCCTATGTGGTTTATTTTCCGGCGGCAATCCTGATGGGGCTTCCTGTCCGCCTCGTTGAAGGGTTTATCGTGATGGGAGTGTGGAGTCTCATTTTCTATGGCCTAAACCGCTACTTTTGGCGCAAAGGCCTGAAGCACTACTCCGGTATGGGAGCCTAAGAAACTTAACTTTTGTTGAGTTTTGTTGATATCGATAAAGCCAGATTCCTATGATGATCGCAACCCCTAGCAGGTTAACAATTGACGACATTATAAGGAGCTATTAATGCGCTATCTAGAAGATGAAGACGGCAAGCTAAATAACTTTGCCATGGAGCCCAAAATGTACCAAGCAGAGCCTAAAACGGGTGACGACCAGAAAAATTTGCTGATTTTGGGTATTTTAGGTGGAGCATTAGTGGTGGCCTTGATTGGGGTGACTTTCCTAATTTCCAACTAGAAAACGTGGCACCCCAGGTGTAATATTTCAGATCCGACTCTGGCTGGTGTCGGTCTTTACTACCTGCCTCATCCCAAGGCTGAAAAATGATGCTCCCATTGTCCCAGGGCATATCGCCGCCAGAGAAAGATAAAAGCACAAAGACACAGGCTAAAATAGGGTCTGCCATTTGTAAGCCCCTGAATGAAATGAACGATTTTGTTGTCATTACCTTTTACAAATTTTTTGACTTTCCCGACTACAAAGAGCGGCAACAATCTATTTTTCATTTCGCCGAAAGCCAAGGCATTATCGGCACAATTCTCCTGGCCCATGAGGGGATTAATGCGACCATTGCAGGCACCCAAACGGCCCTCGATGCTATGGTCGATTTTCTCCATCGAGACGATCGCCTCGCAGATTTGATTTACAAAGTTTCTTTGGCTCCGAAGCAACCTTTTAAGCGCTTGAAGGTCAAACTCAAGCGAGAAATTGTCACCCTCGGTCAGCCCAATGTTGACCCGAGTAGTATTGTGGGCACTTACATCGACCCCAAAGATTGGAACAAGTTAATTCAAGATCCTGAGGTGATCCTCATCGATACCCGAAATGATTACGAAGTGGGTATCGGCACATTCCAGGGGGCGATCAACCCCCGGACGAAAACTTTCCGAGAATTTCCTGAATATGTCGCCCAAAATCTAGACCCGGAGAAGCATTCCAAGGTGGCGATGTTCTGCACCGGGGGTATTCGTTGTGAAAAAGCCACTGCCTATCTGCTCGACCAAGGGTTCCAAGAGGTTTATCACCTTAAGGGGGGAATTTTGAAATATCTTGAAGAAATTCCTGTTGAAGCCAGTCTCTGGGAGGGGGAATGCTTTGTTTTTGATGAACGAGTGACCGTAAAGCATGGCCTCGAAACAGGCCAATATGAGCTGTGTTATGCCTGCGGCCACCCCATTGACGAGGAAGATAAAGCTTCTAATACTTATGAGATTGGTATTTCTTGTCCCTATTGTATTGAAGCGCTTACCCCCGAACGGCGATCGCGTTTCGAGGCAAAATGGCAGCAGCGACAGCAGATGAGGGCTCACCAAGCCAGTTAGGTCGTCAAGGAATCCACAGCAGAATTGGGGAACTTCTCGACTACAATGGGGCTAATTCACTGTCAGCATTCATGATTTAAGCGACGCAAATTGTTAATTGTTCGGCCATTACCTTGATTTGAGACTAGGCGATCGCCAGCAATTAGCGCTGAAATGACTAATCACCTTATATTCACCTGCAAAAGTATGCCACAACTGCATCTTTCCCACTCGACCCCCCGCGAACAAACTGCAAATGCCCAAGGAGCAACGATGCCAATGGGAGATGCAAACATGGGTGGAATGATGCCGGATTTAGATTTGGCGAGTGTGAATGAAACCTTAATGAAGGCCACAGCGGCAGAAGTGGTTCAATGGGCGGCGAAAACCTTCTCTGAAGGACTGATCATGAGTACCAGTTTTGGCATTCAGTCAGCGGTAATGCTCCATTTGGTCACCCAAATCATTCCTGATATTCCCATCGTCTGGATTGACACAGGCTATCTTCCTGAAGCCACCTACCGTTTTGCAGAGGAGTTGAGCGATCGCCTCCATCTCAATCTCAAAGTTTATCAATCCCCCCTCAGCCCCGCTCGGATGGAAGCCCTTTACGGCAAACTCTGGGAACAAGAAGATGTAGAAGCATTTAATCGCTATGACTACATCCGCAAAGTTGAACCCATGCAACGGGCTCTCCAGGAGCTTCAGGCCAAAGCTTGGTTAGCTGGACTCCGTAAAGGTCAAACTGATCATCGCCAAACTCTCGGTTATGTAGCCAAGCAGGGCAAACAATATAAAGTTCACCCGATTCTGACCTGGACTGCTAAGGATGTCTATGAGTACCTAATGACCCATGATTTGCCCTACCATCCCTACTTTGATAAAGGGTATGTCACTGTGGGAGATTGGCATTCTAGTCGCCCCCTCATGGCAGGGGATGAAAGCGAGCGCGATACCCGTTTCCGGGGCCTCAAACAGGAATGCGGCCTCCATTTGCCCAGTACCTCAGAGGAAGCCCAGAGCTTAGATTCTAGTGGTCTTTAGGCAGTTATTTGCACAATTCCCCATAACAGAGTCCACGGTAAGACATTGTTGATGGGAAAAACCCGACACAAAAAAGAGCGGCCCAAATTTGAGCCGCTCTTTGGCATTATTAAAAGATTTAGGCGTGTTTCCTAGAGGGAAATAACGTCGAACTGAACTGTTGCCGTCACTTCTGGGTGGAGTTTGACCTGGGCCTCATAGGTGCCAGTTTTGCCAATTTCAGGCAGGGTGATGCCACGGCGATCGACTTCTTGACCAGCTCTTTCTTTGATAGCATCAGCGATATCTTGGGTGGTGACGGTCCCGAAAATTTGGTTTTCTTCACCTACCTGCTTGCGGATGATCAGCTTGCCAACGGTCTTGAGGGCTACTTTACGTCCTTCAGCCTCTTGGAGCTCAGCCAACAGCCGTTGACGTTCTTTTTCGCGGCGTTGTTCAACTTGACGCAGAATGCCGGGGGTGGCAAGGGAGGCAATGCCTTGGGGGAGAAGGTAGTTGCGGGCGTAGCCGGGAGCAACTTCAACGAGGTCACCGTTGTTGCCTAGCTTGCGCACGTCCTGCTTGAGGACTACCTGTAAACGCTTACTCATAATATTGACAGAATAATTTTTTCTATAGAAATCTGTGGGCTTCCAGAACTTTAAATTCTACAAGTTCAGGGATTGTTTAGGCAAATGGTTTGCTGCGTTGGGATCGATCGCCAGGGATAGATCTGCACTAGGTTTATGCATCTGTCAATTGTTGACGTTGCTTGCGGCGCTGCTTATTGCGGTACATTTTCTCATCGACCTGAGCGAGTAATTTTTCCAGGGAAGCATGGGGCGGAAATTCACCATAGCTGGCGTGACCGATGCTGATTGACAGTTTATAGGGCCGGTGTTGTTGCTGATTAAAGGAGGCGATCGCCTCCTTTAACCGCTGGCAAATCAAATCTGCCTCTGCCTGGGGAACAGGGGCAAAACTTGTAAATTCATCACCCCCCAGTCGGGCCACAATATCAGCCCGGCGGAAGCAACTCTGGAGAATTTTTGCCGCATCAGTAATCACGCGATCACCAACCCCGTGACCAAGGCGGTCATTAATGTCCTTGAGATTATCCACATCAAAGAAAAAGAGAGAAAAAGGCAATTGCTGTCGCTCAATCAAAGATAATTCTTGTTCGACAAGCATAAAGAAACCCCGGCGATTATAGACCCCTGTCAATTCATCCGTAAGGGACAATTGCCGGATGCGATTTTCTGCCTTTTTTCGTTCCTGAACCTCTTGGCGTAATTTTTGATTGAGTCGATCTAGCTCCTGGGTGCGCTCTTGAATTTGTTGTTCCAAAAAACTCACCAGCCCATACATTTCATTTTGGTTCATTGCTTCCAAAAGACTCGATTGCGTCACGAGGCCAAGCAATTCGTGCTGATCCCCAACAACGACCAAACGATGGGTTTGGTGTTTCTCCATCAACTGCTTCGCTTCCACAAGGGAGTGTTGCACGGGGATTTTTACCGGCCGGGTCATGGCTTGCTCCGCCGTTATTTTTTTCAGATCGAGGCCGAGGCAGCGCAGATGTAAAATATCCTGCTCCGTCACAAGACCCAGGGGGAACCACCCTTGCTCAAGGGTGGGGTGTGCTTTGACCACCACAATCGAGCCTACCCGCGCTTTCATCATGACCTGGGCCAAATGCCAAATGGATTGGTCCGGCAGGGCACGCACAATATCTCTAGCCATTACCTCAGTGACAAAGCGCAGTCGCAGAAGATGGACTGGCTCGATCACACTGCGCAATAAACGGTGGGTAATTAAACCAAAAAGATGTCCCTGGGCATCAAGCACCGGCAGGTGACGAATGCGATGCTTATGCAGTAGCTGGGCAATAGTCAGGGGGGTCAAATTCTCGTTCCAAGTCACAGAAACGATCGCCGTTGTCATAATCTGACTGAGGGTAAGTAGCTGCCAGTTTTCACTCTGCACAACCCACTTCAACAAATCCCGTTCTGTGACGATCCCTTGGAGCTTTGGCCCGGCCATCACCAAGATACAACTGGCGCGACTACTACTGATTTCTAAGGCATTACCTGCCTTGTCCTGGAGCTCGCAGGTTGGCTTTATACTGGCCATGGCATTGGCCGCTTCACTCAATGTTGTCTCTGGACCAAGGACAATGGGATCCTTGAGGAGGCATTTTTCGAGGGATTTTTGGGACGTCAGGTCAAGCATAGATGGCGATCGCAAAAATGGTTTATCAAAACCTATGGCAAATGGCAATCCTGAACACCGTATAAACATTAATGCCTGTGAGGACGGTGATCATCGGCTTTATCTCTCTACCATCATAGGAGGGCGACCAGCGGCAGCGGCCCTTTGGTAATGAATCTTGAATCCGCCGCCGCTTATTCTTCTGGCAAATCAGATTCATCAGGAGACTCATTCAGGCTGACTGGGATTTGCTGTGCCTTGAGATCGTCGAGCACATCCCAGATATGTTGTAATAACTGATCTAAACCCGTGCGGGATACTGCCGAAATTGTAAAAATTTTTGCCGTGGTTAGTTGTTGTAGCTCTTCCGTAATGAAATCGGCAAATTCGCGATCGCCTGTATCCAATTTATTCAGGGCAATAATCTGGGGCAGCTCAGGCAAACCCCGACCATAGGCCACCAATTCCCGTTGAATCGTCTGGTAATTTTGCAGCGGATCCTCCGCATTGAGATCAACAAGGTGAACAAGGATTTTTGTCCGTTCGATGTGCCGTAAAAATTCATGACCCAGACCGACCCCTTGGTGGGCACCCTCAATTAACCCAGGGATATCAGCAAACACCGTGCCATCACCCGTGGGCCGTCGCACAACACCAAGGTTCGGAATCAAAGTAGTGAAAGGATAAGCACCAATTTTTGGCCGGGCTGCTGACAGTGCAGAAATCAATGTTGATTTGCCCGCATTAGGAAGACCAATAATACCCACCTCTGCCAAGAGTTTTAGCTCTAGGCGCAGTTGTTTAATTTCTCCTTCTAACCCAGGCAGGGCATATTCGGGGGCGCGGTTCTTGTTGCTGAGAAAATGCTTATTACCGAGGCCACCTTTACCCCCCTGCGCCACGCAAAAGGTTTGGCCATGGAAGATCAAATCGCCAATTTCTTCATCGGTTTCGCGGTCGTAGATCACCGTCCCACAGGGCACATCTACAATCAAATCTTCCCCGGAAGCGCCCGTGCAATTGTTCGGGCCACCCCGCTCCCCATCCGGCGCCTTAAAGGTGCGCGCGTAACGAAAATCCAGTAGAGTTTGTAAGTTTTCTTCGGCCCGAAAGATCACTGAGCCGCCCCAACCGCCGTTGCCCCCGGCAGGCCCCCCGGCAGGGACATATTTTTCGCGACGAAAGGCAACGATGCCGTCCCCCCCTTTTCCGGCGATGACTTCGATTTCGGCGTGGTCGATAAATTGCATGGGGAAAATATAGAAATGGATAGTTTCGGGGCAATCAGTTATTATAACCCGCTGTCTTTTATTCGTTAGTGAATTCTTTGTGGGGTCATGGGTGTTGTCCCGCGGGGAAAAAAAGACCTGTTATCCTATAGAAAATTTTGCCATTGCCAATGGGGGAAATCCATGGAACGACGCAACGTTATTATCAGTTTCTTGGCGGGCTGTTTATGGTTATGTTTGGGGTTATTTCCCTTTAGTCAGGCGATCGCCCTCACACCGATTCAGTTGTCTGATTTGAGCTATGAGCGATGTCCCCCAGAGATGCAGGGCATTGTCACGAGTGGGTCGAGCGAAGATGCAAATTGCTTCATGATTAAGGGGAAAGCAAACAATACGTCAGGGAAATATATTGTCGATGCGGACGTGTTTGGTCGCATTTACGATGCAACGGGATCCCCCACCTTTGAAAATCGGGGCCGGGTTGGGACTATTTTAGAAGTCCCGCCAGGGGTCAGCGATTTTCAGATCCCGGTATCAGTGGCAGCCAATCAGCCGGAACCGCTTCAATTAAAGCAATTCAAGGCATCCGGTTTTACTTCCCAGGTGCGTCCCTTCTACTATGATAACGAGGATGCAGAATAATTCCCGTGGTTGGCGACGGTTTCGACAGAATCGCCTGGCGGTGCTCGGTGCCATTGTACTGGGGGCGATCGCCCTCCTGATTTTTGTTTTCCCCCTGATTTATACAACCCCCATCGACGGTATTGACTTTGTCAGCAGCGCCGCCCCACCCAGTTGGCAGCATCCCTTCGGCACGGATGATTTGGGCCAGGATCAATTGGCACGGGTACTCTTTGGCGGCAAGATTTCTTTGGCAGTGGGCTTGGCGGCGATGGTGGTCGCGATTATTTTTGGCACGATCATCGGGGCGATCGCCGGCTTTTATGGCGGCTGGCTTGACCAATTATTGATGCGGATTACAGATCTATTTCTCTCCTTACCCCAATTGCCACTCCTGTTGCTTATCGTCTACCTCTTTCGAGAAAAAATGCGGGCGATCGCCGGGGCCCAGTGGGGCACGTTTAGCTTGGTGGTGGTAGTCATTGGTGGTTTAAATTGGATGGCGATCGCCCGTCTAGTGCGCGCCCAATGTCTCAGTCTCAAAACCCGCGAATTTATCACTGCTGCCCGGGCGATGGGTGCCAATCCCCTGCGGATCTTAACAGCACATATTTTGCCGAATCTCATCAGTCTAATTGCCGTAGCTGCAACCCTCTCCGTGAGCAATGCCATCATCACCGAATCAACCCTCAGTTTTCTGGGCTTGGGTTTTCCGCCAGATATTCCCACCTGGGGACGGATGCTCTATGACGCTCAAAATTTCGTCACCACTGCTCCCCACATGGCCTTATTTCCTGGCTTAGCGATTTTTTTGACTGTGCTGAGTTTGAACTACCTTGGAGATGGCCTCCGGGATGCCTCCGACCCCAAAAGCAACTCCCATTAAGCACCAGCGTCGCCGATTTTTCTCACATGACATCAACCATGGCAAAGAAGCAAAAACAGCGTTTTCCCCATCTCCTTGGCTCCAAATGGACCGCCACCCAAAAAACCTTCGGTTGGCGACATTTTCAAGTGATGAATCGCCGTCACGAAGGGAAGTGGATTTTTGCCGAACTGGTTTCCTCTTGTGATCCCGATACCCGGTTCTGGATCAATGCCAAACAACTCAAAGATCAAACCCTTTGGGAAGCTGGCTGGAAAACCCTCGAAGAAATGAATCAGCCCCCCGAAAATCCATTTTGGCAAGACTAAAAATAAGAAAAAGACCAGGCGATCGCCCTAGGTGCAGATCTCCCCAAGAGACGATTTCAGATCCTAGACGCCAGTGAACAAACATAATAAAATCCAAAAGTTATAATTTAGCCTTCTAGAGATCCTAGGGACACAGCCAAGCGCCGGTGGTCTCAGATCTAAAGAATCAAACACACAACAGATAGGGGTCAGCGCACAAGTGGGTTTATTCAGTCGCTTTTCATTTTCACGGGATATGGGTATCGATCTCGGTACTGCCAATACCCTTGTATATGTTTCTGGCAAAGGCATCGTCCTCCAGGAACCCTCTGTTGTCGCTATCAATAAAGTTAATCAAGAGGTCCTCGCCGTTGGCCTAGAAGCGAAGCGGATGCTCGGGCGGACTCCCGATAATGTAATTGCGATTCGTCCCCTGCGGGATGGGGTAATCGCTGACTTTGATACTGCTGAAGCGATGCTCAAGCACTTCATTAAACGCGTCCACGACAATCGCAATCCCCTCGTCCGCCCCCGGATGGTTATTGGCATTCCCAGCGGGGTCACTGGTGTAGAACGGCGAGCTGTAGAAGAAGCTGCCAAAGAAGCCGGGGCCAGTGAAGTTTATCTGATTGACGAACCCGTAGCTGCCGCCATTGGCGCTGGTCTCCCTGTTTCCGAACCCACCGGTAACATGATCATCGACATTGGTGGAGGCACGACGGAAGTGGCCGTCCTGAGCTTACAGGGCACTGTGCTGAGTGAGTCAGTCCGGGTTGCTGGGGATGAACTGAGCGATTCGATCATGCTCTACATGAAGAAGGTACACAACCTCGTTGTCGGGGAGCGTACTGCCGAAGATATTAAGATCCAATTGGGGTCAGCTTACCCGACCGATGCCGAAGAGCCCATCATGGAAGTCCGAGGCTTACATCTTCTTTCTGGGTTACCCCGCACCGTGACGATCAAAGCACCAGAAATTCGCGAAAGCATGTCGGAGCCCCTATCGATTATTGTAGAAGCGGTAAAACGGACCCTAGAGCGAATTCCTCCAGAATTGGCCGCTGATATTATTGACCGAGGCATTATGCTAGCGGGTGGTGGAGCACTCCTTAAAGGACTAGATACCCTTATTAGCCATGAAACAGGAATCGTCACCCATGTGGCTGACAATGCTGAGAGTTGTGTTGCCCTGGGCACTGGCCGGGTCTTGGAAAACTTTAAGGATAAGGACATGGAGCGGGTTTTCAAAAGTCACACCCGATATGAGTAATATTAAGATGGCCTGCTTCGTCTTTCCGAGTGAATGTTGATGTTCCGCCGCTGGTGGCAACGCTATGGAATCAGCCTCATCTTAGTTGGGGTTGGTCTCTCGGTGGCACTGTTTTTGCGTCAAACCCAGGGGGGCGCAATCCAAGAATTTTATGGGCTCTTGTTTAATCGCCAGGGTAATTTGACTGAAGCAGAAACAGAAATTTTGCTCCAGAATAGTAAACTCCGGGAGCTTCAAAATCGTGTTGAGGAGCTGGAGGCTCAAAATCTTCAACTCCAAAATTTACTGGATTATCGCCAGGCTTCGATGGGAGAGGCGATCGCCGCTCCGGTCATTGGTCGTAGTGCTGATGCCTGGTGGCAACAAATCACCATCGGCCAGGGGAGCCAAGCCGGCATTAAAATCGGTGATACGGTGACTGGGGTGGGCGGTTTAGTCGGCCGGGTCGTGCAGGTGACCCCCCGCAGTAGTCGAGTTGCTTTGGTGAGTGATTTGAATCAACAGGTGGGTGTCATGCTCTCCCGGAGCCGCTTTCAAGGATACCTCAGAGGACAGAATGATCCGCTACAGGCTGAAATGATTTTCTACGAGAAAGTCCCTGATGTGGAGGTGGGGGACATGGTCACCACTTCAAATTTAAGTACGTTGTACGCGCCAGGGATCCCCATTGGTCGCATCGCGGCGATCGACTTCAATGCTGGGCCGGCCCCAAGCGCGACGGTAGAGTTGACGGTTCCCCTTGGGTCTTTGGAGTGGGTTCTAGTCTCACCCTTTGAGGCAAAACCACTGAATTTTGAGCTACAACCGGAGCAGGATGTTTCGCAAACTCCCTAAATGGACTCTGCCCTGGCTAAACTATTTGGTGATTGCAGGCTCGATATTGCTCTGTGCTTGCCTGTTGATGCTGCGGATTCCGGGAATGAGTATCCTTGGTCTCGGCCCCCAATGGCTGTTGATGTGGGTGATTGCCTGGAGTGTTAAACAGGAAACGCTCTATGCAATCTTAGGGGCGATCGCCGCGGCCTGGCTCCATGATAGTTTGATGATCACGACTCTTCCTTCCCACCTACCGGGCTTTGTGCTGGTGGCCTATTGTGTGTCCCGCTGGCGTCGCCAACGTTATTTTGAAGAAGACTTTATTATTTTGGCGCTGCTGGTTTTTGTCATGACCTTGGTGGCCGAGATGGTTATGGCTTGCCAATATCTTCTGTGGGGCCTTGGTGCTCCGGCCCTTCTCTGGAGGGAGTTTCAACAGATCGCTCTAACCACAGCTATCTTAAGTAGCCTCTGGACTCCTCTCCTTTGCACTCCCCTGGTGCGTTGGTGGAGCTATGTGAGAATGCCAGAAAAACAATAGTGATGATGCCGTTGTGCCTGGGACGGGCGTTGACATTCCAGGAGAAAATGGGCCACAGAAAGAAGATCGCTGCAGCAGTGTTCCGGCTGATAACCTTCGAGGGTAGAGAGATCGCGAATACCACAGGTCACGGCAATGGCGGCGATTTTCATATTTTTAGCAGCCACAATATCAGCTTCGGTGTCACCGACCATCAGCCACTGATCGCTCACTTCTCCCTGTTCGGCGATCGCCTGTTTCAGTAAAGCCGTTTTTGCCTCAGCATTGTTGAGATAGGCTGTCTGGTGATTATCACTCCCATAGATACCACTGAATAGGCGTCTAAGACCATACTGGTCAAGCATCTTACAAACCTGCTGTTTTTCCCGGAGAGTGACCAATACCAACTTTACTCCGTAGGAATGGAGCAGCCCCAAAGACCAGTTAACACCGCCCTGCATTTTGTCTAAATGGAGGAGGGTCGCATCATTGACGATCGCCCGGACATGGTCGAGGAAAAAAGTAATCTGTTCTTCCTGGAGCCCCGATTGGATCGCAATCTCAATGTCACTGACCCGTTGGCGTTTCATTTGCCAAAACTGGTCTTTACTGAGACATTTGAGGGGGACTGCCTGTCCTTGGTGAGCATAGATCTGTTGGGTATGCTGAAGAGCGGCTCGATAAGTGCCATAGTACCGCTCTGAGACATCTACCAAAGGCCCATCAAAATCGCAAAACATCGTTAATTTAAGGCGTCTTGCATTGGGGGACTTGGCTGTTTGAAAGCGGGCAGCGGTTCTGTGGAACAAGCCTGGGATACTCATGGTACTTCTGTGTCAATGCTCTATCTTTAGCATGATTTACTTTTGTGCTTTGGTTGTCTACATCACACATTTATTCGCGATGTACGGACTTGGCTACAAATTTGAATAACTTACTTAAACTTTCTTTACAATAGCAAATTTTTATTGGAATAGACCCAAACAAAAACCCAGGAACGATGAAAAAATCAGGGATAGGTGATAAAGGATGCTGAAGAGTCTGGGTAATTGCCTCAGCTGACAGTTGCTGGAGTCACTGTCCCAAGGAATGCCACAATAAACAGAGAATTTTTGAGCAACAAAGGCCTAAACACGATGGATCAACTAGAAAAACTGATTAAGCTTGCGGAAGACCAATTGGTCGAATACAGTACCGACGCCCGCAAGATTGAAAAGTTGCGCCGTAAATTTGCGTTTATGCTCAATCCCAGACAACGGGAGATGGTCAAACAAGAGCTTTTAGAGCAGATTCCCCAGGGCTTTCTCGGAAAAGTAATGTTGGAAAATCGTCAAACGGTGGCTCTACCGTTCTGGGGCATTGCAGGCTTGGGATTATTGTTTGGGATTTCACTCCAACAGCCTTTGGACTTTCTTGCGCCGGCGATCGCCATTCCCGCCGCCATTCAGATCCAACGCTGGGGCTGGCAGTTAGAAGCAAAAAATCTTGTCCTCAAAACCATTGAAGATCTTGAGGCCCGCGCCAACAACCCCACCGAATCCTAGGCATTGAGTTAGATAAATCCATACTCACTCGTGTCTAGGCTTGTGCCACGGTACAGATCTGCCACAGGGATTTCCAACTGAATACTGGTTAAGAACAAAGTATCTAAGTGGAGATAAATGTGACGGCTCCACCCCTGGGGCAATCGCCGCCAGATTTCAACTTCCTGATGGGTTTGAGCGATCAGAACATATTCCTCAAAGGTGTCAATTTTCTGGTAATCCTGGAATTTCTCTATGCGGTCAAAGGTTGCGGTGGCTGGGGATAAAACTTCGGCAATCAGCTTCGGAAATTGCTTGACATAACGATTTTGGCGATCGCGCGGATCACAAGTTACAAAGGCATCGGGATAATAAAAAAACTGGTCCGCATAGTTCACCTTGACATCCCCGGCAAAAAAGCGACAAGCATTGTCTCGGAGGTGGAGATTGAGAGCAGTCAAAAAATTAATGGCGATGCGACTGTGGTCATCGCTACCACCCGCCATGGCATAAACCAAACCCTGACGATATTCATGACGAATGGTGCTTTGGGCCTCAAGTTCGAGGTATTCCTGGGGTGAAAAACCACTCGGCAGAGCAATCATGGCAAAAAGACCGAAAATCAGTGATTTAATTTTAGCTTGGGGCAATTGTCAGAAAGTCCGGGGCCGCTTGGAATGGATTTAAATTTTAGTAACCTTAATAATTTGTGGGCGAGTGTGCTGATCGAAACCCTCGCTCGTTTGGGGTTGCAGGCGGCGGTAATCTGTCCAGGGTCGCGCTCAACGCCCCTCACCGTTGCCCTGGCCCGTCATTCTCAAATTAAAACAATCCCGATTTTAGATGAACGGTCGGCGGCCTTTTTTGCCCTCGGTTTAGCGAAAAGTTCGGGCCTCCCCACGGTTTTGGTTTGTACTTCCGGGACGGCAGGGGCCAATTTTTATCCGGCGGTGATTGAAGCTTACCAAAGTGCGGTGCCTTTGATTATTTTCACAGGTGATCGCCCGCCGGAACTGCGGGATTGTCATTCCGGGCAAACCATTGATCAAATCAAGCTATTTGGGAATTTTGCCCAGTGGTTTAGTGAGATGGCGACCCCTATTGCTTCGGTGGAAATGTTGCGTTACGCTCGGCAAACCATGGTGCAGGCTTGGCGGCGATCGCAGTTTCCCCAACAAGGTGTTGTCCATCTCAATTGCCCCTTTCGAGACCCCCTCGCCCCCATCGATGATGGTTCCGTGCTGCACCTTAAAAATGAAATCACTGCGGATTTTTTTGCCGGGATTCAGCCCCAACCGAAGGCCGCATTTTCGACCGATATTCTCCCCATCGAGGTTTGGAAAAACTATTCTCGAGGCCTCATTATTGCTGGGGTTGACGCGCCAGCAGATCCAGAAGGCTATTGTCAGGCGATCGCCCAACTG
Source organism: Picosynechococcus sp. NKBG15041c (assembly GCF_055380235.1). NCBI lineage: Bacteria > Bacillati > Cyanobacteriota > Cyanophyceae > Chroococcales > Geminocystaceae > Picosynechococcus > Picosynechococcus sp. NKBG15041c. Next base: position 2,159,935 of record NZ_AP040363.1, read on the forward strand.
TCTGGCTATCTCAGTTTTCCGGTCTTAGCCGAAGCCCTGTCGCCCGTGCGCAACTATGCCCATTACTTCCCCCAGGGTTTGGTGACCACCTATGATTTTATGCTGCGGGATCAAGCCCAGGCCGAAGCCCTCCAGCCTGAGATTGTGATCCAAATTGGGGCGTTACCTACCAGTAAAGTGCTCCGGGCCTGGCTCGAAAAACAGCAAATTCAAACCTATATTTTGAGCGAGCGGGCTGATAACGTTGATCCCCTCCATCGTCCCCATCAACATCTCGCTGTTAATCTGCGCTTTTTCAAGTATTTAGATATTTTTCCTGACAACCAAAAAGGCTTAGCTTATTTTGGGCTATGGCAAAGCCAGCAAAATAAAATTCAAAGTAAAATTGAGGCAATTTTTCAAGGAGAAATAAAACTTCGAGAAGGGGCGATCGCCTACCATTTATCCCGTCATTTACCAGCGCAAACAGCTGTTTTTTTAGCAAATAGTATGGTGGTGCGTTATGCCGAATTTTTCTGGCAGTTAAATGCCAAACAGATTTTGCCCTACTTTAACCGAGGCGCCAATGGCATCGATGGCACCCTTTCAACGGCTTTAGGCATTGCTGAAAATCATTCTCCCTGTGTGCTATTGACTGGAGATTTAGCCCTCCTACATGACACCAATGGATTTTTGACACTATCAAAATTCACCGGTTCCCTCACAATTATTGTTGTTAATAATCAGGGGGGCGGCATCTTTGAGATGTTGCCAATCGCCGCAGCACAGGATGTATTTGAAGACTATTTTGCAACGCCCCAAACTGTGCAATTTTCTAAACTGTGTGATTTGTATGGTGTTGCATATCACAAAATTCAAACCAAAATAGATCTGATTCAAGCCTGTGAAAATTTGCCCTCTCAGGGTGTACAACTGCTAGAAATTACAACAGACCGTCACCAAGATATTGCGTGGCTAAAAAATCTGCTCCAAGGTTTTCAAATAACCAGAAATTAAATGGCGTGCTTTTCGACTAAATAAGTGATTTTTTCAGCTTCATCAGTCGTGAGTTCTGGTGCTTCTCGGATACTTTGGCGATACATTTTCAGATATTCTCCAGCGGATTTGTACCAACTGAAGTCATGGCTCATGCCCCGCTTTTGCAGCTCGGCCCAATCTTTTTTGTAGCGGAAACTTTCCCAAGCCCGCACCATGCAAGTGTACATATCTAGGGGTTCGTAGCGGTCAAAGCTAAAGCCTGTACCCGTTTGGGTAATGGGGTCATGGAAGGCAACGGTATCGACTAGGCCCCCGGTGCGGCGCACAATGGGCACGGAGCCATAGCGCATTGCCATCATTTGGCTAATGCCACAGGGCTCAAAGCGAGACGGCATCAGGAAGACGTCGGAGCCAGCATAGATCCGACGGGACAGGGCATCGTTGTAGAGCAGTTGCACAGACATCCGTCCCTTGAAGCGGTAGGCCGTTTGCCACAGTTGCGTTTCATAATGGCGATCGCCTGTGCCGAGAACAATTAACTGGGCATCGGTGTAGGCCATAAACTGCTCCAGAATATTCAACAGCAGATCAATACCTTTTTGTTCCACCAGGCGGGTCACCATCGCCATGAGGAATGCATTTTTATTGACCTCTAGGCCCGTTTCTTCCTGGATAGCAACCTTGTTGGCGGCGCGGTCTTCTAGGTTTGTGGTCGAAAATTGTTTGATCAAGGCTTGGTCATTGGACGGATTGAACAGCTCCACATCAATGCCATTAACGATGCCGCGACTTTTGCCGCTGATCCAAGACAAGAGCCCTTCGAGTTTTTCACCATAGACTTTTGTTTGAATTTGCTGGGCATAGGTGGGGGAGACGGTATTCACCTGGTCAGCGAACATCAGCGCCGAGGCCATCACATTGTCTCCTTCCATATACCAGGGGCACCAGGTATTGCGTTCCAAAAAGCCGCGCCAAGGCCCTTGGTAAGCCAAATTGTGAATTGTGAAAACAGTGCTGATATCGGGGGACTGGTGCATCCACACCGGAATCATCCCGGTGTGCCAATCGTGACAATGGGCGATCTGCGGCTTCCAATGGTTCCACATAAATTCAGCGGCCCCATTCGCAAAGAAGGTAAAGCGCCAGAATTCATCTTGGCCCCCATAAATTTGTCGCCCATCAAAGGCTGGATGACCAAACAAATATAGGGGCACATCGGTACCGGGCAGCACTGTTTCGTAAACAGCAAAATCATTAAACATGGCGGTGCCACGCCATACGGGTTCTGCTGGGATATCGAGCTTGTCGTTGAGGAAGCCGTAATAGGGCAAAAAAATCCGCGCATCATGTCCCAACTGCCGGAGCACCTTGGGCAGAGAACCGACCACATCCCCCATTCCTCCTGCTTTCGCGACAGGGGCGGCTTCGGCAGAAACAAACAGAATACGCATCGAATTTTCTCGTTAATTTTGAAGTTCTGTTAGAGCGTATCATTCTTTGAGGGATCCCAAGAACAAATCCTATCTGGGAAATTTGTCCTGGAGAAATGACGTAATTTTCCCTTGATAGAGGGCTGGATTTTCGAGCATCGGGAAATGGCCTACCTGGGGAATTTCAAGATATTGAAATCGGGGATTGAGGGCGATCGCCTTTTTTGCCATGGTCGCTGGGATAATCTGGTCTTTTTCTCCAGCGATGAGCAGGGTCGGGCAGGTAATGGATTGAAACGCTTGGGGGAGACGCAGCACCATTGCTTCATTCACCGCAGCAACCAAGGTGCCAGCGGCGGCGCGATGATCCGCTTTTAAAAAATCATTGAGGAATTGCCCCCGGTCTGTTTGGGCAATCGGCTGGCTGAGAAAACGGGCGATCGCCAAACGATCCATCCCCGGCACTAAGCGCAACCAGGGAAAACGCAAGCGCACCACCTGGCCGCCAATTTTCTGAAAGGTGGCGAACGCGCGGGCGTCATATTCAAACACACCGCTGCAGTTGAGAATTAGCCGTTCGACCTGCTCAGGAAACTGCGCTGTAAATAGCGCGGCAATCGAAGCTCCCATGGAATGGGCATTAAGAACAATTTTTTCGGTGATGTCTAACTTTTCTAACAGGGCTGCAAGATCGAGAACATATTCCCCCAGGTCATATTGGCCATCGTAGTCCATGGGCAAAACAGACTGGCCAAAACCGCGCAAGTCATAGAGCAAGCAGTTGAAATGAGCCCGCAAACTTTGGGCTGTACTGCGCCAATAGTGGCTGGAGCCGCCCCAACCATGGACAAAAACCAGCACGGGTTTTCGCGGGTCGCGCTCCCCCTGACAGATCCATTCGTAATAATGGGGGACTCCCCGCACCTGGGCGATCGCCATTTTAGATCAGGACAAATTCTAGGCAGATTCCGGCTTTGGCAGGGAAGACGGATGGAGCAAAAGCTCGGCGGTAGAACGCTTTTCGACCATCTCCGGCGTAATTGTGCAGCGGTGGACATCCTTGCGGGAAGGCAGCTCGTACATCACATCCAGCATCAATTCTTCCACAATGCCCCGCAGCGCCCTAGCGCCGGTTTTGCGGCGGTAGGCTTCCTGGGCGATCGCCCGGATGGCCGTCGGTTCAAACTCCAGCTGCACACTGTCCATCTTCAGCAGCTTTTTGTATTGCTTGACGAGGGCATTTTTGGGCTGGGTCAAAATTTCTACCAGGGCTTCCTCATCCAATGGCGTCAGGGAAGCAATCACCGGGATTCGTCCAATAAACTCGGGAATCATCCCATATTTGACGAGATCTTCGGGGGCCATGTGTTGGAGTAACTCAGCCGTGCGTTGATCCTTGGCGTTTCCTTCCTCTCCGGGCCGCACAAAGCCCATACTCTTTTTCCCGACCCGGCGCTCAATCACCTTCTCGAGGCCCACAAAAGCGCCACCACAAATAAAGAGAATATTGCGGGTATCGATCTGGATACAGTCTTGGTAGGGGTGTTTGCGGCCTCCCTGGGGTGGCACATTGGCGATCGTCCCTTCCAGCATCTTGAGGAGTGCCTGTTGCACCCCTTCCCCAGACACGTCCCGGGTAATCGAAGGATTTTCGCTCTTGCGGGAAATTTTATCGATTTCGTCAATGTAAATGATGCCTCGCTGGGCTTCTTCCACATCTAAATCGGCCACTTGCAGGAGGCGCAGGAGGATATTTTCCACATCTTCCCCCACATAACCGGCTTCTGTGAGGGTCGTCGCGTCAGCTACGGCAAAGGGCACATCAAGGATCTTCGCCAGGGTCTGGGCGAGGAGGGTTTTGCCGCACCCCGTCGGCCCGATCAGCAGAATATTAGATTTGTGCAGCTCGATGCCATCGGCCACAGGATTTACATCGTCTTCCTGGAGGAGGCTCAGGCGTTTGTAGTGGTTATAGACGGCCACAGAAAGCACTTTTTTGGCTTCGTCTTGACCAATTACATGTTCATCAAGGTAATGCTTAATTTCTCGGGGCTTGGGAATATCTTCAAAATTAATCTTTTCAGGGGGGGCTTTCTCCGGATTTTTGTTTGGCGATCGCCCCATACCCATGCCGCCCATTCCTCCGGCACTTTCCATGAGTTCTTCATCGAGAATCTCATTGCACAGCTCGACACATTCATCGCAAATGTAGACCCCTGGCCCAGCAATAAGCTTTCTGACCTGCTCTTGGGATTTGCCACAAAAGGAACATTTGAGATGGGAGTCGTATTTAGACATGGCTTTTATATGTCGGGCCTAGGAAATAGAATGGGCAGAGGGAAATTAAGCAGTCGGAGGAGCGATGATTTGGTCGATTAAGCCATACCGACAGGCTTCTTCGGCAGACATATAAAAATCCCGCTCAGTATCTTCTGCCACCTTATCAAAGGGCTGACCAGTATGGCCGGCGATTAAGGTATTGAGTTTATCTTTAATGTAAAGAATTTCTTTGGCTTGAATTTCAATGTCCACTGCTTGGCCTTGGGCGCCCCCAAGGGGTTGGTGAATCATAATCCGGGAACTGGGGAGGGCCATCCGTTTTCCTTTTGTGCCCCCAGAGAGCAAAAAAGCCCCCATACTCGCGGCAATACCATAGCAAATCGTCACTACATTGGGACGAATTTGCTGCATGGTGTCGTAGATGGCCATCCCTGCATAAACAGAACCGCCGGGAGAATTGATGTAAAGTTGGATGTCTTTTTCGGCATCCTCGGCATCTAAAAACAGTAACTGAGCGACGACGGAATCGGCCACAGTGTCATCGATCGCCGTCCCCAAAAAGACGATCCGTTCCCGGAGGAGACGGGAATAAATATCAAAAGCTCGCTCTCCCATGCCGGATTGCTCGACAACCATCGGTACCACCGTTCCACCCATGGCGTAGGTGTAGGGAGCGGCTTGGCTAGAAAGGTCTTGGTAGGCAGTTGTTGATTGAACCATGGGGCTTGATGCTGAGTTTATTGGCACTGAAATCGTCAGGAGTTGGAACTATTGTTGAGAAATCTGCTCAATACATTTACGACGGTTACATATAGTAAGCAACAGGTTTCCCATACAGCCCTCATTATATAGTCGCATGGGGGGAGATGGGGCTTCTTTGTGTTGGCGATCACACTGGGGTTTCGCCACCCATCATCGCCAAAAAATCAAAGGTTAAATAATGGCTGGCTTTCAGAGAGGGCGATCGCCTGAGTCAGTTTTGAGTAGGCGTCCGTCAAATAACCGGTGCCGCGCAAGAAGCCAGTATTCGCAGCGGGAAGCAGGTATTCTAAACGGCCTGTTTCAAAGCGGGCGCAGAGTTTGCGAATACTTTGGCACTGGCGACCCCAATGAAAGGTTTTGGCGGTGCGTAGCGCCAGAATTTCCCCCCTTTGATTCGGCAGAAGATGACGGCCTGTAAAAAGGTAACCTGCCCCTTGGCCATAGTAGAGGCAGGAAGCCCCCGGAGAAAATCCTGGCGTCCAAATCCCTTGAAAGTCGCCTTGTTCCCACTGGTCACGGAAGGGGGTCACCGTCGCTTCGGGCATCAGGTAAGCTTCTTGTTCTTGGATTACAATGTCGCAGTTGAGGGCCTGCTGGATTTTTGCCACCTGGTTACTAATCGCTGCCCGGTGGGTAATGTAAAGGGTATGCACGCCCCCTTGGGCTGTCAGAAAAGCCAGGGTTTCTGGATACCAAGGTGGACAATCGACTAACAAGCCACCGTCGGTTCCTGCGATAAAGTAGGCGGTGCCGCCGAGGGTTTCTCGATTGGGGACAAAGGCATAGATTCCAGGAAATAGTTCCCGGGGAGATTTAGCGGCAGTCTTCAAATGGAGCCCCCTACTTGTACTGAACAGTCGTTACCATTGTTGCATTGGGGTGAGGTTTCGACAATTTTTGGCCATGGTGCGATCGCCGTAAATCCGGGGCCAAAATTCGGTCTATTGTTCCATTTATTTTTTTAGCAAGGTTTTAAGTCGAAGTTCATGGAAGTTTGGTTGCTGTTCTTGATTATGGGGGTGATCACCTATGTCCTCATCCGTCGCACGGTTCCGCCAGAAAATAAAGCACCACTGGGGTTGTTATGGCTGGTGATGATGCTGCCAGCTTCCGCCTGGTTGGTTTGGATTTTAGTGTTTGGGGCGACGCAACCGATGCCTCTGATTGTGATGTTGCCTCTTTTGGTGGTTTCTCCGGTGATGTATTGGAGCCTGTTGGATTGGGGCAAACCAAAATCTGGCGAAGTGCCTGGGCCAAAAGAGGCGACACCGCCCCAGCCCCCCAACCTAGAAACCCTAGAACAGTCTTCTTCTGTGGCCAAAGAGGCGGATGCGACCAAACTCCGGCCGATCAGTACCCAAGAAGAAGAGGCGCTGCGGGGCTGTTTTCCCTGGGGAATGTATTATCTCCAGACCATCGACTACCATCCCCAGGCGATTCTTTGTCGGGGCAAGCTCCGGGCAGTGCCCCAGGAGGCTTACCAAACGATTCGGGACAATATTGAAAAGCTTTTTGGCGATCGCTTTATTGTAGTTTTTCAAGAAAGCTTGCGGGGGCAACCCTTTTTTGCCCTTGTGCCCAACTATTGGCAAACGGATAAGCAAAACCAGGGAAAAGAAGAACCCCTGACGCGGCCTGATTTGGCGATCGCCCTTGTCTTAATCTCCCTGTTTACCACCACAGTAATGGGCCTAGAGTTACAGGGGATCGCGCCTGAAGCGATCCAACAAGATCCCCGGATGCTCTGGCAAGGATTACCCTACGGCCTTTTGCTGGTAGGAATTTTAGGGCTCCATGAGTTGGGTCACTATGGGGCAGCGCTCTATTACAAAATCAAAACGACCTTGCCCTACTTCGTCCCTATTCCTTTCTTTATCGGCACTCTAGGGGCCTATACCCAGCGCAAAACCCCTATTCCTCACCGCCAAGCGCTCTTTGATTTTGCGGCGGCGGGCTCCTGGATTGGCATGCTTTTGACCCTACCTTGCCTTTGGATTGGTTTGGGGCTCTCCCAGGTGGTGCCGATGCCAGAGGAGACAACCCTCTTGACATTTAATGAATTTGACCCCAGGTTTTCTCTCCTGTTGGGGCTGATGAGTCGTTTAGCCCTGGGCAGTGACTTTACTCCAGAAATGGCAGTAAATTTGCACCCGGTGGCGATCGCTGGCTACGTGGCGTTGATGTTAGGGGGGCTACAGCTGTTACCCATTGGCCAATTGGACGGGGGCTTGATAACCCACGCGGTTTTTGGTCAACGAACAGCGGGCATCATCGCCCAGGTAACACGAATTTTTATGATTGCGATCGCCTTTGTGCAGCCCAATTTTGTGTTCCTTGCCATTTTTGCGCTCCTGATGCCGATTGCCAATCAACCTGCCCTCAACGATGTGACGGATCTAGACAATCGCCGCGATCTGTTGGGAATGTTGACCTTGGTTTTTGTGGCGCTTATTTTTCTACCTTTGCCCGCTGGTCTGAGTGCTTGGCTCAATTTTTAAGGGGCGATCGCCCCTATCAACGCTTCCCGGAGGGGTTGCAACTGGCGATCAAAGCTTGGGTCATAGGTGATGGTGGGAAAAAATTCACCGAACCAAGTATTAATTGCCAGGTTTTCGCTCACTGTCCAAAAGTCAGTGGGATTAGGACCATCAATGTGGCGACTGTTTACGTTAAATCCGGCCCGGAAGCGGCGATATTGCACCTCAGGGGCCAAGGCACGAATCCAGGTGGCAAAATCTGGAGCATTGGCCAGGGAGCTCAGGAATTCTTGGCGCTGACTAGCCGATAGGGGCTGTTGGGGAGAAACTTGTGCCCAAGCTTGGTCAAGCAGGGTTAAACGCTCCTCGGGTTGATCCCAGATCCTCTGCAGGAGGGCGATCGCCGTACCTTGTCCTAAATCCTCTTTCCCAGGGAGTAAACCCAAGGCAGTGGGGTCAAAATATTGGCGAAATTCTGCTTCTGCACGCTCAAAATCCCCAATCCACCAGGCGATGCCGCCCCGACAACGGTGTAGGAGGGCATTTTCAGGGTAGGTAGTCAGGAGCGTTTCGTAATGACCCATCACCCGTTCCAACACCGCTGGATAGAGCTCCCCCAAGCCCCCAGAACGCCAGATAGGGCTGGTAATAAACATCGGATCCCGGAGAATTTCGAGGGCGATCGCCTCCAGGGCTAAATCTGTTTTTTCCTGGGCCAAAAGGCTCAAGCCTAAACCGTAAAAAACACCCCGTTTCGCGGGAACCAGGCGGGCTGCCTCGGAAAATTCTACCGCTGCGGCCGCGCCATCATTATTTGCCAGATGGAGCCAAGCGAGATTACTGCGGCCAAATTCTTGGTGAGGGGCCGCCAAATTTCCCTGGTTAAACCAGGCGATCGCCTCTTGGAGGTATTGCTGTCGCCGCTCTAAATCCGTCGTCTGAAGGGCCAATTCTCCTAGGTTTGCCCCCAACTGGTAAGCATAATAAGACTCCCAAGGAACTAATGCCTGGGCAGCACCGAGATTGTCCACAAAGCGATCATAGTCAGGAATATCTTGCTCAAGGGCTAAAAATCCAGTGCTGGATTTTTCCCAAGCGGCGTGAACTGGGGTTAACCAAATAGCCATAACACCATAAAGTCCCAACAAACCAAGGGCAACTAGACGGGGTTTTCCCAATAATTTTTCTGGATTGGGTGTTTGGGGAATAGAATTTTGGGGTTGATCTTGCCGGGCGATCGCCGCCAATAAAGCTAGCAGAATAACAATCATGCCACTGATGGCCACATTGTCCAGTTGATAATCTGTCCAACTAAGAGCCCAGTAACCGCTTAAGCCAACGTAGATGCTGCCCAGTAGGATGCGGTCTTCCCTTGCCATAATCTTGACAACTCTTCGTTGCCGCCAGAGAACTGCCCCCAGGAAAATCGGCACCCCAAAAAACAACACCAAACCCCAGAGGCCCATTTCGGCCCAGAGCTGCACCGGAGTGCTGTGGAGCTGGTAAATAAACTCCGATAAACGTCCGGCAGTGATCGGTCGATATTGCTGATACAAAAGCGGCACATTCCCCAAACCTGCCCCCGTCCACCAATGCTCTAGACCCATAGCCCAACCCACCTGAGCATTGACCCAGCGATAATTTAATTCTTCAAATTCCCCCCGCAGCAGAGGTAAAACCAAGTTGTACAGTCGGTCATTGGCCAGGACAAAAATCGCGAGCACTCCCACCGTGAGTAACCCCGCCAGCCCCAGATAAAATTTGCGGATCTGACTGAACCCCCAGGCGAATCCAAAGGCCACCCCGGAGGCGATCGCTAAGCCGAGCCAACCGCCCCGGGAACTGGTGGTATAAAGATCGATCGCCCCGATGAAAACCCCTGTCGCCCACAACCAACGCCGCCAATCCCGATGGAGTAGCGCTAACCCCAGCAACGTTGGCAAACACAGAATAAGATAACCTGCCACATAATTTTGGTGACCCAAGGGAGCCCAATTTCGTAGCTCTAGCAAAGAAAAATCAAATTCCCCCCAGGCATCTTCAACGCCCAAATCCTGGAGCCGCTCAATCTCTGGAAGAAAAGTACGACTCAGCCACAGGGCCAAACTGAACGTCACAAAAGCCAAACTCAAATAGCCCTGGCCCAAAAATAACCAGTAACGATCCTTTGTCCCCTTGAGCCAGCCACTAATGGGATAAAGGGCCGCCAGAAAACCCAAAGCGGCCCAAGCCTGCCAGCGGGCCTGTTGCGGAAATGCTGCCCCCAAAGTTGAAACAAAAAGACTAACCAAGGTAAAACTCAGTACCAGATCAAAGCCATTTCCCAGGAGATAAATCCGGCGGTTGTCCCACAGTTGCACCAAAAACCAAAGCAGTGGACAAAATAAACCGACCTGCCAAACGAAAACCCAAGACCAAGCCACCATCATGCTGTGGCTATCAGGAATGAGGCTAAAGAGGATATAAAAAAAGGCAGTAAAGTAAGCCAACAGTGGGCCGGGAGACTGAGATTCAGGCATGGACAAGGCTCGTCAAAGGGGCACTGCTCCCATTAAATCCCATTTTCCAGAACTTCCATGGCCATGGGCTAGAATAGGTAAGATTTTTTCAGTCACCCAACCTCGCCATGTCTCTTCCTCCCGATCAAACTGCGGCTACGAAGCAAAAGAAACAAAAGTTTTGGCAGAAAATCATCCTTTTCATCGGTGCTGGTTCCTTTGCTGCTACGGCGATGGTGCCTGTGATTGGGGGCATTGTCGAAAGTATGAACCAGTCGGCAACAACCGAGATCGGGCAAGTTGACCAGGAAGCCCAGTTAAAGGAACAGGAAGCGGGCTTGGTTGCTGTCCTAGAACGGGAACCAGATAACGTAAATGCGTTGCAGGGACTGGTACAGGTGCGCCTAGCCCTGGGAGATTTAGAAGGGGCTCGCCCCCATCTGGCCCGATTGGTAGAGCTTTACCCAGAAGAACAGGTGCTACAGGATCTTTTGGCCCAGGTGGATGAAAATTTAGGCCGGACGGAGACGTCTCCTACCACCAATACCACGGACGCGCCCTAGGCGATCGCCCCTGGTGTTATGAGTTCAAAATTACCATTATTGGTTTTGATCACCCTCTTGGGGGGACTGGGGATCATCTGGCTACAAAACAGTCAGCCTCTGAGTTTAGTGTTGTTTAACCAGGCATTGCCCCTCGCCTTACCCCTGGGGATCTGGTTAATCGCCGCAGTGTTACTTGGACTACTGTTGAGTTTGATTTTGCAACTGTTGCTCCGGGGAGGCAATCCCAGTGTCAAAGGCGATCGCCCCAATCCCCGCCTCGAACGCCTCAAGCAGCGTCCCTCCCGGGAGCCAGACCGCCGCACTGGCCGCTCCGATTGGGAGCGGAGTCGCGCTAACTATGATTGGACGGACAAAGAACTCGAGGCCCAGGATGAAGAAAGCTGGGATATCGAATCTCCCCCTAGCCAGCCGACCCGACCAAAGGCGCCCCAGCCAGCCAACTCAGCTGAGCCAGAAATCCGTCCCCAGCCGAAACCCCAACGCCCCCGACCGACACCTCCTGTGACCCCTGCGCCCAGCCCGACACCAAGTCCTGCGCCCAAGCAGCAGCCCAAGGCGGCAGATTCGGAAGCAGTTTATGATGCGGACTACCGGATTTTAACGCCTCCCTATGACCCCGACGCCACAGATCCCGGTGGGGTTGATCCAAATGAAGACGAAGAATGGATTTAGGCAGAATGATTCTGTTAGGCTAAAACGGCTCTATTTGAGAAATTGATTCCTATGGATATTTCCCCTGAATTGCTGGCGGCGATCGCCCTCTTAAAAGAAAAAAGTTGTGCAAGCACCCCTGCTATTGAGTCGGTAGCAGAGCGAGAAGCCCTCCGTCACAATTTACGTTTGGCTTGTCAGGCGGCAGATTGGGAAAATATTGGCATCTGCGCCGATGATGTGACAGAAGCAGTGACGACCCTAGAGCAATATCTCAAGGGCCTTGGCTATGGTGCGCCAGAAAATATCGACACCACCGCCTGGGGCGATCGCCCGATTTATCTAAAATTTAATACCCAGACGATGAACCATTATTTCGATGAATATGTGGGGGACTACCGGGGAGTGCTGGTGGCGCTCCAGTCTCCCGAATTCGAAATAGAAGGGATTTATGGCCATTTTCCTCTAGATTTGTTTGCAGAATGATCTAGGATGGGAAAAAATTTTGTCTGCGGTGGGGAACCTACGTTTTGAGAAAGAAACAGTGTTTTGGTTTTTTGGGTAGTATTTTGGCGATCGCCTGGCCCCTGCCCAGCCTAGCCCAGCCCCTCAGCCCTGATCAGCTGGATTTATCCCCAGAAATTTTTGAACAGAGTCCGGTGCTCCAGCGCTGGAGCCAGGAGATCCCGGATGTGCGCCAAAATATCCGCCACGAGCCAAGTTTTCGCACCCGTTGGCGGTTGGGCTATGTCCAATTTCCGAGTAATGGTCAACAGGGGGGGCTGGGCCTTGGGGTCGAGGATCTGTTTCTCAAAGAAACGTTGCCCCTCACCCTCAGCGCTGAAGGTCACACCAGTTTTAATGGCGATCGCTCCCAAGTCGCCGCCCGCGCCAACTATTATCTGTTGCCCCTCGGCAGCCGTTTTAACATCGCCCCGACCCTGGGTTACCAAAGCTTTTCGGGAGAAGATTACCGCCGTGCAGGGCTAGAAGTGGGGGCAAAAATGCAGTTGAGCCTTTCCCGTTCCGGTGCTTCGACGCTGAGCCTCAGCCAGCAGTTTGTCAACCTCGGAACAGCAGAAGAAATGGGGGTCACCACCCTTGGTGCTGGTTATGCTTTTTCTCGGCAATGGCGCGCAGCTACGGAAATCCAAAAGCATAATTCCACCGCGGCGAAGGAAAGTAAGGTGGGATTTTTCTTGGAGTGGATGCCCTAGATTTAAAAAAGGGGGAAGCCTTGAGCTCCCCCGTGGGATTGACCTTAAAGTGAGACGAGAATATCTGTCTACCCTATTCTTCTTCTGCTGAATCACTCCAAGTCGATTCTGGGTCCTGCGCCTCATCTTCGGTTTTGGTGTTTTTGGCGATCGCCAGGTCGATTTGTTGGCGGTAATAATCGACGCTCTTGACCTCCACTTCGACGGTATTCCCCAAGCGGTAGGCGATGCGATTTTTGCGACCCACCAGGCAGCTGTGGCGAGCACGGTATTCGTACCAGTCGTCCTTCAAGGAGCTGACATGCACTAGACCTTCCACCAATAGATCTTCGATTTCCACAAAGAAACCATAGGACTGCACCCCGGTAATCAAGCCCCGGAAGGTATGGCCAGTGTGGGCCTTCATTTTTTCTGCCTTTTGCAGACCCTGGAGGTCTTTTTCGGCGTCATCGGCGATTTTTTCTTGATCATTGAGCTGCAAAATTAAGCCCGCGATGGATTCTTCGAGTTCTGTCTGGATGGGTGTAGGCAAAACATTCCAATTGACTTGGTCATGGCAGGTGCTACTGCCGAGATTAACCCCTACTTTGACACGGCTGGAGCGGCGATCGCGTCCTTCTGAAAACACAAGCTTCAGAATCCGTTGCATCACCAGATCGCTATAGCGCTGACCCGGACAACAAACCCGGGCGTACCCATCATTGTAAGCAAGGCCAAAATGCGGATGGGGGTGCGTGCCATAACGGGGGACGTCAAGGGTTTCTTGCAATAGATAGTTCAGGATTTTGGTCATGTCCGTCTGGCTAAACTCCTGGATAAAGTGCTGGTAATCGTGGGGCAGCAGTTCTTCTTCCGATTCGAGTTTGAGCTTCAGGTTGAGGTTGTTGCCCAGCTTGATCAAATTTTCAAGACTTTCAAAATCAGGCTTTGCCTGGTAGCAGTAAATGGCGGGTAATCCCAGGGCGATCATGTGTTGGGCCACAGCGCGACCGGCCAGAATCATCACCTCAGCTAAGAGCGATCGCACGGGCAGCGTCGGCGAGACAATCATTGTTCCAAAGCGCCCTTCATCTTTAAAGGCAGAGGTCACTTCCGGTAAAGAAATCTGGAAGCCCCCCCGTTGGAGGCGCTGGGCCTTGATCAAGGGGCTGAGGTTGAAAATCAGGTCATTGAGGAGGGCCGTCACATCTACCAGATCTTGATCGGCAGGCTCATCACTGCTGAGGAGATGCTGCACTTTTTGGTAACTGAGGCTGTGGTCAACCTGGATCACACTGGGGGCAATTTCAAATTCTGCGACATTGCCCTGGTCATCGAAGGTCAAAAAAATGGACATCGTCAGGCGATCGCTGCCCGGCCGTAGTTCAATTTTTTCTTGAAGCTCTGAGGGGAACAGGGGAATCGTCATCTGCCCCAAAAAGACTGCTGTACCATGCTTTTTCGCCCAGCGATCGAGCACCCCTTGGGCCGGCACATACTCTGCCACATCAGCTAGGTGAATCCCTAATTGCCACTGGCCTGCTTCTGTTTTTTGGAGGGTAAAGGCATTTTCAATAAAGGTTTCATTGCCCGCGCTCAGATGCAGCTCATCTTCGATGGTCACCGTTAATTGGTCGCGCAAATCACGCCGTTTTTTGAGAACCGTCTTCGTGAGCTTGCTGGGAATATCCTTCACCGCTGCCAGCACCTCTGCCGGAAATTGCCGCAATAAATCGTGCTTACAGCACACAATATCCGTATCTGCCGCTGCCTCTGCATCACTCCCCAGCACCTTTGTCACGGCCCCCTGGGGGAGATATTGGGCGATCGGATATTGGACGACCGACACATGGACTAAATGATCTAATGCTGCCTGGAGCCGCGCTTCTTCATCCTTTAGTTCGAGTTCAAATAACAGGCGATCATCGAGGGGCACTGCCCGGAATCCTTCGTCTTTTTGGACAACCCGTGCCAGGAGCGAGGGATTTGCCCGCTCTAAAATAAGACGTACTATTCCTTCAGGCGATCGCCGCCGACTGCCCTCCTTGACGATTTTTACTAACACGCGATCGCCATTCCAAGCATTACTAAGATAACTTTCACGGATATAGATATCCTCCGCATCCTCAGAATCTTGGATCGCAAAGCAAAAGCCTTTACTCGAACACCGTAGCTTTGCCTCCACCACATCCGTTTCTGGCACCCGGCGGTATTTACCCCGTTCTTTCGCTAAAATCTCAGCCCGCTCCAATGCATCCAGGATAATCTGGAGCTGTTCTGCATCTTCCTCAGAATGGCACTCTAGCTTCTTTTCGAGGAATTTACCGGCAACTAATTTGTCATCTGTAAAGAAAGACAGCAGTGTGGCGATTGAAAAATCCATGCAAGACTATCCTTTTCGTTAGAAAATAAAGTGAAACGACAATAGCCCACCAGCAGTAAAGTCCTGACCCATCGTTCGCCGCTGTCCCTAAACCTAAACAGCCAACGGGCCTATCTTGCTAGTGGAAAACGCCACAAATTCCTAGGGTTCCAAGGCTGACTGATCAAAACACTGTCTTCTCCACAAGGACGTCTTACTTCATGAGCGAAGCAAAACCATGGAGGAACGAGGCCTTTGGCACCTCAGGAGTTGACAAGTTCACAAACACACAGTCGCAAAGCTTGAATAAACCGATAGGAAGGAAACACCCACACCAAACCCTCAAGAGGTCATTACGTTTAGGCAACGGCGATGGTGAGGTATTTTTTTTCTGAAACTGACCCAAAAAGACGTGTTTCAGGGGGGAAGGAGGGCTGCCTGTGGCTAAGCAAACCCAATAGGGAGAAAAGCAATGCGATTATGGGAGGATCGTCCGATACAATCGTGGCTAGAGCAACGGTGAAATCTAATTTGCTTAGCCAATAGACGTATATGTTGACTATCTTTTCACAATGCTTCCTAGATATTGTACCTTCTCGGGGACATTCCCACTACGGCCACCCCTTGATTTGCGCCTCAATGCTACTAACTTGGGGAAACTAAAGGGTACAATTGCACTGAATGAAATTTTGTCATTGTTTGTTATTCGTTACTTAGGTTCCATGACACCAGAGATTTTTCGGCAGCGATATCCCCAGGGAGGCTTGATTAGTGAATTGGCGGCGATCGAGCATGGCCAGTTTATTGTGCGGGTGGTAGTGGAGCTTGAGGGGCGACAGTTGGCCAGTGGCCTTGCGGCAGCACCTTCGGTGGAACAGGCCGAAGATCAAGCAAGAATCCGTGCCTTGAATTTGCTGGGCACGGTGATGATTTCGTCCTCAGACAAGCCCAAACAAGCGGCAGCCCCCCCTCCTGAAAGACCTGCTCCGGAGAAGACAATGACAGCACCATTTATTGAATCGTCACCGATTGCTACTGCTGCTACTCCAGCGACAAAAACAGCACCAGTGCCCAACCCGGCGCCAGTGGCCCAAGCGCCAGAAACATTACCGCTTCAGATCGAGGCGATGGTGATCAATTCGCCACCAAAAGTTGAGCCAGAATTACCGCCAACACCGGTAGCGCTAGATCCAGAAGAAGCATTGGATTTTTCGGAAATTATTGCCCGCAGTGATGTGGAACTGAAGCGCTTGGGATGGTCAAGTGAACAGGGACGCACCTACCTACTCGAAACCTATGGCAAGCGATCGCGCCAGCTTCTGTCCGACGAGGAGCTCCTGGCGTTTTTACGCTACCTTGAAGCCCAGCCGACTCCTGGTTCCTAGAGGAATTATTTCAGGTGAAAGTCAGCTCATTTTCAAAGAATACTCTGGTGTATTTCAGGTGATGCTGAGCGCTTTTACCTAGGGAGCTGCTTCGTCGCCAATATCCAGCAGGGTCAAGCCGCTTATCTGGCCTGGGGTAGACGGCGGTGTGGCTCCGTATCTAAGGGGATATTATCTTTGCGGTTGGGGCGATCGTGTTGATTGATTATGTGTTTGGTATTTTCCAACAGCCCCGCCAAACAGAGCCCTAACCATTGGCAGCCACCCATTTGTAAACCTATTTTCTTTGTAACGCGGAAAATCTCTTCAATGCTCCCCAAGGCCTCTGGAATGGGGGATTTAGAGAGTAAGTTTATCGCCCCTGATCCTTGATTTAAGGCGTTTTTTCCATGGTTTACAATCCATCAAATTGACTTTTAGCACCATTGCTAAGGTTCTATTGCAAGATGTGCGGGTTTTGATGCAGGGTGATATTTCTTCGCTATGGTGAAAAAATCTTGTTGGCAAGGAAAGCGGGTTTACTTATGGAGCGACAACGGACGGGGATTCTGTGGCAACGGGTGATGGCAATCGCCGCCGTGCAGGTGGCGATTACATTGATGTGGATTGTCTACCGGGCCTATCTTGGTCAATTGCTCGGCGGTTGGGGTTTTTCGGAGGCTTTTACGGCGCAGATTTTGATGATCGAGGTGGTTTTGGCCCTGGCGATGGAGCCAATTTTTGGCGTTTTGAGCGATCGCCAACAGCGGTTTTTGGGGAGTCGGTTGCCTTTAATTGTCCTGGGGGTAATCCTCTCGGCGGTGATTTTTATTGGTTTACCCGTTTTGGGACTGTGGCAACTGTCCTGGCGCTGGCTTTTACCGACGGTGGCGATCGCCTGGGCCTTAGCGATGACGATCTTTCGGGCCCCAATCTATGTGCTGTTGCTCAAAAGTACCCCCAACCAAGCGGAGTTACCCCTCGCCCTGTCAGTGCTGACGATGGTGATCGGCGTTATGGGGGTGCTGAGGCCAACGCTTCAAAATTTGCTGCTGGCTTGGGGGCCGCTCCCTGCGTTTATGGCAGGATCAGTAACCTTGGTGGCAGCATCCTTCTGCCTGGGGCTGTGCTTACCACAACAACCCACAGCGCCCGTGACAGAAAAATCGTCGCCCCCTAATGCTTTCCCTGGTGGGGGCTTTAGTAAAACGATCGCCATGGCGATCGCCATCACCTGGGGCGGCTCCCTGTTACTTAGTCAATGGCTACAACGTTTCGGCACCATTGTCCTAGGCGGTGGACTGACGGGGGCGATGGGTTTAAATCTCCTGCTGGCTCTCCTCGCTATTCCCGTGGGCTGGCTCACACTGCGCTGGCGTCGTTATCCCCTGTTGGCGATCGCCTTTGGTTGGTTAACGGTCATTTTCTTAGTGCTACTGGGAGCGCCGCCCCAGGATGCAGGCTATGTGGTGGTGGCGTGCTTATGGGCCTGGGCCTTTGGTACCGTGAGAAATGGCACTTTACCTTATATTTTCAGCACAATGCAAGAGGATTGGGCTGGCCTGGGGGTCGGGGTTTTCTTTGGGGTAGCCGGGGTTGCAGATCTGGCACTCTCCCAATGGCTATCTGACATCGTTCTCCCTGTACGAAACTTGATTGGTCTGGTCTGTTTGCTCATTGGCCTGGGCCTCGCCCTAATGCCTGGCCAAGAGAACCAGGCCCAAATCCTAAGCAGTGACGAGGTTCAAGAGCCCCTCAAATAAGCCTTTGCCATCGACTAAACCGAGACTATGATCCGCCGCCCGTTCTGGGTGGGGCATCATCCCCAAAACATTCCCAGCGGTGTTGGTAATCCCGGCAATATTGTTTAAAGAGCCATTGGGATTAGCGGCCTCGTCCACATTTCCTTGGGCATCACAATAGCGGAACAATACCTGGCCCTGGTCTTCGATCGCCTTGAGGGTATCTGGGTCGGCATGGTAGCGGCCTTCCCCATGGGCGATGGGAATATTGATCACCTGGTTGGGGCGATAACCTCTTGTCCAGACCTGCCCATTATTTTCGACCCGGAGAAATTGGCGATCGCAAATGAAATGTAGGTCCCGATTGCGCACCAATGCCCCCGGCAGTAGGCCCACTTCCGTCAACACCTGGAAGCCGTTACAAACCCCCAAGACATATTTCCCTTGGTTGGCATGGTCGATCACACTCTGCATCACTGGCGAAAAGCGGGCGATCGCCCCACAGCGGAGATAATCCCCGTAGCTAAAGCCCCCCGGGACAGCAATCACATCTAGATCTGAAATATCCGTTTCCTGGTGCCAGACCATACGGGTCGGTTGCCCAAAAATCCCTTCCGTCACCATCGCCATATCGCGATCGCAGTTTGAGCCAGGAAAAACAATCACACCAAATTTCATTGTGTTCTTACCAGTTGATCAGTTACATCAGGAGGGAATAGAGCGGGGGACCCCAGCCGGGTCACCCATCAGCAAAAAAAACAGCACCTAGGCCACAGGGGTCAGGTCAAAACGGTAATTTTCGATGACTGGATTAGTTAATAGCTGATCACACATTTGGTCAACTTTTGTTTGCGCCTCTGCTTCATCGGCCGCTGTCAAATCTAGCTCGATGTACTTGCCAATGCGTACCCCAGAAACACCCCCATGGCCCAATTGACCCAGACCTGATTCTACCGCTGCACCCGCTGGATCGAGCACAGAGGGACGGAGCGTGACATAAATTTGTGCGTGGTACTGCATAGAACTCAAACTGTGAAGACGGTCTTTATTGTACGCCCCGGGGGGATTCTCGGAAACCGGGACTTCTGCCATCTCCTAAAGGCCCTAGAGATTCACAGGAAATAGCTATAGCCCAGAGCAAAAAGAAAGGTGAGTTGTCCCGCCAGGAGAAACAGATAAAGGATAAAACGGGGCTTGAAAATCGAAAGCATCAAGCCGATCGCCTTGATATCGATCATCGGCCCAAAGATCAAAAAAGCCAGCAGGGAACCCGTGGTGAACGTGGAAGCAAAAGACAGGGCGAAAAATGAATCTACGGTGGAACAGATAGAAACGATCGCCGCCAGCAACATCATGGCCACGATGGAAGTAACGGTCCCTTGACCCAGGCTCAGCACCACTTCTCGAGGGACGAAAACTTGAATGAGGGCGGCGATCGCACTGCCAAAAATCAAGACTGCCCCCAGCTCCCGCAACTCCACCGTGATATTCGTAATCAAAGCATCAAGGCGGTCACGGAAGCGCTGGTCTGGCACCGGAGCCGCTGCCACCATCTGGGCGGCGGCCACAGCTTCTAAAGGGGCTGCTTGTTGGCCCCCCAGAAAAAAAGTCCCCGATTGGAGTAGGGGGCTCACACTGGCGACCGCAGTTTGGTTTTGGTTCACGGATTGAACAAACTTGAGTCTTTGGGCCAGTTTTGGTTGTAGTAGAACCTTGGGGTCAGATTGGATGCTAAACACAGTACCGACGATGGTGGCGATCGCCAAGGAACCCAGCATCCGATAAAGCACGATTTCTGGCTGGCCCCGGAAGGCGATCCAAGTAGACCAAATTACCACGGGATTTAGGGCCGGCGCTGACAACAAAAAGCCAACTGCCACGGAAGTCGGGAGACCCTGGAGCATAAATCGCCTAGCCACGGGCACGTTACCACATTCACACACCGGAAATAAAAACCCGATGCAACTGCCCATAAAAGCACCCAATAAAGGGTTTTTTGGAAAACGCTGGATCAATTGACGCTCATCAACCCAGACCAACAAAACACTCGATAGAATGACCCCCAGCATCAAAAAGGGCATTGCCTCCACCAGTAGGCTGACAAAGAGGGTAAAGGCACTGTGTAGTTGACTCATGGAGAAAAAATAACAATGGGCACTAACTGAGGCGGCTTTTTAGGGAAATTTGTTCCGCTTTACGCGTCGGAAACGTGATGATTACCGTAGTTCCTAACCCTACATTACTCTTAATCGTCACCGTCCCATTATAGATTTTTGCGATTCGCTCGGCGATCGCCAACCCCAGGCCCGTACCCTGCTGCTCATATTGCTGGCGATCGAACTGCATATAAGCGCCCATGGTGCGTACCTGCTCCGGCGTCATCCCCCGGCCCCGGTCCTTGACCGCTAATTGCCAAACCTCTCCATTGATACGACTTTTGACTAAAACAGAACTCTGACATTCGGCCAAATGCTCAGAAAACTTAAACGCGTTATCAATAATTTCCTTAATGAGAGTCGCCAGCCACTTCTCTGACACTAATACATGAGCTGGACACAACTCCAATTTGAGGTCACCATCGCGTTGATAACGATGGGCAATTTGTTGAGCAAGGGTGCGAATCAAATGATCACTCCTTTCCGTTACCTGACCATACCAACGGTGAAACTCTTCCGGGTCATGGGTGGCCAGATCGAGTTTTGTATACAACAAAAATTTTTGGATCAAATCATGGAGGCGACTGGCAGAAATTCGGATACTGTCACTGATTTCTCGAATTTCTTGCCGATCTAAAGTTTCCCAAAACTCTCCCAGAAGTTCGGCAGACGTCATAATCCCTTGGAGGGGCGTGCGTAGCTCATGGGGTAGAGCCATGGTCAAACTCCGCCGCAACTGTTCTAGCTGTTGAGCCGAATGTTGCGCCAGCCCTTTGCGACGGTTCAAGCGCCCCTGGATGGCACTGAGGAGCTCCTCGCGGGTAAATGGTTTGGGAATATAGTCGTCGGCCCCCAAATCCATCCCCTGCCGTTGGGCAGATCGGGAGGCACGTGCCGAAAGAAAAATAAAGGGAATGGTCGTGGTGGTTGGATTGTCATGGAGTTTTTGGAGAACTCCGTAACCATCTAAAAGGGGGAGATTGACATCGCAGATGATCAGATCTGGAAGTTGCTTCAAGGCGGTTTCGAGGCCAATTTGACCATTGGTGGCCGTAATGACATCAAAGCCCTCAACGGTCAGCATATCTCGCAGGATGCCTAGAACACTAAGCTCATCTTCAATGACTAAAACAGTTGTCACGAGATGTTAGGCCTCCGTCTTGGGAAAAGTGAAAAAACGTATCATGTCACGCCTATTATCTCATACCAGTTGAAGGCAATTTGCAAAGTGGTGCTTTGACCTGGGAATCAGAGTTGTTGGGGCACTGATTCCATATTAGGAACCATGTCAAGAATGGTGGGCCAGGGGAATTTTTGCCTATGATAGTTGGAGTGCCTCAGCCTGCTTTTTTCTGGTGATTTCATGGTTAATTTGCAACAGTTACCGACCTTGACTCGTACCCTCGAGAATTTTTCGTTTGTCCAGCGTCATTTGGGGATCAGGGATAAAGCGGCGGCTCACATGCTCGCATTTTTGGGTTATGGCTCTTTAGATGAACTGATCGATCAAGCAATCCCTGTAAAGATTCGACAGCCACTAGACCTGGATCTCCCCGCAGCCCAGAGTGAACAGGAGGCTCTACAGGCTTTTTGGGCGATCGCCCAAAAAAACCAAGTCTATAAAAATTTCATTGGCATGGGCTATTACGACTGTGTAACGCCCCCGGTGATCCAGCGCAATATTTTAGAAAATCCGGGTTGGTACACAGCCTACACCCCCTATCAAGCGGAAATTGCCCAGGGCCGGCTAGAGGCGCTGCTCAATTTCCAGACGATGATTGTTGAACTGACCGGCCTAGAGATTGCGAATGCATCGTTGTTGGATGAAGGTACGGCGGCGGCCGAAGCGATGGCGATGAGCTATGGGCTCTGCAAGAAGAAGCAGGCAAATACGTTTTTTGTGTCGGAATTGTGTCACCCACAGACCATTGAAGTGATCAAAACCCGAGCGATTCCGTTGAATATTAAGGTGGCGATCGCCGACCACCGCACCTTTGAGATTACCGATGATGTATTTGGGGTGCTGCTGCAATATCCGGCGACGGATGGGAGCATTTTTGATTATCGCGACTTTATCCAAAAAGCCCATGGCCAACAGGCGATCGCCACGGTCGCGGCGGACCTGTTAAGCCTCTGTTTACTCACTCCCCCCGGGGAAATGGGGGCAGATATTGCCGTGGGTACCAGTCAACGCTTTGGTGTGCCCCTTGGTTATGGCGGCCCCCATGCGGCCTATTTCGCCACAAAAGCCGAGTATCAACGGCAAATTCCGGGACGGATCGTCGGGGTCTCGAGGGATAGTCAAGGTCAACCAGCATTACGGCTGGCGCTGCAAACCCGTGAACAACACATCCGGCGGGATAAGGCGACCAGCAACATTTGTACGGCCCAAGTCCTTCTGGCGGTAATGGCCGCAATGTATGGGGTCTACCACGGGGCAGAAGGACTCAAGGCGATCGCCGCCCAGGTGCAGCAGCAGACGCAAATTTTGGCGATGGGCTTAGACAAACTCGGCTTTGTGGTCAATCGTGAGCCCATCTTCGACACGATTAAAGTGCAAACCACAGCAGAGCAAGCACAAGCGATTCGTCAACGCGCTGAAGCCCAGGGGTATAACTTCCGCTACTTTACCGACGGCAGTATCGGCATCAGTTGTGATGAAACGACCGTAGCCAGCAATATCGAAACTATTTGGGCCATTTTTAGCGCTGCCGAAGTTCCCTTTACTCAGGCTCAACTGGTGCAAAATTTTGTGCTGAATTTACCAGCAAATATCACCCGTACCAGTGACTTTCTCACAGATCCTGTATTCAATCGCTACCGTTCCGAAACAGAATTACTCCGCTACATTCACCAGCTCCAGAGCAAAGATTTATCGTTGACTACCTCCATGATCCCGTTGGGTTCCTGCACGATGAAACTCAACGCCACAGCAGAAATGATGCCTGTTACCTGGGCGAATTTTGGCAAAATCCATCCCTTTGCCCCCCGCAGCCAAACCAAAGGCTATCAGCAAATGTGCGATCAGCTGGAGCATTGGCTCGCTGAGATCACGGGTTTTGCTGGGGTCTCTCTACAACCCAACGCCGGATCCCAAGGGGAATATGCGGGGTTACAGGTGATTCGTCAATATCACATCAAACGGGGAGAGGCCCACCGAAATATCTGTTTAATTCCCGAATCGGCCCACGGCACAAACCCAGCCAGTGCAGTAATGTGCGGTTTCAAAGTAATTCCGATTAAATGTTGCAATAGTCAGGGGGATATCGAAATTGAGGATCTGCGTGCCAAGGCAGAAAAATATCAAGACAATCTTGCGGCGTTGATGGTCACCTATCCTTCAACTCACGGTGTATTTGAAGTAGGCATTAAAGACATTTGTCAGATTATCCATGACAACGGCGGCCAAGTTTATCTCGATGGTGCAAACATGAATGCGATGGTGGGGATTTGTCGTCCGGGGGATTTTGGCGCGGATGTATGTCATTTGAATTTACACAAAACTTTCTGTATTCCCCACGGGGGCGGTGGCCCTGGGGTTGGCCCGATTGGGGTGGCGGCCCACTTGGTTCCCTATCTACCGAAAACCGAATTAGAAGACAAGGCGGATAATATTGGCTTCATTTCAGCAGCCCCCTACGGCAGCGCTAGTATTCTGCCGATCTCTTGGATGTACATCGCCATGATGGGCGCGGCGGGCTTAACGAAAGCGACAAAGGTAGCGATCCTCAGTGCCAACTACATTGCGAAACGCTTGGATGACCATTATCCGGTGCTATTTAAGGGGATGAATGGTTGCGTGGCCCATGAATGCATTATCGATCTGCGCGATCTCCGTAAATCAGCCGATGTCACCGTGGAAGATGTGGCGAAACGCTTGATGGATTATGGTTTTCATGCACCGACGATTTCCTGGCCTGTGGCGGGGACGATGATGATCGAACCGACAGAAAGTGAATCCTTAGAAGAGTTAGATCGTTTTTGTGAAGCGATGATTGCCATTCGTAACGAGATCCGGCAAATTGAACGGGGAGAAATGTCTAAAGAGGATAACCCTGTGAAAAATGCGCCCCATACGGCGGAGTCGGTTATTTGTGGGGAATGGACGCATCCCTATTCCCGTGAGGTGGCGGCCTATCCTGCCCCTTGGCTGAAACAGCACAAGTTCTGGGCGACGGTGGGCCGCATCGATAATGCTTATGGTGACAGGAACTTAGTCTGCTCCTGTGTGGGCATGGAAGCTTATGGGGAAGGATAGTGCCAGGGAAGACCTCTTGATTCTTTGTCGAAATACTACGAAGTGGGCGATCGCCCCATGTATCGCTTCCATAATGAGAGGTAGTTAGATGGACGACTAACCATCCTTGGGAATGTGATGACTACCGCCCCAACGACCCCAAAAAGGAGCATTCCAAAAATTCTCCTGATCGCGCTGCCGATCCTCTTGGTGGGGGGCTTCGGAGTTGCTCTGGTGACATATTTACTCCGTCCAGAGGTCACCCAGGGCATTGAACTCAGCGGCCGCATCGAGGGCTACGAAACGAATATCAGTGCCAAGGTGGGTGGCCGCATCGAGGCGATCGCCGTCCGGGAGGGAGACAAAGTACAAAAGGGTCAAGTCCTCGCTACCCTTGATAGTGCAGAATTACAAGCTTCCCTAGATGGAGCCCAGGCAAGGCTCAACGCTGCCCAGCAGCAGGTGAACCTTGCCCAACTACAAATCACTGTGATCGAAAATCAGATCATCGAAGCCCAGCTCACCCAACGACAAGCCCAGGATGACACCGCCGGGCGGGTGAATGCGGCCCAAGCTAATGTTGCTGCCGCCCAAGCCCAACTCGCCCAGGCCCAAGCCCAAGTGAAACAACTGGAAGCAGAACTGGCCCTCGCCAAAGCCGATGGCGATCGCTTTCAAGAATTGTACGAATCCGGTGTGGTTTCTCAACAGCGATTAGAGCAGGCCCAAACCCAATATTTAGCCACAAAGGAAAGTCTGGATGCTCGCCGCGCCGTCGTGACTGCTGCCGCTGAACAGGTGAAGACCGCTGAAGGAAATCTCACCCAAACCCAAGCCAGCCAATTTAACCCCGACATCCGGGCTGTTCAAGTGCAACGGCTCCAAACCCAACTCGCCCAAGGCCAAGCACAACTCAGTGCTGCCCAAGCCCAAGTGCAAAATGCCCAAGCCAATTACAACGAAATCGCCGCCAAACTCAAAGATTTAGAATTGGTCAGTCCTATCGATGGGGTGGTTTTGACGCGCACTGCTGAACCAGGGGAAGTGGTGGCAATGGGGAAAACCCTGTTAACTCTGGTGAATTTAGAGGATGTATATCTGCGGGGCTTTATTCCCGAACAAGAAGTAGGGGCGATTCAAATCGGGCAAGGGGCAGCGGTGTTTTTAGACTCTGCACCAGACGAACCATTACGGGCAACGGTGGCGGCGATCGATACGGAGGCCTCGTTTACGCCGGAGAATATTTATTTTCGGGATGATCGCGTCACCCAGGTCTTTGGTTTGAAATTGCAAATCGAGAATGAATCCGGGTTTGCCAAACCTGGGATGCCGGCAGATGCGACGATTTTGACGGATGCGACCCAAAATGTGCGGCGATAGCGATGATGACAGCGACGGATAATCATTCAACCTTTAACAACGGGTTGCGCTACGGGGAAACGACGATTCAGGTGTCGGGACTGCGGAAAAATTATGGTGCGGTGGAGGCGGTACGGGGGATCGATTTTTCGGTAAAAGCAGGGGAAATTTTTGGCCTGATTGGGCCGGATGGAGCTGGGAAAACGAGCACATTCCAGATTTTGGCGGGGGTGATGGGGGCAACGGCTGGCTTGGTGACGATGCTCGGCAAAACAGCCCAGGAATCCCGTTTAGAAGTAGGTTATTTGACACAACAGTTTTCGCTGTATCTGGATTTGAGCATCCTAGAAAATCTACGTTATGTAGCGGGTTTGCGCCATGTGGGAGATCAAGAGTTTGGCGATCGCCACCGCCACTTACTGAAATTAATGAACCTGGATCAATTTCCAAATCGTTTAGCGCGGCAGTTGTCAGGGGGAATGAAACAGAAACTCGCGTTATGTTGTGCATTGATCGCCCAGCCGAAAATTTTGTTGCTCGATGAGCCGACGACGGGGGTTGATCCGGTGTCGCGGCGAGAGTTTTGGGATTTACTGGCGGGGATTGCAGCCCAGGGGGTAACGATTGTCACAGCGACGCCCTATCTGGATGAGGCGGAACGGTGTCATCGCATTGCCCTGATTTATGAGGGGAAAATTCAGCAGCTTGGCACACTGCAAGAATTACAACACAATTTAGGCTTGCAGCGGCTGGAACTGCGAGCGGCCCCCCTGGTAACAGCGGCGGACTTGTTGCGAGAAAATGCGCCGGAAACGGTGGTGGATGTGCAATCCTTTGGCGATCGCCTCGACATTTTGACCCCCGATGTGAATCAAGCCCGGCAAGAAATTACCCAAGTTTTCGGCAGCGCAAATATTCAACTGCAAAGCTTGGAGGCCAATGAACCGACCCTCGAAAATGTCTTTGTAAACCATCTGCGGCAGCAAGGGGCCGATCCCGCATATAAACCCTTCCCCTATTACCGTAAACGGGGTAATTTCAAATCGGCATCCCTAAAAATCGCAATTTCTGCTCAACAATTGCAAAAAACCTTTGGGGAATTTCAGGCGGTAAAAAATGTCACCTTCGATGTCCACTACGGCGAAATTTATGGGCTCCTCGGCGCAAATGGGGCAGGTAAAACCACCACGATTAAAATGATCTGCGGCTTACTCCCTGCAACGGCAGGGGTGATGCAGTTGGCCGGAGAAACGCAAAATTTCCACCGTTCCGTAGTGCGATCGCGGCTGGGATACATGAGCCAAAAATTCACCCTCTACGATGACTTAACGATTCAGCAAAATTTGGAATTTTACTGTGGGGTATATGGGATTCCCCGAAAATTGCGGCGGGAAAAAATTACCTGGGTTTTAGAAACCTGCGGCTTGCTCGGTCGAGAAAAAATCACAACAGGTAGCTTACCGGGAGGCTGGAAACAGCGAGTGGCATTTGGCGCGTCGGTGATGCATGAGCCGGATATTTTATTTCTCGATGAACCGACTTCGGGGGTAGATCCGGTGGCACGGCGGCAATTTTGGCGTTTGATTCGGGATTTTGCCGGGCAAGGGACGGCGGTCCTGGTGACGACCCATTATTTAGAAGAGGCGGAAAACTGTAATCGCATGGCGTTTATGGTGGCGGGGGAGATTGTGGCCCAGGGTTCCCCGACGGAGATTAAGGCGGCGCAACCGGGTCAATTGATTGAGCTTTGTACCAACCACATTCAGCGCAGTTCGGATTTACTCAAGGAAAAATTAGATCATTGGCGGGTGTCCATTTTTGGCGATCGCCTGCACCTCGTTTTAGATCATCCCGCCGAAGAATTAGATTTTATTCAGCAAACCTTACAGCAGGAGGGGATTGAAATTTATAGCCAGCGCCCCATTCCCTTTACCCTCGAAGATGCTTTTATCGGCACAGTGCAACGGGCGGAGGCATAACGTTAAACCATGGGTCTGCAACGAATTTTATCCCAAGCAAAAAAGGAACTGGCACAGTTTAGCCGCGATCGCCTCACCGTTGCCTTAGCGTTGGTACTGCCCTTGGGGATGCTATTAATTTACGGCTATGCGATCCGTTTAGAAACGAAAAATATTCCCCTGAGCATCCAGGATTTCGATAATTCCCCCTTGAGTCGCAGCTATGTGGAACGGCTTTTTGCCACCAATCAATTTATCCCCACGCCCCTTGCTGGAACCTCACCCCTATCGTCGTTGGATCAAGGCACCGCCAAAGCGACCATCGTCATTCCCCCAACATTTGCAGAAGATGTGGCGGCGGACAATGGGAAAGTACAAGTGCTCATTGATGGGACAGACGTGAATAATGCGCGGGTTATCCAAAATAGTGTGCGGGCGGTGACTAACTTTTTTAGCCAAACCCTACCCAATGTCCAACCCCCCGAAGGGATTCGTGCCAGGGTCAGGATTTGGTTTAATCCTGGTCGTGAGGAAGCCCTATATATTGTGCCGGGAATTTTTGGCGTCGTCTTTTGGGTATTTCCTTCAATGCTGGCGGCGATCGCCGTGGTGCGGGAAAAGGAACAGGGAACCGCAATTCAAGTCTACGCCTCGGATCTGAGTGCCACCGAATGGCTTTTGGGTAAAGGCCTGGCTTACTGGCTGGTGGCGATCGCCGAAGCCCTTGTCGTAATGGGCGTCTCGTTTCTCCTTTTCCATCTCCGCTTACAAACCAATCCCATGCCGCTGCTTGTCGGCACAGCGATTTATCTGGCGGCGGCAGTGTCGTTTGGGTTATTTATCGGTGCCAGGGGCGGCAACCAAAATGCCGCAGTCCAAGGCACAGCCATTTTAGGTTTTCTTACTTCTTTTTTACTCTCCGGCTTCATTTATCGCCTTGAAAATATTCCCTTTCCGTTATCCTTGTTTTCTAATATTATTCCCGCCCGCTACTATATTTTGCTTACCCGCGATGCCTTTGTGCGGGGCAGTGGTTGGCGCAGTATTTGGTACGTGCCAATTATTGTTGGCATCATGGGATTAATTCTCTTTCGGGCAGCCACAAAATCCATGAAAAAAATGCAGTTATCGGAGTAAATTTAACGTGATAAAAAATAATTTACTACAACGTTTTTTTGATGGTCGGTTCTGGGCTTTAGTTCTGAAAGAAATTCAGCAAATTCTTAAAAGTCGACAATCTATTTTTCTTCTCATTTTTCCACCCACAATTCAATTATTAGTTTTTGGTTTGGCTCTCAGTCCCAATGTAGATCACCTCAGTTTAGGCTTGGTAGACCATGCTAATTCTGCCCAAAGTCGCGAATTTGTTTCGGCCTTAATTGAAAATGACATTTTTCAAATTACTGCGGCCCCGACAAACGAAACTCAATTGCAACAAAAGGTACGCAACGGTCAATTAACCGCAGGTTTGATTATTCCCCCAAATTTTGATCGGGACTTAAATCAGGGTAGCTCTGCGGAGGTACAAGTTTTTATTGATGGGGTTGATGCGAACACTGCAGGCATTGCCAATGGTTATCTGAATCAAATTGTTAATCACTACAATCAACAAAAGAATGCCGTCTTTAATACATTGCCAATCGAAAATCAGAGCCGTTTCTTGTACAATCCCGGTTTGACCAGTAGTTGGTTCTTTGTACCGGGGGTAATTGGGGTGGTGCTGACTTTGACGGGTTCATTGATTTCTTCGATTACCGTGATCCGCGAAAAGGATGTTGGCACATTGGAGCAGTTGTTAATGACTCCGGCATCTAGCGGAGAAATTTTGCTCGCTAAAATTGTGCCATTGTTTATTCTTTTAATGGGGGATGTTTTAATTGCTTCGGCAATGGGAAGGTTTATTTTTCATTTACCATTCCGGGGTGATTTTTTGATTTTTTATCTCCTCTCTGGACTCTATGTTTTTGTCAGTATCGGTTTAGGTATTTTGCTCGCTACCCTGTCTCGTACCCAGCAACAAGTTGTTTTAACGTCCTTCTTTTTTAATGCGCCGATTATCCAACTCTCTGGGGCGATCGCCCCCATTGAGAGTATGCCAAAATTTTTTACAGTGCTATCGTGGCTCGATCCCCTCCGGCACTATGTGGCGATCGCCCGTAGCTTAATTCTTAAAGGGGTTGCCATCGATTCCCTCTTGCCGAATATTCTGGCCCTCTTTATCTGCGCCGTTGTTCTCCTCACGATCAGCGTCTATCGTTTCCGTTCCCAATTAAATTAAAATCTGCCATTCTTCTCAGCAGAAATCCATGTCTCAAATGGGAAATCTAGGGAACGAAAGAGACGATTTAGGACAGATCCATTGGTTTTTCATAACCGTTTTCATAGGCAAAGCGCACCAATTGAGAACGATTTTCCAGATTCAATTTATTTAAAATACTACTGAGGTGGGTCTGTACCGTGCGAGGACTGACGTAGAGATGGTCACTAATTTGCTTATTCGTCCATCCCTGTACCACTTCCCTAAAAACGCGCATTTCTGCTGGGGTCAGCGGTAATGGGCTGGGCTCACTTTGCGCTTCCTGGAGGGGCATTTGTTCCGCCAGACGCTGCATTTCTGATTGGATTTTCTCCAGTCGCGCCAGTTGACGTTCGATTTTCGCCAATAACTCTTTCACTTCAAAGGGTTTAGCAATGTAGTCATCGGCCCCCGAAAAATGACCTTCGAGACGATTTTCTAAATCCGTTTGGCTTGATAAAAATAAAAATGGGAGCAGATCTCCAGACGGTTGGGCGCGAATCTGGCGACAGAGCTCAAATCCATCCATCTCTGGCATCCGTACATCGGAAACGATCAAGTCCGGTTGAAATTCTGGCCACACCTCTAAACCCTGTTCCCCAGACGAGGCGATCGCCACCTTATAGCCCGCTTGTTGCAGCAGATTTTCTAAAATTTTTTGCAAAATTAGGTCATCATCAACCACGAGAATTCGTTTCATTACACTTGCAGGAATCATCTAGAGCGGACTCATTCAAATCTTGGCAATCTTTGGATAAAAAACCAAGGTTAACCCAAGAGTAGTACGGATGGGG
Organism: Picosynechococcus sp. NKBG15041c; assembly: GCF_055380235.1. NCBI lineage: Bacteria > Bacillati > Cyanobacteriota > Cyanophyceae > Chroococcales > Geminocystaceae > Picosynechococcus > Picosynechococcus sp. NKBG15041c. The sequence goes on from NZ_AP040363.1 coordinate 2,191,041, forward strand.
TAGGGTTGAGATGTGGCTTTTGTAACCAATCTACAGATTTATTTACAATTTTTTGTAAACTATGGGGAGTGTCAATTGCTTCTCAGTTCAGTTTTGCGCCCCAGGGACGCCAGGAGGTCAGTGCCAGTTATGAAGCTTAAGCTCAAACCGGAAGAGTATTTATTGTGGGGTCATGGTTTAGCCATGGCGTTTGGTCTTGCAGGTTTATTGCTTGTGTTGCCGAATGCAGATTTTATTGCCAGCTTGCCAGAATTTGGCAAAGTTGCCTTTCGTTTATCAATGGCAAACGGCGGTGTGATGTATATGTTGCTGGGCATGGCAGCGGTGACGGTTTATGCCTATCGCCTCCTAGAAAAGAGGTATCTATTTTCTTTTTTGATTCCGGCTTTGACGATATCTGTATCGGCAGAACTACTGGGCACCAGCACCGGATTTCCCTTTGGGGCCTACCACTACACCAGTGGCCTCGGTTACAAAATTGCAGGTTTAGTGCCGTTTACCATTCCCCTCTCTTGGTTCTATCTAGGTTTTAGTAGCTTTTTGATCGCTCGGGTGGGTTTGCAAAGATACAATTTGCCCCGCTGGATTTATTCTGTGGTGGCGATCGCCCTTGGTGCTTTATTACTGACCTCTTGGGATTTTGTCTTAGATCCGGGCATGAGCCAAACTGCGGTTCCCTTCTGGGAGTGGGAAGTGGTCGGCCCCTTCTTTGGGATGCCCTACGAAAACTTCTCTGGATGGTTCGGCACGGGGGCAATCTTTATGGGCATTGCCAGTTTTTTCTGGGGTCAGCAGCCCTTAAAGCTGTCCCGGGAGCAATTGCAACTGCCTTTCATGATGTATCTGTTTAACTTCACCTTCGCCACGATGATGAGCATTGGTGGTGGCATTTATCCGCCCATTTTCTTGGGGATTTTGCTGGGTTTAGTCCCAGTAATTGCCCTGTACTTCAGCATCCCGAAGGCGAATGATATGACAATGACCATTCCGGTAATGGATGGGGCGACCACCAGTATTCCGGTGGGCGCTGGTCGTTAAAGAACGCGTGCCGCATATCTGCCCCCATGGTGAAGCTTGGGGGTTTTTATTGTTTATTTTTTAGGGTCAACTGGGTTATGGATGGGTTTTCGGCGGTATGGTTGGGGCTAATTTGCCTTTTGGGGCTGTTATGGCAGGGCAGTGGGGCCTTGATTGTTCTGGCACGGTTAATGAAGGGGGCAGTGCGGCGATCGCCCCTCACCCCGAAACCCTCTGAACCGAAAAATTTAGCCTCAGTGACGGTGGTGGTGCCGAGCTTAAATGAGGTAGAGCGGATCCAGCCCTGCCTCGATGGCCTCAGTCACCAAGGGTATGAGGTGCGAGAAATCCTTATTGTGGACAGCAACTCCACCGATGGCACCCGAGCAAAAGTTTTAGCTAAAGCGGAGACAGATCCGCGTTTCCGTTTACTCACTGATGACCCCTTACCTACGGGTTGGGTGGGCCGTCCCTGGGCCTTACATTGGGGCTTTACCCACAGTTCCCCAAAGAGTGAATGGATTCTCGGCGTGGATGCCGATACCCAGCCCCAACGGGGAATGATCGCCAGTGTGTTGCAGGCCGCCGAGGAAGAAGGATTTGATCTGGTGTCCCTCTCGCCCCAGTTTATTTTGCGATCGCCTGGGGAGTGGTGGCTACAGCCAGCTTTGTTGATGACGTTACTATTTCGCTTCGATGTGGCGGGCGTTCGCCAACCGGATCAAGATTCGGTGATGGCCAACGGTCAATGTTTCCTGTGTCGGCGCACGGTTTTAGAAAAAGTAGGGGGCTACCAATCGGCGGCCAGTTCTTTCTGCGATGATGTGACCCTGGCACGCAATATTGCCAAAGCAGGGCACAAAGTTGGGTTTTTAGATGGGGCGAACATCATCAAGGTGCGGATGTACGAGGGGATGCGGGAAACCTGGGAAGAATGGGGGCGATCGCTTGATTTAAAAGATGCCACCTCCCGGACAGAATTGTGGGGCCAGTTGTGGTTATTAACGGCGGTGCAGGGACTCCCGATTCCCCTGACGATGTTGCTATTTGGCCTTGTGGAAGAAGGCTTTAGGGGTTTATTTCTCTCCCTTTGGTTGGGGCTAAATCTCTTCTTGCTGCTGGTACGCTTCGGGATGCTCCTGGCCATTTCCGGTTCCTATGACCGCCGATTAAGCCCAGGAAAAAGTGCCCTCTTATTTTGGTTATCTCCTTTCGCTGACCCCTTTGCCGTGGCGCGGATTTTTCTCTCCGCCCGCCGCAAACCGAAATCTTGGCGGGGGCGTGTGTACAGCTAAAGACGGTATGATATCCCTGTTTTCTTGTTGGCAATAGGTGAAAGAAATGGCGATCGCATTACCCAAAAAAATCATGCTCCTGGGCGCCGGAGAACTCGGTAAGGAAGTGGCGATCGCCGCCCAGAGATTAGGTAATACCGTGATCGCGGTCGATCATTATGACAATGCCCCGGCGATGCAGGTAGCCGACCAGCGAGCGGTGATCTCGATGCTCGATGGGGCCGCCCTAGAAGCGGTCATTCGCGAACATCAACCCGATCTGATCGTCCCGGAAGTAGAAGCGATCCGCACCGAAAAATTAATCGAATTGGAAAAAGAAGGCTACACCGTTATCCCCACCGCCGCTGCGACAAATTTCACCATGAACCGCGATCGCATCCGGGATCTCGCCAGCGAAGAATTGGGCCTGCGCACCGCTAAATATGCCTATGCCACAAGCCTAGAGGAACTTAAAACCGTTGCGCAAGACATTGGCTTTCCTAACGTAATCAAACCAGTGATGTCCTCCTCTGGCAAAGGGCAATCGGTGGTGAAAACAGCCGCAGAGTTAGAAACCGCCTGGGACTACGCGATCGCCGGAGCTAGGGGCGATACCGTAAAAATCATTATTGAAGAATTTATCGACTTCGAGGTGGAAATCACCCTCCTGACAATCCGCCAGTGGCAGGGAGAAACGCTCTTTTGTCCAGCGATCGCCCACCGCCAAGAACGGGGCGACTACCAAGAATCATGGCAACCCGTGGGCTTGACCGAAGCCCAAATCCAAGCAGCCCAGGATATCGCCCAGAAAGTCACCGATAAACTTGGTGGCGCGGGGATTTTTGGGGTGGAATTTTTCATCACCAAAGACGAAGTGATTTTTTCTGAACTGTCCCCCCGGCCCCATGACACGGGCATGGTAACCCTCATTTCTCAAAATTTAAACGAATTTGAGCTGCATCTACGGGCGATTCTAGGTCTACCCATTCCCACCATCGAACTCCTCAGCCCTGCTGCCAGTGCCGTTATTCTTGCAGACGCGAATAGTGACCAAATCACCTTCACTGGGGTTGCCGCTGCCCTTGCTGTGGCCGATACCGATATCCGTTTATTCGGGAAGCCCAGCTCTCGACCCTACCGCCGCATGGGTGTTGCCCTCGCCAAGGGGAAAGACGCCACAGAAGCCAGAGAAAAAGCAACCATGGCCGCCGCAAAGGTCAAGATTAATCCATAGCATGGCTTGAGGTTTACGCCGATTTTTAATTAACTAATTAACCGTCGTCGTCCGATTAGGGGCACTACCTGCCAACATCAACCAATCCCGGCCCAATTGAATTGTGATATCAGAGTTTAATACCCCGGTACTTTCGACACGCACTTCCCCAAACCCAAGGTTCGCCCGCATCTCCGAAGCGGTCAGATCATCCCCCCGCTGGGCAACAATGCGGGTATTTTCTAGGGGTTCTGACCAATCCCGGGCGATCGATACCCGCGTATAACCGGCCTCGTTTAAACGCTCTAGAAGCGATCGCACCGCTTGGGGATTACCAATGCTGTCCTGGATTGCAATGCGCACATTACCGGGGGCTGGAATATCCGCAGTCGAAGCGTAGTCCGTTTGGAGATCAAAGTGCTGGGCCATGACGCGACTAATGCTATTGCGATGGGGCAGCCAGTAACTCACATTACCATCTCGACCATCACCACTAAATTCTCCCGGCAACATCACCATCTGCATATCACTACGGTCAACCTGGGAGGCAAAACCCGCCAAGGCGATTAGTTCCTGAACGCTCAGATTGGTATCGATATGGGATTGAATAATCGACATCACTTGGGGAAAACGCACCAAATTGCTGGGGGTTAGTCCTTGTTCCAGCACCGCCCGGATTAAACTTTGTTGACGCTGTACCCGACCAATATCGCCAAATTCGTCGTAACGGAAGCGGAGAAATTGGAGGGCTCTTTCGCCGTCTAGGTGCTGTTCTCCTTTTTGGAGGTTGATATAGAGGCGTTGGCTATCGTCCTGGTAGCGCATATCTTGGGGAACATACACCGTAACGCCTCCCAGGGCATCAATTAGTTTACCGATGCCTTGGACATTGACCCGGATATAGCGGTCAATCTCTACCCCACCGAGGGTCTCACTGACGGTTTTGGCGGCGAGAACGGCCCCACCGTAGGCGTTAGCATGGTTAACTTTTGATGTGCCATAGCCAGGAATATTGACTTGGGTGTCCCGGGGAATCGACAGGAGTGAGAGGCGCTGAGCCGCAGGGTCAAATCGCAGCAGCAGCATGGTATCCGACAGCCCTTCAAAGGAATTTACGAGGGCATGATATCCAAGGTCTTCACTGTTTTCATCATTTACATCGGAGGTGAGGACTTTGGTGCCTAGGAGCAAAATATTGACGGGACGGGTGAGCTCCGGGAGCCGGAGAGATTGTTTGGCGATCGCCTCATCTTGAGAAAAAACATCCAACTCTTCCGGAGCGAGGGGGGTTTGTCGGAGAGGCGTCGAAGAGAGGGATACCGCTAAGAGGGCACCAGCCGTTGCTGAGACAATCGAAACCCCAGTCAAGCCACACCAAATCATCAGCCAGTGCCAAGGGGAAAGGGGACGGCGTCTTTTTGCTGCAGACTTTTGAGCAATTTTAGCTTTAACTTTTTTTGCTGGTTGAGTTGCTGTAGATGGACGTTGATTTGTTTGGGATGACTTTGTTGCAGGCACGGGGTTCCTCACACCGACAAGACCACATTGAAGCACAAGCGGGACAGAATACTTTGCTTTGATAGTTATGCTAAACCAGAGGTTCGACTTTTGGTGGGTTTTATCAGAGAAAATATCTGCTGATTGCGATGACGAGAGATAGGCTCCACTGATGGGTCACTTTTATGCCAAGGACGGCGATCGCCAGTTACTATTTCTATCTCCACAGTCTGCAAACCAGCCGTCTCCAAATATACAAAAATCGATGGTTTTCAGTAGAACCCTAACTGAAAACCATCGACAGGATAGATTTATTACAAGGGAACAGAACCGTTTTTGCCAAAAAATCGCCCCCTTAGCCTAAAGCCCATTGGTGGGATTCACCATCTCGGTTGCTTCCGTCTCCGCCGTGGCCGGTTCTGGCTGTCTTCTCTGGCGCCAGTATTCTTGCAACTGGTTACGGTAATTGGCCGCGGCATTATCCAGGCTTGAGTTGGTGCTCTGTTGGAATTGCTCCGGATCGCGATTACCTAAGCGCATCATGTGGATCAAATTGTAGGGATTAAAGCCATCTGTGTCGCCATAGAGAGAAGAGTTCTCGCTGCGTTGGTAATTTCCCTCTAGATCTTGGGCGCTTTGGGCTTGGCCTGGGGCAAGGGTCGCGCCGATGAGGGCCGCACTAAAGCTACAGGTGAGGGCAAGTAGGACAGATTTTTTCATGGAACTTATCGGCAATGGGTTTATGCACAGGTTATCTTTGTTGACCATTGTGCCGCAAAAAAGTTTCTCTGTTTTTTCGCATTTACTTTCGACGAAAAAACGCCCCCCGTGGGAGACGCCAATGGGAGCCAGTGATGAAATGCTCTACTGGCATTGAGGGGTTTGCTTTAGGAGGCAGGACGCAGTTCATCCCCGAAAAACCAGGTGGTGGTTTTGTCTTCGAAGGTTACAACTGCCCCAATGCCACTGCCGTCGGTCACGCGAAAGTCTGTGATGGTGCCGACTTTACCAAGTTTGTCGACAAGATCTTTGCCGCCACGATCCCGCAAGCGGTGAACTTGTACTTTTTGCCCGATTTCCATGCCGATTTTTTGATGTACTACTAGGTTAAAGGATGATTTTAATCAACTTTCAGTGTATCGGAAACTGGTCGAAAAATTGAAGTTTAGCTGGATTTGCCATTCTTGGGACCCAGTTCGTTGGATCTGAATCTGAGCGAGAAATTCCCGTAAATAAAATCGTCGTTCGACTTCGGAGAGGTCATACCAAAAAGATTCGAGGCTGAGTGTCGTGGCGATCGCTTGGAGGTTTGCGGGGGGGAGCTGATTGAGCTGTGCTTGGAGTTGAGCAATCTCATTGTGGAGGGTATAACGGCGCTGGGCAGCAGTATCAGGGTCAAAAATTCCCTGGGCAGCCAATGTTGGGAGGGCCGCGATCAGGGCTTCTTTTTGCTGTACTTCTGCCTGGAGCTGGGCTTGTTGCTCCCTGGGGGCAGGGCCTTGGGACTGTTGGGTGAGATTGGGTAGGTCTTGGCAGATTTTTTGAATGGTTGCTTGAAAGACTTGGTCATAGGCGATCGCCCGACATTTCGGAGTCTGGGGACAGGTTAAGGGCCGTAAGTAGAGATATTCTTGGGCCTGGTGACGGCGGGTCACCCGGGCGATGGTGAGGGCACTGCCGCAATTTTGACATTGCACTAAGCCGGCTAAACATCGAGGCGCACTGGCACTACGGGGCGCGAGGGAGCGGTTACGGCGCAACAGGCGATCGATTTGGGCTGCTTCACCGGGGTTGAGAATGGCGGCGTGGGTTTTCAGCATGGTCTTGCCGTCACAATAGTGGAGATGGCCCCGGTAGACGGGATTGGTCAACCAGTTGCGGCCTGTAGAAACGGCAATTTTTTTCCCAAACCGTTGTTCCAGGTGGCGCACAGCCCCCCGTAGGGAACCAAACAGCAGAAAATGTTCACAAAAATCCTTCACCACAGGGGCAGTACTGCGATCAATTAAATAGCGGTCTTGGCCCCGTTTATAGCCGTAGGGGGCGCGGCCTGGGGGAGGCAGACATTGGCGACGATTTTTGGCATGGCCCCGTTGGATTTTTTGTTGTCTGAGGCGATCGCCCATGGTGCGAAACAGTTGACCAAGGTCTGCTTTGTCTAAGGTTATCCCAGTCTGATAGGGCGGCTCTGTGGCAATCACTTGGAGGGCAAAATTTTCGAGATGCTGGAGGCGATCGCCAATTTCTGCTAAGTTATCCCCCAGCTCATCTAAGCGACGCAGAAGCAAATAATCTGGGCAATCAGTGGCCAGGTCTGTCAGGAGCGCCTGGAATTGATGGCGCTGCCCCAAATCACTGTAATGGCGATCGACTTCTTCCCCCCATGGCACTGGTTCATCCCCCAAGAGCGGGTCGCTATAGCTGTAGGCAAAAATGGTCATCGCAGCCTAAACAAAAATTCTTAGGGATCAGCTCTCTTCCGGATTCGCCGATTGGCTGTGGCGAATAATGTCTTCGGGGCTAATTTGATCAACAAATTCCCGGAAAGCTCGCCGTTCTTCTTCATCTGCGTCGCGGTCTACGGGAATGGAGGCTTCCGAAATCACTTCTTCTACGACCCAGATCGGACTGTCTAGGCGCAGGGCAATGGCGATCGCATCACTGGGCCGACAATCGATCTCCTGGGCCAATGCACCTTGGCGGGTACAAAGCACCGCATAGAAAGTATGGTCTTCAAGGGCATGGATAATGACTTTTTCTAAGGTTAAATCCCACACATCAAAGAGACTGATAAAAAGATCATGGGTGAGAGGACGGGGCGGCACTTTCTGATCCAGAACATTCATGATCGAACGGGCCTGATCCTGGGCAATGTAGATCGGCAAAGCACGGCGTTCAGAATCATCTTTCAGGAGGATAATCGGACTCCGGGTAATGGCATCTAGGGCAATCCCAGCAACGTGCATTTCAATCATGGATTCTGAGCCTCGATGGGAAACAGGATTAGGGGCGCTCGGCAAAAACTTCTTATTACTAGTATCCTACCCGATTCCCCCGGCGCAAAAGGTGGTCAAATAATGCTTGAGTATTTATACTTAAAAATAAGAAAGGTAGGCTCAACTTACGTTAACATTTGCGCCAAACTTTACGAGGAGGCCAGCGACGGATGAAACTCAAACAAGAACTCCAAGAAATCGGGATTATTTCTGGGTTGGCACTGCTGATCTCTGGCTTTTTTACAGCCCTTATTTGTCTCTAGCTGGGCCGATTTGACGCCATGACAGGGGTAGCATATTGAAGGGAAAAGAGCTTAGGAGTATCCTGAGATGTCTGTCTGCTCAAAAGCGCCATCAAAAAATTTTTATGTTTAAGTATCGACGGTTTTTCCAGGGGGCGATCGCCTTTCTGACAGCAGTCTTGGTAATTGCCTGTAATGCCCCCAATCCCTCTGACAGTCAGGGTAATCTCACAGAAGAAATTCCCCTCGGTCTAGCGGTGGCCCAAACCAGTAATGTTGCTCTTTTTGGCCAAGAACAGATTCTCGGCGGCCAAATTGCCGAAGCCTATTTCAACGACAATGGCGGAGTCAACGGCAAGCCCATCAAGATCATCACCCAAGATGTTGCGGCCGATGAACAGGGGGCGATTAACGCCTTCAATACCCTCATCAACCAAAACCAAGTGGTGGGCATTGTGGGGCCAACCTTGTCCCAGCAAGCCTTTGCCGCTAATCCCATTGCTGAACGGGCCCAGGTGCCTGTACTTGGCCCGTCTAATACTGCCGAAGGGATCCCCCAAATCGGAGAATTTACGGGCCGCGTCTCTGCCCCGGTTTCTGTCGTTGCCCCCAATGCCCTAGCCTATGCCCTGACTTTGAATCCTGATCTGCAGCGGGTGGCAGTGCTTTATGCCCAAAACGATGCCTACAGCAATTCAGAAACTGAAATTTTCCAAGCGGCGGCCCGAGACCTCAACCTTGAAATTGTCACGGTGCAAAGATTTCAGACCACGGATACTGATTTCCAAGCCCAGGCTACCGCAGCGATCAATGCTCAACCTGATTTGGTGATTATTTCTGGCTTAGCCGCCGATGCTGGTAATTTGGTCAAACAGTTACGGGAATTGGGTTATGGCGGCTTAATTGTCGGCGGTAATGGCCTGAACACCTCGAATATTTTCCCGGTTTGCCAAGCCCAATGTGATGGGGTCTTGGTGGCCCAAGCCTACAGTGCCGACCTGGATAATGACATTAACCGCGCTTTCCGGGAAGCCTATTTTGAGAAAAATCAAAAGGACCCCCCCCAATTTAGCGCCCAGGCATTTACCGCCATTCAAGTCTTTGTGGAAGCCCTCCGGAGTTTGGATGCCAAAACGCCTTTAGATACCCTTTCCCTCGCAGATCTGCGCCGACAACTGCGGGATGAGATTTTCGCGGGAACCTACACCACACCCCTGGGAGATATTTCTTTTACCGCCGAAGGCGACATCATCCAGCAGCAGTTTTTCGTGGCCCAAATCGAAATGGATGAATCGGGTCAGCAGGGACGCTTTGCGTTTATCCCTACCAATTAGTCATTCTCCTTTAATTTCTCCTTGGGGAAAAAAGGGAGGGGAGACCCCCCTCTAACTCCCCCAGGGGGAAACCTTTTTCTGTCATCTTCCACAGGAGGGGCTAGGGGAGTGTCCCCAAGGGAGCATTAGCCACGGAGCTGGTCGAGGACGCTACGGTCTTCGAGGGTTGAAGTGTCACCGACAATTTCCTGGCCAGCGGCGAGGTTCCGCAATAGACGACGCATGATTTTTCCAGATCGGGTTTTGGGCATGACATCGGCAAAGCGAATTTCTCCCGGTCGGGCGATCGCCCCAATTTCTTTGACCACATGGGCCTTTAATTCTGCCACTAGGTCATCGCTGGGGCTGTAGGTTCCCTCTAGGGTGACGAAGGCAAATACATCTTCCCCTTTAATCGGATCAGGCTTGCCGACCACCGCCGCTTCCGCAACGGCAGGGTGAGAGACAAGGGCCGATTCCACTTCCATGGTGCCGAGGCGGTGACCGGACACATTCAGTACATCATCGACGCGCCCCATAATCCAGAAATAGCCATCTTCATCCTGCCGTGCCCCATCTCCCGCAAAGTAGAGATACTGGCCATCCTTCGGGGCGATGTGCTCCCAATAGGTGGAGCGGAAGCGCTCAGGGTTGCCATAGACGGTGCGCATCATACCAGGCCAGGGCTGTTTCACCACGAGATAACCGCCCTCATTGGCGCCCACAGCATTGCCGTCGAGATCCACTACTTCCGCGACAATACCGGGGAACGGTAGCGTTGCGGAGCCCGGTTTCGTCGGTGTTGCCCCAGGGAGCGGCGTAATCATCACCCCGCCCGTTTCGGTCTGCCACCAAGTATCAACGATGGGACAGTTCTCTTTCCCAATGACCCGGTGATACCACATCCAAGCTTCGGGGTTAATCGGTTCACCGACGGTTCCCAAAAGGCGTAGGGAGCTCATGTCATATTTGTTGGGGATTTCTTCGCCCATTTTGATAAAGGCCCGGATTGCCGTAGGGGCAGTATAGAAAATGGTGACGCCATATTTTTCGATCACTTCCCAATAGCAACCGGGATTGGAAGCCCGGGGTGCCCCTTCATACATCAGCACCGTAGCACCATTGGAAAGGGGGCCATAGGTAATGTAACTGTGACCGGTGATCCAGCCCACATCGGCGCCACACCAGTAAATATCGTCATCTTTGAGATCAAAAATCCACTTGGTGGTCATGTGGGTGTAGAGATTGTAACCACCCGTGGTGTGGACAACGCCCTTGGGTTTGCCGGTGGTGCCGCTGGTGTAGAGGATAAAGAGCATATCTTCGGCATCCATCGGCTCGGCGGGGCAGTCAGCGGAGACTTCTTTTTGTAAATCGTGCCACCAATGGTCGCGGCCAGCTTCCATCTGGACAGGCTCCTTGGTGCGTTGAACCACGAGGACGTTTTCGACACTGGGGACATGGTGGTCGGCGATCGCCTCATCCACATGCTCCTTGAGAGCAACGGCTTTATCTTTCCGGAAACCCCCATCGGCGGTGATCACCAGTTTCGCTTCGGCATCTTCGAGGCGACTGCGGAGGGCTTCGGCGCTAAAGCCCCCAAAGATCACGGTGTGGGGCGCGCCAATGCGGGCACAGGCAAGCAGGGCAACTACCGCTTCGGGGATCATCGGCATATAGATGCCCACGCGATCGCCTTTTTTAACGCCTAGTTTTTTCATGGCATTGGCGAACTGGCACACTTCCCGGTGGAGCTGGCCATAGGTGAGGGTGCGAGAGTCACCAGGTTCCCCCTCCCAGATCAAGGCTGCTTTGTTTTTGCGCCAGGTCTTTAGGTGGCGATCGAGACAGTTATGGGAAATATTGAGCTTGCCGTTAACAAACCATTTCGCGAAGGGGGGCTGCCAATCAAGTACTTTGTCCCATTTTTCAAACCACTCTAATTCTTGTTCGGCCAGTTCACCCCAAAAACCTTCGGGGTCATTTTTTGCCCGGTCATAGAGAGCTTGGTATTGCTCCAAATTACTGATTTGGGCCTGGGCCGAAAATGCTGCGCTCGGAGAAAAGAGGCGTTGCTCCTGGAGGATTGATTCAATGTTTTGTTCGGACATAACGGGATTGTTATCGTGGGATTTATTTGCCTCTATTGTCTCCCAAGTCCGGCCCGTCCGATGGGGAAATCATTAAGCCGTAATGGTTTGCAAGGTTTTTCCAAAACTTGAACAAGCACATTTCCCTAAGCAAGAAGCTTGCAGGGGGGCAATCTTCTCTTTTCTCGTAAGAAAGATTTTTAAGCCAACTAGCCCTCTGGCGCTAGGGTGAGAAGATTTTGCCAAGTGGCGATCGCCTCAGCATTCCAGAGCCACTGTCCTTTGAGAACTTGGGGTTGGAGGTGAGTCGGATCAAGGTCAAGGGCGATCGCTCGCAACTTTTGGGCTTTCCCGAAAAAAATTTCTTGCTCAGGGTCACCTTGGGTTTGAGCGATTTGATACATCCCGAGGGCAAGACCTGCATAAATTTGTGCTTGGGCCGGCGGCGGCAGGGCCAGAGAAGGTGGTGCGGAGAGGGCACGATACCAATATTCATTGGCGATTTCATATTCCCCCCGGACATAATGGGCAAAACCCAAGGCCATCAAGCTTTCTGGATTATTAGGCTGATAGGTCAGTCCCCTTTCCCACTGGGCTTGGGCTGGGGCGATCGCCATCTCGGAGGTAGCCATGGCCACACCAGTCCCCGTTGAGCCTAAGGTCGTTTGCCAAAGATAGCGGCCCCGCAAAAAAGCAATGGTGGCATTGGCATTGTCCGAGGTGATCGCCCCACCAAACAAGAATGGCTCAACCGCAGTAAAAGCACCGCGATCTAACAGTATCTCAACCACCGTTTGGACATTTCCCCAATTGGCCTGAGCCATTTCTGTCTCCAAAAGCGCCGCTAATTCTGTGCTTTCTGTATTTTTGAGGGCCGTATTCGTGAGCCGAACAATGCCAGGGCTAGCACTGGGATCTAATTCCTCGGGGACAGACCGCTGTAAATGTTGCCCGAGCAGAATTCCCCCTGTGGCGATCGCCAAAATTAAACCGAAACCCAGAATAGAAGTGCGGCGGCTCAAAACTTTGCGTTCTGGCGCTACGGCTGGTTTACTGACCGGAAGAGAAGATGATTCTGGAGTCACAAAGAAAGTTTTATCCGGTACATTGGCAAAAATATCCTGGATAAATGTCAAATCTTCCTCCGGATCGGGATCAACCCTAGTGAGCCAAGGCAAATCCATGTCTAGATTTTGTTGGTTAGTTTTGGTTGGGGCGGCCTGGTCATATTCCGGGAGCTGGCGGCGTAAAAATTGTACATGCTCATATTCGGCCCCCATGAACATCGCTTCCCAGGGGAGAAACCACAAAATCCCCGGTGGCAAAGCCAAGGTTACTTGAATGGGTAGATGATCGGTTTGGGCGATCGCCAGAGTATCTTCCCATTGGTCCCGGATATCCCCCACAAATAGAGCCTCGAATAAAATGTCGCCCCAGGTTTCTAAGGGGTAGTCGCCCCAAGTGGCAAGCCATTGCTCCGGTTGCCAAGTGACAACCGCGAGGGTCGGTTCCGCATCCAAGGCGATCGCCAATTCCAACTGCAGTTGATACTGATGATCGTTCAGGGCCAAAATAGACAGTTGAAAACAGTGGGACGACATATGGGTTTTGAGGCCAGGGGATATGTTTCCTGAATATAAAACAGGGGAAATTGTTTCCAGTTTTTGCTCGCTGAGGCACAAGCTTTAGCCGTGGTCGCAGAGAGGGTTTATCTTGCCAACAGGATTAGCCGAGTTCCTGTAACTTTGTCACTAAATCTGCCTGGGCAATCACATAAACACCCCGAATTTTTTTGTGGGAAACCGCTAACTGTGCTCTCGTGAAAACCAGCAGGGGTGTGACAAAGTCTAGTTTCTTCCGTTCTCGCACCTGGAGTGCTTGTTTCATCACAATTTGCAAAAAATCCTTTTTAAAAGGGTAAATCGTCCGTCCCATTCGGCGGCAGAGGCGATGATCTTGAAAAATAATAGTCCCTTTATGGGATTTCACATCAATCACATAGGTTTTTTGTTGGGGCGAAACACAAATCACATCGGCATCCCCGAGGCCATGGTCTAGGCGCATCCCGTATTCAAAAGCCCAGCCCTTGGGTTCTAATTCTTTCAAAATTTCTGCAACTTTTTCCTCAGCCCTAGCCCCCTGCACAGCTCGGTTAGCGGCTTGCCAGAGATCTAAACCCCGAAAAATAAATCCTAAGGCGCCAAAGGCGGCGATCGCCACGATCACAATGGCCGCAATAAACCCCAGGCCAATCGCCAAAACAGGAAACATAAACACCACCAAAATCGGCAGCCCCACTGCTGCCCCAAAAGCCCGCCAAGATTGGACCCGACGCTGGAAAGCCAAACGACGTACATTTTGACCCGCTGGTTTAGGGGAAGACGCAACCATAACTAACTAGCCCAGATAAGTTTCAAGCTACAAACATCCCAAAAAGTCGTTATCCTAAAGCTGGAATTTTGTTTTCCTTTGCTCACTATTTTGTCTTAGATCCCATGGAAAAACTCGCTCACACCCAATATCCAATTCATCCTCTCCTCCGTCAACGGTTTAGCACCCTGGCCTTCGCTGGCGATCGCCCCGTGGAAACAGACAAAATCGGCAGCCTTTTAGAAGCCGCTCGTTGGGCTTCTTCTTGCTTTAATGAACAGCCTTGGCGATTCTTGATTGCTACAAAAGCTGACCCTGTTGCCTATGGCAAAATGTTAGACTGCCTCGTGGAAACAAACCAAGCTTGGGCGAAAAATGCCTATATTTTGATGATTTCTGTGGGCAAATCGAACTTTACCCGCAATGATAACCCGAATCCCTACGGAATGTATGATGTGGGCCAAGCCTTGGGTAATTTGACGATTCAAGCAGAATCCATGGGTCTGCGAGTCCGTCAAATGGGTGGTTTTGATAAAGAAAAAGCCCGCACGGTTTACCAAATCCCCACAGGCTTTGAGCCCGCCGCAGCGGTGGCAATTGGTTATCCCGGCGATCCTACGACCCTCCCAGAGGCTCTCCGAGAACGGGAAGAAGGTCCCCGCAGCCGTAAGCCTCTAACAGAAATTACCTTTACCCAAACCTGGGGGCATTCCTATTTTTAGTGCGTTTCAAAAATGTAAGATGACGACATCCTCCCCTTGAAATTTCCTTGAAGATACTAGGGGAGGATCTCGGACCTCTAAGACGATAATGATGAACTGTCGCTTAGATTTATCAGGCAAATAAAGGCACCACCAGAGCGAAGAGAATTCCCCCAGCAACGAAAATTTCTAAGACTTGCAATACTCCGGTGTTCTGTTTTTTCTTGAAGCTCTTGAGCCATTGTTGGGGGCGATCGCCTTCCCGCCAAACCACACTCACCATGGAAGTTAAAAGGGGAACACCGCCAACCTTTACCCCCAACAATAGATGTAAAGCAACGGCCCCAAGCATAACGACCCAAGCCACAAGGTGCATCACATAGGCTTTGTGGTCAATTTCCCCCGCTGGGAGCCATTCTTCCTTCATCATTCGGCCGGTGACCACCGCGAAAGTTGCTGCCAAAAGCATCGCTGTATTGGCTAAACGATGGAGCGCGACCCACCCCGCCGGTTTCCCCACCATGGCCAATTGACCCAGGGAGTTGGGTTGCAACAAACGGCGATCGCCCAAGCGAAAACTATACAAGGCAAATAAAGGCAATAGAAGAAAGAATGTGACGGCGATCGTGCCATGGATTCCTTGCATATCGCCCATTTCAGGCAAGCCCAGAGCACCCCAACGCCCATCATAGAGATCATAGACCCAAAAACCTGTACCCAATGCCAACAGCACCAGACAGGCGACTAAACCGTGTAGAACGCGCAATAAAAGAGGTTGGTAGGGTTTGGTCTGCAGTGTCATGTTCGTTAGGAGAAATTATAGATTAATTTTAAGTCGCTAGGAGAATACCCTAAAACAATTGCGCTTTCTGGATTTTATTCAGTTCTAAGGAACTAAATAAAAGACTTTTTTGCAAACGCTCCTCGGATTATCGCAGTGCAGACTTTGGCAAAGGCAAGGGCCCCGGATAACGCATTACCTCATGGGCAGTGCTTTTATTTCCTGACGGCTGGTCTGCTAACAACACGTTGCGAATGAAGCGAGCTGCCACCCGTTGTAACAAACCCTCTGCGATTTTTTGACCCAGTTGCTGGGTTTCTGGTTTCATCAGCACTTTCGGAATGAGGGGCAGAATAAACATTGGGTCAAAGTCCGGCGTTTCCTGCAAGATACGCCAGATATTTTGAATATGGACCAAATTAGCGCGGTCTTCCGCTCCCATTGTCCCAGAACGACTTTGGATTGGCTTTTGGCCCAGTTGTTCCTGCAATAGGCTTGTGATGTTCTGGAATGTGTTGCGTCCTAGAACATCCACCGATTGAATAATTTCTTCAGCGAGGCGTTCACGGATAAATTCCCCCCGCTCTGAAAAGATATAGTCGATACCTTGGTTAACAGCCCCTTTAAGGTCGTATTCTGCCGAATCTTTAGCGTTATTCAGCAGATTTTCCAAACGATTCCACCGAAAACTCCCATCTTTGAACAACAAGTCTTTGAGAGAATGGCGCAATTCTGGCGAGTTGTCTGTCAACAATCGCTTCGCGACGTAAGGATAAGCTTTACTGAGGACTTTAAATTCGGGATCAACCCCAATGGCGATCCCTTCGAGGGTCACCATCGAACGGATGATTAAGGCATAGTAGGCAGGTACTTTAAAGGGAAATTCATACATAATTCCCGACATTTGGTCGGTGATACTTTTAAAATTCAACTCGGCGACACTGGCCCCTAGGGCATTGTTAAAAACAGTACTCAGGGCCGGAATGATGGGGGTTAAATCTGTGTCTGGCTTGAGAAAGTCGAGTTTAACGTAGTCATGGGCAAGGGACTCAAAATCTCGATTCACGAGGTGAACAACGGCTTCGATCAGTCCATAGCGTTGGTAGGGCTCGATGGTGCTCATCATGCCGAAATCTAGGTAGGCAAGGCGGCCGTCATCGAGGGCTAATAGGTTGCCGGGGTGGGGATCGGCGTGGAAAAAGCCAAATTCTAATAATTGTCGGAGAGAGCATTCTACCCCTACTTCTACCAGGTGAGTTGCATCGATGCCTTTTGCAGCAACTTCTTTGAGGTTGGTGAGCTTAGTGCCATCGAGCCATTCCATCGTGAGGACTCTTGTCCCTGTGTACTCCCAGTAAATTTTGGGGACATAGATTTCTTTCATGCCGCCGTAGCATTGCTGAAACCGTTCAGCGTTACGCCCTTCTTGGGAATAATTCATTTCTTCAAAAATGCGGGCGGCAAATTCGTCGGTAATCCCAATGAGATCGGAGCGGACTTGCTTGATGTTGTTCTGGAGCCAGCGGGCGATGCGCCGCATGATGAAGATATCTAGGTTAATCCGTTGTTGGAGGTCGGGGCGTTGGACTTTGACGGCAACTTTTTCGCCGGTTTTTAGACGCGCTTGGTACACTTGGCCGAGGGATGCGGCCGCGAGGGGATGGTCTGAAATCTCGGCATAAATTTCTTCTGGGGGTTGGCCCAATTCTTCTTCGATAAAGCGGAAGGCGATCGCATTCGGGAAAGAAGGCAATTGGTCTTGTAGGCTGGTGAGTTCTGAGAGATAAACGGGGGGGACAAGGTCGGGGCGAGTGGAGAGGGCTTGGCCGATTTTGATGTAGGTGGGGCCGAGCTTCGTGAGGATTCGCTTTAGTTGGTCCGCTTGTTGTTTTTGGGTTTTGGGATTTTTATTGGTGCCGATCGCCTTGGCCCACCAGATATTGATCAGGAGACTACTAAAACTGGTGATGATTGTGAGGAGGCGCCCCAAAACGGCAAAGGGCTCATTTTTATACCGAGCTTCGATCGCCTCAGGATTGTAACGCCATGTTTCGGACGCCAGGGGATTTGGCTCGGTGACTGGGGTCGCGGGGGTGCGAGTCTGGTATGGCATAGTTTATCCGATGCGATCGCCTACGGTGAAATGGATTGCATTGTAAATGATTGTAACAAATGTTTTTGAGCTACTCATCTACGGCAAAACAACTGTAGGCGATCGGGATCACAAAATGCGCTAGTTGGCGATGGCACTCGCAGATCTCGCATTCAAGGGAGATTGGCGATCGCCCATGTCACTCAAACGCTGATTCTGAAGAATATTCACCGCTTTCAGAAACTGGGGATCGGCGCTTGTCCCGATCAAACTGGGGTTGAGACGCAACTGGGTAAACTGCTCATCATTGAGTTCGACCGTGACATCGGGGTTTACACCATTGAGGTTAATGCTCAAGCCACTGGGGGGGTAGTAACGAGCGATGGTTACCGCCAAACCAGAGCCATTGGAAAGCTCATGGACCGATTGTACAGTCCCCTTACCGTAGGTACGTGTCCCCACCAGGGTGGCCCGTCGATTATCCTTGAGAGCTGCGGCGAGGATTTCGCTGGCACTGGCAGAGTTTTCATCCACCAGAACCGCCAGGGGAAGATCGGTAATCGCTGTTTTATTTGCACTAAATTGGCGATCGCCCCCCTGTCGATCAACAGTCCGCACAATTGCCCCTTCTTCCATCCACATCCGCGCAATATCAACACTGGAGTAGAGCAGCCCCCCAGGATTGCCGCGTAAGTCCAGAATAAAACCAGTCACACCGGCGGTTTCGAGCTCTTGGATCGCGCTGTGCATCTGCTCAGCAGCGTGGCTGCTAAATTCATCTAGACGGATATAGCCGATTTTGTCGGTACCAATCGTCTGTACCTGATAATTCACCGTTTCTAGGGCAATTTTGGCGCGGGTAATCGCTAAATCTTGCAGTGGTTGGCGATCGTCGCGGCGAATTTTTAAATTAACCGCAGTCCCTTCCATGCCGCGAATAAGCTCCGAAGACTGCTCCAGAGTTAATAGGGCCGTCACTTGATTATCAATTTGAATAATTTGGTCTCCGGTTTGGAGGCCTGCCATTGCCGCTGGGGATTCGGGCAAAACATCGACGACTGTCAAGGTTCCGGTGTCGCCATTAATCTCCATACGGATCCCGATGCCAGATAATTCCCCTGTGGTCTGACTAGTGAGGGTTTCGAACTCCCGTGGATCGAGAAAGCGTGTATAGGGATCGCCCAAGGTTCTGAGGGCATTGCGAATTTGGCGGTAAGCACCCTCATAGCTGTCATAGTTCTGGCTCAAGAGTTCTTCCCGAAGTTTGAGCCAAGCTTCTGGTTCAAAATCCTTAGCTACAGATTCGGAATAGACAATTTGCCACATTTCATCAACCACGGCTTTGGGACTATCTTCCATGGCGGCGACCGCTGGCTGAAAAATAGTCGGCATAAGCAACAAACCAAAAACGGACAACGGCCCTAAAACACCCTTAAAAACAGTTTTTGAGCCGAGCGGTAAGCACAGAGGGATCTTTTTCATGGAAATCTTCAGGCGAAGGGGGGGAAGGCGGAGAGGAGCGGCTTAAGTGAATCCGATTCGGATGGGGTCAAGGTCGAGTCTTTTTTTGCGAGGAGCTGCGGGTTGGGCAGTACCGCAAAAACTTCCATGGCCAATCTCTGGGCAACACCGCGGATGTGACAATACAAAATTTTCGAGTTTAAGGTTTTTGTATCGATCCCTGGGAGAGGCTGACTTGACCGAATCTTGAGCGGTTGTCATTCATTGTAATCAATTCAGTTTTGCTTTTACTTAAGGGTTTATGGAATTTTTCTGATGATATTTTTTGGCGTTGTTCCAGGGAGATCTTTTTGCCGTGAACCAGAGTCAGGATGGGCGATCGCCTCACACGGTGATTGGTCGAAACTCTGGCTCAGTTGCTCGTCTCGCACCACCGAAATCTGGGCGTCTGCCGGTAGCATTGTCCACTGCTATCCGTCCCTAGATTGGCAATGATCTTTTGGGGTGAACCCGGCTAGGCGACGAATAAAGACTTGCAGCCATGCGGGTTTGATAACAAATCCACGCACCAAATAATCCCCGAGGCCCTAATGAGCCTGCAGGTCAAGGGTTCGGCCTAGGGCAGTCAAAGTTGAGCCCATAGGGGAGCGAAAGAAATAGGCCGATTAAAATCTTGGCAAGGGATTTTTAGGGCAATACAGCCTCCGATCAGCCAAGAAAATCCGTAATAAATCTTCGTAATCTCGAGTAAGGATGGCCCATCGGCTTTAGGAGAGGCGAATTTTTTCATCCCATGAGCAAACCCAGGAAAAATTAAGAAATTTATATTATTTTTGCCCCTAAATCGTTGTATCTCCTATTTTTTCTCGCTACCATTGGATCTAAAGCGGAAGCGCTCAATAACCCCTTGTCCTTTTACTGGCAACTGCGAGTAAAAGCTAAAGTGACCTATGGAAATACAGCTCATTAACATCGGTTTCGGTAACATTGTCTCTGCGAATCGAGTCATCGCCATTGTCAGCCCTGAGTCAGCACCTATTAAACGAATTATTAGTGATGCCCGTGATCGTGGCCAGTTGATTGATGCAACCTACGGCAGACGAACCCGGGCTGTGATTATTACAGACTCCAGTCATGTGGTACTATCAGCGATCCAACCAGAAACCGTGGCCCATCGCTTTGTTGTCCAAAAAGATATGACGATGCCGATGCCAAAGGTGTAAGGTCGGGCGACTTTTTTCTACTGCAGCCTGAACCCATGACCACTCCAGGAAAACTCATTGTCCTCACAGGGCCAAGCGGCGTTGGTAAAGGAACTTTGGTTCGCTCCCTGTTGCCACGTCATCAGAATCTGTTTCTATCAATCTCTGCAACGACTCGCCAACCCCGAGCTGGAGAAGTGGATGGGCAGGACTATTTTTTTAAGACTCGGGAACAGTTTGAAGGGATGATCGCGGCTGGGGAACTATTAGAGTGGGCTGAGTATGCAGGGAATTATTACGGTACACCCCTCCCCCCCGTAGAAACCCAGGTCAATCAAGGTAACTTCGTTCTCTTGGAAATCGAAGTGGTGGGCGCTAACTTTGTGAAAAAGATTTATCCAGAAGCCCTCAGAATTTTTATCTTGCCTCCGTCTTTTACGGAATTAGAAGAGCGGTTGCGGGGCCGGGGGAATGATTCGGAGGTGGCGATCGCCAAACGATTAGCCAGGGCCCAAGAAGAACTAGCCATGAGTCACGAATTTGACCACGAAATCATCAACGATGACCTTGAAACAGCCTTGGTAGAGCTTGAAAAAGTGATCTTCAGCTAGTCACAACGCCGCCGCTGTCAACTGAATCCATTACAATCAAACAAATAAGACATAACCAACAACGAGCTTACAGACCCCATGATTCCAACCGTTATCGAAAGTTCTGGTCGGGGCGAACGTGCCTTTGATATTTACTCTCGCTTGCTCCGGGAACGCATCGTTTTTCTCGGTACCCAGGTCAACGACGAAATTGCCAACCTCATCGTGGCCCAGCTACTGTTCCTTGAAGCCGACGACCCAGAAAAAGATATTTACCTCTACATCAACTCACCTGGGGGTTCTGTATCAGCCGGGATGGGGATCTTCGATACGATGAACCAAGTCCGTCCAGATGTCTGCACCATCTGTATCGGTCTTGCAGCCAGTATGGGGGCTTTTCTCCTCAGCGCTGGGGCCAAAGGGAAACGCATGAGTCTGCCCAACTCTCGCATCATGATCCACCAACCCCTCGGGGGCGCCCAGGGTCAGGCGACAGATATCGAAATCCAAGCGAAGGAAATTTTGTATCTCAAGGGGAAATTAAACCAACATTTGGCAGACCACACGGGGCAACCTTTAGAGAAAATTGAAGTGGACACGGACCGCGATTTCTTTATGTCTGCCGCCGAAGCCAGAGATTATGGCCTGATTGATCAGGTGATCGAAAAAAGTCCTTCTGCGGCGAACCCGGCCTAATTAAATACCGAGCCTAATTACATAACGCCCTGGAATTTTAATTTTCCGCCCCCTGATTCAGGGGGCTTTTTTGCCTTGGTATCTATCTGTTGGGGAAGAGGCCCGCACCGCACTCGGAGAGCTAGCATTGGGTAGCTTACAGCTTGGGTTTAATGCCCGTGGCCCGATAGATAGTTAGGGTGATTGCACCACCAGGATCGTCGGGAATAGAACGGAAATGCCTTAAGCCGTTTTCGAGGCGGGTTTGGTCTTTGTTTAGTTTTTCGACCATTTGCGGGATCATCAGCTTCAACCAGGTATCAAGGTGATTCACTAATCCCTGGAGGTCTTGATTGTGGGCATTGTGCCAATGGTGAACAGCGATCGCCTCATTATTGACCCGGACAAATCCGGCCTGTTCTAAATAGGCACCCAAACTGCGGCCCACATAGGGATTGCCGCCGGCAGCTTGGAACAATTCACAGAGAGCTTGCTGGAAATACTCAAAATCCGGGTGGAGTGGATGAATCAAAAGATTTTGATAATCTGTTTCCGTCAGGCAAATTTTGCCCCCTGGCCGTAGGACCCGCTGTGCTTCGGTGATAATCCCCGCCGGATTAGGCACATGTTCCAGCAGCCACACTGTCAGGGCAAAGTCAAAGGTATTTTCTGCCCAGGGTAGATGGTAAGCATTCCCTTCACGGAGATCATGATTTAGGCCAAGGCTTGTTAAATATTCTGTGGCATAGGCGATTTGACGGGGTTGGTGATCAATGCCGGCAAAGGTTAGAGTCGGAAATTTTTCGCTGATAATCCCCAGAACAGCACCAACACCGCAGCCAATGTCCAAAATTTTGGCGTCGGCTTGAAAATCAAGGTCTTTGAGCAAGAGGCGATCGCCCCAAAAGCGCGCTTGATCTACGAGGCGTCCTTGCTCCTCTGGATCATAACCATGGATATATTCAGTCATTTTTGCTCCTGGAAACCCTAAAGTATGGGGATCCCTGTGCCAGGTTTTGGAAACAAACAAGCATCAATAAAGTTCAAAAAATATTACAGACTTTCGTCACAATTGTTGCCATTCAAGAGATAATTTAGTACAAATCATCTTAAGATCATCTGTTTTTACACAAGCTAAATTCAAGCAAATATAAAAAAACGCTGCTGTCATAACCCAAATTATGGCAAAACCCCAAAGCCCATAATATCTCCCCTGTCTTGAACCATGGAAAAACTCACCATCGCCCAGAAAGAACTCTATGATTGGCTTGTGCAATACATTCATACCAATCAACACGCCCCCTCCATTCGTCAGATGATGGTCGCGATGAACCTGCGATCGCCAGCACCAATCCAAAGCCGCCTCGAACGTCTACGTAAGAAAAAATACATCGACTGGATTGATGGGAAAGCCCGCACCCTCAAAATTCTGCAGTCCCGTCAGCCAGAAGGATTGCCGATCCTCGGCACCATTACAGCCGGGGGACTGGTGGAGCCCTTTACCGATGATCAAAGCGAAATTCTGACACTCAATCTGCTTTTGACTCAGCCCAATTGCTATGCCCTCAAGGTCACTGGGGATAGCATGATCGAAGCTTTGATCACCGAGGGAGACTACGCCATTATGCAAAAAGTAGCCGATCCAGATAGGATCAAAGATGGGGCGATCGTTGCGGCTCGGGTTGATGGAGATGGTACGACTCTCAAGCATTTCCACCGGGAAGGGAGCACCGTTATGCTCAAGCCGGCTAACCCTAAATACAAACCGATTAAAACCGAAGCGATCAATGTTGAGTTGCAGGGAATTTTAGTGGGAGTTTGGCGCGGCTATAGCCATTAGCTCAATTTCTTTTTCAGACCGGTGCAAAGAAGGCCCTCAAATATCCTCGGGGCAGATGGTTAACTGGGCAGGTGGCATCATCTGGTTGAGGACAATTTGGGTGATTTGGGCCCGCTCCTGTTCTAAATCCGCTTGATAACCAGGAAGATGGGCGCGGGCATTTTTTTCGCTCACAAAAGGGCCAAAGTAGTACACACAAAAAGGTTTGGCCGTTGTGATTTTGAGCCACCAATGGCGACCATAGGGCTGATTTAGGTAATAAAATACCCAGCTCAGCACCAGAGCATAGGCTCCGAAAATAATTAGACCAGTCATGATTTGAACCTCACAACATCAAAGGTGGCAACCTCTGGACCGATTCATCTAAGCCCCAAGATGATTCTTTAAATCAGCTTTTGAGGGGATCGAGCAGAGGCGATCGCCAACTATAAAATATGACTGCCCCAATGCTAGCGGAGTTTCCTTAGGCTGGGGGCGAAGCGCTTGAGGAAATTAACAAAAGCGTACTATCGTATAAACAGTCCCATAAAGAAAACCAATACTGCGATGACTGCCGAGAACAACGCTTCTGATAAGGCCCTAGAGCTGATGAAAAACTTCGCTGAAAAGTATGCCCAGCGCACAGGCACCTATTTCTGCGTCGATCCTTCCGTGACCGCAGTGGTGATTGAGGGCCTGGCCAAGCACAAAGAAGAATTAGGCGCACCCCTCTGTCCTTGCCGCCACTACGAAGACAAAAAAGCAGAGGTGGAAAATGCGTTCTGGAACTGTCCCTGTGTGCCGATGCGGGAGCGCAACGATTGTCACTGCATGCTCTTTATCACCGAAGACAATGACTTTGCAGGGGATAAGCAGGAAATCGAACTGGACTATATCAAAGAAGTTGCAGCCAGCATGAAAGGGTAGAGATGATGGCAATTCCAGAGGCTTTTTTTGTGGGCGTCGAGCAACTAAATACGCAACAATTTTATGCTTGCCATGACACCCTCGAGGCTCTGTGGTTTGAAGCCATGGAGCCGGAAAAGTCTCTGTATCAGGGAATTTTACAGATTGCAGTGGGTTGCTATCATCTAGGCAACCACAACTTAAAGGGGGCCACGATTCTAGTCGGGGAGGGATTACGCCGCCTCCGCCAGACAGATGAAGCAGAGTATGGTGGGCTGGATATTTTAGGCTTTATTCAACAGGGGGAAATACTCCTGGCTCGTCTGCAGCAGCTACCTCGGGAAAAAGTGGCGCTGTTCCTCCAGGAGCTCCAGGAACAAAATACTTTTCCCTGTTTGCAACCGCTTTAAGTATTTATTTGCAATTATTTCAACAAAACCATCGCAAGAGATGGGCAGCGATGCGCTGGGCAGCTCCAGCGGTGCCCATGCGTTCTCGGCCATTGGTGGCGATCGCCTGGAGTAAATCAGGATGACTTAGTAGAAAATCTACTTTTTCTGGCACTGCACTGGGGCTGGGACAAAGAACAACTGATTCTCCCAGGAGGCGGGTTTGGGCCTCGGCAAAAGCCGGGGTAAATTGGGGGCCAGTGCCCATGATCGTTAAGGCAGGTTTGCCTAGACCAACAAATTGTTCCGTTGCTGTACCTGCCATGGCGATCGCGAAATCGGCAGCATGTAAGCTTTCAGCGTAATGATATTGGGTAAAGGCAAGTCGGGCTTTTCGTTGCTGGAAAACCTGGGCTTCCGAATCACCAAAAGTGAGTTCAGGGGGCTTAGAGTTGGTTGCTTGCCAACCCAACGGGGGCAGAAATGTGAGGAATTCCGTCGGATCAAGACTGGGGGCGATCGCCGCAATAAAGTTCACCGCCTGATATTTTTCGACGAGCAACTGAACTGCCCGGAGGATTTTTTGCCAATTTTCCAGCGCTTCTGGCGGGCGGGAACCGGGCAATAAAATAAAGGTTAGGCTTTCCTTTTCCATCTGGGACAAATTTGGAGGGGGTTCGAGGCCATCCATCATCGGATTCCCCAAATTTACCGCTGGAATTTTGTAGGTTTTTAAAATATCTGTGGTCAGGCGATCGCGCGGATACACGGCCACACATTTTTTGCGACTGAGTAACCACCGTTCCCAGGGCAAATAAACGGATCCAAACCATTTTTCGAGGGCCGAGGTTTTCGGGAGCCAATTGCCTTGGCGATCGCGCAAATAGTATTCTGATTTTGCGGTACCGATAAAAGCATAGTCACAACCACTGAGACGAGAAAAAATAAGAGGAACAATATCCCCTACGGCAAGAATTAGAGATGCTTCTTCTCTTTGCTTTGCCCATCGTTTAACGGCCTTGTATTGTTGCCAAGTGAGCTGTAATAATCCCCCCTTTAAGTCCCGCATTAACTGTCGATTATCCATATAAACAAATCCCCCGGAAGGCATTTGTTGGGTGCGGCCAATAATTGGAATATCTAATTTTTGGTAGGCGTGACCTGTGCCGACAATCGGCAGGGCGGCGAGGTTGATTTCTGGGTTTTGGACTTGGATTGCACTGAGAATGTGAACGGCGATCGCATCCTCCCCATGGCCATTGCTAAGACATAAAATTCGCATCAGTTAACCCCCAAACAAAAACTGTTTTGTTTCTTGCAAAAGAATAGCCAAACAATCATTTAAGCTGTGATCACTATCGAGGGCAACGAAAGTTGTCCAGGGGCGATCTTTAGAATAATTTTCGCTCACCTGGATAGGCACTGTTTCATCATGAATACCATGGAGAATCAACGTTGGTGTTGTATTTTTAAACGCATAATTGGCGTATATTTCTGCATCTTGGAAAAAATTGTAGTGCAGTGGTATTTCCCGTTGATAGCTGTAGTGAAAAACTGGGAGGTAGGTTTCCGTTTGCCATCTTGTCAGGGTCGTTTCTCCTAAACGGTGGCGCCAATGGATGGTGAATTGAAAAGCAGGCGCTAATAGGACAATTTTTTTGACCTGCTCTGGAAATTGTTCGGCGAGTATGGCGGCGGTGAGTCCCCCCAGGCTAGAGCCGATGATGTAACAAGGTTCCGTGAGCCAAGGCTGAATTTGCTCTAGTTGCCGAGAAAGGGTCAAACTACCGAAATCATCTTGGTTGAGGTCAGGAATAATGAGATCGGGGATATTTTGTGCGAAATACTGCGCTTTACGAGACTGGGGACTGGAGGCAAAGCCGTGGAGATAGAGGGTACGGGTCATCGAGCAGGGAAACGGACAGCACAAACCATCATCTAATATTTTGGGTTTTTGGGCGAAGGGCGATCGCCTTTCTAATCCTGGTCGGTAGTCTCCAGGGTCGCATTTTCATAGAGATTTGAGACAAAATATTCAAATTCGATGCTGTCAAACCGATGGTTCTATTGCAATGGGCAGTCTTGAAATGGTTGAGACAAGATTTAGGCGATCGCCCTCGATCTTCCTTTGCCAGACGACGGGATAAAAAGATAAGGTTTAATATCTGCAGGGGTTTGGCCCAGGTTTATTGTTTGTGGTGCTATGGATCAACCAGATTTTCTGCGATTACAAAAAGCATTGTCTATCGAAGCAGAACGGGGCTTTCAAGATCTCCAGGGCCATCAGCATCGCTTCAGTGAATTTCTATGCCTTAGTTTTGGGGCGGTTCCTCCCCCAGGCATTACTCCCGATCAACGACGACGCTGGCAGGAATTTGCCCAGAAATTTGCCGACTATCCTACCGCAAACCCCCCTAAACGGCGGCTCTTGGTGGCGGGAGCCAGGAGTTTTTTGCAACAGGTCAAGGCGCAACTGGAACAACCGCCCGAAAACTCGCCGAAAGTTAAATTACCCCGCACCCAATCCGTCCGCGAAAATACGGCCAAAAGTTCGACCTATACCCAAAAAATCACCCTCGACCAACCGCTGATGTATCTGCCTGGGGTAGGGCCAAAACGCAGTGAACAGTTGGCAAAACTAGGACTGCAAACGGTGCGGGACGCGCTATTTTATTACCCCCGACAACACATCGACTACGCCAAGCAGGTGAAAATTACCGACCTGGAAGCGGGGGAAACAGTGACCCTAGTGGGCTATGTGGTGCGCTGTAGTATTTTTACCAGCCCGAAAAATCAGAAACTGAATATTTTTGAGCTGTGGCTGCGCGATGGCAGTGGCCGCATTAAACTCAGTCGTTTCTACGCGGGTAGTCGTTACAGTAATCGGGGTTGGCAGGAAAAAATGAAGCGCCAATATCCGTCAGGGGTGGCGATCGCCGCATCGGGATTGGTGAAAAAAAATAAATATGGCCTCACCCTAGATAACCCAGAAATTGAGGTCCTCGACAGCAGTGGGGCCGATATTAAATCTTTAAAAATTGGCCGGGTACTGCCGGTATATCCCCTCACGGAAGGGGTTCCCGCCGATCTGATTCGCAAAGTCGTTGTGAATGCACTGCCGGCCATTGAGCAGCTCAAGGATCCGTTTCCGACAGCTTTTCGGGAGCAACATGGGCTGATGAAACTCAAAGAGGCGATCGCCAATATCCATTTCCCCGAAAATGCCGATATTCTCCAGCGAGCGCGCCAACGGTTGGTGTTCGATGAATTTTTCTACCTGCAACTGGGTTTTCTCCAACGGCGACAACAGGAAAAAGCCAGCCAAAAAAGTGCCGTGTTTATCCCCCAGGGGGAGCTGATCAAGCGCTTTGAAGCCCTCCTGCCCTTCCAACTCACCAATGCCCAACAACGGGTGATCAACGAAATTCTCGCAGATTTGGCCCAGTCAACGCCGATGAATCGCCTTGTCCAAGGGGATGTGGGGGCCGGAAAAACGGTGGTGGCAGTCTTTGCGATCCTTGCCGCGATCCAGTCTGGCTATCAGGCCGCTTTGATGGCACCCACGGAAGTCCTTGCCGAGCAACATTACCGCAAATTAGTCGGTTGGTTTAACTTGCTCCATTTGCCCGTAGAACTGCTCACAGGGTCAACGAAAACAAAAAAACGCCGGGAGATCCACAGCCAACTGCAAACGGGGGAACTCAAAGTCCTGGTCGGGACCCATGCCCTAATCGAAGATCCAGTGCAGTTCCAAAATCTTGGTCTGGTGGTAATCGATGAACAACACCGCTTCGGTGTCCAACAGCGGGGCCGACTGCTGGCGAAGGGGCAAGCGCCCCATGTCCTGACCATGACCGCGACCCCCATTCCCCGGAGTCTGGCTCTCACGCTCCACGGGGATCTAGATGTCAGTCAAATTGATGAACTGCCCCCCGGTCGCCAACCCATTGATACCCGCGTTATTCCCGGAGGCGATCGCCACAAAGCCTATGAACTGATCAAGCGGGAAGTGGCCCAGGGCCGCCAAGCCTATGTCATTTTCCCCTTGATCGAAGAATCCGAAAAACTCGAAGCCAAGGCCGCCGTCGCTGAACACCAGCGGTTATCAGAGCAGGTTTTCAAAAGCTTTAATGTGGGGATCCTCCATGGGCGCATGAAATCAGAGGAAAAAGACAGCGCTCTCACAGCCTTCCGCGATAACCAAGATCAAATCATTGTTTCCACCACCGTGATCGAAGTGGGGGTTGATGTGCCTAATGCGACGGTGATGCTCATTGAAAATGCCGAACGCTTTGGCCTTTCCCAACTGCACCAGTTGCGGGGCCGGGTCGGTCGGGGTTCCCACCAGTCCCACTGTTTGCTGGTGACCAACAGTAAAAATCCCGACTCCCAAACCCGTCTCCGGGTGCTAGAGCAATCTACCGATGGCTTTTTTATCTCGGAAATGGATCTGCGGCTGCGGGGGCCGGGGGAAGTGCTGGGCACGAAGCAATCAGGCTTGCCAGATTTTGCCCTGGCTAGTCTCACGGAGGATCAAGAGGTATTATTAATTGCTCGCCAGGCTGCTGAACAATTGCTCCAAAAAGATTCCAGCTTGTCACAATACCCTCTGATGCAGCAGGAACTCCAGCGCAAATACCAGAAACTTCTCGGGGCGGATGTGCTTACCTAGGGAGTGATGTCACTGGTTTTTTTCAGGCAGAAACTGGCGCCTAAAATTAGGCCAGCTCCCAGAATGACGTTGGGAGAAAGCTGCTCTTGAAAAAAGACGATGCCACAGAAAATCGTGCTTAAAATCTCTAGGTAGCACAGCAAAGCGGTGGTTGAGGCGGGTAACTTTGTCAGTGCAGAAAAAAATAGCATAAAGCCAATAATGCCAATGGAGACACCATAAATGCCCCCCATGGTGAATTGGAAGGGATTAGGCCCAGGGTAGGTTCCCAAAAGAAAAGGAAAGGAAACGACCCCAGCCACAAGATTCTGGTAGAAAATTAGGCGATATACCGAAAAATCGGCAGCTTTTATTTTGTACATCACCACCGTTGCCGCAACGAGAACGGCGGCGATGAGAACGCTGGTCAAGCCCAGAAAGCTGCGACTAGAAAGGTTGATTTCACTATTGGCATAGATAACGGCAATCCCCAAGATAAAGCAGGGTAATAGCCAAAGGTTCCGACGGGGAATGGCTTCTTTGAGAAAAATCCAGCTAAAGAGAGTCGTGAAGAGGGGCCAGGTATAGAGGATAACTACGGCACTGCTGAGGTCGGCATAGCTAAAACCAATGATGTAGCATAGTCCCCGCACAGCGTCGAGAAAAGAAATCAGCAAGAGGAAGGGGGTGGCTCCCCAAAAAAGCGGTTCTCGACGGTAGAGAAATAGGGCTGAGACAAAGATCAGCGGAATTCCGGCCCGAAAAAATGTCATCACGAAGGGGGACAGATCAGCCAGTTTGATGTAGACGCCGGATGTTCCTAAAATCAGGGTGGCGATCGCCAATTGCAGGACAGGATTCATGCTAGAAAGGCTCGTAAAAAAACCCAGGGAATCACAACCCACGGACGGGTTGATTATCCTTGAGTTTCTAGTGAGTATCAAGCGATTCTAGTGATCGGATTCCCTCTAAGGGAGAAAGATATCTTTATTGAGCGGCTTCGATCGCCGAATTACCAGAACTTTGGGGCCGGGGAGCAACCGTTTGGAACAGACCCCAACCGACCAAGGCGATCGCCGCAATGCCACCGACGATCCCTGCCACCTTCCAGAGGGGATTGGGGGCAACTTCGTCTTCTAATTCTTCCTCTTCATCATGGGCATAACGGTGATATAGGTAATCGAGGGCATAGTTCCGCAGTTCCATATATTTTGGATCGTCCGTCAGCTGCTCCCGATTACGGGGGCGATCGAAGGGCACCTCGAGAATTTCACCAACATTTGCCCTGGGGCCATTGGTCATCATGACAATGCGGTCGGCGAGAAATAACGCCTCGTCAATGTCGTGGGTAATCATCAACACAGTGATTTTATTTTCCCGCCAGATTTGCAGTAATTCCTCCTGCAACTCCTCCTTGGTGATTGCATCTAAGGCCCCAAAGGGTTCATCCAAAATCAGGACCTCTGGGTGAATGGACAGGGCGCGGGCGATCGCCACCCGTTGTTTCATCCCGCCGGAAATTTGATGGGGTTTCTTTTTCGCCGCTTCGGTTAACCCCACCATCTCCATGTATTTTTTGACGGTCGCTTCCCGCTCTGCCTTTGGTTGATCCTTGCAGACTGTATTCACCGCCAGGGCCACATTGTCGTGGGCATTTTTCCACGGCAACAGGCAGTAGTTTTGGAACACCATCATCCGGTCGGGACCTGGAGCCGTAATGGGTTCCCCATGGAGTTTTACCGTGCCAGTGGTCGGTTGATTAAACCCTGAGATCATATTGAGCATCGTGGATTTACCGCAGCCAGAGTGACCGATGATGCAGATAAATTCCCCTTCATTGACTGTTAGATTTACATTTTCTAAAACGGTGAGGGGGCCTTTGGCCGTCGGGTAAACTTTACTGACATTTTCAAGGGAGAGAAATGTGCTTTGGGCTTCTTTTTTGAGGGTGGTGTCAGGTGCAGTCATCATGGTTGTTACTGGAGTAGAATCGATGGGTTTAATCCGGTTGCATCTCCCTGAGGTTGGGATGGTAATCCCCAGGCAATGCCCTTTAGCGAACGGCATTAGAAGTCTGTTCTAGGGGAATTTCAATGCTGATAAAGTCCCGATAGATATTGAAGCGCTTGATATAGCCAATCGGATCGTCGGCGGTAAAGACCATTTGATCCATCAGTTTTAGGGTTTGGCGATCGCCTTCGATATCGGGCCAACCCAACTGGCGACAGGCTTCCCCAAACAGGTCAGGGCGGCGCACTCGCTCGGTAATTTCCACCCAATTTTTCGGGAAGGGCACATAACCCCAACGGGCCAGTTGCGTGAGCAGCCATAGCCCTTCACCCCGGGCCGGGAAGTTGGCCTGCTCGTTGTGAAACTGGTGAAAACGAGGCAAGGTTTCAGGCGCAGTGCCATCGCCGCGATCGAAGCTGCCGATAAAGCCAGCCTGGGCCATCTGGGGATCAAAACCTAAATAATTGGGCTGGGTTAACATGCCTAAAATCTCGGGGCGATTGCGGCGATCGTCGCAGTAGGCGCAGGCTTCGAGCAACGCTTTAACGAGGGCGATATGGGTTTTCGGGAACTGTTCTACCCAAGTTTCCTTTACCCCTAAAACCTTTTCAGGATGCCCCGCCCAAATATCGAGATCCGTTGCGACCACATAACCTAGCCCTGCTGCCACCGCTTGGGAATTCCACGGGTTACCGACACAGAAGCCATCGATCGCCCCGGATTGTAGATTTTCTAGCATCTCTCCAGGGGAGAGGGTCGTTAGAATGACATCTTGATCGGGGTCAATGCCACCGGAAGCCAACCAGTAGCGCAGCAACAGATTTTCCATGGAGGCGGGATACACTGTGCCAAAGGTGAGGATCCGATCTGGCGTTTGTTGGAGATACGCCTTGAGTTCCTGGGGGGTTTTGATCCCAGCATCAAGAAATTCCCGACCAAGGGTGATTGCATTGCCATTGCGACTCAACACCATCGCGCTCACCATTGGGATCGAGACGTTGTTTTTTAAACCGACGGTCATGGCAATGGGCATCCCTGCCACCATTTGCGCTGCATCCAGCTCCCCCGTGGCAACCCCATCGGCGATCGCCTGCCAGCTCTCCTGTTGAATCAGGTTGACCTGTTGGATGCCATGTTTTTGGAACAAACCCAATTCCTGGGCCACGATAAATGGCGCACTGTCGGTTAAGGGGAGATAACCCAGGTTGACCGTCGCTTTTTCGGGTAAATTGTTCGTCTCCGGTGCGTGACTGATCTGCCCGACCTTTTTCACCCGTTTTTGCTGATTGAGGAAATAAACAATTTCGTGGCGCAAATTATAGTAATCAGGATGATTGACCACCTCTAACCGATGGCGGGGACGGGGAATCGGCACATCTAGAATTTGTCCAATGTGGGCTTCGGGGCCAGTGGTCAACATCACCACCCGGTCTGAGAGCAACAGCGCTTCATCCACATCATGGGTGACCATTACACAGGTGATTTGTTTTTCCTGGACGATCTCCATTAATTTTTCTTGCAGATTCCCCCGTGTCAGGGCGTCCAACGCCCCAAAGGGTTCATCTAGCAGCAAAACTTTTGGTTTGATGGCTAGGGCACGGGCGATCGCCACCCGTTGTTTCATCCCCCCAGACAAAGCGCCGGGCTTACGATTGGCGGCCCGTTTTAGACCGACTAATTCAATGTTTTCATCAACAATGCGGCGTCGCTCTGCCTTGGGCAGATCCTTAAGCACCTGATTGACCGCCAGCCCGATGTTTTGCCGTACCGTGAGCCAAGGCAAGAGGGAATAATTCTGAAAGACGACCATCCGGTCAGGACCAGGGCCAGCTACTTCTTTTCCTTCTACCACCACACCGCCAAAGGTGGGACAATCCAACCCCGAAATCATATTGAGGAGTGTCGATTTACCGCAGCCAGAGTGACCGATGAGCGAAATAAATTCCCCCTGTTGAATTTTGAGGTCAATATTTTTTAAGGCAATATAGCGATCGCCATTGGGGAGCGGAAAAATTTTGTCAACGTGATCAACATCAATGAAATCCACAAATTTATTCGACATAACGTAGTCACCAGCTAACAGGTTTGGCAGGGAAAAATAGATGGCGAAATTTAGTCTCTATTTCACCAGTTCTAGCACTTGATATTTAATGTTTTTGTTCAGAGGGAACCACAAATCGCGCCAGGAATTCCACCAGGCGATCGAGCACCAAGCCGACAATACCCACATAAACGAGGGCCAGAATAATTTGACTCATTTGAGAACTGTTATAGGAATCCCAAATAAAGAAGCCAATGCCGACGCCTCCCACCAACATTTCAGCCGCAATAATTGCCAACCAAGACAGGCCGATACCAATTCTCAGGCCAGTGAAAATATAGGGCACTGCCGAAGGAAACAAAATATTGAAGAAATAGCCAATTTTTGAGAGTTTGAGTACCCTCGCTACATTACGATAGTCCTGGGGCAACTGTTGTACACCAACTGTGGTGTTGATAATAATCGGCCAGATCGCCGTAATAAAAATCACGAAGATGGCAGAAGGCTCACTCTGTCTGAGGGCCGCCAAAGAAATTGGCAACCAGGCCAAGGGGGGGATCGTTCTTAAGACTTGAAAAATAGGATCAAGGGCATCATACATAAAACGATTGGCGCCAATGAGAATCCCTAGGCCAATCCCCACGATGGCAGCGAGGGAAAAGCCCACCGCCACCCGTTTTAAACTAGCAAAAATCTGTAAACCCAGTCCTTTATCCACACCACCATTGTCGTAGAAAGGATTGATGATCAGGGGATCCCAGGTATCTTGTAACACTGTTATGGGACTCGGTAAACGGGACGCTTCGCCGCTACAGAGAATTTGCCAGATTACTAACAAAATGGCGATCGCCACCACCGGAGCTGCAATCTTGCGGAGCCAAGGGAAACGCCGCAGAATCATCTGAAGCGGGTTAGCCTTGCGTCCACGGGTTGGAAAAGTTGAACTAGCCATCACAATAAATCCCTGGAAACTAATAAAAACTGGATTGAGATTGCAAAAAGAACAGATATCAGCAATGGTTTCACTTCAGTCCGTGATATCTGTTCCCTAAACCTATGCCTTAATCGCCTTGATTTGCAGACTATCGAGGTACGCTTGGGGATTTTCAGGATCAAAGGTAACCCCATCAAAGAAAGTCTCTACCCCACGGGAATCTGTTGATGGAATTTCTGCCTCAGGAACACCGAGGGCGATCGCCGCCTCCCGCCATAAATCTGCACGGTTCACCTGATCTACCAATGCTGTCGTATCCGTACTGGCCGGAATATAACCCCAACGAATATCCTCCGTTAAGAACCAGAGGTCATGGCTCTTGTAGGGGAAAGATGCGTTATCTGCCCAGAATTTCATTTTTTCGGGGAAATCCGTCACAACGCGGCCATCGCCATAGTCAATATTGCCTTTTGAACGCTCCACAATATCCGCCACTGGCACCCTAAACCATTTGTCTTGGGAGACAATTTCACACATTTCGTCAACGTTTGCTGGATCCTGACACCACTGTTGTGCCTCCAGTACCGCCATCAAGACCGACTTTGCGGCCTTCGGGTTTGCATCAACCCAATCCTGCCGTAAACCCAAGGCTTTCTCTGGGTGATCTTTCCACAATTCTCCAGTTACCAACGCGCTATACCCAACATCCTGGTTAATCAATTGCGCATTCCAAGGCTCACCGACACAGAAGGCCTCCATGTTACTCACCTTCATATTGGCAACCATCTGGGGTGGCGGTACAGGAATGACTGAAACATCATTGTTCGGATCGATGCCCCCTGCGGCTAACCAGTAGCGCATCCAGAGATCATGGGTTCCCCCAGGAAAAGTCATGGCACATTTAATGTCTTTGCCGCCTGCCTTTGCTTGGGCAAAAACATCCTTTAAGGGTGAACTATCAACAGTCACATTCAAATCTTTATACTCATTACTGACAGAAATTCCTTGGCCATTGGTATTTAACCGTGCCAAGATATACATCGGCACAGGCCCACTGTTCGTAATTGTTCCCAAGGTCATTAAATAAGGCATTGGTGTCAGAATATGTGCTCCATCAATGCCTCCCCCAGCGGAACCCAGTTCGATATTGTCACGGGTCACAGGCCAAGAAGCTTGCTTGAGAATTTCTGCCCCAGTCATCCCATATTTGTCAAAGAAACCTTTTTCTTTAGCGACGATTAATGGGGCGGAGTCAGTAAGAGCAATAAAGCCTAGTTTAACAACATTGGTTTCTGGGGCATCCTCCGGCGCGAGTACAGATTCTACGGTGGGCGCAGGGGTAGAAGTTTGAGATGTTTGCGAACTGCCACAGGCATGGAGAATCGTCGTACCAACAGCCGCACTAGCTGCAGTAAAAATAAACTTGCGACGGGAAAGATTGCTCATAGTTCTAATTAGCTTGAAGGCGATGAAAATTAGGAATTATTGCGACATCCATAGCCCATGCGACATGGATAGTGCAGACAACAATTAACAACATCTTTTCCCAAGGTTTTGTGAATGCCTAATTAGGAATCGATAATTAAGAGAGTCGAATTTCTAGCCATAAAGTTTTGTATCTTAAGTAACATTGCCTGTTTGTTAATCCTTTTTTTTGAGAATGCAATGCATTTTCTACATTTCTCAAAAGATTTCCGGAGAACATGCGAAGAATACATAACTTTTTTCAAAAAACAACAGGGTTTTACCAGGTAAGGGGGAGCGTCACTGTAGCAGGATTTTGGCGAGTTGTTTCTATGTCCAGGGCCTGTTCTACCTGTTGATAAATTTGGGCAGCTTCCGTGGGGGAGTTGCCGATGCTAGTCAGCCCAAGTTTACCAAATTCAGATAAGGTTCCCATTAGGTGAAAGACGCTGCCTGTCTTGGTGCTGCTATCGAAATGAAGACCATGGGCGGCAATGATATCCATCAAGTCGCTTGGGAGTAGACCTTGGTATTGGGGCTTTTGTAGGTTATCGGAGGCGATGTAATATTTTGGCTGATGCTGGGGGGTAAAAAATGATCCAGTAGACCAGTCATAGAAGCCATTGGTCAGGAGTTGCAGGGTCATCAGGGGGTGAGTTGTCCCACCTTTGCGCAGATTGATTTCGATCGCCTGGAGATCCCAGCTGCCATTGGTATTTTCGGTGGCGATGAAATCGACGCCATAGCGTTCCATGGCGCCTTTTGCAGCGAGGGCTTTCCCTACCTTGAGGCCCAGCTCTTGCAATTGGAGACGATATTCACTGGCGGCGGGGAAATGACAGCCTAAGTAAATCTGGCCGTCGCTACCGCCGAGGATTTGGTCATGGGTCGAGAGGATCCGTACGTCGCCCCCAGGGGTGATTAGTCCCTGGACGCTTGGCGATCGCTTGGTTTCTCCTTCGATAAAAGCTTCGGCGATCGCCCCCAGTTCGGGAACGCGGGAGGCAAAATTATCCCAGGTTTCCCCGGCCGCTTGAAAGCTTAATCGGGGAAGTGCTTTGGTGATTTGTGTACACCGTTCCGCAAAACTTGTTCCTGGGGAATCAAACGGGAGGGTTAACACCGCATTTCCTTCCCCAGAAAAGCCCTCATTGAGCTTGATCACAATTCGTTTGAGGTCTGGTTGCCGGTCCCACAGTTGGGCTGTGACCTGGATTAACTCTGGCACTGTTTTCACCAAGGCGCTGCCATCGGGATAGGGGACACCCGCCGTTTGAAAAATCTCTCGACTACCACTTTTTGAACCCCAATAGCTCAGGCTGGGACTAGCCGCAAATAGGGGAATTTGCAACCGTTCCGAGAGTTCCTGCTCTAAGGGGGTGGAGTTATAACAGACCATATAGGACTGGTTGGGACGGAGGGCACGACGAATTCGCTCCACTAGACGGGGCCGCTCCAAAATCTTTTGGGTCAGGGGTTTATAGGAATTGTCATAGGTGGTGATCAGCAACAGGCGATCGCGCGCGTGGGAAAAAGGAATCCCCGGGAGCAACTGGAGATAGTAGTCAATAATTAGAGGCGCCAGGGGCTGGGCCGTAACGTAGATCAAGCGCGTGTGGGGATTGCGCAGTCGAATCAGTGAAAATAAAAGGCGCTCTTCATAGTGCAAAAAACCAGCCACCTTTTGGCCTACCCGCTGATCCACACTAAAAGAAGGCACAACCAAGATATCCTGGTCATCGGCCTCAAAGTCATCGAAATGTTGCCAACGGTGGCGCAGTTGCGCTTGGAGTGCCTCAAAGGTTTGAAAAGAAGGATTATTCACCGCTTTTTGCCCAGATCAAACTTAAAGGGCAACATAATCTACCCTACATTTGATCATAGATTTTTCTGCCCGGCTTCTAAAAAACCTATACAACACTTAAACCAAGCATCGCCCGGAGGGTGAAGTAGAGAAAGGCAAACGCTCCAACTAAAAGGCCTACCGTTGCCGTTGCTGTCACTTTATTTTTGAAAAATAAGGGCTTCAGCCATTCAAACACGCTAATAAAAATCCCCAAGATCAAACTGATCATATAGCGAGGATAGCGGAGGACGTTCTCAAAAAACTCTTGCATGGTGCTGAAGGGAGAAGTGTTTAGACAAAGACTTTCTGGGTTCAAATTGTAGCATTCCCCTCCCATTCACAGTTGTCCCTTGTCGGGGTAGGCTTGTGGGGTGAAATTTCGCGAAATTTTGTTTCATTAGCCCTTATCTTGCCCCTGCTATGGACACTCTCCAACTCGTTCTCAATGGTCTATCAATCGGCAGTATCCTCGCTCTGGCGGCGGTGGGTTTGACTCTCACCTACGGGATTCTGCGTTTATCTAATTTTGCCCATGGAGACTATATGACCTTGGGAGCCTACATCACCTGGCTGAGTAATTCCCTGGGGCTAAATATTTGGCCTTCGATGGCGATCGGCGCTTTTGGTACCATTGGCGGAATGCTGATAGCAGAAAAACTACTCTGGCAACCGATGCGAGACAAGCGAGCAACACCAACAACGCTAATTATTATCTCCATTGGCTTGGCGCTGTTTCTTCGCAGTACAGTGCTATTTATTTGGGGTAGTAGTAACCAACAATATGACCTTCCTGTGGTGCAGGCGATCAACTTAACGGCCCTGGTAGGTTTACCAGATACAGTACCAGCCTTGCGTATCGCTTATTATCGGGTCGTAGTGGTGGTACTGACGATCCTGGTAATTTTGGGGCTACATTTTATTTTACAAAACAGTAAAATTGGCAAAGCAATGCGGGCTGTGGCGGATAATATTGACCTGGCAAGGGTTTCGGGGATCGATGTGGAGCGGGTAGTGCTCTGGACCTGGGTGATTACGGGCTCTCTGACGGCGATCGCCGGCAGTATGTACGGGTTGATCACCACAGTGCGGCCAAACATGGGCTGGTTTTTAATTCTGCCAATGTTTGCCTCGGTCATCCTCGGGGGTATTGGCAATCCTTATGGGGCGATCGCTGGTGCTTTTGTGATTGGTATTGCCCAGGAAGTGAGTGTAACGTTTCTTGGTCCGGATTATAAGCTTGGGGTAGCCTTGTTTATCATGGTGGTCTTATTGTTAATTCGCCCCCAGGGTCTATTTAAGGGGACAATGTAAATTAAATTTGTCTAAAGTGTTATTGCACAGGTCAATTGTGCTTCTCGCAATTTTACAGAGAGTTTTATGGATAATCGCAAAAAAGCATTAGTCACAGGAATCACAGGCCAAGACGGCTCTTATTTGGCAGAGCTCCTCCTGGAAAAGGGCTACGAGGTCCATGGCATTCTTCGCCGCACATCCACTTTTAATACAGACCGCATCGACCATCTTTATGTGGATCCCCATACCCCTGATACCCGCTTCTTTTTGCATCATGGTGATTTGACTGATGGTACTTCCCTGGGACGGCTGCTAGAAAAAATCCAACCCCATGAAGTTTACAATCTCGGGGCTCAATCCCATGTACGGGTGAGTTTTGATTCGCCCGAATATACCGTAGATGCGGTAGCCATGGGCACATTGCGAATCCTCGAAGCAATTCGCGATTACCAAGAACGGACAGGCAACGAGGTGCGTTTCTATCAGGCAGGCTCATCGGAAATGTATGGCCTTGTGCAGGAAGTCCCCCAAAAGGAAACAACGCCGTTTTATCCCCGGAGTCCCTATGCTTGCGCCAAGGTCTATGGCTACTGGCAGACAGTGAATTACCGGGAATCCTATGACCTGTTTGCCTGTAACGGTATTTTGTTTAACCATGAAGGGCCACGCCGGGGAGAAACCTTTGTTACCCGCAAAATCACTAGGGCGATCGCCAGAATTATCGCTGGCCAGCAAGACAAACTATTCCTTGGCAACCTCGACTCGAAGCGGGACTGGGGCTATGCCAAAGACTATGTACGAGCCATGTGGCTGATGCTACAGCAGGATAAACCCGATGATTATGTTATTGCTACAGGTGAGACCTACTCTGTGCGTCAGTTTTTAGAAACCGCTTTTGATTATGTCAAGCTCAATTGGGAAGACTATGTGGCCTTTGACCCCCGCTATCTGCGGCCAGCAGAGGTGGATCTACTCATCGGCGATGCCACAAAAGCGAAAAAACAATTAAATTGGGAACCCAGCATTGATTTTCCGACCCTGGTAGCCATCATGGTGGAAGCCGACCTGGCGATTCTCGGTCTACCGCCCCAAAATCCTGAGATGGGTCAACTCTCTAAGGCTGACCGAGCTTATGTGCGCCAAGCTGCTGGCAGTCGTGTCGATTAGTGACGATGGTCATCCTCTGGCTCATCTAAATGTTCAGAGGCATCACGATATAAGTTAAAAATGTGGTGATCCTTAAGGCGATAAATGACATTTCGCCCTTCCTTGCGGTAGCTGACCAAACGGGCACTCCGCAAGGTTCTAAGCTGATGGGACACCGCTGATTCTCCCATGGCGACAACCTGGGCCAAGTCACTCACCCGCATTTCTCCATCAGCGAGAGCTGACAGAATGCGCCAGCGGTTGGCATCCCCAAGGATACTAAAAAATTCGGCCATCCGCTGGGCCTTGGCATCGCTTAAAATTTTTCGATTCTTCTGATCTGTCACGGTTTTTTAATTTTGATGATATCTGAATAATTGCTCATGTGTTGGTCTAGAATATGAACAACTGTTCAGCCATTGAAAAAGCATACCCCGGAGAAACAACCCATGGTAACTGTGACCCAAATGAAGTGTGCCTGTGAATCTTGTCTTTGTATTGTTGAGCTCAGTAACGCGATCCAAAAGGAAGGGAAGGGTTATTGTAGCCAAGCCTGTGCCGATGGCCACCCCAACGGAAGTGAAGGATGTGGTCATACTGGTTGCACCTGTCACCAGTAACAATACCCAGTTAGTTTGGAAAAATATCCGCCCTAAACGACGGATATTTTTTATGTCTCAGGGGTTCAAAATTTCTAACACTAGCTCGCGGTTATTGAGGGCATCGCCGTAATCAGGATCAATCGCCAAAGCTTGATCATAGCTAGCTAAAGCTGCTTCATATTGGCCCATTTTTTCGAGGGAAATACCACGATTGTTCCAGGCTTCAGCGTCATTGGGATCTAGATTTAAGAGGGCTTCATAGGCAGCGATCGCCTCATCATGGCGGCCCAAGTCTGCGAGCACATAACCACTGTTAAACCAGGCATCCAGATAGGCAGGATCAACGGCTAATGTCTGTTCATAACTGAGTAATTCCTCTTCCGGGCGGCCCAGTTCTCCCAGTTCTAGGGCGCGGTTGTACCAGGCATCGGCATCTGTGGGATCCAATGCTACGGCTTGGTCATAGCTGGCGATCGCTTCCGCATGGCGACCGAGAATTCCCAAGGTTACGCCCTGGTTGTACCACAGTAAACCCCGCTCTGGATTGAGGGCGATCGCCTGTTCATAGCTGGCCAGCTCTTCTTCATAGCGTTCAAGTCCCCCCAAAGCCAATCCCCGACTCAACCAAATTTGGTCATCATTTTGGTCGAGACTCAAGGCTGCTTCATAAGCTTCGAGGGCTAAATCATAGCGTTCCTGGTCATAGTAGGCGTCCCCTTCGCGGAGCAGTCCATCGATCACAATTCCTTTTTCTTCTAGGTTCTGGGCGATTGGACAGGTTGCCGATAAACAAGAAGATTGGGCGATCGCCGGAGTCATGCCTCCCCCAAAGACCAATGTCAAACCGATGCTACCCAGCAGCCCAAGAAAAATACGCCCCATGGGAAAACTCCACCAATAATTGCCATTTTTGTGATGCTTTCCATCATAGTGAGAATTGCTGCCGCCACTACTTTTTCTGGGGGGAGATGTTTACAATCAACAACAGTCCGCACCCGAAAATTAGACCATGATTCCACAATTGCCTTTGCCCCCCGGTAGGAACGGTTTACCTTTTGTTGGGGAAACCCTCGCTTTTATTTTTGATCCAGATTTTGCCGAGAAGCGTGCCAATCGGTATGGAGCTATTTTTCGAACGAATATTTTGGGTCAACCCACAGTGGTGATGTCTGGGCCGGAAGCGAATAAATTAATTTTGTCGACCCACTTTGAGCATTTCTCTTGGCGGGAAGGGTGGCCCGCGAATTTTCGAGAACTGTTAGGAGAATCCCTCTTTCTTCAGGATGGGGCCGAGCATCGACGTAACCGTAAGCTTTTGATGCCGGCTTTCCATGGGGCCGCCTTACAAAACTATTTCGTCACGATGGAGGCGATCGCCACCCGCCACCTCGAAACCTGTGCGGACTTGGGAGACTATACCTGGCTCCCTTTACTGAAGGAAATGACCTTTGAAATTGCCAGTGTGCTACTGGTGGGCGGTGAATCTGGCCCAGAAACAAGCCGACTTTCTGAAATTTTTACTGCGCTGACCCAAGGATTGTTTGCTTTTCCGATTCGTTTGCCTTTTACCACCTATGGCAAAGCCCTCAAAGCACGGGATCAACTCCTCAAGCATATCGAACAGGCGATCGCCTCGCGCCGCCAAAATCCCCGTAATGATGCCCTGGGGTTACTGCTCCAGAGCCGAGATGAAGACGGAAACGCCCTATCCGATGCAGAAATCAAAGTGCAGGCCTTACTGATGCTCTTTGCCGGCCACGAAACCACCACCTCGATGCTCATTTCCGCCGCCATGGCCCTCGCCCAAAACCCAAAAGTCTTAGCCCAGGCCCGCCAAGAACAGGCGCAATTTTCGGAGCCTTTGGACTTTGAACAACTTAAACAAATGCCCTATCTCAGCCAAATTCTCAAGGAAGTAGAGCGATTGTATCCACCAGTGGCCGGGGGCTTTCGGGGTGTGGTGAAGCCTTTTGAATTTGGGGGTTATCATATTCCCGCTGGCTGGAAGGTGCTGTACCAAGTGAAACCGACCCACCGCAGCGGTGAAATCTACAGCAATCCCGATGTCTTCGATCCAGACCGCTTTAGTCCTGAACGCAATGAATACAAAAATGCTGAATTTAGTCTCGTGGGATTTGGGGGTGGCGCCCGGGTCTGCCTCGGTTTAGCTTTTGCCCAGCTGGAGATGAAAATTTTCTTGGCGCTGCTCCTCAGAAGCTATGACTGGGAATTATTGCCCGGCCAAGATCTTTCCCTTGACCGAATACCTTCCCTCCATCCCCGTTCTGGTTTACAGGTGAAATTAACAAGACGATGAAGGCGGTCGCCTTTCTGTGTTTGACAAAAAAAAGGGGGGATAAATTTCCCCCAGAATCAAGCTCTAGAACTGAATATCTGTGAAGGTGAAGACTTTTTGATCTACAACTTGATCATTTTCAACGTAGGTGATCTCCCGTTTTGTGAGGAGATAATAACCGCCGATTTTCTCGAAACTGTCCCGAAATAAGCTTTTCGTGCCCTTGGGTTCGTGGGTTGCCGCATCAAAATAAACAGAATCATAGCCCTGGGATAAATACCCCTCAGCGGTGTTCAGCACATCAAAAGTGTTGATATTAACGATGACATCACGGATTTTCCGGTTGACGAAGGTGACGACATTGTTGTGAATTTTGTAGGAATTGCCCATGGCTGCACCAGTGACTTTGATTTCCTGGGAACCATCGGCAAATGTTTCGCCGAATTCAAAGCTGTTTTTGCCGTGGCTTTCTTCGAAAGTGCGACGCACCCGGTGAACGGTAATTTCCCACAATTGCCCTTCGATTTCTTTCTGGGCACCAATGGCCTCAATGCCCGTCACTTCAAAGGACATATCCGCCTTGATCGCCACTTTCCCGGTGTGGGTCTGTTCCCCATGGGTAAAAGTGACCGTCGCCGTAAAGCCGGGGAATTTTTCGTCCCAGGTGTAGCGGTTTTCGTAGGCAGCCCGGAAAGCATCTTGGGCAGTTAAAGTCTGGGTCATGGTTAAACTCCGACAGTGGTGACTATATTTTGACCATCTTTAGCTTGACACTCCGAGAGGGTTGGCGACAAGGTGCGGTTGACCGCCTTCACCATCGCGATCAAGGTATGTGCTCGATTATTTGATCAGCTCTACTGCATCATGGCCATCGAGATCTTGGAAATAGACTTTCACTTTTTCTTCTTTGGCAGTGGGGAGTTTTTTCCCGGTAAAGTCTGGCTGGATGGGCAATTGGCGGTGGCCCCTGTCGACCAAAACCGCCAAACGAATCACCTCCGGGC
Source organism: Picosynechococcus sp. NKBG15041c (assembly GCF_055380235.1). Lineage (NCBI taxonomy): Bacteria > Bacillati > Cyanobacteriota > Cyanophyceae > Chroococcales > Geminocystaceae > Picosynechococcus > Picosynechococcus sp. NKBG15041c. Next base: position 2,234,956 of record NZ_AP040363.1, read on the forward strand.
GACCGTAGTCATTAACGGCATTCAGGGCCGCGCGGATGGTGCGGCCTTTGTAGATCACATCATCGATCAGCACTAAATTTTTTCCATTGACGTCAAAGGGAATATCGGTTTTTGAGGGCGTGCGCACCCGAATTTGGTCTAGGTCATCTCGATAAAAAGTGATATCTAAGGCCCCTACGGGTACAGCCACCCCCTCGAGGATTTCAATTTGCTTGGCGATATTTTCGGCGAGGGGAACGCCTCGGGTATGGATCCCCAGGAGCGCCAAATGTTGCAAATCACCGGCTTTTTCAATAATTTGAGAAGCGAGCCGGGTGATGGTGCGACGCATCTCCTCAGCGGATAGGATTTCGATGACGCTCTTTGTCATGGGCCAGTTTTTGAAAAAATTATTGTCATTGTAGAGCTTGTTTTGGGTGAATGGGAATTGGCGATCGCCCCCCTAGACCGTTAGAAAAATTCATAAATAACGCCACTTTGTTCTAGCCAGTGCCATGCTGTAGGTAGATCGAAAGAGTAAGTTTGTCTGTTTTTTTGATCTTGGGCTTAGGCCAAATATAAAGAGTAAGCTTGATTGTTTAGGTAAATTGCCTCGATAGATTCCCTCAAACGCCTGAGTCTCGTGATTTTTAATGAGTTCTAAGTTGCTGCGGAGGTTTGTTATGTTTCTCAACCATGCACCAGAGCATATTTTGATCGAAGTACTGAACTTGCATGATTTATGGGACCCCTTTAAAGGGGAAGTTTGGGGCCGCGCCCATGCTGGCGAAGAGATGCAAGATCCAGAACTTTACCCAAAAGCTGAACTAATATTTCCTTCGGGAGAACCACTACCAAAGGCTTGGCTTGATCCCCGTTATCGGGCGCATATGTCGACATCAGAGCCCCTGCCTGCCTTTGCTGTGATGGGCTGAAGCAGTATTTCTCGGAATCTGCTTGACTTTTGCCATTAAAAAAAGGGGTTGGCCCTTCGTCTGGACTCAACCCCTGAAGATTTATCTGGGTAGCGAACTTACGGCGTCACCACGAAGTTCACCAGTTTATTGGGCACAACGATTACTTTACGGATTTCTTTGCCCGCGATGTACCGTTGGGCGATGTCAGAGGCCGTAGCGGTTTTTTCCAAGTCATCTTTACCGATCCCCGCCGGAACTTGAATGGTTCCGCGAGTTTTACCAAGGATCTGGATCACGATGGTAATTTCATCGACAGTGAGCGCTGTTTCGTCCAGTTGCGGGAAAGCGACAGTATGAATAGATTCGCTGTGACCGAGACTGAGCCAGAGCTCATCGGCGATGTGGGGGGCAAAGGGGGCTAGTAATAAAATCAGCGTTTCGATCGCCTCTTTGTAAACGGGGGAATTCAGGCATTTAACCTCTTTAATCGCGTTGTTGAGTTTCATCAGCTCGGCGATCGCCGTATTGAATTGATAGTCTCCTTCAAGATCTTCCTGGATTTCTTTGATCGCCGTGTGGACGGCCCGGCGCAGGTTTTTTTCTTCCTTCGACAGTTCCCCTGCGGCTTGTACAGTAATGTCAGCGGCTTGATAGGCGGCGACTAAATTCCAGATTCGGTTCAAAAAGCGGAATTGCCCTTCTACATCGGCGTCATCCCACTCTAAATCCTTCTCGGGGGGAGCTTTAAAGAGAATAAACATCCGCGCTGTATCTGCCCCATATTTGTCTAACACCAGGGCCGGATCGACGCCGTTGTATTTGGACTTGGACATTTTTTCGTAGAAACCCGTCAGGGATTCACCGGTTTCTGGATCCTTGGGATCATTGGGATCAATTTGATCGGCGGGCACATATTTATTCGTGCGGGGATTTTTGTAGGTCAAGGCTTGCACCATCCCCTGGGTTAGCAAACGCTTAAAGGGTTCATCGACAGAAACCAGTTGGCGATCGCGCACCACCTTTGTGAAAAAGCGGGAGTAAAGCAGGTGAAGAATGGCATGTTCAATGCCTCCCACATACTGATCGACGGCCATCCAGTCATTAACATGGCCTAAAGCAAAGGGCTGCTCTGTGTTATTCGCATCGGTGTAGCGCAGAAAATACCAGGACGAATCAATAAACGTATCCATGGTGTCGGTTTCCCGGCGGGCCGCTTTGCCACAACAGGGACAGTCCACCGCCTGCCAGTCTGCCATCTGGGCCAAGGGGGAGCCCCCGCGGGCGGAAAATTCCACATCTTCGGGTAGCACTACGGGCAGATCGCTATCCGGTACAGGCACGACGCCACAATCATCACAGTAGATCATTGGGATCGGGCAGCCCCAGTACCTTTGCCGGGAAATCAGCCAATCCCGCAGACGATATTGGATTTGTTCTCGGCCCCAGCCATTTTCTGTCGCGAATTGGGCGATCGCCTTTTTCCCTTCGATCGAAACCAAACCATCAAACTGGCCGCTGTTGACCATTATGCCTGCCTCGGTATAAGCCTCCGTGAGTGTTGCACTGGCATCACCCCCTTCTGGAATAATCACTGTTTTGATGGGGAGATTATTCTCCTGGGCAAACTTAAAGTCACGGCTATCATGGGCCGGCACGCCCATCACTGCCCCGGTCCCATACTCATAGAGCACATAGTTGGCGATTAAAATGGGCACTGCTTCCCCCGTGAAGGGATTAGTTACCATCCCCCCAGTTGCAACGCCTTTTTTCGGTTTATCGTCGGCGGTCCGTTCCTGCTCACTTTCCTTGCTCACCTCAGCGATAAAAGCATCCACGGCGGCTTGCTGTTCTGGGGTTGTCACTTTCGCGACGAGGGGATGTTCCGGTGCAAGGACAACATAGGTTACCCCAAACACCGTATCCGGGCGCGTGGTAAAGACCGCCACTTTGTCAGCGCTGCCCACAACGGGAAACTCTAAATGAGCCCCAACAGATTTACCGATCCAGTTTTCCTGCATCAACTTCACCCGTTCGGGCCAACCCCCAAGCTTTTGTAAATCTTGTAAAAGCTCTTCGGCGTAGTCGGTGATCTTCAGGAACCATTGGCGCAGTAATTTCTTTTCAACGATCGCCCCCGATCGCCAGGATCGTCCTTCCGCATCTACCTGCTCATTGGCAAGGACCGTTTGGTCAATGGGGTCCCAGTTTACCGCCGCTTCCTTCTGGTAGGCTAAGCCTGCTTTATAAAACTGTAAAAAGAGCCATTGAGTCCATTTGTAATAGTCAGGAGAACAGGTGGCCACTTCCCGGTCCCAGTCAATAGAGAGGCCTAACTGTTTGAGCTGCTCTCGCATCTGGGCAATATTTTGGTAGGTCCATTGCGCGGGGGGAATCCCCCGGTCGATCGCCGCATTTTCTGCGGGCAAACCAAAGGCATCCCAACCCATGGGATGGAGCACTCGATAGCCTTGCATTCTTTTGTAGCGGGCAATGACATCGGTGATTACATAGTTGCGCACATGACCCATGTGGAGCTTGCCGGAGGGATAGGGAAACATCGACAGAGCGTAAAATTTTGGCTTGTCACTTTGGCTTGGGGTTTTGTCTAAGCCAAGCTCTAGCCATTGCTGTTGCCATTTAGCTTCGATGTCTGCGGCACTGTATCGCGTTTCCACTCTTGGTTCTCCGTAACTCATGGGGTCAGTGGCTTATTTTACCCTTCCGATGACGGCATTGAAGCAGAGGAAGCCTACGGTCGGCATGCTTTTTGCAATTTTAATCAATTCAGTAAAAACGAGACTTTCTAGAGATAGGGAAGACTTTCCCGATTAGAATGGCAAGGGAAACAAAGGGTAATCTTGTTCTATTCCCAAGGAATGATAAAGAAATGGCCAAAGTTCGAGGGATTTTATGTCTCGTTGCGGTTGTCTTTAGCTTGACAGCCTGTGGTTTGAGCCAGGGTTCTAATTCTCAAAGTCCTTCCACAGAAGAGACGGTAAATCCAAATGCTTCTGGTAGTCCTTCAACGCGTGCCGGGACTGGTGAGACTCGGGAGACACCGGAGCAAAATGCTGCGGGAAATGGGGGTGGTGCAATACAAACTGCACCGGAAAATCCTCAGGCGATCGCCCAGGCACCGCCCCCGGTAAGTCCTCCACCCCAACCGACAACTTCTACTTCCCTGGAAACCCGCTGCGGTTGGTTCTCAAACCCGACTCCAGGCAATATTTCCCTCTATGACGCAGACAGGGAATGGATTATCGGCGTCCAAGGAGGGCATCAGGTAGCAGCGGATTGGGACTGGCCAAACTTTGCCCCAGACCAGTGGGTGGTCACCAATGCCGGCAGCTATGGCTATGGGTGCGCTTGCATGGATGTGCGCGCTAACCCAAGCACAGGCACAATCGCCGAAATTCGGAATGTCCGCGCCCAGGCGATCGCCATTTGTCAGCAAGACCCGGCCCTCAATCGCTGGGCTAATCTTTTCCCGTAAACTCGCCTCCGGTTTTGTAATCTAGGGGGAAAGGCGATCGCCCCCGGAGAAATCCCCATGTTTTACCTGTCCCAGGCCCACCTCGAACGGTTTCAGCGCTGTCCTCCCGATTTTCAAGCCGTTTATCTAGAGCAGCTTGTTGCCCCCAGTGACCCTAGCAGTCTAGAAAATCAACAATGGGGGACAAAATTTCACCAGGCAATGCAGCAACTCCAATTGGGCCTTCCCCTAGAGCATGTGACCACCGAGCCTAAGCTACGCCAAGCGCTGACAGCCCTTTTGCAAGCTGAGCCCCAGCTCCTACATCCCCCCCACCAACAAACTGCCGCCGAATATCGCCGTACCCTAACTATTGGCAATTTTTTGTTGACCATCATCTGCGACTGGATTGCCTTCGGTGAAAATACCCTCCAGATCTATGACTGGAAAACCTACCGTCAACCCAAACACAGTAGCTATTTAAAAAATCATTGGCAGACAAAGCTCTATCTCTATGTCATGGCTGCAACAACAAATTATTTACCCGAGCAATTGACAATGACCTACTGGTTTGTGGCACCGGAAGAAAGGCCCCAATCCCTCACGTTCTCATATGACCAAGCTTGGCATCAGCAAATTGAAAACGAGCTCACCGAAACACTCCAACAACTCCAAAAGGATTTAGACCAATATTTTCAGCAGGGGACTGCCTTGCGCCACCCAAATCAGCAAAGTTGCCCTTTTTGTCCGCTCCACCAACAACCGAAAAATTCGGCATTTGCGGATTTTCTGGGGGATCAAAGTCTAGAAGACTTCTTGGGCGGAATCGAGGCAGTACAATTGTAAACAGACCGTTTAGCGAAAAAGCGCGCCCATCAGACCAGATTTATGTCCACTGAATTGCTCACCGAGCTAGAAAGAGCCGTCCGCATCCGCCGGAATTTTGCGATCATCTCCCACCCCGACGCGGGGAAAACCACCCTTACGGAAAAACTTCTTCTGTACGGTGGGGCTATCCATGAAGCCGGGGCGGTGAAAGCACGGCGGGAACAGCGCAAGGTCACCTCCGACTGGATGGAGATGGAACAGCAGCGGGGAATCTCGATCACCTCGACAGTGCTGCAATTTCTCTACAACGGCTATCAGATCAATCTATTGGACACCCCCGGTCACCAGGACTTTAGTGAAGATACCTATCGCACCCTGGCGGCAGCAGACAACGCGGTCATGCTAGTGGATGCGGCCAAGGGTTTAGAGACACAAACCCGCAAATTATTTGAAGTGTGTAAATTGCGATCGCTACCGATTTTCACCTTTATCAATAAGCTCGATCGCCCTGGACGAGAACCCCTCGAATTGCTCGATGAAATTGAACAGGAACTGGGCCTGCAAACCTACGCCGTGAACTGGCCCATTGGCATGGGAGACCGGTTCCAAGGGGTCTATGACCGTCGCTTAAAAGAAGTGCATTTGTTTGAGCGCACCGCCCACGGCACAAAGGCAGCCACGGAAACCGTTTATAAAATAGATGACCCAGCTCTCGAAAATATCCTTGATGCCGAACTCTATGGACAGCTCCAGGAAGAACTGGAAATTCTCGAAGAAATTGGTGCCGATTTTGACCTAGAAGCTATTCATGCTGGGAAGCAAACCCCCATTTTCTTTGGGAGCGCCATGACCAACTTTGGGGTAGAGCTTTTCCTGAATGCGTTCCTAGAATATGCCCTCAAACCAGAACCCCGCGCTTCCACCCTAGGGGATCTAGAGCCCACTTACCCAGAATTTACGGGCTTTGTGTTTAAGCTTCAGGCAAATATGGACCCGAAGCACCGCGATCGCGTTGCCTTTGTGCGGGTCTGTACCGGGAAATTTGAAAAGGACATGACCGTCAGCCATGCCCGAACGGGGAAAACCGTGCGCCTTTCCCGACCCCAGAAGCTCTTTGCCCAGGGTCGCGAATCCCTTGAAGAAGCCTATGCCGGAGACGTGATTGGCCTGAACAATCCGGGGGTTTTTGCGATCGGTGACACCATTTACTGTGGCAAAAAATTAGAGTATGACGGTATTCCCTGTTTCTCACCGGAACTGTTTGCTTACCTAAAAAATCCCAACCCCTCGAAGTTCAAACAATTCCAAAAAGGAGTCACAGAGCTACAGGAAGAAGGGGCCGTGCAAATTATGTACTCAACTAATGAGTTTAAGCGCGAACCGATTCTCGCGGCGGTGGGGCAACTACAGTTTGAAGTGGTGCAACACCGGCTCCAGAGTGAATATGGCGTAGAAAGTACCCTCGAATTGATTCCTTACAGTGTGGCGCGCTGGGTGACCAATGGGTGGGAAGCCCTAGAGAAGGCGGGCAAGATTTTTAATACGATGATCGTTAAGGATCTCTGGGATCGCCCAGTGATTTTGTTTAAAAATGAGTGGAATTTACACCAAATTCAAGGGGATCACCCCCACCTCAAGTTATCGGCGATCGCCCCCATTGGTTCTGCTGCAAAATAGATGTTTAGCTTGGTGAGACCCCATGGCCATTGAACTCAAAAAAGGCAACCGCATTTCTCTAAAAAAAGAAGCACCCGGCCTCCAAAAGGTAATGCTGGGCCTTGGCTGGGATATGGTGGAGGCTCCATCAGGGGGGCTATTTGGTCTTTTTAAAAAAACAGCGGCGGCCATTGACCTTGATGCTGGTGTCCTCTGTCTCAATGACCAGGGTAAACTCACCGGCGCCAGTGATTTTATCTACTACGCCAACCTCAAACACAAATCCGGGGCGATCGCCCACCAGGGAGACAATCTCACTGGGGAAGGTGAAGGAGATGATGAACAAATTTTTGTCGATCTCGATCTGGTGCCCACCACGATTCAGACCTTGCTTTTCGCAGTGATCATTTACCAAGGCCGACAACGGAACCAAGAATTTAGCCAGATTAAAAATGCCTTCGTTCGTTTGGTCGATCTCAGCAATAATCGCGAAATTGCCCATTATCAGCTTTCTGGGGCAACCTACCAAGGCAAAACCGGGATGCTGATGGCAGAACTGCGTCGGGAGGAAAACGGTTGGGCGATGGCGGCCCTCGGGGAGGGACTCGATCCTCAATTCTCTGAAAATCTGCTCAAAAAATATCTGTAGATCTCTTGATTTTTTGATGCCCAGCCAGGCGTAAATTCGGACCATAATGGCTTGAATAAAATTAACTCTAAGCCTAGTATCATCAATTGGCCTTGGTTATTGATGAAAACAAAATTGTCTGTTTAAGTTCTAAGGGTTGACTTGAAAATCAACTTCAATAGCCGCCCTTGAACTCAGTAGACAGGACCCGGCTCAGCAGGGCTTGGCGCAAATAAAATGGGGCACCCAGGAAGAAATAAGTGAGAGATTATCACTGTTTGAGAGCCCTTTCTGTAACCGAAAATAAGAACCAGGCGATCGCCCTATCCAGCAAGAAAATTCGCCAAATCGAGGGAAATCCCTTAAGATAGTTCTTTAAGAAAGGTAAACTTTTCTCACATTTGCTTAGGTTCACTATCATTTTTTTGGCAGAAGCTAGGCAGAGACAAGGCATCCCTGTCCATGGGAGCCCGAAATTATATCTACTTTTTGTTGCTTATTTAATTTGGAGACTTCGTCCCTATGACCATTGCAGTCGGACGCGCGTCCCAGGAACGAGGCTGGTTTGATGTCCTCGATGACTGGCTCAAGCGAGATCGATTTGTCTTCGTCGGTTGGTCCGGTATCCTCCTGTTCCCCTGTGCTTTCATGGCACTGGGCGGCTGGTTGACTGGTACTACCTTCGTCACTTCTTGGTACACCCACGGCCTTGCCTCTTCCTACCTCGAAGGTTGTAACTTCCTGACCGTTGCTGTTTCTAGCCCCGCTGACAGCCTCGGCCACTCCCTCCTTTTCCTCTGGGGCCCCGAAGCTAACTGGAACTTCGCCCGTTGGTGCCAACTCGGTGGTCTCTGGAGTTTCGTTGCCCTCCACGGTGCCTTCGGTCTGATCGGCTTCATGCTCCGTCAGTTCGAAATCGCTCGTCTGGTTGGCATTCGTCCCTACAATGCGATCGCCTTCTCTGGCCCCATCGCGGTATTTGTCAGTGTGTTTCTGATGTACCCCTTGGGTCAGTCTAGCTGGTTCTTTGCTCCTAGCTTTGGCGTTGCTGGTATCTTCCGTTTCATTCTGTTCTTACAAGGTTTCCACAACTGGACCCTGAACCCCTTCCACATGATGGGTGTTGCTGGGATTCTTGGCGGTGCACTGCTCTGTGCAATCCACGGGGCGACCGTAGAGAACACCTTGTTTGAAGATGGTGACCAAGCGAACACCTTCCGGGCATTCGAGCCGACCCAAGCAGAAGAAACCTACTCCATGGTGACCGCGAACCGTTTCTGGTCTCAGATTTTCGGGATTGCGTTCTCCAACAAGCGTTGGTTGCACTTCTTCATGCTGTTTGTACCTGTAACGGGTCTGTGGATGAGCTCTGTGGGTATCGTCGGTTTAGCGTTGAACCTGCGTGCTTATGATTTCGTATCCCAAGAAATCCGTGCAGCGGAAGACCCCGAGTTTGAGACGTTCTACACGAAGAACATTCTGTTGAACGAAGGTATGCGTGCTTGGATGGCCCCCCAAGACCAAATTCACGAACAATTTGTATTCCCCGAAGAAGTTCTACCTCGCGGTAACGCTCTGTAAGACTTCTCTCAGAAATTCGATTGGTTTAGAGTTTCGCCCTCCCGAGTGGAGGGTTTTTTATTGGTAATTTTTTGAAAGCGTTTGATTGCCCTCTGCCACAGATATCCCAGCAGATTGTGAATCCAAGTCCCCAAGATATTAGACGGCTGTCAGCCAACCTTCTCCAGACGTTAATACTCCTCAAAAGAGCCTGGGCAAAGTTTGATTTTTGTAAACAAACGATACTCCTTTGAGATTGCATTTCTATGATTGCGGAGTATCGCGACATATTTTGGGTGAAATTGTCCCCATTACTTCTATGAACATGGCACGAATTAAGCGTAATGAGTACTGAAATTATCGTGGCCGGGAGCATGAAGGTCAAACCTGAGAAACGCCAAGCTTTTCTCGATTTAGCTCAAAGCTGCATTCAACCATCCCGGTCTGAACCTGGCTGTATTTCCTATAGTTTTTATGAAGATGGTACAGAAGAGAATCAATTTCTTTTCTTTGAAGAATGGCAGAGTCGAGAAGCCTTAGAACAACATTTTCAAACTGCCTATTTTCAACAATTTGCCGCACAAGTTCCAGAGTTATTTGAAGGGGCAGTGACGATTAAAATCTATCAAGTTTCTGGTATTGAAAAGCTCTGACCTTAGCTAATACTTAATTTTTAATTACTCTTCACTCATTCCCAATTTTAGTCATGGTGCGTCTACTTCTCGCTCTTTTTTGGGTCATAATCGCTTCATTTACCCTAGGCGATCGCGTTTTAGCGGCTACCCTTGAAAACTTACCCATGCCCAATGTGGCGAACACTGAAAAAATTCTTGGCCCCGCCGGAGAAATTTTTGAATTTGCCACCTGCAATACTGACGACATTGGCTTTACGATCGCCCAGGCCCAAATTCCTCCAGGCGCAGGCCCTTTACCCCACATTCATCACTACACCAATGAATGGTTTTGGACGCCAGAGGGTGACTTAAGACTGTTTCAAAGCATTAAAGAATACCCTGACCTTAATCAGCCTGCTACCTCAGATCAGGCGGGAAATGCCATCGTTTATACCGTGAATACCGAGCCTAAACAAATTGTTTATGGCCCAAAGTATCGAGTACATGGGTTTAGCAATACTTCTAATGTCATTAAACCTTTAACTTTTATTTGGTTAGAAGATCCCAGCTCTCCAGAATATGAGTATAAAGATGGTGGCATTCGAGAATATTTTCAAGATGTGGGAATTCCCATTGAAGATTTGAATAATTTACCCGCTATTACCGATGAAGCCCGGGAAAAATTTGTCACCCAAGCAACACAGTATGGCATCAATCAAAGTTATTTCTTCTTTCAGTATGTCGATGGTGTATTCAGTAGTTTACCAAAGGGCTTGGCAGGATTAAATGACGATCAAAACTTAGCCCGAATCATTCAGGCAATCAATGATTATAACCAAGGCAAAATTTCTGTGAATTGCTTTTAAAAAAACACAAACTATCATAAAAAAAATTATGAACAAAGAATTAGGGTTTGCAATTTTAGGCGGCTGGATACTAGGTGTGATTTTTGGCTTTTTTAAATTGCCATTACCTGTTCCGCCTTTTGAGGGCCTAGTCGCGGCGGCTGCTTGTCTGTTGGGGCAAGTTACCTATGGTTTTATTAAGCAAAAATTTGGTTTTTAAGAGCAGCTAAATTACTAGCTAAACAAAAAATGGAGTCTATGGAATGATTTTAAAAATCAGAAAATGGGGTGCTGGAACAGCATTGGTTCTCGCTTTGGGGTTGGTTATATTTCTAAACAATATAGGGGGTGCTAATACTCCGCCTATTCACACATTTGACAATATTCCCATGCCCCAATTGGCGGATCCATTGTTGATTTATACACCAGCGAATGAGATTTTCAACATTGCTTCCTGTAGTACTAATGACATGGGGTTTGCGATCGCCCAAGCACAGATCCCGCCGGGGGGTGGCCCCATGCCCCATGTCCACTATTTCATTAACGAGTGGTTCTGGATGCCAGAAGGGGGGATTCAGTTATTTCATAGCACTCGCCAATATCCTGACCGCGAACATCTACCAACGGTCAATGACGCAGGGCGGGCAGATTTATACAGTATCCCTAGTCAGCCAAAACAATTAATTTATTCCCCAAATCATTATGTCCATGGTTTTGTGAATCCGACGGATCAGACTTTGCCCATCACATTTGTTTGGTTGCGGAATGAAGTCGCCCCTACCTTTGCCTATCAGGATGGAGGTATGCGTGAATATTTCGAGGCAGTTGGCCCCCGGATTACAGATCTCAATAACCTTCCAGAATTAACCAACGCTCAAAAGGCCGCATTTGCCAGTGAAGCGCCGAAATATGGCATTAACCAAAGTCATTACTTCATGGAATATATCAATTCAATTAGTAACCAATTACCCGCAGAAATTGCCAGTCTTACGAACGATCAAGATCTAGATAAAATCGTTAAAGTTATCAATGCCTTTAACCGCGGTGATCAATCGGTGAAATGCTCATGAAAACCGATCAATCTTTAAAGTTTGGGGTACATACTTTTATTTGGAAGAAAGAATTTCTAGGGCAGGAAGAATATATTTTTTCTGAAGCAAAAGCATGGGGATTTGATGGGGTGGAGATTGCCACCCATTACTTCGATCAAATTGATCCTAGTATGCTAAAAAAATATGCGGAGCAAGATGATTTAGAGCTAACCTTTTGTACTAGCTTACCCTCAGGTCTATCGCTCACAACCATGGATGAAGACATTTGGCGACAGTCCCTCGATTATATCCAGCGGGCGATCGCCTTTTGCCAGGCCTGTGAAATTACACAACTATCCGGCCCTCTGATTCATCCCGTAGGCCATCTCAGTGGTCAGCCCCTGCAACCCCAAGAAAAAAAACGCCTCCACCAAGCTTTCAAAGAAGTGGCCACAATGCTTGCGGGGAAAGATATCCAGTTGGCGATCGAACCCTTAAACCGTTTTCAAGGCTACGCCCTCAACACCGTAGAACAAGGCCTCGAATTGCTTGCCGCGGTTGGCTGTCCCCAACTGGGACTCCTCCTTGATTTATTCCACATGAATATCGAAGAAAAAGACGTATTACAAGCTTTTCATAATGCTGGCGAAGCCTGCTTCCACGTCCATGCCTGCGCCAAAGACCGGGGGACACCGGGGAGTGATGCGTTTCCCTGGGCCGAATGGTTCACAGTACTGAAAGAGATCAATTATCAAGGCTGGGTCGTGATCGAAAGCTTTAATTTTGAGGATACTGAGCTCGCCTCTGGTGCTCGTTTATGGCGACCTGTCGCCTCCAGTAATAAAGCCTTGGCCCAAGACGGTCTTCAGTTTCTCCATCAAACCTACCAATCAATGCCCTAACCATGACCCAAGCACCTTTTATTCCGATTAATTTACCCCCCGGTTTTGAACATACCTACAGCACCGTTGAGGGTGTAACTCTCCATGCTATAGAAGGGGGCCAGGGAACTCCTTTATTGCTTCTGGGGGGCTGGCCCCAAACCTGTTATGTTTGGCGCTTACTGCTCGAACCATTGGGGCAAAATTTTCACGTTATCGCCTTAGATATGCGCGGTCAAGGAGACTCTTACATCCCCGAAGGCTCCTATGACTGTGGTACAGCAGCCCAAGAAATTATCGCCTATCTTCAACAAAAAGGTATTACTTCGTTTTATCTTGTCGGTCACGATGTGGGCGCTTGGGTTGCCTTCACAATCCTAAAACTTTTCCCTCAGTCTGTTTTAGGCGCTGGACTTATTGATGCCGCCATTCCTGGTCTAGTGAGTGATGATTTCTTTTCTGTGGTTAATGCGGCTAAAGTTTGGCAATTTTATTTCCATAAAGTTCCTGATCTTGCCGATAGTCTGGTTGCTGGCAAGGAAAAAGAATATCTCAGCTGGTACTTTACGAATAAATCAAAGCGAAAGGATAACTTAACGCCGGCAGTGATAGATTATTATGCTCGTTATTACAGTCGTCCAGGGGCGATGAAGGCAGGTTTTCTCTGGTACTCAGCTGTAGAAGAAACGATCGCCACCAATGCATTAGAACCAGGGGTGCGGTTTAGCCAACCTATCTTTGCAATGGGGGGAGAATTTGCCACAAAAAATTTAATATACAGCGGCCTAGAGCCATACTGCGATCGCCTTAGCCCTTATCTGATCGATGGCTGCGGTCACTATATCCCCGAAGAAGCGCCAGCAGAAATTGTGCAGGCAATTATTGAAACTTTTAAACCCTAGGTATTTTGGCAATTATTTCTCTCTATTCTTATACCAAGGCCCATCACTATGACCTATTCTCGCCGTAATTTTCTTTGGTTAACTGGTGCAACTTCTTCTTTGGCGATCGCCACTTCTCGGTGGATGCCCCAAGCCCAGGGAGCCTCAACAGTAGACCAGGATATTTTAAATCAAGTTTTACCTTTTCCTGGTCAATATGGAGAATACTACCAGCAAGCGAAAATCAAAGCTTATCATCTCCACAATCAGCCCACAGAGAGTATCCTACATCAGGCTTTAGAGAGTTTTTGGATAGATGTTTTTAAACAAACTCAGGGAGAATTATTCGTTACCCCCATTCCCCTTGATGCATCTATGCCAGCGGGAGATCCCCAAGCGGTACAGTTAGTCGCCGCAGGACGTTTCGAAATTGTCAGTGTGGCTGGCCCAATTATTGACAAGCTCTGTCCCGAGGTAATTGGCATTCAAAATATTGGCTTTATTCATGAATCTTCTCAAGATGTTTTTGAAATAATTAATCAACCACTCTTTGCTGAGATTTTCCATCAATCTGTTTCTCGTTACAACCTAACTTACTTGCCCCATGGCACCTTTAATAATGGCATGAGAAACATCACTTCAATTGAAGGAAAACCCCTCTATACAATTGAAGATTTCCAAGATTTAATTATTCGAGTTCCTCCATCCCAAGACATCAGTGAAACAATGAAAGCTTTGGGCGCAATACCTAAACAATACACAATGAATCAGGTTTTTACTGTCCTTCAAAATGGCACAGTTCAAGCTCAGGAAAATCCCCTCTCCGTTGTCAAAGGTTTCCAATTATATGAGGTCACCAAATACTTAAACATAACAAACCATACTTGGTCAGGTTACAATATGTTTTTCAATACTCCTTTTTGGGAGAGTTTATCTGTCTCTGTTCAAGAAGTTATCTCTAGGTTATTACCTATTTACCAAGCCCAACAAATCAAAGCGCAAGAAGATTATAATACTCAGCTTTTTTCAGAACTCACCGAAGAATTAGGCATGATCGCGACACAGCCTGACACATCTATGGCTCCCCGAAAATTGGTCCCTGTTTATCGGTCTATCTATCAACAGCTAAATCCCCAAGCTCGCTCTCTTATTAAAGCCAAACTGGAAGCAAAAACAGGTGTTTCTTTTTGATCGATAAAATTGAGATTTCCTGCTCCCTAAGCTACGTAGACTAGGAAATGAATTATTAAAAAAAATAGAACCTATTGAATAAAAAAGTGTGACTCAATTGAAAAAAATATTTTTATACCAAAAAACTTTAGGCATTGCCTTTACCACAGCTTTGATACTAGGAGGAACTCAGAGCTCTTTACCCGAAAATCAAAATAGCGTTATCGAAAAAACAATTGATCTAAGCCAGTATGGAACAGCAGCCTCCCTTGATATAAATAGCACAAGAGAAAAAATTGTTATCGGCTTTACTGGGTGTGATTTAGTTGTTTTAGACCAAGAATTAAATCAGCAGAAAAATTCAAAAATAGAAAACTGCAAGCGTTTTTTCAAAGCTAGATATGGGATTCTTGACAACCAAGAATTTGTTATTTCCTCTATTTATACTGGTGAGAGTGTCTTATCCGACTCCCAGCAGAGTATAGCTATTCCTCTGCATACTGCTGCTGTCACTGATTCTCTGGTATTTCAGAATTATTTGTTATCTTCCTCAGATGATGGTTCAGTACAAGTTGCTCATTTATCAACACTTAATCTCTCTGACATCAAAAGCCAGTCATTATATCAATCCATTGGTGTTGCCCGAAATCTTGCTTATACAATGACTGAAGATGAAGAGCGATCAATGATTGCGGTTAGCTATGATAGTGGCGAAATTGCTATTTTTCCTTTAAAGGATGGAAGTTTAAACCCAACAACCGCACCAAATATCATTCATCCTATTAGGAGTCGGGTGAATACTTTTGATTTCACACCAGATGGTTCTAAGTTATTAATTGGTTATTTTACTGGGGAGTTACTAGAATTTGATCTTACAACAAATAACAGTCGTGTCTTAGCTCAAACTCCGGCCAATGCTTGGCTTAATTCCCTGGATATAAACAATCAAGATATTGTGGCTTTCGGAGATGATCAAGGATATGTCAAAACTGTTTCTTTGCAGACAGGACAAATACTAGAAGAACGTCAAATATCGACAACTGGTATTACTACAGTTTTGTTTATAGATGACAGAACACTTTTGGCCGCAGATGCTCAGGGGATACTGTATCAAATTCGTTTGGCGTTTAATGTGCAGGCTAACCATCATGAAACACCTGAGAATTAAAGGATATCTTTAGAGATATTAAAATCATTTATTTATCCTTTAAGTTCAGCGAATTGAGAAATCTTATCTTAGAGTGAACTTTATTCATTAGGGCTTAAATGAGGTTTGATCTTATCCAGTCCTTTTTGGGCACAAGCTTGATCTAGGCTTCCTCCTGGAGCACCAGATACGGCGATCGCTCCTACCAATTGATCACCCACTTTAATCGCTAATCCTCCAGTACTAAAACTGATACCCGATAATGGATTGGGAGCTAGGGGCAGATTTCCAATCGGTAATGATGCGGGAGTCATCTTTTTGGCGATTTCTTCGGTGGAATCCCTATCAACAACAGGGCCAAGGGTAATTACAGTAAAGGCTTTATAAAAACTATTTTCAATAGTGTGAGGAGTTGCATTATCTCCCCGGATAACGACTTGGACTAGACCTTCTCGATTCACAACTGTGGCAGTCACATGGTAGCCCTCTTCTTGGCATGTTTGGACAGCTGTATGAGCGGCTTCCAGAGCAAGGCGACTGGGTAGTTGATAAAAAGTTTGGAGGGCAAATGCTGGCTTAGTAAAAGTCAAAAAAAGACCGAGAAAAGCTAAGGCAAGGATATTTTTCTTAAATAGATTAGGTGGATTTTTTCTGTATTTTGCCATGTTTAAAAATGTTAATTTGAAGCATGTATTAAAATCAGTCGAAATCAACAATTAATACGGTGATGCTTCTAGTAAAGCAAAGGATTCTAGGAAAAAATCAGACAATATTTTAATTTTTGTGATCTAGGGCTTCTGGCTGCCATTTGCCATGGAAGCTTGGGGGAATAATTTTGGGAAACTCTAGGGTGCAAAGGGGCTCTTCATCTAGGCGATCGCCATCATAGATTCTCAGTTCACTGCGTTTAGCCGGGGCATTAAACACAACAACCAACAGCCAAATTTGGTCGGGATTTTGGGGATTTTGCACGGGGATAGGTTCTGAAGGGTAATGGTCTGGGCCCATATCCGCCATCGTGAAAGTTGTGGTGTGGTGGTCAAAGGCGGCGATCGCATTAATCAGCTCATGGCCGATATCCGCTGTTTGGCGGTGGATCCCCATAAAGGTTTTTCGCCAAGGTTGCCCTGTCTGGGATTCGAGGGTAATGGGAAATTCACAGGAGCGATCGCAAATTTCATTGGCTGTGATCACTTTTGCTGTTTTCGGTTCTAGGTGGTAACGCCAGAGGGTTCCTTTGGTGTAAGTTTTGATCTGACCTTGGGGAATTTCCACAAACTGCTGATTACTGGCAAAATCTGGAAAGCGCACCATTTCTAGAACAATTTCCCCCTGATCATTTACAAAACCATTGGTGAAGTGCCACTGGAACCAAGGATCTTGGCGGGAAATGCTGACCGGCTTTAGGGTGTGGCGATCGATTATCACCACGATGGTGCCTAGTTCTGGCCGCCACTGGAGGGCTTCACTCACGGTTTTGAGACCTAACAAGGTCGGTAGCATCTGCAAGCGCACGGGCGGAATACAGAAAACGAGATAATCTCCCGCCAGGACAAAATCATGGACCAGTGGTAATCCCTTTAAGCCTGGGACGGAGAAATGGGCCTGGTGCCTAATTTTTCCTTGGGGCTCGCAACGATAGAGCTGAAATGTCGCCTGAGGGCCAAAAGTTACGCCAAAGTTATAGATCTCTCCAGTCGCTGGATGAATTTTGTGGTGGGCAGAAAAAGTATCACTGCGGTGGGCAAAGCCGAGATCTGCTTCCCCTAAGGTTTCTAGGGTTTGTAGATCCAAAGCATAGGGCTTCCCTGCTTCCCAAAGGGCTAAAAGGCGATCGCCAAGGGGCAGCACCGAAGTATTGGCTGAATTTTTTGCAGGCTTCCCCCAACGCTGCCAAATCGGGCCTGGCGCAAGGGTTCCATAGTTAGGCAGCAGTAATGTATCGGCCGTCGCTTCCTGCTGTAAATAAGGCGTTTCTACGTAACGATATTGGGCCTGCACCCCCGTCTCTGTGAAATAAACCCCCAGAATGCTACCATCCCCGTCGAACCAATGCCCCATGGTTTTCTGGCCGCGCACTAATCGTCCCGGGCCGTTGCGAAATAGGGTTCCCCGTAGCGCCCCTGGAACTTTCCCCTGGAGAATTGGCAAGGGGGTCAGAGCAAACGCCCGACCAGGGGCCTGAAACAATTGGGACCAAGCCCGTCGGGAAGATGTTGGCGAGGAGTGGGGAACAGCGACCATTACTATTTTTAATTTTTAAATAATGTTGACTATTGTAAAGCGCCTTTCTAGCTTGCTTAGGGTTGTAATCGGAAGTTTGTGCATAGAATGATGGAGATTTTAATCTGATATTAAGAAATCTCGACCATGAAAAAGTCTAAATTGGCGATCGCCTCATCTTTAATTACCCTTGCCGCCTTTACCAGTGCCTGCCAACAAACAACAACAACCTGTGACGACTGCCTAAAACTTGGCTCCCTCACCCCCTCCACCGGAGACCTCTCCTCCATTGGTCAGAATATGCCCGTCGCGATCCAACTAGCCGTAGATACAATTAATGCCTGCGGTGGGGTCAATGGCCAGCCAGTGGTCTTGATCCAAGAAGATGACCAGACAGACCCCACCGCCGGTGGCGCAGCCATGACAAAATTAGTCGAAGTAGATCGCGTTGCGGGCGTTGTGGGTTCCTTTGCCAGTAGTGTTTCGAGTTCTGCCGTCCCCGTCGCCGTGCGCAATCAAGTGATGATGATTTCCCCCGGTAGTACGAGCCCCGTCTTTACAGAACAGGCCGCGAACGGTGAATTTGATGGCTATTGGGCCAGAACTGCCCCCCCAGATAGCTACCAAGCCCCAGCCTTAGCGGTTCTTGCCCAAAAACAAGGGTTTGAAAGAATTTCCACGGTGGTGATTAACAACGACTACGGCGTGGGCTTTGAGCGAGAATTCGTCGCTGCCTTTGAAAATCTCGGCGGCACCATCGTCAACAAAGATAATCCAGTCCGTTACGATCCCCGGGCCGCCACCCTCGATAGTGAAGCAGCCGCCGCCTTTGCTGGGGATCCCGATGCTGTCCTGGGCGTGCTCTATGCAGAAACGGGCAGTGTTCTTCTCAAGGCAGCCTATGAACAGGGCTTGAGCGATGGGGTCACCGTTCTCTTGACCGATGGTGTCTACAGTGAAGACTTTACCCAGCAAGTCGGGACAACGGCTGCGGGTCAATCGATTATTGCGGGGGCTTTGGGGACTGTACCTGGGGCCGATGGCCAAGCACTGGCCGACTTTACTACTCTCTGGAATGAGACAACAGGCAAGGAAATGACCGCCTATGTTCCCCATTCATGGGATGCGGCGATCGCCATGATGTTAGCCGCTGAAGCCGCCGGCGAAAATACAGGTACTGGGATCCGGGATAACCTCCGGGCTGTGACCAGTGGTGATGGCCAAGAGGTGAGCGATCCCTGTGAGGCGATCGCCCTAATCCGCGAAGGACAAACAATTAACTACCAAGGGGCTAGCGGCAATGTTGATTTCGATGACAATGGCGACGTGGTCGGCAGTTACGATGTCTGGACAGTCAACGAAGATGCAAGCCTCTCAGTGATTGACACAGTCAACCCCCTCGAAGCGCTCTAAACATCACCCTAGAAAGTTAAACTCCTTTGATCAATCAGGAGGGGACATTACCTGTCCCCTTTTTTTAGCAACCGAGAGAATCGGCCGTGGCAATACCCGTCACCGGATTCACCCCAGTGGCCACCTCGCAGAGTTTTTTCTGTTGGGGGCCATCAAGCACCGCAAAGCTAAAATCAGCCCCATCAATCTTGACTTTACTAAAAGTAGACCGCAGCAAAATCGCCTCGACAAAAACCGCATCCGTCAAATCGGCATTAGTAAATTTAGAAAGATAAGCAATGCCATTGGTAAAGTCTGCGCCATGGAGATTTGTATTTTCCAGCATAGTGCTGTTAAATACCGCCCCCCGCAGATTTGTGCCACTGAGATCAGCATTGGTCAAGTTCACCTGAGAAAATTCAATCCCTTCAAGGTCTTGCCCTGCAAAATTGCTCCCGGCGAGATCTTCACTGTCGATCGCCGAGCGAGATGTAACTGCCGGACTCGCTGCATAGGCGGGTGTTCCCCAACAGAGCCCAAAGATCACCAAACCGAGAACAAAAATGCGCGCTAAAACCTTCATAACCCTTAACTTGCCCAATATTTAAGAAAAATTTTCCAAAGGATATTCTAAAAGATTCTCGGGAAGGGAGAGATTTCCATTGATGACAGATACAAAATTTTCTTCTACCTGGGGTGAGTTCCGCACTTTAGAACACTGCCCCAGAACAACGGGGTCTTACGGCGACTTTTTGATAAAGTTTTTGGGAAGCATTTCTGTAATCTTTGCCTGGAACCCATGACAACTCCAAATTGGTCTGCCCTCCTCCAACAGCTCATCGATGGTGAATCCTTGAGCCAAACCCAAGCCGCCGAGTTAATGCAAGGCTGGCTCGATGAAACGATTCCTCCAGCTCTGTCGGGGGCGATCTTAACGGCGATTCAGATGAAAGGAGTCGCTGCCGCTGAACTGACGGGGATGGCCCAAGTCCTAAAAGCTCAATCCCGGCAACAGGAAAGCCTCAGCCATCATGAGCCGGTGGTAGATACCTGTGGTACCGGGGGTGACGGGGCTTCTACCTTTAACATTTCCACGGCGGTGGCTTTTGTGACGGCGGCGGCCGGGGTGAAAGTCGCTAAGCATGGTAACCGTTCTGCATCGAGTAAAGTGGGCTCTGCCGATGTCTTGGAAGCCCTAGGGGTTAACTTGGGCGCCCCCACCGAAAAGGTTTACGCGGCCCTTGATGCGGTGGGCATTACTTTTTTGTTTGCTCCCGGTTGGCATCCGGCAATGAAGAGTGTCGCTCCGATTCGGCGAGAACTAAAAATTCGCACGGTATTTAATTTGCTTGGCCCTCTGGTCAATCCCCTCCAGCCCACAGGCCAGATCATCGGGGTTTATCAGCCACAATTCATTGAACGGATGGCCGAGGCCTTAAATCAGTTGGGAACTCCGAAGGCAATGGTGCTCTATGGTCGAGAAAAGCTGGACGAAGCGGGCCTCGGAAATAAGACAGACATGGCCCTCGTCAATGGGGGCACGGTGACAACGGCAGTGCTTGATCCCCTGGAGCTGGGATTAACGGCGGCTTCTCTGGATGCCTTACAGGGGGGCGATGTGCCCGTTAACCAAGAAATTTTGACCAATGTGCTCCAAGGAAAAGGAACCCAAGCCCAGCGGGATGCCGTGGCATTAAACGCAGCCCTCGCGCTCCAGGTGGCGGAGGTGGTGCCCTGGGGAGATCATCTAGCGGGTGTCCAAAAAGCTCAGGAAATTATTGCTAGTGGTGCTGCCTGGGATAAGCTGCAAGCCCTTGTTGAATTTCTGAAATAAGCCCTGAGGCGATCGCCTCAGGGACGTCTCACTGGATTTTTGGTGGAAAATGTGAGGAATGACCAACATTTCCTCTGCCCCATGACCCATTCTTCCATTGTCCTAACGGGCGATCGCCTTTTGGATCCTCACCAACGGCCAACGGCTCCTGAGCTAATCAATCAACTGCTCGCCTTAGAAAAAATAGCCAAACGGGAAAAATGCGTTTATCCCTTTGCGGCCCTAACGGGCAATTGGCGGCTGGTATTTATTACGGGCACAAAAAAAGCCCAAAAACAGGCAGGAAAAGTATTGGGGAAAGGTCGTTATTTACCCAATTGGGCCAAGGTGGCGATCGCCTACGAAAGTCTCCCTAATCAGGAGCTACATTCCGTCTGGGAGCGGGGCAAGGTGCGGAATTTCGTTCAACTGGGGCCAGGGCAACTATCCTTCGCTGGCCCGCTGAAATTTCAAGGGGTAAAACGGTTACTCGCCTTTGATTTTACCCATCTCACCCTTAAGCTTGGCCCCCTCAAGCTTTACCAAGGCCCAGTGCGGGGTGGCGCCCAGGATGAAGCCTTCTACACCGGGGCGATCGCCCAACAAGCTTTTTTTAGTTATTTCTATGTTGGTACCGATGTGATCGCTGCCCGGGGTCGGGGTGGTGGGCTGGCCGTCTGGGTGAGGCAGCCAGAAAGCTAGGCGGGATAATCGCCGCGCCTAGCGGCCGAGTTTGTTGGGAATTCCCTCGCAACCACCAGGAATTGTGGCGCGACTCCGTTCCCCACACCAAGAGCAACAATAGTAGCGCTGTTCTTCGCTTAGACGTTTGACACCAGTAAAATCAACATTTTCTATCACAGCTCCCGTGTAAGCCCCGGTTTGGTAATTAGGAGCTGTGTGTTTTTTGCGGGGACTAGCCGTATCAAAGGGGCCGTAGAACAAGATGGCTTTTTTGAGGTCAGCAAAGCGCAGGTTTGCCTCAACGAGGATGGTTCGAGAAAGATTAGACCGTGCCAAGTCGCAATTTTGCAGGTTTGCCCCCACCATATTCGCTTCACTAAGCTCAATCCAACGCAAGTCCATATTCGCCAAATCTGCCCCTGCCAGCATCACCCCTAGATCGACCACACGGACGCCCTGTTCGCGGTCTTCGGCATAACCACCGGTGCCATCTAGAATCGGTCGTCCCAGGCGACTATCCCGTTGGAGGGGAGTCAAAAACCGTGATTGGGACAAAAATCGGAGAATTTTTGCCTTCCCCCCGGCGTCGACACTACTTAAAATTGCGGCGGTTCTTCCCTGGGCGATCGTCCGCTCCTGGGGCCAATCTTCTAGGAGTCCTTCGTCACTGAGGGTCAATTCAGAAATGCCTTGAAAATAGGTATCAATGGTCTGTTGCTGGGTGATGCGATTCTGCTGAATCGTCAAATCACGGGAAATCACGTATTGTTCCCAGGCGACATAAACGGCGAGGACGGCGATCATGATTTGCCCTAAGGCACCTACCCACTCAGCCCAAGAGCCGAATTCATCCCAGACAATTTGATTAAGCCAATGGCCCACTAAGCGATAGAAACCGAGAAACCGCAATAAGCTGGCGATCGCAATCAAAAAGGCAACAATGCCAATGAGGGTGCGTCGTTCTTCTTTGGTGAAGAATGCCCGGAGCCAATTTTTAAACGAAGGAATAATCACCCGCACAGAGAGTAAGAGGGTGACCAATGTGCCCGATAAACCCAACCAAAGCCAGTGGGTACTAAATCCGATAAAGATAATGGCGATCGCCGTTGACAGCAGCCAGGGGCTCCCGGGGTCAATGGTGCGCATATAGAGAGAGCGGGGTCCCGAATCTAACCGGGGAGGGGGAATGGGCGTAAGCGATGGCCCTGTTGTCCCGGCAGTATCCTTGAGGCTTGGTCTGAGGTGTTTTTCCTCAGATGCAGTCGTTTCAGACGGTGGATTTGGTTGCGCTTGGCTCATAAACCCCTGAAAGCAAAGTTTTCAAGCAATTGTAGCGAATTTTTCTCCCAACAATCCCCATAAAAATCCCCCTTCTCCACTGCGGAAAAGGGGGAGGCGATCGCCCGAAAAGATGTCTGAGCCGTCCTTGCCCACAATCGGAACTATGGGATTTTCACTGGATTAAGCTCCTCGAATCCTGATTCTTTCGTTGAGTTGACCCCAACAATAACTACCGTTAGACCCTTTTTAGACATCCCCTAAATAAATGATTTAGCCCTAGTCAGCGGCAATGCTGTTGAGAACAATTTTTGCAGCTGCGAGGGTTTGATCAATATCCTCATCGGTGTGGGCGAGGGAGGTAAAACCTGCCTCAAACTGGGAAGGCGCTAAATAGATACCCTGTTCTAACATGCCCCGGTGGTAGCGGCTGAACTTACTCAGATCCGCTTTTTTCGCATCTTCGTAGTTCCGTACCGGCCCTTCGGTAAAGAACATTCCAAACATGCCGCTGATGTTACCACCAGTCACTTGGTGACCAGCATTACGGGCAATTTCCAAAAGACCATCAGTAAGTCGTTTCGTCATAACTTCCAGTTTTTCATAGGTACCCGGCCGTTGGAGGAGCTCTAGGGTTTTAATCCCAGCGGTCATTGCGAGGGGATTTCCAGAGAGCGTTCCCGCTTGGTACATTGGGCCAGCGGGAGCCACCATAGACATGATTTCTTTACGACCACCATAGGCGCCAACGGGCAAACCACCACCAATGACTTTGCCTAGGGTGGTGAGGTCAGGGGTCACACCGAATTTTTCTTGGGCGCCACCATAAGAAATCCGGAAACCAGTCATCACTTCATCAAAGACCAAGAGAGCATCATGTTCTTGGGTCAACTCCCGCAGGCCTTCGAGGAAGCCAGCATCGGGGACAACAAACCCAGAATTGCCGACCACTGGTTCAAGGATTACCCCAGCAATTTCACCAGGATTCTCTGCAAATAGCTTTTTAACTGCTTCGAGGTCATTGTAGGGAGCTGTGAGAGTTGCCGCTGTCGTGGTTTTGGGGACACCGGGAGAATCGGGTAGACCGAGGGTCGCCACCCCAGAGCCTGCCTGGACGAGGAACATATCGGCATGGCCATGGTAGCAGCCTTCAAACTTGATAATTTTTTCCCGACCAGTAAACGCTCGCATCAGTCGCAGCACAGACATACAGGCTTCTGTGCCGGAGTTCACGAAGCGCACCATTTCAATGCTAGGCACGGCATTGATCACCATTTCAGCGAGGATATTTTCCTTCAGACAGGGTGCCCCAAAGCTCGTTCCTTTTTCGAGGGTTTCCCGGAGAGCGGCGTTAACTTCATCGTTCGCATGGCCACAAATCGCCGGGCCCCAGGTTCCCACATAGTCAATGTATTCATTGCCATCGACATCCCAAACGCGGGAGCCTTTGACGCGGTCGAAGACAATGGGCTGTCCTCCCACGGATTTAAAAGCACGCACTGGAGAGCTAACGCCACCAGGCATCAGCTTTTGGGCAGCACTGAAGATCTCTTCGGATTTGGTCGTATTTAAGGCTGTAGTCACCAAATATGTTCTCCTTATCGCAAATTTTTTGAAAACTGAAATTTTTTGTTTTTTAAAACGAACGGCTCTGATGGCTTAATGGAAAGCATCCCAATGCAGGGAGTAATTATAACGGATTATCATTTGATGCAGAAACAATCATCGAAATGTTCTAGGAGGGGTGATCCATTGGTCTCTCTGCCTGAGCTATTTTTGATAGTTGCCCTGACCTAACCCTGGAGTAGTTGCTTGCCATGCCTGCGATCGCCGTTCACTTTATGCCCAACGATGTCACCGTCACTGCTGAAGCAGGGGAACCTATGGTCGCAGTGGCACACCGAGCCGGAGTTAGTATCCCCACCGGTTGTTTGATGGGGTCTTGTCATGCCTGTGAAGTGGAACTCGATGATGGCACGACCCTCTGCGCTTGCATCAGTGGCATCCCTGGCGATCGCCCCAAAATTACCATTCACCTTTTCAACGATCCAGTTTGGTGAAACAAACATCATCCCTCATGAAAGTCCCAAACGATTGAATAGTAAAGCTTTCAAGATGTCTCACTCCCCATTGAAAGCCTCTGAAGCGTATCATTTTATACAGAATGTTAGTGGTAAACATTTTAAAAACCAGGGTGCTCTAGAATAACCGAAATCAATCCTAAAACCCATGTCAGGATTGAGCTTTCTAAAAACATCTTTGCTCTGAATAAATGTCAACAAGTATTCCATGATCAAACCTGGAAAGGCTATCATTAGCGCGACTTTCTGGCATCCAAAATACCAGATAAAACTTGATGCATCTTTAGACCATAGATGTTTTTACGGTGACTTTCGTTAATGGAATTGAAAAAGGTTATTTCTGCTACCATTACCGAATTTTGCCTATGTTATTCCATTGAATGAATGCCTAAACAACATCTCAAACTAATGCCTAAGTCAACTTTTCAACAACGTGGATGGGCGCGGGAAGACATGATGTCTGGCCACACCAAGGACAACAGTGTGGTGCTACGCTTTGCTCGTCAACTCTCGCGTCATTTCTCTCCCACCTGGCTTACCTGTATTCCCTTAGCGGCAATTATTACCGTCATTTGGAGTACAGCTGCCATGGCACAAACCGACGGTGTTGAAGCTGCCGGTCAAGTGCAAATCATCCTCGATACGATTTTCTTGCTGGTTGCTTCTGTCCTCGTCATCTTTATGAACGCGGGCTTCGCAATGCTTGAAGCAGGGTTCTGTCGTCAAAAAAATGCTGTTAATATTCTCTCCAAAAACTTGATTGTCTTTGCTGTTGCTGTCATTGCTTACTGGGCGATCGGCTATGCATTTATGTATGGCGAGGGTAGCAGCTTCATTGGTCTGCAGGGCTTCTTCTTCAATGGAAGTAGTATTCCCTACACAGGTGAAGAATGGTACACCATGGATGGTGACACCCAAATTCTGAACTTTGTTCCTGAAAGTGTTTCTTTCCTCTTCCAGGTTGCCTTCGCAGCAACTGCAGCCACCATCGTTTCTGGGGCGGTTGCTGAGAGGATCAAATTCGATGCTTTCTTGATTTTTAGCTTCTTGCTTGTCGCTATCTCTTACCCCATTACGGGCCACTGGCAGTGGGATGGCGGCTGGCTCTATGAGTTTGGTTTTCATGACTTCGCTGGTTCTACCCTTGTCCACTCTGTTGGTGGGTGGGCGGCCCTTGTTGGTGCAGCAGTTGTGGGCCCTCGCCTTGGTAAATACCATGACGGCAAAGTCCATGCGATTCCTGGCCACAACATGAGCATTGCAACCCTGGGCTGTCTAATCCTCTGGATTGGCTGGATGGGCTTTAACCCTGGTTCTCAGCTGGCAGCGGATGCCGCTGTACCTTACATCGCAATTACCACCAACTTGGCTGCTGCTGCTGGTGCTATTACTGCAACTGCAACTTCTTGGATCAAAGATGGTAAACCAGACCTTTCGATGATTATCAATGGTATTCTGGCTGGCCTTGTTGGTATCACCGCTGGTTGTGATGGTGTGAGCTTCTTCTCTGCGGTAATTATTGGGGCGATCGCCGGTGTCCTCGTGGTGTTCTCTGTGGGCTTCTTTGACTCCATTAAACTTGATGACCCCGTGGGTGCGACTTCTGTCCACCTCGTCTGCGGAATCTGGGGTACTTTGGCCGTCGGTCTTTTCACTGAAGAAACTGGTCTCTTCACCGGTGGTGGAATCCAATCTTTAATCGCTCAAATCGTTGGTATTCTCTCTATTGGCGGCTTTACCGTTGCCTTCAGCTTCATTGTTTGGTATGCCCTTGTTGCTGTTCTTGGTGGTATCCGAGTTGATGAAGAGGAAGAGTTCCGTGGTCTCGACATCGGTGAGCACGGCATGGAAGCATATAGCGGCTTTGTGAAAGAATCCGATGTGATTTTCCGGGGTACTGCGACCGGTTCTGAAACCGAAGGTTAGGGTCTAACTCTTCCACAATCCTTAAGCAAATCTAAAACTAACTGCTGCCTCCCTCACCCGTAGGGAGGCTTTTTGTTGCTTGTTACAACTTTGTTACTTACTCCCATCTTCAGTTTGAAATCACCTTTGGAGCCGGTACTTTTTTACAAAACTTCAACTTGGGAAATTCCAGCGCTACTTTTTAAACTCTCCTACAGGTGGCGCTTTTTAAGGTTCTAGGGGCGCTGTCAATGCCCCCAAGTCCTTAAAACTACCGATATTGCCTGTTCGTTCCCTGAGAAAAACCTGAGGCGATCGCCTCAATCGTGAATTTTTGTAACAGAAAAATTCATAAGATGTAATGTTTAAGCGCCAAAAGACGTTGTATAACATTTACCTAAGATTAGGTGCTGTTAGTCGCTTTTCTTCGGAACCCTTGATTTACAAGGCGCTGCCCTATTGAGCGTTTTGTTATTTAAGAATCTGACAAATTCAGTGAATGTAAAGTTTCTTAAAACTCAAGGTGAAAATAAGCAAAAATAGCTGACACTCTTAATTGGCTTCGGGGATACGTTTTCAACCTGAAATATAGAGCCTTAAATCTAACGAGGTTCACTTTCACAAGAAGAACCCCTTGGCAACTGCTTCACTCTTTTTAAGAAGCACAACGCACAAAAAAAATCCCACTCATCAAATATAAGTAGGAGATAAAAACATGTTTGATATTTTTACCCGGGTTGTTTCTCAGGCTGATGCCCGAGGTGAGTTTATTTCCGGCGACAAACTCGAAGCACTAAAGAAAGTTGTTGCAGAAGGCACCAAGCGTTCCGATGCAGTAAGCCGCATGACCAACAATGCTTCTTCTATCGTCACCAACGCCGCTCGTCAACTGTTTGCTGACCAGCCCCAACTCATCGCTCCCGGTGGAAATGCTTACACCAACCGTCGCATGGCTGCTTGCCTCCGCGACATGGAAATCATCCTCCGCTACGTAACCTACGCTACCTTCACTGGTGACGCTTCCGTTCTCAACGACCGCTGTCTCAATGGCCTCCGCGAAACCTATGTTGCTCTTGGTGTTCCCGGTGCTTCCGTTGCTGCTGGTGTTCGTGCCATGGGTAAAGCTGCTGTAGCGATCGTAATGGATCCCGCTGGTGTAACTGCTGGTGACTGTAGCTCTCTCCAACAAGAAATCGAGCTTTACTTCGAAACTGCTGCAAAAGCTGTTGAATAATTTTTTAAATTCAACTCCAACTTTTTCGTCTTCAGTCTCATTGACACTGTAAGGCAAATTTTTAAAGAAAACTATTGATAACCCATAGGGAGATAATCTGACAATGAAAACCCCTCTTACCGAAGCAGTATCACTCGCTGATTCCCAAGGCCGTTTCCTCAGCAACACTGAGCTCCAGTACCTCTATGGTCGTCTTCGTCAAGGTGCTTTCGCCCTTGAAGCGGCTCAAACTTTGACTGCAAAAGCTGACAGCCTCGTTAACGGTGCTGCTCAAGCGGTTTACAGCAAGTTCCCCTACACCACTAGCACTCCTGGCAACAACTTTGCTGCTGACCAACGTGGTAAAGACAAGTGTGCTCGTGACATCGGCTACTACCTCCGGATGGTGACTTACTGTCTCGTTGCTGGTGGTACTGGCCCCATGGATGAGTACCTCATCGCTGGTGTTGACGAAATCAACCGTACTTTCGATCTTTCTCCCAGCTGGTACGTTGAAGCCCTCAAGCACATCAAAGCAAACCACGGTTTGACTGGTGATGCTGCTACTGAAACTAACAACTACATCGACTACGCAATTAACGCTCTCAGCTAATTTTGCTTAGTCTGGACCCGGATGGGTAAGTGGTTTTCAGCTTAATTGTTGGGTTCTACTTGCTTCTCCGGGTCTTGTTCTATCTAAAATCATTGGTTTAACAAGGAGTATTAGGCAAATGCCAGTTACCGTTGCCGCCTCTCGCTTGGGAACCGCCGCTTTTGACCAGTCACCGGTTGAATTGCGTGCTAATTATTCTCGAGATGATGCACAGACCGTCATCCGTGCTGTTTATCGCCAGGTTTTGGGCAATGATTACATCATGTCCTCTGAGCGTCTTACAGCAGCGGAATCTTTGTTCACGAATGGGTTTATTTCTGTACGGGATTTTGTCCGTGCGGTAGCTCAGTCTGAACTTTATAAGCAAAAGTTTTTATATAACAATTTTCAAACCCGTGTCATCGAGCTGAACTTTAAGCATTTATTGGGTCGGGCTCCCTATGATGAAGCGGAAGTGATTGAACACCTCGATCGCTACCAGAACAATGGGTTTGAAGCAGACATCAACTCCTACATTGACAGTGCGGAGTATACGGAAAACTTTGGGGATAACATTGTACCCTACATCCGTAGCTATGTCGTTCAAACCGGTCACCGGACCGTTGGTTTTACCCGGATGTTTAGTCTGCAACGGGGTTATGCCAATAGCGATCGCGCACAGATTGCCGGCAGTGCTTCCCGTCTGGCGCAGGAGTTAGCTCGCAACACAGCTTCGGCAGTTGTTGGCCCCTCTGGTGTCAATGAGGGTTGGGCTTTCCGGACAGCAGCCGATGATTATCGCCCGGGTCAGTCCCTTGGTGGCTCTACGGGTCTGAGTGCTGATGATCAGATTGTCCGGGTTGAAGTGGCCGCTCTATCGACTCCCCGTTACCCACGGATCCGTCGTAGCAGTCGTGTTTTCTTTGTGCCGGTGTCTCGCCTCTCTCAGAAGTTGCAAGAGATTCAACGAATGGGTGGTAGAGTCGCCAGTATCTCACCTGCTGGTCAGTAATTAGATGTCTTTTTGAACCGGATATCTAAGGGTTACTGATTTTGAGTAATCGGTGAAAATCAGGGACAAAATTTGAGAGGGGGTCTAAACTTCTCGATTTTGTGCCTGGTTTTGGCGACTTTACCTTAAGCGTTTATTGTACATAAATCTTTTACGGAGTTCCAAGCAAGAACAATGTTAAGTCAATTTGCGAATGGCACGGAAGCGGCTTCCCGCGTATTCACCTATGAAGTCCAGGGATTACGCCAGACGGAAGATACAGCAAACCAAGAATATCAAGTTCGTCGCAGTGGTAGTGTTTTTATCAATGTCCCCTACACACGGATGAATGAAGAAATGCAGCGCATTTTGCGTCTGGGTGGAAAAATCGTTTCGATCAAACCCTATGACGGGGCCACGGCAACTGAATCTGAATCTGAATAAGGTTTGGGATTTGCAAGTTTTTGCGATTCAATTTATGTTTTTCAGCGGGGTAATGGGGAGTCTACTTCACTCTCAGTTACTCCGATTTGTTTTGTGGCAGGAGGTAGAGCATGGCAGATTGGGAAATGGCTGCGGCCTGGACCCTGGAGGAGGCGATCGCCAACATTGAGCAAACGGCCGATCCAGGAAAACGCTATTATGCAGCCTGGTGGTTTGGGAAGTTTCGAGTGCAGGATGAGCGCGCAGTTAATGCCCTTTTGGCGGCCTTAAAAGACGAAACAGATCGATCGCCTGATGGGGGTTATCCTTTACGACGCAATGCCGCCAAAGCCTTAGGGAAGTTGGGCAATCCGGCGGCAGTGGAACACTTGATCGAGAGTTTAGGCAGCCCAGATTATTATGTGCGGGAGTCAGCGGCCCAAGCCTTAGAAACCTTGGGGGATGCGCGGGCGATTCCGGCTTTACAAAAATTACTTGCAGGGGGGGTAGCCGCCGCAGTCAAGGCGGAGGGGAAACCCCATTTGGTGCAGCCCTATGAGGCGGTGATTGAAGCTTTGGGAACCTTGGGGGCAACGACGGCGATCGCCCACATTGAAGCTTTCTTAGAGCATGAATTTCCGAAAATTCGCTATGCCAGCCTGCGGGCCCTGTACCAGCTCACCCAAAAAGTTCACTATGCTGAACAATTAATGGAAGCACTCCAGGGGAATCAGCTGCAGCTTCGCCGCTCCGCCTTACTAGATTTGGGGGCAATCGGCTATGTGCCTGCAGGTCAGGCGATCGCCAAAGCCTATGCAGAAAATAGCATCAAGTTAATTGCCCTCAAAGGCATTCTCGAATCCCAGCTCCAACGGACAGCCGAAACCCTTGATGACGACAGCTTGCACCTAATGGCACTGATGGATAGTCTGCTCTAAAAATGCCCCATTTGACCCACAACTATTTTTTCTGCTTGTCCATTGAAACCCATGACCGTTGAAGTTCTAATCCGCGCCGTTAACAACCCTACCTCTGCCCAAGATTTAGTTAAAAATGTCGCCCAACTTGCCGCTACCCAAGACCTCCAGGCCATCCCCACCTTAGTGGAAGTGCTGAAGTTTAATAATCCGGGAGCTGCCGTTGCTGCCGTCAATGGCTTAATTCAAATCGGCGAACCCGTCATCCCCTACCTCCTAGACAATATCGATGGCTATAACTACGGAGCGCGGGCTTGGATGCTACGGGTGTTTGCAGGGATTGGTGATCCACGGGCTCTGGATTTACTGATCGAAGCGGCGAATAAAGATTTTGCCTTTAGTGTGCGTCGTTCCGCAGCAAAGGGCTTAGGGGGAATTCAATGGCAGCAAGTTCCTGATGCAGAAAAAGAAACCCAGCAACAAAAAGTTTTAGATTGCCTATTGCTCGCCCTCGAAGATGGGGAATGGGTGGTACGCTACGGGGCGATCGCCGGATTAGAAGGCTTAGCTCCTTCTGTTTCCCCCGGGTTACAAAGCACTATCAAGGCAAAATTAGTCGAATTTATGGCCACTGAATCTGAAGCGGCGATCCGAGTGAGGACAAAAAAGGCGCTGCTGAACCTGCCATAGTTAAAAAGAGCCCCCCTGATTTGAAATGTTAGGGGGGTCATTAAAAGGCTTACTTCACGAATTGGGGCATTACATCCGCCGCTGTGAAAATACCTGTTAAACCTTGTTTCCGCAGCCAAACACCTGTTTTCAGGTAACCAAAGGCAGGACCGCACACATTCGCAGCCATACTGGTTTCATCCCCGAGGGTGAAAGTGTGGGTTGAAATCTTGCCCTCAAAGGTGCGCCCTGTCAATTGCACATTGGTGCTGAGGGGTTTCTTCGGATTGCGCGTATCGACGACGCCACCAACCGTGACGCGATCGCGGCTGCAAATTCCAGCCAATTCCAGCATCAGATCATCGGCATGCTCCATATTTTCCAGGGAGATAATGCCGTTGGTTTCATTTAACAGAGCTTCTACTTGCGCATCTGTCATCGCCCGCGCCTTTTCAACGGTATAACCAGGCATATGGGCAATATCTTCGCGGATTGTGGCCCGGTAGGCTTCCCAGTTGGCAATTCCCACCCCGAAGGTGATTTTCACGCTGTGGACTTCAGCGAAACTCTGGGCAGCGACGGCGGCGGCGGCGGTCAGTAAACCGGGGGTCGCCCCACAACCCGTCATATAGGTGATTCCTGCCTGCTCGACAGCATCGCGTAGGGACAAAATTTGTTCCATGGCACTGGTGCGCTTCAGCGCATCAACCAAAACCCCCTGCCAGCCGGAAGAAACAAATTGCCGGGTGACATCGGCCATGAAGGTGTTGGGCAGGTTGGGCAGCGCGAGGAAAAAGCCGTCAATTTCACCCTCTTCAATCAAATCTGCAATGCTGTTGTTGCTCAGGACACCATATTCCGGCACATGGCCCACGGAACCCTGTTGATTATAAGTACTGATACAGGTTTGGGTATCGAGGCCAGCAGGGTTGTAAATATATCCTTTGTGATCAGCTGCTGCCACCAGGCGCATTTCTGATTTTTGGGCGAGCAATCGGGCTGCCGCTTGACCC
The DNA here is from genome assembly GCF_055380235.1 of Picosynechococcus sp. NKBG15041c. Classification (NCBI taxonomy): domain Bacteria; kingdom Bacillati; phylum Cyanobacteriota; class Cyanophyceae; order Chroococcales; family Geminocystaceae; genus Picosynechococcus; species Picosynechococcus sp. NKBG15041c. The sequence continues at coordinate 2,267,759 of NZ_AP040363.1, forward strand.
AGGCCACCAAAGCCCAGCACACCGACACGAATAACATTATTCATAGTGATTCTCTATAAACGTCAAAACTTTTGTTAGTCCACCATAGACTGTCTATTATCGGTAGAAATGGCTCTAAATCCCACGAATTTTCTTGAAGACCTCTTCCACCGCTGGGGGGAGCTGGCGCATAATTTTACCTTTTTCCCGGTCAACGCTCACGAGGGTAACCCGCCCGCTGAGGTAGAGGGTTTTGCGATCAGGGGACTCAATCCGATACTCCCATTCCATGCGTACCCCTTGGATGTCGTTCATCCGGGTTTTGACGATCGCCGCCATTCCCATTTTTAGGGCGTTGTGGTAGCGGGTAGACAGTTCCACCACGGGCAAATCACAACCCAACTTCACAAAGTCAGCGAAATTAATACCGATGGAGTCGAGGCAAGCAACTCGGGCTTCTTCCATCCAGGTGAGGTACGTACCATGCCAAACAATCCCTGCATAGTCAGTGTGGTGGGGATAGACGGTCACGGGATACTCAAACCAGGGTTCACTGGTGGCATGGAGGGCTGGGGAACGGGCGATCGCCGTTGTTGGTAATTCTTGCTGTTCGGGGGGAACCATAGATCCTCTTCCTGAAGGACACAACATCACAGACTTGCAAGACAAATTTTAAAGGGTCTGGCGCCGTTGTAGCTGTTTCATGTGATTAAACAGACGCCAGGAATAATCTCGTGACAGTCCGGCAGTTATGGCTCCCCGCATCACCACATAAAAATACCAGTCATCTGGAGGGACTTCCTGGGGCGCTTTGTCGACAACTACATAAATTCGTACCGACAAAAACTCTTGCCCCTGGCACTCAATAGTGACCTGTTCATGGCGATAACCATTAATTGGGATTTCTTCCCGCTCATCTAGTTTGTCACTCACATGCCAAGGCAAATGATAGAGCACTCCTTCTACATGGCTGCCTGGTTGGGGAACCACATCTAAAACACCGCAAGTATCACGCTTGGGAGATTTACGATTAAATGCCAGCCGATGGTCTCTTAAAATTCCCAGCCCGACGACATAGTTATGGGCATCTTCGCCAATAGTCCGCCCCAGATCTACCGGACACATACAAGAACCATAGGCGAAATAGTAGAAGCCATCTTCACGACGGGTCACGACCTTCGGTTCAGGGGTAAGGCGGGTAAAAAGGGAGGTGTCAGCCGGATCGAAGGACATTGGTGAAGTACCTCAGGATGACGAAAAGCTGATAGACAGATTAAAAGCGTAGTTGAATTTCAAATAAATTCTAAACGAAATCAAAGTTTAATACATAAATTAGGGTGGGATTGTTGCTGCCTAGCCAGGAGGCCAAGCGAGGGGGCGATCGCCAAGCAGATGAAGATGGAGATGGAATACTGTCTGTCCCCCATCCTCCCCTGTATTTAAGACAACCCGATAGCCCTTTGCTAAATTTTCCTGCTGGGCAATCTTTTTGACAGTCAATAGTAAATGTCCGAGGAGGGCTTGATCGGCATCATCAGCTTCTGAAAGCATCGGAATTGGCTTTTTGGGGATGACCAAAATATGCACGGGAGCCTGGGGGTTCACATCACGGAACCCTAGGGCAAGGTCATCTTCATAAACAATGTCTGCTGGAATTTCACGTCGAATAATCTTGGCAAAAATCGTATCGCTCATGGGCTACAGCCTTGTGAAAGTCTCTGGGGAGTTATTGTATCGGTTTGTTAGCTTAGGGACTGTAACTATTAAGTTCAGTGAAGGGAAATCTTCCCCGCAGGCACAAACCAAAAAAGATCTTAAGATTATTGCCGAACGCTAAAAAGCGCAGTACCATATGGACTTTAAACCTCTTGGCTTACTTTTTTTAAAGAAAATCCAGCACCCAACCAACTTCTTTGGTAATGTCACCTGTTCTTAATCCTCTGGCTCTCGACTAACTTAAGGTTACAAAAATAGAAACCGCAGACGATCAAGAATGAAGCGCCTTTAAAATCGGGACAACTCTCAAGTCAAAGCCAGCTTGAGCCAACCTGTCTAATGGCTGTGATCCTTACTACAGACTTCTTTCATATCTGAGACCAAGATGAAGATTGGCGATCGTAAACTTCATTAAGAACCTTCGAATCTTCACGCCATCTCCATCGATCAATGCATATCCTACTCCTTAGCCCCTCTAGATAAGAGCGCCACTTCCGTCAAGTATGGAGCGTAAAACAACCTATGACGCCGATCACCTACTCAAAATTTATTCATTTCCTCAAGGAAGAGCTCGCTATCCCTGGAGAATCAATCTCCGTGATGGAACGTCACCGGGCTAAAGGCTCGGCACACCATCCCTTACCGATGGTTCTCTGGCAATATGGTCTTGTCACCCTTGAACAGCTAGACCGAATCTACGAATGGCTCGAAACTGCTTAGGGCTTGTAACTTCTCTTGTTAGGCGATCGCCCTGATCTATCACCTATTAGATGTCTGCTGAAGAAAGTGCCACGGGGAGTATTCGAGAATACTCTCTTTTTAGATAGCAACTTTTTCCCTAGGGATATAGCCCAGTTGAAAAACTTGAGAAACAACTTCTGCATCATGGAAAAATATGCTATTGTTGTATTCCTGTATGGGCACGTGGCTCAGTGGATAGAGCATCAGATTCCGGTTCTGAGGGTCGGGGGTTCGAATCCCTCCGTGCTCGTCAAAAAAAGAAAAAATCAACGACTTGCTTCCCGGAAGGGGCAGGTCGTTTTTCTTGGGGACGATTCAGCTTCTGGCTTAAGGGAACTTGATATACTGAAAGACAGTCCGCTACCATGCACGTTTTGCGATTTTATGGCCGAACCGATTCCGCCGATTACGTTACCGCCGATCACAGATCCGGCGATCGAGGGGCAATGGCTCCAACAATCTCTACAACATTGGCTGGATACAGAATTTCTTCCGGAGCCCGCCAACGAAAAAATTGCTAATCGCGCCCGAGAAATCTATGTGCGCCAGCGGCTCGAAGGGGAAAATGATTTGGGCTCCTTGGTGATTGCGATCGTCACAGAGATGCGATCATTCAATTTTAAAGAATCTTTCTATGGTGAATTTGCGGTGGCCAATGCCGTAAGTGATCTTATTCTCGATAGCTTAGGCATTGACCGTTGCTGTGGAAACTAAATATCATTTACTCTACTAATGAGTTCATAAATATCTTACATTGTCCTCATAATCGCCTTGACTATTTCATTTATTCAAGTAATTAGAGTTTGTTAAAACAGGGAAATACAAAAGGTGAATTACTTCACTGTCTTTGTTTATGTTTAACATTACTCAGAAGCAGGAATATCAAAGAGTACCTGACTCATATAACGCTCCGCCCAGTCCGGATCAAAGGCTTTTTCCAGGACGCGGCGGGTTTTGTCATTGCGTTGCTGCTCTTGGCAGTAATGCTGTTGCCCAGCTAAATAAATCGCCTGTTCTGCCGGGGTGAGGGGACTGAGGGTTTTGGCTTGCTGACAATGAATCGTTAAAAATTCCCGCACCCGCTCCAAAAACTGCTGTTCTTCACTGGTATTGCTGGGGCGAATGAAGAGGCAAAATTCCGAAAAAATCGCACCCCATTCTGGCAGATCGCGGGGCTGGGAAAAATTTAATGTGCTTTGGTTTTGCCGCAGTTTTTCCTGATAAGCGGGCGAAAGGGTTTTATTGGCACTGGTGGGCGACAGATCGGCGATCGCCGCACTAACCCCCCGGGGATTCCCGACTAAATCGCAGCCAAACATCGGTAGGGCATATTCGGCGCGGGGAAACATCACGCAGTGGAGAATATCAAGATTTGCTCCCACTTTTGCCATTTCTAGATGCATTTTGCGGAAATGCTGACTCTGGTAGCAGGTATTCTCGATGGTCAACCGCTCCCCTTCTAGTTTGCCTTCGATATAACCAAGGTCGTCAGGCAGGGTAAAGGGTTCGAGGTCAAGGTTTTCCTGCCAGGTGTCGAGGATCACCCCGGCGAGCTGTTCAATGAGGGGATAAAAGGTGGGCTTGGTGGTGGGAGCACTCATGGATATTAGTAGAGAAGTTTTAAAAAAGGGGTTTCAAAAAGCTTAGGGTTGGGGATAGGGATCAACGGCGATCGCTTTCGACCCAGAATTTCAGAACCAAAGATATACTGGAACCGCTGCTAATGCGGCAGAATTGTCCCATAAATTAACGTTTGCAAAGGATATGCCCATGTTTGGCTTAGGTTGGCCGGAAGTTTTGCTAATTTTAGGGGTTGTGGTCTTGATTTTTGGCCCGAAGAAAATCCCGGAAGTGGGGGCGGCCCTCGGTAAAACGCTCCGGGGCTTTAAGGAAGAAATCGAGGCTCCAGAAGGCCAGGATGACTATAGTGACTCGGAGCGTCGTTAATTGACGTCATTGGATTGCGATCGCCTAATTTTTCCTGAACGATGATCGAAGTTGAACAGCTCAGTAAAACCTATGGCCAGACAGTGGCGATCGCCGACCTGAGTTTCCGGGTCGAGGCGGGGGAAATTGTCGGTTTTTTGGGGCCAAACGGCGCGGGGAAAACCACGACCCTCCGCATTCTAAGTGCCTATCTGCCAGCGACAGCGGGCACAGCGAAAGTTGCGGGTTATGATGTCCACGACGAATCGATGGCAGTGCGGCGTAATTTGGGTTATCTGCCAGAAAATCCGCCTCTCTATCCGAATATGACCGTGGTGGGCTTTCTGGATTTTGTCGCCCAGATTAAAGGAATTCCCCCAGGCGATCGCCCCGAAAAAATTACGGCTGCTTTGGAAAAATGTCAGTTGCAGCCCAAGGCCAATGTCCATATCCGCAAGCTATCTAAGGGCTACCGACAGCGGGTGGGCATCGCCCAGGCGATCATCCATGACCCGCCGGTGATTATCCTCGATGAACCCACCGTTGGTTTAGATCCGGCCCAGATGATCGAGGTGCGCCACCTGATCAAATCCCTTGGGGGCGATCGCACTGTTTTGCTCTCCACCCATTTATTGTCAGAGGTGAGCCTCACCTGCGACCGGGTAGTAATGATTAACCAAGGGCATCTCGTCGCTACCGATACGCCGGCTAATCTGCAACATCACTTTCTCGGTGGCCACGGTTATGACATCGAAATTGATGGCGACCGCCCCCAGCTGGAAAATGTCCTGGCACCCCTGGGAATCGTCAGTCGCATTGAACCACTCGAATCAGGCGATCGCCCCCGTTTCCGCTTAACCACCGCTGATAATCCTGATTTGGGTCGAGACATTGCCAAAACCCTCGTCAATGGTGGCATTCATCTCTATGAACTGCAACGCTTGCGGCCTAGCCTTGAGGATGTGTTCCTGGAGCTGTTAAAGGCAGAAACGGCCGCGCCCACTGAGCCCACTACAGAATTACCCAATGCTGATTCTCAATAATATTGTGGCGATCTTTCGCCGGGAACTCCAAAGCTATTTTTTCTCCCCCCTCGCCTACATTTTTGCGGCACTCCTCTGGTTATTGGGGGGGATTTTCTTTCTCACTCTCCTCATTGGCCCCCAGGGGATCATCACCTTTGTGGCGACCCAGGAACAAATGGGGGGAGAGCTACCGCCAGTCGATGTGGCCAGTGAATTTTTACGGGCCTTTTTCGGTGTTTTGGGGGTTTTGGTGCTATTTCTTTTGCCGCTGCTGTCCATGGGGCTCTATGCCGAAGAACGCAAGCAGGGCACTTTAGAGTTACTCGCTACTTCGCCGATCACCAACTGGGCGGTAGCTGTCGGTAAATTACTTGGGGTTCTGACTTTTTTTTCGGTTCTACTGCTACCGATGATTATTTGGGAACTGATTATTTTCACAGGGGCAGAGCCAGCCTTTCCCCTGGGTCTTTTACTACTGCCCCACCTAGGATTATTACTACTCGTCGCCGCAATTCTCTCCCTGGGGATGTTTATTTCGTCCCTGACAGAAAGTTCCCTGGTGGCGGCGGTGCTCACCTTTTGCCTGGTGCTGCTGTTGTGGTTGTTGGATCTGTTGGGCGATCGCCTGCCTGGTGTTTTGGGGGCTGGCCTCAAACATCTATCCCTCCTGAGGCATTACAACTATTTCCTCGCCGGCATTTTAGACAGTAGTAGTGTGGTGTTGCTGTTGAGTTATAGCGTCCTTGGGGTGGTGCTGACAGCCCAGTCGATTGAGGCGCTGCGGTGGACACGGCGTTAGTGGTTGACCCCAGGGATTCGCAAGTATAAAAGAATTACAGATAATGACGATGAAGATTTGGCAACGGTTGGCACAATATCTCCTCTGGTTTAGTTTGGCCCTAGTGGTGGCGGGGCTGGTGGTATTGGTCGCCACGGGGGAAGGGTTAGCCTATGGTTTCCTGCTGCCGGGCCTGGTGGTCATGGGTCTAAGCTTGGGTCATCTTTTTCAGCGCCAGGGCTGGTTCACGAATTTTTTGGGGAAACGATCTACTCGCATGGGGACGAATGGTTTAGTCGGGGCGATCGCCATTGTGGTGATTTTTTGCCTAACCAACTTTCTCGCGGCCCAAATGGTCGTGCGCTTAGATCTCACTGAAACCCAGCTCTATACCCTCTCTTCCCAAACCCAGGGCGTGCTGCAAAATCTTTCCCAGCCTTTAACGGTGCGAATTTTCCAGGGCACAGACGACGCTAATCTAGAACCTTTCCTTGATAATTACCAGCGCCTGAACCCCCGCCAGTTCCGCTATGCCCTCGTGGATCCCAACCAGGATATTGCCGCTGCTCGCCGCTTTAATGTCCAAAGTCAGGGGGAAGTCCATCTCGAATATGGCGATCGCACCCAGTTAGTCACTGTCCTCGCCCAGGGGGAACCCCTCAATGAGAGTCTACTGACCAATAGCATTTTGCGGATCCAAGGCGATCGCCAGCCCCATTTTTATCTACTCCAGGGCCATGGGGAACCGCCCCTCGATCAAAGTCCGGGGGGTCTTGGGCAAATGGTGCAACTCCTCGAAAGCCAGAGCTACCAAGTGAGCCCCCTGAACCTGATTCAAAACCCTGTGTTGCCTCCTGACGCCGAGGCGATCGCCCTCATTGCTCCTCAAACTTCCCTCCTGCCCGAGGAAGTGAACCTGCTGCAACAGCACCTCGAAAATCAGGGGAGCTTACTACTATCCCTTGATCCCCAAACGGATCCCGCATTAGATAACCTGCTTGATGACTGGGGTCTGAGCCTCGACCAACACCTGATTCTCGATGGCATAAACCGGGCCGAATTTTTGGGGCTGGGTCAATCCAGTTTGCTCATTACTGAATATGAGGCACACCCGATCACCGCAGCGCTCACAAACCGCATGTCCATCTATCAAGACGTCAGGCCGCTGTTGTTTGACGCATCAGAAACCATTCAAGGCACACCCATTCTGAGCAGTGATGCTGAAACTTGGGCCGAAAGCAATCCTGAAATCCCGGATCCCACCTTTGATCCGCCAGGCGATCGCCAGGGGCCAATCCCCTTCGGTTGGGCCTTAGAAAAACAAAATCCTGAAGCTACAATGGAGACAATAAGGCTTGTGGCAATCGGTAACAGCACCTTTGTCACCAATGGCTGGCTCGGACAATATCACAACAGCGATGTGTTTTTAAATACCGTTAACTGGTTGGCTAAAGTCGAGAATGCCCCCCTCGCCATTCAACCCAAAGCCGCCCAAAATCGTCGTTTAAATTTAGGCCGTTGGCAAATTATGGCGATCGCTTGGCTCGCACCGATTATTTTTCCCCTAGGGGGCGTGGGCGCCGCAATCTTCTGTCTCTGGCAACGTCGCTAGAATTTGCGCCCAATTTCAGTAAATTTTGAAAAAATAAGATTAAAACATTATTAACTTTTGGGAATGATAGTCTAAATTACAGAAAGTGCTATTATCAATTTGCATTCCCCACACACAGACCCACAGTAGAGGAAAGAATTCATCATGGCGAACGCACCTGTATCCCCAGTGGTGCTCGTAATCTTAGATGGCTGGGGCTACCGTCAAGAAACTAATGCAAATGCCATCGCGACTGCCGCAACCCCCAATGTCGATGCCTTTTTCGCTACATACCCTTCGACATTAATCCACACATCTGGAAAGAGGGTGGGATTGCCAGACGGTCAAATGGGAAATTCTGAGGTGGGTCACCTCAACCTAGGGGCAGGTCGCGTTGTCCCCCAAGAACTCGTCCGAATCTCCGATGCCATTGAAGATGGTTCCTTCCTCCGCAACGATGTGCTCGTTAAAGTCTGTCGCGAAACTCGCCAAGCTGGGAAGAAGCTCCATTTAATCGGTCTTTGCTCTGATGGGGGCGTCCATTCTCACATTAACCATCTGCTTGGTCTATTAGATCTCGCCAAAGTTAATGGCATTGCTGATGTGCATATCCATGCCATTACCGATGGCCGGGACACCAACACCACCGAAGGGATTCGCTATCTGCAACAGATCCAATCCCATATTGATAAATTCGGGGTTGGCTCCATCTCCACCATCAGTGGCCGCTACTTTGCCATGGACCGCGATCGCCGTTGGGACCGGGTCAAGCAAGCCTATGACGTGATGACCCAAAATGACGCCATTGATGAACGCTCCTTTGCAGAGATTCTCCAGGAACAATACGACCAAGGAGTCACCGACGAATTTATTCTCCCGGTACGTCTCAAAGCTGGGGCGATCGAAGCAGGTGATGGGGTGATTTTTTATAACTTCCGTCCTGACCGCTCCCGTCAATTGTCCTATGCATTTGTCGATCCAAACTTCCAGGGCTTTGAACGGGGACAAATTCCGGATCTAAATTTTGTCACCTTTACTCAGTACGATGTGAACTTACCGGTACCGGTAGCCTTTGCCCCCCAAAATTTGACAAAAATTCTTGGGGAAGTGATTGCGGATAATGGTCTAAAACAGTTCCGTACCGCTGAAACAGAAAAATATCCCCACGTCACTTATTTCTTCAATGGCGGCCTGGAAGTGGCCTTTGCAGGGGAAGACCGCGAATTGATTGCGAGCCCCCAGGTGGCCACCTATGACCAAAAGCCGGAAATGTCAGCCCAGGCAGTGACGGATGCGGCTTGCAAGGCGATCGAAAAAGGGATTTACAGCCTAGTCGTCATCAACTATGCCAACCCAGATATGGTTGGTCATACCGGCAAACTCGAAGCGGCGGTTCAGGCGATCGAAGCGGTGGATGCCTGCCTAGGCCGCTTGGTTGCCACCGTCGGTAAGATGGGAGGAACGACTCTCATCACCGCTGACCATGGTAATGCCGAATATATGGCCGATGAAAATGGCAAATCTTGGACGGCCCACACCACAAATCCGGTGCCATTTATGCTCATTGAAGGAGAACAGCGAAAAGTAGTTGGCCATGGTGCCGACGTCATGCTGCGGGAAAATGGCTGCCTGGCGGATGTGGCCCCAACTATTCTCGATATTCTCGGCATTGAGCAACCGGAAGAAATGACCGGAAAATCTTTAATCGCCCCTGCCCCTTATGCAGTCACCCATCGCCGCTAATCGGTTATCCTAAGGGATCTAGCCCTCAGCTTCTGTCTATTTAATCTTAAGTTCTATGTTGGAATCTATTTTACAAATCGTGTGGATGGTCTCAGCGGTGGGGTTAATCCTGCTGGTTCTGCTCCATAGTCCCAAAGGGGATGGTCTCGGTGGTATTGGCGGTCAAGCCCAAATGTTTACAAGCACCAAGAGTGCTGAAACAGCTCTTAACCGTGCTACCTGGATTCTTTGCATTACTTTCATGAGTTTAACGGTGATCCTGAGCGCTGGTTGGCTCACTCCTGTTGTCGGTCAGTAGAACACCTTTGCTATTGCTAATGCCACTGGTTGTTTTTTTGCGACGTCATCTCTTGGGGTGGCGTTTTTGGTTTGCTTGGATATGGGGCCTGGCGATCGCCTTCGGGATCCATTGGGGGAGCTATGGCCTCAGTCCGGAGGTCGCCGCCCAATTACCGGCACTCCGTAGCCATCCTTTACCAGAGACTTTGGCGGCATTACCGAGAACGGTCAATGCAGAAGATTACTTTGCAGAGGTGACTGCTACTCCTGCGGGCCATTTGATTTGGACTGATTTCCCGGTCAAAGTTTACCTGCCAGCCCCAGACCCCCTCGCCAGTCCCGCTGCCCAAACCCGACAACAGCAGTGGCAGCAAGCGGTTACCGCGGCGATCGCCCAATGGCAACCTTATCTTCCCTTGGTACTCACCCCAGAACCGGAAACAGCAGATATTGTAGTTCGGCGCCAAGCCCCCCCCGTTCAGAAACAGGTAGATCCAAAGACGGGAGCAAGTCGCTATTTTCTGGGTCGCAATGCCGAAACCCGCTATGAATTTTATGTGGATGCCGATCAGATTCTGCGCCACCGCATGACGATTTTTCTCAATGACCACCAAGGGGCGATCGCCACCGAAAACACCGCCCGCCACGAACTGGGCCATGCCCTTGGTATCTGGGGTCACAGCCCAAATTCTGAAGATGCCCTGTTTGCAAGTCAATTGGGTGCAGCCTCGCGGATCACCACCACCGACATCAATACACTCCGAAAAATTTACCAACAACCCACCCGCTTGGGGTGGCCAATGCCAGACTTTAAACAATAGTAAATGCTCCGATCCCCACTTCCCAAAAGCAAGTCAATCTGCCTTTTTTATAAAGTATTGTGAACTAAATTACCGACTTTACAGGGGGGAGATTTCTATCCTATAGTTAAAAATCAGATCAAACTTTGAGGCAATCTACATGGTAAAGAAAAAACGTAAGACCACTGGCAAAAGTGCTGTCACTCTGTCCCTTACGTCCCAAGCCATTGATCGCCTCGCAGAAATGGCCCAGAAATCTGGCTTTTCTCGGTCAGCTTTTGTGGAGAATCTCATGGCAGGCGCTGTGGCGATCGCCGCTCCAGAAGCAGAAAAAAACCTTTGTGTTACCGTCACCCAAAAAGCAGATGATGAGCCCCAAGTGCAAGTCAGTCTTGCTGAAAATACTGCATTAAGCTCTGCCCCGGCAGTATTTTCGGATTCTGTGGATAGCGCTACATTAACAGAAAAAATCACTGCCCAAGAGAAAATAATTGCAGATTTAGAAGCTAAATTAGTCGCCGCCAATGCCCCTCGTCAGGAAACTGTTGTCCCGGCAAAATCTACAGGTTTGACAACAGCTCAAACGACAAAAATCACTGCCCTTGAAACACAATTAAAAGAACAAGAAGCTCAACTTAAAAAATCCACTCGAGCAATGCAAGAGATGCAGCAAAAATTGGACCGAGTTGCCCTAGAAAAAGCTGCATTACAACAGGAAATTGACAAAAAAGATCAGATTCTTGCCCAGACAAAAATCGATCAAGCTGCTTTAACAAAAGGCATCGAAGCTGAAAAAGCAATGGTAGCGCAATTGCAACAACAGTCCAATGCCAACGCTGCGGCAAAAGTAACTGAGGCAGAACTTCAAGAAACCATTACCGCCCTGCGCCAAGAAAAAGAACAGCTCCAAGGACAGTTTCAGGAGGCAACTCAGGCCCAAGCTTCCCTAGGACGAAAAGTTACCCAATTGGAAGAAGCTCTCAAAGCCGCCCAAGCGGATCGAACCCAGGCTTTGGCCAGTCTCCAACAAGCTTATAGCGATTTAAAACAGCAATATAAAACCCAAGGCGATCGCCTCCGTATTTTAGAATCTAAAGCTCATCAAACAACAGCCGTTACCAGCGTGGGGGAATTTTACCTTAACCGTTGGCGTAAATATTAAATCAAAATTATCCTTGAATGACTTGAAAATGACGATGGTCGATTCGTAACTATCGGCATTTTCAAGTCATCATTAAACCTAGTGGCCAATACCGACATAGCGGAAGCCGAGACTTTCTAAAACCGCGCGATTAAGGAAATTACGCCCATCAATGATGAGGCGCTGTTGGAGGCGATCGCCCAATTGACCATAGTCAAGACTGAGAAATTCTTGCCAATCAGTTACTAAAACGAGCGCATCGCAGGTATCTGCCAGCATTTCTGGGCTGTCTTCAATGATTACCCCTGAAAGACCATGACTAATGGCATTTTGAGAAACAATTGGGTCATAGGCTTTTACCCTGGCTCCTAAACGATTCAGCTCAGCGACCAGTTTTAAAGAAGGGGCATCGCGCATATCATCGGTATTTGGCTTAAAGGTCAAACCCAACAGACCAATGGTTTTACCCTTGAGGATTTTCAGTTCCTGCTGCAGCTTTTCGACAACAATTAGTTTTTGGCGATTATTCACAGCCACTGCGGCCTCTAGAAGTTGGGCTTGGTAGCCATAATCTTCTGCAGTGTGAATGAGTGCTGCCACATCCTTCGGAAAACAGGAGCCCCCCCAACCGAGACCTGCTTGGAGGAATTTATTACCAATGCGACTGTCGAGGCCGATGCCCTGGGCCACCTGAATCACATCTGCCCCTACGCGATCGCACACATTGGCCACTTCATTGATAAAACTGATTTTTGTTGCAAGGAAGGCATTTGCCGCATATTTAATCATTTCAGCAGAATTTAAGTCTGTTTCTACCACCGGAATCGGCTTTGGATGACTTGGTTCACTAAATTCTCCCTGAATGAGGGGAGCATAGAGCTCTTTCATCAGGGCGATCGCCTTGGGGTTACTGCTGCCGAGGACGATGCGATCCGGGTTGAAGGTATCGAAGATTGCCGACCCTTCCCGGAGGAATTCCGGGTTACTGACCACATCAAATTGGACAGTGTGCCCATTTTCTTTCTGTTTAACCCCATCGAGAACCAGCATCCGCACCCAATCCCCCGACCCAATGGGCACCGTGGACTTGTTCACAATTACCTTGTAGCTATCGACGGGTAGATGCTCACCAATGCCCTTGGCCACAGCTTCCACATAGCGGGTATCACTTTCCCCTGTGGGTAAAGCTGGCGTCCCGACGGCAATAAACAAAATTTCTCCGTGGCTGACTCCAAAACCGAGATCTGTACTAAATTGCAAACGACCCGATGCCATACCCTGTTGCATCAGTTCAGCTAAGCCGGGCTCATAAATGGGCGATCGCCCTGCCTGCATTAACTTGACTTTCTGTTCATTGTTATCAATGCAAATCACCTCATGGCCTGCGTGGGCTAGACAAACCCCCGTCACGAGGCCCACATAACCCGTTCCAATGACACAAACCTTCATCATAATTTTTTGATCCTAATATTCTTAAAACGATTTACGCTGTGAAATAATTGCGAAAATAGGTGATTGTTTTCGCTAATCCCTCTTGAAGAGGCACTGTTGGCTGCCAATTTAGATAAGTTTTGGCCCGAGTAATATCCGGTTGTCGTTGATGCGGATCATCCAGGGGCAGCGGCTCAAAACCCAGTTCAGCATCAGGATTAACCATGTTTTGAATCGTTTGGGCTAACTCCAAAATGGTGTACTCATCAGGATTGCCTAAATTGACGGGCCCAATAAAGTCTTGGTTCATCAGACGAATTAATCCTTCAACTAAATCGCTCACATAGCAGAAACTGCGAGTTTGAGAACCATCTCCATAGACCGTCAGTGGTTTTCCTTGCAACGCCTGAACAATAAAGTTACTGACCACGCGCCCATCATTAGGCAGCATATTGGGACCATAGGTGTTGAAAATACGAGCAACACGAATATCGACCCCATTGGAACGATGATAATCAAAGGCAAGTGTCTCTGCGATCCGCTTCCCCTCGTCGTAACAGGATCTGACTCCAATGGGATTGACGTTACCATGATAAGTCTCTGGTTGAGGATGGATATCCGGATCGCCATACACTTCAGAAGTGGAAGCCAGTAAAATTCTTGCTTTGACTCGTTTTGCCAACCCCAACATGTTCAAAGTGCCGATCACGTTGGTTTTGACGGTTTTAATGGCATTGAATTGGTAATGGACGGGCGAAGCGGGACAAGCGAGATGATAAACCTGGTCTATTTCGAGGCGAATTGGTTCAGTAATGTCATGGCGCACCATCTCAAAATAGGGATTGCCAATCCACTTAAGGAGATTCTGCTTGCGGCCTGTATAAAAGTTATCGAGGCAGATCACTTCATGGCCCTCGGCCATCAGGCGATCAACGAGGTGGGAGCCAATAAATCCTGCACCACCAGTTACTAGAATTCTCATGGGGCGTTTTTAGCACCGTAAATGCTCAGATGGTCTTTCTAACGGTAGCGACAGATCGAGTCTCTGTCTAGCCATCGAGTTCCCCTTCGAGGATTGTGGCGATCGCCTGCTGGGTATTTTCTTTGAATTCGCGGATATTCACCTGATTGAGAATAAATATGGCGCTAAACATGCCGATCGCCTGGAGTACAAATACGCTGCTGTAGGCCAGGAGCGGCGTTTGAAAGATGGCCCGACCAATATCGAGAACCACACCGCCCATCAAGGTGGCGATCGCTCGGGACATCGCCTGAGCCAAGGCCCAAGTGCCGATAAAAGTCCCCGCAGTTTCCGCAGCAGTCAGATCGAGCATCAAACTAATGGCGCCGATGGTGCCGATCCCCGTGGCCATGCCGAAAAGGATGAGAGCGTATTGGAGGATTTTTGGCTGCTGGGTAAAGCCTGCCAGGATAATTAAAAAGAAACAGGCCGCCGTCAACAGACAACCAAAGCGGGCCGTATTCTTTTTACCGATGCGGGGCACCACAAGAAAGCCCGTGACACTATAACCCACCAAGACCCCCATTCCCCAGTAGGAATTCAGCAGGGTACTTTCGCCGATGGACATACCGAACACCTCACCGCCATAGGGTTCTAGTACCGCTTCCTGCATAAATAAGCTGATCGTAAAGGTGACAAGAAAGCCGAAAAAAATAGCCGTTTGTCGGCTGCTGGCCACCACCTTGAGAGAATCGCGGAAGGTGATTTGGTCTTCGCGATTGCTGGGGGCGTTACGCTGATTAAAACGAGAATATTTACGTTCAACGCCGAGGGTCCCCAGTAACCCAAGCCCAAAGGCGATCGCCGGCACAATGAGAAATAAGGAATTGATTGGCCCGATCAGCGTTTCAACGGGGGTATTGAGGAGTTTTTCTCCCTGGGAAATGATCGCCCCCGCATTCGCCCCTAAGATCACCCCGGCCTGTTGCACACGATCGAGAAAAATACTACCGCTGATACCCCCAATAACTACACCAAACAGGAGCATCGACCAAACCACCGCGACAATTTTGGAACGGCTATCTTCCTCGGAAATGTCGACCAGCAGCGCTGTAAATGGGGTCGAGGTAGAGCTTAAGGCTAGACCATAAAAGCCGAGCACGGCCCCCAGGGCGATCGCCCACAGTAGCGTCTCCCCCGACCAGGCCCAGCCGCCATTGGCTCGCACGGCGATCGCCAACTGCCAGACGATTTGCACCGCTAGAAAAATCGCTGCTCCAAATAATACGGTGCCAATCCAGACATAACCGCTGCGGTGGAGATTAAAAATCTTTTTGCTGTCCGAGAGCTGTCCAAACCAGACCCGCGCTGGGGCCATAAACTGCGGTATGGCCAGGGCCCCCGCCGTTACGGTGGCCGGAATACTCAATTCGCTGATCATCACCCGGTTCAGTACGGCCAGGGTCAACACAGACATTAAGCCAAGACCCAAGTTAAACAACCCCAGGCGGAACATTGTAAAGGGGCCGACCGTGGGGAAATTAGCTTGGGCAGTGGAGGTGACTTCAGAGGTGGTCATGGGGCGATCGCCTTCAGGCTTTTAGCGGACAAAAAATCACCTCCATTCTAGAATGCATCGGCCTCGAATGCCCCGGCGAGATAATCGATCAGACTCAATTCAGGAGCACCATTGACGCCTTTGCCGCAGGTGATCAGAGCCACATCAAAGCGACAACCGTAATTTTCATACTGGGGAAATTGAGCTAAAAAATGCAAGGCAGCCTGGATGATTTTACGCTGCTTACTAGGGGTGATCGCCAAAAGCCCTTGGTGATCTAGGCTGCCCGATTTTCTCGTTTTTACTTCCACAAAGGCCAACAGTTGAGAAGCAGGATCCAAGGCCACTAAATCCAACTCTCCCCAGCGACAATGCCAACGGCGGGCGATAATCTGCCAACCCTGGGTCTCTAGGTGTTGCTGCACAAACAGTTCTCCCTGTTCTCCCAGGGCCAGGGCCGCTAATTTTTTTGCTGCTGGATCAGCCATTGATTTTCTCTACATGCCGCCGGATTCCGAATAGCCCTGGAGGTTTTCGGGGTTTTGTTCTTGAAGTAGACGAGTCACAAGGTCGCGGTATTTATTCAGCTCGTATTTGTAGATCACTAAATATTTACCGGCATTAAGACGATTGCGGTAGGGCAAAGCATCGCCACCACCGACGGCTAAACCAATGGTTGTGCCCACAAAATAACTCCCCATCGCCCCGCCGATCGCCCCAGCGAAGCCGCCGACGATGTGATTCCCTGGTGTCCCCGCCCAGGCAAAGGTATCGAGCCCCGTGATGTAGTCAAAGACAAAACCCCCAAAAAAACCGAAGGGAATCAGCCAGGTAGCCATCAGTTTTGCCTGTTTACGGGCCTGCTTGGAGGGGTCGATAAAGCCAAATTCATCGGCGGTTTGGTAGCCTTTGCCGACAATGGCGAGACTTTTGGTGGGGACTTGGGCTTTTTCTAATTGGGTGAAGGCTTCTTCGGCGGTGATTCGGTCAGGAAATACGGCGATCAGGTAGTTCATAGACAGTCAAAAACAATGGGGTTACTTGAGTTTGATTGTAGGCGATCGCCTCCGGCCAGATAAAAGAATCAGGCAGTTTCGAGGCAGGTTTTCAAGGCGATCGCCAACTGGTCAATTTCTGCTGAGGTGGTGAAATAGTGGGTACAGGCACGGATACAGTCAGGGAAACGGATCGTCCGCAAACAAAAACCTTGGCCTTCTAGTTGTTTAACAATTTCGGCGTGACTCTGGGGGGCGTCTACCCGAAATGAGACTAAACCGGACGCGGGGGGCGCAGTTTTAAGACATTGCACCTGGGCGATCGCGTTCAGTTTTTCCCAAGCATAGGCGCTGATTTCGCAAATTTGTCGGTAGCGCTCGGCCGTTGTGCCCCATTGCTGATGAAAACCCATGGATGCGGTTAAACCAACGTAGAGGGGATAGGCGGAGGTGGCCACTTCATAGCGGCGGCCATCTGGCGCCAGAGTTACCTCTGTCGTGGAGGGCCATTGGGTCACGCCGCGCCAACCGATAAAAGTCGGTCGATGTTGGGCGATCGCCCCTGGGGAAATATAGAGTCCTCCCACTCCGGCGGGGCCGCACCACCACTTATGGCCGGTGAAAGCATAGAAATCAACACCGAGATCTGGCAAATCGAGGGGCAATACTCCAAAAGACTGGGCCGCATCTACCAGCACTTGAACATTCCCTTGGTGGCAGTGGGCGCAAATCTCCTTTAGAGGAAGCACTTGACCCGTATTCCAAAACAGATGGCTGATCACCAGCAGGCGGGTCTGGGGGGTTAACTGTTGGGCGATCGCCGCCACCGGATCCCCTGCATTCAAGGTGTCCAACAGGGGACAGATGCGAATTTTTACAGCAAAACGAGCCGCAATTTCCTGGACAATGCCCACAATCCCTGGGTGTTCACAGTCCCCCAATAAAATTTCGTCGCCGGCCTGCCAATCGATGCCCCAGAGGGCGATATTACAGCCAGCGGTAACATTTTCGGTGAGGACAATATTTTCTGGTTGAGCATTTAACTCAGTGGCGATCGCCTGACGCAGATCCCGAATCACCTCATTTTCCCATTGGCCCATGGCGAGGGAAAACGGCCCCTGCATTTCGCCCTGCTGATAACTGTCGAGAATGGCGCTGAGGCTGGCTTGGGGCAGTGGCCCTTGGCCGCCATAGTTAAAGTAGTTTTTGTGGGCGAGGGCGGGGAACTGTTGACGGTGGGCGTGCAGGTCAGCCATAAATTTTTTCTAAAAAATGAAATTTTTCAATGATGGGGGCAACGGGCGAAAAATCGAGTCACATCTGGGGAGAAAACTGCTTGGTTTTGGGATCATAGCGCCAGGGAATATTGTCAGGGTCTTTCACCTTACTCCATTCGGCAAAATTCGCTTTTTTCCGCCGTTTATTGAGGGTGCTGGGGTGAACCGAAAAACGTTTAGCCAGTTCCGTCTGAATCATCGGTGGCGGTGGTTCTACCGATGGCATTTGCGCTGTTGTTTGGGTCTGGGCGGTGACGGGTTTTTGCTCTGGGTCACTACCGTTAAACATACTGCCAAGGGCGCCACTAGTGAGGAAATAATAAACGACACCTTGCTCATAATTCAGGGTTTGAGCACCATATTTCTTCACCTGGTGATTGAGAAACCAGCGCACATCCTGACCAGCTAGCCCCGTTGCTGTGGTTAGATCGGCAACGGTGATCTTCCCCTGGTTCGCTTCGATGAGGCGACGAAAACTGGGGGTGAGGGTGTGATTGAGCTGCTGCCAACGGTACTGTTGCCACAGAAACCAAGCGACACAAAAGGCGATCACCACAACGCAGACTGTCCAAACGCTAATGAACACGGTCATCAACAGTGCACAGGGTAAAATCAGGATCAAGGGGCTTTTTGCGTCTTTCTCCATCGGTTTTGTGGGGGGAAGGATCTACTGAGTATTGTATTCATGGTGAGCGTCCTTGATGAATATCAAAGTGCTTTTTGACCGGGGGAGCAATTTTTTGCGCCCTGTTTGGGTGATTGATTCATGAAAAAAACCTTCGGCTTTGCCCGTTCCGAAAAAGAAGCAGTTATGCTGAAATGGCGACCTTGCCCCTGGGATTAGACCAAATATTCTCCCGCCGTTATCGCAAAATTAACAACCATGAAAGTCGGACTCCAAGCACTCCTGAGCGATGCTCACCTCGATGCCAATCAGCCCCAAAGTCAACGGCAACTTTCCATTTCGATTGGGGCGATCGCCGCTGATTCCCAAAATGCCCTCCCCCTAAACCTGTGCCTGGTGCTTGACCATAGTGGCTCCATGGCCGGGCAACCCTTGCGCACCGTTAAGGAAGCCGCTTTACAACTGGTCGATCAACTCCAGCCGGGCGATCGCCTCTCTGTCATTGCCTTTGACCACAAGGCCAAAGTGATTGTCGCCAACCAAGAAGTCACAGACAAGGCCCAGATCAAAGCCAAAATCAACCGCCTCGAAGCCGCTGGGGGAACATGTATCGACGATGGGCTCAAGCTTGGCCTCCAGGAACTCACCAGTAGCCCAGGAAAACGAGTTGCCCAAGTTTTTATGCTCACCGATGGAGAAAATGAACATGGCGACAATGGCCGCTGCTTAGAAATTGCCAAAGTTGCCGCCGAATATGGAGTCACCTTCAACACCCTCGGTTTTGGAGAAAATTGGAACCAAGACGTCCTCGAAACCATCGCCGACGCTGCCAATGGTAGTCTGGCCTACATTGAAGCACCAGACCAAGCCCTGAGGGAATTTGAACGGCTCCTCCAACGCGCTCAGTCGGTGGGACTCACCAATGCCCAATTGCTGCTACAACTGACCCCGGGGGCACGGCTGGCCGACCTCAAACCCCTCGCCCAAGTTGCTCCAGAAACCATCGAACTCCCCGTGCAACGGGAGGGGGATTTCTACGGGGTGCGCCTGGGGGATCTCTTAACCGATGTTCCTCGGATTATTTTGGCTAATCTCTACATCGATCAACTCCCCCCAGGCCAGCAGACCATTGCCCTGGCCCAGGTACGCTATGACGACCCTGCCACTGGTCAAACGCGTCTTATGTCTGAAAGTATGCCTGTGACAGTGGCGGTACAGAGTCAATATCAGCCAGCCCCGAACCCCGCTGTGCAGCAGTCAATCCTTGCCCTCGCAAAATATCGTCAAACCCAATTAGCCGAAGATAAACTCAAGGCAGGCGATCGCCAAGGGGCCGCAACCCTCTTGCAAACGGCAGCCCAAACAGCGATTCAATTGGGAGATAAAAACGCCGCAACTGTCCTTCAGCAAAACGCCACCCAACTCCAGTCTGGGCAAGCACTCTCAGAAGGCGATCGCAAACGGACGCGCATTGCCGCCAAAACCATGATTCAACCCTAATATCCCAAGGGATTAAGATTCTTCGTCAAATTCCACCTGGACTGTTGCCTCCTCAAAGCTCACCACATCTCCGTGGCGGAGCTTGCGTTTGCGCCGGGTTTCTGTTTCTCCGTTGACTTCCACAAAACCCCCTTGAATCACCAGTTTGGCTTGGCCCCCTGTGGTGACGAGGTCTGTGATTTTCAAAAATTGATCCAATTGGATCGTCGGTTCGTCGCTAGGCACTTGGGTCATTGGGGTCGAAAAAATCGCGAAAAAAGAAAGTTAGAGGGTTGTCGCAAAAAGCTGTTGCACTTCTTGCCAAGCTGCTTGGGCCGCCTGTTTATTGTAGCTGGCACGGCGATCGCAAAAAAAGCCGTGGTCTGCCCCGTCATAGCGAAAAATTCTGTGCTCAATCTGGTGGGTCTTGAGGGCCGCTTCAATTTGATCGATCTGTTCTGAAGGAATCGATTGATCCGCTAGGCCAAAAAAGCCATACAGTTTCCCCTGGATCTGGGCGGTGTAATCAAGGGTCACTCTATTGGACTCTCCAGGACACCAAGTGGTAATCCCAGCCCCATAAAAAGAAGCCGTTGCCTTAATTGCGGGTAAGGTCGCCCCCAGATAAGTGACATGGCCCCCAAAGCAAAAACCGATGGCCCCAACCCCTGTTTGTTTTACCTGGGGCAAACCGTAGAGATAGTCGATTGTCGCCTGAAGATCGCTCAATAACTCTGTTGCCTTTGTCTGTTCTTTGTACTGACGGCCCAGTTGAATATCTGCTGGGGTATACCCTGCCTCAAAGCCTGGGGCCAGACGCTGATAAAGAGCTGGGGCGATCGCCACATAGCCCAATTGTGCAACGCGATCTGTGACATCGCGAATGTGGCTATTCACCCCAAAAATTTCTTGGACTACGACCACCGCTGGTAACGGCTCTAAGGTGACTGGATAGCTCACATAGGCGGCAATCTCCAGGTCACCATTGGGAATTTGTACTGTTTCTCTCTGGAGTTGGGGCATCACGAAAAACTACTGAACAATCACGTCTGGTCTTCCATTGTAAAGGGGATGCTTCCAGGCGATCGCTTCCCTGGGATACGTACAAAAAGAGGGGGTATTTTCCCCCTCTCATCACGTACTCTTTACGTCAAATTTGCCAAATGACTCGAGCTAAAATCCCTAACGTTTTGGCAGAAATGCCATTGGGTTGGTTGCACCATTGCCGCTGGGGTGAATTTCAAAGTGGAGGTGAGGGCCAGTACTGAACCCTGTACTTCCCATGGCTGCAATATGTTGACCCTGTTTCACCTGTTGGCCCTGACGCACCAAAAGGCGGCTATTGTGGGCATAGAGGGTTACACTGCCATCAGCATGGCGAATTCTCACCAGGTTGCCATAACCCCCAGAATTCCACCCTGCTGTAATCACTTCACCGCTAGCAGCAGCAAAAATTGGCGTTCCTGTGGGTGCCGCAATATCGATCCCCCGGTGCATCCGTCCCCAACGGGGGCCATAACCGGAAGTCAATGTGCCTTGGGCTGGCCAGATATAGCCCGCAAAAACATCTGCGCCGGGTAAATAGTTATCGGGGGAAGCGAGGGGAGGTAGTTCTGGGGTAACCGTCTCACCGACAGATAGACGAAGCATCGCATTGTAGTTAGCCACGTTGCCACTAGGGGCTGCTGCAATCTGTTGGGGTTCTTCCTGAACAGTTGTTTCCCGGGTTGCAGTGCTGGTGCTCTCTGCGGTTTGCTCTTGCCACTCGGGGTTAACGACCGAGACCGGGGAGCTGGGGCGGTTATTGGCAGTGGTGCCACTGTTGTTGGGCGCAGGTACGCGAAGACTGACAGAATTTGGCTGCTGTTGATAGTCTTGGCGAAGTCGAGTGATGTCGGCCTGGAGTCTTGCTACGGCAGCTTCTGTATTGCGCTCGACATTACTGTCTACACTCTTTGCCTCTGCGGGGGCAAGCACAGCTGAGACTCCGGGTTGCACCCTAGACTGAGACAGGGACGCAGCGTTGGCCAAGGTTGCACTGTTACGGTTCACGCCTTGATTAACCTCCGTGGGAGGAATAAGAGCCACGAATTCTTGTTGTTGGGCCTGGGGCTGCTGTTGAGCGCGGGCCGGAATGTTCAGCCGTTGACCGACCAAAATGATGTCAGGATTTGCAAGCCGGTTAGCGGCAATCAATTCGCGCCCTTGGAGACCATAGCGACGGGCGATCGCATACAGGCTTTCTCCGGCTCGTACCACATGCACTTGGGGCACAGAACCAGAAGAGGTGGCAACCAATACTTCTGGCTGGCGCGTGGATACTTCTACTTTTTCAGCGGGACGAACGAGGGGAGTTGAAGCGCTGTTGGGGGCCACCGGGACAGTGAGGGTCACCGAACGGGACGGTTCAACTTTATCTCCTGATTTTGTTTCCACCACCACTTCGGTAGGGGTCAAGGTTTGAGGCCGTGGTGGTTCTGGCAAACGGGCCGTAGTTGAGACGGCATTGTTCGCGATGAGGGTTTCTGGATCAGGGCTTGCATCAGCACTGGGCGCGATATATTCCCGCGGTTGCGGCACGGAAATCACCACAGTATCTTGGGAGGCCTCAGTGGATTCTTCGGGGGTCAGGACTGTGGAGCTAATCAGCGTTTCCGGCTTTGGGGCATCCACGGCAGTATCAAAAACCACGGCTTCAGTGGGCTGGCTTCTGAGGGATTGAATACTTTCGACGAGCTTGTCTTGCTCAGCACGTAGCGCAGAGGGGACAGCCTCTGGTGCAGCGGGAATAGGTTCTGCATCAACCAGGGCTTGGGAAGGGAGGTTAAGGGCCGCGACTTCCACGCTAGGTCTGGGAGAGGACGGCTGGCTTGTGGGCGCGATCACCGTCGGTCTAATTTCAGGCTGCCTAGACGACCCATTCAAAGGGGCAGGCACTTTCAGGGATTGGCCGACCACCAAAGTACTTTCGACGGTGGTGTTGTTTAACGCGGCGATCGCCTCAGGGGAGACACCATAGCGTTGTGCGATGGACCAAAACGTATCAGCTTCAGCAACGATGTGCTTGATGGCGGGTAGTTCAGGCTCAACCCTACTGACAGAATTTGAACTTACAGCAGCGACTAGCTGGGGAGTTTCAATCTCCGGGGCCGTTGCTAAAGTAACTGGAGCAGGAATCATAAATGTTTCTCCTTGGGAAAAAAGACGGTTGGTTTGTGAATGGAGTAAAGCCGTGGCTTCTTTGGCGGATGTTTGGTGCGCCAGTTCCCGAAAACTGTACAAATTCCAAATGGAAGGGTAAAAAACGGGAGAAGCAGTAAAAGTTTTCCAAACCGTTGGCCTACTCTCAGTGGAGAAATAGGCGGGAAATCGATTACTTTAGGCCGGCTTTACTGACGTCACCGAAAGAATGCTGAATCTCAATGAGAGTAGGGATCAACTCCGAGGCGACGCCTTTCAAAAACAACCTTCTGTTTATGTCGAGCAGCGAATTAACTTTGCTTTGTGTCGCAAATAAATCCGTAATTCCACCGACTGATCATGACCGAGATCCCTTAAATTGGGCCTCTGATGAATGTCTAGGAAAGGTTACCCTGGTTTTTTCCTTTTAACAAGTCTGGGTTGATATATTTTGATTTTTCTTGAAAAAAATAGCCCGGCTACAAAGTAATCCAGGATACAGAATGGCGCAATTTTTAGTTGATATTTAGCAGCCATTTTTTTGGCTAAAAATTGACTAGCATATTTTTTTTGAATTGACAGTGTTCAGCCCCCAATCCATTGCCAGTCAAGTTTTTCTCAGGTTACAACATCATGACATAAGCTAGTATTTTTGTTTTAAAGAGATTGGGGGAGTAAAAATTTTTACCCCCTTGCTTGTTGCTTTTAGAGCACCGTGCAAAGGGGCTGATAGAAATTTCTTATCAACTAAAACTAGAGTCCTAATTGACGGCGTACTTCAAAGAGTCCGACTGCTGCGCTGACAGAAAGATTGAGACTTCGAACATGGGTGCCATTAATGGGAATTGTGAGTGTTGCATCGCACTGCTGGAGGAGTTCTGGGGGGAGACCTTTGGTTTCACTGCCAAATAGTAGCCAGTCATTGGGTTGATAGGTGAATTCGGTATAGCGGCTCGCCCCCCGGACGCTGTAGCCCAGAAGACGACCGCCTCTGCTGCTTTGGGCTTGGAGAAAATGTTCGAGGTCGGGATGAAACGTCAATTTGACATGGGGCCAATAGTCAAGGCCAGCGCGCTTGAGATAACGATCGCCAATTTCAAAACCCAAGGGGCCGACCAAGTGTAATTCTGTATCGGTGGCGGCGCAGGTGCGGGCAATATTGCCAGTATTGGGGGGAATTTGGGGATGAACGAGAACCAGTTGGGGCATGAATAGATTAGAAAAAATTATAAGTGAAGGAAAAATCGACAGAATTTGCCAGGGGCAGTCTACCTAGGCTACAAGGACAGATGGTTCACAAAGGTATTGGGCTAATTCTTGGTCGAGGGTTTCTGCTTCGGCGATCGCCTGTTGGATGATGGCCTCTAGGGATTGGCCCTGGGCCTGGGCCCGGAGCCACTGTTGGGCTTGATTACCTTCCCGAAGAAGTTTCTGTAAAGGGCTCAAGAAGCAAGCAAAACCCGCATTTTTGGCGAAGGGATAGACTTCCCCATAAATTTCTTGGATCCAATCCGAGGCGTTGATCGCTTGCCCTGTCCGCCAGTGAGTCAGGGTAGCCTCCAGGCTTAATTGAGCCGCCTGTTGTTCGTTGGCATCGGTAATTTCGAGGAGGCGATCAGGAGTCAGTTGACTAGATTTGAGAGGGTCTAGGTGGGGTTCGACCAGCAACTGTTGAATCCGTGCTTCCACAAAAGCGACGATCGCCAACAATTGCAGGGGGTGAATCACCAGATCACAAATTCTCAGCTCCAGGCGATTGAGAGAATAGGGGCGACGATCGCCATTAGGTCGCACCGCAGACCAAAGATGGCGAACATTTTGCATCGTTCCCAACCGGAGTTGTTCATTAGTCCAGTCAATGAAATGTTGATGACTTGTAAACAGTGGCACTTGGGCTGGAGTTTTGGGGAAAACTTGCCAGCGGCGGGAATGGGAACCCGTCACCTGGCCATCTAAAAACGGCGATGCAGCACTCAAGGCCAGAATTAACGGTGCTTCTAGACGCATCAAGCGACAGGCTCGCATCAACATCTCTGGATCCTCAATGCCGATATTGATATGGACACTTGCCGTTACCACATCAGTGCCATAGGTTTCTTCGATGTAGGCATGGTAGGGATTCTGAGGATCAGAGCGAAAGAAGTGCCGTGAATCACCAAGGGATAGGGTGCTACCTGGAATCAGCGTATATTCGCCGAGGGTTTTGAGGTATTGACGCAACTGGAGACGAGGCTGCAAAATCGCACAGAGCAAACTTTCATAGCTGCAACAGGGAGGCGTTGTGTATTCCACATTGCGGTTATCGGGTTCCCGGACAAAACCATCGAGGGCTTTGACGATTTGATCGGATAGACCAATAATTTCTCCGGTGGGTGTACCTGTATAAATCTCGATTTCTAAGCCTTTCGATAGCAGCAAAATATATCCTCAAATCCTGGCGGTGGTAAGGATGAATCCGAATAGATTCTCCAGCGATACACTATTTTAAGCTGCGGCTTTGATCCTTTTTAGAAAATTTTTTCCTGGCCTAGGGGAATTTTTGCGTTAATATACCAGTCTCTGTTTAATAAATCTTGTTTTCAAAACCACGCTAACCATGAGTCAATGCACTGTTCAGGATAAAACTGCCAGCACTTTGCCCCTGGATACCCGGGTCAAATATCTTTCGATCCAAGCGGAATTAGAGTTGCTCCTCCAGCAAGTCCGCTCTAATCCCCAGAAGCGAGGGAATGTCTAAGTTTGAGAGTTATGTTGCCACCTATCTAAAATTCTTGTAAAAAAGTCGCTCACCTTCTTTTGTAACTAGAGGAATTACTGTGGTGAATCCTCTGGGGGGAACCATGGCAAAGGTCTTTGAGCTTCGCTATATTGGGCGGTAATTTGACCAAAGTCTGTGCCGCACCTATGACAACCTTCCAGCCAGAAACTCAAGTCACGAAGCCCTCTCCCCTCTCTAAGACCAAATTTCTCTCCATTGGCATCTCGGCCCATGGCACGATCGCGATCGGGATTTCGGCCCATGGTATTGTGGCGATTGGCGTTGCGACCCACGGCATTATCTCCATTGGGGCGGTGGCGATGGGGGTTATTTCTTGTGGACTGGTGTCAATGGGGGCTTTGAGTGTGGGGGCCGTTTCGATGGGGCTCTATTCTTTTGGGCGCCAAAATATGTCCCTCCATCAACCCCACCAGCACAGCTTACCCATTGATAGAGACCATTCCACGATGCCTAGTGCTGACTATGAGGGCCACCACCACTAGGGTGCTTTGTCGCGGTTGGCCTTGAGGGCGATGATTTCTTCGCAGCTGACTCGCTTTAGATTGACATTACGACCATCACTCAATTCATTGCGATTTAAAGTCCAGTTTTCTTGGGACTGCTGCACATCATTTTCGATCTCGGTGGTGATTGAAGCGTTTAGGGTTTCTTCAGTGAGAATACCGGCAATATTTTGAACGTAAGAGGTGTAATAGCCTTCCTCTGCGTTGGTAATGGTTGCTTCGAGAGTCCCGCTGACATCTTGGCTGGGTTCTACGAGAAATTCGGCGATCGCCTGGAAGGTCTCTTCTTCGGTGCGATAACAGTAAGCCCCTGCATCAAGGGTTAGTTTACTCGTGCTGTCCTGGCCCGTATTTTGATCCGGTTGTGTGGCGATCGGTTCTCCTTGGACCAGCAAGTTGTCTGCTGGCGTTTCATTCTGGGGAACGGTTGGTTGATTAGGGCGAGCCGCCGATTCAGGGGGAGTTGTCTCCCCGCAGGCGCCCAAAAGCAGCAGCGCCAACAGCGAGATGGGCCACAAAAATTTTGCCTTTTGTCTCATCGGCGATAGGACAACCATAGAAGACTACCTAAAAGAATTGATAACTCTATTCTATTCGGGCTAGGGGGAAGACAAAAAAAGAAGGCGATCGCCATTGAATCACCTCCAAAACATGATTGTTTGATATTTTTCTCGCCTTAACCATCGAGTAAGGCTTCCACAAACTCATAGCTCGAAAAAGGCCGCAGGTCTTCAATGCCTTCCCCCGCGCCGATAAAGCGAATTGGTAACCCAAGCTGTTGACTCACCGCCAGGGCCACACCGCCCCGGGCTGTACCGTCTAATTTCGTCAGGACAACGCCGCTGAGTTTAGCCGCCTCTGAGAACACCTGGGCCTGGCGCAAACCATTTTGACCGAGAGTCGCATCTAGAACCAAAAGGGATTCCACCTTGGCATCGGGGGCTTTTTTGTCAACAATGCGCCGGATTTTTGCCAGCTCATCCATCAGGTTTTTCTTATTCTGTAAACGACCAGCGGTATCCACCAGGAGAATTTGGGACTGGCGGGACTGGGCGGCGGTAATGCCATCAAACACCACCGCAGCGGGATCGGTATTTTTGCCAGGGTTGGCGATCACGGGGGTATCGGTGCGATCGCCCCACACTTTCACCTGCTCCACGGCGGCGGCCCGGAAGGTATCCGCAGCGGCAATCACACAGCTGTATCCCGATTGATTCGCCAGGTGGGCTAGTTTACCGATGGTGGTGGTTTTTCCCGCACCATTGACGCCAGTAAGCATCCAGATATTAAGTCGATCTGCCTCGGGAGCAAATTCTGTCGTCGCAAGTTTCGCCAGGGGTTTATCGAGGATGTCCCGGAGAATTTCTTTGAGATAGGCGATCGCCGCTTCGGGGGGCAACGCTTCCTGGCGCAGTTTTTCCTGGAGGGTTTCGATGATGTAGTCGGTGGCTTCGACGCCCACATCCGCCTGGAGTAGGAGGGATTCGATTTCTAAGACAGCTTCATCGTTGAGAGGCCCTTGGCCAACCACAGCCTTCAATTGATTGACCAAACTGCGGCGGGTTTTCCCGAGGCCTTCCCGCAGCTTCTTTAACCATTCGATTTCTTCAAGGGAAATGTCATTAACGTCGCGCCCCTGATCAGCGAGCACCTTGGCCGACCAGAGGAAATTTTCGTCAAACTCTAACCCTTCTGTGTCAATGGCTGTTTCCTTCAGCTTTTCAAGGCCGTCGGATTTTTGCATCCAAGCAGGAACGGCCGCCTGGGTCTCCGGTTCAGGTTCTGGGGCAGTCTCCGTAACAGTTGGCGTTTCCGTTGGTTCAGGCGTGGCGACAAATGCGGCGGGTACGGCTTCGGGTTCTGGGGTAATGACTTCAGCAATGGGTTCTGAATCTAATGCTGCTTCAGGTGCCGGGGCGACGGGTTCAGCAAGCTCAGATGTTACTTCTGGGATGGATTCTGGTTCGGGAGTTTCAGAGACAGTCTCTGCGATCGCCTCCGGTTCCACCACTGCGGCTTCCGGGGGTGCTGCAGCTTCTAATTCTGTTTCGACAGGCGTTGCTTCAGGTTCGGGGGCGGCAGGTACTGCTTCTAGTCCCTTTTTTTCTTGGATATTTTTGTAGGCAGATTTGGCCCAGGTGAGGTAGTCAATTTCTGGGGTGGCCGTTGGTTCTGGGGCAGTTTCTTCTGGCGTAGTATCCTCAACCGGTGTTTTTACAGCGGGCGGTTCAGGAGTGTCTTGGGATTTGTCAGTTGTTTTGCGCCGAAACCAATCGAATATAGCCACAGAAATTCCTAGCAACGTAAATGAACTGTTCTCATTATTATGGCTCGATCAGGGTTTGTAAACGGAGGATTTCCCGACCATCTAGGCATTTGCGGCAGGGCGGTTTGGTATGATCGATCAATGGTGTTTTTCCACTGAAATTCGATTTTGTGATTGGGCGATCGCCTACTTTTTTCTATCTATGAATTTACCGAAGGATAGTTTGCTCAAAGGGGTGGATAACCGGGAGGCCCTCAGTCGGATCCTCGACCAGGCTGATCAGGCGATTCGCACTTGGGAAATTGTCCAGACAGATTTCCTCTCGCCCCCCGTCCTCTACGAAGCGCTGGAAATTTTTGGCAAGCTGACGGAAGTTCATGTGGTCCATGGGGGCGGCTATCCCCAGGCAGAACGGCAACGGCTGGCGATCGCCCGGGAAGAAATTCCCCTCGATGACAATCATGTAGAAATTGCGGCCCTCGACATCGCGGGCAACTTTCTCTTCGACACCGCCACCCACCGGGATTTTCTCGGTTCTCTGTTGGGCACTGGCCTCGTGCGAGATAAGGTAGGGGACATTCTTGTTTTAGGCGATCGCGGTGGTCAGGCGATCGTTGTGCCAGAACTGGTGTCTTTCCTGGAAACATCTCTGGTGCAGGTGCGCTCTGTGCCGGTGAAAACCCGCGCCATTCCCCTCGAAGAATTAAAGGTACGCCCACCGAAGAAAAAAGAACTCACCACCGTGGAAGCTTCCCTCCGCCTCGATGCGATCGCCTCCGCTGGTTTGGGCATGTCTCGCTCGAAAATGGCCGAGGCGATCGCCGGGGGGAATGTGCGGGTCAACTGGAAAACGATCACCCAGAGCAGCTACAACATCAAAGCCGGCGATCTGATTTCCCTGCGGGGTAAAGGGCGCGTCGAAGTGGGAGAAATCACCGTCACCAAAAAAGAACGCTACCGCATTGCCCTCACCCGTTTTGTTTAACCATTGGCTTTCATCAACTGATAGAGGCGTTTAAATTCCCGTTGTTGCACCCCATGGTCAACGATCGCCTCCGGGTAGTTATATTGACGGCGAATCAAGCTCGGAATTTTGCCCGTCAGCAAAACTTGAGTATCCAGCTTAGATAATTCCGGCAGCCACTGGCGGATATAATCCCCTTCGCTGTCGAATTTTTGCGCTTGGGTATAGGGGTTAAAAATCCGCAAGGGTTTAGGATCCATGCCACTGGAGGCGCTCCACTGCCAGCCACCATTGTTCGCCGAGAGATCCCCATCGACGAGGGTCTGCATAAAATATTTTTCGCCCCAACGCCAATCGATAATCAAATCCTTCGTGAGAAAGCTGGCGACGATCATCCGACAACGGTTGTGCATCCAGCCTGTTTCGTTCAGTTGGCGCATGGCTGCATCGATAATTGGATAGCCCGTCTGACCCTGGCACCAGGCTCGAAATTTTTGCTCGTCGTTTTCCCAGGGGAATGTTTTGAAATCTTCGCGGTAGGGTCCCTGGGCCAGTTCCGGGAAAAAGAAAAGGCAATGTTGATAGAATTCCCGCCAGGCCAGTTCCTGCTGCCAAGTTTTTACGCCGGCCTCTGCCTCCTCACTGCGACAATGTTCTAGGGCCGTTTCTGTAGCCTGCCAGACTGTGCGAATGCCAATCGCCCCAAATTTCAAAGCGGCACTGAGGCGGGATGTCCCCTCAACGGCGGGAAAGTTGCGATCGCCGTCGTATTGTTCAATAAAGTTTTCGGTAAAGCGCGTGAGTCGTTCCAGGCTGGCCGCTTCCCCCACCGGCACCGTAAAGGGTTTGTCCCAACTAAAGCCTAGATCCGCCAAGGTCGGTAAGGCGATCGCCCCCAGACTTTCGGCCACTTTATTTTCTGCGTCCGTTAACCCCTGGCAAGCTTTGGGGGTCGCCACGGGGGCCGCCTTTGTTTTTTGGGACCAATTTTTCCAGAAGGGCGAATAAACGGTGTAGGGCTTTTTCGACTGGGTAAACACCTTCCCCGGCCCATGGAGCAGCTGATCCCAAAAAGTTTCCACCTTGACGGCGACTTTACGGAGGGCGATCGCCATTTGGTGGTCCCGCTGTTGGGCGTAGGGTTCCACATCCAGATTCCAGTAGACGGTATGGGCTTTTAAGGATTCCGCTACCTTCGGCAACACTTCCAGGGGATTCCCGCGAAAAAGTAAAAGCTGACTACCGACTTTTTGGTAATGTTCTGCCAATTCTGCCAGGCAAGCCAACAGGTATTTCACCCGGGCTGGGGCCACGTCGTCTTTTTCTAAAATGGCCGGATCCAGACAAAAAATACCGACCACCTTTGCCGATTGTTGCCGTGCTTCAGCCAGGGCGACATTATCATGCAGCCGCAGATCCCGCCGATGCCAATGTAAAACCAGTTCACCCATCCTTAAAAATTGCCCCATTGAACGCGGCTTATATGGTAATTGAGCTGCAAAAAAGGAGCAAGGTCATACCCTGCTCCTCTAATTGATGATTGTTCCCCTAAAACAGATTATTCAGTTCTACCAGAGGATTCCTGTAACCCCATCATGTGGGCATTGCTCTTGCCAGGGATAACCATCGGGTAGCAGTTTTCATCCTTTTTCACCCGGACATCCAACAGCACCGGGCCGTCATGGGCCAACATTTCGGCGATCGCCCCGGCCAAATTATCTGGGTGATCCACCACCATGCCCTTAATGCCAAAGGCCTGGGCGAGCAGTTCAAAGTTGGGCATCCCCGCTTCCATATTGGAGGATGAATAGCGCTGACCATAGAAGTTTTGCTGCCATTGGCGCACCATTCCCTGCCAGCCATTGTTAAGGATCACAGTTTTGACGTTAATGTCGTAATGGGCGAGGGTGGCCAGCTCCTGTAAACACATCTGGAAACTCGCATCGCCGCTGATACAAATGACCTCTTCGTCGGCGATCGCCACCTTGGCACCTAGGGCCGCCGGCAAACCAAAACCCATGGTCCCCAGACCCGCACTAGAAATCCAGCGGCGGGGGCCATTTTTCAGGAACTGGGCAGCCCACATCTGGTGCTGACCCACATCGGTGGTGTAGTAGGCATGGGGTGCTTGGCGGTCTAATTCGACGATCACCGACTGGGGCGAAATCGCGTCTGCAAAGCGGGGCGCCACTAAAGGATACTTTTGTTTCCAGCCTTGGATTTTATGTAGCCATTCCTCAGTGGGTTTGTTGCCGAGGGGAAGGCCCTTACTGCCCAACTGCTGCAACATTTCGATCAGTACCCGGCGTACATCCCCAACGATCGCCACCTCAGGCGCTCGGTTTTTACCCACCTCGGCGGGGTCAATATCAATGTGAATTACCTTTGCTTCCGAGGCAAATTCGTCCAGTTTGCCAGTCACCCGGTCATCAAAACGGGCTCCCACCGCGATCAGAAGGTCACACTCGCTTACGGCGAAGTTGGCATAGGCAGAACCATGCATCCCCAACATCCCCACAGAGAGAGGGTTATGCTCATCAAAGGCCCCCAGACCCATGAGGGTGGTGGTTACGGGAATCTGGAACTGTTCTGCCAATTCTTTGATTTCGGCGTGGGCACCAGAGGTAATCGCGCCACCACCAACATAGAGTAAAGGTTTGCGAGATTCAGAAATGAGCCGTACCGCCTCGCTAATTTTCGAGGTGTCTCCTTCCACGCGGGGTCTGTAGCCGGGGATATGTACGTCACCGGGTTCCACGGGGATATATTCACAAAGCTCTAGGCCCACATCCTTCGGAATGTCTACCAGGACAGGACCAGGGCGGCCGGTGCTGGCGATGTAAAAGGCTTCAGCCACGATCCGTGCCATGTCCTTCGGGTCCCGCACCACATAGGAATGCTTGACTACGGGGAGAGTGATCCCAAAAATATCAGTTTCCTGGAACGCATCGGTGCCGATCGCTGCCCGAGAAACCTGACCAGTGATCACTACCATGGGGATCGAGTCCATGTGGGCAGTGGCAATGCCCGTTACGAGGTTGGTGGCCCCAGGGCCGGAAGTACCAAAGCAAACGCCCACTTTCCCTGTAGCCCGGGCGTAACCGTCGGCGGCATGGGAAGCCCCCTGCTCGTGACGCACCAGGATATGTTTGATTTCCCCCCGCTCTTCCACTGGGTGTAAGGCATCATAGATCGGCAAAATTGCCCCACCAGGATAGCCAAAAATATATTCGACACCATGGCGCTTGAGGCTATCGATCAAAATATATGCACCAGAACGAACCTCTGAACGGACAGCAGTCTCAGTTACTGCGGGGGAAGTTGTTGAAACCACGGGATCTACCTAAGGGATAACTTAAAGGACGAGGATTACACCAGAAAATAATCCGTTTGCTTCCCCATAATTCTTTCCAATGGGGGGATAGATTATTTTGGCGTTTTGTTGTAAGGAAGCCTACATTTTAAAAGAATTCATGCAAGCTGTCGAGATACTGTATCATGGGCTGCTTTTAAGTTAGATCAGCTCATTTTTTTCAGGCCATTTCTTGTAAAGGTTCTGTTACAAAAACGTCAGTAAATAATCACTCGGAGGACTCTCCCCTAACCCCCCCAAGGGAAGGATACCTCTCTTTCATGTCCCCCTCCGTGGGAGAGGCTAGGGGAGGGTTGTTTTCCCCCTGGAGCCTTAACCCCCCTCTGCCTTCGGCATCTCCCCCCGAGGGGAGACTCCCCTCTCCGGGAGGGTCACCCAGCAATTACGCTACACCCCCCTTTCATGTCCCTCTCTTGGGAGGATTTAGAGGAGGGTTATTTTTTCTTCGGTGGCTTGAAGCAGAGGATAGAGGGGGCCGAGTTGTTCGCTCCCATTGGTGCCGAAGTCGCTATGACAGAGATAAATCTGGATGTCGGTGCGGGCCAGGAGGTCTTGGACAATGTCCTGGAGCCGCTGCCGATCGCCTTTTTGTTCCGCCGCGATCGACCAGGGTTGGCCATCCCAGTTTTTTAAGAAGACACCGTAGCCAAACAGGGTTGCGGCGCCGCCTTTTTCCCAGAGGCGCGACCCCACATCCAGCCAAAATTGGTAGGGATGCCGGCGGCGATCGCCCCGGTATTGAAAAATCGTCGCTAGGGTGACGGCATTGCGGGGCTGGTGGTTGAATTGCTGTTGGGGACGGGGATTTGTGGTGATGGTATCTTCCTGGAGCAGTTGAATAAATTCCCGAATTTGGGCGCTGATTGACAGATTTTGATGCAGGCGATCGCCACATTGCCAGAAATGCTGGGCCGTTTCCATCAGTTCCCGAAAAGTGGCCAGTTGACTGTAGTCGGGGGACAGTTTTTGCAGGTAAAAATCCTGGATTGCCCGGTTGAGGGTTTCCAAAACCCCCTGGGGCGTGAGGGAGCCCGTCGTTTGGGCCTGGTGGAGCCATTGGCAGATCTGTGTGTAGGCGGTGCTGGCTTGGTAACCGAGGCGATCGCCCCGGGCCATGGTTACCACCGGGAGCAGTTGGGGCCGTTCTGGATCGGGCTGGAAACAGTAGTCCACCAACAAACCCGCGCGGACAGGGTCAATGGCAGGTTTCCCCTGGGGGGTCTGGGACAGGAGAATCAGCATTTCTGCCACATCGGCCCCATAGATGAGGCGACCACAGCCGGGATAAATCAACGCTAAAAGGGTGACGAATGATCGCCCCCAGGGAGAGCTGTAGAGGGGGCGCTGCTCCTGGAGCGGTTCGAGGGGAATATTGACGGCGGCGAGGCCATCCATCAGGGTATAGCGGGCTACTTCGTCTAAGCCAGGGGCAATGATGGCAATGTCCCCAGGGGCGACCCCTTGGTCTTTGACGAGGTGTTGAATCTGTTCGGTAACCCGGGTCAGCAGTTGGGCGCGGGCGATCGCCTGGATTGATTGCATTTGGGTGGGCAGTCGCTTGCCTAGGGCACGGTGCTCAAGGTAACCCTGGACCTGTGCCCCGAGGCTGCCCACCAAGCCAGCTTCCCGCCCGAGGGCAATGACCTGACAACATTTAGACAGATTTTGCCAATGGTCAGGATCGGCCCCCAAGCCGAGGCGCACCCGGCCCACCGGATTTTCTGTAAATACAGCATGACAGCCTTGGTCTAACAGCACCGTAGCGATCGCCTGGGCGATCGCCGGATAATCCTGCACATCGTCGGCAAAAATCGCCCGAAACCGTTTCCCCAGGGAAGCTCGATAGGTTTTGTTCGGGAGTAAATGTTGCCCATAAAGTTCATAGAGAATGCCATAGGTGAGGAAGCCCCGCTCTAAGCACCAATCCCGCCATTGCAAAATCAGCTCCCCGGCAGTCGCGGTGAATGCGGTCAGGCGATCGCCAAACCCAGCCATGGCCGTCAGCCCCGTTAAGAGGGATAAGTTTCCCTGGTGCAGCCGTTGGGGAATCTCTTCGGCCCCGATCCCCGCCGCCCCCGCGAGGAATAATAAATCCAACAGACGCCGTACCAGGCGATTTTGATAGCGCTCATTGGGGGGCAACTCCCAGGTGCTAAGGGTGTCTGCCCACAGTTCCCGAGCTAACTTTTGCTCCATCTCTGGCCGCAGGCGCAGGGGCAAATCTCCCTTGAGTTCTAGGGGGGTGGCGATTAGGGGCCAAAACAGCTTTACTTCGTCTTGAATAAAAGCGATCGCCGTTTTGCTCGTAAAGGGATAGGTGCCGTTCAGTTCTGTTTGTAGCCGTGTCGCTAAATCCCATTGGTTGCGGTTATTGGCCGCCAGCACCAGCAGCCCCGGCACAGCGATCGCCCGACAGTCCTGGGCCTCGACCCAAGTTTTGATCTGATTGACCAATGCGGTGGTTTTTCCCGACTGCGATCGCCCTTGCAACCAAATTCTGCCCATTAAACGCCTATCAATTTTCGACAATTCT
Organism: Picosynechococcus sp. NKBG15041c; assembly: GCF_055380235.1. Classification (NCBI taxonomy): domain Bacteria; kingdom Bacillati; phylum Cyanobacteriota; class Cyanophyceae; order Chroococcales; family Geminocystaceae; genus Picosynechococcus; species Picosynechococcus sp. NKBG15041c. The sequence goes on from NZ_AP040363.1 coordinate 2,303,402, forward strand.
TCTACAATGATGACCTAGCACAGATCCCATCGCCAAAAATTTCCCCCGCAGGGGAGCGAGAGAGGTGGTCGATAGGCCGGAGGGGGTCAAACCCCCCAGGGGAAAAAGAAAGGTCTACTTACCAGTAGCGCAGTTGGTGGGTAATCCTTCCTACAGAGGGGAACAAGAAAAGTTCTTCCCCGGGGAGGAGATGCCGGAAGTACAAGGGGGTAATCTCTCAAAAAACAAAAATTAGGAGGGCGGAGACCACAAATGCCAAACAACTTCATCAAAAAAGCCCGCCGCTGGTTCTACGACACCCCAGACCGGGCCTTAGAACAAGCTTACCGAGCTGCCCTCCAGATCCAGGCGATCGAACTCGAGCACTTTGGCGGTAAACCCGTCTCCGGTCGCCATGCCGACTATAGCGATAGCGTGATCCGTTACTTTCAGGGAGAAGTTCGCAAACAGCTCAAAATTATTCAAGTGCGCCTCCGGGAATTTCGCTCCTTTAATAGCATCGTCCCCGTCTCTGAGGCCACCCTCCAAAAAAAAGCCAGCAATGCCTACTACCCCGACGCCACCGATAAACCCACCGTCATCGTCGAAAAATTGCGCTTCATCGATGAAATTACCGGGCGCTATGGCCGTGGTCTCTCTAAGCAATCCGTCGCCCTGATCCCCCTCGATCGCCCCCAAACAACCGAGACTGGGGGGGACATTTCTGCCCCTAAACCACAGGTTGAAACGGTTTCTGATAAAACGGGCCTCCTGCCCCGCTCGATCCTCCGCACCTTTTCCCGCATCCAGCAGGAGATCGACCCAAAATCCCAGGAAGCAGAGGAGGAAGTGGTTAGCAAATTCCGGCGATCGCGTGACAAAACCGCCATCTCGATCAAATTCCTGCTAACCCTGGTGATTGTGCCCTTGTTGGTGCATCAATTGGCAAAAATTGCGGTGATGCCCTTTGTAGAAACCCACTTTTTGACGGAATCGAGCCCTACCCTTTTTGCAAACCAAGACCTAGAAGATGAAGCTTTTAGGGAATTGGAACGTTACCGCTCCACCCTAGAGATGCGCCAATTGGTCGGCCTCGCCCCCCCTCTTGATGATGCCGAAATCACGACTAGGGTCAAGGAAAAAGCCACTGAGATTGCCCAGCGCTACCGGGCCGAGAGTCTCAATGCCTATGGCAATATTTTTGCGGATATTTTTAGCTTTTTCGCTTTTGTGGGGGTGTTACTGGTTAGTCAGCGAGAAATCGCAATGCTCAAGGGCTTTTTGGATGAGGTTGTCTATGGCCTGAGTGATTCAGCTAAGGCATTTTTGATTATTTTGTTTACGGATATTTTTGTGGGCTATCACTCACCCCATGGCTGGGAAGTGATCCTCGAAAATGTAGCGAAACATTTCGGCATCGCCGAGAGCCGGGATTTTAATTTCCTGTTTATTGCGACATTCCCAGTCATTCTCGATACAGTCTTAAAATACTGGATTTTCCGTTACCTCAATCGCATTTCCCCCTCAGCCGTCGCCACCTACCGCAACATGAATGAATAGAACAAAATCCTCCCTTGAGGGAGGTGTCGAAGGCGGAGGGTGTCCTCCCCTTGAGGGAAGTGACCGCTAGACCGGAAAGTGTTCTCTTCTTGAGGGAAGCCCTTGGAAAGCCCAATGGCCTTGATTCAGTCATTAATGAGCATCACAAGCTAAACCAATTCACTAACTCTAGGTCTTCGAAACATTGAAAATCTTTCGTGTTGCGCGTTACCAAAGTTAAACTATTGACAACGGCGATCGCCCCAATTTGACTATCAACCCAGGACGATGTTTTGCCTTGCGCCCCCAGATAGGCTCGTACTTGGCCATGCCAAACCGCTGCCCTTTGATCATAATCAAAAACCTTGAGCCCACCGTGCAGCAAATTCTGTACATATTGCGCAATTCGTTCGCGCTTCTTTGATGAAGGCAATCTTTGGTAGCCAAATACCAGTTCATGGATGACGAGAGAAGCCGTTGCCACCTCATGTTGATGTTTTTCTAAAGATAATAAAACTTTGGGATTGGGGACTAATTGCAGTGGCTCCGAGAGGATATTTGTATCCAGAAGAAACTTTAATGTCATAACTCTACATCGCGCCCAAGCTGATGATCGCGTAAATCGATGAAAAATAAATCATCGACTAATCCTTCTCCTGTCGCCTCAATTTCTGTTCGCATTTTGCTGAGAGCTTGCCACCATGGTGTGGGCGATCGCTCGGGTACCACTTCCAGAGAAACCAGCGCTCCATCTGGAATGTCTAATGCTTCCAATAGCTCAATGTGTTGACCACGTTTAATTCCCTGAATCTGCATCTTTAAACTCCTTCTCTATTTAGCTCGATCTTATCTCACCTCAGAAAGGCAATGGTTGACTCATGCTGTGGGGTTTGTGCCGCAGGCAGAGGGGGGTTAGCCTCCAGGAGAAAAAAGAAATACTGATTTATAGGTAGCGCAGTTGGTGGGTAACCCTCCCCTAGCCCCTCCCATGGAGGGGAACATGAAAGATCTCCCCTTGAGGGGAGTTAGAGAGGTGTTCTCCCCGAAGAAAGGATCATCGAAGCGGGGGATATTAGCGATCGGTTAAAACTGTTTTGTAATGCACACCATCGCAGCGGGTGGCATCGGCATCAAAGGTCGCGGCGGGATTCAGTTGCATGCCGCCCTGGCTAAAGGAACCGGAGCCATCAATCACTTCGAGGGGAATATTTGCGGCAGTCAGTTGCTCTTCGCAGACAATTGACTTTAGGGTCACAACGCCATTAGCGGAATATAAAACGACGCCAGCACCGTAATCTTTTACGGCTAAAGTATCTTGGGGGTTGGCAAAAAGAAAGGTAGCAGCGGGAATAGAAGTATTATCTATTAAGCCTGGTGTGCCACCTGTATAAGCATCTTTATAAGTATAATTTTCGGTGACGACGGGAATGCCAAAAACAAGCTCAGAAATAGAATCAGCAAAGCGGCTTTCTTCTTGATAAAAACCGAGTTGACTGCGGTTAATCACGCCCATCGTATTGCGGGCTTCTGTTTGGCGAGCTTTAGAAGACATACTCAAATAGGCAGGCCAGGCAATAGCAGATAAAATCGCGATCATAACTATCGCCATCAACAACTCAAGCACAGTCAAGCCTCGAATTTGAAAAAGTTGGTAACTTCTATGGCCAAGATTTTGTTGATACTTCTGATTTGACAAATACAGTAGAAGAATCATGTTTCATGATTTTTGTGATTTCTAATTTAAATACTTGATTTTTTTTACATAAAAAGCCAGCTTTATAATCAAAAAACTAAAGCTGGCTTTAATTTGCAGAAACTAGGTTCTGTTAATTCGCAAAGAACTCCTGAATATTTGCTTGAAATAAGTCTATTGCTAGGTTATGTAATAAGCTTAAGCTATTTAAACATCACCAAGTTCTGTACTAACTGCATTGCAACTAACAGCATCACCTGCATTAGTCGCGCTAGTGCTAAAGACCATTTCTGCACCACCATCTTGAACAGCTGTGTTTTCTTCACAGATAGCGGTAGTTGTAGTCGTATTAGTATTTGGAGCAGTACCCTCAGTAAACACAACTGCCCCAGCTGCATAATCTCTCACAGCCTGTTGATCTGCTGCTGTTGCGAAAATTGCAGCAGTACCAGCAGTGGCAATATTGAACTCACCTGCAGTACCAGCACCATTAACTGTGTCAGTATAGGCATAGTTTTCCGTGCTATCAGCCAGACCAAGACCAAGATTGGCGATTGTATCGGTGAACTCCTGTTGTTCTAAATAGTAAGCCTGTTGGGCTTTGTTCAAGGAAGCCAGCGCCTGTTTCGCTTCAGATTGACGCGCTTTTGCTGCCTGGTTCAAGAATGCAGGAAGCGCGATAGCGGACAGAATACCGATGATGATGATTACAACCAACAGCTCAATGAGGGTGAAACCCTTGTCAGCTTTCTTCTTGTTGAGTTGTTGCAGAAGCTTAAAAGTAAAATTTTTCATGGGGAATATCTCCTTATCCCGGCCTAGACCGAAATCATTTATCCGTTAGTCCTAAGTTACCCAGCCCATTTTTTTTCCTATCACCCCCCCAAAAAAATCCTCCCTTGAGGGAGGTGGCACTGAGCCCCAGCGAAGTGACGGAGGGTGTCAATCCTCCAGGGAAACAAAAGAAAATGTCGGTCAGTTCCGAGATTGGTGAGTGACCCTCCCAAGAGGAGAATGTCGGTGGGGAGCGCAGTTGGTGAATAACTCTCTCCTAACCCCTCCAGCGGAGGGGGAGAAGAAAAGGCGGAAGTGTGTAAGATTGTGAAAAAAAAATGGTGCTCTGCCATGCCCCGTAAAATACACCCCTACAATCCCATCCTGAAAGAACGCGCCCGCGAACTCCGCAAAACCATGACCAGGGGCGAAGTGATTCTTTGGCAACACCTCCGCAGGAGACAGGTGCTCGGCGTTAGCTTCCTGCGTCAACGCTCCATTGACCAATTTATCGTTGACTTTTATTGCAAAGACTGGGATCTAGCCATAGAGATTGATGGCAGTAGTCACGACAGCCTCGCCGCCCAAGAACACGACGCTTACCGCCAAGCCCGTCTCGAAGCCCTAGGGATTAGTTTCCTCCGTTTCAGCGAATATGACGCCCAAAATCATCCCGATGCCATTATTGAAACCATTGCGCAGTGGCTCCTCACCCATCCTCCAAAAAATCCTCCCTTGGGGGAGGTGGCCGATAGGCCATAGGGGATTCTCCCCTCGGGGGGAGATGCCGTCAGGCAGAGGGGGGGTTAAGCTCCAGGGGAAAAATTACCCTCCCCTAGCCCTTTCAGCGGAGGGAGACAAGAGTTGCCAGGGGGTTACTGGTCTTGCAACTCCAGAAGGATGAAGATAAAGCACACCTGTTTGGTATGATGCTGGGACTCTAAACATTTCTACATATAGAAACGAACAACTCATGGCACCAGACTTCCCATGGTTGACGGCAATGATTGCCCTGCCAGCTCTTTCGACCCTATTGATTCCGCTGCTTCCTGACAAAGAAGGAAAAACTGTGCGCTGGTATGCCCTAATCGTCGGTTTAGTCGATTTTGCGCTGATGTGCTTTGCCTTTTGGCAACATTTTGACCCCCAGGCCACTGAGTTTCAATTGGCAGAAAGCTACAACTGGCTGCCGTCCCTAGGAATCCAATGGAGTTTGGCGGTGGATGGTATTTCTGCCCCCCTCGTCCTCTTGGCTGGTTTTGTGACGACTCTTTCGATGTTTTCTGCCTGGCAAGTAGACCGACGGCCCCGGCTATTTTACGCCTTGATGCTGCTGCTCTATTCAGCACAGATCGGTGTTTTCGTCGCCAAAGATCTATTCTTGTTCTTCTTGATGTGGGAAATAGAATTGATTCCGGTGTACCTCCTCGTTTGCATTTGGGGCGGTAAACGGCGACGCTATGCCGCCATGAAATTTTTGCTCTACACCGCTGCTGCTTCGATCTTCATCCTGGTGGCAGCCCTTGCCCTTAGTCTAAATGTCGCTGGTGGGCCGAACTTTGATCTGGCGGCGATCGCCCGACAGGACTATCCCCTAAATTTGCAAATGTGGCTCTACGGCGGGCTACTGGTTGCTTTTGGCGTTAAGCTTGCCATTTTCCCCCTCCACACTTGGTTACCCGATGCCCACGGGGAGGCCTCTTCCCCCGTTTCGATGCTCCTGGCAGGGGTATTGCTCAAAATGGGAGGCTACGGCCTGATGCGTTTCAATATGGAACTGCTCCCCGATGCCCATGTGCGGTTTGCGCCCCTCCTGGTGATTTTGGGGGTCGTCAATATTGTCTATGGTGCGTTTAGTTCCTTTGGCCAAACCAACATGAAGCGCCGCCTTGCCTATTCTTCTATTTCTCATATGGGCTTTGTGTTAATTGGTCTCGCCTCCTTTACAGACCTCGGGATCAACGGTGCCATGCTGCAAATGCTCTCCCATGGGTTGATTGCTTCGGTGCTCTTTTTCCTCGCTGGGGTGACCTACGATCGCACCAAAACCATGGTCCTCGCCGAAATTGGTGGCTTAGGTCAAGTAATGCCCAAAGTATTTGCCCTATTTACCGTGGGTGCTCTGGCTTCCCTGGCGTTGCCGGGGATGAGTGGCTTTGTGGGGGAACTGTCAGTGTTTGTGGGCCTTGCCACCAGTGATACCTATAGTGCGACTTTCCGCACGATTACGGTCTTTCTTGCTGCGGTTGGGGTTATTCTCACGCCGATTTATTTGCTGTCGATGCTCCGGGAAATGTTCTATACCCGCGATTTCGATCTGAGTTGCGACCTCGGTCAAGCTACCAGTGTGGCGGTTGTCGGGAATGCGCCCGTTTGCTTTGGTAATGACTGCGTTCTGCCCAGTAATGCTGTCTACGAAGATGCCCGTCCTCGGGAAATCTTTATCGCTGCCTGCTTTACGATTTTGATCATTGGGGTGGGTTTATATCCGAAATTACTGATGCAAATGTACGATGCCAAAACCCAATCCTTGAACGCGACGGTGAGTCAAATTCAGGCGATCGCCCAGCAACCGGAGCCGCCTCAACTGGCCCTCTAGGTTTCGTTGTCACCAATAAAAAAAGCCTCCCCTAGGGGAGGCTTTTTTCTGGCTTAATATCTCCTCTAAGGGAAGATCATGGCTTGCTGGAAACTAGAAAAATCATCTCCAGGGGGCAGTGCCACCAGACAGAAGGGGAGAGAGATTATTCCCGGAAAAAGCGGTGATAGGCTTCCATACCGTGCTCACCAATATCTAACCCTTCTAATTCTTCTTCTTTGCTGACCCGTAAGCCGATGGCCAACTCCAGCATGATCCAAATAATAAAGCTAAAAGCAGCCGTAAAAATACCCACAACCACAATGCCAACTATTTGACTCAGTAGCTGGGTGAAACCGCCGCCAAATAAGAGGCCGGCGGCTGGGCCTTCGCCGGAAGCATACCAGGAATACACATCGCCACCAACGCTGAATAAACCCACAGCCAAAGTGCCCCAAATGCCGCAAATAAGGTGAACAGATAGGGCCCCCACAGGATCATCTAGGCGCCAACTTTCAAAGGTTAACACCGCAAAAACAACAAGCACGCCGGCGATCGCCCCAATCACGATCGCCGCAGGCACATTCACGAAGGCGCAGGAGGCGGTGATCCCCACTAATCCCGCAAGGACACCATTGATGATCATCGAGAGGTCAGGCTTGCCAAATTGAATCCAAGAGGTAATCGTGGCGGCGATCGCCCCGGCTGCCGCGGCCATATTCGTCGTGACAATAATATGGCTAATGGCCTCAGGATCAGCGGCCATCGTTGAACCCGGATTAAAGCCAAACCAGCCCAACCAGAGGATGAGCCCCCCTAAGGTCGCCGTACTCATGTTGTGGCCAGGAATCGCGTTGATGCGATCGCCTGCAAATTTTTCCATGCGGGGGCCCAGTAGGAGAGCTCCCATAAGGGCGGCCCAACCACCGACGGAATGCACCACCGTCGAACCCGCAAAATCATAAAAACCCAACGTAGCTAACCAACCGCCACCCCAAATCCAGTGGCCCGTGATGCTATAGGAAAACGCCACCAAAAACAAACTAAAAATCACAAAAGAAACATACTTAATCCGCTCTGCCACCGCCCCCGACACAATGGTCGCCGCAGTCCCCGCAAAGGCCAATTGAAAAAAGAATTTTGCAAATAGCGGTATCCCAGCCCAACTAAGGGAAGAAAAAATACCGCTATAGTCCGCTCCTGTGAGGGGGCTATTGTCCGCCCCGGCCAAGAAAAAGCCACTCCAGCCCACCACCGCGTTGCCATCGCCGAACATCAGAGCAAAGCCGATCGCCCAAAAAGCAAGACTAGACAGCGCAAAGACAATGAGGTTTTTCGCCAGAATATTGACGGTATTTTTAGCACGGCAAAAGCCGCTTTCGAGCATCGCAAACCCGGCGTTCATAAAGAAAACCAGAAAGGCCGCCACGGTCACCCAGAGCGTATCTAAAACGACCTGGATCGCCGGAGGAATTTCGTCGGGGAGAGTGCCCTGGGCGATCGCCGCCCCCTGCCAAAGGAGCGGTAGGACGCCAGCCAGGAGTAATAGGCGCCCAGTGCGCTGGCTTTGTCTATTGCCCAGGATAGCCTTGGGGCTAGGTAAAAATCGAGTGAATGGGAAGGTCATAGCAAGTGTTAGACATAAACAGGCCAAAGAACTGGCCCATGGATAGGTTGCGGTCACAATAATGTTGTATTACGTCATTAAAGAGGGGAAAAATGTAGCTTTTATCACGAAGAAAACAAATTACACTCTCTAATATGAGGTTCAGGTAAATTCAGGGCATCATTTGTCCTGACCGTTACATTTCTGGCGATCGCCTACCCCGCATTCTTCACAGATACCCATAACCCATGCCGATGAACATCTCTGACAAAATCGTAATTCTCCACCAAGGGGAGCTGCAGGGGCATATTTGGGAGAAAATCCTGCAATCCCAAGGACTCCAATCCGTGATTTTGCCCTTCAGTGTGGATCTCAAAGGAGAATTAACCGAACTTGCCAGAATGGAACAGCCTTTACCCAGTTTGATTTTGCTGGAGCAACAATTACCCAGTTTTGATGCCAGTCAGTTTTGTCAGTGGGTGCGCGCCCTAGCCCAACCAGTACCAGTGATTTTGATTGCTCCCCAGACCCGTAAAGTCAACCTGGCAGACCGGGAAGCAGCGATCGCCATGGGGGCAACTGATCTTTTACCCCAATTCGATCTCAATAGCATTGCCATCGAAGCTGTTGGTGGCCTAAAAGCCGTCGCGAAGATCTTAGGCAATATCAATATTGTGAACAGCACCCTCGTTACTTGCATCATGGATCTCAAGCGGGAATTGGAACATCAACAACTCAAAAATCAACAAAAAATACCAGTCCCACCGCCCATCCCACCAATGCCCCTGGCCGCACCGCCGCCTTTACCTCAGCCCACCACTACCCCAACCGATGAATCTCCCAGTTCAAAGCCCCGTAAATATCGGGGGCGCGACTACTAGACTGGGTCACCTAACAAAAAAACCATGGCATAATAGCTCCGCTACACTGAATCGCCCAGGAACATGGATCAACATTGGCAAGGGGAATTTTGGGTGCGGGATTGGCGGGCCGGCGATCGCCTGGGGGCCGCAGCAGTCATTGAGCAGGTTTTGCAGGAGTACAGCTTACCTTGGGAACCGGAGGGGGCTGACGAAGAGTTATTTAAAATCGAGACATATTACTGGCAGACCCAAGGGGAATTTTGGGTCGTTGAACAGGCAGGCCAGATCGTTGGCACTGCCGCCTACTATCCCATCTCGCGGGGCAAAAAGGCCGTCGAAATTCGCAAAATGTATCTCCTGCCAGCAGTACGGGGTCTGGGCCTAGGCCGGTATTTATTGCAAGCACTCGAACAGGCGATCGCCCAGCGGGGTTTCCAGGAAATCTGGCTCGAAACAGTCACCGTTCTCAAAGAAGCCGTACAGCTCTACGAAAACCAAGGCTATCAACGGAGCACTGGTGTGGAAACGGCCCGCTGCGACCTTGTCTATGTTAAATATTTGCCCGAAGCAGAGCGATCACTCCCTAGCGAATTTCCCCCGGTGTGAGGTACTCAGCCTCCTCCAAAAACGCTTGTAATGCTGCGGGGAAAGAGCCATAGTTAACCCACTTGCCTTCACAATCGCCCTGGTCATTAAAGTCACCTTGGCATTCTTCCAGGCCCCAGTCACTGGTCCTGTCATAGCGATATCGCATCAAGTCCCAGCCGGCTTGGGCTTCCCCGAGAATGGCTTTGGTCGCCACATAGCCGGCCAAAACACCATTCACTTCATAGTCTTCTTGTGCCGCCGCTTGGATCGAACCCCACATGGCCTGGAGCCGTTCTCGGTGGAGTGGAAAAAACCGCTCTTCCTGGGAAACATCCCGTAACTCTAAGCCTTCTAGTTGCCAAATTTGGATCGGCGGAAAGCTCCCCGCATAGCTGCTGTAGCGATAAAGAAAACGGTTATCGCTAGTGACATATTCATAGACGCGATCGCCATCGGGATCTTCTACGGGCACTGGGCCCCCGTCAAAGGCTCCGAGGGGCACAGTTTCCCACTGATTGGTCTCGGGGTTTTGGGTCAAAATTTTCACCAGGGCGCAACAGTGGGCACCGCCGGAATATTGAGAAAAAATGACCTCCGGAAAATCATTGCTCAGATCCATCTCCGCAATTTGCGCCAAGCTGTACATCATAAAGGCTGGCTCTTCCGTCAGCTGCAATACTTCTTCTTCGTCAACCATGACCCTAAGGGTCGGCACATAGTCAGTCCAATCATCGTTGGTTTGCTCTTCATAGCTGATGTGGACTGTTACCCCTTCGCTAGTGATTGTGCCTGCACGATTATCGGCATCATAGTTAAACTCTAAAGTCGCCACCTCCGCCTTGGCAGCGAGGGCTACGCCCAAGGGGATAAATGCAGTTGTGATGATCGTGGCGATCGCCTTTTTGATATCCATGCTCATACCTCAACACTTTTTCCCAAATCCTAGCCAATTTCTTCTCGGCCACAGCTTGGGCCGGTTAGAAAAGTTACAGAGCCCAAAAACAGCCGAAAAATTAGCGGGGCAAAAGCACCGTATTCGCCGCCGCAAGGGAAAATCCACACCAAGGACAACCCTGCTTCAAGATCTGCTCTTCATAGTGAGAAACTTTACCGCAGCTAGGATTAGGACACTTCAAACCGTAGCTTAGGGGCTGAGCCGGGGCTGCCGGGGGGCTGGGGGCTAACTTTTTCAAAATCAGTTGGGTTACCCGTAGTTGAATATGGCCGAGTTGGAGCTGGCTCCCTTGGGATAGAGGGGCAGTGCCCTGGGTCAGGCGATAACCGTCCACCAGGGGCGGATTAGAGGGACGCAAGCTTTGAATCAGAGCCGCATCATGGGCAGAGGAGAAAAAAATTTCTGCCTGGAGGGAAGAAACGCTGCGGTCCGCAAAAACGAGATCACACTGGGAAGGATCGCGGCCGAGACGTAGTTTCTGGGAAACCTTAGTGATTGAAGTCAGCTGAAATGTATATTGATGCTGTTGATTTTGGAGAAACCACTCCAAGGTTAATTGAGCCATTTTTTAAACCCAGAGTAAGGCGATGCTTCCACAGTTTAGCCTTATTTCTATTCATTAATCAGCCATTGGTTTATGGTTTTTAACACCTAAAGTATTGGATTGATTTAAAAGGAATTTAATATTTTTGGAGCAAATGTTTTTGATGAAAAACAACTCCGCTCAGGTCAAAATATTGTGCGATGTAAAAATTAAGAAGCATTTAATCGATGAAATTTTTAAGCAGGATCACAAGATGCCCCCAGCAATTCTGTCTGGTGGAGCAATTGCCGATAAAATATTTTGAGTCCACAAAAAGTAGCTGAGGAGTCAACCAAGATGGTAGCCCCATGGAAAAAATGTTTGGCGATCGCCTATTGCCTCGGATTAGTAATATTCGGCTGGGTTAGCCTGGACATGCCGTCCGCCTGGGCCGTCGATTACAACAAGCGCACCTTTATCCAGGAAGATTTTTCCCACCAGGATCTACGGGACAACAGCTACGACCTAGCCAGTCTCCGGGGCTGTGATTTTAGTTACGCTGATTTGCGGGGGGTGCGTTTTTTTTCCGCCAACCTAGAATTCGTCAATTTTGAAGGGGCCGATCTCCGGGGCGCGGTGTTGGATTCTGCCCGCATTGGTCACGCCAACTTTAAAAATGCCAACCTAGAGGGTGCCTTCCTGGCCAGCGTGAAGATTACGCCATCCACTGTCATCGAGGGGGCCGACTTCACCGATGCGCTCATTTTGGGCCGCGAAAATGACAAACTCTGTGAGTTGGCCAGTGGCACCAACCCGACCACTGGGCGCAACACCGCAGAAACGCTTTTCTGTCCCTAGTTTCCCCCAAGGGCTCCAGCACCTTTTTGGGGGGACAATCCCCGCCGCGCACCCCCTAAAGGCGCTGCTGCAAAAATTCTGTGAGCAGTTTAACCTTCGTTGAAAGATGGCGGTTGATTGGATACAAAACAGAGACAGCCAGGGTTTTTTGGCAGTAGTCCGGCAACAGGATCTCGAGCTGGCTCGCCCAGGGGGATGCTGCCACAATAAATTGGGGAATCTGGGCAATCCCTAGGCCCTGCGCGGCGGCGATCGCCAGTACCTCACCATTATTGGTCCAAAAAGAGCCCGACACAGGTACCGAAACTTCCCCCTGGGGGCCAAATAATCGCCATTGATCCTTCGCTGCACCATAACCTAAACAGTTATGATGTCCTAGATCTGCTGGGGTCTGGGGCGTGCCGTGGCGTTCTAGGTAGCTGGGAGCCGCACAGAGTAAAAGCTTGGTTTCACAGAGGGAATGACTGATTAAACTGGCCGATTCTGTGGGGGCGGCAATCCGAATTACCAGGTCATAGCCTTCGGCGATCGCCTCCACAAATCGATCTTCCAAGGTTAGCTGCACCCGCACCTGGGGATACTGGGCCATAAATTCTGCCACCAGGGGGGCCACATACATCGTCCCAAAGGTCATGGGCGCATTTACCCGCAATAAACCCCTCGGTTCCCCATGCAGTCGGGACACTGATAATTCCGCCTCCTCCAGATCCGCCAAAATTTGGACGCATTTTTCATAGAACGCAGTCCCTGTGGGGGTCGGGGTTACCCGGCGAGTGCTGCGATGGAGCAGTTGCACCTGGAGCTGATTTTCAAGGGCCAGCACCATTTTATTCACCGCCGATCGCCCCAAATTCATCCGCCGGGCCGCCGCCGCAAACCCTCCCGCTTCAACGACCTGGGTAAAGGCATACAAACTTTCAAATTTATCCATGGCAATTGTCTCTTTTTTGGAAACAGTCTGTATATAAAATAACCAATTGTCTTTTGAAAGAAGCCAATTTACAATAGGGTTGTTCGTTAAAGAATCTCAGCGCACTGAGTTTTGGAGGTTGTCCATGATTCAACTCCGCCCTTCTACTGAACGGGGTCGCGGCAAACTAGATTGGCTCGAAAGCTACTTTAGTTTTTCCTTCTCCCAGTACTATGATCCGGCCCACATGGGTTTTTCGAACCTGCGGGTGATCAATGAAGACTACGTCGCCCCAGGCAAGGGTTTTGCCACCCATGGCCACCGGGATATGGAGATCGTCACCTATGTCCTGGAAGGCGAACTAGAGCACAAAGACAATATCGGCAACGGCTCGATTATTCGCCCAGGGGATGTACAGCGCATGAGTGCTGGTACAGGTATTTTGCACAGTGAATTTAACCCTTCTAATGATCAGCCTGTACACCTGTTGCAGATTTGGATTACCCCAGATCAGCAGGGGGTCGAGCCGAGCTATGAACAAACCTTTTTCGCCCCAGAAGAGAAACAAGGAAAACTGCGCCTCGTCGCTTCCCCTGATGGTGAGGCTGGCTCGGTAAAAATCCATCAAAACGCGGCGATCTATGCTTCGATTTTGACGCCTACAGATACTGTGACCCATACCCTCAAAACGGGTAGAAACGCTTGGGTGCAAATTACCAGAGGAGAGCTAACCTTAAATGGAATGACCCTCGGGGCCGGGGATGGAGCTGCTATTAGCGAGGAAACCGCACTCACTTTTGCGGGTCAAGCTGCGGAAACGGAATTTTTACTGTTTGATTTGCCCTAGGGCTTATTAACAAATTCACCCACATTCTTTTGAGGAAAACACCCATGACTGAACCTACTATTGCGGCGAAAAAACCGATGGTAATGGACTTGGAGGCCGGAGATTATTTCTGGTGTACCTGTGGCAAATCTGCAGGCCAACCTTTTTGTGATGGTAGTCATAAAGGGAGCGATTTTCGTCCCCAGAAATTCACCCTAGAGGAGCCCCAAAAGGTAGCCCTCTGTCTCTGTAAGCACAGCCAGAATCCGCCCTTCTGCGACGGTTCCCACAGTAAACTGTAGTTTGCACAGCACAAAGGCGATCGCCTAATGACGACCCAGCGGATTATCGGTCTCACGGGGGGCATTGCGACGGGAAAAAGTACAGTAACGACTTACTTGACCCAACGCTATCAGCTCCCCATTTTTGATGCCGATATTTTCGCGCGGCAGGCGATCGCCAAAATGAAAAACAATCAGCATATCGGTTTTCTTCTTGGAGATTAACGATTTACTCCTCAAGCGGGTATTGGCTTGGTAACTGATTCAGACAATGAAACGAGAAGGCTTGAGCCGTTCTTCCTGACAAAAAATGCTTGATCCTAAAAATACCTCAGTGGCACTAAAGACAATGGAAAAGGCAGCGGCGATCATTGGTAAGCAACTGCGACTTGAGTTAAATGCTCTTCAGGCATCTGTGATCATAGTATTTGCATCCTGACCGCTATTCTGTAGCCAAAATCTGCGGTAATATTCTGGTAGATTTGGGTTGTTATGCTGCAGGTGCGGTACAACATCTAATTAGATATACAAGAAAAATATCAATGAAAAATACAGGCAAGCAATATGAATCTTTAGTCGAAAATGTTTTTGTACAGCTAATGGAACAAGACAATGTACAGAATTTAATAATTGAAAAAAATAAAGTTTTACAAGGCAAGACAACAACTCATGAAATTGATGTTTTTTGGGAATTTATGATTGGGGGAATTAAGTATTCAACAATTATACAAGCTAAAGATTGGGCATCAAAAGTACCTCAAGGAGAAATGCTTAAATTGAAAGCCATCCTTGAAGATTTACCAGGACAACCACGAGGCATATTTGTAACAAAAACAGGTTATCAATTAGGGGCATTAGATGTTGCAACAGCAAATGGAATAATCCTATATGAACTCAGAGAACCAACAGAAAGAGACTGGGAAGGACGCATAAAAACAATTGTGGTGAACATAAAAGCATACATACCAGATATTAAAGTTGAAATTATCACTGACGAATCATGGATTCAGAGTGAACTTAATAGACTTAACCAGAGTGAACTGAGTCTAAGAGTATCAGGGATGGAAAATGAAATTTACATAAAAGAAGAAGATGGGAGTAATTGGAAAAGCATACAAGATGTGAAAGATGAAGAACAAAAGAAAATTGGTATGCAAAAAGTTGAAAGCAAGGTTATTTTTATTGATATGGATAGGCCGAGGTTCTTAGAAACAGATGACTCAGAATTCCCAAGAGTCAAATTAAAATCATTAAAAGTCACTCTTTCAACAGGAGTCTTTGAAGATACGATAGAAATGGATGGGTCAACAATGGTCGGATTTATTTTACGAAATTTGATTGATGATTCAGAAGTAATTCTGGATAAACAAGCCAAATTAAAAAATCATACATAACTATTCATTTCACCTAACAGCATACCGCCGCAGGTGAATTCAACCGTTATGGTGTTGACAGAAAATGAAAATATCTGAAATATTCGAAGACGAACCCAAACCATGGGGATTTCGAGGTGATCCATATCTTTGGCGTGAGTTGAAGGAAAGACTAGATAACGTTGATATGCCAGACACACCCGAACAACTCAAAAGCATCATCGAAAAGGAATACGAAGTAGCGACAGGTCACCCCATAAATCATAGAGAACATTTCACCGTCGAAAGATTTATGCAGGGCGGCATGTCTAGCGGCGGGATAAGGCCTGAATTTTGGCATAACTGCGAAATTCCACTGTTGGTGAAACGTCATGCCGCGCCATAAAGTGACAAAACCAAGAATCATTGGTCTGACGGGGGGCATCGCGACGGGAAAAAGTACGGTAACGACTTACCTGGCCCAACGCTACCAGCTCCCCATTCTTGATGCAGATATTTTCGCGCGGCAGGCGATCGCCCCACCTTCTCTGATCTTGGAGCATATTTTTGAGCGTTACGGTGAGGGCATCAAAAATGCCGATGGTTCCCTCAACCGCCAGGCTTTAGGGGACATTGTCTTTAACGATCCCGGCGAAAAACAGTGGCTCGAAACGCAAATTCATCCCTATGTCCGCCAACGCTTCCAGGACGCTTGCGCCCAAGAGCTCCAAGCTGCACCGATTATCATTTGCGCAATTCCTTTACTGTTTGAGGCTCGTTTAACGGACTTTGTTTCAGAAATTTGGGTCGTCACCTGCCGACCGGAACAACAGTTAGCACGCCTGCAACAACGTAACGCTTTGACCCTCGCCCAAGCCCAGGCCCGCATCGCCAGTCAAATGCCCCTTGCCGAAAAAGTGGCCCGGGCCGATGTGGTGCTTGATAATTCTTTGGATCTCGCAACACTCCATCACCAAGTTGATCGGGCCCTGGGGGGGAATTGCTAGAATACCCAGTGAATCAGTATTAAGGTAGCGCCGATGACGATTTGGGTAAACGAACAAATTGATCCGACTGGCATTCTCCAAGCTTGCATCGCCTGTAAAAACGAAGCAGTCGCAAAGGACTGCCATGAGCAGTGGAAACAAAAGCTCGCCATGGACAAGACGACCATCGGCTGGGAAGCGAAGATCCGTACCGTTGATTCTTGGGATGATGTACCTGTGAATGCGCTCAAGATTAGCTTTTAGGGATGTCTATAACTGACCGATTTTCAGGAAATACGCTAAGTTGAAAGGGATTTCTCTCCCAGATCCAGACATGGCACCCCAGAATCCCCCCAATTTGGCGATCGCCTATGTCCACTTCTATGTTGACGATCTCAATGCCTGGCAAACCTGGTTCCAGAAAACCTTCCCCCTGAAAGCCATAGACTTCAGGGAGACTTTCCCCTTTTTACCGGCCCAAACGGTGCAACTCAGTGGCCCAGATTTAACCCTGATGCTTTCTGCGCCCCAGACTGAGTGTGATACCGTAGCCCAATATTTAAAAAAGCACCCCTGCGGCGTTGCAGATATCGCCTTTTATATTGACCAGCTCGACGCTTTTCACGGTGATGATCGAGGGCCGGGCGTTAAAGTAATCTGCAACCATGTGGGTTTTCGGCATACTCTCATTTATCGTCGCCACATCCCAAAAACGAATCAGAAAATCGACCACCTTGTGCTGAATGTTCCCGATGGAAAATTACCGCAGACTGTGCAATGGTACGAGGATAATTTTGGGTTTCACCGTCGGCAACGCTTCACCATCCAAACCAACTATTCGGGCTTGGCCTCCCAGGTGTTGGTGCATCCCAGCGGCATTCAGCTCCCGATCAATCAGCCGGGCGATCGCCAATCGCAGATCCAAGAGTTTCTCGATTACAACCATGGGGCGGGCATCCAACATATCGCCTTGAAATGCCATAATTTGCCCGCACAAATTCACGCTTTCCGGCAAAATGGTTTGACTTTCCTTGAAGTCCCTGAAAGCTATTACAACAATCTCCTAGAACGCCACCCCCACCTTGGCCAAGAACCGGACTGGCTCCAGCTCAAGCAGGAAAAAATTCTCATCGATGTGGTGCGATCGCCTGGGGAAGTCCTCTTGCAGATTTTCACCCAGCCCATTTTTAAAGAACCCACCTTTTTCTGGGAATTTATCGAGCGTAAACAGCAGGCCCAGGGCTTTGGGGAGGGGAATTTTCAAGCGCTCTTTGAGGCGATCGAGCAAGCCCAACGGCAACGGTTGGTTTCCCCTCGCCCATGAAACCTAAGCCACTATAGAATTTTCGATGAGGCCACCCCCCAGCACCCGATCACCGTCATACAACACAGCGGCCTGACCCGGTGTAATCCCAAATTGGGGTTCATCGAAAACGAGTTTTAGGCGATCGCCTTCTAGGGGAATCACCGTCACAGGAACGGCGCCACTACGATAGCGCACCTGTACTTCCGTGCGAATCGGTTGGCTAATCCCAGCCAGGGATAACCAATTCACCCGGCTCACCGTACATTCTGAACGCCCAGCGCGATCGCGCGTTCCGACCACTACCCGATTCATCACATTATCCAGTTTCACCACATAGAGGGGTTCCGGGGCCGCAATGCCTAAGCCTTTCCGTTGACCAATGGTGTAGTGGTGAATGCCTGTGTGGTGACCAAGCACTTTGCCATCGAGGTCAACGATGTCCCCTTCCCGCTGGTCGATATATTTATCTAAAAAGGTTTTCATGGAGCCATGGGCTTCAATCAGACATAAATCCTGGCTTTCCGGTTTTTTCGCCGTCGAAAGCTGCATTTCTTCGGCAATGTGGCGGGTTTCCGGCTTGGTCATTTCCCCTAGGGGAAACAGGGTCCCGGCCAGCATTTCCTGGGTCAGATCATAGAGAAAGTAGGATTGATCTTTATTGCGATCCACCGCCCGGAGCAGTTCATAGCGATCGCTTTGGTCGTTATAGCGAATCCTAGCATAGTGGCCCGTCGCAATTTTATCGATGCCCAGCTCTGCCTTAGCCCACTGGAGCATCGGCCCAAACTTGACCATACGATTGCACTGGGAGCAGGGTAAGGGGGTAACACCGGCCTCATAGGCAGACACCACGTAGTCCACGATATATTTTTGGAATAAATCCCGGCTATCGACGATGTGGTGGGGCACGCCCAACTGCTCACAAATGTCTGCCGCATCGACCATCCCCTCAGAGCAACATTGCCCTTTGCCCTTCATCAACCAGAGGGTGACGCCTTCTACGGCATAACCTTGGCGCTGCAAAATCCCTGCTGTAACGGAACTATCTACGCCCCCTGATAACCCAACTGCGACTTTTTCCATGGCCTTGATGCACCCAATAACATCCCTTAACTGTACCGAACTGCTTTACGGGGAAAGCAATCTCCCATTGTACCGGGACTTTTTGCGACTGGCTCTGTTTCCCTAGGGAATGACAATTTCTGTGGCCACCTGCTTGCGGGGGGAACCCGTCACCACCACCTGATTTTGCGCTAAATTGCCCACCGCCCGATCGCCATTGAGTGTAACCCTGGGGTTGCTTTGCTCATAGACCACATTGCCCGTGGCGACCACTTGTTCCGTCGCGAGATTCCAGTCCACTTGGTTCGCCTGGAGAGCCGTGGGAGGATTCGTGCCTGTGCCCCGTACCGCACCGCTCAACTGGGCCTGCTGACTATTGAGGTTATAGCGTCCTTGATTGGCCCTGAATTGCGTATTTTCGTCGGTTTGAGTGAGTTGTACAGTTTCGCGACCCGTGATGACCCCCGCTTTGAGATCCCAGGTGGCCGCGCCACTGACAAATTGAATCTCCGGGTCACTACTGTTGAGGAGCACATTACCGCTGACTGTAATGGTTTGGGCAGCAACTTGTGCTTCGCCTCGATCAGCCCGGAGGCGCGCCGTGAGTGCTTCGTCGGTGTAGCGTTCGATGGTTAGGCCCGTTTCAGCAATGATTCTATCGTCGGCAATGAGCCAGTTAAACTTGCTTCCCAGAAGGCGGAGGGAAGGCTCAACGGTGATAATTTCAACGGCTTCAGTTAATTCTAAATCTTGGCGATCAATAAAATATTGGCCCTGGTCAGCCCGAAGCGTTCCATTCGGATAGCGGGCTTGGAGAGCATTGGTGATGAGCAGAACGTTATTGCCTGGTTGCCATTCAGCTTGTTCTGTTTCAAAAACAACCCCCTGGCGGTTATCTGTCACGAGGACTCCTGCTTCCAGAACAATCCGCTCACCATCATTGATCACTTGCCCCCCGCTGGCCTGGATACTGAGAATCACTTCTCCATCTTCGTAGAGATTGCCGAGTAGGTTGGTGAGGGTCGCGTCTTTTTGATCCTGGCTATAAACTGCTTCTTCGGCCTGGAGTTTCCAGAGAATATTGCCGTCGGCATCTGCCTGCTCTAGGAGGGCATTTTCAACGACAAGGCGGTTTTCGGTGTTCTGGTTTTGGGCTTCGGTCTCCCCTGGTGGCGTTGTATTCCGGCAGGCGCTTAGGCCCCAGGGACTGCCCAAGAGAAGTAAACTGAAGGCCAAAATTTGTGGCGATCGCCCCCATACCCACCGACATTTACTGCCCATCACATCCATTCATTTTATTCACGACTGGGTAACTCAATTGTGCCACCACCGCGATCATCCAGTAGCCTTGGTTCCGGAAAATGCCCCCGATGGAGCTTTTGAATATCTGTTTGGATTTGCTCTAGGTCAATGTAGCGATCGGCCACATTAATCAAACTATCGCTCGTCATCGAGCGTAGACTGACCACCTCAACCCTCGCCCCCCGGTAGCTGACCGCATCTACCGCATAGGCAAGATCGCCATCACCACTAACCAGAACAGCCGTGTCATAGGAACCGACTAAGGCCATCATGTCTACCGCAATTTCCACATCTAGATTTGCCTTTTTCGACCCGTCAGGCAGCTGCACCAGATCCTTGGCGATGACCCGATAGCCATTACGACGCATCCAGAGCAAAAAACCCTGTTGCTTTTCATTGGCCCGGTCAACTCCTGTATAGAAAAAAGACCGCAATAGCCGTGATCCGCCCGTTAAGCGATAGAGAAGTTTGCTGTAATCAATTTCGATGCCTAGTTGCAGCGCTGCATAGAATAAGTTAGATCCATCGATAAAGATCGCCACACGACCTCGATTTTCAAGTACCTGTTCAGGGGAGAAAACCGGATCGCTACCAAAGTGATCCAGCATTTTAGTTATGCCTCTTGAGATATTAAAACAGAAATATTTATGAAACAGTTTTTATATAAAAATGGCTACCCCTCAATAAAAAAGGGAAACCCGATAATTAAGCTTACTGAGAAAGCTGGAATTTCGTCAAAATTTTTATCATTCCCTTGGCTTTAGGCCTGATTGTCGACCGGAGCTTCGGGTAGTTCGAGGCGGGCAAAGATGGGCTGGGCTTTGTCGAGGGTCCGACGAGACCAGGTCATCCCCCAGCAACTGTGGCTGGCAAAGGGAGCAGCGGTGGCTAGATTTTTGAAATCGTTGAAATCTCCAGGGAAGCCTAATTGACGATAGATTTTGTTACTGAGGTTCGGAATAATTGGTGCCAATAGGTAGGCAGCAAGACGCACTGACTCTAGAATTGTCAATAAAGTTTCTTCTACCTGGGCTTGTTCTCCCGCTTTAAATAAAGTCCAGGGGGCTCGGTCATCGATATATTTATTGCTGGCTTGGATCAGTTCTAAGATATTTTGGCAGGCAAGGGTGAGGTTTAATTGGTCATAGGCTGCGCTGGTGCGATCGCCGAGGGTTGCTCCCAAAGCTTTAAGGGGATGATCAGCGGCAATGGTCGCCAAATCCAGTGGAGGAATTTCGCTCTTGCAGTATTTTTTCAGCATCCCCAGGGTGCGGTTGAGTAAATTCCCCAGGTCGTTGGCTAGGTCAGCATTGACCACATTGATAAAGCGGGTTTCGTTAAAGTCACCGTCTTTTCCCAGCTCCACTTCCTTGAGGAAGTAGTAGCGCAGGGCGTCGGAGCCGTATTGATTCACCAGGGCGATCGGGTCGATGGTATTGCCGAGGCTTTTGCCCATTTTGAGACCATTTTTCGTCAAAAAGCCATGACCAAACACTTGATCGGGTAAGGGTAAATTGGCAGACATCAACATCGCTGGCCAATAAATTGCATGGAAACGCAAAATATCTTTGCCGATTAAATGAAGATTGATCGGCCACCATTTTGCCAGGGCATTTTCGAGGGTTACCGTTTCGCCCTCATCCAAGAGAGCTGTGACATAACCCAGCAGCGCATCAAACCACACATAGATGGTGTGGCTATCGTCGGTGGGCACCGGGAAGCCCCAGTCTAGGTTCACGCGGGAGATGGAAAAATCTTGGAGTCCCTGTTTGACAAAGTTAATTACTTCGTTGCGGCGGCTGGCGGGTTGAATAAAGTCGGGGTTTTCGTCGTAGAGGGCTTCTAGTTGGGCTTGATATTTAGACAGGCGAAAAAAGTAATTTTCTTCGTCGCGCCATTCGGCCCTTTTGTTGGTGTGGATCGCGCAGTGGTGATCTTCGATTAGATCTTTTTCTTCTTTAAATTCTTCGCAGGCAACGCAATACCACCCCTGCTGCTGGGCGAGATAAATGTCACCATTATCCCAGACCCGCTGAAAAAATTCGGCGACGATCTGGGCATGGTTGGGGTCGGTGGTCCGGCTAAAGCGGTCATATTGGATATTGTAATGCTGCCACAGTGCTTGGAAACTGCTAATGATTTCATCGCAGTGGGTCTGGGGGTCAACGCCTTTTTCTGCAGCGGTGCGCTGGATTTTTTGGCCATGTTCATCGGTGCCGGTGATGAATAGGACTTCTTCCCCTTTGAGGCGATGGAAACGGGCGATCGCATCGGCCACCATTGTCGTGTAAGCGCTGCCAATGTGAGGAACATCATTGACATAATAGAGGGGGGTTGTGAGGGCAAAACGGGCAGGAGAAGTCATACGGGGGCGATCGCCTAGAGAGAGATTCAAAATAGTTTATGGTCGTCACCGTCCCCCGCCAAAACAGAGAGAACGCCAACACCCGCCTTATTTTACAAGGATTACCGCCCCATACCCAACGAAAATCACCTGCATTTCACAGGCCCGTCGGAGAAATTTGCCGATAAATGTAGCGAATAATCCAGACCACCAAAAAACACAAGAGCCCATAGACAATCATCGCAATCAATAAATTGACATCCAAGATATTGTCACCAAGGGTGGCATCGGTTCTTTCTACAGGGCTAATAAACAGGGTAGAAAAAGGAGAAACAAACGGCGCCGATAGGTTGTAAATAAATTTGGCAAATGTATTTTCTGGATTCGCGCCAGACAGTCGCAGAAAAAACCGCAGCATCAACAGTACTTCCAGCAATCCCACAAGCACATAAACACTATTTTCAAGACGCCTAAATAAAATGTTCTGCTTAATTGCATCAATTTTTTTCTGCTCTTGGCGCAGCTGGGCAATCTCTTGGCCTGGTGGTTCCGCATCCGGTCGCTGGTTGTTTGGTGGTTGATTCATGGTGAGCAAGATCCTTGACCGAAATTTATTCTCCTTCATCTTAATTAAGCCCATGCTTAACACTTAGAAAAAGTAATAAAAATCAAGACGAGACCGGCTACCCCAAGCGATCCCCTTGGGCTCAGTTGAATTTTGATTGTTCGGCCAAAACAGCGCTTTAGGGGACTTTTGGTTGTACTTCGGTTTTTTTGCACTGACTGAATTTAAGCTTTTCTGCCGGCAGATTTGAGATATTCGGTGTTGACGCCGGACTCCCGTACCAGGGCTAATTTTCCGGTCCGCGCCACTTCGATAATGCCGAATTTTTCGAGCATCTGCAGGATGGCAACCATTTTTCCTGGGTCGCCGACCACTTGTACAGTGACTGTTTTTTCAGAAATATCAACGATCCGCGCCCGGAACACTTGCACCAATTGCATTACTTCAGAGCGTTGGGTGGCATCGGCATTGACTTTTACCAGCATCAACTCCCGTTCCACACAGGGTTTAGCGGTGACGTCATTGACTTCCCGTACATGGATCAGTTTATCGAGCTGGGCTGATACCTGTTCAATTTCTTTTTCATCGCAAGGAACGACCATGGTGATGCGAGAAATCCCTTCTTTTTCGGCGGGGCCAACGGCGAGGCTTTCGATATTGAAACCGCGTCGGGCAAAGAGTCCGGCGATGCGGGTGAGAACTCCGGCTTCGTCTTCGACAAGGACTGAGAGGGTGTGTTTCATCATGGTCTGGAAAATGGCGGCGGCGTTGCTTATTAAAACCAAAGGGATATATTACTATAGCCCGTTGGTGGCTTCTAGCCACTGGGAAAATAATTCGTAAATCTGGGCTGGTGCTTCGTCCTGGGGGCAGTGGCCTAAACCGGGCAGTACTGTGAGGTTGATCTGGGGATTGGTGGCCGCGAGTTTGGGGGCGATCGCCACGGGGACAAAGCGGTCTTGTTCACCCCAGAGGATGAAGATGGGGCATTGCACTTGGGCGAGAACTTCAGCCATCGGTGGCGCGAAACCCGGTTGGCCAACGCGGCGGCTAAGGGCCACAAATGCTGTATCGGCATCTTGATCGCAGGTGGGAGCTTGGACGATCGCCAACAGTTCGGCGTCAATCTCGGGCCAAGAAGGATAGGCCAATTTCAACCAATTTTTCAACACCAGCGGTTGCCGGGCCAAGCGAAAAATCAGTTTTAGCAGCCAAGGTTGCATCGCACTGCGCTCGAGGCCATTGACAATCGGCCGCAGAGGTTTGGGTAACATCGCTTGCCGCTGGGCCACGTCGGGCACACTCAACAGGGCGATCGCCTGCACCTGATTTTTAGGATTTTGTCCTAGGGTGGCACACACAAGAGAACCTAAAGAATTACCCAGAAGAATCACGGGCCGCCGCACGACCAACCGTAAAAAATCTTCTAATTGCTCTGTCCAGAGGGGCACGCCAAAATTTGCTTCCCCCTTCCGGGAACCACCAAAGCCTAACAAATCTACAGCATAGACATCCCGATCCTGGGCCAACTGTGGGATCAACCCCCGCCAATGTTCTAAAGCGGCCCCAAATCCATGGAGGAGTAAGATTGGCGATCGCCCCCGTCGGTCAGAACTCCGCCAAAAACTATAGCGGATTTGCCAACCCCGCCAGAGCCAGCTGCGCTGTACCCCAATTCGTTGGGGCCAAGACTTCAACTCGGTTGGGGAATTTTTTTCTTTTCGATCCTGGGCGATCGCCATCATTATCATCATCCTCAGCTTGGGGAAAACATAAAATTTTGTCGCTAAAATCCCCCCCATGACGTAACGAAAAGGCCGCCAATGAGTAAAATGGGCATAGTTCTCAATTTCTATTGATCCTAATTCAACCTACTTTACCGAATCGTAATAACATTCAACGCATAGCCTGTGAAAGATAAAAGACGCGTAAACCGTGACCTCCCGAAAATTAACGAAAGAATTCGTTTTCCAAATATTAGAGTCATCAGCGGTGACGGGGAACAACTCGGTATCATGACCCCCGCCGAAGCCCTAGCGGTCGCTGAAGAAGAAGACCTTGATCTAGTTCTGGTGAGTGAAACCGCAAAGCCGCCAGTGTGCCGGATCATGGACTACGGGAAGTATAAATTCGAACAGGAAAAACGCGCCCGAGAAGCCAAAAAAAAGCAGCATAACGCAGACCTCAAAGAGGTTAAAATGCGCTACAAAATCGAAGAACATGACTACCAAGTCCGGGTGAATAATGCCCAGCGCTTCCTCAAAGCCGGGGACAAAGTCAAAGCAACCATCACCTTCCGGGGACGGGAAATTCAGCACTCCAACCTTGCCCAAAAACTCCTCGATCGCATGGCTAAAGATCTCGAAGAGGTCGGCGAAATTCAGCAACGCCCGAAACGGGAAGGGCGCAACATGATGATGATCCTCGCTCCGAAAAAATCCAGTTAAGCCCGACCAGAGCGGTCACAACCACCGTTAAACAGCCTTCTAAAGGGGAGTAGATTGAGCTTATGGGCAACGCTACTCCCTATTTTTATGGGGCGATCGCCCCGAGCTGGCTCTTTCTCCCTGGCCATGGCGCCAAACCTTTTTTCTTTCACCGTCACACTGTTCCCAAGGCTCCCTTTCCGCCCACCCCACCCGTCCCCAAAGGATCCCGCGATATGGTTATCTGCCCCCAGTGCATCCAAGCAAATCCGTCAGAAAATCGCTTTTGTCAGTATTGCGGTACGCCTTTAACCGTTCCCTGTCCCCAATGTGAAGCGCCAGTACGCCTACAACAAGACCAGTGTGATATCTGCCAAACTTGGTTAAACCAGCCGCTCCAAGCCCTCGTGTTAGATGGTTCAATAGATTTGTTCCAAAGCCGAGAAACCTTAGATGAAGAGGGCCGCTATCATCTCGCCGATCCCCCAGAGATCCGCGCCCAGACGTTTCCCTGGCTCAAGGTCATGGATACGGCCCCCGATGCTTCTTCCTATCTAGAAGAAACCCTACAACAGGAAACGGAGGCGTTTCATCGTCTTGAGGCGACAGATAAGGCTAAAATCTCTGACCCACAGCTATGGGTAGATATGGGCATTCCGGCGATCGCCCGCCATTATCTCAGTCTCCAAGATAGTTTTAGTACCTTTCCGAAGCTTTACGATGCTTGGATTCGACCAGACCACCAAATCTTGCTGTTTGAGCACCGCCAGGATCTCTTAATTCCCCTCGAAGCTTACTGCGAAGCAGAGACTCCTTTATTAGAGCAACTCTTGCAATGGTGCTTCCAGATGGTGCAACTCTGGCGCGAGCTTGTCCCGATTCAATGTTGTCGGACCCTCTTGGAACCCACAAATCTGTATCTAGATGAAGATCAAAGTCTGGTGGTGGAACAACTCCTCAATGATGATCCAGAAAACCCCCCAGCCCTTGAACAATTGCCCCAACTTTGGCAAACATTGTTTTCTTTGGGGGAACAATCAGAATGGCAGCCCCTCTACGCCCTAACCGAGACCGCCCAGGAAGGCTCATTCAATACGGTGTCCCGTCTCAAAAAGGCGCTGCGAGACCTCGCCCCGGAGGGCATCGCCGAACTTTTAACCCCAGGAGAACTAGAAGCGGTTGAGCTACAGCCCGGAGATGTGATGACCCTGGATGATTTGCCTTTGGCCGCAGATCTAAACCCAGAAGAGCTGGCCCTTGACATCGAAGGTTTGGATGAGTCGTCAACGTCTGAGGATGGGCCAGCATATCCCTTGGACATAGAAAATTCAGAGGGAAATATTGCGTCGGCAGACTTTCAATCCTTTACCTTCCCGGAGGAAGAGGAAGCCTCAACGGTGGTCTTACCGATGAACCTAGTCAGCCTAGAAGATGCGGGCTTAACGGACATCGGCCAGGAGCGGGATCACAATGAAGATTATTTTGGGATTCGCACAAAAATCGAAAAGCAAGAAAATCTCCTAGGGAGACAAATCCAAGGCCGGGGTTTATATGTCGTCTGTGATGGCATGGGAGGCCATGCGGCGGGGGAAGTGGCCAGCGCCATGGCGGTGGAGACGATCCAGGATTTTTTCCAAGAACATTGGGGAGAAACATTACCGGATGAGGCGATGATTCATGAGGGAATTATCAAAGCCAATGATGTGCTCTACAGAATCAACGTCAGAAATTCCCGCTCTGGGAGTGGCCGGATGGGGACAACCCTGGTGCTGCTGTTGGTACAAGATAATCAGGTGGCGATCGCCCATGTGGGCGACAGTCGCATCTATCGGGTGAGCCGTAAGTGGAACCTCGAACAAGTCACCGTAGACCATGAGGTGGGCCAGCGGGAGATCCACCGGGGGGTTGACCCAGACCTTGCCTACGGACGGCCCGATGCTTATCAGCTCACCCAAGCCCTCGGCCCCCGGGAAAATAGCTTTGTGGAGCCAGATATTAACTTTATTCACGTGAATGAAGATTGTCTATTTTTGCTTTGTTCTGACGGCCTCTCGGACAATGATTTAATCGAAGAAACTTGGAAAGAGTCCCTCTTACCACTCCTCAGTTCCCGGGCAAATTTAGAGGAAGGGGTGCGGGAGCTGATCGCCCTGGGAAATAAATACAATGGCCATGACAATATCACTGCAGTTGTGGTGCGCCTGCGGGTGCGGCCAAATCTGGGGCTGCAATGAGCATCTCGGTGATTATTCCCGTCCTCAATGAAGCGGCGGGGATTACTCAATGTTTAGGACAATTGCTTCCATACCAAGGGACCGTAGAAATCATTGTGGTAGACGGGGGTAGCCAAGACAACACCTGTGATCTGGTGCGCCAATTTCCGGTGATCTTGCAGGAAACAAATGGTGGCCGTGGCAAGCAAATGAATCAGGGGGCAGCGATCGCCTCGGGGGAGATTCTACTGTTTCTCCATAGTGATACCCAGTTGCCTACCGGCTTTCCGGCCCTGGTGCAAACAACCCTTGCCGATGCCCAGGTGATCGCAGGGGCTTTTCCGTTGGCGATCGCCGATGCCCGTTGGTCTCTGCGCTTGGTAGAAAAAATGGTGCAATGGCGATCGCAAATTTTTTCCTTGCCCTATGGTGACCAAGGAATCTTTCTCCGGCGTCGTGACTTTGAGCGTTTAGGGGGCTATGCCGAGTTAGCGATTATGGAAGATTATGAGTTCTTACAACGACTCAAGAAACAGGGGCAGATCCGCTTGACGGAGCATCCTGTACTCACTTCGTCCCGGCGGTGGCAGAAACTCGGGGTTTGGCGCACCACTTGGATTAACCAAAAAGTTATTCTTGGTTACCACCTAGGCGTTGATGCCGAGGTTTTACGGCAGTGGTATCAACGCCAGATGACCCCAAGCACCTAGATTAGCGACGGTCTTTATTGGCGCCGGCGAATGTTGTCGAGCTGCTCACGGATGCGATCGCAAAAACTATAGAGTTCATCCAGGGCGTTGAGGGAGGCTGGGTTAATCTGGCTGCGCAAATAAATATGGCGCAATTTCCGCTCTAGTCGTTGGGCAGATTCGACAGCATCATTGCCCAGTTCGTCCATTTGTTGCTGTTGATAAAAGACCAGGGCCTGGCCCCGCAGCACTTGTAGGGTGCCTTCTTCACCATATTGACCAGGCATTACCCGCAACCGCAGCAAGATCCGCTCTCCCTGGTAATATTGCTCCATTTCTACCTTCTTAGGACGGTCAACGGGGCCTGGGGGGAGATGGGCCAGCCGCTTAAATTCATCTAAGACGCCATGAAACGTTGCCTGGGGAATCCCCGACAGCATCCCCTTCATCAAACCGCTTTCACTCAGGAGAATGCGGCCTGATTGGGCGTGGTTTTCAAAGTAAAGGCGGCCAATGCCCTCTGTGAGAATTCGCCCCAAAAGCTCTTGGTAAAGTTGCGCCGCTGGTAAGTGGGTGAGGTTCCCGAGGGGAGTGTTTAAATATTGGGGTGAAACTTGCAGTTCATCGACATCGGGATTAAACCCTGAGGACGATTGGGGCGATCGCATCTGTACCGGGCCCTTGGGAATAACGATGGCTGGCATATGGCGAAAAAACTCAGATAACTCCGTATTTACCGGAGCTTGGAGGGCTGTTGTATCTCCCGCAAAAGCGGCTGTGTCTTCTTCTTTTTCGGAATCAGCATTTGTATCTTGAGGCGGCGTCCCAGAAAACATCGGTGGTGGCCCATCTTCCATCACAAGGGTCGCCCGTTCTGACAGGGGCACTTCGGCAGCTTTTGGGGCTGCCGGAGGTTTGCTTTTCGGCTGTTGATTCGCCCGTTCGCTACTTTGGTGATATTTCAGGTAAGAAGAAAGGATCAGTTGGTAGGTTTTTAGATCTAGCTGTTGGCCGACAAGCTGTAAATCCCCCCGGCTTAGGAGCTTATGGATAATTGCCGTCACGTTAGCGCGCTGGGGATCGACAATACCGAGAGTCAAGCGACGCCCCTGGAGAATGAGGGGAAGAATCTCATATTTGCGGCAAATATTGAGGGGTATATAGCGATCAATCAGCTGAAAGGTTTGTTCTAAGTTGAGATTAGACCAGGTAAACGGTTCGATGGCGATGGGCAGGGGGGCTGGCATAGGAGCGTCCGGGGAGGCAACAGATATTTTTATAGGGGATTGTTTTTTTAAAGCCTAATGTCGAAAATTGATCGCCTATTGTAAAGCGAATGCTGACAGGGAAATAGGAAGAAAGCAATAAGATTGATATTCAGTGTAGCGCTTTTATTCCAGGGGCAAAGGCGATCGCCCGAGGAAGTGTTGGCCAATGTGTGACTGCTCTAGATAGCGTTGCTCGGGAGCCGCGATCGTTACGTTTCGCAATCTCTGAATGTCATGAACTGGCGACCCCATCCTCAAGGTTTGACCCTGAATCTTCTGGCTCCAGAGGTGATCCCCGAAACATATTGCAGTAAATCAGGCGATCACTTCCCTTGTTGGCCCCATCATTGTTACAGAAGTTGATTTTTCCATACCTTCCGTAAAACAAAGCCATCTTTTGTAACTTCATACTTCTTCGGGCAGGCAGAGCAGGCCGATTTTCAGTTCCTAGAATGGGCCGTAATCAACCTACCCAATGTTCTACCCAGGTAGAGCAATCCCATCGATAAATATGGCTTCTCTCAACCTTGCAATCAACGGTTTCGGTCGCATTGGCCGCCTCGTTCTCCGCGCCGCCTGCCAACAGCCAGACCTAAACATTGTCTGCATCAACGATCTCATTTCCCCTGCACAAATTGCTTACCTGTTGAAATACGACTCTACCCATGGCCGTTTTCCTGGCACCATCAAAGCCAGTGAGGATGGCATCTATGTCAATGGCCGCTTTATCCATTGCACCATGGCCCAAGATCCCAGTACCCTACCCTGGGCCCAGCATCACATCGATTATGTGATTGAAGCTACAGGCCGATTCTGTGACTTTGCTGGCGCGGGCAAACACCTAGATGCTGGCGCCAAACGGGTAATTATCTCTGCTCCTGTCCGTGAACCCCAGCGTATTCCCACTTTTGTGATGGGGGTAAATCACCACACCTA
Source organism: Picosynechococcus sp. NKBG15041c (assembly GCF_055380235.1). Classification (NCBI taxonomy): domain Bacteria; kingdom Bacillati; phylum Cyanobacteriota; class Cyanophyceae; order Chroococcales; family Geminocystaceae; genus Picosynechococcus; species Picosynechococcus sp. NKBG15041c. The sequence continues at coordinate 2,333,824 of NZ_AP040363.1, forward strand.
TGCCCCTGCCCGTGACCGGATTGTCTCCAATGCCAGTTGCACCACCAATTGCCTTGCGCCCATCGCAAAGGTCATTCACGACAACTTTGGTCTAGCCGAAGGGCTGATGACCACTATCCATGCGATGACTGCGACTCAGCCGACTGTTGATGGTGCAAATAAAAAAGACAACCGCAGTGGTCGCGGCGCAGGTCAGAATATTATCCCCGCTTCCACTGGGGCAGCCAAGGCCGTGACATTAGTATTGCCAGAACTAGCAGGGAGGTTGACCGGAATGGCAATGCGCGTCCCAACGCCCAATGTATCGGTAGTCGACCTCACATTTCGTACGGAGAGACCAACATCCTATGGGGCAATTTGTGAGGCGATGCGAGACGCGGCCCAAGGTGAACTGCAAGGAATTTTGGGATATACCGAAGATGATGTGGTTTCTACTGATTTCAGAGGTGATTCCCACTCAAGTATTTTTGATGCTGGGGCCGGGATGGGCTTGAATGATCATTTCTTTAAGGTCGTGGCTTGGTATGACAATGAGTGGGGTTATGCTAATCGTATTTTGGATCTACTCCTCACCATGGCAGCAAAAGAAGTCGCGATGGCGATCGCCGCTTAGATTCACCCACAAAAATCCCCCTAGACCACCATGGTGGCGGGGGACTGGGGCGATTTTAAAGCTTTTTAAGCAGTGGGTTGCCTGACTAACTGCCTTGGTGGTGATCCAGCTTAGGGAAATTCGTATCAAGGGACGCAAGTGCTGCTGGATCGCCAATCACCGACTTCATCCCCTCCAGGGTGGACATCATATTCCGGGGGTCTAAAAACATGACCTTACTGCTGTCACTACGGCCGATGGTTTGGCTCATCTCCAAGTATTGCTGGGCCAAGATAAATTGCAGCGCTTCGCCAGCCGTCGGGTTGCCTTTCAACTGCTGTGCCAAAATTTGCATCGCTTGGGCAGAGGCTTGGGCCCGCATGACTTCTTCCTGACGCTTTGCCTCTGCCCGCATAATAATCGCTTCTTTTTCTGCCTCCGCCTGGAGGATCGCTGCTTTTTTCTGAGCCTCGGCTTCGAGCACCTGGGACTCAGCACGCCCCTGGGCGGAGTTGACTGCAGATTCTCGTTCTCCTTCAGACGTGAGGATCGCCGCCCGTTTTTTTCGTTCAGCGGCCATTTGTAGTTCCATCGAATCTTGCACCGCCTTAGAAGGCACGATGTCCCGCAGCTCTACCCTGGTCACTTTCACGCCCCAGGGGTCGGTAGAAATATCTAATTCTCGCAGTAAAAGTTCATTGATCTCAGTGCGGGCAGTGAACGTTTCGTCTAGTTCGAGTTTTCCCATTTCTGAGCGGATTTGGGTGAGCACCAAGTTCACCATCGCTGACTGGAGATTTTCGACCTTGTAATAGGCTTTGTACATATCGACGATCCGCCAGTACACAACGGCATCGACACTGATAGAAACATTATCGCGGGTAATGCAAGACTGGGGAGGAACGTCTAATACCTTTTCACGGATGGTTTCGCGGTAAACGATTTTGTCGATAAAAGGGGTGACGAAATTCAGGCCTGGCTCCAAGGTTTTTTTGTAGCTGCCAAGACTCTCGACCAGATATTGATTTTTTTCGTTGACAATTTTGACGGAGCCAAAAACAGCGGAACCACCCAGGACTAATAGGATAAAGACTAAAGGATTCATCAGAGTTGGCCTCGATGCGTGGTGAATAGATAAAGTTTTTTTCAGGCTAACGCAGGAGTCTGGGGGTGAGGCCCTTCTGTTGTGGAAAAGTTACGTGGTGGCAGAAAAAAGGAGAATCAGCACTGGGCTAATTCTCCTGTGAATTTCACTAGATCAGGGGTTAGTTGGCAAAGCCGGAATTGTATTCATTAAAGGATTGGATCGGTTTTTTCAGGTTGTCCCCTTCCCGCAGGGGCAGATCGAGGAGTTTGCGAAAAGTGTTATCAATTTTGTTGAAATCGCTTTGGCCGACTTCATCGAAGATGACGTTACCTTTTTCATCGAGAATTACGGTCTGGGGGATCTTGCCGCTGTAGTAGTAGCCAACTTCATCTTTGGTGTAGTTTTTTTTCTGGGGAATGGCATCGATCGCCACGGGGATAATGCTAATCACTTTTTCGTAGTAGGACTGAATTTCAGAAACAATGGGCGCAAAGCGCTTGCTGTCGCGGCTATCGTCGGCATAGAACACGAGCATTGCAGGTAGTTCTCGTTCTCGAGTTTCTTTCAGGGAAAGGCGCGGTGGCACAAGGGAGCCGTTGCCGGCATAGAGGACAAATACATTGCCATCGTAACGGTCGTCATCGAGGCTGGCCCAGGCGGGGGTGACACACAGTGATAGCGTTGTTATCAGAATAACGAGGCAGCTAAGGAAGATGTGTTTGGGGGAAGGGCACTGGGCTTGCATCATGGAATTTGTGCTGTAATCTAAGGGGTTTTATAAAAAGCTTTATCAACTTGACGGGGATCGCTATGGTGAATTATCGCATTAGCCTAGGGGCATGGGTAGGGCGATCGCCTGAAAACCTAAGAAAAAATGCTTATTGATATTGGTTGATTACGTAGTCGTGGCGACAGGGGAACAGCAGCAGGATGCGGGAAGAACAACAGGCGCTTTTTTTTCGACAGTTGGGGGCCACCCTCAAGTCGGGGATGGGCTTGGGCCATGCGGTGGGATTGTCTATCGGCGAAATTCCCCGGCGGGAGCGGGCTGCTTGGCAGGGGGTAATGCGACGTTTAGAGCGGGGCTATAGCCTTAGGGACAGTTGGCAGGGGGTTCAATCTCAGTTTTCGGGGTGGGCGATCGCCTTAATGGAAATTGCCGAAACCAGTGGTGCCTTGGTGATCGTCTGTGGGGATATCGCTGAAACCTTAGGGGAAATGGCGGCGCGGCGGCGGCTGATTCGCGGGATGATCCTACGCACTTTCTTAATGTTTTGGTCTTGGGGGATGGTGTTTAAGCTGATTTGGGGGGGCGGCAATTTTACTAAGGATCTGGCTATGACTGGCTTGGGTTTGGCGATCGCCTTACTCATTTTTTTTGCTCTAGCCTTTACCTGGCAACCCCTGCGCCGGGGGCTACGACATCTTCCTCCCCTGCGTGGCATTACCCAGCTCCAAACATTAATCCATTTGGGTTATCTACAACTGCCCCTCGATTGTGGGTTACCGCTCACGGCGGCGATCGCCTGGTTGGGCCAAGGCTTCCCTGACCTTGATCTCCAGCGTATTTGTCAGCGGGTGGAACCTCAAATCCGCCAAGGCACTGACCTCACAACGGCGATCGCACCCTATTTTTCGCCGATGGTGTTGCAAATTATCCGCTCCGGGGAAACGGCCGGGACTTTACCCCTGAGCTTTAGCCAAATTCGTCAATATCACGAACGGGAATTAAGTCGCCGCTTCACCTTGCTCCGGGTGCAGATTTTATTATTAAGCCTTTTGAGTTTCGGGCTATTTGTGGCAATTTTAGGGGCAACCATGATCCAATCAATTTTTCAGCAATTGGATGGGCTTTAGGGGAGGAGATTGTTGAGATCTGACATTGGTAAACCCCCTCCCCTAGCCCCTCCCTTGGGGGAGTTAACCCTGGGGCAGATAATTTTCTTGAATGGCTGCCACCACCCGGTTGAGACCCACGGAATTGGAGGCCTTGAACAAAATGCGATCGCCTGGCTGGATATTGTCTAAAAGGTGTTGAATGAGGCTGTCATGATCTGGGAAACATTGACGGGGGATGTCGGTCGCCCCCTGGGCGATCGCCTGGGCTTCGGGATCATCTACCAAAACATAGAGCTGGTCGAGGGCAAGGGCCTGGGCTTTTTCTCCCACCTGGGTATGGAGTTGCGGGGAAAATTCCCCCAATTCTTTCATCGTCCCCAAAACCGCAAGATGGCGATCGCCAGGGGTTTGTCGGAGGAGCTCCAAGGCGGCAAGCATCGACTCTAGGCCCGCATTGTAGGTTTCATCGAGGAGCAAAATATCATTGGGGAGAGAAATCCGTTGCGATCGCCCCTTCGGCATGGCAAGGGCAATGCCCGTGGTCAAACGTTGCCAGTCGAAACCCAACACCTGCATCACCCCCAAAGCCGCCAAATAATTCAGGGCATTGTGCTGTCCGGGGAGGGGCACAGGAAATGTCTGCTGGGCGATTTTGATCTGATCTGGCGCCAGGTACTCCCCTTGCACATTCCCCTGGGTCAAACCGTAGCGAATGGTGCGTCCTGACCAGACCGTTGCCGCCGTGGTCATCAGTAGATCGTTGTCGGCATTGAGAATGGCCACACTGTCCTTGGGCATAAATTCCAGCAATTCACATTTGGCTTTGGCGATCGCCTCCCGGGAGCCCAAACGACCGATATGGGCGGTCCCCACATTGGTGATAATGCCGATGGTGGGTTGGGCGATCTCCGCAAGGCGTGCAATTTCCCCTGGGCCGCGCATCGCCATTTCAATCACGGCAAAATCATGGTCTGGGGTGAGCTTGAGCAACGTTTTGGGGACACCAATTTCATTGTTAAAATTCGCCTCAGTCTTCAGGACCTTTCCCTGGGTACCCAAAACCCCTGCAACTAATTCCTTGGTGCTCGTTTTGCCCACAGACCCCGTAATCCCAATCACAGGGATTTGGAACTGTTGCCGCCACCAAGCCCCCAAGTCTTGATAAGCTCTGAGGGTATCGGCCACCACCCATTGGAATAAATCTGTCTCCACCGGGCGGCTCGTGATGCAGGCGATCGCCCCAGCTTCTTGCGCTTGGGTGAGGTAATCATGGCCATCAAATTTTTCCCCCGCTAAGGCCACAAACAAATTTCCCGGCTGGATATCGCGAGTATCTGTTGAAACCCCTGTGACCGTCGCCAGCGGCATTTTTTCAGGCGATCGCCGCAGATTCTCCCCTAAAATTGCCGTCAATTGAGCCAAAGCCAACACCATACCCATAATGCCCAGGATCTCCCCTAGAAACGTTTCTAGGCAATCTTACGGGATTTTGGTTGCTCCAGAGTGATATTTATCACCACCAATGTGGTGGTTTTCTCGTAGCATTGGGAAAATTCTTTTAATCTCTTAACCCACCAAACTATTCCCGTCTAACCCCAGACTGGACCAACCGCACCCTCAGAAAATAACCTTCAAGCATTTCCTCGGCCTGTATTCAATCTTCAGCAAGAAGCAAGAAAATATAAATATATTGCAATTCTCCTTTCCGTCTAGTTGCCGCCTAATATAGAAGGTAGAAAGTTCTCTCCTTTTTTTACTGTCGCCTAATTATTTGCGAAACTAGCCTATCCTTTACCCAGTCCCCTTACCAGCGTGACGAACGTAACTCCCATTGCTTCCTATCTCGGACAAACCCACTCTGCCGAGCAAGAGCTTTATGATTACCTCCTGCGCGCCGTCCAGAGCCATACCCCCGATGAACTTCTCCAGGAATTTCAATGGTTTCTCATTGAAGGTCGTCAAGCGCCTACCCCAGAGTTACACCAAGCCTTAATAACGGTTCTCAAAGCACCAGGGGCAGAAGAAAATTTTAAGTTCATTCTGAATCGCTGCTGTCACATCATTATCAATCGCTGGCAGATTCACCCCCAACTACAAAAATCTATTCCGCAGCTGATTGATCTTTTCAAAACGATCTCGCCGCCGACCCCAAGCACGCCCCGTCTCACCCGCTTACACCGTCAATTGGTCGCAGATTTTAGCGCCTCAGAGCAATATTTAACGCTGCAACGCTTGGCCCTGGTCATCAAGGGGGAAGAGGAAAACAAAAAAAAATTCACTTGGAAGGATGGGAAGGATGAAAGTGTTTCTGTTGGGCAACTCATTCAGCGCTATCCTTACCTATACGAACACTGTCTCTTGAGTGAAAATAGCAGTGTTGAAAACCAACAGACAGTGCGTCAAATCCAAGCGAGGATGCAACGGGGCTTTGAATTAGATCTGTCGAAATATGTTATGTATCAGGTGCGGCTTGCCCAGCTCACCCGGCGAAATCATTCCATTAAGGATGCGAAACAATTAATCCAGGGGGTCCAAAACCCGACTTTGTTGACGGAGCGAGAATTGGGCACGGCCCTAAAATATTTTGTGGGCAAGCCAGAACAGGGACGTAGTTACCGGGACCTTTCTCAATATTTTCTCCGTCGCACGGCCGAAATAGTTTCCTATGAAGACTTTAAGCAGGAACTATTTGGCTATTTGATTTCTAGTGTGGATCAAAAATATGGTCGGTTGCAGTTTAATCAGAAGCTTTACCAAAAACTGCAAACGATGTTGCCAAATTATGACCAACAGAAACCAAATGAGCTCTTAATGATGCGGACGGCAAGTCAATTGTTGAATTTTTTGATTGTCGAAAGTCCCCAGCGGCCAGAACATTACGTTTTTGTGGACATGATTACAAATCTCGGCCCGACGGTCACCGTTGCTTTACTTCTTAAGTTGGTGTTGATGTGTGGCAAAGCAAAGCCCCATCTAGAAAGACGCTTTTCGATTTTGTTTAGTCACTACGAATCTCAATCTCAAGATGGCGTACCTTGGTTGATTAAATCCCTCGAAAATCTCCACATCGCTCTCAGTGTGCACTTCGGCAATGCAGATGTCTCGTTCCTTAAGCAGATTATGTAGGGTTCGTGACGGAGACTTCTGGCATGGGAGAGGGCTGGACGATTAGTACGGAACAGGGGGCATGGTGCAAAACGTAGTTACTGACGCTGCCGAGGAAAATTTCCCCAAGGCCACTTAGCCCCCGGCGACCGAGAATAATCAGGTGGATGTGATTTTGTTTAGCGATCGCACAAATGGCTTGGTTCGGGTCACCAATTTGGTGTGTGGTCGTGGTGTGGGGAATCCCTCGGCGGTGAGCTTTATCGGCAAGGCTCTGTAGCCAATTTGTCACATTATCTACATGACGCTGAAATTGTTCTTCCTGTTGGGCGATCGCCGTTGTGTCAATCATGCCACCATAGGCAGCGAGGGCGCCAATCTCGGGCATCACCACGGGTTGGGGCTGAATGCAGTGGAAAATGGTGAGTTCTGCCTGAAATTTTTCCGCAAAATTAAGAGCTTGATCGAAAATAGCAGTATTTTCACTCGGATAGTCTAAGGCAACAAGGATTTTTTGGATTCCCATAACCGGAGAATCTTGGGGAGTAGAAGTCGGCAGCATTGTCGGGTCCTCCAATGGTGACGAAAAAACATCTTTTCTATTTCCAGTGTGTCATCTTTCTAATAAATTCCTGTGTTCTTGAGAAAAAAATTCATAGAATTCATGGCTAAGTAAATTTGGAACATAACAACACTCTTCTGACTCCTTTAGGTACAAGTTGCTGAAAAAATATTAAAATCCCTAATCTGTTAAATGAAGTTAAATAAAAGTATGCGCCTTCAGTTCAGGTAGAGTATATTTATTGTAAATAAGCTTGTTTTTGATTTCTTTATACATCCTCTACAATATGTAAGTTTCCATAAAATATGTATCCCTTAAAGGTTTTTCTGGACAAGGTTAGTAAATGTATCATTTTTTGCAAGTCTGATTTAAAAACTATCTTAATCATCTTGGTAACCGCTACAGTAACCAGTACGGCTACAGTTGTCTATATTCCGTGGCTTTTAGAATCCCGCCGAAATAATAAAATATTTGTCGAACTGTTAACAGAAGCGCTAGCTCGAGAAATAACCCAAGAAGTGGCATATTTGTTTGAGAGCACTGAATCCCTTTTAGTCTTACTTTCTCAGAACTTAAATCGCAACATATCAGATCCTAATTGGATTGATCAAAATGAGCGCTTTTTTTTAAGTATGCTCAATTCATATCCAGAATTTACATGGGTACAAAGTGGTTATCCAAATGGTGATTTTATTGGGGCGCAGCGAACTTCGGAAACAACGCTACAATTTCATATTCGCACTTGGAATAATACCGAGCAAGTAAGTAGTGAAGTTATTAGGCATTATCAAATAAATGACCGTGATTTAAACTTCATAAAACAAGAAAATATAGCCAATCAATCGTTTTATTCTCCCGGTCGACCTTGGTATCAAAACGCAACTAAAAATGTAGGAGATGTCGCCTGGACAGTTTATCAATACCAGTCCAATAATATGCTTGGCATGGATTCTTCGATAGCATTTGCAGAAAACAACCAAATTTCAACAGTTGCAGGTGTTGGCATCAATTTTGATCAATTAACAAATTATCTCAAAGGAATTCAGAAAATTCATCCTGAAACGGAGCTGTTTATTATTGATCAACAAGGTCAACTTTTAGTTTCTACTGATGAGAATGATCGCAACAGGTGGAGAAATCAGGAAGCAAGTGAATTAGGGCTTGATTTGTCAAGTGATTCATCAAATCCTCTAGTCCAAGTCTCGGAAAGAGTCTGGCAGCAATATCAAGCTAGTCAGCAGACCATACAAGACATAGAATATTTTTCATACCAAGATCCTGACACAGGTAGTAACTATATTGTTTCTTTAGCGCCTGCAGGTCCTTTAAATTGGTTTGTCGGCTCTGTCATTCCAGAATCTGCATTTTTAATTGATGTGCGCCGCAAGCAACTTTATTTATTAATCTCGATCATTGTATTAGTTCCCATTATTGCTTACGGTGTCATATATTTTGGCGATCGCATTGTGATCAAACCAATTTTTACCATTTCTAAAGCAGCCAGAAATTTTGCTTCTGGAGCAAGAGAGACTAGAGTTGCCATTAAGACTCAAAATGAAATTGGATTACTTGGTCAATCTTTTAATCAAATGGCAGATCAGCTAGATCATTCTTTTCAAAAACTAGAAAATCAAAATATTGAATTAGAAAAAGCAAAAGCAAAACTTGCCCTTATTAATGAAGATTTAGAAAATAAAGTCATTGAAAGAACACGCGAACTTGAAGAGACTATTGAAGCGGTTAAGTCTGCTCGGATTGAAGCTGAAGCCGCCAATGCAACTAAAAGTATCTTTCTTGCCAATATGAGTCATGAATTAAGAACACCTCTTAATGCTATTATTGGCTATAGTGAAATGCTTATAGAAGAAGCAGATGAATTAGAGCCAGAAGATTTTGTTTCTGATTTAACTAAAATTAAGCGCTCAGGAGAGTTGTTATTAAACTTAATTAGTGACCTCTTAGATCTTTCGAAGATTGAAGCAGGAAAAATGGATTTATATGAAGAAGAAATCCAACTAAATAGCTTTATAAAAGATATTGTTGATACATCTAAGCCATTGTTTTTGAAAAATAATAACGAATTCATTCTCGAAAATAAATTCAAGAGGCCAACCATCATTGCTGATGCAACTAAGCTGCGTCAATCGATTCTTAATCTGCTAAGTAATGCTGCTAAGTTTACAAATAATGGTCAAATTTCTTTATTTATTGACTCTATTTTTGAAAAAAATCAAAACTGGATTGAATTTAAGATCCAAGATACTGGTATTGGTCTATCTCCGGAGCAAATAAACAAACTTTTCCAGCCATTTACCCAGGCTGACTCATCGACAACAAAAAAATATGGTGGCACCGGCTTAGGTTTAGTTTTGAGTCGACAATTTTGTCAACTGCAAGGCGGAGATATCACTGTAAGTAGTCAGTTTGGTCTTGGATCTTGCTTTACAATAACCCTGCCTCTTAAATAAGAAATAAATATTAATTTATTTACACAGAATCTCGTAAGCAGATCAGTAATTTGCTCTGGGAGTGATTAATGTAGTTGCTGCTACTCCTGTATAGGTTATCCCTAGAGTTCTAAGTGGATCCATAACCGGATCAATTGCAATAAATAAAGTTAATACAGCAGATAGCGGTAAACCCAATGGATTAAGAACAATATCTAGCATTGCAAGTGTCACAATGCCTGTAGCTCCAGCAGTAGCCATCCCTGCGAAAATTGATAATATAACTACTGAAATGAAGGTTTCAATGCCGATCTGCTTATTGTATAATTCAGCGACAAATAAAGTTGCTGAAGCAAAGTAAATAATAGAGCCAAATCGGCACAAACTTATTGCTAGTGGAGTAACTAATTTTCCAGTTTTTTCATCTAGATTTAAACTAACTAAAGAATTGATAGCACAAGGGATACAAGCAAGACTACTTGATGTTGCCAAGGATAATAACATTAAATCTTTTAGTTTTTGCAAAACTATTCTTATTGAGAATCCTGAACGTACAGATAAAATCAGAGTACTGATCATAAAAACACAAGCGAAAGCTAATAAAACACTAATAATAAATCGAGTCATTAAAAAAATGACACTAATACCCAATTGAGAAAACTGATTTGACAAAAGGCAAAACAAACCGATTGGCAGAAATAAAATCAAAAACTGAATAAGCTTATTGAATCCTTCATAAATACTTTTTAGCGCTTCAATTAATGAATGACTTTGGTTCTCTTCAAGAGCTCCAACACAAGCACCAAATATAATCGAAAACATCAATATCTCTAGTGTTTTTTCTTCAGTAAATGCTCGAAAAATATTATCTGGCACTAGACTTGAAATGATCTGACTAACAATTGGTTCTCTGATTTCATCCACTGTCGGTCGTAAGGAAATCTCAAAGTCAGCCCCTAGTTGATTCACAATACTACCCAGTTGAATTAAGGTTGCAGCGGGTATATTTGTAGTCAGATTTATAACCATACCAATGGCAACAGAAATAAAACTAATGGAAAGCAAACTTCCCAAAAAAACAAAAAAAACATTCTTTAAAATATTATTTTTCTTATTTTCTCGAATCAAATTATAAACACTAATAATAGTAACAGATGCCAATATGGGCAACACACACATTTTTAGTAGCTCTAGATATAATTGTCCGATAGGAGCGATCCAACTAGCAATATTACTGTGTTTTAAACCAATATAAAAAGCAGCGAATATACTAAGTAGTATTGTAAGAGGCGATCGCAATATATTTTTCATAGAAAATAAATGACTTTTAAAAGTTATCAAAAAAGAGAGTCCACAAACATAAAAATCTAATTAAATTCAAAATCGCCATTTAAAAGAGTATCTGCTGAATATTGAATATTTAAGGTTTCAAAGGCCTGGCTGACAAATTCTGCCAAATGAAGACTATCCCATGGCAGTGCTACTGAAATATTATCTTTTGTATCGAGAATAACGACTGTTTGGAGAGATAAAGAAAGCTCAGGATTACTCAAGACAGTTTTTTTAATGGCAAATTCATCTCGATAAGCAGCGACGACATTACCTTGAATTGTGGCATCAATTACTTTTTCCCAGGATTCTAATTCAACGACATCAGCTCTGGGGAAACGTCTCTTTGCAAAATCTACATAAGAGGAGCCTTTAATTACGCCGATCTTACCTTGAAGATTACGAATAATTTCAACTTCATTCATGGAACGAGTTGTTAAGTTAGCAAGACTCACACGATTGATTAATAAGCCTTCTTTCAAAGTAACATATGGTTCTGAAAATGAAACTAATTTAGTTCTTTCTAAGGTGCGACTCAGCTTAGAAAAAGCCATGTCAACTTTTTTTTTATATACTAAATCGACAACTTCATCGAACGTTTGAGCAGAGCGATTGAATTTAATCTTAACACCTAGTTGCTCTGCGATTGTTTTTGCTAGGTCTACATCTAATCCACTAAGAGTATGAGAAGAGTTCAAACTAAAAAAAGGGGGATTTTGACTATTTAAAATTGCAACTTGCATTTCCCCTTTTTCTAGAATTTTTCTAATATCAGGCGCAGTAAAAAATAATTCTTCCCTATTTGCAACTGTATCTACTTCTACTTCTAAAGATTTTGTTGATGACTCCGGAACAAAAGAAGGATTAGCTAGTACTGCACTGGGAATTGATACAAAAAAAAATGCAATAAAAATAGCGAAAAAGAAAGAAGTGCAGAAGTGATTTTTATTATTTTGATTGATCATTTGTGTGCCTGATTAAACTCTGAAAGATTTCTGAGGCCAAATGCAAAATCTAAGGTAACATCCGCAAGAATTTTAAGTGGGTCAATCCATAAAATAGCAGCAGGTGGCTTTATTTTAAGTGCTATTGATAGCTCCGTGCATCCCGTCACAATTAATTCAGCACCATGTTGTTTTAACCAATCAATACTCTGATGTAAAGAATGTAATGATTCTAATGATATTTCCGTTCCTGTTCGCTTAATGCCCCAGATAGGATGATAGATTGCATTCATAATATTTTTTTGTGTAGGAGAATTGAGCGGAGGCTCAATGGTTACAATCTTGTAATTACTAAAATGTTGTTGATAAAGCTGGGTTGATAATGTGCCATCGGTAGATAATACGCCAACATAGCGAATTTGAGGATAGGCATGTGCGATGAATTTTGCAGTTTCTTCAATTAGATGAATCCAAGGGATCTTCAGTTCAGAAGAAACCTGTCGATGGTAAATATGTGATGTATTACAAATCACAACAATAAAATTTGCGCCAAAACTTTCAAGGCATTGACTATAGTAAAGGAGTTGCTTTAGGCAATCTTCCTTTTGTTCTAAAATACATTGTGTTCTATCTGGCACTTGGGTTGCATTGATAGTTATCCACAAAGGATAATCTTGATCTGCCATCGAAGAACATAAATCATATTTACTTCTGTGCTGTTCAATTAGTTGCTGTTCAAAAAAAACGTGTGAAAGGGGCCCCATGCCACCTAAAATGCCAGGAATGTTAGCTTGTGTCTGTGTATGGAGACTAAGATTCATACCCATATCATTTTGGCGACTTTAAAACCTGAAGACATAAGTAAGTACATTACTGACCTGGGTATATTCTAGAGAATTACAGAAATACCAAGTTAATCTGTAATAAAAAAATATTTGTGAATATTTCTATTAGAAAAACTTTAGTGTTATGAGTATCTTTAGAAGAGGCTTAGCCTAAAAAAATGGAGCCTCTTAAAAGGCTCCAGCGAAATTGACCCTAAGCTTCGACTTTGAGATTCACTTTTGTTTCTTTTTCGGCGGCCTCTTGATAGAGCTTAAAACCAGATACTAGATCTTTCTCGCCGGTAATTAGGCGGGCACCCCGACTCCGGGTGAAATAGTTCCAACCCCATTGGAGCATCACGACCATCTTGTTATCAAATTCAATTAGATAGTAAACATGGGCAAAGATCCAAACCAACCAAGCCAAGAACCCAGAGAACTTAATGAAGCCTAAGTCGACGACGGCGGCATTTTGGCCAATCACTGCCAGGCTACCGAGCTCTACATAACGGAAGGGGGCTATTTCTTGCCCATTGACTCGTTGCTTGATGAGTTTGGCGACATATTCCCCTTCTTGCATCGCGACGGGGGCAACCCCAGGTAAAGGCCGCTCATTTTGGTGGGGGAAATTGGCGAGATCGCCGATGACAAACACATCGGGATAGTTGGCGACGCTGAGGTTCGGTTCCACAATCACCCGGCCGGCCCGGTCTAGGGTCGCGCCCAGACGACTTTCGAGAACTTTACTCATGCCTGAAGCTTGGACGCCCGCTGCCCAGACAATGGTTTTAGCGGAAATTTCGAGCTGTTCATCCCCTTGCTTGAAGGTCACGAGATTGTCTTCAATGTTGGTGACGAGGCTCTTGGTTTGGACCTGAACGCCTAATTTTTCCAGGGATTTTTGGGCTTTAGCTGACAAACTGGGATCATAGGGCGGCAAAACGCGGTCCATCCCTTCTAGGAGGATGATCCGGGCGCGGGTGGTGTCAATTTTGCGGAAATCTTTTTTCAGAACGCTGTAGGCAATCTCGGCGATCGCCCCGGCGAGTTCTACCCCTGTGGGACCGCCCCCCACGATTACAAAGGTAAGCCAAGCCTGCTGAAGAGCGGGATCAGTTTCTTTTTCTGCTGCTTCGAAGGCCATAAAAATTCGGTGGCGAATTTCGAGGGCATCTTCAACGGTTTTGAGGCCCGGCGCATAGGGCTTCCAATGTTCATTGCCAAAGTAATGGTGGCTCACCCCCGTAGCGACGATCAGGCTGTCATAGTTCACAATCCCTTCATTCATCACCACCGTTTTACTGTCGGCATCAATATCGACCACCTCATCGAGGAGCACGTGGGTGTTTTTGTTACCGCTGAGGACACCGCGCAGGGGGGAAGCGATATCAGCGGGGGAAAGGGTTCCCGTAGCGACTTGGTATAGGAGCGGTTGAAAGAGGTGAAAATTTCGTTTGTCGATCAAGGTCACATCAACGACAGCTTCGTATTTACCGAGGGTTTTTGCGGCATAGAGACCACCAAAACCACCACCGATGATTACGACTTTATGCTTGTCTGTCTTGGGGGTGAGATTGGGGAGGGAAAGATTAGCCATGGGTTCGCTGGGGTGGGGGAAATATAAATTTTTATTTCAATGCGCCTGTGTTAGGTAAGAATACTAACAGAAATCTACCCAAAGATAGAAAAGTCAATTCTCAGGGACAAAATAGGGTTTAAAAAATGAGGCGGAGACGTTTAGGTTAATGCAGCGTTTGGTAATTTCTGAGGTGCAATTTCTGGATGCTTCTCGGGTTCATTTAACGGCAGAACAGCGGCATTATCTGCTAAGTGTGTTACGGATGCGTCCGGGCGATCGCCTAATTGTGCTCAATGGCCTGGGTCAGGCTTGGGTGGGCACCTTGGCCGACGAAAGCGAGATCGCGTTGCAGGAGCCCTACGCTCTACAGACAGAATGCCCCATGCCGATCAAATTAGTGGCAGCGCTGCCGAAAAATGGCTTTGATGAGGTGGTGCGTTGTGTCACGGAGTTGGGCGTTACCCACATTTATCCGGTGATTTCTGAGCGCACGGTCTTAAAGCCCAGTGACAATAAACTCCAGCGTTGGCGCAAGATTGCGACGGAAGCAGCGGAACAATCAGAGCGGCTAGTGGTGCCGACCATCGAAACGCCCCAACCCTTTTTGAAGCTTCTGCACCAATTACCGCCTGACCATACTTATCTTTGTGGAGCGCGGGAAAAATCGCTTCATCTATTGGATGCTCTGCCTGACAATATTCCCCCAGAAATAACATTACTAATCGGCCCAGAGGGAGGCTGGGCGGAAGCAGAAATACAACAGGCGATCGCCCAAAATATTCCCGTAGTTTCCCTCGGAAAGTCAATTTTACGGGCGGTGACGGCGTCAATTACGGCGATCGCCCTCGTGAATGGTTACTACCGCGCTCAATTTTAGCCCTGGGAATCGCGACGAGATTTTTCAATAGCAATTAAGGTTTTGCGCAGAGATTCAAGTTCGCTCTGGAGCTGGCTGGTGTAGGTGGCGTTACTCTGGGCGGCGGCGAGGATTGCGGCCGCGTGGAACGCCGCATCTGCGGTGATATTACCCTTGTAGGTCATCATGATGCGCTGGTAATGTTCGCCAAGGTCATCGTGCATCATGCTCACAAAATCAGCGAATTCACTCATTTGTCCGCTTCTCCAAGCCGTTAGGGGAAATTTTTATTGCCTTACACCGTCATCGTACCGGAGATAACAGGCGATCGCCTGGGAAATTTACCGAATGTATTTTTTTGTGCCGACTCAGGCCAAAATGGGAAGGATTTTTATCCATTTTTCAGTGTAATGAGCAACGCCATTAACCCGATTGTCTGGCAAGAAGACCGCGTCCTTTTGGTTGACCAGACCCTGCTGCCCCTCGCCTACAAAGTTGTCGAAATTAAAACCTACCAAGCCATGGCTGACGCGATTCGCACCATGATCGTCCGGGGGGCTCCCGCCATCGGCGTTGCAGCGGCCTATGGTCTCTACTTAGGTGCCAAAGAGATTCACACTTCAGACCGGGCTGTCTTTTTAGAACAATTGGCGGCGATCGCCAAAACACTGGGGACAACTCGGCCCACCGCCGTGAATTTGTTCTGGGCGATCGAACGCGTCCTGAGCACTGTCCAAAATGCCCAGGGAGATGTCCCCGCCTTACAAGCTCTGATCCTCAGCACCGCCAAAGATATCCATGGAGAAGACCTGGCTACCTGTCAGGCGATCGGCGATCGCGGCCTAGCCGTACTCCCCCAAACCCCTGAAAAACTTACCATCCTTACCCATTGCAATGCCGGGGCTTTAGCGACAGCAGGTTACGGCACAGCCCTCGGAGTTATCCGTTCCGCCTGGCGCGAAAACCGTTTAGGAATGGTCTACGCCGACGAAACCCGGCCTCGGCTCCAAGGCTCTAAGCTCACTACCTGGGAATGCGTCCAGGAGGGTATCCCCGTCACCCAAATTTGTGACAACATGGCCGCCCACTGCATGCAACAGGGCCGCATTGACGCCGTAGTCGTCGGTGCCGATCGCATTACCGCCAATGGTGACGCCGCCAATAAAATCGGTACCTACAGCTTGGCGATCGTCGCTAAGGCCCACAATGTTCCTTTCTATGTGGCCGCTCCCCTGTCTACCGTCGATTTTTCTCTCAGTGACGGCAGCCAAATTCCCATCGAGGAACGCGATCCTAAGGAAATTTATCAAATCGGCGACACCCGCATTTGTCCCGAAGGTGTGCAATTTTATAATCCTGCCTTTGATGTGACCCCCGCCCATCTAATTACGGCGATCATCACTGAAAAAGGAGCAGTCTCCCCAGATCAATTGATTACCCTCAAAGCCTAATTGACTACAAAAATTAATAATTGTCAGGCAGTTATTGTTAAGGATTATTTAACATTTATTGGGGAAGATACTGAAGCAAAGTTAATCTTCCCCTTCGCTTGATGATGCCACTCAAGAATCGCAAAAAATCCAACTAAAAAACTGTTAATAAAGGTTGCTGTTACGTCATTCCTTAAAAGTCGTTCTTATAATTTTTAATTAGTTATCTGCTCCAAGTCAGTGCCTCACCAATGGAGTGAAATCCTTGAAGTAGCTGTCTTTTTGAGAAGCAATATGAATACATATTAATCGGCAAAAAGAAATTAAAAATGAGTGAACACACCGCAGCAAGCCATGGCAAATGTCCCGTAATGCATGGCAGCATGACCACGACGAGCATGGCGACAATGGATTGGTGGCCCAAGGCCCTAAATCTCGATATTTTGAGTCAGCATGACCACAAAACAAACCCTCTGGCACCAAACTTTAGCTATCAAGAAGCCGTTAAAAACCTAAATGTAGAGGCTCTTAAAGCAGATCTGCATGCCCTCATGACCGATAGCCAACCCTGGTGGCCGGCGGACTGGGGGCATTATGGTGGGCTGATGATTCGCCTCACTTGGCATGCTGCTGGGACCTATCGGATTGCCGATGGTCGGGGTGGTGCCGGCACTGGCAACCAGCGATTTGCGCCCCTCAACTCTTGGCCAGACAACACAAACCTTGATAAAGCCCGTCGCCTGCTATGGCCCATTAAAAAGAAATACGGCAACCAATTAAGTTGGGCCGATCTGATCGCCTATGCCGGAACGATCGCCTACGAATCCATGGGCCTCAAGACCTTTGGATTTGCCTTTGGTCGGGAAGACATTTGGCATCCCGAAAAAGATATCTACTGGGGTGCCGAAAAAGAATGGTTGGCTCCCACAGACAACCCCCATAGCCGCTATTCCGGTGAGCGAGACCTCGAAAATCCCCTCGCCGCCGTGATGATGGGGCTAATTTACGTCAATCCCGAAGGGGTCGACGGCAACCCCGATCCCCTCAAAACAGCCCATGATATACGCATCACCTTCGCACGCATGGCGATGAACGACGAAGAAACCGTCGCCCTCACCGCTGGCGGCCACACCGTCGGCAAATGTCATGGCAATGGCGATGCGGCGTTGTTAAGCGCTGAACCTGAAGGGGCAGAAATTGAAGAACAGGGCCTCGGTTGGCATAACAAAACCCAGCGTGGCATTGGTCGTGATGCTGTCACCAGCGGTATCGAAGGGGCTTGGACACCCCAGCCAACCCAGTGGGATAACGGCTATTTCCGGATGCTCCTCAATTACGATTGGGAGCTAAAAAAGAGTCCTGCTGGCGCTTGGCAGTGGGAACCGATTAACCCGAAAGAGGAAGATTTGCCCCTAGATGTAGAAGACCCAAGTATTCGCCGTAATTTAGTGATGACCGATGCGGACATGGCGATGAAAATGGACCCGGAATATCGCAAAATTTCTGAGCGATTTTATCAGGACCCTGATTACTTCGCCGATGTTTTTGCCCGAGCTTGGTTTAAGCTCACCCACCGAGATATGGGGCCAAAGGCGCGCTATCTTGGCCCTGATGTGCCCCAGGAAGATTTGATTTGGCAAGATCCAATTCCTGCTGGTAATCGTAGCTACGATGTGCAAGCCGTCAAAAACAAGATTACAGCCAGCGGTCTGAGCATCAGTGAAATGGTCTGCACTGCTTGGGATAGTGCCCGCACCTTCCGGGGATCTGACAAGCGGGGTGGGGCGAATGGGGCTCGGATTCGCCTTGCGCCCCAGAAAGATTGGGTCGGGAATGAACCGCAACGGCTAGCCAAGGTGCTAACGGTACTAGAAAATATTGCCACCGAAACCGGGGCGAGTGTTGCCGATGTCATTGTTCTCGCTGGCAATGTCGGCCTTGAACAGGGGGCCAAAGCCGCAGGTTTTGAGATCACTGTACCGTTTACACCCGGTCGGGGCGATGCAACGGCTGAGATGACCGATATCGAATCCTTTGCAGTGCTCGAACCACTCCATGATGGTTACCGCAATTGGCTTAAACAGGATTATGCTGTTAAGCCCGAAGAACTGCTACTCGATCGCACGCAATTGATGGGCTTGACTGCACCGGAAATGACCGTGTTGTTGGGCGGCATGCGGGTGTTGGGCACAAACCACGGCGGCACCAAGCATGGGGTCTTTACCGATCGGGAAGGGGCCTTGACCAATGACTTTTTCGTTAACTTGACGGATATGAATTATCTTTGGAAGCCCGCTGGCAAAAACCTCTATGAAATTTGCGATCGCCAAACGGGTCAAGTGAAGTGGACAGCGACCCGGGTCGATCTGGTATTTGGGTCTAACTCGATTCTGCGGGCCTATGCCGAAGTTTATGCCCAGGATGATAACCAGGAGAAATTCATCCATGATTTCGTCGCTGCCTGGACGAAGGTGATGAATGGCGATCGCTTTGATCTCGCATAATGTCGAAATCATGATCAAAAGCAGATATCAATTGGCCTAACCACCACAGTCATTCATGTTTTCTAAAATCAAAGCCCCACGGCAATTAATTGCCGTGGGGCTTTTCAGCAGCTAGCGTGCCGATAATGTCATTTATTGATCTAACTTCAGCACTGCCATAAATGCTTCCTGGGGCACATCCACTGTCCCGATCGCCTTCATCCGTTTTTTACCCTTGGCCTGTTTCTGGAGAAGCTTTTTCTTCCGGGAAATGTCCCCACCGTAGCACTTCGCCAAAACATCCTTACGCAGGGCTGGAATATGTTCACTGGCAATGATTTTTGCCCCGATCGCCGCCTGGATGGGGATCTTAAACTGGTGCCGGGGGATCAATTCCTTGAGCTTTTCGGCCATCGCCCGGCCCACATGGTAAGCCTTATCCCGGTGAACGATCATCGCCAGGGAATCGACGGGATCTTTGTTGACCATGATATCGAGACGTACTAACTGGCCTACCCGATAGCCGATCAATTGGTATTCCATACTGGCGTAGCCCCGGGTGCGGGATTTTAATTGGTCAAAAAAGTCCGTGACTACTTCTGCCAAAGGCAACTCATAGATGATATTGGTGCGGCTTTCGGTGAAATATTTCATGTCCTTAAAGACCCCCCGCCGCGTCTGGCACAGATCCATAATCGTGCCGACAAACTCTTCTGGCGTAATAATGTCCACCTGAATGTAAGGCTCTTCGATTTTTTCCCGCTTTTGGGGGTCAGGCAGTTGGCTAGGATTATCAATTTCCATCACCTGACCATCGATGGTTGTGACCCGATATACCACCGAGGGGGCCGTCGTAATTAGGTCTAAGTTGTATTCTCGCTCTAGACGTTCCTGGACAATTTCGAGGTGTAACAGGCCCAGGAAGCCACAGCGAAAACCAAAGCCCATGGCACTAGATGTTTCCGGCTCGAAGGAGAGGGCCGCATCGTTCAGTTTCAGTTTATCCAATGCTTCTCGGAGATCGGGATATTGGTCCGCATCGGTGGGAAAGAGACCACAGAATACCATTGGTTTGGCTTCGGTGTAGCCCGGTAGCGGTTCGGAGGCGGGTTTGACGGCAGAGGTGATCGTATCGCCGACCCGAGCATCTTCGACAGATTTAATCGCGGCGGCAAAATAACCAACTTCCCCAGCATGGAGGGAATCAACTTTAACTTGGTTGGGAGCGAGAATGCCAAGTTCATCAATTTCATATTCTTTACCGGAGGCCATGAGACGCACCTTATCGCCTCTTTTCACTTCGCCATCCATCACCCGGAAGTAAACGACAACGCCCCGATAGGCATCGTAATAGCTGTCAAAAATTAGCGCCCGGAAAGGCTGATCCAAGGTATCTGCTGGGGGCGGCACCTGCTGGACGATCGCCTCGAGGATATCGGCAATCCCGAGACCCTGCTTGGCAGAAGCTTGGATGATATCGGTGCAATCGAGACCCACCACTTCTTCGATTTCTTCGGCGACCCGTTCCGGCTCTGCACCAGGCAGGTCAATTTTGTTGAGGACAGGGATAATTTCCAGGTTGTTATCGAGGGCGAGATAAACGTTGGCCAAGGTTTGGGCCTCTACCCCCTGGGACGCATCGACCACGAGTAAAGCCCCCTCGCAGGCGGCCAGCGATCGTGACACTTCGTAGGAAAAATCCACGTGACCCGGCGTATCAATCAGATTCAGAATATATTCTTCACCGTCCTTGGCGACGTAGCGCATCCGAGCCGCCTGGAGTTTAATGGTGATCCCCCGTTCCCGCTCCAGTTCCATGTTGTCGAGGAACTGCTCTTTCATGTCCCGTTGGGCCACGGTTTGGGTGTCCTGCAGCATTCGGTCAGCAAGGGTCGATTTTCCATGGTCGATGTGGGCAATGATCGAGAAGTTGCGAATACGGGAGACGGGAACGTCAGTCATGGAGGATCCACTAATTTTTGAAAAACTTTACTTATTTTAACTAATGGCGGCCTCCTTCATCTGGATTTGACCCCCTGAAGCGTTAGATTAGGCGATCGCCCGGCTTTTCCATAGTGGCGGGGATTCAGATCCGTTTCCGGCGATTGAGGGTAATCCCCTGCTCCTTGAGGGCATTACGTACCGTTTCCCGGCAAATTTTTTTGACAATGCCCCGGGCTTCGAGCTCCTGCACCAAAAGACTCAGGGACCAATAGCGGCGACCAGCGGGGGGCGCTTCGGCATAGAGGGCCAAGAGCTGCTCTACCTTTACCCCGACGAGTTTGGGTTTGACGGGGGGCGATCGCCTCAACTTGCGGCCCAGGGCTGAGGTTTCTCCCTCAGTGGCAAACAGCTTGCGCACGCGGCCCACAGTATTTGGGTGAATGCCCAAGGCTTGGGCGATTTGTTGATCCTGCCAATTGCCCTTAGGATGGGCCCGGTCTGCCATCAGTAAAATACGGGCATGGAGTATTTTTTTCGCTGGGTGATGACCATTCCGGGCGATCGCCTGGAGCCTTGCCCGTTGCTCAGAGGTAAGACATACCCGATATTTCATACCCTGTCCCCCCCAGAGAAGCCGATAAAATAGACTGAAACGCTCAAAAATCCCCTAAAAAACCGCCAAAAACCGCCCCCAACTTACCATGACTATTACCCCTCGCAAACGATCAAAACAGACCAAGCGTCGCCCCGTGAGTCTGCTCTTTGAACGGGGGATGGCCCTCCTCGCCTCTGTTAACTTAGTGTTTGTAGCCTTCGACCTCAGCTATATTCCCCTTCGCAACTTTTGGCTCCAAGGTCGAGTGCAATTCTACGCCCGAATCGCGAGATATGAATGGAAATTTCCCGCCGAGCCCGTGCGCATCCTACCCGTAAATATTACCCCGGCCTATGACTGGGTAAAAGGCATCGAACCCTACCGTGACACTGCCTACTACCTACAGCGAGTCGAAGACCTGCTCGCCAATCGTCAGCAAATTGATAGCCTCACCCCCTCTCTTCTGGACGCGAATGAAGCTGAAATAGACACAATCAGCACCGAACTCAACCGCCTGAACACCGAACAAGAAGCCATCTTGGCTGAATTGCGGACCTTGAGCGTAGAAATGGTTGATACCAACCCCTTTGAAATTGCCAATAAAACCGGTACCCTCGAAAAAATCAAAAATCGAATGCGCCGGCACATTTTTGATGATACCAATGCCTCTGCCCGAGAATCTTTTCAGCAATTTTGGAGTAGTGAATACCTTACAGAAAATGACTGGCGCGAAGAAATCAACTTTTACGAGCGAGAAATTAAGCCTCTCCTCGAAACAAATTATTTTCGGCCCATTGGTGAAAACGGCCGCTATGTTGATAACTTTGGTCTTTTGGACTTTCCCTTTTTCCTTATTTTTCTCCTGGAATTTTTAGCCCGCAGTTGGTATATTAGCCGTCGTCATACTGGTGTCAGTTGGTTTGATGCCATGCTTTGGCGGTGGTATGACATTTTCTTCTTGATTCCTCTGTTGCGCTGGCTGCGGGTCCTCCCCGTTGTGATTCGCCTCAACCAAGCTGATCTCATTGATCTCAGTGCCATCCAAAAGCAAGCCAGTCAAGGTTTCGTTGCCAGCATTGCCGAAGACATCACTGAAATCGTTTTTATTCGGATTATCAATCAGATTCAAGGCTCGATTCATCGAGGAGAATTTGCCAATCTTCTTTCTCAAACTATCGATAGACAGTACATCGACATTAATGACACCAATGAAACCGTTGAATTGGTTAAATTAATCGCGAATTTATTTACCCATCAAGTTTTACCGCAAATTCAACCCGCAGCGGAAGCCTTGATCAAACATACTATCGAAGAAGTGATTAGTCTGTCGCCAGCTTACCAAAACTTCCAAGTGCTCCCAGGTATGGCAGATCTAAAAGCACTATTAGCCACTCAAATTTCTCACCAAATTTATCAAATCACAACCGATATTCTAAAAACTATTGTGGAAGAAGATCCCATCTATGATGAATTGTTTGATGCTCTCGTTGCACAGTTTACTCGTACCATGACCACAGAAATGCAGGCAAAAGAAAGCTTAGAAAGAATGGAGTCTTTATTGAGTGATCTCCTTGAGGAAATCAAAATTAATTATATTCAACGCCTCTCGGAAGAAGATGTGGAAGAGATCCTTGAACAAACCCGCACTTTACGGCAGATAGTCCATTAGACTAGGGGCACAAAAAAAGAGGGTAAGATACCTTACCCTCACAGCTTATCTAATTTATGCCGTCCAACCCTGGTGGGTGGTTGGCCTGGTGTTAATTACTTGGTTTCAGAGAACTCAGCATCTATCACATCATCACCACCGTCATTGGCGCTACCAGGGGTCGGGCCACCTGCCGCAGCATTGGGGTCAAACCCTGCCGCAGAAGGATCACCACCTGCCTGTTGATAAATGTTGCTACCAATGGTGTAGAGCAACTGTTGCAGTTCGGGCATCAGGGTGGAAATTTTTTCATCGTTTTCCTGAGCTACCGCTTCCTTGAGATCTTTGATCATCTGATCTGCTTTGCTCTTTTCGTCAGCGGGAACTTTATCACCGAGTTCCTCTAACTGCTTCTCTGCTTGGTAAACGAGGGAATCTGCTTGGTTCTTGCGGTCAATTTTTTCACGGCGTTCCTTATCTGCAGAAGCATTCGCTTCCGCTTCTCTGACCATCCGATCCACTTCATCATCAGGTAATGTCGAAGCACCTGTGATGCTGATAGATTGCTCTTTGCCGGTGCCTTTATCCTTCGCGGTGACGCTTAGAATCCCGTTAGCATCAATATCAAAGGTAACTTCGATCTGGGGAATACCACGGGGGGCAGCAGGAATCCCGTCGAGGCGGAAAGTTCCGAGACTCTTGTTGTCCTTCGACATTTCCCGTTCCCCTTGGAGAACGTGAATTTCCACGTTGGTTTGACCATCAACGGCTGTCGAGAAGACTTCGGATTTTTTGGTGGGGATGGTGGTATTTCTGGGGATAATCTTCGTCATCACACCACCGAGGGTTTCTACACCAAGGGATAGAGGTGTAACGTCGAGGAGCAGAATGTCCTTGACTTCCCCGGCGAGGATCCCGCCTTGGATTGCGGCACCGATCGCCACTACTTCATCGGGGTTCACGGTTTGGTTGGGTTTTTTCCCTAAAACCCGCTCAACGACATCTTGAACTGCAGGAATCCGCGTAGATCCCCCCACGAGAACAACTTCGTCGATCGCCGACTTGTCGAGCTTCGCGTCACGGAGCGCATTCTCAACCGGAATCCGGCAGCGATCAATTAGGTCTGCGCAGAGCTCTTCAAACTTCGCCCGGGTCAAGCCCATATCAAGGTGCTTAGGGCCATCTTGGGTTGCAGTAATGAAGGGGAGGTTGATATCCGCTTGGGTCACATTGGACAGCTCAATTTTGGCTTTTTCTGCTGCTTCAGTGAGCCGTTGGAGCGCCTGCTTGTCCTTACGGAGGTCAATGCCTTCCGTCCGTTGGAATTCATCGGCGAGGAAGTCGACAATTTTCTTGTCGAAGTCATCACCACCGAGGTGCGGGTCTCCGGAGGTTGCCAGCACTTCAAACACACCATCACCCACTTCAAGGATCGACACATCGAAAGTGCCACCCCCAAGGTCAAAGACGAGGATCGTCTCGTTACTCTTTTTGTCTAAACCATAGGCGAGGGAAGCGGCAGTTGGTTCATTGATGATCCGCAGCACTTCAACCCCAGCGATTTTCCCGGCGTCTTTGGTAGCCTGTCGCTGGGAGTCGTTAAAGTAAGCAGGAACAGTGATGACGGCTTGGGTAACGGGTTCACCGAGGTACTTGCTCGCATCCTCGATTAATTTCCGGAGGACTTGGGCTGAGATTTCTTCGGGGGCGAACTTTTTCTCTTTAGCGGGGCAGTCGATTTTGACGTTGCCGCTACTATCTCTTTCGACAACGTAGGCGACTTCTGTGGATTCGTTGCTGACTTCACTGTGCTTACGTCCGATGAAACGTTTCACGGAAGAAAAGGTGTTGCCGGGGTTCATCACGGCTTGACGCTTGGCAATTTGTCCAACGAGGAGGTCGCCATTTTTCGCGTAGGCAACAACGGAGGGGGTTGTTCTAAATCCTTCTGCGTTAGCGATAACGGTGGGCTTGCCGCCTTCCATTACGGATACGCAGGAGTTGGTGGTTCCGAGGTCAATACCGACAACTTTTCCCATGGCAATGTGACTCCAAAGATCAGCGATTAAATAAGACTTTCAAATAGTAGTTCGACTATGACGACTAGTTCAGCTAGATTCGTGCATGTAACTACATCTATAGTGCTGTGTGATCTAGGGATTTTAATAGTGTAGGTTTCCGAACCTGTGGGGGCGGTTTTGGGCCAGACACCGGCTTAATGGCAAAGCACAATCCGGTAATGGGCAGCGCCACTTTTGAGGCGGGCGATCGCCTTGTTGACGTCTGCAAACTTAAACGTCTCGATTTTGGGCTGAATATGGTGCAGTTTAGCGAATTCCAACATTTTTGCTATGGTGGCGGGGCTACCGACGGGGGAACCAGAGATCGAACGCTGTTGCATAATGAGGGCAAAGACATTGATATCGAGGGGATCTAGGGTTGCGCCAACAAAATGCAAGCGACCCCGGGGCTTCAGGGTGCTGAGGTAGTGATTCCAATCGAGTTTGACATTGACAGTCGAAATAATCAGATCAAACTGACCTGCAGCGGCGGCGATCGCCTCTGGATCACGAGAATTAAGGGTATGGTGAGCACCGAGTTCGAGGGCTTCTTGGATTTTTGCTTCGCTGGAAGTAAAGGCCGTCACTTCACAACCCCAGGCATTGAGGAACTGCACCGCCATATGGCCCAAGCCACCAATCCCGATGACGGCGACCTTTGAAGTGGGTTCAATGCCATATTGGACGAGGGGATTAAAAACAGTAATCCCGCCACAAAAGAGGGGGCCAGCAGCTTCTAGATCAATGCCTTCGGGAATCGGTACAACACTATTGGCTGCTGCCCGGACTTTTTCTGCAAAACCGCCATGGTGACCGACAATGGTGCCTTGGGCCGTGGCGCAGAGATTTTGATCGCCCGTTGTACATTGGGGGCAGTTATTGCAATAGCCAGCGTGCCAACCGAGACCGACAACTTGCCCAACGCTAAGATTTTTTACGTTTTTTCCAACTTTGGCGATCGCCCCTACAACTTCGTGACCAGGGACAAGGGGATACTGCGTCGTCCCCCATTCATTCGCAATCATACTGAGGTCACTGTGACAAATGCCGCAGTATTTTACGTCAATCTCCACCTGATCCGGCATCAGCTCACCGGGGTCATACTCAAAAGGTTGTAAATCACCGATGGGTTCGTGGACGGCAAAGGCTTTAATCATTGACATTGGGAATTTGTGGGGAACGATTACTCCCCGAGTGTGCCATAGTTTTTTCTCGTTGTCGTTGTCAGGACGCTTGAATCCACAGGTCAGTGCAGGCAGATCGCCTTGGGTCTTTCTTTGATAAGCAGCTAAACGCTGATCCGGGCCATCAGGGCAGCCATTAAAGGGATGAGGCAGAAACCCAACAATTCAGCACGAATTGACCAAGTAATCAAAGTGTGTTGCACTTCAGAAATGGCCAGGACTTGATCTTTTATCAGGTCTTTCACCCACCAGAAAATGAATGTGACCGTGGGATAAAGGGAAAGTAGGCCCACGACGATGAAGATAGCGATTTTCACCCAAAAAAGAGTGTTGTTGAGATAGTAGGCGGAACCTTTGCCGAAATAGAGCACCCGCAGAATGCCTGTCACAAGGATCGTGCTCGCAGCAAGGCCATAGACACCATCGGCAATACCTACAAGTTTTGCTTCCTTGAGGGAGATATCTTTCTTAAAAAAGAGAGCTTCCACAAACAGGGCCGCAAAACTGAGCATCAGGCCGAGATAGTGGAGGTAGGCGACGATCGCACTGGTGATCATGGCTTCGAATTGATAGATGGATTGATAGATCTTAAGCGAATGAAGGGAAATGAAAAAATAAGGGGACTCAATGGTAGTTAATCACCCTTGGGTTATTTTAGGCCGTTTTTTCGTAGAGGGGGTTTGGCGGCGATCGCCTAACGAATTTCTGCTTGAATGCCAGGGCTAGCGATCTGGGTGACCCAGAGTTCGAGGTCAGCATCGTTGAGTTCTTGGGCCACTTGATGCTTGAGTGCTTCGGCTTGGTCACGGCTCTCACAGATCGCAAAAACACTAGGACCAGAGCCAGACATCATTGTGCCGATCGCCCCATGGTTGGCAAAGCAATCCCGCAGTTGTTGTACTTTGGGAAATGCGGGGAGCACCACTTTTTCGAGATCGTTGTAGAGTTCTTTGGCGATCGCCTGGCGGTCTTGTTTCTGAATTGCTTGGATGAGGCCACCAGAATGGAGTTGTTTCATGCGGGTCTGCCAACCGGCAGCATCCCGGATGTAGCCATTGCCAAACTGTTCGCGGTAGGTCTGGTAGGCCCAGGGGGTAGAAACGGCGATATTGCGGTATTTCGCCAGGACAATGGGAATGCCATCGAGGTCAGTAATGGGGTCTAAAATTTCACCGCGCCCGGTGGCGATCGCCGTGCCGCCGCCAATACAGAAGGGCACATCGGAACCCAATGCCGCCGCTAATTCTTGTAATTCTGGCTGGGTCAGGCCCAGATCCCAAAGCAAATTTAAGCCTACCAGCACCGCCGCCCCATCTGTGGATCCCCCGGCAAGACCTGCCGCCACGGGAATATTTTTCTCGATGGTGATGTCGACGCCCCCAGCAATTTCCCCATAAATGTCGGCGAACTGGCCCATCATGAGTTGGGCTGCACGGTAGGCAATATTATTTTCGGTGAGGGGTACTTCTGGGTGTTGGCAATAGAGGTTGATCTCGCCACTGCGATTTTGGCGCACTTCAATGCGATCGCAGAGGTCAATGGTTTGCATCACCATCACCAACTCGTGAAAACCATCGGGGCGATCGCCCAAAATTTCTAGATAGAGATTAATTTTTGCAGGGGCAGTCAGGAGATAGGCAGACATCGCACAATACCAAGCAAGAGACCGACCCTATTATCCGGGTTCCGTTAGTTTTTGGGAAATCTTTGGGCCTCGACCACTATGCTTAATATTTCTTTAAAGAATGAGTGCGATCGCCTGCCTTCCTTAAGGGCCAGCACCTTTCGCAGTAGCATAAGGAAACGAGTTTTTGAATGTGGCGGGGTAAAAGTAATGCAGAAACCCATTCTGGTTGGTGGCTTAGGTTTGGCTTTATTTTTGGCGATTTTGGGCCATTGGCAGGTCTCTGTTTTTGACCTGGGGGAATGGCTCTTCTGGGGGGCGATCGCCTGGGGCGGTGTGATGCTCTGGCAGAAAAAACAGCCCCCCCAACCCCGGGATAATCCGAAAAATCCTCTGAAAAAAGCCGATGTAGACCAGGCGATCGCCACCGCCCAAACCTGGGTGAATGCCTTGCAGCAGGAAGCGCCGGATCAAGATTTCAGCAACTTTCAGCAAATCCTCACAGACCTCAGCCAAGAATTCCAACAAGACCACTTCAATATCGTCATCACCGGCGGCCGGGGGGTCGGCAAAACCACCCTGCTAAAACAATGCCAAGACCGCAAACTCGCCCATTGCACTTTTCAAGAAACACCACCCCTCTTTACGGATCTGGCGGCCTATGACCAACAGGCCCAAAATCAAGTTTTTGCTGCCGATCTGGTTATTTTTCTAGTGACAGGGGATCTGATGGCCTCCCAGTGGCAACTCCTCAACCATTGGCACCATGCCCGTCAAAAAATCCTCCTCGCTTTTAATAAGCAAGATCAATACCAACCAGAACAACGGGAATTGATCCTCAATCAACTGCGCCATCACTGCCAAACGGCGATCGCCCCCAGCCATATCCTCCCAATTGCGGCGGCACCCCAGGTGGTGAAAGTGAAAAAAATCCAAGCTGATGGCACCACCATTGAACATTTTGAGCAGCCTGCCCCCGATCTAGACCACCTTCACGTACAACTCAAAACTCTCCTCGATAATCCTGAGATACAGCAACAACTCCGTTGGTCAACCATTTGGCGTACCGCGAGGCTGACCCAGCATAATGCCAAGGCCGCCCTCAACCAGTACCGCCGGACAAAAGCCTTACCTATCCTCGAAAAATACCAGTGGCTCGCCGCTGGAACGACCTTTGCAAACCCGGTTGCGGCGTTAGACCTTCTCGCCACCGCCGCCGTTACTGGACAAATGATTATGGATTTGGGAGCGATTTACCACCAGCGTCTTTCCTTTGGTCAAGCCCAGGCGATCGCCACCGCCCTCGGTAAACAAATGATTCAACTGGGCCTCGTTGAGCTTTCGACCCAAGCCGTCGGTGGCGTTCTGAAAACCAACGCCATTACCTATATCGCCGGGGGAACCATTCAAGGCGTGAGCGCCGCCTACTTAACCCACATCGCCGGGCTGAGTTTGATCCAATATTTCCAAGAACAGCTCCCCCAAACTCAAAATGAACCTCTGAATTTCGAAAAACTTGGCCATATTTTAAAAACTGTTTTCGAACAAAATCAACGCTCCCAGTTTTTCGGCAACTTCGTCAAAGGAACTTGGCAGCGCCTTTCCCCCCAAACCACTGGCTAAGGTCTTAAGATCTATAGTTACCCCCAAAGTCATAAAAATCATATGGATATCGAACTTGAAAACTTAGAAGCATCTGTCGAAAATTTACTCTCAGCGGCGAAAACCCACCTAGAAGAACAAAAACTTCAGCAACAGCGGGATGAGCAATATCAAGAAATTGTGCGTCAACGGGAAGCGAAGTTAAATCCTCTCCTAAAAAAAGTAGAAGAAATGATTAGTACCTACCGGGCTGAAGGATATCACCATGCCGAAATAATTCAACAATTACAAGAAAAAGCCGAAGATATTCGCCGTGAAATTGCTGAAATTCCCGAAAGAGCAGCGGAAATTGTTGATGCTCAACTTGTACTCCGGGAAGAAAGACTTTTAGAAGAAAAGGTACGAGAAAAAGTCCAGAAATGGCAATCAGATCTGCGGGATGATCTCCTAGATATGATTTTTGAACAGCAAGACTTTTTTAGTGCTACCGATGCGGCGATCGCCATTCGTGGTTACATCGAAGATCTCAAAGACATCGGTGCCCTCGAAGAGGTCGTTGATGCCCTCATTAATCAAATCAATGAACATAGCGAAGAAGGCCCTGTGGCCCGTTTGCGGGGAACCCACGAGCAGACCTTAAATTTTATCTACAACAAAGCCCTTGAAAATCGTTCCCGCACTGACCATCACCCCAATATCCAGCCTAAATCGCGTCACCGTAAATCGGATAAGCGGCCGGAACTCTATATTGATTTAGCAGGAAAAGTGATCGTTTTTGGTGGGCACGATCGCCTCCAGACCGCCGTTAAAAATCGTCTCCGGGGTTCCCAAGTAGAATTGCTCTGGTACAGCGAACAAGATGGCTTACAGCTTTCGGCCCAGGGGGAGACCCAGGTCAGTAGCGCAGATTTGATCTTGATTATCACTGGCTATGCGAGCCACTCCATGACGGAGCGAGCCATGGAAGCCTGCAAAAAAGTTGACAAAAGATATGAAATTATCAACACCACTGGCATGACTAGGGTACTAGAAGCCATCGAAGCAGGCTTGAAAACCCAACAACTGGCGCAACTGTGGAATAAATAATCAATCCCATGGCAGTCCCCCCTAAGATTCTCATCCAAACGGCTCAATTGGTTTGGCAAACGCTTTGGCGCACCATGATGGCCCAGTTAGCCCCGGGCGATCGCTCAGGAAATTTCCAACGGGTAGACAGTCAATTTCGGCAGCAGATTGGTACAGAGACCTTTCCGGCAGCGCCCCATCGATATCGCCTGTATGTTGGCTTAATCTGTCCCTGGGCCCATCGCACAGTCATCACCCACGTGCTGAAAGGCCTCGAAGACTGCATTGATCTCAAGGTGGCGATCGCCGACCTGTCGGTGGGGGGCTGGCGCCTTGAAAACGATCCAACGGGTTGCCGCAGTATGCAGGAACTTTATCGCCTGGGCCAACCAGATTACACCGGGCGCTATTCTGTGCCAGTGCTATGGGATTGTCAAAACAAACAAATCGTCAATAATGAAAGTGCCGAAATCATCGTCATGCTGAACGAGGCCTTTAACCTATGGGCAAAATACCCAGACCGTGATTTATACCCAGCCCATCTACGTGGGGAGGGCGATCGCCTCAATGAACTGATCTATCGCACGGTGAATAATGGCGTATATCGCTGCGGTTTTGCCCGCACCCAAGCGGCCTATGACCAAGGGGTAACAGAACTATTTGCCACTTTAGATTTGCTAGAAAAGCAACTCGGCGATCGCCGTTATCTGTTGGGCGACCAGCTCACCCTCTGCGATGTACGCCTGTTTACGACGCTGATTCGTTTCGATCTGGTTTACCATGGCCTGTTCAAATGCGATCGCCGCCGCATTCGCGATTATGAAAACCTCTGGGGCTATGTGCGTGACATTTACCAACAGTCAGGCATTGCTGCCACCTGTCCCCTCCAGACCATTCACCGGGAATATTACCAGTCCCTTTTCCCCCTCAACCCCGGTGGCATTATTCCCATTGGTTTTGATATCACTGAATTGACCATTCCCCATCATCGCGGTTGAGCCCAGCAATACAGATTTTTACCTGGGGATTAATTAATTGCGCTCAACAAAAAAAACCACAGTCTAGATGTGGACTTTTTACAGAATATCAATGGGGCAATCAATCTCAGAAATGAAGGTTTGCGGATATGGTCGTTGGGAGCAATACTGCCTGTAGAGGGCATGAAACAGGACAACCCAGCAAAACGTCAGTTTTATGGTGGATGCGGTTTCCGTTCCCATGGAATTAGGGAGCCGCACTCTATGGCTAAGCGAAGCACGTCGTCGGGTCGTTCACCACTGCTTACATTTGTTTGGCTTGATTAACGGCAGTCTCCCGACCGAAAGCTGGCTTAGGCTCTAATCGAGGTCTGCCGCATCATCATCATCCTCTTCTTCAAAGCCGTCATCATCCATGAGTTCAGAAAGGTCTTGATCATCGATCATGTCATCAATGAAATCTTCTTTTTTCTCACGATAGATAATCCGTCCATTCTCTTCTAGCCATTCTAGTAATGATGTCTTTTGCTCTAGGGCAATCACAGAAGCAGGCGCATATCGGGGCTCTTGGCGCAAAGAAGGGTTTTTCATATCTCAGGCGAATCAATATCGGAATGTGGGCAGTTTTTTAGTATAACCTATCACCGGAAAATCACCGGGGCTCTTTCGTCCTAGACCAAGAGGGGATAAGCCTGGCCAGACACTGGTTCTAAAACCGAAGTATCAGGCTGTTTTTGGTGGAGCATTGCCTCAAAATCCGCGACAGTGCCCTGGGGCTTGAGAAATTTCATCACAATTCCTTCAAAACTCACATCCCCTCCAGCTGCGGTGGGTAAAACGACTTTGGGCTTGAGCCACTCACAGGCTTGGAGGGCACTGGCCTGGCCTTTGATAACAGGGCCGAGCAAGGGCAGGGTGAGATTAATTAGGGGGGTCACAAGCACATCGATGGGGGCATATTGCTTCAGGCTTGGCCAATGGTAACCATGGGGTTCGTAATAGAGGCTGTGGCCAGTGCTGAGATCTTTCAGCAAATAGCCATTCTCAAAGGTGGTTGGCCCCACAGGGGAGCCTTTTAGGGCTAAGATTTCGAGCTGATCAAATGTGATTTTTTGGTTATGGTTGAGGGTGTGAATGGTCTGGTAACCGATCGCCTGGACAACTTTTGCCCCATTGGGTGAGGCCACAACGGGTAAGCTTTGGTCGAGGTGGCGTAGGGTAGGCGGATGGGCGTGGTCTGGGAGACCTTGGGATAAGAGAATCAAGTCAACATTTTCCGGAATTGATCGGTCCTGGGGGCGATCGCCCTTAAAGAGCCAGGGGGTATTGCCAAAGGTCAAAGAGCCCACTAGCCAAGGGTCAAGGAGAATCCGTTTGCCAGCGATCACAATCAGCCAGCTATTACTATCGAGGTATGTCAGTTCCATGGATCACCTAGAAGCGCTCTTTTACAAATCTTAACTAAATTGCGGCCCCAGAGGGATAACTAACCCCGGGCATTAACGGCGTGGTTCGAGGGCGGCCTGGGGATAGGAGATCCGCTTATGGTTGTACTGTGCCCATACCTCCACAAACACATTGGCAATGGCATTGAGTTCATTCCGGCTAATGCCAGATTCTGCCAGTTGTCCATCCTGTAGACGCGCCCGAAAGATGCGATTGACCATAATAACAGCCTGGGCAGGGGTGGCTTCCTTGAGCGACCGCAGGGCCGCTTCACAACTGTCGGCTAGCATTACAATGCCCGTTTCTCGCGATTGGGGAATGGGGCCTTCATAGCGGAACTGACTTTCATCGACACTATCGGGGGATTTTCCTTCCTCTTCGGCGATCGCCCGGGCCCGGTGGTAAAAATAAGAAATTTGCATCGTCCCCTGGTGCTCTGGGATAAAATCTCGGATCGCCTTAGGCAGCTTATGTTTTTTGGCCATTTTGATCCCTTCCGTCACGTGTTTGCGGATAATCTCCGCACTTTCGTAGGGATTGAGGTGATCATGCTTGTTGGGAGTTCCCTGTTGATTTTCGATAAAACCTTGGGGGTCATGGGTTTTGCCAATGTCATGGTACAGGGTTCCGGCTCGAATCAACTCCACATTGCAATTGAGTTTGCGACCAGCAGCCTCGGCGAGGGAGGCAACGAACAGTGTGTGTTGAAACGTCCCGGGGGTTTCATTCGCCAGCTTTGTCAGGAGGGGACGGTTGGGGTTAGACAGTTCAGCAAGGCGGATGGGAGTCAACAGCTCAAACAGGCTTTCAAGGTAGGGAGAAAGCCCTAAAGCCACAATGATCCAGACGGTGCCTGAGAGGCCAAACAGAGCAGCTTCTGGCAAAAGAATATACCAGATGGTATCAGCACTAGCACTGCTGCCGAGATTCCAAGCAAGGCTGATGATAGTTTGCACAAAGCCAACCCGCAAACCCAGGGTTGCCTGTTCTTCTCGGGAACGGAGATGGCCACCCATCTGGGCCGCAATTAACCCCCCAATGGTGGCCGCAACGAGTTGATCCCATTGAATATCTTCCTGACTGATGCCTGTAATGCTGGAGAGCAAAATCACTTGGGTGACGGCAATGTGGGGATGATACAGGCTACTAGTCAGTAGACCGACGGCGGGGAGGTTGTTGTTATAGGGAAACTTGACGAGCGCCAGGACCGGTGTGCTTAGACTAATGCAGAGGAGTAAAATCCAATCCCGGCGTCGGGGAGATTTTTGGGTTTTGAGAGTGATGAAGACGACAAGGCCGACAGCACCGCTGATCAGCAGACCATAACTCCCAAGGCCGAGCCAATTGATTTGGCGATTGCTCAAGTTAAAGCCGTCGAGCAAAACAAATGTTGCTTGATCGATTTGTTCGCCTTTTGCGACGATGATATCTCCATCACTGACACTAACAATGACTGGTTCTACGGCAAGGGCGGCCTGTTCTGAACGGCGTTTTGTTTCATCACGGTCTTCAATGAGATTGGGACGCAGGGTTTGGGTAAGCACTTCAATGCTAAAAGAGCGGCCAATGTCTTCATTTTCTAACTGGGCCTGGATGGTCTCTTGTAAAAGGCTCTGAGAAACCCCTTGGGGAATACCTTGGGTCAAGATACGATCGCCCGCCTGGAGAATATTGCGGCGAATCTGTTCCCAGTCACCATCGGACAGACGGAGGAGGGTGGTTTGGTGGGTTTGGAAAAGCTCCGTATCAAAGGTGGTTTGGGATTCGGCGATCGCCTGTTGATAGCCCGCCCGGGCGACCATAACCTGGGTCATCACATCCTGCACTGCCTGGGGAGACGCCTCCCCAGCATAGGTATAAAGTTCCCGGAGAGGCGTTACAAGGCTTGGATCATCCGGGAGGAGGCTCTCTAGGGGAGGGAGTGGTGTTTCGGCGAACTGGTCAGTAACACGGACAATTTCCTCCCATTGCTCGCGGTCGCTTTGGCGGAGAGTGGCTTGGCTGGGCAAGGAGAGAATGGAGGGTTCGAGGAAGGGGAACTCCCCGGCAACACTGCGAATATTACTGATACTGTCAAGAATTTTTTTGAGATTTTCTTTGATCACTGGGGTCACTTCAGGATCACGCTTTAGGCTCGGGATTGCTCCTTTGCGAATTTCTTGGCGTTTTGCTTCGGTGGTTTTTGTATCTTCAAATTCGCCATCTGCGGGGGCAATGATCGTTCTCGGGGCAATTGTATCTACGGCGAGCTGGGGCTGATTGTAAAAGCGATCGCCAGTGACCCCCGTCAGCGAGACCACCGCAATGACTGCCAGGATTGACATGGGAACTGTGCGGGAAGACGATGACAGAGAGTCTTGATCTCGTTTTGAATTCAACCAAAAATTCATATGCAAGTTAGGGAAAATAATTAACCAGATGCTGGCCCGTCGCGGCAAATTTCAAAAAGGGTCGCACGCTATTTAACAGAATGGCACTGGGAGATAAGTTGAAGTTGGGGACGATATTGCAGAACGGACTGACTCGCAATGAGTGGCAACTGATCCAACTGTAACTGATTTTTTAGCGGAAGTCCTGACCAACGGCTCCAAAATTCCAAGACCTGTGTACTGATCTCCCGGCGGTTATGGTCACGGGATAGAAGCAAGGGAAAATGGCGATCGCCCCGGAGTGCCCCCAGCAAGATGGCTACCCATAATCGCACGACAGCAGGACTCGATTGGGCCAGGGCTAACGCCTCTGGCCAGCGACAATAGCCCTTGGCGATCGCCCCACAAATCAGCAGAAGCCCTTGCATCTCCTCTGGTTCTCCCAAAGTTTGCACTGCTTTTTGGTAACCATGCCAGGTCTGCCCCTGGCGCAAACAATCCCGGAAACCTGGGCCAAACCGAGTAGATTGGATCACTTGATCTACCCAATGATCACTGGTAAACTTTTCCCGGAGGCAGCCACTGATGAGCTGCGCCAAGTCGAAGATAATGTCCTGCTGCGTTGCGGGTAAGGCAAAGGCGCTGAGGCGATCGCCCAAATAATCAGGATCTTCGTGGAAGAATAAAAAGACTGGCAGCAACAAAAACCCATTGGCCAAGGGATCCGCCGTCCATGTGGGTTCCCAATTGCCCACTTCCCCTCGCTGACAGAACTGTGCCAGCAAGGTTTCCATCTCAAGTTTTAATGGCGCAGTGGACTCTTGATCAAAATGCCAGGCGATCGCCAGCTGAATACCCAATAGGCGGTGATACAAACTAACAATCATCCCCTTTTCCTCCCTGGGAGCGTTGCCAAGCTTCCCATAGATCTGGCCGCCGCGCTTTGGTGCGACTCACCTGTTGCGCCAAACGCCAGGCCGCGATTTTTTGATGATTGCCGGACCGGAGTACCTCTGGCACCTCCCAACCCCGGAATGTCGCTGGACGAGTATATTGCGGATAGTCAAGTAGCGGCAACTGAAAACTATCGGCTCTTAGGGACGCCTCCTTGCCCACTGTCCCTGGCAACAGACGAATAATGCCATTGAGTAATGTGAGGGCGGGAATTTCACCGCAGGTTAAAACAAAATCCCCCAAGGATATTTCCCGCGTCACTAAATGTTCCCGCACCCGTTCATCTACCCCCTCATAGTGACCACAGATCAAAACCAATTGGTCATAGGTTGTTAATTCGGCTAAAAGCTGTTGATCTAACCGCTCCCCCTGGGGGGTCATTAAAATAATTTCTCGCTTGGGTTGTATGGGCAAAGATTCTACTGCGGCAAACAGGGGTTCTGGTTTTAAGAGCATGCCAGCTCCGCCACCATAGGGTTCGTCATCAACGCTGCGGTGTTTGTCTGTGGTGAAATCGCGCGGATTAGTAAAACTGACCGTAGCAACGCCTTTCCCCAGGGCTTTCCCTAGTAGGCCAGACTGGAGGGGAGAGGTAAAAAAGTCTGGAAAAAGGGTCACGAGATCGAAATGTAAAGCCATGGAAAAAAGGAGGTAAAGTGATGATTTTTTGACCTAAAGAAGGATAATCAGTGAATTTGAGAATGACAAGGACTATGCAATAATTGGGGGGATTTTTCTGGATTTCTCTGGTTTTTTGGGTAAGGGTTCAGACCGTAGAAATCTGGTCGCTGGCTCGGGCCAACTAGTCACCCGATCCAACACAAACGGATCTAGAATTTTTTCACTCACCTGTCCTCAAGATTAAACTAATGCCGTCAGAAACTCCGCTTGCGCAGCCGACTTCTTTTAAGAGTTCCATCCTCGTTATCGGGGGAGCGGAAGATAAGGTGCATGGTAAAGAAATTCTTACTTCGTTTTTCCGGCGCTCTGGGGGAACGGAAGCGGCGATCGCCATTATTCCTTCGGCCTCCCGGGAGCCACTCTTGATTGGCGATCGCTATCAGCGGATTTTTGAAGACATGGGCGTCTCCCAGGTGAAGGTTTTGGATGTACGCGATCGCATCCATGCCGAAGATAGCTATTACCAAGACTTTGTCGAAAATTGCACAGGGGTTTTTATGACTGGGGGCGATCAACTCCGCCTCTGCGGTCTTCTTTCAGATACACCGTTAATGGAACGGATCCGCCAGCGACTCCATGGGGGCGAAATCACCTTAGCAGGGACCAGCGCCGGAGCGGCGGTGATGGGGCATCACATGATTGCTGGGGGTAGTAGTGGCGAATCTCCCAACCGGGGGCTGGTGGATTTGGCCATGGGTCTGGGGATGATCCCAGAAATTGTGGTGGATCAACATTTCCATAACCGCAATCGCATGGTACGCCTCCTCAGTACAATCGCCGTCCACCCAGACCGTTTGGGTTTAGGTATTGATGAAGATACAGCGGCGGTTTTTGAGCGAGAGGGCTATCTGGAGGTACTCGGTCGCGGCACGGTGACCATTGTGGATGCTCGCGATCTTAGTTATACCAACCAGGCGGCCGTCGATACCGCTGCCCCCCTTAGCCTGCATAACCTCCACCTCCATGTCCTCTGCCATGGCGATCGCTATGACCTCAAAACCCACCGGCCAATGTCCGGAAACCTTTAAATGATGGTCACTAACCGACAAATAATTCGCGAACAAATTGTCCTAGAATAATTAGCAATTTTAAGGCGATCGCCAACGATCACTCCCCCCTGTGCCCCACTCTCTCCCTAGGCCTCTCCACCATCCCTAGCCCCCAGCGCCGATTGTCCTTTGTGTGTCGTCCCCCACAAGCCCCCCCAGATCTTCAACAACGCCAACCATGAGAATCCTCAAGACCCTAACCCTCAGAGGCCCGAACTATTGGAGCATTCGACGCACAAAATTGATCGTCATGCGTCTTGACCTCGAAGAAATTGCCGAAGTCCCTTCCAATGAGATCAGTGGATTCTACCAAGCCCTCAGTGACACTCTCCCTAGTCTTGTTGAACATTACTGTTCTCCCGGTTGTCGCGGCGGCTTTTTGACCCGAGTACGAGAAGGAACCCTCATGGGTCACATTGTTGAGCATGTTGCCCTCGAACTCCAAGAACTAGCAGGGATGCCCGTCGGTTTTGGCCGCACCCGGTCTACCGCAGATCACGGTGTATATAACGTTGTATTTGAATACATCTACGAACAAGCTGGCCGCTACGCTGGGCGCGCTGCCGTGCGCCTTTGCCAGTCGATCCTCGACACTGGCCGCTACCCCGCCGAAGATCTTGCCCAAGACATTGCCGATTTAAAAGATCTCTGTGCCAGCTCTGCCCTTGGTCCCAGCACAGAAACCATTATCAAAGAGGCTGAATCCCGCGGCATTCCCTGGTCTCTTTTGAGTGCTCGGTCGATGATTCAGCTCGGTTATGGCGTCAATCAGCAGCGGATTCAAGCAACCCTGAGTAGTCATTCAAGCATTTTGGCCGTCGAGCTTGCCTGCGACAAAGAAGGAACCAAAAACATTCTCGCCGACGCTGGCATTCCCGTGCCCCGGGGCACAGTCATTCGCTACCTTGATGACCTTGAAGATGCGATCGCCGATGTCGGTGGCTATCCCATTGTGCTCAAGCCCCTCGATGGCAACCATGGCCGGGGCATCACCATTGATATCAAAAGCTGGGAAGACGCCGAACATGCCTATGATCTTGCCAGCGAAGCCTCAAAAACCCGTTCCGTTATCGTCGAGCGCTATTACAAAGGAAGTGACCACCGTGTCCTAGTAATCAATGGCAAGCTGGTGGCTGTCTCTGAGCGTGTACCGGCCCATGTCCTTGGAGATGGCCACTCTACCATCGAAGCATTAATTGACGAAACAAACCGTGACCCCAACCGGGGCGATGGCCATGACAATGTTTTGACTCGCATCGTAGTTGACCAAACGGTTTTGAAGGTACTGGCCCGCCAAGGCTTGTCCCTCGATACCATCCTCCGGGAAGGAGAGGTCGCTTACCTCCGGGCCACCGCAAACCTCAGCACTGGCGGAATTGCAGTCGATCGTACCGATGATATTCATCCCTACAATGCCTGGATCTTTGAGCGGGTCGCTAAGATTATCGGTCTAGATATTGCGGGTATCGATGTAGTAACCGAAGACATTACCAAGCCCCTCCCTGACACCGATGGGGTCATTGTAGAAGTGAATGCAGCTCCTGGGTTTCGGATGCATGTCGCCCCAAGCCGGGGCTTACCACGCAATGTGGCAGCCCCCGTTCTTGATATGCTCTACCCGAAGGGGCAACCGAGCCGAATCCCAGTGATTGCCCTAACAGGAACCAACGGCAAAACCACCACAACTCGTTTAACGGCCCATATTTATCGCCAGACGGGTAAGGTGGTGGGCTATACCAGTACTGATGGGGTTTATATCGGCGATTATCTTGCCCAAAAAGGCGACAACACTGGCCCCCAAAGTGCAGCGATGATCCTCCAAGATCCGACCGTGGAAGTGGCGATTCTTGAATCAGCCCGGGGCGGCATTTTGCGAGCGGGTTTAGCCTTCGATAGCTGTGATGTGGGTGTTGTATTAAATGTTGCTGCCGATCACCTTGGCCTCGGAGACATTAACACTATTGAACAGATGGCCCAAGTTAAGGGGGTGATTGCGGAAACGGTGAGCCCCGATGGTCATGCAGTGCTCAATGCGGACGACCCCCTAGTGGCGGCGATGGCAGAAAAAGTTCGGGGGAAATTGACTTATTTTTCGATGCAGCCGGATAATCCGCTGGTCTTAGAGCATGTACGTCGGGGCGGCTTAGCGGCGATTTATGAAGATGGTTATCTGACCCTCTTGGAGGGAGACTGGAAACTGCAGATAGAGCATGTCAAAAATGCCCCTGTAACCATGGGGGGGATGGCGCCTTTTATGATTGCCAATGCCCTCGCTGCTTGTTTGGCAGCCTTTGCCCAAGGGGTTGATATTGAGCATATTCGGCAAGGATTGCGGACCTTTAAGCCTTCCGCTGCCC
This sequence comes from Picosynechococcus sp. NKBG15041c, assembly GCF_055380235.1. Classification (NCBI taxonomy): domain Bacteria; kingdom Bacillati; phylum Cyanobacteriota; class Cyanophyceae; order Chroococcales; family Geminocystaceae; genus Picosynechococcus; species Picosynechococcus sp. NKBG15041c. The sequence goes on from NZ_AP040363.1 coordinate 2,374,456, forward strand.
AGACCCCAGGTCGCATGAATTTGTTTAATCTGGGAGATCACCACGCTCTTATAGACTATGCCCATAACCCAGCGGGCTATGAGGCGGTGGGTGCTTTTGTCAAAAACTGGCCGGGTCAACGGATCGGGGTAGTGGGTGGCCCTGGCGATCGCCGGGATGAAGATTTAATTTTATTGGGACAAATCGCCGCCCAGGTCTTTGATCAAATCATCGTCAAGGAAGATGATGACAAACGAGGTCGTGCTGCGGGCGAAGTGGCAAGTTTGATTATTCAAGGCATCCAGACCACTAATCCTAACTGTCGCTATGAGACGATCCTCGATGAGCAGCAAGCCCTCAAGATCGCCCTTGACAATGCCCCAGCAGAAAGTTTGGTTGTCATTTTTCCTGAAAGTGTGACCCGGGCGATCGCCCTTATTGAAAAGCGCAATCCACTGCAAGATAACCCGGTTATGATGTCGCCAAGCCCTGTGCATTAAGTGTGTATTACAAAGGAAAATAGGCGATCGCTCCTGTTGATTTGTGTCGTGGAGAAGGGAGGGCGATCGCCCTCTTTTTTTGTGGCAATAACAGCTCAAGATTGCAAACTTCAGATGAGTTCCCCCATGAGCATCAGAAAAAATTATTGAGCTTATCGAAAATCTCAAGAGATCGACCACCCCTTTCTATAGTAAAAATCATATACTAAATACTAATTTCATAGTCTAAATGCTATTTTATGCCGCGACTGCTCAAAGTGGTTATTCTCGTGCCATTACTTTAATGCTGCCATTTAAATAATTTTTTATGTCTTCAATCTTCTGGATAAATTTACTGCATAAAAAGTTATTGAGTTATTTTTGATTTATTGGAGTATAAGCTAATGTTTTCTCAGATTCCTGAACGGACATTCCATAATGTTCGTTGGGTTTTAACCTGTGGTTGGTTACTGTTAATTGCCTCTTTATTCTATGATCCCATTTCTTCGATATTCACCGCACCGGAACAGGAATGGAGTCCCTTTCGCCTTCGCCCAGAAGAATGTATTTTGGTGCAAAATCAATGCTTGCAATTAGACCCGTATCCCCTCGGTGCACCTTTTTTTTGGGGAATCATTGTTCCTAGTGCAATTTTGATTTTATTGGTCTTTGGCCATGAACTTTGGCGACGAATCTGTCCTCTATCTTTTCTCTCACAAATTCCCCGTGCCTTAGGTTGGCAACGTCGCCTTAAACATACCGACACAAAATCTAGCAAAGTCCGCTATGAAATCCCAAAGATAAAACCCAATTCTTGGTTGGGACGCAATTATCTCTATCTGCAATTTGCGCTGTTATTCATTGGTTTATGTTTTCGGATTTTATTTATTAATGGCGATCGCCTATTCCTTGCCCTCTGGCTAACCACAACCATTGTCGCGGCGATTATTGTGGGCTATTTATATGGTGGGAAAACCTGGTGCAATTACTTTTGTCCAATGGCACCTGTCCAGAAAATTTACGCAGAGCCCAAAGGACTATTCACCACCAAGGCCCATATGAGTGAAACACGGATCACCCAGTCCATGTGTCGTACCGTTGAAGATAATCAAGAAAAAAGTGCCTGTGTTGCCTGTCAGAAGCCCTGCATTGATATTGATGCGGAAGGAACCTACTGGGAAGGCTTAGAAAAACCTGAAACAAAATTTGTTTACTATTGTTATTTTGGTTTAGTCGTTGGCTATTTCTTCTATTACTATCTCTATGCCGGGAATTGGAATTATTACTTTTCAGGGGCCTGGGCGATGGAGGGAAATAGTCTTAGTACCCTCCTGAATTCTGGTTTTTATCTATACGGCCAAGCCTTGCCTGTGCCGAAATTACTAGCCGTGCCCCTCACCCTTGGTTTATTTACTGCTTGGGGATATGGCATGGGTTTGCTCGGCGAAAGACTCTACCGCCGCTATCTTAATTGGTCCAAAAAGAAAGCCCATCTATTTTTGATTCGCCATCACCTCTTTAGTATTTGTACCTTTCTGGCCTTTAACTTATTTTTTGTTTTTGGCGGCCGCCCCTTTATTCGCCTATTGCCCAGCTATATCCAAGAGGGCTTTGATATTCTGATTGTGCTTGTGAGCGCTTTTTGGTTGATGCAGGTATTGAAGCGGGAACCAGAGCTATATGCCCGTGAAGGGTTGGCCCGCAGATTCCAAAAACAATTGATTAAGATGAAGTTTCCAGTCCATCAATACTTTTCGGGCCGGGAAATTGATGAGTTAAATCCCCATGAAGTTTATGTGATGGCGAAAGTGCTCCCTGGTTTTACCCAACAAAAGCGGGAGGAAGCTTATAAAGAAGTTCTCCGGGAAGCTCTAGCGGAAGGTTATGTGAACTCCGCCAGTAGTCTCGGGGTGCTACAACACCTGCGGACGGAGCTAGATATCGGCGATCGCCAACATGAAACTTTATTAAAAGAATTGGGGGTTGAAGATCCGACCTTGCTGGATCCGAATCGCCAACGGGATCTCGAAAATTTAGTCAGGCTATCTGGGTATCGTCAATCTTTAGAGCGTTTAATGAATTTACAGCGATTGACCGTAGAAAAAATTGAGGCTATTTCGCCCGCAACCATGGCCGCCCAAGGGCTTGCGCAGACAGAGGATCCAGCAAAACTGCAGCAAGAATCCCAGGTTTACCTAGAAAGATTACGCCACCTGCTCAAGTCTTACCACGGATTAAACCAGTCTTTTATTACAGACTATCGCCCTGTTGTTGCCTTGCTATTAGCGGTCGTTCGGCAGAAAAAAGAACTCTTAGTTTGTGCCTTGTTACATCGCCTGAGTATTTTAGGGGTTGATCAGGGTTGGGAGATTGCGACGGAATTGGGTCGTTTGTCTCCTACGGTGTTACAGGATATTTTGGCGGATCCCCGCTCAGAATGGCACCAAAAGCTTGATCGCGATCTATTGGAGCAACTCCAACGGTCAGACATTGATATGGCCTGTTCCCTGAGTTTACCGGTGAGCACCGTTGTGGAAACCCTAGAGCTTTTACTCACGGAACCCAACGCCTTAATTCAAGCGGTTTGTCTATATCTGTTAGCGCAATTTGATCAACAAAAAGCGGCTTTGTTAGCAGAAAAGTTTGCAGGCGATCGCCACCCATTATTAACGGAAATTTTGCCGAAAATTTCTAAGGGCATTCCCCTGAGCCTAAAAGCATTACCCACCTTAGAACGAATTACTTATCTATTTAATAGTGACTTTTTCCAGTCCTTAGATAGTGAAACCTTAATTGCCCTGGCCCAGCGTGCCGAGGTGAAATCCTTTCAGCGAGAAGAACATATCACGGAAGCGGGGGATACCTGCCGCGAGTTACTGCTGTTAATGGAAGGGGATGTGGAAATTGTCGTTCAGGATGCTGATGGTACGGAACGAAAGTCCAGCTTACTGCCAGGACGAATCCTTGATGAGTTGGAGGTTTTAACCCACACCAATTTGATGGGGACAATCATCGCAAAAGCACCTTTAACCCGTGTTTTAGCCATTCCTGTAGAAGCATTTGATGATCTATTGGAAGGCGATCGCCACCTGGCGATGAAGGTGCTGGAACTGGAAAGTCTCCGGCTAAAAACCCTGTTGGAAAACCGTTAATCCCCAGTTACCGGCCTTGTTATTTTTCAGGTTGAATGGCGGCGAGGGGCAAGGACTTGTAATTCCCGAGGATTTTAAGAATTTCGGTGTGGGTTTGCAGTTCGGCGATCGCCGCTTGGACATCGGGGTTGGTCAGACAGCCATCGAGGTCAATGAAGAATAGGTATTCGCCCAGCGATCGCTTCGTGGGCCGCGATTCAATGCGACTGAGGTTGATCTGGCGACGGGCAAACACTTCGAGGGCTTTGACTAGAACTCCCGGAATTTTTGCAGGCAGGGTAAAGGCCAAGGAGATGACCTCCCCAGCGGTCTGGGGCGTTTTACTCAGAACCCAAAAACGGGTGCAATTTTGGGGAAAATCACCGATCGCATCGACGAGAATCGGCAAGTCATATAATTTTGCGGCTCGGGGAGCGGCGATCGCCCCCAGGTGAGGATTTTCCTGGAGACTACCTAATACTGCGGTGGTGGAGTTGGCTTCAATCAGAGCCGCGTGGGGGAGATTCTTTTCGAGCCACCGCTGACATTGGGCCAAGGCCTGGGGATGCGATCGCACTTCTTTGATCTGACTAAAATCTTCGGCAAAGGAAATGAGTGCATGGTGAATTGGCAAAATAATCTGCTGACAAATTGAAAGGGGATGCAACTCCCAAACCAAATCTAAGGCGATCGCCACCGATCCTTGGATCGAATTTTCTACCGGGATCACCGCCAACTGCACCTCATCATGGGCCAGGGCATACAAACTCTGGGCAATGCTCTGGCAAGGCAAAAGCGCTGTGGTCAAGGATTGGGCTTGCTGGAGCCAGGTTTGATAGGTCTGGGCCGCTGCTTCGGCATTGGTTCCCGCTGGCCCAAGATGGGCAATTGTAATGGTCATACCCTACTGTCGATTGCTGGTGTCTCCAATCCTACCAAGTTTCCAGCTGCTTACCGCTGCTGGGGTCGCATCTGCCACCAGATCATGGCCCCACTCACCACCAGCAGTAAGAGGCCGAAAGCATTGAGGAAAGGATAGATGATCTCTAAATTTAATGGCCCAAATTTTCCCCGGTGAAATTCTAAGAGCCAATAAAAGTCTGCCGTATTGCCAGTGAGTACTGCCACTTGAAATAAAGATCCCGTCAGGACGGTGATCAACAGTGGAGCGACCATCACCGGGACAAGGCGACGGTGAATTTTGCGCAGATCACGCTGGAGCAGAGCCATGAATTTTTACCTCAAGGAGAAATTTGCCTCTCTATTGTGGTTTTTTTTCTGAAAATTGGCTGGTAGAGCTGACGATGGCCGCTTCCTGGAAATATTTGTAGGTGGTGTAGGCCAGGGTAATTACCCCCGTGAGGATCGCGCTTTCGTCAATGTCAAAGAGGGGATGGTGGAGCGGATAATTTAAACGATTTTGGTGACCGACCCCCAGACGAAACATCGTACCGGGGACATTATCCAAGTACATGGAAAAGTCTTCTGCGCCCAGGGAAGGTTCTAGGAGAATTTCTACATGGCGATCGCCTAGGGCTTCTCGACTGGCTTGTTCAAGAATTTTTGTCAGGGCCGGATCATTCTGGACCGAGGGCACGCCCCGTTGGTAATTCACCGTATATTTCGCCCCGTAGGTGCTGCAGATATTGGCGACAATATTTTCGATCCACTGGGGCAGTTCGGCGTGGGTTTCGGGATGGAGCGATCGCACTGTACCGGTCATATGGACTTCATCGGCGATGATGTTAGCGGCTCGACCACCGTTAATTTTGCCAATGGTGAGCACAATGGGCCGCAGGGGATTTTGGGTGCGACTAATGGACTGTTGCAGGGCCGTAATGACCTGGGCCGCGATCCAAATCGCATCAATGGCTTGGTGGGGACGCGCCCCATGGCCCGATTCGCCGTAGATGAAAATTTCGAGATCATCGGCCGCCGCTGTCAGCGCTCCATAGCGAATCCCCACGTTTTTTGCGGGGATCGTCGGAAAGACATGTAGCCCTAAAACCCCATCAACCCCCGTGAGGGCACCATCATCTACCATCCATTTCGCCCCCTGGGCAATTTCTTCGGCGGGCTGAAAGAGAAAGCGCACGCTTCCGGCGATCGCCTCCGGCAGTTGGGCCAAAACCATCGCTGCCCCCAAGCCGACGGTGGTATGCACATCATGGCCGCAGGCATGCATCACCCCCATGCGGGTAGAAGCAAAATCTAACTTGGTACATTCCTGGATCGGCAAAGCATCCATATCGACCCGAATCGCCAAGGTGCGTGGATCAGTGCCTTGGCCCTGTAGATTGCCGATCACCCCGGTTTTTCCCACCGACTCTTGCACCGCAATGCCGCAGGAAGACAGCACCCCAGACACATAGGCCGCCGTTTGATGTTCTTCTCCACTCAGTTCTGGGTGAGCATGGATATGGCGGCGGATTTCAATTAGACGGGGGGCTAATTTTTCAGCGAGATTTTGAATTTCAGCGAGCATAGGGGCTGTTGCAGGAAGATGGGCGCAAAGAACTTGGATCTTCCATTGTAAAACAGCTCATTTAGGGGCCCTAGATCTACCACTGGGCGATCGCCAACGCTCAACGACAAAAAATCCCCAGAATAACTCCGGGGATCCATTGACCTTCTCCAAAACAAAAGACAAAACGACGAATTATACCAATACAAAATATTAGGCAGACCAGCAAAAAGCAATGCTAGTTTAAATAGCGCCCATGCTACCTAAACCAAGGATTGCACCTACACCGAGAACATGGCCAAAACTGGTGGTCGCCAAGAGTGCAGGTAAGCCCATGCCACCGAACATGTCAGGCATCGGCAACGCAGGCCCTTCGGAGGGATGCTTGATGGTGGCTTTGCCAATGGCGATCGCCAAGATGTTACAGATGATCATCACCACTGCAACCTTCGGGCTCCACTCCATGGTGGTCGGTACGGCAGTAGCTAGGGTAAGGGCAAGAGACATAAACTTGACTCCTAAAAACAGTTTAGTAAAGTTTTGATTTTTATCGTAATCGTCCCTAGTTTTGCCCAAAGATGAGCATTTGCTTTATTTCCGTTGCAATACTTAGCAACATCACAAAGTTTTGTGAAGAAGTATCATTTTCAACTAGGCCGCCCGAATTAAAGCCACCTCAATCTCATCTTCTGTCGGTTGGGCGATCGCCGCCGTAATATCCGGGCCAAAGAATCGTTCAATTTTTTCCTGGCGCGTTTGCCAATCTTCCAAAGAAAACAGGGGTGATTTGAATTCTAGCACCAGGGCATAGCGCCCCTCCCGAGCCTCCTCGCGGATGTGATGTAAAAGAGGCCGTTCTTCATCGGTTGGGCTCAACCCCAAGCGCTCCAGGGCGTCATCTAGGTGGCAGTCTTGGCCATAACGATATCGGGTAACATCTTTTCTAATCTGCTGCTGGGTCGCCGTCGCCTGGGTCGCCCGCAGGTCTTCAATTTCCTGAGAAAGAGCTTCACTATAGGGAGTGGGCTTGATTTCTGCTGCTTTCAGGGCCAGACCCCCAAGCAGAATCGGGATGCCATAGAACATACCCGCCAAATTCAACGTCGCATTACCAAAGCCATAGGCCGCAAACCCAATTACAGAAAGGATGCCACCGATGACTAAACCCACACTACCCAAGGAAATCTTGCCGAACATGCGGTTGCCCCATAAATCCTAAAACACAAAACGTTACTAATCTTAACATGCTATTTTTCGGTCGTTGGTAAGCTGTAGTCGCTATTGGGGGTCGAAGGATCTGTAATGGTCGCCACTAGGGTTTTGATCGTTTCCTTCGCACTTTTACCGCCTGTGACAATCACCCGGTGCGCCAAGACAAAGGGCGCTAAATATTTAATATCATCGGTGGTGATGAAATCGCGATCCGCAAGAAACGCATAGGCTTGGGCTGCCCGCTGGAGAGCCACAGTACCCCGGGGGCTCACGCCGAGAATAATCCCCTCATAATCCCGTGATTTTTGCGCAATTTTGACAATATATTCTTGAATTGATTTCGCAACGTGAATTTGATTGACATGGCCCTGGAGTTCACGGACCTCTTCTAGGGAAATACAAGGGGTCAGCTCATCGGGAGCAATGCGGGATTGATGCAGTTGAAGCATATCCACTTCTTCGGCAAAACCAGGATAGCCCAAAGATAGGGAAAGCATGAAGCGATCCATTTGAGCTTCAGGTAAGGGAAATGTGCCTTGGTATTCGATGGGGTTTTGGGTCGCAATCACAAAAAACGGTTTAGGTACTTTGCGGGCTTCGCCATCAACGGTCACTTGCTGCTCTTCCATCACTTCTAAGAGGGCAGATTGGGTGCGGGGAGTGGCGCGGTTAATTTCGTCGGCAAGGAGAACATTGGCAAAAACGGGGCCAGAGAGGAATTCAAATTCCCGGCTGCTGGGGTTCCAAATATTTGTACCAGTGATGTCGCTTGGGAGGAGATCGGGGGTGCATTGGATCCGCTGAAAACGGCCGTTAACAGAGCGGGCTAGGGATTTAGCAAGGAGGGTTTTGCCGACCCCAGGTACGTCTTCGAGGAGGACATGGCCCCCACTCAACATCGCCACCAAAACTAAGCGAATGGCGTCTTCTTTCCCGACGATGGTTTTGGAGAGATTGTCTGTGAGGTCACGGATGCGTTCTTTCATATCAATGGGGAGAGGGGGTAAGGAGGGTACGGGCGCGATCGCCATCTTGATCAATTTGCGCTTGGAGGGCTTGAATGGAGGCGAATTTTTGCTCTGGACGCAGGTAATGGTGCAGTTCAACAGTTAGGGTGTCGCCATAGAGGTCTTGGTGATGGTCTAAGAGGTGAACTTCCACAGTGGGCTGAGTTGTGGCGGTGATGGTGGGGCGACAGCCAATATTTAGTATGCCCCATTGTTGCCTGGGCAGGGTGTCTCCAGTTACTTGGACGGCATAGACGCCATACTTCGGCAGAAATTTTGTGGGTTCAATGGCAAGATTAGCCGTGGGAAAGCCGATGGTACGTCCGAGCTTTTGGCCATGGATGACTTTTCCTTGCAAGCGATAGGGACGACCGAGGAGTTGATTGCCATAGTCAATTTTGCCGAGGGTGAGGGCCTCGCGAATGGCAGAACTGCTAATTCTTGTTTCCCCTTCACGGCATAGCGGCGTAATATGCACATCAATGCCAAAGGTTTGGGCGATCGCCTGAAGATCTGTTGCATTGCCACTGCGCCCTTGACCAAAGGAAAAATCAATCCCCACACTAATAAATTGAGTTTGGAGCTGTTTAACAAGGATTTCGGCGACAAATTCCGTGGGGGTGAGGGCGGCCAGCTCCCGATCAAAAGAGAGCAACACCAGTTGTTCGGTGCCAAAGTGGGCAAGAATTTCTTGTTTTTCCCCTAGGGGTGTGAGGGAATGTTGTGGATTACCAGAAAAAAATTCCCGGGGATGGGGATCAAAAGTGACAACGGTAGCATAGGCTTTCTGGGATTTCTCCGGGCGATCGCCAATCACTGTTTTTTCCGAGAGAGCCCTGGCCCGATGGATCGCTGGCGCAATCACCTGCTGATGTCCCCGGTGTACCCCGTCAAAATTACCGAGGGCAACACAGGTCGGTGTTAGCGCCTCAATGGTCGATGAAATTACCCGCACACTTTACAGTTTGAAACATTTGACCGTATTTTATACCGAATATCACACCGTTAGCGGTGCCACCGATCCAGAACAATCTTGATTTTGTTCCCGAATGGCTTGGAGCACGATTGATTGTCCTTCCTGGGCAACGGTAGTCTGAGCAAATTTTTGACGTGCTGCGCCACAGATCTCATCGAGACAATCGTCATCATGGCTGGGGTCATGGTGAAAAAGAACCAATTGCTTGACCTGGGATGCCTGGGCAACCTTCACCGCCTCTTGCCAAGTACTGTGACCCCAACCGACTTTGCCGCCCTGGGGGTTGTGGTATTCCTGCTCGGTATAGGTCGCATCAATAATCAGCACATCAACTCCCTGGGCCAGGGTTAAAACCGCCTCATCAAGGCGATCGGGGTAATGTTCTGTATCAGTAATATAAGCTGCGGCCAAACCCTGCCAATCTACTCGGTAACCTACTGCCCCACCGGGATGGTTTAGGCGGGCATTCGTGACGGTCACATCTCCTAGGGGTAAATTTTCTGCCACCGCTAGGGCAAAAAAGCGCAGGTCTGACTGCATGACTTGGAGGGGGACTGGAAAATTGGGGTGGAGCATTTGGTCGTGGAGTCGCTGGCGAATCGTCACGCCGTCTCCATCTTCCCCCATCAGAACACCATAAATATTGAAGCTATTCCCCGCCTGAAAAGCTGGGGCAAAAAATGGGAAACCCTGGATATGATCCCAATGGGAATGGGAAAAGAAAAGGTGGCCTTGGACGGGGCTCCCCTGCGCCATGAGCTCTTCTCCCAAAAGGCGCAAACCTGTACCACCATCAAAAATCAATCGCTGCTGGCCTACAAGCATCTCAACGCAGGGGGTATTCCCACCGTAGCGTACTGTTTTTTTGCCAGGACAGGGGACACTCCCCCGCACTCCCCAGAATTTTATTGTGAATTCTGACTTCGCCTTGGGTGTCACGTTATATAACCTAATGGACTGGGGATAGGCTGCCACCCAAGGGACATCGGTGATGTGTTCTTGGTGATTTGGCAAGCATTATTCTGAGATTAGTCTAGGGGCTGGCATACGAAGTGCCAGGACTTTTTTCATGACTTGTTCTCAGGCTAGCAGACCCGACTCCAAAATGGGATCGGCTGCATCACTTACGTATAGTGATTTCGATCACTAGTTTATCGCCCTAGGTAATGCAGTTGGTTGATTGCCTCGGTACAGCGTTGAGTCACTTCGTTGAGGGCTTCTTTTTTGACCGAAGAGGGTGGGGCGATCGCCTCGCCAATGCGCACGGTCAAGGGGACGGGTTGGGGCATTTTCTTCCCATTAACAAAGATTTTTTCAGTACCCCACAGACTAATGGGGACGAGGGGAACTTGGGCCTTGGCCGCAATGAGAGCCGCCCCCGGTTTGGGATCAGTCACCGTGCCATCTGGGGTGCGGGTTCCCTGGAGAAATACACCAACGCCCCACCCTGCTTCGAGGGCTTTGAGGGCAGCACGGATAGCGGCGCGATCGCCGGCCCCCCGTTTGACAGGATAAGCACCATAGAGGGCGATCGCCTGTTTGAGTACGGGGACGCGAAACAATTCTTCCTTGGCCATAAAAGCCACCGGACGACAGAGACAATTGGAGAGAATGGGCGGGTCAAAATTACTCGCATGGTTACTCACGGCAATGAATGGTCCCTGGGTTGGCACATGCTCAACGCCATAGACACGCCCCCGAAAATAAGCCCGAAACACTGGGTTAACAAATCCCCACTTAAAGGCGCGGTAGAGAATTAAACTCCCTAGGGGTTCCCGGGCCCGGGGGGACAATGGCTCAGACATGGTGTGATTAATGTTCAACAATGACGGTTTGGTCAACTGATATTACCGCGATCGCCGAATCAATACCTAAATTTTTCCAGCCTTAGAAAGGCCGCGAACCAAAGCAAGCAACCCTAGGCGGCAGCTCTTTAATGAGGATGCCGAATTTTTTGTGTCTGTGATTTATCTTTTAAGATGACATCAGCACAATAATTTTAATTTTTTCTTAAGATTTAATTGGTGATGTAAAAATTGCAAAAAAGTGAGGTTGTTGTTGAAAAATTGTTATTTTTATCACAAAAAATTAGCGGACATTTTCTCGCTAAACAGCGCATAGATAAAGAAATATCAAGCTTTCAAGAATAATGGTTTTGCTGAGCTTATGGCTTTGTAGTAAGCGTTACAGCTATTGGGGATCAATCAGTGTTAGCTTGTAGCTGAAGAATACGAAAAGCTGTTCAAACATAATTTATAGGAACACCATGGCTCAAATTCTTGATCCCATCCCTAATGATGATAATAAAACATTACTTTGTTGCTATGTAAATGCCACCAGTCAAATTCAAGTTGCTCGTATTACAAATGTTGAGGATTGGTATTTCGAGCGGGTTGTTTTCCCCGGGCAACGGTTGATCTTTGAAGCATTGCCTGAAGCTATTTTAGAAATCCACACAGGGATGATGGCCAGTGCGATTTTGTCTGACACGATCCCCTGTGGTCGATTGATGATGCACAATCTCGGCTTAGAAATGGAGACCCCCTTTGATCCAGAACCTAACACAACAGCATCCGTGGCGATCGCCCCATAACCCCAACGCTTTCCTCTTAATTTTGCCAATTTGCCATCCCTCGGGGTGGTTTTATTTTGCTCGGTGCTTGCCGCAGTTGGTAAACCTCCCCAGGGGAAAATAAGATAGAATACCGCTTCTAACGCTATTGTGATTTCATCTGGACGATGCCCATGACTCAAACCCTGCCCTCCGTAACCGTCATTGGTGGTGGCCTCGCTGGAACAGAAGCCGCCTGGCAAATTGCCCAAGCTGGGGTTCCCGTCACCCTCTACGAGATGCGGCCCGTCCAGAAAAGTCCCGCCCACCACACTGCTGAACTTGCGGAATTAGTCTGTAGTAATTCCTTTGGGGCCGCCGAGAGCGATCGCGCCTCTGGGTTACTCCACGAAGAACTCCGTCGTCTCAACTCTGTGATTATCGGTACTGCCGATCAGCACCGTGTTCCCGCTGGCGGAGCCTTAGCGGTAGACCGGGCCGTATTTAGTGCCGATCTCACCCAAAAATTAGCTAACCATCCCCTGGTCACTTTCCGCCGGGAACCCCTCGACCACATTCCCAGTGACGGGATCACTGTCCTTGCCACCGGGCCATTGACCACCGAAACCCTGGCGGCCGAGCTGCAACAGTTGACTGGTTTGGAGTACATGAGCTTTTTTGATGCGGCAAGTCCGATTATCGTTGGCGAAAGCATCAACCAAGACATCGCTTTTCTCGCCTCCCGCTATGACAAGGGGGAAGCCGCCTATCTCAACTGCCCGATGAATCAAGAGCAATATCGCGCTTTTTGGGAGGCCCTTTGTCAGGCAGAACAGGCAGAACTGAAAGATTTTGAGCAGGAAAGTGCCAAATTTTTTGAAGGCTGCCTACCCATCGAAGAATTGGCCCGTCGGGGTGAAGAAACCATGCGTTTTGGTCCTCTCAAACCTGTGGGTCTCTTTGATGCGCGGCTGGGGGATTTCCGCGATCCCGAAAATAAAGGTAAGCGTCCCTATGCAGTAGTGCAGTTGCGCCAGGAAGATAAACAGGGACAACTCTGGAATATGGTTGGCTTCCAGACGAATCTCCGTTGGGGAGAACAGAAACGAATCTTTCGGATGATTCCCGGCCTCGAAAATGCTGAATTTGTGCGGATGGGGGTGATGCACCGCAATACTTTTCTAAACTCCCCAGAACTCCTAGACGCAACTCTGCAATTTAAGAAACGACCGACCCTCCTCGCCGCGGGACAACTGATTGGCACAGAGGGTTACACTGCAGCAGCGGCGGGCGGCTGGCTAGCAGGGACCAATGCGGCGCGGCTGGCCTTGGGCTTATCTCCCCTGACTCTACCGGAAACCACAATGATGGGCGCTTTATTTGGGTTTATCCACAGTGCTTCGCCGAAACATTTCCAACCGATGCCCCCTAACTTTGGGATTATTCCACCCTTGCCAGAGCGGGTACGCAGCAAAAAAGAACGTTATGGGGTTTATCGCGATCGCGCCCTCGCTGATCTAGACCAGTGGCGAGTGGAAAATTATGGCAGCAAAATCCCTGCCTTAGTTTAAATTTTATTTTTTCGATTATTCCCAGTCGGCGCATTTCTAAGATGCGCTTTTTTTGTAGTCGCAGTTGTAGGTTGTCAAAAAATAGGGCGCGTTAAGGTTGGCGATCGCCTGAGATGAAATAGAGCTGATCTAGAAAGTGAATACTTTGATGGAATGATTATTTACTCGCTTCACCTATCCTGCAAAAACCTAAAATTTCAAATTCGTTAAAACAACTCAAGGCTGAAAACGGAGATGTTGCAAGGAACGCACTTTAGCAATGGTTTCAAAGTCACGATCATTATGAATCAACAGTAAATTGTGTTCTAGTGCTGTTTGAGCAATACAACAATCGATTGGGCTGCGCACAGTCAGTCCTTGGCGGTGAAGATCAAAGTAGATACGGGCTGCTTCTTGCCAAGATTGAATTGTAAGTTCGGCGTAATCCTGTGTTTCCAGATAAGCAGACAGTAGATTCCATTCCTGTTCGTTTAAACAGCCTTGAAGTAATTCCAGTTGAGTAAATCAAGTAATGAAAACTTCTCGATGGGCAATCACATTTTCAAGCTGTTGACGAACTTGACCACTGCGATCGCGGAATACAGTAATCCAAACAGATGTATCAATCAGTAACATGACGAGTTTCTCGCAAGGCTTTGTGATCAAAATCTGGAGTGAATTGAATTTGTCCTGCAAGGTCGAGTAGGTTCTTCTTGCGACGGGATTGTACAAGTTCTCTTAAAGCTAAAGTCAGTAACTCGTCTTGAGTATTGAGCTTTGTCAGTTGGAGAGCTTCATTAATGAGGGCTTCATCAAGATTAAGGTTAACTTGCATTGGGTTTTAACGTCCTTAAATCTATATCTCTCACATTTTAGCCTGCGTCTAAGCTTCTCTGGCTTATTGATAAGTGTAAAAGGCGATCGCTATAACCTATATCGATATTAAAGCTCATTAAAAATAGAGTACGTTATCTATCATGAACGTATCCTAAAAGATTGGCGATCGTAACCTAACGTACCAAGCTCAGCCGCGCGACGATCACATTTTTCATCAGCACCAGCATACCCGCAGAACGCGTCGGCTGCAGCGCTTTGTTAGGCGCCATCACCGTACGACGTCCCCAATGTAATGACCAAGAAGGCGCATCACACCTATCGCGCCTACTGCGCTTACTGACCAGAGTAGCACCTTTCCGGTGCGCGAAAGACTGGTGAAGAACACTAAAACAAAAACAACGACCGAAAGTAACGGCGCGATGAGAAAGAAATCGTAATACCTCCGTATGTACCGCTGCGTATCGAGAGGAATCCCGGTTATGAGAATGGCCGGATAGACCACTGTTGCCGCAACACAAAGAACCCAAGCAAGTAGCTCTGGAAGGGAACGTTTTAACGGAGCGGAGGCCGCCCTTGCTTCAAGGAGCCTGAAGCCGGCTGCAATAAAAAGTGAAAACCAAAACAGAAGGCCCACCCAGCAATACCGTCGGGCCTGTTCCGCAACACGCTCCGCTTCGGACATTGCGAAGAAAGGCTGCACCATTACGATGACGCCAAGGGCGAAAGATAGAATGGGCAAGATTCGTTTGTTACAGAACACGTTATTCAATCGATACCACCGGCGCCTAACTATGTATTATACGGATGAGTTCCACATAACGTCCTTTTAAGCACTTTTATATGGAAAGTTTCTGTATAAACACCAAAAATAGAATGTTATACAGATGCAATCCTTATAAACTTTCTATTTGGATAATATACAGATTATAAATCTTTATTTTACACGATCACCACTGAGTCAGTTATTGGTTGTGAAGTGTATTGAAACATCTGAAACAAGCACATAAAAAAGCTCCCCATGAAAGAGGAGCCAGGTGATTTAATCAACCGAATTTATTTAATTAAACAGAAGTCAGTTGTTTCTCTACAGAAGCTTCTGGGCTATTGGCTTCCGAGGGGGGAACCACTTGCCAGAACTGCGGTAAATAGGTAGACCAGTTCGCAAGGATAGCCTTCGCTTTCGGACTGCCAGTTTTCTCCGCGTGGGCAGTGATCATATCTTTAAGTTGTTTCTCACCCGCTGCGGTGCTGACCCGTTGAATGCTCACAATTTCCGTGTTCATCTTTTCAGGCAACGTATTCTGTTCATCAAGGATGTAGGTAAGACCACCCGTCATCCCTGCACCCACATTGCGACCCACATCACCGAGGACGACAATCGTGCCCCCCGTCATGTATTCGCAGCAGTGGTCGCCAGTGCCTTCTACGACAGCTTTACCCTTGGAGTTCCGTACCGCAAAGCGTTCCCCAGCACGGCCATTGGCATAGAGAGTGCCGCCAGTGGCTCCGTAGAGGCAGGTGTTGCCGATGATCACGTTATCCGCAGCGGCATATTGGGCTTCTGCAGGGGGCACAATGATAATTTCACCGCCATTCATTCCCTTACCCACGTAGTCGTTAGATTCTCCTTCTAAATGAAGGATCATCCCCATCAGGTTAAAGGCCCCAAAGCTCTGGCCAGCAGATCCTTTGAAGTTAAAGTTCAGTTCTCCTTCAAAGCCTTCATTGCCATACTGCTTGGCGATAAAACCAGAGACCCGGGCACCGACGGAGCGGTCAGTGTTGATGATTTTGATTTCCTTAGTGAGGGAACCCTGCTCGCGGATGGCTTGCTGGACCGCAGCATCAGCAAGAATTTCGTCATCGAGGACGGAGCCATTGCTATGGACGTCACCATGGTTGAGCCAAGTGCGATCTGTGCGCACATCGGGCAGATTGGTGAGGCAGTCGAGGACTAAACCACTCGTCTTTGCCAGCTTAACGTTTGCCCGGGGCTTGAGCAGATCCGCGCGGCCAATAATTTCTTCAAGGCTGCGGTAACCCAGTTTCGCCAGGATGGAGCGGATTTCTTCGGCCACAAAGTAGAAGAAGTTCACCACATATTCGGGGATGCCCTTAAAGCGATCGCGCAGCCGTTGTTGCTGGGTGGCGACACCGACAGGACATTGGTTCGTGTGGCAGACTCGCGCCATGATGCAACCTTCAGCAATCATTGCAATGGAGCCGAAGCCATATTCTTCTGCCCCCATCAGGGCGGCCATCACCACATCCCAACCGGTTTTCAGGCCTCCATCAGCCCGGAGAATGACGCGATCGCGCAATTGATTTTCGATCAAGGTCTTATGGACTTCCGTCACCCCCAATTCCCAGGGACAACCGGCGTGCTTAATGGAGCTGAGGGGAGAAGCACCAGTCCCACCATCATGGCCAGAGACCATGATCACATCGGCGTTGGCCTTGGCGACCCCAGCGGCGATCGTACCGATGCCAATTTCAGCGACCAGTTTCACAGAAACCTTAGCGACGGGGTTGATCTGGTGGAGATCATAGATCAGCTGGGCTAGATCTTCGATGGAATAGATGTCGTGGTGGGGCGGCGGTGAAATGAGGGTAACACCGGGCTTGGAGTTCCGCAGCATCGCAATGTAATCGCTGACCTTGGTGCCGGGCAGTTGGCCTCCTTCCCCGGGTTTTGCCCCCTGGGCCACTTTGATTTCCAACTGCTGACCACTCATCAGGTATTCGGGGGTGACCCCAAAGCGACCGGAGGCGATCTGCTTAATGGCAGAGTTGGCGGTGTCGCCATTGCGCAGGCCGTGGAGGTGGGGCAGGGTGGGGGAATCACCGCTGGCATTCACATCGTCCAGAATTTTGAATCGTACGGGGTCTTCGCCCCCTTCCCCAGAGTTGGATTTCGCCCCAAGACGGTTCATGGCGATCGCCAAGGTTTCGTGGGCTTCCCGGGAGAGGGAACCGAGGGACATCCCCCCCGTGCAGAACCGTTTAACGATGCTC
The DNA here is from genome assembly GCF_055380235.1 of Picosynechococcus sp. NKBG15041c. NCBI lineage: Bacteria > Bacillati > Cyanobacteriota > Cyanophyceae > Chroococcales > Geminocystaceae > Picosynechococcus > Picosynechococcus sp. NKBG15041c. The sequence goes on from NZ_AP040363.1 coordinate 2,391,657, forward strand.
TCGACGGATTCTACTTCGCTGACATCAATGGCCGGGCGATCGCTGTTGAAATCTAACAGATCCCGGAGGGCCGTCGCCGGACGATTTTCCAAGAAATCTTGGTAGTTGCTGTAATGGTCAAAAGCTTCCGTTTTATCGCTGTTGTAAGCCGCAACCGCTTTATGGAGCGCCTTGGTCATTTCGGGGGAGTTCATGTGATATTCACCCCCCTTGCGGTAGTTTACAAAGCCGTAGTTGGCCAACTTTGCACTCTCCAGTTCAGGGAAAGCCCGGTGATGGAAGGTAATCCCTTCATGGGATAGATCGGCGAGGGTCAGACCGCCAACGCGGGAAGTGGTGCCCTTAAAGGCGGCATTGATCACTTCCATGCCAAGGCCGATCGCCTCAAAGATCTGGGCTCCATGGTAGGACTGGAGCAAAGAAATTCCCATCTTCGAGAGAATTTTCAACAGACCTGCTTCAATCGCCTTACGGTAATTTTCCTGGGCCTTCTCGATGGACATGGCAGAAATTTGCTCGGCGGCCATCTGCTTTTGCACCCGGGGGATGTGCCACCAGTGGCGCACCGCTTCGAGAGCCAGGTAAGGACAAACTGCCGAAGCGCCATAACCGACCAGACAGGCGAAATGGTGGGTGCTCCAACATTGGGCCGTGTCCACTACAAGGGAAGCACTCAAGCGCAATCCTGCATCAATCAGGTGGTGATGCACTGCCCCCACTGCCAAGAGGGGGGGAATGAAGCTGTGGTTAGCATCTACAGTGCCATCAGCGCGATCGCTCAATACAAGAATTTTATTGCCGGCCCGCACCGCCGTTTCTGCTGCTCCACAGAGATTTTCTAGGGCTGCCTGGAGGCCATCGGGGCCGTTGGCGATCGCATAGACCGTCGAGAGGGTAGTCGCTCCCAGGGCACTGGCCTGGACCTGTTTCAGCTCTGCTTCATTGAGTACCGGGCTCTGGAGCTTGAGCACCTTGGCATCCTTGGCCCCGTAGTCCAGGAGATTCCCCCGCTCTCCGAGGTACATATTGAGAGACATCACCAGACTTTCCCGGAGGGGGTCAATGGGGGGATTGGTCACCTGGGCGAAGCGCTGCTTAAAGTAGTCATAGAGCAGCCGGGGCTTGTCAGACAGTACTGCCAGGGGAATATCATCTCCCATGCAGAAGGTGGGCTCTTTCCCCAGTTCTGCCATGGCGTTGATGATCATCTCCACATCTTCGGCGGTGTAACCAAAAGCTGTTTGGAGACGGACTAAATCTGCTTCCGCCTCTTGGCGATCGCCGATGAAATCTTGGCTGTCGAGGGCTTGGCGGTTTTCCTGGAGCCAACTGCCGTAGGGACGAGCCTCAGCAATGCGTTGCTTGATTTCCCAGTTTTTCAGCAGCTCTTGGGTCTGGAAGTCCACCGCCACCATTTGGCCGGGGCCAAGGCGACCTTTTTCCACAATTTCCCCTTCCAGGACGTCTACCACACCAGCTTCAGAAGAAACGAGGACATAGCCATCTTTCGTCACACAGTAACGAGCCGGGCGCAGACCATTGCGATCGAGGGTGGCGCCAACGGTTTTGCCATCGCTGAACACCAGCAGCGCCGGGCCATCCCAGGGTTCCTGCATTCCCGCATAGTAGTCGTAGAAATCAGTGATTTCCGGGTGATCCTTGAGGCTCGGTTGATTTTGGTAAGCTTCCGGCACGAGGATCATCGCCGCTTCCATGGGCGATCGCCCGGCCCGCACCAACATCTCCATCGCACTATCGAGGTTATAGGAGTCGCTGTTATCGGTGTTTACAATCGGGTGCAGCGCTTCGATTTCATCCTGACTCCAGCCAGGAATTTCGAGAATATTTTCCCGGGCCTTCATCCAGTTGATGTTGCCGATCAGGGTGTTGATTTCTCCGTTGTGACCCAATAGGCGCATCGGGTGGGCCAGGGGCCACTTGGGCATGGTGTTTGTACTAAAGCGGCGGTGATAAACCGCGAATTCACTCTTATAGAGAGGATTGGTTAAATCCTTGTAGAATTTGCCCAAAACTTCCGACTGCACTAAGCCCTTGTACACAATGGTGCGGCAGGACAAGGTGCAAACATAGAAAACTTCATTGAGGTGTTTCCCAATCTCAGAGCGGGCAATGTAGAGCACCCGGTCTAGGGCGTCCCCGGTCAAACCCGCATTGGAAGTGACAAAAACCTGTTCCATCTTGGGCTGATTAGACCGCGCCTGTACCCCTAGGGTATCTGAATCAACGGGAACTTCACGCCAGCCCAAAATCGTCAAATCACGACGGGTGAGACTGTCCTCAACCAATGCTTTAGATTTTGCATAATCTGCTGCTTCTTGGGGTAAAAATACCTGGCCAACCCCATAATGTTCCGGTGCCGGTTGGGTCATTCCCTGGGCGATGAACCATTCCGCAAAAAGCTCATGGGGTAGTGCTGTCATAATCCCAGCACCGTCTCCGGTTTCTCGGTCGGCGGTGCAGCCACCCCGGTGTTCCATACAGCTGAGGGCTGTGAGGGTTTGTTCGATGAGCTTATGGGTTTTGCGACCATCTTTATAGGCTAAAAAGCCGACACCACAGGCATCCCGTTCTTCCACAAGCCAACGGGGACCGGTGTAGTACTGTTCGGTTTGTTGAGAGTTGTTTTGGGAGGGGGTGCCTTGATGGTTCATTATGTCTCGGTCCATAAATGAGGAAGTTTAGGTGTAGGAAAAACCTGGTGTGCTGGGGGGAGAGGCGTGATTTTGGCGACGACTGGCCTCTACCCAAACCCACTGGAAAAAAGCTGAAGCAGTGCTCCATTGGGCTTACTTAGAATAGCGATATTTTGTCGGACGTCAAGTTTTGGACGACGGCCATGGGGACTCACCCTTGGGAATGGGTTCGATTGGACAAAGTTTTGGGGAACTGCAACATCCCAAAACTTTGACATTAATTCTTCTGGGTTTTTAGCTTGACAAAATCGCGGCTAAAGACAGCGTAGCAATATTATAGGAAATAAATTCATTTCACAATAGGGCTTATCCCCAAAATAGGGCGGTTTTAGACGGGTGAAACTTTTCCTTTGGGGTAAAGTCAGTATTTGTTGATGTCAAATCATTTGAAGGTAGGTTCTGCATGGGGTTGCGTGCTTGGCAATGGTTTTTAGGGGGAATGGGGTCTGTGGCTCTGGGTTTTGGCCCTGCAGTTCTAATGCCGGGGATAGGAATCGGTTCCCAGGCGATCGCTGACTCGACAAGTTTAAATACTCAGATCCAGACCCGGGGTGGACAAATTCGTCTCAATGGCCAAACAGTGCGGGGCGCCTGGGCCCAATGGAACGAAAACGGGAGCCTACGTTTGGGGATCGAATCGATGAGTGTCGAAAAAACGTTGGGAATGACGCTTCAAAACAGTACCAACTTAGGCCAACAGGCGGTGACCTGGTTTGGAGACACCCCCTATCAACTGCCCATCCGCTTTGCTGCCCCCTATCGCTACCTAGATGTGACCGCCCTGGCCGCCGCCCAACAGTGGCAAGTCCGGGTCAATGGCAATATTCTTGAGCTGACCACCCCAAAGGCCCAGGTTTTGGGCGTACGCCAGGCCCAGCAGCCCTGGGGAACGCGCTTGGTCTTCGATCTAGACCGACCTGTGCTCTGGCAAAAAGTCAGTCCAACTAAATTACGCCTACAAAGTGATTATGGAGCCGTCGCCCAACGTTTAAACGCCCAGTTGACAGGTTCCTCTCGATTGCCCTTTACCCTAGGGAATAGCAATGGTTTGACAGAATTGACTTTTAACGGGAATACCTCAGAAATCCAGGTGTCTACCTTGGGAGGGCCCAACCGGCTGGTCGTCGATTTACGGCGTCAATCGGCAGCGCCAAATCGCACGGTGCAATGGCTACCAGGGATGCAGTGGCGTCAGGAAAATTTCACCGCCAATTCTGGCCCTGTGCGGGTCACTTGGTTAGAGTTAGATCCGGCCCAGCGGCAGTTGCAACTGAGACCAATTACGGCAGCCAGTAATACGATTGTGGGCTTGGAGCCTCTTTTGATCCAAGCGGATAATAGTCAGGCGATCGCCGCCATCAATGCCGGATTTTTTAATCGCAACAACCAATATCCCCTGGGTATTGTCCAGACTAATGGCTCCCTGCTGTCGGGGCCAATTTTAAATCGGGGTGCTGTAGCCTGGGATAACCGGGGTCGTTGGGAGTTTGATCGCCTCCAAGTCCAGGAAGATTTTGTCGCCAGCAATGGGGAACGGCTCAGCGTTGATCTCATCAATACTGGCTACGTAAAAGCTGGGGTAGCGCGCTATGACCGTGCTTGGGGCAATCGCTACACCACCATCGCCGACAATGAAATTATCCTGACCGTGACGGCTACGGGTGGGCGAGAACAGGTAACGCGCCAGGACACGGCGGGAACCGTCGGCCAAAATAGCTACGAAATTCCCCAGGGGGGTTATTTGTTAGTCTTTCGGTCTTTCCGCACTGGAGCGGCAAAGTTTCCGGTAGGCACAACCCTTACCCGTACCCAGCGTTTTAATCCAAGTAGTTTTGCGAGTTTGCCAAATATCATCGGCGGTGGCCCCCTACTGCTGAAAAATGGCCAGGTGGTGCTTAATGGTCAGGCGGAGCAGTTCAGTAGGGCCTTTAATATCCAGTCGGCCTCTCGTAGTGCGATCGCCCGCACGGCCAATAACCGGATCCTGTTGGTAACTCTCCATGGCGCTGCCGAAGAAACGGCCGGGGCAACCCTCGCAGAATGGGCGAATATTCTCCGGCGGCTGGGGGCAGTAGATGCCCTAAATCTCGATGGTGGGGGGTCCACGGCCCTGGCGATCGGGGCAAATTTAGGCGATCGCCATCCCACAACGGCAGGACGGGTTAACAATGGCATCGGCTTATTCTTAGAATAGACCAGAGGATTTGTAGGGTATCCCAATGAATAAACGCCTTGTCCAAGTGATCATTTTCGTGATGATTGTGCTGCTACTGGTGCCCCTGCTGGCGACCCCGGCCCTGGGGGCAGAACTGGAGTCAGGGGCTCAACTGTTTGAAGCCCACTGCGCTGGCTGCCATCTCAATGGAGGCAATATTATCCGGCGGGGCAAAAACCTCAAAAAACGGGCCATGACTAAAAATGGCTATACCGACATCGAGGCGATCGCCCAGCTTATTACCCAGGGGAAGGGGAATATGTCTGCCTATGGCGAAAAACTAACCCCTGAAGAAATCCAGGCCGTCTCCCACTATGTCCTTGAACAGTCTCAGATGGATTGGCGCCACTAAGGCGTACTGCCCTAAAAATCAAAATAAATGTAGGGAATATTTCCCTCCGGGGCCAATAACCAAACCCCGTACAAACACAAGGGGACCAAGACGACCTTCATGACCCAGTTCAGTTGCAGTTGCCACTGGCGCTGCACCAGGTAAGCACAGCTCATCCCTAGCAACAATAACCCCAAGAGCATTAAAAAATTGCTCCGCTCTAGTTGCAGACCTTGAAGGTAAATTTTTTCGGTAAATTGTGCATCTCCTTGGTGTTGCCAGAGGTGCTGGAACAGGAATCGCCCTTGGGAGCCACTGGGAAAACGAAAGGGAACCCAAGTCAAAAAAACAAAAGCCTGGGTCACGACCCAAGCCCCTATCGTCCCTGGTAGGGAAGCCCAAAGTCTCTGTAACCACCGCCACCGCCGTGCAAGCTGTTCATTAACCCGATGAATCCCGAGGCCAAGGCCATGGAGACAACCCCAAAACACATAACCCCACGCCGCACCATGCCAGAGCCCCGCCAAAAACATCACCACAAAGAGATTAATACAGGTACGTCCCAGTCCCTGACGTGAACCTCCCAGGGGAAAGTATAGATAGTTACGGAGCCAATCCCCTAGGCTGATGTGCCACCGCCGCCAAAAGTCAGCCAAACTTGTCGAAAAGTAAGGAAAATCGAAGTTATCGGGTAATGTAAATCCCAATAGTTTTGCGCTCCCCAAGGCTAAATCTACATAGCCACTAAAATCAAAATAAAGCTGAAGGCCATAGGCCAGAATGAACAGCCATAGGTCGCCACTGCCAGCCCGTTCTAGGTTATTGGCGCAGAGCTCGACGAAAATACCGAGATTGTCGGCAATGAGGACTTTTTTCACTGCACCACTGGCAATGAGCCATAGTCCTTCAATCCCTTCGTCTAAAAGTAGACCTGAACTACCGCGCTTTTGCCCCGTGAAGTAATGGAAACGGGTGATTGGCCCTGACAATAGCTTGGGAAAAAAGAATTTATAACTGCTAAATTCCAGCAGAGAAACGGTGGCTGGTGCACCTCGGTAAACATCCACCAGATAGGCGATATTTTCAAAAACAAAAAACGAAATCCCCACTGGGGCGAGGAGGTTATCTCCTGTGGCGATCGCCCACTGTGCTAGCCCTGGCCAAGCCCAAGTTAGATTGCTCAAGGTGAAGGAAATGTATTTAAAACCAAACAACACAGCGAGGTTCAAAAAAATCCCCAAGCCTAGCCCATAATTCGGAAATCGCTGCCAAATCCAAAAAGCAGCCCGGAGACTCTGCTGTTGTCCTCGGGGGGCGATCGCCCGGGCCCAGAAAAAATTAAAAACCGTCAACCCCGCCAACAAAAGTAAAAACTGGGGCTGGAGCAGCCCATAAAAAGCCACACTTGCCAGCAAGAGCAGCCCCTGCTTCCACCTAGACCCGACACCTCCCAAGCCCCAATAGCCCACCATTGTGACCAGGAGAAAACAGCCATAAGCAAAGGAGACCAGTGTCATTGAGATTACATCCCTAAAACATCAAGGTCACCATAGTAGCCCTACTTTAGAATCAATACCCCTGGCCCGGATCGAAGGGTTCTACAATCTCCACTTCGACCGCCTTTTCTAAGTCTGGTTCCGCCTCAAGCACCAGGGGAATTGATACGGGCTCCAGCTCCGGTAGGGCAATCCGTTGGGGTACTTTTTCTTTCACGAGATCCGGCATTGGCGTCGCCTTATCAAGCCAGTATTCCGCCACCGGAAGGGTATGTTCAAGGTCTTCTAAGAGTCTGGGGATAATCATTACCGCATGGAGTTCCCCAATCCGTTCCGCTTCATGCATTCCCGCATCGATCGCCATCGCCACATTAGAAACAGTGCCCCGAATAATTGCCGTACAGAGGCCATCACCAATGGTTTCATAGGAAGCTAGTTGTACATCCGCCGATTTCAACATCGCATCGGCGGCCCCTACCATGGCCGGAAAACCCCGGGTTTCGAGTAGACCGATCGAACGATTACTGAGGCGACTGTAACCCTGCTGCTGTTGGGCGATTTCTGCCAAATGGCTACCGATGGGAAAAATGGCCTCGAGATTTGGCAAAGGTCGAGGAATCACAAGCTTAGAAACATATTGATCAAACTGAGCAGCAGTACGGGCTCCTTCTTCGACGGCGAGGCGTACATCGGCCGTTTTGCCACGCACTACTGCTGTACAGTAGCCTCCCCCAGTTTTTTCATAGCCAACCAGGGTCACTGCCGCCGATTTGAGCATCATATCTGCCGTGCCCACAATCGCCGGAAAACTCTTAGTCGAAACAAGACCCAGGGCAGTATCTTGGAACGGATGCACACGACCGGAAGGTTGGCGGAGGGGTTGCCGACGGGCAGGAAAATTCATAGGGTCTGGGGGAGGGATCGGTTTGGAACAGTCTAGCTTTATGATTAAGTTTATCGGGCAAACACTGCTTTACTTATCATTTTACGTTATTCCATTTTTTATTCGGGTTTATGATCGGACAACCGCAACCTACAGATCTCCAGCTCTCTAGCGAGGAAACAGACGCTTTATTTCGGTCCTTACTCCACAAAGAAGGAACCTGGGTCGAGTGGGGCATCGGTTGTCAACGGCTCCAGCAGGCAGGCCGCAGCGCCCAGGAAATTTTTGAGCAGACGGGATTTCAGACGGCTCAACAAAACATGATTATCGTTGCCGCCCAGGTGTACCAAAGTATCGAAAAAAGCGGTGTTGCTCCAGATTTACTGGCCTATTGTCGTGGTCCCCGCTCGGATGTGCTCTATGAATTACGGGTTTTGAGTCATGGTCAACGGGCGATCGCCGCCCAGGTTTGCCAAGACAAAGGTCTAGAATTTGACGGGGCCAAAGAATTGGCTAAGGCGATGCAAGAATTTGCCCGCCTGCCCCAGATCCCCGATGGTTTTACCGAGCATCCGGGGGATGCGGTGGCTTACCAAGCTTGGCGATCGGCGAAACAGAAAAAAGATCTACAAAGTCGCACCCGTTTGATTGCGAAGGGCTTAAAGTTTGCCCATTCCGCCACGGCTCGCCAAAAAATTGAGCAACTCCTCAGCGATTTGGCGGCCAGTCCGACCAAAGCGGCGCCCCTATTGCCGCTCTATCGCTACGACGAAGATACTGCTGTGCCCTTGTTGATTCCCGTAGGGGGAACCTTGCCCCTGGGCAGCGATCACCTTTTAGCCGTCGCCCCCCTCCAGCAGGAACCTCCCTTTAATTTGGTGACAGTAACCACAGAAACCACCCTCGTCCCCCTCCCCAGTTGGCAGAATGTCCTCACGGCCGTTGATCCGGTGGTGATTTTTCATCAAACCGACCAATTACCCCAACCCATTCCCGGCAGACCTGAACCGGTTTTACTTCTGCTCGATCGCCATCAAACTACCTGGAATGACAACAGCTATTTTGCCGTTGATGCCGATGGCCAAGTGGAAATCGGCTGGTTTGCTGAAGCGCCGATCGCCAAAATTCTCGGCCAGGTGCTGTTAGTGATGCGACCCAAGAAAATTTTTGACGAAAACAACCTTAAAGAACCTTGGCAAATGGATGATTAAAACTTAGAGTCGCCATTTTGAGGAATAAAATTCCCATAATTTTTCCCAGAAAAATTATCCCCAACTGTGTACTATGTAGCATTACTTTTCGAGGCGATTGCGTTAAAGTAAAACGTATAAGCGCGTTATTCCTGAGGTGAAAAATGCCAAACTCGACCACTGCCCATCCTGAAGCATCCCCTGACCACGCCATCTGGGATAGCCTGAAGCAGGCGATCGCCCGTAGTTCTGGGTTTAAGCGTTGGTATGCAAACCACGGTGAAATCCTCGCCCTCGAGCATCTCAGTGTCGATCAGCAGGTGACCACTTACCTCAAGGAAACCCTCGAAACCCTGGCCTACTAGGATAAGTCGCTTAGATATTTAAGAATTTTTAGTTTTTCATGGGATCAACCCAGCTAGTCACCAGGACTTTCCCCTCGGTCTGCGACTAGCTATTTTTTTGCCCTGACGGCGCCCCGTTGAATCCCTAGGACCTCTGTCTGGGAGTAAACAATGCAGCGCGTGAATTTCTGCCGCTGTCAGATAACGCCATTCCCCTGGCGCTAAGCCATCCAGGGTTAATTGGGCTGCGCCTGCACCGATTCCCACCCGGATCAAACGCAAGGTCGGATAACCCACCGCTGCCGTCATGCGCCGCACCTGACGATTTTTCCCCTCCGTCAGGGTTAACGCCAACCAAGCTGTGGGAATATTTTGGCGTTCACGGATGGGCGGATGCCGCGGGAAAACCGCTGGTGCTTGGGTTAATAGGCGGGCGATCGCTGGCCTCGTTTTTTGCCCTTGGATTAAGACCCCTGACTGGAGTCGGGCGATCGCCTGGGCATCTGGAATATTCTCAACCTGAACCCAATAGGTGCGGGGGTGAGCAAACTTCGGCTCACAGAGATAGTGCTTGAGCGGAGCATCATCAGTCAGGAGCAATAATCCTTCACTATCGCGGTCCAAGCGACCCACAGAATACACATTCGGGATGGGCACAAAATCCTTTAAAGTTTGCCGCTGTCCCCCTTGGAGGCTATTATCAGTAAACTGACAAAGGACGTTATAAGGTTTGTGGAGCAAAACGTATGAGTGCCGCATTAGAAGAAAAAATGACTACCAATATCATGCCTGAAGTCATCACCCATACACCAGAAAAAACTTCCCTCAACACAACAACGAAGTCTAAAACAGAGTCTGCTCCCCAAACGTCCCCTGCCACAACCAAAGCAGGTGAAAGCCCCCTATTGGGGCTGATCTTGGTTTTTCCTTTCGTGTTTTTAGCTTTGATCGCCTTGGTTGTCATTGAGCGATTGGTCAAATGGGGCTGGCGAAAATTTGTCTCACCCCGAATTGCTCCGCAAAAAGAATCATTACAGACCCTTACTCCCTCGCCTTGGTAAAACTAAGTCTCGGAACCACAAAATTTCCAGATAAAAAGAGTCACCCTTTTTTAAAGATTAGAAGAAGTTTTCAGATGTAAGAATCACAAAAACTTTTAAAATTCAGGGCAAAAGCAGCGAAATGGGGAATATTTTATTACCCCAAGGTCATGTGCAACTCGAAAAATAAAGTAATTGTGTTGCTATTTTGAATTTTTCCGCAAAAAGGCGGAAGTCCCTTGATCGAACTAGGGTAAAAAGAAGCTAAAAACCTAGTCAATGTGATTGGGTACCAGAAACAAGAAGATGAAAAATATGACTTTTCTTATATAGAATAGGGTTGATATCGACCTAAGGTTCTAACGATTTTGGTTAAAATCATTCGCCGCAATTTGATTGGCGAGGCAGCGACCTATGACATTGGGTTGGGTAAAGACCACAATTTTCTTCTGGGTCAGGGTCTAATTGCCTCTAATTGTTTTAATAAATCCCACTCAACCGCCTATGCCTATGTGACGTATCAGACGGCTTACCTAAAGGCGAACTATCCTGTTGAGTACATGACGGCACTATTGAGTGCCAGTAGTGGTAACAAAGACAAGATCCGCAAGTACCGTGAGAACGCGGAGCGGATGGGAATCCAGGTTTTGCCACCGGATATCAATGAATCAGATTTAGATTTTCGACCAGTGGGTGAAGCGATTCGATTTGGTCTCTCGGCAGTCCAAAACCTTGGCGAAAATGCGATCGGAGCAATTTTGGCAGCGCGTCAAGAGGGGCCTTTTGGGAGCTTGGCCGATCTCTGTTCACGGCTGGACTTACGGGTGGTAAACCGGCGGGCCTTGGAAACGTTGATTACCTGCGGCGGTTTAGACTCCCTCCATGACAATCGCCAAGCAATGCTTAAAGGGCTTGATTTGATGATTGATTGGGCTCAAACAAAAGCTAAAGAAAAAGCCAGTGGCCAAACCAACCTATTTGATAGCTTTGGGGATGAAGGTGTAGCTAGTTTTGATGAAGCGCCAGTCTTACCCAAGGTGGCTGATTTGACCTTGGAAGAAAAACTCCGCCAAGAAAAAGAATTGCTTGGGTTTTATGTTTCTGAGCATCCCCTAGAAAAATTACGGACAACTGTTGCGCCAGTTTTATCCCCCACGAGTTTAATGGCGATCGCCGACCATGTGAACAAAAAAGTTAGCGCTGTGGCGATCCTTACCGATATCCGCAAGATTTTTACAAAGGCCAACAATGAACCCATGGCCTTTATTCAGCTAGAGGATATTTCTGGTCAAGTGGAGGGCATTGTCTTTCCCCGGACTTATCCCAACATTGAACAGTTATTAAATGTGGATAGTCGCGTTATTGTTTGGGGGAAAGTTCAACAAAAAGAAGACCGTACCCAACTGATTGTGGATCACCTCGAACCCATTGAGGAAGTGCGGATGTTGATGGTGCGTTTATCCCTGGCCCAGTTGAACCAAACTCAAACCCAACAGCGTCTAAAAGAAATTCTCCTGCGACAAGCTGGGGAAAAGAAACAGGGACGAATCCCGGTCATTGTCATTGTGGGTCAGGGGAATGAGCGCTCCTTTATCCGCCTCGGGCAAGACTATTGGGTTGAGGACGATCACCAAGCTTTATTGGCCCTCCGTCAGGGGGATTTTCATGCCTACCGCGAAAACCTGATCCCCCACGCCCAAGCCAGTTAATCCTGACTTTATTACTTACTTAAAAATTACTTCTCCAATAATAAATCCTATGGCTTATACCTACGACTATCCAAAACCCAGCGTCACCGTTGATTGTGTTGTTTTTGGTCTTAATCCCGAACATACCCTCAAAATTATGTTAGTCAAGCGGGGTATTGCCCCTTTTAAAGGAGAATGGGCTCTCCCTGGGGGCTTTGTCCGCCTTGAAGAGTCCCTAGAAGAAGCGGCAAAGCGCGAGCTGAAGGAAGAAACTGGCATTGAAAATATTTTTCTAGAGCAGCTCTATACCTTCGGGGCACCCCAACGAGATCCCCGTGACCGTGTCATTACCGTTGCCTACTATGCCTTGATTAACCTAGAAGATCATCCCATCCATGCGGATACAGACGCAGCAGATGTAGCTTGGTTCCCCTTGGATGATCTTCCCCAAATGGCCTTTGACCACCAAGAAATCACCCAAGTGGCGATCCAACGCCTCCAGGGCAAGCTCCGCTATGAACCGATTGGTTTTGAACTGTTGCCCCAAAAATTTACCCTGACCCAACTACAAAAGCTCTATGAGCAGATTTTGGGGATTCAACTGGATAAGCGTAATTTCCGCCGCAAAATCTTGAAGATGGATATCTTGATTCGTCTCGATGAACTACAAACAGGGGTTGCACACCGAGCTGCCCGTTTGTATTCGTTTGATACAGTGAAATATCAACAGCTCAAAGAAGCAGGCTTTGATTTTGAGCTTTAGGGTTATGATCGAGCTCTACCCTTGAGCTCACAGAGAGCAAGCCCTGTGCTTTACCGGAAAGGTGAGAGTAGGAATATGAGGTGTGGCGGTCCAGCGTCTGGTCTCTAAATGTTTGTGACTATCCCTCAAACGGTGAGATTAGTGAGAAACCACCAAAAGTGAGATGATGCCGCAGGTAATATCTCTGATTAACCTTGTTTCTTTGGATAGATCACATCTACTAATGTCAAACTCAAAGGTAGGATACTCCCATAAATCAGGTTCCCGCCAAGAAAGGCATGCTGTACTGATACAGTCAAAGTTAGGAGAATTGAACTGATGGGAAGTTCGGGGGGCGATCAGTCCCACGCTCTAGCTGCAAAGTGAGTCTCAGGATGATTTCACCTTAAGATAAATCAATGAAACCCACCGAGACCCAACAGGAAATGCATCTTGGCTATCGGCTCTATCAAGCAAGTCTCTTGCTCGGCCAAGTGCTTTGGCGACTGTGGCGAGGCAAGCTCCAGCGAGATCAAGCAACAGACCAGATGCTCATCGTAGGGCCAAGATCTTTGAGGCCTGTTCTTTTGGTGGCTTTTTTTGCGGGGATGATTTTTACGATCCAGACCGCCCGGGAACTGGCTTTTTTTGGTGCAGAGCATCTGGTGGGTGGTGCTTTTGCGATCGCCTTTTGTCGCGAGTTGGCGCCTATCTTGACCGCCAGTATTCTGTCGGGCCAGGTGGGGTCGGCCTTTGCTGCAGAACTGGGGGCTATGAAAATTAGTGAGCAAATTGATGCTCTCTACATGCTCCGGTCAAATCCCATCGATTTTTTGGTGTTACCTAGGGTGGTGGCCTGCTGTGTAATGGTGCCAGTGTTAACGGTATTTGCCCTCGTGGTGGGCGTGCTCGGTGGTATGGGAGCCGCCTATCAATTTTATGGTCTAGCCCCCGGGCGTTTTTTACTGTCGGTGCAGAATTTTTTAACCCCCCAAGATCTGGTTAATGTAGGGATTAAGGGCGTTATTTTCGGCCTTTGGATTGGGATTGTCAGTTGCAGTTGGGGGCTAACGACAGTGGGTGATACACGTCAGGTGGGACAATCAACGACTTCGGCGGTTGTCACCAGTTGGGTGGGAATTTTTATGTTGGACTTTTTTCTTTCACTGCTGCTTTTCCATCAATCTTTTCTGGGCTAGGTTCTCCCAAAGCCACAGAGGAAGGGGGATATGTTATTTTCCAAGGAAGTTCTTTTATTTTTTAAATGGCTACATGTTACTGAGTGATGATCTGTTGTTGAATTTTAAGCGGTGTGAACGCCGGGCTTTTTTAGACCTCTACGGCGATCGCCAAGAGCAGACATCCGAGAAAGATTTTTTACAAAAACTGCGTAAGGAAAACCAGCGGCAAATTAGAGAATATTTAGGCAAACGCCCCTACTACGAACCTGAGGCTGCTGATTGGGAAGGCCGGGCGATGGAAACAGAGGCACTGATGGCCGCCGGGGTGGAATGTATTTATCGGGGGGTGTTACTTCATCATGTCGACCAATGGCCGGGGACTGCGATTCAACATCTCACCTTGGTCGGAAAACCGACGGTGTTGCTTCGGCAAGCAGGGGAATCTTGCTGGGGCCCCTGGCACTATCGACCAATTAATGTCAAATTGGGCCAAAAACCAAAGCCAGAATATAAGTTGGTCGCGATGTTTCACTCATTTTTACTGGAACAAATTCAAGGGCGATCGCCCCGTTTAACCCAACTGATTCTCCGGGCTCGCCATCCGCACCGCGTTGATATGGTGCTTTGGACAGATAAGCTCCAGGAAACCATCCGCGATTGTATTAACTTGCTCCTGCCAGAAATTGAGCCGGAGGTTTTTATTTCTCGCCAACGGTGTCATCTCTGTGCTTGGCACAACCATTGCTACACGATCGCCCAGACAAATAACCACCTCTCCCTTGTCCCTGGGGTAACCCCAAACCGTTATGAATCGCTCCAGGGCATGGGGGTTGATACCCTCGAATCTTTGGCCAACACTTCTCCTAAGCACCTGGGTCAACATCTAGGGGCGGATATCGCCATCCAACTGCAACAGCAGGCCCGGGCGATCGTTCATCAGCAAGTGCTCTGGCGGGTCAATCGTCCCAATAAAGTGCAGCCGATTCCCCAGGGAGACATTGAACTTTTTTTCGATATCGAAGCGGAGCCCGACCGAAATGTAGATTATCTCCTGGGGGTTTATCTGGTCGATCGCCAAAACAAAATGGAAAAATTCTATGGTTTTGTGGCCGAAACCCTGGAGGAAGAAGGCAAAATTTGGCAAGATTTTGTGGATTTTGTGAGTCAGTTTCCCAATGCCCCAATCTTTCACTTTTCCCCCTATGAACGGGACACCCTCAATCGCTTAGGAAAAAAATACAGCACGCCCCCGGCCCAACTCCAGGCGATCGCCGGCCGCCTCATGGACATCCACCAGTGGGTGACGAAATATTTAGTCTTTCCGGTAGAAAGCTATTCTTTAAAATCCTTGGCCAATTGCCTCGGCTACCAATGGCGGGAGGAAGGGGTGAGTGGCGACCAGACGGTCTGTTGGTATGACGAATGGTTAGAAACAGGCGATCGCCAACTACTGGAGGCGATCGTCCGCTACAACGAAGACGACTGCCGGGCCACCCATCACCTCAAGCAATGGGTTACTGAATTTATCAGGACCCCAGAGAAAACCATCGTGTTGCGCTAATTTTTAGTGATCTTTAGCTAACTCGGCCTATATTTGGGGTCTACAGCAATCCCCGGTAGCGAATAAACATCAAGATCACGGCCCAGGAACCCAGGGCAACCTTGGCCGCCACAATGATATTCAACGGCGCAATCCAACCGCCGCTGACTAAATTTCCTAACTCCCCCTGGGGTAACTCCAAGCCGACCAAAGAAAAAATGGCACAAATCAGAAATACTAAAACTGAAATTTTCTCGATGGAAGCTGCTCGCCAGCGCTTATAAATCCCCTCCATCCACACAGAGGAAGAGGTGATTGCCACCAGCCCGATCGCCGTTCCTCCAGCAACTCCCGCCGCAAAGCCGCCCCCAGGACTGAGGTGACCCCGGATCGCCAGTTCAATGCCGACGAGGGCGGTAATGGTTGCCCCCAGGCGGGCCAGGACAATGGAAGGCGCATCGGTAAATTGATGAACCGTAGGACTGGGTTGTTCATCGGCGAGGAGAAATTTTACCCCCATGATCGAAAGGGTGAAAACAATCACCTCAAAACAAGTGTCATAGAGGCGATTCCGGAGGATGATGCCCGAGACAGCGTTGGGAACCCCGGTTTCGGCGACCACGGTATCTACTAACAGTGGTTCAATGGTTTCCACAAAATTTGGCAAAACCAGCATTTTTAAATAGAGGGCAACGCTAACAGCAAGGTAAATCCATTTCATGGTGAGTTCTGGGGGAAAGGTTGGGCCACGGATACAGATGTTTCCTGGGGTTGAGCTTGGTACATCAATTCGATATTTTCTGGGAGGCGATCGCCTTTAAACAGTTCATAGAGCCGTTCGATGCGAGTCACCACCACATAGTGACCATCCTGGTGGGGCTGGGGATAAATGATTGTGTGGACATCCCGCTGAATCAAGGCAGTCTGGAGCTCGGCTGCATCGGGATAGGGCTGTTCCTCCAGGCGCAGGTGATATCGCTGTAAGATGTCTGTGAAATACATGAAAATTTCTGGGGTCTGGCGTAGGGCGTCGAGGTGCCCTTCGGTGATCCCCAAACGCATGACCAAGGAAGACCGCACGGCGATCGCATAGAGAGTAATCGATAACATCGTCCCCACCAATGCCTCCGTGAGGGCCACATCCGCTGCCCCCAACAGGGCATAAACCAAGGCGGCGATCGCCCCCAAAATCCCCCGCACCACCAGGGCATAGTAGGGGTTCTTTTGGGCCACCAAAGAACCAGCCATCAGGGGCAACAGCAGCACAGCAGCGACGATATACCAATCATCCGACCAAGTAAATTCAATCACTCTACATCCCTCCGCACTGAACAATAGGCCAAGACATAACCGAGCATCGTATTCCACAGGGCCAGGGCCAGCAGTGCCAAGATCAACAGGGGCCACTCCTGGGGAATTTTGAACAGTAACCCCATAATGATCGCCATGGAGCCAAGGGTGTCGGACACCGTGAGACTGTGGAGTTTAAATAAAACCGAGCGATCGCCCAACAGGGGCCAAGTGCCCCAAAACCAGAAGACAATGCCGCCAATAATTAACAGATCGCTGATAATTTCTGTGGCCAGGTGCCAAATATTCATCGCTGGTTTAACCTCCGTAGAACATGGGCTAACAGCATCAATGCCGCATTACCGACACAGAGGATCATCACCCCCACGACGCCGATCATCCAGTCATTGCGCAAGACAGAAACGAGCAAAATCATCACCGATGTTTTGCTGGCAATACTGGCGAAGGCCAGCATTTTTTGCCAAATATCTTCGTCCTGCCAGGCTTCGTAAATGGGAATCAAAAGCGCTCCCACCATCGCCCCAAGCATCATGTTAAAAATCCAGGTCATGGCTTTTTCCTCCGGACAACACGGTGGACTTCATACCAGCCGTTCTCGTGGTACTGGAGCACAATGGTTTTTGGGGTAAACGTAATCAAAAAAATATCAAGGAAAATCAGCCCTGGTGTGCGGTTGGGCTTCACTTGCTCCATAGTGACCTCTTCATAACGGTGGGGCCAGAGCATCATTTCTACCGCTTCGACGTAGGCCTGGGGAATCGCCAGCAGTACTTCTCCCAGGACCCGTAGCCAGTCCTTCAGTTGGGAGGCGACAGAATATTTGCCAGGAAGAATTAAGGCGATCGCCAAGCCCAGCAAAATATTGACCAGGCTCAGATCCGCCGTCAGCAGAAACCAAATGGTAAGTTTTAAGAACAAATCTAAAACTGCAATCATACCAATACCATCCAGAATAATCCTGTCAAAACCAAGCTCATGACCCCGATCAAGTGCTCAAATTCTTCGAACATCCGGGGTAGTTTCACCGTGAGCCCCCGGAAAATCAGGCCGTAGGCCAACCAGCCAGCCCCAGTGGTCACCAGAGCCTTCAGGAGATTACTGGGCTGGTAAGCTTCGAGATAGAAACTATTGGCCACGAATAAGCTCCCTAGGAGCACACCAATTGCCCAATAGAGATTCGGTTTGAGCTGGAGGTCTGGTTGGGCCTGGCAGGGAAGAAAAATAAATTTTGCGAAGGCGATCGCCGTCCCCACCGCAGCAATGTTGAGCACCCACACCTGCCAGGGCAATAAATTTTGCATCGTGAGAATTTTTGAGCTGTAGCCCGCTAGGAACGGTAACCCAGACATGGAGGCACAGGCTAGTACTAGCACCCACCAAAAGACCCGGGGCATTGATTGACTACACAATTCTCGAAAATTACGGCTGGGCAGTTGGCCCGCCGTTAAAAATAGACTGGCTTTTACCAGGCCATGGGTCAGGGCATAGAACCCACCCACCGCCGGGGCCGCCAGCACAAAACCCAACTGGGAGATCGAGCTAAAGGCCAATAGTCGTTTGGTGTCCTGCTCAAAGATGGCATAGATGACTCCCAGCAGGACTGTCCCCACCCCAAATAGCCGCACCAAGGGTTCTAATTCCGGGACAAGGAGGGCACAGCGCACCAAAGGAAACACCCCTGCTTTCACGACCACCCCTGAGAATAGGGCAGAAATCGGGGTTTCTGATTCACCGTGGGTGAGGGGTAACCACAGGCCAGAGATAAAAATGCCACCTTTGGTGAGTAGACCGAGAAAGATTAAGGCGATCGCCTCCCTAGGAGCCGTGGCCAAACCAGAGAAAGCAAAGGAATGGTTTGCCTGGTAAACCAAGGCTGTGCCAATGAGATAGAACAGCATCGCCGTGTTACTGACGAAGAGGTAACGCAACCCGACCCAAAGGGAGCGATCGCTACGGGGATAGGTAATCAACAAAAACGCCGCAACACCAAGGGTTTCAAGGGCAACATACAAGCTGATCAAATCGGCACAACAAAAGGCTGCATTAACGACCCCATGGAGAATTACCAATTGGGTGTAGAAAAAAGGCGATTTTTGTTTGTCGAAACAGTAGAGAATCACCGCCGCCGTCACCAGGCCATTCATCAAAATAAAATAGCTGGTGAGCTGGTCGAACATTAAGGTGACCCCGAAGCTATCTGTGAGGGTCAAGGAAAAGGGTGCCCAACCAAAAAACTGGCCACAGCCGTAGATGACTGACATGGCGGCGATCGCCACTGCAAAATACCGATTCCAGCGGGGCAATAGATAGATACTAAATCCCACCATAAACGGCAAAATCAGCCAAATAATCGTTAAAGAAGCAATTACATCCATGGGGTGTTGCTCCTCTCAATTTCCTTTGCTTCCAGGGTCGGATTATTCCGCGCGAGCTTCATTACCCCCACCAACATCAAGGCTTGGATCGAAAACCCAATGACAATTCCGGTCAAAATGACTGCCTGGGGGACGGGATCGGCGTAGGCTCTCCCCACTATTTCCCCCTGGATCGGCGCAAAAATACCTCCCCGGGCCGCTACCACGATGTAGTAGGCGATCGCCCCAGTACTCATCACGTCCATGGCGAGGATCTTCATGATCACGTTTTGCTTAAAAATAATGCCGAAAAACCCGATAAAAATGACCGCAAACACACAGGCTTCCAAAATAAACATGGCGCTACTCCCTCCATCACCATCGGGAGATTCCCTGCAGGGAATCTCCTTTAAATTTCAGCACTCTACGAAGACAGACTGTTTTCGAGGACACTTTTGTCTGCGGGCGCATTCGGGTCATTGGGTTTATTCAAAACAACCTGGAGGAGGGGTGGGGCCAGGAAGGTCGTCAAAATAACCATCACAATGATCGCCGCTTCGAGGGGCTTATCCAGAACACCGCTGGCCGAGCCAATCCCCGCAAAAACAAGGCCCACTTCGCCCCGGGGGATCATGCCGAAACCGATCGCCAAACGATTGATCCCCGGCTGACCAAAGACCGCCCAACCTGTGATTACTTTGCCGATGATCGCCACCACAAGTAAGAACGCAGCGATAATCAGGCCCGCCCGGTTAGCTGGCTCAAAGGGGTTGAGCACGCCCAGGTCTGCCTTGGCTCCCACCGTCACAAAAAAGATCGGCACAAGGAAATCAGCAAGGGGCATCACCTGGCGGTCAAGTTCTTTGCGTAAATCTGTTTCATCCAGCACCAAACCTGCTGCAAACGCCCCAAGAATTGCTTCTAGGTGAATCACATTAGCAATAATTGCCATGACTAGGGCAAAGGCCACTGCCGGAATGAGGAGCGCCCCCCGGGTTTGTAATTTATTGGCGATCGCCTCAAACCCTTGGTTAAAAAATCGACCGAGGAGGATTGAACCCAACAGAAAAGCACTGGCCCCAATGATCAGATAGACCACATTGAGCAAATCAACTTCCCCAGTTTTGGCAAGACTAGCCACCACCGCTAAGACAATAATGCCGAGCACATCATCGATGACCGCTGCCCCGACGATAATTTTGCCCTCGGTGGATTTTAGTTGGCCCAAATCTGACAGGACCTTTGAAGTGATACCGATACTGGTTGCGGTAAGAGCCGCCCCCGCAAAAATAGCCGGAATCAGCGGTGTATGGAAGATCGCCACTAACCCCACTGTCCCTAACAGGAAAGGGGCGACAACTCCCACAACGGCGACAACAGCCGCCTGGTAGCCCACCTTACTTAATTCGCGGAGGTCGGATTCGAGGCCAATTTCGAACAACAAGACGATGACCCCTAGTTCCGCCAGCACCGAGATCACCTCACTCTGGCTCGCGAAAATATGTTCTAGAGCTGCCCCATCCAAGTTTCCGAGCCGCTGCAATAGACCCATCAGATTGGAGTCTGTGGCGATCGCCCCCGTTTCTGGAGAGACGATCAAATGGAGCACCGAGGCCCCGACCAGAACGCCGCCCAACAGCTCCCCAAGTACCGGGGGCAGACCAAACCGCTTCGAGAGTTCACCCCCCAGCTTACTGACGCCATAGATCACCACAAGGGTCATCAAAACGCCCGTCAAGACAAAAGAACCATATTCCGCTTCTGGGGTTGTGGCCAAGGTCAAACCTGGCATCTGCGACCAAACATCCAGCCATGGATTGAACCAAGGCGGTGTGAAAGAAAGAAAGACCATCTTAAAAATCCCTCAAATTTTAGTGAATACAATGGGGCAAGCCCGCCACCCCAACCCGTCATTGGGGATGGCGATCGCCCTTAGATTTTAGTTGCCGTTCATTTCTAAAGAGTCTTGGACTCTAGATTTTGGCGAGATTCCGCATCGGGAAAAATGTTTAAAACCGCTGTCTTTAAAGCTTCTTCAAGGGCAAGGAAGCAGTTTTCTGGGGGGATTTTCTTGAAGACATCGAGCTTTTCTAAGCGCCGCTTCGTCTGCCCTGAAACTCCCACTAGATAAACATTGCGGTCTTTTTCGAGGGCTTCATTAATCGCATTTTCGAGGGCTAAGGATGCTGTAACCCCCATGTGGGGCACCTCCCCAAGGTCAAAGACGATCGCATCACAATCTTGAATGGCGTTATGCTCCCGGGCGATCGCCTTAGCGACCCCAAAGATCATCGGCCCACTCAATTGAAACAACAAAACACGATCATTCGCCTCATCCAACCAGCGCTTTTCAACAGGAGTCAGAGGAATCGCATCGTCCGCCGTAGAAATCGTTTTCACCGACTTCGCTTGCAGTGCTGTCATTTTCTCAATGGTGAGCACATTGGCAATAAAGACCCCAACACCCACCGCCACGATCAAATCTACCAACACCGTCAAGAGAATCACCCCATACATAATCAGGGCGCCCTTGAGAGAAATCTTGTGGGCTCGCTTCAGGAAATCCCAATCAATAATATCGATCCCAACTTTGAAGGCAATCCCGGCCAACACCGCCAAGGGAATTTGCGCGGTCAACTGTGCCCCGGCGAGGATGACGACCATCAAAATAATCGCCCGGGAAAGGCCTGATACTGCCGTTCTCCCCCCAGACTGGATATTCACCACCGTTCCCATGGTGGCCCCCGCCCCAGCAATCCCACCAAAGAGACCTGAAACCAAGTTGCCTAAACCTTGGCCGATTAGCTCCTTGTCAGAATTGTGCTCCGTACGGGTCAAACTATCGGCCACTAAGGAAGTCAAGAGCGCATCAATACAGCCCAACATCGCCAGCACGATCGCATCCACAACCATCAATTGCAACTGCCTTGATTCGAGGTTGCCAAAATTCGGTAACTGGAGGGACGGAAAAGAAGCTGAAATTTCCCCAATACGCCGGAGCTCCACATCTTGAAACACGACCAAAGAAAGAATCGTGCCCAAAATCAGCGCCACTAACTGGGGAGGAGCAATTTTGCGCCATTTCCGGGGCATAAACCAAATAATTGCCACTGTCATCCCTGCTAGGAAGGTTTCGATGGGCCGAATATTGGTCAATAAATCAGGAATTGCCCCGAGGGTGCCAATAACGCCCCCCCTAGGACTAGCCTGGCCGAGGAAGGGGGCTAACTGCAAAATTACGAGGATCACACCGATCCCAGACATAAAGCCAGAGATAACGGTGTAGGGCATCATGGTGACATATTTGCCGAGCTTGAGGACCCCAAAAATAATTTGGATAACCCCTGCCATCATGATGACGGTGAAGGCCATGGCCAGGCCATTTTCTGGATCTGCGGCGGTGAGATTCGCAATAATCGCCGTTACCACGACCGTCATTGGGCTGGTGGGTTCAGAAATCAGGGTCGGCGTGCCCCCAAAGAGCGCCGCAAAGAAGCCGACTAGCACCGCTGCCCATAAGCCAGCGGTAGGGCCAGCACCAGAGGCGACACCAAAAGCAAGGGCCATCGGCAGGGCAATAACGGCGGCGGTTGCGCCCCCAAATAAATCGCCTTGGATATTTCTAAAGTGGATTTTGTTGGTTATTTGCATGGGTCATGCCATCTCTTTTGAGCCATGGGAATAAAAGTTAAAAAGGTTAATTGTTAAAAGCATTGACTAGGGACAGGATGCGATCGCCAGAATTACATAGTCTTAAATCTATTAAATTCGTTTTTTCTATTGGGTAATATCTAACCATGGAACATTGAAGTTTGTCTGCCCAAGATCGCTAATCTTTTTTGATTAAACAAATTATAAAAACTAATGATTGCTCCAGAATGGTAGCGATCGCCTGGGGTTGCACGTCGTAAGCAGGGAAGTCTTTGGGTTCGGGTTTACAATAACGAAACCGTTGCGGGCCCTGTGGAGGTGTAATGAAGCGTATTTGGCATAGTTTAGTAACGACAGCCATGGTGGCTGGCTCTAGCCTGGGGGGTGGGATAGCCATGGCCCAGGTGTTACAACCCCAGCAAAATTCTGGGGCGATCGCCCTGCCAGACTATGGCCTCTGGCAAGCCCAGGATCGGCAGCAGTTACTGGCGGCCCTTGACCACAGTTTGCGCTACCTCGAGAGTAATACCGCCCGAGAAGCCTATGATGCCTTGGCAGAACCTGGGTTCACTAGGGAGCGGGTGAGGCGATCGCTCGTACGGTTCCGGCAACTGGTGCAGCAGCATAGCGATCCTCGGCAGCTCCACCAAGCGATTCAACGGGAATTTATTTTTTATCAATCTCCAGGAACCGATGGCCTAGGCCAGGTGGAATTCACCGCCTATTTTGAACCAGCTTATATTGCCAGTCCCGTTAGAACCGAACGCTTTCAATATCCCATCTATCGCCAGCCCCCTGGTTTTAGCACCTGGACAAAACCCCATCCCACGAGGCTTGAACTAGAAGGCCCCGATGGCAGGCCGCCCCAAGGGAGTCCACTGCGGGGGAATGAATTGGTCTGGCTCGAAAGTCGCCTCGAAGCCTATCTCATCCAGGTGCAAGGGTCAGCGCGACTCCAGATGACCAATGGCAGCACCATGACCATCGGGTTTAATGGCAGCACGGACTATGACTATGTAAGCCTCGGGCGAGAGCTCATCGACGCGGGCATTTTTCAACCGGAAGAACTCAGCCTACCTCGATTGATTGAATATTTTGAAACCCACCCGGAGGACCTGAGCACCTATATTCCCCGTAATAACCGCTTCATTTTCTTCCAAGAAACCTTCGGTTCACCCCCCATCGGCAGCATTGGGGTTCCAGTGTTGGCAGAACGATCAATCGCCACCGATAAAAGTATTTTTCCCCCGGGGGCGATCGCCTTTATTTCGACCCAACTGCCCTACCAGCGGGCCAACGGTGAGTGGTTAAAAATGCCCATCAGTCGCTATGTCTTAGATCAAGATACAGGCAGTGCAATCCGGGGGCCTGGTCGGGTGGATATTTTCCTGGGGACGGGGCCAAATACCCAAACCCGTGCGGGCCTCGTCAATGATTCAGGACAGCTCTATTACCTATTACTACGACAGTGATCCTAGGGAATTTGCTGCAAAATCGGCAATAGCCCCATCAGGCTAAACCCCAGGAGTAGGTACAGGCCCTGTTGTCCCGTTTGGCGATCGCCAAAGGAGCGCGCATACAAACCCTTGACAGCATTATTACTGGCTGTCGCAATGAGAATTGACACACTGGCCAGGGCCAAGGGGACCGATTGCCCCGCCGATTGGGTCAGGCTCAAAATAAACGGATCCACATCCGTAATTCCCATAATGGCCGCAAAGGAATAAACACCTTGGTCCCCCAAGTCAGTCACGATATAGCGGGTAAGCAGGGAAATAATGAGGAAAAGCAACGCAAACCCAAAGGCAGCCTTCAGCTCAAGGGGATTACCCTGGGGATAGGTCGCTGGCACATTTTCTGGGTCTACTGGTGCTTTTTTCTGTAGATAGAGGACCAATCCCCCAAGAACTCCCACGAGGCCCAAAACAGCGAAAGGCCCGATTAAGCGGGCCGATAAATCCCCATTAAATAATTCCAATAGAAAAATCAATCGCCAATACATCATCCCCGAGGCCATGACCATCCCCCCCACATAGCGCTTCGAGTTTTCTGGATCGACGCTGGCTCGCTTCGCCAGGGCCACGGTGGTCACGGTCGACGAATAGGCGCCGCCCAACAGGGCAACAAGGGCAATGCTCCCTTTGCCTTTGATAAGGCGTTGTAGCAAAAAACTGCCGTAGGACACCGTACTGACGGCTACCACCACCAGCCAAGTTTTAAAGGGATTGAGATCAAAGCTGGTGAGGGTCTGGTTCGGCAAAATGGGCAGAATGACGATGGTCAACAACAGAAATTTTGTGAAAGTGAAAATGTCTTCTTCGGAAAACCGCTGGGCTAATCCCTCTAAGAAAGCTTTGAGTTCTAGGAGGATTAAGCTGGCGATCGCCAAAGAAGAAGCCACCCAAAAATCGCCCCCATAGACCAAAGGCCCGAGAATGTAGGTCGCGAGGCCCGCCATCTCAGAGGTGAGCCCGACCCGGGCCGTTTCCGCTTTGTGCCAATAGGAAATCATCAAAAAGCCCCCAACCACCGCAAAGCCGCCAATCACCGCGACAATTTCGCCCTGGGCCAAAAAAGCGACACTATAACCAATCAGGCCAATCAAAGGATAGGTGCGCACACCGCCAAAGGCATACCCTTTACTAATCTTGTGTTCCTCCCGTTCAAGGCCAATAAGAAACGAGAGAAATAGCACCACCAGAAGCTTATAGGCATCCGCTGGGACTAAATTAAGCAATTGAGAGGCCATGACTCACCCTGAAATATCCGCATCAGTATAGGCAGCCTTTTTCTGTAAAAATGGCGTTTCGCAACGAAAATCAAACTATTGCTCTGCCGGGGCCATCCCCACAATTGCATAAGCTCCAGGAGAAATCACTACACATTGTTGGAGCTTCGTCTCCCCAGGCTTCGATTTACTCTCCTTTGCAATGGAGCAAAACCATGAAATTAATCCAAAGTATCGGTGGGCATTTACTAGATGGTCTACTGATCAGTTCCTGCTTGCTGCTCTCTAACATGACCGGGGCGATCGCCACCCCATCAGAACCCATCGGTTGCCCAGAAGGTTGGATCCCCTACACCCAGGAACTCAGTCCCCGCATCAGCGTCTGTGTTCCCAAGCAAATTACCTTGCCCATCCCCGCAGATTTGGGTCATCAACCAGCGCGGGTTCAAGTGCAACAATTGCGCATTATCCAAACGAATTCCCGGGTCAGTCCTACCAAAAAAAGAAGTGTAGAACTTCGTAACACGAGCCACACTTCAGTCCAGCTTTACCAGCGCACCAGCCAATCTCCCTAGCTGCCTTGGTTAAAACTGAGACAATTTTTGTCCCAGAGCCTGGCCGCTCTGGATTTTTTCGTGGGTAATCGAAGGCCAATTTCTCCCCTGGAGTGACCCAAGCAGAGGGCAAGACTCAGGCAAACTTTAGAAAACTGACTACTGTTAACAAAAAAGAAAAGAAGAGGTCACTAAAGTAAAGCACTGGGCAACATTTTTGCCATAATTTGAGAAGCACGCAGTCGCTTCTCTGCACTCCTCCAGCTCCCTCACACCCATGTTAAATGAATCCTTTCGTCAGTGGCGTATTTACACCACCTTCCTGATCCTTGGGGGAAGTATTGGTTTTTTGAGCCATGCTTATTGGGCCCAGCGGCAACTTAATGTTTCTTTGCAAACCTATAATGAGTTGCGGCAGTATGAGCAGTCCATGGTGGCTTTTCAACTGGATCAAGATTCCGTTAATTTCATCGCCCAAGCTGTCCAAAATGTTGGCCCGACAGTGGTGCGCATTGATGCCCTCGGAGAAGACACCACTTCAACGGGCTCTCGCCTCAGAAAATTGCTCCCCTGGGAAGAAGGATTTCCTTCCTTTGAGGGCGATCGCCCAACCCAGGGAACAGGTTCAGGGTTTATTCTCAGCAGCGACGGTCAACTGGTGACCAATGCCCATGTGGTCGCTGGAAGCTCTGAGGTGAAAGTTACCCTCAAAGATGGCCAGGTATTTGAAGGAAAAGTCATGGGTGTCGATGAAATGACTGATATCGCCGTGATCAAAATCGAGGCTACTGGGCTCCCCACTGCTAAGCTGGGCAGTGCGACGAATCTGACCCCTGGGGAATGGGCGATCGCCATTGGTAATCCATTGGGCTTTGATAACAGCGTGACCGTGGGAATCATCAGTGCCCTTGACCGGCCCAGTGCCCAGGTGGGCGTTCCTGACAAGCGCGTGCGTTTTATCCAAACCGATGCGGCGATCAATCCCGGCAATTCCGGCGGCCCTTTGTTAAATGTGCGCGGGGAAGTCATTGGCCTCAACACGGCTATCCGGGCCGATGGCCAGGGCCTGAGTTTTGCGATCCCCATCGAAACAGCCCAGCGGATTGCCCAGCAACTCTTTACAGAGGGCAAGGCAACCCATCCTTACTTGGGGATCCGGATGTTAGCCCTAGACGGGGAAGGAAAAAACTATCTCCAGACCAAGTTACCTGAGATTGCCGCAGGTCTGAATCTCGACACAGAAACGGGGGTTTTGGTGATTGAGGTGGCCCCGGACTCTCCGGCGGCGATCGCCAACATTCAAGTGGGAGACATCCTGAAGCAGGTGGACAGCCAACCTGTGTCCACTGCTTTTGATGTGCAAGACACCGTTGAACAGAGTGCCATTGGTGCAGATCTAAGCATTGAACTCAAGCGTCGAGGCAAAATCCGCCAATTGACCGTGCAACCGACAGATTTTCCTAGTTAGGGGATCAGCATGGCACAGTGGTGGGCCTTGATGATTGGTAATTCCCGGCTCCATTGGGGGGCGTTTGCTGACTATACACTCCAAGGGATCGAGCACACAGACCACGACACCGTAGGGACAGGTGTGCAACAACTCCAGTATGTGGCGTCGGTCGTGCCTCGCCAGACCACCTGGATCGAAGCTCAATTTCCTGAGGCCCGGGTGATCACCCTACGGGATATCCCTCTCCGCCACTGCTATCCACAATTGGGTATTGACAGGGCCTTAGCGGTTTGGGGCGCAGGCCAACATTATGGTTTTCCCTGTTTGGTCATCGATGGGGGAACGGCCCTGACATTTTCGGGGGCGACAGGCGATCGCCAGTGGTTGGGGGGCGCAATTTTACCGGGCCTAAAACTGCAATTTAAGAGTTTGGCCCAGGCTACGGCAGCTTTGCCAGAGGTTAATTTACCCGAGCAGTTGCCCCAGCGCTGGGCCAGGGAAACCCAGGGGGCGATCGCCAGCGGCATCACCCGCACCGTCCTCGCCGGCGTTAATGATTTTATCCAAGCTTGGCAGGCTGAGTTTCCCCAGGGAAAAATCCTGGTTACGGGTGGAGATGGCCCCTGGTTAGCGCAGCACATCCCTCGATTGATCTACGATCCCGCCTTGATCTTTCGCGGCTTTCAAGCCCTCAAGGAACCCTGAGCCTAGTCCTTTACGACAGTTGGTAAACTTTTCCGTCGAGAAGCAGGCGTGTAATTCCCTTAGACGCCAAGCAACTACTGGTTTTAAAAAAGAGTTCTCCGTTGGGGATTTTGATAATTTTTTGGGTACGGCCCCGGATAAACCGCTTGGCAACACGATGGTTATCGAAAATCGGGAGGGTTCTCTGGCTGGTTTCCCCATCTGGCAGATGACCCAAATCCCGGAATTCACCCATGGGGCGGGCAATTAATTCTGACAGGCGATCGGTCACCACATAGCAGGTACGGGGAAACTGGGCTGCCTCTAGGGGAAGAATTTCTACAGATTCTGAGGGCGGAACAGGGGTGAGATCGAGGGTTTCATCATCGTCTTCGTCCTCATCGTCAAAGTCTTCTTCGTCATCAAAATCATCATCCTCACCGATATCGTCTCCCAGCAATTCCTTGAGCGCCTGTTGGCGATCGCCTAGCTGAATTTCTTGGGCCAAGGCGAGGAGATCCGGGTTAATGGCCACATCATCATCAAAGTCCGTAGCGTCATAGTCGTCCGTCTCAAATTCTCCGTCTTCGTACCCTGCCCCATCAAAGTCATCATCCTCAAAATCATCCACATCAGACCCATGGAGGGCGGCAGGCGACTGGTCATCGTCTGCTTCGTTAAATTCACCGGCCCACTCTCCCTGAGGCAATTCAGAAGATGCTTGGGGAGAGTCTAAAGCGGCCTCAGGCTCTGGGGCCGCAATCCGTCGAATGAGTTTGGGTTTCTCAACGGCCTTGGGAGTAGCCTTGGCTGCGGGGGGAGTTTCTTTTTCGACTTGGTTACTGCTACCACTACGACCAAGGCGCTTCTGGTGGATCAATTCTTCGTATTCTGCGCTACTGAGACGACTTTTTAGAAGACGACTGATCGTCGAGCTGCTGACGCCATAGCGAGCCGCCAACGTGGAAGTGGTTGCCGTCGTTTCACGGTAGGCAACGAGTAATTCTTCCTTATCATGGTCGGTTAGTTTGCGGGGACTCATAGCGTCGATCAACATTCAGAAAAAAAGCGAGCAACCAACATCAAAGTTGATTGGCACATTAGTTTAACCTCTGCGCTCTATTAGTGTATCCCCTCAAGGAACGAGACATGGCGAGATACACGGAATTTCTACAGAAATTCTCTGGTTTTCGGGCGATCGCCTTTTGGCACACCGTCGAAAAAACATTCGTTATACTATGCGGGTTTTCTCTACAATTTTTCCTCTGCCACTACCGCTATGGCTCCTGCGAAAATTCTCCTCTGGTATCGCCGCGATCTGCGCCTCCATGACCACCAACCCCTCCACCAAGCTCTCAGAGCGCAAGGGCAAATTTTTCCTTTCTACTGCTTTGATCCAAGGGAATTTGGCAAAACTCAATTAAATTTGCCCAAAACGGGGTCTTTTCGGGGACAATTTCTCCGGGAGGCAGTACAGGATCTGCGGGACAATCTCCGGGGTAAGGGGAGTCATTTGATCGTCCGCCAGGGTAAGCCAGAAATTTTAATTCCCCAATTGTGTCAGCAGTGGCAGATTGAGGCCGTTTATTGGCACAAAGAGGTAACTGCCGAGGAAATTGATGTTGAGGCCAAGCTACAGCGGGCTTTACAGCGGCAGGGGGTGCATATCGAAACCTTTTGGGGCGCGACTCTCCATGCTCCGGAAGCTTTGCCTTTTGGGATCAATCAATTACCAGAAGTCTTCACTCAATTTCGCAGAGAAGTCGAAAAATACGGGGAGATCGCCTCTCCAGTCCCTACACCGACCCAGCTGCCGCAGCTACCTGACGCATTAGATATGGGCGAAATTCCCACACTCCAGGATTTGGGTCTAACGGAACCAGTCGCTGATCCCCGGGGTGTTTTGACCTTTAAAGGCGGTGAAACAGCAGGTTGGCAAAGGCTTCAGGATTATTTTTGGACAGGCGATCGCCTGAAAACTTACAAAGAAACGCGCAATGGGCTCTTGGGAGCAGACTATTCTTCCAAGTTTTCACCCTGGTTGGCCTTGGGTTGCCTCTCTCCCCGCCAGGTTGTTGCCCAAGTGAGAGCCTATGAAACCCAACGCATCGCCAATGATTCAACCTATTGGCTAATTTTTGAGCTGCTGTGGCGAGACTACTTCCGTTGGATCGGCGCCAAACATGGCACGCAAATTTTTCAACCCGCAGGGCTCCAAGGGGTGGCAATTCCCTGGAAACAAGATGAGGCGGCCTTTGAGCGATGGCGGACAGGGCAAACGGGTATTCCCTTTGTGGATGCAAATATGCGTGAACTACTGCTCACGGGTTTTATGTCTAACCGAGGCCGTCAAAATGTGGGCAGCTTTTTGACGAAAAACCTAGGGATCGATTGGCGCTGGGGGGCAACTTGGTTTGAATCTCAGCTCATTGATTACGATGTGTGCAGCAACTGGGGCAACTGGAACTACACCGCTGGGGTAGGAAATGATGCCCGGGGGTTCCGTTATTTCAACATTCCAAAACAAGCAAAAGATTATGATCCCCAAGGAAATTATGTACGCCACTGGCTGCCAGAACTGGCCAGCCTTCCCGGTGAGCAAATCCACCAACCCTGGCGTTTATCCGCACAAGCGTTAAGCAATCGCCAGATTATCCTCGGCCAAACCTACCCTAAACCCATGGTAGATCTCCAACAGTCTGTCCAAGAAAATGAACGCATCTACCAAAAAGCACTGGGTCTCCTCCCCAAGGGTAAAGTTCACCGGTCAGAGAAACATAAAACTGCCCCTAAAGCTCCCTGGCGACGCTGAACATCAAGTCATTTTCGGAAAACTCAAAAAAAGTTACCGGACCCCTTGCGTTTCAAAAAATCCCCTGTTATATTTGTTAAGGCTTAAGGGCGTTTAGCTCAGCGGTAGAGCGCCTGCCTTACAAGCAGGATGTCACTGGTTCAAATCCAGTAACGCCCATCCTTAAGAAGATTAACCAAAGTCACCCAACCCGGTGGCTTTTTTTGCGTTTTTCCAAAAAAAAGTGAACCCCGAATGGCCATTAGTAGCATGGGTGATGATAATTCGTCGTATGTGCGCTGGCGTTGCCGCGCAAACAAACGCTACATTTGCGCCCATCGGCGGAGGGGCCATGGTTAAATGACAGTGCCGTTGTATAATGAG
Source organism: Picosynechococcus sp. NKBG15041c (assembly GCF_055380235.1). Lineage (NCBI taxonomy): Bacteria > Bacillati > Cyanobacteriota > Cyanophyceae > Chroococcales > Geminocystaceae > Picosynechococcus > Picosynechococcus sp. NKBG15041c. The sequence continues at coordinate 2,422,928 of NZ_AP040363.1, forward strand.
CTCCAAAATTAACAAACGCCCTATTTTTGTACCGACCAAGTTTATCTAGGCGATCGCCTTCGGGGTGACAGGCAGACAAAACTAAGGTGGCCCATCGGCCAACGTTTTGCCTACCGACTCATTCGTCACGAATTCCCGCCATAGATAACGGATGAGTTTAAAAAACATAAAATTTGCAGACCCAGAGGAAATTTATGACCAGTCAGACAGAGCGTGTAGTGATTATTGGTGTTGCCGGGGACTCCGGTTGCGGAAAATCTACCTTTTTACGTCGACTCACCGATCTGTTCGGCGAAGAATTTATGACGGTCATCTGTCTCGATGACTACCACAGCCTTGATCGCAAAGGGCGTAAGGAAGCGGGGGTCACCGCCCTCGACCCGAAGGCAAACAACTTCGACCTCATGGCCGAGCAAATCCGTGATCTCAAAAACGGCAAAGTGATCAACAAGCCCATCTACAACCATGAAACAGGCGAAATTGATCCTCCCGAGCAAATTAAACCCAACAAAGTCATCGTCATCGAAGGGTTGCACCCCCTCTACGATGCCCGGGTACGGGAACTGGTCGACTTCAGTGTTTACTTAGACATCAGCGACGAAGTGAAGATCCAGTGGAAGATTCAACGAGATATGGCAGAACGAGGCCATACCTACGAAGATATTCTGGCGTCGATCAATGCCCGGAAGCCTGATTTTAGCGCCTACATTGAGCCCCAGCGACAATTTGCTGATGTGGTGATTCAAGTGCTGCCCACAGAACTAGTCGACGACAAAGAAGGAAAGTATCTCCGGGTACGCCTGATCCAAAAAGAGGGTGTCACTGGGTTTGAGCCTGCTTATCTATTTGATGAGGGTTCGACCATCCACTGGCGTCCCTGTGGCCGGAAGTTGACTTGTAATTATCCTGGGATCAAGTTGGCCTATGGCCCGGATAGCTATTTCGGTAACGAAGTTTCTGTCCTGGAAGTGGACGGGAAGTTTGATAACCTTGAGGAAATGATCTACATCGAAAGTCACCTCAGTAAAACTGGCACAAAATATTATGGCGAGATGACTGAGCTGCTCCTAAAGCACAAGGATTATCCTGGTTCTGACAATGGTACGGGGCTCTTCCAGGTGCTCGTCGGCCTGAAGATGCGTCAGACCTATGAATATATCACCAGTGCTCAGGGGGCGATCGCCGCAAGCGTCTAATCTCACGGGCTCAAAATATAAGGGGTTGACCATGGTCAACCCAGACAAAAAAGGGAGGCGATCGCCTCCCTTTTTTGTTGTGTCGAAAATGATCGAGAGAATCATGGCGAGATGCGTTTACATCTGAGATTGCAAATAATTTTGCAGGCCAATTTTTTCAATGAGTCCCAATTGCTGCTCTAACCAGTGGGCATGATCTTCTTCGGTGTCAGCGAGCATCTGGCGGAGGATATCGCGGGTTTGATAATCTTGCTCGGTTTCACAAATGGCGATCGCCTCCTTGAGATCCGCAATGACTTTATATTCATACTTGAGATCGTTTTGGAGCATTTCTGGCACTGTCTTGCCGATGTTTAAGCTATCTTTCTTCGACAGATCCGGGCTCCCTTCCAAAAAGAGAATCCGTTCAATGAGCTTGGATGCATGGCCTGTTTCGTCCTGCATCTCGTGGTCAATGCGTTCATAGAGCTTTGTCAGTCCCCAGTCTAGGTACATCCGCGAATGGGTGAAGTATTGATCCCGGGCGGCTAGTTCGTTTTCTAGTAGTTTATGGAGTTGCTCTAAAACCTTGGGGCTACCTTTCATAATTCAGTATTCTCTACTCTCAATAAAGTGGTCAAAATTTGTTTGGGCGATCGCCTCACCGCCGCCATTGCTACATCATCGATTGTAGGTAGTTTTCGAGGCCAGAGTTTTCGATCAGCCATTGCTGAGATTCAAACCAGTCGATCTGAGACTCCGTCTCCTCCAAAAGTTCCGTCAATAGATCCCGGCTGACATAATCTTGTTTCTGTTCACACAGTTGAATGGCCGCTCCTAATTCTGTACGAATGGTGATCGCCATTGTCAGCTCATTGGCAATCATTTCTGGCACATCTTCGCCAATCATCAACTTACCAAGACTCTGGAGGTTGGGTAGTCCTTCTAAAAAAAGAATCCGCTCAATGAGGCGATCAGCCTGTTTCATTGCCTTGATGGAATATTTATATTCCTGGCCATTGAGCTGTTCCAGGCCCCAATTTTTCGCCATCCTCGCATGGAGAAAAAATTGGTTAATGGCAGTGAGCTGCGACTTTAAAGCCGCATTCAGTTGGGTTTTGATGCTCGATTTTCCCTGCATATTGCTTTATTCCACTCCGCAGTAGTCATCCCTAAGTGGGCCATAGAACTTTGATATATCCAGCTTAGGGCAGTTTTTGATCTTGGGGCAGTTTGCTCAAAAAATCGTATTTTTTGAACTTTTTCCCGTAATGGGGTAGGCCCAAAGGACTGAGAATCTCTTGCAATAACTGCCCAGATCGGTCATAGTAGGAGACAACAACTTTACACACTACTTTTCACCAAAAAATCACCATGTATGTTTGCCTTTGCCGTGGCATTACTGAAAAGCAGATCCGCCAAGTGATGGAGCAACAAAACTGCTCAATGAAAGAACTATCGGCGGTGATGGGGGTGGGGATGGACTGCGGTACCTGTATCGAATACGCAGCTCAACTTCTCCAAGCCCAAGCTGAACAAGGCTGCGGCAAGCAGTCCTATGGCACTACATCGGTCTAAAAAGTGGCCGTTTTTTTTGCAAGTTATTCTATTTAAAGGCTGATACTCTAGAAAAAAGCTTAAATTTACCGACATGGCCCCCATACCGATAAAAAGTTTTGTAGGGGTAACTTGGACTCCGAGGAAATGGGCCAGACAAAGATTGTAAACAAAACAAGCTGATGGAGATCTGGGGTGGCCGTTTCTGCCCAAGTCGTTGGTGCAGACGGTAAATTTTGTAGGGGCGATCGCCTCCGGGTAATTTTTCACAATGCCGACGGACGCTCCCAGCTCTTATATTTCCATGGTGGCATTCTGTGCCGGACAGACATCTGGTTCATCTTCCCTAAGGTGACATTGCCGGGTATGACTGCATGGAACTATTTGATCATTTCCTAACAACAGATCAGAGAAAAATTACTGAGAAACTAGAGCAAGAGCTTTAGTCTACTGCGGCCTGCATATATGCTAGTAATTCTTAATTAAGACTGCCTTGAACAACACCTGTAATTTGACCAAGGCAGCCCCAGCCTCTCCAAAATTCGAAAGATACTACAGGCCTCAATCCAGTCTATTCATAGGGCTTTTGCTATCTTTGGGAACCGCCACGCATTGCAAGCACCCAAGTTTATCCTCTGGGCGATGAACCATCTTTTCTACATGACGGCGATCGCCACAATGCTCAAATTGTTGAAATAGTTGAATATTCAGGCTCCTGGAAATAACCCCTCTACAGCGAAATTCTTGATGTTCAAATCGCTGAACCTCTTAATCGGGAGTTCCAGGGGGCGATCGCCCAAGCAATGACAAAACTGAGAAGCGCCTAGCTGGCATGGCCTTTCTATTGAGAAATATTTTTAATACTATTGACTCCTGACTTAAGTGTCGATAAACTTCACCTAAGACAAATAGAAAGATTTTGCAGTAAAGAAAGATGAAAATCATCCATTCTTGTGGGGTTACACCCATTGCCCAACGACTACGCCAGGACAGTTACCCCCTCGATCAAGACCATGGGCCCATGGCGATGGCAGCCACGCCTAATTTTTCGCAATACTACGCTGCAACTCTCAGTTGCCACCAAGCCTTAGTTGAGCCATCGAGTATTGTGCCTGGATTTGGGCATTAGATTTGGTATTTTTTTGGAGAAAGTTAACGATGATTGATTTTTTGTACTTTATGTTTGCGGCTTGCCTCGGGTTTGTGCCTCTGGAAGCAAGTCCCCCAAAGCAGTCTCCACCCTAAAACTGGGTCGCGGCGATCGCCTGAGCATCGGCAAAGATTGCTTGGGCAATGTGGGGTTGATCTTGTTGTTCGAAGATCAGCCCCAATTCATTTAAAACACGAATTTCCATACCTTGATCTTGACGCTCACGGGCCAAACGCAACTGCTGTCGTAGAACAGTTTCACTAGCAAGCAGGTTATTTTGGCGCAAATGAAGATCGGCCAGGGCAGTAAGGCTCAAGTTAAGCTGCTCCCAATCCCGGAGATGACGATAAATTGCTTCAGCCTGGTGCCAGTGGAAAATCGCTGTTTCCAGTTGTCCCATGTGTTGGGCTTGCTGGGCTTGGGCCGTATGACGTTCGGCGTCCTTGCGCTGGAGCAGTTTTTGTTCCGCGTTCTGCTTACGCCCCTGGCCAAAAGCTGGCACTGTCCCCAAAACACCCACTGTTCCTAAGCTCAAAAGCACACAGAGGGTTAACCAAAAGGGAAATGTTACGGTCCGAGGAGAGGCGGGCGATCGCATAAAAAAATTTAACCCAAGAAAAGCAGCACTGACAGACATAGAATTCTTCCATCTTAGCGGCAAATTCCAGTAATCTTGACGCTTATCGACAGGATCATTCCATCCATTTCCAATAAAAAAGAGAGTCAGGCTCAAAACACAACCGACTCCCTCACAATTGAAAAATTTAGCTATTACCGACAATCAGCCTAGGCCCCAAAGCCCTTCCCACGGTTCTCAGAAGGGAGACAGAAGCAATTTTCTACCTGTTGTCGTAGGGTTTCTTCGTCGAGATTTTGGCCGATGAGAACCAACTGATTCTTCTTCACTTCCCCTGGTTTCCATTCCGAATCGTCAATGGTAAAGCGTTTACCACTGAGGTGGAACACATGACGGAGTGGGCTTTCATCAAACCAAAGAATTCCCTTCGCCCGAAAGACATTCACTGGCAGCTGGTTGTCCAAGAAATACTGAAACTTGCGAATGGCAAAGGGTTGATCATTCTGGAAAGAAATAGACATAAACCCATCATTTTCTAAATGATTAGAGTGATGGTGATGGTGGCCATGATCATGATCATGGTCGCATTCTGGGGTACACACATGGTCATGGTGTCCATGGTCATGGCTGTGGTCATGATGATCGTGGTGGTGATGGGCGTGGGAATCAGCACTATCAAAATATTTATCCGACTCAAACAGTCCCACACTCAGGAGTAATCCCAGGGGAACAGCAGAATTTTGTGTCCGAAGCAGTCTAGCCCCTTCTTTAATATCGCGGATTCTGACCTCTAGAGCATCAACCTCTGCCTCTTCCACCAAATCTGTTTTGTTCAGGAGAATAATATCCCCATAGGCAATTTGGCTATAGGCCGCTTCACTATTGAATAGATCTAGGCTAAAGTTCGCGCAGTCTACCGTAGTTACAATAGAATCGAGCCGCGTCATATCCCGCAATTCTGTTCCTAAAAAAGTTAAGGCAACGGGGAGTGGATCTGCTAATCCGGTTGTTTCTACAACGATGTAGTCAACTTTTTCATCCCGATCAAGGATTTTATGAACAGCATCAACCAGGTCTTCGTTGATTGTGCAGCACACACAGCCGTTACTCAGTTCCACCATGTTCTCGTCGGTGGTGACAATCAATTCATTGTCAATGCCAATTTCGCCAAATTCATTGACTAGTACGGCGGTTTTAAGACCCTCTTGATTGGTAAGGATATGATTTAACAGAGTCGTTTTACCACTACCCAAAAATCCGGTGATGATCGTGACAGGAATCCCTGATGAATTTGTGGCTGATGTGTCAGGGTTTTGGGTTTGATGACTGACTGTGGGCATAGCAGACTTTACCTTATTCGCTCGAAGTAACTTTTTACTATCTTACACAGTAATTTAAGCAGATAGGCATTGGGCAAATTTCAGGATCACCCAGTCGAAAACGATCGCTAAAAAAGATCAAGGAATGGCGCGGGAGCACAGATAAATTTTTTCTAGAAATAGCTCAAATCAATTAGGTAGTACTTGGGGGAAAAGACATACTATGCAGTTTATCGGTAGGAATTGTTGCTAAGGACTGAAATGCAGGTTTCGCGAAATAAAATCCTTGGAAAAGTTCAATACCTAAGTCTAATAAAATATTCAATTCTGTTTTGGTTTCAATGCCTTCTGCGATGATAATACTGGATAATTCTTCAGCTACCTGGAGTACGCCTTTCACGATCGCCTGACGAACTTTATCTTGATCAATCCCCCGGATCAGGGCCATATCTAACTTAATAATATCGGTTTGAATTTCTGACAAAAGGTTTAACCCAGCATAGCCAGCCCCAAAATCGTCGATCGCCGTTTTGAAACCCCGTGCCCGATAATATTCAACAATGTTGCGTAGGTGCATCAAATCAGAAACTTTTTCGCCTTCTGTGATCTCAAAGATAATGCGTTCGATGGGAAAACCATAGGTCTCTGCAGCTTCTAGGGTCGTGCGAATGCAGCGTTCTGGTTCATATACTGCATTAGGTAAAAAGTTAATACTTAAAAAGCAAGGAATTTGTAGTTCAGCGGCAAGGCGAATGGCTTTTGTACGACAGGATTGATCGAATAGGTAACGGTTAGTATCGTTAATGTTTTGAAAGATTGTCCCAGCTGGCTCATTATTCAACCCCCGCGCGAGGGCTTCATGGGCAAAAATTTCTTGGGTTCTGAGATTGACAATGGGTTGGAATGCCATTGTGAAATCAAAACCTAACTTACTTAGGTCACCGCAGTCTCTACATGTCATACGCCTGTCTTTTAAAGCCTCCAAAGTAGTTTAGTCGCAACATCGGTAACGCTGTTGGTTTAAAGTGATCTGGATAAATGTTGAAAGTTAGGCAAAACACTACAAAAAATCGCCTTTCTTGGATCTTAGTGCAAAAAAGGCGATCGCCCCGGACGCTCGTTGTGAATATTTAGATACCGAGCCGTTGATAGACTTGGTCGAGGTGGCGTAGTTGGAACTGGGGATCAAAGCAGGCGGCGATTTCTGTGGCAGAAAGATGCTGGGTGATTTCTGCATCCTGCTCCACATTAGCGCGGAAATTTCCTCCCTCCGTATTCCAGGCGCTGTGGGCACAACCCTGGACGAGCCGGTAGGCATCTTCGCGGGTTAAACCCTTTTCAACGAGGGCAAGCAAGACCCGCTGACTGAAGATCACCCCGCCATAGACATTCATATTGCGTTCCATGTTTTCGGGGTAAACCAGCAGATTCTTCACCAAGCTAATGGTTTCCCGGAGCATGAAATGCACCAGAATGCAGCTGTCAGGGAGAGCGACCCGCTCGACAGAGCTGTGAGAAATATCCCGCTCGTGCCAGAGGGCGACGTTTTCGAGGGCAGCCATGGCATTCCCTCGCACCAGACGGGCCATTCCTGTCAAACGCTCAGAACGAATCGGGTTCCGCTTGTGGGGCATCGCCGAGGAGCCTTTTTGGCCCTTAGAGAAATATTCTTCGACTTCTAGAACATCGGTGCGTTGGAGATTGCGGATTTCTACGGCAAAGCGCTCGATACTCGCTGCTAATACGGCCAATTGGTTCATGTAGTTGGCATGGCGATCGCGGGAAATCACCTGGGTGGAGGCGGTATCCGGATCAAGGCCCAGTTTCTGGCAGGCGAGGGCTTCGACGCGGGGTTCGATATTGGCATAGGTCCCCACTGCGCCAGAGATTTGGCCCACGGCAATCTCTTTGCGCACAGCCACCAGGCGATCGCGGTTACGGAGCATTTCTGCAAGCCAACCGGCCAGCTTGAATCCAAAGGTCATCGGTTCGGCATGGATCCCATGGGAGCGGCCGACCATGACGGTATAACGGTGCTGTTGGGCTTGGTAACGGATTGCCTGGATTAAATCCTCAACACAGGTCAAAATCAAATCCATACTGTCCACCATTTGCAGCGCGAGGGCGGTGTCCAACACATCGGAACTGGTCATGCCCAGGTGGATATACCGGCCTGCATCACCGACGTATTCATTGACATTCGTCAAAAAAGCAATGACATCATGGCGGACTTCTTTTTCAATTTCCAAGACCCGGGCTTCGTCAAACTGGGCTTTGGCTTTGATTTCTGCGACGGCATCCTCGGGGATATACCCTAACTCTGCTTGGGCTTCACAAACGGCGACTTCAACTTTGAGCCAGGCCTTGAGCTTTGCTTCATTTGTCCAGAGATTCCCCATTTCGGGGAGGGTATAACGTTCAATCACGAGATGTGCCGCAGAAATACAACCTAGCTATTCTACTAGGGGTTGTTCAAATTGTGACAATTGTTTTTGGTCAGAGTTATCCAGAGGCGATCGCCTGGGGCAGGACGACCGAAGGGGGGAGATGCCTCAGTTCTTTCATCCCACATTGCCCCTGGGGTTTTGGGCCAGAGCTTGGGGTTAGAACATTCGCCATAGGCCAATCTAGCGGCCACTAAACCAGTCGCCGATGATGCGGGGCAATTCAATAATTTGTTCAATCACTTGGCTGGAGCGAATCCCGAAAATGAGTTGGAGTAGAAGGACGATCGCAGCAATGGTGATCGCAGTCTGTACGCTGGTTTTAACAATTTTGATAAAAGCTGTAAACACAAGCCAAGAGATAATCAAGGCGGCCACAATGGTGATGATTTCGACGGTCATGGGTGTTCGCTCTCCGGGGGATTTGCTCAGGACTGGCATTATGCCATGGCAGCAAAAGATTAGGGTTGCCTGTGGGGGTCGGCCAGCCAGCGGTCTTCATCAGAACTGTCTTTGGCGATCGCCAAATAACTATGTTCGGTGCGGTCGACAATGAGAATCTTATCGCCATAGGCAGGGGTGACCTGGGCCCAGTGGGGCAAGCTCACCTGGATAGTCACAAAATTGTGGGCCGCATCATACACATCGGCCTGGCCAATTTTTCCCTCGGTATAGTGGGGTAAATTTTTTGATGTGACAACGGCCACACAACCGACTAGGCGATCGCCACTGGCATCTTCCCCAAACGAAGCAAAAATTTTTCCGAGGGGCCTAGCCAGGAGACGACCAATCCAAAAGGCGATCGCCCCACTGCCCAAGAAAACAAAAACGCTGAGTAGTCCCGTCGGGGTTTGTAGGGCCGCATTGAACATCCAACCAAACAGACCCCACAGGCTCAAATCCGTGGCCAGTAACAACATCAATGGCGCTTGCCCAAAGCCAAACCAAGACAGCACCGACCAGAGGCCAGAACCGCCGCCAGTGACTTCTCCGTCCACATCGCTGTCTAAGTCCCCATCGATGTCAGCATCCATATCGTCATCTCCTCCCCCAGAGAAAATGACAACTAGATAAAGGAGCATGCCGCTCCCCAGGAGCACCCAATAGCCCAAGTTCGACAAATCAAAAATCATCGACATGCATGATCCAAGTGAGGTAGATGGCAGATGGACATAAATGCTCTCCAGCAGCAAAGGATATTTGAGGCGATCGCCTAATCCCAACTGAAAAAAGACTACTTGCCAAACTTCTGTTGGGCCCGCATCACCAACTCGGCAGTGATTTCCTCGACTTCCTCGGTCCGGGCCAGTTCCTCGATGGTTTGACGGGCCTGGGAACGGGCATAAAAAGGAATATTTTTGTACTTTATTTTGGCTTCTTCCGTCCAGGGAATTTCTTCAGAAAAATTTGGGTAATTCATGGCACAGTGCCTTGGGGCAGGGATTTTCCGATAATAGCAAGAATCTATGGTCTTCAGAAGCTCGAAGCAGCCATTTCGTTAAACTCTGAAACGTTACAGCCCAATCTCTCTCAGCACCAAAGCAACGGCCTTGACCACAAAGTTTTGTGGTTTTTTGGGTAGAAGAATAGTGTCTTTGCTCTATTTTTCGGCACAATCACAAGTAGGAATATTTATGGCAAGGAAAGGTAATTATCCATGGCGGGGAAGAATGATACGGCAGCATTGTTAGGGGCATTCGTGATTACCCTCGGACTTTTGGGGGCGGGGGGCTGGTGGTTCCTCAACCAAAATCAATCGCTCCAATTGCCAGATATCCTGGGGGATCTTGGAGGCCAAGGGGAGACGGCGGATCGTCTCAGTCGAGGGGAGCGGTTACTGTTAATCAGCGATCGCCACCCAGAAAAAGAACAGGCGATCACCGCCTATGGCCAAGGGGATTTTGCCATGGCGGTGCAGTTGTTCCAGGCTTCTCTCCAAGCACATCCCAATGATCCTGAAACCTTGATTTACCTCAACAATGCAAAAATTCGCCAACAGACGCCAAATCCCCGGGCGATCGCCGTGGTGGTCTCGATGCCGGTGGATCTCGAAACCAATAGCGCGAAGGAATTGCTGCGGGGGGTTGCCCAAGCCCAGAAAGAAGCCCTCGACGGTGGCGAAGGATTTCTGGTGATGATTGCCGACGACGATGGGGATCCGGCGATCGCCACCCAGATTGCCCAGTCCCTAGCCGCCCAAGGGGATATTCTGGGAGTGATTGGTCACTTCGGAAGCGATACCAGTTTAGCCGCGGCCCAGGTCTATGAAGATCGGGGGTTGGTGATGATTTCTCCTACTAGTACTGCGATTTCCCTCTCCACAGTAGGCGATTATATTTTTCGCACAGTGCCCAGCGATCGCTTCACAGGGACGGCCCTCGCCAACTATTTACTCGATCGCCTCAACCAGCGCCAGGTGGTGGTGTTTTATAACAGTGCCAGTGGCTATAGCAATTCCCTCAAGGACAGTCTCACCACAGAGCTGTTTACCCGGGGGGGCAATGTGGTGGCCGAGGTGGATGTGAGCCAGGGGGGATTTAACAGCGCCCAAACCCTGAATGCGGCCAAGGCCGAGGGCGCTACGGCGATCGCCCTCGTTACCGATACCCCGACCTTAAATCAAGCACTCCAAGTTATCCAGGTCAACCGCGAAGAATTACCGATCGTCGCCGGTGATAGCCTCTACAAGCCAGAAATTTTACAAATTGGCGGCCGGGATGCGGCGGGAATGGTGGTGGCGATTCCCTGGCATATCCTCAGCCACCCGAACACCGCGTTTCCCCAAGTATCCCGCGCCCTCTGGGGGGGTGATGTGAATTGGCGGACGGCCCTGAGCTATGATGCGGCGATCGCCCTGTTTACAGGGATTCGTCAGAGTCCAACCCCAGACCGCACCGCTGTCCAAGCCGCCCTCGCTAATCCAGGCTTTTCGGCCCCTGGGGCAGCCCAAACGATTCAATTTTTACCCTCGGGCGATCGCAACCAGCCCATGGAGATGGTCACCGTCCAGGCCGGGGAGCGGTCAGGCTTTGGCTATGACTTTGTGCCCGTGCGCTAGTTTTGGTGGATGTCATATCACAATAATTTGGCCAGACATTTGAGCTGTGGCGATCGTCCGGCCAATGACGGCACTTTCGGTGTAACCCGCTTGGTGCAACTTGCCAAGACAGGCTTGGGCTTCTTCGGGGGCGATCGCCGCCAACAGTCCCCCAGACGTCTGGGGATCAAAAAGGATTTCATACCAAGGCTGTTCCCGCCGCTCCATGTCCACTTGAATTGCCTGCTCTGCGGTGTGGTTTTGGGGGGCGAGGGAACTGATAAATCCCCCTTGGAGGGTTTCTCTGGCCCCTGGCAATAGGGGCAATTTTTCTATATCAAGTTCGGCACATAGACCTGAGGGCTGGAGCATCTCCAATAGGTGACCCGCCAGCCCAAAGCCCGTCACATCGGTGCAGGCGGTGGCCCCATGTTGCCGGAGGATTGCCGCTGCCCGTTGATTGGATTGTTGCATTGAGGCGATCGCCCCATCGATCCAGCTGCCCCGGGCTTTTCCTTGCATTTCTGCGGCAAAAAGCGTACCTGTACCCAAAGATTTTGTCAAAATAAAGACTTGATCTGCTTGAAGCGCTGTTTTGCGCCAAATTGCATCTTTTTGCAATAGACCGTTGCAGGTGAGTCCTAAGCCAAGGCGATCGCCCTCATTGGTATGGCCACCAATCAGAGCAATTTTTTGGACGTTCAAAACAGCTAATACCCCGGCCAAAAGTTGTGCCAAAAGACCCTGTTGTACCGCTGCTTTTCCGTGGGGGAGTGTTGCCAAAACCAAGACACTATGGGGGGTTGCCCCCATGGCGTAGAGGTCACTAAGGCAGTGGTGAGTAACGATTTGCCCGAGTAAAAAAGGATCATTCAGCAGGCTCGGAAAATAATCCACCGTTTGCACCAAAAGCTGATCCGGGGGGAGCTGGATCACCGCCGCATCATCGGGGGCATCAAGGCCAAGGAGAACATCTGGATGTTTGGGTACGCTCAAGCTGCCCAGACTGCTGCTCAAAACACTTTTGCCCACCTTCGCTCCGCAGCCGGCACAATACATTTTCGGCGTTGCCCCCATTGGGGAGCCCATTGGCTTTAGCGGTGTCAAGTCTTGAAATTGGGCCATAAATTGCCGGTCAATATGATCTTTCCAACGCCAGAGCAGAGGCGATCGCCAACTCAATTTTCCCCGGGTAGCAAAGGCTTGCTGATCTCCAGTCCCAATCAGTGCTAGGTAGCGTTTTTGGGGTCTATGACAAATAAGGGGTTTCCCCTTGAGGGTACGTTGTAGATTTTCAAAGAGGGGCTTGCCTTGGCGCACCGCAAAAACGCCTGCCTTTGGCCGGGGATGGTTTGCGATGGTGGCAATATCTCCGGCGGCAAACACAAAAGGATGGGAGGGCGATCGCAAGGTTGGATCTACCACCACAAAGCCCTGGTCATCGGTTTGTAGACCACTTGCCTGCAGCCAAGTTGGTGCTGAGGCTTGGGTGACCCAAATGACTTTGCCCCTGAGTTCTAAGCCCGCGGCGCATCGCAATCCTGTCGGCGTCACGGCGGTGACCGTTTCCTGGAGATGCACATGAATGCCCCGTTTTTGTAAGAGCTGCATTGCCTGGCGACTGACCTGGGGATTTTGGTTGGTTTCCATCAACTGGGAACCCCGGTGGACGAGGTGCAAAGTGAGGGAGGCGGGATTCGTTAACCATTGGCTGAGGGCATGGTGAATATTGAAGGCCAGTTCTGTACCCCCAGCGCCACCGCCGACAATGATGATGTCTTGGGTTTGATCCGGGTGCTCCTTGGCGGTTTTCAGAATTTGCTGCCAGGCGTTGAGAAATTGGGGCACGGGCTTGGCAGGAACGGCGTATTCTGCGACACCAGGGATAGTTTCAATGTTCGGGGTACTGCCAATGTCTAGGGAAAGGTAATCGAAACGTATAGGGGGACGGTGCTGGCAATGGATGATTTTTTGGTTTAAATCGAGGGCGATCGCCCGATCTTTGAGAAAATCTGCCCGGGCAAAAGTAGCTAAACGGCGCAGATCAATGTGGGTTTCAGCATAATTATAAAAACCCGCCACATAGCCCGGTAACATCCCAGAGTAGGGAGTATCGGTAACGTCACTGATCAAGGTGAGACGAGCCTCCGGAAGGGGATTCATTCCCCACATTTTTAAGGCGATCGCATGGCTGTGACCACCTCCCACAAAAACAACATCGGTCATAGGTTTTTAAAAATTTGTCTTAAAAATTTGCCAAACTTAAAGGAAAAAATCACGATCCATCACCCCAGTGCCCAACCTTGTTTCCGGTAAAACAACTCTCTTTTTAGGTTCGTCTCTAGGGCTTAATCACCCAAGAAAAAAGGAAATTCGAACAAATTAAAATAAATGTGACATCGCTCACAACGCCAGTTTCTGGGTGAAATATCCTGAATTTAACACCCCTTATTGTCTGGTGTGCGCCCAGATGAAATATTTTCCCGCCGTTGTTCGCCCTAAACCCCATGTCCATTTCCCCTAACCTGTCGTTGGCCATCATTCGCGATCCCCTTGTGGTTGAGGTGAATTGTCCCCTGGTAGAGGCGATCGCCCAAATGCAGGCAGTCCAAGTCAGTTGTGAGCTCGGGGCGACGGCTGTGGCCAAAATTGAAGCGGCGGGTCGGGCCAGTTGTGTCCTGGTGGTCGAACGGGGTCAATTGGTGGGTATTTTGACAGACCGACACATTTTACGCCTGAGTTTTGAACCAGGCTGGGCGGAAACTTTGACTGTGGCGGCGGTGATGCAGTCCCCGGTGAGTACTCTCCAAGAGGATTGCTTGACGAACTTTGGGGCGATCGCCTGGGTTTTTCAAGAGACAAATATGCGCCACCTCCCGATCCTGGATCGTCAGGGTAAACTCATGGGCCTCTTAACCCAGGAGGGACTCCTCCATGGAGCCGAACCCACCGATCTGTTGCGCATGCGTTCCGTCGCTGAGGTGATGACGACCCAGGTGAGTACAGTTCTGGCGACGACCCCCCTGGCCGAAGTGATCCAATGCCTAACCGAACGGCAGGTTGGCTCAGTGGTCGTTACCGAGGCGACCGAAGCAACTGTCCCGGTGGTGCCTATTGGCCTGATTACCGAACGAGATCTTGTGCAGTGCCGTGCCCTCAACCTTGATCCAGAGCTTTACCAAGCCAGGGAGGTAATGAACCCACTCCCATTTTTTGCGCGGCCCAGAGATTCGCTCTGGAGTATTCAACAGCTGATTGATCGCCACGGCACTCATCAGGTGGTGGTGGTAGACGACCACCAAAATTTATGCGGCATTATCACTGCTACGGATCTCATTCGAGCGGTGAATCCCCTAGAGCTATACCGATGGGCAGAAACTTTGCAGCAGCGGGTCACAAACCTCGAAGCAGCGGTTACCAGCCGGACCCAAGAACTACAACGGGTCAGTCATCTCCAACAACGCATTCTCGACAGCACGCACTTTGCGATTATTTCTATCGATCCAACGGGCCTCATTCAAACCTTCAATCGAGGCGCTGCCGCGATGTTAGGGTATGACCCAGAAGAAATTGTCGGCAAACAAACGCCACTTTTATTCCATGACCCAGCAGAGGTGGCGGCGATCGCCGAAGAATTGAGTCAAACTCTCCAGCGCCCTGTGAGCGCCACCATTGAGGTTTTCCAGATCCTCTGTATTAAAGAAGGGGAGCAGGATCGGGAGTGGACCTATATCACCCAGGCTGGCGATCGTAAAACCGTACGTTTATCCCTTGCCCCCCTCCAAGACGCAGACGGCCAGATCCTCGGAATTGCGGGCATTGCCCAAGATATGACCCAACGCAAAACCTACGAAGACCAACTCCAGGCCACAAACCTCGCCCTGGCCAGGGCCACCCGTCTCAAGGATGAATTTCTCGCCAACATGAGTCATGAGCTGCGGACGCCCCTGAATGCGATCCTTGGCATGGCCGAAGCTCTCAAAGAAGAAGTGTATGGCCCCCTCCAAGAACGTCAATATCGGTCCGTTCAGACCATTGAAGCCAGTGGCCATCACCTTTTAGCGTTGATTAACGACATCCTCGATCTAGCAAAAATTGAAGCCGATCGCCTCGAATTTCACTGCGAAGCCACGGCGATCGCCGATCTCTGTGAATCCAGCCTTGTCTTTGTACGTCACCAGGCCCAGGAAAAACAAATTCGACTCCACACCGATATTTCCGCCTATCTCCCCAAGCTGTTCATCGATGAACGTCGCATCCGTCAAGTGTTGATCAACTTGCTCAGTAACGCGATCAAATTCACTCCTCCCCAGGGAACCGTTAGCCTCGAAGTGAGTCTTAAAGCCATCCCCTCCGAAGCAACCGATGCCCTACCTCGATACGAGCTAGATTTTCGGGTGCGCGATACGGGCATCGGCATTACCCCAGATAATTTAACGCGTCTGTTCCAGCCTTTCGTCCAAGTCGACAGCGACCTCAATCGCCAATACAGCGGCACGGGCTTGGGCTTAGCACTTGTGAAAAAATTAGTCGAACTCCACGGGGGAACCGTTCAAGTCACCAGTCAACTGGGAGTGGGTAGTTGTTTTTCTTTTCGTTTGCCCTGCCATAACCTCCTGAATAATCCCCAGTGGAGCCTTGAACTGAATACTGAGTTGCCGCCAGATAAGCCCCATCCAACGGCGGCAAACCCCCTAGATCTAGCCGTGGTGCCACCTGATCTACAAGGCTGCCGCGTGCTCTTAACAGAGGATAATGAAGCCAACATTCTCACAACGGCACGCTATCTGACGGCCAGGGGCTGCCAGGTGATTATTGCTCGCAATGGCCAGGAAGCTATAGATTTACTCCTCGTCGAGCGACCCGATATTATCTTAATGGATGTGCAAATGCCTGTTTTAGACGGCCTTACGGCTATCCAATGCATCAGAAAATTAGGCGATCGCCAGCTGGCCCAGACCCCAATTATTGCCGTAACCGCCCTTGTTATGCCTGGGGATGCCGAAAAATGTCTGGCTGCTGGGGCCGATAACTACCTAGCCAAACCCATGAGGCTCAAACAATTAACCGCCTTAATCCAAGAAACCCTCGCCCTACAAGAGCCGCTATGACCATGCCAATCATCCTAGTTGTCGATGATGAACCCCGCAATTTTGATGTGGTAGAAGCTCTTCTTGGGTATCAGACCTACGAATTACAATATGCATCTAGTGGCAAAGAGGCTCTCGAAAATCTGGCGATGTTTCCCATTGCCCTGATTTTGCTCGATGTGATGATGCCGACCATGGATGGCATTGAAGTGTGCACCCAGATCAAAGCCAACAAAGACTGGGCGATGATCCCGATTATTATGGTGACTGCCCTCACTAGCAAATATGACCTGGCCCGTTGTCTAGAAGCCGGGGCCGATGACTTTATCAGTAAGCCCGTCAGTGCCCTAGAGCTCAAAGCGCGGGTCCACTCGCTGCTGCGCATTAAAACCCAGTATGACCAAATTAGTGAACTGGCCCAGCTCCAACGCAATACTATTGATTTGCTCCGGCAGAACCTCGAAGCGCTCCAAGGCAATTTGGCAGCCAGCTTTCCCCACGAGCTCAACACGCCTTTAAATGGCATCATTGGTGGACTGAGCCTCCTCTTAGAAGAACACACCACCATGGATGCGGAAGAACGGCAGGTGTTTCTCCAGATGACCTATGAATCAGCCCTGCGACTCCACAAAACCACACAAAAGTTCCTGACTTACACTAAGCTGGAGCTATATCTCCAAAATCCAGAGCGTGTTCCTCTCCATGGCCTCGATGGTCCGAAGCCGAGCGCCATGGCCAGCATTATGAAAGATATTGCTGACAGCGAAAAACGAGCAAAAGATTT
Organism: Picosynechococcus sp. NKBG15041c; assembly: GCF_055380235.1. NCBI lineage: Bacteria > Bacillati > Cyanobacteriota > Cyanophyceae > Chroococcales > Geminocystaceae > Picosynechococcus > Picosynechococcus sp. NKBG15041c. The sequence continues at coordinate 2,440,061 of NZ_AP040363.1, forward strand.
GCAGCTCGTCCTGGGCGAAGCCCAAGGAGTTATCTCCTATGCAGACTTCACCACACTGATCACCGAGTTGTTAGAAAATGCCTTTAAATTTTCGTCGGCTGGCAGTCCGATCCAAGTAGTGAGTCAGGCGATCGCCGATCAATTTGTAATGACTGTCACAAATCAGGGTCGGAGTATAACCCCCGAAGAAGTGCAAAAAGTGGGGGCTTTTCAGCAGTTTAATCGTCAACTGTATGAGCAGCAGGGTTTAGGTTTAGGCCTTAAAATTGTGATGAGCATCATCACCAAGTACGACGGTGCACTAAACATTAGCACGCTTCCAGAGGGGGGCACCTGCATTGAGTTTCGTCTGCCACTGCTACAAGAAGCCTCAGAAAGTCACCCCTAGGGTCGTAAGTGGCTGTAGGGCCACGGCCTAGAGAAAACCCTATGACGACAAAAAATATCGCAAGCAATTTTTACCGATAATGACCAACTCTCCCTTTACGTCAACTGAGCGCATGGCATCTTTAAAAGTAGCGGTGACAGGGAGTGTATCGGCGGGGCTGGTCGGCTTCATAATCCTCTTGGGCCATCGTATTCTTGATCTGGGTTTAGATGGTATTGCCCTGAGCTTTTTGGGGGGAATTGCCAGCCTGACATTGATTTATGATGCGTTTATCGCGGCAATCTCTGGGGCTCTATTTGCCCTGACTTACCGTTATGCGATTCGCATGGATAAAAACCCCCAACTGAATGGGGGGGTGGTCTTGGCTTTCACCCTCGTGCGGGGTCTTGCCCAGGTGGATGCAGGCTCAGCGATCGCCCAAAATTTTTGGCCCTTTTTGTCCGCCTGTGGTGAGAGTTTTGGCATTTTTGGCCTCACCGCTTTGGTGCTGAATTTTGCGATCGCCCGGGGTTGGCTTACGGCTTTTGGAGAATAGCGCAGAGAACCCCTTAAAATTGGCCAATGGTCTTTTTTGATTGAATTTTGCCCGTGCTTATTTCAGGCGATCGCCCGTCCCAATTCTGTCCCTGCGGCAGCCAAAAGCCCCTGGCCCAATGTTGCACCCCTTATCTCCAGAGCCAACTGGCCGCCCCCACCGCCGAAGCCCTAATGCGATCGCGTTACACCGCCTATTGTTTTCGAGATGTGGACTATCTCCTAAAAACGGAGCATCCCAGTCGCCATACTGCTGACAGTCGCCAATCAATCGCCGCCACGGCCCAGAGCCTGTTTTGGTTGAATTTAAAAGTGCTTGCCACCGCAGCAGGCCAACCCCAAGACAAAACAGGCATGGTGGAATTTGTCGCCATCTACCAGGAAGGAAAAACAGTGGGGCAACTCCACGAGCGATCGCAATTTGTGAGAGAGCAGGGCCGCTGGTTTTATCTAGACGGCGATATTCTGCCACCTATGCAGCCGAAGAAAAATGAACCTTGCTGGTGCAACAGTGGCAAAAAGTTTAAACAATGCCATGGCAAACGACGTTAAAGGGATAGGTTCAATTGAGGCTCTTGCAACTGCTCAATAATTTTTAGATGGGCCTTAGAAAATGGATAATGACTTAATTGCTTCTGTTCAACCCAACCTGCCCCCGTGAGGTCGACCCGATAAATTCGCGGTTCAATCTCTATTTTGAAATGGGTATAGGCATGGAAAACGGTGTTTAAGCTACGTTCGTACTGTGCCCCTGGGAATAGGTACGCGAGCAAAGCTTGAATGTCCCCTTCCTGATTGGGAAATTCCCACAGTCCCCCCAAAAGTCCATCCTGGGGGCGCTGCTGGATGAAAATTTGCTGGTCAAAATTAAGGGCGATCGCCGCCACTAACTTTTTGGTGGGGATTTGTTTTTTCGGGGCCCTACGAGGAAAATCCGTCGGTCGGTGTTTGAGGTAAGCAGCGCAATAACTTTGCCAAGGACAATGGGGACAATTCGGCTTTTTCACAGTGCAGAGGGTCGCCCCCAAATCCATCAGTGCCTGGTTAAAATCTCGGGAATTGTCTCGATCGAGAAGTTGTTCCGACACGTCCCATAGCTCATCTAACGCTTTAGCAGGGGGAACTTCTAGGGCAATGAGCCGTGCCAGAACCCGCTTTACATTGCCATCAAGGATTGCCAAAGGTAAATTGCGCGCCGAACTGAGGATGCCCCCCGCCGTGGTGCGCCCAATTCCTTTAAGGCGTAGGATATTTTCGACATCTTCAGGAAACTGTCCCCCGAAGTCTCCCACAACCTGTTGGGCCGCCTGGTGAAGATTCCGCGCCCGGGCGTAATATCCCAAGCCTTCCCAGAGTTTCAACACCGTTTGTAAATCTGCCGCTGCCAAGGCCGCCACCGTCGGGAACTGTGCTAACCAACGTTCATAGTAGGGAATCACCGTCTTCACTTGGGTCTGTTGGAGCATAATTTCTGAGATCCAGACCCGATAAATATCCGGTTCATTGCGCCAGGGTAGAGTCCGTCCCTGCTGTGCGTACCATTGAAGGAGTGATCGCCGCATTTCCGTTAAGTTGTCTACTGTCCAGATCGCCATGATCAAACTAAGCCTCAACACAAAAAGAGCCTCAGCCAAAACTGAAGCTCTTTTGATTTTTTAGTACCCCCAAGGGAATTCGAATCCCTGTCGCCTCCGTGAAAGGGAGGTGTCCTAGGCCACTAGACGATGGGGGCTTGCGGACTGAGCAGAAGCGTTTTTGTTTGTTTTGCTTGCGACTCACAGTTATACAATCTAACTGAAGATTTTTAAGATGTCAACCCTTTTGTCAAAACTTTGTGTTGGGGGCTGACATTCACTCATATCTAGCGGGGAATCGTTGCCTGGGCCGCTTGATTCATCGTCGTTTTTGCCCCTCCACCGCGCACCGCCTGGAACATGCCAAAGCGACAAAGCCCTGTGCCAAAGGCCAAGCGCATCAACAGAATCGTCGGAATTTCCCGCACGGATTTGATAAAGCCCGGGAGACCATATTGCAACCACCCCCAGGGGCGAATTGCCCCGACCCAAATAGTATGGAGCCAGGAGGGGAGGGTTTCTTTGCTCCAATCAGCGTTCATGACCTGACCTTCCACAAAGCCAGTGGCTTCTAAAAGTTCAGAAAATCCTTCGATGCTCGAAAATTTCGGGTGGGCCCATTGGTCAAGCAGTTGGGTCATCACAGGCTGCTCCCACCAGTTGAGGGGAAGATGGCGATCGTCCCGTTGGTTCCAGTCGGCGACTACTAGTTTTCCGCCTGGTTTGAGCACCCGCAGCAGTTCCTGAGCAAAAATCGCTTTATCGGGCATGTGGGGTCCCGCTTCCACTGACCAAACCACATCAAAGCTGCCATCAGGAAAAGATAAATTCATCGCGTCATCGACGGCGAATGTAGCGCTCACCCCTGGGGGCGTGAGTTGGGTCGCCCGTTCTACCTGCTTGGGGCTAATGGTAATTCCGGTCACGTCGAAGCCATAGTCCCGGGCGAGGATGCGGCTACTGCCGCCAATACCACAGCCTACATCTAGCACCTTTGTGCCAGGAGGCAACTGATCTAGACCACCCCAGCGCACCATTTCGTGAACAAAGTCAGCTTTTGCCTTGAGGAAATTCTTGGCCCGGGGCGGTTTCCCGTAGTGACCAAGGTGGATATGTTCTCCCCAGTAATATTCAAGAATGCCGTCTTCGGTCCATTCATCATAGGATTCGGCAACGGTTTCAGAAGATTGATAGCGGCGGGCGCTGAGGAGGTAGGCGGCGGTGGCGATCGCCAACAATGTCGCGCTAATCCCGAGGGCAATGAGCAAAATATTCATGGGCAAAAGGACATGGGTGCTGGAAAAAAAGAGCTCAAGCTATCCTAACCGATCCGGAAAAAGGTCACCTAAGGCGATCATCTTGGGGGGGTTATCCTCGAAAAATCTCCCCTAAGGTAGATTGCATTTCCATATGAAACGGGAGGCGAAATGCAGGGATTTTTGTTACGTTAGACGGGCACCTACTGCAAAAATGTGCTGTTTTTCAACGAATTTGTATGAATTTAGACTTTTTTGCCCAAAATATCTTGGGCAACACCCTCGCGGCCTATGCCATGGCGATCGCCGTTCTGGTGGGAGGCTTACTCCTGATCAATGGCTTTAGGCTATTTCTCCTCGGCTCATTGCGACAGTGGGCTAAGCGAACCCAGACGAACCTCGACCCGAAGCTCACAAAAATTTTTAGTCAGTCCCTAGTACGGCTTCTGTACGTGGGCAATATTTCTTTGGCGATCGGTAATCTCAATTTGCACCCCATCTTGAACCAGACAGTGCAAGCGTTGGTGGTGATTGCCACGACGGTGATCGGCATTCAATTGATTTCTCAATTGCTGGAATATGCAATCCGTTCTTACCTGATCCGCAAAGGAGACATTGAGCTCGAACAAAGCTTTGGGGCGTTGCTCCCGATCTTACGGTCAGTTTTGTGGGCTGTGGGAGCGGTTTTTCTCTTAGACAATCTCGGCTTCGATATCTCAGCGGTGGTGGCCAGTCTGGGGATTGGTGGTTTGGCGATCGCCTTTGCGGCCCAGGGAATTCTCGGAGATTTATTCAGCTATTTTTCAATCGTTTTAGACCGGCCCTTTGCCCTGGGAGATTTTATTATTGTGGGCGATTTTATCGGGACTGTAGACTATATCGGGATTAAAACCACACGGCTCAAAAGTCTCAGCGGCGAAGAAATTATCATCGCCAATACCGATTTAACCAGTTCCCGGATCCGTAACTTTAAACGCATGGAGCGACGTCGCATCGTCTTTAGCCTTGGGGTGCTGTACGAAACTCCGAAGGATAAATTAGAAATTATCCCTCCATTAATTCAAGACATTATCAGTGCCCAGGAAGGCATTACCTTCGATCGCGCTCACTTCGCCAGTTACGGTGATTTTAGTTTGAATTATGAAATTGTTTATTACGTAGAAAGTGGCGACTATGCCCTTTATATGGATGCCCAACAAAAAATCAATCTGGCTATCTTTGAGGCATTCAGTCAGCGAAATATTGAATTCGCTTACCCGACCAATGTGACCTATGTGCAAGGTCTACAGTCAGTTAGTGATCAGGCGATCGCCGATGGCCGCCTCACCAATGGCTAAATCGAAGCTCCCTTGTGATCGAGCGAGTTGCCTCCCGTCTGGGGAGGTTTTTTCTTAGGCTCGAAATCATCATGACACCTCAAAATTCGCCATAATATTGCACAATTGCCCATCAAAAAAACGACGATGACCCTAACCCCTCTCAGTTGGCCAGAACTCGAAGCCCTCACCAATTTTCAGCTTGACTACGAAAATGGTCCCACAAATGCCCAGTCTTCCCTGAGGCTCTTTGGTCAATCAGCAGAAAATATTCGCATCGTTCTTTACCGCGATCGCCATGCCTGGTGTCCTTACTGCCAAAAAATTTGGCTCTGGTTAGAGGAAAGGCAGATTCCCTACCGCATCGAAAAGGTGACGATGTTTTGTTATGGAGAAAAAGAAACCTGGTATAAGCAGAAAGTCCCTTCTGGAATGCTCCCCGCTGTGGAATTAGATGGGCAATTGATCACCGAAAGTGATGATATTCTCCTCGCCCTTGAACAAACCTTTGGGCGGCTCACCTTTTCCATGGTTGATCCCAAGGTGTTGCCCCTGCGCCGCCTCGAAAGATTACTGTTCCGGGCCTGGTGCAACTGGCTCTGTCGATCGCCAATGTTCCCTGGCCAAGACCAAGAGGGTCGCCGCAAATTTATCCAAGTGGTGCAACAGGTGGAAGCAGCTTTGGCCGCCACCCCAGGGCCTTATTTCTTAGAATGCTTTAGTACAGCTGATGTAATTTTTACTCCCTATGTAGAGCGCATGAACGCCAGTTTGTACTATTACAAAGGCTATTCACTGCGGGAAGAAAACGCCTATTTTGGCGCTTGGTTTGATGCGATGGAAACCCGTCTCACCTACCGGGGGACTCAAAGCGATTTTCATACCCATGCCCATGACCTGCCACCGCAGATGGGAGGGTGTTACAGCAATGGCGATCGCCAAGCCCTCGCTAATCAACAAACAGTGGATGAAGGAGATTGGTTTGCCCTGCCTGATGTCCGTTACCCAGAGCCGGAACATGCCAAGGAAGAAGCGCTATATCGCGTGATTAAACATCGCCACAACATCGTAAAGGTGAATCCGGCCAATGACCAGTTTTTTGATCAGGCCCTGCGCTGCGCCCTGACATCCATGATGGCAGGAGAAATTTGCATGCCGCCCCAGGGTTCAGACCAGGCATTGCGCTATCTCCGAGACCGGATCAATGTGCCCCGAGATATGTCGATTTACGCGGCCAAACATCTGCGCACCGCCCTCGAAAAAACGGCCCAGGCAGTGGGCGATCGCCAGGGAGAACCGATTCCAGTGCGCCATCGCCGGGACCAAAATCCCCTGAATTTCGCCTAGGGCGATCATCCATTCTTTGCAATTTCTAGGAAATCTTTGCTAATCTTGCGCCGGTTTTTGCAAGTTGCATTAACCTGGCAATAATAGTCTACGAAATTCCCCATTAGACAGATAAAACCAGGCAATCAGAGGTTTTAGGCGCTCCGTTCTGGAGTAAAAAATCATTGCTGCCGAGCATTAATTCCCAACGAGTCATTAGTGAGGCGTCCGGCCATGACCCAAACCGTAACCGACATTTTACAAATGATCCGCGATGAAAACATCCAGATTATTGACCTCAAATTTGTCGATCTCCCCGGCATTTGGCAGCACTGCTCTTTTTATCACGACCAGATTGACGCAGCCTCCTTTGTGGACGGCGTCCCCTTTGATGGGTCGAGTATTCGCGGCTGGAAAGCGATCAATGAATCGGATATGGCAATGGTTCCTGATCCGACGACGGCTTGGCTAGATCCGTTTTGCAAAGAAAAGACCCTCAGCTTGATTTGTTCGATCAAGGAGCCCCGTACCGGGGAATGGTATAGCCGTGACCCCCGCAGCATTGCCCAAAAGGCCATAAATTACCTTACGACCACTGGCATTGGCGATACGGCTTATTTTGGCCCGGAGGCAGAATTTTTTGTCTTCGATGATGTGCGCTTTGACCAAACTGAAAACACGGGTTTCTACTATGTCGATAGCGTTGAAGGACGTTGGAACTCAGGCCGTACAGAACCAGGGGGTAACCTGGCTTACAAACCAGGCTATAAGCAGGGCTATTTTCCGGTGCCGCCGACAGATAGCCTGCAGGATATGCGCACAGAAATGCTCTTGACCATGGCGAAATGTGGTGTCCCCATCGAAAAGCACCACCATGAAGTGGCCACCGGCGGCCAGAACGAACTAGGTTTTCGCTTTGCCACCTTGATCAAGGCGGCCGACTATCTGATGACCTATAAATATGTGATTAAAAATGTCGCCCGTAAATATGGCCGCACGGTGACTTTTATGCCGAAGCCCCTGTTTAACGACAATGGCTCGGGGATGCACACTCACCAGTCCTTATGGAAGGATGGACAGCCACTTTTTTGGGGCGATCGCTATGCCAATTTGAGTCAGATGGCCCTCCATTACATCGGCGGTATCCTCAAGCATGCTCCGGCAATCTTAGCTTTTTCTAATCCCAGTACCAATTCCTATAAGCGTCTTGTGCCTGGTTTTGAGGCGCCGGTCAATTTGGCCTATTCCCAGGGTAACCGTTCGGCTTCGGTGCGGATTCCCCTGTCGGGGCCTAACCCGAAGGCCAAGCGGCTAGAGTTCCGCTGTCCCGATGCCACCGCTAATCCCTACCTCGCTTTTGCGGTGATGCTCTGTGCGGGGATTGATGGAATCCAAAAGGCGATCGATCCCGGTGAACCTTTGGATGTAGATATTTACGATCTCACCCCGGAAGAACTCAGCAAAATTCCCTCGACCCCGGCCTCCCTCGAAGCGGCCCTCGAAGCACTCCAACAAGACCATGACTTTCTCACAGTCGGGGGTGTTTTTACTGAAGACTTCATCGAGAACTGGATTGAGTACAAACTCGATACAGAAGTCAATCCTCTGCGGCTACGGCCTCATCCCTATGAATTCGCCCTGTATTACGATTGCTAGAGCCGTCGGTGTCTAAATTTTTTAAAAAATAGTCTTGCTGCTTACAAAAAAAATCACTAAAAAAACCTACGGCTTATGGGCTGCAGGTTGGAGCAATATTTTTCTAGAAACTCTAGACTTTAGGGATTTTTGGGAACTAAGAAAAACTTTATCTCAGCCTGGGTCCCTAATATTTTACAAAGATTTTTAGTAACGACCGCGGCCACCACCACTACGGGGGGCGGAAGAACGACGATCTTCACGGGGCTTGGCTTTATTGACCTTGAGGTCACGGCCCATCCACTCTGCACCATCAAGGGCTTCGATAGCTGCAGTTTCTTCGTCTTCAGTAGACATTTCTACGAAAGCGAAGCCACGGGGTCTGCCAGTTTCCCGATCAGTGGGCACTTGCACCCGGTTTACTTTGCCATATTCAGCAAAAGTTTCTTTGAGGTCCTCATCAGTGACTTGATAGGACAAATTTCCAATGTAAATCGACATAATTAACGAATATTCTTCCGAATCGGAGAATCGTAGAGAGCGGACAGAGATTCGGAAAGCTGCGCAGTCAGGAAAACTTTAGGCAATCTTACTTAACTGGATCAAATCCTTATCTTGTTACCTCCGATTATAACTGTTCTTTTGAAATTTCCAACAAATGAATTAAATTTGCTGTTGGTTTCGAGTGATTTAACTTTATTCGTAAAAACTCTTTACAATCGCTGGAAGATTAATTACTGAATCTTTTGGGGAGTTATGGGGTTTCCTGTTGTTTATCATCCTGGTTATGTGACGCCAATTCCGGAGGAGCATCGCTTTCCGATGCCGAAGTTTCGCTTGCTTTATGAGGCGCTTTTGGGGGATGGAGTTATTCACAAAAATCAGGTTTATACCCCCCAGTTAGCACCCCAGGAGTGGATTGAATGGGTTCATGAGCCAACCTATGTGGCAGCTTACTGCCAAGGCACTTTAGATCCCCAAGCCCAACGGCGCATCGGGTTGCCCTGGAGTAAGGGGGTGGTGCAACGGACGTTGACGGCGGTGGGGGGGACAATTCTCACGGCCCAGTTAGCTCTAGAGCATGGCTTGGCCTGCAATACGGCGGGGGGGACTCACCATGCTTTTCCGGGTTATGGGTCGGGTTTTTGTATTTTGAATGATCTGGCGATCGCCTCCCGGACGGTGCAGCGGTTGGGGCTTGCCCAAAAGATTTTGATTATTGATTTGGATGTGCATCAGGGGGACGGCACGGCGTTTATTTTCCAGGACGATCCGACGGTATTCACCTTTTCGATGCATTGTGAGGTGAATTTTCCGAGCCAAAAACAGCGCAGTGACCTGGATATCGGTCTCCCTGTCGGCCTCGATGATGATGGTTATCTACAAATTTTGGCCCACCACCTAGGGGATCTCCTCAGCCAGGTGAAGCCGGATTTGGTGTTTTATGATGCGGGGGTCGATACCCATGTGGGCGATCGCCTAGGAAAATTGGCGATGACCAACCAGGGGCTCTACCGCCGGGAGCGGATGGTGCTGAGTAGCTGTTTGGCGGCGGGCTATCCCGTGGCCTGTGTCATTGGTGGCGGCTATGCAAAAAATATTGATGACTTGGTATTTCGCCATTCCCTGCTCCACCGGGCGGCCCGGGATGTGTATTAGTTTTGCCTAAACCGCGAGAAATTCTTGGATGACCGCCTGACTCAATTCGTGGGTGCTGCCAGAAGCGACAATGCCCCCTTTTTGCATCGCATAGTAACGGTCTGCCTGGCGGACAAAGTGCAAATGCTGCTCGACTAAAAGCACCGAAATTCCGGTTTCAGCAATGATTTGTTTGACCGCCGCTTCGATTTCCAAAATAATCGATGGCTGAATCCCTTCGGTGGGTTCATCAAGAATTAACAGCTTGGGACGACCCATCAAAGCGCGGGCGATCGCCAACTGCTGCTGTTGACCACCACTGAGGTCACCACCCATGCGATGCAGCATTTCTTTGAGCATCGGGAAGAGGTTTAAAATTTCTGAGGGGATATTACTCTTATTGCGGCGGCCCTTAGGCAGCGCTTCGAGGCCGAGGAGTAAATTTTCTTTGACGGTGACCCGGGGAATGACTTCCCGACCCTGGGGCACATAGCCAATGCCCATTCTGGCGCGGCGATCCGTGGCGAGGGGGTTAATTTCTTGGCCCATAAACCGGAGTTTGCCGGTGCGGGGGGGCAACAGACCCATGATCGTTTTGAGTAAGGTTGTTTTGCCAACGCCATTGCGACCAATCAAGCACACCATCTCTCCTTGGGGGACATTTAGATCTACATTCCGTAAAATGTGACTCTCGCCATAGTACACGTTGAGATCGGTGACGTTCAAAATCGGAGCCTCGGCAGCTTGGGTCATGGCAATTAACACTCAGTAAAAAAGGGAAAGATCCGCCCCCATCATAGGTAAGGATCTTTCCCCATTTCGTAACAAAGACAGCAGTAATAATTTTGCTGCTCAGACAAATGCCGTTAAAGCTTAGAGTTGGCCGCAGTCGGCGATCGCAATTTCCTGTTTTGTCGCACCGCTGCCAGAGCCTTGGGCTTCCATCGCTTTGACCACATCCATGCCTTCAATAACTTTGCCGAAAACCACGTGCTTACCATTGAGCCAAGGTGTGAGGGTGGTGGTAATAAAAAACTGGGAGCCATTGGTGTTGGGGCCACGGTTCGCCATGCTCAGCAGACCAGGCACATTGTGGCGCAGCTCAAAGCTTTCGTCTTCAAAGGTATCACCATAAATGGATTCGCCGCCGGTACCATTGCCATTGGTAAAGTCGCCCCCCTGGCACATAAACTCTGGGATCACCCGGTGAAATTTAGAGCCTTTGAAGTGGAGGGGCTTACCGCGTTTGCCGATCCCTTTTTCGCCAGTGCAGAGGGCGCGGAAATTTTCGGCAGTCTTTGGGGCAATGTCAGCCCGCAGTTCAAAGACGATTCGTCCAGCGCTCTCGCCGCCGATGGTGATATCAAAAAATACTTGGGGGTTAGCCTGTTCGCTCACGATTGCGTTTCCTAAAAAGTGTGGAGTTTCTTTCCAAATGGTACTGCAATCATGACCGGGGGCGATCGCCTGTTAAGTGCACTGCTCAATTTGGCGCACAGCAGTCAGAGCGGAATAGCTGACTCCAGCGGTGCCTTCCCCTGGATGGACAGAATCTCCCACAAGCCAAACATTTTTAAAGGGAGTTCTGGTGGCGAGGCCAAAGGGGGCAAAGGTAGAAATGCGCTGGCCTACTCCACCGACAAAGCCTTTTTCGCGGGCCGTATAGAACGCAAAAGTGCGCGGCGTGCCGGCTTCCTGGACGACAATATTTTCTGGGGATAGATCAAAATAGCGGTTTAGTTTGGCGATCGCCTCTTGGGTGTATTTTTCTTTTCGCGCGGCATAACCTTCCCCAAACCAGGGCTCCGGGTCAACAAAAGAAGAGGCGACAATTGTGGCGTGACCTGTTGGGGCACGGCCATCATTGGGCTTACTCACAGAAACAAATAGAGAGTTATTTTCGCCAATTTCCTGGTCATAATCGTAGAGAAATTGCAGATGGGGCGGACAATTTTCGGGGATAGCGGCGGCTTTTACTCCGAGATAAACGACAAAAGCGCCCGATGGTTGCGCCAGATTGTGGATGCGGTTTTGGTAGGTTTTCGCCGCGAAAGATTGGGGCGGGTTCTCAACAAGCTTGATTAAATCTTGGACAGTCGTATTCGCGACCACATGATCAAAGGTCACTTGAGAAATTTCACCGCGGCGCTGGTCAAAAATAGTTAATTGGGGCTGGTCTTGACTGAGATCAATTTCTTTGATCCGGTGGCGGGTCAAGAGTTTTCCCCCGTGCTTTTCTAGGGCTTCAATCAGGCGATCGCTCAAGGCTTGCATACTGCCCTGGAGATGGAAAAGTCCTTGGGGCGTTTGGGAAACAGCGAGGGCCGTTGCACCGTAGAGCAATGCTGTTTCGGCAGTATCAACTTGGGAATACAGCTTGAGCTGTAGATCAAGAAATGTCTTTAGGCGTTGATCATTCGCCGTGTCACAGAGTTTGAGGGCATCTAAAACCGTCATCAAAGTAAAGGGTACTGTGACGAACGTATCTAAGCGAAATGCTTTGACTAATTGCCAGATATCCCAGGCATTGCGAGGTGGCACAACAGGATCACGGCCTTGGAATTTCCAACTAGCAGCAAATAAAACCCTTAATAAGTTCCAGAATTTTTCGCTCTTGGGAAATTGCTTGAGACGTTCGGCTTTCCATTTATCTGTATCACGCCAGACATTGATCGGTTCTGTTTCACCGGGTAAAAACACCGCACAGGCTGGATCACAAACCGTTGCCTCAGGCAAATCAACGCCCAATTCTTGAAAAATACGCTGGTGGATGCCACCTTCTTCCAGGCCTGCGACTTGGGTCGCCCCCACATCAAAGGTGAAACCCTTCCGCTTAAACGTAGAAGCACAACCACCCGCGATCGCTGCCTGCTCATAAACGGTGACCTCATAGCCCCGTTTTGCCAACAACGCCCCCGCTGTGAGACCGCCAATGCCCGCCCCAATAATCGCGATTTTGCCCTGATTCATCCGTTGACGCCTGTTACAATTCTTTACTTTTTCCTATTGTCTAAAATTTTTCCATTCTTGACAAAACGGCGATCGCCAAGGATAAAGGGAGATTGCCGAACCCGCCACCGCCCCGGACTTGGTAAAGTATTTAGACAGTAAATTTAGCTCCAGATAGCCTAACCAGAGATAAAGACCTATGTTTGACGCCCTAGCCGAACGCCTTGAAGATGCCTGGAAAGCCCTCCGGGGTCAGGACAAAATCAGCGAATCGAACATCAAAGACGCCCTCAAGGAAGTCCGTCGCGCCCTGTTAGAGGCGGATGTGAATGTGCAAGTGGTCAAAGGCTTTATCACCGAGGTCGAAAAAGCGGCGATCGGCGCTGAGGTGGTTTCTGGGGTTAATCCTGGCCAGCAGTTCATCAAGGTTGTCTACGACGAACTTGTCAAAATTATGGGGGAAAGTAATGTCCCCCTGGCCGAGGCCGAAAATAAACCAACAGTAATCCTGATGGCGGGTCTCCAGGGGACGGGGAAAACCACCGCCACCGCCAAGCTTTCTCTCTATCTGCGTAAACAAAATAAAACCGCCCTCATGGTGGCGACCGACGTCTACCGTCCGGCGGCGATCGACCAGCTCAAAACCCTCGGGGAACAGATCCAAGTTCCGGTCTTTGACCTTGGTAGCGATGCTAATCCCGTCGAAATTGCCCGCCAGGGGATCGAAAAAGGAAAAGAACTGGGCGTTGATGTTGTCCTCGTGGATACGGCAGGCCGCCTGCAGATCGATGCCGACATGATGGCCGAGCTCAAGCAGATCAAAGAAACCATTCAGCCCGACGATACCCTCCTCGTGGTGGATTCCATGACGGGCCAAGAAGCTGCCAGCTTAACCCGTACTTTCCACGAAGAAATCGGCGTCACCGGGGCAATCCTCACCAAAATGGATGGCGATACCCGGGGTGGGGCAGCATTGTCGGTGCGGATGATCTCAGGTCAGCCGATTAAATTTATCGGGGTCGGCGAAAAGGTTGAAGCCCTCGAGCCGTTCTATCCCGATCGCCTCGCCTCCCGCATTTTGAACATGGGGGACATTCTGACCCTCGTAGAAAAAGCTCAGGAAGCGGTAGATCTCTCCGATGTGGAGGAGATGCAGGCAAAATTATTAGAAGCGCGGTTTGATTTCGATGACTTCCTCAAGCAGATGCGCCTGCTGAAAAATATGGGCTCCCTCGGCGGGATGCTCAAGCTGATCCCCGGCATTGGCAACAAGATTGATAAAAATATGCTGGAACAGGGGGAGGTGCAACTCAAGCGGGTGGAGACAATGATCAACTCCATGACCAAAGAAGAGCGCAAAAACCCAGATCTGTTGGCCCAAACCCCGAAACGTCGTAGCCGTATCGCCAAAGGTTCTGGCCTCTCTGAAAAAGATGTGTCTAAATTGATTGCCGACTTTACCCGGATGCGGAAAATGATGCAACAGATGGGCCAAGGGGGCGGCTTACCCGGTATGGGGGGCCTCGGCGATATGTTTGGTGGGGGCATGCCCGGCATGGGTGGCCCTGGTCGCGGTGGGGCGATGCCGAAAAAACAAAAGAAAGTGAAGAAGAAAAAAGGTTTTGCAGACCTCTAAATATCTTTCGTTACGATAAAAACAATGGCTGGTTCAGTTCGGAGGTTTCATGGCGACTAGTTTGTATGAAAAATTAGGCGGGGCAGCGGCGGTGGATCTCGCTGTCGAAAAATTTTATGGAAAAGTATTGGCCGATGAGCGGGTCAACCGTTTTTTCGCCAATACAGACATGGCAAAACAAAAGCAACATCAAAAAGACTTCATGACCTATGCTTTTGGGGGAACGGAAAAGTTTTCTGGCCGTTCTATGCGCGCTGCCCACAAAGATCTGGTAGAAAACTCAGGGTTGACGGATGTTCATTTTGAGGCGATCGCCGAAAATTTAGTCTTGACCTTACAGGAGTTAAATGTTCCCCAAGGGTTAATCGATGAAGTCGTTACAATTGTCGGCTCCGTGCAACACCGCAACGATGTTTTAAATCGTTAAATCGCTTGCCATTCGAGATTTTAAATTAATTATTTGATGGGAAATGCAGCATGGATGTCAACTCCCATCTTTTTTTATGACAATGGCCAATTTAGAACAATTAAAACCGCCCCTTAAATGGGCCGGAGGAAAGCGCTGGCTTGTACCTAAGTTGTGGAGAATTTGGCAAGATTACCCAACGCATCAATTAGTAGAACCTTTTTGTGGTGGTTTAGCAGTAGCACTAGGTTTAAAACCAGAAATCGCAACTTTAAATGATGCCAACCCCCATTTAATCAACTTTTATCAACAACTTAAAAAGGGATTGAATTCTGATTTGATGATGGTCAATGATCAGGATTTTTACTATCAATGTCGCAATCGATTCAATGAACTAATCTATAACCGAACAGCCCAGACCCCAGAGGCAGCACTTTTATTTTATTATCTCAATCGCACCGGTTTTAATGGCTTATGCCGCTTCAATAGTCAAGGTTTTTTTAATGTCCCTTTTGGCAAATATAAAAAAATTAATTATTGTCAGGACTTTAGTCTTTATAAAGTGGCATTTCAAAACTGGCAATTTTATAGAAGCGATTTTGAGAATCTTACAATTCCTCACGGAAGTGTGATCTATGCGGATCCGCCCTACGATGTGGAGTTTCATCAGTATGCGGCAGGGGGTTTTACTTGGGAAGATCAAGAACGTTTGGCCCAATGGTTAGCCCGTCAAAATGTTCCGGTAATCACCTCAAATCAGGCGACGGAACGCATCTTGGCGCTTTATAGAAAATTGGGTTTTCGCGTTGATACCTTGCTTGCTCCCCGACGCATCGCCTGTAATGGCGATCGCACGCCGGCGCTGGAAATGTTGGCCTATCGTAACCTTGTCTAAGTACCCAGGAAATCCTAAAAAAGCATTGAAAATAAGCATTTACTGCATGCAAGGGGGTAGTCTGTAAACTGTGATACCAGTGGAGGATGGGGCACGATTTACTTTGAAGACTCAGTAATATTTTGTATGAAATAACACAGGAGTGAATCTATGGGGCAAGGAAAAGCGGCACTGCCCGATGTTGCCCAAAAACTGACACTCCAAGAATTTTTGCGGGCCTGTACCACAACGGATTTGCGCGAGATTCCCCAGGCGGAAATGCTGGCGTTGCAATTCCTTCGGGAGGGGACGTTCCAAGAACGCTGGCGTTTGGTGAAAATCTTTGCAAAGTTGTCAGACAAGGCGATCGCCCCATTACTAGCTATTGCCGAAGATCCGCTAGCGGATACAGAACTGCGCTGGTTTGCGATCCGGATCCTCGGCCAATACCGTGACCCGGAGGCGATCGCCAGACTCATTCTCCTCATTGATGATTGTTCTGAAGAATTTCTTCTGGAAGAAATCATGGGCACCTTGGTGCAGTTAGAAGCCCAAGCGGTAGATTATTTAGTGCCATTGCTCAAAAAGCCAGACACCCGCTCCTTAGCTGTGCAAGCCCTTTGTAAATTGCGCTACCCCCAGATGATTAGGCCTCTCCTAGAAATCATCAATGGGGTTGAGCCCCTGGATCATTGTTTGATTTTAGAAACCCTGAGCCAGTTTCGACAGCCAGAAATTTTAGCCGCCCTTGTGGGGGCGCTCAAAAACCCTGTGGCTGGGGTGCGGCGGATGGCGGTAAAAGGTTTGGGATTCTGGGCCCAGTCTGTGGATCCGTTGCTCCTGTGTGAACAGGTGCAGCCGCTACTATATGACTTGGATTTGCAGGTCTGCGCCCAGGCTGGATTTACCCTCAGTCGGCTTGCGATCCCCCAGGCGGCCGAGGCGATCGCCACTGTTTTAGCCTCACCCCACACCCCAGAACCATTAAGGATTTCCCTGATCCAAGCCCTAGGCTGGCTAGCAATTCCTGAAAGTTTAGACATCTTAGAATCACTGCTCTATGGCACACCGCCAGCAATTGTTCAAGAAGCCATCAAAGTTATGGGGCGTATCAGCGAACCTAGTCGGCGGCATCGGGGAACCAGTATTTTGCTGCAATTTTGGGCATCCTGCCCATCGCCCCCCCCTGCCTCGATTCAACAGGCTTTTGTTTATGCTTTGGGGCAGTTAGCAGATCCCCGGGCCGAGGGTCTTTTGGCCGCACTGAGCCACAGCCAGGACAAGATGATTCAACTCCATGCGATCGCTGCCCTCAAAAAAATAAATCGCTGCTGAAAAGCCCGTCGTTTACTGATTTTTGTGAGCGAATCAGCTAAGCTTATTATTTCTTAAACCCAGGATTTCCTACTCCACCAAGCCCCATGAGTATTGAATTTCGTGAGCTACTAAAAAAAGTTGGCAGCGGTAAACACACCAGCAAAAGTTTAACTAGGGCAGAAGGGGCGATCGCCCTGGAAATGATGCTCAACGGAACGGCGACCCCCGCCCAAATTGGCGCATTCTTAATCTCCCAACGGATTAAGCGACCCACGGGCACAGAATTGGCTGGGATGCTTGATACCTATGACCGCCACAGCCAAAAATTATCCCCACTTCCCAATGGGGAGAAAGTTTTCATCCTGGGGATTCCCTACGACGGTAGAACTAAAACTGCCCCCATTGCCCCGATTACGAGTCTGATCCTCAAAACTGCCGGGATTCCCGTCGTGATGCATGGAGGCGATCGCCTCCCCACCAAATATGGCCTGCCCCTGAAGGAAATTTGGCAACAGCTGGGCCTAGATTTTCCTTCCCTTACCGTTGCACAATTGCAAGGTTATTTCCAACAACAGCAGTTTGCTTACTGCTACACGCCGACCCTCTTACCAGCCAGCCAGACGCTCATTTCCTACCGCGAAGAACTCGGTAAACGCCCCTCCCTGGCAACTTTAGAACTCATTTGGTCTCCCTATGATGACCCCCAGGCTCAGGCGATCGCTGGCTATGTGCACCCCCCCACCGAAGCAATCATTCGCGATACCTTTGCCGAACGCGGCAACCCCCCCTACACCTTGATCAAAGGTTTAGAAGGCAGCGGCGATCTACGCATTTCCCAGACCACCATCGTTGTCACAAATCAAACCCAATCACCTGACGGCATCGAATATCTTAAACCCAATCCCTACGATTATGGTCTCGGCGGCGAAGATGTGCCTCTCAAGTCAGCCCCTGAATATTATCTGGATTTGGCGGCACTGCTTCAGGGTCAACCTTCTCCACTGTTGAACTCTGCCATTTGGAATGGTGGCTTTTATCTATGGCACTGTGGCAAGGTCAAAAACCTTCAAAGTGGCTTAGATTTAGCAAAAACTTGGTTGATAACAGGTCAATTACAAGAAACCCTTACAAAGCTCAAGACGGATTTTCCCAACCAATCAGCCTAAAATTAGCAGCGCAGAGATCCAAAGAATAGGTCATCTTCCTGCCCCTAAAAGATGACCAGAGCAACTCTCCTGAAGTCCCGGAAACAAACTTTGTTTCAGAAAACAGAAGAAAGAGAGACCAGGCCAAAACGAAGGATGGCCCAGTCTTTTTTTCCTCTTTAGACTTGTTTTATATAACTATTTAATTCACAATATTCTGTAATCCTTTCTTTAAGGCCAAGGGCAAATTTTGTCACTTGGTGATTTCTGTAAATGGCAATGTAATTTTGTAATCTTCAATTCATCCCAGGGAGGCAATAGTCAGATGATGACCAATCATGTTGGACGACGGTTTTTGGAATTAGCCGACGGTATTTACATCGAGACCGCTATCCCCCGGGAAAATCATCCGGCCCTCCGGTCTGGTTTTGCAGGCTATCCAAGTAATCCCCGCTGGAATATACGTAAGCACCAGGCTTGGAGACAGGGTAAACAATGGCGTCAGGCACTGGATGAAGGGCGAATGGTCGTCACAAATCAGCATTTAGTCCCGATAGTACAACCAGACTGCCAGACCCCACCCCTCGAAAAAACGCCTATGGATTGGCGATCGCCTCTAAAAAAATTCACCTTTTCCCTGAATTAGGCTTTTGCGGATAGGCACGATGGGGTTACAGTGAAATTTCCCTTGACTATTTCCACCCCACCCCAAGCGGCGATCGCCCTATGCACTGCGATTATTTAATCCAAATCCTTAATGCCCGCGTTTATGATGTCGCCCAGGAAACCCCCCTGGAAGTGGCCCCTAACCTTTCCGCACGGTTGCAGAACCATGTGTTACTAAAGCGGGAAGATATGCAGTCGGTATTTTCCTTTAAGCTGCGGGGGGCCTACAACAAAATGGCCCATCTGACCCCGGAGCAGTTGCAGTGCGGGGTCATCGCCGCCTCCGCCGGGAACCATGCCCAGGGGGTTGCCCTCGCCGCAACGAAGTTGGGCACCCGTGCCGTCATTGTGATGCCGGTGGTGACACCCCAAGTGAAAATCAATGCCGTCAAAGCACGGGGCGGAGAAGTGATTCTCCATGGCAATGCCTATGACGATGCCTATGCCTATGCGCGGGAGCTGGCAGAGGTCCAGGGGCTCACCTTGATTCATCCCTTTGATGATCCTGAAGTGATCGCTGGACAAGGAACGATCGGCATGGAAATTTTACGCCAGTGCCAGCAGCCCATCCACGCGATCTTTGTGGCGATTGGTGGCGGTGGTTTGATCGCAGGTATCGCCGCCTATGTGAAACGGGTGCGGCCAGAGATCAAAATCATTGGTGTGGAACCCGTCGATGCCGATGCAATGAAACAATCCCTCGAACAGGGGAAACGGGTAAAACTGTCACAAGTGGGCCTTTTTGCCGATGGGGTGGCGGTGCGTTATGTGGGGGAAGAGACCTTCCGCCTCTGCCAAGACTATGTGGATGAAGTGATTTTGGTCTCCACTGATGACACCTGTGCAGCGATTAAAGATGTCTTTGAAGATACCCGCTCTATTTTGGAGCCTGCTGGGGCTTTGGCGATCGCCGGCATGAAAGCCTATGTGGAACGGGAAGGAATCACGGATCAAACCTTGGTGGCCGTGGCCTGTGGCGCGAACATGAACTTTGATCGCCTGCGGTTTGTGGCGGAACGAGCGGAACTAGGGGAAGGGCGTGAGGCCATTTTTGCGGTGACCATTCCCGAAGAAGCGGGCAGTTTGCGAAAGTTTTGTCGCTGTATGGGGAATCGTAACCTGACAGAATTCAACTATCGCATCGCCGACCAGAGGGAAGCGCATATTTTTGTGGGGATCCAAATTTCCAACCGCAGCGAAATCAAAACCCTCGCCCAAACTTTTGAAGAAAATGGCTTTAAAACGCTTGATTTAACGGACGATGAGCTAACAAAGTTGCACCTACGTCATATGGTGGGCGGCCACAGTTCCCTCGCAGATAACGAGTTATTTTATCGTTTTGAATTTCCGGAATATCCGGGGGCTTTGATGAAATTTGTCGAGACCATGAGTCCCCATTGGAACATCAGCGGTTTTCATTACCGCAACAATGGGTCTGATTATGGTCGCATTGCGATCGCCGTCCAAGTCCCTCCGGCTGAAATGGCTCAGTGGCAGATGTTCCTCGATCAACTGGGTTATCGCTACTGGGATGAAAATCAAAACCCCGCCTACAAGCTCTTTTTGGGCTAGGGCCACCCCTATTCCCAAAGCACTTCAGCCCGCTCTTGGACAATGCGCTGGTAGACTTTGTCGGTGGCGATCGCCAACTTTGCCCAATTAAAACGTCGGGGCAGATCGGCATAGGCATTTTCCACCAAAGTCTTGGCATATTCTGGATGCTGGAGCACTTCCAAAATTCCCCAGGCGAGGGAGCTGGCCACATTTGCGTAGGTGACAATGCCCGTTTCTCCGTGGGTAACCACCTCCGGCAACCCACCCGTATTGGATACAACCACCGGGACACGCGCCGCAAAACTTTCGAGGGCGACGATCCCGAAGGGTTCATACAGGCTGGGAAATACAGCACAGTCAGCGATCGTTTGGAATTTATCTAAATCTTCATCGGACATAAACCCAGTGAAATTGCACTGCTCCCAGATCCCCAGATTCCAGGCCTGTTCCTTGAGGCGATCGCTATTGCCACCGCCGATAATCACAAACCGTACTTTCCCCCGCATCACTTCCAGGACTCGAGGGGCCGCACTTAGGAGAACGTTAATCCCTTTCTCGTAGGTTAAGCGCCCCACATAATAAACAATGCGTTGATCATCAGCGGCAAAACGGCGACGAAAAGCTTGTCGATCAAAAGTGATATCAGGTTGTTTCTTTTCTGGGCGAATCCCATTAAAAATCACATCAATTTTTTGCCAGGGGGTCTGCAAAGCCCGCTCCAATTCATGGCGCATATACTGACTGCAAACAATGACCCGCCAAGCTTCGTGGCTGAGCATTTTTTCTTTGCGAGCAATGTAGCGGTGGGTGTCCGTGTGGATACCATTGTGACGGCCATATTCCGTGGCATGGATGGTCGCTAAAAGGGGAATTTTGAACTGATGCTTGAGGGCGATCGCCACATCTGCAACTAACCAATCATGACCATGGATTAACCCGCAGAGGCCTGTTTTTTCCAAAAAAGCCACACCATAGGCGAGCATTTCTCGATTCATAGCAGTGACCCACTGAAAAAAATCCTCATGGTCTGGTACCGTCACCCGATGCACATGGAGTCCTTCTACAATTTCATAGGCTGGGGCTAATCCTGTGGCCACCGTCAAAATATGAATTTCATGGCCAAGACTGGCAATTTCTGGATATAGCTCCCCCACATGGCGCGCGATTCCCCCTACTACCCGGGGGGGAAACTCCCAACTGAGTACCAAAATGCGCATCGTTATATCTGCCTCACCACTGCTCAAAAATATGCCTTTTCCTGCTGGTTAAACCCGTTAACTGAAGCCGTTTAAAGAAATTTCACCGCTCTTCTCAAGAGCCTGAACAAACGCTCTTTTTTCCCCTACAATAGAAGTGGGCAAAAACTTTTGCGATAAATAATGAAAGTTTTTGTTCACTCCTCACACCATACTTCGTCCGAATCGCCATAGTATTCGGGCGTTTTTTTTGTCGTTCATCCATTCCATTGGAGCAGACTCACCGTCACCCATCATTGATACTGTCAGGTCAATGGAGGGCAAGGTCAGTGCCGATGGGAGCTTAGGGAAAGAATCTCAGACGAGAAAAAGCTCGCTATATCCTAACATTGCTTTCCCCCCTTTTCGGAAAAGGGAAAACGCAAAATTTTCTATCATTTTCAAGAAAGTTTCTAATTGGGCCTGGAGCTTTATGCTAAGATTCTCAGGTATCCTTCGAAAAATCTTGTATAAATTAGGAATTTAGAGGCATGTCAAAAACTGCCGCAGTTACAGATGCAACCTTTCAGGAAGAAGTTCTCGAAAGTGACGTCCCTGTACTCGTCGACTTCTGGGCCCCTTGGTGCGGCCCCTGCCGTATGGTTGCTCCCGTTGTGGAGGAAATCGCCGAACAATACCAAGATCAAATCAAGGTGTTCAAACTCAATACCGATGAAAACCCTGGTGTTGCCAGCGAGTATGGTATTCGAAGCATCCCCACCCTCATGATTTTCAAAGGGGGTAAAAAGGTCAATATGGTCGTTGGTGCTGTACCCAAGACGACCCTCGCCGCGGCGATTGATAAAGAACTTTAGAAATGATTGGGTGATTTTTAGCGCATAGTCTGGAAATCAGCTCTCAACTCACTCCGCTGATTTCCCCAGAAACCCTAGTATGTTGCTAGGGTTTTTTAGTGCTGTTGCTGGGTGGCGATCGCCTTTAGTTTTTGGTAGGCTCCGGAATCAGCTAGGTCAGGGGGCGGCGAAAAAGCAGCAATTTCTTGATGGATCAGAGCTTCTGGGGGGGGTGAAGTGAGGGCCAGGGCAGTCCACACTTTCGCCGGGGGTAACTCTGCACAAATAAGCCGCTCGAATTCGGGGTTAAATTGTACCTGGGGGCTCCCTCGTTTTTGCCAAACCCGCAGAATCGCCGTCACAGAAATTTTTTTGTAACGACCCCGGTAGAGGGCTTCGAGAACCGCGAGCCGAACCCAAGCGATCGGGCTCTGGCCTAGCCATTGATCAAGGGCGATCGCCGGGCTTTGACCCTCTAGTTCGAAGCTGTAATATTCCAGTAGGGCTAAAGTTTCGGCGATCGCCTGCTGGTTTGGGAAAACAACCCCCATGCAAGCCCTCCTCCTGATGGTACGACTCTATCCCATCATCGCTGAAAGTTGCAATTAAGCACAATCGATCACTGAACATTTCACAGTGGTATGTCTAAATTTCAGAACGGTTCACTCGATTGCGGACCCTGGCGATCGTCTGGGGAAGTACACCCACGAGATCTGCGAATACCTCATCGGTAAGCTGAGCGGCAGTGTCTAGGTCAAACCAATGCTCAAATTGATTGAGGATGACTTGGGCGCGATCTTCAGGCACGGGCTTCTCAGTGATTTGCTGGAGCAATCGCACCCATTGTCGTCGAATGAGATAGGCTTTTTCCCGTTCTGGGCCTGGGGTCGGTACCAAGAGGGAAAGGGAGCCAACTGGAATAATCTGCTCGACATCTTGATCGAAAACACCGCCAATGATCGCCCCAGGGCCAGCAAAATCACCGTGGTACGTTTTACGTAAAATCAAACCATTGCGCCGACGGGGATTGACCATTAATAAGTTTCCCTCCTTGAGTTGAGCCAAGATCGTATCTTTGTCTAAGGGGGACAACATAATTTCTGGAGGAAAGGAAGACGGAGAACCCATAGCTCAATAAGTAAGGGCGATCGCCGGTTAGTAGGAGAGACGACAACGGCAAGTGTACTTTTCTAGACAGCCAAATCTTTCTGAACAAAGAGACGACGAGGACGACGTAACAACCAAGCAGTGAGGGGACGTTCGGCATATTTAATATCATACCCACAACTGAGGTAGAGCTGTTTTGCCGCTTCATTATTTTCTAAAACATGGAGCGCCACACTGTTGTAGTTCCAGTAGCGCCCTTGGGTTTCGCAACGGGCTAATAATTTTCGGGCAATGCCAAGACGTCGATAGTCGGGATTAACGGCTAAATTGGCAATATAAGGGGCTCTGGTTGGGGCGATCGCCAGGGCGTCGAGATAGCGCACCGAGATTTCTACAGACCCTACCACTTCTTGGGTATTGCCAGTCTGGAGGGCAGCCACAAAGCAGGCGTGATGTTCTTTTTGGTGCTTGAGGCGGTGACAGAGGTCTTCATAGACGCCCAAGCGCAACACGGGAGTCAGCCACCGCCAAGGATGTTCATGATGATGAAAACTATGGGTAAGCACTGTCGCTAAAGAACGAGCATCATCAAGGGTCGCAGGCCGGATACTGAGGCTGCCATCATTGGAAAACCGTTCGGTCAGCGGTAACTGGGGGACGTTCCAAACAGAAGAAAGATGAGAATTCACCAAGCCTCCGGAGACAGGGTTAAAATTTTTCTAGGAAATGCGGCACTGAACTACCATTGTGCCAATTTCCTAGAATGCTTGTCGAGGTAGCGGCTGTTTACGCGCCCCAAGCTGTTTATATCTGCCTTGGCAAGCCCTCTTTTCTATTATGCGTATCTGAGGAACAGCGGCAATTGATTTTTTCAAGACTTCTTTAAAACTTTAAGGAGCGTCGATTCTTGCCTCGGCCTGGGCCAAAAATTTTACTGAAATTACACAAAAAGAATCACCATGGGACGTCAATCAAAACTCAAACAACAACGAAAAACAACAGCTGAGCTGTCAACATCTAGTCAATCTCAAAGTCAGAAAGGAGACATTGAGACGTTAACGCAACTGGGCTATGGGCAGCATAACCAACTGCGATCGCCTGAAATTCCAGAAGACCGACCAGAGCCCCAGGTCTGAACCTAAAACAAATCCCTCCATCTTCCAGGAGGGATCCTTCGCATAATTTAAAGATCTAAAAAAGTGCTTCTAGGCGCGGTTGGCGGCGTTAATTTCAGCAAGGATTGTCGCGGCGCCCTGGGCAGTGACCTTTTGAGCCAAGTCAATCCCCAGTTGTTCGGCATCAGCCCGGCTACCACTAACTTCGTCGCGAATCAATGTTTGACCATCGAGGCTGGCGACCATGCCCACGAGGGTGAGGCGATCGCCTTCAATGGCCGTATTGACACCGATGGGCACTTGGCAGCCCCCTTCCAACTGGCGCAAGAAAGCCCGTTCTGCATAGCAGCGATCGCGGCTTTCCGCATGTTCGAGGACGGGGCGCAGTAAACCGAGGATTTCTTCATCCCCATCGCGGCATTCGATGCCCAAGGCCCCTTGGCCCACCGCATGGAGGGAAATATCGCTGGAAATCAGCTGGTGAATGCGATCGCCAAAATCGAGCCGTTGCAAACCTGCCGCTGCCAGAATAATCGCGTCATATTCGCCCCCGTCTAATTTTGCCAAACGGGTGTTGACATTTCCTCGGATATCTTTGAATTCTAAGTGGGGGAAATGGTGCCGCAGTTGGGCCAGACGCCGCAACGAGGATGTCCCAATTACTGCTCCTGCAGGTAGGGTTTCGAGCTTTTTATCTTTGTGCTGCTCATGAACCACGAGAGCGTCCGCCGGATCAACCCGTTCTGTCACACAACCGAGCATCAGCCCTGCTGGTAAATTTGTTGGTAAATCCTTGAGGGAATGCACCGCAAAATCTGTTTCCCCCTTGAGCATTCCGTCCTCCAGCTCCTGGGTAAACAAGCCTTTGTCACCAATTTTGGAGAGGGCCACATCTAGCACCTTATCCCCTTGGGTTTCCATAGTTTGGACTTCGAAGGTGATGTCAGGGTAGGCTTTCTGCAGCTCATCCCGGACCCAGTAAGTTTGAACAAGGGCCAGTTGGCTTTTGCGGGAGCCGATGCGCACGGTGCGTTTTGTGGGGGTCTCAGCGGTCATATCAACAGGATTTATAAAAAGGATCTTAAAATTTTTGACTCAAACTAGGGTATCGCGTTGTCTGTCCCCCGTCGCAGAATTTTTTCCGGGAACCCACGGAAATGTTACAACTATTTACGAAATGGGGATTTCCCAAAAGGCGATCGCCTAGGGGACGAGGCGGACAAATTTTTTCTTACCGACCCGCAGCACCTTATTCACCAATTGTTCAGGGTTCTCGAAAGCAAGATTCATATCCGTAATTCGTTCTTCATCGAGGCGTACAGCCCCGCCTTTGATTTGCCGGCGACCTTCACCGCCACTGGCACAGAGCCCAGAGGCACCCAAAATGTAAAACAGAGGCGAAGGAAATGCCACCGCACCCAGGGAGAACTCAGGAATATTCGCCGCCGCCACATCCTGCACTGCTTTTTCGGCATCGATTGCCGCTGCCGCCCCATGGAACTGGGTGACAATTTCCCGGGCGAGGAACTTCTGCTGCTCCCGGGGATTTTCTGGCAAGGTCTGGAGGTCGCAGTTGGTCAGCAACTCGAAATAATCTTTCAGTAAGCTATCGGGGGTATTTTGCAGCTTTTGGTACATGGTGTGGTGGTTGTCCTTGAGACCCACATAGTTATTGAGGCTCTTGGACATTTTTTCCTTGCCATCGGTGCCAATCAAGATCGGCAAGAGTAGGCCAAATTGGGGCTTTTTACCAAAGTGCCGTTGGAGATCTCGGCCCACGGCGATATTAAATTTCTGGTCAGTGCCCCCTAATTCCACATCCGCATCGACGGCCACAGAGTCATAGCCCTGCATCAGGGGATAGAGAAATTCATGGATGTAAATGGGGTTTTCGCTCTGGTAGCGCTTGGCGAACCCTTCCTTGGCCAGCATCTGCTGGACGGTCATGGTCGCCAGCAGTGCCTGGATTCTTGCTAAATCGAGATCTTGGAGCCATTCGGAGTTGTAGCGAATTTCTAAGCGGCCTGGAGTGTCAAAATCGAGGATCGGGCGCAGCTGTTCGAGGTAGGTCTCGGCGTTACGTTGTACATCGGCGGCACTGAGCTGTTTGCGCACTTCGGATTTGCCGGTGGGGTCGCCGATCTGGGCGGTAAAATCGCCAATAATCACCACGGCTGTGTGGCCTGCATCCTGAAAGGCACGCAATTTTCGGAATGGAATACTGTGGCCCAAGTGCAGATCCGCCCCCGTCGGATCGATCCCCAGTTTCACTCTCAGGGGGCGATCGCCTGTCTGGAGCACTTTTGTTAAATTTTCATCCGAATTATCCGGGAAAATTTCACTGGTGCCACGGGTAAGCCACTCAAGATGCGCAGACATGTTCACAGGAGGTCCGTTTACTTAATTGCAGAAAATTCAACCTGCCCATTGTGCCATATTCTGCCCAGCTTCATTCTCAGGTGGGGTGATCGGCAATCGTGGGGTTTCGGTTTACCGTTCGCGGGCTGGGGTATAACCTTGGGCCATGGTCGGAGTTGGTTCTGTTGTGGTGATCCGGGGTAGGCGATCGCGCTGTTGGAAAAGAATAAAGGCGGCGACGGCGAGCAGAAAATAGCCGAAACTTTTTTGTAGTTGCTTGGGATTAAAGTACCGAGTGCTATAGCTGCCCCCAAGGATCCCGAGGCTAGCAACAAAGGTGAAATTTACCATCAGGGGCCAGTCAAGGGTCACATCGGCTTGGCCAAGGTAGCCGACAAATCCGGCGATCGCATTCATCACAATAATCATGAGCGATGTGCCAATGGCTTCTTTCATCTCTGTTTTGCCGAGGAGCACCAGGGCCGGCACAATGGCAAAGCCACCCCCAACACCGACTAAACCGGTTAAAACCCCAATGCCCAAACCTTCCGTGAGGAGCCAGAGCCAACAATACCGACACACTGGGACAGGATAATCCGCCAGGGTTGGTTCGTTGGCAGGGTGGGTGATCGCCTGACTACTTTTCCGGACCATAAACACTGCCGCCAGTAACATCATTATGGCAAACAAGACTAACTGCACTGTGCCCGTAATAAATGGCAAGCGGGTTAACTGAGCCCCCAGGAACGCCCCAACCATGGTTGCCGAGCCAAAAATTCCTGCTTTTTTGAGGTTGATATTACCCTGACGCCAGTGGGGGGCTAAACCGATAAAACTAACGATGCCCACAATGAAAAGTGTCATGGCGATCGCACTTTTCGGCTCCACTCCCATCACATAAACCAAGATCGGCACCGCCAATACCGAACCGCCACCACCCATCAAACCCAAACTGACTCCAATACAGGCCGCTAGAAAATAGCCCAAAAGCTGCATCAACATCGTGCCCATGTCCTCCCAAAAAAAGCCCCCAGCCAAGGTGGGGTGCTGTGTCGTTTGTTAAATTTATTTGACCTGGTTGTAAGGAAGGTGGGCCAAGAGATTTGCCATGCCGCAGAAGCCCGTGAATCCGGCAAACATCAAGCCGCCACCGACAAATCCAGTGAGAAGCAAAAACCAGGGGGAGACCAAAGCACTCAACAGAGTTCCGGTAAGGACTAGGCCCCCGGCAACAATCTGCACCTGGCGCATCATTGGCAAGGGGGCTTTTTTGTTTTCGTTGTAGGGCAAGTTCGCTTCTTTCCAGGCCATAAACCCACCGTCGAAGTGAGCCACTTGGTCATAACCTGCCGCAAAGAATAAATCCGCCGCCCGCCGGGAACGATTGCCGCTTTGACAATAGAGAATTACATTTTTTGTGGTCTGGGGAACTGTTTCGAGGGTTAAGCGAGATAGGGGGATATTTTGTGCGCCGGCCACATGTTCCCGGGCATATTCAGCCTGTTCACGCACATCAAAAACGACGGTATTGGGAGAATTTACCTGGGTGGTAAATTCGGCAGGGGAAAGTTCAAGTAATTGCCGCTGAATAGTTGTCATTGCAATAAAAAATAAAGAAATTCAAAAAATTGAGTGGAGTCTTCGGGAAAAATCGCCCTCTTACACAGGGGAAAAAGAACTAGACATTGCCGCACGCTTGGTTTGCGGGCACAGCTTCCATGATTTTTGTCGGGTCGGGCAGGTTGAGATTATTCATCAGGTGAATAAAGTCTTGGCGATCGCCCTTGAGACGGGGGTTAAAGGCTTTTTCTTCGGCGATACTGGAAACCTGGTGTCCCCGGTAATCATGGCCTGGATAGACGAGGGTTTCAGGGGGGAGGCTGAATAATTTTTGGATCGAGTCGTAGAGGGTTCCCGCATCACCACTCTGGAAATCCGTCCGGCCACAGCCTCGAATAAATAGGGCATCCCCCGTAAAGAGGTGAGTACCATTGGCTAAAAAGGCCATGTGGCTATCAGTATGGCCTGGGGTGGCGATCGCCTGAATTTCAATGCGACCAACTGTTAGCACCTCTCCATCAGCAATGGAACGATCAGCGCAGGCGACCTCTGCCCCCTCAGGAACGACACCTAAACAGTGCGTTTCTTCCCGGAGCCGACTTGTGCCTGTCACATGATCTGCATGGACATGGGTTTCTAGGGAATATTTCAAGGTCAAACCCAACTCCCGTAGTAACTTGAGATCCCGCTCTACCTGCTCAATGACCGGATCAATCAAGACCGCTTCTTTACTGTCAAAATCGGCAACGAGGTAGGTGTAGGTATAGGTTTCGTGATCGAAAAGTTGACGAAAGAGCATGGTATCGAAGAACAGCAACTGAGTGACTAAGTCTGCCGTTAAATATCAATATATCACTAAAAAGTAATTTATGGATATATTTCTTCTGTTTTTCTTAAACTTGCGGGGTTAATTTTCTCTTGAAGGCACCGGGCAAATACCTATACTCATTGGTACAGGAACCTAAAAGTTCGGAACCAGTCCCCTTGGAGGAGAGAGAACGTGGGGTTTGTTACATTCAGAATCGCCATTCCCACCTATGGTAGACCTAAAGGAAAATCTTCAAGATTTTGATAAAAAATGGTCACTTTTCCTGTTTGATCTTTTGGGTGTGCTTTTTTTCCTCGCCCCGAAGGTACCTCTTCTGAGAGTGCTGCCGTCGTTCCACCATACAAAACTATGTTGATTAACCCCTTCCGCCGTACAGTCCAAAAACATCTCCAGGCCCAAGTGCGGCCGATGGACGCAACCAAAAATTGGACGCAACATCATCTCAGTCACTGGCTGAAATGGATGATGCCAGGGCTCTCGGTTAAACGTTGGCTTCTCATGAGCGCCCTAGGAGTGTTGTTTACGGTGTTGGGACTGGCAGTATGGCTCAATCTCACCCCAGTCTCTCGCCTCATGACCCTCGTGGGGATTTTCCTCCAGTGGTTATCGACAGTGATCCCCCGTAATATTTCTGGGCCAATTGCGATCGCCTTGGGTTTAGGTCTCATTTTTTGGGGACAAAACCGTACCTTTGGCGCCATAACCACGGCCCTGAATCCCGATGGGGATGAAGAGTTAATCGATATGCTCCATAACCATCGCCGCCTCAATAAAGGCCCAAAAATTGTCGCTATTGGTGGGGGCACGGGTTTATCTACCCTGCTGCGGGGGCTAAAGAAGTACAGTAGCAATATCACTGCCGTGGTGACCGTGGCCGATGATGGCGGTTCCTCCGGGCGACTACGTCGAGAAATTGGGGTATTGCCCCCCGGAGATATTCGGAACTGTTTAGCGGCTTTTGCTGACGAAGAAAAACTACTCACCGAGCTGTTTCAATACCGTTTCAAGGCCGGAGATGGTCTGGTGGGCCACAGCTTTGGTAATTTGTTTCTGACGGCGATGAGCGAGATTACCGGAGACTTAGAACAGGCAATCTTAGCAAGTTCTAAGGTGTTAGCGATTCAAGGGCAAGTGTTTCCAGCAACCCTCAGCGACATGAAACTATGGGCAAGGCTAGCCGATGGTCGTGTCATTGAAGGGGAATCGAATATTCCAGAAGCGGGAGGGCATATTGTTGAGATGGGCTGCACCCCTGCGAATCCCCCGGCATTACCCGCTGCGATTAAGGCGATTGAAGAAGCAGACTTTATCATTATGGGGCCGGGAAGCTTGTATACCAGTGTTATCCCCAATCTACTCGTGCCCGAAATCCGCGAGGCGATCGCCCGTAGCCGTGCCCCCAGGATTTATGTATGCAATATTATGACCCAACCGGGAGAAACCGATGGTTACACCGTCGCCGACCATATCAAGGCCATTGACCGCGCCTGCGGCAAAAAACTCTTTGATGCGGTCTTAGTACACCAGCGATCGCCCTCTGAAGAAGCTCTCCGTCAATATGCCCTGGAGCGCTCCCACCCTGTATTTCTCGACCGAGAAGAAGTGGCGAGACTGCGGCGACGGGTCGTCATCGCTAACATCATGGAAGAAGACCCTGACACAGGCTTTGTTCGTCACAATCACGAGCGTTTAGCCGCTCTTTTGGTGCGCTGGTCTAGTCGCGCCGCTGAAGTTCAAGCCAAAATGAACAATATTTAACCAGCCACAATCGTTCGATTGCGTCCAGCCCGCTTCGCCTGGTATAGGGCTTGGTCTGCCTGAAAAATGAAATGTCCCATATCCCCCTGAAAATTAGGCTGGGTCACATGGATACCGATACTGACCGTCACATAGTTGCTAATGGTTGATTTAGGGTGGGGAATCTCTGCCTGGGCCACGGCCTGGGTCAGATCCTGGGCTACAGTTTCCGCCCCAGCGCGGTCTATATTAGTGAGCAGCAAAATAAATTCTTCCCCCCCATAGCGGGCAGCTAAATCCGTGGTGCGTCGGGCCATGGAGTTGATGATTGCTGCGACTTTCTGGATACATTCATCCCCTTTTTGGTGGCCATAGTAGTCGTTATAGGCTTTAAAAAAATCGATGTCGATCATGATTAAAGCCAAGGGATAGTGGTATCGAAATGCCCGTTGCCATTCTTTCGTTAGGATGATGTCGAAAAAACGGCGATTGGCAATATTGGTCAGCCCATCTTGGTAGGAGAGTTCCTCGAGTTGTTGATTTAATCGCAAAATTTTTTTCTGGGCTTTTTTTAAAGCTTCGACTTGGGTCTGGAGTCGAATGGCAAACCATACGGCGATCGCCAAAACAATCGACAAAGACCCCCCTAAAATCAAGACCCCCAAAGCAAGGGGATGGGCTAATCGCTCCCATTGGGAGGTCTCAAAGAGCATCAGTTTCTTCGAAAAAAAAGCTTGCCACAGGGCCACTGTCAACGTTAAACCCAACCATAACAAGGTGAGTGGGAAGAAGAAATCCGAAACTTTTTGGTGGATTTTGAGACTCAGTTCCCGTGCTTGAAGAATCAACATCAAACCCACCAGCATAAAACCACCGGAGGTGTGTAGCGCCATCTGGGTCAACTTTCCCCAACCATAGGCTGTTTCAATATTTGAGACATAGCCCAGGCCAGCAACAGTCCCTAAACCCATCACCCAAGCCCCGAAAAAACTGCCCCCCAACAAATTATGTCTGTACCCAGGATTCGCAATTAACAGTAGTGCTAGACCGCTCAACACAAAGCAGAGGGCCGTATTGGGGGCCATACGCCCTGGATGGGAAGTCGCGACGACAATATAGTGACGCATAAACAGCTCATCAAGGAAAAGATTTAGCCCAAATGCATATTCCATCAGGGTCACGCCCCCCAGAATCAGCACACAGATGGCTAAAGCGATCGCCACCTTTTTCTGCCATGACAGCAACAACAAACCAGTGCCCAACAGAACAAAGCCCAGGGCCGTGTTGAACTGCATCGGGACAAAAGTGGGATGGAGCTGAATTAAACTAGGGAGCCGCCAGTACCAACCCAACATCACGCTTAAGCCCAAGGTAGATACCAAGACGGCACACAGATAGATCAGGGGTGGGATGAAAGGGAATATTTTCATCGGTGCAGGGGATGAGCTTCAGAGAGGAAGGACGAAAGCAAGCCACTCTATTTCTATTCTGGTCGGCGATCGCCCCAAACCTAGCAGGGAGATTCCCCTAAAGCTTCATAAATCGCCCAAATGCCCATGGCCCGAAGATAGTGACAAGCCCGGAATGTACCATTAGCGGTGATTGCTTCAGGGGTACGAAACTGTAAACCATTGTCATACACTTGGGTGACAACTGCTTCTACCATCCGTAAAGCTTCCATTTTCATACTGTTGCGAATCATGAAAGCAGCGATACCAAAGTTAATCCCTGTCCACACTTCCAGGGGGTGGGTATCGTTTTCTTTTTCGGGAGAACCATCAGGATTCAAGCCGTTTGCTGCCCCAAATTGCCCCCCATGAAATTTCTCAAAACAGGCTGAATAAATAGTTTTCAACGTTGTCTGGGTGCGTTCCTGGGGATTCACATCGGGCAGTTGCAGTAGTTGGGCATAATACTGACCGCACAGCTGATCTGCCATCACCACCCGGGAATTACTTCCTGTGTCTAAGGTGTAATAACTACCATTCCAGAGGCGTTCTTGGTAAAGGGGCCGGGCCTGGTCGAGCCAACTTTGGTAGGTGGCGATCGCCTGGGTAAACTCCGCTGGGGCCACTTGATTTTGGTGCTCCTCAAAGTGACTGGGGCGTTCCTGGAGAATTTTCGCCATGGCGATCGCCGCTTCTAGGGCCGCAATCCATAACCCGCCACAATAGGCACTGATCCCCTTGAGTTTCCAATCATCGAAGGTCTGATCCGGCGCGCCACCATTTTCCGGGATGCCATCCCCATCTAAGTCAAAGGTTTTTAGATAATCCAACGCCGTGACGATACTCTCCCAGCAACTCCAGAGAAATTCCGTATCTTCAGCCCCCGTCATCACAAAATCCCGGTACACCTGCAAGACAAAATCTGATCCCAAATCCTTCCAGAGGTTGCAGTCCTGATAGGCAGTATAGTTAGTCGCTTCCCAAGGATGCTCGTTGGGGGCCCCCAGGTCGTGGGGGGTTGCCCCGGCCACTTTGCGCGTTGCCATAGTTTTGTTGTAGCCGATCATCCGCTGTTTAGCATCACTACTGGGAATCGCCCTGGCAAAAGCTTCCAGCACGGCCTTATCCAGACGAGGCCAGAGCATCATCAGCGCAAAGGAGCCATACATCCGCACATCGAGGCTTTCGTACCAGCAATAATCTAAACATTCCAGCACCCCAAACTGCCCCACCGGATCATCCTCCGTCGCCGCCGTCCAGAGGCTGCCCCCTTGGGCCAAGAGATACAGTTCATTAAACAGTGCCATCTTCAGCCAATCGGGAAGATCCGGGCGATCGAGGATCGGTTTTTGCCACTCGGCGATTCGTTCTTTCCAGAGATCGCTGTGTTTCATTGCCGTGCGAATCATCGTCCAGACATTATTGCCACTGCGACCAAAAAAGTCTGTGTAACGCCGGAAGTAGGTGATATTTTGGGCGAATTCCATGACCGGCAGATCCCAAGCCAGAAAAAAGGGAATCTTCTTGGTTTTTCCGGGACGGATTGTAAAGCGCACGGCGATCGCCCCGGCGATTTGTTCCCCAGGGGCCGCGGGGGTTTCATCTTCCACATCGGGTAAGGAGCCATTCCCCGCGAAATAATCCCACACATCGCGGCCATCTCCCACCGGATTCCAGCGGTTGTGATAGAAAACTTCCAAGGTCGGATTGGTCACCGTCGCAAAGCAAATCTGCCCTTCCCCCTCGCTGATTTCGTCGTGGGGACGCACCCGATTCAACAGGCAGCCTACCCGATAACGGTCTTGCACCCATTGGTTTAGGTTTCCGGTGCTGTCTCCCCAGCGGGATTGGTAGTCATAGACCGGAGAACCATCATCTCGCAATACCACCTCCGGTGCTTTGGTGGCCTTCGTGAACCAGCCCACCATATTCTGCCAGGTCATCATGATGCTAATCGTGATTGGCTTATCGGTGGGGTTATGGGCCGTCCATTCAAAAACAGCGATCGGGTAGCTGGTTTCCTGGTAGCTCTGGGCGATGATCGGCGAAAATTGCTCGCAGGTAATCTCTGCTTGGAAAACCCCTTCATACTTGTACCAACTGCGGGGATAGAGGGCAGCATAGGTGCCTTTTTCGGTGGGATACCACTGCCAACTGTCGAGGCTGCCATCTTCTGGGGCCATAGTACCCATGGCATAGGCTTGGGCAACTTCCCCTTCGGGTTGCTCAAAAACACTAAATTGACAAGCACCAGCATTGCGAAACGTGTGTTCCCCCGCGTCGAGATGCCACAGATTAAAGTCTCCCCTAGGCGATCGCCCAATACAACCTGCCCCAAATCCCCCTAAAGGCATCCCATGCCACGGGCCATCATCCAAATTACTGGCATAACGGACGGTATAGGGTTGATCCCAGCCCAAACCAATGGGACGTTTCCAGGCACAATCGGGGATGATGGGGGGTTCCGCAAACAGACTCATAGGGACGGGCCAATCTCGTAAATAAATACAGCCTTCAGTCTATCGCCTTTACCACCTCCGATCACAATTGCTGTTTCTCCCTCTAGGAAGTTTAAGAAACGCAAATTATCTAAAGAAAAATTTCTGGGTTGAACAAAACAATGAATGCTAACGTCGGAGGGAGAGCGTCAAAAAAGTTTTCTACCCATTTGCATCTTTTTAAAATCTTCTACGCATTTTGAGAGGGGAAGCAAAATGTTTCATATACGACATGCCTTATCTGTCGGGGCGATCGCCACTAGCCTCACCTTGATCACCGGGGGCGTTTGGGCCGCAGAAAAACCCACAATCCAAATCGCCATTCTTCTCGATTCCAGCAATAGCATGGATGGCCTAATCGACCAGACCCGACGGCAGTTATGGACAGTGGTCAATGCCCTGACCGATGTGCGCAAAGATGGCGAACTGCCAAATCTGGAGGTGGCCCTGTACCACTACGGCAATGACTCACTGCCCGCCGATGAAGGCTTTAACCGCCAGCTTACGGATTTCACAACAGAGTTAGATGGGGTTTCGGAAGCGTTGTTTACCATCCGCACCAATGGCGGCCAGGAATACAGCGGCTGGGTCATTCAAGATGCAATTAATCAACTTAGTTGGGATAATGATCCGGACAATTTTCGAGCCATTTTTATTGCGGGGAATGAACCTTTTGACCAAGGACGCGTGAATTGGGCTGAGGCAGCAAACCTGGCCAAACGCGCAGATGTCCTCGTCAATACAATTTATTGCGGTAATGCCGAAAGTGTCGAGCGGGATCTATGGGCCGCTGGGGCAGAGCTAGCCAATGGTGCTAACTTCAACATCGATCAAGACCGGGCCGTGGTGATTCCACCAACCCCCTATGATGATGATATTCGCCGCCTTAACGACGAACTCAACCAAACGTATCTTCCCTATGGCGCTATGGGTGAGCAAGGTTTAGAGCGACAGTTAATGCAGGATGACAACGCCGGCGCCGCTTCGGTCTCCCGGAGCATTGCTAAAAGTTCTGCCTACTACCGCAATAGTTCTTGGGATCTTGTCGATGCGATCGCCGAAGCAGAAGTGAGCCTCGAAACCCTCGAAGAAACGGCTCTACCGGAGGAATTGCAGGGCTTAAGCTTGGCCGAACAGGAAGCCTACATCACCAATACCCAAGCAGAACGGGAAGACATTCAAGCCCAAATTCGTGACCTCACAGCCCAACGGGAAAGCTATCTCAGCACCTTACCCACCGATGAAGCGGCCAAAGATACCCTTGATTATGTGATGATCCAGGCCCTGCGGAGTCAACTGGCGCGCAAAGGATTTGTGCTACCCCGCTAAAATACCTCTGCGTCTTTGCAGTCGCTCACATTTGTCATCTTTGCCGATTCGCCACAGGTACGGGGGGTCGGAAATAGTTTGCCAGGATTGGCGAGGCCCTTGGGGTTAAAAGCATTGCGCACATAGCCCATGGTTTCTAGATCCGCATCATTGAACATATCTGGCATGTACATTTTTTTGTCAGCGCCAATGCCATGTTCTCCAGAAATACTACCTCCCTTCGCGACGCAGAGCTTGAGGATTTCACCACCGACTTTTTCTACAGCTTCCAAATCCCCAGGAATGGCGCTGTTGTAGAGGATTAGTGGGTGCAAATTTCCATCCCCTGCATGGAAGACATTGGCAATTTTGTATCCGTGGCGATCGCCAATCGCATTAATCTCGGTTAACACTTCAGCCAACTTCGTCCGGGGGATGACTCCATCTTGAACGAAGTAATCAGGGCTAATATTGCCCGCCGCCGCAAAGGCTGATTTACGCCCTTTCCAGAGTTTCATCCGAGTTTCTGCATCACTAGCACTAGTAATTTGCCGTGCTCCCTGGGCTAGGCAAATAGCTTTAATCCGTTCTTTTGTAGCGTGAATTTCTGCCGTCATCCCATCAATTTCGATCAACAGAATAGCCGCCGCATCACGGGGGTAACAATTCAGCTTCACGATGTCTTCCACTGCATTAATGCTGAAGTTATCCATAATCTCCATGCCTGCTGGAATAATTCCGGCACTGACGATCGCCGCCACAGACTTCCCCGCCGCTTCAATGGAGGCGTAATCAGCTAGAAGCACACAGACGGCTTCTGGTTGCTTGAGGACTTTGAGCGTAATTTCCGTGGCGATTCCGAGGGTTCCTTCTGACCCCACAAAGACGCCCATCAGGTCATAACCTGGCATCTCCGGCACGAGGCCCCCCAAGGTGACGACCTCGCCCGTTGGGGTCACAACCTTGAGCTTTAAAACATGGTTTGTGGTCACGCCGTACTTAAAACAATGGACCCCGCCAGAATTTTCTGCCACATTGCCACCGATAGAACAGACCGTTTGGCTAGAAGGATCCGGCGCGTAGTAAAAGCCTGCACCACTGACCGCCTGGGTGACCCAATTGTTAATCACCCCTGGCTGCACGGTGATTTGTTGATTTTCGAGATCTACATTCAGGATTTCCCGCATCCGTGCTGTGACGATGAGAATGCCATCTTCTAAGGGTAAAGCGCCCCCCGAGAGGCCTGTACCGGCTCCCCGGGCGACCCAAGGGATTTCCTGTTCGTGACAAAATTGGGCGATCGCCGCAATTTCTGCAGTGGTTCTCGGGAGGACAACAAGGGCAGGCCGCTTCCGGTAGGCACTGAGGCCATCGCATTCGTAGGTGAGGATTTCTTCTTTCCGGCGTACCACCCCATTTTTACCAACTATTTCTTCTAGACGCCGCTGAATCCATGGCCAA
This sequence comes from Picosynechococcus sp. NKBG15041c, assembly GCF_055380235.1. Lineage (NCBI taxonomy): Bacteria > Bacillati > Cyanobacteriota > Cyanophyceae > Chroococcales > Geminocystaceae > Picosynechococcus > Picosynechococcus sp. NKBG15041c. Next base: position 2,477,725 of record NZ_AP040363.1, read on the forward strand.
TCGTGGGGTTGTGGGGAAGAAGTCGAAGCAAAAACCATGGTTACGGGGGAGAGATCGCAGTGGTTTCTATCTTACGCGACAGGCTGATCCCAGAGAAAATAAAGCGCTTTATTTTTTTATGATTTATGGCAGCAAAAAACCCCCACCAAAAGCAGGGGTCAATTAAAAAATAGAACATATCTAGCAAGAATATTTGTCTAGATTTAGCGGAGCTTCCGGGCTTCTTCCACCATTTGGTCAATGAGGGGAGAGAGGATCAATTCCATGGCAAAGCCCATCTTGCCACCGGGGACCACCAGGGTAGTGTGGCGGGACATGAAGGAGCCAGGAATCATGTTCAAGAGATAAGGGAAATCGATGGTAAAGCGATCGTAGAAACAGCGGTTGGTGTGGATGATCACAAAACTTTCGTCGGGGGTGGGAATATCCCGAGTAATGAAAGGATTAGAGGTGTCTACCGTAGCGACCCGCTGGAAGTTAATGTGGGTGCGGGAGAATTGGGGGGTGATGTAGTTTACATAGTCGGGCATCCGGCGCAGGATGGTTTCGACGATGGTTTCGGCACTGTAGCCCCGTTCAGCGTTATCCCGAGAAATCTTCTGGATCCATTCTAGGTTGACGATGGGGACAACTCCCACCAGCAGATCTACATACTGAGCCACATCGATACCGTTACCAACCGCACCACCATGGAGCCCTTCATAGAAGAGCATGTCACTGTTGGCTTTGATGTCTTCCCAGGGGGTGAATTCACCGGGCTGACGGTCGACACCGAGGCGGGCATTGTGATGTTCTGCCTCTTCGACGCTGTGGAGGTAGTAGCGTTGTTGGCCTGTGCCCTGTTCGCCATATTCTTTAAAAAGGGCTTCGAGTTTGTCAAGGACGTTTGCCCCAAGGCCAAAGTGACTGAAATTTTTACCCGCAGCAGAGGCCTGGGCCATCATGCGCTTCATTTCGACCCGATTGTATTTGTGGTAGCTGTCACCTTCAACAACAACGGGATTGATGTTTTCGCGGCGGAAAATATGCTCAAAGGCACGCTTAACGGTGGTGGTCCCAGCTCCGGAGGACCCGGTGACCGCAACAATAGGATGTTTTTTAGACATGAATGGTGATCTTAAACGGACAGGTAGGACAAATCATATCAGGCGGTGGGATCTTTCTCGGCGGTGGCGATCGCCAATGGGCTTGCGGGATCTTGCTGCAATAGTTGATAACAAGCTTCGAGGGGTTGGCGATCGCCCATCGCAGTGACAAGGGTTTCATAGGTTTCCTGGTGCCGCTCCAGGAGATTTTTGGCCTGGAGAATGGCCCATTGTTCTCGCTGGGGATAGGTGCCGGGAGAAATTCCTAACTTTGCGAGCAGCTGCCGTAATTGGGCACGATCAGCCGCTCCCCCCAAGGCTTGACCATAAGCCAAATTTTCAGCGGCGATCCCGGCCATGAGGGTTGTGCTGAGGCGTTCGAGTAATAAGTTCAATTGCTGGGGATTTTTTAGAGATATTTCCACTGCCTCAAGGTCAAAAGTAACGCCTCCTTGCCCTGGTTGCTGTTTTAGTGCTTCCCAGGGGGTAAGACTATAGCCCGTAATTGGGATCCCCAGGAGGTGACCTGCAAGGAAGTGGCCCGCTTCGTGGCGCAAAATGCGCTGACGCCGTTCAGCGGGAGTAAACAGGTCGAGGAATAGGGTCATGCCCTGCCCCTGCCAATTAAAGGTATCTACCGTCGCAAAGGCCATGATCGCCACGGTGATGCTGGCAGGCACAAAGGGAGAGAGCTGAAAAATCCCCCCCAGAAGGCTGGTCATGGTCATCAAAAAAACACCAATGGCAATCAAATTCAGGGCAGTCTGTTGCATGGCAGGGAAAAGTTAGGCTTGGGTCTCCAAGGTAGCGAAATCGGCGGGGGTATTGCAATTAAAGAGCATCTGCGGCTGGGCGATCGCCAAAGGAAAAACGGGCACTGTGGCTAACCATTTTTGGAAAGAACGGCCTCCTTGGTTGATAAATTGCTGGAGGGATCTTTGGGCCGTCCCCCGATAGAAACCACAACAGGGTTCATAGAATTTCCCCTGATTGACGAGGGCAGCAGCAGTGGTTGCAGGGATTGTTTCGAGTTGCGCGATCCATTGGTTTAATTGCCCCTGATCGAGGTTGGGCAGGTCGCAGGCCAGCAGCAAAATCCAGCCTGAAGGATTCAGAGTTTTCAAGCCATGGTGCAGGGCCACAAGCCCCCCCTCTTGGTAAGGGTCGTCCAACCAACGGACGGTCGAATTTAAAAAAGACTGATAGCGATCGCGCCAGGAGGTCAGGAGATAAATATCGTCACTGAGGCTCGTTGCAATCTTGAGGGTACGCTCTAGGATAGTTTGCTCACCCAGACGTAAAAGGGCTTTATCCCGGCCCATGCGCTGGCTTTTACCTCCCAGCAGAATGAAAATTGGCAATTTCGCGTTAGACATGGACCGGTTGGAGCGCCCGCATCAGAGCTTCTACTTTCGTGAGGTCTTTAATGCCGGGACTTATTTCAACACCACTGGAGAGGTCAATGCCATCGGGATGCAGTTGACTGAGGGCCGTTTGAATATTGTCTGGGGTTAACCCTCCCGCGAGAAACCAGGGCACAGCGGGACGGAATTGACGCAGATCATCCCAGTTAAGCTGGTGGCCTGTGCCGCCGAGTTGATTGGGATCATAAGCATCCAGCAATAGGGCATCAACAACAGCTTCATAGTTTTTCGCCGCATCTAAGGAAAGGTGATCGCGAATCCGCAGGGCTTTAATCATTTCTAAATTGGGCCGCTGTTGGCGCAGTTGTTGGCAAAAATCCGGGGATTCATCACCATGGAGCTGGGCTATGGTCAAACCCCCTTGGTCAATAGTGGCGAGGATTTCAGTAAGGGATTGATTGGCAAAAACGCCGACTTTCCCAATCGTTTCGGGCAAAACGATAGTTAAGGACGCAATTTGCGCCGCGGTAACATAGCGGGGGGATTTTTTCACGCAGATAAAGCCGATGTCTGTCACCCCCAGTTGGGCGATCGCCTGAGCTTGGTCTACCTGGGTGAGCCCACAAATCTTAATCCGCATAAATTCCCTAAATTACCCGCAACAATGGTGCGAATGTAGCATAATTTCTGCCCAAGAATGGTGCAAAGAAAAGAGGGCGATCGCCCTCCAGATTTTCACGGTGCTCCAGTTGAGAGGTTAATCCAACAGGTCACAAGCTTCAGCCTTGAGGTCCCGCTCCATGAGATTACTCACCGCTTCCGCCGGGGTGATTTTCCCCTTCAGCAGTCGATACACTTGGCGGGCGATGGGAATGGGGATTTGTTCCCGGTTGGCGATCGCAATCAACACAGCAGTTGTATTAACCCCTTCGGCGGTGCTGCCGAGCTCTTCTAAAATTTGTTCTAAATCTTTACCCTGAGCCAGACCATAACCTACCCGATAGTTGCGACTGAGGGGGCTGGTGCAGGTGGCGAGCATATCGCCTAAACCTGCTAAACCGAGGAAGGTTTCCGGTTGTGCCCCTAGGTGAGTGCCGATGCGAATCATTTCTGGCAGAGCCCGTGTAATCAGGGCCGATTTGGCGTTGGTACCGAGCTTGAGCCCTTCACAAACCCCCACGGCGATCGCCATCACATTTTTCAACGTGCCCCCCAGTTCTGTCCCCAGGGGATCATTGTTGGTATAAACCCGGAAGCAGTCAGAAGCAAAAACTGTTTGTACTGTTTCGGCGGCCTCAAGATCAGTGCTCGCAACCACAGTGGCGGCAGGGAGACCCGCTTCAATTTCCTTAGACAGGTTCGGCCCAGAGAGCACGACAACAGGATTTTCGGGGAAGGTTTCTTGCCAAATTTGAGACGGGGTACGGGTGGTTTTCGGGTCTAAGCCCTTGGTCGCCGTGACGATAATGGTTTCCTTGGGCAGGGAAAGATCCTTGAGTTGTTCCGCTACATCCGCCACCCCCTTCATAGAAATGGCTGAAATAATAATGTCGGCGCCAGCGATCGCCGCCTGGAGCGAGAGTTCCCCTTGGCGAGACCAGATCCGTAGCGCATGGTCATTAACAGCAGCTAGGGTAGCGAGGGCCGATCCCCAAGCGCCAGATCCCAACATTGCGATGGTTTTACGGTTTGTATTCACAGGGTTTGGACGCCTCACAGGGACAACGGCATTTAAGGTCGGGGTTTCTTGGGGAGAAATTGTAGAAGTCATGGTGTCTGTTTATTTTCTCAAAAAAGTGATAGTCACAATGCAATCAAAAAGTGGAAATCTTGGGTGTTTAGCCCCTCAAACTGCGCAGGGCTTTGGGAAAGGATTTTTCAAATTCAAGAATCAATTCAGGAATAAACCTCTGCTTGTTGGCGATCGCCTTTGGGCTCGAGGCAATAGTCTGGTAAACAGTTTTGTTCGATAAAGGTCTTGTAGGCGGCCACTTGGCGATCGCCTTCGGTTTCGTCCCAACCGCAATGGGTTTGCAGGGTATCCACCAAAGCAGGTAAGGCGTCATAACCGTAGTTTGCCAGCATCGATAGGGTGGTCCGCCGCCGACAAATATCCTTTAGGGTCTGGGCCAGTTCAAAGCGCACCGCATAAACGGCCTGGGCCTTGATATCTGGTAAATAGGGAACCAGGCGATCGCCTAAATCAGAGGCGTCATCCACAAGGGCCAGCACAGCGGGAGCCTTGGCCCCGTAAATCCGGAATAAGTGCTGAATTGAAGCACGTTCTACGGTGCCGCTGTAGCGGTGGATCATTTTTTCAATGACCTGATCATCGGCGGCGATCGCCCCAGGCAGCAATTTTTTGCGGGTGGGACAAGGGGGGACCGGGCGATTTAACTTGCGATGTACCAGATCCACCATTTCTTCGCCCACTTGCCGGTAGGTGGTGAGCTTACCGCCAATGAGAGAAATCAGATTACTGACCCCTTCGCGGGTATGGTCAAAGAGAATATGGCTGCGGGTGATGCTCCCGGGATTTTTGTCCCCCACATAGGGCAGGGGCCGCACCCCAGAATAGGTAAATTTCACATCGGCCCGGGTCAGTTGGGCTGTGGGTAAAATGCGGTTGGTTTCCGCCAAAAGATAGTCAATTTCGTCATTGTTGGCCTTGACGTGGTCTAGGCTGCCAGAATATTTCAGATCTGTGGTGCCAATGAGATATTTACCCAGCCAGGGAATGATGAAGTAAGGGCGATTATCACTGGCCGCTTCCACATAGAGGGCGGCCTGGGGCGCACCGGGGAACGGATCCACCACAATATGACTGCCCTTTGTACCGCCCATCTTCGGGGTCTGGCCCACGGGTTTCGGTTGATTATTTTCCTGACCCAAGCGACAGACTTCATCGACCCAGGGGCCGGAAGTATTGACCACAATGCTGGTCTGGGTCTGGACAGTGAAGGTTTCTCCGGTGAGCTGATCACGGCAGGCGATCGCCTGAATCTTTCCCGTATTGGTATCCCGTTCCAGGGTGGTGACAGCGGTGTAATTGAGCACCGTCGCCCCCGCTGCCTGGGCATCGAGGACATTTTCTAAACAGAGCCGCTCAGCGTATTCCACCTGGCCATCGTAATATTGGGCCGCACCGACTAAATCAGGCGATCGCACGGTGCGGAATAGATTTTTAAATTTGCTGGCACTCAACATCCGGTGGGAAGGCACAGTTTTATCAAAACTGAGAATGTCATAGAGCAACATTCCCGCCTGGATCAGCCAGTAGCCGCGCGCTGCTCCCTTGTAGAGAGGAATCGTCATTTGCAGCGGTTGCACTAGGTGGGGCGCCGTGCGTAACAAGACTTCCCGCTCGTGCAAGGATTCCCGTACCAGATGAAATTCTAAATATTCCAAATAGCGCAGCCCCCCGTGGATCAACCGGGTAGACCAACTGGTGGTGCCGCTCGCAAAGTCATCTTTTTCAATGAGAAGCGTTTTGAGGCCCCGCAACGCGCCGTCCCGGGCGATCCCAGCACCATTGATGCCGCCACCGATAATAATCAGATCATACGTTGTCTTTTGAATGGTTGAAAAATCTCGCATGGGTCACCGTTGGGAATCGGAGCAAAAATTGAGTCAGTTTGAATTGCGGTTAGTCGTGGTTTTGGGATTGCCGGGGTTATCCTGGGGGAGAAATTACCGCCCGCAGCACAACCCAGGCAATCCGCTTTACACGAGGGCCGGTTCTTTCCCAAGTACGGCCGCCGCCTTCGCTTCCCGGAACATATGGTTTGCCCACTGCTGGACGTCATAGCGCTGAATGGCTTGGTACATTCCCTTCATCCGCCGTTGCTGTTCCTCAAGGGACATCGCTAGGGCTTCATCGATAGATTCATCCATCCGCTTCGCCGCGTAAGGATTGGTCAGAATCGCATCCGGTAGTTCCACCGCCGACCCTGCAAATTCCGAAAGGATCAAAACCCCATCATTACAGCCATGGGCGACCACATATTCCTTCGCGACCAGATTTAGACCATCCCGTAGGGGCGTGATCCAGGCGATATCTGCTGCCCCAAAGAAACCCAGGAGTTCTTCATAAGAAAGAGCACTGGTAAACAGGAGAATCGGTGTCCAGTTCAGTTTTGCAAAGCGACCATTAATGCGTCCCACGAGTCGCTCGATTTCACTCTGGGCATTTTTATAAACCCGCATGCCCGAGGCTGCTTTTGCTGCGGCCACCACGAGATTCACCTTGGTTTGCAGTTCCGGGCGCCGTTCCAGTAGTCGTTCATAGCAAAGGAGCATTTCCTTGGTGCCTTTGACATAGTCCACCCGACCCGCCGAGATGATGAGCTTATTGCTGCCGAGTTCCTCGCGAATTTTGCGAATCCGTTCCTGGGTTTCGGCTTTTTCCACCTGGGCTCGGATTTGGGCCGGATTTGTTCCCACCGGAAAAGCGTCGAGGTTCACCAGGTGATCTTTGTAGCGCAGTTGGGTCGTGATCTCTGGCTCGGCCAGGGCTGTCCCCACCGCCGTAAACGCATTTTCATCCACAGGTACTTGACGGGTAATTTCTACCTCTCGGAGGCTCCGGGCCACGGCGACGAAGTTTTGCACATAGCGGGGCAGATGGAAGCCGCAGAGATTGCAGCAGAGTAGACTATCCACGATCGCCTCACGCCAGGGCAGGATGTTGAAAATATCTACGCTGGGGAAAGGGGTGTGGTGAAAGAAAGCAATCTTGGCATTGGGCTTGCGTTGACGAATGAAATAGGGAGTCAGCCAGAGATTGTAATCATGGATCCAAAAGAGAGCGTCGTCATCGGCATTTTCGCAGGCAGCTTCGGCGAACAGCTCGTTGATTTGTTTGAAGTTCTCCCAATCCGAAGAATCATAGGTAAATTGCCAGGGGAAAGAGTGCAGGATGGGCCAAAAAGCTTCCTTGGAAGTGATGTGATAAAAGTTTCTAACCTGGTCTGCCGAGAGGGGAATGCGGTGGACGACAGAATTTTCCTGGCCGGGGTAAGCCATTTTCGTCTGGAAAGTTTCCTGTTGCTTTTCGGCCACCTGCTTCCATGCGACCCAGGTACTGCGCTCTGCATTGGCAAAAAAGCTTTTGAGGGTCGGCATAATGCCATTGGGACTGGTTTTGTCACGGTAGAAGGTTCTGCCGTTTTCACGCACCTCATCATAGGGCTCCCTATGGTAGAGAATGACGAGAGAAGCTTTCATTAAGACCTCCAGGGGTTGGAATTGAATCGATAAAACGTCGAAAAGAAACATCGGTGGCCATTGCGCCTGACAGGGGGGCTATGGTTAACCCCGGGCCTACAACATGGTCAACATCGAGATGTATTACACAAGGCAAAAAGTACAAGGATCTAGGTACCTAGGGGCAAAAAAATGTCGTTGAATTTTGCCGCCAAAAACTAGGTCAAAGATGCTTGAGTTTGTCCTGAAGATTTGGTTTCGTGATGCCAAATAGAGGCTTCATTAACCTAGAAAAAATTCAAAATAGGCGAAAATGGCCAGAATATTCAGTTAGACACTTAGACATTATAGCATTTTTTCAGATTTGTGTTTTGTGGAATTTGATGATGGCTTGTCGTTGACAAAAGAAATGTCTACTATGGTCAGAAGGCTTGATTTAGAAGCAAAGCTGGCAATCTTATATTTCGAAGAAAGTCAATTTTTGCCTGAAACTCTACTGTTTATCAGGGAATATTTATCTAAATCGAGTGATCAAAACAGCAGTATTTTGACAATACTGAGATGTTTTGGTGACTCGATTAATGTTTTTTGAGATAATGCTCTGGGGCGATCGCCTCCAAGTTTGCCGATAAAAAAATGCCCTAATCTTGTCAGCAATTCTTGATTATTCCAAATACGAGAAGCAAAAGACTTTAGATTTTCTGATGGTTTAGGGAATGGAGATGGACCAGTAGCGAAGGACCGCACCAGCGTGATCCTTGGGGAAAATCAGCCGGGGCCACAGTGCCTATTATTGTGACAGTTACATTGAAAGTATATTGAAAGCGTGAACAGGACATTTCAACAGCCCACTCTTATCGAAGCCGCCACCCAAACTTTGTTAGATTGGGCCGACCAGATCACCCATAGTGATGAAAGTTATTTTCACAAGGCACAGCGCCTCGCAAGGCGTCTCGGGGCCCACTACCGCACAGACGGCCTCACGGAGGTCGGTTTCTGGACGCCGGAATTGACCGGGGAAGTGATCCAAACTAACCGTGATATTTTTCTGGAAGTATTTACGCCCCTAGAGCCAGTGGATTTTTCGGCGCCGACCCAGGCGATCCGCTGTCGTCGTGACTGCGTTGAACTGAAACAACAAGGAGAATTTTGCTGGGGGGTGATTGCGGGTCTGAGGCCAGGCGATCGCCAACAGTTGGGCTCCCTCTACTGGCTGCGCCATGTTGACCGAATTCAGGATAAACTCTCGACGATTCGGGATGTGCTCGCAGTGTCTTTGCCCTATGGAGTCTTTGGCCCTGCGGAACTCTACGACCTCGACAGCCTACAGCGGCAGCGGCCAGATTTAGGGTATTTTGCTAACCATGCCACGGCCATTGATCCAGACCAAGCCCCCTGGGATCGTCCCTTGCTAGAGGATGTCGATGCAACCCTGCCCCGGATCCCGGCACCGACTAATATTTTGCAGGTGCATCTCAAGACTGCTTCTCCGGAAGGAACCCTAGCGGGTTTAACGAAAATTTATCGGCACCTCTCGGACAAATTAGCCACCGGGGAAACCCTCTCCCCAGCGGAACAGAACTATCTGGGCTACGACGCCCTACAATTGCTCCCCATCGAGCCCACCATTGAATATCGCCTTGAAGAGGACAATCGCCCCCACGAATTTTTTGCGATCGCCCCCAATGAAATCATTGAAATGGGCCACATCGAATCGGGCATAGAGATTGAAATTACCCTCCGGAAGCCAAAAACGCAAAATTGGGGCTATGATGTGCCGATTTTGGGGTCAGCAGCAACAAATCCGACAATTCTCGACAGTTTGCGACCCGATGAACTCGTCGATTTTGTCAGTACCCTCCATAATTTTTCTACGGGGCCGATCCAAGTCATCTATGACCTCGTCTACGGCCACGCTGACAACCAAGCCCTGGAGTTGATCAACCCCCAATACCTCAAGGGGCCAAATATGTATGGCCAGGATCTGAACCACCAGATTCCCCAGGTGCGGGCGATTTTACTGGAGTTGCAACGGCGGCGCATTAACTCCGGGGCCGATGGCATTCGCATCGACGGGGGCCAGGATTTCCGCTTCTTCAATCCCCTCTCCGGGCGGGTAGAGCAGGATGATAATTACCTTTTGGCCATGAGTGATGTGGTGCAGGAAATTGGCCCGCACCAACGGCTTTTGTTTACGATTTTTGAGGATGGTCGCCCCTGGCCCGATGACGGATGGGAACATACATCCACCTACCGGGATTTAGTGGAGCTCCGCCCTGAATCCTACCAGTGGGGGCCATTGATTTTTGCCCACAATACGCCAACCCTCAAGGGGTTCTGGGATTACAAATGGAACCGGATTATTGAGGTGATGTTCCAGGGCGATCGCTGGATTACCGGTTGTGCAAACCATGACACCGTGCGCCGGGGAAATCAGATTGATCCTGGGACCACCGATATTAACTGGCATCTAGGGGACACCCTCAATGAGGTGATTCTCAATGCCTACGATAACCCCGCCACCAGCCTTTGGGTCTATGGGTTTATGCCGGGGCTGCCGATGGATTTTATCAATGCTTTGATGCGATCGCCCTGGGGTTTTTTCCGCAACACCGACGAGCTCTATGGGGTAAAGGTGGCCGCTGAGGAGGTCAATTTCCTCGCCTGGCAGGTGACCCCAGAATTGTTTAATCGGCCCTGGGCCTTCACGGGTTTAAAGAAGTTGGGTTTTACAGATCTAGACTTCCTGCAGGAGTTTATGGCGGCCCTCAATGAAGCCCTGATCGCCACGGACTATGACCTGGAAAAAACAGCGCTCCTCTGTCAACGGTGCCTTGGCGATCGCGAAGGCGTTTGTGAAATTCAACCCCTACAGGCGATCGGTGAAACAGAGCACCAAGCATTTCTGGATCACTTAACGGTGGCGAAATTGAAAACCATCGCCATGGCCTTTATGGAAGATGGCCACGAAGTTTGTCGGGTGTCCCACCACGGCGATCGCGTCGATCCGGCCCAGGCCGCCTTTAATCTCTCGCTCCGGGACTATCGCCGCGCCCACCCCTGGCTCCGGCACAATTTGCAGGAAGGCGATCGCTTTAATCGCCTCAGTAACGATGACCATACGATTTTCTACGGGTTGCGTACTGGCCCCCAGGCGGACGACCCCGAAGAAATAGTGATGATTGCCCACATGGAAGGAGAGCCCACCACCATTACCCCTGGTGACTGGCTCCAGCTAGACCTGGCCCAATGGCGAGTGGCGATCGCCTCTCCCGGTTTAGAAATCGCTGACGGAGAGGCAGGCCTACGCAGCTTTGCCCTCCACCAGGGTCAGGGGGTAATCCTTGAACGGCTGCCGTCTGAATCCTAGGGCTTCGTTTCAGTGGGAATCTGTTGGCGATCACCCGCCTCAAGCTGGCGGCGAATTTCAGCATGGACAGTTGCCGTAATCGGGTAAAAATAAGCCAGGATCAAACCCCCCAACAGCAGCACTGTACCAAAGGGGCCAATCACTAAACGGATCACCCAGAGGGCCGAATCTGGTTGCACGGCAGGCGGGCTACCGGGGACTCGCTCAATGTAACCCGCCAAACTGAGCGCCTGACCGACAATGTAGATCCCAAAGGCGATCCCCAACTTTTGTAGCATCACCATAAACGCATAAAAAATTCCTTCCCGGCGCTGCCCCGTGCGTAGCTCATCGAGTTCGATCACATCCGGTAACATCGACCAGGGGATCAAATAGGCCGTCGATACCCCTAAGCCCGCCATAAAGCCGAGGCAAAACAACAAGCCCACCTGCCCCGGTTGCAGGAAAAAGAGTCCCGCCTGGGCCACAACCCAAAGCCCGATCCCCAGGGCATAAACGGTGCGTTTTCCCCAACGGCGACTGAGGCGACTCCAGATAAATAGCATCCCCAAAGCTGTGCCCTGCACCACCAAGGCGAATTGGGTAAAAACAAAATCCGAAAGCCCCATCCAACTGACCACAAAATATTGCATCACCACCGCCGTCAGTTGCGCCCCCAGCCAGGAGCAAAGATAAATCCCCATGACCAACAAAAAAGGGCGATTGCTAAAAATAATTTGCACCTGTTGCAACAGAGATAGGCGCGGTTGATAGCGCTGTTTGTGCTGCCGCCGATACTGTTCCATCAGTTGCACCCGCTGCCATGTGCCCCGCACAGACCAATACATCGTCCCCAAGGCGATCGCCGCCGTGATCACTGCTAAAACCAGATACCGTTGGGCAATATCTGGAACGAGGCGAAAAATCCCCTGGGCCAAAGCCAAGGCGAGAATACTACTGCCGATCGCAAAGGTAAACCGAAAACCATTCAGCTGGGTGCGCTCGTTGTAATCAAAGGTGAGCTCTGGGGTCAGGGCCACATAGGGCAAAAAAATCACCGTGTAGGCTGTGTTAAAAATCAACGCCAGGGTTGCGTAGTAAAAAAATAGGCCATCCGTCCCCAAATTCGGAATCATCCACATTGCGACAAAACATAGGGCAAAGGGCACCACCCCAAAGATCATCCAAGGGAACCGCCGGCCCCAGCGGGAATCGGTGTGGTCACTGAGCCAGCCGACAATCGGGTCACTGATGGCGTCCATCACCTTACCCACCACCAGGATTAAGGCACTTTTGTCAGCAGGTAGGCCGGCCACATCCGTAAAGAAAAACAGCACAAAAAAAACGAGGATGTTCCCCGTCATCGAAACGCCGACCGTGCCAGCACCATAGGCCATTTGTGTACTTGGGGTCAGGGCGGGCAACTGAAAGGAAGTGGGAGACTGGGGCGCGTCGGACATGGGTATCTGGGGGCAAAGAGTACTATTATCCCCGGTTCAGTCGCCGGCGGGGGAAGATTGCTCGGCGTCATCTTTGTGTCAACTGACCATAAAGCCAGCCATAGTAAAATAGGTTTCAGCAACAAGCATCGGCCTATTGTGGCGGCGATTTTGCCCCTGGGATCAGCTCGCCTTGGCAGCCCCAGATCACCAAAAAATAGTTGTTTTAGCGTTGGCGATCGCCTGACCGATGTTGTGATCATCCGCCCTCGCCCTTGTGGTGTTTAGGTGCAGCGATGCGGGCATAAAGGATTTGATTTTTTGTGTAGAAATTGCGGGAATATTTTTCCCCTGATGAGCAACAGCAATCCTGACCCGACCTGTAAAAATCAGCTTGAAGGAACAATGCTTACCTCAAAATATGTCCTGGCGTTAGATTTGGGTACGACAGGCAACCGCGCTTTATTGTTTAACCGCAACGGCGACCTCATCGCCCAAGCCTACAAAGAGCTCACCCAGTATTATCCCCAGCCCGGTTGGGTCGAACATGACGCCAGTGAAATCTGGAACGATACCCAGGCCGTACTCCGGCAGGTGCTCAATAACAATAATCTCGATGTCCGCGACATTGCGGCGATCGGCCTCACCGTCCAGCGGGAAACCTGTTTACTCTGGGATAAAACGACCGGAAAACCCCTCCACCGGGCGATCGTTTGGCAAGACCGCCGCACCGCCCCCCTCTGTCAAACCTTAAGTGCCGCCGGGAAAGCTGCCGAAATTTATGAAAAGACGGGCCTTGTTTTAGATGCCTATTTTTCGGCAACAAAATTACATTGGTTACTAAACTGGGCCCAGGAAAATAGCACCGTAAAGCCGGAAAATATCCTCGCGGGCACCATCGACACCTGGATCCTCTGGAACCTCACGGGGGGGAAAGTCCATCGCACCGACCACAGCAATGCCAGCCGGACAATGCTGCTCAATCTCCAGACCCAGGACTGGGATCCAGACTTATTGGCTCTGTTCGACATCCCCGCCCAGATAATGCCGGTGGTGCAGTCTAGTCTGGGGGAGTTTGGCACCACAGATCCTGCCCTCTTTGGGGCGGCTATTCCAATTACTGCGATTTTTGGGGATCAACAGGCGGCTCTCTATGCCCATGGTTGCGATCGCCCGGGGTTATTAAAATGCACCTATGGCACGGGGGCTTTTTTGGTGGCGCACACGGGGGATCAAATTAAGCGATCGCAGCACCAACTTTTAAGCACCATTGCTTGCACCCAGCCCAGTAGGGATGGGACAAACCTCCAGGTCGGCTATGCCCTCGAAGGTAGTATGTTTACTGCTGGAGCCTGCATCCAATGGTTGCGGGATGGCTTGCAAATTATTGACACCGCCGCCGAAACTGATGCCCTCGCCCAAACGGTTGAAAACAACGGCGGCGCTTATTTTGTGCCCGCGCTCAGCGGCCTGGGAGCGCCCCACTGGGATATGAGCGCCCGGGGTGCTTTCCTTGGTTTGACCAGGGGCGTCAAAAAAGAACATCTGGTGCGGGCTGTCCTGGAGGCGATCGCCTACCAAGTTAAGGAAGTGGTCGATGCCATTAACCAAGATTCCGGCACACCGATCCAGGAGCTAAAGGTTGATGGAGGGGCCTGCCATAACAATTTCTTGATGCAGTTTCAGGCCGATGTCTTGGGGATCCCCGTCGAACGGCCCGCCATGCTTGATGCCACCGCCCAAGGGGCCGCTTTTGCTGCCGGATTAGCAGTCGGTTTTTGGGACGATTACCAAACCCTTGTGCAAAATCGCAAAATTGACCACGTCTTTAAACCCAGTGCCAATGCTACCCAAGCTCAAGAGTATTTTAAAACCTGGCAAAAAGCCGTCGAACGCGCCAAAAATTGGGTCTAACCCCCTCTGCCTACAGCATCTCCCCCGAGGGAGAAATTCCCTCTGTTTTTACAGCACTCAACCCTTTATTCCCCTCCTCAGGGAGGACTAGGGATGGGTTTAGGGGGATGTAAACCACTCACTTAACGAAGGATTTATGACTGTTTTAGCGCTCCATGACCAACATTATTCCCTGGATCATGCAGCTTTTCTCGAAACCCTGAGCACAACTCAAAATTTACTGATTATTCAAGATCTTGATGGCGTCTGTATGGGCCTTGTTAAAGATCCCCTCACCCGCACAATCGACCCTGATTACATCCGCGCTACCCGTAAATTTAAGGATCACTTTTTTGTTTTGACCAATGGCGAACATGGAGGGAAACGGGGTGTCAATCGTATCGTCGAGCGGGCATTTCGGAACATTGACGCCAAGCATGAAATTAGTTATCTGCCCGGCTTGGCTGCTGGGGGGGTGCAATGGCAGACTGATCAGGGCCAAATTTCCCATCCTGGAGTCAGCCAAGCAGAACTGAATTTTCTCGCGACTGTGCCGGATTTGATCGGTCAATGTCTGCAGCAATTTTTTGCAAAGTACCCCGATCTTTTTCCGACGGACAATCAACCGGAGCTGATCCATGCGTCGGTTTTAGATAATCTCGTTTCGCCGACGGCAAACCTAAACGTTCTCGCGGAATATTTAGGCGATCGCCTGGATATTTACCAAGATCTCCAGCGCACCATCGCAGCTTTGCTGGATGATTTGTTAGAAAAAGCCAGCCAACAGGATTTAGACAACAGTTTTTTTGTGCATTATGCGCCCAATCTAGGCCGCGATCACACCGGGATAGAAATGGTCCGCTTTGCGACTGGTGCTGATTCTGGCACAACTGATTTTCAGTTTATGGTACGCGGTGCTGTGAAAGAAGCAGGGGTATTGGTATTGCTCAATGAATACTACTCTCGTCATGCAAAGTATTATCCCCTTGGTGAAAATTTCAATGCCCGCCAAGCACCCCAAAACCATGAGGATTTATTACAGCTTGTGCAAGACAATTTTGATCCGCAGTTAATGCCTCTCATCGTTGGGGTTGGTGATACGGTGACCAGCCAGACTGAAGGGAATCAGGTGAGACGGGGCGGGAGCGATCGCCTATTTTTGCAACTGGTTCAAGATATCGGCCAATGGGCTAAGAGTGGCAATTTGGTGGTGTATATCGACAGCTCCCAGGGGGAACTGAAAAATCGAATCCCGTTAAAAATTGGCGTTGTTGCGGATCAAGAGAAAGTGATCGAGGGGATCACGGATCCAGTGGATCCATTGAAAATAAACGTCGCTTTTCCGGGCGGTTTTGAGCAATACACCACTCTCTTTCAACGGGCCGCCGCAAACCGAAGTGGAACATAGGAGGTGAATTTGAGCCTTGAACAAGCCCACTACAATAGTAGTAGTAACCCGCTGGTGGGAGATAAGGCAATGGACATGACCCTTCCTTTAGTTGAGTTAAACCTTGAAAACTGCAATTTCAGCGACGAACAATTCTTTCAGCTCTGCCAACAAAATAAAAACTTCCGTTTCGAGCGGAATGCCCAAGGAGATTTAGCGATTATGTCCCCCACCGGCGGCGAAACCAGCAACCGCAATATCGAGCTGTCTTATCAACTGCAAGCTTGGAATCGTCACACAAAACTGGGCATGGCCTTTGATTCTTCTGGGGGTTTCATCCTACCCAATGGCGCAATGCGATCGCCTGATGCTGCTTGGATTCCCCTCGCTCGTTGGGACACCCTGGAACCAGAAGCAAAGACGAGATTTTTACCCCTCTGCCCCGATTTTGTCGTTGAACTGCTTTCACCGACAGATTCCCTGCCCCGCACCCAAGCCAAGTTACAGGAATTTATCGACAATGGGACGCGGCTCGGTTGGCTGATTAACCGTGCTACACACCAGGTTGAAGTATATCGCCCTGATCAACCTGTGGAAACGCTTGAGCTGCCGGAATTTCTAAATGGCGAAACTGTCCTGCCAGATTTTCAACTGGATTTGAGCACTATTTGGTAAGCCCTGGGCTAATCCAATTGCCGCCCGGTAAGCTCGACGAAAATATCTTCGAGATTCGACTCGCGCACCATCATGCTGGTTTTATCGGGCAAGCTATCGAGGTGATTTTGGGCTTCCTGGAGGGTCGGGAAAAATTTGTATTCCCAGCGATCGCCTTTTTGTTTCACCACTAATCCCTTGCCATGTTTCGCCTGGAGGTCTTCAAAAGTACCCTCATCAATCAAGCGACCCGCTTCCATAATGCCAATGCGATCGCACAAGGTGGCGGCCTCTTCCATGTAGTGGGTGGTGAGCAGGATCGTCATGCCGCTCTTGTTGAGGTTGCGGATAATTTCCCAGAGGCGGCGGCGAGTTTGGGGATCCAGACCGACGGTGGGTTCATCGAGAAAGAGAATTTTCGGCTCATGCAACAGGGCCCGGGCGATCTGGACACGGCGTTTCATCCCCCCCGATAGGGTTTTAACGAGGGCATCGCGGCGATCGCTCAGTTCCACATATTCTAAGGCTTGACGGATCAGCCGTTGGCGCTTGGGATTAGGGATATGGTGAAGGCGGCCATGGAATTCTAGATTTTCCCAGACGGTGAGATCCACATCGACGCTCATCTGTTGCAACACCACGCCGATATTGCGCTTGGCATGGGCGCGATTTTGCATGACATCTTCCCCGGCGATGTAAATTTTGCCACTCGTCGGTTCTGTCAGGGTGATCAGCATCCGGATCGTGGTGGACTTCCCAGCACCGTTCGGCCCCAGTAGCCCATACATTTCGCCCGCTTGGATATCAAAAGAAAGCTGATTAACCACCGGCACTTTACCGAAAACCTTTGTGACCTGATCGAGGGAAACCGCCGCCGCTGCCATGGATTTTGTAACTGTTTGTAAAGTTTACTGTTCCCATTATGCCCTGTCTCGCTGTTACTTTTTACCTTGGGAGGAAGTGATTCGAGGATTTTCGCCCGCGATGCAATCAAAATTTTTTCCGCCCTCTGGACATCCTTTGATCTTCGGTCACCGGGGCGTTGTCACGGATCATCAGGAAAATACAATGGCCGGTTTTCAAAAGGCGATCGCCCTAGGCTTAGATGGCGTCGAGCTAGATACCTTTTTGACGAAAGATGGCGAGTTAGTTGTTTTCCATGACCTCTACACCAAGCGTCTCACCGGGGTCACCGGCAAAATCACAGAGATGACCTGGCCCGAAATCCAGCGTTTACACATCCAGCCAAGCCTCAAAGTGGGCCGCCAGCTTTATGAATATGCCCAGCCCGAAAAAATTTCGCGTCTGGAGGATGTGCTGGCGGAATTACGGGGCAAGGTGCTGATCAATATCGAAATGAAAGCGCCCCGTCTCAACCTCCAACAGCGCAAAACGGGGATTGCGGTCGCCCAACTGCTCGAAAAAATGCACCTGCAAGACGAGGTTTTTGTGACATCTTTTAGCCTCTGGTCATTGTTCTGGCTAAAACTGACCCACCGCCCTCTTGAAGCGGGGATTCTCTATTCGCCTTTGGTCGCGAAAAATCCACTACTGCAGCGCTTGGCGGAAACACGCCTCCTAGAAAAAATTCTGGATGCCAGTTTAGTCAGCCTGAATATCAATCTGTTTAAAAAACAAACCATTCAACGGCTCCATCAGCAACAGTTGGCCGTGGGCGCCTGGACGATTTTTTCGCAGAAATATCGCCATGACCGCCCAAAACATGCACAGCGGGAACTCGAACAAATCAATCGCTTGGTCCAAGGGGGGGTCGATTATTTGATTACCGATGACCCTCAGAAATTGCGATCGCATCTCCAAAGTCTCCAGCCCAGCAAGGTGCCATCTCCTGCGGGAGATTAGGCGATCGCCCCCGGAAATTTCCCTCTACAATGGACCCTTTGCTCGTAATTTGTTATTAAAAAATACCCTGGCTGCCATGACTGCTCCTCTGTTTGCCTACGAACCACAACCGGGTTTTGATCACGTCACCGCTTGGTATGAGGGGGTTTGTCCGGCAACGAAACAGTTATGCCGTTTACCGCGCACCAAGCAGGCGGAGGCGATCGCCCAACGGCTCATGGCCGAACTGCAAAGGGATCCAGCCTTTAGTTGGGAAGGAAAAATGTATGGGGTGCTGTTAGGGGAAACGCCCACGGGGGAAACGGTTTTTCTCAAGGCTTTTTCGGGCTTATTGCAAGGAGAAAAAGTCCGCCCCGGTTGGGTTCCCCCCATGGATGGAGGCGATCGCCTAATTTTAGAAGAGCAGGAAATCCTCGCCCAGTTGCGTCAGATTCGCCAAGACATTCACCAGCTCGAAACCCTGCCAGAGCGGGAAACCTATCAAACCTTACAACAACAATGGCAGGCTAAGATCGCGCGCTTTAACCAGGAACGCCGCCAGAAAAAACAAACCAGGCAACAAAAACGAGATTTTTACCAAGCTAATTTTACCGGGGCCGCCCTGACCGAAGCCCTGGCAAATTTACAAGAAGAAAGCCGCCATGAAAGCAACCGTAAACAGGATTTAAAACGGGCCAGAGACCAAGAACTTAAACCACTCGAAGCGATAATCCAAAAGGCCGACCATCAACTGCAAACCCTCCGTCAGCGCCGCAAAACCCTATCTCGCAATCTCCAAAAACAAATGCACCGGGTTTATCGCCTGAAAAATTTCCACGGGGAATCGAAGGCGATCGCCGATCTGTTTCCCACAGGTTTACCCACGGGCACGGGGGATTGCTGCGCCCCCAAGTTGCTGAACTACGCCGCAAAGCACCAGCTTAAACCCATGGCCATGGCGGAATTTTGGTGGGGCCGAGACCAAGGCGATAAACAGGTAGGCAACTTTTATCTCGCCTGCACAGAACGCTGCCAACCGATCCTCGGCTTTTTGCTCTCTGGTCTGGGGGGAAGCTCCTTCCAAAAGATTCTCACCGCCCCAGAAATGCCCCTAGAGATTATCTACGAAGACCACAGTCTGATTGCGATCCATAAACCTGCGGGTCTGCCGTCGATTCCGGGGCGCAGTAGCCACACCTATGACAGTGCTTTTTCGCGCCTGCGCCGGGATTTAAACAATATTTTCCTGGTGCATCGTCTCGACCAAGACACCTCTGGCATCTTGCTCTTTGCAAAAACGGCCGAGGCCCAGCAACATTTACAAACCCAATTTCGCGCCCGCACGGTGCAAAAAGAATATGAAGCCTTGTTAGAACGACCGATTCAGCGCCAGACAGGAAAAATTACCCTGCCCCTCTGGGCCGACCCAGGCGATCGCCCCCGGCAAAAAGTCGATGTGAACCGGGGCAAACCGAGCGAAACTCAATTCACCAGATTAGACAGCCACCGTCTCAGACTCAAGCCCATCACTGGACGCACCCACCAGCTGCGGGTCCACTGCGCCCACCCCGAGGGGTTAAACAATCCAATTTTAGGCGATCGCCTCTACGGAAAATTGACCGCCCATCGCCTCCATCTCCAGGCGATCGCCCTCAGCTTTACACATCCCCAAACAGGCACTTTAATCCAACTCCGTAAAAATACTGAATTTTAAGTTTCTTTACTTAAAATTCAATAACTTGAGGTGAATCAATTAGTCTTTTTGAAATCATTATATTCTTCACAAAAAAGTTCATAGAATAGGAGAAGAAGCATTACAGTAACTTTTTTTGCTTAATGCCCAGTCTCAATTCGCTTACTTTCGCACAATCACCCAGGTCAAAGAGGCAAATCCAAGCATGAGCAATCAAGATTCTTATCTTAAGTACAAAGGCGATATTTTAATCGTTGATGATGTACCAGAAAATCTGCAGCTCCTCTCGGAAATTTTGTCAGAGAATGGCCATGAGGTGCGCCAGGTCATTAATGGCTACCAAGCCCTCAAAGCGATCACTGCCGACCCCCCTGATTTGGTTCTTCTAGACATCAAAATGCCTGTACTCGATGGCTATACTGTTTGCCAAAAACTCAAAGCAAATCCAGTTACAGCAAAAATTCCAATTGTTTTTATTAGTGCTCTCAATGATGTTTTTGATAAAGTCAAAGCATTTACCCTCGGGGGGGTAGACTACATCAACAAACCCTTTGATATGCATGAGGTTTTAGTACGAGTTGAAAATCAGCTAAAAATCCTGAGAAATGCCCAAGAATTAGAAGAAAAAAACAAAGAATTAGAGCGCATCAATAAAGATCTAAAATCTTTTAATTACATGGTCTCCCATGATCTCCGTCGTCCCCTCACTAAGCTGCTCGGATTTTGCGAAATACTACTCGATGAAAACACAAATCTTGACGCTGAAACCTTGGAAATGCTAGACATCATTGCCACTTCTGCTAAGGAAATGAGTAGTATTATTGCTGAGTTGATGCGACTAGCGGAAATCAAAGAAAAAAAACTCAGTCTTGAAACTTTAAATATGAGCACCATTGCTGTAGAAATCATACAGCAGTTGCAGTTTGAAAATCCAGAACGACAGGTTGAGGTCACCATCGAACCTGATTTATTTGTTATTGGTGATCATGCTCTTCTCAGGGTTGCCTTGGAAAACCTACTAGAAAATGCCTGGAAATACAGCAGTAAAGTGGCAATTGCAAAAATTCAATTTCATAAAATTTCAGCTCAAACCTACTGTATTCAAGATAATGGCGCAGGTTTTCAAACAGAAAATCAAGAAGAGTTATTTCTCCCTTTTAAAAGACTCCATAATCAGTCAGACTTTTCTGGTACGGGTATTGGCTTAGCGATTGTCAAGCGAATTATTGAAGTGCATCGTGGTGATATTTGGGCAGAAGGGGAACCCGACCAAGGTACAAAATTTTATTTTACCTTGGGAATTCTATAGGAATATTTAACTTCAAAAAAATAGAGGAAATTTCCCATAAAAAATTTTATTTCTAACTTAAAAATCTCTTTAATTATATTTAAACTCCGCCTAAAAATTCATCTTAAATGGTATTGTCAGCCCAGTTAGGATACTTGCTTATTTTCTATTTACTTTGCTTACAATAGATCAGAGAATTACAAAAACCTTACGAGTCATATGAGTTCTGCTAACACAACAAAAAAATATAGCGATCGCCAAATTACCGCCTGGCTCCGGGGACTGCTCACCATCGCCTGGGCTGATGGCCAATTTGATCCAGAAGAGCAAGAATTAATCACCCGTTTAACCCAGGATGAGTTAGCTCCCCATGGTGATTTAGGCGAGCTCAAAACAATTACAGGGCCCGACCTCGCCGCTGAACTCGGAGAAGATCACCATACCCGAGAAAATTTTCTACGCACAGCAGTGATGATGGCGATCGCCGATGGTGTTTATTCCGTCGTCGAAGCAGATCAAATCAAGGCTTTTGGGAGGGCCCTAGGAATAGATCTGTCGGCGCTCCAGAGCCTCGAAGCCACCCTCTATGACCCAGCGCAAATTACCACCGAAACTCCCCAGCCAGAAGTACAGATTGATGCCCTTAAGCCTATCCGTAATTGGCTCGACGGTATGGACATTGATGATCCCCGCCTTGCCCGCTTCATTTGTAAGATGGTGCCACCCCAATGTCCTTTTGAACGGGATATCAAACTCTTCGGGAAAAAAATTGTCCACATTCCGCCGATGTGCAAGCTGAATCCCCTCTATGAGCAACTTGTGGGTCTGCGCTTTCGTTCTCTGTCCTATCTTGCCGATGATTGTCAAGAAGATATCACGGAATTTATTTGAAAATTTTTCTGATATTGCCCCAATATTTCCCGAACGAATTTTCTACCTCGACTTACCGGTCTTGCCCTACTCAACTCAACATCGGCAGAACAGGGGCACAAAAAAAGAACCCAGACCCTATCGCGACGATTAGGAGTCTAGGCTACATAAATTATCCAAAGTGGAGATGCCTTTTTTCTAAATCCCTAAACCCCATCAACAACTTGCGACAGTTGCGTTAAACGGAGAGGAGCTTTGCACTTCCTTCATAATAAAACGCCTGCTTCTCTAGATGCAACCTAAAAAAACCGTATTTTGGCGTAGATAGTCTAAAAAATGCTTCTCATTTTTTACGACTGAAAAATTTGCTGGAGAATTTTTACCGGAGGCGATCGCCAATGGTCAACGTGAGCAGTGATCAGGTTTTGATCATTTAATTCCAGGAGACTGTAGCCCGTAATCTGAAGACGGGGCTGCCAGGGTAAAGGGCAAGTCATCGAAAGGGTCCAATCGCTGCGAATAGTGCGCTGATCCTGGCGGAGATCATGAAGTTCTAAATGAATATTGCGAAACCACCGTGCCAGAAATGCAATCATTTTTTCATAGCGTTTTCGACCCCGAAAGCGATTGAGGGGATCTTGAAAAAAGACATCAGCGCTATAGAGACTAAAGGTTTGATCTCGGGGAAAACGCTGGTAATCCTGGCGCAACATCTCAAGAATATCCATGGGTCTTTGCGCCTCAATTACTGGGTACTGATTTCAATGCGCGGCTGTTGGGAGGGGTTAGTGGTGGCCTCAGTTTGGGCAGTGAGGCCATAGCCCACTACTAACCAACGGTAATCCCTGGGGAGTGCTTCGGTGAGATAGCGCTGGACGGATTGGGCCTGCTGTCGCGCAAGACTGGTCGCGGCTTCGGGGGTTTCAGCTGTTTGGTAACCAGCAATCGCAATGGTTTGACGGTCCTGCTGTTGGAGGTCGCTGGCGATCGCCCCAAGAATCTCCGGGGCATCAGCGGCCAGTTCTCCCTCAGGGGTAAAGAGGGTGTTACTGGGGAGGGTGATTTTTAATGGTTCCGCAAGGGCCGCCTCTGGCGTAGTGACAGCACTTGGGTCAAAACTGCTGGGGTCAGTGGCTAAGAGGGTTGTTAAATTACTGAGGCGATCGCCCAAATTAGCCCGTTGGCGATCGAGGTCTAATTCTGCCTCAAGCCGTTGGGTGCGTGCTTCGAGGACATCCAATTGGGCGCGGATTCCAGTAATTTCTTGTTCAATGGCGGCCCGCTCTTCATTCGAAAGATTCACAATGGTTTCATTGAGTGTCGGTTTCGGGCCGGGGGCCGTATTGGTTGTCCATAACCGTAGAAATAATGGCGGCTTTGGATTCACCCGTGGCATCAGCTGACCTGTCACCAGGCCTAAGGCGATCGCCCCGACCCCAGAGCCGACCAAGATCAGACTCCGACTGGAGATGGCGATGATCCATTTTGTTACAGAAACGCGGGACGTCGTTGACGCTACAGGGGGGTGGGGTGAAGATGAACTCACAGCACTCATTGCAATCAGCACAATATTTACCGTTAATTCTAATGTGCCATAGACATTAGCGTTAGGGTTTATTCAAAGCGTCCTGCCCAATCAATTTCATATTTCTGGCCAGCTTCTTCTCCACCGAGATCATGTCTATATCTGCCTCCTCTTCCCAGCTGATTACAGATCCACTCCACAGTCCTTTCCCGATCCCCTGGCAATGGATCTTAGAGACCCAGGCAGCGGTGGCTGCAGGCCAGCATAATGGCGCAGAGGTCTATCGCAGTCCCCTTTTGACGAATGGCCGTCAACAATATGCTGCCTACAGTCGTATCCACTTAGAATTACGGCCTTGTCTCCAACAAAGTCGTATCAATAGCATCGTATTTGTCGAAAACTTACAGACAGGGGTCCTCAGCACCGTTGTCACCCAATCACCCCTAGCGCCCCACCCCTTCCAAGAAGCCCCGCACACTGATACACCAGGCACTATTTCACTCTTGATGCCTATTTCTTGGTCTGCGGATGGCCAGCGGCTCCTGGCGAGGCAATTTGAAGGTTATTTTGGCAGTGGTGTAATGTCTGATTTTGCCGTGGTTTGGGATGCCAAGAGTCAACAGAGTCACACTCTCCAGCCACACATCGAAGGGGAATATAGCCATGCGATTTTATTGGGTTGGAGTGAGCGCTATGCCAAGGATGTATTGTTTCAAACAGGCATCATGGGCCAGGATGACTGGCCTATCTGGCGGGTCAGTCTCGATGGTGATACCAATTTAGCAACGGAAGACCACGGAGTGGTGTACGGAGATCCTCTCACCTATGCTTGGTCAGGGAGTGAAGGGAATCTTAACATTTAGTTTCAACTTCCCTAAAAATCCAGGCGATCGCCCCCCGACCCTTTTAAACTGACTAAAAACAGTATCAAGATTTTTATCAAAACCTGCTATGACACAGTTTTGGTCAGCGATCGCTCCCCAGGCTTACTTTTGGTTTAAGGCATTTCACATTATCGGTGTGGTGGTGTGGTTTGCCGGGTTGTTCTATCTGGTGCGTCTTTTTGTTTACCATGCCGAGGCCGAACAGGAACCCGAACCCGCCCGGAGCATCCTGAAAAAGCAATACGAATTAATGGAAAAACGCCTCTATAACATCATTACCCAACCGGGAATGTTTGTGACCGTCGCCATGGCGATCGCCATTGTTAGCACCGAGCCCGCGATCTTAAAATCCTGGTGGCTCCATGCCAAGCTTGCACTCGTGGCCCTGCTATTGGTCTACCACTTTTTCTGTGGGCGGATCATGGGTCAACTAGCAGCTGGCACTTGCACCTGGAGTGGTCAACAATTCCGCGCCCTCAACGAAGCCCCAACCCTGCTTTTAGTAACCATTGTGATGCTAGCAGTCTTTAAAAATAATTTGCCCCTCAACTGGACTGGTGGGTTGATTCTTGCCCTGATTGTTTTCATGGCCGCAGCAATCCAGCTTTATGCGAAAAAACGGCGCCAAGACCAAGAAAAACTCCGGGAAGCCCAAAGTCAAGTGGCGACTTCCAATCCATAGCTTGCTTTTTTTTAGGGATCTTCACATCGACCAAAAAAGCCCTCAGCTTTAATAATCTGCTGGGGGCTTTTTTGTGGCCAAGCTATCGCTCTAGGACAAAGCTTTAGACCCAAACTTTTGATCCCCTCTGCAATGCTTTGGGAAAATCAGCATCGCTCATTATTGTTGATCTACCCTGCCTGACACACGCCCGTGAGGGTTTCTACGAAGGTGGGGTAAGAAATAGAAGCGGCTTCAGCTCGATAAATCTGGGTGGCGCCTTGGGCATTGAGGGCGGCGATCGCCAAACTCATCGCAATGCGGTGGTCAGTGTAGCTATCGGTTTCGGCGCCTTGCAGCGTTACACCCCCAGCAATTTCTAAACCGTCAGGATGTTCAATTACTTTTGCGCCCATTTTTGTAAGCTCTGTGGCCATTACCGCCAGGCGATCGCTCTCTTTGACCCGTAATTCTTCCGCATCTTTAATGAGAGTTGTCCCAGTGGCGAAACAAGCAGCCACAGCCAGGATGGGAATTTCGTCAATCAAGCGAGGAATAATCGCGCCGCCGATGGTGCAGCCCTTAAGCTGGGAATATTTCACCCGCAGATCGGCCACTGGTTCCCCGGCCACTTCCCGCACATTTTCTAAGGCAATATCGGCCCCCATCAGCTCCAGCGCTTCGAGAATGCCGGTGCGAGTCGGATTAATGCCTACATTTTCAATGGTTAGGTCAGAGTCTGGAGTAATCGCCGCCGCCACCAACCAAAAGGCCGCTGAACTGATGTCTCCAGGAACAATTACTTTTTGGCCGATCAAAGTGGGGCGAGGTTCGAGGGTAACACTGTTGCTTTCAGGGTCAATGGTGAGGTGAGCGCCGAAAGCGCGGAGCATCCGTTCGCTGTGGTCCCGGGAAAGGGCCGGTTCTGTGACAGTGGTAGGACTATCGGCCAAAAGGCCCGCTAAGAGCACGCAGGATTTGACCTGGGCTGACGCAATGGGAGAGTGGTAGTGAATGCCCTTGAGTTGCTGCCCTTGAATGGCGAGGGGCGCAAGGGTATTGCCTTTTTTACCCCAGATTTGGGCGCCCATTTCCTTAAGGGGATTGACCACCCGGGACATGGGCCGCGATCGCAAGGAATGATCTCCGGTGACGGCGAAAAATTTCCCCGGCGAAGAGGCCAACAGCCCAAGCATTAAACGCATGGTTGTGCCGGAGTTGCCCGCATCTAAAACATTGTCCGGTTCCTGGAGATTCCCCAGACCGATCCCCTCAACTCGCACCTCGGTTTCATTGAGTTCAGAAATTTTTGCCCCCATCGCCGAAAAACAGGCCGCCGTACTCCGGGGATCTTCTCCTAAAAGCAAACCTTCAATAATGGTTTCCCCCTGGGCGATCGCCCCCAACATCAACGCCCGGTGGGAAATGGATTTGTCCCCCGGAATCCGAATTCTTCCCTGCAAACTCACCCCTGAAACGGGTGGGGTAATCGTGAGCTGCTGGTGGGAAGAAACGGTTTCGAGGTGAATCATCGTGCTGGAGGTGACAAATGGGCGATGTCATCTTAGCGGATTTCGAAATCCCTTGCCTATGGCCTAGGCAAAAATCAATTTTTTGCTAAGTACAAAGGCTTATCCAGATACCAAAAGTTACAATTTGATGACACTAAAAGTCCTTGAAACCCACTAAAATCGTTAAAAGTCAAAATATCCTGACAACCGGGATCACCGGCTGCCAAATTCTCTGTTACAACAAGAAGCAGCAGGCGATCGCCCAAAAAAACAATGCCGATGTAAGCGCCTACCCTGTCCCAATTCAGCTATTGCGCAACGGAGGAGCCCAACCCATGACCACCACAGTAGGCAATGAATTCGCAGATAACCTAGAAGATATGACCCTGAGGCAATTACGCAAACTCGCGAGTAAGCTCGGCATTAGCCGCTACAGTCGGATGCGAAAAGATCAACTGCTCGCTGAGGTCAAAAAGCGTTCCCAAAGCAATGAGCCCAAGCCCCCCGTGGCATCCGAAATCACTGAATCTATCACCCCAACCCCAGTTAATAGCCAAGAGGAGGAAACCCTAGTGGAAGCAGCAAAATTTGAAGTTGGCCAAGATGATCCTATCGAACTCGATCTTGCGAGTGTGGATGAAGATCTCGGTGACCTCCCCGGTGGCTATGGCCAAAGCCGGATTGTGCTGCTGCCCCGGGATCCTCAATGGGCCTATGCCTACTGGGATATTCCCAATGACCACAAGCAATATCTACGTAACCAAGGGGGCCAGCAAATTGCTCTACGCCTCTATGATGTAACTGATATCAACCTCGATTACCAAAATCCCCACAATGTCCAGGAATATCTCTGTGATGAATTGTCCCGGGAATGGTATTTCCCCGTTCCTGTAAGCGATCGCGATTATGTCGTCGAAATTGGCTATCGTTGCGCCGACGGCCGCTGGTTGAGCCTTGCTCGCTCCACTGCGATCCGAGTACCACCTGTTTACCCCAGTGACTGGATCGAAGATATTTTCGTCACCGTCCATTGGGACGAAGAACTCAAAGGTAAAACCGTTTATAAGCTTGTGCCCCCAGCGAAAAAACAAGCAGAAGCCGCCGCTGCCGCCGCCCAAGCAGCCAACAGCCCCATTTACGACGAAATTTTTGGAGATCTCCAGTCCCTTGAAGCCCAACGTATTGCGGGCTCTTTGTTCGGTTCCATGCAGCATGTCGCTGGTTCTGTGCCGCCCCAAGAATCGATTAGTTCCTATGTCTTTCCTTCGGGTGCTGGTCTATGGGCCGCGCCAAATGTTTCTGGCTTGAATATGTCAGGACTCAACATGTCCGGTGCTGGATTTGCCTCAATGCCCCCAGCACGTCCTCGGAAGTTCTGGTTGGTGGCTGATGCCGAACTGATTGTATATGGAGCGACGGAACCCGATGCCACGGTAACAATTGGGGGTCAACCGATTAAGCTCAATCCCGATGGCACTTTCCGCTTCCAAATGTCCTTCCAGGATGGCAACATCGACTATCCGATTGTGGCGGTGGCTGCCGATGGAGAACAAACGCGCTCGATTCACATGACCTTTGACCGGGCCACTCCCTCCCGCAATACTAATACCAAAGAAAATGCGATGGATGAATGGTTTGTTTAGGATTTAGGTATGAGATAAATGGGTGACCCCCACAATTCCCTTCCCTGCGGAGGGAATTTTTTTATACTTTGAGAGGTGATGAAATATTTGCCCCGAAAAAAAAAGTCACAAAAAAACCAGCCACCCCTGAGGAATAACTGGTTGGTATTAGATGGTAGTTAGGGTGAATCAGAAAAGATTCAGCAACTTACCATTTGTTGTTTTCTGCTTGGTCAGCAACGTACGCTGCAACGTTGGCAATATCAGCATCGCTCAGACGACCACCAAAAGCAGGCATTGCGCCTTGGCCGTTGGTTACCTGGTAAGCAACAGCTTCTTCGAGGGATTTGCTGCCATCTTTGTAGCCAGCGAGGTAGGTTTTGAGGGCATCAGCCTTCAGGGTTTTGGTGGGCATAACGGCGTTGTTACCACCAGCGTGACAGGCAGCACAGTTCGCCGCAAAGACTTGAGCACCAGCTGCCGCATCAGCAGCAAAAGCAGGCGTACCGAAGGCAAAGACGGTGGCCAGGACAGTTAACGCAATCGCAAGTAATTTTTTCAAAGGAGTTTTCCTCTCAATGCTCTCAACAGAAAAGAATTTGGTTAAAGTTTAATATAATCAACCAGACTATATTTTATCGATCTTGCCGTTTGGTTCAAACGCATTGCCCAAAATTCCCCAAATTGTTTCAATTTGTCACGAAACTGACCTATGCAACCCACCCCTTCCCTTGCCGACAATCTGGCTGTAGTCAAGACTTGGGATCTCTGTAAGACTTACCGCACTGGCTTTTGGTTAAATAAAACCAGTGAATCACTCAAGCATTGTTCGTTATCGGTAGCAGCGGGGGAAACCTTTGGGCTTTTGGGGCCCAATGGTGCAGGCAAGACGACACTCCTTAAGATCTTGTTGGGAATTATTCGGCCCACGGCGGGTCATGCCACGTTACTGGGAAAACCCTTTGGCGATCGCCCAACACGGCAAAAAATCGGCTACCTGCCAGAAAATGCTTATTTTTATGATTTTTTGACAGCCTGGGAATTTCTTGAATTTACCGCTGGCCTATTCCAAATCCCGAAAGCCAAACGCCAAAAACGCATTAAAGCCCTTTTGGATACGGTGGGTCTGGCCCAGGAGGTGGCGAAAAAACGACAGCTCCGCAAGTATTCCAAGGGGATGCTCCAGCGGGTCGGTATGGCCCAAGCGCTGATTAACGACCCAGATTTAATCTTTTTCGATGAGCCGATGTCGGGGTTAGACCCCCTCGGTCGCTACCAGGTGCGAGAAATTATCCTGTCTCTGAAAGCCCAAGGTAAAACTATTTTCTTTAATTCTCACATTTTGGCGGATGTGGAGCTAATTTGCGATCGCCTGGCAATTTTGTCTAAGGGCGAAATTATTTGCCAAGGCACCTTAGATGAACTCTTGGGATCGGCAGATCGTTACCAGGTGATCATCGAAGGGGGGACCACAGAAGCGTTACAACCCTGGGTCCCGGATTTAACCCGCAAGGATCACCATTGGATCGGCCATTTGGAAGGAGATCCCCAGAAATTTATTGCCTTCCTTGGTTTGACAGGGGCAAAATTACTAGATCTTAAGTTGGCGCGAATTTCCCTGGAAGATTTCTTTATTCGCCAAATCCGTAGCCATGACCCCCAAGCCCATATTGAAGAAAATCTTCAGGCGATCGCCTAGGGATTAAAGCTAGAAAAAATCCCCTATCGGCATGGATAGGGGATCTTCAGAAGCGAATGGAATGTGACGCTTATTTAGCTGGGTCGAGTTTGGCGATCGCCGCTTCCATTTCTGAGGCAATCTTGGCTTCGAGTTCAGCGGAATCCGTTTCCATGTAAACCCGCATCAAGGGTTCTGTACCAGAGGGCCGCAGCAGAATCCAACTGCCATTTTCTAAATACAGCTTCACACCATCCTTAAGGCCGATTTCCTTCACTCCCAAGCCCGCAACAGCGCTGGGGGGCGTCGCTTTGTAGAAGTCGAGCACGGCTTTTTTGTGGGGTTCTTCGAGGTGTAGGTCCAGTCGTTTGTTAAAGAGGGGGCCATCAGCATCTTCGAGGGCTTCTTGCACCAACTGGGAAAGGGGCTTGCCAGCATAGGCGATCGCCTCCGCGACGAGCATATCTGCGAGAATCCCATCCTTTTCGGGAATGTGACCGAGCACACTCAGGCCACCGGATTCTTCCCCGCCGATCAAAACTGCCGTTTCGCGCATTTTTTCGCCGATATATTTAAAGCCAACCGCCGTTTCAAAAATCTCTAAGCCATATTTCGCCGCGAGATTATCAAGCAGGTGGGTTGTGGCCACTGTGCGGACGATCGCCCCCTTTTGGCCCTTGTTTTTCAGCAGGTGTCGGGCTAGGAGCAGTAAAATTGTATTGGGTGTTAAAACATTCCCCAGTTCATCGACGACCCCGAAGCGATCGCTATCTCCGTCCGTAGCTAGGCCGAGATCTGCCTGATCTGCTTTCACTGCTTCCACCAGACCCACCAACTGAGAGCCCTTTGGTTCTGGCATTCCCCCTCCAAAGAGGACGTCGCGGGTCGTGTTGAATGATTCTGTCTCACAGCCGCAGTGGGCCAACACCTCATCCAAATAGCCGCGGGAAGTGGAATAGAGAGCGTCATATTTCACCTTCAACCCCGCCGAGCGAATTTTTTCCACATCCAGAAGCGTATAGATAAACTTCAAATATTCTGGCTTGGGATCAAAGCGCGAAATGCGATCGCCATTTTTTCCCGTGGGCATTGCGTCAGAAGAGCCGGCAATATTCGCCACGATCGTATCGGTGATCTCTGGGGTCGCCGGGCCTGCATAGTCCGGAATATATTTGATCCCGCAGTAAGGAGCCGGGTTATGGCTGGCCGTAAACATCAAGGCACCGGCCGAATTTAGAGACTTTGCATTGTAGGCGATCACCGGCGTTGGGCAATCCCGGTCTACCACCTTCACCGTCCAACCGAGATCCGCAAGTACTTCCGCCGCCGTCTGGGCAAACTCATCCGCAAAAAAGCGGGTGTCATAGGCGATTAACACTGGTCGATCTTTGCTATATGCCGTTTCTAAATAACTGGCGATCGCCCGGGTCACCTTACACACATTTGCAAAGGTAAAATCATCAGCGATAATGCCGCGCCAGCCATCGGTGCCAAACTTGATCGGGGGATTGCTTGCAATACTCATGGAAGAAAACAGGGCTTGTTAAAATTCCCCTTTATCTTATCCGCAAGGGGGAAACCGAGAATGGCGATTTTTTTACAAAATTTCCCCGAAGACAGGCATTTTTTCAACGCATTAGATATTATTGGGTCTAATACTGGTTATCCCCAGAAAAACATTATCGGCAAGCAGCTGTTTTTCTATCCTTTGGGCGGTGCAAATTGTGTCTGAAGGAACATCACCAGCGGACGACCCGACCCAAACCCCTTGATCACATGGAGCGACAAACAACCGTGGCAACAACTGAACCCATCTCAACCTCCGCCAATGTGGCCCACCTCCAGCAAGAACTCCACCTGCGGGATCAACTGGTGCAACAGCTTTCCCAAGAGTTATTTCGGCTTGTGAAAGGAAATGATGATTCGATCGCAACAGCCGAAATAGAAGAGCAGTACCAAGCAGAAATCCAACAACTGCGGGAACAGTTCCAAGAAGTTGAGCAGCAGGTCGTTTTTTACCAAGAACAACTGGCCCAGAAGGATCAAGAAATTTCCCATCTACGTCAATCCGTGCAAGATTTAGGCGATCGCAGCCGGCGACTTGAGCAGGTGATTCAGGAGCTCCCCACCATTTATCGGCAAAAATTCGCTGAGAGAATGGCAGCGGTTCGCGATAAAGTAGAGAAGCTGCAAAGAGAAAACCGTCAACTCCATGCCGAATTACAGAGTGTCAGCTATCGCCTTGCAGTAAAAAACCGTCGTCATAGCCTGTCTGAGATTGAACTACC
Organism: Picosynechococcus sp. NKBG15041c; assembly: GCF_055380235.1. Classification (NCBI taxonomy): domain Bacteria; kingdom Bacillati; phylum Cyanobacteriota; class Cyanophyceae; order Chroococcales; family Geminocystaceae; genus Picosynechococcus; species Picosynechococcus sp. NKBG15041c. The sequence continues at coordinate 2,509,963 of NZ_AP040363.1, forward strand.
CACATTTAACCCCAAAGGTGGCAGCCCCATCCCGACGTTCAGTACCCTCTAAGGTTACGGTCTTAGTAAATGCTGAATTAAAGCATTCTGGCAAATTTATTTCCGCTTCCCCGGTGACAGAGCGGATGGTCAAGGCATTTAAAACAGCAATCTCACAGCAAAATCAAGGGGTCGAGGTTGAAGTTTTAACCCCAGCGATGGTGCGTCACGGCAACTCAGGCCAAGGTAGTGATGCCCTTGTCTGCCCTTTGACCATTGATCTGCCAGAACGCCTGACGTTCTCCCAGCAAAAAGTTTTTCAAGCCTGTCGTCAAATTGGCGATCGCCGCCAATGGGTACAGCAACATACCGCCCACCGCATCGCGAATCATAGTCACCTTGGTGACCACTGGCTACCCATTATTCACACGGCCAAAGGGCCTTTATATGGCGAGGTAATTGGGGAAGGGGTAATGCCAAATTCTTACCACCAGCCGATTAATGTCCGGGATGAGCAGCGACAAAATTTATATCACCTCGGTTATCGCCTCTTGGATTCCATTGAAGCAACCCCAGGGGTTTATCTGCTCCAGTTCTCCTTCGCGCCAGACCAACGTCTCATTTTCGATCGCCTCTGGCCTTTTCCGGCGGCGCCGGCGATCGCCTCTTTGCACTGCCAACAGCCTGATCTTTTCACCTGTCACTGGCGCTGTCTAACGGGTCAAAACATCACTGATGTGATTATCCCCCATCACCTCGCTGGCTAAGATCCGAGCCGACGACGGGATAGGGGTCTAGGAAAATGTCTAAGAAATGACGTTAATTTCCGGGCTAATTCTGGGGAAAAAAATTTAACGCCATTGTTTGTTTTCTAGATCGCGCACTTGGCGTTCGAGGCGATCGATGCGGCCCCGCAGTTCGTCCATTTCTGATTGGCGAGGAACACCTAGATCCCGCAAAATATTGCGCACCTGCCGCTCGAAGTAGGCTTCAGCATTGCCCTGTTCAAGTTTAAGTTGGCTCATCATATCATCGAGCATTTCTTTTGCTTGCTCTGGGTTAATGGTGCCTTCTTTGACCCATTGATCGCTCACTTCTTTGACCTTTTCCGCCACAATCGAAGTAGTGCCGATACCGATCATGAGCATTTGCTGTAGCCAATTATTGTTATCCATGCTGTGATTGTTCCAGACTGCGTGAGGTTTCCCGAAAATGGCCTTGGCCTTAGGTTAGAATAGCTTAACGAATTTGCACTATTTACATTTTAATGATGCCTGCTGTTTCTGAGTCCCAACGTATTGCCACTGTTACCCGGGTGACAGGTGAAACGAATGTAAAGGTTATGGTGAATTTAGACGGGACAGGGCAGTGTGCGGTCACTACAGGGGTGCCATTCCTCGATCATATGTTGCACCAGCTTTGTTCTCACGGGTTGTTAGATCTCGATATCCAGGCCCAAGGGGATTATGAAATTGATGATCACCACACCAATGAGGATGTGGGCATTACCCTGGGGATGGCGATCGCCAAAGCCATAGGCGATCGCAAAGGGATTCAGCGGTTTGGTCATTTTGTGGCGCCCCTCGATGAAGCCTTGGTACAAGTAGCCCTCGATTTTTCTGGGCGGCCCCACCTCAGCTATGGGTTAGAAATTCCCACGGAGCGGGTCGGCACCTACGACACCCAGTTAGTGCGAGAGTTTTTTGTGGCGATCGTCAACCATGCCCAGATGACAATCCACATCCGTCAACTGGATGGGATCAACTCCCACCACATCATCGAAGCGACGTTTAAAGCCTTTGCCCGAGCGGTACGCATGGCCCTAGAAATCGACCACCGCCGTGCTGCAACCATCCCCAGTTCCAAAGGCGTTCTGTAGAAACGGGCACATCAAAAGTACCCATAGAAGTGGGCCAGGGCTAACTCAAAAAAATAGGCGATCGCCTTAGCCGGAGTTTGATCTGATGTACTCCCCACCATTCTGTTATCCCCAGCAGATATCAAAGCAATTTTTAGGGTCCCATCGAGTAATCCGCTTTTGCCTTGGTCTCTATTTGAATTCATGGCAGTTTTGCACAGAGCAAGGCCCCGGCCAGGGATAGAATAGAGACGATTGATTTTTGTATATTCTTCTTTACTTATTCTTAACTTACTGAGTCCTATGGCAGTTGCAGCATCCCGCAAAACCGAGTATGAAGCGATTATTGGCCTAGAAACCCACTGTCAGCTTAATACCGCTAGCAAAATCTTTTGTCAGTGTTCGACGAAGTTTGAAAGTGATCCCAACAGCAATGTCTGCCCGATCTGCCTAGGCTATCCAGGGGTTTTGCCGGTTCTCAATGAAAAAGTTCTAGAGTCGGCGGTGAAAATGGGTCTGGCCCTCAAAGCGAAAATTAGTCCCTACAGCAAGTTTGACCGGAAACAATATTTCTACCCGGATCTGCCGAAAAATTACCAAATTTCCCAGTTTGATCTGCCGATTGTTGAACATGGCCAACTGGAAATCGAAATTGCTGACAAACCCAGCGATACTCCTGTTAAAAAAGTGATTGGGGTAACCCGCCTCCATATGGAAGAAGACGCTGGCAAATTAGTCCACGCGGGGAGCGATCGCCTCGCCGGTTCCACCTATTCCAAAGTAGACTTTAACCGCACAGGCATTCCCCTACTGGAGATCGTCTCGGAGCCAGATATCCGCTCCGGGAAAGAAGCCGCTGAATATGCCCAGGAATTGCGCCGCCTCGTTCGTTACCTAGGAGTTGGTGACGGCAATATGCAAGAAGGCTCCCTCCGCTGTGATGTGAACATTTCGATCCGCCCCGTTGGTCAGGAGGAATTTGGCACCAAAGTAGAGATCAAAAACATGAACTCCTTTAGTGCGATCCAAAAGGCGATCGACTATGAAATTGAGCGGCAAACCAAAGCCGTCGAAGCAGGTGAACCGATTTACCAAGAAACTCGCCTCTGGGATGAGAGCAGCCAGCGCACTTTCAGTATGCGCAAAAAAGAAGGCTCCAGCGATTACCGTTATTTTCCAGAGCCGGATCTGCCTCCCATCGAAGTGACCCAAGCACAATTAGAAAAATGGGCCGCCGAATTGCCCGAAACGCCCGCCCAAAAACGGGCCCGTTACGAAACAGAATATGGTCTTTCGGGCTATGACACCAGGGTGTTGACCGACGACCGGGATGTGGCGGAATATTTCGAAGCGGCCGTGGCAGCAGGAGCGGATCCCAAGCAGGTAACAAACTGGGTCACCCAAGATATTGCGGCCCATTTAAACAAAAGTGTTGGTCTTACCATTGGTGATCTACCCCTAACGGCGGTCCATTTGGCGGAGTTGGTGAACCTCATTAACGATGGCACCATCAGCGGCAAAATTGCCAAAGAGATCCTGCCAGAACTGCTGGAAAAAGGGGGCTCACCGAAGGCGATCGTCGAAAGCCGTGGGTTAACTCAGATTTCTGATACCGGCGCCCTCGAAGCGATGATTGATGAGATCTTGGCGGCAAATCCCGACAAGGTGGAACAGTTCCGCGCCGGGAAGACAAAACTGCAGGGCTTTTTTGTCGGTCAGTTGATGAAAAAAACCAGTGGCCGGGCTGATCCGCAACTGCTGAATCAACTTTTAGCCCAAAAGCTCCAGGGGTAACAGCCCACGATCTTCCTTCGAAAACAAAAACATTCCCTTAAATCTCCCTTTGAAGGGAGATTTTTTGGTTTGGAGGCTAATTAATGTCCGCTTCGGTGAGATATTGTTGCATCTGGGTAAGGGAAAGACCTGATTCAATAAAAACAGGATTAGCGGGATTGTAGGGACTCTGGAGGCGATCGATGCTTTGAATTGGTAGCGCTTCTGTCAGGATGGGGTTATCAGGATTAAAATCGGTGGGACGCATCAGGGAACTAGAGAAGCCTTTAAAGATCAAAATCTGATCTTCAACTGCTTCCTGACCGAGGCTCAGTAAAAGCACTTCTTGGGGATGTTGGAGAGTATAGGCTTCGAGTTGTTTGATTAGCTGTTGGGGGGCCATGGCATCCTCTCTAGAAATGATGATCCATTTAGAATAAATGACTTAATATTTAAGCATTCTTTACCCAAAGGCTGCTTTTCTTTGTTTACAAGGTTACAGTGGCTTTTATTGATCTCCGCCTGATGTTGTGCGATGACCGACGCTAATCTATCTCCTGAAATTCCGATTCGTAATTTTGATGCGGCAAAACAGACGGCGCTGTTTCAAACGTTAAAGAAGCCACAGTTTACAGGCTGTTTGATTTTGACAGACCCGCGATCGCGGCAATGGTCTTTTTTTGTTTATTTCGGGCGGCTGATCTATGGAACAGGGGGAACCCATGGGGTACGGCGGTGGCGACGGCATTTAACGGCCCAAATGCCCCATATTGCGGCGAATACACAGCTATTACAGCAGAGTCTCACCACCCTGAAACTGGGGGAGATTAAGCTGCACTGGGAATATGATTTACTCCAGGCTTGGCATTTGCAGCAACGGATTACCCGAGAACAAATTCAAAAAATGATTGAGGCGATCGCCACGGAGATCTTTTTTGAAGTGAGCCAGAGTACGGAGATCACCTATCGGTTTCAGCCGATGGTCGAACATGAAGAACCATTAATTCTCATCGATCCAGCCCAGAGTATTCGCAAGGCTTGGCAACTGTTTGAGCAGTGGAATACTCTGGCGATCGCCCACATTTCTCCCCAGGCGGCCCCAGTGATCGTCCAACCCGACTTGCTTGAAGCGCGTTCTTCGGCCGCCAACTATCGTTTATTAACTAATCTAGTGACGGGGCGGCGGACGTTTTGGGATTTATCAATGCGCCTGAAACAAGATATTTCCCAGGTGGCTCGGCTGTTGATACCCTACATGAAATTGGGGTTTATTGATGTGCAGCTGCTCGATGACCTGCCAACTCCAGTGCCGATTGTGAGCCACCCTGTTCAACCAGCAGAAACAAAAAATTCACCCCTGATCGCCTATCTAAGCCTTAACCCAGAGCAACATCAACAGCTTGGCCCCAGTTTTAAGCAGCATCATTACCGTTACCTGGCGATCGCCGACTTACAGAAAGCATTACCGACCCTGTTAACCACAAAGCCAAATTTGATTCTTTTAGACCAAGATCTGGGGGATAGCACCAATGGACTGGAATTTTGCACCCAACTGAAAAAGCTTTCTTTATTTCGACAGACCCCGGTGTTAATCTTGGCTGAGAGTCATAGCTTTTTGGAGCGCGTAAAAGGCCGGCTCACAGGGGCCACGGATTTTGTGGTTAAAACCAACAATCCAGAGACACTTCTGAAAGCATTGCAAAAATATGTCCGTTAAGCGGCCCAGTTATGTGCAGAAAAAATCTCCCCCAATCACCTTAGGGAAGAAATCGACAAATTATAAAATTATTTTGAGAATTGCAATCTAAATGCCGCGTTTCACAGCGAGATTTGCTTTTTCAAACTCACTGGTTAAGCGGGTCTTGAGTTTTTCGGGTAAGGGGCGACTACCAAAGGAGCTATAGTAACCAGCCAACGCATTTAGAGCCGTTTGCATCGTCGTAAAGGAGCGCAACCCGGATGTTTTTGGATCGCGGCGGTAGCGAGAAGTATATTCATTCATCTGGAGACGAGCGGCTTCTTGAACTTCAGTGCGATTGGGGGCATCAGCGGGCAGTTGGATTGCAGTGGTCAGATTTTCTACGACCAGCAGGGTATCATCGACATATTTTCCGGTCAGGCCACTGGCACTAGTCCCACTACAGGCGGTTAAACCAGTAAAGCTCACCATGACGACTAAAGCGAAGGTCAGCAGGCGAGCTAAAAATTTCTTTAACATAGTTTTTCGGTATAGGAAGGCACGTTAAAAGTTAGCTTTTATCCTACCGCGAAAACTTCCTCCTTGCCTGTTCATCGCATTGTCTAACACGGTTACAGCGGCATCAGCATAGAGGCATCTACCAGCACCGAGGCTTGGTCAGTAACTTGGAGATTGGCCCCTAGCTTTCCCTGGGGATCGAGGCGTTGCTCAAAAAAAGTCTGGCAGTGGTTGTGCTCGTCTGCCAGGATCACTTTTGCCGTGTGACCCCGCTCTAAAACATCAGTGCGATCACGCAATTCATAGGCCGCCACAATCAGGCGATCGCCTGGGGTACAGAGATGGGCCGCCGCACCATTGAGGCAGACCACACCACTGTCCCGCGCACCGGGGAGCACATAGGTAGTCAAGCGGTTGCCATTTTCCAGATTCCAGATATTCACTTCCTCTAAGGGCAAAATGCCGACCTTTTCGATCAGAGCCTGGTCAATGGTGATGCTCCCCACATAATCCAGCTCTGCCTGGGTCACCCGCACATGGTGGAGTTTTGCATGCATCAGTTTAATTTGCGCCATGGTCAACCAGAAAAGTAAAGGTGGAGAAAGTTGAAAGATGATGTTGTTGTTGAGATTGGGAAAACATCCCCCTAAATCCCCTTTGTGAAGGGAGAGCGAAGACATTTTATTGCTGTTGCACCCAGTGGACAAAATTTTTGAGGATTTTGAGGCCGAGGGTCGAAGATTTTTCGGGGTGGAATTGCATCGCCACAAGATTATCCTTGGCGATCGCCGCTGTGACTGTTTGGCTGCCGTGGGTGACTGTGGCGGCATTCACCCGAACATCCGTCGGGGCTACATAGAACGAATGAACAAAGTAAACATAGGGATTTTCTGGGAGGCCCTGCCAAATGGGATGGTCTGGCTGGGTCAACTGTAATGGATTCCAGCCCATGTGGGGAATGGTGATCCCAGGTTCTGGCTGAAAACGTTTGACTCGGCCAGGAATTGCCCCTAGGCCTTTTTCTTGGCCTTCGGCAGAACTTTCAAACAAAATTTGCATCCCCAAACAAATGCCGAGAAACGGTTTACCGCTGGCGATCGCCTGATGGAGTGGTGCTTCTAAGTGGCGGTCGCGCAGATGGCGCATCGCAGGGTCAAAGGCCCCCACACCGGGCAGCAAAACCGCATCGGCCCCAAGAATTTCTTCGGCTTGATCGGTAACCATCGGGACGGCTCCGGCTTTTTCTAGGGCTTTACAGGCGGAGTGGAGATTCCCCATGTCATAATCAACGACCGCAATTTTTACCATCTTCAATCGCCCGTAAGTTCACAGAAAGCTATAACATACACCACAAAAGGTCCTTGATCCTAACCATTCTTCGGGAAATATTCGCCTCAATTCTCTGGTGCTTCAAGACGCCATTCGGACAATGGCCGCATGACTCCATTACGAAAATCTAGGGGCAAAACAAGCACTGTTTCTTGCGCATCTAAACGGCCATAAATTTTGGTGCGGTCAAAATTCTCTGTCCCCAAGGTCAATTGGGTCTGCTGTCCGCCTTGGGTTTGGGCCGTAATTGTAGCGTAGGGTGGGGCTAAACCGTAATCTCCTAAAGTCGTGGCCTCGCTCAAAAAAGCCTCGTAGGGTTGGGGCTCTGTCAAAAGATTCAATAAAAAGGCGATCGCCCCTCGATTGGCCACCACTTCAACTGGTTCGACCAACCACCACTGGGCGATCGGTGCAGAACGTTGCTCAAAAATAAGCGTTTCACCGTTCACATTGAGGGTGATGGCTTGAATTTCTGTGGCAGCAAAAGGGAATAAGGGCGCTGCGATCGCGGCGGTGGATGCTTCTTCTTGCCTTAAATGCTGCCGTTGGGTCACAATCCAGACTCCACTGGCTAGGGTCAAGGCGATCACCAAGTAAATTACCGTACTCCGTCGTAACATTGCTGATTTTGGCACTTTTAAGTGCGGAGATATTGCACCAAGGCCCGTAGCCCCAAACGATAACTTTCAGCCCCAAAGCCACAGATTTGACCGATGGCGATTGGTGCAATGTACGAATGGTGCCGAAACGCTTCCCGTTGATGAATATTACTCAGGTGAACCTCTACTACTGGCAAACTAACGGCAGCAAAGGCATCTCGCAGGGCAACACTGGTGTGGGTATAGGCGGCAGGATTAATGAGAATGCCAGAAAAGTTTTCCCTTGCGGCTTGAATCTTGTCAACCAGAATCCCCTCATGGTTGGACTGGAAACAATGTAAAGAGACATCCAGGGTGGCCGCATCGGCTTCAAGCAACGCGTTAATGTCTTGGAGAGTCGTGGAACCATAAATCTCGGGTTCACGTAGACCCAACAGGTTCAAGTTCGGCCCATGCAGCACTAGAACTTTTAAGCTAGACAACGGCGTTTAACCTAACACAAGTTTAAGTAAAAGGAGATCTAAAATCCCGGAAGAAAAAATTTTAGTAGCGACGACGCTGACGATCATGGACAGGGATCGGAATGAGCTCGGGTTCAGGCTCGGCGGCAGGCCCGAGGAGAGTCTCAATGACTTTACCCGCCCATTCTCTGAGTTTTTCCAGTACTTTTTCGATATAGCCCATCAAAAAGACGACTCCTGTAAACTCGACATGCCACGATCCAATGTACCTATGATAAATCTCGGGGTTTTTGAGAACGTGGTTTTTGTAGATATATTAAGAATAACACAGGCTTTTGGGTCGGCGATCGCCCCATGGCAGTTCTTTTTTAGGATTATCCCTGAGAAACACCTGTCTTTTCGTAACAAAACTTTAAATTTTCCCGTTCATTAACCATCGTCGGAGACCATCCAAGGCATCACAGGCACTGAGATAACGGATGAAATCGCGGTCGCGGTCAGTACCGTAGCGGTGGGTGTGGCTATAGACTTGGTTGTCGGGAGCAGCCCAAGCAAGGCAAACTAGGCCCACGGGTTTAGCGGAGTCGTCACTCCTGGGGCCAGCAATGCCTGTGACGCCCACTCCCCAATCAGTGTTTAGCCTAGTTTTCACGCCCAAAGCCATTTGTTCGGCAACCTTTTCACTAACGGCCCCTTGTGCTTGTAAATCTTGGGGATTGACGCCTAGAACGTTGGTTTTTACGACGTTAGCATAGGCAGTGATGCCGCCGATAAAGTAATCAGAACTGCCGGAAACAGTGGTAATGAGTGCCCCTAGCCCTCCCCCTGTACAGGATTCTGCAACACTGAGGGTCTGCTGCTTTTTTCGGAGTAAATCACCCACCACCTGGGCAAGGGTTGTTTGGTCAGAGCCGAAATAATCCAGCCCCGCGATCGCCTTAATTTCGGCCACCACCGGCTCAATTAATCTTTTTGCTTCGGTAATGGAATTGGCTCGGGCCGCCACCCGTAATTTCACTTCCCCCTTGGAGGCATAGGGGGCGACAGTGGGATTGCTTCGGTTAAATAAATGGTTAACTTTAGCTGCTAGGGTAGATTCGCCAATGCCCCAAAAGCGCATCATTTCGCTATGGATGATCGTCTGACCATAGCCCTGGGCTTGGAGGTAGGGGACAGCGGTATCTTGCCACATCCGCTTCATTTCGCTGGGAACCCCGGGAAAGGTCAAAATCGTCAAATTTTCGACTGGCTGCCAAATCATCCCGGGAGCTGTGCCAGTGGGATTGGGCAAAATCATCGCCCCTTCGGGTAAAAGAGCTTGTTTGCGATTGTTGGCGGTCATGGCACGGCCCCGGTTCGCAAATTTTGTGGTGATGTCGGCGATAATTTCTGGCCGTTCCACCAAGGGCATGTGGAAGTAACTGGCGATCGCCTCGGTGGTGAGATCGTCCGGTGTGGGGCCGAGCCCCCCGGTGAAGACAAGAATTTCGCTACCCCGTTGCCGCGCTACATCGAGAAGAGAATGGATCCGGGCGATGTTATCCCCCACCACGGACTGGAAATAATGGGCAATGCCGAGTTTTGCAAATTCTTGGGCGAGGTACTGGCTATTGCTGTTAACAATATCCCCCAAAAGGATTTCGGTGCCGACACAAATGATTTCCGCCGCCATAGTACTCCTTGCTAAAAAGGCGATCGCCTTCCCCTACAGATTAAATATTTTTGATCCTTAAAAAAAGCCCACAACAGGACTTGAACCTGCGACCGGCTGATTACAAATCAGCTGCTCTACCAACTGAGCTACGTGGGCATTGGTGATTAAACCGTATATGAGTATAGCAAGAGCAGCCCCAGGATTGTCAAGTATTTTGTCGGCGTTAAACCAAGCCACTATCCATTGCCCAGCGAGCCAGCTCTGTGCGATTACCTAAGCTTGTTTTATTCAACATATTTGAAACATGGCTTTCAACCGTGCGTTGACTAACCTTGAGAATTTCGGCGATCTCTCGGTTAGACAGCCCCTGGGAGACGAAGCCTACCACCTTAGTTTCTGTGGGGGTCAGCTCTACATAGCTTGGGACTCGAAAGGTGGGAGGTTTGTGGGTCATCCCAGAATGGTCAAGGATGCGACGGGCTTGGCTCAGGGAAGATTCCACCTGGGCCACTAGTTCTTCTGGCTCGAAGGGTTTAACCAGGTAAACATCGGCCCCTTGATTCAAGCCTTCGATGCGATCGCGGGTTTGCCCTTTGGCGGAGAGAAAGATCACCGGTAACCAACTCGTCTCAGGATTTTGCCGGACATTTTGGATGAAAGTGTAGCCGTCCATTTCGGGCATCATGACATCGCAAATAATGAGATCGGGCGTTGTATTTGCCAAGATTTCGAGGCCTTCGGCACCATTGGCGGCGGTGAGAATGTCATAACCGCGAAATTCCAGGTAGTCGCGCACCAGCAAGATTAGGTTGGGGTCATCGTCAACTAAGAGTAAAGTGGCACCTTGGGAATTGGGGGAATCGCTCATGGCAGGGATGGGGGCGCAGGGGGTCAAGATTAGCCAAATCTTAGCAGAGGAATTTTCTCCGGGATCAGAGGGGATAGTTGTCTAGGGCAGTTCGGGGAGGGGATGGGTCGTGAAAACATAATCAGTCACCGGGCGATCGCCTAACAAATGCTCCTGAATAATCCGCTCAATCACCGGGGGGGTGGCATTGTGATACCAAATCCCATCGGGATAAACCAGCAGAATCGGCCCTTGACTACAAACCCGTAAGCAGTTTGCTTTGGTGCGAAAAATATGGGGAGAGTCATCACTTGGGCCATCAAGTCCCAGTTCCTTAAGACGTTTTTTGAGGTAGTCCCAAGCCGCAATACTGGCCTGTTTATCACAACATTTGGGTTTGGTCTGGTCGGCACAAATAAAGATATGGCGATCAATCCGGTCAAGACCGAGATTTTCTGCACAGACCTTGAGACTTGCAATACATTGTTCAGCCATGGTTACAGCTTCTCCATTGGGAATGGAAACAATTTTACCGAGCCACGACCTCTCGTCGCGAAGGAAGGAACGTTGGGGGATACACTATAGAGAATCAAAAATTTTGAATATTGGTTTGATTCCTATGGATCTGATGCTAAAAGATGCCTTTGCTCAAGGTCGAGCACTCAAAGTAATTAGTGGTTTAAACAATTTTGATGCAGCTAACGTGCTGGCAGTGGCTCGGGCAGCAGAAGCAGGTGGCGCAACTTTTGTAGATATTGCGGCGGATGCAAATTTGATCCGTCAGGTAAAAGCGGCCATTGCTCTCCCCGTGTGTGTTTCAGCAGTAGAACCCCAAAAATTGGTTGCAGCAGTGGCGGCCGGGGCTGATCTGGTAGAAATTGGGAATTTCGATGCGTTCTATGCCCAAGGGATTCGCTTCGAGGCAGAAGAAGTGCTTGCGATCACCAAAGAAACCCGCGCTTTACTCCCCAATGTAGTCCTTTCTGTGACCGTGCCCCACATTCTCGCTCTCGATGAACAGGTTGCCCTGGCTGAGCAGCTTGTGGAAGCAGGTGCTGACATTATCCAAACCGAAGGTGGCACTTCTAGTCAGCCTGTCAGTGCGGGTACCCTCGGTCTAATTGAAAAGGCAGCGCCCACCTTGGCGGCAGCCCATGCTATTTCCCGTGCAGTAGATGTCCCTGTTCTTTGTGCATCAGGGCTTTCTGATGTGACGGCCCCCATGGCGATCGCCGCTGGTGCTGCGGGGATTGGGGTTGGCTCTGCGATTAACAAGCTCAATGATCCCTTGGCGATGGTCGCTACTGTGCGCCAGTTAGTCGAAGCGTTGGATCGCGCAGCTATTGGCGTACAGGCTTAGTTTTGCCTTTTGGTTGAGCGGGCTCATCAGTTCAAAAGTTAAAGTAAAACCCTCCGAATCAATGGAGGGTTTTACTTTGGGAACTGTTGTAGCGCTACTCAGGACAGTAATAATTGGTGAAGACAGTTGTTCATGAGAAAGTACACAACCATCATGGCGGCAGCGGCGGCTGCCACTAGGGTTCCGGCCAACATCAGGGAAAACTCCTGTTGGTCAAATGCTTGTTGCATGAGGTGGAGTGACCACGCTACAAGTGCAACATCAAAGATGAGAATCGGAACCAGCATGTTTTAATTTTTGTTAACTTAAGTTTATTTTAGTACATCATCTTCTGATTTCGGGGAAAAAGTTTAGGGTGTTTTAAGATTTGCGCGGAGAGAAAAGCCTTTATTTTGAAAGTTTTGCGGGGATCATTCACCTCTAGAGCGAAACAACCCACTGATTTTGTTTTTTGTCAAGTGCAGAGAGACAGACATCGGGCTAAATGGGGATTGGGGGTTGGCGATCGCCAACCCCCAATCAAGCGAATAATTATGTTCGGGTTTCAATGCCCGTTGCTCCTAAGGTAGAGTCAGGTTTCCCAAGGAAGGGAAACAATGCTAAAACATTTGGGTAGCAAAATTCTTTAAACATCACGTTGTCGTTCTTTGGGCATGATCAGCAGTAGCCAACTTGTTCTCGGTGGTGGCCTAGCCCTAGGTTCCGTCTTTTGGGTGGAATTGGTGCGGGATTTATACCATGTCTTAGCTCATATTTGGGCGCCTGTCGGTCAGCTCCATGCTTGGCATCACCGGGTATTTCGGCGCGATTTGACCCCAGTGAGCGAAGAAATTTATCGGAAAGCCCATTGGTACAACGATGTGCCCGAAGCGCTGGTCATGCTGACCTTTGGGCTGTTGTTCTGGGGTCTATTGCTGAGTCTGTCGGTACCAACGGCTTGGTTGGGTTTAGCGGGTTGTCTATATACCTTGTCTTTTTTGGGGGCGGCGATCGCCCGGGGTTTGGGACTGCCCTACGCCGAAGAATTAACGGATCTGACCCACCGTCCAGGGGCGTTTACGGAGTTGCCGGGGGATTGGTGGGTCAATCGCCCTTACCACTGGCGACACCATTTTGAAAACCAAGAGGCTTATTATTGTGGCACATTTACCCTGGTAGATAAGCTCATGGGCACAGCACTTTCCCTGAAAGGTAAACGCGTTGCCGTGACGGGGGCTTCGGGCACCCTAGGCCGAGCACTCCTCACGGAATTGCACCAGGCGGGGGCGAAGGCGATCGCCCTCACTTCCAGTTCAGAATCGCTTTCGATTGGGATTCATCAACAGGATGTTCCTTTGCCCACTGTTACTTGGCAAATTGGAGCTGAAGCGGATCTCTTAGACACCCTCAAAAAAGTTGATATCCTCGTGCTCAATCACGGGATCAATGTCCATGGCGATCGCACCCCTGAAGCCATCCACAAATCCTATGAGATCAATACCTTTTCCCAGCAGCGGTTAATGGCGTTATTCCTCAGCACCGTCGAAACCAATCAAGACCGGGTGCGCAAAGAAATTTGGGTCAATACCTCCGAAGCGGAAGTAAGCCCAGCAGTAAGTCCTCTCTATGAACTCAGCAAACGGGCCTTGGGCGATCTTGTAACCCTCCAACGGCTCGATGCCCCCATTGTGATTCGCAAGCTCATCCTCGGGCCATTTAAGAGCGCCCTCAATCCAGTGGGGGTCATGTCAGCGAACTGGGTGGCCAAACGCATTGTTGGGGGGGCTCGCCGGGATTTTCGTAATATTATCGTCACCATTAACCCCCTCACTTATGTCCTGTTTCCCATCAAAGAATTTTTTGTGGCAAGCTATTTTAAGCTGTTCAGTCGCGGAGCCTAATTGATGGAAGCTCTAGGCCGCTTTATTGCCATGTCCCTGATTGCGGTGGTGATCATCAGCATGGCAGTGGTTTCAATCCAAAATATTGAGCTGGTTTCCCTGCGCTTCTTGATCTGGGAATCGGCTCGCTTTCCCTTTGGGATCCTGTTGGCTTTTGGGGTGAGCCTAGGGGTGATCTGCGGTAGTTTTTTATCGATTGGGGCGCGCCGTTAGGGAAGGTAAGAAAAACCCTTATGATGATGTCTTGTGAGTTTGTCGGGCTAATCTATGGATGATTTGCTGAAAGGTTTAAATATTTATCTCATCGGCATGATGGGCACAGGAAAAAGTACCCTCGCGGAAATTATCGCAGAGTTGATGAATTACCGCAGTTTGGATTCGGACAGCATCATCGAGACCTTGGCAAAGCGATCGATTAACGAGATCTTTGCAGAAATGGGGGAGTCAGAATTTCGCAACCTAGAGACCCAAGTCCTCAAGCAAATTGCGGTGCAAACGCGGACCGTGGTCGCCACTGGGGGGGGAATCGTGGTTTCCCAGGCCAATTGGTATTATCTGCGCCAGGGTTTGACGATTTGGTTGGATGTGCCTGTACCCGTTTTAGTCGATCGCCTCAGGAGTGATACATCGCGGCCGCTGCTCCAAAATGTCGATCTCGAAAGAAAGTTGGGGCAACTGCTCCAGCAACGGCGATCGCTCTATGGTGAGGCTGATTTGCATGTGCAAATTTCTGGCAATCGCCCCCCCCGAGCTGTGGCAGAAGATATTATTGCCCAAATTCCTTCGGTGCTGCGTAAACCACCGGAATTTATTGGCGATCGCCCCCCAAAGGACAGGACCTAAAAAGTCTCCAAAATGCTAGTCGAGAACAAATAGGGCGATCGCCGATCCCGTACAATACCGACTCATGTTGAGCCAGTCACCTGCGCTCAGTTCACCTTAGAAAGATCATTCATTCATGGAAAGCGAATACATCAGAGAACCCGAAGCCACCCGTGTCCGGATCCTTAGTGAAGCCCTCCCCTACATGCAGCAGTTTGCCGGGCGCACCATTGTGGTGAAATATGGCGGTGCAGCAATGAAAGATAGCACCCTCAAAGATAAAGTAATCCGTGACATCGTCTTCCTCTGTTGTATTGGCATGCGACCAATCGTTGTCCATGGTGGTGGCCCAGAAATTAACACCTGGTTAGCGAAACTCAACATTGAACCCCAATTCAAAGACGGCCTACGGGTGACCGATGCCGATACTATGGACGTGGTTGAAATGGTTCTCGTCGGGCGGGTCAACAAAGAAATCGTCTCCCTCATTAACCAAGAAGGGGGCTTGGCCGTGGGTCTCTGTGGTAAAGATGGCAACATGATCCAAGCGCGTCACGTGGGCAAAGAAGGGGTCGGCTTCGTGGGGGAAGTGACCACCATTGACACCAGACTGATTAAATCCCTTGTTGAAAATGGTTATGTGCCTGTTATTTCTAGTGTGGCTGCCGATGAAACAGGCCAAGCCCACAACATCAATGCTGATACCGTCGCTGGGGAATTGGCTGCCGCCCTGGGCGCCGAAAAACTCGTTCTCCTAACAGATACCCCCGGTATTTTGGAAGACTATCACAACCCAGCAAGCTTAATTCCCCGTCTAAACCTCCAACAGGCCCGGGAATTGATTGATTCTGGTGTCGTTTCGGGGGGAATGATCCCCAAGGTGAGTTGTTGTGTGCGATCGCTGGCCCAGGGGGTAAAAGCGGCCCATATTATCGACGGTCGGATTCCCCATGCGTTGCTGCTCGAAATTTTTACAAACGATGGCATTGGCTCAATGATCGTCGCCTCCGATTACCAGAGTCAGTTTCCGCTGACGCCCTTTGGCTAATACCCAACTTCGAAATATTTCCCCTAATCTCTGCTTTGGGGGAAAAGATCGAGGAGCTCAAATGTAGATAACCAGGCGATCGCAGCGCTAGCTTAACTAATCTCCAGAAGCTTTGATCGGGTGACCATAGCCACCGCCGCCGGGGGTTTTGATCTCCAGGCGATCGCCTTTTTCCATCGCGACTTCAACGGTACTAAACAAAAATGTTTCAGTACCATCGCTGCGGATTAATTTGTTTTCTCCACATTGGCCCGGTAAACCGCCCCTTAACCCAAAGGGTTCTACCTGTCGCCGACTGGAGAGAATCGCCGCTATCATCGGTTCTCGGAATTGTAGCCGCCGCACCACCCCATTGCCGCCCCTAAAGTTTCCCAAGCCACCGCTATTTCGACGGATGGAAAATTCCTCTAACAGCACCGGAAACCGCCATTCCAAAACCTCTGGATCCGTGAGGCGCGAATTGGTCATATGGGTCTGTACCGCATCGGTGCCGTGAAAATTGGGGCCAGCGCCGGAACCGCCACAAATGGTTTCGTAATATTGATACTGAGCGTTCCCAAAGGTGAAATTATTCATTGTCCCTTGGGACGCTGCCATCACTCCCAGAGCGCCATATAGGCAATCAGTAATATTTTGGGACACCTCCACATTGCCTGCTACCACCGCCGCTGGATACCGGGGGTTGAGCAGACAGCCTTCGGGAATAATCACGTTGATCGGCTTCAGGCAACCATGGTTGAGGGGAATGTCATCCTGCACTAGGCTGCGGAAAACGTACAATACCGCCGCTTGGGTCACAGCTTTGGGGGCATTAAAATTTGTCTTGGATTGGGGCGAGGTCCCAGTAAAATCCACCTCGGCCGTTTGCTGCTCTTGGTTAATTTTGATCTTCACCTGGAGGCGATCGCCGTTGTCCAGAGGGACGGTAAATTCTCCGTCCCGGAGCCGTTTTAATTGCTGTTTTACCGCCTGCTCGGCGTTATTCTGCACATGCTGCATATAGGCTAAAACCATTGCTTGACCATAATGTTGCACAAGTCTTTGGAGTTCCTGAAGGCCTTTGGCATTGGCGGCAATTTGCGCCTGGAGGTCGGCGAGGTTCTGGGTGAGATTACGCACGGGATAAGCCGCCTCGGTAAACAGTTGCGTAACCGTTGCGGTTTGGAATTGCCCCTGTTTTACGAGGCAAACATTATCAATGAGAATTCCTTCCTCCTGGATCTGGGTGCTTTGGGGAGGCATTGAGCCCGGCGTAATCCCCCCCAGGTCGGCATGGTGGCCGCGAGAGGCGACGAAAAAAAGCGGCCTTGCCATGGCATTGTCCGCTTGGGCCGGCGCAAAAACCGGCGTGATCACCGTTATATCAGGTAAGTGAGTCCCGCCATTGTAGGGATTATTCGACATATACACATCCCCTGGTTGGAAATGCGTTCCGTGGGCTTGGATTAAACTCTGGACGCTTTCTCCCATGGAACCGAGGTGCACGGGAATGTGCGGGGCATTGGCGACGAGGTGGCCTTGGGGGTCGAAAATCGCACAGGAAAAATCGAGCCGTTCTTTGATATTTACGGAGTAGCTGGTGTTTTGCAGGGTCACTCCCATCTGTTCGGCGATCGCCCGAAAGAGATTATTAAAAATTTCGAGGGTGACGGGATCTGGCTGGCTGAAATCTGCAGTCGCGGGGGCGATCGCCTGGGATACATCCTGTACCTTTTCGAGGATGAGGTGATTATATGTATTTAAGCGGCCTTGCCAACCAGGTTCAATCACATTTGTCCCTGTTTTTTCAATGATCAGGGCAGGACTAGCAATCACATCACCGGGTTGAAGCGCGGCGCGATCATAGACGGGAGTTTGCTGCCATTGACCGGTGCTGTACATAGAAACTGTTTCAATCGGTTTTGTAGTGCCGTCAGTGCGTTGGGGTTGGGGACGTTCCGTGGCCGCTTGGGTTTCACAAATCAGCTCCAGGCTAATCGATTCAACGATCAGCGCCTTATCAGGTAGAGTAAAACCATAGCGTTGCTGGTGCAGGGCGGCAAATTCGGCCACCATCGCCGCCAGATCGCCATCATTGACAATCAAAATAGAGTCCGTGCCCTGGTACTTGAGATGAACCTGGCGGGCCTCGACAATTTTTGCCTGGGCTGGGGGCTGTTGCTGATTTAGTTCGGCGATCGCCTGTTGTCTGAGTTCCTGGAATTTTGCTTCTAGTTCAGCAAGGAGATGATTCTCTAAAACCTTTTCGATCGCCTTTTCTTTGAGCATTCGAATTTCTGCTAAACCGATGCCATAGGCTGATAGCACCCCCGCAAAGGGATGAATCACGATGGTCTTTATCCCCAGAGTATCGGCGATCGCACAGGCATGCTGTCCCCCTGCCCCCCCAAAGCAACAGAGGGCATAGTCACTCACATCGTGGCCCCGTTGCAAAGAAATTTGTTTAATCGCATTGCTCATGTTCTCCACGGCGATCGCCAAAAAACCAGCGGCCACAGCTTCAGGATCTTGGTTTAAAGTTTCCGCCAGGGCTTGGAATTTCTCCTGGACAATGGCGCGATTTAAGGGATCTTTTCCCGCTGGCCCAAACACTTTTGGGAAGAACTCCGGCTGGATTTTACCGAGCAGCACATTACAATCGGTGACCGTCAGTGGCCCCCCTTTGCCATAGGAGGCAGGCCCCGGATGCGCTCCGGCAGATTCTGGCCCGACCCGAAACCGCGCGCCGTCATATTGCACCAGGGAGCCGCCCCCCGCCGCCACAGTATGGATCGCCAACATCGGCGTTTTCAGGCGCACCCCAGCAATTTCTGTTTCAAAGCTACGTTCGTAGGTGCCGTCGTAGTGGGCGACATCGGTGGAGGTGCCCCCCATGTCAAAGGTGATAATTTTTTCAAAGCCGGCGATCGCACAGGTTTTCACCGCCCCGACAATGCCCCCGGCTGGCCCCGAGAGGATACTGTCTTTCCCTTGGAATTGTTGCGCCTCTGTGAGGCCGCCATTGGACTGCATAAACATCAGTTTTGGCCCCTGACCCGCAGCCTGGAGATAGCCAGCCACTTGATCCACATAGCGGCGCAAAATCGGTGATAGATAGCCATCTACCATCGTCGTGTCGCCCCGACTGACCAACTTCATCAACGGGCTGACCTGATGGGACAGGGAAATCTGCGTAAAGCCAATTTCCTGGGCGATCGCCCCAATTTGCCGCTCGTGTTCGGGATAACGGTAGCCATGCATCAGTACCACCCCACAACTGCGAATCCCGGCGTCAAAGGCGTTTTGTAAATCCTGTTTAACCTGGGCTACATTCAGGGGCTGCAACACATTTCCCTGGGCATCAAGGCGTTCCTGGGCCTCGATCGCCTGTTCATAGAGCATTTCTGGTAGCTTAATTTCTAGGGCAAAAATATCCGGGCGATGTTGATAACCAATCCTTAGGGCATCGCGAAATCCCTGGGTAATCACCAACACTAGGCGATCGCCTTTCCGTTCCAGGAGGGCATTGGTGGCCACCGTTGTCCCCATTTTGATCACTTCAATGTGATCTGTGGGGATTGCATCATGGGAATTTAAACCGAGTAAGTCCCGGATCCCCTGCACTGGCGCATCGGGGTAGCGCTCTGGATTTTCTGATAGGAGCTTATGGGTGACCAGCTCGCCATCGGGACGTTTGGCGACGATATCAGTAAAAGTGCCGCCCCGATCAATCCAAAATTGCCAACGAGAGGAAGTTGCCGCCATAAGTCTATGCTTTGGGTGTTCTGAGAAATCCTAGATTTCTCATTAAAGCTTATTTATCTTGTGTCCTGAGGAATCCCCAGGGAAAATTTGTTGCGTAACAACATCAATAAAATAGAACCATGACGACGAACCAGACCAAAGCCAAATGCAAATACTGTGATGGCCAAGGCTATGTTAGCGAACGTGACTGTAGCGGCAATGTTCAACGGGAAAGCACCTGTCCACTCTGTGCTGGCACAGGAACACAGGTTTTTAATCCCGCCACAGAATAAGACGCCAACAACAGCAGAGGACACCAGGAAAAAATCCTAATGTCCTCTAGTCGTTCGTCTCTCCACTGCCTTGAATCGGAGAAGGGATAAGCGATTTCAAAGAGATTTGTAACGTCGCCTGTCTCTCACTGACCGCCGGAAAAATCTAGATCACTTCGATTTCATCTTCCCGGAGATGGGCTGCGTACTTCGGCTCGAAACGGACCTTCACCGGAAGAGTTGCTGTGATAGGCCGGCCGATAACTGCCTCGATCTCTCCTTCCATTCCTTTTAAATCAAAGGCTTGTTTGCGGCTTTGGGGATGGTTATACACAATGACAGATGCTGTAACACGGATGCGATCGCCAACATTCATAAACCTTTCTTGTCCTCACTCATACATAAAGATATCTCTAAGGCTCCCTAAGAAGCGCACAGCTTCCCTATTGTACATAGCCATGGATCTCTACAAAATGATTTTTGGGACATTGTTACTAAATTTCTCTAACCTGAGCATGAAAAATTGCTGTGATTTAAAAAGTCATACCCAAAAGTCATCTTGATTACAATGCTCTATAACGGATTAAACCTAGCTTGTAATTTCACAAAATCAATTAGATCTAGTAGCCCCCCTAGAACCCCCTTCTAATACCAACAACTGTGATATCGTCAAATTGTTCTGCTTCCCCAATATGTTTGATAACAGCACCAGTAATATTCTGGACTAAGTGATCAGCAGAATCATATGTTTGAAGCATCATTTCTTTCAGATGATCCATGCCATAAAAAGATCCAGTGATTGATTTTGATTCAGGAATACCATCCGTATAAACGCAAAATAAATCTCCATTTTTAAATTCCACTTCTTGTATCTGAAAAGGCAAATCAACCATCATTCCCACCGCTGGGCCAGTTGAATTTAAAACCTGCTTGATATTCCCTTGGGAATCCAAAAGAAAAGCTGGTTCATGGCCACCACTAACATATTTCATTATGCCAGTTTTCGTGTCCAACACACCAAAAAAAATAGTTGCAAACATCCCTGTATCGCCATGGTTTAAAGCCACATAATTATTAGCCAGAGAAATAGCTTCAAGTGCTGGTTGATAGTTGTCTTCTCTCCTTAGGCTTTCGAGATCAAGGATCTTGTGAGATTCCAAATGAAGTCCATCTAAAAGTGTTTGCCCAGAAAAAATTCTGATTAGACTACGAAAAAGCCCCATAAATAAAGCTGCGCCAACACCTTTGTCACAAACATCTGCAACTACGATGCCAATTGCATCATTAGGTAATTCAAATAAATCATAAAAATCACCAGAAAGTTGTTTTGCTGGACTAAAAAAAGTACTAAATTCCCAACCTTTTTTATTTGGAATTTCAGACGGCAGAAAATTCTTTTGCATTTGTCGTCCTTTATCCAGTTCATTCTGCATAATGGAAGACAGGGTTTCCAATTGGTGAGTATATAGGACTTCCTTGTCTCTTAATTTTTTACGCTCTAGAGATGCTTCGATACGAGCTTTTAACAAAACAGGATCACAAGGCTTAGGCAAGTAATCTTCTGCGCCAATTTGAATACACTGAACAATATGCTGAAAATCATCCAAAGCCGAAATCATCACTACTGGAATAAACTGAAATTCAGTGTGGCTTTTCAAGAATTTCAAAAATTCATAACCAGTGACTTCTGGCATGATCACATCTAAAAGAATAATGTCAAATAAGTGTTGTTCCAAAATATCAATAGCAAGTTTTGCACTAAGACAAGTAGTAACTTGATGGCCTTGTCGAGTTAGTTGACGTTCTAGAAGATCTACATTAGCTTGATTATCATCTACTACTAAAATTCGCCCCAACAAATCTCTTCTGGCTTTTTGGGTACTCTGATTTAAAACATCTTCTGTGTTTTCTTCAAAAAAATCGTTAGATATATTGAAGGTTGTGTTTTCAATCTTTAAAGAGTCTTGGAAATTTTCGTAGATACTTTCGAGACTATAAACAAGATTTTTGAGTTTTGTCGTTGCTATTTGAATTTTTTCTAAATCTTGAATGAGTTCTTCATCTATGATTTCATCGCGTAATTCACTTATTTTTAAGAAAATATTTTCTATGGAAGGTGCCATGAGCAAAAGCACTTTAGAAAAACATTCTTTTAACAGAAAAGACTCCGACTTGGATTTTTTATCTGATACCAGTAGATTATTGATGATTTCCAAGAGTTCATGGGCTTGATCAATCACATAATTGCATTTTTTTGCAGAAGAAGATTCTATTTCTTCTAGATCTTCTTGAACTATTTCCGCATACCCAATAATCGCGTTAATTGGTGTGCGAAGCTCATGACGGATCAAAGAAAGTAATTGATATAGAGTTTCAGTTTGAATATTATTTTTTGTCATAAAATAAGGGAAAATTTCTTAAGTTGATAAAAGAGTATTTATTTTTTCCAAGAGTCGCTTAAATTCTATCGGCTTAGTATCATAATCGTCGCATCCAGCAGCAAACGCTTTTGTGCGGTCACTTGCCATGGCATGGGCAGTTAAGGCAATAATTGGGATATTAGCTGTGACCTCTTGATTCTTAAGATGCTTAGTCGCCGTCCAGCCATCAATGATTGGTAAACTCATATCCATCAAAATCAAATCAGGTGTTTCTGATGATGCCATGCTAATCGCCTGTTCGCCATCAACGGCAATAACAACATCAAATCCTTTACGAATAAGCCTCCTAGAGAGCATATCCCGATTCATTTCATTGTCTTCAACTAAGAGAATCTTATTCATTATTATTTGTTTTTTTTAGTCTATTTTTGATAAAAGTAGTAACTGATTGAGCAGCTCCGACAGAATTTTAAATGTATTAAACTTGATTTTGTACATCAATGTTCATCATGAAAATATTATAATTATAGTTTTCGGCTCTCTCATAGTGAAATCCATCAACAGAATTCAATGCCAAAAAAACACCTAAACCGCCTATCTCTCTCTCTTCTAAACTAAGAGATAGATCTTCTGCCGATGGAAGATCACGTGTTGTTGGGTCATAGGGAATACCCTGATCTTTAAGTGTGATGACTAAGCTTGATTCATTAATTTCTGCTTTTAGAGTAATATCTTTTGCTATATTTACTTTTTGATGGCCATATAAAATAATATTTGTTGCAATTTCATCAATTGCCAAACGAAGATTATAAGCAGATTTTTTACTTAAACCTGCTTTTTGAGCAACGTCTAAAACCCAAGATGCTATTGTAGATAGTGAGTCTAAAGATGCTGGACAACTTAAATCACCTGGGATAGAAGACATAATTAATGCAAGCTCAAAACCAAGAAACAAATAATTTATCTGTATAAAAAAGACTTCCTAAAAAAATCTTTTATTTATATCGTCATGTCACTTAGGAAAATATTTTATTCTTCAAGCACAACACTATGATGAAATCCCGTTTTTTTAATGGTTTCTTTTACCATTTCTTGGGTATTTGTAAGATAAATTGTCACCGCACTTCCCATCTGCTGCTTGGAGAATATTAATACTCTCAGACCTGCACTAGCCATGTAATCAAGGTTCTTTAAGTCTAAAATCAGCTCCCTAAGATCATAGGCTGCAGCTTCTTTGATTTTTTCCTGAAAAAGTTCTGCAGAACTGGCATCTAGCTGACCTGACAGATTTATGGTTGCAACATCATTATTGACACTTAAAGTAACTTCTAAAGACATGTTTTTTTCCTGATAAATTGACAAATTTTAATAGGGCATGAAATTATCTGGCAATCAAAATAACGGCTGATCGCTCTCTAAGGAATAAACCCGATTGATTATCAATCATAATTTCATTTCCAGGAGGGTTAATATCCATAGGGCTAGCAACTCCTGTATTAGCAAAAATATACCATTTTTTACCTTCAAGAGTTCGCGGTAATTCAAAGTAATGTGCCTGCCAATGCATATTAAACGCAACGTATATCGTTTCATCAGCGATAGTTCCCTGTTTAGCATGTTTTCCACACAACATAAAAGCAATGATATGCGAAGAAGACCAATCAGCTTGCCAAGCCTGAGTTCCATGCCAACTGATATCAGGGAGTCCACTACCTACATAATCGTTATTTTGAAAATGATGGGTGTTTCTCAACACAGGATGGGCATTACGGAAAGCGATCATTGCTTTTGTAAAACGAAATAATTCATGATTTTTACTTAACAAATTCCAATTCAACCAATTCAATTCGTTGTCATGGCAATATGTATTATTGTTTCCGTTTTTGGTCCTACCAAATTCGTCCCCCATCAAGATCATGGGGACACCCTGACTAACCATCAACATCACTATGGCATTTTTTATTTGACGGTAACGCAAACTTAAAATTTGTGGATCATCGGTTGGCCCTTCAACACCGCAATTCCAACTATCATTGTCATTACTTCCATCATTATTGTTTTCTCCATTAGCTATATTTTGTTTTTGGTTGTAAGAAACCAAATCCATTAATGTAAAGCCATCATGACAGGTGATAAAGTTAATAGATGTTGCTGGAGAGCGACCAGATGCTGCATACAAATCAGGAGAGCCTTGTAAACGTTGAGCTACCTCTCCAACGTTACCATCCCCTTTCAAAAATTTCCGTATACTATCTCTGTATTTACCGTTCCATTCCGCCCAACGACCATATGCAGGAAAAGAACCAACTTGATAAAGACCACCTGCGTCCCATGCTTCTGCGATGAGCTTGCATTTAGCTAAGATTGGATCAAATGCTAAGCTTTCTAATAAAGGAGGATTAGTCAAAGGATAACCCCACGGATCACGACCTAAAATAGCTGCCAAGTCAAACCGAAATCCATCAATATGGTATTCAGCAGCCCAATAACGTAAACAATCTAAAACCATTCCCCGCACAATTGGATTATTACAATTGAGGGTATTACCAGTACCACTAAAATTAAAATAATAACCTTCTGGGGTTAGCATATAGTATGTTTTATTATCAATGCCACGGAAAGAAATAGTCGGCCCTTTTTCATTTCCTTCTGCTGTATGATTAAAAACAACATCTAAAATGACTTCAATGCCATGCTTATGTAATGTTTTGACTAAATTTTTAAATTCGTCAACTTGCATTCCATACTTCCCAGTAGCTGCATAACCAGTTTTAGGTGCAAAAAAACCAACGGTACTATAGCCCCAGTAATTAACCAGTAGTTCTCCTGTTTCAGGGTTTAGACGACTATTCTCAAATTCATCAAATTCATAAATAGGCATTAACTCAATAGTATTAATACCTAATTCTTTAAAATAGGGGATTTTTTCAAGAATACCAGCAAAAGTTCCCTGGTGTTTTTCTTTTATTCCGGAAGAAGGATGACGCGTAAAACTACGTACGTGCATTTCATAAATAATTTGATCTTCTGGAGGAATTTCTAATAGACAGTCATCTTCCCAGTCAAAGTCATCAAAGGCGATTCGCGACCGATGCTGATAAATATCTTGCCAGTCAGGTATTACCCCCCATACATCTCGTCCACCAATGCTTCTAGCATAGGGATCCATTAAGATTTTACTCTTGTCAAACCAATGACCTTCTTTAAAATCATTTGGGCCATCCATTCGATAACCATACTCAAGATTTTCGTAGTCAAGATCAAAAACTATCATGCAATAAACGTTGCCAATACGAAATTCCGTAGGAAATGGAATTTCAATCAATGGTTCTTTAGCATGTTTTTCAAAAAGAACTAATATGCATGAAGTTGCATAGCTAGAATATATTGAAAAATTGATTCCACCCGGAACAAGAGTCGCACCAAATGGAAAAGGTTTCCCACAACGCAACTTATATTGGTGATAGGTGTGTGTGGGATGAACGTCAATTCTTTGCATTTTTAGTATTGCACCGTAGGATAAAGCATTTATTTTCTAAACTAAGCTTGTTTAGATATTCTTGTTATGTTTGAAAAATTGTTGTTGCTTCTTCTAGAGAAGAATAAGTTTTAAAGAAACTCAAAAAGCCAGTTACAGCCATTGTGTCCTGAACATCTTCAGATAAACCTACGATTACTAAAATACTGTTTTGACCTGTTGATTGTCGGTGTAATGAAAGCAACATGCGCAAACCAGCACTAGACATATAGGCGACTTTTGTCATATCCAAAATGATTTTAGCGCTTGGTTTAATAATCGGTAAAATTTGTTCAGTAACAATTGGCGCTGTGCTCGCATCAATATCGCCAGTAAGTGATGCAATTTGCAGATCATCAATAGTTTGAAGAGATATTTGCATAATATTTATGATGGATAAGATAACCAATATGTTCAAATAACCAAGTAAAGCTTGAATTCCAAACCTTGTTTGTATCAAGCTTTATTTTTTTAGTTGGGCAGTATCTGAACCTTGATTTTGATGCGTTCATGGGTTTTAGGTAGATTGACTGTTAATTCATCTGCATCAAAATTAGTATAAGGTTCACCATCAATTTCACATTTTCCAATTTTCACACTGCCTTTAGGCAGAATATCCGGTGCAACCCTTAAAATGTTATCAGGAAAGCCGCCAGGAATTGGTTTAAAATAAAAGTCCATTGGCTGTTTTGTAATCAATAAATTAGTATAAACAGCAGCAAGATAACATAATTCAAAAGAATGATAGCCGCTCATGGAATGACTTCCTTTTCCACGTTCATTACCACCAGAAAGATAAGGGATACCATTGGCCAGAACATTAAAATACACGCCTCCATCTTCTAAATCGAGGAACCAAGCGTTATAAAAAGCAGCAGCTTCTCGAGCTAAACGATGATACTCTTTATTTGTTAGAGTGCCAGATAAAATTAGATAGGCAAGGATAGATTGTTCCTGCTGCCACCAGGCTTTTCGATCATGCCAAACAAAACGATATTGAGTTTCACCTTCTGCTAGGGAACGCTCAAGCACGTCATACCAGCCGCCTCGTTGTTGATCACTACCAACATCAGGCATTAAATTGGCAATTTTTTGAGCTAAAGAGGAATATTTTTCTTTTCCTTTTAGGCTCTGCATACGCATCAAATTCCAGGCAATTTTAAGATTATGACCGACGACAGCGCGGTTCTGTTGCCATCCCCAAGTTTTATCGTGGGACCAATCTTCATAGAAGCGCTCTTGCACAAATGGGCTATTTTCATAATCAGGAAAATATTTTTCAATCGTATCAAACGTATATTCAATCATCTCTGCATACTCTTGTTTGCCAGTTACTAGCCAGAGATTAATTAGATATGCAGGAGCATGATCGCCTACTGAATTCCAATTTTTTTTCGCCTTATTATCTCCTAATGTATCACTGCGAGGATCTAGGGTTAGGGGATCTAAATGGGAAAAATAACCACCATATTCACTTTTATCTAAGAAGAATTTATCAAAAAGCTTGATGGTTTTTTCGGTATCCTCCATAATCCGGGGATCACCGGTGCATCGGTAAGTTTGAACAGGGCCAGCTAGCGCATAAATTTGCTCATAGGCGGGAATTGCATAATAATCATCGCCAAACTCTGAAGCAAAGATTTTTGTTTCGCGATCACCTTGTACATCGATACCGTGATACCAATACACAATATCTTCATCAAGATCAACAAAGCGCATGTGTTCACGGAGATATTCTGTACCCCGTTCTGCTGCTTTTAGAAAGCTATCATTGCCTGTCATCATAAAAGCAGTAGCAAAACCATATACAAGACGAGAAATAGTATCAGTTTCTTGGCGAAAACTATTCGTTTGCATGCCAGAAAGATTTAAGTCTGTTCGATATCGACGGTAATCATAATCTCCTTCCCCAAACTGTGCTTTCAAGTAAAATTTACCTAAGGCATTAATTTGCTTAACCCACCAATCTTGCTTTTCAAAAACATATTCATTCTGTTTAAAACCAACAAAAACAAGATTTTTTGCATCAAAAATCTGACTATCAGGATAAAAAATACCATAGGCGAATAAGTAACGACCAGGCAAAAGCATAGAACGCATGCTGCCAGTGGCGTCGGGATAGCCTTCTTCAAAATTTTGAATAATTTTAGCGTATGCCATGGCAGACAATTTTACTAAAAATTCACGACCGTCTGAAGTTTTCAAGCCAAACGTGTCTTCAGATTCATTGAAACTAGTAACATACCCGGCGATTAGATCAGAAAAAGAAAAACTTGTGGTGGATGACATATTGATTTATTCTTAAAAACAAAAAGTGGGAAATCAAAATAAGCTACTCATTTGTTAATGTTGAGACTTTTCAATTTCATCAACAAAAACCTTCATGAATTGATCGACAATACCAGGATGTTTGGCAGTGATTAAATTACCATCAATGACCAAATCTGCTGTCGCTTCACCTTCATAGATAACTTCAGCACCCGCATTTTCAACATCACAAATAATATTGTGAGCACAGGTTACTTTTTTGCCTTGAATCAAGTCGGTATCAGCACAAAATAGCCAAAGACTATGGCAGATTGCTCCTAATTTAACATTCGAAGCTTGGGTCGCTTTACGGAGAAAATTAACTGCTGGGGCTTGATTTTTCTGGCCCTTCTTAACGTTCACTTGATATCGCAAGCGGTCCATTGCGTAAGCGCCAATACAAATAATACCTCGGTAGTCTTCTGGTAAAATGTCATTGACTTCTGTCGTCACAGTAACAGAATATTCAATTTTGTTATTTTCAGGGTTAGAGCTAAAAGAAAGCTCTGCATTACCCCATAAGTGAGATATGTACTCTACGTCATATCCATGCTGTGGAAAATAATCATTAAAACGATGGAATTCAGTGCCATCAAAATGTTCTTCGATAAGAACGCCAATCTTGCCTTTATTATCCATGGTAAAACTTTTTAGGTAACTCGAAGTTTAATCTTGAAACAAGTGCTCAAAGGAAAATAAAAAACATTTCCACCAAGGCTACTGTGACTTGTATTTTTCAGCTGCTGCTTAGAAAAAATGTTGAAGTTAAAATCTTTTTGGGTTTGTGCTTCTCTTCCACAAGAAATTTTGAATATGATCAAAACTAGCTTAATCTAGGGTGATTAATGTTAAAAGCTCATCGGGAGCAAAAACATCTCTGTAGAAAGTAAGTTGTTCTGTTTTGAGATAACAACCCCCACGGTGCCCTCGACGAACCCAGGTGACATTTCCTTTTGCAAGGGTTTCGTTCGTTGCGTCATCTACGCACTTCCATTCAAAGTAAGTATGTTCTCCAGAAAAGAGAACAATAGGCCAGCACATGGTGACATCGGGTTGAGAGATCAAGGCCCACCAATGCTTTTCTCTTTCTTGTTGTTCACTTAAGCCATAGTAAGGCCCGTCTTGGCATAAGTAAACTAAATCATCGCGATATTCCCCAGTCAAAATGTCTCCGCGCCCTTGTCTTAATGCTTCACAATGGGTCGGCCACCATTCTTTATTTTCCTGTTCAATTTGTTTGAGAGAGTAGTGATCGTTAATCGCAGGCAGTTGTGGTTCTTTCATTGCCACGATTTCTTCAGCGTCGCGAATAAGCTTTGTGGCTAGTTCGGCAGAGACTAAGCCAGGGCGAGAGTAATCTGCTGATAAATCTTGATAGTAACTAATCCGTTTCATATGATATCTAGATTAAATGTCAGTAGTAACAAATGAAAAATTAAAGATTTACTTTTCTCCGGGAGGAAAAAATTCATTGAAAACGCCAAAACAGCCTGCCACTTTATTAAATCCGGCATAGGGACATAAAAAAAGCAACAATTCTTCTATCTCTTCTTTTGTTGCACCTTGTTTGACAGCCATATCAATATGGGCACCAAATGGAGATCCTGGCCCTAATTGTTCTTGGTTGACTACGTCAATAGCGATTGTGATTAAAGCTTTTGTTTTTTGATCAATGAGTGGTAATCCCCAGGCTTCTCCGGCAACACGGGTAACAAAGTCGCCAAATTTTGGATTTAAGGATTTCAATTTTTCCTGCAAATCAAAATCGTCAAGAACCGCATTTTCAAATGCTGTATTCTCCATGTGATACTCTCTGGTTGTCTCAAAAAATTATGGTAGAGCAAATCTTAGTTGTTAGATTATGTCGCCTATTTGTTGGGCTACTGAATATGCTCACCAATAAGATTAGCTCAGACAACAACTGAAGAATATTAAGAAAACCTTTCGTTTTAAAGGTGTTTGTTTGTAGAGAAAATATCTATTAAGCAAGGTCAAGAAAAGTTAAATTTTTCTTGCTCTTGTCAAAGTCTTCTCAAAAAAGAGGCCGCCAAGAACTGCAGCCAAAATCATCTATAGATTCTGAACTTTAGTGTAATTGAGGGAAAAAATAATAGAGCGGTAATTTATTTTTAGTGTTTAAAAAGGTAGTGACCGATGAAGATGACTCGATCATGGCACAGCGAACACTGATGCATATGGGCCGGCTTAGTCAAGGAACTTGATTGCGGTGATTTGCTTGGCTAGCTTGACTGGACAAATTTTAGGATCTCTCAACTATAAAGCGCTTCAGAAGAAAGAAATGATAGGTAAACAAAAAAAGGCGATCGCCTCAGGACCGCCTCAAAAAATCAATTAAGCCAAAGGAAGAAAGCTGGTTAGCTTGCTTCGGTGTTTCCGGGGATCAACCGCAAGAACGCATCAAAATCAGCGAGAGCATTGTTGTATTCTGTCGTTGTCGCTGTTCCGTTGCGATCTTGGGCGGCAGCGTCGAGGCGCTCTAGGTGCGCAAAAATCTCATCGATGAGATCCTTTGCTGCCTTTTGATCATTGGGCAATAGGGTATTGGCCAGATAGGTCAGGTCACGACGCAGGAAGCCAAAAGGCCCATGGATGTAGGTACGAGCATTGGTCCAGTTATTAGCCTGGACAAATTCACCAAGGGTTTCCATACCTTGGCGTGCTTCACTGACGGGGGTCAGATAAATTTGAATTTGAGCGATTCGGTCGGGGGTGTAGGTGTCAGGAACTTTGACCGAGGGGCCAGAGCAACTGACGAGAAAGGTGGTGATTACCACTAACAGCAAGGACAAAACTGACCGCAAACGTAGCATCATGGTTATGTATTAAAGCTTAATGACGTTATCAGGTTTTCAATTGCCAACATCATCTCACAAATGGGACGGAGATTAGGTTTTCCCCTAAGGCCATTCATATTTTTTTATGGCTGATGCCCCGGTTCTACGCTAAAAATTCACTCAATTGGGGGGCGATCGCCTCCGGAAAATGTTCTTGGGGATAATGTCTTGCCTCGGGCAGATCAAACCATTGGTGGGATGTTTCTGCTTGTATCCAAGTTTTGAGTAATTCACCATCTAACCAGGGATCTTGATTCCCCCAGAGGAATAGAGTAGGGGCTGTACGGGCCTGCAATTTTGCTTTCAGTTCTGGCAACACCTGGGCAAAATCAAATCGCTTGACCGTCGCCATCAACGCCCGGCCCACAGCGGAACTGGTTAAAAAAGGTTGGCGGTACACGGCTAGATCCTCATCGGCAATCACAAAGCCGCTGCCTTTTTCGAGGGTGCGGTCTACCAATAATGGGTCCTGGGTGAGCATATCCCCTGCGAGGGGTAAACCCCACTGTTGCATCGGCCAGGGAAGCTTACTACCAGGCAGGACAGGACTATTGAGAATTACCAGGCGATCGCATAATTGCGGTTCATTTAGGGCAAACCCAATCCCCACATGGCCAAGAAAACCTTGGGTGACAATGTGACAACGCTCAATGTCCAAGGCTTTGAGAAAATCTTTGAGGGCCCCTTGGAAAGCATCAGCTCGGTAAGAGAACTCCCGGCTGCTGGGATAGCTAGAAAAACCCGACCCAGGCCAATCAGGGGCCAAACAATAGAAGTTTGCTGCCGCCAGCCGCTTCATCACAGCCCGCCAACCATAACTATGGGATGGCAACCCATGGAGAAATACAATCGGTAAACGGCCATTGTCTAATTTTTCAGTTTCTCGGTAGAACCAAGTGAGGTTTCCAACGGTGATTTTCTGTTCGGCGATCGCCATGGTTTTGTTTGCCCCTATCAACAACAGGTCAAGCTTTCACTGTGGCATACTCTTTCCCCAAATTGAAGTTCAGAGGCCAAGGCTAATATTCCAGCAGAGAGATGCTATCTTTTTGGGGAATTGAATCAATGCCAGTGATCCCCGTGGAAACCAAATCTTCACCCCTACTCTTCATTCAGAAGCCCTCTGGAACCCAGCTTTTGGGTCTTTTGACAGGCCTCCTAATCTGTCTGTCTCTACTCATTCCGCTCTGGGAACCCACAGATATCATCCCCCTTTGGATTCCGGTGCTTGTATCCGCAGGATTTGCTGGGGCCTTGGGCTTTTGGTTAGTGCCTCTGTTACGCCGTCTAAAAACAGGCCAAATTATTCGAGAAGAAGGCCCCCAAGCTCACCTCAAAAAGGCGGGAACCCCCACCATGGGAGGGCTCATTTTTCTGCCTGTGGGACTCATTACTGGTGTACTTTTCGCGGGGTTTAACCCGGAGGCGATCGTCATCGCTTTGGTCACCCTTGCCTATGGGGTCATTGGCTGGGTAGACGATTGGCAAGTGTTGCGCCTGAAATCCAATAAAGGGATTTCCCCCCGGATGAAACTGATCCTGCAAATTGTGATCGCCATTGTTTTTTGTATTTGGTTAGCTCTCACCGCCCCAGAGCTAACGACAATTACCTTTTTTGCAGAATTGAGTCTTCCCCTGGGTTTTCTATTTTGGGCCTTAGCTGGATTTGCCATGGTTGCCGAAAGCAATGCCACCAATCTTACCGATGGTGTCGATGGTTTGGCTGGGGGCACTGGGGCGATCACCTTCCTGGGCATTGCCGCCCTCGCTCTACCAGAACATGCCGGTGTTAGCTTACTCTGTGCTTGTCTGAGTGGCGCTTGTCTCGGGTTCATTTATCACAATCGCAACCCAGCCAAAGTATTCATGGGTGATACTGGTTCCCTGGCCCTTGGGGGCGGTTTGGCCGCGGCCGGAATTCTCACCGGAAATATCTGGGGCCTGCTCATCATCAGCGGTATTTTTTGCATTGAGGCCGTCTCAGTAATCGCCCAAGTCAGCTACTACAAAGCCACAAAAGACGAACATGGCCAAGGCAAGCGTCTCTTCAAAATGGCTCCCATTCACCACCACCTAGAACTCAGTGGCTGGCCCGAAACCCAAATCGTTGGTGCATTTTACTTAATCAATTTTGGCTTGGTTCTTCTCTGTTTCATCCTGACATGAACTACTCGCCGGCTGGAATTGTTGAATCATCACATAAAAGATGCTTCATTACGAGGGCTTAGAAAGTACCATTGTCGCCTTTTAGACTTCTCTGGTAGCCCTTTAAAAATCAAATCACCGCGCTAAAATTAGAGGTGCAATTTTTCCAATTCCCCAGCGATCTATGACCCTCCTTTCTCCTATCGCCAAAGCATCACGCAAAGAATCGGGTCGCACTGTTGGCCGAGGGATCAGGCCCTGGGGAATTATGTTTATGGCCAGTGTTGTTTTAATCGGTGGCCTGGGCTCACGACTGGCCTTTTTGCAACTGGTCAAGGGCGACGAACTACAGCAAACTGCCCGCAGTAACAGTGTCCGGATCGCGCCGAAACCCCCGATCCGAGGCAATATGTTTGATCGCAATGGCAAAGTGCTTGCCACGACCAAACTCGCCCATGCCATTTATATCTGGCCCTTAGCTCGCACCAAACCCGATTGGCCGAAAACGAAACAATTGCTTTCCCAATTGGTGGGGATCTCGCCGGCTGAAATTGAAAAACGCCTCAAGTCCCAAGATATTTACGCCACCGAACCTTTGGCGATCGCCCGTAATTTGACCCTTGCCCAGGTCACAGCGATCGAAGAACATCACCAGACCCTTGAAGGAGTCGAGGTGATTATTGAGCCCGTGCGGTATTACCCACAAGGTAATACCGCTTCCCATGTGCTTGGTTATACTCGAGAGCTCACCCCCGAAGAATTCGAAGTCAGACGGGCCGAAGGGTATCGCCTCCAGGATTACATCGGTAAACTGGGTTTGGAATCTTCCCTGGAAACTCGCCTGCGGGGTCAGTGGGGTGGCCAAGAAATCCAAGTTGACCGGGATGGTCGTTTCGTCCAAATCCTCGGAGAAAAACCAGCCCAAGCTGGCGAAGATATCCATCTGACCATTGACGCAGACCTCCAAAAGGTCGCCCAAGATGTCTTAGGTAATCGCAACGGGGCAATTGTGGCGATCGATCCTCGTAATGGTGATGTCCTTGCCATGGCAAGCTATCCAGACTTTGACCCCAATATTTTTTCTGACCGCATCTCCCCAGAAAAGTGGGCTGCTGTCACCGCGAAAGGAGACCCTTTTATTAATCGGGCCCTCCGGGGCTTTCCCCCTGCATCCACCTTTAAAGTCGTTACCGCCGCCGCCGGGATGGAATCTGGGAAATATCCAGCCAATGTCGTCCTCAGTACAACCCCCTATTTAGCCGCAGCAGGGGTGCGTTTTTATGAATGGAATCGGTCTGGTTTTGGGGCGATCGGCCATGTACGAGCAATGGCCTGGAGCAGTAACACCTTTTTTGGGCAAGTCGGCCGGGGTGTTGGCGGAGAAACCCTAATTGATTGGGCCCGGCGGTTTGGGTTCGGCCAGCGCACAGGCATTGAACTAGGCGAAGAAACCTCCGGCCTAATCCCAGATGATGATTGGACCCAAGAACAGCTCGATCGCCCCTGGAACCTCGGCGATACAATCAATATGTCAATCGGTCAGGGTCTTACTTTAGCGACCCCCCTCCAGGTGGCCCAGATGTTTGCTGTAATGGCCAATGGCGGGTATCTCGTAAGCCCCCACTTAGTCCAAACAGACACGCCCCAAAAAACCTCCCTTAACCTAGAACCCCGCACCCTAGAAACCATTCGCGCTGGACTACGGGCTGTTGTCACCAGTGGTACAGGAACTGTACTCAATGTGCCTGGGATCCCAACAGCAGCAGGCAAAAGTGGCACAGCAGAAGCCCCGCCCCGCGAAAACCATGCTTGGTTTGGCGCTTTTGCCCCCTATGAAAATGCAGAAATTGTTGTTGTAGCCTTTGCAGAACACTCTGGCGGCGGTGGCGGCTCCGTGGCCGGGCCGATGGTGCACGATGTGATGACCGCTTATTTCGAGCTCAAGGAAAAGGCAGAAAATCCGACTGTTGAAACCCCAGAAACACTGGAGTAAGACCCAGAAGAAGCAGTTAAAAATGTATCTTTTACCTACATTTATGTTACATTTCTAAACATAGGCACAACACAATACCTAATATTGTCAAGATAAAATCAAGTGGCGCCGCAACCCCTAGTTTCACCCGCCAAACTGAATTCAGCCTCCTGAGTCCTTCTAAAAAAATACCTGTAGACTGAGCACTTAAATGTACCGACATATCTTGAGCTATGGATGATAAAGGCAAGCCATAAAGTCGCTCATGTAAAAAGAATCAAAAATTTCTGACCACCCATTAATAAGCCATTTACAGTTCTACCTGTAACCCAAAAGAAAATCTTTAAAAGCCTTACCTATCCCTCGGAAAACATGACCTCGCACAATACCAATTTCCAAAATTTCAACTCGTCCGGCGATTCGGAATCTAAAAATCGGGACTTAGTGACAATTCTGGTTATTGAAGATGATGCCATTATTCGCAAACTTACCCAAAAGATTTTGACGAATGCTGGTTATATCGTGGTTGAAGCCAGTAATGGTGAAGAAGGGGTCCGCCTGGCGGCAGACTACAGCCTTGATCTCATTATCTGTGATGTCATGATGCCTGGCCTCAATGGTTATGACGTTTTGGCACAACTTCAGCAGCAAGAAGAAACGAAAATGATTCCGTTTATTTTCTTGACGGCCCAAGCTGAAACTGGGCAACTGCGTCGGGGCATGATTTCGGGAGCGGATGACTATCTAGTCAAGCCGATTCGAGCTGCAGAGCTTCTCAAAGCCGTAGAAGTGCGCCTCAAAAAATACACAAGGGTCAAACAGTACTACGCTGAACAGCTCGATCAGCTGAATGCCAAGGATACCCTGACAGGGTTGCCCAATCCGAGTAGTGTCGAGGATGCATTTCAACAAATTATTTCCCAGTTTCCCGCCGATCTAGATAGTGACGCCATTCCTCCCACCGCCCTTCTTTCGATTAGCATTGATCGCTTTCCCCTGCTGAATGAATATCTCGGCCATGGGGTAGTGCGCCAGCTCATAAAACGTGTGGCTGTCCGTCTTCAAGGTGTTTTAGAAAAATATGGCTTGATTGCCAGTCTGAATACATCAGAATTTTGTGCTTTACTGAAGCCCCTAGAGCACCGCTATGAAGTGACTGGTATTGCCCGGGAGCTCTTAGATGTCTTTAGTGAGCCTTTTGCGATCGAAGGGCATCAAGATATTTTTGTCAGTCTCAGTGTTGGGATTGCCCTCTATTTTAGAGATGCGTTCACCCTTGACAAACTCTTAAACCACGCCCACACAGCCATGGTGAGAGTCCAACAGCAAGGAGGGAATCAATCGGCTTTTTACTCTGTCGCAATGAATGTGGGGCGCTTTAATGCAGTATCCCTCGAATCTGATTTGAGACAAGCCATTGAGAACAATGAACTGGAAGTTTTTTATCAACCGAAAGTTAATCTGCAAACAGGCAAAGTTGTTGGAGCGGAAGCTCTCTTGCGTTGGTTTAGCCCAACCCGCGGCCTAGTTTCACCCAATCAATTTATCCCCCTGGCAGAAGAAACTGGTTTAATTATTCCGATTGGTGAATATGTTTTAGATGAAGCTTCTAGTCAGTTGCGGCGCTGGCAAATGGCTGGTTTAAAAGATTTTTACATGTCTATTAATCTTTCGGCAAAACAGTTTACCCAGCTCAATCTTCACCATCGTCTCAGTCAAATTATTATCAATAACCAACTGCAACCTCAGGATCTGCAGCTAGAGCTCACGGAAAGCACTTTAGTCAATAATGGGGATGCGTCGATACGCCGCCTCAAAGCTCTCCGCTCTCTGGGAATTAAAATTGCCCTCGATGATTTTGGGACTGGTTATTCTTCTTTGAGCTATCTCCAACAATTTACCTTTGACACTCTTAAAATTGATCGTTCCTTTATTCATAAAATCCATGAAAATAATGTGAATGCAACGATCATTAGTTCCATTATCGATATGGCTCATAAACTGGGTTTAAAGGTCATTGCTGAGGGGGTTGAGGAACAGGCAGAATTAGAATTTTTAACACAGTTTGAGTGTGATGAAATTCAAGGTTTCTTATTTAGTCGTCCGATTCGCGCGGGAGAATTCTTGAGTTCCCCCTTTATTGACTTGGACACTCTATCCCAGACAGTCTAGGGTTGCGGTCATTGGCGATCGCCTAAGCAGCAACAGAACCAATCCAAACAAAAAGCAAGGCCAAAAATCAGTCAGGTCTTGCTTTTTTGTGTATTTTTAGCGAGATGGTGCCAACTGAATACTTTGGACAGCAGGTAATAATAAACCTGCTTGGGGTTGGGGATTATTCGGAATCAGAGTGCCGGGCAGGCAAGGGCCCAGTTGAAAATTGACTGCCTGGGGACGGGGACGCCAACCAGGAGGGCAAGTGCCGGGAGTCGGTTTAGCTTGGGCTTGGGGCAAAACAGGTGTAATCGTTCCGGGCATGCAAGGGCCGAGTTGAAAATTGACCGCTTGGGGACGGGGAACCCAACCAGGGGGGCAAGTACCCGGCACGGGTGAAAGCGGCGAGGCATTAGCCCCAAGGCTATTTCCCATTAGAATCATTGCCCCAAGTAGTAAGCCTTGACCGACAGAGCGTTTGGTTAGTTTCATGAAATTTTCTCCAGATGAATTATTTGGGTTCGTGCGTTTATGTAGTCACTGGAAAAATTAACTGACGCAGTGCTCGTTGCCTGGAACTGGGTTTATTCGGAGTGGTAAGCAATGAAAGAAGGCAGTCAGCGCACTTTAAAACTTTAGGGATTGGGCTGTTTTAGCCAGCTGAATAAATTCACTGCGATAGCCTTCTAAATCTTCTCCTTTGCTGCCTTGGGCCAGGGCTAGGACTTGATCAAAAGAACTTTCGCCACGGTAGGGAGAATCTCGCAGCAGCATCCCAAATTCCGCCACCGCCGCCGCAAACCGGAAATCTAGAGAGGCTTGATCCAAGGGTTTACTGTCATTGGCGATCGCCTGGCTGATCAGTTCAGAACTATCCCCGGTGGGTGCTTTGTAGCGGAGCTTTAGCTGCAGTAGTTCCCCTGAAAAATCGCTGGCGATCGGTTGACTTTCCTGATATTTCAACTCATCTAGTACAGGGAGATCCGCGGGCGAATCGACGCCCACTGGCACAATTTCATAGAGAGCGGTCACCGTATGACCTGCCCCCAATTCCCCCGCGTCCTTCGTATCATCGTTAAAATCTTGGGCCGCCAACAGGCGATTTTCGTAACCCAACAGACGATAGGCTTGCACCTGAGCCGGGTTAAATTCCACTTGAATTTTTACATCCTTTGCCAGGGTTAAAAGCGTACCGCCCATTTCCGTAACGAGCACCTTTTTCGCTTCGAGAATATTGTCGATGTAAGCATAATTGCCATTGCCATTGTTCGCCAATTGCTCCATCTTGGCATCTTTCAGATTACCCGTGCCGAATCCTAATACCGTCAAGAAAATATCCTGCTCTCGCTTTTGTTCAATCAAACGAATTAGCTCAGCATCACTGGACATCCCCACATTAAAATCACCATCGGTAGCCAGAATAATCCGGTTATTGCCGTTATCAATAAAATTTTCTGCAGCTTCGCGGTAGGCCAGTTCAATCCCTTCACCGCCCGCCGTCGAGCCGCCTGCCTCTAAACTATCCAAAGCCGCGAGGATCGTCTCTTTTTCTGCCCCAGAGGTGGAAGGTAGCACCAAACCCGCTGCTCCGGCATAAACCACAATCGAGACGCGATCTTCTGGGCGCAGTTCATTTACCAATAGGCGAAAAGCTGATTTAAGGAGGGGCAATTTATCTGGCGAATCCATCGACCCCGACACATCGAAGAGAAACACCAAATTACTCGGGGGTAAGGCCGCATTTTCAATGTCTTGCCCCTTAATGCCAATGCAGAGCAGTTGATGCTGGGGTTGCCAGGGGGCTTGGGAGAGTTCTGTGCTGATTGAAAATGGTTTGTCGCCTGGGTTCGGGTAGTCATAGGTGAAATAGTTGATCAATTCTTCGAGGCGCACCGCATCGGGGGGCGGCAACTGACCATCATTTAAAAAGCGCCTTACATTGCTATAGGCTCCAGAATCCACATCAAGGGCAAAGGTAGACAGCGGTTCTGCCTGCACTAATTGGAATGGATTATCGCGAATTAGGTTGTAATCTTCTTGGGACGGTTCTGGAACCTCTTGGGGAATTTCCCCATCGGGGGGCGGCGCCAGAGGCATGGCTTCTGTTTCGGCCACCTGGGGGGCCATGGTATCTAAGCCCATTTCGGGATTTCTCTGGGAGGCCATCTGACAACCAAGTAAAATCTGACTGCCTAACAGACAACCACTGAGGAGTACGGTTAAGGAACGCTGGGGCGACGGGTTTCGGAATGATGAAGCGGCCATGGGCTGACCTCCAGAGGCGGGATTTTCTTCAACGTAACACCGTATTTTGGGGCGATCGCCTCAATTCAAAAAACTGTAACGGCAGGACTAAATGGAGATTGAATCCCTAAGGCAATCGTGGGGTAGAATGAAACACGCTCAATGCCAGTGCTTGCCATGTCCCTCAGTCTCTACAACACGCTCCACCGCCGCTCTGAACCCTTTGAACCCCTCGAAGCGAACCAGGTGCGGATGTATTGTTGTGGGATCACCGTCTATGACTATTGCCACCTAGGTCACGCACGGACTTGCCTAACTTGGGACGTGGTGCGGCGTTATTTGCAGTGGTCGGGCTATGCGGTGCGCTACATCCAAAATTTCACTGATATTGACGACAAAATTCTCAATCGGGCGCGCCAGGAAAATAGTTCCATGGAGGCGATCGCCGAAAAATTTATCGAAGCTTATTTCGAGGATATGGCAGCGCTGCATATCCAGCCCGCTGATGAGTATCCCCGGGCGACCCACAGTTTAGATGGCATCCAAAAGCTGATCCATGACCTGGAACAACGGGGCTTTGCCTATGCCTCCCAGGGAGATGTGTACTATGCCGTGCGTAAATTCGAGGGCTATGGGAAACTCTCTGGCCGCAAATTAGACGATATGCAAGCAGGGGCCAGTGGCCGGGTGAATGAAGACCCCGATGCCCCGAAAAAACAAGATCCCTTTGATTTTGCCCTTTGGAAAGCCGCTAAAGAGGGAGAACCCGCCTGGGATTCCCCCTGGGGGGCAGGTCGCCCCGGTTGGCACATCGAATGTTCGGCGATGGTGCGCGATCGCCTCGGAGAAACCATTGATATCCATGTAGGGGGCAGTGACTTGATTTTTCCCCACCACGAAAACGAGATCGCCCAATCAGAAGCCGCCACCGGCCATCCCCTGGCGAAATATTGGCTGCACAATGGCATGGTGAAGGTGGAAGGGGAAAAAATGTCCAAATCCCTCGGTAACTTCATCACGATTCGGGATTTACTGCAAAAATATGACCCGATGGCAGTGCGCTTATTTATTCTCCAGGCCCACTACACCAAGCCCCTGGATTTCACCGATGAAGCCCTCAGCGCTGCCACCAAGGGTTGGGAAACTCTTAACGAGGCGCTCCTATTTGGGGAACAGTTAGACACCAATAACATTGCCGCCGACAAGGGCATCCTGACGAAATTTAAGGCGATCGTTGACAATGACCTGAATTTTTCTGGCGGCTTGGCGATCCTCTTTGAACTGGCCAAGGAACTGAAAAAAGAAAAAAATATTCTTGTCCACGAAGGTAAACTCCAGCAAAATCCGCAAATTCTTGCCTCCCTCTGGCTCACCCTCAAGGAATTAGCCGATATCCTCGGTTTTGTCCCGGAAGTGAAGCAACAGACCAATAATTTAACGGACGCCGAAATTGAAGACTTGATCCAACAGCGTAAGGATGCCCGCGCCAATAAAGACTATGCAGAAGGCGATCGCCTGCGGGATTTACTGGCCGAAAAAGGAATTGTCCTGGTCGATAAACCAGGTGGCGTTACCGAGTGGCACCGGGAGTAAAGAACATTTTCACTGAGGCAAAATCCCATGACTGATTTCTTTGGGTTCGAGCAAGATTTCATTGCATCCCTCCGCTGCATCCCGATGATCATGCGCTACAAACTAGATACCTGTGGCGTCAAAATGAAACTCGACCATTGGCACAAGTTCACAGAGGCCGAAAAAACCCAGCTCATTCAAATGCCCTGTGAAACCCCTGCTGAAGTGCAGCTCTACCATGAAACGCTCCAAAAACTGATCACTGACAAAACAGGCACACCAGCCAAAGTCCTCGATATTGACCCACATCCCCCTTGGTTACAGACAGAAATTCCGGCCCAAGTGCGAGCAAAAGCCCAAGATTGCGCTGTCGAAATTACGCCAACCCAATGGCAGAGCTTAAGCCCCCTACAACGATTTGCTTTGTTGAAATTGAGTCGTCCCAGTCACGAAAACCATAATTTTGTTCCAGCCCTCCAGGAGTTTAAAATTATCGCTTAAATTCTTTTTAAGTAATATCCCAAAGAAAAGTCCGTCAAAAATGCGAGTAGCTGACTATTACCCATTAGTGGATTTCCTAGATCTCTTTCTTTACAATATCGAGCGAGTTTATTTTCCCAACCACGATCAGACTTTAAGTTTAATTCTCCACATATAAAAATTCTCAAATAAGCACTAACATAAGTCACTTGCCGGACTCTCGCTTTTCCCAGGGCTTTTTGAGATAGCAATAAGTGATTTTGAATAATTTCATTTTTACCTTTGCTTTTAGTACGCAAGAAAGCTCTATCATCTAAAATCATTCTATAGAATTTTATTTTTTTATCCCCCGTACTTACATCTCTAAAACTGAGGGGTAAACGAAAAGCAATGTTGAATTTGTGGTTTTCTCTTTCCTGGGAAAATGTAAAATCTATACAAGAATTGTTTTTACTTTTGCCAAATAAAAAAGTGCTAGGGCTAAATTTTAATTCTTTGATACTTGGATTAAAGGAGAGAATTCTTTTTCGTGTTTCGATGATTAGATCAATATCATAATTCTGAAGTTTAGATAAAGAATTCATCAAAGCTCTTGAGGGAGGCTCGATAGTAAACTTATTCTCTTGAACTTCGGCAACGGGGATTGCTCTGTTTTTAAATTTTTTGCTCCCATTTAGATGCTGAGTCTTGAATTCTAAAGAAGCTTTGTTGACAATGGAAAATTCAATTAGCTCAAAAAATAATTTGTGATATAGACAATCAATGTAGTTATCTTTATGGAAACCAGGAGAAAGAATTATTATCCCAACTGGCTTGGTGTAATCAACTTGATCAGCAAAAGGCTTTTCTTGAAGTAAAGCATGGTAGTACCGTGTGGTTTGTTGAATGACATAACGATCTACCATATTTTTTAGTTCTATGATTACCAATTCTTTGTTTTTAGAAATAGCCAAGATGTCGCAAATATTACTTTCGATATAATGCTGTCTCTTAAGAGGGGTGAGATTAAAAATATCTTTCAGATTATCCCAGATGAAATTTTCTAATTCTGCTTCATTGGCAAAATGCCATTGCTCTTGTTTTTTGATCAGACGATAACTTTGTTGCATAAGATTAGAAAAATAAGCTTACAATTACAAGACTGGGTTAAACCTTTAATACTGTTTATTTTATTAAAAGTCTGTGGCGCAAAATCCCCAATGGCTTTGGCAAGAAGTCCTGACAAAACTCGAACAACAACTGAGTCGCCCTACCTACGAAACTTGGATTCAGCCGACGAAGCTCCAGCAGTGGCAGGAAGATGAAATTATTCTTTGTGCGCCCAATGCCTTTGTGCTGAATCATATCCAGAAGTACTATGGCGCGTTAATCACTGAGACGATCGCCGAATTGCTACAGCAGCCCGTTAAGGTGCGCCTGACTTCCCCCGAAGGGAATACCCTCGCGGCGACCCAGAGTTTTTACAGTTCCCGTAGTGGCCAATCGACTCGACCAGGCCGAAAAACCCCAGAACTCAACCCCAAATATACGTTTTCACGGTTTGTGGTCGGCCCCACCAATCGCATGGCCCACGCCGCAGCCCTGGCGGTGGCAGAATCACCGGGGCGGGACTTTAACCCCCTCGTTCTCTGTGGGGGGGTGGGTCTCGGGAAGACTCACTTAATGCAGGCGATCGGCCATTACCGCTTAGATACTCAGCCCGATGCGAAAATTTTCTATGTGTCCACGGAGCAGTTTACCAACGATCTAATCGTCGCGATCCGCAAAGATAGCCTGCAAACCTTCCGGGAACATTACCGCACCGCCGATATTTTGCTGGTGGATGATATTCAGTTCATCGAAGGGAAAGAATATACCCAGGAGGAGTTTTTCTATACCTTCAATACCCTCCACGAAGCAGGCAAACAAATTGTGCTGGCAAGCGATCGCCCACCGCATCAGATCCCAGGCCTACAGCAGCGCCTTTCATCGCGCTTTTCCATGGGGCTCATCGCGGATATCCAACCCCCTGATCTGGAAACCCGGATGGCGATCCTCCAAAAAAAGGCCGAGGCCGAAAATTTAAATCTTTCTCGTTCGGTGATCGAATATATTGCCACCCACTACACCGCCAATATCCGCGAACTAGAAGGGGCATTGTTGCGGGCGGTGACCCACATTGCGATCTCTGGGCTACCGATGACGGTGGAGAACCTCGCCCCGATTCTGAACCCAACGGTGGAATATGCCTCCGCCCCCCCGAATGTGATTTTACAAATTGCCGCTGAGGCCACGGGGGTAAGCATCGAGGATCTCAAAGGGGCATCTCGGCGCCGGGAAATTAGTACGGCCCGCCAAATTGCTATGTATTTGATGCGCCAACATACAGATCTCAGTTTGCCCCGCATTGGGGAAATGTTTGGCGGTAAGGACCACACCACCGTGATGTACAGTTGCGACAAGATTGGCCAGTTACTCACCAAAAATCAAAAAATCTCCCAACTGGTGAGCCAAATTAGCGATCGCATTAACCACCATCACCAAAACCTCTAGGGGATCAGCAAAGGACACCGTTACAATAACAAACAGTGTTATTTCCCCGTTAAACCAATGGTTGCCCCCTACCGGATCGTTTCCCTCCTGCCCAGTGCCACCGAAATTCTCGATTGCCTGGGTTTGACGCCCCAGGTGGTGGGCCGGAGCCATGAATGTGATTATCCGCCAGAGATAAGCGATCGCCCCATCTGTACGGCGGCCCGTCTCAACTCTGAACGTCCCAGCGGGGAAATCGACCGGGATGTATTGGCCCTGCTCCAGGCGGCTTTGGGAATTTATGAAGTGAAGTTGGATGTCTTGCAAGCCTTGCAACCGACCCACATCGTCACCCAAGACCAATGCGATGTTTGCGCCGTCACCCTCAGCGATGTCCAAAAGGCGATCACCTCCCTGGGTCATACCCAGCCGCAGTTAATTTCCCTCCAACCCAATACCCTGGCAGAAGTTTATGCTGATATTACCCGCGTTGCCCAGCAGTTTAATCGCGATCCCCAACCGGTATTAAACGCTCTCCAGCAGCGGGTAAAAGCTTGTCAAGAAAAAGGAAAAACCCTTGCAAAACGACCCCGAGTGGCGGCGATCGAATGGATTGATCCCCTGATGGGGGGCGGCAACTGGCTGCCAGAATTGATTGAGCTAGCAGGCGGTGAAAATATTTTGGGACACCAGGGCCAGCATTCTCCTTACGTC
Source organism: Picosynechococcus sp. NKBG15041c (assembly GCF_055380235.1). NCBI lineage: Bacteria > Bacillati > Cyanobacteriota > Cyanophyceae > Chroococcales > Geminocystaceae > Picosynechococcus > Picosynechococcus sp. NKBG15041c. Next base: position 2,554,617 of record NZ_AP040363.1, read on the forward strand.
AGTTGGGACGCCCTCCTGGCCAGTGATCCTGATATGGTGGTGGTGATGCCCTGCGGCTTTGACCTCGCGCGCACCCGTCAAGAAATGCTTGCGGATCTGGCCTTGCATCCGCAGTGGCGGCAATTGCGAGCGGTGCAACAGGACCAGCTCTACATCTGCGATGGCAATGCCTATTTCAACCGACCGGGGCCACGCCTTGTGGATTCTCTAGAAATTCTCACGGAAATTTTGCAACCCCCAGGCGATCGCCATTATCCAGAAACCGCTTGGACAAAATTGTCTTTATCAAGTTAAGACTTACCTGAGGTAAAAGGCATTACAAAACCTAATATTTTCAGGAAACAGCCATTATCCAAAGAAATATTACATTCCGGCCTAGTTTTACAACATTTTCTATCAAGTTCACCAGGGCAAAAGATGGGATATTCCGACGAATTGCCGCATATTTTTATAAAAGTCAGCATTATCCCAGAAAACCTCTCCCTTTAGCTTTAGGGGGGAATTTGGCACATTAAGGTCATAGCAAGATTTTGAGGGCAGGCGTCTCGTGATGAACCGCCGCTTTTCGATTCCCAACATATTCCCTAAAGTGAGGATGCTGTCTATGTGGCTCAAAATTAGGCACCTCGTCGATCCCGTATTTCAATATCTCAATCAGCCGGTAGGACATACGGATCGACATACGGTATGGAATCCCAATCGGTTTTGGTATCTCTATAAAATCAATCTACTGGAAAAATGCTGGCAAAAGGAGGCCGCAAACAAAAATCAGCACACGTACTAAACGCCCTGGGGCAATCGCCGAAAATTCAAGATTTATTTGTTCGATAACTGGAGGAGAGTCGCCTCTAACTGTTGGCGTCGCCGACTGGTCAATTGGCCATGGAGATTGACGCAGTAGGGAACAACATAGGTTAATCCTGCCGAAACCCAACGGGCACGGTTCATGTTTCCCCCTAAGACGGCACTGCCATGGTTGATCCCGAAGAGTAAGGTGCCGACAATGAGGGCTACCCGGACTGCGGTTGTGTGAATAGTGCGATCGCCAAAGGTGGGAAACTGTAGAAATCGATGCATGGCGAAATCTTATGCTGATATTGTTCGGTCTTAGAGCACCATATTCTCGCAGGCCCGACAAAATTTCTGTGCTAAAAGATCAATTCCAGTAATCGCAGTTCCGACAACGACGCTATCAGCCCCCAGTTGAAACGCCTTTTGCATCATTTCAGGGGTGTGGATGCCCCCTTCGCAAATCACGGGTAAATCAAAATCCTGAACTAACTTTTTCAGGAGATCAAAGCCGGGGGGTGTTAGATGCTGCGTTTCTCTCGTATAGCCATAGAGGGTCGTGCCTAAAATGTCGGCCCCTGCTTTTGCTGCGAGGGCTCCATTTTCGTAACTATCTAAATCGGCCATCACGTGTTTTCCCGTCTGCTCGTGGATGCCTTGGATTAAGTCGGCTAACGTCTCGTCGTTGGGTCGAAACCTTGCTGTGGCATCGATCGCCACAATATCGGCTCCAGCTTCAACGACGGCGAGGGCATCTTCTAGGCGGGGGGTGATATAAACCTCTGATTCGGGAAAAGTGCGCTTCCAGAGGCCAATGATTGGGATATTGGGTAACGTTGCCCGCACGGCGCGGATATGCTCAGGGCTGTCGATGCGCACCGCAACAGCCCCCTGATTGACGGAGGCTTGGGCGATCGCCGCGATGATTTCAGGCGCATGGAGCGGGGAATCAGCTGGAGCTTGGCAGGAGATAATGAGGCGATTTTTAAACTGGGCAATCAGATCAGACATGGGCTTGCTAAAAAAATTCAAAAATTCTAAGAATATTGGGTAACGGCGAGGGCGATCGCCGCTGGAAAAATACGATGTTCCTGTACCTGAATCCGGGCATGGAGGGTTTCGGGGGTATCACCGGGCAAAATCGGCACCGCTGCCTGCATGATAATGTCGCCGCTATCAACTTCCAGGCTGGCAAAATGCACCGAGCAACCCGTTACTTTTACTCCTGCGTCTAAAGCCTGCTCCACGGCACGAATCCCTTTAAAGCTGGGCAGTAAACTGGGGTGAATATTCAAAATCCGGCTTTCGTAGCCCCTGAGTAAAACCTCAGTGACGATGCGCATCCAACCCGCCATGATCACCCACTCCACCCCGTGCGATCGCAAGCAATCTAAAATCGCTTGGTCACAGGCTTCGCGGGAGGTGAAATCGCGGTGGTTAATCAGTTGGGTCTTGGTGCCAAATTGGGCCGCCCGTTCTAAAACCTTCGCCTTGGGGTTGTTGTAGATCAAGACCGGAATTTCCGCATTGAGCTGCTGACTGGCAATGGCCTGGGCGATCGCCCCATAGTTGCTGCCACTACCGGAGGCCAAAACTCCCAACTGCACCGGACGGGATAGGGGCACATCCGCCAGGGTCACCGGGGGAGAAATCAAAGCAGAATCTAGCGGAACATTACCCATCAATCGTGGCAAGCCTCAAAAGTACAACCACTAAGCATATCGGTTCCCTGGCTGAAAATCAGATATTTTTTGAGGAGCGATCGCCCCCAGAGCCCCGTTCAATTAGGCTGAGTCTTGATCCTCAAAGCGAATAATATCTTCATCCCCTAAAAATTCACCGTTTTGAATTTCGATCATCACCAGATCAATCACGCCCGGATTTTCGACCCGGTGCCTGGTATTCATCGGTACATAGGTCGATTGGCGCGCTGTGAGGATTGTTTCTTGGTCGTTGCAGATCACCTTCGCTGTGCCCGAAACCACGACCCAATGTTCGCTACGGTGATAGTGCATCTGGGTGCTGATGTGATGACCCGGTTTGAGTTCGATGCGATTAATTCGATAGCGATCGCCTTCTTCGAGGAGAGTGACTTTTCCCCAGGGAGGTGTACGAATTTCGGTCATAGTTACAAGGTTCAAGGGGTGCTAATGTCATTTTAAGGGTTTAACTACCGCCGAGGCGATCGCGCAGTTCCGTTTCACTGGCCCGGAAGCCCACCAATACTGCTTGACCATCCCGCACAAATAAAGGCCGTTTTAACAACATGGCATCTTGGGCAAACGCTTCAATCCACTGGTCATCGCTCCAGGATTTCTTTTCTTCCCCCAAGGCCCGGTAAGATTGGCCGGAGGTATTGCGCATCGGTTTACTGCCGAGGGTATTTACCCATTGGGCGATCGCCTCTCTGCTAGGGGGCTGTTCTTTGGTGTTGATGAATATGTAAGGAATTTCTTCTGCTTCGAGCCATTGCAAGGCTTTTTTACAGGTGTTGCAGGTGGGAATGCCGTAAACTTGCAGGGCCATTTTGTAATCGGTTAGACAAAAGATAACTTCATTTATTATCCATGATTCTAAGGACAGTCAACTTTGGCAGAAGTGTTACAACGGGAACTGTAGCAAGTCCCAATATTTTTCACCATGACGACGACAATTTCTGTCGAAAAATCAATTGCAGCTTGGCTCGGCGATGAAACAGAAAGCCTCTTGGGTCATCGCGCAAAAATTACTCAAAATCTACTAACCCTCCCCGGTGCGGATATCGTAGAGCGAGTCTATAGCCAGAGCGATCGCCCCACCCCGGTTTTACGTTCCTTGCAACAACTGTTTGGCACAGGACGCTTAGCAAATACGGGCTATCTTTCAATTTTGCCAGTCGATCAGGGGATTGAACATTCCGGTGCGGCTTCCTTTGCCCCAAATCCGATTTATTTTGACCCCGAAAATATTATTCGTCTTGCGATCGAAGGGGGCTGTAACGGCGTGGCGACCACCCTCGGTGTGTTGGGGATGATGTCCCGCAAATATGCCCACCGCATTCCCTTTATTCTCAAGCTGAACCACAATGAACTGTTGACCTATCCCAACCGTGCCGATCAAATCATGTTTGCGACGGTAGAGCAGGCTTGGAATTTGGGGGCGATCGCCGTCGGTGCAACGATTTACTTTGGCTCACCAGAATCCAGCCGACAAATTCAAGAGGTTAGTCGGGCCTTTGCCCGCGCCCACGAACTGGGAATGGCCACAATTCTCTGGTGTTATCTGCGCAACGATGCGTTTCAACAGGGCAAGGATTACCATCTGGCGGCGGATTTGACGGGGCAGGCGAACCACATGGGTGTGACCATTGAGGCAGACATTATCAAACAAAAATTACCGGAAACGAATAACGGCTACGGGGCGATCGCCAAAGCGACGGGCAAAAAATACGGCAGAACCCACCCCAAAGTTTACGACGAACTCACCAGCGATCACCCCATCGATCTGACCCGTTATCAAGTGTTGAATTGTTATGGCGGACGGGCCGGTCTCATCAATTCCGGTGGCTCCTCTGGGGAAAACGATTTTGCCCAGGCGATTCGCACTGCTGTGATCAATAAACGGGCTGGCGGTTGCGGTTTAATTTCCGGTCGTAAAACCTTCCAACGACCCATGGCAGAAGGGGTTAAACTCTTTCACCTCATCCAGGATGTCTACCTCAATCCAGACATTACTATTGCCTAAAATAATCCCGAACTCTTTCCTAATATTGAATTTGGCAGATTATCTTTGTTATTAAACTTTTGATATCTGCCTCTTCTCTTTAAGAGAAGACTGCCCCAAAAATCAACCTTTTATAATCTTAAAAAGATCTTTTGAGTATACTTAACAATACAAAAATACTTAACTACAGCGTTTTCTATTCTTCTGAGGTACAGTAACAGCAATGGGTGAACCACCCTCTGATATCTTCAGGTGTCACCCTTGCAAATCCTTCATCAATCGCCTCTGATAGCTCCTCATAGCTGCCCACTGTTCTGCGCTTCATGATGTTTTTGACCTTTGACCAACAGTTCTCAATGGGAGAAAAATCTGGTGAGTAGGGCGGTAAGTAGATAAGTTTTGCTCCCACTGCCTCAATGGACTCTCTCACCATCTCTCCCAGATGAATCGAACAGTTATCCATCATCACACAGGCCCCTGCCCATAACTGCGGCACCAATTTCTGGTAAATGAACGCCTCAAAAGTTACCCTATCTGTCGCTCCGATTAAGCTGCTGTGGGCGATTATCCCCTGCAAGCCCAATGCTCCTACCAGTGAGACATTTTTTCCTTTTTTGCTTGGCTTACTACTGTAGGCCCGCTTCCCCTTCTCTGCCCTTGCTCTTGTTGTTCTCATTGCGAGATTAATGCCTGATTCATCGATGAATATCAGGTCTTGGGCCAAAATCTGCCTTACTTTCTCCCAAAACTCGACTCTGGCCTGTTGCACTCTGTCTGTCGCCTTGACGTCAGGATAAAAGGTTTTTTTTAAGGCTAAAATTCATCTGCTTCAATGTCTTATGCATGGTGGTGATGCTTACCCGGATGCCAATCTCGGCTTCTAGTTGTGCACATAGTTGGGCCAGAGTCGCATCATTGTTGGCTTTCACCAAAGCGGCCAGAACCTTTCGGTGTTCTTCATTGAGTTTAGGGGGAATCTGCCCCCGACGAAATTGTGGACGGATAGACCCAGTATCACGTCGTTGTTTGAGGAGTTTTTGGACAAAACTAGTAGCGACACCGAACTGCTTGGCGAGACCACGTTGGGAGATATCCCCCCGGTCATAGGCATCAACAATTTTCTGTCTGAGGTCTATGGAGTAGGCTTTAGGCAATGGTTGTTCTTGTTTAATCTGATTTACTCACACACATGACATTGTACCTCGACCATCACAAAAATGCTGTAAAACAGCTTGTATGTATTGTGTCAAGAGGTATGTCCAATATGGATTCTCAGATTACATCCAAATATTTTGTGTCTTCAGATAGAATCAAAAGCGAATTGGCTTCAGTAGAAACTCCTGTTGACTGGCAAAGACTTGTTGATAAAAAAATCCTAGAACAAAAAGAAAAAAATAAATTCCTCGTGACTGGACAATTGCCAGAAGAAATCAAAAAATGTATCAAAGGAATTGACATTGATCAAAAAACGGGGAAAACCACAGTCTCTTTCTCTCGACTTGCTCAGTGAGTGTCTTTTCCATCAATCTCAACCTGATTATTTCATCAAATAAAAATTGATTCTTGAACTTCGGTAGCTTTCTTGCTATGTCGACGAAGTTGAGAGAGAAGTCTGAAGATATGGCTTTGACGAAGCGATGGGGAACATTTGATAATAAGTCGATGTTCTGTTGTGCGTCGGTGAACCATGTCCAATCTGCCCCAGTCCTTTGAAGAAACCCTCAAACAAGCGAAAGCTGCGACCCTAAGCAGTTTAGAAGCGGGCTGTGGGCGAATCTTGATCGAGCTTTGTTTCCCAGAAATTGCCCTAAAAGCGCAGGCCCTCGCTTGGGATTGGGCACAACTGTTTGTGGAAGAGTACGGTTCGGGGTTGAAAATTTTCTTCCCGGATACCGGGGCGGCGGCCCTCGCACGGCGAGATTGGGGGGAAATTCCATTTAAGGTGACGGACATCGGCACTTCGCGATCGCCTATCGAAAACAAAATCGGTGACGATGACCAAATTTTTATTATTGTCTGCCCCTCGGCGGTGGAAGTGGGCCAGGTAGAAAAGCTCTGTAATTTGGCGGGCGATCGCCCGGTGATTATGCTGATTCCCCAACTAGAAGACGTGGCGGTTGTGGGCATTGGCTACGCGGCGCGGCAGCTGCGGGAGCGGTTTATCAGCACCCTCGAAACCGCTTACTACATCCGGCCCTACGAAGGGGCGATGGTTTGGCGGGCTTATCCCTCTGCCTGGGAAGTGTATCTCGAAAAAGCAGAAGACCAGTACGAGCTGATCGCCAGTGAAACTAGCAAACCCCTCGGTGAATATCTAGAACGGCTCCTGTTGGCGGCGGTGGAACCGGAAGCCGGACAAGGGGACAATCCCAACGCCCCAAAAATCAAGAAAACGGGTATCCTCGGTGGCTTACAAAGTTTTCTGAAGGCGCTGAGCAATTAGTGATGATGGGGATAAATAAAACCGAAATTACTATTGCTGTGGTGGGGGATGTCCATGACCAGTGGGATCCCCTGGGCGATCGCCTGTCTCTCGAGATACTTGGGGTGGATCTGGTACTGTTTGTGGGGGACTTTGGCAATGAGGCGGTGGGTCTGGTGCAACATATTGCCGCATTGCCCCTACCGAAAGCGGTGATCTTTGGGAACCATGACGCTTGGTACACCGCCTCTGATTGGGGCCGAAAAAAAGCCCCCTATGACCACAATCAAGAAGACCGGGTACAAGCACAGTTAGACCTCCTGGGGGAAACCCACGTGGGCTATGGTCATCTCGATTTACCCGAATTTCAGCTATCCATTGTGGGGGCACGGCCCTTTAGCTGGGGCGGCGATCAATGGAAAAATGAAAAATTCTATGGCGATCGCTATGGTGTCCATGACTTCGCCGAATCTACAGCTTTGATCGAGAAAAATATTGCCGCCTGTCAGTACAAAACGCTGATTTTTCTTGGTCACAACGGCCCCACCGGTTTAGGCAGCGAGCCGGAGGATATCTGTGGCCGTGATTGGAATCCCATTGGCGGTGACTACGGGGATCCCGATTTCGGGCAGGCGATCGCCACCGCAAAAACCAAAGGAAAAACCGTCGCCCTCGCCACCTTTGGTCACATGCACCACAGCCTCCGCCACCGTAAGGATCGCCTGCGCACCCAGCATCGATTTGTGGACGAAACCCTCTATTTCAACGCCGCTCGGGTCCCCCGCATCCAGCGCTATAGCAACGGCGATTGCCAGCACAGTTTTTCTGTGATTACCCTTAGCCAGAACCAAGCGACGAAAGCCGAACTGGTGTGGGTGAATCCGGTAAAGCATGAGCAAACGCGGGAAATGCTCTGGTCACGCCCTACGCCCTAACCCACCTCTGTAATTTCGATCACGTTGCCGTCAGGATCCTGCACAAATAGCGCCCGCCGCCCCGACTGACTCAGTTCATAGGGATAATTTTCGCGGTCTAAATGCGATCGCACAGCATCAAGGTCTCTCACCCCGAAGGCAATGTGCGGATTCCGACCCAATTTTTCTGGATTGGGCAATCTCCCCTGGAAGGCCGGATCTTCGATGAGATGCAGTTGCATTTGTGGCAACTGGTACCAAACACCGCCATAGGTAAAAGGCCGCTCCACCTTAGGCAATGCCAAAAGGCGGTCATAAAAAGCAGCTGCCCGTTGCACATCTGCAACCAAAATTGCCGTGTGTAAACAGCCCGTCACTTGAATCGGAGAAGATGCCATCAAAAATTGATCCGTCTTGGTCACAATGGTTGAAGTCGGTTTGAGCAAGGCGATCGCCTAGGATTCCACCGTCCGAAAATTCACCCAGCCCTCAATTTTAGGCCCTAAGCGGAACAAAATAGACTGGGCGAGACCCAGGTGATCAGCCCCTAAGAGTAGCATCATGGACTGTTCTTTGACGGGAATCAGGTGAGTCGGACAGGCCAAAAAATCCAGGGTGAGCACGGTTGATTCTCCCCATACCTCCCGGTAGACCTGACAGCGGCGCGGCAAAATCCCCGTCAGGTGACGGAATCGTTCGAGGGCTTCTTTTTCAAAGGCGGCACTATTACCTTGGGTCGAAAAAGGTTGATGATTCATAGTGGGATTGTTGTTGCCAACAAAACGCTGATCGATTCTTTTACCTTAAGACTTCTTCGGGGAGAAGAGGGCAGACCGTTAGAATTTTTAGCTTTACAGAAAAACCATGACAAGATGTGAAGAAATATATTTAATTCGCAGTAACCAGGTAGTTTAGATAGACCAGAAAAATAGCGTAAAATCAAAATTATTTCCCATTCGCCACGGCTAATGTCGCTTTTATACACTTAAATGGTTGAGTTTAATCGACTGGAAAAAAAAGGAATTGATCGCAGTATCCGTCGGGGCCTTCTGAATCAGATTCGCCATGGCTTAGATATCAAGTTCCCCCAGGAAGCAGAGTCAATTTTTGCAGATATTCAAAGAATTCCCAGCATCTATGCGCTCAAAATCATTGAAAATCGCCTCTATCATCTCAATACAGTTAGCGAGTTGCGTTTACTCTACCGAAATCTGCTCTAACTCGAAGAAAATGGGCAGGAGAAGGGCATGGGCTTTTTAGAAAATATCCACAGTTTAAAAACCTTCATTTGTGCGTTTCACCCGATTATTGTGATCGAAACAGTAGAGGAAGAACGGGTCGAAACACTACTCCGGGAAGTGGTCAAGGAGTTACAAACGCCACTATTTGAGTGGACAGTAAATTTGGGTTTGGCCCCAACCCCGGGAACGAAATATGCCCCCCGCACCAATGAATATGCCCGACCTGGGGCAAATAAGCCGATCGCCTTTGAGAATACAACGGAGCCCCTCGATGTCCTCAAGTACATGGGGCAAATGGAACGCAACGGCGTCTTTTGGCTCAAGGATTTTATGACCCACCTAGAAGATCCCCGGGTACTGCGGGAAGTGCGAGAGCTTGCTGATACTTATAGTGTGGTGAATTCGGCCCTGGTGATTACCGGGGAGGCGATCGCCTTACCCAAGGCGATCGCCCACGATGCGGTGTATTTTGAGCTGACCCTACCCGATGGTGATGAACTCTACCAAACCCTCTCGGCGGTGATGCGAGAGCTGAAGGTCCGCCATCAACTGACGATCAATCTCCAGGGAAACGAATTAAACCAGTTTGTCCACGCCCTCAGTGGTATGACCCTCAAGCAAGCCCGCCAGGCGATCGCCTATGCCGCGTTGATTGATGGGGAACTCAATGGCACAGATATCCTCAAAGTGATTCACCGCAAGGCCCAGATCCTCCGGGAAGAGTCTCTCCTTGAACTGTTTCCCGTCGAAGAAAACACCGCCAAGCTGGGAGGCTTTGTGGGCCTTAAAGAATGGCTCAAGCGGGCTCAGGTGGGGTTTAGTGCAACCGCAAAACAGGTCAATCTCCCGGCACCGAAGGGAATTTTAATCGTTGGGGTTCAAGGCTGTGGTAAATCTCTCGCAGCAAAAACGATCGCCAGGGAATGGCAATTGCCTTTGCTCAAGCTCGATGCCGGCCGCCTTTACAACAAATTCGTCGGGGAATCGGAGAAAAATTTTCGTCAGGCGATTAAACTGGCCGAATCCATGGCGCCGACAGTGTTGTGGATTGATGAAATCGAAAAAAGCTTTGGTAATACCAGCGGTGATGGCGATGGGGGCTTAAGTTTGCGTCTATTTGGGTCATTTCTCACCTGGCTCCAAGAAAAATCCCAGGAGGTTTTTGTGGTGGCAACGGCCAACGATCTACTAAAACTCCCCCCGGAGTTGTTGCGGAAAGGCCGCTTTGATGAAATCTTTTTCGTGGATTTGCCCAATGCTCAGGAGCGGGCGGCAATTTTTTCGATTCACCTGGCGCGTCATCGACAAAATCTTCAAAACTTTGATCTGCGTACCCTCGTCACTACCGCAGCGGGCTATAGCGGTGCGGAAATCGAACAGGCCATTATCGCCGGACTTTACCAAGCGCTTTATGAACAAACACCCCTGACCACAGAAGCCCTTGTGACCCAGATGAAAAATACCGTGCCCCTCTCGGTTTCCCGCCGGGAAGATGTGGAAAAATTACGGGCGATCGCCTCAGAACGGTTCGTCTCGGCGCGATAAAATGCTGCCATGCGAATCTATGGCAACCGACAGATCAAGACTCTCCCCGGCGAATTAACGCGGCCGACCCTAGCAAAGGTGCGGGAGGCGATTTTTAACATTTGGCAAGGTCAAGTGTCCGGTTGCCGCTGGCTTGATCTCTGTGCCGGATCCGGCTCAATGGGAGCAGAAGCATTATGTCGTAATGCCTCAAAAGTTATTGCAATCGAAAAAAATCCCCAAGCCTGTCGCATTATTCAAGAAAATTGGCAGAAAATTGCAAAAGACCATCAAAAATACCAAATTCTCAAAGGTGATCTCCGCAAACGACTGGAAAATTTGGGCGGTGAAACTTTTGACCTGATTTACTTTGACCCACCCTACGCCGCAAAACTTTATGACCCGGTTTTAGCGAAAATTGTCGATTTGGCATTACTGGCCCCAGGGGGAGAACTGGCCGTGGAGTATGACCCCAAACTCTGGCAACCGATTGAATTGCCCGAGTTAGAGCTATTCAAGGAGAAAAACTACGGCAAAACGGCGATCGCCTTCTATCGTCCTGCCCAATAATCTTCCCTTGGGGAAGTTAGACGGTTCTACATTAAGCCAGAGGAGCGCAGTTATCCTAAGCGTTGTAACCAATCGAGGATCAACGCATTTACTAAGCTGGGGTTTTCGTCGTGGGGACAGTGGCCTGCCCCTGGAATTGGGTGAAATTCAACCCCGGCATTTTGGGCCGCTAGATCCTGATAAATTTGTGAGCCTTTAATCGGTGTCCAAGGATCGCGATCGCCCCAGAGCACCAACAAAGGATGTTGCCGTTGGGGTAATAATTCCCGGGGACTTTCCCCCGGAGGTGCCGTGATCACCGACGCAAAAACCTTTTGGGCACCCGGATCATTGGAAGGTTCGTAGAGCATTTCCACCAATTCATCGGTCACCGCTTGGCGATCGCCGTAGACCTGATAGAGGGTATTTTTAATGCGTCTCTTTTGGCGCACTTGGTTAAAAATAAACGGCCCCGTTAAGGATGAGCTCACTAATTTAGCAAACGTACCCATGACAATACGCAACGGCAGCGCCAATTCGTCGGGGCGATGGTTCAAACCCCCAGCGCAATTGATTAACACCCCTCCGGTACAGAGTTCGGGATAATGGGCCAGCATCGCCAAACTCAGAAGGCCACCGATAGAATTACCAATAAACACAGTCGGCTGTTGGATCTGGGCTTGCCAAAAATCGTGGATCAAATCCTGCCAGAGCTCGAGACTATAATCCCAATCTGGTTTGGCCGAAGCGCCAAAGCCCAACAAATCTAACGCAAACACTTGATAACCCTGGGCGGCTAAGGGGGGGATATTGTGTTTCCAGTGACCAATGGATGCCCCAAACCCATGGATCAACAGTAGTGGCTTCCCTTCCCCTTGAACGGTGTAGCGAATGTGCTGGTCGTGCCAAGTCCAGTCTAAGGGGGTCAAGGTGGTCAGGGGATTTACGGTTTGGATCATCGTTGTCATGCTGGAGCGTACTTTCTAAAATATAGCGGCTATTGATTCGGGAGGTCGAGGGGTCTACCGCGTGGGCGATCGCCGGACGAAATGGATCTTGATGGCCTTATTCTTCGACAAAATAGGATACGCGATTCGGACAACTCAACCTAAGATAGTCATACATCGTGTCGATCGCAACGTTACCCCTGACAGAGAGAGCCATGGCAACCCGGGAGCAGCTCCGTGCCCAACGCAAACAAAAGCAGCGACAACGAACCCTCCGTTGGTTCCAGGGATTGTGGCGATCGCTCATGCTCATTGCCTTAGCCTATGGCACATTTTGGGTTCTCGACCGGCCGGACTGGATTATCAAAAGTGCCGCCCAAATCACCATCGAAGGTAACCAAACGCTGCCGGAGGACCGGATCCGGAGTCTGATTCCACTCACCTACCCCCAACCGATCCTTACTCTCAAGCCCCAGGAGCTTGAGCAAGCCATTGAAACCCAGGGGGCGATTGCTGAAGTGATGGTGTCGCGACGCTTGTTGCCTCCCAGTCTGGCGATTCAAGTGCAGGAGCGCTATCCAGTGGCTCGCTCTCAAACACCAATTCCCCGGGGCCAGAGAGATCGCCCCCTCGAACCAGGTTATCTGGATGCTGCTGGTAATTGGTTTCCTGTGGCAGTGTACGAACCCCTCGGAGAATATATGTCTCTGCCCACCCTAGAAGTAATCGGTCTCCGGGAATTGCAACTCCCTCTCTGGCCCGGACTGTACCAAACCCTTAGGCGATCGCCCGTTGAAATTTTTAGTCTTAATTGGCAAGATTCCAGCAATCTCATCTTGAATACCGAACTGGGGAGCTTCCACTTGGGCGCCGATTTAAGCAAGCTCGAACAACAACTAGAGGCGATCGCTAAATTGCAACAAACCCTCGGCAAGACCATTCCGGCCCAGGACATTCAATACATCGACCTCCACAATCCCACAGAACCAATTATCCAAGGCACTAAACCCATTGTGCCCCCCACCCCTGAAACCCAAGAGCCACCAACCTAGAAAAATTGCGCTATCGTAGCAGCAATCTTGATTAAATCTTGACCTCCAAATTAACACTCGAAAAAAGTTAAAATCTCGGAAAATTCTCCCAAAAGATACTTAAAAAATTCGAGTAACCGACTAAACTTAAATATTCATATCCATCACACTTCTCCTTTGTGACCGTGAGCCAAAACCCTCTATTCCAACCCAACAACGCGCCCTTCGATGGGACTGGTAACCACGCTGCCCCGGCAGAAGGAGTACCATCGCAGTTCCCCATCATCCCCAGCAGCGTTGCCCAAATTAAAGTCATTGGCGTTGGCGGTGGTGGCTGTAACGCAGTCAATCGAATGATCGAAGGGGGAATGTCAAATATTGATTTTTGGGCAATTAATACCGATGCCCAGGCCCTCAGCAGTTCCAAAGCCAAAAAACGACTACAGATTGGCCAAAAAATTACGCGGGGACTCGGTGCCGGAGGTAATGCAGCCATCGGTCGCAAAGCAGCAGAAGAATCCCGAGATGAAATCGCCCAGGCCCTTGAGGGTGCTGACCTGGTCTTCATCACCGCTGGGATGGGAGGTGGCACAGGCACTGGAGCAGCACCGATCGTGGCAGAAGTAGCCAAAGATTTAGGTTGTTTGACAGTGGCAGTGGTAACCCGTCCCTTCAAGTTTGAAGGGCGTCGCCGCTCTACCCAAGCCGAAGAAGGCATCAAAGAACTCCAAAGCCGGGTTGATACCCTCTTGGTGATTCCTAATACCCGACTTCTGGATATGATCCCCCAGGAAACCTCCGTTCCTGAGGCACTCCGGGCCGCCGATGAAGTATTACGTCAAGGGGTTCAAGGAATCTCCGATATCATTACGATTTCTGGTCTGGTTAATGTGGACTTCGCAGATGTACGGGCAGTGATGGCTGATGCAGGCTCTGCTCTAATGGGTATTGGCGTCGGCTCTGGTAAATCCCGGGCGCGGGAAGCGGCGCTGATGGCTATTTCTTCTCCCTTGATGGAGTCTTCTATGGAAGGAGCCCAGGGGGTTGTTCTCAACATTACTGGTGGCCATGACCTGACCCTCCATGAGGTGAATGATGCAGCGGAGGCGGTCTATGAAGTGGTTGATCCCAATGCAAACATCATCTTTGGGGCGGTCATCGATGAACATCTCCAGGGGGAAGTCAAAATCACAGTCATTGCCACAGGGTTCGCAGTGGAGCCTCAAATGACAGAAACACCCCAACCCTTATCACAGCAGCGGCGTATGCCAGCCGTGTCCCAGGGCGACGTTCCGCCAGTCCCTCCCGCACCAGAATCGCCTCGGGCCCGTCCGATCGCCCCGCCCCAAGCGCCACCAGCGCCCCGGAATGGTTTCCCTGATATTCCTGATTTTCTGATGCGCCGTTCTAATCGTCCGAAATAATAGGCAGATATATAGATTTAGCAATGGTAGTTTCTCCGGCGATCGCCTTAACCATCGCGGGCTCCGATAGTGGTGGTGGTGCAGGGATTCAAGCAGATCTGAAAACCTTCGCCTTCCAGGGTGTCCATGGCACTAGCGCAATCACCTGCGTTACAGCCCAGAATACATTGGGCGTCACAGCGGTGGCGGCCCTTGACCCGGCGGTGGTGACGGCCCAAATTGAGGCGGTGGTCTCGGATTTGGGTATTCAGGCGGTGAAGACGGGGATGCTCCTGAACCAAGAAATTATGGCGGCGGTGTTGACAGCGGCGATTGCCCAAAAATTACCCAACTGGGTTTTGGATCCGGTGATGGTGTCCCGCACAGGGATGCAGTTAATTGATGATGGGGCGATCGCCTTTTTGCAGAAAAAACTGATTCCCTGTGCGCAAATTTTGACCCCCAATCGCTATGAAGCACAAATTCTGAGTGGCTTGAGCATCACTGATCTGGCCACGATGGAACAGGCGGCCCGCGACATTTATCAACTTGGCTGTGGTGCAGTACTCGTCAAAGGCGGTGGCATGGCTGGCGATTTGCAAGGTGTTGATGTATGGTTTGACGGCGAACGGCTGGAAATTTTAAGAACGGAATGCGTCCAGACCCCCCACACCCATGGCACAGGTTGTACCCTCTCGGCGGCGATCGCTGCCCGTTTAGCCCTGGGCGATCTGCCCCTCCAGGCCGTGAAAAGAGCAAAGGGATATGTCACAGAAGCCTTAAAATATAGCCTGGCGATCGGTCAAGGGACGGGGCCCGTGGGACATTTTTTCCCGATTTTGCCCTAGACTGTGGCGATTTCCATTTGCAAACGATAGAGCAATGTTTGGCGATCGCACTGGGCGAGAATTTCCTTAATCGTTGTGCTGGCCCCCAGATTTCCCCAACTGCAACCATTTTGGAGGTAGGTTTGGGTCACTTTGCCGATGACATAGCTGCCATAGGCGGCGATTCCCCCCTGGGCTAAGGCCGCAGTGCCATAGAGCCCGAGGGTGCTGGGATTGGTTAGAGCGTCTAAACTGAGGGCTGTTTTCCCTAAGCCGAGGAAGACGCCACTACTCAACTCGGCGATAAAGAGAATCCCTGCACTGATGAGAATATTGCGCCAGAGCTTGGCGGCCTCGTGGCTGGTCATGGGCAACCCATACAGGCGAGCAAGGGCGCGGATTAAGGCCAAATCGGCAAAGGTTCCGGCAACAATATCCACAAAACCGATGGGATTGAGGGCGATCGCCGCGCCTTTAGATTTGGCATAGTTCCAGATTAGGGCCTCGGCTTCTGTTTGGCGATGGGTGAGGGTTTTTTTGGCGATCGCCCGTTGCAGTTGCTGAGCTTGGACAAGGGCATGGATCGCCATCAAAGATTTCCCTTCCCGGCTGAGGATCGTAAAAATCTTTTCCCGTAGGGGATCAATCTGGGCATCAGGAGTTTCCCAGGTTTCTTCAACGCGGCCATCGGGGTGTTCTACGCGGACGGCAATGGGCTGGGGTTCGGCGGCCACCATCACAATTTCTTCAGGGCTGAGGGGGAACTTTGTGCCAGCGGCTTCTTGGCTCAGTTGTTGTAGCTGCTGGAAAATACTTTGGCGATCGCAATCGGGATAGAGATCAATTTTGTTAAAGACCACTAGCAGGGGTTTATGCTGCTGGCGTAACTGGTAGAGAGCATCGTACTCGGTGCGGGTAATGTCCCCGGCAATGATGAACAAAATTAAATCTGAATTGGCCGCGACTTCTGCCGCCATCTTGGTGCGGGCTTCCCCAGCAATTTCATCGAGTCCTGGGGTATCTACCAGTTCAATTTTGAGCTTTTCTGTGGTCAGGGGCCAACGCACCGCCCGGGGATATTGGGTGACGCCATGGAGGGGGCCAGTTTCGAGCATTTTTTCGCCGATGAGGGCATTGATCACTGCTGACTTACCGCGACTGACTAGACCAAAGGTGGCAATACGCAACAAATTTTGGTCCAGTTTGGCGATCGCCGTTTGCAGTTGATTTAATTCTGGACGAACAGCGGCCTTTAATTCAGGACTCGGGGGATAGTGCCAATGGCGGCGGGTATTGCCATACCAAGCCAGTGCCTGCTGGAGACTGGCCCGGGCAAGGGAAAAATGTCGTTCCTGTTGTTGACTATCCATGGGTGGCCCAAAAAATGTGTAGAACCCACTTTTCATCATATCGAGTTGCGGTGATGGACTGGAACGAAGCCCGGCAGGAAATTTACTGATCCTGTTCAGAAATATCGGTTTACCCTAAAACCATGTGATTGTGATTGCAAAAAAGGACTGATTGGCGTGATGCAATTGGAGACAGTGCTAAAGGGCTGGGTCGCCGGGCAAGAACCCCAAAAAGCAGATTTCACATATCTCCTGGAGCAAGCCCAAGGGGATCTGACGCAGGCGATCGCCCTTGACTATGATCTCAGTCTGTCGGGGATTACCCGGCGCGCTCAAAATTTTTTGGCGATCGCCCCGGACATTCTCCAACTTTGTGAAGTGCTTAATTTTCAAGACCAAGACGTGATTCTGAAAACCCTCTGGGAACTGTGGTTACCCTTGGCCCAGCAAATTCGCATTGCCCGCCAACAGCAGGATCAACCGCTCATTTATGGCATCCTCGGTGGTCAAGGCACCGGGAAAACAACCCTCTGTCGCGTATTGCAAACTATTTTGCGGCGATGGCAATACCCCTGTGTGGCGATTTCCCTTGATGATCTTTACAAAACCTATGGTGATCGCCAAAAACTTCTGAAAACGCAACCGGAACTGATTTGGCGTGGCCCCCCCGGGACCCATGATGTGGCCTTGGGTTTGGCTGTTTTAACAAACCTGCAACGGGCGAATCTTGGTGATCAGATTGCCGTGCCTCGCTTCGATAAGTCTCTACATCATGGTGCGGGCGATCGCCTCGAACCAGAGTGGATTGATCCGGTGGAAATTGTGCTCTTTGAAGGCTGGTTTGTGGGTTGTCAGCCTGTGGAACCGAAAGTATTTGAGACAGCCCCTGAGCCGATCTGTACCGGAGGCGATCGCCTGTTTGCCCAGAAAATCAACGCAGCCTTGGCGGAATATCTGCCCCTGTGGGAAAAGTTAGATCGACTACTAGTGCTGTGCCCTGAAGATTATCGCCTGAGTAAACAATGGCGCAAAGATGCTGAACATCAGATGATTGCCCAGGGAAAAACGGGGATGAGTGACGCCGAAATTGATCAATTCGTCGATTATTTTTGGCGATCGCTCCACCCAGAACTTTTTATTCGGCCCCTCAGCCAAGATCCCCGTTGGACAGATCTCGTCATTGAAATTGATGCCGATCACCGCCCCGGTCAAATCTATTGTCCCGCTAACCCGAACAGATAAGCTGATCTGGCGCTCGCAACAACTCAGGATGAAAATCAATGTTTAAAAATCAGGTAAGTACCGCCGCAGACCATCGCTGTACCCGCTGCAATCTTGCCGACTCGTTGGGCTTTTGGGGATTTGACTTTCCTGACTAAGCGTTCTGCAGAGTAAGCATATATCGCCTTGACTCCTCCCACCGTCACAATGGTGGTGAACACAATGGCGATCGCCTCCGATGATCCCAGGGTTTTCATATCAACAATGGCCGGAAAAAAGCTGGCATAGAAGAAAATCGCCTTAAGATCCCCAAGGGTGAGAGCAAACCCACTGAGGAAACTTTCCAGAAAATTGGTGCGACGTTGGTTGTGTACTGTGAATTCAAAGGTTTGCTTACTCCGAATCAAGCCGACCCCCATCCAGATTAAATACAGTCCCCCAGCGATTTTAATGAGGGTAAAAACGGAGCCGAGTTGTTGTGCCAGGGTGCTCAGTCCCAACAGCGCAAGACCCACAAACACTAAATCTCCGGCGACGATCCCAGAGGCAACGGCTAATCCATTGCGAAAGCCCGCAGTTGCCGCCCGGGTCACAACCAGAGCAACACTTGTACTGGGCAAGGCCGCCAAGACGACCATGGTTGTAAAAAGATAAACAAAATTGAGATGGCCCATTGGCAGACTCGATTGTGGTGAGTTGGGGAGATTAGCACTTTTTATCAAGCCATTGGGATAATGAAGCGCCAGTAACCTATGGTTAATCTCACCGATATAATAAGTCTTTTGCTTAATGACACAATGCCAAATGTTGTTCTTTGTGGCTATTACGGTCAGGGCAATGCTGGGGATGAAGCCCTTCTGTTGACTCTGTTGCAGATGTTGCCCCCTGGGGTTAATCCCATTGTTCTGTCCCACAATCCCACGGCCACGAGCCAAGCCTATGGGGTGACCACTGTGCCGCACAAATCGTGGCAGACCCTGAAGGCGATCGCCCAGGCGGACGGTTTTGTCTTCGGGGGCGGCAGTCTCTTGCAGGATGTCACCAGTTTAGGGAGTTTGGTCTATTACGCCGCTTTAATGAAATGGGCGCAACTGCTGGGCAAAAAAACCATTGCTTGGGCCCAGGGCATCGGCCCGCTGCAATCTAGTTGCGCAAATCACATTACCCGGTTTGTGTTGCGCGGTTGTACTGGGATTACGGTGCGGGACCAAGCTTCGGCAGACTTATTAAAAAATTGGCAAATTCCCCAGGCGATCGCCCCGGATCCAGTGTGGGTCTTAGAGGCGCTGCCTTTTGCCGAAATGCCTGATTTGCCTCACCCGAGAATTGCCGTCAATTTGCGTACCCATGGGAGTATGACCCTAAAAAAATTGACTGTTTTGCAAGTGGCCCTCAAACAATTTCAGCAGCAAAATAAGGCCAGCATAATTCTCATTCCTTTTCAAAAAAGTCAGGATGAGGCGATCGCCCAACAACTCTATGACGCTTTGGCCGAACCCAAGGTGATCATTGCCCCATTGCAGCCCCAGCAGTACAAAAGCCTCTTTGCCCAGGTGGATTTTTTGATCGGGATGCGCCTCCATAGTCTGATCCTTGCCGCCGCTGCTTGTCCCTGTTTCGCCCTCAATTACGACCCTAAAGTGGCCCAGCTACAGCAGCAGTGCAACCTACCGGGCCTTGATTTAGACCAGCTTCCCCTGGATGCGGAAGCCCTCAGCCAACAGTGGACAACGGCATTAAAAACGGCCCAACGACTTACCCCAGAACAACAGCGCACCATCCAAACCCAAGTGCAGGCCCACCAAGATATCCTGAGTCGACTCCTTTAAGAATCCTGTTATTTTGCGGCTCACCAGGCGATCGCCCAGGGAAATTTTTAATAATAGAGACATAATGCACGTAAACCACATCTTTTTGCACAATGGCTAGTAAGACCAAATCTAAATCCAAAACCAAATCCAAAGACGAAACGACGATGCCTAACACCACCGAACCCATGGCCATTAATATCGGCATTAGCGAAAGTGACCGGGAGGCGATCGCCAAAGGGTTGAGCCATCTCCTCGCCGACACCTATACCCTCTACCTCAAAACTCACAATTTCCACTGGAACGTCACCGGGCCAATGTTCCAGACCCTCCATCTTCTTTTTGAAACCCAGTACAACGAACTAGCCCTCGCCGTTGATCTCATTGCCGAACGGATCCGCGCCCTGGGTGTACCTGCCCCCGGCACCTACCAAGAATTTGCCGAACTCTCTGCTATCCCCGAAGCCAAGGGTGTACCCACCGCTGACGAAATGATTCGCCTCCTTGTGGAAGGCCAGGAAACCGTCGTCCGCACTGCCCGTTCCATTTTCCCCACCGTAGATCAGGCCAACGACGAACCCACCGCTGACCTCCTCACCCAACGGATGCAAGTCCACGAAAAAAATGCTTGGATGCTCCGGAGTTTATTGGGCTAGAAACCCTGTCTAAGGAAATAGGAGAGGCGATCGCCAAGCAACCCATCTAAACATTACTGTTATCCCTAATCAAATCCGAGCAGAAGAAGGATAAATTTGTCCTAGACCTCTGCTCGGATTAAAAAATATTGGGGATTTTTTAGACTGTTTCAAGGGCTGGGGAGGGATGATCCGCTTTATCCTGCCCACCTTTAACCCCTTCGATCAACTGGTGTAGGGTTTGGAGCAGCTCCTGTTCGTTATAGGGCTTAGAAAAATAAGCTGAAGCCCCTAAATTAAACGCTAATTTGCGATGTTTTTCACTCATTCTTGAGGTCAACATTGTGATCGGTAGGCTCTCATACTCAGCACGAGAACGTAAATCAGACAGAACACCATAGCCATCGAGGCGGGGCATTTCAATATCACAGATGATTGCTTCAACCTCTAGGCCCCCGAGTAGTTTGTCGATCGCCTCTTGACCATCCTTAGCCTGTTCCACCTGATAGCCTGCCTTTTCGAGGGTCAGGGCTAAATAACGCCGCACATTGATCGAATCATCAATGATCAAGATTGTGGGTAGTTGTTGCTGGGGCTTGATGACTGTCTGGACAGTGGCCTCGGGTTGACTCAGCTCCCGCAGTTTCGCAGAGACAGCATCTTGACGCTCCTGTAAAATAGCTCCTGTTTGTTGTATGTGGATCCATTCCAGTAATTTGAACGGATCAACCAGAGGAATCACACGACCATCTCCCATAATGCAAGCACTCGTAAAGCCAGGCGGGAGGGGAATTGGGCTTTGAACCGGCGCAATGGAGATCTCCTGTTCACCCCAAAAGCGATCAATGTGCAAACTGCGGACAGCTTGTCCATGGCCGACAATGAGAGCCGTGGGTCGACTAATCGTTGCTGTTCCTTCCATCTCAAAAGGCCGACTGTGATGATTAAATTGGAGCCATTTTTCGGCGCGGATTAGTTCAACGGCCTGGCCCTCCCAAACGAAAAATTCTTGGTCATTCCGATTGGTGAGATCTTCAGACCGAATGCTGATCATGGCTCGAATACTGTCGATCGGAATCGCCATTACCCGGTGGGCCGTTTCCACAATCATGACCCGCAGAATGGATACAGATAGGGGAATCTCAATCGTAAAGGTGGTACCGTGACCCAATTGTGTGTCGACGCGAATTTCACCCCGCAGATCTTTTAGGTTGGTTTTTACCACATCCATCCCAACGCCACGGCCCGATAACTCACTGACACGCTCAGCGGTACTAAAGCCTGGTTCGAAGATCATATTGAAGAGGTCAACATCACGCATTTGCTGAATATCATGCTCGGGAATCCCCAGTTTGCGCAGACGAATCCGAATTTTGTTGGGGTCAATCCCGCCGCCATCGTCTTGGATGGTGATGATGGTTTGATTCCCCCGGTGCATCGCTCTGAGAATAATGTTTCCTTCAATGGGCTTGCCATTGATCAAACGTGTTTCTGGGTCTTCGATACCGTGATCGAAAGCATTGCGTAGGAGATGATTAAGCGGATCGGTGAGAGCTTCGAGGGCGACTCGGTCGATGAGGGTTGTTTCGCCTTCGATTTTGAGGTTAACTTTTTTGTCATACTGCATGGACAAGTCGCGCATAACCCGGGGGAAGCGGTTCACAATGGTGCTAAACGGGCGCATCTGGGTGCGGGTCATGCCACTTTGGAGGGCGCGGGTGGTGTAGTTGAGATCGTTCGTGGCGGCGTTAATTTCCCGGAGGCTGAGGTCGATGTCTGCTGCAACTTCTTGGAGTTGCACGATACTTTCCATCTGCTCTTGGGAGAGGACATGGAGATCGCTGTAGCGGTCCATCTCTAAAGAATCAAACTGGTGCTGGAGGCGATCGCGTTCCGGGGCATCCCCTAAGTTTGTGGCAAAAGGATTATGACCAGACAGATCTGACCCAGGGTCATGGTTTTTATTTTCCCCTTGTTCAGTCATCAAACCTTCCATAGAAGCCCGGTCATACCAACGGCGCAACTGGCTATTTGACTGTTCTAATTGGGCCATCCGGCTATTCATGAGTGCGACAAAGTTACGCATCTGGGACAATCGCAAGTTAATTGCGTTCCGTTCAACGATGAGCTTGCCAAAGAGAGTATTTAATTTCTGGAG
Source organism: Picosynechococcus sp. NKBG15041c (assembly GCF_055380235.1). Taxonomy (NCBI): domain Bacteria; kingdom Bacillati; phylum Cyanobacteriota; class Cyanophyceae; order Chroococcales; family Geminocystaceae; genus Picosynechococcus; species Picosynechococcus sp. NKBG15041c. The sequence continues at coordinate 2,577,137 of NZ_AP040363.1, forward strand.
CTGTTGTACCGGCACTCGCACCGTTGATTTAGAAAGGGCGGAAAATTCCTTAGCAGGGTCGGGTAAATGAACCGTTGTCGAATTAAGATCCAAGGCTGGTAGAGGAGGCGTTTCTACTTTTCGTGGAGGGGTGGGAGGAATGGTGGCAACGGGCTCTTCTTCCCATTGAGGCACGGTGTCTTTAGCAATAGAGATGTCTGTCTGCTGTAAATTTGGGTGATCTTTTTCGGTTGCTGCCTGTTCTGTTGCGGGGAATGGCGATTCAGCCAAGGAAAGTGCCTCAAGGGAAAAATCCTTTAGATCAATATCATCCAAAGAAATGTCATCGAGGCTCATTACCTCTGGGATTTCTACTGCGGGAGAGACATTTTCTGCGAATATCGGTTCTGGGGAGACATCCTCGGCTTGGCTTTGGGGTTGCACCTCAGGCAAAGGGGGAACATCCTCTTTAGCAATGACCTCTGGATGAGGGAGAGCGGGAGAATCCTCTTCCTGGATAGTAAAGGAGACGGCAGTACGGTTTGGGGATTTGCTAGGTTCTTCTAAGGTTTGATCAGCTTCATGATGGTCTAGGATTGACTGCTGCATGGCGATCGCCACATCCTCAAGGGCGATATTGTCTAGAAGATCCTGTCCGAGGAAGTCTTCCGTCAACATCAGCTGCTGGTTCACCTGACTGAAAGCCTTTCTGGCCCGTTCCAAGCTGAGGCGACCGAGATGGTTAGCAATAAAAGCATTGGTGAGTTCTTGATTGGCAATGACCATCGCTTCTCTCACTTGGGCCACATTTGGTGGTCCTGCTTGGATCTCGGGTGGGTGATCTGGGTCTAGGGACGGTTGGATCACCATTTCTTGGTTTTGGTCTTGCTCCGGCGACATTTCTACCGCCGCCACTGGCTCGCTTTCAGGGGGATTTTCCGCAACGAAATCACCACTACCAAAGTCCCCTACCAATTCCCGTAGGGATGCTTCATCGGCATTTTCTAGCCAGGCCAAACTTGGATCATCTGGTTCCGGCCAGTTTATTAGTTCCGTGGCTATTTCTTCTTTCTCTAGGGAAAGTGATGGGGCGATCGCCTCTAACCGATCATCAGCAGCGATTATCCTAGTCATCCCTTCCTGGCTAACGTCAAATTCCCCTTGCTCAATTTCTAAAGGTGCCGTCTGTTCTGGTGATTCAGATACCTTAATCCTCACCTGCTTTCCTGGCGCTGGCGAAACCGACTCTGATTTTGGCTTTGATTCTTCCATTGGGTGTGACTTTTGTCGCCAGCCCGGATTGATCGGCACATGGTCCGGCAGGTGGGAAAGACGACCAATCGTAACCAGAGCCTGGGTGCGTCGCCAAGTAGAAAGAGCCTCCTCGGCGTAATCTTTAAGATGTTCCGGCGCAATCGTAGGTAGATTTTCAATAACCCCCTGACAGAGGTTCATAAAAATCTCCAATTCACTCATGCGGCCAAAATCAGTCAACTGCTCCGCCATCGCGATGAGTTCTGGCCCGATATCGTCAGGAGCAAGGCTGGCTAATTGTTGATCAAAATAATCTAAGCTTTCTTCCACCCCACCCGCGAAGATAATCATTGAAATATCAACATCTTCTTCCTGGGCTAATAGAGCATTTTCATCTTCTTCTCTAAGATCCCCGAGATCTTGACGGAGATAATCAAAGATAGGATCAATCTTCTGGGCCATCCATTCATCAGTAATCTTCTTTCCCTGCCGATGGAGATTCGTTACCACCCGCAGGGCGTCAACACTTTTCAGCAAAAGTGTTTCAACACGGCTCGTGACCAATTTCGGGTCCTGTCGCACCCGCAAAATTTTGAAATAATCCTCCATGCGGTGGGCGATCTTACTGAGAGGTTTAAAGCCCATCATGGCGGCTCCCCCCTTAACGGAATGGGCCGCCCGCATTGCTGCATCCATTTTGCCGATATCGAGTCCGGAAGCCGCTAGCTCCAGCAAAATAGCTTCGATGTTATCGAAATACTCTTCTACTTCTTCCAAAAAATTAAGACGTACCTGTTGCTCTGTATCCATGGCTCGAAATCTCAGTAGGGCTTTATGATGTCAAAATGATCGGCAAAAGAACTTGGGGTTCAGTCAAGATTGCCGAATCTCTCCAGACCAGTGAAAAACATTTACATGTTCAAAAATTCTTAAAACAAGATGGCTGGCGGCATAAGCAGGACACTTTCATAAAAACAGAACCTTAGTTTTATATTTGCTGCCAAACTACCTAGGCCATTGCCGCCCATATGTTGAGGAAGAGGGACTTCAAGAAAAAGCCCCCGACTTGCCAGAATTTAGACCTTGAACTGTTCTACAGATGCTTTTAGTTTTTGAGCAACCTCTGCAGTAGAGTGCATTGCTTCAGCCACTTCACGGGAAGACGAAGAACGCAACTCCGATGCAAATGCCATTTGGTTCATTACTTTCGTAACGCCCTGGGCGGTTTCTGCCTGGGCCGTTGTACTGGCCGAAATAGACTGCATCAACTGGTCAATTTCTTGAGAACGCTCTAGTACCTCTGCCAGACGTTCTTTTGTTGTTTCCACAAGGTTGGTACTGTCGACCACCTGGGCTGTACCTGTTTCCATGGCTGCCACAAGTTCTTGGGTTTCTGATTGAATGCTCGTGACAATCTTGCTGATTTCTTTTGTTGCAGCGGCTGACTGTTCAGCGAGGGCCCCCACCTGTTCTGCAACCGCCGTGAAGCCTTGACCTAGTTCTCCAGCCCGCGCGGCTTCAACACTAGCATTGATCGAGAGGAGGTTTGTTTTTAGGGCTAATTCATCAATCAAGGCAACCACCTGGGAAATCTTTTGGGCAGACTCCCCTAAGCGCTTCATTTTTTTCGCGGTATCGCCAATGGTTGCCCGCAGACCTTGAATACTTTCTACCGTCTGGTTCATCACTTGGTTACCTGCTTGAACCGTGGTGAATGCAGTGTTTGAGATCGCGGAAGCTTGAATCGCGTTTTTGGCCACCTCTTCGATGGACTGGGACATGGATTTGACCGAGTCTAGGGATTTTTGCACCTCAAGGGCTTCATGAATCGCCTCCTCTGCGAGGGAGCGGATCGCCGCTTCATTTTCGGTGAGGGAGCCGGTCACTTGTCCCGAAGACTTTTTAACTTCTTTTGCGATGTCATGGAGATTTTCAATAACAGCATTGAATAGGTCAGCAACGATCCCGACTTCCCCAGCCATTAACTGAGCACGAACGGTGAGGTCCCCATCAACGGCACCTTCAATGTTCGACATGAGACTTTCAACTTCACTTTCTAGTTCTTCGCGTCGTTGTTGTTGTTCTTCGGCAATGATTTTTTGTTCTTTAATTAATTGGTTGACCTTCGTCAGGAGGTTGTTGAAGCTATAACCAAGGGTCAAGGTTTCGATGGTGCCCTGTTCTTCGGCCACAACGTCTAGATTACCGGCTGCCACTTGCTCTGCAGTAATGGATAGGGAAGCGAGCGGCTTGGATAGCTGTCGAGCCAAGAGGATGAGAATGCCCACTGCAGCTCCACCCAGAACTAGGCCAGTCGCACTAAACACTTTGAGGAGGTCACGACCTGCGGTGTTGATCTCTTCGGCGTTCATGGAGGCGATCGCCACCCAAGGGACGTTGGGGATGGTAGAAATACTAAAATCTTTATCTCCGAGCTCAAATGTGACTTCAATGAACTTCCCTGTAGCAGACTCAAAACTTTCTACTTCTACTCTATGAATCTCAGGATATTTGTTTTCTAAGGCTGTCTTAATTGCCTCATCGGATTGGCTACCATCTTCCACTGCAGCATTCATATCTCGCGCCATCTGCAAAATGTTCTCTCCCCCAATCACTGAGTCAAGTTCTGCCGTCAGCTCTGCTTCGCTGAGGCCCGAATCCGTCGGCTGAATCGTATCAAGAACAGTCCCCGCACCTGGGTCAATGAGCTGAATTCGTTGACTTTTGTATAGATCTTTTTCGACGAAATCCCGCACCCTGTCATGGAGAGTCGCAGAGCTAACTTTGACTTCGACTACCCCCAGAAACTCTTCTGTGCCCGGTGCAAGGACAGAGCGGGCAATCCCCAAGCGTTTCTCACCAGTGGCTTCGTCCAGTACAGCTTCTTCCACCGCTACCCCATTGGCTTGGGCGCCTTGCCACCAGTCTTCTGCCGAATGGACAAAACTATCAGGTTGCGTATCAGAGGCGACATTAAACCCATAGCGATTGGTCACCAGGAGGGATTGAATACCTGATTGTGCGGAGATGTTTTTGAGGTAATTGTTGAGGTTGGTATTGGGCTGTAGAAATCGAGTCGTACTAAACTGAGCTTCTAAACGATCCTGTGGTAGCTGCGTGAGCTTTTGCTCAGCTACAACGGCCTCACTACCGCGCAAGGCTTGGTTAATCTGAGGATCCACTGCCAGTAAACCAGGAACCTTCATCAGGTCATTCACGAAGTTCGCTGTTGCCTCAGAAGCCAAGAAAGAGTCTTCCTGGAGAAGATTGATCACGTCTGCCTTCGCTTTGTCTGACACAACTTTGTACCCAATTGCCGATGCCAGGATCAGAGGCGTTAGTACCGTAGGCATGACTGTGACTAGCAGACGCCGACTCAAAGGGCCTGCCTTACGTTGCTTTTTCGCCGAGCTGCCGCCAGGGCCATTATTTCCAAAAAATCCTTTGGTAGATTCGGTCTTCTTTGCCGCTGGCCCCTCAGAGGCTAAGCTTGTATCTTCAAACCGTAGGCTGGCATCATTGGGGAAATTTTCTGCAATAGTCATGGTTCTGGCATCCTAATAGAGTTATGGAAGGAATCGTAAAGAGCAAATCAAAAATACAAATGGCACCACTGAACCAGTGTTGTCACACGATTCAGCGATAGAGGTAGCGTCAAAATCGACGAATACCAAGTAAATTTATGGGGTTTGAAAAACTATTGAGGGAAAATATTGAAAGATTCCTCATTCCCCCGGATTTGGGGGGAAGAAGAATGGATTAACTGGTCACTGCATACCCTGGTGCAGCGAGGGTTTTGGCTGTGGCGATCGCCTGGACATCTAATACAGGAACACTCTGCCCATCTTGAACAAAACATCCCTTGAGATAAGGAGTTAATTCCTCACTAAACTCTTCAATAGGAGAGGCGATCTCCTCCGCATTCAGACGAATAACCCCTTGAATTGCATGCACCACTAATCCCAGCAAACTGGTATCTTCATCGGTTTGGTTTAGATAGACGTCTTGGGCCTGGCTAGCGGCAGATTGCCGCACCGTGACCACAGGATAGTATTGCCGGTTAGCGGTTGTGGCTGGTAGTTGTAGCATCTGTGCTAGATCAACCACGAAAAAGACTTGGTTGCGGGAGTTCATGAAACCAACCACACTGTCTGGCATATTCGGGATCGGCGTGACTAAGCGCGTCGGTACCCTGAGGGCTTCATGAACATACTCCAACGAAATCAAGCCAGACTGCTGCGGAGAGAATTCAAACTTCAGATAGCGATCGCCCGTTTTCTCTTCCGGCTGAAAAAGCTGCGGTAAAAGTCGCTGTAGCCTTACTGTCGTCGAAGCAAGATCAGTGGCTATCGGTGTAGTGCCGCCCATGGGTTTAGCCTGCCACAGATTTGATGGCCTCGAGTAAATCGGCTTTCTCACAAGGTTTTGTGAGATAAATATTTACTCCTTGTTTAATTGCCCAATTGCGGTCCATCTTGCCATCTTTTGTGGTGCAGGCAATGATCGGGATATTGGCCGTAGTATCATCCTTTTTCAACTTGCGGCACATATCCAAACCACTCATGTCCGGCATCACCAGATCAGTGACAATCACATCGGGCTTTTGTGTCCCAATCTTTTCTAACGCATCTGCAGCACTAACTGCCGTCATCACCTGGTGACCACCCTGGGAAACATAATTACTGAGCAACTGCAGCTCAGTGGGCAAATCATCGATTACGAGTACTTTACTCATGGTTTTAATCCTTTGGGTAAAAATCAAACAAGAAGCTTTTAAAAAACAAAAAACTAAGCCATCAGTAGAACAACAGAGGCCACTGCATCCAGTAGCTGCTGTTGATCGCAGGGCTTAACAAGATAGACAGAAATACCCTGACGCTTGGCCCATTCCTGATCTACCTGACGACTTTTTGTCGTACAAGCAATCACAGGAATCTTTGCTGTTTCTGGGTTTTTCTTGAGCTTACGACACAATTCCAAACCACTCATGTCTGGCATTACTAAATCTGTGACAATCACATCTGGAATTTTCTCGGCAACCTTTTGGAGGGCTTCTTCACCACTGCCTGCACCGATCACCTGATGACCTCCCTGAATCAGATAAGTGCTGATGAGTTGCAATTCAGACTGAATATCATCGACAACCAATACTGTACTCATTGCATTAATTCCTTACGACTTATAAACCGTTTAATTTCATTCAGAAAGAGAAAGAATTGAACTTAACCAGTCAACTATTTCACATATTTTTCAACGATAGACAGCAGACTTCCCCGAGTAAAAGGCTTAGTCAAATAGTCTGAAGCCCCTACCAATTTAGCCCGTGCTTTATCCACAAACCCAGTTCGTCCGGTGACCATTACAATCGGCGTTTCTCTTAAGGCCACACTATTTTTTAGAAGACTACAAAGTTTATAGCCATTGATCTCCGGCATTGTAATATCCATGAGGATTAGATCCGGCTTTAAACGAAATAAAATAGAAGCTGCTTTAATTGGATCTTCAATTTTTGTAACTTCATATTCATCCGCATCTAAAAAACGGTGCATTTCGTTCAAGATAGTTGGACTATCATCAACACAAGCGATTTTGTAAACTTTGGTCGGCCGTACCCGAGTTTGAACGGGTGCTTGCTTGACCACCTGTGGGACAGTCGGCAAGTGGTTGAAGGGTTCTTTTGGTGCCCCTAAAAACACGTTCCCTTTTTGGACATAGGGATAAAGTAGTTTGGCTACCACCATTTCATCCTGATTGAGTAACAAAGCAATCTCTCGAATGCTAAAGCCACGCAGGATTTTTTTGAGCTTTTCTAAAGCAGGTGAGATTGAGGTATTGGCAGATTGCTCATGGGAAAAAAGATAGGGCCTCTCATAGGGAGACTTAATCAGCTCGTTGACCTCCTGCCAAGCTTCAGTGCGCTGCTTAAAATGTTGAATAATTTGCTCTAGGTTTAAATTGATCTCCAGTTCAGGATCCCAAGGAAGTTGGAAATCTGCTTGAACCCACTGGTAATGGGCTTCCATTAACCATAAAAAAGATTCGATCGCCTCCTTGGTTAAATTTTCTAAAAGACGGGTCATTTGGATGAGATTTAAATGACCTTCTTGGCGGTACCAATCCATCGCGCGGCTCATAACATGGATGGGCTTGAGATTATCAGCGGCTTCAAGTACCTCTGTATTCGCTTGAGGAAGCATCTTTAAGGCTGCAGGAGATGCTTTTAATCCGAGGCAATGAAAATGATAATCAAAGGACTGTAATGATTGAACAGAGCTGTAAGCGTAGGTAATACCGCCATTTTTGAAGTATATCTGCCAACCGATACCGTCATGAAAAGCATTGACATAGCCGCTGCCTGAGGTGCTGGCAACCTGTCGTAGGATTTCCTGTGGATTTCCTACTAACTGATACTCTGCCAAACTATTTTCTGTGTTAATTTTTTGCTTAGTAGACATATCAGCTTATCCTTGACCTAGAGCTTAGTGTCAATCATTTGAGTTTTTCTAGAAGCCAAGATCCACCAAAACTGCTGAAAATATTTTTTAGGTCAATTTTGAGCGTGAATCCGTATTTAGGCCTACGCCATATGGCTTATTTGGAATGATTTAAATTTATCATTTTGCTCATAAAATCAGCTTAAATCGTCATTCATCTAAACCCATGCTGAGCGAAGACTACTAGATATATCAAATTAGATAAACATGGGATATATTTGTGACATATTTTGGGTAGCTAAAAAGTATGTTTAAAAGCTGGTTTTAGTTGATTCGGAAGAATCTAATAGACATTTCAGCAAAAACAGTCTGAGTTTGGAGACTTGAATAATCAAAAATTTGATTTTGACACTGTTTTAGTGTTCTTTAACACAACAAAAAACTCCGTAAAAATACGGAGTTTTTTGTTGTATGACAGGCACTATTGGTCTTTCTATCTATTTATTTTACTTGGCTAAAACTAACGGAAGAAACGTGGCAAAGATCCCGGCTGAAAATAGAAATAGTTTTCGGCGATCGCCTAAAACCCGATTTACTACCCGCTAGTACCGACATCCTACTCTTGGAAGCCGGGGGAAGGCAGGACGACCTAGTCGTCGGATACGAAACAAGGGAGGGCGATCGCTAACTTTGTATCGGGTTTTCCCCAACTGAGAACCAAGGGGCAGTGTTATACTAAGTACATCGCACGGGGCCGCAACGGTTTCGACAGGTTGGCGAAAGCTTCCACTGTGATGCAGGTCGAGAGTGGGTCTCCTCTCGCAAATCAAAGATCCAAACAAAATGTAACTGCGAACAACATCGTTCCTTTCGCTCGCAAAGCTGCTGCTGTAGCTTAATAAGACAACCTTAACTTAGGTTCGAGCATTCATAATTCGACTCCGTTAAGGATTATGACTAAACCCCCAACGGATGCTCTTTAGGGATACATCTGGTTTGAACTAAAGCCAAGCAGAGACCAGAGATTCTTGGTGACTCGGAACAAGCAGTCATTCCCGTTCTGAGGATTAGAAGAACTAAACCTGTGAATGAGCTAGGGGTAAATACCCAATTTGGACAGCAGTTCGACTCTGCTCGGCTCCACTCCCATCCATCAGTTACAACCTAAAAAAGCTCCTGGGTCAAACTCAGGAGCTTTTTTATTTAACAATCAGTCGAGTTTTAGGCTTGATCGAGCTCTTTTAAAATTTCAATAGATTGCTGACAAAGGGCTTCGTGACATGGCCCATTAGAAGCGATAATGCCGCCCCATTTCACCACATCTCCCTGGTTATAGAGCACTTCGTTACCCTCAAAATAGCTGAACTTGCCCCCCGCTTCCGTGAGGATTAGTTCTGGGGCAGCAAAATCCCAATCCTTCGCCGCTGATTTACCCGATAGGGAGATATAAACATCAGACTTTTGTTCGAGAATATGGGCAATTTTACAGCCGACGCTCCCCACGTAATTGCGGTCTTTAAACGGTAGGCGATCGAGTAGATCTTGGAAGCGCTGATCCCGGTGGGTACGGCTGGCAACCAGATACAAATCAGATGGATTCGCACGGTCTGAAACGGTCATTTTGGTAAGTTGACCATCACGGGTTTCACAATAGCTGCCATGGCCTTTAAGAGCAAAATAGAGCTTTTCTGCTTCGGGAACCACGACTACCGAAATGACCGGGCGGCCTTCATGCACTAAACAAATATGAACCGCATATTCATCGGTCTGATCGATAAAATCGCGAGTACCATCGAGGGGATCAATAATCCAGACCCAAGGGTGTTCGATTTTGTTACCGTCGTAGGTTTCTTCACTGAGGTAGGCAAATTCTTCTGTACCTAATTTTTCCTGAAAAGCCTCAAGAATATAGTGGTTTGCTGCTAAATCTGCCTTGGTGACGGGGCCATCTTTTTTATCCGAAATATCCTGGATATCGCCTTTGTAATAGCGACGTAGGACATCCCCTGCTCCCCAACCCACTTGACGGGCGATCGCCAAAACTTCTTCTAAACGTGTTTGATCCATTGTTTTTAGTTTTTATGTAATGGTAACGAGGCTATTCAAGGCCACTTTAAACTGAAGCGCTTGCTGCTTGAGGCGTTTCCTCAACTTCCTTGCGGTTTTTTAATAGCGGGAAAGCAATTACATCGCGGATACTTTCGGCATTCGTGAGCAACATCACCAGACGGTCAATACCAATTCCCAGACCAACAGTGGGAGGCATGCCATATTCCAGCGCTGTGACAAAATCTTCATCCACATCACAAGCTTCGTCATCACCCGCTGCTTTCTTCGCGGCTTGGGCTTCTAAGCGTTGCCGCTGATCAACTGGATCGGTTAACTCCGAGAAGCCATTGGCAAGTTCTCGGCCCACAATGAACAATTCAAAGCGTTCTGTTAAACCCGGTTTATCGCGGTGGGGTTTGGCAAGGGGGGACACTTCGACGGGATATTCTGTGACAAAGGTGGGCTGAATCAGGGTTGCTTCCACTTTTTGCTCAAAGGCTTCATTCAGCAGCTGCCCAATGGTTTCACACTTACCAGGAATGTGCATCCCCACCGATTCTGCTGCCTGTTTTGCCGTTGCAAAATCATCAAATGCGAGGAAATCGATCCCAGTGGCTTCTTGAACCAGGTTTTGCATTGTTTCCCTGCGCCAAGGGGAGCCCACATCGATGATCGCTTCACCGTAGGGTAGTTGCGCCGTGCCGACAACATCTTTAGCGAGGGTGCGGATCAGATCCTCGGTGAGATCCATCATGTCGAAATAGTCACCATAGGCTTGGTAGACTTCAATGGAGGTGAATTCTGGGTTGTGCTTGGTAGAAACGCCCTCGTTGCGGAAGATGCGTCCCAGCTCAAAGACCCGCTCAAAGCCACCGACTACCAAGCGCTTTAGGTGCAATTCCGTCGCGATCCGCAGATAGAGCGGCATATCGAGGGTGTTGTGGTGGGTGATGAAAGGACGCGCTTCGGCACCACCCGCTTCCGCCTGAAGGACGGGGGTTTCGATTTCGAGGAAGTCTCTATCTTCTAAATAGCGGCGGATGGCGGCGGTAATTTTGGCGCGTTTTCTAAAGGTTTCTTTAACGTCGGGATTGATAATCAGGTCAACATAACGCTGACGGTAACGCTTTTCGATATCGGTGAGGCCATGCCATTTGTCGGGGAGGGGCAAGAGAGATTTAGTGAGCATGGCAAATTGGCTCACTTTGATCGAGAGTTCCCCTTTTTCGGTGCGTTTGATAATGCCTTTGACACCGATGATATCGCCCACATCGGTAAGCTTTTTGAGGTGATCAAATGCCCCTTCGAGGTCGGGCATCCCTGCATTGATCAGGGTTTTGTCGAGATAAAGCTGAATGGTTCCGGTTTCGTCCTGGAGGCTAAAGAACGCGAGTTTACCGAAGACGCGACGGGCCAGGATTCGACCAGCAATGGATACGCTTTCGTCAACTTCTTCCCCGGCGACGATGTCTTGATATTTCTCCTGCAATTCGGCGGTGTGGTGGCTGATCTCCCATTTATAGGCGTAGGGATTCATGGCGATCGCCTTGAGTTGATCAACTTTTTCTAATCGGGTCGCGCGAATGTCATCGAGGGAGGAATGGCTAGACTCAGACATGGGAAATTTAAGAACGGTTAAGGCTCGTCGCAGAACTCGGCTATTATAACGGCTTCGTCCCCAAAACAGAACCGTTCTCCTAGTGGAGACTTCAAGAGTCTAGGAATGGTTTGGGACAGTTGTGTGGGTCAAATTCCTTAAAAATCCGAGGAAAAATTGGGTGGCCGTTGCAGCGGCATAGGCTCGGAAAGGATCCTGGGGCTGGAGCGGATGATAACTTTGTACCGCTCTAATGATCATAAGAGGCTGTTCAACCTGGGCGGCAAGGGCGGCGATCGCATAACTACCAACATCTAAACCAAGGATCTGGGGTTGGGCACTGAGTATATCGAAATCACCGAAAGTGAAGGGCTCAACCTGGATGATATCGGCGATCGCCCCCAGATGTACTGTTGACGTCACCGGATCATGGGGAAAACCTGTCGCTAAATGCAGTAGCTGGTCTTCCCGAATCAGATCAAGGGCCATGGCAGTTAAACGGAGCGGATCAGGGTTGAGGAGTTGTTCGGCGACTAATTGTCCGAAGATCAACGGCCAATCGGGGCAATGGTGCTGCCGTTCAGGGTGTTCCTGGGGCGACAGGCAATGATCCGGCTTCAGCTCGTGGTCATAGAGGGTATGCAGTAGCCAGCCCCTCTGGTGGGGTGCAGATTTGGGGCGGGGTATCTGGACCTGCCATTGCCAATTGAGCGGCTGCCCAAGTAGACTATCTTGCCAAGGAGCAGCGCGATCGCCTAGGCGGATAGCCTTCGCTGTCGCAAGGGATAAAACTTGCTGGGCGACAATAATATCTCCCAAAGCAACCCTGTCTTGAAGACCTTGGCAGACGCCGACCAGCGTTAAAAGCCGGGGCTGTAGCTTCGTTACCAGGGGGATGAAGTATTGAAGGTCGGCGATCGCCCGGGGCGAAAGATAAATCAGCGCAAGCTCTAAGCCCGCATATCGAGTGGTGAGATAGGGGGAACCCCAGGGCAAATAGGTTTCTTGCCAGGGGTGATGGATTGCCCTTTGGAGGGCAAGGAAAGCATCGGGGGAGGTTGTGAAACAAAGAATATCCATGGAACAGGCCGCAAGACAGTACTGGCACAGCTCACACCGGCGTTAAAACATCACTGATTGCCCAATAATGGCACGTGGGGCAATTTGGATTCATCCTACTATCTCTATTTTAAATGGGCTTTTTTGATTGGCTAGGGCAACCAGGCATTGATGAGAGAAAATGGCGGCGATCGCTCCAAAACTTTACAGTCCGAAACATTTGGCCGATAATCATTGGGGCATTCCACACCGTAGCGATCCATGGCGAAACAGCGCATTCTCTCTGGGGTACAACCCACCGGAAACCTCCATCTCGGCAACTATCTCGGGGCGATTCAAAATTGGGTAGAAATCCAGCAGAACTATGACAGTTTCTTCTGTGTGGTGGATTTGCACGCGATCACTGTGCCCCATGATCCCAAAGTGTTGGCGGCAAATACAAAGGCGATCGCCGCGCTGTATTTAGCCTGTGGTATTGATTTAGAGCATTCAACGATTTTTGTTCAATCCCATGTCAAAGCCCATAGTGAGCTGGCTTGGTTGCTCAATTGCATCACCCCCCTGAACTGGTTAGAGCGGATGATCCAATTTAAAGAAAAAGCCCAGAAACAGGGGGAAAATGTCAGCGTTGGCCTGCTGGACTATCCTGTACTGATGGCCGCCGATATTCTCCTCTACGATGCGGACAAAGTCCCCGTCGGCGAAGACCAAAAGCAACATTTAGAATTGGCCCGGGATATCGTCATTCGCATTAACGATAAATTTGGCACGAAGAAAAATCCCGTACTGAAAATGCCTGATCCGTTGATTCGTACCACGGGTGCTAGGGTGATGAGCCTCAGCGATGGCACAAAAAAAATGTCTAAATCTGACCCGTCGGAGTTGAGCCGGATTAACCTTTTAGACCCCCCCGATGTGCTGACGAAGAAAATTAAAAAGTGTAAAACTGATCCGGCCCGGGGCTTAGAATTTGACAACCCAGAACGACCAGAATGCAACAATCTTCTGGGGTTATACGCCCTCCTCAGCGGTAAAACGAAAGAAACCGTGGCGAGTGAATGCGCAGATATGGGTTGGGGCCAATTCAAACCTCTACTCACGGAAACTGTAATCGCGGCCCTCGAGCCGATCCAGGCGAAATATCATGAGATTATGGCGAACCCCGACTACCTCGATCAGGTGTTGCGAGATGGGCGCGAAAAGGCGGAAACTGTCGCCAATGTCAGCCTGAAACGGGTTCAGGATGCCCTTGGTTTTCTACCACCCCTGTAGAATGGTTCACTACTATTAATTTTTCTGAAAAATTGCCTCCATGACCAGCCGCTTGCGTCGTGCCATCGAAAACCGAGAATTCGTCGTTACCGCAGAGGTCGCGCCCCCGAAAGGTGGCGATCCGATGAAAATGCTCCAAATGGCAAAAATCTTAGGCGATCGCGTCCATGGGATAAATGTCACTGATGGGAGTCGGGCGGTGATGCGGATGTCTTCGATTGCCGCCTCGACCATTCTTTTACAAAATGGCATCGAGCCGATTTTTCAGATGGCCTGCCGCGATCGCAATGTGATTGGACTCCAGGCAGATCTACTGGGCGCCCAGGCCCTCGGCTTGCGGAATGTGTTGGCCCTCACAGGGGATCCGGTGAAAGCAGGGGACCACCCAAAAGCAAAGGCCGTTTTCGACCTCGAATCGGTGCGATTGTTAAAGCTGATCAGCAAATTAAATGGCGGTCAGGATTTCAACGACAAAAAATTGCCCGATGGCCCCCTCGCTCTATTCCCTGGGGGGGCTGTCGACCCGCAATTAAAAAGTTGGTATGCGATCGAATCTCGCTTTGCCCGAAAAGTGGAAGCCGGAGCCCAATTTTTCCAATCGCAAATGATCACAGACTTTAACCGCCTCGAAGAATTTATGACGCGGGTGGCTAGTCAATACGATGCGCCTGTATTTGCCGGAATTTTTCTGTTGAAGTCGGCAAAAAATGCCCAATTTATTAACCGTTGCGTTCCGGGGGCCCAGATTCCTGATGCCATTATTGAACGACTAGCCCAGGCAGAAAACCCCCTCGAAGAAGGGATGAAGATTGCCGCCGAACAGGTCAAAATTGCAAAAAATCTTTGCCAGGGTGTGCATATGATGGCGGTGAAAAAAGAAGATTTAATTCCTCAAATCCTGGATTTAGCAGGTGTTTCAATCCAAAACCAAATAAAACCAATGTTAGTGTGATGCCTTGGATAAAATTGGGGGAGATCACCCAAGCTTAGGAAATCTCTGCCCAGGCAGGTCATTGAGATGGAAATATTACTCACTAACTTGATCCTTCTCTGTTTTATCCTGGCGCTGGTGTTCTTGGTTTGGCTGTTATGGTTTGAAATTCAAAAACAAAGACGCCCGAAACAACGACGAGGCCGGCCATTAGTGCTACCGTCATCTTCGAGTAAGTCTTCAAAGGATTCTCAACTGAAGCAAAAGCTGGTGAAATTACTCCATGGCGATCGCCAAGCCGTCGAACGACTGATTCAGTCTGCTCGCCAGAAAAACCCGGGCGAGTCTCAGAAGTGGTATGAAGAAAAAGTATTGCGTGACTTGGAACGGGACAGAGCCTAAATTTCCACAACAAAATCTATGAATAACTACGCTTTTTATACCCTTGATGTTTTTACGGAGCAAATTTTTGGGGGTAATCCCCTTGCTGTTTTTCCTGACGCCCAGGGCTTAACGGCTTCAAAAATGCAGGCGATCGCCAAAGAATTTAACCTCTCAGAAACCGTGTTTGTCCTGCCCTCAGAGCAACCCGATTGTGATTTTCAGCTGAGGATCTTTACGCCCCATGCGGAGATTCCGTTCGCCGGACACCCCACCGTCGGCACAGCCTATCTGCTAGCTCACCTCGGTTTTATCCCCACAACGCAAACGCAGATTTTCTTAGAAGAAGGGGTCGGGACAATTCCCGTGGCGATCGCCTGGGAAAACAATCGGGTGAAAACCACTGCCCTCAGCGCAGCTCAAATGCCTGTTTTTAGTGAAGTACCCGCTGTGGCGATCGCCGAATTATTAAATCTCACCCCGGCAGATTCAGCATCAGATCGCCAGCCAGCGGTAATTTCCTGTGGTCTATCTTTTTTCTATATTCCCCTGGCCAGTGAAGCCGCTTTACATCGTTGTTCTCTAAATCTTGCACTCTGGGAGAAGGCCCTCAAAAATACAGAAGCAGCCAATATTTATCCTTTTTTTGTGGCGGAAAATCAGACCATTTATGCACGGATGTTTGCCCCAGCCCTAGGGATTACAGAAGACCCAGCTACGGGTTCAGCGGCCACTGCTCTGGCCGGTTATTTGGCCAAATACTACCCTGTTGCCACCCCAGAAAATCATTGGCAAATTTACCAAGGGATTGAGATGGGGCGACCGAGCCAAATCCGTCTCTCGTTCCAAAGCGAGGCTGATCAGGTAAACGCGATTTCCGTGGCGGGGGCTACGGTTTTAGTGAGTGAAGGAACCCTGGGACTTTAAAAAAATGACCACAAAAAAATGATCCCTAGTCATTTAGGGATCATTTTTATTCGATAACTAATTTATTTCGATTGTGAGCCGCCGCAGTATTTAGGCAGAGGCGCTAGAAAAAGCAGCCATTTTCACATCATTTTCCATCAGAACAGTTTGAAGTTCTTCGGCATCAACGGTTTCTTTTTCGACGAGCATCGCGGCTAGTTTATCGAGGACAGCACGGTTGTTCACCAGAACATCCTTAGCCCGCTTGTAGGCTTCTTCCACAAGGCCCCGCACTTCTTCGTCAATCACAGCGGCGGTTTCATCAGAAAAATCCCGGTCTGAAGCGATGTCACGCCCCATAAAGACGTTCCCATTTTGGCGACCGAGTGCCACAGGCCCCAGGCGATCGCTCATGCCGAAGCGAGTGATCATCTGGCGGGCGACGTTCGCCACCTGTTGCAGGTCATTGGAAGCACCAGTGGTGACTTCTTCTTCCCCAAAGATGATTTCTTCGGCGATTCGGCCCCCGAGGGCAACGGCCATCTGGTTCTGCAGATAAGCACGGGAATACAGACCCGAATCCATGCGGTCTTCACTAGGGGTGAACCAGGTCAAACCACCAGCCCGGCCCCGGGGAATGATGCTGATTTTTTGAACAGGATCATAGTCCGGCATCAAAGCACCCACAAGGGCGTGACCCGCTTCATGATAAGCAACCAGGGTTTTACGTTTTTCGCTCATCACCCGGTTTTTCTTCTCGGGGCCAGCGAGGACGCGGTCGATCGCATCATTCACTTCATCCATGGAGATTTCCGTCAGGTTGCGACGGGCAGCCAGGATTGCCGCTTCGTTGAGGAGGTTAGAGAGATCAGCACCGGTAAACCCAGGGGTGCGGCGGGCGATTTTCTCCAGGTCCACATCCTTAGAAAGGGTTTTGCCCCGGGCATGGACATTGAGGATTTCCAGACGGCCAGAGTAGTCAGGGCGATCAACCACCACTTGGCGATCGAAACGACCGGGACGCATCAGGGCCGCATCAAGGACATCGGGGCGGTTTGTGGCCGCAATGATGATGATGCCAGTATTACCTTCAAAGCCATCCATCTCGGTGAGGAGCTGGTTCAGGGTTTGTTCCCGTTCATCGTTACCACCACCAAGGCCTGCACCACGGGAGCGACCAACGGCGTCAATTTCATCGATAAAGACGATACAGGGAGCGTTTTGCTTGGCCTGTTCGAAGAGGTCACGGACGCGGGAAGCGCCGACCCCAACAAACATTTCGACGAATTCAGAACCAGAGATCGAGAAGAAAGGGACACCGGCTTCCCCAGCAACGGCTTTGGCAAGGAGCGTTTTACCGGTTCCAGGAGGACCGACAAGAAGCACACCTTTAGGAATTTTTGCCCCGATTGCAGTGAACCGATCAGCATTTTTCAGGAAGTCAACCACCTCAGTCAATTCGAGTTTGGCTTGTTCAATCCCCGCCACATCGCCAAAGGTGACTTGGGTTTGGGGTTCCATCTGGACCCGTGCTTTGGATTTACCGAAGTTCATCGCCTGGGAACCAGGGCCGCTCTGGGCACGACGGAGTAAGAAAAATAGGCCCACAAGGAGCAAAATCGGGAAAATCAAGGTGCTGAGGGCGCGGAAAATCCAATTGTCATCGCTCTGGGGGAGCACAGCGATATCAACATTATTTTCACTAAGAATGTCGATCAGTTCTGTGTCTCCCGGAGGAAGATTCACGAGGATCGGTGTGCCATCGGGAGCCGGAACAAAGGCTTTTGTGCGATCACCACTAATT
Source organism: Picosynechococcus sp. NKBG15041c (assembly GCF_055380235.1). Lineage (NCBI taxonomy): Bacteria > Bacillati > Cyanobacteriota > Cyanophyceae > Chroococcales > Geminocystaceae > Picosynechococcus > Picosynechococcus sp. NKBG15041c. The sequence continues at coordinate 2,594,803 of NZ_AP040363.1, forward strand.
CTGACACTTTCGACATTGCCCTGTTGGACTTCTTGGAGAAACTGACTATAACGCCAGGTGACTCGACTTTGGGGTTGCTGATCCAGAAAAGACACAGCCAAGGAGATCACAACGATCGCCAAAAGAGCATAAAGCCCGGTGCTGCGCCATTTTTTGTTGTTTTTGTTCACTACTGAGAGCCTCCTAGGTTTTGAGGATAAGCGGAATATGATGCGGTTCTTAAAAGAGCGTCTTATCCTGTAAGTTCAGGTTGGTTATTAAATAATGTTAACGTTTCTCAGGAAAGATTGTTTAATTTTCTCATTTCATGTCTAAAATCTCACGTCATATTCCACAGAGAAGCGATTATCGTCATTGAGGTCCGTCGAGCCCCGTATAAATAATTGGTCGTTTACGCGATACCGCAGACCAAACTGAGTTGATTGATTGCTATTGATAATCTGCAATACAGAGACCGATAGATCGGGGCTGATGTTGGCGCTGAGTTCCGCGCCGATCCCCAGGGTCGAGCTACCAGTATTTTCATCGTTAGTGATCACCGTCGGGAAAAGGCGTAGCTCACTTAAGCCCAGGGCGCTGCCTATGACATTCTGGAGGTTACTCAGGAGAGCAGACCCCGCAAGGTTGGCGAGGGCCAGGGTTTCACTAGTACTACCCCCCGTAAAGTTTTCCAGAAAAGAGCCCCCCAAAAGCGAAATCAATTCCGTCTCACTGCGGGGCGGACTACTAGTTAGCTCGATATTTTCATCAAGGTTACTGGCCCGTCCCCGGACTCTTGCTTGGATGCGGATGGTTTCAATGGTACCGAACTGGTTCGGGCCGAAGACAGTGGTGTCGCGAATCTCGGCGGAGAGGGGGTTCGTGGTTGATAGGAAGAAACGTGAATTTTCAAGGAGGGAGGTTTCAAGGGTTATGTCTAGTTCTGGATCCAGGCCAAAGTTTGGGTTAAAAATGGCGACGTTCCGATTACCCCCCAAGCGTAATTGGGTGGCAAAGAGATTAACTTGGCCACGATTGAGTTGAATTTCCCCCGCAGGTCTTAGGTTATCAAGGGTACCGTTGAGAATTAGATCCCCGGTGGCCAGGAAATTGAGGATCGGTTGTCTTGTGATTTGGATGCGATCGCCCAGGGTGATTCTCAAGTTATCAAATTCAGTAATTGCCCGGAGGTCGAGGCCACCATTGCCATTTTCGTCGGGCTCTGGGGTCTGTCCATTACCGTTGCCATTATTGCCATTACCGTTACTGCCTTGGGTTCCCTCCGTTAGAAAAATACGGCCCGATTGGAGGGTTAAATCGCCCCCAATTGTCGGTTCTAAACTCGTACCAGCCACAACTAAATTCCCAGCAACCCCCCCCTGGTAAAGGTCCGTGAGGGAAAAATCCAGATCTTCGAGGCTGACCTGGAGAGTCTGCTCGGGCCCTGTGCGTCTCGCCAAGGGGAGTTGGCCTGTAATCGCCACTTGGCCACCACTAAAGTCTCCCGTCAGTTCCCGGACAGTGAGGGTATCAAAGTCAAAGTCAATTTGGCCCTGGACATTGGTAAGGGGTGCATCGGGCAACACTTGGGCCTGGACTTGGGCCTGGGCGATCGCCACCTGACCATCCGCCACAAGATCGATCGGTCGGCCTGTTTCCAAATCAATCTCACCCCTAATTTCTAGGTCGGCCTGCCCTTCGCCCCCAAGCCACATCAATTGGCCTCGGGTCAAAATATTGAGGAGAGCAAAACTCTCATCTTCAAGATTAAACGCTAAATTGAGCTCATTATTTTCGGGGAAGACCGTCGCGTTAGGGAGTCGGTAGGGCATACTCCCTGTAATTTTTAGGGGAGTCGCCTCAGCCACCAGTTCACTGTCGACGATAAAATCTAAGCGGGCGTTATTGTAGGTAAAGTTGCCCTTAACACTATTGATTGGCGTGTCGTTAATCTCTGCTGCTGCTAAAGTCATTTCTCCCCGTGCTGAAGGATTTGCAGGGGTACCAGCAAGGGCAGCCGTCGCATTGACAAAGCCATCGACGGTCACCGCTTCAGGCAGATCAACAAATTTTTCTAAAAAGGCCATGGGCACTTCGTTGAGGCGCAGCTGTCCAGTCTGAGCCTCGCCCCCAAAACTACCGATAAAGCTGAGATTGCCGCCCCCATCTGCCTCAGAAAGGCGAATTCCCACGGGGCGCAGGGTCAGCACCTGATCCCGCAAAACCCCCCGGGCGATCACTTGGGGAATCGTGATTTCGCCCCACTGCCAGGGAGATCCGGCGATCTGTGATTCTCCAGCAACGGTCACTTCTTGGTAGCCACCAGCAAGGTCAAAGTCGGCCTGTAAACCAGATTCAGCATCATAGATAAAGCTCAAATTGCCGCTAAATTCCCCCTGGAGATCCGCGAGTTCTGCGGGGAGGAGGGGTTTTGTTTCGGCCACATTCATCTCAAGCTGGGCCTGGACACAGCTGAGGAGGGCGAGCCTCTCGATAAAAGATTGTTGGCGATCGCCTTGACGATACAGAATCAGACTTTCCTCTCCATCTGGCTCTGTACCATCGTTGAGGAGGGTATCGCAGCGATATTGCTCCCGTTCGAGGACTGGAGCATCTGGTAATTCCAGGGCCGGTTTCGAGGGGACAGCCATGGAAATCACCTCAGTGGTCACAGGGGGAGAAAGGGGGCGGCCTGCATAGAGATCTTCACTGCGGCCAAACCGACTGGAACGACCGAGATAATCTTGTAAAGACAAGCTGCTGAGGTACTGAAAGTCTTCGTAATCAAAGATTTGGAGGGCGGCTAGCACATCTTCAATGCGTCCTTGCTCAATATTGCTTGTGAGCTGAATGCGGGGACTAGGACGTTGGGCATTGGGGAGGGCAATGGTGCTATTGGCGATATAACGGCCGCCATTTTGAGTCCATTCGAGGTTCTGGAGTCGTAGGGTTTCATTGGCAAAATAAAAATTCCCCATGAGGCGATCGCCACTCAGATAACCGAGCATCGGCTGGGCGATCGCCACCTGACCAGAAGCTGACCGGGCGACTAGGTCAGCACGTAACTCACTGGAAATACGTCCTCCCAGGGCAACGGTCTCTAGGGGGAAGTCAAGGCGACGGAGAGCAGGTTGCCCCTGGGCCACCTGTTGCACCAAAGTGAGGGGGAGATTAGCGCTGCTCAGTTCGAGTCGGGTGGGTTCCAGACCCCTCTGGTCGTAGTCTAGGGCCAACTCTAATGTGGCGCCATCGAGGTTGAATTGTGCTTGTTCTGGGCGCAGAAAAGCGTTGAAACGAGCTGAAATTTGATCTTGTTCCCCTTCTAGGACGAGCACAGTGCGGCGGTCACTACGGGTCTGAATTTGCCCCTCAAGCAAGGGGTCGAGGGTAAGTTCGGCCAGTTGGACATTAGCTAAAGCCAATTGGCCATTGATTTGGGGTTGCTGAATTGTGCCTTGAATTGTCCCCCGAAATCCCCCTTGTCCAGTTAATGCTAGGGCTTGGGCCGCTTCTGGCAAGGGGAGTTGGCGTAGATTTTCTAAATCCAAGTTCTGGGCATCAAGGTTCAGGGCGATTTGGGTGATGGCCTGGATTGGGTTGCGGCCCAGGCGATCGCTATCGATATCGAAGAGGCCATCGGCGCGGAAATTTTGGGCGATCGCCTCCTGGATTTGCAGTTGCCGGCCATTCCAGGCCCAGCGACTCCTGAGGGGTGAATCGATCAAAGCAATCCCTTCGCTGAGGCGTAAATCTCCCTGGGCTTGTAGGTTGCGTAAATTCGGCTGGGTGACATCGGCCACCAGTTGCACCGTACCATCCCCTAAACCAGTGAGGGAATCATTCAGGCGATCGAGATTTAAATTTTGGGCGGTAAAGTCCCCTTGAAATTGACCATTCTGGAGGGTTAACAGTCCCCCTCGCACCGTTCCCCCTGCCAGCTGCGCATTCAAAGACCCCTGGGCCAGGATTCCTTCGATCACTAAATTATTAACGTTGCCGCGCACATCAAATTGCCCTTGGCTGGGAATGGTGGCTTCAAGATTAGCCAGTTGGGGGGCAAAGTCCACGAGGTTGACGTTATTTACCAGGGTGCGGCTATACCATTCTCCCCCAGCAAGGGTGACCCCTTCCGTGCGGATTTCCCCTTGGCCTACGGTGATACGCCCTGAGCCCTGGGCGATCGTCGTGTCTAAACCAACATTCTCTAGAGGGCCACTGGTTTGAAATTGGCCAGAATAGTTGGCCACTAAACTCCTGGGTACTGCGGGTAACAGTTGTTTAAGGTCTAAATTATTCAGGTCTAAATCTGCCCGCCATTGACCCTCTTCGACGACAATATTGCGGGCGATCGCCTGACCACTGGCAAAACTGGTGCGAGCCTGGCCAGTAATGGCCAGGGAGCCTTCTGGTTGGTTATTTTCGGGCTGGGCGAAGGTGCCCGAAACCTGAAAGTCACCATTGACCAAACTCTGTTGTAAAAATGGTGGTACTTCCTCTGTGAGCAACTGTGCGAGACGGAGCCCCTCGGCCCGGGCGGGGGTCTGCCACTGGGTTTGGGTAATGCGGAGATTGGGCATTGTCACAAAGCCCCCCGCCACTGGTACAACGGCCGTTCCTGAGACCAAAAATTCTGACACTTGATCCAGGGGCGCTTCAAACAGCACATCGGTGCGACCCAAGCCCGCCTGGACGGGTAATTCGATCTCGTAGAGCTGGGCCAAGGCATTGGTGGGCAGTTCTGTCCCTTGGGCGGTAATGGCGATCGCCCCGGTGGGGATGGTGTCACTGGCCAGTTGGATCGTGCCCTGGCCAACAATATTCCCCCCTAGGGTGGGCTGGGCAGTGAACTGCTCGATCACGAAACGGCCATCTTCAATGGCCATATCCCCTTGGAAACTGTCAATGGTGAGGCGATCGACCGTTAGGGGCGTGGCGTTTACAGCAGCTACAGTAAGCTCTAAATCATCCAAAAGGCCACCAAAGGTAACCGTTGCCGCCAATTCTCCTTCGACAGGAAAGGCTGGTGCTTCGAGTTCAAAAGCATCCAAGATGAGGGCAATTTCAGCGGCAGTCGCTTCCAGTTGGCCCGTATAACCGCCTTCAAAATCAACGATTAAATCCCCACCAAAATTCAGTTCCCCCAACTGGCCCGTCGCTTGCTTAAAGTGCAGTGCTTGGTCTTGAAAACCAATGCGACCATTAAATTCTCGAATCGGTTTAGCTAAACCGGGCACATCAAGGGTACTGTCCTGGGCAACCACTTCCCCCGACCAACTGACCACATCTCCATCTTCTAGCTTGAGGTTAACAAAGCCATCAATAAAGCCGTCGGCAAAGGTGACCGGGGGCACAAGAAGGTGGGAAATCGCCGCAGGATTAAGTTTTTTACCCCGGATATCAAGGTCACTCACATCCTGGTCAAAGTCTAAGATCCCCGATACTTCTAATTCACCGCCTTCGTCTAATTTTCCTTTGACGTCGAGGTCAATGACTTTATTGTCATTGCTGAGATTACCTTTCCCGGAAACGATCGCCAAATTGACTGGGGTACTCAATGCGCCAGACCGTTGGCGGGCAATCAAAGTCAGTTGACCTCGCCGCAGTTGAATGCGGTTGATATTTACCTTGAGATCGTCGTCATCTGAGTCATCGGGAGTGATTTCTAGGTCAAGCCAGCGACGGGCTTCATTTTGTTCAACGGTGATTTGAGGATTGACCAGGGTGAGATTGAGATCTAACTGGCGGCGAATGAGTAATGTCCAAAGATTAAAATCAACGGCGATCGCCTCCACTTGAATCCGATCATTTGACGCTTCCGTGGGAGGCAATTCCGAAGCGCCAAACCGCAGTTCCCTCCAAGACAACCCTTGAACACGGCCAATCTGAATTGGGCGATTAATTGTTTTGCTGAGTTGCTGTTCGATTTGTGGCGATAAACGCTGAAAGATAAAATAGCGACCATAGCCAATGCTGGCTCCTGCCGTCACGACCATACCCGCAGCAACGCCGACAATCCACCGTTTTGGCCAACGGGCATTATTTTGTTGTTGCCCTGGAAGTTCGGGGGGAGAAGAAGGGGTTGGGCTCATGGCGACAGTGGTCTGCTGGAACTGCGATCATTATAGATAGATTGACCCAAAGGAAAATGTTTTGTGGCCAGCTGATCTACGAAACTTACCACCCGCTTGCTCAAAACCATGGGGCGATCGTCCCATTGCGGGTTCAAAAAAACACAAAAAAGGGAAGTCAGTGCTGTGCTGCTTCCCTGCTGAGGCTAAATAATTACGTCGATAGTGAGCGAGAGATTCTCGAAACCTGAGGTATAAACCTAGATTTTGACCGTTTGGGCCATGGCTTTAAACGCGGCCATGTTTGCCCCAGGGCGACGCCGCTGGGAACGGTTACCGGGGTTGAGGAGATAGCCCGTGGCGAAACCACCGACCATGGCCGTTTGGGCCTGGGCTGCTTCTTGGCTGGCCGCCTGAACCGCAGCGGCGATGATGCTTTCTGGATCGCTCGCAGCAGGGGCACTCACCACAGGGGCAGGGGCCGTCGCCACAGGCTCACCTGATGCGGTAGCCTCAGGGGTTTCTACTGCCTCAGAGCGCACTGCTGGGGCCATGGGCGCAGCGGCGGCAGATTCATCGCCCTGGGCGGGCAGTTCCATAAAAAAGTCGTCTTTTTTCTTTCCTAAAATTTTTCCAAGCACGGGCAAGCTCCTAAGGATTTTTGAAAATACGTTTAAATGGCCTTCAACGTTTTTGTCAGTATCTTTGTCAATTGAGGGTGAAGGCACTAGCGGTGTTAAGTTACGCTGATTCTATTGATTAAGTTTTATTAAGTCAAGAAAATCTTGGTAATTCAAGTTTTTTTGAGTATTTATGACCATTGATCCCTGAGAAAATGATAAAAAGTAGCCACAGCACACGGAAAAATGAGAGGCGATCGCCATGGGTCAGGTAGAAACAATTTTGCGCGACATGCCTGGGGATCCCTTAACGGGCCTCAAGGCCGCAGACCAGCGCTGGCGGGCCTGGCGACAGGGGGAGATTCCCCACGACCCGATGGTGCAGACTGGGACGGACGAGTTTCCAGGCTATGACTGTGATGTGCTGGTATGCGGGGGCACCCTCGGTCTGCTCTTGGGGGCAGCGCTCCAGCGGCGGGGTTGGCAGGTGATTATTTTAGAGCGGGGCATGTTGCAGGGGCGGGTGCAGGAATGGAATATCTCCCGGGGGGAGTTGGAAATCTTGGTCGACCTAGAGCTACTCAGTGAGGCGGAACTACGGGAGGCGATCGCCACAGAATTCAACCCCCTGCGCATCCAGTTCCATGGGGGGGATCCCCTCTGGGTCAAAAACATTCTCAACATCGGTGTCAGTCCCCGCCGCCTGTTGGCTAAGGTCAAGGAAAAATTCCTCACTTGGGGCGGCAAAATTTTTGAAAACCAAAGCTGTACAAAGATCACGATTTCACCGGGTGGGGCGATCGCCAAAACGGCAAAATTTACCTTCCGTACCCGTTTAATCCTCGATGCAATGGGGCATTTTTCCCCCATTGCCCAACAGGTGCGCCAGGGCCAGAAACCGGACGGAATCTGTCTTGTGGTGGGGAGTTGTGCCCAGGGTTTTGCAAATAATAATAAAGGAGATTTAATCTACTCCTGCACACCGATCCGGAACCAGTGCCAATATTTCTGGGAAGCTTTTCCGGCCCAAGATGGCCGCACCACCTACCTATTCACCTATCTTGATGCCCATCCCCAGCGCTTTGATTTGGCCTTTTTGCTGGAAGAATATTTCAAGCTATTGCCAGATTATCAGCAAGTGGATTTAGAGGCCCTGGACTTTCAACGATTTCTCTTTGGTTTTTTCCCCAGTTATCGCCGCAGTCCCCTCCGTTATCCTTGGGGCCGTATTTTACCGATTGGGGACAGTAGTGGCGCCCAGTCTCCGGTGAGTTTTGGGGGGTTTGGGTCCATGTTGCGGCATCTGGGACGGTTAACCACCGGTCTGGATGACGCCCTAAAACAAGATTGTTGCGATCGCCAAGGGTTAGCTCTGTTGCAGCCTTACCAGCCGAATATTTCGGTAACTTGGCTATTCCAAAAGGCCATGAGCGTCGGCATCAATCAAACCTGTCCGCCTAACCAAATTAATGATCTGTTGAATGCTGTTTTTGGTGTGATGGCCCAGCTCGGTGAAGAGACTCTCAATCCTTTTTTGCAAGATGTGGTGCAGTTTAAGGGGCTGACACGAACATTGCCCCGGGTAGATTTTAAAACAGTGCTGCCTTTGCTGCCCCATTTGGGAGTGGGCGCCCTAGCCGACTGGTTGCGTCACTATCTAACCTTGGGACTCTATACCTCTGGGTATGGCCTCAGCCAGCGCTTACCCCTGGGGGATAGTTATCGCATCAAACGGCAGGTTGAAGCTTGGCAATATGGCTCAGGTCAAGATTTCCACGGCGTGCCAACCCAAGCAAATAGTTAACCGATAAACCCCACAAGGCTAAAAGGCGATCGCCCCCAAACGGTTTTGTAACATCTGCGGAAACTGGGCGTAATAGCGCTGGTTTAACGGTGAGGGGTGGGGCAGGGGCGCCAGGGTGACGATTTTTTGGTGCTCCATCCCCAGGGCATCCGTTGCCCGCAGGGTCACCGCTAGAGTGTTCTCGAAGCGATCGCCCCGCCGAAAAAAACCATTCACTTCTCCTGGGCGACCATAGGGCTCGAACCATTTAAACGCCTCCGTGCCCAGGGTAATAATTTGATTGCCCTCCCAGTGCAACACCAAAAGTCGCTCCACAAAAGGTCGAAACCGTTCTTTTACCGCCACTGCATAGGCTTTATTTCCTGGCGGTTTGTAGGGCACAGTGTTGGTTAACAGGAGGCGATCGCACACCGTTTCTAACTGCTTTTTATCAGAAACCCGTTGGTGGTGCATGGCGTAATAAAACCCCTGGCGCACCAAAGTGCCTGCCGCCCCATAGAGGGGTTGTCGGGCATGGACTTCATCTCGACCCAAGTCCCGCCCAAAAAAACACAAAGAGGCCTTCAGATTGCCGGCGTACAGTACAGGTTGTGTAGGTTCTAGCCGTGCGGCTTGGTAAATCGGCACATCGATGGGAAAAGGCTCCCGCTCCGCCTCTGTCCGCACCTGGACGATGAGGGTCGCAATATCCGTCATGGTCTTTTTTTAGAGAATGCAAAAGATCCTTGCCATTGTTGGCGATCGCTATGGCCCTTTGTCAACCTCACACCGCAAAATTCTTGGCATTAACATCCCCAAAATGACAAAAATGAATTAAATCTTCACAAAAAAATTAATATTATTCGTGCAAATATTGCGCCAGGTTCCATGTCCCTGCCAAAAAACAATCAACTTGTTTTTAAATGCAATAAAAATCCAAACAAAATCTGCCACTTCAACGCCTAAAAAATACTGCTCGAGAGAAAAAATCAACCTTGTGATTGCCAAAAAGTGAAAGATCTTTTAGCAAGCGATCAGTTAGACAATGTTTTACCTTTTAAGACTTAAATCGAACTGAAGGGATCAACAAACCGATAACATATTTGTTTTTGTGTATTGTTGCAAACGTTTTGTTAGTTGCCGAGGAGAATATGGGTATATTAATACCGAGAATGCTCTAGACATAGAATATGACTGCTGCCGGCAATACGCTCAATCTCATCGCCGATCAACTCAACCACCTCTGCCAAACTAGGGCAACAGGTGAGCTGATCGTGGGGAATAGTCAATACCAGGGACATATTCATCTCCTGTCGGGGCGTCTTCTCCATGCCACCGCAGGGATCCACTCCACCCGCCGTTGGAACCGCATCACCCAGCGACTCGCCCCCCAATGGAGGCCGAATCCCCAGGAGCTTAACAGTCCCCACATGTGGGAATACCAACTCCTCTACCAGGGGATTACGACGAAACAATTAACGGTAATGCAGGCGAAGGCGATCATTCGGGCGATCGCCCAAGAAGTCTTCTTCGATCTCGGTTGTTACCCCGATGCCAAGGTCGAATGGAACGAAAACCAAAAAAACGCCACAGAAATTGCCCTGAGCTTGTCCCTGTCCTATCTGGAAGTAGAACCTGACCTTAACCGCGTCACACAGCTCCAACAACAATGGCAGGCCGCTGGATTAGGGAACCTAAGCCCCACCCTCGCGCCAGTGCTCAAGCCCGGCATTGACCCCAGTGCCCTCGGCGTTTTGGGTCAATATCTCAACGGCGAATTTTCCATGTGGGATATTTCCATGCGCCTGGGTAAATCCGTTAATAGCGTTGCCAATGCCCTGATCCCTCTCCTTAAAAAACGCATTGTTCAACTCAAAAAAATTGCGGATCTCCCCCATCCCCTCGCCAGCACCGACAGTTCTGCTGGTAACAATAACCAAGCCAATGGCAGCGTGAGTCCGAAAAAACGAGATGCCCTTATTGCCTGCATCGATGACAGCCCCGTTATCCTCCAGACCCTCCGAAAAATTCTTGAAAGTGCAGGTTATCGGACCATTGGCATCAGTGAACCCATGCGGGGGGTTGCCAAACTTATCGAAAGCCAACCAGATATCATCATCCTCGATCTGGTCATGCCCAACGCCAGTGGCTACAGCGTTTGCAAATTCCTGCGGCAAACCTCTGTCTTTGAGAAAACTCCCATTATCGTGCTGACCAGTCGCGACACCCTAATCGATCGCAACCGAGCGAAGTTGGTGGGCGCTTCTGACTTTCTGGGGAAACCTCCAGATCCAGAAAAAACCATTGCCCTGATCGAAAGATACCTCGATGAAGTGGGCGAACAAGGTAGTGATTCTGCCAAGCTTCAAACAAAAACCTAAAACTCTTCTTGAGAAATTCTCATTCTGCCCCCTGTTTTTCTAGGTTTTCCCCTTTAGAATAAAGATTGCTACTTTACTTTAATTTCTAAATTTTCTCAGAGGTTTACGATGGCAACGCTATTACTTGTTGAAGACAGTCCGACTGAAGCACAAATCATTACGAGTTGTTTAGAAAATGCCGGATTTAGCCTTTTAAAGGTCACTACTGCTGAGGCGGCGAAAGCAATTTTAGATCAAAAAATGATTGATGGAATTGTGTTAGATGTTGTGTTGCCGGGTCAAAGTGGATTTGGTTTTTGCCGGGAGGTTAAAAATGATCCAAAAACTAAAGATATTCCTGTGATTATGTGTTCCAGTAAGTCTGAAAAAATGGATAAAAAATGGGCTAGTAAACAAGGTGCAAATGATTATGTTACCAAACCTATTGACCAAAACGAACTGTTAAATGCCGTTCGACGTTGGGTTCATTAGGGAAGCCTGTGACTGACCTGAGTTTGATTTTTGATTGTGGTCAGTCTTTAAACTTTCTTCTGCCCCATTACCTGAAGGATTTTCTATGACCGCCAATTCCCCCGCCATCGAAGGAACCACAACCCAGTATATTAGCTTCCTGCTATCCAATGGTTTAAGGGGCATGCTTCCTACCAGTCAATTGGTAGAAACCATCAATCTGGACTTGGGCAATATTGTCCAAATTCCTGATTTACCTCCTGTGGTGGTGGGGGTCTGCGGTTGGCGGGGTGAGGTGCTGTGGTTGCTGGATTTGGCCTATGCCCTGCGATCGCCACCGCTCCTTTCGGGGGACTATGCCGATGCAAAATGTAGTGTCCTCAGGGTCAATGTCAACAAACAAACCTTCGGTATTGTGGTCACAGAAGTGCAACAGCTGATCCGTTGCGATCGCCAAAATATTTCCCCAGAACTTCCCCCACAAATTGACCCAGATGTTGCCCCACTGGTAGCAGGAAAATTTCGACAACCCTCCGGTGAAATCATCCTCAATATCAACCTTGAAGCCCTTCTTGAGAGTATTAAACAGCCTGCTTAAACAGCGTCACACTACCGGAAATTCCCAGTTCCAGTGTAGATAAAGAGCCCCTGATTTTTTGTTCCCCTCTGAATTTTAAATTCTCCTAAAACTGCCATGACTCAAGCGCCTATCCGACCCAACAATCCCCAGAATAACAACCTCGATACCCAGACCTTCAGACATGACCGCAAAGAGCGGCCCATCGAAGAAACAGTAACCATTGTGCCCGTCCAATCGACCAATGCCAATCATTCCACATTGACCTCAAAAGCGGGGACCTTGGTCAATGAACTGAGTAGCCTCCGGTCAAACATCGACATGATGACAGAGGAACTCCAGTCCCTCTTGGCGACAGAGCGGGCAGCGGTAGAGCGGGCCGAACTCCTGAACGCGATGACTTCCCACATTCGCGAATCTTTGAGTTTCGAATATATCCTCAACGCCACAGTTTCAGATGCCCGCAATGCCCTGGATGTAGATCGGGTTGTGATCTATGTTTTTGATGACCCAGACTGGCTTGGGAAAGTTGCGTATGAGTCGGTGGAACGCCGTTGGCCCAGTGCCCTGGGGACGGCTTATTCTCTGATCGGCTTATCAGATCATGCCATTAAGCTTTTTCAACAGGGCCGGGTAGAAACGATTGATCACATTGACCATGCAGCGACTGCCGATGGCACTCAACTCGATCAACTACGTCAACTGGAAGTACAGGCCAGCCTAACTGCGCCCCTCCTCCTCGAAGGCAACTTATATGGTCTATTAGTGGCACATCAGTGTTCGATGGCCCGCCAGTGGTCAGAGTCGGAGGTGGAATTTTTCCGGCAATTGGCTGTGCAGGTAGGCTATGCCCTCGACCAAGCCCAATTGTTAGACCAGCAACGGACAGCGGCAGAACAGGCCCAGTGGCTGAATCAGATCAGTGCCCAAATTCGAGAAGCAGGGAGCCCCGAGGATATTTTTGCGGCGGTAGTGCAAGAGCTCCACAATGCCCTCAAAGCAGATCGGGTGGTGGTTTACCGTCTCGGGGAAGGGACTGAGGGGGGCCAGGTCATTGCTGAATCCATTGAACGACAGCTCCCCAGTATCATGGGCATGGGCTTAAACGCTCCTTGGTTGGATGCCAGCCACCAAGAGGCTTACTTACGGGGCCAATTAAATGCTGTCGAAGATATTTATGATGCCAACCTCGATGAAACAGTCCTCAATCATCTAAAGGGCAAGGGGATTCGGGCCAGTGCGATCGCCCCGATTATCAGTCGTCAAAAACTCATGGGCTTTTTGATGGTGCACCAATGTTCCCTGCCCCGGCGGTGGTCAGACAGTGATCTCGAAATTTTACGCCAGGCAGCGACCCAGGTCGGCACATCCTTAGATCAAGTTTTTGCCCTCCAGCAACAGGAAACTGCCGCTCTCCAAGCCCAGATTCTCAATGAATTGTCTTCCCGGTTAGGGAGCTTTAGTGACGTTGAAGAAATCATTGAAACCGTGGTTGACGACGCCCGAGAAGCCCTTAATGCCGATCGCGTTTTGATTTTCCGGATCAGCTCCCAGGATAAAGTGATGGCGATCGCCGAATCCGCCGATCCCCGCTGGAAAAGCCTCACAGGCAAGAGCCTCCAAGACTGTGGTTTAGACGAGCGCTATCTGAAACAAGCCCAAAGGGGAAAACTCACCACCATCAATCGCCTCGGGGATGCAGGTTTTAGTAATACCCAGCTCGAAGCCCTCGAATCTGCCCAAGTGCGTTCTCTCATGATTGCCCCAATCACCATTGAGCGGAATCTTTTTGGGCTGATGGTGGTACATAGCTGTCAGGGGTCACGACTATGGCAAGACATTGACAGCAACCTCCTGCGGCAGATTACGAACCAAGTTAACTTTGCCCTAGAACGCATCAGCCTCATTGAACAGCGGCAAATGACTGCGGAACGAGCCCAGCGCCTCAGTGATATTAGTGCCCGTCTTCAGGAATCCTTAGAGGTAAAAGAAATTTTGGGGGCGGCCGTAGAAGAAACCAGAGAAATTCTTGCTGCTGACCGGGCCATTGTTTACCGCCTCGACCAAAACTGGCGCGGTCTAATCAACGCCGAATCCGTTGTGCCCGGATTTGAATCGATCCTCGGCCTCAAGACCAATGAACCCCGGGTTACTGAAAAATTTGCCAAGTCCTACATCCGCGGTAAGGTGACGGCCTTCGCCAATATATACGAAGCAGACTTTATCGATTGCCACATCAAAGAGTTTGAATCCCATGCTGTCAAAGGCTACATGGCGGTAGGCATCGTCGCCAACCAAAAGCTCTACGGAATGTTGATCGTCCATCAATGTTCTGGGCCGCGCCAGTGGAGTGACACCGAAATTAATACCCTCAAGCAGATTGCCCAACAGATTGGTTATGTCCTTGAGCAGGCTTTCCTCAAAGAAGAACAGGAACGAGCCAAACGGTTGAATGAAACTCGGCTCCGTCTCCAGGAAGCGTCTGAGGTGGAAGCAATTCTCAACGTGGCCGTGGAGGAAGCCCGCACTCTACTGGGCACAGACCGGGCGATTGTCTATGAATTTGACTCCTCCTGGAAAGGAGTAATCACAGCAGAATCTTTGGCCCAGGGTTATCCAGCTACCCTCGGAATCCGCACCAATGAGCCCCACGTCACTGAAAAATTATCCAAGGGTTATCAAAAGGGCAAAATTTTGGCGATCGCCGATATTTTTAACTCCGATTTTGCTGATTGCCACGTGAATGAATTCTCCCCCTATGGCGTCAAGGGCTATATGGCAGCAGGCATCAATGCCAACCAACGGCTTTATGGCCTTTTGATTGTCCATCAATGCTCCAGTACCCGCCCTTGGACAGACGTCGAAATCGACACCCTGCGTCAACTGTCAGAACAGGTCGGTTATGCCCTAGACCAAGCCCTCCTCCGTAAGGAACAAGAACAGGCGATCACCCGGACACGGCAGGTGAACTTGATCAGTTTCCGGATCCGCGAATCCCTTGACCTAGAAAGGATTTTCCGGACTGGGGTGGAAGAAGCCCTGAAACTCATGGCCTGCGATCGCGTCGTGGTTTATCGCTTTGACGACAACTGGGATGGCCGCATTAAATATGAAGCGGTTAAATCCGGTTGGCGCAAACTCAGCGAAGACATGCTCACTTCTGGAGATACCCCTTGTTTCCCTGAAGACTATGTGGAGCCCTACCGCCAAGGCCGGGTTCAGGTGACCCCCGATGTTTCCCAAGCAGGCCTCACCGCTTGCCACGAAGAACAGCTCGGAAAATGGCAGGTAAAGGCTAACGTGGTTGTACCGATTTTGGTGAACCAAAAACTCTATGGTCTGCTGGGGGCGCACCAATGTGCCTCGACCCGGGAATGGGAAGCCCCCCTGGTAGAATCCTTCCGTCAGGTGGCAATCCAGTTGGGTTATGCCCTAGACCAAGCCCTCCTCCTAGAAGAGGTAGAAGCCTCCCGTCGCCAGGCAGAAGCTGTTTCCGAAGAGCAGCGCCAACAACGGGAACAGCTCCAAGGGCAAATCGAAAACTTCCTCGAAGAAATTGAAGACTCCTTTGAAGGAGATTTAACGGTCCGGGCCGATGTCACCCAGGGAGAAATGGGAACCGTTGCTGACTTTTTCAACGCCACCCTAGAAAATCTCCAGATTCTGGTGCAACGGGTTCAGGAATCCTCGACCATTGTGTCGGATACAGCCCAGGAAAGCGAATCTTTGATTCAAAACCTCTCGGCTGAGGCCCTCCGCCAAGCAGAAAGCGTAAATGCAGCCCTTGGTAAGCTTTCGAGTATGACCGCTTCGATTCAGGAAGTGGCCAGCAATGCCCAGGAAGCCCAGGCGAAGGTGCAGCTAGCAAACCAAACACTCCAGTCCGGCGATGTGGCCATGAACCGCACTGTACAAGGGATTGTCGCTATTCAGCAAACCGTAGAGGCCACAGCCCGCAAAGTGAAAAACCTGGCTGATTCTTCCCAGAAAATTTCACGGGTGCTCAACCTCATTCGGGAACTGGCCAATCAAACCAACTTACTTGCCTTGAATGCTTCGGTAGAAGCAACCCGGGCTGGGGAAGAGGAACAGGGCTTTGCGGTGGCGAACGAAGTCCGGACCCTTGCGGAGCAGTCCGCAAACGCCACCAAGGAAATTGAAGAGATCATCGAAGAAATTCAAGCAGAAACGAACGAGGTGATCAAAGCAATGGACATTGGCCGGAAGCGGGTATTGATTGGAACGAAATTAGTGAAAGGGACGCGTCAAGCACTGACGGATCTAGCCAAGGTTAGTATGAGTATTAACCGCACAGTTGAACAGATTGCGAATTCAGCATCTAGCCAAGTGGCTATCTCCAATGAGCTAAACCAAACGATGCAGGATGTGGCGAGTATTTCAAGCCAGACTTCTTCCCAATCGGTCAAAGTGGCGGAATCTTTCACTAAACTGCTTGGAGTTGCGGGAGAACTGCAACAGAGTGTGTCCCGGTTTAAGGTGAAATAACCTTCACTTTTATGGCTAAGGAGGAAAAGGCGATCGCCTTTTCCTCCTTACCGGACATACACAATAAGAACACTATCTTTTTACACATCGGTTGATTAGGGGACCACATCAGATAATGGCTAGGGAAACTGTTGATACCAACGATCAAGCCTACGAATTCTTTGTGCAAGAAGCACAGGAGCTCTTACAGCACCTCGAATCTGGTTTGATGACCCTTTCCCAGGATCATGAGACCCCAAAAATCCACGGCTTGATGCGGGCAGCCCATTCCATTAAGGGAGGGGCTGCCTGTGTAGGGTTGATGGCAATCCAGTCCATTGCCCACGACCTAGAAAATGGCATTCGTGCCCTCTACAAAGAAGATACGGTGTTCGATGTGGAACTGGAAAATCTCCTGCTTCAGGCCTATGATGCGCTTCAGGAGCCGATTAATCAACAAATTCACCAGGGAGTCTATGACCCCGACCATGCCATTGAGCGGGCTAAGCCAATCTTTGGTCAATTAGAACAAAAGCTAGGTCATGCCCTTGACGAGGCAGCAGAATTACCCGAGATGCAGATGGAGGGAGACATCACGGAATTTATTTTCAAAGAAGAAGTCCCCCAGGCCCTCGGCCGCCTCGAAAACTATGTCAAAAATCCTCCCAGTAAAAACCCAAAGGGGGAGCTCGCCTCACAAATTGAAGTGTTAGCGACCCTCGGCGATATGTTGAACTTAGAAGGTTTTGCGGCAATTGCTCAAGCTGCTAACGAAGCCCTCAAGGTCAATGAAGCGCAATACGTGCAAATTGCACGGTTGGCCCTCGCTGATTTTAAGGCAGGTCAAGCCGCGGTGCTCGATGGCGATCGCAGCCAGGGAGGGGAGCCCAGCGAAGCCCTTCTCCAACTAACCCAGGCGGGGGATCCCAGTGCCATGCTTTCGATGCCAGCACAGGAAGAACCATTCCTCAATGAAGCCGAAATTGCCTCCCTGGTTACCTTTGGAGAGTCTGATAATGACACTGGTGATTTTGATAATAGTTTGTCTCTAGATCCAGATGAATTGGCCGCCCTAGAATTTTTGACCCAAGACGCGACCACAGAAACGCCCATTTTGAGTGAAGCGGATTTGGCGGGATTAATCATCGAAGATGAAGCAAGTGACGATGCTGAAGCTGCCCCGGTAGATCTCGCCAGCTTTGTGATGATGGCAGAAGAAGAGCCCATTGCGGCGATCGCCGCCACTCCCAGTCCCCCAGCACCTAGCCCCGTCGCACCACCGTCCTCTGCCCCTGCGTCTATTCCGGCCCCGGAACCAGCTAAAAAAATAGCGGCCCCCGCAGAAACTGTCGTGCCGATGCCTGCCACGGCTGCCGCCAGTCCGGCCCTGCCCACCATCGATACCAGTACCTTGAGTGTCCGCTTAGAAATGGGCCGCCTCAACCACCTCAATAACCTGGTAGGAGAACTGGTCACCCAAGATAACAGTGCCTTACTCCGCAACAAGCAAAGCAGTGATGCTTTGAGTTCTCTCAAGCGATGGTATAACCGTTTCAACAAAATTACAGGCCAATTTCAGCAATATGCAAAGGAATTGATCATTAAAAATCCCCAGGCTCGGGTTCAACTGGCCCAGTTTGTTATTTTTGCCTCCACCATGACGGAGGAAATGGCCCAACTCAGTGAGACCATCGAAGATACGACTCTCATTGCCCAGCAGGATCAGCAAGCCCTCAAGCAGCGTCAACAAACCCTCAAGCAACTCGAAAATAACCTCCTCCAGGCCCGCATGCTGCCCATTGGGGATTTGTTAAATCGCTTTCCCCGGACAGTCCGAGACCTCTCGATCAAGGGTAACAAGCCTGTGACTCTCAATCTGGAGGGGACCAATACATTAGTTGACCGGGCGGTGCTCTCTAAGCTCTACGATCCCTTAGTACATTTAGTCCGTAACGCCTTTGACCATGGTATTGACTCCCCGGAAGAGCGTCTCGCCAGCAACAAATCTGAAGAAGGAACCATTACGATTAAGGCCTATAACCGGGGGAACTCCACCTACGTAGAAATCAAAGATAATGGTCGGGGCATCAATATTGACAAGGTGCGAGAAAAAGCGGTGCGCCGCGGTTTAGTCAGTCCCTCGGAAGCAGCAGCCCTGACCGATGCCCAAATTTATGAGCTGTTATTTGTGCCGGGCTTTTCGACGGCGGATAAGGTGAGCCATTTGTCTGGCCGCGGGGTAGGCCTCGATGCGGTACGCCTGCAAATTCGCGCCCTGAAGGGAAATATTTCCCTCACTTCAACACCGAATAAGGGGACGACTTTTACCCTCCGGTTGCCCTGGAGCATGACGATCACAAAATTATTAATCTTCCGGTGGCAGGAAAGTTTCTTTGCGATTCCGGTCAATAGTTTGTCGGCGATCGCCGCTGCCAGCAAACAGGATCTCCTCATGAAGGACAATCAAGAACAGTTCCGCTGGCAGGGCCAGAGCGTTCCCCTCGTCCAAACTCTCCTGAATCGATTTAACTATCCTGCCTCGATTATTGCTAGTCGCCAACAGATGGGAGCCCTCGCCCAAAGTAGTGCCAGTAATGTTTGGAATCAGGCGGGTCAGCAAATGATTCTCGTGATTACCCAGGGAACCGAAGCGGTTGGGCTGCGGGTAGACCAAATTTTGTTGGAACAGGATCTCGTGATCAAACCTTTCAGCACGGCGATCGCCCCACCAACTTATATGTCTGGTTGCACAATTTTGGGAGATGGCCGCCTTGTCCCTGTTCTAGATGGAGCCGCTTTGATAGAACGAGTTCTCCAAAAAGACAGCCAAAATGTGGCAATTATCGACACCCAATTGCAAAATCTCCAGCCGAAATTAGCTCTACCCACGGTGCTCGCCATCGATGATTCCCTGACCACAAGGCAAACCCTCTCGACGACTCTCCAAAAGGCAGGCTACCGTGTCATCCAAGCCCAAGATGGTGCCGATGGCCTCAATCAACTGGAGTTGCACCCAGAGGTAGAAGGGGTTATTTGTGATGTGGAAATGCCCCAGATGAATGGTTTTGAATTTCTTGGGCGCTGTCGGAAAAAACATCCGAAAACAGACCTGCCAGTGTTGATGTTGACGTCTCGCGGCAGCAAGCGTTACCGACAGTTGGCACAACAATTAGGGGCTAATGGCTACTTGACGAAGCCTTATTTGGATCAAGAACTCATTGAAACCCTGCAACAGGCTGTGGCCGAAACAAAAGCCCAACAAAAGGCGATCGCCAGCCCTTAGAATTAGCCCATTTTTGGGCGGCGCACCTGCTGGTCTTCCATCTGGGTTTTCGCTTTAGCCGCACTTTTGCGCAAAAATTGGAGACGCGTTTCATAGTCCTTCCGTCTGCGGCGATTGGGAGTCTGCTCAATCAATGTTTTTAGGGCACTACCTAAACTCTTGTAAGCGTTAGGGAGAGTGTAACCGAAACGGGTGGCTAGCCGGATGGCCTGTTCGTCTGCTTCAATGGCCACAGTCATCCGTTTTTCGCCACTATTTTTTTGCCATAATCGATAGCCGGAAAAGCTACAAAGGGCGATCGCCAAGACCAGTAAAAGACCATCTTGTACCCAAAGTTCCCCTACCGCGCCCCCTAAGCCGATGGCCAAGGCCGCCATTTCCCAGCCTTCCCGGGGAATCGTATCATTTTGCACCTTAGCAACTTCATGCCAAAAAAGCAGATTACGCTGGTCCAGGGCGAGGTTTTCCCATTTAGCCAAATCAATCTGAATTTCTACTTCATCTTTCCCCAGTTCTTCGCAGCGAATGAGCGGAGGATTCACCTCCGTGGTCCCTTCAACCATGACCCAACTCTGTAATTCAGGAGGGAGGAGCGTCTTAAGGCGACGAAGTTCACTCATTTCGGCTCTGGCAGAAAAAGTGGAATAGGAAGTCATAGGATCCGCTATCTGTAGATGGGCTAGGAAATCAATACTGGGTCAGTTAAATTTCATTGTAAACTTTTATGATCTAATCCTTACTATTAACTTGATGGAGTATCAAAAAAGACTTTCGCCTCAAGGTCAAAGCACAAGAGAAGTATTCCGAAATTTCTTGGCCTGTTCTTCAATGCGCTCCGCCAGACGGTTGCAAACGAGGTTGCATAAATCGTAGATGAGTTCGTCACTTACCCGGTAATAAGCAGAAGTACCTGCACTACGACGTTGTAAGATACCAGCCTGGAGCATAATCTTGAGATGTTTAGATACATTCGCTTGACTGGTGTCGGTTGCGATCACTAGATCTTGGACACAATGCTCACCATCCCGCAAGATGCTGAGAATCCTGAGACGCATCGGTTCTCCCAGAACACTAAAGTATGAAGCTACCTGTTGAAGGACTTCTGGGGAGATCGAAGGGTCGTCGGGCATTGATTTTCTCTGCAAAAACACGTTTAAGCTTATTGTATCAACTGCACACCAAACTGGTTATGCAGGGTTGATCCACATCAGAGTTTGTCCAAACTCAATGGGTTCACCATCTTCAACGACAATTTTTACCACTTCGCCACTAATTTCCGCTTCAATTTCATTCATTAATTTCATCGCTTCGATGATGCAAACGGTTTGTCCGTTGCCCACGCGATCGCCAATGGCCACAAAGGGTGATTCCCCTGGCGCTGGAGAGCGATAGAAAGTACCAACCATGGGGGAAGTAATGGGAACCCACTTATCATCAATGGTGGCGCCAGTTGTCGGTGCTTCAACGGGGGTTACCTCTGGGGTCGTCGTTGTTTGAGCAACAACGGCTGCTGGGTTAGCTTGAACAATTACCTCGGGGGAAGCGACCAGCGGGGCAGCGGTAACAACTGTTCCTTTACTCACCCGGAGCTCAAAATCATCGGTTTTGAGCTCGAACTCGGTGACATTGGTCTGACCAATGGTAGATAGTAACTCTTGGATCTCTTGTAAATTGATAGCCACAGAACAAGTTATTCCTCACAACTGCATGGGTAGGGGGAGATCCAAAAACTTTAAATCTGGATCTCCAGAAAAGTTCGTCTTTCGTTATTCGCGTCCGAGATAGGTATCGCTGCGGGTGTCGATTTTGATCCGCTCACCGATGGAGATAAAGAGGGGGACATTTACCTGGGCACCGGTAGAGACGATCGCCGGTTTTGTCCCACCTGTGGCGGTGTCGCCTTTAACGCCAGGGTCAGTTTCAGTGACTTCGAGGACGACGGTATTTGGTAATTCTACGTCAATAACCTGGGTATTCCAGAACAAAACGTTTACTTCCATTTCTTCCATGAGGTACTTCACGCGATCGCCGATTTGATTTTCGGTTAAGCGGACTTCCTCATAGGTTTCCATATCCATAAAGACAAAATCGTCACCTTCTTTATAGGTATGTTGCATGGTGCGTTTGTCTAAAACAGCCTGGGGCACGGTTTCACCGGCGCGGAAAGTTTTTTCAACCACACTGCCAGTCTGGGCATTTTTGAGTTTGGTGCGTACAAAGGCAGAACCTTTACCAGGTTTTACGTGGAGAAATTCGACGACGCGCCATACAGAGCCGTCTAATTCAATGGAGGTACCAGTACGGAAGTCATTACTTGAAATCATGGAGCTTTAGCAACATTATGGGCTTGCATAATCAAACCATATTCTACCGTTGATAGGGAATTTTCCAGCCAAATTCCTTCTGCACTCACCGTCGGCTTGTTTCTTTTTTTGGGGTGGCGATCGTCCCAATGCCATAAACTTTCAGCCCTGCTTTGGTCAAGGTGCGCTGCGCTTCAGCGGCAGTTGTCCCGGTGGTGTAGATGTCATCGATCAATAAAATCGGTTGTTTTGGTAATTTTTGAGTCCCTTGGAGATCGAGGGAAAAAGCCTGTTGCAGTTCCTGCTGTCGTTGTGGCACAGTCAGCTCAAAGAGGGCTTGGGTGGCTTTGGTCCGTCGTAGGATTCGGGGGCTGTAACGTAGCTTACTAACTCGGGCAAATTGACGGGCAATCAGTTCTGCCTGGTTAAAACCCCGCTGTTTTTGTTTTTCGGGGTGCATCGGAATGGGAACGACGGTTAAGGTTGACAAATGCGGAAAAGATTGGCGCCACTGCAAACCCAGTTGTGTGCCGAGCCATTGCCCCAGTTGGGGGTGATTGTTATATTTCATCGCGGCGATCGCCCGTTTGAGAATGCCATCATATTGGCCCCAAGCAAATAGCGGTAGATCCCCGCGCCAGTAGCGTTTTGGATTAACTAACTTTGTTTGGTGCAGTTGGCGATCGCAGTCGTTACAAACCACGTTGACTCCAGGGCGATCGCATAGAGGACATTTATCCTGAAGGAAAAGAGAAAGAAAATCCTGAAAAAGCTTCATGCCCATGGGCGCAATCTATCTAGACGTGACTTGCATTTGCAAAAAAGACTTGTAACTGTTCATAAGCACTCACTGGCATTTGAGACTTTAAGCTTTGCCATTGGCTCGGTTGAAGCGATTTAACCCCTAACAATTCCAAAGCAATAACGTTTTCGTTCTGGTCATAATCTAAAATTACACCTGCACTAATTTCTTCAGACTCAAGATAATTCCCCTCCTGAATCTTAAGATAGGCGGTATCCGTTTCTGGGTCGTATTCGATCATGTTCATCCCTTAAAGCCCCTGTCAAAAAATACAGTGATAATTACAGGAGGTTGTTTTTCTGGATTGTAAACAACCCTCAAAGCACGATTTCCATATTCTGGAATGCGCTTCCAAACCCTTAGAGCATTCGTCCTCTCATCCCGATCAACATAATCAGGTTCTGCTAAAGCTCGTTGTATCCACGCTGGATCAATACAATTGCGATCACTTCGTTGTAAAACTTCATGGGCGTGATGGGAAAGAATATACCCATCAAGAGGATCAGCCATAGATATTACCGATATTCTAGCTCCACTGATTTTAAGTCGTTTGAGAAAAACAAAAACTCTCCTCAATTGGGAGAGCCTCAAAGAATTAGCGGCTGATAGTGCCGATTTACTTGGCAAATTGAATATCAAGGGTGCGCATATAAATCTGCATCCCTGCGTCTTGCACTGGGAAAACAAACGCATCGGCATCGGATTCGTTGTGGTGGGAGTGCCACAGGCTCGGCGGCGTCACAAAAACGCTGTTGGGCTGCCACATGACTTTTACGGGGTTAATGATATTACCGTCGTTGTCTAAGGATTTCCCGATCAAAGTGTAGGTATTTTCCTTAGCAGAGACCGCGAGATCTAAGGCGATGGAATTATGACGGTGTGGCTTTTGGGAAGAATGGGGTGGTACGAGATTGTATAAAGACCACATGGTATGGGTGGCGGTGCGGGTGGCTTCACTTTCAGGGTTGCCTAAAATCACACCATTGCGATTGAGGTTGCGACGGATGCCCTCTTCACGGATTCGCTCGATTTCACCATTGAGATATTCACCTGCATAAAAAGCCGGTTCAAAGCGGGGAGCTGTGGGCCGGACCCCTAAATAGGCCAACATCGGCGCGTCATGGACCCAGTACAGGGCACTATCTTCGTCGGCATAGTGGGTGACACCAGCATTCATCGGCAGGGTAAAGGAATCACCTTTTTTCCACTCGAGTACGCCATATTCTGTTTCTGTGCGTCCAGCGCCGCGCATCACATAAAAAACTTCGGAACTAGAAGCAGCGATCGCCTGAATTTTTTCCCCGGGCTTGATGCGGATGTAGTTAGCGAGGAGATTGGGAGTTGTGGCAGGATATTTCGTGCCCAATTCTGGAGCCAGATCTAGGGCAATAATGCGCGTTTCTCCGGTTTCATGGAGTCTGGCAGGAAAAGCACGAATCGGCACTTCTGCAAGGCGTGGGTTTGCGGCCTTGTGATATTCCCAGCTCAGGGCTGTTTTTTGCCAAGTTTGATTGATCACATTTCCCATATCCCTACTCCCGTTTGACCTGAATCAATAACTTCAAGAAAAAAAATGTCCCTCTGCGCGGCGCTCGAAAATGAGTTATTGGCCTGCGGCAAAGAGATCTTTAACTAAAGTTAACATGAATGCCTGCAAGAACAGTACATTTGGCAACAAAATCCCTGAAGCATGGCATTTATTCACTTAATCATTGGGAGATCTTGACAGTAAAGTCTCCGATAAACTGGGAGGCGATCGCCAAAATCAGGGTCTAACTTTATTTATAAAAATCATTAGTAGAAGTAGAAGCAACTGGCTCATAGACCTTTTCTTTTTCCACCTGGGGAGCCAACTGTAATTCCGGCAAAATGGGATGAAAAGGCTGATGCAAGCTGATCATCTGCGCCAAGGTTTTCTTGAGGGCTGTACGGGGGACGATCGCATCGACAAAACCATGTTGCAGTAGATATTCTGAAGTCTGGAAATCATCGGGGAGCTTTTCCCGTAGGGTCTGTTCAATCACACGGCGTCCGGCAAAACCAATGGTCGCTTTGGGTTCAGCAATAATGAGATCGCCTAGCATCGCAAAACTGGCAGTGACTCCCCCGGTAGTAGGATTCGTTAACACAGGGATATACAGTAATTTTTTTGCCCGATGCCGTTCAAGGGCTCCGGAAATTTTCGCCATCTGCATCAGGCTGAGCATCCCTTCCTGCATTCTTGCACCGCCGGAAGCGCAAATTACCACCACAGGCAAATCTTCGGCAGTACCATGTTCAATGAGACGGCAAATTTTTTCCCCGACCACAGAACCCATGCTGCCCCCCATAAAGGCAAAATCCATCACAGCTAGCGCCATGGGTAAGCCATCAATCAACCCTGTACCTGTCATGACTGCATCGGTTAGGCCTGTTTTTTCTTGGTAATCTTTCAGGCGATCGCCATAGGCTTTTTTATCACGAAATTCTAGGGGATCCGTGGGAGCAATGGTCTGCCCAATCTCTGTCCAAGTGCCTTCATCAATAAGCTGGCGGATGCGTTCCCGGCTCCCCACTCGATTATGAAAACCACACTCTTTGCAGACCATTTGGTTGTTGCGCAGATCCTTGGTGTAAGTCAGAGCATCGCAAGATTTGCACTTTGTCCAGAGGCCATCGGCGATCTCTCGCTCCTGTTGGGGTTGGAGCTGGGTTTCGGAATTTTGGCGATTTGCGGCAAACCAATCAAAGAGAGACATAGGCGGTTAGGGCGAAACACAAATGGTTTTAAGGGGCATCTTCTGGGGGACTGAGCAAAAGCAACGCTGTCCATTGATCTTGCGATCGCACTTGGAGGGCAGCTTGGCTACCTTGGCCAAAATAAATTCCCAGTCCAATATCAAGGACACGGTTGGGGATGCTGTGGGCAGAGAGGATTTCTCCCATCATCTCAGCTTCCCAACGGGCTTTGGTGGTCTTAATTGTAATCCAAGTCACAGTTTAGAAAAAGTCGCAAGGCACATCCCTACCGAATCATTGGCACAATCCCTAAGGAGGTCAGGCTTTGGGGGAATCTCCTATAATAGTTGGGTTTTGCGTCATGGGAGAGATTAGGCATGGCTTTGCCCCATAAACATATTGGTGTGGCAGTGATTCACAATGACCAGGGGGAAATTTTAATCGATCGCCGCCTGAATACCGGGGAAATGGCAGGACTATGGGAGTTTCCCGGGGGAAAAATCGAGCCGGGAGAAACGGTGGAAGCTTGTATTGCTCGGGAAATTAAAGAAGAAATCAACCTGGACGTTCAGGTGGGCGATCGCCTGATTTTAATCGAACATAATTATCCTAAATTTAGGGTTTCCCTCCATGTTCATTGGTGTCGGCCCACCGGGGGAGAAGCTCTGGCGATCGAGTGCCAAGAGATCCGTTGGGTTAAGCCAGCAGAATTAGGGCAATATCAATTTCCGGAGGCCAATCAAGCCATCATCGATGCCATCCAAAGAAGTTAGCGGAACTAAGGGAACGAAAACTTCGTCTTAGGCAGCATATGATGGTGTGAGGCCAAAAAAAAGCGTCGGCGGATCGTAACTAGGACAGATCCCTCGGCGCTTTTTTACGGTTGGGGGCGGCAATCATCGAGGGGGGCGATCGCCTCGAACGCCATGCGAGCAGCGGCCTGTTCTGCGGCTTTTTTGGAGCGACCAACCCCCTGACCCAAAAGATTATCGCCGAGCCAGACTTTCGCTAGAAATCGTTCTTCTTCGTGGTGGAAATGAACATTTTCCGTCACCTGGTAGGTGGGCAGTTTTTGATATTCCCCCTGGCTCCAGGTTTGCAGAGCATCTTTATAGTTTTCCCGGGCTGGGTCGCGTTTGATTTCAGCCGCTTTGAGGCGGAGGTGATCATCTAACCAGGGATGCACCAAGCTCAAATCGTTGGTCGTCAAAAAAAGTGCCCCAAGCATTGCTTCAAAGGCATCAGCCAACAGAGAAATTTCCCCTGCACCATGGTAATGGCCATGGTAAAGCAGATACTTCTTTAAATTGTAAAAATGGGCAAATTCCGCCAAGGTGCGATCACTGACTAGAATCGAGCGAATCGCGGCAAATTCCCCCACCGGTTCATCGGGATATTCGCTGTAGAGCACTTCTGAGGCCGCTAAACGAACGACCGCATCACCGATAAATTCTAGTTGTTCATAGTTCTTGTCAGGCGAAATACTGGGGTGGGTGAGGGCAAGATCTAAAAGTTCCCAGCGGATGCCCAGGTTGTCAGGCAGACCCAGGCGATCAATGAGGCGATAAAGACTTTTTTGGCGTTGGGGAGGGAGCATGGGAGTCCTTGGGGGCAGTAACCGGGAACTTTGCCGGGGGCTTTTCGTCTACCCTATACACCATAGCAATTTGAGTTGACATCAGCAGATACCATGGGCATTCTTAGACGAAAAATATCTCAGCTAACCCTCTTCTCTGTTTTGGTCGCAGGGGGGTTCGTCCTTAGTCCTGAGGCGATCGCCAAACCCAACAATGCTCGGAGAGGTGGCCAGGGTTTTAGTCAGATTGAGCGGACATCGAGTCCCCAAACATGGCAAGACATTCTGACAGACATTCGCAATGAATATCGCGATATTCCTGAAGACCGTTTCAACCAACTGCGTAATGATGATCGATTCCGCAACCAGCTTTTTTCGCTCTTTCTCGGTCAGGTGGGCGATCGCATTAATATCCGTGACATTCTAGTAGATGTTTTGCTTGGGTCTAACAATCGTGTTGGTCGGAATGGTTCCTATATTTACAATATTGACCGCAATTGTTTACCCCCCGGCCAGCGCCAGCGCCTCGATGCTGGGAACCCGATTCCCCCGGGAATCCTCCGCAAATGTGGCCGCCCCGTCTTCCGAAACAATTAATCCTTAAAATCCTTAACCCCTGGTGATTTTTGTCCCAGCAAGTCGATACAATCGGCACTATGGGTAAAAAATGGTCGTTTGTCATCTATATCGGTTGTGCGATCGCCGCCAGCTGGGGTTTATTTGAGCTCTTTTCCCGCTTCCTAGTAGAGCAGTTTTGGTTTGCGGAGGTGGGCTATCGCTCTGTTTTCCTAAAGCAGGTGATCCTGAAAGTCAGCCTGTGGCTCTTGGGCTTCGGCTGCTCCTTTGCTTTGCTTTGGTTCAACTATCGAGTGGCAAACCGACAACAATGGCAGACAATGCCCGGTCGCTCAGAAGATGGTGTTTCAAAGGGTCAGGAAGGTAGTTCTTTCTCTGATGCCTGGCAACAACTTGTGGTCACCCAAAAACCCCAGCTGAGGCTCCCAACAGACTCTCCCAGCATTGGCTTTCGGGGGCTTTTACTCTTGATGGGGGGATTTAGTGTACTGGTTGTTTTAGTGCTGTTTCACTATGGTTCTGTCGCCTGGGAAATGAGCCAGGGGGAACCAAGTTTACCCCTGTTGACCCCCACACTCCCGGATCTTCTGGCCTTCCAATCGCTACATAATCTGTGGGAATTTAGCCAACAACAACTCTGGCGGGTCGCGATCGCCACCTTGATGATCGGCGGCATCCTGTGGCAGCGATGGTTTTCTCTGCGGGCGATCGCCGTGGTCTTGAGCCTCTGTTTTGGGACAATCCTCGCGAACAACTGGGTACGGGTGTTTCAGGGGTGGTTTAGGATCGATTTCGGACAAACGGAGCCGATCTACGGCCATGACGTAGGCTTTTATGTCTTTACCCTACCCATTTGGCAAATTCTCGATTTCTGGCTCGAAGGATTGTTTCTTTATGCCCTGGTGAGTGTCACCCTCTGTTACCTTCTGTCTGGTGAAAGTTTTTCCCAGGGCAAATTCCCTGGCTTCAGCCCGGCCCAGCTCTGTCATATCGATCTTCTGGCTGGCTGCTTATTCCTCACCATTGCTGGACGCCATTGGCTGACACGCTATGAGCTACTGTATTCTAAGCTGGGTGTTGTTTATGGGGTTGGCTACACCAACATCAACGTAAACCAGCATGTGGAAGCTCTCTTGGCCCTTGTTGCCCTGGCGATCGCCTCCTGGTGCTTTGGTCTCGTTTGGTACCAGGGCCGCCGCCAAAAAATCACGAATCAACCCCGTCAGACCCAGGTTTTCATGGGGATTTGGTTATATCTGGGCATGATGGTAACGGGTTTAGTGCTCTCCGTAGCGAGTCAGCGGCTCATTGTACAACCTAATGAACTGGCCCAAGAGCGTCCCTATCTAGAACACAGCATCGCCTCGACCCGTGCAGCCTTTGGTCTGGGGGCGATCGAATCAAAAGTTTTTAACCCTGATGGTGCATTAACTGCGGCCGATATTGCCAATAATCCCCTCACCATTGACAATATTCGCCTCTGGGATAGCCGCCCTGTTCTGCAGACAAACCGGCAACTCCAGCAAATTCGCTTATACTATCGCTTTCTTGATGCAGATATTGACCGCTACACCCTCCGCCTAGAAGCGGATCAAGAGCCGACCCAACAACAGGTGATCATCGCGCCTCGGGAATTGGACTATGAAGCTGTACCAGAACAGGCCAAAACCTGGGTGAATAAGCATCTCATTTACACCCATGGCTACGGTTTTACGGTAAGCCCAGTGAACCGAGCAGAATCTACTGGATTGCCCCAATACTATGTGCAAGATATCGGCGCCGGTGAAACTGATGATGATGATAATTTAACCACCTTGACCCCCTTGGTACGGGAGGCAATTCCCATTGGTCAACCGCGTATCTATTACGGAGAATTAACAAACAACTATGTAATGACTGATACCAAGGTGCAGGAACTGGACTATCCAAGTGGTGAGGATAATCGCTACAACACCTATGACGGCACGGGGGGAATTGATTTTGGTAATCCTTTGAAGCGTTTGATATTTGCCCAGTATCTTCGGGATTGGCGGATTTTATTGTCTAATGATTTGACCGAAAATACGCGCCTGCTGATGCGGCGCAATATCAATGAACGGGTGCAGGCGATCGCCCCCTTTTTGCGCTTTGACCATGACCCTTATTTGGTGGTGACTGACACAGGGGAAACGAATCGGTTGGGCGAAAAAAATTATCTCCACTGGATTATCGATGCCTACACCACGAGTGATCACTATCCCTATTCAGATCCTGGGGAGCATCCATTTAATTACATGCGCAACTCCGTGAAAGTGGTGATCAATGCCTACAATGGCACGGTGCGATTTTACATAGCAGATCCCACTGATCCGATGATTCAAACTTGGGAAAAAGCTTTTCCAGAATTATTTCGCCCTTTAAATGAGTTGCCGGGCAATCTCAAGAGCCATCTGCGCTATCCCACCGACTTTTTTAAGGTGCAGTCGGAGCGGCTCTTGAGCTACCACATGCAGGATCCTCAGGTCTTCTACAATCGCGAAGATCAATGGGAAATTCCCCAAGAACTATATGGCAGCGAATCCCAGCCGATCGCCCCCTATTATCTAATCATGCGTTTCCCGACGGTAGCCACAGAAGAATTTATCCTCCTCCATCCTTACACTCCCACCAGTCGCCCGAACTTGATCGCCTGGTTAGCGGGGCGGGCTGATGGCGACGAATATGGCAAGCTCTTGCTCTATCAATTCCCGAAACAAAAACTGGTCTATGGCCCCGACCAAATCGAAGCACTGATCAAACAAGACCCCATTATTTCCCAGCAGATTTCCCTCTGGGATCGGGAAGGATCGCGGGCAGTACAGGGAAATTTATTGGTGATTCCCATTGAACAATCGCTGCTCTATGTGGAACCCCTCTATCTAGAAGCGGATGAAAATAGTGTACCAACCCTTGCTCGGGTGATCGTTGTCTATGAAAATCAAATTGTGATGGCCCGTAATTTAGAAACGGCTCTGAAGACGATTTTTCAGCCAGACCAGGTGCCGCCCCAGGAGGAGACGATTTTACGCGATCTCGAAACAGATAGACGTGTGCCACCAATCTAAGGAATTTCGCCCCTAGCGAAATGTCAAAAATTATGAGCGATCGCCCTCCATTTTTCGCAACCTCACCCATGATGAAAGGATCGTTGCTAGATGGTGGATATTGACTGATGATTTGTGACGTTTTTGCTAAAGTTTGCCGCTCTCCCCTGCTGCTACTGGGTACGGTTATGAGCTGGGCGATCGCCCCATTGCCCCTCTGGGCGGAAACCGTGCAATTCCAGTTGCTCCACCTCAATGATGTCTATGAAATTACCCCCATCGCTGGGGGGACCATTGGCGGCTTGGCTAGACTGGCAACATTGCGCCATCAGCTCCGCGAAGAAAACGCCCAAACGTTCACGGTGCTAGCGGGGGATCTCCTAAGTCCGTCGGCCTTGGGTACAGCAGTCGTAAATGGCGATCGCCTGGCGGGGAAACATATCGTCGATGTGATGAATCAGGCCGGCCTAGATTTGGCAACCTTTGGGAACCATGAATTCGATTTGAGTGAAACCCAGTTTCAGCAACGGCTGTCGGAGTCAGAGTTTCAGTGGTTTTCAGGCAATGTACTGACGGCCACCGGTGAACCCTGGGAGAATGTACCGCCCTATGTGATCAAAACGATTTATGGTGAGGCGGGAACGCCAGTGCAGGTCGGTTTTGTGGGGGTGACGATTCCTAGCAATCCTGCGAACTATGTCACCTACCTCAATCCCCGTGAACAGATGACTAAGCTGGTGGCGGAATTGGCCCCTAAAACTGATGTAATTGTGGCGGTAACGCACCTTGCAATTCAGGATGACCATTACCTCGCTGAAAATATCCCAGAAATTGATCTCATTTTGGGGGGCCACGAACATGAAAATATTCAACAATGGCGCGGCGCCGACTTTACACCGATTTTTAAGGCCGATGCCAACGCCCGCACGGTGTATATCCATCATCTCAGCTATGACACCGAAACTGAGCAACTAACTATTCAATCGCGTCTACAACCCATCACAGAGGCGATCGCCCCCGATCCAGCGATAGAACAGGTGGTAAATCATTGGCAACAACTGGCTTTCGATGGTTTCCGTGCCAACGGTTTTGAGCCGGAACAGATCGTTACTGAAAGCCCAATTGCCCTAGATGGTTTAGAAAGTTCGGTGCGGAATCAAGGGACTGCTTTAACGGAAATTATTGCCCAATCGATGTTAACGGCAACCCCGACGGCAGAATTGGCTTTTTTTAATGGCGGTTCGATTCGTGTAGATGATGTGCTGCCCCCCGGCCCGATTTCCCAATATGATGTGATTCGGATTTTGCCCTTTGGTGGGAACTTAGCCACCGTTGATATCAAAGGGCAAACCCTAGAACGGATTCTTAATCAGGGTTTGGCGAACCAAGGTACAGGCGGCTATTTGCAAATGGCAGGGGTCACCTTGATCCCGGATGCTCAAACATGGCAGATAGGCGATCGCCCCTTAGATCCCCAACGAATTTATCGGGTGGCAGCAACGGAATTTCTGATCTCTGGGCGGGAAGTGGGCCTCGATTTCTTGACTCCTGATCATCCTGATGTAACCCTGATCGAAACCGGGGAAGATGTGCGTTTTGCCTTTATTCAACAACTCCAGCAGCAATGGGCCGATTAGAACCCTCCCCAGCAGGGAACAAAAAGTCTCTCTTGCGAAGGGAGATTTAGAGGGATGTGGGGATAAGGATGCCCTATTTCTCAAAGCGCACCGCATACCACTGCAAAAAGCCCTCCTCGATATCCAGTTCACAATAATCTTCGAGAAGTTTTTCAATTTGTGCTGTCTGGGAAGGCAATGACGCTAATTCCGTAGGCAGTAAATCCGGTTGGGCTGCAAACAGATCATGGAAAAAGGTGCGGATTTCGTCCGGCTCCATCAATTGCTCCGGGTGGTCGTGGCGCAACACCACATAACCATCCACTTGGTACATAATCGGATCTGCCATAATATCCCTTAATGCTTTTTAGTTTAATTGTACGCCCATGGCCCCCATCAGTGAGCTCACCCAAAATCCCCTCGTTTGTTTGCCCTATGAGCAAGCATTTGCAAGCCTGGGCGATCGCCTATCTGACGTGGTGACAGCGGCGGACTTTCCCCACCATGAGCTCCGGTTCCGCAACGATGCAATTTTAGAGAAATTGGGCTTAGATCCGGCCCAGGTGGAAGATCAAGATTTTATCGAAGCCTTTGGCCAATTCCAAGCGCCCCACCCCCTGCGGGCCATGTGTTACCACGGCTATCAGTTTGGCCAGTACAATCCTCAGTTGGGTGACGGGCGGGGTTTTCTCTACGGACAGGTGCGGGCCGCCGATGGCTTGCTCTATGACCTGGGCACCAAGGGTTCTGGCCAGACCCCCTATTCCCGCAATGGCGATGGCCGTTTAACCCTCAAGGGCGGTGTCCGAGAAGTTCTGGCCGCAGAAGCGTTGCACCAACTGGGAGTAAACACTTCCCGCTGCTTGAGTCTGATTGAAACGGGGGAATCCCTCTGGCGGGGTGATGAACCTTCGCCCACCCGGTCTTCGGTAATGGTCAGGTTTCAGCGATCGCATATTCGTTTTGGCACTTTTGAGCGGCTCTATTATTTGCAACGGCGGGATTTATTGCAGCAGCTCCTCGACCATGTGGTGGAACATTACTACAGTGAATATGTTGGTGATCCCGATGCCTATGCCCTGTTTTACGCCGATTTGGTGAAGCGGGTGGCGCAGTTGACGGCCCAATGGATGGTGGCAGGTTTTTGCCACGGGGTATTAAATACGGACAATATGGCGATTACGGGGGAAAGTTTTGATTATGGCCCCTATGCTTTTATTCCCAGCTATGATCACAAGTTTACGGCGGCTTACTTTGACTACAGCGGCCGATATAGCTATGGCAACCAACCGATGATCTGTCGCCTGAATTTGGAAGCGTTGCAGATGCCCCTTGCCCTGGTGATGGATAAGCAAGATTTGGCGGCGGGCCTAGGGGAATATGACGCGGAATATACCCAGACTTACCAGGCGTTAATGTTGCGTAAATTAGGGTTTGAGACCCTGCCCAGTGACTTGGGGACAGATTTATTTGCCCTCACGCTGAAGTTATTGGCAGAAACCCAGACGGGCTACCATGACTTTTTCTTCCAGTTAGCGGCTCAATTTAACCATGCCTGGCGATCGCACCCTGAAACAATCTTGGAAAACAGCGATCTCTCCGGGTCACTGTTTGAGCAATGGCAAGGCCTTTATCAACGGGCCTTACAGGAAATGCCAGAGGGAGAGTTGACGCAAATGGGCGATCGCCTAACTACCCAAAACCCCAAGACAGCCTTGCTGCGCCCAGTGATTGAATCCGTTTGGGAGGCGATCGCCACCGAAAATAACTGGCAACCCTTTAGTGACCTGCTCGACAGGATTCGCACCAGACAATAATCTTTTTAGTGGAATATTTGCGACCTTTACCGAGATTAAACCCATGGAATGGACTGATGAAGCCAAAGAGCTCTTTAAAAAAATCCCCTTTTTTGTGCGACGCTTTGCAAAGGGAAAGATCGAAAAACTCGCTGAAGAAATGGGCGCCACAGTAATTGACAAAGACATTTACATCCAAGCAAAAGCCCAATTTAACGATCCAAAAAAATCTGGTGATAGCTAGATTTGCCCTCAGATTTTGGCAGTAGAGTAATTCAGAATATCGATCGCCGCCACATCACAGGTAGAACCATCCCCCATGGCGGCGCGCATTTCTGCATAATCGTGCAAAAGCTGCTCCCGTCGCTCCGGGTTACGGAAAAAAGCAAGGGATTCTTGGGTAATCCGATCGGCGCTTGCCTCATGCTGCAGCAGTTCAGGAACGATCGCCCGCATGAGCATTAAGTTGACTGGGCACATAAAGGGGATTGAAAACTTCAAGACAATATGAGACAGCCAGTAGGTGAATGGGTGCACCTTATAGAGCACCACCTGGGGCACATTTAGGAGGGCAATCTCAAGATTCACTGTGCCTGATTTGGTGATCGCCAAATCAGCAGCGGCGATCGCCAAAGGTACTTGTTGGGGATCCTCGATCAAAATCGCATTTAAACCGGCCCCATTAACCGCATCTTCGAGGGTTTTGCGGTATTGCGGCAAAGCCACAGGGACTAAAAATTTCACCCCAGGGATCTGCTGTTGAATATTCTGTGCCGCCTTAACAATTACGGGCAAAAGGTACTTAAGCTCCTGGCGGCGAGACGCGGGCAAAAGAGTGACGATAGTCTGATCTGGGTTTAATCCAAGCTGTTCACGGGCAATGGGCTTCGGCGGGTATTTCGCCATATGCCCCACCAGGGGATGGCCAACCCACTTCACATCGACGCCATATTCAGCAAAATAACGAGCTTCTTCGGGAAAAATAGCAAGAATTCGATCCGTTACTCTAGCGACGGCCTCACTGTGCTCCAACGCCTTGGTCAGCCATTGGGTACACCGCCCTTCAAAAGACCAAACCCAAGCCTGGGGAGCAATGTAATAAATCACAGGCACCTGGGGTAAATGACGACGAATAAACTCACCAATTGCCAAATTTGGTCCCACATAATCAATCAAAATGAGAATATCTGGTGGGTTTTCCTGGAGATATTTTTTGGCCCGTCGCTGCAAGCGGAGCGTCGGAATGATAAAAGGGAGAGCTTCAATGAGGCCAATGGAACCAATTTTTGTGGTATTACCCAACAGCATTGCCCCAGCCTTTGCCATGCGATCGCCGCCCAAAGCTGTAATCTTTAGGTCAATGTCTAAGGCTTCGGCTTGGCGAAATAGGGCTTCCACCAAAAGGCTCCCCTGGAGATCGCCGGATACTTCTCCTGTGCTGATAAAAATATGCATGGGGAACTAACTCCGTTTTCCCGGAATTAAACCCCGACGACTTGGATCAAGGGCCTTTTCGAGGAATTGTTGCAGGTGGCGCAGGTGTTCATGGTCACCTATTTCGGTAAATTTGGCGATCGCTTCAGCGGTTTTTAGATCAGAGCGGTATAGGAGTCGGAAAGCCTGTTTCAACAAGCCCATCTCATCGCTAGATAGGCCACTGCGCTTCAGACCGACCAGATTCAGTGAGCGCACCTTCGAGGGATTCCCTTCCACTAGCATAAATGGTGGCACATCTCGATCAATACGGCTCATACCGCCCAGCATTGCCATTTTGCCAATGCGAACAAACTGGTGAATCCCCAACATCCCGCCAATAACCGCCCGGGACTCAATCTCCACATGGCCGGCGATCGCCACATTATTGGCGATGATAATGTTATTTTCTAAGGCACAATTGTGAGCCACATGGACATAGGCCATTAGGAGGTTATTGTCACCAATGACTGTTTTTTCCCCTACTGCCGTTGCCCGGTTCACCGTCACGTATTCACGAAATGTATTGCGATCGCCAATTTTTACCAGACTCGCTGCCCCCTGGTATTTAAGGTCTTGCGGTTCCAAACCGATCGCCGCCCCCGGATAAAAACGATTACCCACACCAATATGCGTATGGCCATCAATCACCACATGGGCATCAATCACCGTTTCCGCGCCGATCACCACATGCTCCCCGATCACAGCATAGGGGCCAATTTGCACCGTTGGATGAATTTGGGCGTTGGGGTGAACCACCGCCGTCGGATGAATCAGAGTACTCAAATGAATTCTCCAGTTTGCTCCATAATAATTTAGTGGACTTTTGGCCCAGTTACTCAAAATTCAGCCGTGAAAAAAGCATTTCCCCTTCCACTGCCACTTGACCATCTACCGTGCCAAACCCTTTCATCTTCGCGATGCGTTTAGCTTTGACGGTCAGTAGTTCCACCGTCATGATCAACTGATCACCGGGAACAACCGGGCGACGGAAACGTACTTTATCAATCCCGGCAAAGGCAAAAAAACTATCTTCCATCCCTGGCATCTGGGTCAAAATAAACCCACCGACTTGGGCCATGGCCTCTACCATAAGCACCCCTGGCATGATGGGATGGTTGGGGATATGCCCCTGAAAATGAGGCTCGTTGAAAGTGACATTTTTTAAACCCACAGCTTTTTCACCGGGGACATATTCCAGGATGCGGTCTACCAGAGAAAAAGGGTAGCGGTGCGGTAGTAGTTTTTGAATTTGCTCGACGGGAATCGGCTGGACTAAGTTTCCGGTCTGTTCTGATGTCATGGGCAATGTTTGATCAATAGCAGTCTCTGCGGCTCATTTACATTACTACAAAATGTTGCGATTCTTACTGGACTGTGGCTGTTCGACATAGCACCGCCAGGCGATCGCCTGTCACCATTCCCTGATGGGGGCAAAACTCCGTGCCGTTCAGACCTTTTCCGAGGCAGTGTCAGGCTATAATCTGCCTTGATTCATCTATATACGGTATTTAAGACTATGGGTCGCGCAGAAAAAGTTGTCCTCGCCTACTCCGGCGGCGTTGATACATCCGTTTGCATCCCCTATCTCATGGAAGAATGGGGTGTTAAGGAAGTGATTACCTTAGCAGCGGACTTGGGACAGGGTGAGGAACTAGGCCCAATTCAACAAAAAGCCTTAGATTCTGGCGCCTCCATTTCTCTCGTTGAAGATGGTCGTGCCGAATTTATCACCGACTACGCTTTTCCTGCAATTAAGGCCAATGCCCTATACGAAAATCGTTATCCCCTCGCCACAGCCCTTGCCCGCCCCTTAATTGCCAAAATGCTTGTCCGGGCCGCTGATAAATATGGTGCTGATGCTGTTGCCCATGGTTGTACGGCCAAAGGGAATGACCAAGTGCGCTTTGACCTGGGTATTTTGGCCCAGAACCCCGACATCAAAGTCCTCGCCCCAGCACGGGAGTGGGGTATGAGTCGTGAAGAGACGATCGCCTATGGAGAAAAATTTGGAATTCCTTCCCCAGTGAAAAAATCGTCTCCTTTTAGCATCGATAAAAACCTGCTTGGCCGCAGTATCGAAGCTGGCCCCCTGGAAGATCCGATGTGCGAACCCCCGGAGGAAGTCTTTGAAATGGTGAAGGCGATCGCCGATACCCCAGACGAACCGGAATATTTGGAGATTGGCTTTGAAGCAGGTATTCCGGTCAGTGTGAACGGAGATGCCCTTGGCCCCATCGAGCTGGTGTCTAAACTGAATGAAATCGTTGGCAACCATGGCATTGGTCGCATTGACATGATTGAAAATCGTGTTGTCGGCATTAAATCCCGCGAAATTTATGAATCTCCAGCAATGTGCGTCCTGATTGATGCCCACCGAGATCTTGAAAGCCTTACTTTGACGGCTGATGTTACCCAATACAAGCGCGGTATGGAACAGACTTATTCGGAGCTGATTTATCGTGGCCTATGGTTCTCACCCCTAAAACAGGCGGT
This sequence comes from Picosynechococcus sp. NKBG15041c, assembly GCF_055380235.1. Classification (NCBI taxonomy): domain Bacteria; kingdom Bacillati; phylum Cyanobacteriota; class Cyanophyceae; order Chroococcales; family Geminocystaceae; genus Picosynechococcus; species Picosynechococcus sp. NKBG15041c. The sequence goes on from NZ_AP040363.1 coordinate 2,632,847, forward strand.
GGATGCATTTATCAACCAGACCCAGGCGCGGGTGACGGGGGTTGTTCGCCTCAAACTTCATAAGGGCACGGCGAGAATCGTTGGTCGTCGTTCAGAAAAATCGATCTATACACCAGATTTGGCAACCTATGGTGCTGATGACCGCTTCAACCATGAAGCAGCGGAAGGCTTTATTTACATTTGGGGCCTACCGACCCGTGTTTGGGCCCAGGCGAGTAAGTAATTCTCTCCTTTTCACAGAATAGCTAGGGCTAGGGGAAGGTTCCTATTAACATACCAAAAACCGCCTCTATCCCTTTATCCGCTGCCGCAACACACCCTAGTTTCTGGGGTGCAATAAAAAACACCCCAGAAACTAGGGTGTGTCGAGCTTTAGGCTAAAAAACGTTTTTAAAAATTGTTTTTTAAAAGGATTAGCGCTTCTGGTGCTGCGCAAAAGACATATAGTTGCGCTCTGGATCGTAGAGGTGACATTCTTCGGTGATGGCTTTCATCAAATCCCAGGAAAACTTAGTTTCATAGAGATAGTCACCCCAGTGCTCTTTGATGCTGGCGTAGGCCTTGCGGAGATTGTAGGAAGGAATGCCAGTGGAAAGGTGGTGGGGCACATGAACATTAATGTCATGGCAAAGGACTTCAACCCATTTGGGGTAGTCACAGTGCACGGTGCCAGACAGTTGGGCGATCGCCTCGTTCCATTGGCTGCGGTAGCTAAAGGGAATTTCTGGAACAGTGTGGTGCACAAGGGTAAAGGTGCTCATCCAGAAATGATACCCAATCCAAGGCATCAGCCAAAACTTCACCACCCCCCAAACGCCGAGGGTATAGAACATCACTGGAAAGGCGATCGCCCCGGCAATAATTACAAATAATGCTGAAAAGCGCACCTGTTCCCGTTGCTTACCTTCAAACTGGAACCAGTTAAAGTGCAGCTTTAGCTGGTGGATAATCGACGCAAGCCACCAGAGCTTACCCCGGATCGCGCGGTAGACAATACGAATGAGTGCTGGCGAGCTGTCATAAAGCTCAGGGGTAAAGGGCGCCCAAGCATTATCCTCATCCATGTTATTGGTGTAGCGGTGGTGATGGTTATGGAGAATGCGCCAGGCATGGAAGGGGTAAATCAGTGGTAAAAAGGCGAAGTGTCCCACCAAATTGTTTACCCAATTTTTCCGGGCAAAGGAACGGTGTCCGCAATCATGGCCAATTACAAAAAAACCCGTTAGGGCAGTTCCAGTCAAAAACCAAACGGGCAGGAGTAAATACCAGGGGGCGATCGCTAAGAGGGCGTAGCTACCTACCACCGCCGCCACACTTAAGAGCACCCTAGACCAAGCTTTTAGTGGATTTATTTCATAGACGGACCGGGGCAATGTATCGAGGATATCCCGTAACCGCAGATTTGGATGCTTTTCTAAAAGGGTTGTGGCACTAGGGCGCACAGAAACTGATGTCATTGATTATTGGTTGCGAAATGTAACATGGTTTCTAAAGGTTATACCACGATCACTATGCAAGCGCTTCTTTTTGATTATCGGGTTTGGCTCCTCGCAAGCCTCCATTGTTTCATGGGATTTTTGGCGGCCATTGTCTCATGGCGTAAAGGTTACAGCTTTCGGCATTGGCTGGGTTGGGGGTTGATTGGGGGTACACCGACTCTCCTTTTTGCCCTCGGGCGATCGCCTCATAATTCCCCCCAGAATCCTGAGAAAATCACCTCCTAGCCTCTCCCATCACATTCCCCGGGGGGCCTATTTCTTCACTTTTTTTTCATATTTACCGGAAATAACTGATAAACTAGCCGATGATTTCATCATTTTTCCACGCAATATGACGGCCAGTCACTCCCCCAAATCAGCCAAAAGCTGGAGCATTTGGACCATTTTTGGTTCCACGTTCCTGACTATTTTTATCGCCGAAATGGGAGACAAAACCCAACTGGCGACCCTTTTGATTTCAGCCCAAGCAGCGTCCCCCTGGGTCGTTTTTTTGGGGGCCGCTCTCGCTCTCATTGCCACCAGTTTGTTGGGGGTGATCATTGGTTACTGGTTAGCCCGGAAGCTCGCCCCCGATGTGTTAGACATGGTGGTGGGGGTTTTATTGCTGGTGATTGCTGGCTTACTGATTGTGGATATGCTGGCCCCATAATCACCGTCCACCATCCAAATCTTTGTTTTTGGCACTAGGGCACAAGTTTGCATCATTCAACCTAAATTTTTCCCAGCAATATTTCAAAACGATGGCAGAAATTGATTGGCAACTCCTCGGTCTTACTTTTATCACTATTTTTCTGGCTGAGATTGGCGACAAGAGCCAGTTGGCGGCGATCGCCCTCGGGGGCAGTTCCAAATCTCCCGTTGCTGTCTTTTTTGGTTCTGTAACTGCCTTGATTACTACCAGTCTCTTGGGGGTGCTTGCGGGGGGAGCCGTTGCGGTTTTTATTCCGGCCCAAGTCCTCAAAGGTCTCGCGGCGATCGGGTTTACAGCTCTGGCCGTACGCTTACTCTGGTATCCTTCCCAGGACAATGATGAGTAGAGGCAAATTTGGGTAGGCACTTTTGCCTTTTCCCAGGGCAATGTTCCCAAAATCTGTACCATAGGCGAAATTACTTGCTCTTTTTTCAGCCCTGCAAAAGCGTGAAAAAGCAGTTAAAGATACAGAGAAAAAAAGTGGTCATGGTAATGTGGACTACTCTATTAAGCTCTTGTCTTTCTTGGCTTTTATCAATTCCGCGCAACGAATTTTATGACCCCAAGCAGTCCCGTTGGCAAAGTTTATTTGGTGGGTGCTGGTCCTGGTGATCCGGGCCTCCTGACACTCAAGGGTAAAACCCTCCTCGAAATGGCCGATGTTGTCGTCTATGATGCCCTGGTGAGCGAACCGATCTTGGCGATGATCAACCCCCAAGCAGAGCGCATTGATGCCGGGAAGCGTCGCGGGAGACATTCCCTCAATCAGACAGAAACCACACAGCTCCTCATTGAAAAAGCGAAAGAAAAGGCAATTGTTGTCCGGCTCAAGGGGGGTGACCCCTTCGTATTTGGTCGGGGGGGTGAAGAAATGGCAGATCTGCGGGCGGCGAATGTTCCCGTAGAAGTCGTGCCTGGCATCACTTCGGGGATTGCAGCTCCAGCTTATTGCGGGATCCCCCTCACTAGCCGTGGTTATAGTTGTTCGGCGACTTTTGTGACGGGCCATGAGGCAGCTGGGAAATATCAACCCCAGGTGAATTGGCAGGCGATCGCCCAGGGTTCAGAAACCTTAGTCATTTACATGGGCATCCATAATCTTTGCCAAATTATTCCCCAATTACTTGCGGGTGGATTAACCATAGACACGCCCATTGCCCTCATCCGTTGGGGCACCCGTCCCGACCAAGAGGAGCTGTTGGGAAACCTCGGTGATATCGTCGAGAAAGTAGAGAAAACGGGTTTTTCAGCTCCGGCGATCGCCATTATCGGTCGCGTCGTAGAGTTACACCCCCAATATGCGACTCTCCTACATCCGACAGATTAAGTCCCCCGCTTTTTGGGAGAATTTTACATTTTCGCTGTAGTCCACAGGGCAATCAATGACAGCGGGGACCGATTGGGCGAGGGCTTCCTTGAGGGTTGGTATTAACTCAGCAGCGCTGGTGATCCGGTATCCTTTGAGGCCCATGCTTTCGGCAAATTTTACGAAATCTGGGTTGCCAAATTCCACAAAGGCGGATGCCCCGAATTGATTAATTTGCTTCCAGCCAATCAGTCCATAGCCACCGTCGTTAAAAATGAGTGTGACAAAGTTTGCCCCGATGCGCAGGGCTGTCTCTAGCTCTTGGCAATTCATCATAAAGCCGCCATCCCCTGTGACAGCCACCACATTTCTTTGGGGATGGACTAACTTTGCAGCCACCGCCCCCGGAATCGCAAAACCCATTGCTGCAAACCCATTGGAAATGAGACAAGTATTCGGGCGATCGCAATGGTATTGCCTCGCCATCCACATTTTGTGAGCCCCCACATCGGCGATGACAATATCCTCCGGAGCCATCACTTGGCGCAGATCATAGATGATTTTTTGGGGCTTCACCGGAAAAAGATCATCCTTGCTGTAGTGTTCATAGTCATCGCGAATCTCTGCCCGCAGACTAAGAGATTTGGGGGCCGCTTTCCCACTCCGGTCTGTGCATTTGCCAATTTCTGTTAAAGCATTGACCATGTCTCCAACAACTTCTGTGAGGGGAATATAACTGCTGTCAATTTCAGCAGCAGTTTCACCGATGTGAATTATGGGGGTTGTGCCATCTGGGTTCCAACGTTTGGGGGAATATTCGATCAGATCATAGCCAACGGCAATTACCAGATCGCTCTGTTCAAAGGCACAGGTGACAAAATCTCGCTGTTGGAGACCGACAGTCCAGAGGGCAAGAGGATGACTATAGGGAATCGCCCCCTTGCCCATGAAGGTATTGACCACGGGAATATTGAGTTGGGAGGCAAAATTTGTGAGGGCTTCGGCGGCTCCGGCCCGGATTACACCATTACCCGCCAAAATCAGTGGATTTTTTGCCGAGGCGATCGCCTCGGCAGCGCGGTTCACACTCCGACTCGCTGCATAGATTTTGTCCCGGCCATCCCGCTGGAGAGGTTGTCCCTCTACGGCCATGGCAGCAATGTTTTCGGGTAGATCGATATGGACGGCTCCCGGTTTTTCCTGCTGGGCAATTTTAAAGGCGCGGCGGACAATTTCTGGGGTCGTATTGGGGCGAACAATCTGTTTATTCCACTTGGTCACAGGTGCAAACATCGCCACGAGGTCTAGATATTGGTGGGATTCAATGTGCATCCGGTCGGTACCCACTTGACCGGTAATCGCGATTAGGGGCGCCCCATCGAGGTTGGCATCGGCGACCCCAGTCATCAAATTCGTGGCCCCAGGCCCCAGGGTCGATAAACAAACCCCCGCCTTGCCCGTGAGACGACCGTAAACATCGGCCATAAAAGCGGCCCCCTGTTCATGGCGCACGGTAATAAAGCGAATTGTAGAGTTCTTGAGGGCTTCAAGAATCTGGAGATTTTCCTCCCCTGGTAGACCGAAAATATACTCTACCCCTTCATTTTCTAAGCATTGAATCAACAGTTCTGCGGTATTCATGGGCGATCGCCTCCTCAGGCACCAAATGATTGTGATCTAGAATGGCTAGTTAACGGAGACGGTTTTAGCATTCACAAAGGCGCGAATCCCAGATATTCCCAATTCTCGCCCATAGCCAGAGCGTTTAATTCCCCCAAAAGGCAGACGGGGATCCGATTTAACTAGGGCATTGATAAATACGGCCCCCGCCTCCAGGTCACGAATCAAGCGTTCCTGTTCTGCCAGGTCCTTCGTCCAAGCGCTCGCTCCTAGGCCGAAGGGAATATCATTCGCCAGGGCGATCGCCTGGTCTATATTTTTGACAATAAACACCATGGCGACAGGCCCAAACAGTTCCTCCTGAAGAATCGCAGCCCCTGGGGGAATATCTGTCAAAATCGTCGGCGGGTAGAAATAACCGGGGCTTTCTAAGGGCTGACCACCAACTAGCACTCTTGCCCCAGAGGCAATCGCTCGGTCTACTTGATTCACAATATCTCTTAAAATTTCCGCCGTGGCGAGGGGGCCAATGTCCGTATCTGGCGCCATGGGGTCGCCCACTTTTAGGTTGGCAAACTGCGCTTGGAACTTGGTCAGGAAAGTCTGGGCGATCGCCTCATGGAGAATAAAGCGTTTGGCTGCGATACAAGATTGACCATTGTTCATTGTCCGAGCTACTGTCCCCACCGCTACCGCTTCCTCGAGATCCGCCGATGGCAAAACAATAAACGGATCACTTCCCCCCAATTCCAGCAAAGTAGGTTTAATTTCTTGGCCTGCTAAGCGAGCCAAACTAGCCCCGGCAGGTTCACTGCCCGTTAGGGTAGCGGCTTTGATGCGGGGGTCTGTGATCACCTGTTCTACCTGGGATGCATCGATCAGCAATGTTTGAAAGACGCCTTCAGGCACCCCAGCTTGGGTGAAAATTTCAGCCACCGCCAAAGCACATTGGGGCACATTAGAAGCATGTTTTAAGACCGCCCCATTGCCTGCCATCAAAGCGGGGGCCGCGAAGCGAAACACTTGCCAAAAGGGAAAATTCCAGGGCATCACTGCCAAAATAACGCCCAGGGGTTGGTAGGAAACATAACTTTTTATGGCTTGGGTTTCGGCATATTCGTTAGCCAAGAACTGTTCACCATGCTCTGCGTAGTAACGACAAACGAGGGCACATTTCTCGGCTTCGGCGATCGCACTTTTTTTCGTCTTTCCCATCTCCAGGGTCATAATCGTTGCAAACTTTTCTGCATCTTGCTCTAGGATCAAGGCTGCATTTTCGAGCCACTGGCGTCGCTGGGCAAAACTGGTTAGTCGATATTGCTGAAATGCAGCTTGGGCGATTGCCAATTTGTGATTGATCTCCGTCGCAGTTAAGGCTTGGAAGCGCTGTACTATTTCTCCGGTTGTGGGATTGACCGTGGCGATCGCCATAATTTCCTCCTTGACCACTGCGGGCTTGGGGTTTTCCCTTTCTTTAGTGTAAGTGGGGATTTTTATGATTTTTAGCCCTAAAGATAAAGCGACACAATCCTTAAATATTCAATGACAGCAGTCGCTCTACTGGCAATTAAAGAATCCTTTCTTTCTTTCTCTCCTAATCAATCCCGTTGTTAGGATCAATGGGAAAAATAATATTTATTTTTAAAATAAGTAAAAATCTCTATGTCTACCCTACAAAATTTCTTTCAGACCTATGCCCTAGCAAATCATGATTATTGTGTATTTGGGGTGGCCACTTGCTTTGTACGAGCAGAAGGAGAAGTACAAGAAATAAGTGTCCTTGAACCCATCCCCTCAGCCGCCCTCGAAGCACTCCTCAAAGGCATTCCTACTTCTTACCGTTTAGCCCAAGCTTTAAGCCTCGATGAGATTTTGACAACCCAAGGCATTAAAATTCCGAGCGCCTTTGGTGAGAATGTACAGATTCCCGATGATTTCCCCGAACGAACGGCAGCGGCTGCCCGTACCTATAAACGCCGTCCTGAAGCCCAGACTTATATTTCCCTCGGAGAAATCTATCAGCAGTTTAACCACTCCACGGCGAAGAAGCGGGTACTCAATCAGGTTAATATCGTCAGTGCTGAGGACAACGTCAAGCAACATGCTTACACCCATACTGTCCTTTAAGTCATTTCGTTCGCGTCCATAAACTTTGGATAAATTATGCTGAAACTCTATGGAGGGGCACGTAGTCGGGCCTCAATTGTCCGCTGGTACCTTGAAGAACTAGGGGCAGACTATGAATTTGTGCTGCTAGATATGCAAAAGGGTGAACACCAACAACCAGATTTCTTGGGGCTCAACCCCTTTGGCAAAGTTCCGGTGATCACTGATGGTGATTTTACCCTTGCAGAATCAGGGGCGATTTTGCTCTATTTGGCAGAAAAATTTGGTCAACTGCCGAAGGAGCCGGAAGGAAAGGCGATCGCCTACCAATGGGTCTTGTTTGCCAATTCAACCTTGGCGATGGGTTTGACCCCTTCCGAAAATCGCCATGCGGTGATGGCTCGCTATTTACAGCCCCTCAATGAGATGCTCCAAAAATCGCCCTATCTGCTAGGAGCCAACTTTACCGTGGCGGATGTCGCTGTGGGTTCTCTCCTCGCCTATATTCCATTGATGTTCCAGGATGTGGATTTGAGTGTTTATCCCAGCATCCAAGCCTACCTTCAGCGCCTGGGCGATCGCCCCGCCTTTCAAAAAGCAATTATGAATCGCCCCTAAATTCTGTTACATTTCGTCACCAAAAATAACAAAAGCATCCCCTAGGGGATGCTTTCTTCTGTACTCTTTTGAGTTGTTTGGGAATAGCGATTTATTTAAAACCGACCGCTGCCTGCCAGACAAACGCGAGCAGTAAGAAGAACAAAGGAATGAGGGGCAAAACATCCACGAGGGGATCGAAAATCGAGTAGGCCTCAGGTAGTTTCGCAAGTAATAATGCCGCTTCCATATATTTCCTTGTTGAACTGATTTTTCTTATGGTTTGCAGTCAATCCTAGCATGAGTTGGTTCGGGTTCTAGCCATTCACCGAATTCTTCGACAAAGCGATCACTTAAAATTGACGCCCGAATTCGTACTGTAAATTGAATTAATTCTGTAACGTTGTGTAAAGAAAGAAGCATGTAAGCTAACATTTCTTTAGCTTTAATTAAATGGTGTAAATAGGCTCGCGAAAAATTCTGGCAAGTGTAGCAGGGGCACGTTTCATCTAAGGGCCGAAAATCTTCTTTAAACTGCGCATTTTTTAAATTCCAGCGGTCACCTCTAACCAGGGCAGCTCCATGGCGACCTAAGCGTGTCGGGATTACGCAGTCAAACACATCAATTCCAGCGGCGATCGCCTGGGCCATTTCTCGATAAGTCCCCACCCCCATCAGATAGCGAATTTTGTTCTGAGGCAATAGCGGTGCTGTATGTTGTACCACCTTGCGGATATTTTCCGGCGATTCCCCCACACTGACCCCACCAATGGCATAGCCGGGCAAATCGAGCTTTGTTAAATCTGCCGCTGCTTGCGATCGCAGATCGAGGAAAATTCCCCCTTGAACGATGCCAAATAGCGCTTGATCATCCCGTTGATGAGCTTGAATACAACGCTCTAACCAGCGATAAGTCCTCGCAGTGGCTGCTTCCACCGCCTCCCGGCCCGCATCCCCTGGTGGGCATTCATCAAAGGCCATAATCACATCCGCCCCCAAGGCATTTTGAATTTGAATTGAACGCTCTGGGGTCATATCGATCAAGCGGCCATCCTTAGGCGATCGAAACACAACCCCCTCTTCCCGAATTTTGCGCATTTCACTGAGACTAAAAACCTGAAAACCGCCTGAATCGGTCAAAATAGGCTTATCCCAGGCCATAAATTTATGCAGTCCCCCTGCTTTTTGCACAATATCTTCCCCAGGCTGCAGGTGGAGGTGATACGTATTGGACAGCACCATATGGGCCTGGGCCTGGTTTAAATGATCTGGTGTAATTCCTTTCACATTCGCTAGGGTCCCCACTGGCATAAACCGCGGTGTTTCTACAATGCCATGGGGCGTCTGAAAGACTCCTACCCGGGCTTTTGTTTGGGGACATTCTTTTTGGAGCGAAAAATGAAAATGACTCACAGAAAACTTTCCGAATGGTTCAATAAAAATGAAAAACGAGGGTGATGAACCCCCGCCTATTCTACCGACTTCAGGAAACAGAACCTAGAAATTAAAATGTTCATCATCCAGATGGACATCCCAACGGGCAGAGAGAACCTGAGTCACCATTTCTTCTAGGGTGCTCTCCTGGACAATCTTTTCGGTCAGTGGGCCAGCTTGAGGATGCTCAACGGGATCTAGACGTAATATTCGATTGTCTTGCACCAACTCAAAATAGGTTTTTCCCGCTTCTGCTTGTTTTAGGACTAAGTAGTCAAAACTATGCAAATTGAGATAAAGGGACTGATTGACTACCAAGGTCGCCTGTTGCTCATCGTCAAATACTTCTACGATCCAACCTTCGCCCTGTTCTTTGACTTCACCATCAAGGCAATGGTCATAGCGAACCCATGTCAGATCTTGAAGAAGACGCTTGATGTCACTCTTGTTCACAAGAATGCCGGTAGAAACCACGCAGGGAGCAGGCAGAGAAGGAGGATGACATTGATGACTCATGGGAATTAATTAAGGGCAAACAAAAAGATGACAAACTGAAAGACAATAATCCATAATCTGACGTGGGCACAGCCAGTGAGTGAGCACCATCACATGAGGATGAGCCTATGCGATTGTCATTTCACTTGTAAAAAAGCTAGCGGCCAAGGGGAAGGACCGTCATTTTACAGCGTTGCCTTGGTGTTCTGGCGGCGGATGTTCATTAACGGTTTCCAATGCCTCGCCATAATCTTAGCTTAAGGTTTGAATTTTGACATCTACAGATTGCCAATCTTGGTCTCCCAAAATCTATGATTCGTTTTTTTTCTAGTCTGGTGCAATGGTGGCGATCACTATTGGGAGCGATCATTTTTTACACGGTTATACCAATCCCCCAAATTTTTCGGCCGAGCTTTATCCGTATCGCCCGGTGGTGTCCTTGGATCGGTTTGGGGTTGGGAGCTCTTTTGAGTGGTACTTTCTGGGGATTAAGTTATGTAGGCACTCCTTCTCTACTCACCGCGACAAGCACCGTTGCTCTCTGGGTCAGTTTAACGGGAGGGTTGCATCTTGATGGGGCGATGGATAGCGCCGATGGCCTTGCTGTTCCTGACCCCCAAAAGCGCCTTGTCGTGATGGCTGATAGTGTATCTGGAGCTTTTGGCGTAATGGCCGGGGTTCTAATTCTTTTACTTAAAGTGGCAGCTCTTGAAGGTTTTAATGTGGGTAGTTATTGGTTGATTTTGACGATACCTGCTTGGGGACGCTGGGCCCAAGTGATGGCGATCGCCTTTTATCCCTATCTCAAAGCCGAAGGGAAGGGAGCGTTCCATCGCAAGCATTTTAAGCTTTATCCAGATTTTTGGTGGAGCATCTTTCCCCTATTGATATTGTTGGGTATTACTTATTTTGTGCTTCCTTTGGCCCAGTGGTTAATTTGGCTTCTCAGTAATTTTTGTTCTTGCTTTTGGGCGATCACCATCTGCCATTGGTTTGCAAAAAAATTCAAAGGACACACAGGTGATACCTATGGCGCCACAGTGGAATGGACAGAGGTTTTTTCTCTAATCAGTGCGTCTCTATTCGCGAACTGGTTGTAGACGAGTCACCTTCAAAGAAAAATTTCCACTACCCGTCTCACCAAAAGCCCTTACTCGCACAGTATATTTTCCAGGTTCGTTAATTCGAACAAACAGTAACGAGTTTGTTGTGCCATCTGGAGCATCGTCGTTTTCTGCAATGGTCGAGCCATCTTCCGTAAGCAGTTGTACAATTGTATCAAAATCATTTGAAATCAAGTCAATGGCAACTTGATCCCCAGCCTGGAGATTAACAACATAATCGCGAGCAAACCCACCTTCTCCTGTGGGGATATCACGCTCAGAGAGGCGTTCATTAATTTCTTGTCCTGAGCGAATGCTAACAGGTCGGTACATCTCTTCATTGGCGATCGCCCGACTAGTAGTAGCAAGTACAGCCAAACATCCAAACACACAACTCCAGTAGATTCGCTTCATCCAATTACCTAACTATTTATTCAAATTCTACTTCTACATAATAGGTAAAGAGAAAAAATAAAGCCCTCTACCAGTAAAGGGAGGGCTTGCAAGAAAAATAAAGAAGAAGAATAAGGTATTCAGTTTTAAATAAGAGAGAAGCTTGGCATTGGACTATTTTCCCGGCAGGCTACCCCACAGGTATCGTCGCCGCTATAGCGTTTCACATCTGAGTTCGGGATGGAATCAGTGTGGTTCCACTATGCTAGAAACACCAAGCAGTGGTGTGTATTCACACCCTCAAGACTGTACAAAATCTCTATTAGTTTATCGAAATCTTTCGTCTAACCATCAAGGACAAGCCCTCGGTCTGTTAGGACATCTCGGCTTCACATGTTGCCACGCTTCCACCTAATGCCTATTAACGGGTGTTCTTCCCGTGACCTTACTGGATTAACTCCATGAGAGCACTCATCTTGAGGTGGGCTTCCCACTTAGATGCTTTCAGCGGTTATCCGCTCCGCACTTGGCTACCCTGCGTTTACCGTTGGCACGATAACAGGTACACCAGCGGTGCGTCCTTCCCGGTCCTCTCGTACTAAGGAAGAATCCTCTCAATGCTCTTGCGCCTGCACCGGATATGGACCGAACTGTCTCACGACGTTCTGAACCCAGCTCACGTACCGCTTTAATGGGCGAACAGCCCAACCCTTGGGACCTACTTCAGCCCCAGGTTGCGATGAGCCGACATCGAGGTGCCAAACCTCCCCGTCGATGTGAACTCTTGGGGGAGATCAGCCTGTTATCCCTAGAGTAACTTTTATCCGTTGAGCGACGGCCCTTCCACGCAGCGCCGTCGGATCACTAAAACCGACTTTCGTCCCTGCTTGACTTGTAAGTCTCGCAGTCAAGCTTCCTTATGCTTTTGCACTCAATGGCTGATTTCCAACCAGCCTGAGGAAACCTTTGTGCGCCTCCGTTATCATTTAGGAGGCGACCGCCCCAGTCAAACTGCCCACCTGATACTGTCCTTTCACCGGATTCACGGTTTAAAGTTAGAATTCTAGCCTTGTTAGAGTGGTATCTCACCATTGACTCCATTACCCCCACAAGGGTAATCTCAACGTCTCCCACCTATCCTGCGCAAACAAAGCCCGAACCCAATACCAAGCTACAGTAAAGCTTCATAGGGTCTTTCTGTCCAGGTGCAGGTAGTCCGTATCTTCACAGACAATCCTATTTCGCCGAGCCTCTCTCCGAGACAGTGCCCAGATCGTTACGCCTTTCGTGCGGGTCGGAACTTACCCGACAAGGAATTTCGCTACCTTAGGACCGTTATAGTTACGGCCGCCGTTCACCGGGGCTTCAGTCGTCAGCTTCGCCGAAGCTAACCAACTTCCTTAACCTTCCGGCACTGGGCAGGCGTCAGCCCCTATACATCCTCTTACGAGTTGGCAGAGACCTGTGTTTTTGGTAAACAGTCGCCTGGGCCTCTTCACTGCGACCAGCTCTCGCTGGCACTCCTTATCCCAAAGTTACGGAGCAATTTTGCCGAGTTCCTTAGAGAGAGTTACCTCGCGCCCCTCGGTATACTCTACCACCCCACCTGTGTCGGTTTCGGGTACGGGTCCTATGCTTTCAACACACAACTAGCTTTTCTAGGCACTATCCTTAACTACGCGGAAACCGTGGTTTCCTCCCAATCCATTCAGGGTGTAGCTATCTTTCATGCGTCATAGTTGTGCTCCCACATAAGAGTTGAGGAATATTAACCTCATGTCCATCGACTACGCCTTTCGGCCTCGCCTTAGGTCCCGACTAACCCTCCGCGGACGAGCCTTCCGGAGGAACCCTTGGGGTTTCGGGGTATGTGATTCTCACACATATTTTCGCTACTTAAGCCGACATTCTCACTTCTATACAGTCCACACCTGCTTGCCGCTAATGCTTCACACCATATAGAACGCTCCCCTACCGATAGTATCGATAGATATTATCCCGCAGCTTCGGTAACTTGCTTAGCCCCGTTCATTTTCGGCGCAGGAGCGCTTGACCAGTGAGCTATTACGCACTCTTTCAAGGATTGCTGCTTCTAGGCAAACCTCCTGGTTGTCTATGCACTCCCACCTCCTTTATCACTTAGCAAGTATTTTGGGACCTTAGCTGGCGGTCTGGGCTGTTTCCCTCTCGACGATGAAGCTTATCCCCCACCGTCTTACTGGTTGCTTTTTATACAGTATTCTTAGTTTGTCTCACTTTGGTACCGCTCTCGCAGCCCGCAGCGAAACAGTGCTTTACCCCTGTATAAGCTTTATCAACCGCTGCGCCTAAACACATTTCGGGGAGAACCAGCTAGCTCCGGGTTCGATTGGCATTTCACCCCTAACCACAGCTCATCCGCTCCTTTTTCAACAGAAGTCGGTTCGGACCTCCACTTGGTATTACCCAAGCTTCATCCTGGCCATGGTTAGATCACCCGGGTTCGGGTCTACAAACTGTGACTAACGCCCTATTCAGACTCGTTTTCACTTTGGCTTCGGCTTTTCACCTTAACCTGCCACAGCCTGTAAGTCGCCGGCTCATTCTTCAACAGGCACACGGTCAGACGTTGAATCGTCCTCCCATTGCTTGTAGGCTAACGGTTTCATGTTCTATTTCACTCCCCTCCCGGGGTTCTTTTCACCTTTCCCTCGCGGTACTTTTACACTATCGGTCACACAGTAGTATTTAGCCTTACGAGGTGGTCCTCGCTGATTCAACCGGAATTTCACGTGCTCCGGCCTACTCGGGATACAGTTAGGCTACTTTGATTTTCGATTACAGGACTTTCACCTTCTCTGGTGTAGCTTTCAACTACTTCATCTAATCTCTATAGTCCACATTACTGTCCCACAACCCCAACCACCTAAGCAGTTGGTTTAGGCTCTTCCCGCTTCGCTCGCCGCTACTAAGGGAATCGATTTTTCTTTCTCTTCCTTCAGCTACTAAGATGTTTCAATTCGCTGAGTTGGCTCATACCATCCTATATATTCAGATGGCTGTATTAAGGGTTGCCCCATTCGGAAATCTCCGGCTCAATGCTCGCTTCCAGCTCCCCGGAGTGTATCGTCGGTAACCACGTCCTTCTTCGCCTCTGTGTGCCTAGGTATCCACCGTTAGCCCTTTGTAGCTTGACCTTTTTAAGGTCAGACTGGCTATTTTGGATTGTTTGTACTTTTCGTACTTTCCTACCTAGCAATTTCGACTATCTAATATTATTTTGTACAGTTTTCAAGGTGCTTTGCTGAAATCTCTTTCAGCATTCAACAACATCTAATACTTGCTTTCCAAGCTATGGTGTTGATGCTAAATTCGTTTCATTATTTTTCGGGGTCTTGGTGGAGGTAAGCGGACTCGAACCGCTGACATCCTGCTTGCAAAGCAGGCGCTCTACCAACTGAGCTATACCCCCATTGACATCAACAATTGATGATTACCAACGGTTGATAAGTGGGCCATCCTGGACTTGAACCAGGGACCTCACCCTTATCAGGGGTGCGCTCTAACCACCTGAGCTAATAGCCCATTTCCACGAACCTAAATTTGAAAGTGACTTCCGTTTCTCCCCCTCGCACGACCTTCGAGATGACCTTACTGCGTTCTATTTGCTGATTGCTTTCAAACTTCAGTAGGTTAGGTCTCCCTAAAAGGAGGTGATCCAGCCACACCTTCCGGTACGGCTACCTTGTTACGACTTCACCCCAGTCACTAGCACTGCCTTCGGCGCCCTCCTCCGCGAACGGTTAGAGTAACGACTTCGGGCATTGCCAGCTTCCATGGTGTGACGGGCGGTGTGTACAAGGCCCGGGAACGGATTCACCGCAGTATGCTGACCTGCGATTACTAGCGATTCCTCCTTCATGCAGGCGAGTTGCAGCCTGCAATCTGAACTGAGGCCGGGTTTGATGAGATTCGCTTGCCCTCGCGGGGTTGCTGCCCTTTGTCCCGACCATTGTAGTACGTGTGTAGCCCAAAATGTAAGGGGCATGATGACTTGACGTCATCCCCACCTTCCTCCGAGTTGTCCCCGGCAGTCTCCCTAGAGTGCCCAACTTAATGCTGGCAACTAAGGACGAGGGTTGCGCTCGTTGCGGGACTTAACCCAACATCTCACGACACGAGCTGACGACAGCCATGCACCACCTGTCTCCATGTTCCCGAAGGCACTCCCGCCTCTCGGCAGGATTCATGGGATGTCAAATCTTGGTAAGGTTCTTCGCGTTGCATCGAATTAAACCACATACTCCACCGCTTGTGCGGGCCCCCGTCAATTCCTTTGAGTTTCACACTTGCGTGCGTACTCCCCAGGCGGGATACTTAACGCGTTAGCTTCGGCACTGTCCGGGTCGATACAGACAACGCCTAGTATCCATCGTTTACGGCCAAGACTACAGGGGTATCTAATCCCTTTCGCTACCTTGGCTTTCGTCCCTCAGTGTCAGTTACGGTCCAGTAGAGCGCTTTCGCCACCGGTGTTCTTCCCAATATCTACGCATTTCACCGCTACACTGGGAATTCCCTCTACCCCTACCGCACTCTAGTTCAACAGTTTCCACCGCCTCTCCGCAGTTAAGCTGCGGGCTTTGACAGCAGACTTGCTGAACCACCTACGGACTCTTTACGCCCAATAATTCCGGATAACGCTTGCACCCTCCGTATTACCGCGGCTGCTGGCACGGAGTTAGCCGGTGCTTATTCCTCAAGTACCGTCATTTTGTTCTTCCTTGAGAAAAGAGGTTTACAATCCAAAGACCTTCCTCCCTCACGCGGTATTGCTCCGTCAGGCTTTCGCCCATTGCGGAAAATTCCCCACTGCTGCCTCCCGTAGGAGTCTGGGCCGTGTCTCAGTCCCAGTGTGGCTGCTCATCCTCTCAGACCAGCTACTGATCGTCGCCTTGGTAGGCTCTTACCCCACCAACTAGCTAATCAGACGCGAGCTCATCTTCAGGCCAAAAAAGATTTCACCTCTCGGCATATCGGGTATTAGCAGTCGTTTCCAACTGTTGTCCCCGTCCTGAAGGCAGATTCTCACGCGTTACTCACCCGTCCGCCACTAAGTCCGAAGACTTCGTTCGACTTGCATGTGTTAGGCATACCGCCAGCGTTCATCCTGAGCCAGGATCAAACTCTCCATAGTAGATTCGTTACTCATTCCCTAAGGAACTTTCATTCACCTTTTTAAGAGATATTTTTTTAAGGCTCTCTTTATCCTTAACTAAGCTCCTCGGTATCGATTGTTTCAATCTCAACCGACTCACTTGTTATAATCTTGTTAAAACAAGGGGGCGGATAGTCACTTTCAAATTCTATTTATTTGTCTCGGTTCGGGGCGGCGGTTCAGTGCGTCTCTCTCAACCGCGCTTAACTATATTAACCAGACATCCTGGAGATGTCAACACCTTTTTTAAAAGTTTTTTCCTTCTTGATAAAGAAAATGCTTGGAACACAAGCGGGGTAAGACTTTGGGGGATTTAAAAAAAACTCTGCGTGGGCTTGAGTTGAGGCTCTTTTTAGGAGATTTTGAAGCAAACTAGTAAATAAATACTTTCTATGAAAGCTCTTTATATTTACTTCAAAGCCTCCTGCTTTGTGTAAGCGATGGAGGCTTTGTTTGTTTTGCAGTTTTTGCAAGCCAGGATTTGAAGACCAATATCCCTGCCATTTATTGAATTGCTTAATTCAAAATTTCGGCGAGTTGGTTCTGCTCCCAAAGCTTTCTATACAGTCCAGGTTGAGTAAGAAGTTCTTCATGGATGCCAGTTTGGATAATTTTGCCGTGATCCATCACGAAGATACGATCGCCTTTTGCGGCGGCAGAAAGTTGGTGGGTGATAAAGATGACGGTTTTTTTCTGGGGGCCGTGGGAAAGATATTCCAGAATCTCAGTGGCAGTTCTGTTATCAACACTAGAAAGGGCATCATCCAGAATCAGCACAGGGGCATCGATCATAAAGGCCCTGGCGAGGGAGCTGCGCTGGCGTTGGCCGCCGGAAAGGGTAATCCCCCGTTCACCAACCATGGTGTTGTACTGCTTGGGAAAATTGAGAATTTCGCTGTGAATCTGGGCTTGTTTGGCAGAGTCTTCGATTTCGGGTTGATCGCTGCCCGGAAGACCATAGGCGATGTTGTCGCGGATTTGGCTACTGAAGAGGAAGCTCTCTTGAGGAACGTAGGCGATCGCCCGGCGTAAATCCTCTAGGCGTAGATCAGTAATATCCTGGCCATCGAGGAACAGCTGACCGGGTTCAATATCGATTAACCGGGGAAAAGCATTGGCCAGGGTTGACTTCCCAGCACCGATGGAGCCGACGATTGCGATGGTTTCCCCTGGATAGATAGTGAAATTCAGGTGATCTAAGGCTGGGCGATCGCCACTGGGATAGGTGAAAGAAAGGTTTTGAGCCGTGAGTTCCCCTCTAACGGTGGCAAGATTTAGGGGTTGGGCAGCAATGCTGTCTTTAATTTGGGGTTGATTTTCGAGAATTGCCTCGATCCGGTCAATGCTCACTTCCCCCCGCTGATAAGAGGTAATAGTGAAACCCAGCAGTGCTGTGGGGAATACCAATCGTTCTACCAAGAGAATTAAGGCAATAAAGTTACCAACGCTGAGTTCATCGGCGGCGATCGCCCTCGTCCCAAAAGCCAGTAAAACGAGGAGACTAATATAGGAAATCCCTTCGATCACAGGGAAAAGCAGATTGCGAGTGAAGGCCAGACCGAGATTTGCTTTCAGGAGCTTTTGGTTACGGTGATCGAATGCTTGGCGTTCATTTGTTTCCTGGGCATAGATTTTAATCAGAGAAATGCCGCTCATGTCTTCTTGAATCAACTGACTGAGTTCAGATAATTCTTCCTGCACATCTTTCTGTTCGTCCCGCAGACGCCCACTAAAGAGCTGCACCGTTAATAGCATGGCTGGATAAACGGCGATCGCCATCACACTGAGCTTGGCATGGAGCGACAACATCACCGGTAACGTCAGCCCATAGGCAAAAATCGTATTCGCTAAACTGAGCACCGAAAAACCCAACAGACGGCGCACATTGTCTACATCGCTGGTGGCCCGGTTAATTAAATCTCCAGAAGACTGGTTAGCAAAATAGGCTGGCTCTAGGGTAAGGAGATGCTGGAAAATTTTTTGCTTTAGATCAAATTCCACCTGACGACCCACGCCGAAAATCGCAATGCGGGACAGCATCCGAAACACCCACATTACCGAGGCAAGGATCAGCATTAACAGTACAGCGCGGGTCAAGGGCACTAAACCAACATCTGTCTGCAATGAATCGACGGTATCGCTCAAGATAATGGGGATATACACCCCTAAAGCATTAACGAGTACAAGAGTCCCGATCCCGAACCAAACATCCCGTTGATAGGGTTTAAGATAGGCCAGCAGTCGGCGCAGGCGAGAAGAAGCAGCCATAGAATATAAATTTGAAAAGCATAGACAATTCCTTATATTGTGACTGATTCTCCACCGGGCTTTTGGGAAATTGCCAATGCCGAAGTGCGACAAAACCCTTGCCAACAACGATCATGGAAGATAATTTGCCCATAAGGCGATCGCCTAAATCACCAAAATTGAGGGATATCCTATGCATGTTATTGGTCTAATGAGCGGCACGTCAGTAGATGGTATTGATGCGGCATTAGTGGACATTCAAGGGGAGCCAGAGCATTTACAAGTAGAACTCCTCGGTTTTGCCACCTATCCCTATCAAGCCGAGCTGCGGCAAAAAATCCTCGCGGTTTGTGCCGGTGCGCCCCTCAGCGCCCTTGAATTTGCTGCCTTAGATGATCACATTGCCCAGAGTTTTGCCGCCGCTGCCTTACAACTTCAGGAACGTTATGGCCCCGCAGCGTTAATCGGCTCCCATGGCCAAACCATCTTTCACCGGCCCCCCCAAGATAATTTAGGCTTGAGCTGGCAACTGGGTCGCGGTGAGGCGATCGCCCAACAAACGGGTATTAGAACTGTCAGCAACTTCCGGCGGGCAGACCTCGCAGCCGGAGGACAAGGAGCGCCCCTAGTCCCGAAAGTAGATGCTTATCTCTTAGCTCACCCCACAAAACACCGCTGTATCCAAAATCTGGGGGGCATTGGCAATGTCACCTATCTACCACCAAAAAATCAACCCGATTGGGAAAACCGAGTCATCGGTTGGGATACAGGCCCAGGAAATGTTTTATTAGATTTAGCCATTCAAAAATTAACTGCCGGGCAGCAAGCCTATGATCAAGATGGAATTTGGGCTTCTCAGGGCACGCCCCATTTGGATTTAGTTCAACGGTGGCTAACAGACCCCTTCATTGAGCAACTGCCACCAAAATCCACGGGCCGGGAATATTTTGGTGTAGATTTCCTGGAAAAATGTTGGCAAGATGCGCAGAAATTACGGTTAACAGAAGCTGATTGGCTGGCCAGTCTGACCGAATTCACCGCTCTAACGGTGCAGCGCAATTATGAGTTATTTCTCCCCCAACTGCCCGATGAAATTTTCTTGGGTGGGGGCGGTTGCCGCAATAGCTATCTGCGGCAGCGTTTACAGCTAGCCTTTGGGAATCGGATCCCCGTCAACAGCACCGATGCCCTTGGTCTAAACCACGATGCCAAAGAGGCGATCGCCTTCGCGGTGTTGGCTTACTGGCGCGTTAACGAGTTTCCCGGGAATCTACCGAAAGTTACAGGGGCCAGATCTGCCGTTTTACTCGGCGAAATCCATCATCCCTACTGAACAAAGGGTTCTAGGGTTGCGACCACCGAATCAGCTAAGGCTTGCAGATGATAACCGCCTTCGAGGGCAAACACAATCGGGCAATGCAACTGCTGGCAAAATTCACTAAAAGTTCTATAGTCCCTGGGCTGGAGATTCATGCTCGCCAAGGGATCTTTGGCATTGGCATCATAACCGGCGCTGACGATCAACAGATCTGGCTGAAAACTGTTGAGACGGGGCAAAATTACCTGCTGAAATTTTTCGGCATAAACATCACCGCCGGTGCCTGACCGGAGGGGAATATTCAAAATGTTTTGGTGCTGACCTTGGTCATGGGCCTGACCTGTGCCGGGATAGGCTGGATCCTGATGGAGTGAACAGTAAAAAATAGCTGGGTTCTGTTCCACTAAAAATTCCGTGCCATTGCCATGGTGCACATCCCAATCAAGGATCGCCACTTTTTGCATTCCCGGCAGCGTCAGGGCATAGTGGGCAGCGATCGCCACATTACTCAATAGACAAAAGCCCATCCCAGTGGTGCGAGTGGCATGGTGGCCGGGAGGCCGCACCAGGGCAAATACCGGCTCCTGGGTTTTGCAAGCGAGATCGACGCCATCCAAACAAGCATTGACAGCTAACAAGGCGATCGCAAAACTTTTCGGTGAAACGAGAGTATCGAGATCCCAATGGCCGCCACCGGATTCGGCTAATTTTTGGATTTGCCGTAGATAGTATTCCCCATGACATTGATGCACCCAGGGGAGCGGATTCCGTCGGGCGATCGCCGTTGGTTCATGCCAGATGATTTGTTTAGCCCAGGGGACTGCCTTAAGAGCGGCAGTAATTGCTTCCAGTCGACGGGGGCTTTCGGGATGACCACGACCCGTGTCATGGCCGAGAAACTGCGCCGAATAAATGACATGGATCATAGAGACCTCCGCTACACTAAAGAGTTGTTAGGCAAAAATAATAATGAAAGTTCTCGGTAAGGTGCTGGGTCTGGGTCTCATTCTCTTGGGAATCTATTTTCTCGGTAAAAATATTTTCTTCACAACCGGCGGCTATGGATATTCTTGGCTGCGTGGCATAAAAGCTGATGTTGCCGTGTTTACCTTAACTGGTGGTTTAGTTTCCCTTTTTACGCTCCCGAAAGAAAGCCGGATTTTTGGTTGGATTTTGATCGGGGCATCTATTGTATTAATCATTGCAGGCGGCCGCGCCGTCCTCCGCCCCACCAGTTTCTGGGAAGTATTTATCTCGTTTCTTTCCATGGTATCTGGCTATCAACTGCTCAGAACGGGTCGCATTGAATTTTAGGATTCCATATCTACTGCCATCGCCGTCTGTTGAATTTGGGTCGCAATGTGCAGGGCATACAAACTGGTTTCTGGCTGAATATAAAGAGGTTTTCCTTCACTGAGATAGTCCAGTACGGCCACCGTATCTTGCAGAAAAACACCGCGCCGACTACCGGCATCAAGGGGCGTTTGGGTTTCTCCCAGGGTCAAGGTGCCTTGGTTGCCGATAAATTCTAATGTGCCTTTTTCTCCATAGAGACTCAGACGGCGATCGCCTGCGGGAATTAAACTGCCTTTGCCATAGGTGAGGTGGGCGATCGCGCCCGTTTCAAAAGTTAGTTGCGCCGTACAAAGACAGTTTTGGTAATAGCCAGATAAATCAGCGGGGACAAAATTCGCGCTGCCTGTCACCGTTGTCACAGGGCCGAATAAATCAACCAGCCGACTCACCCGCGACAGGGCTGCCACAAACGGAAAGCCATAGTCGGCATGGTTATAAGTCCAGTGGGGTAGGGTTTTTGCCTTGGGTGCAAGGGTGAAATAGTGCCCATAGGTGAGGGTTCCCAACTGCGGTAGGATGCGCCGGACCGTTTGGTGCAGTCCCCCCAATAGCTCGATATGTTCCACATGGAGTAAAAGCTGCTTCTCTTTAGCCAACTGGATTAGGGCTGCTGCCTCAGCGGGATCTAAAGCCAGGGGATATTCCACCACCACATGTTTCCCCGATTCCAAAGCGGCGCGGGCGATCGTCCCATGGAGACGGTTAATCGTGCAGACAATGACTAAATCCAAATCATCCCGCTGGACTAAATCTTCCCAACGGGCGATCGCCTCCAGGTGATATTTGGCGGCGAACTGCTCTCGGGCGGCTTGATGTTGTCCGGCGATCGCCTTTACCTCAGCCCGGCCATCTTTTAAAAACGCCTCTGCCCGTCGCTGGGCCGCATAGCCCGTCCCCACAATGCCCACTTGAAATTTTTTCATGACTTTAGCCAAAAAACCTCGATGCCCCCCTCACCACCAGTGAGGTATTTTCCCCAGGCCCCCAAACGGGTTTAATGGGGAATGAAAACCCTAGTTGCTCAATTAGATTAGCGCAATGGCAAGTTACGACGTTACCCTCAAAACCCCCGATGGAGAATACACCATCAGCGTTCCCGATGACATGTACATCCTAGACGAAGCTGAAAATCAAGGCATCGACATTCCTTACTCTTGCCGGGCTGGGGCTTGTTCGAGCTGTGCCGGAAAAATGGTTTCTGGCACCGTTGACCAGAGCGACCAAAATTTCCTTACCCCCGAACAGGTGGAAGCGGGCTATGTGCTCACCTGCATTGCTTATCCCACTTCCAACTGTGTGATCGAAACCCATAAGGAAGAAGATCTTTACTAAATGGGCGATTCAAAGGCGATCGCATAAGTATTCCTGATGCAGCTTTTGGGAATAATGACAAAGGAAGATAACCGTATTTCATGACTTAAGCCATCGGATTATTAGGCCTTGTAAGCCATAGAGATTCATCTATTGCCTTGATTTTTAGGTCTTTCAAAAATATAACGTAGGCTTATGTAAAGTTTATGGACTAACTTCATTCCTAATGCGACATTGCTTCGCTTTTGTTTTCCCTTATCATCAGAAAATGATCCTTTAATTTCACAAGGCATCGCCTGGGTGACTCAAGCGCAAGCACACCCCAGGATAGCTGAATGAAATCCTTGTAAACACCCTGTTACACCAGAGGAAACACTAATGGCTACATATAAGGTTACACTCATCACTCCCGACGGCGAAGTATCCTACGACGCTCCCGATGATGAATACATTCTAGACTCCGCCGGTGATGCTGGTTATGACCTTCCTGCATCCTGCCGTGCCGGTGCTTGCTCCACCTGTGCTGGTAAGATCGTTTCCGGTACTGTTGATCAGTCTGAGCAGTCTTTCCTTGATGATGATCAAATTGAAGCGGGTTATGTTCTGACCTGTATTGCTTATCCTCAATCTGATGTCACCATCGAAACTCACAAAGAGGAAGAACTCTACTAAAGATTTTTCTGCCCAGCTTGGGTAGCTAAAATAAATAGACCCCCTAGAAGTGTTTCCCCCGGGAGGCACTTCTATCTTTTTTGTACTAGGGCCAATCATTGGCGATCGCCTCCATGGAAATTACATTTTTAGGAACCAGTTCTGGGGTGCCGACCCGGGCGCGGAATGTGTCGAGCGTGGCGCTGCGACTGCCCCAACGGGCGGAGGCTTGGCTGTTTGACTGTGGGGAAGGAACGCAACATCAGCTCCTGCGCAGTGAGATCCGTTCGTCTCAGATTAGCCGCATTTTCATCACCCACATGCACGGCGATCATATTTTTGGGCTGATGGGGCTGATCGCGAGTATGGGCCTCGCGGGGACGGGTCACCCGTTAGAAATCTACGGGCCGCCCGGTTTAGAAGCATACCTGCGAGCCTGCGAAAAGTATTCCTATATGCGTATTGGCGATCGTCTGCGGGTGCATTTAGCCAAGCCCGGTTTGATTTTTGAAGACAAAGAATTTCAAGTGTATTGTCTGGCTCTGAAACATCGGGTACCGGCCTTTGGCTATCGTGTTGTCGAAAAAGATCGCCCCGGCCGATTTAACCTGGCAAAGGCGCAAAAGTTGGGCATTCCTCCTGGCCCTGTTTATGGAGAGCTGAAACAAGGGAAAGTCGTCACCCTCGACGATGGTCGCAAAATTAATGGTGCAGAACTGTGCGGCCAACCGGAAATCGGTCGTAAATTTGTCTACTGCACAGATACTGTTTTCTGTGATGCGGCGGTGGAACTGGCCCAGGACGCCGATGTGCTGATCCATGAAGCAACCTTCGCCCACCAAGATGCGGAAATGGCCTTTGATCGCCTCCATTCCACCTCGACGATGGCAGCCCAGGTTGCCCTTTTAGCCCAGGTAAAGCAGTTGATCATGACCCACTTTAGCCCCCGCTATATGCCGGGTAATGCTTTGACCTTGGACGATCTGCTCGCGGAGGCCCGGGCAATTTTTCCGAATACGATCATGGCGAAGGATTTTTTCAGCTACGAAATTCCCCGCCGCAGTGCAGTGTTAGTTTAGAAGGATAAATTTCGAGAAAAAGTCCTGATTGTTCCACCATCATTTTGGAGCTTTTCCCATGGCGATCGCCACTGACTCTCAGCCTACTGCTGTACTTTCCCTGGAGGATTTTCTGCAACAGCCAGAAACTAAACCAGCTCGGGAATTTAGCCACGGTGTCGTTACCCAAAAACCCATGCCCAAAGGAAAACATGGCACGCTGCAATTTGAACTCACCGCAGCGATTAACCAACGCACAAAGGTCCAAAAACTGGCCTATGCGATTCCAGAGCTGCGCTGCACTTTTGGGGGGCGATCGCTTGTGCCTGATATTGCAGTTACCCGTTGGGAACGGTTACCAAGGGACGACAACGGGGCGATCGCCGATGACTTTTGGCAGTATCCTGACTGGGTGATCGAAATTCTTTCCCCGGATCAGTCTTCAACTTTGGTCATGGAAAAAATTATTTTCTGCTTGGGTCAAGGCACGGAAATTGGTTGGCTGATCAACCCCAATGACCGGTCGGTAACTGTGTTATGCCAGGGGCAGTTACCTAGCATCCATTTTGCAGAGCCGATTTCCGAAGAAAAGAGCGTCCCCTTACCCATGATGACAGGCCTAGAAGACTGGCAGCTGTCCGCCTCAGAACTGTTTAGCTGGCTAGAGATTTAGGCTAGAAAATTTAGCCTCCATTATCTGCTTGGGCGATTTTCCTAAATTATGATCATGGCGAAGGATTTTTTCAGCTACGAAATTCCCCGTCGCAGTGCGCCAATCTAAACATTACATGAGGGTAAGAATGCGAATTTTCGAGAGTTTCTCGGCGCTAATACCGTCTAATTCTTGAAGTTCAAGCCAACCTTCTTTAATCAATTGGGCGAAGGTAAAGACAAGGCTCTCTGGACTGAAATCATATTTGCCATCTAGGTAATGACGGCGAGCACTCAAGAAATCATTGAGTTGCCAGAGATCCGCTGGTTCTTGGGCTTCGTCTGCCTGTCGTTTTGCCTCTGCCATCACCGCTGCAATCTCTCGACGATAAGACAAATCAAATGCTGTCTTGGCGATCGCTTCTTCTTGCAGTGACCATTGGGTATTGACAGTAGGCATCGTTAACATGGTTTTGTAAAGGGACAGGTTAAGCTAATGGGCTTGATTATAATAAGTTATGTGTCGAAAGACTTGGGCCAATTCTCATAATTTTATGATTTTGGGGCGATCGCCTACCCTTCTAAACCTTGCAAAATCAACAGTAATAGGGCTTTAAGCGTTTTATTACAGTTTTGTTAAGAGTTGCGGCACCTGGGTAATCGGAACCAGGGTTGCTGGGGCTGACGATGGTGCTCTGCATGGAAAACGCCAAAGTGATAGCAGCTAAAAAATGACCACATCTGCCGTAATATTGCGTTTTTTGGCCCTGGTTTTCTCGGCAAGGGGCGATCGCGGTGGGGGAGATAGGTGCCAAACACAAAAAGTTGTAGGGAGCTGAAAAAAATCGGCAGTAGATAAAAGAGAGAAAAATTTTCGTAGGATACCTGGCCTATCAGATGTAACGGGAAGGCGATCGCCCCAAAAATTCCCACGAACCCCCAAAGTTGA
The DNA here is from genome assembly GCF_055380235.1 of Picosynechococcus sp. NKBG15041c. Lineage (NCBI taxonomy): Bacteria > Bacillati > Cyanobacteriota > Cyanophyceae > Chroococcales > Geminocystaceae > Picosynechococcus > Picosynechococcus sp. NKBG15041c. The sequence goes on from NZ_AP040363.1 coordinate 2,658,829, forward strand.
CCCCAGGATAAATATTTCCCCATAAAATGCCAATACCACCGCAGGGGATCGGCGTGATGCCCATTATGGAAATCTGGATCCCCGGGTTGAGCTGGCTGGTGATGGTGCTTGACGTGATTGCGAATACAGTCTCGATAGGACAAACAAGCATATAGGCGGACGCTCCAACGGCCGAGGCGATGGTTCCAACGGGGCGAACTGGGCCATAAATTACCATGCATGGCATCGTGGGCCAAGATAAATAGACCCGTGTGGAAAAAAGTTCTGAGCCCAATGCCAGCTGCAATTCCGACCCAGGAAAGTGCCGTTAGTGGCTGACTTAAATAGTAAATGGCACTCCCCAGCCAAGCGGCAAAAATGGCGATCGCCCACAGTAACCCCAGCCTTTCATCGCGCCAACTCAATCTCAAAATTTTGCCTCCAACCCGTCTATCCTGACAAAAAAACGCCCCCTAGGGACGTTTAACTAGATGAATCGTAAATTACCGAGTAGAGTCTCTCCGATTCATACTATTTGTGGTTATCAAATTATTTGCGCACAAGGTTGAGGAGTTCCTTCGCAGAGGCCAGAAGATCCACGGCAACAAAGAAAATTTTGCCATCGGGATTAAGCAAGAAGCGCCAGGCAACATTCATGCCCACTTCCGCACCAAACCAAGGGGTTTGACAAGTCCCTGTCACCTTAATTTGGGTGTAACCATCATCGGTCGGTTCAACAATCCCTTTTTTGGGGTTCAACTTCAGGTTTTGGCATTCCTCTTGGAAGAAGCGCAAAACAGCTTCTTTCCCGACAATGGGCCGCTGGAAAGGCGGCTGGAGCGCACCATCTTCAGCAAACAGCGCAATCAGTGCTGAGAAGTCATTGGCATTGAGGTTGGTCATGTACTGGGTGATCGTCGGGTTATCAACGCCTTCAATCTCAACTTTTTCGCGCTGGGCGATTTCTGTGGGGACAACAACCGGCTCAGCGACCCGCTTGTAACCTTCCATCTTGCTGGAATCAAAACCCATGTCCACGACTGAGTTTCTCAGAACGGTGATCTGTTGGCCAGGCTCAAGGCTCCGGATGGTATCTAAAACTGCAGAAGCGTTGGCAGACAACTTATAGCCAGCAGGGATCGGGGCGACGGTACCTTCTTCCATCCATTGGCCGAGACGATACCAGAAGCCAAGCTTAATGTTGACAGACCAGGTGGCATAGGTGCGGTTGATCGGCGTGTCGATGCGGTTTGCTAGATCGCACATCACCTGAGCTTGGTCTTTGAACGAAAGCTGTTTGATTTGCGCGAGGGTAGACTCGGCAAACTGCATATTGGCGGCACCAGGAGCAGCAATGGTGATTGATTTGCCCATTTCGAGGTAAGCAAACCAGATCAGCGCGAGTTGATCTTCGGCACTCAGCTGACTAAAGCGCGCGCTGGTGGCGGGCACAACGTCGGCAGCGAGGGTGCTGGGAAAGATATTTCTTGCTGCGTCGAGGGTATAAGGCATACAGATTGCTCCGTGAGATATAAAATTCGTCCTTTAGTCAAGGTTAACACACATTTTCTTAACAATCGTTTACAGTTTGTATAAGAATATGTTGGCGATCGCCTAGGGTCTGATTACGGGCGATCGCCTAACGCTTGGAATTTCTGGGCCCAGACTGCCTACAATTAGGGTATTTCAAGCGGGAAAGAGAAGTCGATGGCAGAGCTTTTGGCGGCATACAAAAATCAATTAACGGATCTGATTCAACGCTACAAAAATCAGGTGGATTTTTTGGCAATCCGGCTAGAGCAGGCGGAAGGGAGCAGTATTCTGTTGCGGTCAAATAAAATTGAAACCCTCAGCGAAAGTACATCCCTGGGGGGGCAGGTGCGGGCTTGTCATAAAGGCGGTTGGGGCTTTGCGGCGTTCAATAATCTCGAACAGCTCAAGCTGCGGATCGAGGAGGCGATCGCCGCCGCAATTTTAATCGGCGATGATGAAACTCTATTAGCCCCCGTTGAGCCGATCCAAGCAGTGTGCAGTCTACCTTTTACAGGGACAGATCCCCGGCAGATTTCCCTGGAGCGCAAAAAGGAGTTATGCGATCGCTACAGCGAGGTACTCCTTAGCTATGACAACAAAATCACCAGTACCCGCGTCAGCTACGGGGACAGCACCCAACATATAATCCTCGCCACCTCCGAGGGAACCTTGATCGAACAGTCCTGGACAGACATGGAAATGCGCTTTTCCGCCACTGCCCGGGACGGTGACACGGTACAAACGGGGCGGGAAACAACGGGTTCTCGCAAAGCCTATGAAGATTTAGAAAATCTCGATGCCCAAGTACAAGGTGCTGCCCAGCGCGCCACAGATTCTCTCACTTTACCCACCGTTAAGGGGGGAACCTATACCGTTGTCATCGACCCGATTTTGACTGGGCTATTTGTCCATGAAGCCTTCGGCCACCTCTCCGAAGCAGACATGGCCTACGAAAACCCTGATCTGCTCGAAACCATGAGCATGGGCCGACAATTCGGCGGCGAAGATCTCCAGATTTTTGATGGGGCCGCCCCAGAGGGTCATCGGGGTAGTTATCTATACGACGATGAAGGGGTTCCCGCCACCACAACGCAGTTGATCAAGGATGGTCGCCTGGTGGGCCGCCTTCATTCCCGGGAGACAGCGGGCAAACTGGACGAAAAACCCACCGGCAATGCTCGCTGTCTGAACTATCACTATTCGCCAATCGTCCGCATGACCAACACCTGGATCGAGCGAGGCACAACTCCCGTGGCTGATTTACCCACTGATATCAAAGAAGGGGTCTATGCAAAAAATTGGCTCGGCGGCATGACCAACGGCGAAATGTTTACCTTTAGCGCCGGGGAAGCCTGGATGATCCGAAATGGCAAAATCGCTGAACCCGTCAAGGATGTGACCCTCTCCGGCAACGTATTCAAAACCCTAAAAAATATTGAGGCGATCGCAGACGATTTTTATTGGGACGAATCTGGTGGCTGCGGTAAAGGCGGCCAAAGCGGTCTACCAGTGGGCTGCGGTGGCCCCTCTCTGCGTATCCGCGACGTTGTCGTCGGCGGCGATACCTAAATATTCTCTCCCAAGGGGGAACAAGAGAAAGACTAAACCTATTTAGGAAGTGACAATAGGGAGTTAGCCTTGAATTTTCAAAATGCTTATGCCAGCATAAAGGAGTTCTACCGGATAAAACCTGCCGGAGAATAGGAGGTGATGCCCATGAATGACAGTAGTAACAACATGGGTCTCACAGTTAAAGTGAATCGGCTGTGTGCCGGGGCTGTTCTCTAAAATTTTGCTTACTCTTGTGAGTAAGTTAAGAGAGTCGGAGTTCCTTCCGGCAGTCAGATTTTAACTAAAGAGACCCGACTAGACCGCCCTAGCTCCGTTATCTTGTTAGGTAACCCACGCAAGGGCGGATAGTTTTTTTAAGGAGTATTTCAGTCCATGGCCCATCTACTCAACGATCACGAAATTCAAGCCCGACTCAAGCAACTCCCCGACTGGTCAAAAGTTGACAACAAAATTCAGCGAATCTTTAAGTTCAAAAATTTTGTGGAAGCTGTTGCCTTCGTCAACCAACTGGTTGTCCCTGCCGAAACCGCTGACCATCACCCTGACCTTGAAATTTCCTATGGCAAGGTCATTGTTAATCTCACTAGCCACGATGCTGGCGGCTTGACAGAAAAAGATTTTGACCTCGCGGAAACTTTCAACCAGATATAAGCGTCCTAGACTGACATACCTCAAGCTTGGCTGGCTTCATTGGTGTACGTTACCTAGTGGTCTCTCACCTAATGATTTGGTAAAGAAATCATCAAAAATTCCTTATGCCCATCACCACCCAATTCAAAAATCTTGCGGTAATATTAATGGCATAGAGCATGATCTTAACTTTCGATGATCTGCTCATATGTGTGAGGAAAAACAAATGAAAGCATCTCTCTGGAAATCTTTATCCATTGCATCTGCTGCTGTTGGCGTCTCTGTTGCCGCTGCTGGCACCGCCCAAGCGCAAAGCAATTCTGAAATTCTTAATCAAATCAACACCTACAGCCAAAGCGACATCGCTCAGGTTAACAGTGTTTTCCAACTCAGCGACGTTTCCCCTTCTGACTGGGCTTTCGACGCACTCCGTAATCTTGTTGAGAACTACAACTGTATCGTTGGTTATCCCGACGGTACCTTCCGTGGTACTCGTCCCCTCAGCCGTTATGAATTCGCTGCTGGTCTGAATGCTTGTTTGCAACAGATTGAGCGGATGATTGGCGATGGTGGTGGTGTTACTCAAGAAGATCTCGCTGCTCTTCGTCGTTTGCTCAACGAATTCGAGGCTGAGCTAGCTACTCTTGGTGCTCGTGTTGATGATCTTGATGGTCGTGTTGAGTTCCTCGAAGATAACCAGTTTTCCACCACCACTAAGCTAAATGGTGAAGTTGTTTTTGCAATCACTGACAGCTTTGGTGATACAAGTGCCCTTGATGGTGTGGATGACGACAGAACGCAGACCACTTTCTCAGATCGTGTGCGTCTAACCCTAGAAACTAGCTTCACCGGTCGTGACACCTTAATCACCCGCCTGACTGCTGGTAACTCTTCTTCCTTTTCTCCCACTACTGGTGCGATTCCTCCTGGTAGTGAGAGTGATTTTGGCAGTGGTGTTGGCTTCCAAACCTTCAACCTCGATAACGGTAACGATGTTGTTGTCGATTGGTTGGCTTACTACTTCCCTGTTGGCAGAATCAACGCCTATGCCGCTGCTTTCGGTGGTCTCCACAGTGACTACACCAGCACAACTTTCGGTGCTACTGGCCTCGAAGACTTCACCGGCGGCAGCGGTTCTTTAACTCAACTTGCTGCTTCTAGCCCCATCTACACTATTGGTGGTGGCTCTGGTCTTGGTATTAATGCACCTTTGGGACCCGTTGACATTTCTTTGGGCTATTTGGCAGAGGATGCTTCTAATCCCGCTTCCAAAGCAGGTCTGTTTAATGGTGAATATAGCGCTCTTGCCCAGCTCGCCTTCAACATTGGCGAACGTGCTGAGTTAGGCTTCACCTACGTCAACGCTTACCACAACAACACCCCTATCTTTGACTTTGGTGGTGGTAGTGCTGTAAATGGCACAGTTTTTGCTAACGCGCCTGTTGGTCTCGACGCTACCGAAAGCAATAGCTTTGGTCTCCAAGGAAAGCTCGACCTCTCCGATACAATCTCCTTAGCTGCCTATGGGATGTATACAGATGCTAAGTCTGCTGTTGGCCCAGAAGAAGCGGAAATCTGGAGCTATGGTCTTGGGGTTGCCTTTAATGACTTTGGTAAAGAGGGTAACGTTCTTGGTCTCTTTGCCGGTGCTCCTCCCTATGTTGGTGAAATTGGTAACACTCCCGTTCAAGTTGAAGGGTTCTACAAGTATCAGCTAACTGATGGTATCTCTATCACTCCCGGTGTAATCTGGTTGAAAGACTCTGCCCAGGGTGTATTGGGTGAAGAAAGTGCAGTTATCGGTACTCTCCGCACAACTTTCACTTTCTAAGATTCAGTTAATCTGAATTTAACTGATTAGCTTCTACACTTTAAAAAAAGAAAGCTCCACCCAAAGGCGGAGCTTTCTTTTTTTACACTTCCCTAGCTATTTCTCTCAAGATTAATTCTCCTCTAAACTTTTCAAGGAGGGACACTCTCCGTCTGGTCCATGGCCACCTCCCTTAAGGGAGGTTTTTTTGTGGTTTATTGGGAAAAGTAAACAACAGGATAATTGGATGAAAATTAGTGTATTTGGAATGGGTTTAATGGGAAGACCGATCGCCCAAAAGTTAGCCCAAGAAAATTATTGGTCTATAGTTGCCTATAACAGGACACCAGAGAAGCTAGAGGGCTTAGCAGATAAAGGATTAACGGTGACAAGCAGCCCCCAAGAAGCGATTCTAAATAATGACTATCTAATTCTGAGCCTCAGTGATGGGAAAGCAATTCGGGAGGTGCTTTTGTCTGATGCAGGCATTAGCTTCGCTGACAAAATTGTGATTCAGATGGGTACGATCGCCCCGGAAGAGAGTAAGGCGATCGCCGCGGAAATTCAACGACGTCGGGGTCAATACCTAGAAGCCCCCGTGCTTGGGAGTATCCCTGAGGCAAAACAAGGCACATTATTGGTAATGGTCGGCGGTGAAGAAAAACTATTTCAAGCTTGTTTACCGATTTTTCAAATTCTGGGAAAAGATCCGCAATACATCGGCCCAGTGGGGAGTGCAGCAGCTCTCAAACTAGCGCTAAATCAACTGATTGCCAGTTTAACTGCAGCATTTTCTTTAAGTCTAGGCTTGATTCAGCGAGAAGGGGTTGAGCTCGAGAAATTTATGAATATTTTGCGCGCCAGTGCCCTCTATGCCCCCACTTTCGATAAAAAGTTGTCACGGATGAGCGATCGCCACTTTGCCAACCCCAACTTTCCGACCAAACATCTGCTCAAAGATACCCATCTTTTCTTACAAGCTGCCGCAACGGCTGGCCTCAATACCGCAGGGCTCAATGGTGTCCAAAAAATTATCGAGCAGGCGATCGCCCAGAATTTAGCCGATACGGATTATTCTGCCATTTATCAGGTGGTCAACCCGCCCCCAACACCTTAGCAACCATTTGATTGCGCCCCTGGGCTTTGGCTTCGTACAGGGCTTGGTCGGCGATCTCCACAAACTTTTCGGGGGTCGAGGCGAAGCCCGGCTCCGCCGAGGCAACCCCTAAGCTCACCGTCACCACAGGGGATGCCAAAGAAGTACGATGGGGAATCCCTAGGCTCCGTACCTGCTCAATAATCCGCTCCCCTAAACACTGGGCACCTTCACTGGCAGTATCCGGTAAAATCACGATCATTTCTTCGCCGCCGTAGCGGGCCACCAGATCTGTCGGCCGTTGCACCTGGGAGGCGATCGCCTGGGCTACTTCAAACAAACAATGGTCTCCCGCCTGGTGACCATAGGTGTCATTATAGTTTTTAAAAAAGTCCACATCGATAAAAATAATCGAGAGGGGAATTTGCTTGCGGAGCATCAAGCGCCATTGCCGCTCTAGTACCAAATCAAAAACCCGCCGATTCGCCAGTTGCGTCAGAGGATCAAGGGCCGCTAAGCGTTGTAACTGGACATTAGTTGCCTCAAGACGTTGGTACAATTTTGCCTGATAAATGAGATGGCGCACCCGTTGTCGCAAAATTGCCCAGTGGATTGGCTTCGTAATAAAGTCTGTCGCCCCGGCCTCAAATGCTTGGGTTACTGATTCATCATCTTCCCGGGCTGTGATCATCAAAATAGGGGTGCGGGCAATTTTGCCCAACAGATCTTCTGCCTGTTGATAAGCGACCAATTCTTGTTGGTAAGAAAGTCTACTCTGGGGAGCTTCTGTCGACTCTAGGTTCTCATTTTCAAGAGAAGTTTGTTTGGGAACTGTCTCTAAATGCCGAAAAGCTTCACAAAACTCCAAACCATCCATTACTGGCATCATAAAATCCAGCAAAATAATATCGGGCATGGTTTTTTGAAAAACAGCTAATCCTTCTTGACCGTTAACCGCTTCGGCCACCGCATAACCTTCTTTTTCCATCCAAAATCGAATGAGACGACGGGAGATCGGATCATCATCGATGATTAGAATGAGTGGTTGATCGAGCTGCTTTGAGCTGGACTCAGCAGTCATAAAGTTTGCGGAAAACAAGGGGCCATATTGTTATTTTAATCGTTCCCAGGCTTCCCTCAGATTTTTCATAGAATGTGGATGACTTTTGTCTACATCTTTTGAGATTTATTATCCGCTGATAGATTCTTGTTCAATTTGGGTAACTCGACGCACGTTAATCGTATCGCTCATATTTTTAATCTGATTAATGCTGTGGGCCAACTGTTGGGCATTGCGAATTTCGATCCGCAGAGAGATAACTGCTGGTTGGCCGTGGCCTGTTTTTACATGGGTACTACGGACGTTGATCTGTTGGTCACTGAGGCGCGAGAGGATATCTCGTAGGACACCTACGCGATCAATCACTTCGATGCGCAAATCGACAGGGTAAACGGGGGCATGTTTCTGGTCAAGGCTGGGGTTCCAACTGACGGGTAACAGACGATCGCCATCAAAGTTTTGCACATTGGCGCAACTACGGTGGTGAATCGAAATTCCCTTGTGGCTACGGGTGACGATGCCGATAATCGGCTCTCCCGGCAGGGGAGCGCAACAGTTGGCGATCGTATAAACTAATCCTTCGATCCCGGCGATCGGATATTTGTGGCTATCTTTATTGCTAGTGGTTTTGCTGGGTTTTGTTGCTGTATTCAGGGACGCTTCGGTTTCTAGCTGGGGGAGATGACCTTCTTCCTGGACCCGCACTTGATCTCGCCAGCGGTTGACCACATGGTTGAGGGTCATTTCTCCATAACCAAGGGCAGCCAGGAGATCTTCAGTATTTTGGTAATTGCATTTTTGGGCCACCTGCTGCATCGCTTCGGACTTGAGGATTGAATCGAGACCGGTTTTTCCTAGTTCTTTTTCCAGGAGGCTACGACCCCGAGCCAGATTTTCGTCCCGGTGCGATCGCTTATACCATTGACGGATACGATTTTTAGCACTGGGAGTAACCACATAGTTCAGCCAGTCTAGACTTGGGTGGGCGTTCTTCTGGGTGATGATTTCAACGATGTCACCATTTTTTAGTTTTGTTTCTAGCACTGACCAGCGGCCATTGATCCGTGCTCCCTTCATGTGATTTCCCACCTCAGTGTGGATGCGGTAGGCAAAATCAATGGACGTCGCTCCCTTGGCCAGGGCGACGACATCTCCGTTGGGCGTAAAAACATAGACATCATCCTCAAAGAGATTGTCCTTGAGGTTATCGATATATTCTTCGGCGTCCTTCAGGTCACTCTGCCACTCGATCAGCTGCCGGAGCCAAGTAAATTTTTCGTCATCGGAGGTAAAGCTCGCGGCAGAATGGCCCGTTTCTTTGTATTTCCAGTGGGCCGCGATCCCATATTCAGCGATGTGGTGCATCTCCATGGTGCGGATTTGCACTTCGAGGGGGCGTCCGTTGAGGCCAACAACGGTGGTATGGAGAGATTGATAGCGGTTCGGTTTTGGGAGGCCAATGTAGTCTTTAAAACGGCCAGGGATTGGCTTAAAGGCGTCGTGAATGACGGCTAGGGCGCGGTAACATTCATCATTGGTTTCAACGATGATGCGGATTCCAGCGATGTCAAAAATTTCGTCAAATTCTTTGTTTTGGCGCTGCATCTTGCCATAGATGCTGTAAAGATGTTTGGGGCGGCCTTTGATTTCCCACACATGGAGCCCTAGATTACGCAGTCGTTCCCGCACGAGGGCGATCGCCTCTTCCACCCGGGCCTCCCGTTCGGTACGTTTTTCTGAGATGTGACTCTGCATGTCGCGGTAGGCGTCGCGCTCTAAGTACTTGAAACAGAGATCTTCAAGTTCCCATTTAAAACGCCAAATCCCCAGACGATTGGCGAGGGGAGCAAAAATTTCGCGGGTTTCTAAGGCAATACGCTCTTGTTTGTCGAGGCGTAGGTGTTCGAGGGTGCGCATGTTGTGGAGGCGATCGGCCAGTTTCACCACGATGACGCGGATATCTTCGGCCATGGACAAAAACATCCGCCGGAAGTTCTCGGCCTGGTGTTCTGTCTTGCTAGAAAAGGTGAATTTGGTAAGTTTTGTAACCCCCTCAACCAACTTGCGGGTTTCGTCGCCAAAGCGTTCTTCAATCTCCTCAGGGGTAACCTCAGTATCTTCCACCACATCATGTAAAAAACCAGCCGCAATCATGGCGCTATTGCCGCCTAAATCTCGTAACAATCCGGCCACAGCAACTGGGTGGGCAATGTAGGGCTCTCCTGATTTGCGGGTTTGGCCTTCGTGGAGGGCATGGGCAAAACGAAAGGCATCACAAATTAACTGGCGATCGCCCTCGGTGACGCCCACCAACTTTTCTGGCTCGTATAAGTACTCTTTTAACCAAGCAGGTAAGGGCACATCGAACTTTTCGGAGGTAGCGATCGTCAGAGATAGGGGAGAAGCAGTCATAGGAACGCGGGGGAGAAACAGGGTTACGTCAGAAAAGATCAAAGAAGGACGGAAAACTCTGCCAAGGCCGCACTGTTTGGGAGGGGGCGACCCAGGCTGGCAGCGGGAATAATCTGCCACCATAGGAGAGGAAGTCTTAAGATTAAGTCTTTTTTAAGTACTTTAATTCTTACTTAAAACTCTAGCTTTGCACAAAGTATTTTCAGAAAGTTCACTTTGATACATTTTTAGTGCTCCACTTGCGCGTCAACCTGGGTTCCTACCGATGAATATTGCCCCCTATCAACAATTTCAAAACCAACTTAAAGATTTGGGAATCGCTCTGCCAAATCACCAACGGCAACCCGGCGCCTTGATTCGTCAGGGACAGCAGTTCATGATTTTTTGGCAAACCCACCTAGCCCCCATGACCGGAGATAACTTATCGCCAGAAGTTTATGGTCAGTGGCGATCGCTCCACACTGAATTGTATCGAGGGCTGCGTTTGCTGAATGCAGATTTAATCTTTCTCCAGGGGAGTCGCTGCCCTGATGCCCAAGCAGATAAACAACTGCACATTCAAACCCGCCTTGAGCAATTGAGCCAATATTGCCAAAGGATTATTGATTTAGCTGGCATTTAGGCGATCGCCTGACACCGGCAAAGTGAAGTGAAACTCACTACCCTGACCGGGGGTACTATCGACCCAAATTCGACCATGGTGAGCCTGGATAATTTGGCGACAAACGGCCAACCCCAAGCCATACCCTTCTTGGGTTGCGTCACGTTTTAGCCGGAAATGGCCCTCAAAAATTTTTTCTCGTTCTGCTTCTGGAATACCGTGACCTGTATCAATCACACTAATCTGCACCTGCTGTAAAGTCCGGTGGAGCCCGACTAGGCGCACCGATTCTCCGGCGGGACTATATTTCATTGCATTATCTAAAAGATTGACAATCACCTGGCGCACTAATTCGCGATCGCCATAGACATCTGGTAAATCGCGGGGCAGATCTAAAAATTAGCCGAATCGATTTGCGCTGAAATCGCTCTTGGATTTGTTCGGCAATTTGCTGACATAGGGGCGCGAGGGCAAGGGGCTGAGGTTTGACATCAAGCTTGGTGAGAAGTTGCCGGGACTCTTGAAGCAGTTCAGTGATCATTCGTCCCATGATCTGTAACTGATTTTTCGCTTGGCGGTGGAGCTGTTCCCGCAGGCTAGCCGTTTTTTCGGTTGGTAGGCGGCGGTCAAGAATTTCTAAGGTTTCTAGAGCGAGGGATGTCCCCGTGAGGGGGCTGCGTAGGTCATGGGCTAACATCGCCAAAATTTGATCCTTAAACTGGATTTGTTTCAGCAAATCGTCCTTTTCTCGCTGTAATTGAAAAATTTCATCGGCCAGCCGCATGACTTCCTTGGAATGTTCTGTCTGGGAAGCCGCTAACAGGCGATCGCAATTTGTCTCTTCAGTTTTTTGGCGATCACTGGCCTGCTGTCTAAGTTCGGCGATCGTCTCTAGCCATTGCCCCCACCACCGTTCCAGGTCTGGCAAAATATTACTGCCCGCAAACACCTGTAACGGTTCCGGAAAAACCTTCACCAGCGAAGGAGTGGCCACCAGACGGTAGAGTTCCACTAACTGCGGCTGATCCTTGATATTGATAATTTCGAGGGAAAAATCAATCTTCTCGTGCAAACAGTCGAGGTAATCCTGAACCCGTTTAATCTCATGGCGGTGAGCCAAGCGCGCATCCGTAAACAACAACAACCGCAATTGTATATCTGTCGTCTCAGATGGAAATTGAAAAGAATCTTCAGCAGACACAGGCAGCTCAAACAAGACAAGTTAACCCCCAATTAGTCAAGACTTCATAATCTGTCTACCATGCACAATCTAGGGCAAAAGAACAGTTTATGGTGACCTTAACTGCCGTCTATTGTAATGCGTTGAGGAACGATTCCCCATGATCCCAAAGCTCTACACTAGAGTTAGATGCGGTGCACTGGCCAAATCGTTTTAGAATCTAAGGGGAATGGAAACCGACTCCCAAAATCATTTAGCAAGCGACTCTTTTAAGGAAGGAATACTACTATGGCTTTAGGCTACGTTGCCCTCGTTCTCCATGCCCACCTCCCCTTTGTCCGTCACCCAGAAAGTGATTTTGTCCTTGAAGAAGAGTGGTTATTTGAAGCAATTACAGAAACATACATTCCCTTGCTCCATGTCTTTGAAGGGCTAAAACGAGACGGGATCGACTTTAAAATCACCATGAGCATGACACCGCCCTTGGTGGCGATGCTCAAAGATCCCCTCCTCCAAGACCGCTACGATGCCCACATGAAGCTTTTGATGGAGCTCGTCGAAAAAGAAATCGTCCACAACAAATTCAACGGTCACATTAAGTACCTCGCTGAGTACTACCACAAAGAATTCAGTGCCATTATTAATACTTGGGAGCGTTACGACCGAGACCTAGTCACTGCCTTCAAACAATTCCAAGACAGCAATAACTTGGAGATCATCACCTGCGGTGCCACCCATGGTTACTTGCCTTTGATGAAAATGTATCCCCAGGCAGTATGGGCTCAGCTCCAGGTGGCCTGTGAGAGCTATGAAGAGAACTTTGGGCGTGCTCCCAAGGGGATTTGGCTGCCGGAATGTGCCTACTACGAAGGTCTTGAACGCATGCTTGCCGATGCTGGTCTGCGTTACTTTCTCACCGATGGCCATGGGATCTTATACGCGCGGCCCCGGCCCCGTTATGGCAACTATGCCCCCATTTTCACAGAAACAGGGGTGGCAGCCTTTGGCCGAGACCATGAATCCTCCCAGCAGGTGTGGTCTTCAAAGGTGGGTTATCCAGGCGATGTCTGCTACCGCGAATTTTATAAAGACCTCGGCTGGGAAGCGGACTATGACTATATCAAGCCCTACATCATGCCCAATGGTCAGCGGAAAAATACAGGGATCAAATACCATAAGATCACCAGCCGCGACGGGGGGCTTTCGGAAAAAGGTTTGTATGATCCCTACTGGGCCCGGGAAAAAGCGGCAGAACATGCGGGTAACTTCATGTATAACCGGGAACAGCAAATTGGCCGCCTCAACAAAATGATGGGCCGCCACCCCCTGGTGGTTTCTCCTTATGATGCGGAGTTGTTTGGTCACTGGTGGTATGAAGGTCCTTGGTTTATTGACTATTTCTTCCGTAAGTCTTGGTATGACCAGGATACTTACCAGATGACTCACCTGGCGGATTATCTACGGATGGAGCCGACGCAGCAGGTGGCTGTACCATCTCAATCTAGTTGGGGTTATAAGGGCTTCCATGAATATTGGCTCAACCAAACTAATGCTTGGATTTATCCCTATTTGCATAAAGCCGCGGAGCGGATGATTGAGCTTTCGACCCGGGAAGCGGCGGACGAGCTGGAGGAACGGGCTTTAAATCAGGCGGCGCGGGAACTGCTCTTGGCGCAATCGTCGGATTGGGCGTTTATTATGCGGACAGGAACGATGGTCCCCTATGCGGAACGGCGTACTAAGAGCCATGTGTTACGTCTGGAGAAGATCTATAAGGATGTGAAAGCTGGCGAGGTTGATGCAGGGTGGCTTGAAAAGATTGAGAAGATGGACAATATTTTCCCGAATATTGATTATCGGGTTTATCGACCTTTGTGAAAGAGCCCTTTAAGTTCTTCTCTGTAAAAGATCCCTTAAGACATTTCTCGCTGACTCCCCTCAAGGGGAGATTTTTTTTGGACAGTTGGGAAAGTGGCACAGGAAAGCCATATTTGCTCTGGATGATGCAGACAATGGAGGTGTCAATGGCGATCGCCTGAGGAGGAGATTTAGGTCATGGTGAGCTATAGTTTTATCGGTTTTGGGTTTAGCTCTGGATTTCTGGCCCTGCTGGTCTTTTTTGTGTTGCAATGGCTGCAAATCCCAACGGGAAATTTAGTGGACTGGCTTGTGGGGATTGGCAGTTTTTGGTGGCTGTTGGCGGTGGTTACGATCCCTTGGAATGTGTATTTTGAAGCGGAGGAAACCAAGGCGGAGGCGACAATTTCGAAGCAGAAGAATATTTCCCTTGATCCGAAGCAACTGGCCTATGTGCGTAGGGTGGCCCGATTTGCCCTGATTGTGGCGATCGCCCTTCATCTCGTTTCTGCCCTGGGGCTCTATGGTCTTGCGGCCTGGGGCATCAGTCCTGTGGGCTATGTCAGTGGTTTGGCGATCCTGCTATTTACAGTGCTGCGGCCTGGGGTGCGGGCCTACCAATACCTTGCTATGCGCCTGATGGCGATTCGCCAACAGATTAAATATCCCCGGGAAGATATGGTTGAACTGCGGCAACGGGTGGCGGCTTTGGAACAAGATCTCCATGGCTTGCAGCAAACCAGCGACCAAACTTTAACGATGCACCAAGAAGAATGGCAGCATCTCCGGCAAGATCTGGCCCATCTACGTGCGGCCCTCGAACAGTTACAGGCCAGTAATGAGGCGGCTCACCGACAGCTCGCCCGGGAAGCGGAAGGGGCGATCGCCCAACTCGGCGAAGATAGTCAGGTGCTTAACCATGCGCGAGAACTGATTCGGTTTTGGAAAGAGGCTTAGGGATATCCCCACTGTAATCCTGAGGAGGCTAGGTAAAATGGGGTTGCAAACGAACACCGATGAATGACAATGCCTCAGTTTCTTTTAACTTGGCTGGCAACGGCTGGCGCTCTGTTCCTGACTGCAATCCTAGTACCAGGCCTTGAAATCAGCGGCTTTAGCTCGGCGCTGATCGGGGCGATCGCCCTTGGGTTTGTCAATGCGATTGTCAAGCCGATCTTAATCCTCTTTACCCTGCCCCTGACAATTTTGACCCTCGGCCTTTTTCTCTTAGTGGTCAATGCGATCGCCTTGGGTTTGGTCGGTTATCTGACCCCTGGCTTAGAGGTGAACGGCTTTTTTCCGGCGGTGATTGGTTCCTTAGTTCTGACCTTTATCTCTAGCCTGATCAACCAGCTTCTCGGCCAGGATGAAAACCTCGTCGAATAAAAAAAGTCAGGCGATCGCCATAGGAGGGACACCCATTTACCTTTATGCTGAGGAGAGAAAATTGGCAACTCTGACCGAAAATCTATGGCAACTGCGGAAAATCTTTTAGTCGTTGAAGACGTTTATGCCGGGTATATCAAAGACCTGAATATTCTCCAGGGCGTGAACTTTCGCATTGCCCCTGGGGAGTTGGTGGTGGTGATTGGCCCTAATGGCGCTGGTAAATCGACCCTCGCAAAAACAATTTTTGGCCTCCTGACCCCCAACAAAGGCAACATTACTTTTAAAGGCGAGGCGATCGCAGGTCTCAAACCCAATCAGATCGTCCAGCGGGGTATGTGCTACGTCCCCCAGATTCAAAACGTCTTTACCAATCTGAGTATCGAAGAAAATTTAGAGATGGGTGCTTTTGTGCGGACTGGCTCCCTGGAGCAGATCAAAGAACAAATTTATACCATGTTCCCAATCCTCAAACAACGGCGCAAACAGCGGGCTGGAACCCTTTCTGGAGGGGAGCGACAGATGTTAGCCATGGGACGAGCTTTGATGTTAGACCCAGATTTATTGGTTCTCGATGAACCCTCCGCGGCCCTTTCACCGATTCTAGTCAGTAGCGTTTTTGAGCAGATTAAGGCAGTCAATCAGTTGGGCAAGGCGATCATGCTCGTGGAACAAAACGCCAAAAAAGCCCTCGCTTATGCTGACCGGGGTTACGTCCTAGAAAGTGGTTGCGATCGCTTTGAAGGTACAGGGGAAGATCTACTTACCAATCCTAAAGTCGGTGAGCTTTATCTAGGGGTAGCCGGCCCTGAAACCTAGGCGCAAATCTTTTCAAAATTGATTTGTCTTGACTGAATTTATGGATAATTAATTTCTCGAAAATTACCATGTCTTAAAACTAATTAAATCATTAAAAATATTTTCATTAATATTATTTCCAAGCAAAGAAGTAAGCTTCAAATACATGGCGGACTCTAGAGCATTTAATGCCTTATTATCATCATCATACTTAAAGCTCATGTATTGCTCTGAAAGTTTATGATTTTGGGGTCTACGTTCAAAGCAACCAGCAGAAATCAATGATAAAACTGCATTTTTTACTTCATTTGGTTCAGGATCTAATATTTTTTCAAGATTTTCAATAATTTCGTTGAGCATAACATTTTTGTAATTCAATTTATCTTTAGACAGTTCTTTGATAACACCATAAATCACTCTAGTTCTAGGCAGACGAAACAAAGGGATGCCTTTTGCAAGCAAAAAAAGATAATTCTCCATAGTATGAAGATCCGGAATTTTTTGAATAAAATCGACATCATGAAAACCAGCTAAAGAGACTTTTTTAAATGCCAATCGGTATTCGCTTGGAGGACAATGTATAAGCTTGCATTGAGTTTCACTAGCAATATATTGAAGAAATCCTACAAATGTCAAAAAGCCTAATGGCAAGAAATTAAAGTTTTTAATTCTATAATCCAGTATCTGGCTCACAATAGAAATGTTTAAACCTTTATTTTTTAATATAGGTATTGTTTTTCTATCTTGTGATAGAAAGTTTATGATTTTTCGAGATTCATCAAAAATATCTTCAGAGCTTAATTCAGTCAGAGGCTCAAAAGAGTCCATATAATTTGCTATGATAGGATCTTGATTTTGATTTTGTTTGATTTGATTATTTTTATTATTTGGAGTGTCAATCCAAATAAAATCATCACAAACCGACTTAAAAACTGAATTTGTTGATTTTTGGTAAGCACATCCTATGACGGTTCGAGAATACTCATGTAACTTTTTAGCTAGAATTGAAAATCCACCATCTCCAGAAACAATCACAAAAATCTCGATATCTTTCCTATGAAAAGCAATATCAATAGCATCTATGGCTAAATGAATATCTGATGCATTTTTTTGTGTACCTTTACCAAAATCAGTCATTTGAACTGGCTGAATACCAATCGTATTAACTTCACTTCGAATTTTTTTTAATCGAGGATCACTCCAATTAGCATAAGCTCTCTGGATAGCCACTCGACCTATGTTCTTTTTTTGTATTTCTTCATGGATGTACTGAAGAGACAAATTAAGTGTTATTTTTTCTTGCTTATAGCCATTGATTAGGTTTTCTACATCATACAGAATGGCTGTATTAAATTGAGTAAAAAGTGACATTTTATACCTAAATAAAAATCATTAATTACATTTGTTGAAGGTAAGCCTGGGAGCCGATCACCTCAAGTTTTTCCTGTTTTCCCAGCACCATGTCTTTCAAGCTTTGGCGATAGGCTTGCACCTGTTTAAGGAGTTCCGAATCAAAAGCCCCCAACATTTGTACTGCCAGCAAACCCGCATTGGTCGCATTCCCGATTGCCACCGTGGCCACCGGAATTCCACTGGGCATTTGCACAATCGAATAGAGAGAATCCACACCACTAAGAGTGCTGGTTTTAACCGGGACACCGATCACAGGCAGGGGCGTTAGGGCTGCCACCATCCCTGGTAAATGGGCCGCGCCCCCTGCCCCAGCAATAATCACTTTCAGACCACGTTCATAGGCAGTTTGGGCATACTCGACCATCCGCTCTGGAGTACGATGGGCAGACACAATCCCCACCTCATGGGGAATATTAAATTGCTCACAGATGGCGATCGCCGCTTGCATCGTGGGAAGATCAGAATCACTCCCCATAATGATGCCGACAAGGGGATTGGTTGCACTCATAGGTTTTAAAAGTTTATGTACGTTACGCCGACTACCCATCATAAACAACGGGAGAATTCTGCACAAACCCTAGTTAATGCGCGATTAGTGGGGCTCCCGAATCGTTATTGGCTGCGATTGAATGCAAATCATTGCTTAACGCATCTTGAACCAGCAAATCAACCTATTCCCTCGGAATTTCAAGACAATCTTCAAGATATGGCTGGAGATTTGCTTTCTTTAGGCGGTTTAGATTTGCAGATTAATGGCGGTTTGGGGCTGGCATTTCCTGAAGTAACCAGGGAGGATCTACCGAAATTAAAAGAAATTTGCACTTACCTCTGGGAACAGGGGGTAGATGGTTTTTGTCCGACCATTGTCACCACGTCACTAGAGAATATCTGGCGATCGCTCTCGGTTTTTGCAGAACTATGGGGGAACCCAGAGCCAGACAGAGCTCAAATTTTAGGCGTACATTTGGAAGGGCCATTTTTAAATTACGAAAAGCGGGGGGCACACCCAGCCCAATATTTACAACCCTTGACCTTAAAAAATTTGAAACAGGTCATTGGTGAATTTGCCCCCCTGATTAAAATTGTCACCCTCGCCCCTGAACTTGACCCTAGTAATAAATGTGTAGAATATCTCAACTCTTTGGGGATTGTCGTCAGTTTAGGCCACTCCCTCGCCACAGAAATGCAGGCAAACCAAGCTTTTGCCAGTGGTGCAACAATGGTCACCCACGCCTTTAACGCGATGCCCAGTTTGCATCACCGGGAAGCAGGTTTGCTAGGGGCAGCGATGGTCTATCCGGATGTGTACTGTGGTTTGATTGCCGATGGTCAGCATGTGAACCGAACGATGTTAACAGTTTTTTTACGGGCGGCAGCGGCACCTTTTTTGGTCAGTGATGCCCTTGCCCCCATGGGCTTACCGGATGGTGTCTACCCTTGGGACGATCGCCAAATTACTGTTACAAAGGGGACCGCTCGCCTAGAAGATGGCACACTTTCTGGTACAACCTCACCCCTATTTGAGGGGGCAAAAAATCTAGTGCGCTGGGGAATCTGTGACCCAGAGGAGGCGATCGCCCTAGGAACCATTGCCCCGCGCAAAGCCTTAGGACTACCGACCTGGACAACGGGGAGGCCAATTTCTCTTTTACGTTGGCAACAGACCAATAACAACCTTAAATTCAGTCGAATTTAAGGGTGCTTAATGGATTTTTTCCACATGCCAACCTGTTTGGGCGCCGATTTTTCCGGCCTTTAGAAAACGCCAATTTCCCCGCTCAAAGATATCTTGCCCTCTTGCTGTTACAGGTTTGACACCGATTAGCTGCTCCACTTCCTCTGAAGTAATCATCCAACCTGCCGCCGCTGCTTTTTCTAAAATTTCTAAATAGGCTAAAGGATTATTGGGTTTGAGGGAGGCGGTAACCGCCGTTTCTAAGCGGGCTAAACTCTGGGCGATCGCCTGCACCTGAACACTGAGATCTTGCACTGCCTGCCCTAGGGAAAAAATCGAGTCCTCTGGGGTTTCAGCTTGGGGGGCTGATGCCACCTCAGGTAAAGGTTCTGGTGCAGGTCCCTCTGGGGACTCGACGGACTGGGATACCTCAGAATCCACCTGAGCTTCAGATGCATCTTCCCAAGGATCTGGGGCTAACTGATTGGCCTTTTGGAGGTTGGGTTGAAAATCATGGGTCTGGATCCAAGTGCGGTTAACAGCGGTTGCAAGATCCCCCAGGTAAGTGGCCGTTTGGCGATCGCCTTGTCTCTCAAATTGATGAGCCACCTCTCCCATAAATTTCACCAAGTCAGGGGTCACCAAGCTTTGATTTGCTTCAAGAAGTCGCTGTTCTTCCCCCTGGGGACATTTTAATAAAGCTTCAATCAGTTGAGCATAGGCTTGGGTTGTGGCGTCTGGCTTAGCTTGAACCTCAGGCTGTTGAGTCAAAATATGGTGCAATTTCCCGGCCCAATTATGGAGGTAGCGAGCGCCGTTTAACTCCCCTTCTGTTGCCAGGTAGTTGGCCACCTGTTCCATCACTTCAATAAATTTGGCATCAACCAATTGCTCATTGTGGCGTAGGACGATCCATTCTTCCCCACGGCGGCAGTTGAGGAGTTTTTGTACGAGGTCAAGGTAAGCTTTGAGATTTTTCTGTTCCATGGACGATGGACTCACAACGGGAACCAAGAATACTTTTCCATTGTGTCTTATTTTGGGGCTATTTTGGCTAATCGTGCAGTCCCTTATACAAGGTTTAAAATAAGCCAATTACGACCTAGGGATAGACCTGGGGGTAATCGATTGGTTCAATATAATTTCCATCACATTCGTTTTTCATTAAGAAGCGTTCTAGGCGCAATTCTGTCCCTGTAAATTTGTAAAATCCCAAACTGCCACAGTCTCCCAATCCCCTTGCTTTAGTGAAAATACTGATTGTTTTTGTGGCTGGGTCATACTCGGAATAACCGGCCATGATTGTATCAGTTTCTTGGGTTAATTCCCCATTTGCATTTTGATAAAAATAAGTAACCGGGAGTGGTGTTAAATCGGGTTGCGCTGTTGTTTTCTGGTAAAGAAAATAATCTTGTAGAAGCTGATAGGCGCTCGAGCCGCATACAAGATGAACAAGATAGTCATTTTCTCCAACGCGATAGACATTGGAGGCGGCTTCTGTGAGCTCGGCATCAAAGCGAAATTCTGGGCAAAGACCCAGAGATGTCTGATTCTCAATCAGCTCTGGGATGATCTCTGTGCTGAGGTCGGGGGATGTATAGGCGGCGATCGCCTCTTGGGTCGAGAGGGCTGTCTGAGAATTGACCAAAGGCGGCGGGGCAGCGGGGACTGGAATCGGCTGCTCAATCTTTCCAGGGTCAGCTTCCTCCGCTACGGGGGGCATTGACAGCTCCGTTTCTGGGGGGCGATCGCCACAACTAACAACACCCAAGCCTAAGAAAAAACTGAGACAAAAGTATCGAAATTTCAAGAAATATTGGCTTGGCATTTATTTGTCGATTTGCCCCTAAAAAAAGACGAAAAAGGATGTTTATTCCACTGCAAGGGAAGCACTAAGCTTGGCAAAAATCATTCGTCCTGCCGAAGTTTGTAAAGAAGAAGTCACCGTCACCGCAGCATCTGTACCCATGAATTTATCCCCTTCCTCAACGACAACCATGGTACCGTCTTCAAGGTAACCAACCCCTTGATGCTCTTCCTTACCCTGCTTCAGAATTTTGACATCTAGATTGTCCCCAGGAAGATAAATAGGGCGGATGGCCTGGGCAAGATCATTAATATTTAAAATTTCAACATTTTGTAGATTAGCAACCTTTTGGAGATTGTAATCATTGGTAAAAAGAATGCCATTAATTTCCTGGGCAAGGTGCACTAGTTTTGCATCAACGGTGGCAATATCTTCATAATCAGCTGGATTGACTGAAACTCGCTTTGGAAAACGACTTTGCATACTCTGGAGAATATCTAAGCCCCGACGACCCTTCGCGCGCTTTTGGTCGTTGCTAGCATCGGCCAGCTGCTGTAATTCATTGAGTACAAAAATTGGAATTAAAATTTGTCCTTCAATAAATCCTGTTTTTAAAAGTTCTTCGAGACGACCATCAATAATGCAACTGGTATCGATAATTTTTGTAGGAGAAGGGCGGAGTGTCCCCTCGGCGACGAGGAGAGTGTCAAGACTATTGGGATTAATCAAGCGCAGAAAACTGCGACCATGGACATCGGCAAGGCTCACGCCCAGGTAGGCAAAACTAATGCTACCGAGAATTGCAAAGGTGGGTTTGAGGAACCCAAATTCTAGGGGGATCGGCAGCAAAAAGATCGGTGCGAGCATCAGGTTGGCCACCAGGAGGCCGATCACTAAACCCACAGCCCGGGTCACAATGATTTCGATGGGGGTTTGACGAAACTGTTGTTCTAAACGACGGTAGGTGCTCTGGGCCAATAAACCCAAGGAAAGACCTAGTAGGGAGGCAAAGCCAGCCCCTACCCAACGGAGCGCTTCGATATTGGAGGCTTGGTCGCGCACGGAGGCAGGCAGGAGGTCGATGACATCAAATCCCACAAGGGCGATCGCCACAACAAAGATTAAGACAAGAAAAATATCGAACATAGGTCTGACCCGACTAACAATCCCAGCTTTGGGAGGGATGGGGGGTTTAGGATAATTGCAGGAATAATGTCCTCATTATATCGGTGGGGTTTGTTTTCCTTTCGCTCTTGTTGAATTCTCGACATATCTCTATTTTGCTGCTGCCGTTCCGGCCCTATTTTTGAGGCTTTTTTGACTGTGGTTACCAGTGCTTATCTCCATTTACCTTTCTGCCTACGCCGCTGCTTTTATTGTGATTTTCCGATTACGGTGACCGGGGAAAAGCAGACCCCAGGGATTCGCGCCCAAATGGAGACCTATGGGGCTTGGCTCTGCCGGGAGATTCAGACAACCCCTGTTCTCGGGGGGCCGTTAGAAACCGTATTTTTTGGGGGGGGGACTCCTTCGCTGTTTCCGGTGGATCTGCTGGAGGAAGTATTAAAGCTCCTTGAGCGGCAATTTGGCATTGCTCCAGGGGCGGAAATTTCCCTCGAAATTGATCCTGGTACTTTTTCTTTAGAACAGTTGATTCAGTACAAAAATATTGGTGTTTCCCGCTTAAGTCTTGGGGTACAAAGTTTTCAGGACCATTTACTCGAAAAATGTGGGCGATCGCACAGGGTAATAAATATATTTACTGCGTGTGATCACCTGAGGCGATCGCACATCCCCTGGAGTTTGGATCTGATTTCGGGGTTGCCCGATCAGACCCTGGCCGATTGGCAAGCTTCCCTCGATCAGGCGATCGCCCTAGAGCCCAATCACATTTCTTGCTATGACCTGGTGATCGAACCCCAAACTCCCTTTGGTAAGCAGTATGAACCCGGCGAGCGCCCCCTCCCCTCCGACCAAAATGCAGCGGCCATGTATCGCCTCGCCAGCAAAACCCTCCGCCAAGCAGGTTATGGGCATTATGAAATCTCAAACTACGCCAAACCGGGTCACCAGTGCCGTCACAACCGGATCTACTGGGAAAATCGCCCTTACTATGGTTTTGGAATGGGAGCTGCCAGTTTCACACAAAATCAACGCTTTTCCCGGCCTCGTACCCGCGCAGAATATTACACCTGGGTCGAGCAATATGAACAAAACCAGGGCAGGCTCGATGTAGAACCGTTGACGACAAGCGATCGCCTCCTAGAGACCTTGATGTTGGGCCTCCGCCTAACCGAAGGTTTAGAACTCTCCCAGCTGATCACAGCGTTTGGCCAAGACATCGGCGATCGCCTCCTAGAAATCCTTCAACCCGCTTTTCAAAAAAAATGGGCCACCCTGTCCCCTGGTGATTCCGGCCGTCTTGCCCTCACTGATCCAGAGGGACTGTTGTTTTCTAACACGATTCTTGCCGATTTATTTCGGCACCTGGAGACAATAGATCTCGTAGAATAATCACGATGCCCTTTCCTCCCCAAATTCTATGCTCGATCTTTCCCAGAAAAAAATCCTCGTCACTGGTGGCGCTGGCTTCCTTGGTCAAGAGGTAATCGCCCAACTTATCCAGGCGGGCGCTAAGTCAGAAAATATCACAGTACCCCGTTCCCAGACCTGTGACCTACGCCGTCTTGAAGCCTGTCAAAAGGCCGTCCAAGGCCAAGACATCATTATTCACCTAGCAGCCCATGTGGGTGGCATCGGTCTAAACCGCGAAAAACCCGCTGAATTGTTCTACGACAATTTGATGATGGGTACACAACTAATCCATAGCGCCTACGAAACAAGGGTCGAAAAATTCGTCTGTGTCGGCACCATCTGCGCCTACCCAAAATTTACCCCAGTGCCATTTAAAGAGGCAGATCTCTGGGCGGGTTATCCAGAGGAAACCAATGCCCCCTATGGGATTGCGAAAAAAGCGCTGCTTGTGCAGCTCGAAGCCTACCGTCTGCAATATGGCTTTAATGGTATCTATCTGCTTCCGGTCAATCTCTATGGCCCCGGGGATAATTTCAAACCGGAAAGCTCCCATGTTATCCCGGCTTTGATCCGGAAAGTATATGAAGCCCAACGGGATGGGGTAAAGGAGCTCAAGGTTTGGGGAGATGGTAGCCCGACCCGAGAGTTTCTCTATGTCACCGACGCGGCCCGGGGGATTGTCCTCGCAACCCAAAAATATGACGAAGCCGATCCTGTCAATCTAGGCACAAATACAGAAATTTCGATCAAAGCTTTAGTTGAGCTGATCTGTGAGCTGATGGATTTTGAAGGGGAAATTATTTGGGAAGCGGACAAGCCCAATGGTCAGCCCCGCCGCTGTCTTGACACCCAGAGGGCCAAGGAAAAATTTGGCTTTGAGGCGATCGCCTCCCTACGTCAGGGGCTAACAGAAACGATCGCCTGGTATCGCCAGCACCCAGACTAGGATCTCCCTTCAGAAAAAAAATTAAAGGGCGATCTAAATTAAGTTGCCCAGAGGAGTTAAGAGAGTTTTCTTATGGGCTACAGAAAACTCTCCCCCAGTCCCTGCCCTCAAAGAAACCCCCCAAAAGCCACCTCCCTTAAATACTTCTCCCAGAGAAGGGGGTCTCCCCTGAGCTGTTCAAAACTGTTTGTGACTTAGACTGTATATTCCCTGTCAGCTCTCCTTTATGAAATTTGTCGAACCGCCCCACAGCGGCTACCACTGGGATCACCGCACCCCCCGCTTTTTTGAAGGGTGGTACTTTCGCATTACTTTGCCTGGGCTACGGGATAACTTTGCCTTTATGTATTCCCTTGAGGACCCCCTGGGCGATCGCCCCCATAGTGGTGGTGCGGTGCAAATTTTGGGCCTCCAGGACGAATATCTATGGCGTACCCTACCCAACGTGGAGTATTTTTGGGCCGATCACCAGCGCCTCGCCCTCGGCCATTGGCAGCACTGTCCCCCAAATTTATCCCCCCAACTCCTCGCGCCCCGGGTTTTTCATGACAACATTGCGGAAGGCTACCAAGCGACAGCTACCCTCAATCAGGGCAAAATTATCGACCCCGTCACCGGCGATATTTGCCAATGGTGCTACGAAACTCAGCCAATCTACGGTTGGGGCATCCCGAAAAAACCGACGGCCCACTGGTACGCGTTTTTGCCGATCTATGACCCCGGTTGGCAGGTATTACTCGCCCATGGGTTGAGCAGCGGTTGGATCGAATGGCGGGGTCAGCGCTATGAATTTACTGACGCCCCGGCCTACAGCGAAAAAAATTGGGGTAAATCCTTCCCTAAGGCTTGGTTTTGGCTCAATTGCAATGCTTTCCAAGAAGAACAAGATTTGGCCCTCACTGCCGCTGGGGGCATCCGCCAGATTTTAGCCACCGAAGAAGAAGTGGGCTTAATCGGGATTCACCACCGGGGCACTTTTTATGAATTTGCCCCCTGGAATAGCACCGTCCATTGGCAAGTGTCTCCCTGGGGCTCTTGGGAAATGACCGCAGGCGATCGCCAAGGGTTTACGGTGCAGCTCACCGGTACAACAGACTTACCAGGGCAACCGCTGCGAGCACCTACCCACCGGGGTCTACGGTTCTGCTGCCAAGATACCCTGCGGGGTCATATTTCCCTGGAACTTTTTGCCCCAGACAAAACCCCAATTATCCAAGCGACGAGCGATCTCGGCGGGTTAGAAGTAGGGGGCCAGTGGTGGCCAGGCGCTGACTGCTAATTTGGGCAGCGAGTTTGATCGCTTCCTGCATGCTGGTAGGACTAGCAATACCCTGGCCCGCAATATCGAAGGCCGTACCATGGTCAGGCGAAGTACGAATGAAGGGCAGCCCAATGGTGGTATTGATCGCGTGGTCAAAGGCCATCAGCTTGACCGGAATCAATCCCTGGTCATGGTACAGGGCGAGGTAAGCATCGGCGGCGGGCTGAAATTCGGGGCAACCATACCAAGCCTTACCAGCTTTGACCCACATGGTGTCGGGGGGATAGAGCCCCAACAATGTTGTTTGGGGATGGCGTTGGCGGGCTTGGTCTAACCAATGATTTAAGCAGTCCACCTCTTCGGTTCCCAATTGGCCATTTTCGCCACTGTGGGGGTTTAGTCCGGCGATCGCCACCTGGGGATTTTTTACTCCAAAATCTTGATCGAGGGAGTCTAGGAGTAAGTCTAGTTTTAAATCCATTAGGGCTGGCTTGAGAGTGGCCGCCACTTGGTTTAGGGGAATATGGGTGGTCACCAACAGGGTGCGTAATGTCCAGCCTGTATAAGGCGATCGCCCGATAAAAGCCATGCCATAGCGCTTTGTTTTTGTCTTTTGGGCCAGGACTTCCGTTTGGCCGGGATAATCGTAGCCAGCTGCCTTCCAGAGAGACTTGGCGATCGGGGCGGTGACAATCCCCGTAAATTTTCCGGCCAAGGTGTTTTGAATCGCCGTATCGAGATACTGAAACGCGCGATCGCCCGTGTGGGCAGAGCCTCCTCCCCAGGTGAAATTTTTTAGGAGATCACTGCCGCTCGGCTCAAGGATATTCAGCTTGACCGGATCCAGGAGAGGCGACTCGATTTTAGTTTTGAGGTGCTGATAGGTTTTTTCGAGCACTAGGCGATCGCCAACCACTGTCAGATCACAGAGCTGACAAATTTCAGGATCAGCAAGGGCTTTGAGCAGAACTTCTGGGCCAATACCTGCCGGATCGCCAATGGTCAACGCAAGGTGAACTTTCATGGGTTGGTTGAGGTAAGGGTGAGGGGCGCAATGGTTGTTGGGAGACCCTCTCCTAGCTCCTCCCACGGAAGGGAACAAGCGTGGGTGGAAGCTAAAGGGGTGTTCTTGACTTACTCAGCTTTGGGTTCAAACTTTAGGGCAACGGAATTGATGCAATAACGCAAGCCTGTGGGAGGTGGCCCGTCATTGAACACGTGACCCAGGTGAGCATCACACTTGGAGCAGAGCACCTCCGTGCGTTTCATGAAGAAACTGAAATCACTTTTTTCGGTGATGGCAGTGTCATTGACCGGTTGCCAATAGCTCGGCCAACCAGTGCCAGAGTTAAATTTAGTATCCGAGGTAAATAGAGGGTTACCACAACAAACGCAGTTGTAAGTGCCCTCTCCTTTGAAGTCATGGTATTCGCCAGTAAAAGCCCGTTCGGTGCCATGTTTGCGGGCTACCTTGTAGGCTTCTGGGGAAAGCTGTGCCTGCCATTCAGCATCGGTTTTGACGACTTTATCGGTCATGGTGGTGTTGTATCTCAAAAAGCTAGATTACAGTGCTTTGTATCCTAGCAAGATTGCCTGGGGGAAAACAGGTGAAAATTCCCCCCAACAGTTGTCTGGGCACTACAGCTTTCCGCTATACTCAGGTTCTTTGTGAAGATCGAAAGGAGAGCTGCTCAAAGATGCGATGTGCCATTATCAGTCGTGCGGGACAAACCCTCGCCCGGGGCAAGTTGGTCTTGACTCCCCTAGACAATAATCAACAGCGACTGGATTTGGTGACTGATGGGGGCCGTTACCTAGAGGGAGGGATTGTTGCCCCGGATGGGGATATGACGGAGGCGAGTTTTGAACTGTCCCAAAAGTTTTTTCGGATGTGGGGGATGAGTGATCTTCAGTTACAAATCACCCTCCGCTAACCTAGGTTTGGCAATTAGACGACACCGAGGAGACTGGCCATCAGGGCTTTTTGGGCGTGCATCCGGTTTTCGGCTTGGTCCCAGATTTTTGACTGGCGCCCCTCCATCACTTCAGCTGTAATTTCTTCACCCCGGTGGGCGGGTAAGCAGTGGAGGGCGATCGCCTCTTTGTCGGCGAGGGCCATCAATTCGGCATTCACTTGGTAGGGCTGAAAAATGGGAATTCGGCTGTCGGCAAGGTTTTCTTGGCCCATGCTGGCCCACACATCGGTATAGATTGCATGGCAGCCCTCGGCGGCTTCCTTGGGGTCATGGGTAATGAGAATCCGACTGCGATCGCCGGCGATTGCCTTGGCCTGGGCGACGATCTCCGGGCTGGGTTCATAGCCCTTAGGGGTAGCAATATGAATATTCATCCCCACCAGAGCCCCACCAAGGAGAATGGAATGGGCGACATTATTGCCATCCCCCACGTAGGTCATGGTCAAGCCTTCTAGTTGGCCAAAGGTTTCCTGCATCGTTTGGAGATCTGCCAACATCTGACAGGGATGCTCCAGGTCGGTGAGGGCATTGATAATCGGCATTTCGCAGTAGTCTGCAAAGGTTTCGAGATCCTGCTGGTCAAAGGTGCGAATCGCCAGAATATCGAGGTAACGGTCGAGCACCCTAGCGGTATCTTCGATCGGTTCGCCCCGGCCCACCTGGGTGCGGTTGGGGTTTAGGTCAATGACATTGCCGCCCAATTGATACATCGCCACGGTAAAAGAAACGCGGGTACGGGTGGAGGCCTTGTAGAACAACAAACCAAGGGTTTTTGGGCAAGTGGGAGTGATTTTTCCCTGTTTGAGATCCGCCGCTAGGTTGAGTAATGACGTGATTTCGCTGCTGCTTAGGTCTGCAATGCTCAGCAGATCCCGACCCTTGAGTGCATTCATGCTGTTTTCCGCTCCTTGCCGTGGCAAAAAAATCATTATAAGCGCCCCTCTGGTTTGGTCAAGGTACTCGGGGCGATCGCCCTTTGGGTTCGTCAAGAAATGTTGATGGAGGCTCGGCCCTGGGAACAGTTGAGAAACTGTCTACTTTTGGGGAGATGGGCCCAGTCTAGTTTTAGAGTAGGATTGTAGCCAGAATTTTGGCTGACCTTTTGCCCCTGAGATGAAATAGCCATGCGCACTGCTGCCCCCTACGACAAAATCCAATCTCTATCCGAAATTTGGGCGATCGCCGCTGACCAATACGGTGACATTGTGGCCCTCTACAATCCCCACAGTGAGCCAGAATTTAAACTAACCTATCGCCAGCTATGGCAAGATATTCAACGATTTGGCGCCGGTCTCCAGGCTCTTGGTCTCCAACCTGAGGAAAAAGTTGCCCTCATCGCCGATAACAGTCCCCGCTGGTTCATCGCCGACCAAGGTAGTATCGCCGCTGGTGCTGTCAATGCAGTACGTTCATCCCAGGCAGAAAAACAAGAACTGCTCTATATCTACAGTGATAGTGAAAGTCGGTTTCTCATCGTCGAAGACCGTCAAACCTTTGAACGCCTCAGCCCAGAAATAATTGATCTGCAACCCCGGGCAGTCATTTTTCTCACTGATGAGGCCGTGCCTGACACAGAACTCCCGATTTTTAATTTTTCCCAGTTGATGGCCCTCGGCTCCCAAGAGGAGTTGAAGATGCCGGAGCGATCGTCCCAGGATCTGATGACTTTAATCTACACCTCAGGCACGACGGGAAAGCCTAAGGGGGTGATGCTGTCCCATGGCAATGTCTTGTATCAAGTGCGTAACCTCGACCAGGTGATCCAACCCAATCCGGGCGATGTTACCCTGAGCATCCTCCCCACTTGGCATTCCTACGAGCGAGCCGCTGAATATTTTCTACTCTCCCAGGGTTGTACCCAGATTTACACCAATATCCGCAACATCAAAAAAGACCTCCAGACCTACAAACCCGGTTACATGGTCGCCGTGCCACGCATTTGGGAATCGATTTACGAAGGGGTGCAAAAAAATCTCCGGGAACAGCCGGCGAAAAAACAAAAATTAGTGAACTTCTTCCTCACCTGTTCCCAAAATTACGTCCTCGCCCAACGCATTGCCCAGAACCGCAGCTTGGAACATTTCTCTGTTTCTCCCCTCAGTCGGGCCGTCAATAAGGTGAAGGCGATCGCCCTGGCGCCGCTCCATGCCCTGGGGAACAAACTGGTTTACCAAAAAATTCGCAGTGCCACTGGTGGCAAAATTCGCTACGTGATCAGCGGTGGCGGCTCCCTGGCCCAACATATCGACACCTTTTTTGAAATTGTTGGCATCAATATCCTCGTCGGCTACGGCCTCACTGAAACATCGCCTGTGACCAATGCCCGCCGCCCCGAACAAAATGTCCGGGGTTCCGCTGGCCCCGCCCTCAAAGGTACTGAAATTCGGATCGTGGACCTTGAAACCCGCCAGCCTCTACCCCAGGGCCAGAAGGGTCTTGTGCTCATCCGTGGCCCCCAGGTGATGCAAGGCTACTACCGTAAACCCGAGGCCACTGCTAAGGCGATCGACCCCGAAGGCTGGTTTGATAGTGGTGACCTCGGCTGGATTACCCCCCTCGGTGATCTGGTTTTGACTGGCCGGGCAAAGGATACAATCGTCCTCACCAACGGCGAAAACATCGAACCACAACCCATTGAAGATGCCTGTGTCCGTAGCCCCTACATCGATCAGATTATGTTGGTGGGTCAGGATGAAAAATCGTTGGGGGCCTTAATTGTGCCGAATCTTGATGTACTTCAGCAGTGGGTCACCGAGAGCAACCTGGGTCTACAGTTACCGGGGCCGGGCACTCCCCAAGAAACCCTACCCCAGACAGATTTGTACAGTAAGCCCGTGTTGAACTTATTTAAGCAAGAGCTCAACCGCGAAATTCAGAACCGGCCTGGTTATCGCCCTGATGATCGCATCACTGATTTTGCGCTCATTCTAGAGCCATTTTCGATCGAAAATGGCCTGATGACCCAAACCCTCAAGGTCAAGCGTCTAGTTGTCACTGAAAAATATGCATCTTTGATCAGCTCCCTATACCGTAAAGACTAGACCCAAAAGCCCAAGGGAATGGGTGAGGATTGATGCTAATCTGGGGGTATTTTACAGATGGAGCAGTTTCTGCCCACTGATTTTTAAGAAAAAACTTCATCATTATTTCCTCTAGGAAAACATTTACATGGACGGCAACCAACTACCCACCCTCACCGTAAAACGCCCGATCAATCTCAAAGTGATTGTGACCCCCCGCTGGAAAGAGGAGGTGCAACAACAGCTCCAAGGGCAAATTGCAGCCTTTGATGACCAACTGCAGCAGCTTGATGCCCAGGGAAATCGCACCATTGGGGAACTCCAGCAGCAGGGCAATACGCCCCAGGTGGCACAACAAATTGAGAATGTCCAGCTCCAGGTGAACCAGAGAAAGCGTGAAATTCTTGAAAAGAAAAATCAGGTGCTGCAACAGTTACAACAGCTCCAAACCCTAGAGCTAGATCAAGAGGTGGCCCAGGGTCAACTGGAGGGTTTTGCGGCAGTGAAGGTCGGGGATAACTTGGTGCGCAAGCTCAATATTGAATTGGTAATGCGCGATGGGGTCGTCGAAGAAATTCGCGGTGAAATCTAGGCGTGGTTCCGGCACAATTTAACAATATTTTTTCGTTATTACCTCCCTCGATCGCCACTGTGATCTAGGGAATTTTTTTTGAATCAGTTGCCAACAATAATGGTAGGTTTTGGAATTGACGATCGCCACCGTGATCTGGGGAATTTTTTTTGGAATAAGGGTTTATGAAAATTGGCATTGTTGGGCTGGGCTTAATTGGTGGATCTTTGGCGATCGCCTTCCGGGAAAAAGGCTTAGAAGTGTTGGGGGTATCCCGCAAGGCCACCACTTGCGAAACTGCGTTGGCGAAGGGGATTGTGACCAGAGCAAGCACAGAGATGGGGCTCCTCCAGACAGCAGATGTGGTGTTTCTCTGTGCGCCCATTAAGGCCATTGTGCCTACAGCCCAAGCGCTCATTCCCCACCTGAAACCCACGACGATTTTGACGGATGTGGCCTCGGTAAAGGGAGAAATTGTCCAGGCGATCGCCCCCTTGTGGCCTAACTTTGTCGGCGGACATCCCATGGCGGGCACTGCCGAGCAGGGCATTGACGCCGCGATTCCTGGCTTATTCATCGATGCCCCCTACGTTGTGACACCGACCCCTGAAACGCCCCCTGATGCGGTGGAAACGCTTAAGGGTTTAATCGCACTCCTCCAGAGCCGCTTTTATTGCTGCGCTCCACAGATCCATGACCAGGCGGTGGCCTGGATTTCTCACCTGCCTGTCTATGTCAGTGCCAGTTTAATTGCGGCTTGTGGGTCAGAAACAAATTCTGAAATTTTGCAGATGGCCCAGGCGATCGCCAGTTCAGGCTTTCGCGATACCAGTCGAGTAGGAGGTGGCAATCCAGAATTGGGGTTAATGATGGCCCAGGGAAATCGGCAAGCGCTCTTAAACTCTCTGGCTGGCTACCGAGCGCAGTTAGACCAGGCGATCGCCCTCATCGAACAGGAAGACTGGGAGGCGATCGCGAACCTCTTGGCCACAACCCAGCAGCAGCGGCCCAGTTTCCTCTAAAAGTCCGCAGTAAAATAGAGGTAGGAGGCGAGTGAGTGCGTCAATGTTTTGATCCTCACAACTTACCGATGGATCTTCCACCAACTGATGACTTTTTAACAGATCCAACTGTGGCCGCGCGCCAAAAAATGGTGACCCAGCAGATCATCGCCCGGGGCATTCGGGATTGCGCAGTCCTAGAAGCCCTCCACAAAGTCCCCCGTCACTGCTTTGTGCCGCCTTTACTCCAAAATTTTGCCTACGCCGATCAACCCCTCGATATTGGCCATGGTCAAACTATTTCTCAGCCCTACATCGTTGCGTACATGACTGAGGCTGCCCAACTCAATTCGGGGAGTCGGGTGCTAGAAATTGGCACAGGTTGCGGTTATCAAACGGCGATCCTGGCGGAAATTGCCCAGACAGTTTTTACTATTGAAATTATTCCCGACCTTGCTCGACAGGCGGGCGATCGCCTTAAACATTTGGGTTATCAAAATATCCATTACAAAATTGGTGATGGTTACCAGGGCTGGCCGGAATTTGCCCCTTACGATGCCATCCTTGTCACTGCCGCCCCAGATCATCGGCCCCAGCCGCTTTTAAAACAGTTAGCTGTGGGTGGCCACCTGATTATCCCTGTAGGAACTATTGGTCAACGTTTAGAGGTTCTCCATAAAACCAGCACTGATCTGGCTATGGAAAAGGCGATCGCCGTGCAATTTGTCCCCCTCCAGGGCCATAGTTCTCGGTTTTAGCAATGGCAGGTGATCGCCTAAAATTAAACACCAAGTATTGACCGTAGTAATTTCTTTTCGTACATGGTGCCTTTACCTCCCCTGACGACCGATACAATTCAGCAGATCCTCGACGATACCCTCGATGATGACACTCTGCACCACCTGGTATGGCACTATCTCGGCTACCGCTATGACGAAATAGAAAAGTGTTGGCAGCTCGATTTAGTCGATCCGGCTTGGGCCGAAAAATACCCAGAACCTCCCAAATTTATCGAGGAGCGTCCCCCCACGGTGCAGCTCACCCGCGCCATTCCCAAGCCTTACAAAGCGCTTCTGAAAGAAAAAATGGGCTTCAAAGGTTACACCATCGATCAACTGATTCCACGTCTGACCCGACGGGCAACCATGGCCAGTTGGCTCCTCAGTTACATGGCGCAGAATGGCTTATTAGTAGGGTGATATTTCCCTGTCAGAATGATGAAAAAATACAATTTATTTTGTTTTTCGTATAGTAAAAAAAAGCGTTGTTTTTCAAATATTCTCTAATCAATAATTCTAAAAAAGAAAGTAACGCTGTGCCATCGGTAAAACGGTTGCAGGTTCGCAGACAAGTATTTCTCCATCAGCACGCACCTGATAAGTTTCGGGATCTACTTCCATTTTAGGCAGATAATCATTTAACTTGAGGTCGAGCTTGCTGAGATTACGGCAATTACTCACAGGTAAAATAGTCTTTTGTAAGCCTAATTTTTTCGCAACATCATTCTCCATTGCCGCCTGAGAAATAAAGGTAAAAGAAGTGGCATTTAACGCTTTACCAAAACTGGCAAACATCGATCGCCCGTGAACAGGTTGCGGTGTGGGGATACTCGCGTTGGCATCACCCATTTGCGCATAAGCAATGAAGCCACCTTTAATCACGAGTTGCGGTTTTACGCCAAAAAATGCGGGTTTCCAGAGGCAAAGATCGGCATATTTTCCTTCTTCCACGGAACCGACATAATTGGCAATACCGTGGGTAATGGCGGGATTAATCGTGTATTTGGCGACGTAGCGACGGATGCGGAAATTGTCGTTATCGTCAGATTCTTGGGGGAGTGCGCCGCGCTGAACTTTCATTTTGTGGGCGGTTTGCCATGAGCGAATAATCGTTTCACCGACGCGACCCATTGCTTGAGAATCAGACGAAATCATACTAAATGCGCCTAAATCGTGCAAAATATCCTCTGCTGCGATGGTTTCCCGCCGAATCCGCGACTCTGCAAAGGCGACATCCTCAGGAATGCTTTTATCGAGGTGATGACAAACCATCAACATATCGAGGTGTTCTTCGAGGGTGTTGATCGTGTAGGGACGGGTCGGATTCGTAGAAGAAGGCAACACATTCGCCTCGCCGCAAACCTTGATGATATCTGGCGCATGACCGCCCCCAGCCCCTTCGGTATGGTACGTGTGAATTACACGATTTTTAAAGGCGGCGATCGTATCTTCGACAAAACCGGCTTCGTTGAGGGTGTCCGTGTGGATGGCAACCTGTACGTCAAATTCATCGGCAACGCTGAGACAGGTGTCAATGGTGGCAGGCGTTGTCCCCCAATCTTCATGGAGTTTCAGTCCGATCGCCCCCGCTCTGACCTGTTCAATCAGTCCCTCAGGTTTGGCACTATTCCCTTTGCCCGTAAAACCAAGGTTCATCGGGAAAGCCTCAGCAGCCTCGAGCATCCGGTACATATTCCATTCCCCAGGGGTGCAGGTGGTGGCATTCGTTCCCGTTGCAGGGCCAGTTCCACCGCCGATCATCGTGGTAATCCCCGAAGCCAAAGCCGTTTCAATTTGC
Organism: Picosynechococcus sp. NKBG15041c; assembly: GCF_055380235.1. Classification (NCBI taxonomy): domain Bacteria; kingdom Bacillati; phylum Cyanobacteriota; class Cyanophyceae; order Chroococcales; family Geminocystaceae; genus Picosynechococcus; species Picosynechococcus sp. NKBG15041c. The sequence continues at coordinate 2,693,525 of NZ_AP040363.1, forward strand.
TGCGGACAAATAAAGTGGATGTGGGTATCGATGCCGCCTGCTGTGACAATGTGACCCTCTCCGGCGATCGCCTCGGTGCTAGGGCCAATGATAATGTCGATATTGTCCTGAATATCAGGGTTGCCGGCCTTGCCAATCTTGCAAATTTTGCCGTCCTTAATGCCGATATCTGCCTTGACGATGCCCCACCAATCGACAATTAGCGCATTGGTAATCACCACATCCACTGCCCCATCTGCCCGGGTAACAGCCGACTGACCCATGCCATCGCGGATTACCTTACCGCCGCCAAATTTCACCTCATCGCCGTAGGTTGTATAATCCCGCTCCACCTCTAGCCACAGTTCCGTATCCGCCAAACGCACCTTGTCTCCCACTGTGGGGCCATAGGTTTCAGCATAGGCGCGGCGAGACATGCGGTAACTCATGGGAAAACTCCTTCTGTGTGAAGCTCAAATTCTCAATCCAGGTTACCCTATCTCCCAGACCTTGGACTGTCTCAGAACGAACCTTAAGTGAGGGCAGGCGATCGCCCACCATTGCCAAATATTGTTGCGCCTAGGGCCGTTGCGATCGCAGAAACGCTACCTTTAGACGCAGACCCCTTGAAACAAAGTTCTGTAGCTATGGACTTGACCTGTCCTATCCCCCGACAAACCTCTCCCCAGGTACTGCTGGCCCATGGGGGCGGTGGCAAACTGATGCAGGATCTCATCGACAAAATGTTTGGGGCGACCTTTGGGCAAACGTGCACCGGTCATGATGCCGCCCAGTTAATGGCCCCCGCCGGTGATTTGGCCTTCACGACAGATTCCTATGTGGTGCAGCCCCTCTTTTTTCCTGGGGGAGACATCGGCAAGTTGGCAGTCTATGGCACAGTCAATGATCTGGCGATGGCTGGGGCCAAGCCGTTGTATCTTAGTGTTGGTTTTATCCTCGAAGAAGGACTGCCCATGGAAACCCTCTGGCAGGTGGTGCATTCTTTGGCGGCGGCAGCCCAGACAGTGGGCGTTCAAATCGTGACAGGGGATACAAAGGTGGTGGAGCGGGGTAAAGGAGATGGCATTTTTATCAATACTTCAGGGATTGGGACGATCGCCTCACCGACAAAAATTTACCCAGGGGCGATTCAACCGGGGGATGCAATCTTGGTGAGCGGCGATCTCGGGCGCCATGGCATCGCGATCATGGCCCAACGGGAAGGTTTGGCCCTAGAAACCACCATCGAGAGCGATTGCGCACCTTTGGTCCAACCAGTCCAAGATCTCCTAACAGCAGGCATTGAGGTCCATTGCTTACGAGATGTTACTCGGGGTGGCTTGGCGGCGGTGTTAAACGAACTGGCGATCGCCGCTGGGTATCAGTTTCAACTCGATGAAAAACAAATCCCCATCACAGAAGCGGTGCGAGGCGCCTGTGAAATCTTTGGGTTCGACCCATTGCACATTGCCAATGAGGGGTGCTTTGTGGCGATCGTCCCGCCAGAACAAGCCGCCCAGAGCCGCGAAATTTTGCAAACCCACCAGCCCACTGCCGAGATTATTGGTCGGGTCACAGACATTGCCTGCCCTGGGGAACAGTTGGCGATCGCCCCGGTGATCTTCGAAAACAGCTTTGGCGTGACGCGCATTTTAGAACGGCTCAGTGGTGAACAGCTACCCCGCATTTGCTAGACAGGTTTCCGTTAAAACAATAAGCTATTTTTTAATCTCAAATGCCTAGAATAAAACAACTTAAAAATTGTTTTTCTCTTGCTAGAAAAGAGTCAGTAAAATGCAAATCAAACTTATCCAATAAATACTTTTGTTTGAAAGACTTAACAATCCCGAGAAAAACCTTAAGAGTTTCTGTAAAACTGACGAAATTGTGACAATTAAATTGCTCGCTAAGATTGATTCTTTTTAAGATGAGAGCAAAGGCGATCGCTCCTCTCCAAAAAGATCCCTGCACCACCTGCGAGACAAACCCATGTCTACTCCCCATGCTGTCCCCGCTGACAAACGTTTCCGGGTGCTAGAAGTCACCATGAAGCGACACCAGTACCGCCAGGACACCCTGATCGAAGTGCTGCACAAGGCCCAGGAGGTTTTTGGTTACCTCGAAGATGATGTGTTGGCCTATGTCGCGCGGGGGTTAAAGTTGCCCCTCAGTCGGGTGTATGGGGTGGCCACTTTCTATCATCTGTTTTCCCTTAAACCCAAAGGAAAGCACACCTGTGTGGTCTGTTTAGGCACAGCCTGTTACGTGAAAGGCTCCCAACAGCTCCTCGACGACATTGACCACGAGCTCCACATTAAACCCGGTGAAACGACCGCTGATGGTGAAATTTCCCTAGTCACAGCTCGCTGTATCGGTGCCTGTGGCATTGCTCCGGCGGTCGTTTATGACGATGAGGTCTGCGGTAAACAAAGTTCTTCGATGGTGTTGGCTAAGCTACAGGAATTGGTTAAGCCTTGAGATTCGCCCTGAATTGTTGAGTTTGTCCATGCTTTTTGAGGATGTGCGCCAGAAATGACCGATTTAGCCGAACTTTTTGAAATTGCGGCAGCCGAGAACAGCAGCCACCAAAAAATTCAAATCCGCTGTTGCACCGCTGCTGGTTGTATGTCCTCGGGGAGTTTAGCGGTAAAGGAACAGCTGGAAGCGGAAATTAAAGCGAAAAATTTAGGCGATCGCCTGGAGGTGGTTCCCGTTGGTTGCATGAAACTCTGCGGTTTTGCCCCCCTGGTAGATGTGAGTGAAAATACTTGTTTTCAGGAGGTGACCCCAGCGGTCGCCGCCGATATTGTTAACGCGGCCCTCGGGGAGCAACCCAGCCCAGCTCTGGAACTATGCGATCGCCAAGCGCCATTTTTTGCCTTACAAAAGCCAATTGTTCTAGAAAACAGCGGCAAAATTGACCCCGAACGGATCGAAGCCTACATTGCCCGGGGTGGCTATCGGCAGTTACACCAAGTGCTCGAAGACATGACGCCCACGGAGGTGGTGGCAGAAATCACCCAGAGCGGCCTGCGGGGACGGGGGGGCGGTGGCTATCCTACGGGCCTGAAGTGGGCGACGGTCGCGAAGATGCCCGGCGACCAAAAATATATTATTTGCAACGCTGACGAAGGGGATCCAGGCGCTTTTATGGACCGGGCTGTGCTCGAAAGTGACCCCCACCGCATCCTCGAAGGGATGGCGATCGCCGGTTACGCAGTCGGGGCGAACCACGGTTATATCTATATTCGAGCGGAATATCCCCTGGCGATCGCCCGCCTCGAAAAAGCAATTAAACAGGCCAAAAGCAAAGGACTCCTCGGTAGCCAAATTTTTAACTGTCCCTTCAATTTCACCATCGACATCCGCATCGGGGCCGGGGCTTTTGTCTGCGGTGAAGAAACCGCCCTGATCGCCTCCATCGAAGGAAAACGGGGCACTCCCAAACCCAGGCCACCCTACCCGGCCCAGTCCGGTCTCTGGGGTCATCCCACCCTGATTAACAATGTGGAAACCTACGCCAATATCGTGCCGATCATCCGGGAGGGGGCAGACTGGTTTAGCAGTATTGGCACAGAAAAAAGCAAAGGCACTAAGGTTTTCGCTCTCACCGGCAAGGTTAAAAATAACGGCCTGATCGAAGTGCCCATGGGAACCCCCGTCCGGCAGATCGTCGAACAAATGGGCGGTGGCATTCCTGACGGCGGCACGGTCAAATCGGTACAAACCGGCGGTCCTTCGGGGGGTTGCATTCCCGCGGCGTTTCTCGATACTCCCATCGAATATGATTCTTTGCTCAAGCTAGGCACCATGATGGGTTCTGGGGGCATGATCGTCATGGATGAAAGCACCAGCATGGTGGATGTGGCGAAATTCTACATGGAGTTTTGCCAATGTGAATCCTGCGGTAAATGTATCCCTTGCCGGGCGGGGACAGTGCAAATGTCGGGCCTCCTCAGCAAACTCCTCAAGGGAGAAGCAGAACCCCAAGATATCGAACTGCTGGAAAGTCTTTGCTATATGGTCAAAGAAGCCAGCCTCTGCGGTCTGGGCCAGAGTGCCCCCAATCCGATTCTCAGTACCCTGCGCTATTTCCGACCGGAATATGAAGCGCTTTTGGGGAGGAGTCACCGTTAAATTTTCTAGGCGATCGCCTGACCTCCAACCCACCCAATTTTCCACAAGCCCTTTTCCAATAACCAGCAAAGTCCATGGCCGTTCATACCCTCACGATAAATGACCAATTGATCAGCGCCCGCGCCGGCGAAACGATCCTTGATGCGGCCCGGGATGCCGGCATTCATATTCCCACCCTCTGCCACCTAGAGGGAGTCAGTGACGTGGGGGCTTGTCGCCTCTGCCTCGTGGAAATCGACGGGAGTAATAAGTTACAACCAGCCTGTGTGACGGAAGCAGCGGAGGGGATGGTCGTTCACACCCACACCGAAAAGCTCGCCGATTACCGCCGCATCACAGTGGAGCTGCTTTTTGCCGAGGGTAATCATGTCTGCGCCGTCTGTGTGGCCAATGACCACTGCGAGCTCCAGGATATGGCCGTGGAGGTGGGCATGGATCATGTGCGTTTCCCTTATCAGCATCCAGAACGGGAGGTGGATATTTCTCACCCGCAATTTGGCATTGACCATAACCGCTGCATCCTTTGTACCCGCTGCGTCCGGGTTTGTGACGAGATCGAAGGGGCCCATGTGTGGGATGTGGCTAACCGGGGCAGTGACACCAAAATTATCTCAGGATTAAATCAGTCCTGGGGCGAAGTGGAAGCCTGCACCAGTTGCGGTAAATGTGTGGATGCTTGTCCGACAGGTTCCATCTTTCATAAAGGGGCCACGGTCGGCAGTAAACAAGGCGATCGCCAAAAACTCGAATTTTTAATTAACGCCCGTACCAAAGGGGAATGGACAAGATAATGGCACAAGAAACCCAAGGGAAAATCAGATTGGCCACCATTTGGTTGGCGGGCTGCTCCGGCTGTCACATGTCATTTTTAGACCTGGATGAATTTCTCATCGACCTGGCCCAAAAAGTCGAGGTGGTCTTTAGTCCCGTTGGCTCTGATATCAAGGACTATCCCGAAAATGTTGATGTCTGCCTGGTAGAAGGGGCCGTCGCCAATGAGGAAAACTTAGCGCTACTTAGGCAGGTGCGAGAAAATACCAAGCTTGTGATCGCCTTCGGGGACTGCGCTGTGACCACCAATGTCACCGGGATTCGCAACCAAAAAGGGGATCAAAATGAAATTCTCCAGCGGGGCTACGGGGAACTTACAGACGAGCACCAATGGCCCCAGCAAATTCCCGGTGGGATTCTCCCTCCCCTTTTACCCAAGGTTTTACCCATCAGTGCCGTTGTGCCTATTGATATTTACTTGCCTGGTTGTCCCCCCAGTGCTGAACGGATCAAAGCGGCGATCGCCCCGCTACTAGAGGGAAAATTACCCGCAATGGTCGGGCGCGAAATGATCAAATTTGGTTAAATTTCTATGTCCCAAAGTCTCACGATGCTTACCGCTGCCGCCATCATGAACCCTAAGGTGATCACCGTCAAAGGGTTGGCTACCGTCGCCAGCGCGACCCAATCTATGCGCGCTCACCACACCCAGACTCTCATTGTCGATCGCCGCCATCCCCACGATGCCTACGGTATTGTGACGGCCACTGATATCAGCAGTAAGGTGCTCGCCTATGGCCGCGACCCCCGCACGATCCGCGTCTACGAAATTATGACGAAGCCTTGCATCTCGGTGAATCCAGACCTCGCCGTAGAATATGTGGCCCGTCTTTTTGGCCAGTGGCAGATCCACAGTGCCCCGGTGATTAAAGACGCACTGCTAGGAATCATCACTGTCACGGATCTGATCACAAAGAGCGATTTTTTAGAAAATCCCAAGGCGATCGCCCTCACGGCGGAAATGCAGAAAGCGATTCACCGGGCGAAATTAATCTGCCAAACCCAGGGTCATGATTCCAGCGCTTGTGCTCAAGCCTGGGCAGCGGTCGAGGAGTTAGAAGCAGAGGTTGCCTACCAACAGGCCACCAAAGTTCCTAAAACCGCCCTGGAGGAATACCTCGAAGAAAATCCCAAGGCGATGGACCATCTGCTCATTGACAATTGGTGTAGTGGCTAGTTGAGCTGGATCCAAAAACCTTTTTTCACCTCTATGTTTTTCAATTTCCCCAATAACATTTCGTCTTAATTGCTGAGGCCCCAAATGTCCAAAACCATCGTTATTGAACCCGTTACCCGCATTGAGGGCCACGCTAAAATTTCGATTTTTCTCGATGACCAAGGGGAAGTGGCCGAAGCGCGCTTTCATGTGGGGGAATTTCGCGGCTTTGAGAAATTTTGTGAAGGTCGCCCCTTTTGGGAAATGCCCGCTTTGACATCGCGGATCTGTGGCATTTGCCCGGTGAGTCACTTGATTGCTTCCTCGAAAACGGGCGATCAATTATTGGCAGTAAAAATTCCCCCTGGAGCCGAGAAGCTGCGGCGGCTACTCAATCTCGCCCAAATTACCCAATCCCATGCCCTGAGCTTCTTTCATCTCAGTAGCCCGGATCTGATTTTTGGCTGGGATGGGGACCCGCAAACCCGCAATATTTTTGGACTGATTGCCGCTGATCCAGACCTGGCCCGGGGAGGGATTCGCCTACGCAAATTTGGCCAAGATATTATCAAAATCCTCGGGAGCCAAAAGGTTCACCCCGCCTGGTCTATTCCTGGGGGCGTGCGATCGCCTTTAACCCAAGCAGGGCATACCTATATCTGTGAGGGCTTACCGGAGGCGAAAAATACGGTGAGAAATGCCTTGGCATTATTTAAAACGATTCTCGATTCTCACCAGGAAGAAGTTGAAGTTTTTGGTAATTTTCCAAGTTTATACCTCGGTCTTGTGGGGGAATTTGGCACTTGGGAGCATTACGACGGCAGTTTAAGGATGATCGACAGCCACGGCAATATCGTCGGCGATAACCTCGACCCCAACCAGTACCGCGAATTTCTCGGGGAAAAACTGCAAACAGATTCTTACCTCAAATCCCCCTATTACAAACTCTTTGGGGAAACAGGCATCTATCGAGTCGGCCCCCTAGCCCGAGTGAATATCTGCGATCATTTCGGTACGCCCTTAGCGGATGAGGAGCTGTTGGAATATCGTCAACGGCATGGACGCATCGTTCATTCTTCGTTTCTCTATCACCATGCCCGCTTACTCGAAATCCTCGCTTCCCTCGAAAGAATTGAAAATATGCTCGATGATCCGGATTTATTTTCCTCGCGTTTAAAGGCTGAGGCGGGGGTCAATCAAACGGAAGCGGTAGGCGTTAGTGAAGCGCCGCGGGGAACCCTCTTTCACCATTACCAAGTGGATGAAAATGGCCTATTGCAAAAAATCAACTTGGTGATCGCGACGGGGCAAAATAATTTCGCCATTAACCGCACTGTCACCCAAATCGCCCAACATTATATCCATGGGGAGAATGTCGCCGAGGGCATTTTAAATCGGGTCGAGGCGGGGGTGAGAAATTATGATCCCTGCCTGAGCTGCTCTACCCATGCGGCCGGACAAATGCCGATGATCCTCAAGTTAATCGCGCCTGATGGGGCCGTCATTCGGGAAATTCGCCGGGATAGTTAACGTGATGGCTCCTATTCTTGTAATCGGCTATGGCAACACCCTCCGCTCCGATGATGGGGCCGGGCCAAAGGTGGCAGAAGCGTTTTCGGCACAGGAAAATGTGCGGGCGATCGCCACTCACCAGCTCACCCCAGAATTGGCTGAAGATCTCATCCAGGCAAAGCAAGTTTATTTTGTCGATGCGGCCCCTGTAAAGCAAGTCACTTTGCAGCGGATTCACCTCCAAGATTACCAAGAAACCTTTAGCCATTTTGTGACGCCCCAGGGCTTGCTAAAACTGATCAAACACCTCTACCAGCGGCCATTACCAGAAGCCTATTTTCTCTTGATTCCTGCCGAGAATTTCACCATTGGAGAAACTTTTTCTGACTTGACCCAAGCGGGGGTATTAAAGGCGATCGCTCTTCTGCAAGCTAGAATTAAACTGTGTGGGTAATCTATGGCGTAAATAAAGGCGATCGCCTATGTTTTCTTTTTCAACCAAATATAATTACTGATTTAAAATAATGCTTTTAGCACTAGATCGCATCCAAATCCCCCCAGGCCAGCATGTTATTTTGCGAGATGTTAGCTGGCAAGAATTTGAGCAAATCTTGGTAGAACTAGGAGACCGCCGTGCTGCCCGCATTGCCTATCAAAACGGCTATTTAGAAATCATGACACCATTAGCAGAACATGAAGACAACAAAGAAATAGTCAGTGACTTAGTGAAAATTCTCCTAGAAGAAGCCAATGTAGAATTTCGCAGTCTAGGATCTACTACTTTTAGAAAACAAACCTCTCAAGGCTTAGAGCCTGACCAGTGTTTTTATATTGAAAATGAAGCAAAAATTCGCGGCAAAAAACGGATTGATTTAGCTATTGATCCACCGCCAGACTTAGCTATTGAGATTGACATTACTTCTCGCACTTATCCTGAGATTTATGCGGCCCTCGGCGTACCTGAGCTATGGCGCTTTGAAAATAACCAATTGCAAATCAATGTTCTTTTGGACGGAATATATCAAGAAGTGCAGGAGAGCCCTCATTTTCCTGGGATGAAGCTCACCCAGGTGATTCCCCAGTATTTAGCAGACAGCAAAGTTCAGGGACGAACAGCAATACTGCGGCAATTCCGGCAATGGGTTCAAGTACAGCAACCATAGTTACCATGCATGAAGTTGCAATTATGGAAGAAACAGTGGCGATCGCCTGCCAAGCGGCTCAACGGCAAAACGCCCATAAAATTCTCAGCTTAACCATGCGCATCGGCGACCTCAGTGGGGTTGTGCCCGAGGCCTTAGAATTTGCCTTTGCTGCTGTAACCCAGGGAACTCCCGCTAAACAAGCGACCCTGAAAATTGAGCGCGTCCCCATCGTTTGTCATTGTGACCCGTGCGATCGCCCCTTTAGTCCTGCAGATCTGTATTGTGAATGTCCGCAGTGTGGCCACTTCAGTCAACATATTATCAGTGGCAAAGAAGTTGAATTAAAATCTTTGGAGGTTATTTAAATATGTGTGGAAATTGCGGCTGTAGCGTCACTGAAAAAGAAGTAGAGATTCATACCCATACTCATGATCATAATGGGTATACCCATGCTCACATTCATGACCATGAACATCATCACCATGATCATAATGGGCATCCCCACAGTCATTCCATTGAGATTAAACAGTCGATTTTTGCCAAAAATGATCAACTAGCAGAACGTAATCGGGGTTATTTTCTCGCAAAAGATTTATTTGTGATCAATGTTGTTTCCAGTCCAGGTTCCGGAAAAACTGCATTACTTGAAAAGACAATTGATCAGCTACAAACTCAACTTAATTTAGCAATAATTGTTGGCGATCTAGAGACCGACAATGATGCTCAAAGATTACGCAAAAATGGTATTTCTGTCGCTCAGATTACAACGGGAACGCTTTGTCATCTTGATGCGGCAATGGTGTTACAGGCAGCCCGTAAACTCCCCCTTGATGCAGTTAATTTATTGATTATTGAAAATGTTGGTAATTTAGTTTGTCCAGCAGCCTATGACCTTGGTGAACATAAAAGAATTGTGCTCCTGTCTACCACTGAAGGGGAAGACAAGCCACTAAAATATCCGACGATGTTTAAATCTGCGGATGTGGTCATTATCAATAAAATTGATATTGCTGAAGTTGTGGACTTCAATCGAGCATTAGCTCTGGAAAATATTAAAAAAATGTGTCCCCAAGCAGAAATTTTTGAGCTTTCAGCTCGCACAGGAGCAGGAATGAAGGCTTGGTTAAACTATCTACAAAACCAGCATCAAACAACCATTGCTCAAGCAGTTGAAAATTAGGTTTAATCGAGAAAATAGTAGTGCAACAACGGCGACGATTGACGATTACAGGGACCGTCCAAGGTGTCGGTTTTCGTCCCTTTGTCTACCAAGTAGCCCAGGAATTGGGGTTAACAGGTTGGGTCAGTAATTCTGCCGCAGGCGTGGTGATTGAGATCGAAGGTGGGCGATCGCCTTTAGATTCGTTTTTCGAAAGACTCCAGACAGCATTACCCGTCAATGCCCGCATTGATACTTTGACCAGTCAAACGATAGAGCCCGTTGGCGATCGCACCTTTTCAATCCGCACCAGTCAAACGGGGGAAAAAACAGCGCTGATTTTACCGGATTTGGCCACCTGTAGCGCCTGTCTTAGGGAAATTTTTGATCCAAACAATCGCCGCTATCAATATCCTTTCACGAACTGCACCCACTGCGGCCCCCGCTACAGCATCATTGAAACCCTACCCTATGATCGCCCCCGCACGGCCATGGCTCAGTTTCCGATGTGTACTGCCTGCCAACAGGAATATGAAAATCCAGGCGATCGCCGTTTCCATGCTCAACCGAACGCCTGTCCTGACTGCGGTCCTCAACTGACATTTTGCGGCAATGATGGCGTGGTCATTGCCAGAAAAAATGAAGCTCTCCAGGCAGCAGTTGAGGCTCTAAAACAGGGAAAAATCGTTGCTCTTAAAGGGTTAGGGGGCTTTCAGTTATTGGTAGATGCCCGAAATTTTCAGGCAGTACAAATCCTACGCGATCGCAAAGGCCGACCGCATAAGCCTTTTGCCGTCATGTATCCAGATTTAAACAAGCTCAAACAAGATTGCTTAGTTTCGGAAGTAGCAAAAACAATATTAGTATCTGCCGCTAGTCCGATTGTTTTATTACCCAAAAAAGAAACCATTTTATTGGCTCAAAATGTTGCTCCCGATAATCCTTATTTGGGCGTGATTTTGCCCTACACCCCGCTCCATCATTTATTGCTAAAAAAGCTTGATTTTCCTGTGGTGGCCACTAGCGGAAATCTTAGTAATGAACCCATTTGTATTGATAATCAAGCGGTCATGGAGCGCTTACAGAATATTGCTGACTACTTTTTATCGCACAATCGACCTATTTTGCGGGCTGTAGATGATTCCGTTATCCAAATCATTCATCAAACCCCAGTTATTCTGCGGCGAGCAAGAGGGTATGCCCCAGAACCAATCTATCTTAAAAAGTCCTTGCCGAAAAAGATATTGGCAGTAGGTGCTCACCTGAAAAATACCGTTGCCATTGGTCAGGATCGGCATATTTTCTTGAGTCAGCATATCGGTGATTTATCAAACCCGATTACTTTAGAGACTGCGGTACAAACCCTGCAGAAACTCAGTCAGATTTACGATTTTCAGCCGGATATTATTGCCTGCGATCGCCATCCCGATTATCTCTCTACCCATTACGCAAAAAACCTAGCTGAAAGCCTTAGTCTTCCTTTGATTCAAGTGCAACACCACGAGGCCCATCTCTATGCCTGTATTGCGGAGTATCAACTAGAGCCCCCAATATTAGGCATCGCCTGGGATGGTACTGGTTATGGCACAGATGGAAGCATTTGGGGTGGTGAATTTTTCCGGGTAACTGCCCAGGGCTGCGATCGCCTGGCTCATTTCAAACCTTTCCCCTTACCGGGGGGCGATCGCGCAACTCGTGAACCCCGTCGCAGTGCCTTGGGGTTTTTATCCCAGGGGTTTAATTTACCAGAATTAAAAAGCTTAAAGTTATCCACTCTCCAAGCTTTTACTGAGACAGAATTAAATGTCCTCTGGTCAATGCTGGAGAAAAAAATCAATAGCCCATTAACCTCAAGTGCAGGACGAATATTTGATGCGATCGCCTCTATTCTAGACGTGCATCAATGCATTACTTTTGAGGGGCAAGCGGCCATGGCCCTAGAATTTCTTGCTCAAACAATCAGAATAAATGAAGCCTATAATTTCACAATTGATAATCAAAATTTTCCCAGAGAGATTAGTCTTGAAATAACCATTCGAGAAATTCTCCAAGACTTCACCCAAGGCATTTCTAAGACAGTAATCACTGCCAAGTTTCACAATACCCTAACTGAAATAATTCTTACCCTTGCCCAACAAACCAGAATAGAGCAAATTGTTTTAACAGGGGGCTGTTTTCAAAATAAATATCTTTTAGAACGGACAATTCAAAAATTAGAACAGACGCAGTTCAAAGTTTACTATCCTCAGAAAATCCCGCCCAATGATGGCGCGATCGCCCTAGGGCAAATCATCGCAGTGGCCCGGGGTTTACCGGATTGAGATTCGAGATTAAACCTTGGCCCGTCTAAACAGTTCCGTCATCGTGAAAGTCAGTTGGGGAAATAAATCATCTGCGATCGCCTGGTCACCGCGATAGGTCATGGGGGGTAAATCCGGCGCAAAAACCGTTAAACTGCGCTCCCGGTCACTGACGAGCCAGACCCGCGCCACCCCCGCCGCCAGATAATCGAGGGCTTTATGAGTCATTTCCTCGAAAGATTGCCCAGGGGAAAGGATCTCCACCACCAACTCCGGCGCCACAGGACAGGCCTCATTGCCCAGGTCTAAATCAGCTAACTTGCTATCGGACACATAGCTCACATCGGGCACTGGACACCAATCTGCACCATTTCGTTTAAGGGCGATCGCCCACTCAGGGTAAGCATCTCCCACCAAGGGCGACTGATCATCATTGCCCCATTCCGATAACGTGATCAAAATAGTGCGTTGTAAGCAGGAGTGAATACGTTTGGGTGACATTTTTAGAATCGCTTGACCATCTTGGAGTTCATAGGGCCGCTCTCCTTCTGGTAAGGCGAAAAACTCTTGCAATGAGAGAGAGGAGGTTGATGTTGTTAGGCTGGCAACCATAGGAAAACCTCAAGTCTGTAGCTCTAGTGTAGGCAATTTTTCGGCAAACCAAGTGGTTTTCGCTACGATCAAAATAGGTGAAATTGACCGATAAAAAATACCTCAACAAAGAACTTCATGTGTCTTGCAGTACCCGGAAAAATTTTAGCAATCACTGGTGATGATCCTCTCCTAACCATGGGCCGCATTAGCTTCGGTGGCGTGGTGCGAGAGGTGAGTCTGGCCTATGTGCCCGAGGCCCAAGTAGGCGATTACGTGATTGTTCATGCCGGATTTGCTTTGAACCTCATCGATGAAGCTGCTGCTACAGAGACCCTAGCGACCTTCGCCGAAATTGCAGCATTTTCTGAGGGGGAGTCCTGATGAAATTCGTTGATGAATTTCGCGACCCAAAGGCAGTCCATCGCTACATCCAGGCGATCGCCCAAACGGTCACCCAACCCTGGACGATTATGGAGATCTGTGGCGGTCAGACCCACAGCATTATGAAATATGGCCTCAACCAACTGCTCCCTCCAGAGATTCAGCTGATCCATGGCCCTGGTTGCCCCGTCTGTGTCACCCCCGCTGAGTTAATTGATCAGGCGATCGCCCTCGCCCAGTTACCCGGTGTGATTCTCTGCTCCTTTGGGGATATGCTGCGCGTGCCAGGGACAACCTCAGATCTGCTCTCGGTCAAGGCCCAGGGGGCGGATGTGCGGATGGTCTATTCTCCCCTCGACGCGCTGCAATTGGCCCAGGCGAATCCAGCCAAAGAAATTATCTTTTTTGCGGTGGGTTTTGAAACCACAGCTCCCACCACAGCGATGGCTGTCTACCAAGCAGATAGATTGGGCCTCAAAAATTTCTCTCTACTAGTAGCCCATGTCTTAGTGCCGCCGGCGATAGAAGCAATTCTCGCTGCCCTTAATTGTCAGATCCAGGGCTTTTTGCTCGCTGGTCATGTGTGTACTGTGATGGGCTACGGGGAATATCAGGCGATCGCCCAAACCTATCAAATCCCCCTAGTGGTGACGGGGTTCGAGCCCCTGGATATCGTCCAGGGCATTTATCTCTGTGTGCAGCAACTAGAGGCCGGCCAGGCAGAAATCAAAAACCAATATCAGCGGGTCGTCCAGGCCCAAGGGAACCCCACAGCAAAAAAAATTGTGGCGGAAGTCTTTACCACCGTCCCAAGAATGTGGCGCGGTATCGCCGAAATTCCGCGCAGTGGTCTGGGTTTGCGAGAAAAATACCAAGCCTTTGATGCCAGTCGTAAATTTAAACTCGATTCAGGATTGTCCCAGCCCCAAGAACCCTCCCCCTGCATCAGCGGCGCAATTCTCCAGGGCCAGAAAAAACCCCATCACTGCCCCGCCTTTGGTAATGCCTGCACCCCAGAGCATCCCCTAGGTGCACCGATGGTCTCCTCCGAAGGGGCCTGCGCCGCCTATTATCGCTATGGAAAATTTCTTGCCATGGCCTAGCGATCGCCCCGAGAACGAAGATGACGACCCTTGGGCGTTTTCCGGGAACTTTGGGATTTTTGTTGAAATGTCTGCCAAGCAGCCTGAATGCCAGTCCAAGTGATATGACTGCGTCGCTGTACCCGCTGAATTTGGTGCTGGGTCTGCTTCAACCCTTTTTCTGTTTGCTGAAGGATCCCCCGGGCACTCTTAAAGCTCGCTTCTAGTTCATCGGTTAGCTCAGTAATATCGCCCCCAGTACGGCGGAGGGCAGCGAGGGTGCGGGGGATTTCTCGGTTGAGAGTGTCGAGGAGTTTTTCGGCGCTACGGGCAGCACGGCCTAGTTCTAGAAACGCGGGGAAGGCTGCCGCTAAAACAGCAGTCAGACTCACGGCAACCAGGAGAAATGATAAGAGTAACCAAAATAACGGATTTTGCACGGGGATGGACTAGTTTTGGGCGGCGTTACTATCTGGCATGGAACGTAAATCTAGATCGTCTGGATCTTCCGTTTCGAGGCGTTGGGCTTCGGTTTGGCTAGCTTCAATGCCGGCGGCGATCGCCTCCCGCAACCGTTGCAGGGTATCGGCCCAATTATGGCGAGCGGTTTCCGACAGTTGGTCGGTGTGGAGCTGTAAGCTGTCGGCCAGATCCTCAGCTAATTCCGGTAGCGCTTCGAGGGATTTTTTTAAAATTTTGCGGGTATCTCTACCAGAGCGGGGGGCCAACAGGAGCGCGGCGATCGCCCCGACCGTTCCCCCCAGGAGTAAGCCCCCCACAAAGGCGCCTTCTTTTCGTTCAGCCATGGTTCTAATGCTCCTCGCCGTGACACAAATCGCCTCTATTGTAGTATTCATCCCCACTTCTACCGAAATCCGATGAAAATTGTCCTCCAACGGGTTAACCATTCCCAAGTCCTGGTCGCGGGCCAGATTGTGGGCCAAATTCAGCAGGGCTACACGCTCCTCGTGGGCTTTACCCCCAGTGATACCCAGGCCGAATTACAATGGCTCGCCCGGAAATGCCTCGATCTACGACTTTTTCCGGACAGTGCAGGCAACCCCTGGCAATGTTCAATTCAAGACATCCAGGGAGAAATCCTGGTGGTCAGCCAATTCACTCTCTATGGCGACTGTCGCAAGGGGCGGCGGCCTTCCTTTAGTGCGGCGGCGGCCCCGGAACAGGCCGAGATTCTCTATGAACAATTTGTGACATTGTTGCGCGAGAGTGGCCTCAAGATTCAAACGGGCAGATTTGGTTCGATGATGCAGGTGGAAATTAGCAACGATGGCCCCGTTACCCTCGTGCTGGAGCGAGAAGCTCTGTGACGTTTTTTCGGGATTTTTTGCGGAAAATGGGTTTTTGTAAAGCAATAGGCAACATTGAGACACAAATATTAAAAGTTAAGCCCCCCAGGGAAACGCTTGGGTTCATCCTGGGCGATCGCCCCACCGCATAAGCTTTTTCCTGAGTTGGAAGATAAGTCACTGGGGAAGAAAAATTCAGCCAAATTCCCCTAGACGGACTCCCCCGAAATTAACACTGGGGAACAATAGTAAGATTTTCAACGAGCAGTTTTTAAGTGATAAACTTCCGCCAAAGCATAGAACCATGACAGATCAACAGAAAACCGCGATTATTACTGGGGCCTCATCGGGGGTCGGCTTGTACGGGGCCAAAGCCCTTGCTGCGAAAGGTTGGCACGTGATCATGGCCTGCCGTAATCTGGAAAAGGCCGAACGGGTCGCCAAAGAAGTGGGCATCCCTGCAGAAAGCCGCACAATCATGCACCTGGATCTGGCCGATTTCGACAGCGTCCGCAAATTTGTGGCAGACTTCCGCGCCACTGGCAGAACGCTCTATTCCCTCGTCTGCAATGCGGCGGTTTATCTCCCCCTCGCCAAGGAACCCCAGCGCAACAAAGACGGCTACGAAATTTGTGTGGCCACCAACCATCTGGGTCATTTCCTTCTTTGTAACCTGATGCTGGAGGATTTAAAAAATTCCCCCGCTGAAGATAAGCGCCTGGTGATTCTCGGCACAGTCACCGCCAACCCGAAGGAAGTGGGTGGCAAGATTCCCATTCCTGCGCCCCCAGATTTGGGCGATCTCCAAGGGATGGCCGCTGGCTTTAAGCCCCCGGTGGCGATGATCGACGGCAAAGTCTTTAAGCCAGGTAAAGCCTACAAGGACAGCAAACTGTGCAACATCCTCACCATGCGGGAGCTGCACAACCGCTACCACAAGGAAACGGGCATTGTCTTTAACTCCTTTTACCCCGGCTGTGTTGCAGAAACGGGCCTGTTCCGCAATCACTATGGGCTGTTCCGCACGATTTTCCCCTGGTTCCAGAAAAATATCACCAAGGGTTATGTGACCGAAGAAGTGGCAGGCGATCGCCTGGCAAAAGTTGTTGCCGATCCAGGCTTTGATGTGTCTGGTGTGTATTGGAGCTGGGGTAACCGCCAACAGCAGGGTCGTGAAGCTTTCATGCAAGAGGTTTCTGATGAGGCTCTCGATGATAACAAAGCGGATGTACTCTGGGATCTCAGTGCAAAATTAGTCGGTCTGAGCGCCTAATTCCCAAGGGTTATCTTGCTAAAAAAACGGGGGCGGTCAGTGAAAAAATTCATTGACCGCCCCCTTGGCGTTTTTGAACCGTATTCTACCTAGAGGCAAGGTTGTTGGGGGTTCTCTGGAAAGTTGCTAATTACTTAGCGATTGGCTGCAGCCTGGAGTGCATCTTTGCTGGGCTGTTTCAACTTACTAGCCAAGCCCCACCGTTCTAGCAGACAGATAAAACTATAGGTAAAGTCAGGTAGATATCTCACTTGGCCCCGATCAAAAGTAATACCATGACGCACTGACCAGCCAAAGGCATGGTGCAGATTATGCCACCCTTCTCCTAAAGCTAGAACAGCCACTAGTACATTGTTGCGACTGTGGTCTGTGGTGATAAAGGGTTGACTGCCCCACTTGTGACAGACAGAGTTCACTAGGGCGACCCCATGGAATAGTAAGGTAGTACTCACGAAAAAGGCAGCTAGGTACTCTAGGCCACCAACACCATAGGAGAAGACTCCCAGGGCTATGAGGGGGACAAAATGAAGGCGATCGCACAACTTCATCACCAGATCACGCTCGATGTCAGCGGGGAGTTTCGTCGGAAAGGTATTTGGTGAGATCAGCCAGCGGTAATGGGCCCACCAAAATCCTTTCACGGAGCTATGGGGATCTGCGGGTTGATCGCTGAAGCGATGGTGCGCTTCATGGTGTGCTTTCCACCAGCTCGGCCCCATCTGGCCAGCGGAGGCAGTGATCAAGCTACCAATCCACTTCACCCAGCGGTTCGCCTGGTAGGATTTGTGCGTTAAAAGGCGGTGATAGATAGCCGTCGTACCAAGCATGCGTAGCCAGTACCAAAAGGCCACCCAAAGCCAAGCGCCCCAACTAAGACCCGTAAAAAAAGCAAGAATCACACCAAAATGACACAAAATGATCCAAAAAGGGCCAGTTGCATAACTAAGTTGGGTGAGCTTGCCATAGTTCCGAGTCGGCGGTGTTGTGGTTAGCGGCTTGGGAAGAGTAATGTGGTCAATCAAAACTTTTGTCTTTTTGTAAAGAGTAACCCCTCCATGAAAGCGTATTTTTGTGTATCGGGGGTTTATTGGGGGTTGCCTCTAAGCCATCCTCCCTTGGAGAGCTGCTGAAAAGCCCAAAAAAAGTGATGCCAATTAGCACAACGAACTCCCCTGATCACTCCCTTCGGGACAAGATTCTGAGAATTTTGCTGGGTTCGACTACGGCGATCGCCTAATTGCCTAAAACGTCACTTCCACTAGCATTAAATTCCACTGGCCCTGTTCATTGCTCTGGAATGCCACTTGTTGCCCATTGCCGCTAATGGTCGGGTTTTGGACAGAGCCGCGTAAATTGACCGTAAGGAGCTGCGATCGCCCCCGCTCACGGTCATAGACAAACACGTCTTGGCGGCCCCGCTCGGTGGAAATATAGGCAATAAAACGGCCAGTTTCACTAAGATCCGGTTGGTCTTGGCTCGAATCACGCCGATTCAAGTTGGGTAAATTAACCAACTGGTTGGTCTGTAAATCGTAGAGAAAAATATTGCGGCGGCCATCCCGCTCTGAGGCAAAGGCGAGGTAGCGTCCATCACCGCTATAGCTGGGAAATTCTTCGGCAAAGTTGCTGTTAATGCCCCCTGTGGCGATTTGGGGTTGATAAAATAGCGCCTGTCCACAGCCCCCCAGACTGAGGGTTAAAGCAATCAATGCTAAGGAAAACAGCGTATTCATCGTCGTCATCTGTGGGGATCGGGTGAGCAAAAAAAAGGCGATCGCGCCCGCGCAAAAAAATGCCCTTTAACTGTAGGGCATTCTTTGGGTCGTAACACTTTCTCACAGAGGCCTAGGACGGGAATTATAAAATTTCCCTATATAGCATTGAAGCTATGACAATATTTTGATGTATTGACTGTAGTCTATGAGCATTGCTAAACTCAGGCATAACATCACAACTTCAGGAGTAGACCCTTGATCCCTGCGACCCTCCATCAATTGAAGGTGTTTGAAACAACCGCCCGGCACGGTAGTTTTACCAAGGCGGCGGAGGAATTGTCGATCACCCAACCGACGGTTTCTGGGCAAGTCAAACAGCTCACCCAAACCATTGGGATGCCTCTATTTGAACATATTGGCAGAAAGCTATACCTCACGGAAGCGGGAGAAGAATTACTAGCTACCTGTCAAGAAATTTTTGAACGGTTAGACAATTTCGAAATGAAATTGTCGGCGTTGCAGGGGGCGAAGCGGGGGCAACTCCGCTTGGGTGTCATTACAACGACCAAATATTTTGTGCCGCGTATCTTGGGAGAATTTTGCCAAGATTACCCAGATATTGATGTGTCATTGCAGGTGATTAACCACCAGCAACTCCATGACCGGATGGCAGACAACCAGGATGATCTGTATATCTTGAGTAATTTGCCGGACGATCTCGAAGTACACGCAGAGGCATTTTTAGATAATCCGCTGGTGGTGGTGGCCCGAGCTGACCATCCCCTCGCCCAGCGCAAAAAGATTGCTCTTTCTGCTTTGCAAGGGGCAGATTTTATTACGCGGGAAGTGGGTTCTGGGACCAGGCGGGCTGCAGAAAAATTACTGGCAGACCATGGGGTTTCGGTACAGGTGCGTCTAGAACTGGGCTCGAACGAGGCGATCAAACAGGCGATCGCCGGCGGCCTTGGGATCTCTGTGCTATCGCGCCATACCTTAATCACAGAACCGCCCAACGGGGAACTGACAGTTTTGGATGTGGAACATTTTCCGATTCGTCGCCATTGGTATGTGGCCCACCTCGCGGGCAAACAGTTGTCGGTGATTGCCCAGGCTTTTCTGGCATTTATGCTCAAATCTAGTCAGAAAACCCTGGAAAATTCGGCGCGGCGATCGCTTGCTTTACAACCCTAAAGGCGGCATCTTTCTAGCTTTTTCCTTTGCCCAAGGGCATTAATTGCGATCAACTCAAACAGGTGATCACCACTGACCTTCTTTTAACTCAGTCAATCATTTCAGCGTCATCGTCCTATGCATACTTTTTTTAGTCAGAGTGTCTGGCTTGTTCCTTGCTATCCCCTACTGGGTATGGGGTTATCGGCTCTATGGATGCCCGGTATCACCCGCAAGACTGGCCCCCGCCCCGCTGGATACGTCAATATTTTTTTAACGTTCACTGCCTTGGTGCACAGTTGTTTGGCTTTTCTTGAAACTTGGCAGCAACCGGCCCTTAAGCCTTCTTTCACTTGGCTCCAGGCGGCGGATCTGACCCTCGCCATTGACCTGGATATTTCGAGTATTACGATTGGGGCGTTGATCCTCATTGCTGGGATTAATTTTCTGTCACAAATTTATGCGATCGCCTACCTGGAGATGGATTGGGGTTGGGCGAGATTTTTCGCGACGATGAGCCTATTTGAGGCGGGGATGTGTGCCCTGGTGCTGTGCAATTCCCTATTTTTTAGTTATGTGGTGCTAGAAATTCTCACCCTGGGGACCTATCTGTTGATTGGCTATTGGTTTAACCAATCCCTGGTGGTAACTGGCGCCAGGGATGCCTTTTTGACAAAACGGGTGGGGGATCTTTTCTTGCTCATGGGCGTGGTTGCGCTGTTACCCCTGGCGGGCACTTGGAATTTTGATGGTTTGGCTCAGTGGGCCGCCACGACCGATCTCGACCCTACCTGGGCCACCTTACTTTGTTTAGGGTTAATTGCCGGGCCCCTGGGAAAATGTGCCCAGTTCCCTCTGCACCTCTGGCTCGATGAGGCGATGGAAAGTCCCGTCCCCGCAACGATTGTCCGTAATAGTTTGGTCGTTGGTACGGGGGCTTGGGTGTTGATTAAATTGCAGCCGATTTTTGCCCTCTCGGATTTTGCGTCCCTGTTTATGGTCGCCATCGGCGCCACGACGGCCTTGGGGGCGGCAATGGTGGCGATCGCCCAGATTGATATCAAGCGCTCCCTGTCCTATTCCGTCAGTGCTTACATGGGCATGGTGTTTATGGCAGTGGGTTCCCAGCAAGATCAGACGACCCTGATTTTGTTGCTCACCTATGGGGTGGCGATGGCAATTTTGGTGATGGCGATCGGCGGTGTTGTGCTGACAAATATCACCCAAGATTTAACGAAATATGGCGGTCTTTGGTCCCGGCGGCCCGTTACGGGGATTTGTTATCTGGTGGGCGCTGCTTCCCTCGTTGCCCTGCCTCCCTTCGGTGGTTTCTGGAGTTTGGCCCAGCTCACCAGCAATTTTTGGAAGACCAGCCCGCTGCTCGCCGTGGTTTTGATTGTGGTCAATGCTCTTACTTCCTTCAGTATCATGCGGGAGTTTAGTTTGATCTTTGGCGGCAAACCCAAGCAAATGATGGTGCGATCGCCCGAAGGATTATGGGCCTTGGTCTTACCGATGGTAATTCTCACGGGGTTTGCCCTCCATAGCCCCTTTATCCTCGCAGAACTAGACTTTTTACCCGATTGGCACCAACTCAATTTAGCCGTGGCAGCGGTATTGATCAGCTCAACGATTCTTGGCGGCGGGTCAGCGATGTATCTCTACCTCAATGACAAGATTAACAAGCCGATCCACGTATTACCGAGCCCGATTCGTGACTTTTTTGCCAAGGATTTGTATACCGCAGAACTCTACAAGAATACGGTTATTTTTGCTGTTGCTTTAGTGGCGAAAGTCATCGATTGGCTCGATCGTTTCTTTGTCGATGGGGTCATCAACTTTTTAGGTTTAGCAACCCTATTTGGGGGGCAAAGCTTGAAATATAACAACTCCGGCCAAAGTCAGTCCTATGCCCTTTCGATTATGGCGGGGATTCTGTTGCTCATTGCCGCTCTGTCCTATCCGATCCTGCAACATTGGCAATTCTAAGCGGTGATTCGATTACCGACTTGCTCGCAAATCCCAAGACTTTTCTGAAATGATTATGTTGACTCTTCTTTTGTTTTTACCGCTAGTCGGGATTGGGGCGATCGCCCTGCTGCCGAGACCTATCACCCGCATTGTCGCGACGGTTTTTACGATTATCACCCTGGGCATCAGTAGTGGGTTATTGCTTAACCTCAACCTGCAAGATGCCCAGATGCAATATGTCGAATTTCACAATTGGCTCAGTATTCTGGGGTTAAACTATAACCTTGGTGTTGACGGCCTTTCTTTGCCCTTGATTGTCCTAAACAGCTTGCTGACTTTAGTGGCAATCTACAGCATTGGCGAAAGTAACCACCGACCAAAGCTCTATTATTCGTTGATTTTGTTAATCAATAGCGGCATCACTGGGGCGTTGGTGGCGAATAATCTCCTTTTATTCTTCCTGTTTTATGAAATCGAGTTGATTCCCTTTTATCTGATGATCGCCATTTGGGGCGGCGAGAAAAAAGGCTATGCTTCCACAAAATTTTTGATTTATACGGCCATTTCTGGCTTGTTTGTGTTGGCGGCTTTCCTGGGCATCGTCTGGCTGAGTCAATCTCCGACCTTTGACTTTGAAAAATTAACCCTCGAAAATCTTTCGTTCAACGCCAAAATTGTTCTCCTCACGATTCTGCTCATTGGCTTTGGGATCAAAATTCCTTTAGTGCCCCTCCATACCTGGTTACCCGATGCCTATGTGGAAGCAAACCCGGCAGTGACGGTCCTCCTCGGCGGTGTTTTTGCAAAATTGGGTACCTACGGTTTGGTGCGCTTCGGTTTACAACTGTTCCCTGAGGTGTGGTCTACCGTTGCTCCAGCTCTGGCGATTATTGGAACGGTCAGTGTGATGTATGGTTCCTTGGCGGCGATCGCCCAACGGGATCTCAAGCGAATGGTGGCCTATAGCTCCATCGGTCACATGGGCTATATCCTCGTCGCCACCGCCGCCGGCACGGAGTTGAGCATCCTCGGGGCTGTGGCCCAGATGATTAGCCATAGTCTAATTCTGGCGCTACTGTTCCATCTGGTGGGAATTATCGAGCGCAAAGTGGGTACTCGGGATCTCGATGTTCTCAATGGGTTAATGAATCCGGTGCGGGGTTTACCCCTCACCAGTAGTCTGCTGATTTTGGCAGGGATGGCCAGTGCCGGAATTCCCGGTCTGGTGGGCTTTGTCGCAGAATTTCTCGTATTCCAAGGGAGCTTTAGCCGTTTCCCAATCCCGACTCTGTTTTGCATTATTGCCTCCGGGTTAACGGCTGTTTACTTCGTGATTTTGCTTAATCGCACCTGTTTTGGGCGCCTCGATAGCCATAGCGCCTATTACCCAAAAGTCTTTGCCAGTGAAAAAATTCCGGCGATCGCCCTCACCGTGCTCATTCTCTTTTTAGGGTTACAACCAGCTTGGCTTACCCGTTGGATCGAACCGACCACCAGTCAATTGAGCACAACGCTCCCCTCCCCGGCGATCGCCCTCAATGCCCCCGTCTTTCCTGACCACTAACCCCCAAAAAGTCTCCCCAAAGGAGGACTTCTCTACCCTACTCAACTGACCAAAAGCTCTATGATCACCACGAAACTTCCCCCATCAACCCACCCCTATGCCGATGTCATTCATCGCCTCGAATCGGGGGGCTCCATGCTACCCGACACCCCCGAAAACCTGATGCAAATCATCGGCATTTATAAAGCCTATGCCGTCCCGATGGACTTCTACTGGCGGGATTTACTCTATATTGCCGAGCAGGTTTTTCTTGAACCACTGCCCTTCTTCAAATACTTTATTTCCCCAGAATATTTAGATCGCCAAAACCATTACGCCGGTGATAGAGCCGATCTCAGAATTTGGCGCGGTACGGGTTCGGCTCACCCAGAACTCCTGGAGTTTATGAAAAAGGGAGAAACATTTAAAGCATCTAAACTTTTTCATCACCTTTTCCATGACCGCATTAACATGGAATTTGCCGAAGCTTGTATGCGTGCAATGTTTTGGCATGGGCGCGATATGGGCATGGGGCAATTTGATGCCTACCTCGATTCAGATGAATACAGAGCCAACGCAGATCGAGCAATCAAGGCCTATTTCAAAAAGAACCCGGTCATGTTGGGGCTTTATAAATTATTCCCCGAAATGTTCCTCGAAAAAGTACGCGAACTGTCCTACTACGCCAACCTTGGCTTGTTTTGGGAAGTGATGGCGCCTGTTTTCTTTGAAATGTCTGATATCTACGATGAAGGTGGTTTTAAAGGCGTCCCCGATGCGATGAATTTTTTGGTGAATGGGATTTTTGCGATCGCCGGCCGTCCTATTTATCATCACGTCTACATCGATGGAGAATGCTTTGAGATTATCCCCAAATCCAAGGGATTCACTTGGCTCTATGAAGCTGCCTTACCCTATGTAGAAGCAGTGTTCTACCGCACTTCACCATTCCGGGGCACAAAATCCTACAATGCCCAAGCCCATGAAGTGCCCGATGAACAAAAAGATTTTCACTACGGCATTTTGTACGCGGATGTATTTCCCGTGGGTACAGCTGGCATTCCCCCCACATTGCTGATGGATGACATGTATCATTTCTTGCCCCAATACCTAAAGGACTATTACAAAGCCCATTGCCGGGGCGAGGATGATGAACTGATCCAATTAGGAATCACTTTCCAGCGTTCTATGTACAACGTGACTTCTGCGGTGATCCAAGCCCTACGGACAGCCTTACTCTATCCTCTCGATGATCCGAATCCAAGGCATTTACAAAAAAACCGCGAATTTTTTGAAGCGCAAATGGATCGATTTCTTCGTCCAGAAGCTCGTCTCAATGATATTCAAAATCAAGAATATCGTTAACCTACGACAGCCAAAGATGAGTCTGTAATTTATAGATTTTTCTTGTGATTACAAAATCACCTAGATTGTCTCGATTTATATCAATTATTTCATCACCAAACAATTACCATGCCAGACATTGTTGATATTGCTGTGGGAAATGAAGATTTTTCGACCCTTGTTGCTGCCGTCCAAGCCGCAGGATTAGTCGAAACCCTCAAAAGTCCAGGGCCATTTACTGTCTTTGCTCCCAATAATGCGGCCTTCGCAAAATTACCCCCAGGAACCATCACTACCCTATTGCAAAATATTCCTCAGCTGACCCGAATACTCTGCTATCACGTTGTTCCTGGTAAGCTAACGCAAAGTGATTTGGCAAAACTAGAGATTGTTAATTCTGTTGAAGGTTCGCCAATTCGGATTGATTGTAGTGAAAGTTTTGAAGTGAAAAACGCCACTGTTCTTGCTGCTGATATCGAAGCAGACAATGGTATTATTCATGTTCTTGATACAGTGATTTTAATGGGATAAATTGATTGTAAATTGTGCGGCTTGATCGCCCTATTTTATAATCCTAATTTCATGTTCAATTTGCCTAATAAAAAAACAACTTTTCCCAGAGAAAAGTTGTTTTTTTATTGAATGAAGTCGAAAAATTAAGGTGTGATCACCGCGGCTAATTTTGCTTCATATTCTTGTAAGTCTAAGGCTCCAGAAAAGGTTTCGACGTTTCCTGTTTCCGTAGAGGCCAAAATAAAGAAAGGTGTGCCGTTGAGTCCAAGGCTTTGGGCTAAGGTTAGATCTTCATCGATCGCTGGTCTTGCCCGTTGGCGATCTGCTTCAAATTGCTCTAGATCTAAGCCCAGATCTTGGGCAATGCGTTGGTAAAGTTCCTCGTTAAATTGGCCCTGATTTTCAAAAAGTTGATCATGGTACTCCCAAAATTTTCCCTGCTGCTGGGCGGCCCAAGACGCTTCAGCGGCGGCGATCGCCTGGGGGTGAATCTGCACGAGTGGTAGGTGTTTATAGGCAAGCGTTACCGTGTCAGCATTTTGTTCGATAAAGGTTTTCAGGGTTTCGCTGGCCCGGGCACAGAAAGGACATTCAAAGTCTGAAAATTCGATCAATACTACGTTGAATTCCTCAGAACCCAAGGTGGGCGAGTCCCCGATTACCGCTTCGGGATTGCTGGTAAGCTGCGCTTGAAAATCCGTGGCTGTCTGTTGTTGAGCTTGTTGCTGAGACAGTTGATAAGCCTGCACCGAATCAATGAGCACCTGGGGATTATCACGAATCACCTGGAGAATTTGGGCTTCTAATTCCGCATCAACACTGACATCTGCCTGGGCTTGTTCTTGGTCACCACTACAACTCCAGAGGCTGAAGCTCAACATGAGGACAGAAAAAAAGGCAAGCGTTCTTTTGGGGAGACGTTGCCGAGTCAAGGAAAAAAATGTCATCGGGTTCGAGATAAAAAGAATTTGTTTCTAGTCTAACTAAAAGAGCACTTTTTTCAGGGCAGCCAACAGTAAGGTGACGTTTTCGGTGCGGGCGTTATACCCCATCAGACCAATTCGCCATACTTTTCCGGCGAGATCTCCTAGACCCCCGGCGATTTCGATGTTGTACTCCTTCATCAATTGGCTGGCCACAGCAGCGCCATCGACCCCATCGGGAATGCAAACCGTGGTGAGGGTCGGTAGGCGAATTTCACGGTCCACATGACACTGGAGGCCCAGATCTTCGAGACCAGCCCAAAGAAGATCCGCTGCTTCTTGGTGGCGCTGCCAACGGGCTTCTAAGCCTTCTTCGGCTACGAGCATCAAGGCTTCCCGGAGGGCATAGTTCATATTAATCGGCGCGGTGTGGTGATAAACCCGCTTCCCAGTGCCCCAATATTTACTGACCATGGACATGTCCAAATACCAGTTTTTCACCGGTGTTTTGCGATTATTCAGGACATCCAGAGCACGGGGACTGAGGGTCAGGGGGCCAAGGCCAGGGGGACAGGCGAGGGCTTTTTGGGTGCCGCTATAGGCCAGATCCACACCCCATTCATCGAGAAATAAGGGCACACCACTCAAGCTGGTGACGGTATCGATTAAGAGCATTGTGCCATGCTTTTCACAGATTTCCTTGACACCTTCGAGGGGCTGTCTGGCCCCTGTGGAAGTTTCAGCATGAACCAGGGCGAGAATTTTTGGCTCATGTTGGGCGACGGCGGTGGTAATTTCTTCGAGGGTAAAGGCTTTTCCCCAAGCGGTCGAGAAGGTATGGACCTCGGCATCATAGCGGTTGGCCATATCCACCAAGCGGTGGCCGAAGTAGCCATTGATGCCGATCAGCACTTTGTCACCAGGTTCGACCATATTTGCCAGGGTTGCTTCCATGGCAGCGCTGCCAGTGCCACTGACAGAAATGGTAAAGGGATTTGCGGTCTGCCAGGTGTAGCGGAGGAGGTCTTTCACTTCCTCCATGATTTCAAGATATTTGGGGTCAAGGTGACCGATAGGGGGCATCGCTAGGGCGCCAAGGACCCTAGGGTGAGCATTAGAAGGGCCGGGACCGAGGAGCAGTCTGGGGGGAAGATCAAGTTGTTTGACGGCTTTGCGGTAGGTGTTTTGGACAGTGGGGCGATCGCTCATGGAAAATAAAACCTTGGGGGGTGTTCTGGGAAAATTTTTTTATCGCGTTTAATTTTCCCACATTGCCGGAGGGGGCAAACGCGATGGGGGAATTTGTTAAAGGAATTTAAACTTTAAAGATATTTAATTGTTCCGAGGCAGATTGGCTTTTTTGCGATTCAGTGATGACGGACTTTTGGGGGATGCCTTTGCGCAGACCGACAGCGATTTTACTGTGCTTTTCAATTTGGGTCATTACCTGTTTTGCCCGCTGAATCACTCCCTTTGGCAAGCCGGCTAAACGGCCCGCTTCGATGCCATAGGAGCGGTCTGCACCACCGGGCTGGACTTGATGCAAGAAAATAATTTCTTCGGGCATTTCTTGGACCGTTACTTGGTAATTGGCAACATTATCCAAGAGGGAAGCTAATTCATTTAACTCGTGATAATGGGTGGCAAAAATTGTTTTTGCTTTGATTTCTGTGGCGAGATATTCTGATACGGACCAGGCGATCGAAAGACCGTCAAAAGTGGCGGTACCCCGGCCAATTTCATCGATTAAAACCAATGATTTCTCCGTGGCGTGATTTAAAATATTCGCGGTTTCATTCATTTCCACCATAAACGTGGATTGGCCCGTGGCCAGGTCATCGACGGCACCGACCCTGGTAAAAATGCGATCGCAGATGGGAATGACTGCCCTTTGGGCGGGGACAAAGCTCCCCACCTGGGCCATTAGTTGAATCAGCCCCGTTTGCCGCAGGTAGCAGCTTTTGCCGCTGGCGTTGGGGCCAGTGAGAATAATCAAATCAGGATAGGTATTGTTGGCACGGCCCAGATAAGTGGAATTGGGCACAAAGAGGCCCATGCCCAGGGATTTTTCGACGACGGGGTGACGACCCGCTTCAATTTCGAGGGTTTTTGCGGTGGTAATCTCAGGGCGACAATAGCCCTGGTAAATGGCGGTTTCAGCAAAGCTTGTGAGGACATCCAGGGCGGCGATCGCCTGGGCGGTGGTCCGAATTTGTTCTGTGTGCTCGGCCACCTTGGTCCGGAGGGTGGTGAAAATTTCGTATTCCAGGCTGCAAATGTCGTCCTTGGCGGTGAGGATGCGACTTTCTCGCTCCTTTAATTCTGGGGTGATGTAGCGTTCCTCGTTGGCAAGGGTCTGTTTGCGCAGATATTCGTCGGGGGCCTTATCCGCCTGGGAACGGGGCAAACTGATGTAATAGCCAAAGGTCTTGTTATAACCGACCTTGAGCTTGCTGACCCCCGTCCGTTCCCGTTCAGTGACTTCCAGGTTCGCCAGCCATTCCCGGTCTTCTACCTGGGCGCGGCGCAGAAAATCTAGGGCTGCATCGACGCCATCGCGGATTAAGCCTCCCTCTTTGATGTGAATCGGCGGTGAATCCACCAGATATTGCAAAACATGTTTTCCCAAGTCTTCCAATGCTGTGGGAAAGTCTTTGACGGCCTGGAGGTAGGGCGATCGCCCCTCAGTGGCCAGGTCTGCCAGGTAGGTTAATTTCGTTAAGGATTCGGCTAAGGCATACAAATCTCGGGCATTGGCACTACCAGAGCCAATTCTCCCGGCAATGCGCTCTAAATCATAGATTTGCTTGAGCAACTGCCGGATATCTTGGCGGAGATTTGTATTTTCTACCAGTTCCGTCACGGAATCTAACCGCTTGGCGATCGCCTGGGGATCTAATAGCGGTTGCAGTAACCAGCGGCGCAGGGCGCGGCCCCCCATATTGGTGCAGGTCACATCCAGGGCCCAGAGCAGAGAACCGTAAAAACTGCCATCCCGCACTGTCTGGGTAATTTCCAGGTTGCGCCGGGTCTGGTAGTCCAGTTGTAAAAAGGCATCGATGCTATAGGTTTTCAGGCTTTCAAAGGGCACTTTGTAGGACTGTTGGGTTTCCTCCACATAGGCCAGCAATCCCCCCGCCGCCCGCACCGCCAGGGGCAAATGTTCGCAGCCGACCCCCTCTAGAGAGCGCCATTGGAAGGTCATCAGGAGCCGGGGTTTCGCTTCATTGAGGTCAAATTCCCTGGGCGATCGCAGCGCATAACAAAACTCCGACGGCAGGCAAGCGGGCAAATGATTTTGTAATAATTTTTGGCGATCGCCTGGGCGCATTAAACGGTTTAAATCCGGTGCATCAGTGGGATAAAGCACTTCCGAGGGTTGAAGCCGTAGTAATTCCAAGTTCAACGCCGCCAGATCCTGGGCCTGGGTGGTGCAAAATTCTCCGGTAGAAATGTCTGCATAGGCCAAACCCCAATGGTTGCCGGCGATCACCACCGCCGCCAGATAATTATTCTGCCGCGCCCGCAACATCCCATCATCGGTGAGGGTACCCGGCGTCAAAACCTTTTGTACTTCCCGTCGTACCATGCGCTTTTCGGCGTGGGCGGTGGCGGCATCCTCCACCTGGTCGCAAATAACGACCCCATAGCCTTTTTCTAGAAGCTGGGTGCTGTAACGCTCCAGGGCGTGGTGGGGGACCCCCGTCATCGGCACCCGGCCAATCCCTTTACCCGATTCCTTGCTGGTGCAGACCAATTCTAGTTCCCGGGAAACGGCGATCGCATCCATAAAAAAGCATTCAAAAAAATCCCCGACCCGGTAGAGCAAAATATTGTTGGGATACTTGTCTTTCAGTTCTGCATAATGCTGCATCATTGGTGTGAGGAGTTCCCGATTCAGCTGGCGATAATCTGCGTTGGGAATTACTTCGGCGATCGGGTTACGGTTAGCAGCGGGCATGAAACTTTGCTTTAGGTCACGGACAGGTATTCTATCTTAACGGCAATGACGCTGAAACTAAACAATGATGGGCCTCGACTCTCCCCCCAAATCACTAAAATTTCAGGGCTCGTAAATTTGGGTACTGCGTGCAACTAAGGAAGAAAATGTATTCAATCAAAAGACCAATGGCCATTGATTTATTTGCCGGGGCAGGGGGCCTCAGCCTAGGTTTAGAACAGGCAGGTTTTGATGTGGTCGCCGCCGTAGAAATCGACCCAATTCATGCCTGTGTACATCAATATAATTTTCCCCAGTGCCATGTGTTAGCACAACCCATCGAAAAAGTATCTGGCAAAGATATTCGTACCCTGGTCGGTTTGACGTCGGAACAATCGATTGAATTAGTAGCAGGTGGCGCTCCTTGTCAGGGTTTTTCCTTGATTGGACAACGTCTTTTAGATGACCCAAGAAATCATTTGGTTAAAGAATATCTCCGGTTGATCAAAGAATTAGAACCGACCTATTTTTTGTTTGAAAATGTTAAAGGTTTAACCGCGGGAAAACATCGACAATTTCTCGAAGAATTAATTCGAAGTTTAGAAACACTGGGTTATCGGGTTGTGCAACCCTGGCAAGTGCTTAATGCCAAATTTTTTGGTGTACCCCAGAGCCGGGAACGTTTATTTCTGATGGGGGCCAAAGAAGGAGAAGCACTACCGCATTATCCTGTCCCGACAACGTCCCAACCGATCACTTGTGGGGAAGCCTTGGGGGACTTGCCGGATGCCGAACTTTTTAGAGAGCTGATCGATAGTGATGAAGTCGATTTTATCTACCCACAGCCCCTGGGTAACTATGGGGCGATGCTCCGTTGCCTTTCCCGGGAGGCTTGGCAATGGGGCTATCAGCGGCAATGGGATCGCGAAAAATTAACCAATAGTATTCGGACAAACCATAGCGATCGCGCAAGGCAGCGTTTTTTAGAGACAGCGCCTGGAAGCATCGAGAAGGTCTCGCGTTTCCTGAAATTATCGCGCCATGGCATTGCAAATACCCTCAGGGCTGGGACAGATGCGGCGCGGGGTGCTTTTACCAGCCCTCGGCCAATACATTATCAGTTTCCTCGGTGTATTACTGTGCGCGAAATGGCGCGCTTGCATGGTTTCCCCGACTGGTTTCGCCTCCACCGAACGAAATGGCATGGGGCAAGGCAGATCGGGAATTCGGTGCCGCCACCTTTGGCCTATGCGATCGCCAGCGCAATCATGGCTGCCTCGCGCTACACTCCGCAGCGACCCAATCAGGTGCTTACGTTGGGGGATCCGCAGCTACTAAAAACAACAATGTCTACGGCTTCCCATTACTGGGGCATAGAGCCACCGATCCAAAAACGTAACCGCAGAAATCGAGATCTGCCCGCCCACCGATCTGCTTAGGCGAGGTACTGGGCTAATTTTTCTTCAAGTTTGGCAACAGCCAGGCGGGGGGCAAATCGGGGTAATTCTTTTTCGATGCCATTTTCTAGGAGGCAAAGCACAGGAATTTCATACTGATATCGCGCAAACCATTCGGAATTTGTGGTGATATCCCGCATCTCTAGTTGGTAGGGGAGGCTACTCACCTGGGCTAGTTTTTCGGCCAGACCTTCGCAGAGGTGACAGCCGGGTTTGCTATAAAAAATCAGGGTTTTCGGCATGGTCCAACAAAGCGGGAGGGGATCAAGATTTTTTTGGGAAGGGGCGATCGCCACTACAAAAATGTTTTAGGAGAATCATTGATCTTGGCCAAAACAGTTTTTTGCCGCAGCGATCCATTCCCTGGGGAGATTGATTAGAACTGAGGCCGGGTAAACTCGTTGGTCACAAAACCGATCTCCAAAAGCTGCTGATAGGCTCTTTCCCCAAGATCACTTGTGGGTGTTTGGGAGCGGATCACCTGGATCAGCAGAGGCACGGCTAATTCTGGTTTTTCCTGAGCCCGGTGCACCAAAGCCAAGCGATAGGTGGCAGTATCGCGCATTTCCCCAGCGGCGATCGCTGCCCGACGTTCAGCATTGTGGACGGTGTTATCTAGGCCCTGAAAACTGTTGGCGAGATCGAGGTGGAAATTAGAAAGCTGGTTGTAGACCTGGCGAGCTTCCTGGAGTTTTGTTACGGCCACATCATAATCTTGGGCAGAAATGGCGGCGATCGCCTCATCCATCACTCTAGAAGCCCCAGCCATGCTGAGAATACTACTGCCTTGGAGGGGGCGGAGGTCACTGATGTTGTCTTGGATTGCTTCTGGCTGTGCTGAAACTGGCGGCATCATGGCCAAGGAACACCCCATTGCCAAACTAGCGAGTGGAATCAAACGATGGCTGTCAATAAATTTCATAGTGCTTCGTCAAGGTTTGTTTTGACACGATAACGGTACTGATTATGTTTTCCATCTCGATTCCCCAACGGGAACGGATATGGAGAGCTTTGGCCTATGGCAAGTCCAAGGGAGTACCACAGCAACAAGGTTTTATTCTACAACGGGGACATCCGGAACTTGGGCATCTACCCATGAGATCATCCCGGCGGCCCGGTCTGTTGCCGCTCTGATGTAGATCTTGCCAAGATTGTTCCAAGGCGACGGGCACCGGTGTTTTTTTGCCTCAGGGCGACCCAATTGTGACTGGACCAATGACCTGCTTGTGGCCATGAGTGCCTAGCGCCCGAAAATATATCGCTGACCTTCCAGTCACAAAAATAGATCCATGTCCATATTTAACGATGATTCTCGAGCGGAAAATTTTTTTCTTACTTGTTTAGCTTATTTCCTCTCTTTCCAGCCTTCACTTTTATGAAAATGCTTCAAGAATTTGCGGAAATCTCGCCTTAAAGATACGGTTTCTGGCATTTATAGATTCCCAAGAAAAAATCCATAATAAAAATGTCTCTGAAAAGTGCATAAATTTAGGAGGTTGCGTGATGTCATTAATACGCTTTTCTCCCTTTTCTGAACTGGAAACTGTACAAACCCAAATGAACCGTTTCCTGGACGAACTGGCCGCCTGGCCAGGGGAACATCGCTTTCCCTGGCGTCCCTCGATTGAACTGTTGAATGGCGACAATATCCTCACCCTAAAAGCGGCGCTGCCAGGAATTACAGTAGAAGATATTGATGTACAGTTGACCCGCGAATCAGTTCATCTCACTGGCGAATATAAATATGAAACAGAACGAGAAGATGCTGGTTGCTACCATTCTGAATTCCGCTATGGCAAGTTTGAACGCACCGTTGCTCTTCCTGTCGCCATTGACCCCGAAAATGTTACAGCGGAATTTAAAGATGGCATTCTGACTCTCACAATGCCGAAAGCTTCACCGGTTACCCAAAAAACCGTAAAACTTCAATTGGGTAAATCTACAACCGAAAAAGCTCCGGAAAAAGACTCTGAATAAAGCAGCTCATCAAGGGGGATTTAGAGAATCCCGACTAAAACAACTTACGACTTACTAAAAAAGAATTGTAAAGACTTTTCTGGTATCAGAAAAGTCTTTTTTTCTTGTATAAAGCATCATTGATCGACCTCAAAATTGACATAATGTTTTTGAGACAAGTGTAGATTATAAAGTTTTCCTGCGAATTTTTGATCTATTGTTTTCCCCGATTTTAGGAGGCATAAAATAAAAGGTGTCACTGTTAGGGAAGTCAATGGTGGGACGTATAATTGCAGCCTCAAAAACAAAGATGCGCCAAATAGTCGGCCCTGGGAATGGAAGCTCTGCCGTTCAATCAATGCATAATTGGCAAGAGCCAATGGATATGTCCCTGGAAACAAATCAGGCGATCGCTACCGCTGACATGGAGCCATCGGGAGAACTAGAAGTCTTAGAGCAACAGATTTTTGATTTTTTTGCCCAGGAGCTTCAAGCAAAATCCTTAGGGGCCTTTTTATCGCTTTTTCAAGCCTTTTTCATTGACCATAACGAAGCCCAGCTTCCTGAACGCCTCAGGGAACTAGGGGCACAAATGATGCTTGAAAACCAGCACGCCGGGTTTATTCGAGTCCTCAAGCGATGTTGCTATTTATTTATCGAGGCTTGTTTCCTAGAGGATAAACCGGAGCAAATTCGGCAAATTGTCCAGTTGTTGATGCTGCCCCCAGAACAGACAGGGGCTGCCTCTGCTTCCATTACCCATGCACGGTTTCGGGACTGGCTGCGGGGATGTGTCTATAGTGGGGAATGCCGTGTGTTTAGAGCTCTCGCTCCCTCCAGTGAGACAAATCCCTATGCCTGGGGCGATCGCTACATTATGTTTACCCTGTTCGCCCAATCTATCGACCCAGATGTTTCCCCAGAACAGCAGCGGGCTTCGGGGATGCTTTATCAATTTTTTCGAGCCCGTTATCGCTTTCAATTGGCCATGTACCTGTCTACCCAGGGCAACATGACCCCCAGTGGCGTGGTCACAAAAAATCCCACCCTCATCGAAGACGTGACCTTAAATCTAATTCGTCGCCTGGTACTGAGAAAAAAGCCGAGTTATCCGGAGCTTGCAACCCAGTTCACTGCCCAGATAACAAACCAGACCCTCGCCAGTTGGCAGACCCAATTCATAGATTATCTATTTTCTGGAATGACTTCTCCTCGGCGCCTCAAATGGTTGCCGGAAAAATTTACGCAATATCTCAAACAACGCTATCCCCATGGGGAGATGATTCACCTCGAACCAGCGGTGGTGAACCATATTTCGATGAATCTCATTGATTACCTGCTTGATCCCAGTTGCCTACAAGATTTGTCTCACCCCCTGCCAGTATTGATGATTCAGCGGGAATATTTGACCCTCAGTATCCTGTTACTGAAGTTGGTGCTCTTGGCCCCAGAAAACCATGGCCGACTTTTGTGGCGCTTAAATATTCTCCTAGAGCAATATCGTGAACATCCGAAGGCGGAGTGTCAGTGGTTGAGAGGTTTTTTTGAAACGATTCAAGTGGTCTTAGTTTTGGTATTACCGAGCCCAAGATCTTGCCCGATGGTCACTGCCTCTGGGTTATAAACTTTGCTTGGTTTCTCTATCCAAAAGCTCGAAAACAAAGGACAATAGACAGGTTAGTTTGATGTAAATCTTGATTTCTATTTGTTATGAGCGACAATCGACGTAGCCGAGTGGTCACTGAAGGTCATCAGCGGAGTCCAAACCGGGCCATGCTCCGGGCAGTGGGCTTTGGGGATGATGATTTTACGAAACCCATTGTGGGTTTGGCGAATGGGTACAGCACGATTACGCCATGCAACATGGGGATCAATGACCTCGCCCAGCGGGCGGATAAGGCGATCCGGGAAGCGGGCGCGATGCCGCAGATGTTTGGGACGATCACGATCAGTGATGGGATCTCCATGGGGACAGAGGGAATGAAGTATTCTCTAGTGTCGCGCGATGTGATCGCTGACTCCATCGAAACAGCCTGTAATGGTCAAAGCATGGATGCGGTACTGGCCATCGGGGGTTGTGACAAGAATATGCCAGGGGCAGTGTTGGCGATCGCCCGGATGAATATCCCCGCAATTTTTGTCTATGGTGGCACGATCAAGCCCGGCCATCTAGATGGCGAAGACCTCACCGTTGTGAGCGCCTTTGAAGCTGTCGGTGAATTTAGCGCCGGTAAGATCGACGAAGAAAGATTATTGGCCGTTGAGAAAAATGCCTGTCCAGGGGCCGGTTCCTGTGGCGGTATGTTTACGGCAAATACCATGTCCTCTGCTTTTGAAGCGATGGGAATTAGTTTGCCCTACTCTTCCACCATGGCCGCTGAGGATGAAGAAAAAGCCCTTAGTGCAGAAGAGTCGGCCCGGGTCTTGGTTAATGCAATTAAGAAGCAAATCCTGCCCAAGGACATCCTCACCCGCAAGGCTTTTGAAAATGCGATTTCTGTGATTATGGCGGTGGGCGGCTCCACAAACTCGGTGCTGCACCTGTTGGCGATCGCCAATACCATCGGCGTTGATCTCTCTATCGACGACTTTGAAACCATCCGCCAGCGAGTTCCCGTCATCTGCGACCTCAAACCTTCCGGCCGCTATGTAGCTACCGATCTCCACAAAGTAGGCGGCATTCCCCAAGTGATGAAGATCCTCCTGGAGCATGGTCTGCTCCACGGCGATTGCCTCACCATCACAGGCAAAACCATTGCCGAAACCCTCGCTGATGTTCCCAGTGAGCCCTCCCCTGATCAAGATGTGATCCGCCAGTGGGACAACCCCATGTACAAACAGGGTCACCTCGCTGTCCTCAAAGGAAACCTCGCCGAAGAAGGCTCCGTTGCTAAAATTAGCGGCGTGAAAAATCCTCGCATTACTGGCCCTGCCCGAGTTTTTGAGTCCGAAGAGGAATGTCTCGATGCGATCCTCGCCGGAAAAATTGTTGCGGGGGATGTGGTGATCGTTCGCTATGAAGGCCCGAAAGGTGGCCCTGGAATGCGGGAAATGCTCGCCCCCACCTCGGCGATCATTGGTGCTGGCCTTGGGGATAAAGTTGGCCTAATTACAGATGGTCGTTTTTCTGGCGGTTCCTACGGCTTAGTTGTCGGTCACGTGGCCCCGGAAGCGTTTGTGGGCGGTAATATTGCCCTCGTAGAAGAAGGGGATAGCATCACCATTGATGCCCACGAAAAACTGCTACAAATCAATGTTTCTGATGAGGAACTGGCAAAACGTCGCACCGCTTGGAAACCCCGTGAACCCCGTTATAAGCGTGGTGTCCTTGGGAAGTATGCCAAGATTGTTTCTAGCAGCAGTAAAGGCGCGGTAACAGATATTGACCTTTTCTAAGCTCAAAAAATAAATGAATTTGATCTCCGTGTTGTTTTTTCAACCGGAGATTTTTTATTGAACATTATTGATAAAAAATTACAAAATCTCCAAGATTCTTTAAGGTGTATGGACGAAGAATAATACATCGTACTTACAACATAAAGGGGGTTTATTTTTATTGGTGTGGTAAGCAGAACTCTAAAAGATCGGTTTTCAGTACATTTATAGTCAAAAAAGCTTTTACAGCATAGAGTACGATGGTAAGTACAAAAATATTAGCTCAGCAATCAAATGTATAACCTTCAGAAATATTTAGAGGAAGCAAAACAACATAGTCTTCAGGAGCGTTTAGAAGAATTACGACGAAAATTAGGTAATGGTTTTGAATATCGACACACTGCGCAAGATTTTGGACGGCACTTAATTATTGAGATTTCAAAAGAGAATTTTCTAGACCATAGTACAACTAGAGTAAAGTTAAGATTCAACGAGCGCTCTGTGCGAAATACAGTCCCTTTTGATAAAATTGAAGAATGTAGAATATTTCTCAACTCAGGAGTTGATTTAAGTAGAGAAATTACTATTAATTGACAAGATAAAAACTTTGGCTTTTTACATCTGTTGATTATGCATTATTAGAACGCACTATCTTAACTTGGCTAGGGAATCACTGTTTCAAGACAGAGAATAAACGATGTTAAACTGTGAATATATTTGACATGGGGCAAAAGATGACGGCGTTAACTTCTCCAGAGATATCATTACAAGATTTTTTAGCACGTCTTGAAACAAAACCTGCAAGCGAATATATCAATGGTGCCATCTATCAAAAGCCGATGCCAAAGGGAAAACATAGCCGTCTTCAATTAAAGCTCTGCAATCAAATTAACGCCACCACCGAAGCGAATCAGATTGCCTATGCTTTCCCAGAGTTGCGCTGCAGTTTTGGCGATCGCTCTATTGTTCCTGATATTGCAGTGTTCCAGTGGTCGCGGATTCCTTTGGAAGTAGATGGTGAAGTCCCAGATAATTTCCTGCTATGTCCAGATTGGACAATCGAAATTCTTTCTCCCGAACAAAGCCCGAATCGAGTCACCGGCAACATTTTGTACTGCTTAGAGCACGGTTGTCAGTTGGGATGGTTGGTTGATCCAGGCGATCGCTCGATTTTGATCTTTCAGCCTAATCAACAACCCCGACTGTTCACACAAAGAGATGTACTCACGGTTTTGCCTAATATTTCTTTATCCTTAACAGCCACCGAGGTGTTTAGTTGGCTAAAAATGGGGTCATAATCATTCTCTAGTGTTTAATTTGCAGACAAAATAATTTTCCGTAAAAATTTTCAATCTTCATAAAAATCAATTATTCAGTTATTAAAGTAAAGCCTTGGCATTGAACTGTCGGGAGCTTAGTTATAAATTCATTGCAAAAAACAAATGATTACTCAGCACTAAATGGCCAATATCAAACAACTCCCTAGTGATGTCATCCAATTGATTGCGGCTGGTGAAGTGATTGATTCCCTGGCGGCGGTGGTGCGGGAGTTGGCGGAAAATGCCATTGATGCGGGGGCAACTCGAATCGGGATTGAGATTAATCCGAAACTTTGGAAAATTCGCGTTACTGATAATGGTCATGGCATGGATCGGGCGGATTTATTGCTTTGTGCTACGCCCCACAGTACGAGCAAAATTGGCGATCGCCTAGATTTAGCCCAGATCAAAAGCCTCGGGTTTCGGGGAGAAGCACTCCATAGTATTGCCCAGGTAGCCACGTTAACTATCGCCAGTTGCGTGTCAGGGCAACCGGGCTACCAAATTACCATTACCCAAGACCGTTTATCAGAGCCAATCTTGCAGCCGATGGCGGCGGGGACGAGGGTAATGGTGACAGATATTTTTCAAAATTTTCCGGTGCGGCGACGGGCTTTACCAGCCATGGCCCAACAACTAAAAACCATCCAGCAGATTATCTATGATCTGGCTTTATGCCACCCAGAAATCACCTGGCAAGTTCATCAAAATCAACAAACTTGGTTTTATATTAGCCCTGGTAAAAATGCTCAGACAATTTTGCCCCAATTAATCAAAACAATCGTCCCTCAAGATTTAATTTATCGCCATTATCAAGCCAATCAATTCACCCCTAATCCGATCGAATCCTTAACGAATAGCAAACTGGAAATAACCTTGGGTTTGCCAGACCGCTGTCATCGCCATCAAGCCGACTGGCTAAAGCTTGGAATCAATGGCCGGATTGTCAAATTTCCAGTCCTTGAACAGTCAATTAATAAAGCATTTCATCGCACTCTGCCCCGCGATCGCCATCCCGTTTGCTTTGTTCACCTGCATTTGCCACCAGAACAGATCGACTGGAATCGTCACCCAGCCAAAAGTGAAATTTATTTGCAAGACCAATCAGTTTGGTCAGACATTATTTATCAGGCGATCGCCCAGAGTTTAAACCTCAGTGAAATTCATTTACCAGGATATGAAAATCAGCGGGTAACAAATTTAATTCAAGCCGCCGAAAAACAAGAGTTTTACTCAGTTGATGTGCCGTCTGAAAATGCTGAAATTAAATCTAAAATTCCAGATCAAAAGAAGCTCGTTGTCATTGGGCAAGCACGCAACACTTATATTCTTGTTGAGCATCCCGATGGTATTTGGCTTGTGGAGCAACATATTGCTGATGAGCGGGCAATTTACGAAGAATTACAAAAAAACTGGCAACTAATCCCCTTAGAAAAACCCCTTTTACTTAACAATTTATCCCCAAAACAAGTTGCGCAGCTAGTAGACCATCTTGGCCTTGAGCTGGAGGCCTTTGGTGATAATCTTTGGCGGGTCAATACTCTACCCAAAGCGTTAATCAGTAATGCTGATCCAGCGGCAGTTTTACTGGATTTGAGTCGGGGGGGTGATCTAGATGCAGCTCAGGTGGCGATCGCCTGTCGCACCGCAGTGCGTAATGGTACACCCCTCACCTTAAATCAAATGCAGACGATTATTGATCGCTGGCAAAATACCCAAAACCCAGGAACCTGTCCCCATGGCCGCCCCATTTATCTGGCCCTTGAAGAAACTTCGTTGTATCGTTTTTTCCGTCGCCATTGGGTCTTGGGCAAAAGTCATGGTATTACTGAATCATAACTTATGTTTATATTGACTCTTAATCCATGCTAAATCTTGAAAATATTTTTGTCAGTGCAGCACAAATGCAACAGATTGAAACAGAAATTTTCAAGCAGGGAATGCCCGTGGCTGCGTTGATGGAAAAAGCAGCTGGCTTAATTAGTCAATATCTTCAAAAAAATTACCCAAAGCAAAATTACAAAAAAATCAGTATTTTAGTGGGGTCTGGTCACAATGGTGGTGATGCTTTAGTCGTTGCTAGAGAATTATATTTTTTGGGTTATCAAGTACTACTATGGCGGCCTTCAGGAAAACTCAAATCTCTCACCCAAAACCATTGGGATTATGCACAATTTCTGGGTATCACCCACACCAAAGATTTAGACATCTTTCTGGATTGCGATTTAATTGTTGATGGCTTATTTGGCTTTGGCTTAACGCGACCAATTACGGGAGATTTTGCCCTACTTATTGATGAGGTCAATGAGTCTGCTCGACCGATTGTCAGTATTGATCTTCCTTCTGGGCTACACACAGATACAGGCGCAGTGCTAGGGGCGGCAATTCAAGCAACAGAAAGCCTTTGTTTGGGGCTCTGGAAACGAGCCTATGGCCAAGAACAAGCTTTACCTTATCTAGGAAAAATTTGTCGTTTAGATTTTGGTATTCCGCCTCAAATTGTGGCGGACAATCTGTCTATTAAACAGATGATTCAGGGGGTTTCCCAAGACATCCTACAGCACTATCTACCCCTGGAGCGATCGCCTTTGACCCATAAATATCAGCAGGGTCATTTATTACTGATTGGCGGCTCCCAAACTTACTTAGGGAGTATCCTACTGGCCGCTTTGGGGGCGCGGGCTACTGGGGTGGGAATGTTGACTGTGGCCGTGCCAGAATCTTTAAAATTGCTTATTGTCGCCCAGCTGCCAGAAGCGCTCGTGATTGGCTGCCCAGAAGATGACACCGGGGCGATCGCCCAGCTACCAAGCTTGGATTTTTCTTGTTACCAGGCGGTGGCCTGTGGCTGCGGTCTCACCCTGGCGGGGGCCGCTAACCTGATGCCCGATCTAATGCCGAGGGAAGTTCCC
Organism: Picosynechococcus sp. NKBG15041c; assembly: GCF_055380235.1. Taxonomy (NCBI): domain Bacteria; kingdom Bacillati; phylum Cyanobacteriota; class Cyanophyceae; order Chroococcales; family Geminocystaceae; genus Picosynechococcus; species Picosynechococcus sp. NKBG15041c. The sequence goes on from NZ_AP040363.1 coordinate 2,734,519, forward strand.
CTTGTCCTTGATGCCGATGCCCTCAATTGGCTGGCAGAAGAGGATCTAGAAGTGATCCAGAGCCGTAATTTGCCCACGATTTTAACCCCCCACCTCGGTGAATTTAAACGATTGTTTCTCGATCAAATTCCCATCACCCCAGACCGTATCCAGATGGCCCAGGCTGCGGCCCAACTCACGGGGGCGATCGCCCTACTCAAAGGGGCGAAAACAATCATCGCGCGGCCTGATAGCACCACCTACTGCATCGCAGAAAGTACCCCAGCCCTAGCCCGTGGTGGGAGTGGTGATGTACTGCTCGGAATTATTGGCGGTCTTCTCGCCCAACAACCCGGACATCCCCTAGAGGTGGCCGCCGCCGCCGCTTGGTGGCATGCCCAAGCTGGTATTTTGGCGGCCCAACAACGAACGATCGCTGGTGTTGACGGAGTTACCCTTGCCAAATTTCTCCCCAAAGTTTTGCACAAACTCCCCCTGTAGCATCTTCCCTTGAGGACAATGCCAAAAGCCTGACAATTGCGTAGATCTTGGGTGAATTTCTCCCCCGAACCTTTTGAGGGGAGTTAGGGGAGGATTTATCCCAAGAGAGAACATCGAAAAGGGAGAGTACCTTGGTAGGGAGCTGACAAAGGCGGAATGCCCTTGGCCTTGATCCCAAATAGGCGATTAAGGCACTTGGAAAGAAATAAATTGATTTTCCGGGACGAAGCTATGGTACTCTCCATCATCGGCCAGAATCGCAATTAAATTGAGGGTATAGTCCGGCTTTACCTGGAGTACATCCCAGGGTACAGACAGCTCCAAACAATCCCGATAAGCCATTTTTGAGTGGGTCATCCGGGGCCGCCACTGGCCATAGTCGATCGCCTCCTCAAACCAAATCGACTGGGTCACGAGGTTAATGCCGATGTGATGGCGGAATAAATAATTTAAAGGCGCCTGGTCTGGCATGCTGGCGATCGGTGCTGGACTAATAGCGCAGTTAACCCCAGGGTAAAACCACAGGAGGTGCAATTCAGCCGGCAGTTCTTCCCCCCACTTGATGCCCCGCTTGAGATCAAAGCGGAGATAAAAATTAAGGTGATCCCAACCATAAAACAGCCGTTGGAGGGCGCTGCTTTGGTGCATCGTTCCCCGGGCACCGCCAATCTCGACACAACCGGCTTTGTCCCAATCCTGTTCGTCACCAACCCCATCGATGATGGGGTGAATAAAGCTTTCTGGATGATGTTCCCGTTGTCTTGTATGGTCTTCAATCGGTTGTAAAACCTCTGGGGGGATGGGCTCATTGAGGGCTTTATAGATGCCAGCGACATGCTCCCGGAAGAGCTGGTCAAACATCGCATCTTGGTTGGAAGAGTGACCTTCTCCAAACCACCAAAACCAGTCGGAGCCTTCGGCTGCATAAAGAGATTCCCAAGCTTCGGGGTTGGTGATTTCGGTCGCTTCGGGGTGATCGGCTAACATTTGCCGGGCTTTGGTGAGCATGTCCCAGGCACGATTTTTCGCCGGATCGCCAATCCAAGTGGTAAAGCTACCGTCGACCCAGGAGCCGCTATGGAGCTGATGACTGGGGATGGTCGCAGTCGGTGGAAACTGCTCGATGTATTCAGAAACAGTGACCAATTCTAGCTGGCGGTTGGCACTGAGTTTTTCATAAAGAGAGGTGAGGAAGGGAATGCCATCTTTTTCATAAAATTCCCAACAGTTTTCGCCATCGAGGGCAATGGTGACGAGATAGGGCTCTTGGAGGGCGGCATGTTCTTCTTTTTGGTGGTGGCGCAGATTTCGGGCGATCGCCTCCAGGTGACCGACCAAATCGCTGGCGGCGGCTTCTGGATCCATACCGCTGTAGGTAAAGCCCACGAGGTCAGAAAGGCGGTGATCCCGAAAAACGATCGCCAAATCTCCATGGTCGGTTTCTAGGCGATAGGGCTGGTACATTTTTTCAGGTTCGTAGACGTTGCCCACTTCATCCCGGTGAAAGAAATGCTTCAGGCTCCACCCCAGCACCGCCTCATCGGAGCAGATCCACTTAAACCCAGCGGCGGCGATCGGGTTGAGCACCTCTGGGCTTACAGATTGCTCTGAGGGCCAGAGGCCACGTACTTCCCGGCCAAAACGCTCCCGGTACATTTCCTTAGCGCGGTTGAGGTGGCGGGGGATATCTTCGCCCCACTGGAAGCGTTCTTGGGGCAATTCCATCTTGGGCACGGCGACCCGCCCGGAATTAGTATCAGCAAGGAGCGGCAGAATTGGGTGGGTATAAGGAGTCGTCGTTACCTCCAGCTGGCCGTTATCCTGCATTTCTTTGTGCTTCGGGATAATCCGCTGGATAATTTCCCGCTGCTTGGAATAGATCCGTTGGCGATCGCCTAAAGTAAAACCCCGGTCTTTTTCGAGCCAGGCAGCAATTTCGGGGTCATCCCAAAAGAGCGGATCAATCCAGGCTAAATTGTGCCAGGCCAGGAGATCGCTGAAATGCTGTTCATCCCAATTTTCTAAACACCAAGCCTTGCCTTTTTCCTGGCGATCGCCATAGAGCTCCCGATAGCGGGGGTGGGGATCGACGAGGGTGCGGTGGTTACCATCAAAAAAATGCTCAAGAATGTACCATTTCTGGTCGCTGTTGAGGTTCACAACGGGGGTGAGGGCCAACTTCAAATAAGGGTCTAAGGCCGTCCCCGCCGCATAGTCTTCCAACTGCATCATCAAAGAAGGGACGAGGTTGACCGTCTGGTGGAGACGCGGATATTTTTCCAGCAGGAGAATCAAATCTAAATAATCTTTAGTGCCATGGAGCCGCACCCAGGGGAGATGGTATTGGCCGTCCGGGGCTTTGTAGAGGGGTTGATGCTGGTGCCAAATAAACGCAACATGGAGAGGATAAGACATAGAGTGTGGGAATGTTTGCCGCTGTGGAGTCCTAAAAAGCCCTGGATACGATGGGCTCTCTGTTTTTAAATCATAACGATCGCCTTTCCCTTACCTTGGCCCCCCTTAACGAATTGCAAGGATGCAATGGGGCCATGACATTCAAAAAAACTTGGCTATTGGGGGAGATTGTCTTGGTTTTCTGCCACTTGGCGTGCAAGGTAGGCGACGGCAAAATCGCCATTTTCATGGGCGGTGAGCTTGTCTCCTAGGTGGAAAACTTCAGTGGCCAGTTGCTCCCCCAGCTTTTGGATGAGGGCTTGCCGTTCGCTAATGCTGTGCTGTTGCTCCCGGATTTTGTGTTGCCACTCGGCGGTAAAAAGATACTCTAGGCTCGTGTGGAGTTGGAGTTTTTGCAAAATGTCCCACTCCTGGCGATCGCACCAGAAACCGTTACATCCAGGGCAGCGTTCCAGGTAAAAGGGCTGATCGACAGGAACTTTGACCCGCGATAGATAGCGACGACATTCTGGACAAAGGGCGGCTTTGTTGTCTGTGGGGCCAGGGATAACGGTTTCAGCTAGGGTGAGCTGGGTATTGATCTGCTTCGGTTTGTGTTGGCTATTTTGCCAAGTCTGGTAGCGATCGCCCGAAAGCCAATCCCCTTCACATTTTTCGCAATGGTAGCTGGAGAGCTCTCCCCCGAGAACATGATCGACTAAATCGACATCACGACATTTTGGACATTGCACAGCGCTATTTCTCCCTCATTTTTCCTTCGTTTCATCCTACGCTGAAGCCGATCTTGCCACAACTGAGCCGTACAAATTTTGCCATAATCCCCTTAGAGCAAATCTATGGGGAAATGTATGACGCGATTATCAGTGGTGGTGGTCCATGGCAGCTTTAGTGACATTTATCAGCAGGAATTTCAAGGGCTTCTGGCCCAGGTAAAAGCCCAAATAAATCATCCGGTGCTGGGGGCTTATTTGGAATGTAGTGATGTATCGTTGGCCGGGGCGATCGCCCAATTTCTCCAGAGTCAAAGCTGCCCGCCTGATCAGGTGCAAATTTTGCCGCTCTTTCTCCTCCCCGGCGTCCACGTGCGGGAGGATATTCCGGAGGCGATCGCCCAACTGAGGGCGCAATTTCCCCAGGTGACGTTTAATTTACTCGACTATCTCGGCAAAGATGGCCGTTTGGCCCCTTTTCTCGCGCCGCAATTTTCTCCTAATTCTGCTGCCCAACGGATTCTCATCGCCCACGGTAGCCGGCGCACTGGGGCCAACCCAGAGATCGAGAAGCTCGCCCAAGCCCTAGATGCCCACACCGCTTACTGGGCCACAGAACCATCTCTGGTACAAACCCTGGAGCGCTGCCAAAGGGAATCAATCAATACCTTCTCCTGCGTGCCCTACTTTCTTTTTTCCGGGAAAATTCCCGGGGCGATCGCCCAGCAGATTACAACGCTAACCGAGGCTGATCCCCACTTGAGCATCCACCTTGGTCAACCCTTTGGTACAAATCCCCAATGTGTCCAGGCGATCGCTCAGATTCTCAATACCTAAGCCAGCACCGGAGAAATATTGCTGTTCTTTACGGATTTATAAGAAAAATTCAGCCCAATGGCATTATATTGATGGACTAGTCGCCCTCGGCGACGAACGCCCTTAGTAATACAAATTTAAATAAGCAACCTAAGCATATCTACTTACAGCCTTGACAAATCCTTGCCTGTAGGTCTGCCTTCACAGTTAAATAAGTGGAGATATACCGATTTACTTTATTGCTGTATTGAGGAAAAACATGAATAAAATTCTGGGGATCGACCCACTCAAAAAATTTATTTTCGGGATTAGCGCCTTTGTTTTACTATTCTGGCAACTCAATGTCGGCGCTGCCAATGCTACCGCTCTCCGAGAAGTAGACCGCACCGTCAACCTCAATGAAACCGAAACGGTCGTCCTCAGTGACCAACAGGTTGCCCAGGGAGAGCGCATCTTTATCAATACCTGTTCCACCTGTCACAACAGCGGTCGGACCAAGAGTAACCCCAACGTTTCCCTTTCCCTTGAGGATCTCGAAGGGGCAGAACCCCGCCGCGACAATATCTTGGCGATGGTCGATTACTTAAAAAATCCTACCTCCTATGACGGTGAGCTAGATCTTGCTCAATTGCACCCCAATACTACCCGTGCCGACATCTGGAGTAGCATGCGGAACCTCAATGAAGAGGATCTCCAAAATGTTTCTGGTTATGTCCTTGTTCAAGCCCAGGTACGGGGCGTTGCTTGGGGCGGCGGTAAGACCGTTAACTAAGATTTATGCCATTTAATTGATGTGGGCGAGATCAAGCTCTTGATCGCAAACTCACGAAAAATAATGCACAAAAGACAGCCTAAGTGATGGTTGTCTTTTTTATTGGGGATTGTTTGGCTCAATTCTTCAAGGGTTTTTGGAGGAGTCTAGATCTGTGTTAGGCTGCTCCCCGGGTTTTCTACCATGGATTACTGATCAATTAGGTTGCTTTTATTTGCCAGAAAAAAACTCCCCAGGGTGGGGAGTAAAAGAGCATCACAGATATTACTGCTTGGGGGAGGGGAGTTGAGAGAGGCGATCGCCTACAGGGTGAGGCTGTGGGTGTTGTTTTCGATCAAGTCTGCCAAATCCTTGAGGAAGGCAGCGGCATCGGCCCCGTAGATGACCCGGTGGTCACAGGTGATGTTCACCGTCATTTGTTTCTTCACCCCGAATAAGCCATCGGCGGTGGCGACAACTTTCGGTTGGGCGGCGGCGATCGCCAAAATAGAACCTTGGCCAGGGGGTAAGATCGCATCAAAGCTGCTGACCCCAAACATCCCCAAGTTAGAGAGGGTAAAAGTGCCAGTGCTATATTCATCGGGCTGTAGCTGCTTGAGGCGAGCCCGGTCAACAAGATCTTTCCATTTGCGGGAGAGAGAATAAATATCCATCTGGTCGGCATTTTGCAGCACAGGCGTAATCAAACCGCCATCAGGCATCGCCACGGCGACAGCAACATTAATGCCACTGCTGTACCGAATCGCATTATCGCCAAAACTGGCGTTAACAACCGGGTGCTTTTGCAATGTCATTGCCACGGCCTTCGCCAATAACCCTGTCATTGTTACACCTTTGCTCTTGATCTGCTTGTAGAGCGCATCGAGGGCATCGGTGGTGATGTCGTAGGACACATGGAAAGTGGGTACGCTCAGGCTGGCGTTCATATTCCGCACTACGGCCTGTTGGAGCGTATTTAAGGGAACTACTTCACCAGGGGTCACTGCTACTGCAACTGGAGCCGGGGCGGCGGCCTTAGCGGCGACCGGGGCGGGAGCGGCGACGGCCATGGGTGCGGGTGCTGCTGCTGGGGCTTTGCCGGCTGCTTTTTCCACATCTTCAGCCACAATGCGACCATGGGGCCCAGACCCAGGAATCGTTTTTAAATCAACACCAAATTCTTTGGCCAGCTTCTTCGCCCTGGGGGAAGCAACAATTCTGCCATCATTGACCACAGGAGCTGGAGCAGGGGGAGCCGCAGGGGCTGGGACGGGAGTTGCAACAACGGGGGCCGATTCCGGGGCTGGAGCTGCAGGGGTTGCGGGTGCTGCTACTGGGGCACTACTACCACCACCTTTGAGGGTTGCGGCCTTTTGTTTGGCTTCTTCAATTTCTGCTTCGGTATCAGCGACGAGGGCGATCGCCGAACCAACGGGTGCTTCTTCACCGGCTTCAACAATAATGGCAGCCAGGAACCCTTCATTAAAGGACTCCACATCCATATCAGCTTTGTCAGATTCCACCACGACAACGGTTTCACCTTTAGCGACTTTATCCCCCGGGGACTTGGTCCAAGAGACGATCTTACCTTCGGTCATCGTGGAACTGAGGGCGGGCATGAAAATATCGTGAATCATGGAGGAATCTTCTTTTAAAACAACGATGTGGACAAACTGTAGAACCGTTGTAGATTCTATCAGGTAACAGTTCTCAGTTAGTAGAGACGCGCTATTGGCCCCTAGACATTTGAGCCAATGGGCTTAGGCCGCAGCAATGAGGCTATCTAAATCTGAGAGGACTTCTTGGCTGTGGATTGCAGGATTAACACCGAGATAAATTTTACGCAAAACCCCATCGGGATCAATCAGATAAGTGTGGCGCAGGGAATAGCCCGTCAAATAGGAGCCATATTGTTTACTGACATCACCAGTACTGTCGGCGAGGAGGGGAAACTTCAGCCCCTCGGCATCGCAAAACGCTTCATGGGAATCGACATCATCGACACTCACCCCCAAAATTTGCACGTTGCGGTCTAAATACTGGGGTAAATCCTGCTGGAAGCGGCGGGCTTCGAGGGTACAGCCGGGGGTGAAATCCTGGGGATAAAAATAAAGCACCACCCATTGACCCCGGTAATCAGCCAGGGAAAATTCTTGGATCTCCCCGTCACCGGCATTTCCTAGCAGGGTAAATTCTGGGGCAGGCTGGTCTAGGGTCGGTTGGGTTCCCCCCAGGGCGATCGCCCCATCCATCGGCAACCATAGACAGGCGATCGCCAGCACCGCGATGAGAGTTGTCCGTAAAAATTTCAACATAGGATAAAAAGCCGGTTTTGATACAAGATAATGTTGTAGCAAATCAAGGCAAATCTAACATCCCACAAACCATGGCAGATATTAAAATCGGCATCATCGGCGGCAGCGGTCTCTACAAAATGGAAGCCCTCCAGAATATCGAAGAAGTCACCGTTGAGACCCCCTTTGGTGCGCCCAGCGACAAGCTCATTACCGGCACTCTCAATGGTATCCCCGTAGTCTTCTTACCCCGCCACGGCCGCAACCATCATCTCTTGCCAACCGAACTGCCCTTCCGTGCCAATATCTATGCCCTCAAATCCCTCGGTGTGGAATACATCATCTCTGCCTCTGCGGTAGGCTCCCTCCAGGCGGCAATCAAACCCGTCGACATGGTGGTCCCTGATCAATTTATTGACCGCACCCGCCACCGCACCGATACCTTTTTTGGTGAAGGCATTGTCGCCCATGTGACCTTTGGAGATCCCGTTTGTCCCCAGTTGGCGCAGATCCTGGGGGATGCCGTGGAATCTTTGAACTTAGAAGGCGTTGACCTGCACCGGGGCGGCACCTACGTCTGCATGGAAGGCCCCGCTTTTTCCACCAAAGCCGAATCGAACCTATACCGTAGTTGGGATGCCAGTATCATCGGCATGACCAACCTCCAGGAAGCGAAATTGGCCCGGGAAGCGGAAATGGCCTATGCCACCCTCGCCCTTGTGACTGATTACGACTGTTGGCACCCAGACCATGAAAGTGTCACCGTCGAAATGGTGATTGCTAATCTCCATAAAAATGCCACCAATGCCCAAAAAGTCATCCAGGCTGTTGTCGAAAAGTTAGCGGCAAATCCCCCCCAATCGGCGGCCCATGATGCCCTCAAATATGCGATCCTCACCCCCCTCGATCAGGTCCCCGCAGCCACTAAAGAAAAGTTGGCTTTACTGCTGAAAAAATATTTGTAAAACCTAAAAAAATTGGCACTCTCAGCGGGAAACTGCTAAATATTGCAAAAAGTTTGTAGATAACCCTTTGAGGGGGGATTTTTCTTAAACTAAAGAGATATCAGTCCCGATTACATTACCGTAGGGATGAGCGCTCTCCTTTTTGTTATTCCTCGTGCCAAAGGAATAAAAAGTTTGGTGACATGGGGAACTGAGTTTTCCAGTTGTCATACATTTGGAGTGTGCAAAAATGACCTACTCTTTTGATCTCCTTGGGGTTACCCCCCTCATTACTTTTTTCAACTATCAGCAGCAAAACGAACAAGACCCCCAGCGCCCTAAGGCTTATCTCGCCGCTTATCGTTGTACCCTCGATAGCTTTATTGATGCCCTAGACATGATTCCGAAAAGACCCCATTGGAATTGGGATGAGGTGGTGGAGACCATGGTGCATTTTTGGCTAAAGCAGGAAGATATGGTCCGTCGCTGTGAACAGGAACTCCCCAGCAATCCAGAAGAACCTTATCTGGTGGTAGCCCGGGTAGCTAATCTCACGGCCATGCGCCATGAATTTGAGTCTCTCTTTGCCGGTTAGATCCTTATCGTCATCAATGATTTAGTGTGGGGCACTGGGGTAGAAAAAAAGAGGTGGAACTTACACCACCTCTCGGATCTAGCTTGCAAGACTAATGGATAACAGCGGTCTTGCTGTGTTTAATGGCTTAGGCTTCCCACTTCTGGGCAACAATTTCAGCGAGGTCAACTACACGCTGGGAATAGCCCCATTCGTTGTCATACCAAGCGACAACCTTGATCAAGTCGCCATCGAGAGCGAGGGTGAGGCTCCCATCGACGGTAGAAGATACATCAGTACCCCGGAAATCACAGGAAACGAGGGGCTCTTCGGTGTAGGCGAGGATGCCTTTCATGGAACCTTCTGCTGCTTCCTTGAGAACTTGGTTGACTTCTTCGGCGATCGTTTTCTTTTCGATGTTGGCGACAAGGTCAACTACGGAAACGTTGGGGGTGGGGACACGCATTGCAATCCCGGTGAGCTTACCTTTCATTTCGGGGATGACCAGAGCAACGGCTTGGGCCGCACCAGTGGAGGTGGGCACAATATTTTCTGCGGCAGCCCGAGCCCGACGGAGGTCACGGTGGCTATTGTCGAGGATCCGTTGGTCTCCGGTATAGCTGTGGACAGTGGTCATCGTACCTTTGACGATACCAAAGCGTTCGTGGAGAACTTTAACAACGGGAGCAAGACAGTTGGTAGTACAGCTTGCGTTACTGAGAATATCGTATTTATCGTGGGAATATTGGTCAGCGTTTACACCAACAACGTAGGTGCCTACACCTGCGCCTTTACCAGGGGCAGTGAGGACAACTTTCTTGGCGCCGGCTGTGAGGTGCTTAGATGCGCCTTCGTCGGAGTTGAACACACCGGTCGATTCAATGACTAGGTCAACACCCCATTCTTTCCAAGGCAGATTGAGGGGGTTTCTGTCGGAACAACACTTGATCACTTGGCCGTTGACTGTCAAGGAGTTGGCGTCATAACCGATTTCGCCATCGAATTTACCCAACATCGTATCGTAACGAAGCATATGGGCATTGCTTTTGGTATCGGTAGTCGCGTTGATCCCAACGACTTGGAGTTGGCTGTTTTCGCGACCAGCCCAACATCTCAAGAAGTTGCGTCCAATACGTCCAAATCCGTTAATCGCTACTCTAATCACCGCGTCTTGCCCTCTATTAAAGATTAAATTGCAATAAAAGTTTTCATTTGATGACCCCAATCATATCAAAGACTGCACAATTCGATCCCCGAATTTCAGGAAACCCATGAACTGATTTGCTGACTAAACTCTGGCTACTCTGCTTCTGGGAGGAGAAAAGGCGATCGCCAAAAGAAGTTTGCCGAGAAAGCACCTTGCTTGTAAAAGTCCGGTAATATTGCATACTTAAATGTGTTCTGTCCCCTATCGTCGCCATAGCCAACGATAGGATGTGTGAGGGGAAAAATCGTTGAAAACTGTAGATCTAAGCGGAAAACCATTTCACTTCATCGGAATTGGAGGGATTGGAATGTCTGCCCTCGCCTATGTTTTGACTAACAAAAATATTCCTGTGTCTGGTTCTGACCAACGGGCGAGCCACATCACAGAGCGATTGGCGGCAGTGGGAGCGCATATTTTCAATCAACAGGTTCCAGAAAATCTCCAGGCTTTTTCTTCGAGTGATCAATCCCCTAACCAACACAGTCTGCCCCAGGTCATTTGTTCGACGGCAATTGGCCAAGGAAATTCCGAGTTTCAAGCAGCTCAATCCTTAGGCTGCAATATTTTTCACCGCTCTGATGTGCTGTCGGCCTTGGTGAAAGAATATGACAGCATCGCTGTGGGGGGAACCCATGGTAAAACGACCACCAGTAGCTTGATTGGTTATATTTTTTTAGTGGCAGGTCTTGACCCCACAATCATCGTCGGCGGTGAAGTAGATGCCTGGGATGGGAATGCCCGCCTTGGCCAGGGGACTTATTTAGTGGCTGAGGCGGATGAATCTGATGGAACTTTGGTCAAACTCCGACCCCAGCTGGGGGTGGTGACGAATATTGAATTAGACCACCCAGATCATTATCAATCCTTAGACCAAGTGGTGGACATCTTCCAGACCTTTGCGCGCCACTGCGAAACCTTGGTGGCCTGTGTCGATTGCCCGACGATCGCCAAGGGGGTTTTATCCCATCAGATAGGCTATGGCCTAAACAATATCGATCAGGCAGACTATTGGGCCACGGACATTGAATATGGGCCTTTATCGACCCGCGCGGTGATCTGGGAGCGGGGCGATCGCCTCGGAGAAATCAACCTTGCGTTGGTGGGGTCTCACAATCTTACGAATGCCTTGGGGGCGATCGCTGTAGCCCGTAATTATGGCGTTCCTTTTGGCTCCATTGCCAAAGCCTTAGAATCTTTTCAGGGAGCAAAACGACGCTTTGAGATCCGGGGGCAACGTCAGGGCATTACCCTTATTGATGACTATGCCCACCACCCCAGCGAAATTGAAGCGACCCTCGAATCTGCCAGGCTCCGGGCCGGAAGCGAGCAACGGGTGGTCGCTATTTTTCAGCCCCATCGGTACAGTCGTACCTTTGCTTTTTTAGATGAATTTGCAAAAGCTTTCAAAAATGCCGATGTGACCATAATTACTGATATTTATGGCGCAGGGGAGAAGAATGTAGATAACCTTACAGGGGAAGCCCTACAACAGGCGATCGCCAAACAACAAAACAATGTTTTTTACCACCCAGATCTCCAAAGCTTACCCCTTTGGTTAGTGCCTCAACTGCAAACTGGTGATCTGGTGTTGTTTTTGGGGGCCGGGAATCTCAACCAAACCATCCCCACCCTCTTGGCCCAGTGGCCGACTGATGACAGTTCACCCCTTGCCCCCCAACCGTTGACCCAATGTGCTGCCCCAGACTAAGGTGACTTCACCCCCCACCCCCTTACCTCGGATAGAAACCATGGTTTGTTCCCCCTCCCGCTCCGAAACAGCATCTGCGTTGAATGGCGCAGTGGATTTCGATAATCTGATTCAAGCCCATGTCCCCCTGGCCCACTACACTTCTTTTCGTGTCGGGGGCCAGGCTGAATTTTATGCAGAGCCCAGTAATTTAGCCGAAACAGAAGCCTGTTTTGCCTGGTATCTCCAAAATCTAGACGGTTTTCCAATCACAATTTTGGGGGCAGGTTCTAATCTTTTGATCAGCGATCGCGGCATTCCTGGTCTCACGATTAACACCAAAAAAATCCGTTATTACCAAGCCCAAGAAGAGGCAGGTATCTTAATTGCCAGTGCTGGGGAGCCGATCGCCCGTCTGGCTTGGCAGGCAGCGAAGCGGGGTTGGAAGGGGCTGGAGTGGGCCGTGGGCATTCCGGGGAGTGTGGGTGGCAGTGTGGTCATGAATGCGGGGGCACACCAAGGTTGTGTGGCCGATCGCCTGGTGTGGCTAAAGGTTTTGGACCCCGATGGCACGATTCATCAGTTAAGCCCAGCGGATCTCGATTATCGCTACCGCACTTCAAATTTGCAGGGGGGCGATCGCCTCGTGCTAGAAGCCGCTTTTCAGCTAGAGCCTGGTTTTGATAAAGAAGCAGTGCGGGCCGAAACCAACCGTAACTTAAAAATGCGTAAATCTACCCAGCCTTACCATCTCCCCAGTTGTGGCAGTGTTTTTCGCAATCCATACCCCGAAGCAGCGGGTCATTTGATTGAACAAACAGGCCTCAAGGGTTATCAAATCGGAGGTGCTCAGGTGGCCGAACGCCATGCTAACTTCATTGTGAATTGCGGCGGGGCCAAGGCGATGGATATTTTTCGACTGATTCACCATGTCCAGGAACAGGTCGAACAAACCTGGGAAATTTTGCTCAAGCCTGAAGTGAAAATTCTAGGGGATTTTTCCTGACCAATCGTGTGGGGAAATCCCCTGGGGGCAACAAAGGGGAGCACAAGATATTAAGATAGGTTACGGATTAGATTTCCTCGGGGCCCAATTCCGAAGCAATTAATCTGCTAATCATTACTCTGTTTATTTTTTTAACCGCTATGGCACAAGGATTTGGATTAGGAAAAATGAAAGAGCTGGCTGCCGCGTTCCAGCAAGCCCAAAAGGTACAGGAAGGTGCAAAAAAGCTCCAGGAAGAATTGGAAGCGATGAACATTGAAGGGACCAATGGTGACGGTTCTGTCAAAGTCATCCTCAGCGGTAACCAAGAGCCCCGGGGCGTTGAAATTTCTGAAGCGGCGATCGCTAAAGGAGCCACCGAATTGTCCGCAGCGGTTTCTGAAGCTCTGACCGATGCCTACACCAAATCCACCGAAACCATGCGGAGCCGGATGGAAGAACTCACCAGTGGTTTGAACCTCCCTGGTTTTTAAAGTCGTTATTCCCAAGGTTTGACACAAGCCAGTATTTGCCGCCTCATTTGAAAAAAATGAAGGGAAGCACATTACGCAACTCATGCGAAATAACGATCTATAAAAATGTCCCCTGAGCTTTTCTAGGGGATATTTTTATGGCGTATTAACCCGCTTCAACCACAGTATGGCGTAGGTGCAGCCCGGCCCACTGGTTTGTCGCTAAAACATAGGTGTCCTTGGTAGCCTCTGTACCTTCCGGGGAAGTTTGGTGTAGATCACTGAGCAGGGCTTGAATCAGGGGCAGGGGTTTTTCTAATTTCTGAGGTATGGTTTCTAGCTCGCCAAATTGCTGCATTACCTGATTTTGAAAATTACTAAAGGGGCGATCGCCAATAATCCAATAGATAATCCAGGTTCCCAAGGGACGTAGGGCACTGAATTCTAACGTAGTGCCCACTGTGCTCATATTTAGAGCTACTCCCTCTTTTGGAGTTAATAAAAATAGTTCCTGTTTCGGACTTTGGGCAAAACCCAGTGCAAATAGAGGTTGTCCGCTGTTATTTTCTAAGCGGTATAGTCCCTTTTCTGCCAAAGCAAAGATCGCCTGGGGGCTCGTATTTCCCCTAGGCTGGCCCACCCTGAGGGGGGTGTTTTTTTCAGTAACGACCGTCGCGAAACGGTCGAGACGCTGGAGTTGGAGCTTAAGGGATAACTGGGTACTGGTCTCGTTGGCCAACAACCGTAGCCATTTAAGGGCGAGAAGCTGCTCTAGACGCGGCTGTAGACGCGCTACAGAAGACTGGATCGCTTCATTGGCATCACTGACGGGCACAATCCCCGCAACGTTTTTCCCGGTGATGGTACTCAACTGATAGCCGTCTTCAAAAACATAGTCCACCCAATCCTGGGGGCCACTAACGGTAGCAAGATGGGCAATATTGGCAAAGGCACTGGTGGCATCAACCCGTTCAATGCGACTGAGCTCCTCGGCAAAGGCAATTTTTAGGGACAGGCTGTGGGGTAAATGGCGCTTAACTTCCTGAAGAATTGTGCCAGGACTGGGGTCTTGGGAACTGGCTTTACCCTGACCAAACACGCCTGTTTTACTAGTGAGGAGAATTTTTTGGCTACTTTCCCCAAGGGCAATAAATTCGCTCCCAGGGGCGATCGCCTGGAGAATTTCTGGCCCCAGACCTCCGAGGTACAACCCAATGCCTGTCGCGCTTTGGGCCATGATATTACCCGGAGCAGGCGTCGTAACTTCCGGTGCCACACCATATAGAGCTGCGGACTTGGTCCCCAAAAGTTGCACCGTGGCTGGTTGGGCTTCATCACGGGGCAAGTGAATTGCAAAGTTACTTTGGCCACTGGTGACCGTTCCTAGGGGGTCAAAGGCAGAAAGATATTCCCCGAGGGTGGCGGTAAATAAGCCCACGGCCACCCCATTGATTTGTATCTCTGGGGTCACCCCCTGGGCCGCCGCCAAGAGCTGGATCAAAGGTGATCGCCCAAGGCCAAAGCCAGATTGAGCATCTTCTTCTAGAGTTACTAAGGCTGGTGTCGGTTGACTCTTGGGATAGGTGCGGCTATGCCAATAGGCCCCCAGAGAGTAGGGCGTATTATCAAAGCTCGTATCCAAGACCAAGACTGCCTGGGCCGGGTTCAATGTTTGCAGGAGCCGTTGAACTGTACTGAGGGCGATCGCCTCCGGTCCCTTTGTCCCTGGCAAAACAAGCGCTGGGATAGCACCTATGTCTGACTGTAAGCGTATGCCATAGCCACTAAAATGCACAAAAATCAGATCATCCGACTGGACTCGGTTCTGAAGTACCGTTTGAAACGCCGCTAAAAAACCAGAAACTGTCGCCTGCTCATCCTGCAGAGTCAAAATATTTTCGGCCGCAAACCCAAAGCGATTTTCTAGTAAGTTTCTTTGAATTTTAAGATCCTGCGGGGCTCCCCCTAGGTTGATCCCCGGGCCATAGTGATTAATGCCGACCAACAATGCCAACTTCCGACCCCGAAATTGCCCCAAAGCTAAGGCCGATTGGGAAAACATGGACGGCTGTACATACCCAGAAAAGCCTAGGGCACCCCATGCTACCCCCAGAGTTCGCAAAAAATCACGCCGACGCCATGTCATTGGTTACTGCCCTTGAAATCCTCATATCAGACTACCAGTACACCACAGTTCCTGGCTAGAGCCATTTCTTTCGGTTGCACTGACGCCAGAAGCCAGGATGTCTAGGTTGGTTTGTCTTTTTTCTACGGGACTGACGGGACTCGAACCCGCGACCTCCTGCGTGACAGGCAGGCATTCTAACCAGCTGAACTACAGTCCCAAGCGATTTAGGTCACTTTTAATAATATAAAATCACCAATGGAAAATGTCAACTCCTTCTCTAAAAAAAATTTCCTTCCCCTGGGCTCTTTTAGACGGTTGCTTTGCCAAAGCGCCGTTCCCGCTGCTGGAAAGCCAAAAGAGCTTGGTGGAGTTCTGTTTTATCAAAATCAGGCCAAAGGGTAGGCGTCACGTAAATTTCGCTGTAGGCCATCTGCCAGAGTAAAAAATTACTCAGGCGCATTTCGCCGCTGGTGCGAATTAATAGGTCTGGATCTGGGATGCCATGGGTATAGAGATGGTTGTTAATTAGGGTTTCGTCGATGTCGCTTGGTTTGAGTTCGCCGGCTGCAACTTTTGTGGCGATCGCCCGGCAAGCCTGGACTAATTCTTGGCGACCACCATAATTCGTGGCGACGGTGAATTGGATACCACTATTGTGCCGGGTTTGAATGACAGACCGTTGAATCTCTTCTTGGAGGGAATAGGGGAGAGAAGTGAGATCTCCCACAAAGCGAATTTGGATGCCCTTCGCTGCCCAGATTTTAATTTCCCGTCGGAGCACCTTCTCAAAGAGGGTCATGAGAAATTCTACTTCCGTGGGGGGGCGGCGCCAATTTTCTGTGGAAAAAGCATAGACTGTCAGGGCTTGGATCCCCCAATCTTGGCAGTAAGTCAGAATATTGCGGATCGTATCGACCCCTTTTTGGTGTCCCATGATTCTGGGTAAGCCGCGCTGTTGTCCCCAACGACCGTTGCCATCCATGATTACGGCGATATGTTTTGGAAGCCTCTGGGGGTCGAGGTCAGCAGGTAAAGGATGAACCATAGTTGCAGGGGAAGGTTAATCTTTTTTGATAAAGGGGAGTTTTAGATGCGCTAAGGATGTTAACAAATCTTTCCCTTGCGATTTTAGCCGACGGCTGAAGTCACTGAGGGACGTCGTTACAGATTCGCGATCGCCTGATTTGAAATAATCAGCGAGGAGCTCTCGGAGTTCACTACTGGTGAGGGGCCGGTTGAGCTCTCCCCTTTTTGCCAATGAAATGGAGCCTGTTTCTTCTGAAACAATGACACAAACGCAATTGTCTAATTGTGCGGTCACACTGCGGGCGGCAAGGTGACGGGTTCCCAACTGCCGAAATCCTGTTTTTTCTGAAAGATGAAACAAAATACGCGCAGCAATAACTCGGGTGTCGCGGATTAAGACAGCACCATCATGGAGAGGATTCTTATCATAAAAAATAGATTTGAGAAGTTCTTTTGAGACCTCTGCATCGATGGGAACCCCAGGGCGCAGAAAATCTTTTTGGTCAATGGGGGTAGAGGTGGTCTCAATTAAAATCAGTGCCCCTGTCCGGGATTGGGACAAATCCTTAACGGAGTCAACAATGCGATCGAGGACCTCATTTTCTGGGTTAATGCCCCGGGCCTCACTGGGAGTGAGGAGGTCGATAAATTCACCCCGGCCTAATTTTTCGAGGATACGCCGCACCTGGGATTGATAAAGGGTGGCGATCCCGACGGCAGAGACCAAAATTAATTTATCTAGTAGGGCAGAAAGGTATGGTAAACCATAAAGAGCTGCTAATTGGTGGGCAAGAACCAAAAGTAGAAAGCCCCGCATCAGGCGGACAGCCACTCGGTCTCGAACCACAAAAAGTACTAAATAAACTAAAAACAGTGTGAGTGCGATATCCGCAATCTTAAAAAGCCAGTCTGGCATCCTCTCCTACCACTACTTCAGCACAACTGACAACCTGCCATCAGACTCTATCATGTCACGATGGGGCTAATTTTCGACAAGAAAAAACGGGGTGATGGCGATCGCCCATAATAGGCATTTCCCTTGACCCCGTCCTTAAATTTTCACCCAATGAAAAAAAACTAATCTTGACGTAGCCGTTCCGGCAAGCAGTCTTGACGAACTAAATCTTCAAAAGTTTCACGACGGATAATGATCTGGGCTTCTCCTTTGTTGACAAGCACCGCCGCTGGCCGGCCAATGCGATTGTAATTGGAGGCCATACTGTAGTTATAGGCCCCCGTCGCCAGCACCACGAGAATGTCACCGGGCTGGGGTGTAGGCAGTTGGGCATCTTTAATCACCACATCCCCAGATTCACAGTGCTTACCCGCAATGGTGACCGTTTCTTCGCAGGGATCAGAAAGACGGTTGGCGATCGCCGCCCGGTAAACGGACTGGTAAGTGATCGGGCGGGGGTTATCGGACATGCCCCCATCAACAGAAATATAGGTGCGGATTTCGGGCACCACTTTACGGCTACCGACGGTGTAGGCGGTGATGCAGGCACTACCGACGAGGGAACGGCCCGGCTCAACAATGAGTTTTGGTAGGGCGATGCCATGGCTGCGGCAGGCAGCTTCCAGGGATTGGGCCACATTTTGGGACCAGGCTTCGATGCTTGGGGGATCATCGGATTCGGTGTAACGGATCCCTAAGCCACCGCCCAGGTTCAGAATTTCTGGCTGAAGGCCGTATTCAGCGGCTTTTTTATACCAGCCGGCCAGTACATCGCCTAGGTCTTTGTGGGGTTGCTGTTCAAAGATTTGGGAGCCGATATGGGCGTGGAGACCGACACAATTTAAGAATTCAGCCTCTTTCACCAGGGCAAAAACCGCTTCGATTTGGTTCGGGTCAAAGCCAAATTTACTGTCCAGGTGACCGGTGCGGATATATTCGTGGGTGTGGCACTCAATCCCTGGGGTCAGACGCAGGATGACATTGGCAACGGCTTGGCGATCGCCTGTCAGGTCCTTGAGCCATTCCAACTCCAGGAAGTTATCAACGATGATCGTGACGCCTTGGTCGAGGGCAAAGGCCAATTCTTCGCGGGATTTGTTGTTGCCGTGGAAGTAGATTTTTTTCGGGCTAACCCCAGCTTTGAGGGTGGTGTAGAGCTCTCCCCCAGAAACCACATCGAAGCCCAACCCTTCACTGTCGACAATGGCGGCGATCGCCATGCAGCTCCAAGCCTTGGACGCGTAGATCACCAAAGACTCCCCAGAGTAATATTTCTGGAAACTGTCGCGGTATTGGCGACAGGTGGTGCGCAAGGTCTGTTCATCGAGGATGTACAACGGGGAGCCATACTGTTTCACCAGATCAACAACATCACAACCACCGATGACCAGGTGATCGAGGCTATTCACCGTGGCCGTTAGGGGCGTCAAGCTTTGGTTGGGGGATAAGTTTTCTGGATTTTCGGGCAAATATTGGCGTCCAGAATTCTGGGTGGACTCTACGGTTAACATAAGCAGTTTTTCTAGGAAGCTTCCATAACAAATAAATAGTATTAAGCAGTTTAAAGTATCATCAGAGGCCTTTTGGGCATCGGCCTCGAATTTAGTGATTTCTTGAAAAAAACTGTGAGTCTAATTTCTCTCCAACTGCAGCCCCTGACTGCTAAACATATCCCCCAAGTGCTGGCCCTAGACCAGCTCTGTTTTGGTGGTCTCTGGTCAAAAGATGGCTACCTGCGGGAAATGGAAAGCCCCAATAGTACCCTGCTGATTTTGCCAGCCCCCCATGATCAAAATAAGCTCATTGGCTTGGGTTGCCTATGGTCCATCGTGGAGGAAGCTCACATCACAATTATGGCCGTCCATCCAGATCTACAGCGGCGGGGTTTGGGACAATTGATTCTTTTGGGGTTATTACGGGATGCTTGGCGGCGGGGCCTGGAGCGTGCCACGTTGGAGGTTCGCGCTTCTAACCATGGGGCGATCGCCCTCTACGAAAAGTTCGGCTTCCAGGTGGCGGGCCGCCGTAAGGGTTACTACCAAGCGACGGGAGAAGATGCCTTGATTATGTGGCGTAAGGGATTGGATCACCCAGAATTTGCGTCCCAGTTACAAACTTGGGAAACGGCGGTGGGCGATCGCCTCCAGTCCCATTTCCTCAGATAGCCTTGGGCCAAATCTCCCCAGGTCTAAGCACAATATTTTGAAGAGGAGAGCGGCGTAATTGGCTGAGCCCCTCGATTTAGGAATGTAGAAATTTGTTCGGCTACAGCTTGGGGATAGAAGTAATGGAAAAAATATCGCCCCTGGGGACATTGCCACAGAAGATCGCCTGTTTTTAACCAAGGCTGCCAGTCTGCTTGTAATTTGCGGTCTATCACCACATCATCGTCACTGCCGCAAACCAGGAGGGGCACTGAAACAGAGCGGGGGGATACCGACAAATTTTGGCAAATTGTATGGATGGGCAAGGCCGTTTTGAGGTCTGCTTCGAGGCGATCGCGCAGCTCGTAGATTGCCGCGGGGGACTGAATGCCAAAGAGATTGTAGACCGTCTGTTTTAGCAAAATTGACCGTGGACAGGGTAATAGGCGCAACTGGGCATAGTAATGGGCCTGCCAATCCACTGCTGGATAGGCCCCCACAGACAGCAAGGTGAGAGATTTGACCCGTTCTGGGTAATTGTAGGCATAGAGTAAAGCGACCAGTCCCCCCGTACCGTGGCCCAGCAAATGTACCGGGCGATCGCCCTGCTTTAGATAATCATGGAGCAATACCAAAACATCTTCAAGGGACTGGGCTTCATCCGTAGACTGGGAATATTCCCAACAGTTGACAGTGAATGTTTTTGAAAGTTGCTTTAAGAGTGGAACATCAAAAATCTTTAAAGCTGGATTGACATTAATCCACAGCAAATTATTTTCTTGATTTTTCATTTTATATGCAAATTAGAAATATTAAAGAATCTGACTTTTAAGCAATTTAATGATAAAAAAACAGAAGCCAATGAGAAAAAAGATATTCTCTCCTCACTGGCTCTGGATTAATTTATAGACCAAAGGCCACCTTGAGCTGGGCAACCCATTCTTGAATCCGTGTTTCAGTTAGTTCCGGTTGATTATCTTCATCAATGGCTAAACCCACAAACTGACCATCTCGCTCCGCCTTGGATTCGCTGTGCTCGTAACCAGTGGTAGGCCACTGCCCGACCGTTTTACCACCGAGGCTAGAAATTTTTGCTTCTAAAATGCCCATGGCATCCTGAAAATTATCTGCATAGCCTACTTGATCGCCGGCGCCAAAATAAGCAACTGTTTTACCCGAAAAATCTACTTGATCAAGGTCATCATAAAGCGCTTCCCAGTCTGACTGCATTTCGCCTACATTCCAAGTGGGACAGCCAATGATCAACTGATCAAAATCTTTTAACGCCTCTGTATCAACTTCAGCAACATCAAAAAGTGTAACGATATCTGAGCCGCCAAATTCTGCTTGGATCGCCTCGGCAATAGCTTCTGTATTGCCTGTTTGAGTTCCAAAAAACAAACCAATTTTAGCCATGATTCAAGTCCAACAAAACAAAGGTTATGTAGAGAAAAAATGATTCAATAAATGACCTAAAGAAGAAAAAAGGTCCCAAAATCACTAAATGGAACCCGATTGTCGATGAGAGGAAAATCTGTGTTGACAAAGCTGTCGTTAGTTGGCCCTGAGCGCCTTAGAGATCTGCGGGGTTAAGGGCTTTTTCAAGCCGGCGGAAATCAAATCCCATGGCTCTAAGGGCGTGCCAGAGATGGCCCTGCAAGAAAAAGAAGGCGAAGAAGAAGTGGGCATTTGCTAACCAAGCGCGAGAGGTGTGCTGGTTGAAAGGTAACTCGATGGTGTCTGCAAAGTAAGGCACAATGCTGAGTTTGACATCGAGCCCAGGTCCATAAAATTCCACAGGGTAAGCAGTGGTATTGACAGCGCAGAAGTAGGCCGCCACAAATCCAGCTAGGGCGATTCCCCCAAGGGAATAGGACAAAATTGCTTCTCCAGAGAACAAAAGGACTTTTTTCGTCCACTGGAGCGGCGGCACAAGAATATGCCAGATCCCACCAGCTACCAGTAATACACCGACATAGATATGACCACCGACAATATCTTCGAGATTGTCAACGCTGGCGAAATGGGTTTGATAGCCATAAATGACGCTCGGATCCAATGTGGGAGCTGTCACTAAACGGACAGTTTGGGTCGCTGTATCGTACAAACCACCGAAGTACATGGCCTTAGCGACCAGGAGAAATGCCCCCAGGCCAAGTAGTAGTAGGTGATGACCTAAAATGAGGCCCAATTGTTTGGGATCTTCCCAGTCGAAATGGAAGCGACGGGCCCGACCCGTGGTGGCTTTCAGATCCTGGGGACCACGCAAGACATGGAATAACCCCCCAGCAGCCAGAACCGCCGAGGAAATTAGATGGATCGCCCCAATCACAAAATAGGGCTCTGTGTTGATAGTGCCGTTGCCTGTGATTCCAAGACCAAGGGTTGCGAGGTGGGGCAAGAGGATGAGATTTTGCTCTCCCATCGGTACGCTTGGATCAAAGTAAGAAATTTCAAACAGGGTAAAGGCTCCTGCCCAAAAAACGATCAGTGCGGCATGGGCCACATGGGCGCCGATGAACTGCCCGGAAAGGTCGGCAAAACGGGCATTACCCGCCCACCATTCGTATCTAACGTCTGGATTATCGTAGGTTTGCATCGTGATTTTTAAAGAGTGTTCGTTCTAATCAAGCCAATCCTTTATTGCTTATTTATCTCAATAAAAGACTGATTTTATATTAGAATTATTTTCAACAAAGTCAAGTTAACTTTTGTAAAATACCACATCCTTATCCTGGGCGAACTTTCAAGAAATCCCTTGTGGTAAGTCTTTTACGCCTGAGGTAAGGTTTACGGGGCGGTGATTGGGGAATTCCTTTTGCAAACTTATAGCGATATCAAAAGATTTCTATGTTTTGCCTGAAACATTTACTGAAAAAGATTACTATGTGTAGTCTATGGTTAAGGGAATAGTGACGGTCAAAGGTCGGGCGATCGCCCTGGCTGGATTAGCATCTTCCATGGCAAACTGCGGTAAATTAGCTAAGTCCAATTTTCGAAGCCCATGCAAATTGCCACCTGGAACGTTAATTCGGTGCGTTCTCGCCAAACCCACATCAGTCAATGGCTAGAAACCACAGGGGTCGATCTTCTCTGCCTCCAGGAAACGAAGGTGGTGGATGAAGACTTTCCCCGGGAACCCTTTGAGGACCTGGGTTACCATGTCTACATTTCTGGGCAAAAATCCTATAACGGGATGGCACTCCTCAGTCGCGAACCGCTACAGGATGTTGTGACTGGTTTTGCGCCCATCGTCGGTGAGGCGATCGCCCAGGATTTCGACGACCAGAAGCGGGTAATTTCTGGGATGCTCAGGGATGTGCGGGTGGTGAATCTCTATGTGCCCAATGGTTCTGCCGTCGGTAGCGAAAAATATAAATACAAACTGGGCTGGTTTGGGGTACTCAAGCCTTATTTAGAAAAACTCGTGGCCGAAGGCCAAGGTATTTTAATGTGTGGCGACTTTAATATTGCCCTGGAAGACCGCGATATTTATATGCCAAAGAAAGCAGACCACATCATGGCATCCCCAGTGGAACGGGAAACCTTGACGGAAATTTTAGACCTCGGCTTTCAGGATGTCTTCCGCAAATTTAATCAAGATGCAGACCAATTTAGCTGGTGGGACTATCGCACAAAGGGATTTAGTCGCAATCGCGGTTGGCGCATTGATCACATTTATCTCACAGAAAAACTCTACGGCCAGGCGAAACGCTGTTGGATCGACCGGGAGCCGCGCGGTTGGGAAAAACCCAGTGACCATACCCCCGTGATTGTGGAGCTGTAGAGCCATGGAACTCCTGACCCTCCGGAATCAAACCTTCACCTGGGGCGATCGCACCTATGTGATGGGCATCCTCAATGTTACCCCCGAC
The DNA here is from genome assembly GCF_055380235.1 of Picosynechococcus sp. NKBG15041c. Lineage (NCBI taxonomy): Bacteria > Bacillati > Cyanobacteriota > Cyanophyceae > Chroococcales > Geminocystaceae > Picosynechococcus > Picosynechococcus sp. NKBG15041c. The sequence continues at coordinate 2,757,983 of NZ_AP040363.1, forward strand.
AGTTTTAGCGATGGGGGCCAGTTTAATTCTGTCGCCTCAGCCCTGGCCCAGGCGGAAAAAATGGTCGCCGCCGGCATCGATATCCTTGACATTGGCGGCCAGTCTACTCGCCCTGGATCGGCGCAAATTTCCCTAGAGGAAGAGCTAGAGCGTACCATTCCTGTGATTCAGGCGATCCGCGGACGGTTTCAAACGGTCATTTCCATCGACACTACCCGGGCCGCCGTGGCACAACAGGCGATCGCCGCCGGCGCAGACATAATTAACGATATTTCCGGGGCGACCTTTGACGACCAGATGTTAACAGTGGTCAAAGAGTTGGCCGTGCCGATTATTTTGATGCACATCCGGGGTACACCCGAAACCATGCAGAGCCTCACCGACTATCAAGATCTAATGGCCGATCTGAAAACTTTTTTCCAAGCACGCATCGATGCAGCCTTGGTCTTAGGAATCCCCCCAAAGCACCTGATTCTCGATCCAGGCATCGGTTTTGCTAAAACAGCCCTGCAAAATTATGACCTCATCCGCCATCTCCAAGATTTTCGTGACTTAGGTTATCCTCTCTTGGTGGGGCCGTCCCGTAAAAGCTTTATTGGCCATATCCTCAACGAAAGCGATCCCACAAAACGGGTCTGGGGGACAGCGGCGGCCTGTGCGGGGGCGATCGCCTTTGGAGCAGATATTCTCCGGGTCCATGACGGCCCAGAGATGATCGATGTGGCAAAAATTGCCGATGCTATCTGGCGACCTAAATGGAGCGGAGAAAGCTAAAAAACTTCGTCAAAAAGTTCTGGAGTTTCACATTGTCTGTGTATTTTTTCTTCGCTAACAACAGGGCTGTTTTACTGTTAATTTCGCTCAGGGTGGGATAAATATGAATCCCCGTCAAAGCCGATACGGGTAAGCGATAGCTCATCGCCAGCACAATCTCATGGATCAGCTCTCCGGCCTGTGAGCCAACTAAGTGGGCCCCAAGAATTTCACCATTTTTACGGGTGATCAGTTTACTGAGGCCCACGGTCTTATTTTCTGCTTGGGCCCGATCTACCGCCGCAAAGGGCAATTGAAAAACGAGCACATCGCCGTGGCGTTGGCGGGCTTGCGCCTCGGTGAACCCCACCCGAGCCACTTCCGGATCGGTGAAGGTTGCCCAGGGAATGACGCGGTAGTTGGTACTTTTAAGGAACAATTTCAGGGGACTAAGGGCATTTTGTAAGACGACCACTGCTTCATAGGCCGCCACATGGGTAAATTGGTAGCCACCAATCACATCGCCACAGGCAAAAATCCGACCATTGGTTGTTTGTAGTTTTTCATTGACGCAGATCCCTTGGTCGTTGTACTCCACCCCTGCTGCTTCTAGGTTGAGAGATTGGACGTTGGGCGATCGCCCAGTGGCCAAGAGAATTTCATCGGCGATCGTCGCCACCTGGGAATCATCTTCGGTGTAGAGGTGTTTTTTCCCCTTGACCACTTCCACTCGTTTCAAGCGGGCATTTTTGAGGATTTTGATCCCCTCCTGGATAAATTGCTGCTCCAGAACGGCGGCCACCTCCGGCTCTTCTTTTGGCAACAGGCGATCGCCCCCTGTAATCAATGTCACCTCAGTGCCCAAACGGTGAAACCCTTGGCCCAACTCGCAACCCATCGGCCCTGCCCCAATCACCGCCAGAGATTTTGGCTGTTCCGCAAGGGAAAATACCTGTTCATTGGTGATAAAGTCGACGGCTTCGAGTCCTTCTATGGCTGGGATGGTCGCTCGAGAGCCAGTGGCCACCACAAAAGCCCGGGCCGTCAGTTTGCGGCCATTGACCAGGAAAGTTGTTTCATTGAGAAATCGTCCTTCACCGAAAATGACCTCCACCCCTAATTCCCGAAAGCGCTCTGGGGAGTCGTGGGGTTCGATGGTGGCGATCGCCTTCTGCACATGGCCGATCACCTCTGGGAAGTTAATCTCCGGTGCCTCGGCACAAATTCCGACCTGCCTTGCCTGTCGTACCTGATGGGCGACCTTCGCCGCATGGAGAAAAGATTTACTGGGTACACAGCCAGACCAGAGACAATCTCCTCCCAGGCGGTTTTTTTCGACGAGGGCAACTTTGGCGTTCAACTGCGCCGCTGCACTCGCCACCACTAAGCCCCCAGACCCCCCGCCGATAACAACGATATCGAAATCCACAGCCACAGTTTTCGTTCTCCTTCAGCAAGGTTAATTGCTTTTATTTTGCGGTATTTTGCAGAAAATTTAACGGCATGTGTCACTGGAGCTAAAATTCGCCAGAAAAAGCGCAATTTTCGTGAAGCCATTGGGCTTATCTAGGTGCTTCTGCCCTTTTCATTATTTAAGGACAAAGGAGTCTCAGACTGCCTGGGGGCGAAGTGCGATGGCAACGGTAGCTCTCAAAGGTATAAATTTGCGAGTTGGCGGGCTCATAAAACACCCCATGAACAAGCTGTTGCACACTGTCATCGGCAACCCGTTCTAACCAGATGCCCTGATAGCCACCGCCATTGCCCGGATAGTTATCAATAAAAACTTCCACCCAGGGTCTTGCCTCGGAAGTGCCTTCGGGAACTTCCGTCGGTGGCAACCAACCTAAGCTTGGGTCATACCAACCTGCCTGTTGCGCCAGGGCCCGCACTAAAACATAAATTGCTTGGGAGTCACTTTCCCAGGGGGCTTGTTCTGGGGAGAGGGTCGTTGCTTCCCGCCATTCACTGCCGTCAAAATTTAAAAAACTCAAATCAGTGCAGTTGCCAACAAAATCACAGGATTCATTTATTTTGCTCTCGAAGGGAAAGGTTTGACCCTCGGTATATTCTGGCAGCAATTCAGCGGTCCTCCCCATAATGGGCATAAAGGTAAAAGACCAAGCCCGATGGGGCGATCGATTATTGAGGCTTGGGTCGGCATTTGCCGCGCCATAGTTGTCCACTAAATCCTGATAGAGCGTTGGTGAAAGATTATAGTGATCGACAGTCACCGTATTTAGCTGCTCTCGGCCATCGTCAATGAGAGTCGGTGGTGATAGGCGAAGTCTGACCCGCCAGGCTGGTAGATCAGGGACACCACTCAGACGAGCTGCATACTCGAGGGGGCCCATGTTCTGGAAGTAGCGTAATCCCTCTGGCGAAAGACTATCTGGTGTCGGCACCTGGGCAATCAGGGTTGGTGACGCCGGGGCCGGTGGCTCTGCTGTCTGACTCCTCGATTGAGAAAGGGCTCCCCCAGTATTTTGTGTTTCTGCTGTTGCGGGTACTTCTGGGTTCACCTTGGCAGAATCAACAGACTGGCTGCAGGCTGTGATGAAGGCGATCGCTGCCCCGATTGATAACCAAACTAAATTTTTAATGGACATGGGTTTAACCTCGATAAACATGATTGAGTTGTGAGCTTTGACTTAAGGAAGATTGCCAACGCTCGATCTACTGTCTCGTGCCCGTCCAATCACCACCATCACTGACCGGATCATCGCAATAACTCCAACTGCCCTCGAAGCGACTGCCACCATCTACTAGCCGAAAACTGAGACCTCCCCAATAGGAAGAGCCATTTTTTTGGGTGTCACAAGACCTCGCCGCCGCAGTTTCAACCCAATAGCCCGTGAAAGTATCACCAGTGACGATGCCAGAAATCGTGGACTCTCCATTGCCATAGGAGCCTGCCGTCGTATTACCTTGAGTGCTTAATGTCATCTGACCCCAAGTAGTGTCCCAGGTTCCATCAAAGTTACTTCCTGTCATCTCCCCAGACGGAGTATTTCTCGGGACGATGGCACCCTGCAGCGGTTCACTGAAACGGAAGTCGTCAACATTGATATGGCCCCAGGCCTCAGAAGATTGGTCAACAATGCGAAGCACGCCTATTCTGCCCTGGAATGGTGTTAAGTCCCAAATTTCCTGGGTCATTGTTTCCGTATCTTGCCCAAAAGCTTGCAAGACGGGTTGACCATTGACCAAAAGTTCAACACGAGTATCTGGACCGCTGCCCCCTCCGACTAAAAAAGAAAGTGTGCCTCCAGGAATGGTAAATTCCGGGGAAGTCAATGTACCTTGGGGAGCATCATCTTGGATTTCCCCTGGGGTTTGACCGGCCTGTCCTTGATATTTTTCATAGGTGCCGATCCAGTAGCGCCCTTGATGCTGAGCAGGCATACCGCGATCGCGCGCCGTAGGATTATCGTCTAGGGTCGGCTGAAATTGAAAGGCATCTCCTGTCTGGGTCCAACCATGTAAATCTCCTGTTTCAAAATCAAGGGTAAAAGATTGTTCTCCCTGGTCTGTGATGGGTGCTATGGGCTCAGATGGTGTTTCTTCGGGGTTTGAGGCTGTCGCTACTGGGCTTTCTTCTGGGGATGTCTGGTCTAGAAAAGGGGTAATACTTTGGAGATCACATCCCCCAAGGGTAATTGAGAACAAGAGCAATAGGGGCGAAATTTGATTAGATAAAGCGCTTTTCATATGAGAGCCCGTAAGCGGCAGAATTTTTTCGTGTGGATGTTTATTACTGGGGGACTAGTGGCGAGGGACTAAAACTTATGCAGACTTAGACAGCGATCGGACTAACAGCATTTTCTCGGGTCGCTACAATGTGATGGCTGGATCAGCTGGCGATCGCCATAACTGATCGTGAACTGGCCCGATATTAGTGATTGTATAAATGCTGAGGAGAGACCCTTAAAGATGTTACGAAAAATCTTTTTATTGGCTGGGCTTGTGGGCTTAATGGGCATCCAAAAACCCGTCCAAGCGGATGTGGTAGCTTACCCTTTAACCTACAACATTGGCAGCCAAGAATTTGAAGGATATGTCGCTCGCAATGAAGGCTTTGGGGACAATCAACCCATTGTGCTCTTGGTCCATGATTGGGATGGTCTCAATCGTTATGAACAAATGCGTGCGAATATGCTCTCCACCCAGGGCTATACGGTATTCGCCGTGGATCTCTATGGCCAAGGAGTCCGTCCGCAAAATGTGGCGGAGTCCCAGGCAGAAAGCGGTAAGCTCTATGGCGATCGCCAATTAATGCGCGATCGCCTCATGGCGGCCCTCTCCGTTGCCCAAAGACTTGAGGGAGTTGATCCTAGTAGAGTGGCAGTTATTGGCTACTGCTTCGGTGGTGCTGCGGTCCTAGAAATGGCCCGAGCCGGGGCCGACTTAGATGGCTTTGTTTCGTTCCACGGCGGTCTAACCCTACCCGAAGGACAAGACTACAGCCAAACCCAAGGGCCCATGCTGGTGCTCCATGGCTCTGCTGATCCCGTGGCGCCCATGGCAGAAGTAGCTGCATTAGCGACGGATCTCAATGAAGCTGGGGTGACCTATGATATGCAAATTTATGGAGGAGCGCTCCACTCTTTCACCAAGTGGGATTCGAGCGACTACGACCCCCAGGCTGATTTGAAATCGTGGAATGGCATGCTGGATTTTTTGAAAACAATATTCTAGGGTGATTGTCTCGAGTCAACCCCAAATATTGGCGTATTAGAAAAGCATAAAAGCTTGGCAAGATTCCCACTTATTTGGGTAGAAGCCAAGCTTTTTATTTTTGACTTAAATGTCAAAAATTACCGGACAGCCAGGGTGAAACAAGATCTGCAAAGAGAGCGCTGTGCGCCCAAGCTCAAGGCAGTTATATTTCTTTTTTTCACCAAGCCCTCGAAGAATAGAGCTTGTTTTACAGATATGGCTTGATTTATGACCCTAAAAACCATAATCGGAACTAACTTCTACGGCACAACCAGCAGTGTGCGCGCAATCGTACATTTTGACGCGGACGCTAAAGTTGCCTTCATAGGGCGCTTGGACGATGGGAAAGGAATCATCTAGGGTGTCTGAGTCCACAATCCGGCCAGCGGAGTCATAGAGGAATAGATCTAAGTCATAGCAATCTTCATCGCAACTGGCATAGATATCTTCCCCTGCATAAAAGTAACCGGAGACTGTTTCTTCTTCACCGTCATAGAGCCATAATGCGCGGTCCTGGGCAACTGTTGGTTTTGGGAAAAGAGCACCGTAGCACAGGGCTAAGCCAAAAGCAGCCGACAAGAATAGGCGTGACATGATTGTAAACCTCACCAATGGGAAGGGGAATCGCAATTATGGTTGAATTGCTATTTTGAAGCGAGAATAAAGCTAGGATTTTGCACTAACTTTTCCTATTCCAATTCTACTGGAGAAATCCGTTGGGGATTGGCTTGAGTAATATCTTTTCAAGCATTTTTAGCTGGATTCTTTGGGTCTATAAAAAAGACCAAGACTCTGGAGATAAATAGTCCCTACGGAGGTTAAAAAGAGGACATAGGCGATCGCCTGGGCAAGATAAATTTTTTGGCGATAACCCAGAAGAGATTTTAAGAGGATCCCTGGAAATTGCTTATCTGGTAAAGTTTCCGACCAATCCCATAGCTGCACACCGAGGACGCAAGCAGGGCCGGGGGAAATGCAGAGGGCTTGATATTGGGGCTGTACCTGCACAAAAAGGGCGATCGCCTGGTCAATATGCTTGAGAACACCGACCACCAAGCCGGCAATAATCAACAGCAAGAAAATCCCCATCACCTGGAAAAAGAGCTTGACATTGATCCGCGCCCCCAAGGCAAATAGAAAAATCCCTAATATGGTCGCAACCAACAGCCCGGCGATCGCCCCGGCCCCTGGTAATACCCAGCCCGACTGAAACTGGGCCACCATAAAGATCACCGTTTCAAATCCTTCCCGCAGAACCGCGATAAAAATCAGAGAAAATACTGCCCATTCAACCCCTTCGGTCTTCTGCAATGCCCCCTGTAAAGCACCTTCGATCTCGGCTTTGAGTGATTTGGCTTGGCGTGTCATCCAGATCAGCATCCAACTCAACATGGCGATCGCCACTACCCCAAAACTCCCTTCCAGAACTTGTTTCACGATGGGCGTATAGATTCCATCTCCTGTGGTGAGCCCCAGGAGCAAGCCCCAGATCCCCCAACCCACCAAAACACTCGCCCCCAAGCCCGCAACAATTCCCCCATAGACCCATTTCTGCAGAGACATTTGCTCTGTTTTGGCGAGGCAAGCCAGAACAATGCCCACCACAAGAGCCGCCTCAAAACCTTCCCGTAACGTGATGACAAAGGCTGGTAACGCCGCGCTGATGTCCATGAATTCCCCAATTATTTACTTAAATGTGTTGAGTGGCCGGAATAGACTCTCTGTTTTTTTGTTGATGGTAAAGGATTTTTTGCCGCTGGGGGCGATCGCCAAAATTTTGGCCGACCCGACTGGGATCACTGCAAAAATGATCGCCATTTCTGCCATAAATTACCGACGGACTTGAATTAACGTCTTTTTGCTTGACTGTTTGGTCAAAAATATTTTGTTACTTATGCCAAAAATACATTGTTTAGAGAGTCTTTTGGATTTTTAGGCTGTGATAAAAGTCACATTGTTCATAAATTCATATTATTCACAACTTTCTAGTGATCGCACCAGGAAAGAAAGGAATACAGATAAACTGTTGGGTAGTCGCCTTAGTGTGTGGCAGAGCATTGTCTTTTTCCCGGGTCTTTTCTACCGATCGCACAGTACCATATGACTAACCTCACACTCCTAAAGCTCTCCATTTGGCTGAGTTACAAGCATGGAACTCCCCTGGATGGACTGCGCCAAGAGCTGCTGTTGCGAGCGTTAGAAGGGCATAAGCTCAAAGATATTCAAGTAGATGGTTATTCCCCCAGTTACATCAAACGGGTTATCGCCCCAGATCTTTGGAAGCGCATCGGGCGCTACTGCAATCAACGGGTGGGCATTCGTTCCCTATCCCTGGCCTTAACCACGAAGTATGAGCAGCTCTCAGAAGCAGAAAAAGCAGCAGTAGAAAAGATTTTGCCCAACGGCATGGTAGCAGCAGATAAGTGTCAAGCCCTTACCCCAGGTGCATTGCGTTACCGAGGTATCCCCAAAAATAAGCATGCTTTTTATAATCAAGAATCTTTAGCCTTGACCTTGACCCAGTGGTTGCAGCAGGGGGAGAAGTCCTTAATTTTTGTTTTGGGTGGTGGCGGGATCGGGAAAACAACCCTCGTGAGTGAGGTCCTGCGAAGTCACCCGATTCTTTCCCCCAAGACCCTCTGGTGTAACATCAGTGAGCGATTGACCTTCGCAGATAATTTCGCCTTGATCCAACAGCAATGGCAATTGGGTGATGGTAATGCCGGGGCGATCGCCCAACTTCAGACCTATCTAAAGAAACAATCACAGATCTTAGTTTTTGATCATTGGGAATTGTTGTTTGCCAGGGCTTGTTTGTCGGGCAACTACCAGCCACAACATGAAATTTATTTAGAATTTCTTGAGGCGATCGCCAAAGAACCCATGGCCGGTACGGTGGTCGTTATTTCTCGAGAACATTCCCCTTCCCTAGAGGCGCTCGCAGCAGAAAACCCCAGGGTCGCATCCCTAATTGTGAGCGGCCTAAGCAACCTTTTCGCCCAACAAATTCTCCAGGAATATCAACTGCAAGATGCAGAGCTTTGGGCTGATTTTGTTGAAACTTACCGGGGCAATCCCCTCAAGTTACGCCTCATCGCGTCCGGTATTCAGGAGTGGTATGGCGGCTCCATCGCGCAATTCCAAAATCAAGAGACAGTGATCGGTGGTAATACCCTCCGGGATATTCTCTACAATTTGACTTGCCATATCTCGAACTCAGAACAGGAAGTGTTGTATTGGCTGATGCTTTGGGGCAAATCGATCACCCTTGAGCAGCTCCAGTCGAATTATCATCTAGAAATGCCCTTCGCCAGTGAAGTGTGGGATGCGGTGCGTTCCCTTGATCGACGCTTTCTCCTCGAAAAAAAAGACAATCAACGCCCTCACTTTGGCCTCCAACCTTCGATCCAGCGTTTCCTTGTTCAGGAATTCACCCGGGAATGTTGCCGGGAAATTACCCAGGCGATCGCCAATTTTCCCACCCTTAAATTTGAATATCTCAAACATTATCCCCTCATTCCCCAAGGAGCAGACCCGAATATTATTACCTCCCCTGTGATTTGCCCAATCCTCAAAGGAATCGAGACCTATTACCGCGATCCCAATCAAGTTGAAGCCCATCTCAAGCACCTTGCCCAAGCCGTCGTCCCTACGATATCGCTGCGCCATGACTACAGCCAAAGTAACCTAACGCTGCTCTACGATACCTTTGTGACTTATTTTCTTTAGGGGTTTGGGGACTAGGTTGTGGGGGAAAAACTTTTCGAGGAATCCTCTGAGGCGATCGCCTTTCTCTGATAGACTTTGGGGTGTTTACATAAAAAACTTAATGACTGAATTTAGATAACCAGTCATCGTCTGGAGGATAACAAGCGTGGAAAGTACCCTCGGTTTAGAAATCATTGAAGTCGTCGAACAAGCGGCGATCGCCTCCGCTAAGTGGATGGGGATGGGCGAAAAAGACACCGCTGACCAAGTGGCCGTCGAAGCAATGCGCGAACGCATGAACCAAATCCATATGCGCGGTCGCATTGTCATTGGTGAAGGGGAACGGGATGATGCCCCCATGCTCTACATCGGTGAAGAAGTGGGGATCTGTACCCGCGAAGATGCAAAAACCTACTGTAACCCCGATGAATTAATCGAAATCGACATCGCCGTTGACCCCTGTGAAGGCACAAACCTCGTAGCAAATGGTCAACCCGGCTCCATGGCAGTGCTGGCAATCTCCGAAAAAGGCGGTCTCTTCCATGCCCCCGACTACTACATGAAGAAGCTTGCTGCCCCCCCAGCCGCCAAAGGAAAAGTAGATATTCGTAAATCTGCCACCGAAAACATCAAAATTCTCTCTGAATGCCTCAGTCGCGATCCTGAAGAACTCGTGATCGTCGTGATGGATCGTCCCCGTCACAAAGATTTGATCAAAGAAATCCGGGCCACTGGTGCACGGGTACGTCTAATCAGCGACGGTGACGTTTCTGCGGCAATTTGCGCCGCGTTTGCAGGGACAAACATCCATGCCCTTATGGGGATCGGTGCTGCACCTGAAGGGGTAATTAGTGCTGCGGCAATGCGTTGTCTTGGTGGTCACTTCCAGGGTCAATTGATCTATGATCCTGCGGATGTAAACACCCCCGAAAGCGCTGGCTGGAGCCGTGAAGACAACATCGAACGCCTCAAGTCTATGGGCGTTACGGATCCTGACAAGGTCTACGAAGCGGAAGAATTGGCTTCTGGTGAGACTGTCCTCTTTGCGGCCTGTGGGATTACCCCAGGCACTCTGATGGAAGGTGTGCGCCTCTTCCATGGTGGCGCTCGCACCCAGTCTTTGGTTATTTCCAGCCAATCCATGACGGCTCGTTTTGTCGACACGATTCACATGTGGGACAACCCCCAAACAATCCAACTCTAGGGTTAGTTTGATTTAAGCAAAAAAGGGCGATCGCCGCAGGGAGATCGCCCTTTTTGCTGCCATGGGGCCAGGGGCGTTACGTTAAGTAAAAATAAACTTTCTTTACAAAACCTTTTGTCCCGAAATGTTCGGAGACTACATTGCATAGGAAGTTAAAAAACACCTTTAATAGAACTCTGCGCTTCCCTTGGATGTTGAAGCCCTAGAGAGCAAAACCTTTAGAGAAAACCCATGAACATCGTTGTTGTTGGCCTGAGTCACAAGACAGCCCCCGTCGAAATCCGTGAAAAACTCAGTATTCAAGAAGCGAAAATGGATGAGGCGATCGCCCACCTCAAATCCTATCCCCACGTGGAAGAGGTGACTGTAATTAGTACCTGTAATCGCCTCGAAATCTATGCCGTCGTTCAGGAAACCGAACAGGGCGTGCGGGAAATTTGCCAATTCCTCGCCGAAACCGGACAACTCCAACTCCACCGCCTCCGCCGTTACCTCTTTACCCTGCTTCACCAAGATGCCATCCGCCACTTATTGCGGGTTGCCGCGGGCCTAGAAAGTCTTGTTCTCGGAGAAGGCCAAATCCTCGCCCAGGTGAAGACCGCTCACAAACTCGGCCAACAGCACAAAGGGCTTGGACGCTTACTTGATCGCATGTTTAAACAGGCGATCACCGCTGGCAAACGGGTGCGCAGCGAAACCAATATTGGCACAGGGGCCGTATCGATCAGTTCTGCCGCCGTCGAATTGGCCCAGATGAAAGTTCAAGATCTATCCGATCAAAAAATTGCGATCATCGGCGCCGGAAAAATGTCCCGCCTCTTAGTGCAGCATCTTATTTCCAAGGGAGCCGAAGACATTACCATCGTCAACCGCTCCGAAAAAAGTGCCCAGGAGCTCGCGGCCAAGTTTCCCGAAATCGATCTGCAACTGACCCTCTCACCGAACATGTTTAAGGTGATTGAGAAGTCTGACATTGTCTTTACCAGTACCTCCGCCACAGAGCCGATTATTCGTAAAGCCGACCTAGAAAACTTAGATTTTCGGCGGGTGATGTTGATCGATATCTCCGTACCCCTCAACATTGCCGCCGACGTGGAAGATCTTGGCGGCGTAAAACTCTATAACGTCGATGCCCTCAAGGAAGTGGTGGCCCAGAACCAAGCCTCCCGTCGTAAAATGGCCGAGGAAGCCGAAGCTCTCTTAGAAGAAGAAGTAGACAATTTCATTCAGTGGTGGCAATCCTTGGAAACAGTGCCGACGATTAGTTCTCTGCGTAGCAAGATCGAAAGCATCCGTGAGCAGGAATTGGAAAAAGCCCTATCGCGCTTGGGGGCGGAGTTTGAAGAAAAGCACCAGGAAGTGATTGAAACCTTGACCCGGGGGATCGTCAATAAAATTCTCCATGATCCGATGGTGCAACTACGGGCTCAACAGGATATTGAGGCGCGGCGGGTGTGCCTGCAATCCTTGCAAATGCTCTTTAATCTTGAAACGGAAGAAGCTGTTTAGGGCTTATTTCCGTTGCATTAATTTTTATGGGAGCCAGGGTTTTCGCTAGGATATTCTCGCGGAAGCTCTGGTTTTTTCGCGTTATTTTTGCAGTTCCTGAGGTGAACAATGGTACATAGACAATGGAAAAAGGCGATCGCCTCGGCGTTGATCGTCATTATCTGTTTATTCACAACCGCCTGTGGTGGCATCGGCAGCCTCCAAGGCTATAACAACGGCACCTATGGCTACCAATTTCTCTATCCCAACGGTTGGATTCCCGTCAATGTCGGGAATAGTGACAGTGGGGTCGATGTGGTTTTTCGGGATTTGGTGGAATATTCAGAAAATCTGAGCGTGATCATTAGTGATGTGCCCGCCGACAAAAAGCTGGCAGATCTCGGCACGCCCACCGATGTCGGCTATCGATTTATGCAAGAAGCAAGCCAAAATAGCGATCGCCAACCGGAATTGATTCGAGCCGAAAGCCGTACCGAGCTCGACCAAACCTATTACACCCTGGAATACCGGGTGGCTCTTCCCGACGGGCAAATGCGCCATGACCTGGCCACCGTCGCTGTCAAACTCGGTAAACTCTATACCTTCAATCTATCTACCCGGGAAAACCGTTGGCCCCAAGTGGAAAAACTCTTTAATGGCATGGCCAAGTCTTTCAAAGTTTAGGGCAATGGCAAATTTTGTCAAAACCTTGATCCCCCGCCCGATTCCCTTGGGTACGCTGTAAAAGCAACCTTATTTTGCTCCTTCTCTCCCTTAGGTTTCTATGGAATTTGTCCTTGCCTCCGCTTCCCCGGCCCGCCGCCGCCTCCTCCAAAGCATTGGCATCAACCCTATTGTGCATGTCAGTAATTTTGATGAGTCACAAATTGACCATGCAGATCCGGCCCACTTGGTAGAAGCCCTAGCTGAGGCCAAAGCACAAACCGTGGCAAAGCATCGGCGTGATGCGGTGATTTTGGGTTGTGACTCAGTGCTCCATGTCCAGGGAGAAATCCTTGGTAAGCCTGATTCCCCGGCAGAGGCGATCGCCCGGTGGCAGGCCATGCGAGGTCATTATGGCCTGCTCTATACTGGCCATGCCCTGGTAGACCAAACCCAAGGCCAGAGCATTATCCGCCATGGGGTAACGAAGGTTCACTTTGCGGCGATCGACGATGCCACGATCACAGCCTACGTTAACAGCGGTGAACCCCTCCAATGTGCAGGTTGTTTTGCCCTCGAAGGGAAAGGAGGTTTGTTCATCGAAAAAATCGAAGGCTGCCACAGTAATGTGATCGGTTTAAGCTTGCCCCTCCTGCGGCAAATGCTGGCCCATCTCGGCTATGGTGTGGCGCAACTCTGGCCCTAAAAAGCGGCAAACATTAGCCCCATGTTACATTTGCTGGCAAATGATCAGCGCGATTCAACCGATGGGATATTCTGAGAAGAAACAAGGCGAGATACCAGATTCTTTCTGCTGGCGATCGCCCGTTGATGGGTTTGTACTGGGATCCCCAATTCAGCTGTAGATAAGCGACTAAGGAGCACTTCCACCATGTCTTTAAGTGATGAATTCAAGCAAGCCCTCCGCAGTGGCGATCTCTCCAAAGCTTTTACGATGGTGGCGAGTAAGGCAACGGTTCTCAAAATCACCACGCGGGTTGTCCGTCACTTAGACCAGGGTGACACTGATGACCCCAGTAAGAGCCTCCATACCGAGCTTGATTTGATCAACGGCACCGTCGAGAACGAAATCGGTGCAGACCTTTTAGGGACGGAACAATACCAACATCTCCAGCACTTTCACCAGCAACAGGTGAGCCAGGGCAATCGCAAAATCCAAGAAAATGTCCAAGGGCTACAGCAGCTTTTTCAGCTCTTGGTCACCCTCCAGCAATACGACCGTCTCACGAATGCAGAGGCACCTTTAGATCTCAAATTTTTAGAAATCCCGAATCAGACCCTCGCCACCCAAACGGTCAAGGTGATTGAGCCCTTCCCTGAACCTCCTCAGACACCCCAAGGGGCAACGGAGCGATTGTCCCAAGCACCCTTACCGGCCGTTGCCCCCCCTGCTAATGGGCTGGAGTTGGAAGCTTGGGCACAGTCAGGTGATCGGCGAGAAACAGCAGATGCTGTGGTGGATGACCAAAATGTCTATGTGCCGACTTTGGCAGATTTTGAACCGGATCCCTTTGCCGATGATGTGACAGAAACGAGTGGGGCGATCGCCAATTTAAATGAATTGTTAGAGACGCCAGATCCTGAGGTCACGCCTGGGGCCACAGACCTAGATGCCGTTGATGATGACGCTTTATTTAAGCTACTCAAGCAAGACTGGCAGAATAATCCCGCTGTTACAAAGGTCACCTCCCTTGATGAGCCGGAGTCTGAGGCGAACTTATTGCCCTTGCCACCACTCCCAGAAGATTGGCTTGATCAAGATGATCAAGAGCTTGCCACAGAAGCAGATTCAGGGGCCGATGTCGCTCTCGGGCTCGATGATGCCCTTGGCACTGACGCTGAGGCAGTGGCTGCTGCTTTAGAAGATCTAGCCTTAGGCGATGGGGACGTAGGTGAAACGGACGATCGCCAAGGAGAATTTTTTGCTGATGATGGGGCAGTTGAGGATACTGAGTTTGCTTGGCAAGAAGCTCCAGGGGATACCTTCGGTGCACTCTCTGACGATGAATTGCTCAATCTCAGTGCAGAAGATTTCGATGACTTTCTGGATGAAGATGTGGCCAATGGGACTGGGGTGATCGCCCCAGATCATGAGGCTGAATCTGACAACAAATTTTCCGGAACGCTAGACGATGATTTCACCGATTCAGACCTAGCTGATCTTTCCGATGAGCTCGAAGCTGGTTCCTTGGGCATGCTAAATACCGCTGCCGATGAAGATACGGATCTAGATCTAGACCTCAGTCTTGACGAAGAATTAACCCTGGGTGCCGAAGCGACAGATCCCTTGGGGGACGAAGCAGAAGATTTTTCCTTAGGCTTCACCGGAGATGATGCCGTTGCAGAACTAGATGAAGCGGTCGGACTGGATTTTGAGGACAACGATGCCCTAAGTGATTTTGATATCGATCTTCTCAGTGCGATTGATGAAGACCCAGAACTCGCTTTTGACACAAGTGATGCCATGGGTGATCTGGAGGCTAATTTTCCAGAGGCAGATCTCCTCGGTGACCTTGGGGAAGATGAAGAGTTTACCCTAGGGGGCTTGGCCGAAGAGGATGATGAATCCCTGATGCCCTTAGCTACAGGTCTCGATGACGATAATGCAGTAGCCGATGTGTTTGATTTTGACCTTGATGCCATTGATCTAACCCCAGAACCCGATGGGGCGATCGCCGAAGCTGATTTTGTAGATTTGGGAGGTTTTTCGCTGGAGGCCCTGAATGGAGCAGAAGAAGACTTTACCGGATCCTTAGGGAATTTTGCGGAACTCGGTGATCCTGAAACATCGTTAGAGTTTGATACAGGGGAATTCAATGATTTCGGCCAAGAGATGGTGACCCCCCTAACCGAAACTGGCGATCGCTTTAACTTAGAAGATTTAGATGAGATTGCCCTTTCAGACCTCAACGCCCTGCCCGATGATCTCGCCTTTAATTTAGACCCTGACCCGGAAACCGTCATCCAAAGTGATATGGATTTATTTCCCCCAGGGACTGGGGCTGAAGCTGACCTTGACTTGAAGATTGCTGACCTTGAGCTAAACCTCGATCCCAGCGTCCTGCCACCAGAAACCATTGATCTTTGGTCAGAGGACAATGATTCTATGGAAGACTTGCCCGCCCTTGATCATGTCTCTGGGCATCTCAATGGCAGCGGGGCGATCGCCGACCTCAGTGGTCTCGAAGACGACAGTTGGCTAGATAGCCTCGATCTGTCCGGGGAACTCGATGAAAACTCCGGTTCAATCCCGGGGGCAGATGACCAAGAAGGTTGGGCGGCCCTGGGGGAAGCTGGAACTAACGCTGATCGCGAAGGCTGGGATGAATTAACCCCAGATTTGTCGGTTTCTGAAGGCGAAATGCCCATTCCCCTTGATGATTTCGACTTAGATGACTTAACTGCCCTCGATAGTGCTGACTTAGATGACTTAGATTTTGGAGATGATTCACTGTTGCTGTTAGAAGATGAGCCCTAACGTTTAGCTGTGTTTTCCTGAAGATTTCATTTCATTTGGTCTGCTATGACTCCCCCTGCTCCGCCCCCCCATACCAAAATGACAATCCGCCAACCTAAACCGGCGGAGACCATGCACCAGTTTATCCAGTCCCTTAATCAAATTTTTTGGGATGCAACGACCCTAGAAGTGAACACGATGGTGGTCGAGACCATCGATGGCCAGCGCTTTATCCCGAGGATGGTATATCAAGAGCTCTATCGCCTCAACCGCGTTGATTTAACGCAACAGCATTGCCCCCTAGAACTACAGGCTGTTTATCTAAATTTGCGATCGCAACTAGAGCGCCAGTACCAAGCACTCCTCCGGGAACCCAGCAGTCTGCTTTATGACCAAAGCTTAATAGAGCCAGAAACACTGTCTCCAGAGATATCTCCTCTTCCCAATCCCTTGGGGAATGCCGAGGAAATAGAGCAACTGCAAAAATTGTTGGGCGATCGCCAGTTTTTGTGCTGCCTCCGGAAGGTGGGCGAACTCAAAACAGCCCTAGATCAGCAGTGGCGCAAACAGCAACAGCAAGGCGGAACCCCTGCCACAACGACGAGCTCGCCGGAGTTGATCCAAGCCAAAACAGTCCTCCAACTCGATGGCACGATCAACAATACCTACGCGGCAGCCCTCCTGACCCATCCCCACAGCACTATGATTCTTCAGATACACCAACAGAATATTCAGACCAGTACCCAGCAATGGCAAGGTTTACTCAGTTTTCTGATGGGCCTCGTCCAGGGTAGTTTCCAGGGGCGATCGCCCCAACGACGCCCGAGGACCAAACGAATTTTTACACGTTCCGCCCCAACTCATCTGCCCTAACTTTTTTCTCTGTGACCATTCCTGCTGATTCTTACGTCCGCCTTGATCTCGAACCCCTCACCCCCCAATTGACCCTATGCCATGGGGTGATTTTTTCGTTGGACCACGGGGGATTGCTCACTTTACTACAGGCGAAATCTCAAGGACAAAACCTCAGTTTTACCGATACTTTTTGCCAGACTTGGCGGGCGCATGTGTTACTACGAGAACATAACTTGCCGCAGTGTTCCCTTTCTTTTGTCCTGCGCTATGAAGGCGTTGATGTTACAAAAATTCTTTTGGGCCTTGATGGTGATATCTTGCACCAGGTCGCCCAGGATCTTTTACTTTCTCCTTCTCTCTATTACCAACTTGCAGAGGTACAGGCATGGCTGATGGCTCAGCTATGGGCTCAGTTGCCTTGGCAGGGTCAAGGACGGTGGCTCGGGAAACTGGCATGGCTGCTGGCGATCGCCCTTGTGTTGATCAGTGTAGCGATCAGTTGGGCTACAATCTCGGCCCAACCGTTATTGATTTTGCCGATCCTCGTGGTGTTCGGGCTACTTGGCTGGGGGTTACAACGGCTCTTGCTAAAACAGTTACGTCTTCCCCTCCGACGCTGGCTCCTGACCCAGGTGCTTTGGGGTCACCTCGCCCGGAGCGATCGCCTCAGGCATTGGGGACTCCACTTACTCCACTACCTGTAAGCGATGGGTTCGTGGGACAAATCAGGAGATCAAGAACGCAAATTCAGAGAATGGTCTTGGCTTACCCGGGAAGGAAGTTCAAGGCAGTAACCCGCCCCATAGACTGTTTTAATGTACTGGGGACGACGGGGTTCTGGTTCTAGTTTTGTGCGGAGATGACGGATATGAACGCGGATCGTTTCGATATCATCGGAGGGATCATAGCCCCAAACTTCCTTGAGAATTTCACTGGGGGAAATAGTCTGACCATGGCGCTGGAGTAGGCAATGCAGAAGCTCAAATTCTAGATGGGTCAGTTTGATGCTGTTATCAAACCAAATTGCCTCAAATCGCTCTGGAATGAGGGTTAAGGGGCCATAGTTCAAAATTTCTGTGTGCTTTGCTGCTTGGGGAATGCGATCGCTCCGTCGTAGCAAAGCCCTTACCCGCACCAACATTTCTTCCACCTCAAAGGGCTTGGTGAGATAGTCATCAGCCCCAGCATTGAAGCCGTCTACTTTATCTTGGGTCTGACCGAGGGCCGTCAGCATTAAAATCGGCACATCTGCAATGCGTGCTTCCCGGCGAATTCGCTGGCAGACCGTAAATCCGTCTACTTTTGGCAACATTAAGTCGAGCATGACCAAGTCGGGTTGCAGTTGCACCGCTAAGGCTTGCCCCTTAATGCCATCTTCGGCGCGGGTAACATCATATCCTGCCATTTCGAGGTTGATCGCTACTAATTCAGCGATCGCCGGATCATCATCAATAACTAAAATTCGAGGCATCACAACCAAGCTAAGGTGACTCTTCTCTATCTTAAAAGGAAAATCCAAAGAGATTACGGATTTTTCACAAAATTCTTTGACTTTCTTCAGCGAAATTACTGAATAATTTGCTTAATTTCTTGGTTTTGAGAGATGATCAGCGCTTTTTCTCTTGTTTTCGAAACATTACAAATTACCAAGCAATGTTAATTGTTATGTAAATTCATCTGGCGATCACCAGACGAATCTAAAGGAAATCTTAAGGAGACAAGCGGGCTTTTTGGGCACGATTTTTTGCATACCAAGCGGCAATTTCTGGACACCAAGATTCAAAGTGAACAAATAACAACTCACAAAGTTGTTGGGCCTCCAGTTGCGCATCTTTTTTCCAACGCAGATCCAACAGGTGCATCAGTGATCGCACATTGCAGCTCATCACGAAATGTTGCCGTGCATCAAAGGGAATCAGGCTACGGGCATGTTCCTCCGCGAGCCCCTCGTTAATCCGTTGCCGATAGCGATCGCAGGCTGCCAGGCACCATTCTTTATCTGCCTGACGCTGTTCCTCAGAGTAGAAATACTTTTTCCCTTGGCGGTTGTCATATTTCCCCACGGGGCGCAGATAGAATACCTCTTCCACATCTCGCTTCCCTTCTGCCACATCGATAATCCGTTGCCCTGTGTACCGGAAAGAGTTGTGCACCACAACGCCATTGGCCACGAAATTATGCCAAGGTCCTTGTACTTCCAGGTCATAGGTGGGCTGAATGCCAAGATACTCCACAGCAACAATCTTCACAGGATGAGCCTTTAAACGACGCCCACTAGCTGTGGGTTTAGGGGCCCAAGCTTCAGATGGTCGAATTGGTTGAAATTGCTGTGCAAACTCTGCTTCCAAATGATTTTGGTGGAGATGTTGATGGCACTCCTGACATAGGGGAACCAAATTTTCAAACTCATAGGCGAGGGATGGATCCGCAAAGACGGGCACAAGGTGATGGGCTTGTAATTGACCCCCTCGTTGGCCACAAGACTGGCAAGTATAGTCAAATTTTTCATGGACCTTAGGCGCTATTTGGCGCGTCCAGGTACCAATGTATTGTCGCTCTGTGGCAGTGCCTCCTCGCCAAAAATGAGAATCTGCACCACGTTTGACAGAATGTCGCGCATTTTGGCGCCGCTTTTCCATCGCCGTTTCAGACAAGGCTAGACGATAGCCAGTTAAACCCTTATTCCAAGGTTGCTTTGTCCCAGATGGCCGTTTATTTAATGGCAAGCCATGGTGATAACTCCATTTCTTCACCGCCTCAATTGAACAATTGGCCAAAGCAGCAATTTCATCAGCATGGAGCCCTTGATTTAGGTGCTGTTGTAACCACGCGCGATCGCGATAGCGACCATTACCAACGACTGTTTTAAGACCTCGTTGATGACCAGTGGGGAGTTTAAGCTGGAACTGTTTAGCCCAGTAGCGAATCACATCCGCTGAACAGCCGCAGATGTCAGCAATTTGTCGAGCGTTCAATCCCTGTTTTACTTGCTCTGCTAACCAAGTTTGCTGACTGTAGAGAGCGTCGGGCCGCACCACACCATTGGTCATCACTTCGCAGGTTTTTGTCATCGCTAAAACCTGATGCTCAGCCCCCGTTACTAAACCAAGGGCATCTCCCATATGTTGCCAACCCTGGGTTGTGTAGAGACGGTGATTGGTCGTGCAATCGAGGGTTTTTCCATCCGCTAAAGTCAAGCGATAAACGGGCTGCTCGCCGCTACTCATAACGTCTTGGAGGTGGCCGATTTCGAAATTACCAGTATCTTCATTAAGAACCCGCAGGGACATTTTGCGTAAACGAGTTTTGCAGTCACGCCGATAAAAACCTGGTTGTTCACCTTTTCGGCCACGAACTTTGCGTTCTCGTACTGCTTTTTCGCCGTTGTGCCAAAGATCATGAAGATCTTTGATTTTAATTTTTCGCAAGGAACCAGAAGCTCGGACAAATGTGATTTCCGTATCCCCGGCCAAACATTGGACATCAAAGGAAACCCCAACGCGATGGGTGCGGATTTGCTGCATCATCGAGTGGGGAAAATAGCCCACATTGAAAACAATTTGTGGATGCTCTAGGGGGCCATAGTGACCACGGCCACCCGCCAAGAGATGTTTAACAATGAGCTCCCCTGCTTTTTGCTCATCAGGGAAATTGTTCTGCTGCTCCCAGACAAATTCTTCGCAATAGTCTTGGTGCATAGCGCTCCAGATGGTTTGCTGAGGATTAGGGGTAGACCGGAGCACTTCAACACGAAATTTATCCATGACAATTCAAATTCAGGGGCAAAGGGGGACTTAAAGACAAGAGAGAAGAGGTAGTTTCATTTCACCATAGACAAAAACGTAGGATGTCATGGGGGTTGTTATAAAAATTGAGGCGATCGCCAAAAATCATCAAACAGATCTAGACCCTCGGCAGGGTTACTTTCCCTTCCTGATTTTGGTACTTGCCGCCTCGATCAGAATAGGTAGTGTTGCAGGGATCCCCTTCAAAAAAGAGTAGCTGCACCACCCCTTCATTGGCATAGATGCGACAGTCGGTGCTAGAAGCATTGCTAAATTCGAGGGTGATCGCGCCGCACCAAGAAGCCTCTAGGGGGGTGGTGTTTGCAATCAAACCCACGCGGGCATAGGTAGATTTGCCCAGGCAGATGGCGGTGACGTTGGGGGGCATCTGAATTTTTTCTAGAGAAACGCCTAAACCGTAAGAATTGGCCGGAATAATAAAATAGTCACCATATTCATCACGCTTGAGGTCGACCCGCTCCAAGTTTTCTGGGCTAAAGGCCTTGGGATTCACAACGGTACCGGGGATGTGGCGGAAAATCAAAAACTCTGCCGGGCTCAGGCGGATATCATAGCCATAGCTAGAAAGACCATAGCTCAGGGCTGGCACCATTTGCTGGGGAGACAGTTGGATCTGGCGGATCAATGAGGCTTCAAAGGGAGAAATCATCCCTTGTTGGGCTTGTTCGAGGATCCAAATATCATTTTTCAGCATAGTCCTTGCAGCAAAAGCGTTCCATCATAACAAAAAACAAAAACTATATAATCTCACAAATTTCGGAGTTTATTTTCAATCTAGACAAATTACCAGGTAAGGCGATCGCGGAAAAATTTACCGGACCAATACAGGAGAAAAATGCCGCCATCCAAAAAATCCGCTCCTGTTCTAAAATACCCCTTGTGGCAAAATCACTTTAAAAATCAACCATCACAACCCCTAAAGGAGAATTCCCATGAGTGCAGAAAGCATGATGTTTAACGGCTTTATCATTGCCATCACTGCGGTTCTTTTTGGTTTAGCCTGGGGATTTTTGATCCTCAAGATTCAAAACAAAGCGGGCAAAGCTGAATAGATTCCAGGGCACGATTGTTAGGATAGGGGTATAGACCCTATATCCCTCTCTGGCGATCGCCATCCCTGCGCCATGTTCAACTTCTTTAAACCCAAAGCCAGCAAAGCAGCCCCACCACCGCTCCCCGAAGATACCGCCCCACGCATTGAGTTTTTTCGAGGAATCACCGAAGAATTAGATAGCATTAGTTTGCAAAAAAATCCCCGCACCGGGATCAAGTCCATTGAAATGACATTTGCCCGGTTCAACGCCCTCGAACGGTTTCAGAGTTTTACGAGTGGCTTTAATGGCGTTGTCACCCTCATTGATGAAGAAGGCGATATTGCCATGACCCCTTCCAGTTGTCGCATTGTTTTTGGGGGTGAAGAAGGCGAAGATCTGCGGGGCGTTGTCTGCCGCGTCGAAATTGATAACTCAGATCATTGGGAACGGGTGATGCGCTTTTTGCACCGCTATGCCGATGAGCATGGTTTTTCCTACGGTGAAACTACCCCGGAAAATCAGCCCCCTGATGCCGCAGCCCCAGACCAAAATTAAGATGTAAATTCAAGATTCTCTTCATCCTAAAAGCGCATCACTCCCCCAAAAAGGTATCAAGAGCTACGAATTCCCCTAAAAAAGAATGTGATTCTTTATCGCAACTTCTTGCAGTGGTAAAGCATTTTTGAGCTATTTGAACTGTCGTTAATTCAATCAATAATTATTTAAGTGTTAATACTTTTTACACTTATTTTCGGGAAAGTCGCATTGCCTGCTTTATGCCCTGATAGATTGTGAACTGTCGATAGTTCTACTTCCATACACAAAGCCAAAAATGTCTTGCTTAGATCTGCAGCTTCAAAATGCTTTTTTAGGACAGGAAGGAAACAATGCTCGGAGAAATATGGTCCTTTCGGGGTAGGTATAAAATCCTGCACATGACTTGGTTTGCTTTTTTCTTATCGTTTGTGATGTGGTTTAATTTTCCACCTTTTGCAACCACAATCGCTGAAGATTTTGGCTTAAACGGTGCTCAGTTAGGAACGATTGGGCTATGTAACGTGGCTTTGACTGTTCCTGCACGGATCATTGTTGGGATGCTGCTGGATAAATATGGCCCCCGCTTAACCTATTCTCTTTTGTTAATCTATGCGGCAATCCCTTGCCTGATTTTTGCGACGGCCCAGAGCTTCAATCAGTTGGTTTTAGGGCGTCTTTTGATGGGCATTGTTGGGGCAGGATTTGTAATTGGTATTCGAATGGTGGCGGAATGGTTTCCCCCGAAAGATTTAGGGACAGCAGAAGGCATCTATGGCGGGTGGGGCAATTTTGGTTCGGCATTTTCAGCTTTTACCATGGTCATTTTTGGGACGATCCTTGCGTTTCTGCCTGGGGCATTTAGTTTTGGTCAACCAGAAAGTTTTCAGATTCTCTTTTTCCCGGAATTTAGTGCGGCTATTTTGAATTGGCGAGCGGCGATCGCCGGTACAGGAATTATTGCTGCATTGTATGGTGTCTTGTACTACTTCAACGTGAGTGATACGCCTTCTGGCAAAGCTTACCAACGCCCGAAGAGTGCAAGGGGTATGGAGGTAACGACTAAGAAAGATTTTTGGTTCTTGATCGTTATGAATCTGCCTTTAACGCTTATTTTGATGCTATTGGCCTGGCGTTTACAGAAGGTGAATTTTTTGGATAATACTGGCCTTGCCATTGCGCTGTTGGTTTTGGCCGGCTTGTATCTGTTCCAAACCTATAATTGTTGGACTGTAAATAAAGATTTGATGACGGGAAAGAAGCGCTATGCTCCGGAAGATCGTTATGATTTTAGCCAAGTCGCAATTTTAGAATTGACCTATGTTGTGAACTTTGGCTCTGAGCTGGCGGTGGTCACGATGTTGCCTGCTTTCTTTGAAGGAACCTTTGGTTTAGATAAGGCGATGGCAGGGATTATTGCTTCGAGTTATGCCTTTATGAACCTCGTTTCTCGGCCAGGGGGAGGCTTAATCTCTGATAAGATGGGCAGCCGGAAATGGACAATGGTTGTGCTGACTTTGGGGATGGGGATCGGTTATCTCTTGATGAGCTCGGTGGCTGGTGATTGGCCCCTGGCGATCGCCGTGTTGTTAACAATGGCTTGTTCTTTTTTTGTACAGGCAGCGGAAGGATCAACTTTTGCGATCGTCCCCCTCGTGAAACGACGAATTACTGGGCAAATCGCCGGAAATGTTGGGGCCTATGGCAATGTAGGAGCCGTGGCTTATTTGACAGTTTTACTGCTACTGACTGAGGCCTCCGCAGGCAATAATGGCGGTGAACCAGTGATGGCAGTGGTCAATGCAGGTTTTTTCCAGGTACTGGGCATCGCTGGCTTGGTTGTGGGTTTTCTTTGTGCTTTTTTCCTCAAAGAACCAAAGGGCTCTTTTGCTGAGTTTCATGGGGGAGAGACGCCAGTGACAGTGCCTCACTCCGTTAAGGAAGAAGTGACCTATTAAGTGTTGAGATGCGATTTGTTTAGGTCAAACCTGTAAAACAAGTGTCATGACAAGCGATGGCACTTTACAGGTTTTTTCGATTCTGTTTCCTAGGATCATGGTCGGTCTTCTATCACCACCGCCATAGTAAAAATCTCTCTTGTTGAAAGTCGTTTTATTGTTGGACATCTGTCGTCCTATTTTCATTGAAGTTTTAATCTGGCGGTTTAGTAATGGATCTGCGCAAAACAAAAACCCTCTGTCCCTATTGTGGTGTTGGTTGTGGCTTGGAAGTCTCTGAAGTGACCAAAAATGGCCAACCGACCCTCAAGGTGATGGGCGATCGCCAACATCCTTCGAGCCTCGGTAAGGTTTGTGTGAAAGGGGCCACCATTGCTGAAGCCCTCGACCGGGACCGGTTGCTTTATCCGATGTTTAGGCGATCGCTCTCCGAAAAATTCCAGCGGATCAGTTGGGATGAAGCCTTTGATCTCATCGTCAATCGCATCCAAGCAGTAAAGGCCAGCCATGGCGTAGATGGCATCGCCATGTATGGCTCCGGGCAACTGCAAACCGAAGACTACTACACCGCCCAAAAACTCCTCAAGGGCTGTTTAGGAACCAATAATTTTGATGCCAATTCTCGCCTTTGTATGGCCTCGGCAGCCGTAGGCTATACCCAAAGCCTTGGTGCCGATGGGCCGCCTGCCTGTTATGAAGATCTAGAGCTCACCGATTGCGCCTTTATTATTGGCAGTAATACCGCTGAATGCCACCCGATTGTGTTTAATCGCCTGCGAGAACACCTCAAACGCTCTAAGGCAAAACTAATCGTTGTCGATCCACGCTGTACTAAAACTGCCGAAGTCGCCGATCTACATCTAGCGATTAAACCCGGCACGGATATTGATTTGCTCAATGGCATTGCTCACCTATTGCTGAAGTGGGGCAAAATTGACACGCTTTTCATTGATGAATGCACCAACGGCTTTTCGAAATATGCGATGTTAATCCAGAGCTATACCCCAGAAATGGTGGCGCGGCGCTGTGGCATTCGCATCGATCACCTGGAACAGGCGGCAGAATATTGGGCCAAAGCGGAGAGTGTGTTGTCCCTCTGGTCGATGGGCATGAATCAATCCTCGGAAGGAACAGCAAAGGTGCGTACCTTAATCAATCTCCATCTAATGACCGGAGATATTGGTCGACCGGGGTCGGGGCCATTTTCTTTGACGGGGCAACCCAATGCCATGGGGGGCCGGGAAGCCGGGGGGTTATCCCACCTGCTACCGGGATATCGCACTGTCAAAAATCCAGCCCATCGCGCCTTTATCGAACAGGCTTGGCAGTTACCGCCAAATTCCATTGCTCCCCTGCCGGGTCGAGATGCCTGGGCGATGATTGAGGGGTTAGAAGCAGGAGAGGTGGGCCTCTTTTGGGTGGTGGCCACCAATCCAGCGGTGAGTATGCCGGATTTGGAACGAACAAAGGCGGCCCTGCTCAAATCGCCTTTTACAATCTGCCAGGATGCCTACTATCCAACGGAAACAACGAATTATGCCCATTTGCTATTGCCAGCGCTGCAGTGGGGCGAAAAAACAGGCACGATGACAAATTCTGAGCGGATAGTGACCTATTGCCCCCAGTTTCGCGATCGCCCGGGGGAAGCTTGGGCCGACTGGGAAATTTTTGCAGAGGTGGGCCGTCGCTTGGGCTTTCAGCAACAGTTTCGGGCGGTGTCTTCGGCGGAAATTTACGCTGAATTTACACAACTCACAGGCGATCGCCCCTGTAACATGACCGGTCTAAGTCACCAGCGTTTGGCAGCCGAAGGCCCAATCCAGTGGCCCTGTCCCGCCGAGGAAAATCCCATCGAAGTGACACCTGATAATCGCGGCCTCTTGCAAAAACTGTTGCATCAGGAGGAGCCCCTCAAAGGCAAACGTCTTTACACTGACCGCCGCTTTCATACCGCCGATGGTCGAGCTAAATTTGCCGCCTACCATTCCCGGGGGCTAGCTGAGCCCCCCAACACAGAATATCCCTTTGTGTTGACCATCGGACGGCTCTATGGCCATTGGCACACGATGACCCGCACGGGACGCATTGAAAAAATTCGTAAACTCCACCCCAATCCTTTTCTCGAAATTCATCCCCGCGATGCCGCCCGTCTAGGCATTACCGCAGGGGAGCTCGTCGAAGTGCGATCGCCCAGAGGCATGGCCCGTTTCCCGGCCCTAATCACGAAAAATATTACACCGGGGACAGTATTTGCACCGATGCACTGGGGGGCGCTCTGGGGCGAAAATACCGAGGCCAATGCCCTCAGCCATGCAGCCACTTGCCCAGACTCTCTGCAGCCAGAACTCAAAGCCTGTGCCGTGCAATTGTGTAAGGTCGAACTAGCCCCGGGGCGATCGCCTTCCCTGGCTACCGAAGCCATCATCAGCGTCTAAATTAAAGTTCGCTGAGTAACAATTGGCTGGCGATCGTGAGATAAACCCAAACACCAATCACATCCACCACCGTGGTGATAAAGGGCGCAGACATTAAGGCAGGGTCTAAATTGAGCTTTTTAAAGAGAAATGGTAACCCCGCCCCAGCAATCGAAGCCAGCACTGAAATAATGGTCAGGGTTAAACCCACTGTCACCGCAACCAGCCAATTCCCTTGTAAAAAATAAGCCCAAACCACCACCGTTAGCCCAAGCACGACACCCAATAATAGTCCGGCGATCGCCTCCCGCCATAGCACTTTCAGCAGCTTTTGGCGGGAGAGCTCAGCGGTATTCAAGCCCCGAATGACCACCGTAGATGACTGAGCACCAATATTGCCCCCTGTATCAATGAGCAGTGGAATAAAAGCGGTTAAGGCGACGACTTGGGCTAATACTGCTTCTTGAGAGCGAATCACACTGCCGGTCAAGGTGTTTGTCAATAACAACACAAACAGCCACACCACCCGTTTGCGAACAATGCTCCACAGCTTGGCCTGGAAATAATTATCCCCCGTCGATTGGATCCCTCCAGAAGTGTAAATGTCTTCTGTGGTTTCGGCTTCAATGATATCAATCACATCATCAACGGTGATAATCCCCACCAACCGTTGCTCCGAGTCCACCATTGGTAATGCTAAAAAATCATAACGTTGGATGATTTTGGCGACTTCTTCTTGGTCAGTATCGGTGTGCACTGAGATCACCTCTCGGGTCATACAAGGCCTGACAGGTTTCTCTGGAGGCCATGGGGTATGATCTTGATTTTGCGAAGATTTTTTGACATGGCAGTGGACTACGATTTAGTGGTGCTTGGGGCGACAGGGGCCGGGATTGCAACGGCACGGCGGGCGATCGCCCAAGGGCTCAAAGTGGCTTTAGTACAGCAAACAATATCCCCCCTCCGCGATCAACAGCGGTGCGCCCTCGAAAAGGTGTTGTTATATTTAGCGGCCCAGCCCCAACCTGTCGATATTGCGGCTTGGATCAAGGGGGCGATCGCCCCAGATGATTTCTATGAGCCCTTGGCCCGTCTCGCCGAAACTGGGGTAGATGTGATTCCCGAGCTGGGTCAATTCCGCTGGCGACCCCAGGTTAGTTTTGTGACAGAAACGCGCTGCCTCCGAGGGAAACATTATGCGATCGCCCCGGGCACCGCTTGGACAACCCCACCCCAAGAAAATTTCCTCAGCCCCGATGCTTTACTCGATGCCGATATTTGGCCCACTTTACCGGAGAAAATCACCATTGTGGGCCAAGATTCCCATTGTTTAACCATCGCCTACTGCCTGGCGAAATTCGGTAAAACGGTGACTTTAATTGCCGAAAAATTCTTGTTTCCCACGGAAGATCCCGATTATGTCGGCAATCTCCAAACTTTTTTAGAAGTGGCTGGGGTGACGCTCCAATTTGCAAACACCGACCCATGCCAGGAATTACTCGCCCAAGCGAATCAAGCGGTGATTTGGGCCGAAAGCCGGCGGGGTTTAACGACACAGCTCAATTTACCACCTGATTTTTGTCGCCCGCCCCAGATGTTCCTGCGGGTGAATGGGCAACTGCAAACCCCCCAAAAAAATATCTATGGCTGCGGCCCAGTGTTGGGAGGCTATGATCTGCCGGAATTGGCGATCGCCGAAGCCACAACCCTAGTGGTCAATCTTTCCCAGCGCCGCCAACTCTCTTGCCCTTACACCACAACCCCCTACCGCCTGTTTGCACCGCTCCCCTTCGACCATGTGGGGATCCAGAATTCCCATCTGCCCCCAGATGGTCGGTTTTTATCGAAAATGTTTCCCCTAGACCGCGTTGATCAGCTGCAATTTCCCCAGGAATTGACCATCAAACTCTGGCTCAATGCCCAAGATCAACTCTTGGGGGCAACGGTTTTAGGCGATCGCTCCGGTAAACTGA
Organism: Picosynechococcus sp. NKBG15041c; assembly: GCF_055380235.1. Taxonomy (NCBI): domain Bacteria; kingdom Bacillati; phylum Cyanobacteriota; class Cyanophyceae; order Chroococcales; family Geminocystaceae; genus Picosynechococcus; species Picosynechococcus sp. NKBG15041c. The sequence goes on from NZ_AP040363.1 coordinate 2,786,570, forward strand.
TTTACCATTGCCGCGATTTGATCCAAACCCATAAACCCTTCCAGACATGGGACAATTTCCTAGAAAATGCGGGCCTTTTGGCAGAAATGGTGTGGTGATGCAGCAGAAAATCCAGGGAAAATTCATTGTTTTTGAAGGGATTGATGGCTCTGGTAGTTCTACCCAAGCCAGTCTCCTTTACCAATATTTTCAGCAACAACAGATTCCCGCTGTCCTCAGCCCAGAACCCTCCAATGGCATTATTGGTAACCTCGTGCGGGAAGCGCTGCGACAACGGCTCCAGTTCACCAAAGACCCCGAAAAATTTAACCGTCAACTGGCTTACTTGTTTGCAGGCGATCGCCATGACCACCTCTACAACGAAATTGATGGCGTCTTTAAGCTCCTCGGTGAAGGAATTCAGGTGATCACCACCCGCTACTATTTCTCTTCCCTCGCTTACAACGCCAACAATCCCAGTGAATATGACTTCATCTATCGCTTAAATCAAGACTTTCCAGACCCCGATTTGGTGTTTTATTTTGACCTCCCCGTCGAAATTTCTTTGGAGCGCATCAACAGGCGATCGCATCAAGAAATTTACGAAACCAAAGCCAAACTCACCCAAGTGCGCCAAAACTACCAACAGATTTTTCAGACCTACCCTGGCCATTGGTATCAACTCGATGCCACCAACCCCCCAGAGGTGATCCATCAAAAAATTCTGCAAATTATCACTGACCTTGATTTTGCTGTTGAATCTGGTCTGGACTAGGGGGCGTCCCCAAATTTGTTGGCGGAGGCAATAGATCCAGCTCAAAACCATTTGCATCTGGTGGTGGCAACGGTGTCCCACTGTCGAGGGGCTCAAACTGAAAATCATTATTTGGATTGACTCCCGGCACCTGGGGCAGTCCCGGCATCCCTGGATTGAGGGTCGGATTTTGACCATCAAAGAAAAAATCTAGGTTTTGGCCCTCTGGCAAACCGCCGGTCGTCCCGAGGGCGACCCGCTCGCCGCCGATAGATTTTAACCAATCCAAAACTTGAATTACTTCTTGGTAAGAACGACTCTCCGAGGCATTGAGGACGACGACACCATTGGGGTTACGGCCTAAATAATCGGTCACAATTTGAGAAAATTGCGCCTGACTCTCAATCAATTGCTTTTCTACATAAATCTGCCCAAAATCTGTCAAGCTCACAATCACCATATCAGGCATTTGGGCTGTGGCACTTTCTGCTGTCGGGAGTGTTAGATTGATCGCCTGCTGTCGAGAGAGATTAACCGCTGCCAGAATGAAAAAAGTCAACACACAGAAGATCACATCGATCAAGGGAATGATTTCGATGCGTAAGTCCGTAGAAGAATCCTCTTGCCACAGCTTAAAGGGCTTTAAGCCTAAAGTTTCTGGTTTAACAGGGGACTCACGCTTCATTATTGATCTCCTTCAATGAGCATCGCATCTAAGTTTTGACCTGGAATAGGCAAGCCTTCGAGATAATTTTGACGATAGAGCATTTCCAATTCACTGCCGGCCTGACGGAAAAGACGGACTTGGTTACTTGAAAGAGCCTGGAACAGTCGATAAAAAGCCAACGCGACGATCGCCACAATGAGTCCCATCGCCGTTGAAAAGAGAGATTCACTAATCCCCAGGGTAACGCCGCTGGTGGAATCAGTGCCTAGATCGCTGATCTGGATAGAACCCAGGGAATTAATCAGTCCCAACACCGTCCCTAATAGTCCTAATAGCGGGGAAAGGGCGATCACTGCTTCTAAAACCTTTTCACCCCGGCGCATATTAGCTAATTCTTCATCGGCCGCAGCTTCAAGGGCGAGGTGAAAAATCTCTGGATCGATAGACTGCTGCTTCAAGGGGGCGTAGAGGAAGCGACCAAGGGGATGCTTTTGGCAGGTGCGGGCAATTTCACTGACGGCTTGCCATTGGTAATGGGCCGCATCGAGAATTTTGTCTTGAACCCGCTGACTCTGTTGAATCACTTTCCACCAAAACCAGAGTCGCTCAATAATGGTACTGAGGGCCATGATTGACAGCAACACCAGGGGCCACATTGCTGGACCCCCACGGTTGAGAATATCTAAAACATTCACCGAACTACCTCGCTTCCGTCACGCCAAAAATAAAGACTAGTTCCAATTCTACGGTTTTTTATGGTATTCGGTGCTTCTCTATGTTGGGCAGAAATTATCAAGCTGGTCGTGAAATATTAGCGGATCGGATTATGGATGGTGACCAGCTTTGTCCCATCGGGGAAAGTAGCCTCCACTTGCACTTCATCAACCATTTCGGCGATCCCTACCATTACATCTTCGCGGGTCAGCCAGGTTTGGCCTTCGCTCATCAATTCGGTAACCAGTTTTCCGTCTCGAGCCCCTTCGAGGATCATCCCAGAAATATAGGCTACTGCTTCTGGGTAGTTGAGCTTTAGGCCTCTGTTTTTCCGGCGTTCAGCGACCAAAAAAGCAGTAAAAATCAGGAGTTTATCTTTTTCTTGGGGCGACAGTTGCATGGGTTTGGGGATTCAGGGATCTGCTGTGATTTTAATGGAAAGTTGCTGGGGCGATCGCCTGGTTGATCAAAATTTTTCTTGAATGTTGCTCAGCAGAATCGCTGGTCTTGATGCCCATCATATCCAATGGCTCACTGTTGGCTCATGGCACGGGGAAGAGAGGTGCCAGAAGACCGATCGCCATGCCCCCAAGCACCAGCCAGAGGGAATTGACTTGGTATCTAATCAACAACAGTAGTGAAGCGATCGCCACCCCGATTGTTAGAGGATCGACAAGGGAAGATTGCCCCAGGAAAACCGTGACCACCGTCATTAAACTCAAAGCGCCCACATTGACCCCATCGAGAAAGGTACGAAAAGATTTTGACTGGAGCAGCTTCGGTAAAACTGGATTGAGGGCGATCACAAACAAAAATGACGGCAAAAACATCCCCAGAGTGGCCATCCCAGCCCCAGGAACTCCCGCTAGCAGATAGCCAATAAAAGTCGCTGTGGAAGATAAAGGCCCTGGGGTAATTTGGCCAATGGCGATCGCATCGAGGAGCTGTTGATCTGTGAGCCAACCGAGGCGATCGACTAGATCGGCTCGCAGGAATGCCACGAGTACATAACCACTGCCATAGAGAAAAAAACCTACCTTCAGGAACATCAGGAAGAGCCATCCCAGACTAAAGTTGGCCGGGGTTGCATTTAGAAATAGGAGTAGTGGTGCCGGAGTGATTCCTAGAGTTTGATTGGTTTTAAGCAATTGACGGCCCAACTTTTTGCCCAGGCTTACTAAGCCGCTGATGAGCAGCAACAGCAGTTCATGGAACCCCAGGAGGGATAAAACCACGTTAAAAACCGCTAAGCCAATGCCAAATTTACCCTTGATTGCCTGTTTACCGAGCTTCCAGAGCGCTTGGGCAATAATGGCGATCGCCACCGGTTTGACCCCATAGAGCAGCCATTCCCCCTGGGGAGTCGACCCAAAGCGTTGGTAAGCCCAAGCACAGCCCAGCATTAAACCTATGGCGGGAGCACTAAACCCAATTCCTCCAGCAAACAACCCCCACCAGCCTGCCCGTTTAAACCCTAGGTGAACTGCCATTTCTGTGGAATTGGGGCCGGGAATTAAATTAGTCGCCCCTAAAATATCCAGAAAATCTTGTTCTGTAACCCAGTGGCGTTTTTTCACCACTTCGTCATGCATCATGGCAATGTGGGCAACGGGGCCACCAAAAGCAGTAAAACCTAACCGTGTGAATAATTGAGCTACTTCCTGGACCCGTAACCACTGCACCATAATTAAAGTGATTGAAATGTTAAATCAATAGCAAGCCACCGCCAAAAATAAATCATGCCACAATAGGCAAAGATGACTATTGCATCACAGTGTAGGAGAATTTCCCATGGTTGCGACGCCTTTGAAAGCCGAAAAACGCTTAACAATTCAAACAGAGCAGATCAACGCTGATACCACCACCATTCGTTCTCTAGATTGGGACCGCGATCGCTTTGATATTGAGTTCGGTTTGCAAAATGGCACCACCTACAATTCCTACATTATCCGGGGCGAGAAAATTGCCCTAGTAGATACTTCCCACGCTAAGTTTCGGGAGATGTACCTGGCGGCCCTCACGGAACAGCTTGACCCGACAACCATTGATTACATCATCATTAGCCACACGGAGCCTGACCACAGCGGCCTGGTGAAAGATGTGCTAAAAATTGCCCCCCAAGCGGTGGTGGTTGGGGCGAAAATTGCGATTAAGTTTTTGCAAGATCTGGTGCATGATCCCTTTGAATTTATTGAGGTCAAAAGTGGCGATCGCCTGGATCTCGGCAAGGGCCACAACCTAGAATTTGTGAGCGCCCCAAACCTCCACTGGCCCGATACGATTTTTACTTATGACCCAGCCAGTGAAATTCTCTTCACTTGTGATGCCTTCGGGATGCACTACTGCTCTGATGCCACCTACGACGAAGATCTAAAAGCTCTCGAACCTGATTACCGCTTTTACTATGAATGTTTGATGGCTCCCAATGCCCGCTCTGTGCTCAGTGCCCTGAAACGGGTCGATAAGCTCGATGGGGAAGTTTCTCTCGTTGCCAATGGCCATGGCCCGCTGCTGAAGCACAACACCAAAGAAATGATGGACTGGTATCGCCAGTGGAGTGAAGCCCAGACCAAAGGGGACAAAATGGCAGCGGTTTTTTATGTCTCTGACTATGGCTATAGCGATCGCATCTCCCAGGCGATCGCCAAGGGGATCACAAAAGCTGGGGTGGCCGTAGAAATGGTGGATCTCAAGGTAGCCGATCCCCAGGATGTCCATGAAATCGTCGGCCGGGCTGCTGGTCTAGTGATTGGGATGCCCCCCATCGACAGCGCCTATAACGATGCTCTCAGTAAGGCGATCGGTACGATGCTCGCCGCTTCTAAAGACAAACAAGTTTTTGGGATGTTCGAGTCCTACGGGGGCAATGATGAACCCATCGATCCTCTTTTAACTCGTTTTCGTGATGCGGGTCTAACCAAAGCCTTTGACTCCATTCGCGTCCGGGAAGAACCCACAGAAACCCTCTACCAGCTCTGCGAAGAATCGGGCACTGACCTCGGCCAGTTGCTCACCCAAAAGGAAAAACTCAAGCAACGCAAGGGCATCGACAGCGAACTAGACAAAGCCATGGGCCGTATCAGTGGCGGGCTGTACATTATCACCGCCCAGAAAGGCAATGCTAAAGGGGCGATGGTTGCTTCTTGGGTCACCCAAGCCAGTTTTGATCCCCCCGGTTTTACCGTTGCTGTAGCCAAAGACCGGGCGATCGAATCCTTGATGCAAGTGGGCGATCGCTTTGTGCTGAATATCCTCGAAGAAGGCAAATACCAGCCCCTCATGAAACACTTCCTGAAGCGTTTCCCCCCCGGGGCAGATCGCTTTGAAGGGGTGAATGTTCAAACGGCCAAAAATGGCTCTCCTATTCTTAACGATGCCTTGGCTTATCTGGAGTGCGAGGTGGTCAGTCGGATGGAATGCAGCGACCACTGGATCGTCTACAGCAAAATTGATGCGGGCCGTGTATCCAATCCTGATGGCCTCACCGCTGTTCACCATCGCAAAGTGGGGAACTACTACTAGGCACTTTTTTAAAACCGATAAATAATCATTGTATTGGGGGTCATCATTAGACCTCTTTTTTATTTTCTTAAAAGCATAAAGATTACAATTAGCGATGATCTTTATCTTTTTTAGTTGATTGCCACATTAATTAGATCTAGACAACGCTCGTTATTGTATTTTTTGCAATTGATTTCTGGTTTACTTTTGCTCCTCAAAACTCAAAAGCTTACTATTCAACAGATACTATTTCACTTTGGGTAAAAATACCTGACTCTTTTGGAAGATATCTCTTTTTTCAATACTTAAGACTTTATGGCGATTCTCAAAAAAGCCACTAATTTTCAACAGCGCGGGTTATGGTAAGGATATCGAAGGGCTAATTTGTCAATCTAAATCGAACAACAATTTTAGCTTTATCCACAAAAAAGAGAGAGTATTATGAGTTTAAAAGATAGAGCAAAAGCCGCCGCTAAAAACATCGAAGGCAAAGTCCAAGAAGGTGTTGCAGATATCACTGGTGACTCTAAAAGCAAAGCGGAAGGACAGGCTAAACAAATGGAAGCTAAAGTCAATCATGCTGTTGAAGATGTGAAAGATATGGCAAAAAAAATCATCGATTAATTGATCTTTTATTTTGGCGATCGCCTGTTGTTCCTCCTCGGCGATCGCCTAACTGTTTCTAAAAGAATCTTTTTTGGGTAAAAAGCCTTCTCTCGTGAAGACAGTAATGGCACACAACCTTTTTAAACCCAATGGAGAGGAGTAATATGCTCAATCTTATGTGGCCTGTTGTCGGGATTCTAATTATCCTTTGGTTGCTCGGATTTTCAATCAATGTAGGTGGGAGCCTGATTCACTTGCTCCTAGTTTTAGCATTGATCGGGATTGTTTATAACGTGTTTATCGGCAGACGCTAAAAATTCAGCATGGCAATTATTTGTTTCTCTGTAAAAAAGTAAATTGTTTGATATATTCTGTCCGTTGATTCCTGAAGAAGTCACTAAAACAAACTTTTGGGGAAACAATCATCTTGATGTTTTTTTCAGGGAGCCTTTCAAGAATTTATGGAATACAATCCATAACTCCCTTTGTTTCTTATTTAAACTATTTATTCTTTAGTTTTGAGGTTTTGTTATGAGCTTTTTTAAACAATTTTTTCGTTTCTTGTTCATAGCGGTCAGCACTTTGGTTGCTACTGTCTTGTTTCTTAACTTTAGCTATGCCGATAATTCAGCCTCAGCTAGCACTTTGACCGCAGTCAATCCTGCCTTGATGCAATCGATTTCGATGAATCGGATAGATGCCATGGGTAAACAAATTGAAGGGAAAACCCAAGAAGTGATGGGCAACATCACAGGCGATCCAAAAGATCAACTGATGGGGAAAGCCAAACAAGTCGAGAGTCAGGTTCGTAATACCGTAGAAGATGTCAAAGATGGCATGATGTCTGGGAACCGAGCCAAGGCTATTCAAAAGAATATTGAAGGCAAAACTCAAGAAAGCATTGGCAACGTCACAGGAAATCGTCAAGACCAATTCTCTGGGCAAGCAAAACAACTAGAAAGCAATGTGCGCAATGTTGTAGAAGATGCGAAAGATGCAGTGAACGGCATCTTTAAATAAAGAATATTCTCATCTTTTTTTAAACCGCCTCTAAATGTGCTCAAGTCTCCCTTCATTTAGAAAGATTTGAGTGAAAAAAATTCACTTTGCTTTGCTATTAAGCATTGGGCGATCGCCGCAAAAAATCTAGGCGATCGCCCGACTCAATCACGAAATTTCTCAATCAGAAAGAATTAAGCCCCATGAACAATAAAGATATTACAGGCGCTGAACGCATCGTCCATGGTGAATACCAAGATTCCCTAGGCCATACCCACACCGAATACAAAGATGCCCAGGGCAATATTTACACCGAATATATAGATGAATATGGCAAGATTCATACCTATAAAAATAGCTATGCTAACGGTCATTTCGCCGCAGAAATACGACAAACTGAACGGGAATCCCGTGCCGAATCTAATGGTCTCCGCATCGGTATTCTCGCCTCTTGTACTGGCCTCGTTATCATTGGGACGATCTATGCCGTGACTAGACCAGAAGAAATAGAGCCACTGCCCCCAGTTGTGAACGTCGAAATGCCTACCCCTGAAGAAGACTTAACGGAAGACACCGCAGAACCTCCCTCTGTTACCACCATTGTGCCGATCAATAACCAACCAGCGACTCAACCTGCCCCTCAACAGCAACCAGCGGCCCAAGAGCCTGCTGAGCCCTCAAATGTCAATGTAACAGTGACAAACCCACAATCACCTCCTCCAGCAGCAACGCCAACAACAACCCCCCAGACAACGCCTGGGGTGACGGATAGTACCCTCAGAGCAGATATTACAGAAAAATTGCGCGATAGTTTGCCCGATAATCAACTGAGAATGACGGTCAATAACGGGGAAGTAACTGTCACGGGAACTGTTTCGAGTCAAGATCAACTGCAACAGATTCCATCTTTGCTCAACACCATCAACGGGGTTAAAAAAGTGACAAACAATGCAACGATTGCACCGTAAAATTACACTTCATCATTGCTTTATTGATATGGATTTGATGTGAATTTAGAGTAAGCACTTTGATGGCCTGGGCTTAATGTTGCTGTTTTCCCTCGGTGTTCATGAAGAATTTCCAAATGTAAAAATAACTGTAGGGAGGCTGAATTCAGGTCTCCTTTTTTCTGTGGGGATAGAGACATTGTGAGCAAGGCGATCGCTTCTCCTTAGTTCATTCCCAGGAGGTGTTTAAGATACATCAATCTTTATGAATTAGCCTTAAGTATTGTAAACTACCCATGGATTCACCAAAATTTACAGATATCGAGGAGAACAGGAGCTTATGACGGCGGCGGCAACGTCATCATTGGTAATGTCAAGGGAGTATCTGCGGCCCCCAGGAGGAATGAACCCGAATGTGTGGATGATCATCATCGCCGTAATACTCATCGCTACTTCCGTGGGTGGCTACTGGCTTTGGGGTTGGTACGATTGGGTTTGTTTCTGTGAGAATGTTTTGGCCCTCCACCTGGCGGGGACAGTCATCCATGATGCCTCCCACCGGGCAGCCCACAGCAATCGCGCCGTGAACACGATTCTCGGCCATGCCAGTGCGTTAATGTTGGGATTTGCTTTCCCTGTTTTTACCCGGGTTCATCTCCAGCACCATGCCCATGTGAACGACCCAGACAATGATCCTGACCATTTCGTCTCCACGGGTGGACCCTTATGGATGATTGCCGCGCGTTTTTTCTACCATGAAATCTTTTTCTTTAAGCGGCGTCTCTGGAAAAACTACGAACTGCTTGAATGGTTCCTCAGTCGTGCTTTTCTGGGGATCATCGTCTATCTCGGCATTCAATATGGCTTTATCGGTTATGTGATGAATTTCTGGTTTGTGCCGGCCTTAGTCGTGGGGATCGCCCTTGGTTTATTTTTCGATTACCTGCCCCATCGCCCTTTTGAGGAGCGCGATCGCTGGAAAAATGCCCGGGTTTACCCCAGTAAGCTGCTCAACATCTTAATCCTCGGGCAAAATTATCACCTTATTCATCACCTATGGCCGTCTATCCCTTGGTATAAGTACCAACCGGCCTATCATTACATCAAGCCTCTCCTGGATCAAAAGGGTTCGCCCCAATCTCTTGGGCTACTCCAAGGCAAAGATTTTCTCAGTTTCCTCTACGATATTTTTGTGGGCATCCGCCTGCACCACAAACCCAAGTCTTAAATTCTCCCGAAATTATGGTTGATACCCAAGCGATCCTTGCTGCCCTTCGCCCAGTCCAAGACCCGGAACTTCAAAAAAGTCTGGTGGATCTCAATATGATCCGCGATGTTTCTGTGGTGAATGGTGTGGTGAAATTTACCCTCGTACTGACAACGCCAGCCTGTCCCCTCAAAGAGTTCATTGTGGAAGATTGCAGAAAGGCCGTGCTGCCTTTGCCTGGGGTCAATGCTGTCGAAGTGGAGGTGACGGCCGAAACGCCTCAACAAAAGTCTCTCCCTAGTCAGCAGGGTATTGAAAACGTCAAAAATATTGTCGCGATCTCCAGTGGGAAAGGGGGCGTCGGCAAGAGCAGCGTAGCAGTGAATGTGGCGATCGCCTTAGCCCAGACCGGGGCAAAAGTCGGGTTGCTCGACGCTGATATCTATGGGCCGAATGTGCCCAATATGATGGGCATCGGCGAAGTAGAGATTAAGGTCGACAAAACCAGTGGTGCGGATATCCTCCAGCCGGAGTTTAACTATGGCGTCAAACTGGTATCGATGGCCTTTTTGATCGATCCAGACCAGCCGGTGATTTGGCGCGGCCCGATGCTCAATGGGATTATCCGGCAATTCCTTTACCAGGTGAATTGGGGCGAATTGGATTATCTGATCGTCGATATGCCCCCCGGTACTGGCGACGCCCAGCTCACCATGGCCCAGGCGGTCCCTATGGCTGGGGCGGTGATTGTTACGACTCCCCAAACGGTTTCCCTCCTCGATTCTCGCCGGGGTCTAAAGATGTTCCAGCAGATGGGGGTCAATGTGCTGGGGATCGTCGAAAATATGAGCTATTTCATCCCGCCGGATCTGCCCGATCGCCAATATGATCTCTTTGGTTCCGGTGGTGGCGAGAAAACAGCGAATGAATTGGGTATTCCCCTCTTGGGTTGTGTTCCCTTAGAAATTGCTCTCCGAGAAGGGGGCGATACAGGGACGCCCATCGTCGTCGCCCAGCCGGAATCTGCCTCAGCTCAGGCCCTGGTGAAGATTGCGAAGGCGATCGCGGCAAAGGTTTCTGTGGCAGCCCTGGCCTAAAGAGTCAAGACCTATCCCTTAACGTCAAAGAGGAGAGGACTAAGGCCCTCTCCTCTTTGACATTCCCTGAGAAAATCTCAGGTGCTTGCAACAATTCTTAATCTTTAGCGATTAATTTTCTTCGCCATATTCCGGAACATATCCATGTTGCTGTCTACTTTCAGGTTGGGCTTAGACGAAGATAGGGTAGGTTGGGGGGCAGAAAAAGACTCACTGCTGTTGCTTTCGGTATTCCGAGAAGCAGCTTGGTTCGGGTCTACTTTCCGCATATTCTCAGAAGAAACTTGGGTAACCAGGGTTGCACCCTTCTCACCACGGACTGTCGGGAAGGTGCGCTTGATGGTCACTGGTTTTTTCATATACTCAGTGTTGCCAAAGGTTTGGGCTTCTTCAAAATCGAGGAAAAAGTCACCCTTGGGGGTGTCGTTGTTCTTTTTCTTGCCGCCAAATAGACCAAAGAGTGCCATAAACTTAAATGATTTTCTTAACAAACAACATTACTTGTCATAGATGATATCAAAATTTTCTCATTTAGGAGGGAGAACTTGCTTGTAATCCCACTTCAAAACCCTTGGCTTTTTTTTGCATCATCTTAAAAATATTATAAAAACCATTGGCTCGCGATGGCGTAAGACTAACATTAAGGCCAGTGGCTTCGATAAAGTTTGGGGAAACCGTCAAAATTTCAGCGGGGGAGAGACCATTTAAGCCTGCGATCAAAAGTCCCACTAAACCCTTGACCAGTTGGGCATCAGAATCGCCATGGTAAATGACTTTACCGTCTTTGTAGTCGGCGGTAATAAACACTTGGGATACACAGCCATGGACTTTATTGTTGGCTGTTTTTTCAGCATCGTCCATGGGTTCAAGCTTGGTGGCATACCAAAGAAGCTGCTGATACTTTTGTTTGGGATCGGTTTTACGTTGAAAACGACTCACGATTTTTTCGAGATTAGCAGGTAATTCAGTAGGCATAGTTACTTAGAAAATTAATAACAATTGGGTGAGACAAACTTGAAAATTCTATTGTTAAATATTGTGACAAATTTTGACACAAAAATATTGGCGATCGCCTTTAGGGGGTCAATCGCCAGTAGAGCCCGGAGGCTCTGGTTCCATTGAATTTTAATGGCGCAAAAAAGCAGGTAAATCGACGACCGCCGCAGAAGTTGTGCGCCTTTGGGGCTGAGCACTGTTTAAGGTTGGGGCCGGCCAATTGGGGGCGGCAGTTGAGGCCGAAGCACCCATGGGAGCACTCACCCGCCGCTTCGTGACAGGGGCAGTAATGCAAAGCGCTGTTTTGAGGCTCATGGGTTTGCGCATCGGGGCCTCTTCCAAGGATTCCGGCATTTCTTGAAGTTCTGCTTCGAGGTCGGCCAATTGACGATCGAGGTCGGCTTCGGTGCGGGGATCTGCTTTGGCGATCGCCGGCATCACAGGTTCTGTCGTTGGGGAAATTTCCATATCAGACCAAGGTTGAATATTGGGAGTCTTGGGGATTGAAGTCACACCGTTGGTGTTGCGGTTATTTTCGGGGGGAATATCTGCACATTCATCAAGGGCCGATTTGTACTGCAAAGTGTAGCGCTGCTGCCGCTGGAGGCGGACCTGCAAATCTTTAATTTCTTGTTCGGCGGCGAAAAGTTTTTGTTGTTGCTCATTGTGAGACTCCTGAAGGAGCGCACATTCCCGCTCGATTTTAGCCAACTGGGTCTGACTGGCCTGAAATTTGTATTCCAGTTCGGCGAGCATCTCCTGATATTCTCGGACGTTTTTCTTCGCTTTGGTGAGCTCTTGTTCTAGCTGTTTGATCTGCTGTTGATTTAGATCGAGGTCATCACTTTGTTGGGCAATGAGACCATCGGCGCTACGGGAACGGATGATGTGGGCCTGGAGTTTTTCTTGGGATTCGGCCAGGGCTTCTTCTAGCTGCACCACGGTTTTCACAAGTTCGCGGTTATGCTGCCGTAGTTTGTGGGCAATCATATAGCCATCGGTGTTGGGGTTGTGCTTAGGGATGACTGTGCTGGCAGCGGTTGTTTCGGCTAGGGGGACAGTTTCCGGTTGCGCCCGGTCTGCGGCACTATTGACTTCTGCCTCGGGGTTCACAGGGGAAGACAGACTAGAGGTGGCTTCGTTTCCAGGGGGAGTCGACTCTGGCGAGGGGAAGTTTAAGTTGCTCATAGTTGTGCTGATATAGACAGGGCGCGTTGACAGGGGGAATGGATGGGGATTCTGTTTTGCAGTTTAGCAAGGGATCCGCTGATCTTTGACAAGATTCGCGAATTTTATCGTTTTCTTAGGGGCAGTCGCCTCCTATTTTGGACGTAGAAAATCAATATTTTGCTTCAAGTGTATCGAAATTAGGCCTAGGCGATCGCCAAATTGCCTACCACTAGGATTTCTAAGTACTGGGGGCCAGGGCCACTTGCATCATTTCTTCGGGACTGAGGTGGGCATGGGTAATTTCACCGTCCCGGAGCCAGATAATGCGCTTGGTTTGGTGGGCAACCTCGGTTTCGTGGGTGACCATGACAACGCTCATGCCTTCGGTATGGAGACTTTGAAACAATTCCAAAATTTCGTGGGTGGTGCGGGAGTCCAGAGCCCCGGTGGGTTCATCGGCCAGGAGGAGGAGGGGATTGTTCACGATCGCCCGGGCGATCGCCACCCGCTGTTGTTGACCCCCAGACAGTTGATTCGGGCGATTATGGAGACGACTACCGAGGCCCACTTTCGTGAGGGCAGCCACGGCGCGATCGCGCCTCTCTTGGGGGGAAACGTTCCCATAGACCATCGGTAAAATCACATTTTCTAAGGCGCTCATCTGGGGTAACAGGTGGAATTGCTGGAAGACAAAACCGATGTTGTGGTTGCGGATCACGGCCAGTTGGCGATCGCTGAGGGTCGCGACATTTTCCCCATCGAGGAAATAATTACCGCTGGTGGGTTGGTCGAGGCAACCGATGATATTCATGAGGGTCGATTTGCCGGAGCCGGATGCCCCCATAATCGAGCAGTATTCTCCCGCTTCGATCCTGAGTTCTACCTGTTTCAGGGCGTAAATTTGCGTATCTCCTTGGGTATATACCTTGGAAAGATTTTGGATTTCGATCATGGATTTTTGTGGGGCGATCGCACAGATATGATCAATATTAGGTCACAATCTCTAGGGTCCGCTGCTATCTCTGTCTCTAGGCTATGGCCCAAGAAATTGAACGAAAATTCCTTGTCATCGGTAATCACTGGCGGGATCTGGCCCCAGGGGTCCATTACCGCCAAGGCTATCTCCAGCGCACCCCCGAAAAAACAGTGCGGGTACGCATCGCTGGGGAACAAGCATTTTTAACCATTAAGGGTAAAACCACAGGCATTAGTCGGCTGGAGTTTGAATATGCCATTCCCCTTGCAGATGCCTTGGCTTTGCTGGAGCATTTAGGCGATCGCCCCCAGATCGAAAAAATTCGCTACCGCATTCCCATGGGGGATTTTTGCTGGGAAGTCGATGAATTTCTCGGGGAAAATCAAGGCCTGATCCTAGCGGAAATCGAATTGATCAATGCCGATCAACCATTCCCCAAACCCCACTGGCTCGGCCCTGAAGTAAGCCACGACCCCCGTTATTACAACGCCAATCTTGTCAGCTATCCCTACAGTCAATGGTCCCCCACAGAACAACAGCCCTAGGGCTTCCCAAAGCTGCTACATTATTGAATCGATAAGAAAACCCTTTAATTTTTTTCGTACCCAAAACGCCATGACCTCCTCTCTCAACGATAAAACCATCGTCAAAGACTACTTCAATGCCAAGGGCTTCGATCGCTGGCGACGGATCTATGGCGATGGCGATGTCAACAAAGTGCAGGCCGATATTCGTGTCGGTCACCAACAAACCATTGATAAGGTTGTGGCTTGGCTCAAGGCAGATCAAAATCTCAACCTCAGAAGTATTTGTGATGCGGGTTGTGGTGTAGGGAGCCTGAGCATTCCCCTCAAGGAAGCCGGCGCACGTTCAATCTATGCCAGTGATATTTCCGAAAAAATGGTCGGTGAAGCCCAGGCACGGGCTAACAAGCTCTTTGGCAATACACCGGACCTCAAATTTGAAACCAGGGATTTAGAAAGTATCAGCGGCAAGTACAACACAGTGATTTGTTTGGATGTGTTGATCCATTACCCCACCGAAGATGCGGCAAAAATGATTGCGCACCTGGCTTCCCTCAGTGAAGATCGCCTGATCCTCAGCTTTGCACCGAAAACTTTTTGGTTGACAATCCTCAAGAAGATTGGTGAGTTCTTTCCTGGCCCCAGCAAAACCACCCGTGCCTACCAACATAAGGAATTGGACATCCGGCAGATCTTAATTGACAACGGTTTTGCGATCGCCCGCACCGAGATGACCAGCACCCGCTTTTATTACTCCCGGCTGTTGGAAGCGGTTCGTCTGCGGTAACCTCTTCCTACATCCCCCTCCATCTCAGGGAACGAGATAAGAACACCAGTCGCTCCAGCCCCCAGGATAAAGCTTTAAATTGCGATGGCCGGTGAGATCTAGGGAAAGCCAGTCGACACAGGCGGTTACCCCAGAGCCGCAATACAGAACAATTTCTTGCTCTGGAGAAAATTCAGCCCAGAGCTGCTGCTGAATCTCTAGGGGTTGGGCAAAGCCTTGGGAATCGGACACTCTCTTCCAAGGAATATTGATAGCGCCAGGGATATGCCCAGCAAGCGGATCGATGGGCTCGGTTTTGCCCAGATAGCGATCGCCATCCCGGGCATCGATCACCAGTCGCTGATGATCCGTCGCCACGAGCAAATCATTCCGCCCTAGGAGCCAATGGGTTTGGAGCTTGGGCACAAAATCACCATCCCGAAACTGGGGGATGTCGGTGGTGATCGGATTTTTAGCCCCTTGCCAGGCCGTAAAACCACCATCCAATAAACGGGCTTTGGTGTGGCCATAGTAGTTTAAAAGCCACCAAAATCTCGCTCCGAAAGCAAAATGCAGATCATCATAAATCACCACTTCTGTCTGCTCGCGTTCAATGCCTAAGCGGGAAAGCAGGGCGATAAAAGTTTCTGATTTCGGTAGGGGATGTCGCCCCCCATGTTGCCGTAAGGGGGCGGACAAATCCCGGTCGAGGTGGAGATAATAAG
Organism: Picosynechococcus sp. NKBG15041c; assembly: GCF_055380235.1. Lineage (NCBI taxonomy): Bacteria > Bacillati > Cyanobacteriota > Cyanophyceae > Chroococcales > Geminocystaceae > Picosynechococcus > Picosynechococcus sp. NKBG15041c. The sequence continues at coordinate 2,802,198 of NZ_AP040363.1, forward strand.
CCCCGGGGATATGGCCTTGGTGATATTGGGTTTCACCCCAGGTGGGATCGTTCAGGCGGAACCGACAGTCGACGATCACAAGATTCGGATCAGACAGGCGATCGCCTAATGCCGCAGCAGAAATAAAGTGAGAAGACAATCGTGGTTGTAGATACTTCAGCATTTCCAAACAATTCTGTTGCCGTTGAGGGTCTCGATAATACCGGAGGCGATCAGTAGCTTTTTTGAGGATCATCATCCCTCGGCCGCCCGTATCTTCGATGCTGCTCTGTTGGTGCTGCCTTGTGGCGTAATACTGTTCTAGATCAAAAAATTCCAGGCTGTGATCCCAGATACAAATCTTCAATTGGTCTTGGTAAAGGCATAATTCAACAGTGATCTCACAATCTTTTAACGCTTCTCCGTGGGCATGGCGTACCGCATTCGTAAACCCTTCAGCAATGACCATTTTGCACTGGAACCAATCTTGCTTAGCCAGGCTGTGACGCTGCTGAAATGCCTCGCAATACTTAAGTAATTGATCAAGCCGGGTCGTATCACTGGGGATCTGAAATCGAAATTGGTCTAAGATAGCCAAAGTACAGCCATGAGCAGGGGTGTTTCCCTTGGTAGTTTAGCTCAAGTCATGCCCCAGATTCTTGTCATTGATGATGATCTTGCCATGCGGGTTCTCCTAGAACGAACCCTCAAGCGCAAGGGCTATGACGTGAGTACCGCCAATGATGGCAAAACAGGTCTCGAACTGGCGATCGCCACCACACCAGACCTGATTATCTGTGACTGGATGATGCCAGAAATGAACGGCATTGAAGTGTGCCAAGCCGTTAAAAATCACCCTAAACTCACAACGACATTTTTTATTCTCCTCAGTGCCCTCGATGCCATCGAAGATAAGGTAATGGGGCTTGATGCCGGGGCCGACGACTTTCTCTGTAAACCCGTCAGTAGTCATGAAATCGAAGCCCGGGTGCGTTCCGGTTTGCGAATTTGCCAACTCACCCAGGATCTAACCGCCCAAAAACAAGCCCTGGAAACAGAACTCACCGAAGCAGCCCAGTATGTTAAATCCCTTTTACCTGAACCGCTCCACCAAGAAAACTTACAGATTCAAACTTGTTTTATTCCGTCTTCTCAGTTGGGGGGAGATGGCTTTGATTATTTTTGGCTCACTCCCCAGGAACTGGTGTTTTACCTGCTGGATGTGTCGGGCCATGGATTAAAGGCGGCCCTTCCTTCAATTAGTATTCTGAATCTACTGCGCTTTCGTAGCCAAACTAAGGGTTTAGATTATCGGAGCCCCAAGGCGGTGTTGACTCACCTGAACCAGACTTATCAGTTTTTAGAACAGCAAGAACAATATTTCACGATGTGGTATGGCATCTATGACATTGAAGACCGCATCATTACCTACGCTTCTGGGGGGCATCCTCCGGCTGTTTTGGTTAAGCCGGATTCTGCAGAAATGCCCCAACTTCTAAAAACGTCAGGCTTTCCTATCGGGATGTTGCCACCCTTTATCGCGACCTATGAAGAGGCCAGCCTTTATCTCCCCTTTGGTTCTCAACTGTATTTATTTAGTGATGGAGCCTATGAAAGTATGGGGGCCAAGAGCCACCGTCATCAGTGGGATGTATTTGTAGAATTTCTCCAGCAGTTCCAGGGGAATAGTCTCCAGCCTCTGATTGATACGATTGGCGATCGCCTCCATGGCAACCGCTTCGAGGATGATTTTTCACTGATGCGTTTAATCCTCTAGCGCAATTTTGCCGCCGTCCGCAGAATTTGCCCCGCGAGGATCGCTGCCCCAAAGCCATTGTCAATATTCATCACGCCAATGCCCGCCGCACAGGAATTGAGCATTGTCAGCAGGGGCGCAACACCACCAAAACTGACCCCATAACCGACACTGGTGGGTACCGCAATCACAGGACAATCGGCTAGGCCGGCCACCACACTCGGTAAAGCCCCTTCCATCCCCGCAACGATAATTAAGACGTCGGCTTCGGCGATCACATGACGGTGGCTCAAGAGGCGATGAATCCCGGCCACCCCCACATCCCAAAGGCGATTTACTGCAAAGCCTGATAATTCTGCCGTAATCGCTGCTTCCTCGGCGACGGGCAGATCGGCGGTGCCAGCGGTCAGGATCGAAATGGTGCCTGGATGGTGCACCTGGGGTGACTCTTGGATCAGGGCACAGATCCGCGCTTCGGGGTAGTAGGTGAGGTTATGGACCTTTGGTTGCAGTTGGTGGTAGGTGTCCACATCGATGCGGGTGGCCATCACGACTGGGTGGCGATCGCCCATCACCTGCATAATTTTGGCGATTTGGGCTGGGGTTTTGCCCGGTCCCCAAATTACTTCCGGAAAGCCGGTGCGCAACTGCCGATGATGGTCGATTTTGGCAAAATCATCAACGGATTCAAAGGCGAGATCCTTGAGCTCTCCCAAGGCGACTTCGGGGCTGACTCGGCCTTGGGCCACCAGTTCGAGGAGCTGTTTGAGGGCCGCCGGATCGCTCATAGGAGATACTTTTTAGATATTTGGTTAAATGGGCGATCGCCCTAGTTGAGCGTCAACCATTTTTGACTATTGAGCCGTTGGAGCACATAGGCCACCATCAAAGGCAGGCTCACCCGACGCTCATCGATCATGAACGATTCGAGGGTGCTGTGGGGACAACCATTGGTGGCAAAGGACCAAGCTTTTTGACCTTTGATATCCCCATCAATGAAATAGAAAATAAATTGCCGCTTGTTATTGAGCCAACTGCCTTGGATTTGCCAGCAGCTCTGGGACTCTAAACCTTTGATCGGAATATTGGTTTCAAGAAACTTGAGGCTCATGTCACCGATCCCATTGTCTTTGAGAGCTGTCTGGAGATCAGGAATGAAGTGATTTTCGATGAACTCCCCAAAGGGCTTATCTTCCACGGCGGGGGGCTTTTCCTTTTTTTTAGCGGCGGGGGCTGCGGTGGTCTTAGGATCGGTGGTTTCTGCCATAGTCTGCCGAAAAGCTAGGGGTTCACGGAGCGTAACGGATTTTGCTCTTTCTCATTTAAGCATATCGAAGTTTGGCGTGGGGGACGTGGCACAATGGGATCGCAATTTTTTTGAACAGCACATTTTTAGGAGGCAGTTCGTGGGGCGATCGCGCGTTCGACAGCATGTTAATCCCTTAACGGATAAGTATCAGCAGGTGTTTCAGATGCCCGATTGGGGGAGCATTTTCGCTGACCTAAAAGCGCTGCTGCACCTGGATATTGGCTGTGCCCGGGGGCGCTTTATCCTCGAGATGGCCCAACGGTTCCCGGAACGGAATTTTATCGGCATCGAGATCCGTGAACCCCTTGTTGCAGATGCGAATGCCATCCGGGATCAACTGGGGTTAAAAAATCTGCACTATGTTTTTGCCAATATCAATACCTCCCTCCAGGGACTGCTGGATTCTCTGCCCTCAGAAACATTGCAGTGGATCACCATCCAGTTTCCAGACCCCTGGTTTAAAAAAAAGCACCACAAACGGCGGGTCGTACAACCGGATTTAGTCGATATTCTGGCGAAACACACGCCTAGTAAGTTGGTCTTGTTTTGCCAATCCGATGTGGAAGAAGTGGCCCTAGAGATGCGGGAAACCTTCCTGGAACATGAAAATTTTGTCCTTGCCCATGATTCCTTTTGGTTAGCGGAGAATATCTTTCCGGTACCGACGGAACGGGAAGTGGCCACCCAGAACAAAGGGGAACCCGTTTACCGCTTTTTACTCCACAAAGGCGCGCCGCATAGCGGATCTCTTCGAGATCGCCCCTAACTTTTTCCGCTTCCCTAGCGATAAATGCTCACGTCTCAGCCGAATGAAAGGGTACGGATAACCGCGTTGTGACGAAAATGTAACAATCTTTACAATGGGGGGATACAGCTTTCTGCGGACGGTACTGCCATGAGCATCAAAGATAAACCCCCTTCCCGAACGAGGCAAATCGGCTCCCTGCTCCTGTGGTTGACGGGACTTTTTTTCCTGGTGAATGCGTTTTTCCCGAATTTATTTGGTAACCCCGTTCCCCAGGTGCCCTACAGCCTCTTTATCAACCAGGTGGAAGATGGCCAAGTGGCCCGGGCTTCGGTGGGCGATCGCGAAATTCGCTACCAACTCAAGACCGAAGATCCGGAGCAACAGGGGACAGTGCTGCGGACGACGCCGATTTTTGACCTCGATTTACCCAAACGCCTCGAAAGTAGTGGGGTCGAGTTTGCTGCGCCCCCGCCAAAAAATAACTTTTTTGGCAATATTCTCGGTTGGGTGATTCCACCGATTATTTTTGTGGTGATCTGGCAGTTTTTTATCGGGCGTGGTGCCGGTGGTGCCAATGGTGCTGGGGGCGCTCTCTCCTTTACCCGCAGTAAGGCCAAGGTGTATGTGGAAGAAGAAGCGACCAAAATTACCTTTGATGATGTGGCCGGGGTTGAAGAGGCCAAAACTGAATTAACGGAAATTGTCGAATTTCTCAAAACACCCCAGCGCTACACGGCGATCGGCGCCAAAATTCCCAAGGGAGTCTTACTCGTGGGGCCGCCGGGAACCGGAAAAACCCTGATGGCCAAGGCCGTGGCCGGGGAAGCAGGAGTACCGTTTTTTAGCATCTCTGGCTCTGAGTTTGTGGAACTGTTTGTGGGGGCTGGGGCCGCCCGCGTCCGAGATTTATTTGAACAGGCGAAGAAAAAAGCCCCCTGCATTATCTTTATCGATGAGCTAGATGCGATCGGCAAATCCCGGGCCAGTGGCGGCATGATGGGGGGCAACGATGAGCGGGAACAGACCCTCAACCAGCTTTTAACAGAAATGGATGGATTTTCGGCTGGGGATGCGACGGTAATTGTCCTCGCCGCAACGAACCGCCCCGAAACCCTTGATCCGGCGCTGCTCCGTCCGGGCCGCTTTGACCGGCAAGTGCTGGTCGATCGCCCCGATTTGGGTGGCCGTTTAAAAATCCTCGAAATCTACGCCAACAAGGTCAAATTAGACGATGCGGTAAACCTGAAGGAAATCGCTACCCGCACCCCTGGTTTTGCGGGGGCCGACCTGGCGAACTTGGTCAATGAAGCGGCCCTCCTGGCAGCCAGAAACCACCGGGAGACGGTGGCCCAAGGGGATTTTGCTGAGGCGATCGAGCGGGTGGTGGCTGGTCTCGAGAAGAAAAGCCGCGTCCTATCTGATAAGGAAAAAACCATCGTCGCCTACCACGAAGTGGGCCATGCTCTAGTGGGGGCGTTGTTACCAGGGGGCGGCAAGGTGGCCAAAATCTCGATTGTGCCCCGGGGGATGGCGGCCTTAGGCTATACCCTGCAGATGCCCACCGAGGACCGCTTCCTAATGGATGAGCGGGAAATGCGCGACCAGATCGCCACCTTGCTTGGCGGCCGTTCGGCAGAAGAAGTGGTGTTTGGTTCGATTACCACCGGGGCAGCCAATGACCTCCAACGGGCGACGGATTTGGCAGAACGGATGGTTACCACCTATGGCATGAGTAAGGTACTTGGTCCCCTCGCCTATGAACGAGGTTCCCAAAATAATTTCCTTGGGGAAAGCATGATGAATCCCCGGCGCATGGTCAGTGATGAAACGGCGAAGGCGATCGACGCAGAGGTCAAGGAAATTGTTGAGACGGCCCATGACCAGGCGATCGCCATTCTGCGGACAAACCGTGGTCTTTTAGAAACCATTTCCCAAAGAATCCTGGATACTGAGGTCATCGAAGGGGAAGAACTCCAGGAACTGCTGGATCAAGCGGTCAAGCCCGAGGCGATCGCCTAGAATCACCTTAATTTTGGTCAATTGCCTGAATAATTCCCATTACCAATTTCTGGTGATGGGAATTGTTTTAGGGCATCGGTGTTACCGGAGGTAGGGGCAATGGGGTTGTTTCTAGCGTCGGCGCGGCGGGGGGCGTTTCAGGCTGTGCAGGAGCAGTCGGGGTTGGGGCAGGGGTAGTCGGAGCCGCTTCTGGTTCGCTGGCTACTGGGGGAGGATTCAGGTTGAGCAAGCTTGCCGCCTCAGGATAATACTTCGCCCATTGCCGAATATTCGGATTCCTTTGCCAATCCTGTTCAGAAATTCGCAAATTAAACAAAGGCGCCACAGCCAATTCATTTTGCCCTAGGACCATTAGATCTAAGACACCCCGGGGCCGGCTTTCAGCGAAGAGCGTGGAGATGATCTGCTGGGTATGATCTTCTGCCCGGCGCATCATCAAAGAATAACGACTCGGGGGGACAGGGACATCCATCCCCGCCGTCTCGATCGCATCAAAACGGAGGGTACAAGACATCTGGGGCGTAAGATTCGGGTCTTTGGGGGGGGCAAAATAATCACAGCTCAACTGGGGTTGCCCTTGGGCGATCGCCACCGGAGCAGCGAGTAATACACTCGTCATAACGAGGGAACCGAAACACCAGAAATGACGGATAGCAGGGAAAAAGAAACGATTTTGGGGCGGGTACAACATCGGCGAAACCTACAACAGCAGCGCGAAGGGAAGGCAAAAGCCTTGTATGATATCATCCTACCGAAAAACACTAGTCTCCTAAGAAAGTTCCCTAACTTTCCCTCGGTTTATTTCTTTAAAAAAGCTTAGGTCTATCGCTGCAATCAAGATTTAACGCCATGCTAGGAAGGACGCGGCCTGACTGATTCCCTGATGTAATTAATGATACTTAACGCCATTACCCCTGATATTTCTTGGATTGCTTCTTGGAACATCCTGCAACAGCTCTGTCACCTCTGGCGGCGGTTTGGTATTACCACAACGCCCCGCGATCGCCTTTACCTCAGCAGTGCCCAGCTCCAGGACCTCGGCTTGGCGTTAGATTATGATGTCTTTCACCTACTGGTAGAAGCTGAGTTTGTCGCCCTGCTCTGGGCCAAGGATCGGGGCACAACAGCACCAGAAACTGACACCGGTAGCCAGTACGAAATTTCGATGGTGTTTGACCCCCAGGCGATCGCCCCCATTTTCGAGACCCTCCTCAAGGAAGAACGCGACTGTCCCCCCCTGGCTGCCCTGCGAAAAATCCCCCTGCCCCAACGCTCTGCCATTCCCCCCGAGCTGATGGTCGGACTTTTAGAAATTGCGCGATCGCCTTCGATCCAAGAGGTCGCTACCGAGGGCATTACCCTGCCGAATCAGCCCCTCAATGTTCTCCTCAGCCAGCGCCTCGAACAGGAAAAAATCCTCAACAATGTGACCCACCGCATTTGTCAAAACCAAGACCTCCTGGTGACGGTGCGCATGGCCCTCGAACAGGCCCAACGGTTACTGCGAGTTGATCGCCTATTGGTCTACCAATTGGATCTGCCCACAGCAGATCCTGAAAAACTGAGCAGCCGCGTGACCTTTGAAGTAACCGCCTCAAAAAAAATTACGTCCTTGCTCCATTTTGACCAGGACGAATGCCTCACCAATAACCAGCTCATCAAAAACGCCTATCTCCATGGTAAACACTTAGCAGTCAGCGACATTGACGCCGACCCCCACCTCAGCCCCTGCTTTCGGGCCCAACTCCAAGAAATGCAGGTGAGAGCAAAGTTAGTCGTGCCTCTGATCGTGGAACGGCGTCTCTGGGGCTTGCTCATTGCCCACCAATGCCAAGGGACCCGCCGCTGGCGTCAACATGAGATCACTTTCTTGACCCATGTGGCAGAATATTTGGCGATCGCCATCCTCCAAGCCCGTTCCTACCAGCAGCTCCAAGAACAAAAAACAAACCTCGAAACCCTCGCGCAACAACGGGCCCGGGAACTAGAAGATGCCTTGCTTTCGGCCCAGGTCGCCAGCCAATCCAAAAAAGAATTTATCCATATCATGAGCCATGAGCTGCTCACTCCCCTGACGTCGATCATTGGTTTATCCAATACCCTGAGTCACTGGGCCGCCCCCGAAAACGCGAAACAGCTCTCCCCCGAGAAGCAGCGCCACTATCTACAAACGATCCATGAAAGTGGGATTCGCCTACGCAATCTCCTCCAGGACATCTTAGACTTTTCCCAGACAGAGGCAGCCCGTTCGGTCCTCGATCTACAACAATTTTCTCTCAAGCAGCTCTGCCATCAGGTGCTGGGTTCTTTTCAGGAGTTGGGCGATCGCCAGGGCATCACCCTCAAATTTATCAACCAGCTAGAACCAGAACAGGACTTCTTCTTCGCCGACCCGCTCCGCCTCGAAAAAATCCTCAGTCACCTCCTCTCCAATGGCATCAAGTTCACTTCCCACGGGGGTGAGGTCACCTTGAGTATTTGGCGCGAAAAACAGCAGGACGTAATTTTTCAAGTCAAAGACACAGGCATCGGTATTCCATCCCAACAGATTCCTCTCCTGTTTGAGCAGTTCCAACAACTAGAACCTTCCATGAGTCGTCGCTATGACGGGGCGGGCTTTGGGCTCGCCCTTGTTAAACAGCTCGTCGAAATTCACCAGGGAAAAATTCACGTCACCTCCACCCCCAAAAAAGGTTCGCTGTTTACGGTACGCATCCCTAACCAAGTGCCCCGCAATTTACACCCCACGAGTCCTGGTAGCCTTGGGGGCAATCAGGGGGGAACAATCGTCCTGGTTTCCCAGGATGAGGAAATGGCCACCCTCATTTGTGAATTACTCACGGCGACTAACTACCAAGTCATCTGGCTTATTGATAGTGAAATTGCGAGCCGTCAAATTACAACCCTCCAACCAGTATTGGTGATCCTTGATGCTTGTCAACATAAAATTCAAATTGAGGACATCATCAACAGTCTTAAAACAGCACCCCAAACCCAACAAATTCCTACTTTTTTAATCGGGGATCACCTTGAAACGGCCCAATGGCAAACACTCAAAAAACAAGGATTTCAAGACTACCTCTCTAAGCCAATCCAGAGTGAGCAGCTAATCGATATGGTGAATCACCATGTCACTCACCATTACCTCGGTACGAATAACCCCCAGAATTGACCGGCGAGGCGATCACCCCGCCGGTCAGCTTGACCCAGAACAGAACTGCAAACGGACCCCATGCGCAATCTTTATCCTCCCCTCCAGCCTTACCACCACAATAAGCTTTCCGTTTCCGAACTCCACACCCTCTACTACGAAGAATCCGGCAACCCCGACGGTAAACCCATTATTTTTATCCACGGAGGCCCTGGTGGTGGCTGTCCCCCCATCTATCGGCAATTTTTTGATCCCCACCACTGGCGTATTATTCTGTTCGACCAACGGGGTGCTGGCCAAAGTACCCCCAGGGCAGAGCTGCGGGACAATACGACTTGGGATCTCGTCGCTGATATCGAAAAGCTGCGAAAACACCTCGCCATTGATCAATGGTTTATTTTTGGCGGCAGTTGGGGCAGTACCCTTGCCTTGGCCTATAGCCAAACCCACCCTGACCACTGCCTCGGCCTAATCCTCCGGGGAATTTTTCTCCTGCGTCAAAAAGAAATTCAATGGTTCTATCAATATGGAGCCAGTGAAATTTTTCCCGACGCCTGGGAAAGTTACCTCAAGCCAATTCCCCCTGCAGAACGCCATGACTTAGTCAATGCCTATTACAAGCGCCTCACTAGTGCCGACCCCAAAATTCGCCTGGAAGCAGCTCAGGCCTGGGCCGTGTGGGAAGGGAGTACCAGTCGCCTGATTCCCTCTGCCGCCAGTAAAGTTAGCTTTGCCAGACCAGAATTCGCCGAAGCTTTTGCCCGCATTGAGTGCCATTATTTTGTCAATAAAGGTTTTTTTGACACAGAAGACCAACTCCTCAAAAATGTCGACCGTATTCGTCACCTGCCCGCTGTAATTGTCCAGGGACGTTATGATGTGGTCTGCCCGATGACCAGTGCTTGGGAACTCCACCAGGCTTGGCCCGAAGCGGAGTTTATTATGGTGCCTGAAGCGGGCCATTCGGCATTTGAACCGGGCATTCAAACCGCCCTCCTTAAGGCAACAGATGCCTTTGCACAGCGATAGTTTTTTACCTTGGAGTTTTTTTCCATGGCGTGGCATTACAAAACCCCCGGTATTCCTGATCAACTATTTCAGCGGTTACCCGGTATTCCCCTCACAAAACGGGAAGCAAGATTATTGATTATTTCGGCCCTACGCATGGAGGCTGATTCGGTGCTCTGGGATATTGGGGCAGGAACAGGAACAATTTCTGTGGAAGTGGCTCTATTGTGTCCCCAAGCCCAGATCATTGCTGTTGAGCGAGATGAAGAGGTCGCGGATCTGGTGCGTCGTAATTGTGAGCATTTTCAGACTCGCAATATTACGGTGGTAGAGGGCAATGCGCCGGAATGTTTTGCGCAAATAACAATGAAACCTGACCGAATTTGTTTGGGGGGCGGGAAGCCCATCAAAACTCTTTTAAGTGAGGCATGGGATGCTCTCCGGGATGGGGGACGGGCGGTGGCCATGGCCACGAATTTAGAGCAGCTTTATCAGCTTTCGGAGGGGTTTTCGGAACTGCAGGCGCGTAATGTAGAGGTGGTACAGGCGGCCATTAATCGTCTAGAAACCCAAGGGATGCGGCAGGTGTTTGCGGCGGTAGACCCAATGTTTATTCTCAGTGGGGAAAAAATTTAAGGGAGAGAATGCTTGTAAAATAAACCCCTGGCTTTGATGGAGTAAAGAGAAAAGTAATGCGCCCCCGCAAACAATTTGGTCAACATTGGCTTACGGATCAACGAATTTTAGATGAAATTGTGGCGGCGGCTGATCTGCAACCAACAGACCGGGTTTTGGAAATTGGCCCTGGTAAAGGGGCACTCACGGGACGACTCCTGCCCCAGGCGGCGGCGGTGTTGTCCGTTGAAATTGACCGGGATCTGTGTAAGTACATGGTCCGCAATTTTGGCGATCGCCCGAATTTTTTATTATTAGAGGCGGACTACCTCCAGGCAGATATTGACGAATTTTTAGGAGATTTTCCCCAGTTCCAACATCCTCGCAAGGTGGTGGCGAATATACCCTACAACATCACAGGGCCGATTCTTGCGAAACTTCTGGGAACCATCGATCAGCCGAACCCCAATCCCTTTGATTCCATCGTGCTGCTGATTCAAAAAGAAGTGGGCGATCGCCTGGTGGCTACTCCCCATACCAGGGCCTTTGGCGCCCTCACCCTGCGGGTACAATATCTGGCTGATTGCGAAACGGTATGCCTTGTCCCGCCAAAAGCCTTTTACCCCAAACCCAAGGTGGAATCGGTAGTTGTACGCCTCCGGCCCCGCCCCTTGGCCCAACCTGCCCAAAACCCAAAATTACTCGCCACTTTGATCAAAGTGGGCTTTGCCAGTAAGCGTAAAATGTTGCGCAATAATCTCAAAGGACTTTATGACCTAGAAATCCTCGACCCGATTTTTAGCGATCTGGGCATTTCTGCTCAGGCCCGGGGTGAAGAGGTGGATCTAGTGCAGTGGATTGCCCTGAGCGATCGCCTGGATGCTTACCCAAAGGAATAGTGCTTTTTCACAGCTTGAGTAATCTCCCAGGTGCAAGCGAGGCCCGGCGCAAAGGTGACGAGATCGCCTTTACCCATCGTGACTGGTAGACCTCCCTCTGGGGTGACAGTCACTTCTCCCTCTAAGAAATAACAGGTTTCCACCTCATCGTAGTACCAGGGGAATGTGGATACGTCCTTTGTCCAAATGCCCCAGGTCATTACCCCAAGTGCGGCTAATCGCTCTGGGCTGGGCTGCCGTTCAATCTGAATGCTGGTGGTACTTGTGGTCATTGTGTTCATCGAAAAAAGAAAATCGCGTTTTGTTGTCGAAGAAAGCTAGTTCTGGAAATACAGGCGGCCATCAAGATCCACAAGGCGCACCCGTACATTCATCAGTTCAGCTTCTTCCCGTTGGGTGAAAGGGCCGATGGCAATGTGGGGCCCCCGGGGTGCTGTTCTCGCCTCGATCAAGCTTTGCTGAATGCCCATCTGTTGTAGTTGGGTCTGAATCGCCTGTTCGCGCCCCCGGCTAGGAATTGCCACAAAATAGCCCCCTGTGCGGGCTCCAGAAATCGTTGCTTCTGCACCAAAGGCACTACCTGACCCGGTATCAATAATTTCGGCCATAATCCCGCTCGCCAGCAAATCACTCCGGAGGGCTTCAGCGTTTGCTCGCTCAGAAAAAAGACCAACCTGAATGCGATCGCCTTTGATAAATGCACCGGGTTCCACCAGGCGCACCGTAGCTAACATTGATAGATTTGTGCCCAAAACATCAACTCGATAGCGGGCCGCAGCCCCAGACCAAGGGGTGACCGTGGTAGTGGGTGTACCTGTGGGCGCTTCAAAAATATACTCTTGGCCCGTGGTCGGGACTGGCGTGACCACGCTACTGTCGTACAGGGTGGGGGTCGGTGTTGCATCTTCAAACAATGGAATCACCGGCGGCGGTTCGGGGAGAGGCTCAAAGGTAAAAACTTCCTGGGCGATCGCCCCAGAGGCACCGATCAAGAACCCCCCCAGGGAACCCAGTAAAACAGATAGATAGGACTTCAACACCGATCTTTTCCTCCGTCACCGAACGGACTCAATGGCATGTTTTGATGAGACGATTTTAGTCAAAATTTAGCGCAACCCCTACGATCAATTGATTTAAAGATGCCTTTTGTTGGAAAAGGTTTCGCAAAAATAGGCGATCGCCCATGGCTCTTTTTTTACCCTGACTGACTCTTTAAACAGGCATCAGAGTAGGCTTAGGCGCTGTCATTTTGGCAGTTAACGCCTCCTCCAGGGGAGCCCGTCCCAAACGTTCCTCCAAAATAGCCATCACTTCCCGCCCGAAATCATTGGGGTTTTGCCGCCATGCCTGGAGACAGACCTCCCCGAAGAAAGAGCCTAGGGGCTCCGGATTCCACAAAAGCTTTTTCGCCGTCCAGGGCATTAAACTCATGGGGTTATAGCCTGGTTTTAAGACCTTTTGGTCAAACGCATATTGCTCTAAATGGGTATGGGGTTGGAGACCAATAAAAAAGATCGCTGGTTCTACTTTATCGACCCCAAAGATTTTTTCCAGTTCCCGATGATAAGCAATGGTCTGGCGAATTGTATCGAAGGTTTCATCAATGACATTAAAAGAATAGTTCACCGAAACCACATCATTAAAGCCCGCCGCCTTGAGATCGCGGCAGTTTTGCAACACCCGTCGTAGGTTATAACCCATGCGCATTTTTCGCACCAGTTCTTGGGAGCCGCTAGTGATGCCAATCTCAAAATAATTCATCCCCGTTTCAGCCATCAGCTCACAGATTTCGGGTGTTAAATTATCGGCACGAATATAGGAAGCCCAGTGAATATCAGTCATGCCAGAGTCGCGGATCGCCTGGAGCAGTTCCACCACATCGTCCATGTATTTTTTCGCTGGAATAAACTGAGCGTCGGTAAACCAAAAATTACGAATGCCCCGATCATAGAGTTGACGCATCTCCGCTACCACTTCAGCGGCGGGATTCACCCGGACTTGTTTGCCTTCAACCACGGTGTAGACGCAGTAGCAACAGTTGTGGGGACAGCCCCGCTTGGTCTGTACACCGATATAAAAATCGTTTTCCTGGAGATAGTAGTCAAACTCTGGCCAAATCTCCGTAATGTACTTGTAATTACAGGCAGTTTTCTCGAAGGGGGTGGGTTCCTCGTGGATCATGCCGGGGCGTAGTTCCGCCTGGCCCACCACATAACAGCGCTGGTCAGAAAAGTCTTGGTTGTTGAGGAGGCGTTCTAGGAGCGTTTCCCCCTCACCAATGGAGACGATCGCCCCCTTGGGCAATGCGGTTTTGAGCTGTTCATAAAAGACACTGACCGCGCCACCACCGACGACGATGCGGGCATTAGGATGATATTCCTGGGCTTTTTTGAGGCCGCGCTTAATCAGGCCTAGATTGCGCCATAGTTCGCCATAGTAGGCAGTCATCACCTTCAGGCCGCCGAAAGCCCCCCGCAATTTGATCAAAGGGTTTTTGGCATAGAAAATTTCAAAGGAATTTTGCAGCGGGTTACCGCCCCGACCACCGACGGGGGCATAGATCTGGATATCGCGCCAGGAGAACACGAGGAGAGTGGGCTGAAAGGCGGCGATCGCCTCATCGAGGGCCTGTTTATAATCCAGGGGCGGCACGGCCCCCAGGTCAAAAATCTTTTGTTCGAGATGGGGAAAAAGCTTATGGACATGATCCGCCAGGTACACCACACCAATGGGAAAAATCGGATTACAAGGGAGGCGAACGTAGAGGAGGCGTTGGGTCATGGGGGCAATGGGCTGGCATTGTTACATAAGTTAACTCTCATTATAAGGAAAATCTGTCAGGGGGCGATCGCCTTAGGCGTTTTGCGGCCAAGCATCGGAGGCACTATGGCCGAACCGGTAAAAATTCATGGCTCAACTACAGCGATTTATTTTTCTGTGGGGCGAAAGTTTGCCAAGACTTAATATTTTGGCGAAATAACGTTAATTCTGGCTTAATTTTGCCAACGATAATAATAAGCGGCGTATCAATTTAATCCTGATTTTTTCGACCATTAAAACCTCCATCATCTGCAATTTTGATGGGAAAAAATGCAACTTTAAAATCAGCAATTTTCTTGGACGCGAATCAATTAAGCCCCCTAAAACCATGATCCACGACGACGACAGAAGTAACTATTCCGGAAATCGCCCTTTTTACGATGTATTCAACGCCCGGATGTCCCGCCGGAGTATGCTCCAAAAAAGTATGATGCTCTCCGCCGCTGGTTTTGTTGGGGCGATCGCCGGCAATAGTCTCCTTAAACCCAGTGCCGCCGCCACCCCCCAAGGCGCTGCCACTGCAACCCAAGTGGCCCAACGAAGCACTAGTCCTCTCCTGGGTTTTAATGCCGTTCCCCTGGCCCAAGGCAATGGCCCAATTCCAAGCATTTCCAGTGACTATCAATATCAAGTGCTGATCCCCTGGGGGACTCCCCTCCAACCCGGTGGCCCAGAATACAACGGAGATCCCAATACCCGCCCCACCGCCGCAGAACAGGCCCAACAGGTGGGCATTGGCCATGACGGGATGTGGTTTTTCCCCCTCGGCAACAACAATGACCACGGGTTACTCGCCATTAACCACGAGTACGGCACGAACCAACACGTCCTTGGTAAAGCCGTCCCCGCTAGCCTCGAAGATGTACGCCTTTCCCAGCATGCCCACGGCGCATCTGTCATCGAAATCAAGAAAAATAACAGTGGCGTTTGGGAAGTAGTGCGCAGTAACTATTCCCGTCGAATCCACGTGAATACCCCCGTCAGCTTCAGTGGCCCTGCCGCTGACCATCCACTTTTGCAAACCGCAGCAGGCAATGCCCCTAAAGGGATTGTTAACAATTGCGCCAATGGCCATACCCCCTGGGGAACCTATCTCACCTGCGAAGAAAACTTCAATACCTACTTCGGCGCGACGGGAGCCTGGACCCCCAGTGAAGCCCAAGCCCGCTATGGCCTTAGTAATAGTTCCCGCTATGGCTGGGAAAACTATGACGAGCGCTTTGACCTGTCGAAGGCTGCTTACAAAAACGAAGAACATCGCTTCGGTTGGGTTGTGGAAATTGACCCGATGAACCCCAACCAGACTCCCGTTAAGCGCACAGCCTTGGGTCGCTTTAAGCATGAGGGCGCAGAAATCGTGGTGGGTCGCGGTGGTCGCGTTGTCTGCTACATGGGTGATGACGAAGGGTTTGACTACATCTACAAATTCGTTTCGGCCGATAACTGGCAATCGATGCGCGCCCGGGGCATCAGTCCCTTGGATGAAGGACAGCTATATGTAGCGAAGTTTAATGATGATGGCTCTGGGGAATGGCTGCCTCTAACCATGGACAATCCGGCCCTGCAAGGTCAATTCCAAGACCAGGCAGAAATCCTTGTGTATGCCCGTTTAGCAGCCGATGCAGCGGGAGCTACCCCGATGGATCGACCGGAATGGGTAACCACGGGGACAGGGGAAAATGTTTATTGTGCCCTCACCAACAACAGTCGGCGCACGGAGGCTAATGCGGCTAATCCCCTTGCCCCGAACCCCGATGGCCATATTATTCGTTGGCGAGACAGCGATCGCCATGTGGGAACGACTTTTACCTGGGATATCTTTGCGATCGCCCAGGATACCCACGGTACTGAGGAATCCTTTGCTTCCCCCGATGGCTTGTGGGCAGATCCCGATGGTCGCCTCTTTATTCAAACCGATGGTGCCCAGAAAGATGGCTTAAACGATCAGATGTTGGTAGCTGACACCAACACCAAAGAAATTCGCCGCTTGTTCACCGGGGTGACAGACTGCGAAATCACGGGCGTCACAGTAACCCCAGACCGACGGACAATGCTGATCAATATCCAGCACCCTGGAGATGGCAATCCGAATACAACCAATTTTCCGGCCCCCCAGGGTAGTGGTTTAGTTCCCCGGGATAGCACCATTGTGATTACCCGCAAGGATGGGGGCATCATCGGCTCCTAGAATTACCTTGAGATGAGTAAGGTCACCCTAAGCATAAAAATTTGGGGTGACCTTTTTACTTACTCTGATCCGTCTAATCAAATCCACCAAGATTCAGGCATTTACCTCATCTAGGGTCTAGGATGCTTCCGGGGTGGGGAGCTCAAAGGTGAGCTGCACGTAGTTTGATTCTTCTTTATGGCGGCTGCGCTGGAGTTTAGCGAGGTACTTCTGACAATCTTCCTGCCAGAAAGCAGAAGTGCCGGGACAGTTTTGGTCTGTTTGGAGCCAATGTTGGAAGACGCTTTGGCGATGGTCTTGGGGATGACTGATCTGATAAATACGGGTGCGTTTTTTCTGGATAGTCGTGATCTTGGTATATTTCAGCTCCAGGCCCAGCAGTTCTAGGAAACGCCGCAAAATCATAATTGGGGTGGAATTTTTCGCCAGACCGATGCCCACGGTGGTTTTAATCGCTTCACGGTTTTCGAGGGCGATCGCCGCCAGGTGTTGCATTTCTGGATCGAGGTTATGGAGGGGCCGATTGCTTTGGGCCAGGAGGGTGGTAATCCCCAGAATCTCCATCGTGCCAATCATTGCTCCCAGTTGGGAATGGTTGAAGTCTGGCTGAAAAATTTGACCGCTGCCCTGCTGCATTAAATGGCTGGCAATGAGGGCATCCCGGTCGGCGAGATAGGGGCGGCCCACCGTGAGGAAGTAATGGCGGCGCAATTTCTGGTACCAATGGTCATCATCCTTGGCGACTAGGGCCGCAGTTACGGGCAGGTTATAGCGTTTTTGGAGTTCGTATTTCCGTAGTTGCTGTTTTTCTGGGGCCGTTTTGACCAGTTTTTTCTTCAGGCGTTGATAATCCTTGCTACTCAAAGGGGCAGCCTGGGCGATCGCCAAACATTCTGCTTGGTAGTTGGTATCGCGGATGGCATTGATCACCGAGGTGAGTTGATTATCCCGTTGGATCTGGGTGGTGGCCGCCTTACGTCGTTTGGGCACGGCCACCAGTTTCTGCCCTTCCCGTTGCAAGTGGGCCAGTACCGCCTCGCGGTAGTTCACCATCCCGGCGTTAATCCGTACGGCAAACTTCGCCCAGCAGAGGAGTGATTCTGCCTGAAAGTCCGTATCTAGGTCATCGAGAGCGATGAAATCCGACTGTTGCAAGAGGCGAATATTGGTTTGGGTCAACCGCTGGCTGGAGGTCAACAGGGCTGGAATCGACGTTGCACCGTTCCCCACGGTATTAAAGCCATATTTGGCCACCCACAGATACCGGGGCACATTTTCTCGGACACGGCTGAGGGCTTGGCAAATGGAATTTACCGCTTGCACCCCCTGGGCGATCGCCCACACAGAACTGAAGTGTCCCTTCAGGTCGAGACTAATGCCCGTTTCCACCGCCGGACTTGCCAAAACCACATCATACTGGGCGAGGGTTTCATTGATCGTCCCCATGGCTCCATAGGCGGGATGGTTTGGGTCGGCGAGGGATTCTGCATCCAAGCGAAGAATTTGGCGATCGGGAAATTGGTTCTTGAGATAGATTTCGAGGGTCGAAGTGCTCCACTGGCTCTTGAGCTTTTGGGCTGATAGACAAATAAAGGGCTTGCCCCCCACTTGGATATGTTGCACCAAATCTTTCAGCAAACGTTTAGGGGTGCCATCGGGGTAGTGGTTGAGGGTGTAATGGTTACTAGCATCTGCCTGCCAGGTATTTTCAATGAGATAGGGTTGAATTTTTTGGCCCCCGAGGGTGAGCAGATAGTCGATGGACACATCGCTTAAATCGGCATCACTGATATAAATTTGCCCTTCCCCAGCAAATACATTTTGGAGCAAGTGCTTGAGGCTCTGCAAAATATTGATCCGGTTGTCCCGGCAGGTGCTGGAGTTGAGGCCATGCCAGAGGACTTGCTCCACTTCATCGAAAATAATCAGAGCGTCACCCCAATGGTGGGGGTTGAAGCGGGCCTGGGATTTTCCGTGGAGAGAATCGATACAGAGGCCGTAGCCATTAATTTTGAGGTTGGGTTCCTTGGAGCGATCTTTGCCCCGGGGGAGATCCCGGATGTAGTCGAGGCCGAAGCGTTGACAAAGTTCTTCCACCAGGCGGATCCGGTGGCCAATGACGAGGACAGGCTGTTGCCGGGCGATCGCCCCAGCGACCACTGATTCGAGCCAACGGGTTTTCCCTGTCCCCTTGGGGGATTTAAGGGCGACTAATTTCGCTTCGGGGGGAATGCTCAGTTGTTCTGGGAGATAGCGTTGACTAAGGCTTTGGTGGCGGGGATAGGTGAGCTGTTCTAGGCTTTGGGCTTTCCAAAGATCGAGGCTCAGGGCGTTTTGAAAAGCCACCTCAAAAGCCGCCTGGCCTTGGTTGGCGATCAGATCATCAACCCCTTTACCCAATTTGCTTTCCCAGGTGATCACCTTGACCGGACAACCCGCTTGCTTGAGGAGATAACCCGTTTTGCGAATGGCACTGCGGACGGCGCGCACGGTATTCGGTTTTTCGTCCTGGTCAAAGGCAAGATAAATTTCCCGTTGCCCCCGGATTAATTTTTTAAGTTGGGGGATCAGTTGGGATTGGCCGATGCGATTGCCCCATTCATCTTTAGGGGTACGGAATGCCCCGAAAATCCCCGGCAAGGCGATCGCTCCATAGCCCCCACTCAGGAGCGCCCCAGCTTTTTTTGCGCCTTCGGTAATGATCAGCGGGATTTGGGGGTGCTCCTTGAGCCATTGCCAAAAGCCCCCATCAGGCTGGGTGTCGTCCCATTCTTCCTGATCAAACTCAATGTGATGACGCCGGGCAACCTGTTCCCACACATGGAGGGGGACCCGCAGGGCAAAAACACCTGTGCTGGTTTTGGGGGGATGTTCGTATTTGATTGCCTTGCCTTTTTCGGGATTAAAGCGGGGTTGCTCCGGTTTAAAGCAGCCCCAAAGATCTTCTTTTCCAGTGAGAATGTCAACCCCAGAACACCACCAGCCCCCCGCTTCCGTGTGCTGGTAGCGCTGCAAATAGCTATCTCCAAGGCGACCATCATTACGGCGGGGCAACGCGTCTGAGTAGAGCAAATAGTCCAGGGGGCGATCGCCCTCAAGGGAAATAACATTCAGTTGGATGAGTTCAGGATCAACACAGCTCTGCTGCCATTCTTGAACATAATCCATGGGGTGCACCTCAGACGCTAGATGTAGGGTAACTAAGCATACTCTACTCTATATCTAGTGCGCAACTTTATTTTTAGAAAAATATTAGGAGGGATAATCAATCCCTAAGAAGCCCATGATCACGATGGCGATCGCCGCCGAAACAAGATTTGTAACGGGCAAGTCAAGGGGTCACAATCTTGCTTTTAGCTACCTTGGGTTGTGGCGTTTGGTGTCGTATTCGCCTGGGTTTTGGGGATTACAATCGTGCCAGTACGCAGCTGTTCGTCCAGTAGTTGAATCGCTCTGGCATACTGCGGGTCAGCCATTGTACCAATTTTTGTGCGATCATCTTGCAAACTTTCTTGGGTGGCTTCATCAAGTTCTACAACAAAATCTGGAGCGATCCCTTCTTTATTGATGTCGCGGCCAGAGGGCGTTAAATATTTCGCAACCGTCACGGCAACCCCCGAATCATCACCCAGACGGCGCACCGATTGAACCAGCCCTTTCCCAAAGGTTTGGGTACCGACAAGCACGGCCCGTTCATTGTCTTGCAGTGCCCCAGACAAAATTTCACTGGCACTAGCTGACCCCCCATCGACCAGGACGATCAACGGTTTATCGGTGAGCGCTTTGCCATTGCTGGCTTCCTGACGGTCTACTTCCCCAACCCGATTGACTGTGGAGACAATCCCACCTCCATCGAGCCACATTTGGGCAATGTCAATGCTGGCGTAGAGCAGCCCCCCTGGGTTAGAGCGTAGATCTAGCACATAGGCATCCACACTTTGAGACTCGAGGTCAACGATCGCCTCGCGCATTTCCTCTGTGGCCTGGGCGCTAAATTGGGTCAGACGAATGTAACCGATATCTCCAATTGGGCTTTCATCAACCCTGGCGCGCACCGGATGGATCTGAATCACTTCTCGAACGATAGTAAACTCCATTTGGCGATCGCCCCGGCGAATCTGGAGCACCACCTCTGTACCCCGTTGCCCCCGGATAAGATTCACCACATCGTTGAGTTCCATATCTGCGGTAGGCTGATCATCAACAGCGAGGATCACATCCTGGGCCATGATCCCCGCATCAAAAGCCGGGGTCTCTTCAATGGGAGCAATGACCACCACCTCATCTGTGTCGCGATCCTTCGCGATTTGGATCCCGACCCCCGTCAATTCCCCGGAGGTGTCTACCTGTAAATTCTCAAATTCTTGGGGTGGCATAAAGCGCGTGTAGGGATCCCCCAGGAGAGCCAACATTTCTCGAATCGCTTCATAAGCTTCATCGGTGCTGGCATAGTCTTGATTTAAAAACTCTTGCCGTACCTGACGCCAGTCATTTTGATTAAACGTCGCATCAACATACTCTCTGTTAATGACATACCAAACCTCGTCTAAAATTTCCTTTGGACTGTCCTTGAGGTAGGCCTGGCTTTTGGAATAATGGAGCCCTGCCCCTGTGACCGCCACAGTGGTTAACACTAGAGCTGTTGCACCGAGTACAAAGGGTTTAGAGTTTGACATGGAAGCTTTAGGTAGTTTTTGAACAGAGACTGCATTAACAAATTAGTACGACAATCCCTATCCCTATGCTAATGCAGCAAACTTAAAATCGGGAAGGGAAAGGCAGATTTCCTCAGCCCCTCCCAAAGCATCACCTCGAGCTTCAGTCAACCCTGTATAACTGCTGCAAGCAAGTCTATTTGGTCATATTTTCGGCCCCTCAGCAGTTAGTCAAAGGAGGCCTGGAACAGCGGGATGGAAGAAAAAGGCCAAGCTTAAGACGGCGTAGGTTGCCAGTAATAAACTCCCTTCTAACCAGTTGGAATTGCCGTCGGAGCTAATGGAATTGGCAATAAGTACCGCTACGGCTACAGCTACTAATTCAAAGGGGTTGAAATCAAGATCCATTGGTTGCCCAATAACCCAGCCGGCAATCACCAGTACTGGGGCCACAAATAGGGCAATTTGCAAACTGGAGCCCATCGCGACGGACACGGATAAATCCATTTTGTCTTTCATGGCGACAGTGACGGCAGTGGCGTGTTCTGCGGCATTACCAATGATCGGTAGAAGAATTACCCCGGTGAATAGAGGACTCAGGCCAAGGCTTACGGTAGCTTCTTCGAGGGAACCAACCAGCAGCTCTGATTCAATGGCGACGGCGAGGGTCACCACCAGTAAAACGCCAACCCAAAACCACAGATTAACTTTGGCTTTTGCTTCTTCTTCTGTTTCGCCTTCTTCTTCGACTTCTGCAATCCCCACATCATATAGATATGAGTGAGTTTTCATGGAAAAAAGTAGGGTAAGGCCATAAACGAGGATCAAGACGATCGCCACGGCCACAGAGAGATTTTGTAGGGTCGATTCACCGATGCCAGTAGAGGTATATTCTACGGCGGTGGGAATCAAGATGGCGATCACGGCCAGGTTCATGGAAGATGCATTTAGACGGGCGGCGGTGGGTTGAAAGTCTTGTTCTTTAAATTTCAGGCCCCCCAGAAGCATCGCAAAGCCCATGACCAACAGCAGGTTACTAATAATTGACCCGGTAATCGTCGCTTTGACAACGTCCACTAAGCCTGATTTGAGGGCGACAAAGGCCAGGATTAATTCGGTGGCATTTCCAAAGGTGGCATTTAACAACCCCCCCAGGTTGGGGCCGACCACCACGGCAATTTCTTCGGTGGCTTCCCCCATGAAAGCAGCCAAGGGAATAATGCCGATCGCCGCTGTGCAGAACACAGTAACAGGATTCCATTCGAGAACATGGCCGGCGATGGAAATGGGGATAAACACCAGCAGAGCTAAGAAAAAGGTATTTTTGTTGAGCATAGGAACGTAAAGGTTGCGCTAATGCTCTCAATATAGATGCAGAACTCTGGGAAGAATGCGCCTGTTTAGAGAGATTTACTACTGGGGGGCGATCGCCTTTTTCCCGAATTTATTTTCAGCTCTGGGAAAGACGCTTAACGGCAGTCGATCCCAGCAGTTTATCGGTTTCCTGGAGATATTGGGGGATGACCTTGCGGTGGGGACTGAGGCGCAGGGCATTGCGCAGATCCATTTCTGCTAACTTGTCGGCCTTTTGCCCTGCAAACCAATGACCGCCGTTGCCCATTAGGTTATAGCGGGCTTTGCCGTATTCAATCATGTCGTAGGCGATCGCCAAATTTCTCAGCCACAAAATCACAGGGATATTGATCTCGCCGGGGGTTTGGTCATAGGTAGGGAGGCCCACTTTCCAGGTTTTGGCCCAATCTTCCCCTAGGGAGGCGATCGCCTGATTTTCAAGTCTCGCGAGAATCTCTGGCAAAATTTCATTGGCTTGATCCAATAGGGTCAGGGTTTCTAAATGTTGATCAAAATCCGATGGCCGGGCCGCGCCTATGCTCAGGGTATGAATTTGGGGGTGGGACAGACAGAATAGATCATTAAAAACCATCGGGTGGAGCGGCGCACAGAGCTCCACTAACTTTTGGGGTGGGTTGTAGAGATGCCCGCCCTTATCTGAGGGGCTAATGATAAAGACGCCCATGTCCTGCCGAGTTGCCGCCTCGATCGCCCGCCAGTTGTCCTGATTGATCCAATACCAGTGCAAATTCACATAGTCCATCGTCCCCGTTTCAATAGCTTTGATAATCAAGTCCGTGGGGGCATGGGTCGAAAAACCAATGTTGCGAATCCGTCCTTGTCGCTGCAAATCCTGGGCCACCTCAAGGCAACCCCGCTTAAAGGCGAAGTCATAAATTTCTTGATTATTAATGCCATGCAGCCCGAAAAGATCAACATAATCTACCTGTAGATAATCCAGGGATTTTTCAATTTCGCGGCGAAATGCTTCGGGATCAGCTTTGGGGGAAACCTTCGTCTGGATAATGAGATCTTCTCGCTTAAATTGAGACAACACCCAGCCCAACTGCATTTCCGAGGTGCCGTAACCCCGCGCTGTCTCGATATGGTTGATGCCCAGTTCAAGCGATCGCCTGATCGTTGCCGCCAGATTATGTTGATTTTCAGCGGGGATTTTATTCGGGTCTTGGTCTTGCCATTTGAACTGATAGCGCATTCCCCCGCAGGAAAAGACGGGCATTTGCAGTTCGGTACGACCAAAACGACGATATTGCATAGATCTCAGGCTTACTTATCAATTCTTACAGAGTTGACATTGTAAACAAATTTTTACGCGACAGGCTGCGTCTCAAGGTTACTACTGGGCAATGAGATAGCCATCGCGATACCAGCCTTCAAGCTGTGCCGGAGAAATATTTTGGGCGATCGCCTGTTGTTCACTAAAGCCCTGGGGATATTGCTGGAGGAGAGTTTGCAGAGCCGGGATGATTTGGTGTTGAGCAAGAAAATCATGGTAAATGCCCCCTTCCCAGAGGTAACACCAGGCGGGCAATTTGTAGCGAGTTTCAGCAGTGATTGGTGTATGACGGTAGGCGAGAGGTTCGCGGCACTTTGCGTTTAAAATCGCCTGGGCATAACCTTCTAACTGACTTTGTACACCATAATTCTCGTGAAGATAAGCAAGGGTTTCCGGAGAAGGTTTGCGTTTTTCGATAATCATCTGAGCAGCGATCGCCGCTGCGGTTTCTGCATCCCCAAAATGGACTTTATCAATCAGGTGATCCGGCAACAATTCCCGGTGGGTCGAAACCCGCGAGACAATTGCCGGCGTACCGCAACCCAAGGATTCATAGGGGGCATTGCCAAAGGATTCCACGAAATTACCTAAGCCCAAGGTTACCGCCCCCAGACTGTAATATTGCGGCATCAACGATTGGGGCACCCATTCATGGAAGATAAAATGCTCCGTTAAATGGCGGCTTTGAATCTCCGTTTCCATCTCTTGATAGAAAGCCGCCACTTCCGGGGATAAACCCACCTTCAACCAGCGGGGCACTAAGACTTTTAAGTTTTTGATGCCGTATTGGTGCACCAGTAAATCGGCAACGGCGATGGTTTGGGGCAAACCCTTACTCGGCTCCGGGCGGTGGGGGTGAATCACAATGGCATCTTGGGCGGGATCCACCGGAACGATCTCTAAAATCTCCTTGGGAGTTGTGGGTTTAAAAATGTCCCAATCAATACCCGTTGAAACCACCAATAAGCGCTCGTCAAAATCTGCAAAAAATCGCCCCATGGTTTCTGCGTAAAATCGCCGCGAATATTCCGACACCGCAATCAGGCGATCGCCTTGGAAGAGAAAGCCTCCCAAGATTGTTTCTGGGTAAACATTATCCCGTAGGGCCACCACCGTCGGGATGTGCTGATAGGCATAGGGAAAGAGAAATTCGCCATCGTGCATATAGAAGCGATCGGCTCCGTCCAAATGGGTCGCCACATCCTGGATCATATTTGCGATGTCATAGGCAGGGATGCCGTAGGGTTGGGGAAAAGGCTGACGAAAACGCAATATTGGTTTAACAAGGACGTTTTCATGCCAACGAAATTCAACACAACTGTCGACGCAGCGGGTCGCAAGGATCACCACCTCATGGCCGAGTTCTCCCAGATACACCGAGATATTTTTAATCTGCTTTGGTGCGCCCCCCGTCACATAGTCGCGAAAGAGAGGATTGATGGAGAACATAACAATTTTCATGGGCAGCAACAGTCCGGGTCAAAAACAGCAAAAAACATTTCCCATTCAATCGGCCCCAGGTGAAGCCCAGTTTAAGGTTGGACTAGGGATTGACCGCAACCCTCGAGGATGACTAAGCGTCCATCTCGGAATACGCCGCCAACTTTTGTGACACCGCCATAGGCTTTGATATGGGCGATTAGAACGTCCCGCAGCAAGAGTTCAGTATCTTTACTGGGTAGTGTATCGAGATTAAACAGAGCAAGGCGAGGATTTTGTTTGCTAAATTGGCGCTCCCAATGGCAAGCGGCCTGACGGATAAAACTGTGGGTCACAAAGGTAAAAGTTTGCGCCAATTGTTCCTCTAAGGGCCGGCCATTGACGAAAATCGCTGTTGCTCGGCTAGCCTGGCGCTGCTTCCCTAACTGGATTTTGTAGCGAATTTGCCGACTAAATTGCACAAACCCCCGCTCCAAATGGGGCTCCCCAGGTCGGTTGGCCCGCTGGGCATTGTCCTGTAATAGCATTAGGAGTTGTTGCCCGGTGATCTGAAAGAAACGCAAGGTATCTGCATGGGGCATCACCGCAAACCAATCGCCGTAGACAAAGGTATCCGGGGGTAGCCCGGTGCGTAATACCGCTGCATCGGTCAGGGCAAGATCCACAGCGTATCCTTGCGCCTGGGCTTGGGTGAGCATCCCCGCTGTGATGAAATTAGCGAAGGCAGATTCACGGCTCGCAAAATCATTTAAAACGGCGTCATTGCCTAGATCGACATGGTCAATGACGATCCCTAGAGGATGGTTTAGTTTCTGATGGAGCGATGCAACAATGGGCATAATTTGTTTTTTTTCAAAGGTTTGGTCGACTGGAAGATCCGCCGTTGCCCATAGTTTGGCATTGGTGACGGTGGCAGCAGGGTGATCGCCCTGGAGGGTAATGGTTACTTCTCCCAAAAAGCGGCCAAGGGTCCCCGCCTGCACAATGGGGATGCCATTCACGATGTTGTCTTGGTTAAGGCCAGTTTCATTCAAGATGTGGTGGGTATGGCCGCCGATAATCAGATCGACTGCACCATGGGGTAAAGCCGCTGCCAGTTGGCGATCGCCATAACCGACCACTGCTGCACTAGTCGAATGCAAGTCATAGCCCAAGTGACTGAGGATAATGAGCACATGGCAATAGGGGCGCAACAACGGCAGAAGATTTTTGACCACCTGGACCGGATCGCTAAAGGTTAAATTGCGTGCATCGGAACCCTTCATTTGGGCCGGGGTAGTCAAACCAATGATACCGACCCGCACCCCTTGGACATCTAGTAATGCGGCAGGATAAATGCACGATTTTAACCGCTGAGGTGGTCTTAAATTAGCTGACAGTAACGGAAAATTCCCCGACCGTTGAATGATTTTGGCGATCGCCTGGGTTCCCAAATCAAGGTCATGGTTCCCCAGGGCAGCGGCGTCCACTCCCAAGGTTTGGTAGAGATCATAGGGATGGTAACCCTCAGAAACCAGGGCATCAAACGGCGTGCCCACCATGTCATCTCCGGCAGAGAGTAGCAAGACCCCCGCCTGGGGATTGTGGGCGTATTTTTGCTGCTGCTGTCGATATCGGGAGACGAGGCGCGAAAAAACGGCGATATTTCCCTCCGGGGCCAGGTGCGCGATCCGTCCGTGTAGGTCATTAAAGTGCAAAATTTTTAGACGGAAAGGGGCCACAAGCGTCAGGTCAGCGGCCCGGAGCATTTGGTAGCGACTAGAAATATTGGGGTCAACGGTTAGTTCGGTCACAGGTTGGGTGGCATCGCCGACAAACAAAAAGCGCGATCGCCCCTGATTTTTGGCTTGATAGGGGGCCGGAATGAGCCTTAGAGGATTGGGGACAAGGGCAGGTTCCGGTGGGGAGAAAGGCTTTGGGAGCGGAAGATTGGGTTGGCTGTTCACAGGACTTCCAAAACGTTTGATGGCACAGGGACAAGCGATCGCCACAATGACGAAATTAGATTCTATGGGAAGGGTGGCACAGTCCCTTAATCGGCACGTTAAGGTTGCGTTAGTGGGCTGTAAAGCTATGTTCAAAAAAAGACATGGCGATCGCCATGTCTTGCCGCGTCAATTGTTCAGTTAATACCCGACAAATTGTCCAAAATTAATTATCTTTCAGAGAATCTAACCAGTTCCTGACCTGTTCGCCGGCAATCTCTTTCCCCCCAAGGCCGAAAGCAATGGCGATCGCCACGGCGATGCCCCCGACGAGGAGCCCAAAGGCCAGATTAACAATATTTGTCGCAATGCCCATTTGCTCTAGGGCCATCGCCCCCACAAGCACAAGGATGATGACCCGCGCCGCTTGACCGAGAATTTTCGATTGTCTCGATCCAGACGCCGCCAGGGCCCTGTAGGAAATATTGGAAAAATACAAACCCAAAGCAAAGATAAGTAAAGCAACCAATACTTGTCCGGCGATCGCCAAAACAATTTCTACCACCGTGGTTAGCGCTTCAATTTGTAGCACGTCTACCGCTGTCAGGGTTGCCACCAGCAGGATCACCACCAGGGAAATTTTACCCATCATCTGGGAAGGTGTTTTACCAGGCTTCGTTGTTTCACCATCGCCATCCCTAGGGGCCGCGCTGATAATTCCGTCTAGTCCGAGCCAAGTTAAGACATTATCAAAGCCGAAGCCGGTTAGCACATTGCTGACAAACTCCGATACATATTCCCCAACCACATAGGCAAAGGTGAGAATAATGGCCGCCCCAAGTATTTTCGGGAACAGCATCAACACCTGATCCAACATGGCGATCGCCGGACGAGAAATCGCCTCAATCTGCGCCACCTCTAAGGCAGAAATGGCGACGGGAATCAGGATCAAAATATAGGCGATCGTCCCTAAAATCCAGGACAGAGACTGTCTGCCAGCAGTACTGGTAAGGCCAAATTTTTCACCAATTTGATCTACCCCCGTTGCTTGTAGGAGATTGGTGACGAGGCGCCGGATTACCTGGGCAATAAACCAACCCACGACCCCAATGAGGGCCGCCCCAAATAGATCTGGCAAGATCAACAGCACCCGGTCCACTAAATTTCGCAGGGGGGCAAGGGAATTTTCGAGGCCCAGGGTTTCAAGAATGGGCGTTAAGAAGAAGAAGAAAATAAACCAATACAGCGCATTGCCGATGGTTTCGCTGAGATTGGTCACTGGTGGTTGCGGGGCGGCTTCTGGGTCCGGTTCTGGGGCAGCTGGATTGAGGCGCTCGTCTAGACGAAATGTGCTCAAACCCTTAACGACAATTAACTTGGCCACCGTCGCCACCAACCAAGCGATCCCCAACCACAGGGCCGCCGCAAAGAGTTGGGGCAAGAAATTCGTCACTTGGCTCAGGAGCTGATTGAGCGGTGTATAAGCCCCCTCTAGCCGGAGTGTTTCTAAAACTGCCACCACTGTAAAAAGGATGACGAACCAGTAGACGATATTGGCGGCCCAAATTTCAATGGGTAAATCTGTTTTGCCGTCATGACCTGTAATCCAAGCGGCAATTTTGTTGTCAATTTCGGTTTTTTTCAGTAACCCTCTGACAATGGCTTTCATGGCGAGGGCGACAAGCCAACCGATAATTAGAATGGCGATCGCCTTCACAACATTGGCGACATCTTCCCCAATGAGGATTTGTAATGATTCTGGTAACTGGAGCGCAAAGGCAAAGTGAGGGACACCAATGGGTGGCCCCAAGATAGGGATTGGAAGTGACATTGTTTTACAAATTAAAATTTAAGTGACTAAATCGCTAATTACGGCAAAAAAAGACGTGTTTGCGCTAATTCATGGCTATGCCATTTCCTTTCCACCCTACAAAGGATGCCCCAATTTTTCATCCGCAAAAAGGGAAATTTGCGATATTTCTTGTCATAATTTTGAAAAAATCCACCTTTAGATAGAATTTTTAATGGAAATTTTTGAGCAGTCCATTCAAGTGCGGGCCAGTGCCACCTGTGTCGAACAGTGTTTTACGGATTTGGATACTATGCACCGTTGGCTAAACCCCCTGTTGCGATGTGAGCCCTTGGGCGATCGCTGGAGCACAGACCTAGAAAGTAAAAGTCGTTTCTGGTTAAAAATTTCCCTCGTCAAGCTTGTGCTCAATAATGCTGTGGTAGAACGGGAACCCGGCTTAATCGTTTGGCAATTTAGCGGCTTTTTTCGGGGCCGAGACCGTTGGGAATGCATCCCCACGGAGACAGGCACACAGTTGGTAAATCGCTTTCAGTTTGATATTCCAAATCCATTGGTGCGCTGGGGATTTCAAGTTTTTGCTGCCCGTTGGACAAAAAAAGATATGCAAGCTCAACTACGTCGAATTAAGGCGATCGCCGAAGCGGCCCAACCCTGATCCCTAAACCGTCTAAGATAAATACCAGGAAAAATACCCCCTAAAGCTGCATGTATAGTCTAGATTTGACCCTCAAATATAGCCCGATCCCCGTCTCAGTCCAACGCAAGGAAGCTGAAGCGGCCCAGGCCCTTTATTACTCTGTGTTGGAAGCGATGCGGAGCGACCACGCAACAATTCTCGAGCTCACCTGTGAGAAAGACGAAGATAAAAAAATTGCTCTCCTCAGTGATCAAATCAGTGCCGTTATTTTAAATAAAAAAAGTGGGGCAGCGGCAGCAGGCCGAGTGCCTGGTTTCTTTGCCACCCAAGGCGCGGAGTAACATTCATTTTGCTGAACTCGTGGGGGGCGATCGCTCCCCTTTATTTTGCTCCTGCGTCCATTTGTTGCAATTTATGGATCCCTATCCCCGCCAGAGCCATGCCTAGCCCTGCCATTTCCGTCGAAAACTTAAACTTCAGTTGGCAACCAGACAAAAAAATTCTCAGTCACTGTAACTTGGCCGTCCCCCAAGGGGAATTTTGGATGCTCCTCGGGACTAATGGCAGTGGTAAATCAACATTACTGAGAATTCTGGCCGGTCTATTAGAAGCGACCTCTGGCACGGTGGCCCTGGTACAACCGGTGGGCTTTGTTTTTCAAAATCCGGATCACCAGCTCGTGATGCCCACTGTCGGGGCGGACGTTGCCTTTGGTCTAGTTTCAGAACGATTACCAACCCAGGTGATTCAACAGCGGGTCACCGAGGCCCTGGGAGCCGTGGGTCTCGAAACATTTATCCGGCGGCCCATCTATGCCCTTAGTGGTGGCCAAAAGCAACGGGTGGCGATCGCCGGGGCGATCGCCCGCCATTGTGAAGTTTTACTGTTAGATGAGCCCACCGCCCTGCTGGATGGAGATACCCAATTAGATCTCGTCAGGCAAGTGCAACATCTCGTCAAAAGTCGCGGGATGACTGCCCTCTGGGTAACCCACCGCCTCGATGAACTAGATTTTTGTGATGGCGCTTTTTTGCTAGAAAATGGTCGGGTTGTGGATCAAGGTGATCCGCAATTGCTTAAACGTCGTTTGCAAACCACTGCTTGTTAATTTATGCACCTACGTTTTTTGAAACTACACCCCGGGGCGATTGTTCCCCAATACCACCATAGCGGGGATTCTGGCGTAGATCTCCATGCCCTCGAAGCGGTGGCGATCGCCCCCCACAAAACGGCCCTCATCAAAACAGGCCTCGCAGCAGAAATCCCCATTGGGACAGAACTGCAAGTCCGGCCCCGCAGCGGTTTAGCCCTCAAGCACAGCATCACCGTACTCAATAGCCCTGGCACCATCGACGCCAACTATCGGGGTGAAATTGGTGTCATTCTCATGAACCATGGTGAGCAGGTTTTTCGAGTCGAACCAGGGATGCGCATTGCCCAACTGGTGATGACTCCAGTCATTCACCCAAAAATTACGGTGGTGGACAAACTCCCAGAAAGCACACGAGGTACGGGAGGGTTCGGTTCTACGGGGCTCTAAATCCGGGTGTCCTTGGGCTAAATTGGAGAAAAGCTAACGGCGAAAAAAAGCAGCGGTGGTTATGGATTTTTCTTTTTTTTGGGGTCTTGGCCTAGGGGGAATTGGGTTATTTTTTGCGCTGCGGCCTTTCCAAAAGCAGGAAATTTTGAAACTAAAAAAAAGTTTTGCGGCCCAACAGGAAGCCTATGAAGCGCAGTTGCAACTCCAGGCCCAAACCTATGATGGGGAAATCACAACCCAAGCTCAGAATTTTCAGCAGGCGATCGCCAACCTCGAACAGCGTCTCCAGCGAGAAATGCAGGCCCAGGTAGACCTCGAAAAAAAATTGCACCAGGCCCAGGCCCTCAACCGGGCGAACCAGACGAAACTCCGGGAAAATAACCGTGACATCGACGAAATTCTTGAATCTTTGGCGGCGTCCCAGCGGGATGTTGTCAAAGCTAAAGAAGCAGAAATCAGTCAGCTCCAGGCCCAACTACAAGATTACGCTGTGGATCTAGAGCAACAAAAAATTTTGTTATTTAATCTCCAGCAACAGGCCCAAGCGCCAGAAACTGCCACCGACCCAAAAGGCGATCGCCTCAACCTCGAGCAAATTCAGGCCCTGGTCAATGCCCTGTTGCCCGAAATTACCCTGCTACGAGATTCCCTCCAGATCCTTGCAGAACAGCCCGAAAATCTGGCAACGTTGATCAAAGCCCTAAAGGATATTCTCGATGGTCAAACCCATGGGGCCAAAAAAGTCCGGGCTACCGATAATAAATGGACAGAATGTCGCGTTCCCCACATCAACTTAATGCGGCTTTATTATCAAAAATGCAAGAAAAAATCTGGCTACCAAGTTTTAATTTCACCCAAGAAAAATCAAAAAAGTCAAGACCAAGATTATGAATGGTTAAAAAGCCAGAGCCCCTGTTAAATGAAGTTACAATAAAGATAGTGCCCAAGATTTTAGCCCGCACCCAAAGTGTTTTCATTGCTTTAACAGAATTGATTTTAAACACGAACACCCCCCAGGTTTCAGAAAAAATCAGTTTGGGTAATTACCAATAAAGATTTGTTGGTTTTATCTTAGAAAAACAATATTTTTAGCTCAGCTCGATAAAATAATTTGTAGGGTTTTTTAAAATAAAAATCTAGCCTTCAACTTTTGTCATTCAATCCCGGGCTATTTTTGCTATGTCCATATCTATGGCCCCCTTATTCGACCTTGAGCTGGACGCTGCTTCAACTTATCCACCAGTGCTTGTGTCCCCTGACACATCGCTTCAGGCATTGGGGGCTTTGTTTTGGGAAAATACAGATCTGGTGGCGGTGTTGGTGAAGGCGGCTCCGCAACGCCTCGGCGTCGTTAGCCCTAGGGACATCATGGGGGCGATCGCCCGAGGGGAAGATCCTCAAACCTTGACCGCCGCCGCGATTATGCAGTTACCATGGGTCATCCGTGCCGATGCCGACCCTGCGCAAATCCAGGCGATCGCCCAACAGCTCCAGGGACAAAATTTTTCTTTTTTGGTCATTGTCGATGACCAAGGCTTACCCCTCAAAATACTCCCAGGCGATCGCCTCCAACAACTCCTCCGGGATCAAGATGTCACCGTTGGATCCCAAAATGACACCCTTGCCCACGAGCTGAAGATCCTTGAAGAAATCTTTGAAAATGCCTTGGCGGGCTACTGGGATTGGCACTTGATCAAAAACACCGAATATCTTAGCCCCAGTCTCAAAAAAATGCTGGGCTATGAAGACCATGAACTACCCAATTGTCCAGAATCTTGGCAGCGGCTGATCTTTCCAGAAGATTTAGAAGCCGTCAATCAAAATCTGGCCGCCCATATCGCCAGCCATGGTGAAATTCCGTTCTATAACGAAGTGCGCTATCACCATCGAGATGGTTCAACCGTTTGGGTGATCTGCTCCGGCAAAGTGATTGATTGGACAGAGGCAGGAGAGCCCGTGCGCATGGTGGGTTCTCACATTGACTTCACCGCCCGTAAGCAAATCGAAGAACAGCTCAAACAAAATGAATCTTTCCTCCAAGAAGCCCAGCGTCTCGCCCACATCGGTAGTTGGGAATTAGATATCATCACCGGGCAACTCTATTGGTCCCGAGAATTGATGCGAATGTTTGGTCTCGACCCCGGCCAATGCCCTCCCAGCTACGACGCACATTGGGCTTTAATTCATCCAGAAGATCGAGAACGACTCAAAACTTGTGTTGAGCAGGCGATCGCCACCGGAGAAAGCTATACCATCCAATACCGGGTTCAGTTGGCTGACGGGCAAATTTTTCACCATGAAGCGCGTGGCAGTAGCCAAAAAGACACCACAGGCAAAATTATCCGTTTTTTTGGCACAGCCCTCGACATTACCGAAAGAATCTTGGCAGAACAGGCCCTCCGGGAAAGTGAACTCCGGTGGCAGTTTGCCCTCGAAGGCTCTGGGGATGGGGTCTGGGACTGGAATGCCCAAACCGATAAAGTCTTTTTCTCGCGGCAATGGAAAGCGATGTTGGGCTACGCGGATCAGGAAATTGGGGACACCCTCTCGGAATGGGAAAGCCGCGTTCACCCCGATGATTTAGCGTTGGTTTTTCACGATATTCAGGCTCATTTTTCAAACCAAACAGATGTTTACCGTAATGAACATCGAATTCGCTGCAAAGATAATACTTACAAATGGGTCCTTGACCGGGGCAAGGTGATTCAACGCACTGAGACAGGGGAACCGTTGCGCGTGATCGGGACTCATAGTGATATTAGCGATCGCAAACGAACTGAACAAGATTTAATCCTGGCGAAAGAAGCCGCCGAAGCTGCGGCCACTGCCAAGAGCATGTTTCTCGCCACCATGAGCCATGAAATTCGCACCCCCATGAACGGCGTCATCGGTATGCTCAATTTATTGCGCTATACCGATCTCACCCCAGAGCAAGAAAACAATATTCTTGTGGCCCTTTCCAGTGCAGAATCTTTACTCTTTTTGCTCAACGATATTCTCGATTTTTCGAAGATTGATGCGGGCAAACTCCAGTTAGAAGTGGTGGAGTTTGATTTGTATCAATTTTTTGAGAATTTTGCGAAAACCATTGTCTTCACTGCGCAAGAAAAAAGTATTCAATTGATTTTTGATCTACACGAAATTCGCTGTAGTGCGGTACGAGGAGATCCTGGTCGCCTGCGCCAAATTTTATTGAATCTCGTCAGTAACGCGATCAAATTTACAGAACAAGGCGCAGTTGTGATTCGTATCCGTGTCCAACCCCAGGGCGATCTCCTCTGTTTAGAAGGGGCCGTGAGTGATACGGGCATTGGCATGGCTGCTGAACAGTTGGAGCGTCTCTTTCAACCATTCACCCAACTGGATATGGGGACGACCCGGCGCTACGGTGGTACAGGGCTCGGGCTGGCAATTACCCAGCGGCTCTGTGAACTTATGGGTGGTACTATTGGGGCGACGAGCACCCCAGGGAAAGGGAGCTGCTTTACGTTTAGTGTTACCCTCCAGCCGGCCCTCGACGCAGCCGCGGCGATCGCCACGGAGCAACTCCATGATCTTGAAGTGCTGTTGGTGATAGAACATCCCCAACAACGGAGTGTTCTTCAGGCACAGCTAGAAACTTGGGATGTCGTTGTCCGACCTGCAACGAGTCTCCAGGAGGCAGTGCTCCTCTGGGAAACCCAGCCCCCCACCCGGGACAACCTATTTTTGATCCTAGACTATGGCGTTGGCACTATCGAAATGGGTACTCAGATTGAACAACTCCAAGCCAATGCTCCCCGACCCATTGCGCAAATTTTGCTGTTAACCTACCACCTCTATGAAGATCTACAGGGCCTCGGGCTACCGAAAACAATCCCTGTGCGTTATCTCACGAAGCCGGTGTTACCGCATCAGCTCTGGGCCGCTTGCCGCCCAACAACCCCGGTCAGGGCGACGACTCCCAAGTCCCCCTCTGTTATCGTTGGTGAGCCTTTGCGAGATCAGCCTAAACCACGACTCCTGCTGGTGGAGGACAACAAAGTCAATCAAATCATTGCCCGGGGCCTCTGCCAAAAATTGGGATTCGAGGTTGATACCGCCGTAGATGGCCTGGAAGCACTCTATATTCTCCAAAAAGTAAGCCAAACTCAGCCCTATGATTTGATTTTGATGGATTGCCTCATGCCAAAAATGAATGGTTACCAAGCGACCCAATTTATTCGCCAAGGGGAAGGGGGCGATCGCCATCGCCAGATCCCGATTATTGCCCTAACTGCTAACGCGATGAAAGGCGATCGGGATAAATGTCTTGCAGCGGGCATGGATGACTATCTAAGTAAGCCCCTCAACCCCCAGACTCTCAAAGAAGTATTAGATTATTGGTTAGAGCAATCCTCTGGGACCCAGGTGGGCGATCGCCCCCATTAAAGTTCGATGGCAGCATCCTTCTAAAATCAAGCTTGCAGGCGGAGAGCTTGCCTAAATTACGCCGTGTTAGCTTGAGCCAGAAGAATACTCATAGACCGCAAAAAAGGCATCCCAGAGGATGCCCCATTAACTTATTTAGATGATTTAATCGCTGGATTTTTTACGGAAAGATCCAGCGATTAAATTACATCATCCCCATACCGGGCATTCCCATGCCGCCCATGCCACCCATACCAGGCATGCCGCCACCCATGTCAGGGGCAGCCGCTTCCGGTTCGGGCTTCTCGACAACGAGGGCTTCAGTGGTGATCACCATACCCGCGATAGAAGCGGCATTTTGCAGCACGGAACGAACGACCTTGGCCGGGTCAATAATCCCAGCGGCGATCATGTCAACATATTCGTTAGTGGCAGCATTGTAGCCAATGTTGGCTTCGCTATTACGGACCCGTTCAACGACGACAGAGCCTTCAACCCCAGCATTATTGGCCAACTGGCGGAGGGGCGCTTCGAGGGCGCGGGCCACAATGTCGACCCCTAATTTTTCCTCGGCGTCACTGAGGCTGTCTTTCACGGCAGTCAGTTTCCCGGCCAGGTGGATCAAGGTTGTGCCACCACCAGGAACAATGCCTTCTTCCACAGCCGCTTTGGTGGCGTTGAGGGCATCTTCGATGCGGAGCTTGCGATCTTTGAGTTCGGTTTCAGTGGCCGCGCCGACTTTGATCACGGCGACACCACCCGCCAGTTTAGCGATGCGCTCCTGGAGTTTCTCCATGTCGTATTCGGAGTCGGTTTCAGCCAGTTGCTTCCGAATTTGACCAACCCGGGCATCGATGTCAGCTTTGCTGCCGCCACCGGAAACGATGGTGGTTTCTTCTTTGCTGATCGTGATTTTTTCAGCGGTGCCGAGCATATCCAGCTCGATCGCCTCAAGGCTCAGACCCACTTCTTCGGAGATCACGCGGCCACCGGTGAGCACAGCGATATCCTGGAGCATTTGCTTACGGCGATCGCCAAAACTGGGCGCTTTGATCGCAGCGGCATTGAGAACGCCCCGGGCTTTGTTCACCACGAGGGTAGCGAGGGCTTCCCCTTCCAGATCTTCAGCGATGATCAACAGGGGACGACCGGAACGGGCTACCTGTTCGAGGGCAGGAACGAGGTCGGCGATCGCCGAAATTTTCTTGTCGGTGAGCAGAATGTAGGGATTTTCAAACTCAACGATTTGGCGCTCTTGGTCGGTGACGAAATAGGGGGAGATGTAACCGCGATCGAGTTGCATCCCTTCTACTACGTCCAGTTCGGTGGCGAGGGATTTAGATTCTTCAACGGTGATCACGCCATCTTTGGTGACCTTGGCCATGGCATCGGAGATCATTTGGCCCACTTCTTCGTCGTTCCCGGCAGAAACAGCAGCAACCTGGGCGATCGCATCCCCTTCAACGGGCTTGGCGATCGCGGCTACTTCTTTCACGAGAAATTTCACTGCGGCATCAATCCCCCGGCGGAGAGACATGGGGTTAGCGCCAGCAGTCACATTCTTCAGACCTTCACGAATCAGAGCTTGGGCCATGACGGTGGCGGTGGTGGTGCCATCCCCAGCGCTGTCATTTGTTCTGGAAGCGACTTCTCGGATCAAGCGAGCACCAGTATTTTGCAGCGGGTCACTGAGTTCAATTTCCTTGGCGACGGTGATCCCATCGTTCACGATCTGGGGTGCACCGTACTGCTTTTCGAGTAATACGTTGCGACCCTTAGGCCCTAACGTAATTTTGACCGCATCGGCGAGGGCATTAATGCCAGCTTCGAGGGAGCGGCGGGAGTCATCCTTAAAAGAGACAATCTTAGCCATAGGAATTCTTGCTATAAAATTTTACGTCACTAGCAAATTTAGCACTCCTAGGGGGCGACTGCTAATGTTTTATAGCGACTGTGGTCAAAATAGCCGAAAGTCTTGCCTGGAAAAGATTTGAGATGCATTTAGGGTTTAAGAAGCATTTTTTCTCCTAAAAATCAAGTGAGGGATTACATACCTTTTCCCCCCATGAACCGAAACCAGTGCCCCTACTTTTGGGAACGATCCAAATTTTCTTTGGTGGCGGTGGCTGTTTTAAGCTGGGCGATCGCCTGTTTTGCCCGTTGGGGTTGCCCCCAGAGAATCGTTTCCTGCTTATAAATACACATGCCTGGTTTTGTGCCCTTGGGCTTATAGACATTTTTGGGTTTGGTATAAACGATCGGCACCTGTTCGCTTTGGCTCGCCCGGCTGTAGTAGGCCGCAAAATCCGCCGCCCATTGCAATTCTGCCGCATCGGGGACTGTGCCGGGCTCGAGGCGCAATAAAACATGACTACCAGGAATTTCCTGGCTGTGGAACCAAAGGTCATAATCATTCGCAACCCGGAAGGTTAGGTGATCATTTTGCTGATTATTGCGCCCGATCCAGAGTTCCGCCCCCCCTGGCGTGCTGTAAATGTGAGGCTTAGAAACTTCTTTTTTCGCGCTGGGTTCCCGGTTGGTTTTGAGGTAGCCCCCTTGAATCAGTTCCCCTTGAATTTCCTGCAAGGCTTCTAGGTCGATCGCCTCCTGGTAGCTGGCAATTTGCCCAAGGCTTGCCTCAATCTGTTCGAGGTAATGGATCTCCCCTTCTACTTCTGCAAGCAGGGGTTGCACAATCTGACTCGCTCGCTTGAGCTTTTGGTGTTGTTTATAGAAAGCTTGGGCATTTTGCACTGCGTTTTTATCGGGCTGGAGGGGGATTTTGACCAGAGCTCCCGAAACAAAATCTGTCAGGGCAATTTCCCTTAACCCCGGTTGCCATTCGTGGAGATAGGTCATCATCAGGTCCCCCCACTGGCGATATTGCTCTGCTTCAGTGGATTCTGTCAGACGATTTTTAAAGAGTTTGGCTTTTTGCCCCAGTTTATCGAGTAGGCCAGTTACTTTTTGCTGGAGTTGATGGTGGAGTTGTTGGAAGTTTTGCTGGTTGAGACGGCTTTGGTAGTAGGTATTGAGGCTTTGCTGCAAAGGTAAGCAGGGCGGCTCATTCGTTCCCCAAGGAATCACTTGATATTGATCCCCCTGGGCTGTAAAGCAAAATTGCCGCTGTTCTAAACAGGTGAGCCACCGTTGCCATTGTTGGAAAAGGCTTTGCCAATTGTTCGGGGTGAGGCTGTCGGTGTTTTGCTCCGGGTTGAGCTGGGCGGCTTGGATCATCCCTGCCAATAGCATCGGACTGACGCCCCGGTAATTTTCGAGGATTTGTTTTTTGAGCGGTTTTGGCAACAGGGCGATCCGTTCCTGCCAGCGCTCAGGGGATTCTGTCAGGTTGGGGGCTGTTTTCGTCAGCGCGGGGGGAAATTCGTAGGGCTGCCCCGTTTGGACTGGGCGGACAGCAGAGCGATCGCCACTGATTTGCTGGGCGGTGGTGACAATCTGCTGGTCAGCGTTGGCGAGGATCACATTGCTGTGCTTCCCCATAATTTCAACGTATAAATGCCATTGGGGTGGTTCTCCGGGGCGATCGCCAAACTGAAAATCCACCACCCGTTCCCAGGGTTGAATCAGGGCAATGCCCAATAGGGCTGACCCTTTGATTAAGTGGCGCAGTTGGTCGCTAAAGGTGAAGGTATCGGGGTCTCTGGGGGGGCGATCGCCTAGATGGAGCCGGGCCGCCTGGGGGTGCCACGACAGCCAGAGCCATTCCCGTTTTTCCAGGGTGCGCAGGGCCAAACAGAGGGTTTGTTTGTCATATTGATAAACTTGCTCCAGCCGGGCTGGCACCCAGTCCCGCTGCAACTCTGTGACCACTGCCACCAGGGTTGTGTAGTCCACTGCCTGAATTTTCATCGCTGATTCGTTCTCCCCAATGCCATTAAGGCGCAGTCTTGGATCTTATGGGCTTTCGCTAAAACTATCTAGGTAAGCGCCGATATATTTTTTCATCCGCTCGATAAAGTAGCTTGAAAATAACTCGCCGTAATCCTGTTCTACGAGGGCGATCGCCCCATTCAATCTCTGCTGACCACAGGCGATAAATTGGGCGGTAGAAATAGCATGGAACGCCAGTTCTGCCCCGGGAACATTATTTTTAAACGCATCAATGTACAGCCCCCGCACCCGCCGCACATAGTCCTTTTCCCAATCGCTAAAGGCGATCGTGCCAATGCTCGGAAAGGTCAATTCCACATTTTTCATAAACCCCATCACCATGTTCATGCACTGGCGGGTTTGCTCAATGGACAGCGCTTGGTCTGCCCCCCGTCGATAGGCCCATTGGGTGATCCCGTTGGTCACCTCGAGGGCACGCAATTTTGCCAATTTTTCCAGGGTTGCCGGGGGAAACTGATCGAGGCCTTGCAATTGCTGGGTAATTTCTCCTTGAAAGCCCCTAAAGTCGGCCGCAAAAAATTCCTTGAGTTCGTGGATCTCTGCTAATTTTTGCCAATCGATCTGTCGCTGGATTGTCATAAAAGTCTGCCTCAACAAAACCTACCAATCGTCCTGCCGTCGCCGCTGGGGCGTAGTCCATTCCAGCTCGGCTAATTCTGGATCTTCTTCTAGGTCGATCTGCCAAACTTCCTTGAAAGGATTCACGACTTTGAGGATTGCATCGCCGACAAAATCTTTGACAAATTCGTCCTTTTTACTGAGCTTAAATTGCTCCTGCACCACCTCGGTGATCCCGCCGTCGCCCCAATCCTGGTCATGGCGAAAGTATTCAATAAAGCTCTTGCCGGCAATGCGTGTGAGGTAAGCGGCTGTCACCCCCTGGATCGCTTTACCAACGAGATAAGTGGCCACATTGGTCTGGAGAATTTTCGCGAGAATTTCTACTGCTCCTTTTACCACCCCCAAACTGACGAGGGTCTTCCCCAGGGAAACGGCTAATTCTTTGCCGCGATCGCCATCGATTTCGCAGCCATAGACCCGGCCAATTTCCATCACCATCTGGGCATTGACCGCCGCCGTCGCCAGCATATCCACCACGGGCAAAGGGGTTACGGCGATCACCCCGGCCCCAATCCACTGGTAGCGCTCGATCACCTGTTCTGCTTGTTTTCGCCGTTGATATTCGATAATTTTGCGGGCTTCTTCCCCTAGGCGCTGGGATTGCAAGAGTAAATTATCCGCCAGCAGATCATCCCCTTCTGCCCGCAGGACGACGGCCAAGCGTTTTACGAGGGGCATCACGTCGGTTTCTGGGGTAAAAATTTCGCCATCTTCCAGTTCAAAGGGTTGAGGATTGGCGCAGACAAACACCACATCCTGAGGGTTAATCAGGTGGCTTACTTTGGCCTTGAGACGATCGCCAATCAGCGCTTGATCTTCGGCGGTGTACAAATCAATTTTGTTAAAGACGAGGAGCGATCGCTTGCCGATTTCCGCCAGATCACAGAGGGGATCATATTCCGATTGACGCAGGTCGTTATCCACCACAAAAATCAGCAAATCTGCATTGGTGGCCAATTCCCGCGCCAGGCGATCGCGTTGGATCCCCCCTTCCCCCGCTTCCAGAATCCCTGGCGTATCGGTGATTAAAATTTGGCGATCGACCCCTTTTAGCTTGAGGCGATAGGCTTGACCCGTCTGGGTCGTGCCCATAGTCGCCTCCACATTGCCCACCATCTGACCGATCAGCGCATTCACCAGGGATGTTTTTCCCGCTGACCCTGTACCAAACACCGCCACCTGCAATTCTTGTCGCTCAAAGCTCGCTTGGATCTCCTGGGAACGACTCAACAGCACTTTCTGGGCGACTTTATCCTGGATTTGGTTCACCTGCTGCTGAATCGTGCGCAGGTTAGCAGCAGCCACCTCTGTTTTTTCAGCAGGTAACTTGGGCTGATAGGTGCTAACTTTCCGGCCAGAACGGGGCGTTTTACGCCGATTGACATTGAATACATTGAAATAGCGCCAAAATGTCCAGAGAATCAATCCCATCAGCACAATCAACACCAAAATCAGCACATTGGCCAGGAAAGGCGCCGTAAAAGACACCTGGAGATAAAGGCGATAGAGAGAATTCACCAACCACAACATCAGCCCGAGAATGATACTCAGGCCAATAAAAAATAAGGTGAGGCGAATCGGGTGCATGAACGCTCAGATCTGAAAAAGCTTGATGCTCATCATAGCCTGTTGCTCTCGGTGGATTTATTCTGCTTCTGGATCAATGCCCAGTTCCCGGAACTTGGCCTGGAGTTGCACTGTTTTATCTTCTGTCCCTAAAGCATAACTGTTGCTCTTGCTGGCGTTTTAGTTCTGCTTCTTGGCGTTTTTAATTAAGCTCTTGGACGGGGAAATAGGGCTGGATGATCGGGAGTGAAAAAAATTTAACGCCTGAATTAGTGTGTCCGAACCGAATGCCGAGGCGGGGACTGGACCAGCACTCAATTTCCTCAACCCAGAGAAAGTGTAGAAACTATTGCAAAAACCTTTTTCCCAATCATCGCTAATTTAAAACTAGGCGGGCGATCGCCCTTCCTCTAGGACTGGGGAACAGAGCGACTACAATAGACAAAGACCTAAGATCTTTCAGCCTCGTCAAAATAGACCATGAAACGCGATTCCTACGGCGCCTTGGCCGGAGCATCCATTCCCGCCGCAATCCTCAGAGCCTCGGCCACCCTCAAATTAGCGGGCAATATTGGCTTTTGGGTACAGATTATCCTCGGCGTTGTAGCGGCCCTCATTCTTCTGTTCGCCAGTGCCAGTTTAGTCGGCGGTGATGGGCCCAATGCTTCCCAAGATCCCCGCTTTGTCCAAGGCAGTAGTTTTGGTCTATTTTGTGCCGCCGCTGGAATTGTCGGCTTGATCGTCAGCATCTTTTTCTTCTTCCGCTACAAAACCATTGCCCGGCTTATGCTGGCCGGGGATAACTCCCTGCGTCCGAAAAAGTCCTACACCATTCAAACTATTAAATTTGGCCTCCTGGCAAACCTGTTGGGGATGATGTTTGCAATCATCGGTGCCGAGGCATTTGTGGGCCTAGTCCTCGGAAAATCCCTAACCATTCCCCAGGGGGCGGTTTTTTCCAACACGTCCCAGCTGATCCAACCCAAAGATTTGTTTATTATTCTGGCCAATACCCACACGATCGCCTCCCACTTTACGGGGATCGTCATTGCCCTTTGGCTCCTTGATCGCCTCAACAAATGATTGATTTCTCCAAATCTTCTATATGCAGCGCACCCGTATCAATACCCTTTTTGAAGAAGCTTTTGTAAGGTTTAGTCGCTTTTTTCAAAACCCCTGGCGACGAACAGCCCTAATTCTGATTCTTTTTCTTTTCGGCAATGCCCTTGGTACGGTGATCCCCACCACTGCCGGACAAGCCGCCATTTGGGACCCAGTTGTTGGGGTTGTTTTACTGGTGATCACTGAGTTAGTGAGTCGCATCCATTACAGGCAGCCCCAGAGATTGGTGGTCAACCCCAATGACCCGGCTCAAAATAGTAATAATGTATTTTTTTTCCTGCTCAATATCCTCAAAATTGGCTTTGTCTATGGCATGTTTGTCGAGGCCTTTAAGATTGGTTCGTAGCGAATGTTACTAGACTTGATCAAGGGAGAAAAAACCGTATCAAAATCCATTGTTTGGGCGTTAAACCAAAAATTTGCGCTGTGCTAGAATCAACTCTACATAGGGACTAGCAGCAGGTAAAAAACAGGCC